>NZ_JAUFPU010000001.1 GCF_030409555.1 Chitinimonas viridis
ACCCGTCAACACCTCCTCCGCAAAATTCCGCTACTTTCCGCACCAACACGCCTAAGTCGCTGATCTGTAATATCTCCGCAACACCCTCTTTTTATCGCTTCCCAACCAAAACCCGCGCCAACTCGCGTGCGGCGGAACATCACGCCCTGCAAAAAAACCGAGAAAACCCAAAAAACCAGGCAAAACGCCCCGCAAGCGGGGCGTTCGAGCGTGTGGTGGTCGAAATTTGCTTATATAAGTTTAGTGAACGCGCAAATAGCATGAGCAAAGCGTAAATGGCAAATCTCAAGTCCTGCAATCATTCGCAACAGCACGCGTTCAACGGAATGGATCCTGCTCGCGCGCGGCAATCCGCTCCAGTATTCGCGTTTCGCGCTCACGGATGGTCGCCAGGAACTCATCTGCACCCTTCATATGCAGGAATGCCGCCACGCCACGCTCCAGGAAATCCTGCAGCTCACCCAAACCGGCGATATGCGCCGGCCCATGCGCCAACTTCAGCGCCAGTTGTACCAATGGCTTCTGCACCACCGCATCCAGCTCATGCCCCAGGTTGTCCACTAGGTCAATCTGCTCGCGCCTTGCCTCCAGGCCGCAGCGACGGTAAGCCTCGGCATAGCTGGAGGCATCAATGGCCAACAAGCCCATCTCGTCGAATAGCTGCACCGCCATAGCCGCATCCAACTCATGACTCAGTCGATTGAGGTGCAGCGCACTCTGAATCGCCGCCATCGCCCGGGCTGGCAGCAAGGCCCGCATCTTGCCAACGATGCGCTCGCCATCCTGGTCGCGCTTGGAGAAATCCTTAGGACCGTAGAGGTCACTCAGAAAAAAAGCCGTCGCCTGGGCATAGCGCTCGCTTTCCCTTAGGTCGGCATAGGTCACCGCCAGCCGATCTGCCTGCCAGCGTGCCAGCAGGTAACGAGGACGGCTCAGGCCACTTTGGACTATCTCTTCATCAGGTATGGCGGGCATGCTGTGGCAAAAAAGTGATTGGCAAAAATCCTACAGCGTGGCGCAAACGCATCTGCAGAAAGCCCGTTGCAGCAAGCGATTGCACCCCAAAGGGGCGGAACTACGACGTTGCGATGATACGACAGTGTGGTTTCGACACCAGACGACAAAAGAAAAAACCGATAAAAAACTGGCACTTAGCGCAACTACCTCGCGATAATTCATTCCAACACAGGTCGCCAAGCAAGCATTCTGGTGGTCGATTATAAGAGCCGCCAGCCAGAGCGGTGCTTGGGAGTAACGCAAGTTCGGCGCAACGCGCCCACCATTTCAAGTTTTTTGTTTTCCACTTTTAGAACTAGGAGTCCATCATGGCAAAGTCGCTGAAGAAAGCTACCGAAGAGAAACAATACGCCCACGTCATCCTTGAATCCGCCAACCAGATTTGGCTGGCCGGCCTGGGCGCTTTCGCCAAGGCCCAAGGTGAAGGCGTCAAGGCATTCGACGGCCTGGTCGAAGCCGGCAAGCAAGTTGAAGAAAAGAGCCGCAAGTCGGCTGAGGAGAAAGTTGTGGCCGTAACCAGCAAAGCTACCGAAACCTGGGACAAGCTGGAACAAGTGTTCCAAGACCGCGTTGCCCGCGCCCTGAACGCACTGGGCGTGCCCAGCAACAAGGATCTGGCCGACCTGAACAAGCGCATCGACGAACTGAACAAGAGCGTCAATGAGCTGCTGAAGAAGCAAGCCGCCAAGCCCGCCGCCAAGGCTGAAGAAGCCAAGCCGGAAGCCAAGGCCGCCGCTGCCAAGGCCTAATCAGGTCAATACAGCCTAGACGGGGCGGTGCGTTGAACGCCCGCCCCGTTTTGCTGGATTCTGCTGGAATGGATTTGTGCTCACCGCAGGGGCATTCCACCAGAACCTGGCATAGCGCAATAAGCGTTGGTATCTACCCATAGTGGTTAACCAAGCAATTGCTCTACAATCCACGCCCCGCCTCCCCGGAGTAGCACCATGCCACGCGCCACGCGTAAACCCATCAAGCCGCAGATCGGCCTCAACCTGGCCGCAGGCGGCCCCTTAGGCGCCATCTACGAGGTAGGCGCCCTATGCGCGCTGGATGAGGCCCTGGTAGGCATGGACTTCACCGACCTGGATGTCTATGTCGGCGTCAGCGCGGGGGGGTTTATCTCGGCAGCGCTGGCCAACGGCATCTCTCCAAGCGAGATGTACCGCATCTTCATCACTAATGACTCGCGCGATATTCCATTCGAGCCGGATCAGTTCCTGCGGCCCGCCTACCGCGAGTACTTCCGCCGGGCGATGGCCATACCCGAGCTGTTGCTGGATTCGTTCTGGGATTTCATCACCCATCCGCGAGAAGTTGGCCTGACCGGCGCATTCATGCAACTGTCTCACGCCATACCTACCGGCCTGTTCGACAATAGCGAAATTGACCACTTCCTCAATCGCGTCTTTACCAGCGGTGGCCGCACCAACGATTTTCGCGCACTCAAGACCAAGCTCTATATCGTCGCCACCGACCTCGATACGGGCCGCTCAGTCAAATTCGGCGGGCGTGGCCACGACCACGTACCCATCTCCAAGGCCGTACAAGCCTCAGCAGCCCTGCCCGGCCTGTTTCCGCCAGTAGAGATCGATGGCGATCATTATGTGGATGGCGCACTGAAGAAGACCTTGCACACATCCATCAGTCTTGATGAAGCCGCCCAGCTGGTCATCTGCATCAATCCCATCGTGCCGTTCGATGCCCGCCTGGCACCGCATGGGCACCCCAATACCCGTGATCGCCTGATGCGTGGCGGTTTGCCCGTCGTATTATCGCAAACCTTCCGATCCATCATCCATTCGCGCATGCGCGTTGGCATGCAGCGTTACGCCAATACTTACGAAGGTGCGGACGTCGTACTGTTCGAGCCCAGCCACGGCGATGAAGAAATCTTCTTCTCCAACGTATTCAGCTACTCCGATCGGGAGAATATGTGCGAGCACGCCTACCAGCACACCCGCGAGGATTTGCGCCGCCGTGCCGACGAGCTGGAACCCATCCTGGCCCGCCATGGCGTCAGCCTGAACAGGGAGGCTCTGGAAGAGGATCGCTGGCTATCGCGCAAGGCGCATGCTCGCTACTGGCGCAAGTTCGACGATAAGCCAGAACCCGACACCTCCATCGACAAACTCTACTACACACTAGATCAGCTTGATCACTGGCTCAATGCCGAGAACGAGCATTGATCGCCAAGTCCACAAATCAACAAAGCCGGCTATGCCGGCTTTGTTGATTTGTGGAGCAACCATTCAGTCTTCGAAGTTCGCCTCGATAAAACTGACATATGCCGCATGCAGGCGCTGCATGTGCTGCTCCAGCAAGCCCACATCCCCAGCCCTCAGCGCAGCGATATAGGTATGGCGCGATGGCGCATCTGCTGGGCGTTGGCCATCAGTAATGCGCACGACCTCCGCATAATAGCGGGTAGCGCGCTTGAGGTTGGTCTGTATCATGTCCAGCAGCAGCGGTCTATTGGACTTGGACAGCAACACCGCATAGTAGTGATGCAGGCGCTCCATGAAGAAACTGGCATCCAAACCACGTGGCGATTCCAGTTCATTGGTAATCGCTTCCAGGCTGGAAATCAGCGCCTCGTCCATCGTCGGCATGGCAATCTGGAAAGCCAGCGCCTCCAGCGCGTTGCGGATATCCGCGATGTCCGCGGCTTCGCCCTTGCGCATCCGCGCCACAATGGCACCACGGTAAGCGAAATACTCGACCAAGCCTTCCACCTGCAAGCGCTGCAAGGCCTCTCGCAGGGGAATGGGGCTGACACCATAGCGATTGGCCAGCTCCACCTGCTTCAAGGGCTCGCCCGGAGCCAGGCCACCCCGGAAGATATCATCGCGGATTTCCTGAACTATCTTGTCAACCAGTGTGCTCATACCTTGTCGCTTCTGGCCCGGCAGGCCCGTTGCTGATCCATCAAAACCGTCGAGTCTAACAAACACGCCGGTAGTTTCACCCCACAAAAACTAGGGGATAACCCTAACAAAGTCAGTCACTAAGAGAATATTAGATATATCATACCGTCGCGGAAAATTTTGCCCTCACAGGCTCAGTACTGCACGCCCAGCAGCAGCAGGAAAGGATCATCCTCGCCTCAGGCAACTTGCCTAGACAGGCCGTGTGATTAGTAACAAAAATCCGGGCTGGGCAATTTGCTGCCTAAATTTTGCTTTAAGACTACCGTTCGAAAAATTTATCGTCCAATACAAAATTCGCATGACGCTGATAAATTTTACAAATGCTGTTGTTTGTAAAGGACAAACAGGTGGTTTTGATGTCAAAATGGCTGGCATAAGCAGCGTCGCATTGCAACATGCCTCGCGCATAGCGCAGAGTCGCAGTAAAATTGCATTGCGCTAGACTAAGGATGTATGCCGACTGCAGGGGGGCATGAACCAAGCAGCTAGTTTGGCGTCAGACTGGCATTTACAGCCAGCACCGGCATTCGACATATCGGCCAATGTGGCCGGCATGACAGACCGATATAACAGGATTGCGGACGACCGCCATGAAATTATTCGACAAGATGTTCAACCCCCGCGATGTGCGTCGCAAATTGGGCCTGAACCAGCAAGAGTTCTGGACCAAGATCGGCGTGACACAAAGCGGTGGCTCCCGCTATGAGAGCGGCCGCAACATGCCCAAGCCCGTCAAGGAGCTGTTGCGTCTGGTACATGTGGAGCAAGTAGATTTGACCCGGGTACGCCGTGAGGACTTCGAAATTATCGAGTATCTCAAGGAGAACCACCCTGATCTGTACAAAAGCCTGCAAAAAGCCGTCAAAGCACGCCCAGAAGGTGAGCTCGAAGGCCAGTAAGCCGGACCTACCATCCGAAAAGTAGAACGCGCACCTTCCGGTGCGCGTTTTGCTTTTTCAGCCCCAAGCTAGAGGCTAAGTTTCACCGCCAGCCCCAAAGCCGCAATGCGGTCAGCGAAAGCCTGCATCCAGGCCTCTGGCAGGCGGCTCAAGCGGGGGGCTTCCGGCTGGGTAGAGGGCCTTGCCAATCCATACAGCAGCACCCCCTCAAGTTTTGCGCCTTCCGCACATGCTGCTTGCACCAGGTCCAGCCAAGCCCGCTGCTCCTCCTCTGAGGGTGGCAACCCATCCGTGGCAAACATGCATGTCTGCAACCAGGTCGGACAATGCGCCGTGGCGGCCTTCAAGTGACGCACGACCTGTGCCTCGCTCAAGGCAATCTGGTTGACCTCGCTATATCCCGCCACCGGTGCCCGGTCAAACTTGAACCACACCTCCCCCCCCAATGCCGCCAGACGGGCAAGTGCCGCTTGCACCGCAGGCTTGTACATTTGGCTGCCATTGGTAATCAGCACCAACTTGATCTGCCCCAGCAAACCAAAACGCCGCATGGCATCGCCGAGCAGATCCACCACCTCACCGAACTGCTTGCTGGAGGTCGGCTCACCATTGCCAGAGAGGGCCAGGTCATTCAGCCGGCGCGCCTCTTCCGGCACGCTACGCTGCATGAAATCGCCATGCACGATCTCCTCCAGCATCGCATCCAGCTCATCGGCCAGTTGCGCCAGATCCAACACCGGTGCATTGCCGCGTACCAACTCAGGTACCTGGCAATATACGCAGCGCCAGTTACAGGCATTATTGGGATTCAGGTTGATGCCCACCGAGACGCCACCCGCACGACGGGAAACCACTGGGTAGATGTACTTGAAGCCCAATATGTCACGGCGATGATCAGTCACCGCCAAGGGCACGAGTGGTTTGAGGGTAGATTCAGACACTTATTTCTGGCGCTTGATGGGAAAAAGAAGAATCGGCACGGGCGCATGCCTGATCACCCCTTCTGCGACACTGCCCATCAGCAGATGATCGAGACCGGTCCAGCCATGCGAACCCATGATGATGATATCAGCCTGCCAGCTCCTCGCGTCGCCGATCAGGGCAGTAGCAATCGACCCCCCCCAGATTTCTATCATCGCCGTCTCGGTTTCCACGCCATTTCCCTGCAGCAGGGCATGTGCGCTCTCCAGCACCTTACGGCCGTTTTCCCGCAGGTTGGTCTGCAATTCACCCACATCCACGAACTCAGCCCCTCCCCACGTGAACTGCGCCAGATCGATCACATGCACCAAGCGGGTCTTGCCATGCTGCTCGCAGCAAAAGCGGGTGGTCTCCACCAAGGCCTGTCTTGATGTCTCACTGTCGTCCACCGGTACCAGTATGCGTTGATACATGATGTCACCCCTCCCCTCAGATGCAGCACAGATACATCCACTCACTCACTATAGCCCTGCGGTTGCCGATAGACCGCAGCGAGGCTTACACTCGGCACAAGAACCTAGCAGATGATCGATAGATGGCCCGCGTAAAACTGGATCTGCCCGAGCATTTCCCCTACTCCACCCTGATCGAGATAGGCATAGGCCACATCAACTACGGTGGTCATCTGGGCAACGATTCAGCGCTCACCCTGGCCCATGAGGCAAGGCTGCGGTTTCTGCGATCGCTGGGCTTCAGCGAGTTGGACATCGCCGGTTACGGATTGATTCAAACCGATGCCGTACTGGTCTACAAGAACCAGGCATTCTGGGGCGAAACCCTGGTCGCCGAAGTCACTGCCGACGAGTTCAGCAAGTATGGCTGTGACCTCTACTACCGCTTCCGCCAGCAATCCGATGGCCGTGAAGTACTCCATGCCAAGACAGGCGTGGTATTTTTCGATTACCAGAACAAGAAGCTGGCCGCCGTACCGGCCGAATTCCTGAACGCCCTGGGGCATCCCGTCCCGGCTGTTTGATCGCTGTTACAAAACCGAGAACGAGCAGGAGCACATGCGATGATGAAGAAATACCCCGCCAACAGCCCCGAATCCATGGCTCGCCTGCTGGTGATGCTGATGATGAGTGACGGCAATCTCGACCCGCGCGAGATTGATAGCCTGGAAACCCTGCATATCTACGAAGCACTCGATATCAGCCGCACCCGCTTTATCGAAGTGCTGCATGCCTACTGCAACGACCTTAGCGATGAGGCTGACGACGAAGGCCGTATCCAGTTGGTCGACCGGCAACGGGTGGATGACCTGCTCGATACCGTGACCGAACCCAAGAAGCAGCTGCTGGTCGCCACCCTGGCACTGGATATGGCCAAGGCAGACCGCTCGATCTCTGAACCGGAACTGGCCATCTATGCCCATATGCTGGATCGCTGGCACTTGTCGCTGGACGATATCGAAGCCGCTTACGCCAAGTAAGCAGCGCTTTATAAGCGCTCCATGCAGGCAGAGTTGGCAGCCAGGCCAGCTCTGCCCGTAAAATCGCGGCATCTTACAGAACCTGCCCCATGGCAGGTGCCAACACAGGATGCACGCATGAGTTCTGCCCCACGCTTTACCGGTACCGACAGCTATATCGCCACGCCAGACCTGATGCTGGCTGTCAATGCCGCCATTACCCTGCAACGCCCCCTGTTGATCAAGGGAGAGCCGGGTACCGGCAAGACCCTGCTGGCCGAAGAAATCGCCCGCAGCCTGAACGCCCCGCTGATCAGCTGGCATATCAAGTCCACCACCAAGGCCCAGCAAGGCCTGTACGAATACGATGCGGTATCGCGCCTGCGCGACGGCCAACTGGGCGACCCACGGGTCAACGATATTGCCCACTACATCGTGCGCGGCAAACTGTGGGAAGCCTTCGAGAGCGGACAGCAGGCCGTGCTGCTGATAGACGAGATCGACAAAGCCGACATCGAATTCCCCAACGACCTGCTGCGCGAGCTGGATCGCATGGCCTTCGATGTCTATGAAACCCGCCAGACCATCACCGCCCAGCATCGCCCCATCATCATCATCACCAGCAACAATGAGAAGGAACTACCAGACGCCTTCCTGCGCCGCTGTTTCTTCCACTACATCCGCTTCCCTGACAAGGACACCATGCGGCAGATCGTGGATGTGCATTTCCCGCAGCTGCATCAGGAACTGCTGAGCGAAGCCATGGAACTGTTCTACGCCTTGCGCGACATGCCCGGCCTCAAGAAGAAGCCGTCGACCTCAGAGCTGATAGACTGGCTCAAGCTGCTATTGGCGGATCAGGTGCCACCCACGTCACTCCGCGCAGGCAATGGGCTGCCACCTCTCTCCGGTGCCTTGCTCAAGAACGAACAGGACATCGGCCTGTTCGAGCGCCTGGTCAAGATGGTCAAGGCACGCACACAGGCCTGATGCCATGCGTGCCTGGATAGCTGGCGCTACCTACCTGATGGCCTGCCAGGTCACCGCCGCCAGCTATACCATCGCCGTCGAGGATGTCGACTACTTCCCCATCTACAGTACGGCAGACGGACAGTACCGTGGCTACGCCCGCGAGCTACTGGACCTGTTTGCCCGACACAGCGGCCACCAGTTCACCTACCTGCCACTGCCGATCAAACGCATCACGCCCTACCATGTGCGTGATCGGGTCGATCTGGTGTACCCCGATCATCCGCGCTGGGGCAAGGCACAGAAGCAGGGCAGGCAGGTCCACTACTCGGCACCCACCCTGACCTTCCAGGACGTGATCCTGGTCCAACCTGCCCGCCTGGGGCTACCCATGCGCACGTTGGGCATGGTGCGCGGCTTTACGCCCTGGAAGTACCTGGCCGAAGTCGAAGCCGGCCAGATCAAGGTGGAAGAGGCACCAGGCCCGGCCAACCTGCTGCGCATGACCCTGCTGGGCCGCGTCGATGGCGCCAACATGGCCCTGCAGGTAGGGCGCTATCATCTGCTGCACATGGGCATCCAGCAGGCCCTGGTACCCGATCCCAAGCATATGCCCATTCAGGACAGCCAGTACTATCTCTCCAGCATCCGCCACCCTAAGCTGATTGCCGAGTTCGATCGTTTTATCAAGACCGAACACGCCACCATCGAGGCCCTGCAGCATAAGTATGGATTTTGAGGGCCGGTGATGACTTCAAGTCATCAATGAGCGCCTCAGCCTGCGCCATGGCCCTTGGCCGGCAGCGCAGGCTCAGCGAGAATACGAACGTTCTCCAATTCGTCCAGGCAACAGGCACGTCGGCCATGACAGGCACCCAGCGTAAAATCATCCATATCGATTGCGACTGCTTCTACGCATCGGTGGAAACGCGCGACGACCCCAGCCTACGGGGCAAGCCCGTCGCCGTTGGCGGCAGGGCCGAGACGCGTGGGGTGATCGCCACCTGCAATTACGAAGCGCGCCGCTTTGGCGTGCGCTCCGCCATGGCGACCAGCCAGGCAATCAAGCGCTGCCCAGGCTTGATCCTGTTGCCACCCCGATTCGATGCCTACCGCGCAGCCTCACGCCAGATCCATGCCATCTACCGCGATTTCACCGAGCTGATCGAGCCGCTATCGCTGGATGAAGCCTATCTTGATGTCACCCACGCCCCGCATTTCCAGAACAGCGCCACCCGCATGGCGCTTGCCATCCGTGATCGCATCCGTGCCGAGGTCGGCATCACCGCCTCCGCCGGCATTGCTGCCAACAAGTTCATTGCCAAGGTCGCCAGCGACTGGAACAAGCCGGACGGCCAGTTCGTCGTCCGCCCGCACGAGGCCGACGCCTTCGTCGCCGCACTGCCGGTCGGCAAGCTGTTCGGTGTCGGCAAGGTCACGGCGGCCAAACTCAATGAACTGGGCGCCCAAAGCTGTGCCGATCTGCGCGACTGGCCACTGGAAAAACTCACCCGCCATTTCGGGCGTTTTGGCCAACGCCTGTATGAACTCTGCCGCGGCCATGATGAGCGCCCCGTCAGCAACGACCAGCCTCGCAAATCCCTATCGGTCGAAACCACCTACGTCCAGGACTTACGCGACCTTGACGCCTGCCGCACCGAACTACAGGCCCTGATTGCCGATTTCCGCGAGCGACTGGCCCGGGCCAAGGATGCTCCCTTGCCCTACAAGGCCTTCGTCAAGATACGCTTTGACGACTTCAGTCACACCACTGTCGAATGCATATCCACCCACCCCGCCGATGAGGTGTGGCAGGCACTGCTTGCAGAGGGTTGGGCACGGCAACGTAGACCGGTACGGCTATTGGGCGTCGGGGTACGCTTTGAAGAAGAAAAAGCCCTGCTGCGCCAGTTGGAATTATTCCAGAGCACGCCATGAGCGAACGCAAACGCTGCCTGCCGCCAATAGTCGATAACCACACCCGCCTGCTGATACTGGGCAGCCTGCCTGGCGAGGCCTCACTCAAGGCCAGCCGCTACTATGCCCATCCGCAGAATCAATTCTGGCGCCTGATGGGCGCCGTGCTGGATGAGCCACTGGCCGCCATGCCGTATGATCAGCGCCTGGCGACCTTGCTGCAGCACGGTGTGGGCCTATGGGATGTGATAGCCGAGGCCGAGCGCACTGGCAGTCTGGATGCCGCCATACGCAAGCACGCCCAGAACGACCTGGCCCATCTGCTGACCAGCCTGCCAACCCTGGCCCAGATTGCCTTCAATGGCGGTACTGCTGCCAGGCTGGGGCAAAAACAGCTGGTCCAGCAAGGCATATCGCTACCCTGCCTGGCCCTGCCCTCCAGCAGTCCGGCCCACACCATGGCCTATGACCTCAAGCTGGCACAGTGGCGACAACTGGTCGGCTACCTGTCTCAGCCAGCCACCCACCCCTCCTAGCCATGCGCCCCTATCGCCAGCGATCCCGATTACGCCGCACCGCCTTGCTCATCCTGCTACTCCTGCTGGCTTGGCCCATCACGCTCGGCGTGATGATCGCGAGCTATGCGCGTGTCAGCGATACACACCCTGCCGACGCCGCCATCGTGCTGGGCGCCGCCACCTGGGGTATGCAGCCCTCGCCGGTGTTTCGCGAAAGGCTCAACCATGCCATCCACCTCTACCGGACTGGCCAGGTCCGCCTGATCGTCTTCACTGGCGGCCGTGGCAGCCGGGACGAGCCGCCCGAATCCATTGTTGGCAGCCGGTATGCGCTGGCACAAGGCGTGCCCCTGCACGCCATGGTCTGCGAGCAGCACTCCACCGTCACGCTGGAGAACCTGCAAGGCGTCAAGCCATGGGTAGCACAGCGCAAGCTCAACCGAGTACTGCTGGTCAGCGATCCGCTGCATATGCGCCGCGCCATCAGCATGGCACAAGACCTGGGGTTGCCGGCCTCCCCCTCACCGACACCCAGCACACGCTACACCGGTCTATCCAGCCAGGCGGGTTTCCTGGTGCGTGAAACCTATTACTACGGCGCCTACTTGCTCTACCGCCGGTTCACCCAGGCCGGCGAGCCACCAGCCATCACGGTGGACTCCTGCATTGTCTGATAGCGCGACAAGGGCCGCACAGTCGGGTTACAGCATGCCCAAGCCCAACTCGGCCCGACGACAGGCGAGCTGCTCTCCCATTACAGCCGGCGTGCGCTCATCCGCATCAAGTGGCCGAGTCTCATTCCTCTCAGCCGGCAATGCATCACCGTCCCTCAAACCGTCCCATTTATCGCTCATTCCACTTTGCTGCATGCTGCGCTCCTTGGCATGATCCAAGGCGCCAGTCTAGGAAGGCAGCTCTGTGCCGGTAAGATGCAGAGATTCTATTCTGAATAGATACAGAATACATATATCCAGGCCTGTGCCTACCCAGCTTCCCACTGGCTGTACCGATACCCAGCCGCGCATAGAATCTATGATGCGGACAGGCACAACGATGTAGACCTCGATGACCACACGCTACCAGAACCTGGCTGACGACCTGGCCAACCGCATCCACGCCGGTGTGCTGCAGCCGGGCAGCCGCGTGCCCTCGGTACGGCAGCTATGCACCCTGCACACAGTCAGCCCCGCCACTGTCACCCATGCCCTGCATCTGCTGGAAGACGCCGGTCTGATAGAAGCCCGCCCGCGCCTAGGGTTTTTCGTGCGCCAGCACAGCCGCCGCTTTGCCCCACCCAGCCAATGCGCCGAGCCCACGCTGGCTACTGCCATACAGCTCGAAGGGCACCGCAAGCTGGTGATCGAATTTACCGAAGAGGTCGCCCACCCCTGGCTGGGCATGTCGGCCATTGCAGATGAGCTGTTCCCCCTGGCACAGGTCAAGAAACTGCTGGTGCAGCAATTACAGCGCGATCCGCAACTTCTCAACCGTGCCAGCTATGGCGGCGAACCCAGCCTGCGCGAGCAGTTGGCCCGGCGCTCGCTGATACTCGGCTGCAACTTTCAACCCGACGAGATCATTGTCACCCATGGCGATACCGAGGCCACCGACCTCTGCCTGCGCCTGCTGTCCAGGCCTGGCGACCTCGTTGCCATACAGACGCCAGGCCCGCTACGGGTGCTGGAGATGCTGGAAGGCCTGGGACTGCACGCGCTCGAGATACCGGCCCACCCCTGCGACGGCCTGTCTGTCGACGCACTGGCCCACGCCCTGCAGCACAACAGGCCCGCAGCCTGCATCATCAACGCCAACTTTCCCAGCCCCACCGGCAGCCGCATGCCAGAGAGCGAGAAGGCCAGGCTGGTCGAGTTGGCCCAGCGCCATGGGATACCGCTGATCGAAGTCGATACCTTTGGTGACCTCAACCACGGCGAACAACGGCCCAGGCCCATCAAAGCCTACGATCGCCACGATAACGTACTGTACTGCGGTGAGCTCTCCACCCTGGTCAGCCCCGGCTTGGGCATAGGCTATATCGCCGCCGGCCGCCACCGGCTAACACTGGCCGCCAGCCAGGTAGTACATGGCGAGCCCGTGCCTGCGCTTATCCAACACACTATGGCAGCCCTGCTCTCCGGTGGGCAGTTCGAGCCCCATATGCGGCGCCTGCGCAGCCGGCTGGCCAGCCAGATGCAGGCCTATCGCAAGATGGTTATCGAGCACTTCCCGGTTGGTACGCGCATGGCCTGTGGGGACGGCGGCTTCATGCTGTGGCTGGAGTTGCCCGATAATCTCGATGCCGCCGAGCTGCAGCGCCGCGTGCTTGCCACCGGCCACACCTTTGCCCCGGGCGCCCTGTTCAGCCTAGGCAGCAGTTTTGCCAACTGCCTTCGGCTGAACGCCGGCTACCCGCTCAGCAACCAGATCGAGGAAGGCATACGCATCATCGGCCGACTGGCGCACGCCATGCAGGCAGAGCAGCACAAAGCCGTGCAAGCTTGAGTTAGGTCAAAGCGTCAATGGCTGCGGCAGCGCCTAATAGGGGTGTACTCACGACCCTTGGAGAGCTGCACCATGAGCAATGCCATCAAAGACCTACTGTCGAGCGACGTCGGCATCATGAGCGTGGCGGTGATTACGGCCATCATCGTCATGGGTAGCTATATCGCCTGGTTTGTCCGCAAACATGTGCGCGAAGAAGAAGCCGCCCAGGCAGCCAAGCAAAGACGGAACTGAGCGCCCGTCATAAGCTTAAGTCAGTGATAGGTGCTGACGGTCTGCGCCAGGGCAACCCTGGCGCCAGACATCAGCGCAGCCAAGCCAGCCCAGCTAGTCGACGGCATCGCCATCCTTGTCAGTCGCGGGCGGCTTGTCGTCATCATGCAAGATGCGATGGCCAGGCCCTTCGAGGTCATCGAACTGGCCAGAACGGCTGGCCCACCAGAACAACAGGCCGCCGCCAGCCGCTACCAAGACCGAGAGCGGAATAAGAAGATAAAGGCTATCCATGCCCTATTGTCTCCCCGCCTTGCCCTTGGCCGCCAGCCTCAGCGCATTGCACACCACCAGCAGCGAACTTCCCGCCATGCCCAGGCTAGCCAGCCACGGCGTTACCATGCCTGCCAATGCAAAAGGCAGCGCCACCAGGTTGTAGCCCAGCGCCCAGGCCAGGTTCTGGCGGATGATGCGGCGGGTCTGCCTGGCCACCTGCAGGCCCTCGCCCAGCGCCGTCAGCTTGCCCACCAGCACCAGGTCGCCCGCCGCCTGCGCAGCCTCGGCGCCGCCGCCCACCGCCACCGAAACATTGGCGGCGGCCAGCACCGGCGCATCATTGACCCCATCGCCCACCATGATCACCCGCCGGCCTTGCGCCTGTAGGGCCTGCACATAGGACAGCTTGTCGGCAGGCAGTGCCGCCGCCTTCAACTGCGCTATCCCCAGTGTCTGCGCCACGGCTTGCGTCGGCCCCAGTGCGTCGCCGCTGAGCACGTGGGTGGTCAGCCCCTCGCACTGCGCCAGCAAGGCCGCAGCCTCCGGCCGTATGGCATCGCCCAAGGCAAAGCCTGCCAGCCACTGCGTGGCACTTGCCAGCCAGACCACCGTATCTTTGTCGCGCCAGCCCTGCGCCTCCTCAGGCAGTGGCGCGCTGCAAAAGGTCGCCACAAAGTCGGCACGCCCCAGGCGATAGCGTTGGCCGCCCATGCTGGCTTCCACCCCACCACCAGGGTAATTGGTGTAATCGCTGGCCACCAACCCGGTGGTATCGATGCCCTCACGCAAGGCATGCGCAATGGGGTGTTCCGAAGCGGCCTCCAGTAGCGCAGCCAAGGCGCGCAAAGCCGTCTCATCGCCCGCGCCAGTGTCGGCCACCAGCAGTTTCACCGCCTGCAGCGTCGGCCGGCCATGGGTCAGGGTGCCAGTCTTGTCGAATACCACATCGGTCGCGCTGGCCAACGTCTCCAGCGCATGCCCGCGCGTAACCAGCAAACCTGCCTGCGCCAAACGCCCGGTGGCCGCCGTCAATGCCGCCGGCGTGGCCAGCGAAAGCGCACATGGGCAAGAGATCACCAGCACGGCCACCGTGATGGGCAGCGCATGCAGGGGGTCATGCACATGCCACCAGAACCAACCAGCCGCCGCCACCAGCAGCAGCACAGCCACAAACCAGCCCGCCACCCGGTCGGCCAGCAAGGCCAGCTGCGGCTTCTCGGCCAATGCGCGGTCCAGCAGCCGGACTATCCCTGCCAGCTGCGTCTCCTGGCCTATGCGCGCCACCCGCACCACCAGCGGCGTACCACCATTCACCGCACCGCCTATGACCGCTGCGCCCGGTTGCTTGGGCACTGCCCTGGCCTCGCCGGTCAGCAAGGCTTCGTCCGCCTCGCCCTCGCCCTCCAGTACCTGTGCATCAGCCGGGTAGCGCTCGCCGGGCTTCACCAGCAATACATCGCCTACCGCCAACCGGGCCACCGGCACTGCTTCCACATCGCGCCCTGCGGGCCAGCCGGCCAACCTATGGGCAAAGGCCGGCAATAGCTTGATCAACGACTCCGCCGCCTCCCCCGCCTTGCGCCGGGCCATGCCCTCCAGAAAGCGGCCGCCCAGCAGCAGGAAGACAAACATCGACACCGAATCGAAATAGACCTCTCCCTGCCGCGTGACCGTGGCCCAGCAACTGGCGATAAACGCCGCCCAGACACCCAGCACCACCGGCGCATCCATACCCAGCCGGCCCCGCTTCAGATCGCGCCAGGCGCCCTGGTGAAACGTCTGGCAGGCATACAGCACCACCGGCAGTGTCAGTAGCAGGCTGGCCCATTGCATCAGGTTCAGCCAGGTCGGACCTATTTCACCTGGCTCCGCCAGATAGACCGGCACGGCGTACATCATCACCTGCATCATCGACAGCCCGGCTATCCACAGCCTGGCTATCGCCCCCTTGCGCTCCTTCTGCCGCAGTGCCTCCTGCCGGCCAGGGTCATAGGGATGGGCGCGGTAACCGATATCGGCCACCGCCAGCAATATTTGCGACAGCTGCACCCGGCTGTTATCCCAGCAGACACGGGCACGATGGGTGGTGTAGTTGACATTGGCTTCCAGCACACCCGGCAGGCTCAGCAGATGGCGCTCATTCAGCCAGATGCAAGCAGAACAGGTAATGCCCTCCAGTATCAGCGCCGCCTCGCGCCTGTCGCCCGGTTCCAGCTTCACAAAGCTGGCCTGCAGCTCAGGGCTATCGTATAGCCGTAGCTGCGCCAGCAGTTCTTCGGGTAGGGGCGCTGCCCTGTCGGCTGGCTTCTCACGCTGCTCGTAATAGCTGGCCAGGCCGCTTTGCAATATGGTCTGCGCCACCGCCTGGCAACCTGTGCAGCAGGTCGCGCGCTTGGACTGCCCATAGGTCACGGGGTAGCGTGGCGGCAACCGGTCGGCCTCGGCCACGGTTTCGCCACAGTGAAAACAGAATTCAGGCTGGTTATCTTGCTGCATAGGTCGATATTCTACCGGCAGGCAGCCACTCGCCCGGCCTATGATTGGTTGAGGCAGCTCAAATAAAACAGGGATCATCGATGGAATTCGAGCGGGTAACCTCCAACGACCTCGTCGCTGGCGACCGAACGCTATGGAATATGTATGAGGAATCAGGCAAGTTGCTGATCCCCAAGGGCAAGATCATCAGCAACGAAAGCCTGCTGAACCGCCTGATCGCCATGGGCCTGTTCGCCGACCGCGAAGAGCTGCTCAAGAGCCGCGAGGAGTGGCGCGCCGCCAAGATGCGCCAGGTACAGCAGTCGAACAAGCCGCCCTCCACCGTGGGTACGCTCATGGCAGCCCGCCGCAAGCTCGACGCCATGGTGGCACAGCTGGATCGCAGCATTCAGGGCAAATGGCTAAGCGACAAAGTAGGCGAGCTGGCCGACGAGATAGTCGCCGCCTGCGACGCCGACGGTGATGTTGCCATCGCCATGATCCTGCTCCGGCAGGAGGGCAAGTACGCCATACGCCATATGGTCAATGTCGCCATCGTCACTGCCCTGGTCTGCCGCTCGCTGGAGAAACCCGCCCCCGCCACGCGCTCCATCGTGGCCGGCGCCTTGACCATGAACATAGGCATGATCGAATTCCAGGATCAGCTCAAGGAACAAACCACCCCGCTCAGCCCAGCACAGCGTGGCCGGCTGGAACGCCACCCGATGATGGGGGCCGACATGCTGCGAGAGGGCGGCGTCAGCGACACGATCTGGCTCGCCGTGGTGGAGCAGCATCACGAATCCATCGACGGCAGCGGCTACCCCGGCGGCCTGTGGGAGGACCAAGTCAGCGAAGGCGCCCGTATCGTGGCCCTGGCCGACCTGTTTTGCGCCCGGGTCACCCCCCGCTCCTATCGCCCTGCAGTGGCCTCTAACGTCGCCCTCAAAGGCATTTTGCTGGAGCGCGGCAAGTCACTGGATCAGACCATCGCCTCCCACTTCATCAAAACTCTGGGCATCTTCCCCCCTGGCATGCTGGTGCGCCTGGCCAACGGCGAGATCGGCGTCGTGACCCGCGCCGGCGGCAAGGTCAATACGCCGCAGGTAAAAAGCATACTGAGCGCCGACGGCCATAAGCTGGGGCTGGCCGTCGCCCGCGATACCGGGGTAGACCAGTTTGCCATCAAGGAAACGGTCGACCCCAAGCAGTTATCGGCCTATGTGAATATGGAAGCCATCTGGGGCAGTGCGGCGGCCTATCGCGGTTGAGAGCCTGTTATTACTTGCATGCATGTGTGGGTGTATCAGGTATGGCTCAGGCACCCGGGCAACCCGGGTGCTTACCATCGCGGCATCCCAAACGCCGGCTCTCCCCTGATTGATCCCCACCCCTACCCCCGCCCGCGCTGTTTACACCGCTTCCAGTGCCAGTAATTCGTCCACTGTCTGCCGCCGCCGTATCAGGCGGTCGGTATCGCCGTCCACAAGCACCTCGGCAATCAGGGGCCGTGAGTTGTAGTTGGACGACATGCTGGCGCCGTAAGCACCGGTATCGTGTATGACCAACAGGTCGCCCACCTTGGCCCGCGGCAGCAAGCGTGGCAGTACCACCCCGCCATCGCCCTGGGTAAACACATCGCCCGATTCGCATAGCGGCCCGGCTACCACGCACTCGCCCAAGGGCCGCTCAGCCGCATCTGCCGCGATCACGCTCATGCCGTGATAGCTGCCATACATGGCCGGTCGCATCAGTTCGTTGAAGCCCGCATCCACCAACACAAAATGGTTGGCCCCCGCCTGCTTGGTGGCGCGCACCTCGGTCAACAGACAACCCGACTCTGCCACTAGGTAACGGCCGGGCTCGATTTCCAGTACCAAGGCATGACCCATGATGCGTTCGGCCTCGCGCCGGGCTGCATCCCACAGGCCAAAGTAATGCCCGGTATCCACCCTGGGCTCGCCATCCTGATAAGGAATGGACAGGCCACCGCCGGTAGAGATGGCATGCAGATCGTACCCGGCGGCCTGTGTTTGCTGCACCAACCCCACCATGGCCCCGCACACCTCGCTCAGGTGGGCATAATCCACGCCCGAGCCGATATGCATGTGCAAGCCCACCAGTTGCAGGCCGTTGCTGCGCACCGCCGCCAGCGCCGTCAGCAGTTCGGTATGCCAAATACCGTGCTTGCTCTGCTCGCCGCCGGTATTGGTCTTATTGCTGTGACCATGGCCAAAACCAGGATTGATGCGCAGCCAGACCTTGTGCCCTGGCGAGGCGGCGCCCAGTTGGTGCAGCATGTCGATGGAACCGGCATTCACGGTCACGCCATGCTCCACCACCGTAGCCAGGGTCGCGCGGTCCAGCAGATCGGCGGTAAACACCACACCCGGCGTATCGCCATCGGTGCTGTAGCCCGCTGCCAGCGCCCGCAATATCTCGCCGCGCGACACCGCATCCACCTGCACCCCCTGCTCGCGCATCAGCCGCAGGATATGCGTGTTGGAGCAGGCCTTCTGGGCAAACCGCACCACATCAAAGCACTTCAGTTCAGCGATGCGCTGGCGTATCAGGGCCGCGTCATAGACCCACAACGGGGCGCCATAGTTTTGGGCTAGTGTGGCAAGGCGCTGGGTAGGCAAAGTGGGCATGGCAGGTTACCGGTAAGGGATTGCTGCCATGGTGCGCGCGCGCTAGCATGCCGTCCAATGCATATTTTTGCCGCAATCATTCATTCTGGATATGCCTGAGCCCATCTCCCACCGGCTGATCGAGATATTCCGCACCGTCATGAGCACCGGCAATGTGACCGAGGCGGCACGGCTCATGCATAGCTCCCAGCCCACGCTCAGCCGCGAGCTGGCCAGGCTGGAGGACATCCTGGGCTATGCCCTGTTCAGCCGCAGCAAAGGCCGCCTGCAAGCCACCGCCCAGGCACTGGCCCTGTATGCCGAGATACAGCGCAGCTACCAGGGCCTGGATCAGGTCATCAGCACGGCCCGGCAACTGGGCCGGGGCGAGCAAGGTCACTTCAGCATATTGAGCCTGCCGGCACTCACCCATGCCTTGCTACCTGCCGCCTGTGCCCGGTTCCTGGCATCGCATCCTGGCGTGCAGCTCTCCATCACCCCGCAAGAGTCGCCTTTGCTGGAAGCCTGGCTCAGCGGCCAGCGCTTCGACCTGGGCCTGACCGAGCACCACGACACCCCGCCGGGCACACACGCCCAGCCCTTGCTGCAGGCTGATGAGGTCTGCGTCCTGCCTGCCGGCCATCCATTGCTACACAAGCCCGTCCTGACACCAGCCGACTTCGCTGGGCAGGCCTATATCAGTCTGTCGGCCCAGGATCCCTATCGCATATTGCTGGACCAGGTTTTTGCAGACCAGGGCATTGCTCGCCAGCAAAGGGTGGAAACCCACAGCGCCGTCGCCATCTGCGCCATGGTGAGCGAAGGCATAGGCCTCTCCATCATCAACCCACTCACCGCCCTGGCCTTTGCCAGCGAACGCCTGCAATTGCGCCGCTTCAGCATCTCCATTCCCTACCGGCTGGGCCTGGTCCTGCCAGAACACAGGCCAGCCACCCCGCTGCTGCCCCGCTTTGTCGCCGCGTTGGCGCACAGCGCAGACGATATCCAGACCAGGCTGGCCAAGGCGGTGTGCCCACCCTAGGCAACAAAACCCTGTTCAGGCGCTTACGGCCGCTCCCGCAGCTCCACCGCCAGATCATCCCACCACCCCGCCACACCCAAGGGTGTCTCCGGCGACAAGGTGGGGTTGGGTATGCGCAATACCCGCCGCCCATGCAAAGGCAGGTCACGCAGCACCAGGCGCTTGTAGTCCTGATAGCGGCGCTCAAACTGGCCACTCCGTATCAGGCGCTCCAGGCCATGTTCTATCCGCCTCGCCACTTTCTCTCCCTCTGGCGTACGGGGCACAAAGAAGTAACGCGGTAGCGGGTAATACAGCATCAACTCCCGCTCTATCGCCAGGTTGGGCAAGACTTTGCGCTGCACCGCCAGCTCATCGGCAATCTCGTTCACCCCGCGTGAGAACAGATCAAAGCGGCCCACATCGAGCATGCGAAACAAGCCCGCATAACCCTCGCCTTCCACCACCTGCAGGCCAGCTGCACGCAGTATCCGCACATCCACCCAAGTGCGGTCCTGCCCTATCCCAAAGCGCGCCAGATCATTCAGGCTGCGCACCCCCGTCAGCCGCGCCTGGCTGTCGCTGCGTATCAGGAACAAACGATAACCGGTCAAACCCTTGTCCAGCGGCACGCGTATGGGCCTGAGCTGGCCCTCCAGCTCGGGCGAGGTGGTACGGACAATGATGTTGACCAGACCATCGGGCGTCGCCACCTCTCGGGCAGCCCGCGAGGCATTCATGTTCTCGCCCGCACTGGTAATCACATAAGGGCCATATTGGCCCGCATTGGTCGCCAACACAGCGGCCAGCAGCTCCCAATAGTATTCATAGCGCTTATCGCCCGGCGTCTGCCCGGGCGGGTAGACCAGGCGCAAGGGGGCGGCCATCGCATTCATGGCATCAAGACACAGCAGAGCAATCAGGAGAACACGCCAAAGCATGGAGAAATTCCAACCGGTTTCCACCCGTGTGGCCAGAAGTCAGCGGCAGTATCGCTACCGCCCGGAGGCGCATTCCAGCAGCCTCTGTACCAGCCAAAGCACAGCGGAAATACCAACTACAACGCAGCATGCAAGGAGAAATGCTTCACGAACGAGGTTACCGGAAGGGCCCACGCGTGACGCTGCAATAAAAGACAGCACCCACATCATAGCTGCTGAAAACAGCATGCTGCAGGCCACAGGTGACAACCGTGCCAGAGCCGCCCAAAAAAATGGCGGGAGGCCGCTGCACACGGCCTCCCGCCCACCTCACCGATCGCGGCGCAGGTTTACTTGTAGATCACGCCCAATCTGTCCACGAACTTGCCAGACCGGCCATAAAAGCCCGCAATGTCTTCCACCCGTACTTCCTGGCAGCTGCCTTTGCGCTCACCGCCCTCTATGCTGCGACCCTTGCTGCTGGTGAACTTGACGTAGTCCACATGCTTGCCCTCCGAGCACAGCGTAGCCTGGGTCAAGCGCTCGCCAGCGCGGATATCCAGCCACAGCGTCTTGCTGCTTCCGCCATCGCCACCGTAGCTCACCATATCGCCGTTGTTGTAGACCACGCTGATCTGGTCCAGCCGGCGGCCGGTACGGATGAAGATCTGGTTAAGCTGCTTGGGTACATGCACCTCCATATCGAAAGAGGCACCGCCATCACCGCCCACCGCACTGGCGTATAGCCCACCACGGCTACGCCAATTGCCCTCCTCCCGCGCATCGTTGTAAGCCACCCATGCGGTTCCCCTACCGGCTGCAGCCTTGGCGGCCAGCAAGCGCTGGTAGTCGCGCAAGCTGCCGGGATAAGCAAACACATAGCTGCTATTCATCGCCTGGCAAGCCTCCTGGCCTTGCGTCCACGGCCCGGTGGCCTGCGTCACAAACCACTCACCCGCGCTGTTCTTGCAGGCAAAGGCCTGGTTCTCGGCGCAGCTGGCATCATTAAGCCTGCCGCTGCCCCAAGAGGCAGCACAGTGCTCGGTGCCGCCCATATTGTCCGGCTGGCGCTCATCCCACAGGTACAGATCGCGGCTCCACTGCCCTTCCTTGGCCAGATCGCTATAGCCTATCCAGACCTCCGCCGCGCCCTTGGCCGCGTTCAAGGCCTTGTTCTCGGTAGCATTGGCAGGCGTGCCAAACTTGAAGCCATCACCGAACTCACGGGCACAGGTTTCCGGCCCATGGCGCCAGGCACCTGCGGCCTGCGTGATCTTCCAGTTCTTGCTGTCGTCGCGGCAGGCATAGCGCGCCGATGCAGTGCACACATAATCATTCCACCGGCCACTGGCGGCACTGATGGCGCAATGCTCGTTATTGCCGGCATTGTTCGGCTCCCCTTCGGCCCAGCTCCATACCGCAGTCCGTAAACGGCCATCGCTTGGGCTGAGGTAGTCAAGATTCACCGTATTGATGCCCTCGGCCAGATACCGGGCAATGTCGCTACCCGAGTAGTACACCCGCTTACCCGCCGCCAGCGACGCCTTGGTCATGTCCTCCGCCCTGCGGCCTATGCCACCCAGGCCCTTGAAGGCAAACGTATCGTAGCCATAGTCATCACAATCGCGGCGCTGGTCGTCGTAAACAATCACCTGCTTGCCCGCCGCCAGCACCTGCGCCTTTGTCAGATCGTCCGGAATATTCATGCAACTCTTGGGCCGGTAAAGATACCCCCCGATGTAGCGCTTCACCATATCGCGCAATTCGTCTTGGTGCGTATTCAAATACCCCTCTATATACAGTATCAATACCTGGTCTTTTGCCTCATCGCTCTTGAGCCACTTCTCAATATCCTGCAAATCTTCCGACAGATATTTATCAAACATACTGCAGCCCGCATGGTTCGATTCGCCATGGCAAAGCAACAGTTCATCACGATAGGTCGTGGTATTGACCATCTTGGTGGTCCAGTGCACATCCAGCTCAATATAACGTGCGCCCAGGCGCAATTGATCGTAAACCGAATAAGACTGCTGCGGATCCAGATAGCGATATGCCGTGGTGTCTACGCTGGAGTTAAAACTGTTGTGGGTGCCTATCATGCTGTTTTCTGACAGCGGCGTATCCAGATCCAGCAAACGCTGCTGCTTCCAGGCCTTGCCCTCAAAGCTGTTCTGAAAGTCATCCACCGCCCCAGCCTGCGCCGCAAGCGGTGCCAGACAAGCAGCGGCCAATGCCATGGCATTGATTTTCCAATTCCTCATATTTCCTTCTCCCTATTGTGAGCAAAGACAAACCCAGGCAAACCCTTGGTTAATACCCCTTCAAGGCCGCCGGTTTATCAAAATGCACAATCGATTTCCTGATAAGCGCACGCAACACCGCCTTGCAACAAAAGCGAGGTGTCTGGAAGTGCCCTAAAGATGAATGATTCGTGCAGCCACCACTATAAGGATCGGCAACCATAGGCTGAATACGCAAAATTGCGTATTTGGAAGGGCACCATGCAACCCCACCCAGCAAGCTATCGTCCCGTCAAAACACAAGGGGCCAGCCATACGGCCAGCCCCTGTCATGCCACACCAAGCCCCCACAAAACGCAGCCCGGTTATTTCGCCGCCGCATCTATCCCCAGCCGCACCCCTTCCGGGTTGGCCACCGTCACCTGGTCGTCAAACGGCGGAAACATCGTTTGTACCGGTTTCTCGAAGCGCACCAAGATATCGTAATAGCTGCGCACGTTCTCGACGAAGATGACGGTTTCACCGCCTCGGGCAAAGCCATACTTCAGCGTGCTGAAATACTCATAGTTGCGCAGCAGCGGTATCACCGTTTTCAGGTCTGTCCAGCTGTTCGGGTTCTTGCCCAAGCGCTGCGCCAGCACCCGGGCATCCTCTAGGTGCGCCACCCCGATGTTGTAGCTGGCCAGCGCCAGCCAGGCCCGGTCGGGTTCCGCTATCCGTGGCGACAAGCGCTCGCGCAGCATATTGATGTATTTGGCCCCCCCCATGATGCTCTGCTTGGCATCCAGCCGGTTTTCCACCCCCAGCCGGTCGGCCGTATCCGTGGTCAGCATCATCATGCCCCGTACGCCATAGGCACTGGTCGCAAACGGGTCCCAGTGCGATTCCTGGTAGCTCAGTGCCGCCAGCATCCGCCAATCCAGCCCATAGCGCGCTTCCGCCTCGATAAACAGAGAGCGGAACTTGGGCAGCACGGTATTACGCCGGCTCAGAAAAGTGGTCGCATCAATCGGCTGCAAACGGTTCGCATGGCCGTAATAGCGGTCTATCAGGCGCGCCAGCGTGCCATCCTTCTGTATCCGGGCAAAATACACTTTCAGGCGATCCACAAAGGGTTTCGGCGCATCCGCAGGCCAAGCCCAAGCCACCGGCAAGGCATCGCCCACCTCGAACGCCACCCCCACCCCAGGGTGAAAGTTCTGCGCCACCTCCGCCCCCTTGCCATCCACGATGGCGTAATCGATCAGGCCGTTCTCCACCTTCTCGATCAACTCCTCCGTATCCTGATACTGCGCCTCGTTCCAGGCCAGTTGCGGATACTTGGGCTGCAGCTCGCGCATGGTGGGTGCAAACAGACTGGCCACCATCAAAATACCCTTGCCCAGATCGCCCAGGCCACGGGGCTTGCGCTCCTCGGTGCGGTACACCAGCACCGGCCGGTGGCCAAAATAGGCTGGGCCAAACTGCACCCCCTCCGCCTGGTGCCGTGCCATCCCCACCCCAAGGTGCGCCTCGTGCGCCGCCACCCGCATGGGCATCTCGGCCACCCGGGGCGACACCACGAACTTCACCTTCACCCCCAGCTCACCCGCCAACCCCGTCACAAGGTCGTAATCCAACCCGGCATACTTGCCCTCGGCATCCACATAAAAGCTGGTCGCCCCGTTACGTATCAGCACCACCATCTCGCCCGTCTCGCTCAAGGGCGCCACAGGCTTGATCTCGGTCTCGACCGGCGCAGGCGTACACCCCACCAGCAAGCCCAGTGCTATCCACCACAGTTGGCGCAGCATGCGCATGTCATCCCCTTGTCCATCCCGCGATTGTGCCACGACCACGCAAAAAACATATGGGTTGACAAGCCGCCAACGAATAGACACAATGCGCGCCTTCGAGCCGGAGAGGTGGCAGAGTGGTCGAATGTACCTGACTCGAAATCAGGCGATGCGGCAACGTATCCGTGGGTTCGAATCCCACCCTCTCCGCCAAGCACAGCAAGGCCCAGCATGTTCTACATGCTGGGCCTTTTGCTTGTTATATTCGCTCCGCAAACAGGGCGTTGCTTCGCAGATAACCATTCTGCGACCCGTTTACCCTGCTTAGCCGCAGGGCACCGAGCTTGCTCAGCGTCGCTCACTAGCCCCAGCCTAGCAGTGCTGGCTAGGCGTGTGAAAAAGCGCGCAAGGCAAGCAGTGCGCGGGTACGGCAAGCTTGCACAACAACATCCGAGTGGATTTTTTAGCCGCTCCTGGCTGCCATCACGGTGCCGCGGAGCCCCCAGTGCTGCCATCCCCAGCCCGCCTCGCACATGCTAGCTGCACCTGACCTTACTTTCCGCTAGAATGCCGCCCGCGCGCTCTTGTAGTTAAATGGATATAACGGCCCCCTCCTAAGGGGCAGTTACAGGTTCGATTCCTGTCGAGAGCGCCAGTCTCCGCAGCATCCCTCTCAGCACTCCCCGCAATCACACTCGCCATCGTTGCCAAGTACCAGAACCCGCTGCATCAGCGCAATAGCGCCCCATAGGTTGGCAAGGGCGTTGCTCTCTTGACCGGTCGGTTCTCTTGCAGGTGCGGGAAACACCCCAACACCCACTGCCTGGGTAGCCTGCCCTCCATGCCGCCCGCGCACGCGGGGATGACCCGCACCGGCGGGGCGACTCCGGCTTGAGCCCATCAGAAAAAAACCCCGCCACAAACGGCGGGGTTTTTATCAGGTCAAATAACAGCGGCGCTGTTAGCTGTCTTCAGACTGCTTGCTGGCCTCAGCCAGCAAATCGGCCAGGTCCATGCCATAGCGTGCTGCCACTTTTTCTGCGGCCTCCATCAATTCACGCTTCTCCCGCAATCGGTCCAGCTTCGAATGGGTTTCTGCCTCGCGTTCGCGCTGCAATGAGCGCCAGCCATCGCCGCTGTCAAACAAGGCCTCGGCCGCAGCACGGGCCTGGGTGACGGTGGTTTCCGCCTCTCGCTCACGGTTGCTGCTGCGTGTACCTTCCAGCGGCGCGAACAGCGCCTCGGCCGCAGCGCGGAGATCCTCTACGGGGGCGGAATTACGAGGGTTATTGGGACGGTTAGACATCCTGCTATGACCAATCAAGTCCGATTAAACGAATAAAGATGATGGTAATCGGCCCCAGGCCCAAGCCTGGAGCGCCGCACTACGATTGTTTCTTGGGCCAAACACGCTGGATCAGGGTTACACCCGCCAAAACCACGGCACCCGCAATAACACCTACCAGGCCATCCAGCAGCGTGGGCAATATAAATGCCAGGGGGCCGGCGCTTAATGCCAGATTCTGGATAGCCACATGCAGGGCATGCACGCCATGCGTCAGAATACCGCCACCTACCAGGAACATGGCCGCTGTACCCACGATGGCCAGCGTCTTCATCAAATACGGGGCGGCTATCAGTATCCATTCGCCGAACTTGCGCTGAGCGCTGGCGAAACCACCGGTGCCTTCCTTGCGGCTCAGGTAGAGGCCACCATCGTCCAGTTTCACGATGCCGGCTACCAAGCCATATACCCCTATAGTCATGATGATGGCGATGCCTGTCAAGACCGCCGCTTGTGTAACAAAGGGTTTGTCTGCAACTGTACCCAGTGTGATGGCGATAATTTCTGCCGACAGCACGAAATCGGTACGCACCGCGCCCTTGATCTTTTCCTGCTCCAGCGCCACCAGATCGACATTCTCGTCGGCTACGGCCTTGATCAGTTCGGCATGGTGAGCCTCGTCCTCTTCCTTGCTGTGCAGGAACTTGTGCGCCACCTTCTCAAAGCCTTCAAAGCAAAGAAAGGCGCCGCCTATCATCAGCAAGGGGGTAACCAGCCACGGCACGAAGGCGCTGATGGCCAAGGCGGCCGGCACCAGTATCACCTTGTTGAGCGTGGAGCCCTTGGCAACCGCCCAGACCACCGGTAGTTCGCGGTCCGCGGCCACCCCAGCCACCTGCTGTGCGTTCAGGGCAAGGTCGTCACCCAGCACCCCCGAGGTTTTCTTGGCAGCGACTTTGGTCAATATCGCCACATCGTCCAGTATGGTGGCGACATCATCTATCAGGGCAAGCAGGCTGGAACCGGCCATAGCGTACAACTCCTTGTTTTATCTTGAATCTCTATTGCGAAAATCGTTCGCACCATCTGGTCTGCCAAGCTATCCGGGCGGCCCGCAAGCACATCCAGGGTGCGTATCGCCGCGCATCGTAGCAAGGAGTGGCACACTGTTGTTGTACTTGTCGTATATGAAATATCCCGAACCGATATCAAGCGCAGGTTTCGGGCATAATCCTCGCGCGTTTCACCCTAGCGGGTGTGACCAAAAACCCCGCTCATGCAACGCAACGTGCAAATGGCCAGTATTGACGAAGCATATACATAATATGTGAGGAAATATTCTCCACCCGCAACGACACAGCAGTTGGCGAGGTTTCCTTGAGTGCCCGTCTACACACGGGCTTGCTCCTTGCCTAGCCATGGCCAAGCAGCCCCCTGTCGATTTGGCAGCGATCCGAGGTAAGCCGCTTTGAAACGACTGTTCCACTGGCTCAAGCCCCGCACAGCCAGAACCAAGATACTGTGGTTGTTCATGGTCATCAATCTGGTGACCACGGCCGCCTACACCTTCTACATCTGGGATCTGCAAGTCTCCAACATCCGCGCCGCGATTGATGCCCGGCTGGTTGCCGGCGTCAGCGCCGCACCCAAGATGATAGGCCAGGACTACCTGCGCCGCGCCACCCACCCAGAGGCCATAGACCCCCGCAGTTACCTGGATCTGGTGCGCCTGCTGCACGACTACTGCCAGAAGACCGGCCTGCGCTACCTCTATGTATTCACCGAGCACAAGGGCCAGCTGGTGTATGTGGCCGATGCCGCCAACGAAGCCGAGATACGCGCCAACAACTATGGCCGCTACTTCCAGCTATACGAGATCACCCCGCACCCCGCCATACTCGATACCTTGCGCACCGGGCGCAGCAATATCGCCGAATACAAGGATCGCTTCGGTTACTTCCGCTCGGTCTTCCAGCCCATAGAGCGGGCGGACGGTACGCGCCTGGTGGTTGGCGCCGATGTCGATATCTCCTATGTGCAGGCAGAGCTGAACAAGGCCATGTGGCAATCGCTGGCCATAGGCCTGACCATCTTCGTGGTTGGCATGCTGGCGTGCTTCTGGCTGGCGCGTGTCCTGTCGCGCCCAGTGGTGCGCCTGGCCAGCGCGGTCGATCAGGTCGCCCAGGGCGACTACCAGGCCAGGGTCAAGGTAACGGGGCAGGATGAGTTTGCCCATCTGGCAGAGGCATTCAACGCCATGGCCAATGCAGTGGCCGAGCGGGCTGCCGACAAGGCCCGCCTGCTGGCCGAGCTGGAGCATAACGAGGCCGTGCTGGAAGCCAGGGTAAAGGAACGCACGCGTGAGCTGGCCGATGCCAATGCCAACCTGCTGGCCCATGAACAGGAACTGGAGCGCGCCAGGGCACAGGCCGAACAGGCGTCGGAGATGAAATCGCTGTTCCTGGCCAATATGAGCCACGAGATACGCACGCCCATGAACGCCATCATCGGCATGTCCCACCTGGCCTTGATCAGCGATCTCAACCCCAAGCAGCGTGACTATGTGGAGAAGATCCAGCGTTCTGCCCACCACCTGCTGGGCATCATCAACGACATACTGGATTTTTCCAAGGTGGAAGCCGGTAAGCTGACCCTGGAGCGCACCGACTTCGAACTGCAGGCCGTACTCGACAATGTCCGCAACCTGGTTGGCGAAGCCTGTACCCGCAAAGGACTGGACTTGCAGTTCGAGATCGACCCCGCCCTGCCCAAGCAGATGCAGGGGGATGCCTTGCGGCTGGGCCAGGTGCTGATCAACTTCGCCAACAATGCAGTCAAGTTCACCGACCATGGCACCGTTACCGTGCACGCCCGCCTGCAAGAACGCGCACAGGATCAAGCCACTGTCTACTTCGAGGTGCAGGATAGCGGCATAGGCATGACACCAGAGCAGCAGGCCTTGCTGTTCCAGTCGTTCCAGCAGGCTGACGCCACCACCACCCGCAAGTATGGCGGCACGGGCCTGGGGCTGGCCATTGCCAAGGAACTGGCCACGCTGATGGGCGGCGAAGTCGGCGTGCGCAGCCAACCCGGCCAGGGCAGTACATTCTGGTTTACCGCCGTTTTGGGCGTAGCAGCTCCCAAGGCCGCAAAGCCAGGCATGCCCATTGCCCTCGATTTCTCCCCCATCAGGGGGCGCCGGGTGCTGCTGGTGGAAGACAACGAGATCAATCAGGAAATCACCGTCCACCTGCTGGAACGCACCGGCGTGATCGTTACCGTGGTCGAACATGGTGAGGCAGCCATCGAGCAGCTGGGCAAGGCCGAGTACGACCTGGTGCTGATGGACATGCAGATGCCCGTCATGGATGGCTACACCGCCACCCGCCTGGTACGCCGCCTGCCCGGCATGGATCGGCTGCCCATCGTGGCGCTGACCGCCAACGCCACGCATGATGACCGCAGCGCCTGTTTGGCGGCCGGGGTGAACGACCACCTGACCAAGCCCATAGAGCCGCAGGAACTGTTCGAGATGCTGCTGCGCTGGATACCGGCTCACGCCTGACCGTACGTCGCACAAAACCGCCGTACCATCGGTGTAGGATGAATTTCCCGCGTCAATACGTGTTCCAATCACAGGACGGCGTAAAGACCGGGGAAGGTCATGGACTATGCAGCGTTACAGCGGCGGCCAGGCAAACGACTCCTGAACTTTGGGTTGGCCGTGTTGCTGCATGTCGTACTGCTGTATGGCCTGATGCATGGTCTGGCAAGGGATGTCGTCAGGTTCATCCAGCCCCCTGTCGAGGCTGAGATCATCGAGGCACCCAAGACGCCGCCGCCCGAGGTCGAACCGGTACCCCTGCCTGACATCCAGGCGCCACCACCGCCAAGCGCCTTTATTCCACCGCCAGAGGTGCGCCTGCCTGCCCCAGTGGACCCACCGGCGAGCATCACCGCTTTCACCACCACACCCCCGCCTGAGCAGGTGGCGCCTATCCGCCCCACCCCGCCTGTCGTCACCCCACCAGCACCGCCGCCTCCCGTAGCGCGCGAAGCCACGGTCAGTGCTCAGGTGGCCTGCAGCAACTTTACAGCGGTCAAGGAAGGGCTGGGAGACAAGTTCGCCGTCATCGCCGATGCGGAAGGCATACAGCAGGCAGAGGTCATGCTGAAGGTGACCGCCCACGGCAACGGCCAGATCGGTGAGGTCGTCGTACAGTCATCCAGCAACCAATCGGTCGCCAAACTGGCCCGCAGCGCTGTGCGCAGGCTGCAGTGCAATACCGGCGGGCAGACCGTACAGGTGCTGGTGCCGTTTTCTTTCAAGCTGGAAGACTAGCGGGCGCGGGGCACAAGAAACTGGCAGCGCCGTGCCCATTGATCACACATAGCGATCAGGATTTATCCGGCACAAATCGCGCCAGCAAGGGCGCAAAACGCTCGGGCCAGCTTTGCAACTGGCTGGCATCGCCGTTGATCAAGCGCCGCAGAAAAGCCAGCGATAGCGCCTGTGTGGCTTCCTTGATCCTGGGGTTGAGGAAGATGCCACCGGCCTCCTTCCGATCGGTAAAGATGTTGTGGGAGCCCCCTTCAAATACCGCCAGCAGCTTCTGGCCACCACCCGTGGCATCGAACAGGGCGACCCTGTCTTCGGCATCGGAGTAATAACCCGGAATGCGTATCACATCTTCGGTATTGGTGATGTGCAAGGTCGGTATCTCTATGCCGCCCACGATACCGGCGGCGTCCTTCTCGCCATGAAATGGCGGGGCCGACAGCAGTATGGCCGCCTTGATGCGTGGCTCACGCAGATTCAGCTTCTTGCCACCACGCTCCACCTTGGCACCCGCCAGCAGCAGCGAGGTATTGGCGCCGTAGGAATGGCCGGCCGCCACGATATGCTGCGGGTTGATCAACGGGCCCAATTCGCCATCGGCCAACACACTATCTAGCGCAAAGCGCACATCGGCCACCCTGGCCAAGGCTTCGCTTTCATTGGCCGCCTCATGCAGGCGGGACAACAGGGTAAAGGTGTTGCCAAACCAGATTTCCCTGTCGCTGCCCACATGCTGTACATGCAGGCTGGCATAGCCCTGGCTTGCCCAGTAACGCCCCAGGTAGCTATACCCCCGGCGCGAGCCCCCCATGCCGTGCGAGAACAACACCAGCGGCACCGGTTGCTCGGCACTGGCCTGCCGGGGCAGATAGAGCCGCACCGGCACGGCACGCTGGCGCGCGTCATCTTGCCAGTCCATGTCCAGTACCTGATAGGGCAGCTCCTCTGCCTGTACGGTGGGCGGCACCGATACGGATGCAGGTTCGCCCGCCTGCACGGGCGCCACCCCTACCAGCAACAAGGCCGCCAGGGCCAGGCCCCGAGCTTGGATCAGACAGGTATCAATCGACATGGTGTGTTTCCATAAACAAGGCCAGCTCACCTACGGCCAGGGCACTGCCCTGGGTCGCCTCCGCCTGCATGGCAGGCCTCAATAGACGGCCTAGGTGGCGCAGGGTTCAACTTGCCACACCCAATAGCACGGCGCACAGGCCATACCCCTCGCGCAAGGTGGCCATGCGCAGGTTTTCGGTCAAGGCCAGCAGATCGGTGGCCAGGCTGCCCAGCGCATCGTCATCCGGCGCCAATACCAGGTTGGCGCCGGCATCCAGGCATTGCTCCAGCACCAGCGAGGTCTCGTCGCGCAATACCGCAACCGCCTCATCCGGCTCCAGTTCGCCCGCCCTATGGCGCTCCAGCACTTGTCCGGCAGCCTGCACAATCGGTTCCAGCTGGTGGAACCAGCCATCAAACTCAGCCAGGCAGGCCACCCCCAGTACCAGCGGCCGATAGTGCCCCAGCGTAGTCTCGAATCTTCGCAATGCCGTCAGGTGACCTTGCAAGGCCGACGGCAAGGTAGCGATATCAAAGCCGTCCAGGATGGATCCCCCGTCCTCGTCATCGCCTTCCGAGTCCGCCTCCCGCGTTATCTGCACACCGGCCTTCATGGCTACCGGGCTGAGGCGGAAATCCTGCGCCACGCCGCTCTCCTCCCAGACACCGGTGAAATAATGGCTACCATCCTTGCGCGATTTGATCTGGCCGGTCAGGGTGAAGATCACCACCTGGGTAAACTTCTCGCCACTACCCTTGGGCGAAAACACCGTGTATTCGCCCCCCACCGATTGCACGCCCTCGCGCAGGGCAATCTCGAACGATCCGGCATAGCGGCCACCCTCCTCCGTCTCACCAGAGTAGTTGACCACCATGGTGTCGCCCTTGTAGCTGACCTTGTCTGCCACGCTGCGGACGTCGTCCCATTCGGGGCTGTTCGCCACCCACAATAATTCATGTTGCTTCATGGTTCTCTTTCATAACAGGCACCAGGCCCCGACGGTTGCAAAGGCAAGCCCTGTAACCAGTTTAATCAAGCGACTGTATCTGTCGCAGCCCGATTGGTGACAAAACCCTGTTTTGCCGCCCAAAGGCCGACATCCTGCTTTTGTATGGCCGCAGCCATCAAGGCCGGAAACTGATCCGGCGTGCAGGCAAAACTGGGGATATCCAGCGCAGCAAAGCGCGCGGCATTCTGGTGGTCGTAACCTGGTGCACCGTCATCGCTCAGGGCCAGCAGGCAGATAACATTCACGCCAGCCGCCTTGAGCGCAGCGGCACGCTGCAGCATCTGCGCCTGGTTGCCGCCCTCGTACAGATCGGTTATCAGTACCAGTATGGTTTTCTCCGGCCGGTCTATCACCTGCTGGCAGTAGCCCAGCGCCAGATTGATATCGGTACCGCCACCCAGTTGCACGCCAAACAGCAGTTCCACCGGGTCTTCTGCCGTATCGGTCAGATCCACCACCTGGGTGTCGAACACCACCATGCGGGTACGCACAGACTTGAGCGAGGCCATCACCGCAGCAAAAATACCGGCATAGACCAGCGATGCCGCCATGGAACCACTCTGATCCACGCACAGCACCACATCTCGCAACGCACTGCGCTTGCGGCCGTAGCCTATCAACTTCTCGGCTACCACCGTGCACTGCGCTGGCAGATAGCGGCTGAGGTTGGCCTGTATGGTGCGATGCCAGTCGATTTCGCTGAGCCGTGGCCTAGTGTTGCGCTCTGCCTTGTTAAGGCTGCCGGCGATGGCCTGCCGCATGGGCTCCTTCAAGCGCTTTTCCAGTTCGTCCACCACCCGGCGAACAACCTGGCGAGCGGTATCCCGCGTCCTGGCCGGCAGTACCCGCGACAGCGAAACCAGGCTGGCCACCAGGTGCACATCGGGCTCCACGGCTTCCAGCAGCTCTGGCTCCAGCAGCATCTTCTGCAGGTTCAGCCGGGTCAGGGCGTCCTGCTGCATCACCTGCACTACGGCGGTGGGGAAGAAATCACGGATATCACCCAACCAGCGTGCCACATTCGGGCAGGATGCTCCCAGGCCACCCGCACGCGGTGCATCGTACAGCGCCTCCAGCGCGGCATCGGCACGCAGCAGCTCAGGCGAGAGCGCCGCAGCACAGCTATCCTGTGCCGCATCGCCCAGCACCAGGCGCCAGCGCTGCATGCGGTCGGTGGCCAGCAAGCTATTCTGTGTCATTGTGTCGTCTCCTTGGCAGTGCCCAGCACGGCAGCCAGCACGGGCAACACCATGGCCGCCCGCTCTCCATCCAGCTCGGCGCTGGCCGCAACCCTGGCCTGCGGCCCGCCCAGATGCTTCAGCTTGTCACCCATTTGCCGGCGTTCAGCCAGGGTGAAGCCCGAGAATGCCCGCCTGAGCAAGGGCAGCCGTTCAATGAATACCTCGTCGCCCAGACCCGTCAGCCAACTGTCCATGGCCTGCCATAGCGCATCATGCTGCAGCAACAACAGCCCGCTGCCGCGCAACACCCCCGCCAGCCACCCGGTAGACTGCGCCGGCGGCATGCTGGGCGCCAGCGCCAGCCTGGCCTGCTGGGCCAGTTGCGCCGCATCAATGCGCTGCCGATCAAACGCCAGCCGCAAGGCATAGCCCTGCACGGCAGGTGCCGCACTATCCTGCCCGGCCAGTACCTGCAGGCAATCCAGCCAGTCATCGCGCAGCAGGGGGTCGTCCAGTGTGTCGATGGCGGCCTGCATCATCCCCATACGCTCCACCAGCACCTCGGCCGCCGCCTCATCCAGCTGGGTCGCTGCGGCGCCCAGGCCTACCGTTACCCGTTCCACCAGCGTGGTAATGATGGGCAGCACACTGGCGGCTTCGGTCCCCCGCACATCGCCATAGCGCGCCACCCGCACCAGGGGTGGCAAGGCATCCATCAGGTGCCCCAGGTCAGCAGCCACAGCCGCCTGGTTCTGCACCGCTGCAAGCAGTACCGATGCCGCCACGGGCAGCTTGGCCAGCATTGCCACGTCCAGCATACCGGTCAGCTCGGGCAGGTGCCGGCTCTGTCCTGCCCGCTCAGACAACTGACGGCTGGCGGCCAGCGCCAGCGTGTTGCCATAGCGGCTGGCCGCAATCAATGCCACCACCATGTCGGGCGACCAGCGCAAGTCCCAGGATTCCCGGAAGGTACCCGTGCGGTTGCTGTCTGCCAGTGGCTTGCCCCAGCCCACATCCAGCACGTTCAATCGGTGCAGCAGGCAACTGCGGTGCCGGCCGCTTTCCTCGCGCAGATCCAGCTCCAGCCGCTTGTTTTCGGTGCTAGGCTTCAGCCGCAAACGCTTCTGTTCGGCTTCCAGGTCGCGCAGCAGCGGCGCATCGATGCAGCCCTCCGGTACGCTGCCCAGATGGTCGCCCACTTCCAGCTGCTGCCGTATCAACGCCATGGGCAGGGGGTCGCCATGACACAGTACCGTCAGCATGGCCTCCTGTTGTTCGGCCAAGCCCGGCAAAGGCAGGTCGCGCAGGGCGGCCAGCGCCTCACTCAGCCGTACCGTCTCTATCACACTGGCCGAAGAGGCATCGAGCCCGGCCTCGCGCAGCAGGCGTGCAGCCCGTGTCACCCAACGCTCGCTCGTGCCTTCAGCACACTGCCACAGATGGCGATACCACCCCGGCGAACTCACCCCGGCGCCATAGCCGCTGGCATAGGCCAGCCTGTCGTCGCTCCAGGGAACCCAGGTCGCCGCAGTACGGGTCTTGGGTAAACCCTTCAACAACGCCATATCGGCCTTGGCGGTGGCCACCTGGCACAGCGCCGGTACGTGCCAGGCCCCGCATACCACGGCAATCCGCTGGTAGCCGGCCTTTTGCGCCTCCCGCACCCGGCCGCGCATATGGGCCTCACGGCGCGCCTCGCGCAGGTCAGGCGCCGGTGCATGTTCGCGCAACGCAGTCATGGCCTCGGCAATGGCGGCAAACATTTGGCTGGCATCACGCCGTTGCTCTATCTCCACTTCCCACCACAGCTCGTGGTCCTCATAGCCGGCCGCGCGCGACAGCTCGCCTATCGGGTCCATGCGCCACGCGGCCAGGGTCTCGTCTGGTGCGTCCCCCTCCTCGTCGGTGTCGGCCGCCTGCTCTGCCGCCATGGCCTGGGCAAAGCCGTGGGTTGCCGGCAGATCAATGAACCACAGCGGTACACCGGCCTGTTGGGCATGCTGTATGGCCTGCCACTCGGGCGAGAACAGCGAAAATGGGTAGAACACCCCATGCTGGGGCGCTTCAGTGGGGTAGATCAGCAATGCCACCGGCGGTTGCATGGCCGGGTCAGCCGACAGGCCGACTATGCCATCGGCCTCGGGCGGCCCTTCCAGCAGGATGATGTCAGGAGCAAGCGCCACCAGGGCCTGCTGCAAGGCGCGGGCGCAACCCGGGCCATGGTGGCGGATGCCGAAATAGCTGACGCTCATCAGTCCCACTCCGGCAAGGGTGCCAGCGGCAACACGGCCAGGTCGATATGTACCCCTGTCAGCGCACCGCTTGCGTCATAGCTGCCCACCACGGCATAGGTGCCATCGCCCCAGCCCGAATGGGCCAGTATCAGGTTCTCGCCATCCGTGGCACCAGGCAGAATGATATTGGCCAGGCCGGCCTGCAAATGGCTCGGCTCGTCCATGCGGGCAAACCAGGCATCGGCTTGGCCGTTATCGAACAGCTCGTCCTGCCAATCCATTTCGTCCGGGTCTGGCATCAGCCTGGCCACCGCATCGGCATCGACAAAGCCCACTTTGCCCGAATCCACCGGAACCCCGACAAATTCATGCCCGCCCAGCAAGGGCGCCGTGACACCGGGCGCCACGGGCGTCAGAAAACGCCAGCCCACAGCAGGCTGCGCGCTGAGCAGCAGCGACAAATAGCATTCACGCAGATGGGAGCCATCCTGCGCCTCGCTGATATCAGCCACGGTAGCCACTACCGGGTAGCAGCCCGGCGGCAGTTGCAGCTCCGGATTACCCTGCCATTGCAGCGTCACGAAGGGGTCGCACGGCACCAGCCTGCCCTGTTTGAGCCACAGCTCGCCGCAGGGCACAGTGTGCAGGCGATAGCGTATGGGCTTGTCGTCCACGGTCCAGGCAAAGTCGCCTTCGGCCAAGGCCATCCAGCGATCCGGATAGATGGGGTGCAGATAGCTCATCCAACTACCCCTACACCACGTCCATACAGGCGCGGTAGAGATCCTTCCAGCCATCGCGCTCGCGCGCCACTGTTTTGAGGTACTCCAGCCAGACCAGCTTGTCCTGTACCGGGTCCTTGACGATGGCCCCCGTCAGGCTGGCGGCCAGATCAGCGGCTCGCAATACGCCGTCGCTGTAATAGCCTGCCACCGCCATGCCATGGCCCAGTACCGAGATCGCTTCGGCGGTCGAGAGACTGCCGCTGGGCGACTTCAGCTTGGTCTTGCCATCCTCGGTCAGGCCGCTGCGTAGCTCGCGGAACACCGCAACCACCCGGCGCACCTCCTCAAGCGCGGGCTTCTCCGCAGGCAGCTCCAATGCGCGTCCCAATTCGGCTACCCGGCGGCTGACGATGGCCACCTCTTCGTCAAAGGTCTCCGGGGTCGGCAAGATCACGGTATTGAAACGCCGCATCAAGGCCGAGGACATTTCGTTCACTCCCTTGTCGCGGTTATTGGCGGTGGCGATCACATTGAAGCCACGGCGTGCCTGTACCTCTATACCCAGCTCAGGCACGGGCAAGGTTTTTTCCGACAACAGGGTAATCAGGGTGTCCTGCACTTCGCTGGGCACCCGTGTCATTTCCTCCAGCCGCGCCAGCTTGCCGTCACGCATGGCCTTGAGCATGGGGCTGGCTACCAGGGCACCTTCCGACGGGCCTTCGGCCAGCAGGCGGGCGTAGTTCCAGCCATAACGCAGTGCCGACTCATCAGTGCCTGCCGTACCTTGTATCAGCAGGCTGGAATCACCACTGATGGCCGCCGCCAGATGCTCCGATACCCAGCTCTTGGCCGTACCCGGAACGCCATATAGCAATAGCGCACGGTCGGTTGCCAGGGTGGCCACGGCAATCTCGATCAACCGTGGACTGCCGATGTACTTGGGGCTGACCTGGAAGCCATTTTCCAGCGTACCCCCCAGCAGGTAGGTCTTAACCGCCCAGGGCGACAGCAGCCAATTGCCTGGGCGCGGTTTCTTGTCCTGGCTGGCCAGCTCGGCCAGCTCCTCGGCAAACTGTTGCTCGGCGTGCTGGCGCAGCACGGCATTCAGGCTATTGGACGCAGGTGCGTTCATAGCGGCATCTCCTTGATAAAGGTCTGTTTGGCTTGCAGCAGCAGGACAATACGGTCCAGCTGCTCGAGATGGTATGGGTGGAAGGAGGTAGTCCCTTCCAACCCTTTTTGCTGCAGGTGCTGGCAGTAGGCCAGCAACGCTGGCATTGAGGCGTCCTCGGCGGAGAGCGCCATCCAGTCGAACATGGACAAGCGGTATGCCAGGCCAGAGCGCGCCTCCGTCTCAACGAAGACATCAAGCACCTGGTTCAGGCGAGCCGATGTCATGGGCACGGACCGTTGCCGCCACACGGCCACGATATCGTCCAGCCCCTGCGTGCCATTGAGTACAGGCAACAGTTCATCAAGGCGTTCAGTCGGAATGACTGCCACCAGGCGTTCGTGCCATTGCATGAACAAGGGGTACATTTTGCGCCTGTCCTGGAACAGCAGAAGCTCGGCCCACTCGGCATCCTTGAATCGCAGTGCTGCCTCCATCAGGCTACACAGCAGCTCACGTCCCCACTCATGCGCTTCAATCTGCGGCAGCAATGCGGCTGCCGGCAGACCGGCCTGCTGGCACCAGCGCGACGGCGGCACCCGCATCAGCAGCTGCGTCAACCACCAGCTGCGTTTCGCCTTGAGCAGCTCGGTTTCCTTCAGGCCATCACGTTCCCATGCCTTGTCAAATTCAGGCGGCAACGACACCTGCAACACCGTTTCGCCCTGTCCGCCATCCACAGGCACCCATTGCATATAGGGCGCTATGCGCTGCCACTGCCGCTCACAGTAGGCGCTGTCCGGCAGCCGTGACAGCAATTCACCTATACCCTGGCGCACCGTGGCGCTCTTATCCGCCAGCAAGCTTTCCAGGGTATCGGCGTCATCCAGACTCAAGCCCTGCTCCAAGGCCTGTATCAACGCCAGCCTGGCATCGGCCTTCTCCTTGGGCAGCGCTGCCAGCAGCAGGCTGCGGGCAGCAACGGGGTCGCGCCGCCGTTGCTCGGCCAGCACCCGGCAGCGCAGCTTGAGATCGCCCTCCTCCCACAGCCGCAGCAATGCGGCATCGCCCAGTGTGTCCAGTGCCAGCACCTCGGGCGCAGCCCAATCCGGGTTGTGCGCCGCCAGCCAGCGGCCTCGCTCGCCTATTACTGGCCACCACAGCTGGCGCTGCTTTGCCTGCGACAGCACAGCCGGCAACAGGGCTTCCGGCAGGCGGTAGCCTGTCTGCTGCATACGCTGCACCACCCACGGGGCCAACTCGTGCTGGGTCTTGTCCAGCAGACTGCTGAGCGACGACCACAGTACTGCCGGTAGTACCGGCTGCGCGTCCAGCGGCGCCTGCCGTGGCAGTGTAGCCCGCGCTGGCTGATAACCCGCCGTGGCCATCACGGCCTCGCCACCAGCCTGCCAGAGCAGCCTTTGCTCGCGACTGCCAGCAGGCAGCAGCGCCGTTACGGCATCATTGGAGGCCACGTCCATCGGCAGGTTGGCCGTACCCACCAGGGCAAGCCGGGTCAGTTCATTCATCGCAAGGCTCCCGTCAGCGCGTGGTAGCGCCCATCCATCTGCAGGCTCAGCGCTCGTGCTGCTTCGCCATCCCACTCCACGGCAAGGTCACATGCCTGGCCGCCAGCCAAGGCCAGCCACAGCCAGGGCGCCGGCGGATGCAATGGCAGCGCCTGGCCCTGCTGGTCCACCAGGCACCAATGCTCGCCCTGCTGTATGGGTGTGACTGCAGTCAATACGGCGGGCAGGCGTTCGTGCCAAGGGTTGGCTGCCAGCGCCTGGGCCGCCCGCAGCAATAGCTGAGGTATGGATTCTGCCTGCCACAAGGCCGTGGGCAAGGCCGCCGGCTGCGCCACTCCTTTGAGCATGGCGCGCAGGCCCTGGCCGGGCCAGAAAGCCAGCTCGGCCTCAAAGGCGGTGCCCGGCATCCAGGTGGCCGCAAAAGCCTGGTTGCCGACCGCAAACTGCAACAGCAAGCCACGCCTGCCACTGTGCCGCCCCTGCACCCAGGTGCGCTGCACTCGCACCCGCTCAGCGTCTTCCGCCACTTGGCCCAATATCTGCCACTCGTCATGCTGCGTATCCCCATGCGCCAGCACCTCCTCCTCGCGCACCGGGTAACCCAGGTATTGCAGCAGTATCTGCTGCAGTGCAGGCGTCAAGCTTGCCAGCCATTCATAGGCACGCAGTGCCAGCGCCATGCGCCCCAGTTCGGCCAGCAGTTTCTCGGGCCAATCCGGCCGGCTGCCAGGCAGGTCGGCCAAGGCCTGCAAGCGGTTGGCCAGGCCGGGCAGTTGGGCATCCACCATGCGGGCAGCCTGCTGCTCCCACAGTGCTGCACCCTCGGCCGGCAGGCGGGCCAGACCATTGCGCACCAGGTCTTCCAGCCATACCTGCAAGGCCGCCATCCCGTCGCGAGCACGGCCATCGCGTTTCTCTGCTCGCTTTTGCTGGGCGGCGTCATCGACCGGTGCCTCAGCCTTGGCTGCCGCCTTGGCTTCCTTCCTGGCGGCCGTATCGGATCGCTTGTCCAGCCACTCGGCCACCCAGGCAGGCTCGCTGCCATCCGCCACCAGTTGCGGCTGGTTGGCAGTCAGAACCAGCAAGCCCAGAGCGTGCTTGCACGGAAACTTGAAACTGGGGCAGGAGCATTTGCTGGCGAAGTCGGCCATGTCCAGCCGCACCTGGTACGGCTTGGCGCCACTACCCTGGCACTCACCCCAGAGGGCGCGCTGGCTACGGCCCAGCAAGGGCCAGTTCTTGGCTTGCGCAAGCTTCTTGCCATTGCTGGCAGAGCCCGCATCAGGCGCCAATGCCAGCACCTGTTGTTCAGTCAATTGCATGAGGGGGAGGATGGCGAGGAAAAACGCGGAAATTAGCACAATCGCGCTACCGCATGGGCAATGCCCTGCGGCAAGCCAACGCGCCGCGATGACTTGTGCTCACCAGGCGTGTTCAGTGACGCAAATCGTCCCATACGGGTACGGCAGCCAACAGCAAGAGCAAGCCAGCCAACGGCACCGACGCCACAAAGCCCAGGCTATTGAACCCCCAGGCTCCCAACAGCCCGCCCAGGAAGAACATCCCCAGCAAGGCCGACAGCAATTGCAGGCGCTCGCGGTTGGCGGCCACCGGCGGCAGATGCCCGGCCTGGTTCCAGTAACACAATCGCCCTAACTCGATGCCTATGTCGGTCACCAGGCCGGTGACATGGGTGGTGCGTATCTCGGCCCGCGATATCTTGGTGATCATGGCATTCTGCAAACCCATGATGTAGCAGAGCAAGGCCACGGTGGCCGGGACCAGCACCACATCATGGCGCGACATGGCCGCCCCCATCAGGCCGAACCCCAGCAGGAGGACGGCTTCCAGCACCAGGGGCAAGGCAAACTCGCTATGCGCCTGCCGCCGACGCCCCCAGTTGATCAGGATGGCCGACGTCGCCGCACCAGAAAGGAACGCCAGCAAGGCCCCTAGCCCGGCCCCCACCAGCGTCCAGCGGCTCAGCACAATATCGTCGGCCATGGCCGAGACGATGCCCGACATATGCGAGGTGTACTGCCCCACAGCCAGAAACCCGCCCGCATTGGCAGCCCCCGCCACCAGGGCGAGCGACAAGCCCAGTTGCCGGTTGGCCGCATCGGTGCGATCACGGCTGGTCAGTTTGCGCAGGTAGTGTATGGGCATGGCGGTCGAGGTAGGGTCAGGTCACCAGTTTAGCTGACCCTCAGTTTCTAAGAGCCTCAGATTCCAAACGTGTACGCCGTGTTGCAAGGGCATTGAAACTACCAGGCATCCCCGCCATGGCGTCGCCAATCTACATCTGCCTCATGCACCAGCATGAGTCGGAGAGACCGGCGCAATACAGCAAACAATCAGTTACTAGCAAAGACTGGCACCCGACGTAGCAGGACCGTGGGATGAATGTCGCGTAACCGAATGCATCCGTGCATCCCTAGCTGACAGATACCTGCACTCCCCCATCAGCCAGCGCAGTTTGCTCGAATGCCACCGGCAGGAACTTCTCGATCACGGCCATATTGGTCAGCAGGTGCGACGACGCCGTAACGGCAGTAAAGCTACCACCGCCCGCCAGTGCCATCGGCAGCAGCAATTGGTCCGCCAGGTACTCGCCAACGGCTGCCGTGCTCTGCAGGTAGTGGCGTGCCTCGCGCGCCGCCTGGTCTGCCACCGCCTCTGCCGATACACCTTTTTCACCAAAGCCGCTGAACAGCTCGGTCAGGTTGTCATGGCGCACGGTCAGCAGCAGCACATTGCCAGGGCCCTCCTTGGCCGACAACTCACGCACCCGCCCATCCACATAGGCGATCTGGCCGCTCACCCGCTCCACCTCACGGCGCGCCACCTGACCCGGCACGCCCGCCACCCTGGCCTCGGCCAGCATGCCTTGCAAGGCGCCACGCTCAATCAGGCTGATGGGCTGCAACATGGCGATGGGTGTCACGCTGGCCGTCATCTCGCCGCCGCCTGCCGGGTAAAAGCCATGGCGCTGCAAGGCCAGCGCCTGCTGCACCCCCATGCGCGCCAGCAATGGCTGCCAGACTTCGGTCAGGAAATCAGCCGGCGGCGCAGCCCGGTTATGGGTACCACCGCTCACCGCCACGGTACTGGCGCCATCGGCAAACCAGAGTGCCGGCAGCACCGTCTGCAACACCAGGGTGCAGCTCCCGGCCGTGCCTATGGCAAAGCGGTATTCGCCACCGCGTATGGCACCTGGCGCAAAGCTCAGTTCGGCCGAGCCCACCACGTCCCCCACCACGCTGGCGCCCGAAATCGCCTTGGCCGCCTGCACAGCCGTCAAATGCTGGCGCAACAACCCCGGCTTGCTGCGCTTGGCACGTATCCGCTCCATGCGGAACGGTATCCCGGTAATCATGGACAAGGTCAACGCTGTACGCAGCACCTGCCCACCGCCTTCACCTTCGGCGCCGTCGAGTTCTATCCAATCATCTTGTTGCATATGCTGTATTGCTTTGTTTCTCATTGTTTAATCTATGGATTCATATCTGCATGAATACCCCCCGCCCCGGTACCACAAGGCGGGGGAAGCTTACCGAAAAAACGGGTGCATCCGTGCTCAAACGCCAACCGGTCAACAACCCGGCCATGGCTGCCGGCCAGTCTGCCCCCAGCCATTACGCGGCGGCGGGGGCAGTAAGGCAATCAACACAACTGCGTTGATCTTGCTTGCTGTCGGTGCTTGGGCATCAGGCACGGACTTGCCCCAGACTGCCTTAGAGCCTGTTCACGATCTTTTCGTCCTGGGGTGAAATAATCGTGAACAGGCGCTAGCTCATCAAGCTCTGCCGCAGCAGGGCATCCAGCGCCGCATCCGTCCCGGCTGGCCGCTTGTAATCGGCAGGCGGCACCTCTGCCGCCAGGCCACGCTCGATAAAATCGTGTATCAGCGGGAAACGCGCGCCGTACTCAGCTTCGCCCGATGCCATCTTGATCAGCAACAGTTGGTTGATCTCGGCACGTAGCGCCGGGTCGGTCACCATCACATCGGCCAATTCCGCAAAGCGCATGGGCGGTATGCCACGGCCGGATGCTATCCACTGGGCCGCCAGCAGCGGCCGCAGCACATATAGATACTTCTTCAGGCGTACCTGCTCGCCCTGCAGATAGCCACGGAAGTTCTTCCTGGCCATGGCCAGGTAGTGATAGCGGCCCTTGAGCCCGGAGAAAAACGCCGGTGCCAGTGCGCGCAGTTGCGCCGCCAGCACCGCCTCCTCCCGGTAGATCACAGGCGAATCCAGCCACTCGAACAGGGTAGGATTGGAGCGACGCAGCAATTGCAAAGCTTTGCGCAACTCCCAGCCACACACATCGAGTTCATCGCTGATGGGCACCTCGATCACATCGCGCTGGGGCTCGACCTGCAGGTACCAGTCCAGCTTATGCACATAGACAAAGCGCACGTCGTAATCACTATCGGGCGAGGCAAAACCCCAGCCACGGCTGCCCGACTCGCAGGCGAACAGTACTCGCACGTCGTGGCGCTGCTCTATGGCCTGCAGTTCTGCCATCACACGGGCATGGATGGCCGGCGCTATCGGGTGTTCGTAAAGCAGTTTCATCACACTTCAATCTTTCGGTTAGGCCTTGCCATGCAGTCAGCGATGCCAGCGATGGCCAAGGCACACCGGGCTTATCCCTTCACGCACACCACCTGGCGCAGGGTATGCACCACTTCCACCAGTTCGGACTGCGCTGCCATCACGGCATCGATGTCCTTGTAGGCCATCGGAATTTCATCAATCACGTCCGAATCCTTACGGCATTCGACGTGGGCGGTAGCGCGCACCTGGTCATCCACGGTAAAGCGCTTCTTGGCCTGGGTACGGCTCATGGTTCGTCCGGCACCGTGGCTACAGGAGCAGAACGACTCTTCGTTACCCAGCCCGCGCACAATAAAGCTCTTGGCACCCATGGACCCCGGGATGATCCCCAGTTGCCCCTTCTGTGCCGATACTGCCCCCTTACGGGTTACCAGCACTTCCTGGCCGAAGTGCGTTTCCTTCTGCACATAGTTGTGGTGGCAGTTCACCGCTTCCACATCGGCAGCAAATGGTTTGCTGATCACCTTGCGGGCGGCGGCAATCACGTTCTGCATCATCACGGCGCGGTTACGGCGGGCAAAATCCTGCGCCCAACCCACGGCTTCCACATAGTCATCAAAGTGCTGGCTACCTTCCTCGAAGTAAGCCAGGTCACGGTGTGGCAGGTTGGCGATATGCTGGCGCATATCGGCCTGTGCCAGTTCGATGAACAGGTTACCGATGGCATTACCAACACCACGCGACCCCGAGTGCAGCATGAACCAGACGCGGTTGGATTCATCCAGGCAAACCTCGATAAAGTGGTTACCGGTACCTAGCGTTCCCAGGTGCTTATGGTTGTTGGTGCGTTCCAGCGCCGGGTATTTCTCGGTGATGCGCTTGAACCCGCCGTGCAGTTCCGACCACATGCTATCCACGGTTTCGGGTGGGGTATCCCAGGCGCCCTTATCGCGCTTACCCATGGTCTTACCATGCGGCACGGCGGCCTCAATGGCGCTACGCAGTCCGGCCAGGTTATCGGGCAGGTCAGCGGCCGTCAGCGTGGTACGGGCGGCCATCATGCCGCAGCCGATATCCACTCCTACCGCGGCAGGGATAATGGCGCCCAGGGTAGGAATCACGCTACCAATGGTGGAACCCTTACCCAGATGCACATCAGGCATCACCGCCAGATGCTTGTAGATAAAAGGCATCTTGGCCGTGTTCTTCAGCTGCTCGCGGGCTTCGTCTTCCACGGGTACCCCTTCGGTCCACAGCTTGATGGGCTTACCGTTGGCTACTTCCAGTAGTTGGTGCTTCATATTGCTTGCTTTCATCCTTGCTTGATCTTGATCGGGCTTGCGCCTGGCGCAAACCCATCCTGCTTGTACGGGCCGCTCAACTGGCCACCCGCTAGATACCTATACGCATCTGGCCGCTATGGGCCAGGCGCCGCTCCCGCCTGCAGGTCAGGCAGCGCACGGCAGTAGAGTACACATAGCCCTTGGCTGTCTCGTACCACCATTGCTGCTGCTCTGCTGTCCATACCTGGCGCGCACCGCAGTCGCGGCAGATAAAGCGCCGATCCTGGTAATAACCGTCATGCACGAACTGGGGCTCGCCGTAGCTATTGCAGGGCGCCAATCTGGCGCGGTTTACCGGCACCCGGGGAACCGCCTCCAGGGCCAGCGCAGCTGCCCTGGTTTTCCTTGCATCGCGCCGGGCCATGATGGCGGCGCGTTTCTGTTTTCCGCTTTGCATTTCCATACACCTCAAGCTGCCTGATTCCTGTTTTCCCACAAGGCCACACCGCCCTCATGGTTACAGAGCAGGACCAACTTTCCCGGCACGATGCAGATGAATCCTTCCATCAATGCCAACCGTACATCGTGCTGTCCTGCCTTGCCCGGCATGGCGACAAGCTGCAGCACCGCATCAAGCCTGGCGCGATAGCACTCGCCAGCGTGGCTGTTCAGCACCACCACATCCCGTGCCGCCATGGGCGAGGCCAGCATCGCCTGCAAGCGATTCACCAGGTCATCCGGGAACATGCATGCCACATCGCGGCTGGGCCATACCATCATGGGGCTGACCTTCTGCCAGCGCTTGGCATCATGGGCCAGCAGGTATAACCAGCGGCGGGCATGCTCTGGCGCCAGGTGCCGCAGCGTGAGGCGCCATGTTTCGTACAGCGTTGCTTCCATGATTCCCGTCCTGTCTCTGGCACCAGAAAACCCGCCTGACGGGGTATCTGGAAGCGTGGTGAAAAGGGCGGCGACAATATTGATGAAACATCCTGCTCTACCAACTGAGCTACAGGGCCGATACGCTGGCACTGGCGAGCATCGAACTCGCGACACGGTCATTAAATGTAGTTCCATCGGCATTCGCCGCATAAAGGGTGCATGTCTCAGGGCAACAAGATAGGCCAGAGCGACAAACCGGCATGGCCGGCGCGGGGTATCAAGCCCGCAGTCAGGTGGATGTACTCCCGACCTGCATTTGCCCCAAGGCATGCAATAAAGCTGGCGACAACATTGGCGAAACGTCTTTCGTGCTCTGACCACTGAGCTACCGTGCCCTGTTACAGGCACGGGTGGGAATCGAACCCACGACCTCGACCGTGATAGGGTGTAGTTCCGCCGGCATTCGCCATAAAAAATCAGGTACGACAAGATCGGTGAGTGATCACACGCTTGCGCGTGGGCCGGGTTTGAACCGGCTAATATCCAGATGTACACCCACCCGCATTCGTACCTTCGGTCAGTCAGGACAAGTTTGGCGAGACCCGGCGGTTACCCGCCTCCGGGATTTGAACCCGTACCCCCGAAGGGATATCAACCAAAAGATGTAGTCCCGACCGGCATTCCTGACCGACCGAAATCCTTAACCTATGCTGCAAACTATTCCTCAGTTATTTCAATGCATACCCAAATTGGCCGGCCCCGCAGGGCAAGGAACCGAGTGGAGGCATCGCCTCCCAAGGCATCCCTGCGTGGCCGATTGAACCTGCCGGCAGCACTCAGCTTGCTCGGCACGCCTGAATCAGCTTGTTACAAGGCCGTTGCCTCAATCGCCTCAACCCAGTGTCCCGCACCAAAACTGCCGGCCGCGAACTGGGCCATCACATCAAACACGGCATCGCCAAAGCCCCCTACATTCAGGATGTCGGCACGCTCTACAGCCTGGGTCGTTCCGTAGGGCTGCAGATCAATACACACCAGCCTGGCCTGCGGGTTACGCTGCTTCAGCAGTGTCCATTGCTTCATGGTCTCGGTAGCACCACGGCGCGATGCATCGACCCAGGATTCGTTATCCGATACCAGGATCACCACATCGACCTTGGCGCCTTCTGCCACCAGCTTGGCCAGCGGCGCCGAGCACGCCGTCCCGCCACCACCGATTGCCGCCAGCTTCTGGGCATTGGTCATGACCGAATCGCGGGGATTCAGCGCCAGATCCACCACCTTCACCTCAAACGGCAGTACACGGGCATCCGGATGAGTACGCAGGATGGCTGCTGATACCAGTGCAGCAACATCGATACAGCGTACCTTGGTACTTGCCCCCTGGCGCACCCCGGTTACCGGGCTGGACATGGAGCCGGATACATCCGGGCAGATCACCACCTGCCCCTCCAGCTTGGGCACATTCACCAGCGAGATATCCAGTGCGTCCTGCAAGGCATTGCGTACCACGGCCGGCACATCGTCACCCGCCATACGGTAAGCAGCGAGCAACTGGTAGGGGTACACCCGTGCCTTGGCCACAGCGGCCGGGTCTGCCAGCCGCGCTGCCACCTGCTCGGGCACACCGGGCAGGGCAAACGCCCCCTGGCGGGCCAGGGTGTTCAAGTTCATGCGCAGGGCTTGCCAACCCATGCGCTGCGCCAGCACCGCCCATTCCGCCGCAGTCAATGCCTCGTTGCTCAAGAGCTGGAAGGGCACGGTTGGCAACTCAGTCAACTCACCTGCACGGTAGGCCAGCAGGCTACGGGTAGCCGGCGGCAGCTTGTCTGCCTGATAAGGCTTACCTATCAACCAGGCAAAGAAGGCTTCGCGCCATGCTTCTGCAGGCTTGGGGTGCACCATCTTCACCACATCGGCCAGTGACGGCGCATTGCCCACGGCAGCCTGTAACAGTTGCTGCTCGCTGGCCGTATTCAACCAGGCCTGCACCAGCTTCTTGGGCCGGCTACCCAGCGATTTGCGACCCGTCACACCGCTACGCAGTATCTGTACAAAGTTGCGCAGCATCTTGCCGTTATTGATCACCCGAGCGAACACGGCTGGCAATTGGGGGGCGCGCTGGGCAGCCAGCAGGGCAGTCAGCAGCGCCGGCATATCCTTCATCAGGCCGCGTTCGCGGCAGTACACCGCCGTCTTGGCGACATAGTCCGCATCCAGTTCCTGCACCAGCGCCAGCACATCGGCCAGTTGTGCCTGTGCATCGGCGTAGTAGGTCTGGTTCAGGCAGCCCGTCATGGCCAGCTGGGCCAGCTTATGCTTGGGGGTATAGGCATATGCCGGGGCTTGTGCCTGGTTCACTGCGTTGCTGGAGGGCAATTGGGCGAGCAAGGTATTGAACAGTTGCTGGTTGGCCATTTGGCATCTCGCTTTCGTCGTTGTATGCCTAAGCTATTGCAACCAGCGTGCCAGCCTTGTTCAACGACATTGAAATTTCCACTAAATCATTGTTTTTATTAAAAATAAAAACAAAACCAGCATGCCACCAAGCCATACCAAGCCAACCAGAAATCAGAAAACTTGATAGTATTAGATACTGATTTATCGATTGGTATAAGACATGCGCAAGACTGTGGTGATGGGCTTCATCGGTACCGTACTGGACTACGCCGGGCGTGGCAGTCAACGCTGGGAGAAATGGCGGCCCACCGTAGGCCTGTGCCAGCAGCCCGATCTCCTCGTGCACAGGCTGGAGCTGCTGCACGATAGTCGCAGCCGTGGGCTGTTCGAGCGCATACGCAACGATGTCGCCACCATCTCCCCCGGCACCGAGGTCGTCAGTGTCGAGGTCAACCTGCAAAACCCCTGGGATTTCGAGGAGGTCTACGGCGCACTGCATGACTATGCCCATGGCTACGCTGTCGACACCGAGAACGAGGACTATCTGGTCCATATCACCACCGGCACCCACGTCGCCCAGATATGCTGGTTCCTGCTGGCCGAGTCGCGCTACCTGCCCGCCCGCCTGCTGCAAACCTCACCACCCAAGAAGCGCGAAGGCGAGGATGTAGCCGGCAGCTACACCCTGATAGACCTCGACCTCTCGCGCTACGACAAGATCGCCACCCGCTTCGCCCAGGAGCGCGACGAATCCGTTTCTTTCCTCAAGTCGGGTATTGCCACCCGCAACGCCCGCTTCAATCGCATGATAGAGCAGATAGAACGGGTAGCCGTGCGCTCCAAGGCGCCCATGCTGTTCTGCGGCCCCACCGGCGCCGGCAAATCCTTCCTGGCCCGGCGGGTGTACGAGATGCGCCGCAGCCGTCATCAGCTGGCGGGCCGGTTTGTGGAAGTCAATTGCGCCACCCTGCGTGGCGATAGCGCCATGTCAGCGCTGTTTGGCCACGTCAAGGGCGCCTTCACCGGCGCACAGACCGAGCGCGCCGGCCTGCTGCGCAGTGCCGACGGCGGCTTGCTGTTTCTGGACGAAATCGGCGAACTGGGCCTGGACGAGCAGGCCATGCTGCTCAAGGCCATCGAGGAGAAGCGCTTCTTCCCCCTGGGTGGCGACCGCGAAGTGGAAAGCGACTTCCAGCTGATTGCCGGCACGGTGCGCGACTTGCGCCAGTGGGTGGCAGAAGGCCGCTTTCGCGAAGACCTGTATGCCCGCATCAATCTGTGGACCTACACCCTGCCCGGCCTGGCCGAACGGCCTGAGGATATTGAGCCCAACCTGGAGTTCGAACTGGCCCGCTACGCTCGCGAACAGGGCGAGCAGGTACGCTTCAATGTCGAAGCACGGCGCGCCTACCTGAAGTTCGCCACGTCGGCCGACGCCCGCTGGAGCGGCAATTTCCGCGAGTTGTCTGCCTCCGTCACCCGTCTGGCCACCCTGGCTGAAGCCGGCCGCATCAGCGTGGCCGAGGTGGAAGAGGAAACCACCCGACTGCGGCAGGGTTGGCAGGACACCAGCACCTCCGAACTCGATACGTTGCTGGGCGAGGCGGTAGACCAGCTGGACCTGTTCGACAAGCTGCAACTGGAAAGCGTGCTGCGCGTCTGCCGCCATGCCAATTCGCTATCGGAAGCCGGCCGTCGCCTCTTTGGCGCTTCGCGGCTGGAGAAAGCCAGCAGCAACGATGCCGACCGCCTGCGCAAATACCTGGCCCGATTTGGGTTGGATTGGCGACAGATACAATCTGCTCATACTTGATTGAACGGCGGTGTGCGAAACTAATTGGATCAAGACCACTCACAAAGCCGGCCCAGCCCGCAAGGCCAATCCGGTTTCAGATAGCCACCTACCCGTCAGCCCATGAGCAGCACACCCGCAATCGCCCTGCCCACCCTGAGCCGGCAATGGCCACACTGGCAGAGCACGGACGTCGAGCTTTCAATCAAGCGGCGCACGGTCTTGGCCATAGGCGTGACCGCGCTGGTCCACATCCTGATGCTATATGCGCTGACACGCGCCAACATGCAGGTGCTGGTCAGCCCCGAGGGGCAGATGAGTACCCTGCCCCTGGTGTTGCGCCTGCTGCCCGACCGCAGCGCCAATAGCAGCACCACGTCGCCGACGCCTGCCAAAGCAGAGGATGAACCTAAGCCGCAAAAGGAAAAACCCGCCGAGCCACCGCCACCCATGACGCCGCCACCGCCCCCTAAGCGCTTGGCCATGCCCCAGCCCGAACCCGCCCCCCCGCCCGTGCAAGCTGCACCGCAGGCGGTGGACATGGAAGACTATGTCAGGGCGCAGCGCGAAAAACGCCGCGCCATCGACGAAGCGCTGGGCATCGCCCCCGAGCCTGAAGCAGAGGCCCCGCCACCGTCAGCCGAAGCCCTGCGTGACGCCACCATACGCCGCAATCTGCAGATGCCAGGCACCAATGGCATCTTCACCATCGTCAACAAGGGCAGCCGCACCGCCCAGTTTGCCTTCCGTGGCTGGCAAGGCAGCTACAGCAGCGGCCGACGCGAGCTGATAGAAGTCGAGGTCGAACGCGGCGGCGATCTGGAACTGGCCATCATACGGCGGATGATCGAAGTGATACGTCGACACTACCAGGGCAATTTCAACTGGGAATCCCATCGGCTGGGACGCACCGTGGTGCTGTCGGCCCGGCTGCAACATAGTGCAGAGCTGGAGGCCTTCATGCTGCGCGAGTTCTTTGGCAGCGACTATGTCGGGCAGACCCCCTGATCGCTGGCGCCCGGACAGTTTCATCCGCCAGGTGTTGAGGTATTGCTTTTCACCACAAGGGAGACTGGAGCGCCCCGCTTGTTTTTTCTGGAGCACTACTATGCAGACAGCCAGGCTGGTACGTCCCATCACCCTCCATCCACCATGCCAACGACAAACCCCATGTAGGTCCCGGTGATGCCCCAGCTGTTATTTCCCAAAGCGGTCTGACAGCAGCTTGGCCGTGCGGGCCACCCGCTCGGTCACGCTGCCTTGCACCAGGCTGTAGGCGATGCCTCGTGCCGCCAGCTCAGCCTGGTACCAGGCATGTTGCATGGCCTGAAACGCCACGCCCTGGCGCGTGCCATCCTGCACAAAAGGGAAATCCGGTGCACACAGCAGGGTCAGGTCGTAGGGCTGGTCGGCCAGTGTCTGCAGCTCAGGCTCGGCGCGGCCAAACAGGTGCTGGCAGTAGAACAGCGTGGTCAGCGGCGAGGTATCGCAGATCAGGTAGTGCCGCGCCGACTCGGCCGCCAGCCTCTCCCGCCGCACCTGCTCGCGGCCTATGTCCAGCAGATCGGGGTAGGCCAACTGGCCCTGCTGGCGCTCCCACAACTCACGGCCGTATTCGGCCACGCTGACGGTATCCAGGGCGGCTGCCAGCGCTACCGCCAGCGTGCTCTTGCCGGTGGATTCCCCCCCCAGCAGGCAGATCCGCCTGGCAAAATCCGCATAGACACCAGGGGCCAGGTAGCCACGCAGGCCGTGGATGTCGGCACGCAGGCGGGTGGCCGATATCGGTACGGTCAGGCGGGCCCGGTCCACCTGCACATGCTGCACCGGCCCCGCGCCCACTGCGGCGAATTCCTGGCTCAGTACGGCGGCAAAGCCATTGCCGTAATCCTCGCTGGTAAACACCGCGTCCACCGTGGTTTCCAGCACGGCCAGGCAAAGCTGGCCCACAAAATGCCGATGCGCGGCATCGGGTGCGGCATTATCCGGCAAGTCTGCCAGAGCACGGCCCTCGGCCTGCCAGGCTGCCACCCGGGCCGGTGTCACCACCAGCCTATGCGCCTGTGGAAACGCATCGGCCAACCAGCGCTCGCGCAACTCGGCGCCGCAACCGGGCAGCTCAGGCAGGGAGTAGCTGATAAGGTAGACCTGCTGGCATTGCTCCAGTGCGGTCTTGATCAGGAACACATGCCCCTGGTGCAGCGGCGAGAACTTGCCGACCACCAGGCCGGCCCGGAAACGCTTGTCCATCAGGCACCTGCACCATGCACCAGCAAGGTAGCCGCTGGCTTGGACTGGGCGGCAAATTCCCGCCGCCAGCGGTACATGCCATACCAGGCATTGAACCAGCAGATCAGATACAAGCCACCGGTCAGGTACAGCTCGCGCGAGAAATACAGCGGCACCGACAGGGTGTTGACAATCAGCCAGGCGTACCAGCACTCCAGCCGCCGCGACATCAGCAGGAACTGCCCCAGCACACTGAAAGTCAGCACCAGCGAATCTACAAACGGCGCATAAGCATCGGTGTAGTAATGCAGTATGGCGCCATAGCCCACCGCCACCACAATGGCCCCTATGACATACAGCACCAGGCTTAGGCCTGGGGTGCGGCTGATGGGCAGCGTGGTGCCCGCCTTGCCGTGCAGCCATTGCCACCAGCCCACCAGGCTGGTGATGACAAAGAACACCTGCAGGGTCACATCGGCATACAGTTTGGCCTGGAAGAACACCACGCCATACAGCACGCAGGCCACGATGCCGGTAGACCAGGTATGCGGGTTGTTGCGCGCAGCCAGCCAGATGGCCAGCGCCGTCGTCAGCGCCGCAGCAATCTCAAGATAGGAGGGCATCATGGCTGGGCTCCCAAAGGTGCGACCGGCTCACGCTCGGCCAGCAAACGGTCAGCCAGTTGTACGATATCGTCGTGCATCACCAGCTTGGCCAGCCAGTTCGGCGGTATACCTGCCACGCCGTAGTGGGCACCAGCCAGCTGGCCGCAGATGGCCGCCGTGGTATCGGCATCATCGCCCAGATTGGCCGCCTTCAAGACCGCCGCTTCGTAGCTGTCGGTATGCCAGAAGCACCACAACGCCGCCTCCAGCGATTCGACCACGTAGCCGCTGCCGCGGATATCGCGCTCGCCCTTGCGCTGCCAGCCCCCTGCCGCCAGCGCAGCCACCATGGGCACGCCAGTATGAAAGCCATGCTCCAGCACGATCTGCTGTTTGCCAGCCCCCATGAGCGCCAGATGCAGCTGGGTGGCAAACAGCCTGGTACAGGCAATGGCCTCTTCGGCGCCATGAGTGGTACGGGCGCTCTCACCCGCATAGTGCACCGTACGCGCCAGACTATTGCCATAGAACATCGGCACCGGCGCCAACCGCATCAGCGAGCCATTACCAGCAGTGTGCGGGTCGGTATCGCCGGCATAGGGGTCGCCCGTCTTGCGATAGCGCTCCAACGCCCTCGCTACCGTCATGCCGATATCAAAGCAGCTACCGGTGCTACTCATATAGCCATGGTCTGCCCAGTTGGTATAGCGGTTCATCTGGTCGGCCGCATTGAAGCCCTGGCAGTACAGCAGGCTTTGCGCCAGGCACAACGCCATGGCGCAATCATCAGTCCAGGCACCAGCCGGCAGTTTGAAAGGCCCGCCCCCGACCATGTCGGTGATCGGCGCAAAACTGCCGCGCACGCTGAATTCCTCGGTCGTACCCACCGCATCGCCACAGGCCAGGCCCAGCAGGCAGCCACGGTAACGCTCTTGTTCTGTCATCACACCACCTCGTTGGGGAGTCTTGTTCATAACAGGCCCTCAAACCGGCTTGTCGAATATGGTCAAGCGCCGGTCGGGTCGTAGCCGGTACAGCTGCGCCGGCCTGTGCTTGCCCTGGCGGATGGCATCGGGTACCGCCTCCAGAAAATCCAGCTCAGGCAGCTTGCGCCTGAAGACGCTCTTGTCCAGCGCCACCCCCAGAATGTGCTCATAGGTCTGCTGCAGCTCGGTCAGGGTAAACAGCTCGGGCAGCAGGTGGCAGGGCAAGGACGTATAGGTGGACTTATCCCGCAAGCGCTTGGCCGCATGGTCGACTATACGGTTATGGTCGAAAGGCAGGTCCGGCACCGCCGCCACCGGCCATAGCTCGAAACGCAGCTCAGCATCGGGCACCAGCAGACTCTCATGCACCAATGCATAGTAGGCCACGCTCAACGACCAGCCACGGGGATCGCGCACCCCGCCGCTGAAGGTATACAACTGCTCCAGATAGGGCGATACCAGCCCCGTCTTGTTCAATAGCACCCGCTCTGCCGATGCCAGGCTGTCGCGATCCTTGTCCGCATGGATATACCCCCCAGGCAGGGCCAGTTGCCCGGCATAGGGGTCGCGCTCGCGCCGCAGCAATACGATCTTGAGTTGTCCTTCGCTCAACGTGAACAGCACCACATCCACACTGACGATAATGTTCTGCTCCATGGCCACCTCGTTTGTTAGTTTCATATTACCACTAACAAAACAGAGTGCAAGCCGACACCAACATGGCTGATGATTTTCAGTGTGCAAGACACATAGACATCAATCCTTGTGTGTCCAAGCTGCTTGGTAATTTTGTTAGTTGCAATATGAGAATATGTTTGCCAGAATAGTCTCAACCCAACCGCCAACAGCGAAGGATGGCAGCATGAATACCCTGGGAAAGACACAACTCCTGATCATTGATCCGCAGAACGACTTCTGCGATATCCCCGGCGCCGCCCTGCCGGTGCCGGGCGCCCAGGCCGACATGCAAAGGCTGGCCGGCCTGGTCGCCCGCATCGGCCAGCAGCTCGATGCCATCCATGTCACCCTGGATACCCACAACCCGCTGGATATCGCCCACCCCGGCTGGTGGCAGGATGCAGCGGGCGCATCGCCTGCTCCGTTTACCGTCATCAGTGTCGACGACGTGCGCCAGGGCCGCTGGCAGGCACGCGATGCCAGCCAGGCCGCACGCAGCCTGGCCTATGTCCAGACATTGGCCGAGCGCGGTCGCTATCAGCTCATCATCTGGCCCGAGCATTGCCTGCTGGGTAGCTGGGGCCACAATGTGGAAGCCACCCTGTTCGAGGCCCTGCTGCAGTGGGGACGCACGCAGCTGCGCACCGTGAACTACGTGACCAAGGGCATCAACCCGACCACCGAGCACTATTCCGCCATCCAGGCCGAAGTGCCCGACGACGCCGACCCACACACCCTGGTCAACCAGGCGCTGCTGGCCCAGCTACGCCAGGCCGACACCATCCTGATCGCCGGCGAGGCACTCTCGCACTGCGTCGCCAGCACGGTCCGCGACCTGGCCGAGCAACTGGGCCCCGACCATATCGGCAAGCTGATGCTGCTGACCGACTGTGCCAGCCCGGTAAGTGGGTTTGAGTCCTTGGGTGTCGCCTTTGTCGAAGAGATGACTCGCGGGGGAATGCGGCAGGCGCAGAGCTGTGACTTTGCTGCCTAGCACCTGCAAATCGCTTCTTGGTCAATACCGACGACACAGCACCATGCCAGGCTTGACCCTATAACTATCGAGCGGGGCATCCCAACCACCCCGCAAGGACACCACCATGGCCCGTATGCCAACCGAGCCCGTTATCCAGAGTCTGCTGGATACCGATCTCTACAAGTTCACCATGATGCAGGAGATACTGCATCACCAGCCTGAGACCCAGGCCGAGTACGCGTTCAAGTGCCGCAACCTGCCCACTCTGCCGCTGGCGGGCCTGCTGGACGAAGTCAACGCCCAGCTGGACCACCTGTGCAGCCTGCACTTCAGCGAAGACGAGCTGGCGTATCTGGCCGGCCTGCGTTTCATCAAGTCGGACTTTGTCGATTTCCTGCGCCTGTTCCAGCTGCAGCGCCGGCTCATCGAGGTCAGCGTTCCGGCTGCACAGCCGCACGAGCTGGCCATACGGGTCAAAGGACCCATGCTGCATTGCATGCTGTATGAGATCTACGTCCTGGCTATCGTCAACGAAGTGTATTTCCGCCAGTTCCCATGGGAGCCCGCCTGGGCCGAGGGCGAGCAAAGGTTGGCGAGCAAGCTGGCCCAGCTGCGCGCGTTTGCCGGCGAACCGGCACGGCGCACCCCCTTTGTGTTTTTCGATTTCGGCACCCGTCGCCGCTACTCGCGCGAGTGGCATGAGCGGGTCGTCGCCACCCTGGCCCGCGAAGGCGAGCCCTTCATGCGCGGAACCAGCAATGTATTGCTGGCCAAGCGCTACGGCCTTACGCCCATAGGCACCATGGCGCACGAGTACCTGCAGGCCTTCCAGTCTTTTGGCTCGCGCCTGCGCGATTTCCAGAAGAACGCGCTGGAACACTGGGTGCGGGAATACCGTGGCGACCTGGGCATCGCCCTGACCGATGTGGTGGGCATGGATGCCTTCCTGCGCGATTTCGACCTGTATTTCTGCAAGCTGTTCGACGGCCTGCGCCACGATTCGGGCGACCCATTCGAGTGGGGTGAGAAAGCCTTGGCCCATTACAGCGATATGCGCATCGACCCCAGCAGCAAGATGCTGGTATTCAGCGACGGGCTCAACCTGGAGAAATCCTTCGCCCTGTACCGGCGCTTTGCCGACCGCGCCCGCACCGGCTTTGGCATAGGTACCGATCTATCCAACGACTGCGGCCAGGTGCCGCTGCAGATAGTAATGAAGCTGGTGCAGTGCAATGGCCAGCCCGTCGCCAAGGTCAGCGACAGTCCGGGCAAGGGCATGTGCGAGGACCTGAACTTCCTCAACTATCTGCGCGATGTCTTTCAGATCACCAAGGAGTAGACCCATGCGTATCCAGATCGCCATGGCCCAGCTCGATTACAAGCTGTGCGACTTCGACGGCAACCTGGCCCGCATGCGCGCCGCCATTGCCCAGGCCCATGGGGCTGACCTGATCGTTTTTTCCGAGCTATGCCTGTCGGGCTACTATCCGCAGGACATGGTGGAAGAACCGGACTTCCTGGCCCGCCAACAGCAGGCACTGGACGCCATGCTGGCCGAATCGCGCCACACCAGCGCTACACTGGTCATTGGCGCCGCCACCGCCAACACCGGTGTGGGCAAGCCCCTGCACAACAGCCTGCTGGTACTGCAACAAGGCCAGATCGTGCTGCAGTATCACAAGCAACTGCTGCCTACCTACAATATCTTCGACGAACGTCGGCATTTTGAGCCCGGCCCGAACAGGGCCGCCATCCTCACCGTGGCAGGCCAGCGGCTGGGCTTTGTCATCTGCGAGGATGCCTGGAACCAGCAAGGCACCGACTACGCCATCGACCCGGTGCAGACCCTGGCGCAGACCGGGGTAGACCTGATCGTCAGCATCAATGCCAGCCCCAGCAATGTGGGCAAGCCCGAGCAGCGGCACGCCCTGTTTGCCGGCGTGGCACAGCACTGGAAGCTGCCCCTGGTCTACATCAACCAGGTGGGTGGCAACGACCAGATTGTTTTCGATGGCGGCTCGTTTGCCGTCCACCCCCGCCATGGCGTGGTACACCAGTTGCCGCTGTTCGAAGAAGCCGTGCAGACCCTGGGATTTGATGGCGACTTCCACCACGATGGCCATATGCTGGATCAAGCCGTCAGCGCAGCCATGGCCGACAGCGAGTTCTACTATCGGCAGATCGTCCTGGGCCTGCAGGACTACGCCCGCAAGATAGGCTTCAAGCAGGTGGTCATCGGCAGCTCCGGCGGCATAGACAGCGCCCTCACCCTGGCACTGGCTGCCGACGCCCTGGGGCCGGACAACGTCACCGCCATCACCATGCCCTCGCAATATTCCAGCAGCGGTAGTGTCAGCGACTCGGCCCAGCTGTGCCAGAACCTGGGGGTCAAGCTGCTCACCCATCCTATAGCCGAGCTGGTAGGCGGCTATCGTGGCCAGTTCGAGGCGGCTTTCGGCCCTGCCCCATCGCGCCTGACAGTTGAGAACCTGCAAGCGCGCATACGCGGCACCATCCTGATGGAATACTCCAACCATTTCGGCCACCTGCTGCTGACCACCGGCAACAAGTCCGAGATATCGGTGGGCTACTGCACCCTGTATGGCGATACCAATGGCGGCCTCAACATCATAGGCGACCTCTACAAGACCGAGGTATTCGCCCTAGCTCGCCACTACAACACCCGCCACGGTCGCGAATTGATCCCGCAGGCCATCATCGACAAGGAGCCCTCAGCCGAGTTGTCCGAAGGCCAGAAGGACAGCGACTCGCTGCCCCCTTACCCGGTGCTGGACGAAATCCTCAAGCTACATATCGAAGGCCATCGCCTGCGTCCCGAGGAATACACCTCCGCCCGCAACTTTGTGGCCGGCATGCAGGCTCTGGGCGGTGGCGACACCATAGCCAGGGTGCTGGGGCTGATCGCCAAATCCGAATTCAAGCGCCGCCAAGCCCCACCCATCATCCGGGTGCGCAACCGTGCCTTTGGCAATGGGCGGCAGATGCCTATTGCGGCGCAGTATTGACCATCTCAAGCTGGCAAATCCATGAGCCACCACCCCATCGCCATACAAGCAGATATCACCAAGCTACCCTTGGATGCCATCGTCAATGCCGCGAATTCGTCGCTGCTGGGCGGCGGGGGCGTAGACGGTGCCATCCACCGGGCTGCCGGGCCGGAGTTGGTACATGCCTGCCGCTTGCTCGGCGGATGCAAGACAGGCGATGCAAAGGTCACCGAGGGTTTTCGGTTGCCCGCACGCCATATCATCCACACGGTGGGGCCGGTATGGCGTGGAGGAGCGCATGGCGAAGCCGAACTGTTGGCGAGTTGCTATTGGAAGTCGCTGGATTTGGCTACCCGGCATGGCTGCACCAGCATTGCCTTCCCCTGTATCAGCACCGGTATCTATGGGTATCCCCCGGCGCTCGCGGCCGATATAGCCGTCCGAACGGTGATGGCACACCCTGCCTTGAAAGAAGAACTGCAGGTCACCTTCTGCTGCTACTCAGCCAGTGATCTCGCCCTCTATCAATCGCTGCTAGCACCGGCGCAATAGGTAACCTCATGCCATTCGACACCCTGGTCTACATAGGCCGCTTCCAACCCCTGCACAACAGCCATCTGGCCCTGATACGGCAAGCCCTGGCACTAGCACCTTCGCTGATACTGGTACTGGGGTCGGCCTTTCGGCCGCGCAGCGTGCGCAACCCCTTCAATGTGGCCGAGCGCGAGGCCATGATACGGGCCAGCCTGGGCGCCGATGCCGACAGGGTGCGCTTTGTACCCATGCGCGACTACTACAACAGCCCACGCTGGGCCGAGGCCGTGCGCCAAGGTGTGGCGGCAGTGACACGGCCCGGTGAAAAGCTGGGGCTGTTCGGCCACGTCAAGGATCATAGCTCGCGCTACCTGCATGATTTCCCCGACTGGCCACTGGTACATACCGACAATGTGGCTGGCCTCAACGCCACCGATCTGCGGCGCCAGTGGTTTGAGGCAGACGGTGATACCCAGGCCATTGCCGCGCAGTTGCCGGCAGCAGTCAGCCGTGCCTTGCAGGCCTTTGCCGCCAGCCCGGCCTTTGCCGGCCTGCTGGCCGAGTACCGCTACCTGCAGGACTACCAGCAAGCCTGGGCCAAGGCCCCGTTTCCACCCGTGTTTGTCACCGTCGACACCGTGGTGCGCTGCGACAACAAGGTGCTGCTGATACAGCGTGGCGGCCAGCCTGGCAAAGGCAGCTGGGCGCTGCCCGGCGGCTTTCTGGATCAGCACGAACGGGTAGGTAGCGCTGCCCTGCGCGAACTGCGCGAAGAAACCGGCTTGACGCTAGCCGATGCCGAGCTGCAAGCCAGCCTGCAAGGCCAAGCGCTGTTCGATCACCCCGAGCGCAGCCTGCGCGGCCGTACCCTCACCCACGCCTACTACTACGCCTTGCCCCAGACCGAAGTACCCGCCATGCAGGCGGCGGACGATGCCTCGGCCGCCCGCTGGGTGGCGATAGACCAGCTGGCCAGCATGGAAGACCAACTGTTCGAGGACCATTTCATCATCCTCGACCATTTCCTGAAACTGATAGAACCCAACCGGCCGTCACCGGGCTAGGCATGCCCGCAAACAGCCTCTCTCTCGCCTGAGTGAGATACCCCCCGACACAGAACAATAAAACCATGAAGAACGATCTGAAACACACCAGCAAATTCCTGAGCTTTGTGCTCCGCCACCAACCCGATGCCATCGGCCTGACGCTGGATGCGAACGGCTGGGCCGATCTGGACGAATTGATCGCCTGCGCCGCCCAAGATGGCAGGAAACTGGACCTGCCGCTGCTGCGCGAAGTGGTCACCAGCAACGACAAGCAGCGCTTTACCCTGGATGAGGCACAAGGGCGGATACGCGCCAACCAGGGCCATTCAGTCGACATAGACCTGGGGCTGCAGCCTGTCACGCCGCCCGAGGTGCTGTACCACGGCACCGCCACCCGCTTTGTCGAGCAGATACGCCAGGACGGCCTCAAGCCTGGCTCCCGCCAGCATGTGCATCTATCCACCCAGCCGGAAACCGCCACCAACGTCGGCGAACGGCACGGAAAACCTACCATATTGCGCATCAAGGCCCTGGCTTTGCACAACACCGGCCATGCCTTCTACTGCTCGGCCAACGGCGTCTGGCTGACCCACAACGTGCCTGTTGCCTTCATCGAGTTCGCCGCATGAACACCCCGGCGCGCCCCAATGCCAACAGCTATTGGGTGCTGCCCGGCAGCTTGCTGGCTGGCGAGTACCCCAGGGATAAAGACGACGGCAGCTCCACGGCCAAGCTGGCCGCCTACCTGGCGGCAGGCATCAATCACTTCATCGACCTGACCGAAGACGGCGAACTGGCTCCCTACCAGCCCTTGCTGCCCGCCGGTGCCGATATCATCCACCAACGCTTTGCCATTGCCGACAAGTCAGTCCCTGCCTCAGCCGGCCAAATGCGCGCCATACTCGATGCCATCACCGCCGCCCTGGTGCAGGGCCGACGGGTCTATGTGCATTGCTGGGGTGGCGTAGGCCGTACGGGCACCGTGGTGGGCTGCTACCTGATAGAACAAGGCATGAGCCCGGCCGCAGCCCTGCAGACCCTGCAGGCGCACTGGCTCACGGTGGCCAAATCCACACGGCTGCCGCATTCCCCCGAGACACCGGCACAGCAGGAATGGGTGGCCAGTTGGCCCGGCAGGGAAACTCAGCCCTCCCGCCTGATGGATTGGTAGATCACCGCCTCGTAGTCGGCCAACGCATCAGCAGCCGGTGTCGCCCCCTGTTTCAGCAGGTAGTAATCCTGCAGCAGACGTCCTTGCTGTTCGTAGCGGTAGTCGCACAAGGCCTTGCCCGGCACCAGCCTGTAGTCGTAAACCCCTTGCCGGCCGTACCGCAGATGCTCCCAGGCAGCCTTCAGTGGCGTGGTATAGCCCGTCTGCCTGCGCTGCTGGTACTGCCACACATGGGTGGCCTCATGTACCAACAGGGCCTGCAAGGCCAGATCCGCCAGGGCAAAATCCGGCCTGTACCAGGCGGGTGCATAGCTGATATGGCAACCTAGCACGGTCGCAGCGGCACCCGGCATGGCCCCCAGAGAGCAGATGCGTATCCGGTCGTAGTCCAGTGCACGGCCAAACACGCCTTCCAGCAAGTGGCGCTCTCCGGCAGTCAGGCTACGGCGTAAGAGCCTGCCGCCCCTGGATTTGATCCGCCTCATCTCACCCCCCTTGCGCACTACGCCGGTTTAGGCCACGATAAAAAGCATGTACTCCCACTTCGCCCTCCTTGCTGCCAATAATAATATCAACGACAACGGTCCTCTGGCCCTTGTCGCGATGGCGTTTGGTGTAGCGAAGTACCGACCCGGCTAACACACAGCCGACACCAGATTCCAGCGAGGGGGCCGAAAGGCCCCCTCGCTTTTTTTCGTCCTTCATCAGGAGCCATACCATGCAAAGCCATACCCCCTACCCACCCTATCGTAGCCACGCCGCCGGCAGCCTGCGTCTTGCCAACCTGGATCAACAGGTGCGGCTGGCCGGCTTTCTCAATGGCAAGCGCTCGCATGGCCGAGTACTGTTCCTCGATCTGCGCGACAGCAGTGGCCGGGTACAGGTGGTGGTCGATGCCCAGCACCCGCAGTTCGATGAACTGGAGCACCTGCCGATGGAGAGCACGCTATACCTCGTCGGCACCCTGGTCGCGCGCAGCCCCGCCACCCGCAACAACAGCCTGCCTACGGGCGAGGTGGAGGTCGTCCTGCAAAGCGCCCATATCGTCAGCCGTGCCGCACCGCTGCCCACGCCGCTCAGCGACTTCGCCCGTGCCGACGAGCGACTGCGCCTCAGCTACCGCTACCTGGACCTGCGCCGACCCGACATGCTGGAACGCCTACGGGTACGCACTGCCGTCATCGATGCCTGCCGCAGCGCCATGAAGGCCGAGGGCTTTCTTGAAATCCAGACCCCCTTGCTCACTGCATCCAGCCCCGAGGGCGCCCGCGACTTCCTGGTGCCGTCGCGCGTGCACCCCGGCAAGTTCTACGCCCTGCCCCAGGCCCCCCAGCAGTTCAAGCAGCTGCTGATGGCTGCCGGGGTGGATCGCTACTTCCAGGTTGCACCCTGCTTTCGCGATGAAGCCTCCCGCGCCGACCGATCGCCAGGCGAGTTCTACCAGCTCGACTTCGAAATGGCCTGGACCCACCAGGAAGAAGTTTTCAGCGTCATGGAGCGGGTGCTGCCCCAGGTCTTCCTGGCTGGCGACGCAGCGGCCCGCATCACCCCCGGCCCCTGGCCGCGCATCCCCTACCGCGAGGCTATGGCCCGCTATGGCTGCGACAAGCCCGACCTGCGCTACCCATGGACAGCCGAGACCGCCGAGGACTGGCTGCAGCAGCACGCCCCACAACTCCTGCCGGCAGGCAGTGTAGCCCGCGTCCTTGCCGTCGCAGAAAGCGCCAGCCAGACGCGTGGCTGGGGCCAGCGCATCGCCAGCGAAGCCGCTTGTGATGGTGTGACGGTGATACATGGCGTACGCAAGGAGGACGGTTGGGGCGGCGGGCTATGGAAGCAACTGCCCGCCACCGCCCCCATGCAACTGGCGGGCGCGGCCACACTGCCCGATGGCGCCCAGCTGTGGCTGCTGATCGGCCAAGAGGCAGCCGTCGCCCAGGCCGTTCGCGTCCTGCGCCAGGCCTTGATGCCGCTGCTGCCTGTAGACCCGCACGACTACCGCTTCGCCTGGGTGGTGGACTTCCCCATGTACGAGCTGGATGAACACGGCAAGGTGGGCTTTTGCCACAACCCCTTCTCCATGCCCCATGGCGGCATGGCAGCCCTGCGCGGGCAAGACCCGCTCAGCATCACGGCCCAGCAATACGATATCGTGGTCAACGGCATAGAACTCTGCTCAGGCGCCATCCGCAACCATGAGCCCGAGACCCTGATCGAGGCCTTCAGGCTGGCCGGCTATCAGCGTGCACAGGTAGAACAGGAATTCGGCGGCATGCTGGCTGCCTTCCGCCACGGTGTACCGCCGCACGGCGGTGCCGCACCAGGCATAGACCGCATGGTGATGCTGCTGACGCAGAGCAGCACCCTGCGCGAAGTCGTGGCCTTCCCGCTGGCAGCCAACGGCGAAGACCTGCTGATGCATGCGCCGGCTGCCATACCCGCAGCCCGGTGGCGCGAGCTGGGCCTGCGCCCTGGCTAGGCGCCTACTCACGATTTTTTCACCCCAGCGCTGGGGCGAAAAAATCGTGAACTGGCTCTACCCGGTAGCCTGCTACAGCAGGCTACCGCTCAAAAACCGGCCGCCTCGGCTTGGCCCAGATAGTAGTCCGCCGGTGCCAGATCCAGCGGCTCGCCAGGGACATTGCCATCCAGGAAATACAGACGGCCATTCTTGATGCCGATGTAGACGTTGGTGGTCGAGTAATAGCGGTAGTAGTAGCCGTCATACACGGCTGACTTGGCCTTGGCGGGTGCCAGCAGTTCCGGGTAGGCCGTTTCGCCCCAATCAAAGGTGCGGTCGGCATCGGTGGTCGACGGCTTGCCCAGGAAGGTGGCGATATTGGCCAGGTCGGTATCGGTCAACGGTGCCAAATGGCGCATCTGCACCTGGCTGTTGATGGCATGGCGGATATTGGCCGGCGCGTCGGTGCCGGCCAATACCGAGGGATTGCTCAACTGATCGGGTGGCATGCCGTGGCAAACCAGGCAGTTGTTCAGGTAGAGCGAGCGCCCTTTGTCCACGCTGCCTGCGACGGCAGGCAGCGCCAGGCCGGCCAGCACACCGGCCAGCAAGGCCGTACTCAGCAGGGGTGTCGTCATGCGCTGCTGTTTCACAGAAAGCCCATATGGGTTTGGTTGAAGCGCGACAGATAAGGCAATACCGTGGTCAACTCACTATCGGCCACACCAAACCATCTGGCAAAGGTGGCAGCGTACTGGTCTATCGAGGTGGTGGGCAGCCAGCGGCCGGCACCATCGATATCATCCGGCCCCTTGAGTGCCAGGGTAGGGAAGGCACCATAGAAGTCGCCGCCCTTGACCGCACCACCGAGCACCATGTGATGGTTGCCCCAGGCGTGATCGCTGCCTGCGCCGGAAGCGGGTCGCAGCGTGCGGGAGAAGTCTGAGCTGGTGAAGGCAGTCACCTGGTTGGCCAGGCCCAAACCCTCCATGGCCTTGTAAAAGGCCGCCAGGCTGTTGCCCAGCTGCGCAAACAAGCCTTCCTGCGCGCTGATCTGGTTGCTATGGGTATCGAAGCCGCCCAGTTGCACAAAGAATATCTGCCGCGACAGCCCTATGGTTGCCCTCGCCTCGATCAGCTTGGCCACCGCCAGCAGCTGCGCATTGAAGTTGCCGGTGAGGCCAGTGAAATGGGTGGCCACCCCGGCCGCGGCGTTGTTGATGATCGGACTGATGATGGCGGCGCTATTGAGTGCCGTACCCAGGGCATTGTTGGCGGCAGCGGCCAGGATATTGTTGCGGTCCATGCCCAGCAGTGCAGCAATCCCCTCGGTACGGGCCTTGGCCGAAGCCGACGTGCCGGTGCCGCTGAGGCCAAAGTTCCCGCTGGCAGGCGAAACCAGAGGCGAAGTCCGCCGGCCCACACCAAACAGGGTGGAGCCCGACAGCGATATCAGCGAAGGAATAGTCACCCCGCCGTTCAGGCCCAGCGCGGCATCGGCCAGACGGCCGCCCCAGCCGGTACGCCCGACTTCTTCTGATTCTGCGGTCTGCCACTGCGCCTGTTGATCGGAATGGGAGAACAGGCTGTAGGGGCGATTGCGGTTGGCCTTGTATTCGGCCATGGTCAGCGGCGCCACCAGTGAGCCGACATTGCACTGTACCGCCAGCTTGCCCTGCTGCCACATCGGCAGCAAGGCCGAGAGTGCCGGGTGCAGGCCAAACTCGCGGCCGGGCTGGGACTTGGGCGCGCCCAGAGACAGCAGAGCGGCATTTGGCGTGTCGCTGGTCTTGGGCAAGGCCAGGCCGCCGCGCACGGTGGCATAGGCAGTGTACTCATCGGTATTTAGCGGGACGATCAGGTTGTTACCGTCGTTGCCACCATTGAGAAAGACGCAAACCAAGGCCTTGTAGTCGCTGGCCGGGGCGGCCAGCGCCTTCATCCAGCCAAATCCACTGGCCGAGGCCGCCAGCATGGCAGCGCGCATCAGGTCACGGCGGGTCATATTCATGTCAGCGCTCCACTTGGAAAGCAGTTGAGGCGGCCGTCAGATAGATAGCCGTGCGGGTGCGTACCAGCGGGTCGGTGCCGGCAGCCGTCACCTGCTTGACCAGCAGGTCGCGCATGGTGGGCTGCATGGTGCCGTGCAACAGCAGCACATTGAGCCTGTCCACCAGCTTGGCGGGGTCGCCCGCCAGCGCAACCAGCGGGCTCAGGTCGAACGAGGTGCCGGTGGCGCCCACCACCGTCGTGTCGGGCTTGCCGGGGGTGATCACATTGCCGGTGGCGGTGGCAGAGACCACCATGCTGTACAGATGGTTTACCCGGGCAATGGCGGTGTTGGTGTTGTAGATGCCGAACTGGGGGGCTTCGGTCCCATCCACCAGCGCATAATCAGCCGGGTAGTAGTTGAATACCGAGGGGGAGTTGAACACGTTCTGTTCCAGGCTACGGTTCTGGCCTATCAGCCAGACACCGTCACTCTGCCCGCCCAGTGCCCGCAACAGCTGGGTACCCACCAGTACCGGCTCCCGCAGATGGCCGTAGTTGACCTCGCTACGCATGCCGCCACGGGCTTCCGGGTCCAGCAGGATGGCACGCACGACGGCCTTCAGATCACCGCGCACCCCCTGGCCATTGTTGGCGAAGGCATCAGACACGCGGGCGACATAGGCCGGGCTGGGGTTGCTGGTCACCAGGTGCTGTATCAGCTGCTTGCCGATAAAGGGACCAACATTGGGATGCAGGAACAGATTGTCCAAGGCATCGGCCAGGTCTTTCTCCGGCGTTTGCCCGGCCGGCAATACATAGCCATTGAACAGGGCCTTGCTGCTGTTCTCGTGATTGGTGGCCACGGCCACCATGGGGCCCAGGTAATAGCTGGGGTTGTACTTGGCCGGCGCCGCACCGGGTTTTACCGGGTAGGTCCAGCCAGTCAGGATCAGGGCAAACTTGCGTACCATCTCCTCATCGTAGCTGGGGACGGGCAGGCCGTTGCCGTCCCGCACCACTGTGCCATCCTGATTCAACTGGTACAGGCCGATGGTGAACAACTGCAGCAGTTCGCGGGCGTAGTTCTCATTGGCCTGTTGCGATGCTGACGATGGTTTGCCGTTGTTGACCATGTCCAGGTAACGCCCCATGGCCGGGCTCAGCGTCACCTGAGTCATGATGTCCCGGAAGTTGCCAAAGGCATTGTCCACCAAGATGTTCTGATAGGGCGCATAGCTGTACGCCATGTTGATCTCGTTACCCGAGACCACCAATATCTGCGACAACGCAAACGCTACCCGCTGGCGCAGTTGATCCGGCGCAGTCAGGGCGTTTTTGTAGAACGTGGTCTGCAGCGGGAACAGGCTGTATTTATCGCGGCCACAGATGTTGTCGCACTCCGCCGGGCGCGAGGACGGGGTTTCCGGCAGATTGGGATAGCGGCTTGCCGGCAGTGCAAACTGGGCATTGATCCAGGCCGCCAGGCCCAGCTGCTTGACGTTGGCGATTTCTGCCTCGGTCGCGCCAAACGTAGCCTGCTTGAGAAAACGCGCTGCATCGGCGTCTGCCATGCTGCTGCAGGGCAGCGGAGTGGTACGGGGCCATAGTGCCGGTACCTGGTAGATGGACCGGTAGGTCATCTCGCCCACCATGGCATCCAGGGTGCGGCCATAGCCGGCAAATACCTGGGCACACTCGATAGCGGCCACATCCAGATTGCTCAGTACCGGGACGGCGGTATTCGCCAACGGGCCAGTGCGGTAGGCAGGAAAGCCCATGGTGGAGGGCACCCAACCGGTAGGCCCCAGTACCAGCCAGTCGTTCTGCACCAGGGCAGCGACGTAGATGCCCCCAGCAGCGCCTTTGTCCTGCGGCGCCGGCTCGACAGTTGCCGACAGCGTCAGGTTGGCCGGCGAGCCGGTATAGCTACCCTTGGCTTCAAACTGGCCCAGCTTACCCGCAGCATGGCAAGTACCCAACAGTATCAATGCCACACCGCATCGTATCCATCCTGTATTCATTGCTGCCTCCACTGCGCCTTACGCAAGGTCCAATCCGAAACCACAGCCAATTTATGCCCCATTGGGGCGATGGCGACAGCGGAGATTGGTAAAAGTTTATGACAATGTGTTGATAATGCCTTCCAAGGCGCACTTATGACAAATGATTCTGTCGTTTCCAGACCACCGTCTGTCACCTGCCAGGCAGGCGTTTTTGGGCAGCCTTTATAGCGATGCATTAAATAAACTTGCTAAGTGTTTGATTTATACAGATAACTAAAGGCCCAGTTAGCCAAACGGGATAACGCCATGGCTTGCCTTGCGGTTTTCAATCAGAAAGGTGGTGTGGCAAAGACCACCACAGCCCTCAACCTGGCAGCGGCCCTGGCGCGTGCCGGCCACGCCACCTTGGCCATCGACCTGGACCCGCAAGGCCATCTGACCGCCCTGTCAGGTATCACGCCTACCGATTCCTCCAGCAGCATCTACGCCTTCTATCGCGACCACAGGCAGTTGGCTGATCTGCAGTTCGCCGTCGCGGGCAGGGGCAGCATCATTGCCGCGCACCTGGAGCTGGCCAAGGTCGATACCCAGTTCGGCAAGGGCCCCAATATCCTCAACCGCCTGCGGCTGGGCCTGCAGCGCGAGCATCTGCTCCATGGCAGCCAGCCGGTGGTGATCGATTGCTCGCCCATGCTGGGGGTATTGTCGCTATCGGCGATATTTGCGGCAGACCGGGTGCTGGTTCCGGTATCAGCCGACTACCTGGCCATGAAGAGCGCCATGCAGGTGGAAAAAACCCTTAATGCCCTGGCGCCTGTTCTGAAGCAGCGGATTGCCCGCTGCTATGTCATTACCCGGTTTGATGGCCGCCGCCGCATGTCCTGGGATATAGACCGTGCCATGCGCGAACACTTTGGCGCAGAAGTGTGCACCACCCGCATACACGAGAATGTGGCGCTGGCCGAGAGCCCCTATGCCAACCGCGATGTGTTTGCCCATGCACCGAATAGCCGGGGTGCCCAGGATTACCAGGGGCTGTACGAGGAATTGCAGCTGCTGGGCTTTCTGCCAGCCCAGGCCACACCCAGCCTGGCGGTGCAAGACCCGCAGGCCCAGGCACTGCTAAGCCGGCTGCTGACCAAACCGGCCAAGGCCGTCAAGATAGCGGGGGCATGAGGGCAGCAGCAGGCTGCTAGCGTGTATCGTCGCGCCCGATGATCAGCGAGATGGCGCTTTCCAGATCCACCCCTTCACCGCGCGGCGTGTCATCCAGGGGCTTGGCTTCCAGTACCGTGGCGTGGTGATACATCTGCAGCAGCTTGGCCTCGGCATGGGTCAGGTCATGGGCCTGTATCACCAGGTTGTCCACCACGGCCCCGGTTTTGGTTCTGATGCGGAATCCAAATTTGAGCATGCCCGCCCCCTGGCAGATTGAAAAGCCTACCGCCGAAACCCGCAGCATCGCTGCCCTAGCGGCGCTGTGCCTTCTCACGCAAGGCCTGGTACACCCGCAATGCCACATAGGCATCGTTAGCTGCGTAGCGCTGCTGGCTGTCGTTCAGCTGGGGCGCCGCCCAGTTGGACATCTTGGCACTCTTGGACTTGCGATAGTGCTGGCCGAACAGGATGGCCACTGCCTGCACCGCACCGATGGTATTGCGATACCCCTGCTTGCGGAACACGCTCACCAGATCATCTATCCCCTGGCAGTGTAGCTTGAGATTGGCCGCCATCTGAGCCTTGTCGGAGCGTAAATCAAAACCCACCTTGATGACCTTGGGCGACATCAGCAGCTCACGCAGGGCGGTCGGCACCTGGTTGTTGCGCACCGGGAAAAGATACGCACACTCTGCCGTGGACAGCTGTATCAGGTGCGGGCCTTGCGATTGTTCGCCCTTGTTGAAGGTCGGCTTGGACTCGGTATCAAATCCCACCACACCGGCAGCCTGCAACGCAGCGCAGGCGCTCGCAGCGCTGGCTTCGTCTTCCACCACTACGATAGCCTCCCGCTGCAGGCCGAGAAATTCGGGCATGGCCTGTATGGCAGCCTTGTCATAGGTGCGCAAGGGCGCTTGCGGCTTGTGCCTGGGTGGCTTGGCCACGGCAGCCGGCGCGGCCGTGGTGTAAGTTGTCGCTGGTGTCGGCAAGCCCAGCCAGCGTCGCAGGGTCTTGATCAGGGTACGGGGAGATCGCATATTCAGTTTCAAGGATAAATCAGGGTAACAAGGTCGCGCTATGCAGGGTGAAGCGTAGGTTGGAGACATTCGGCACCAGCTTCATCACCACGTTATAGCGCTGTGGGCTATCGTTGATGGTCAGGTTGTTCATGGTCAGCGTGCCGCTCGAACTATCGAAGCTGGCCTCGCTCTCGGCGCGGTTGCTCAGGCTGGTGTTGACCAGGTCGAACTCGTAACCTTGCGTATCCACCCGCTGTAGGCGCGCACCATACATCACGCCTTCCAGCCTCACCGCCGTACTCAGGACACCGCTATCGGCAAAGAACACCGAGCGTACCGGGTAGCCCATGTCGGCAATCAGCCCCAGGTCATACGGCGTCAGCTTCAGACGGCTGCCATCAACGGGCACGCTGCAGCCATTCATCAGGGTAGTCCGGTATGGCAAGGCATCGCTGCAATCGCCGATATGCGAAAAGTTCTGACTGAACTCCCGGTTGCCTGGCGACACGTAGGTCAGCTTCAGCGGTCCACCATTGGTCATCACGGTTTCAGGGCCAAAGAACTCCAATTGGTTGTAGACGCCATTCTCCGAGGGCAGCCCGTTGCCGGCAAAACGGGTCAGCAAGTCATAGGGGATGCGTACATTGTCGTAATACTGCCCCAGCGTCGCTGTATCGAAGCTGCGTCGTGCCGACACGCCAAGACCATGCACCAGCTCATGCATGACGATGGAGATCAGGTCTGTCTTGCCCTGCGGCACCACGCCGCCGCGCGTCTCCGGCTGTGTGTCCGGCCAGTACCATTGCTCCGAGAATGCCGCATTGACGGTGACAACAATGTCTGGCGTATTGGTGCGCACGCCCCCCAGCACGCGGGTCAGCGCACCAGGCTCCAGCACATGCAGGCCCTGTTGCAGGCCACGGTCCAGGCCAAAATTCAGCCCGCCGCCAAAGTGTGCCGTATTGGCGTCCGCCCGCACCTCCACGGTAATGGTCTGATCCGATGCAATAGCCGCACCCAGTAAGACGCCTGCCGCCCGGAAATTGCGCTGAAACAAGGAGCTGCTGTCCATCCAGCCACGCTGGGCGAAGGTGCTCTCCGCATCCACAAACTGAAAGTCAAAATTGGCGGCAGCCACAGAAGCCGAGCAGAGCGATCCCAGCAGGATAAGAGCAAGACGGCGCATGTGCATTCCTTCAGGCGCGTCCAGCAAACCGGATTTCCACGAAAACCAAGTTGCTGCGGACGTATATTGATACGGCGCGGATCAGTGACCATCCGCAATTTTCTGTCCAGCATAAGCCGGAACCGCCAACAAACAAAAAGCCAGTTACGGGGCTAGCCGCAACTGGCTTGGATACAGGCTGTCTGCTTACTGCTTGGCAGGGCGCTGCAGCGCCTCGATCTTGTCGGGGTTCACACTGACTATCGCCTGCTTGAGCAAGGCGATGTCCACCTGGTTGCCTTCGGCCTCCAGCATCACGCCATTGGCCAGCACCACGCTGAACTGCCCACGGCTACCATCCTTCTGGTAATCCTCACGCAGGGTGCGCTTACCATCCTTGTAGATCTTCTCGATGGCCGTATCGGTTTCCTTGTCGGATGTGACATTGGCCCAGGCTGCCAGGCTCATCAGGCCGCCAGCACCACCCAAGTCGGTAATCGACAGACGCAGACTACGGGTATCGTCACCGTAGGCCGCCTTGGCGGTCGATACCGAAAAGCCCATGGCCGAATTGCTTTCGGCTTCCACCGAATTGCGCTTGAGGCCCGCGATATTCTCCGGCAGGAAGGCCTTCAATTCCTGGCTGGCAATTGGCGTGCCGCCACCGCTGACCATGGCGCCCAATGCGGCACCCGCCGCCGCCGTATCACCCGAAGCCTGCGCTTCTTCCAGTTTCTTGCCGGCTTCTTCCATCTGCTTGGCCATGGCTTCCAGCTTGGAAGTATCAATGGCCACCTTGCCGTCAGGCGAATCCACCGAGATGGAACTGGCCGCGCCCATCAGCATGAAGGGCGCAGTCACCGCGCCTGCGATGACACCAATGATGATGGAGGCCACAAAGCCGATGACGGCTACCACAGCGGTGTAACCTATGGCCTTGTCTTCCGAGCACTTCATCAGCACCGGCAGGCCCAGGTAGAGCAGATAGAAACCGTAGAGGGCACCGAGGATACCCAGCATGCCCAGCATGGGAACAATGCTGAGGATGCCGACCACATAGCTGGCCGTCATGCTGAAGGCCACCACCTTGAAGGCATTGAGCGGGTTCTTGGTACCGCCAAAGCTGGGCGCCAGCGCATCGACTATCAAGCTCAACACATACACCATCAGCAGCGACAGGCCGTAGGTCAGCGCGGCCTGCACCAGGCCAGCCACGATGGGCGTGCGTATGCTGATACCAAAGCCCCCTACCCCGATCAAGGACATGCCGATGAAGCTGGCGATCACCGGTATAGCGGCCAGGATCAGCAGGTATTCCTTGTAGATGGACGCGACGGTGGCCGACTCGGCATCGATGACCGGCCAAGTCTCCTTGGGTTTGAGCAATATGCCCTGTACACGTTGAACCAGGTTCATCAGCGATTCCTATGGAATGAAAGTTAAGCGAACTCGTGAGTGTTAGCCCATCTGCCCGCAGGATACAAACTGCAATATTGCCGAGACCACCAAAGCGGCGACGAGAACGGGAGTGTGGACTCAATCAGGGTAACGCTACCGGTTCAGGCTAACCCGACATCCCGCGCCAGGGCTCTCTCACGCCTGCGCCATCCTTCTCCACCGCGCCTTGGCTTGTGTCCGTAACCGGCTCTAAGCGCTTGCGCGCAGCACCGCGCCAAAAAGCACCAGACCGCCCATAAAGCCCGCTATCCCAGCCATGCTCATCTCGACCAGCATGCGCCAACTACGCCAAGCGGGCGGCGGCGACACGGTCGGTACAGCTGCGGCTAGCGCGGGAGCCTCCTCCTGCCGCTTCAGCGTCGGGTGCAAGGGCGCAATCGGTGCATGGCTTGGCTTGACCAGTGGCCGCTCCGGCCAGCGCCGGGTAAACTCCGCCACCAGTGCCGCACGGGCCTGGGTACGGGTGTAGTGGTGCGAAAAGCGCTCGGCATCAGTCGGATGCGCACTGCTGGCAGGCGTCCTTGCCTGCTGCTGCAAAGGGTTGTTCATTGCTACGGTTCCTCCTCAGGAACAGGGAATCCAGGCCGTGCCTGCCGCAGCTGATGCCGGCAGCAGGATGGGCTGGATTTCAATTTGACTAGCATTGTGCCAAGGTCTATGACATTCGCAAATGCCTGCCGCAAATATTGCCCAAACCGGCCCCAGGTGTGTCGAAAGCGCTGCAAGCCAGCACTGATGCGCTTTTACGCATGAAGTGATAGGCACAAACGCAAATCTTCCACTAGACTGTCCCTGGGCCGTGGCAGGCACGGCCGGCATTTACCCACAGCAGACAGAGGCATAAGCATGAACAAGCAAGCACTGATTGATGTCATCGCAGACAAGGCCAACCTGAGCAAGGCAGCCGCCGGTAACAGCCTGGATGCGTTCATTGAAGCCGTTAGCCAAGCAGTCGCCGAAGGCGACACCGTGACGCTGGTGGGCTTCGGTACCTTCAAATCCCTGCCCCGCGCCGCACGCGAAGGCAAGAACCCACGTACTGGCGAGAAGCTGAAGATCGCCGCCACCGTTGTGCCCAAGTTCACCCCTGGTGCCACCTTCAAGGCTGCTGTTGCCGCCCAGGCCACCAAGAAGCCCGCCAAGAAGAAGTAATAGCCGCTTAGCGTGTGTACCAACTTCCGCCCTGTTGCGCCCAAGCGGCTTACCGACGAGTTCGAGGTAATCCCGCCCGACGAGGACTGGGTGGAAGAGGTCTACCCCAGCTATGCTGCACCCATCATCCGGCTCAGCCAGGCCAGCGCGCGCTCGCGTGAATGCCTGGCTGCCAGCTTTGGATTGATACCTGCGTGGGCCAGCGACCGTCACATCGGTCGCCATACCTATAACGCCAGAACCGAAACCGTGGGCGAGAAGCCTAGTTTCCGGCATGCCTGGCACAAGCGCCAATTCTGCCTGGTGCCCATGCAATGCTTCTATGAGCCGGGCTACCACAGCGGCAGGGCACAGCGCTGGCGCCTGCAGCAGCGCAATGGCAACAGCTTCGCCGTCGCCGGCATCTGGGACAGATGGCGCCGCGATGGCCAGGATCTGCTCTCCTTTTCGCTAATCACCATCAACGCTGACGGCCATCCATTGATGGGCCAGTTCCATCGCCCCAGCGACGAAAAACGCGCCCTGGTGGTCGTCCCCCCCGCGCAATACGACACCTGGCTGCAAGCCGACAGCGAAACCGCCCGCAGTTTCCTCAGCCTGATGCCCTTGGCCGGCTTTGAGGCCGAGGCAGCACCGTTGCAACCGCAGACCCTCAGCCTGTTCTAACCCTCTTTGCTTGCATGGCTGGCAAGCAAGCGCTGGGCGCTGTTGCCTGGAGTACACAAGCCGTCACGGCTGTCGCTGCTGGCTGAAGCATCCCATCAAGGTGGCCAGCGCCCGCTGTTGCAGGACTATCGAGCCGTGCACGGCTGCAACTGGGCCCCGCACCACGGCAAGCCAACCACCCTCGCCGCCCACAACCGTTGCGCACTGGCCCCACAAGCGATTAACGTCCCCGTCAGCCAGCCCGAACCGGGTTGGCGGCATACACAGACGTCCATATCCACTCCTATCCTTGTTCCCATCTCATGCAAACTACCTATTCGATGACCTATATGGCCCGCGCCATGGCCACCCTGGTGCTCGGCACCATCTTCATGTTCTGCTTCGGCGACCTCTATGCCAGGATCAATCTCGGCCAACCCTGGTCAGAACAGGGCGTAAGCATCACGCTAGGCAGTCTCAGCCTGGCCTTGCTGGCATTCATCTGGGTGTTTCATCACAGCAAGCGCGTCACCTACCATGGTGATCGCATCAGCGTTTCCTCCTTGCTGGGCGAAAAATCCATTAAGCTCGACGAGCACACCAAGATACGCCACCAGTTGATCCATATGACGGGCCACGACAGCACCATCGCACTCCATCGCCTGCTGGAAATCGCGCCGCAGGATAGGGTCAATGCGGATTCGATGCATATCAACATTCATCTGAGTGATGGCCAGAACCAGGGCCAACTCAAACTCAACAGCAATGTCCGCGGCATCATAGAGCTGCACCAACGTCTGGTTGCCTTTGAGCGCAACACCATTACCCCTACGGCGCTGAAACACCTGAGTGAAGGCCGGGCGATGCACTTCGGCCCCCTCACTCTGCAGCGTGACACCCTGGTATATAAAGACCTGTCCTTACCCCGCGATCAGATAGAGAAAATCACGATTGCAGGCGGCAAGCTGCTGATCAAGCAGAAAGGCAAGCTCCTCAGCGCCGTACGCTTACCGGTGCACAAGATACCCAATGCCTTTGCCCTGCTTGCCGCCTTGGCATAGCCAGTACAGCAGGCCACAGCCCATCGTGGCCTGCCCCATTTGAACAACAGAATCGAACAACGTGCCTTACAAATCCATGACTGCCACGCAGGTATCACTGCGCCCGTTGACGCACGCCAACTTCGACACGGTGCTGGCGCTCAAGGTCAAGCCCGAGCAAACCACCTTTGTCGCCAGCAACGAAAACACCATCGCCAAGGCCTACCTGGAGCCGGACAAGGTACAGCTGAGGGTGATCTATGCCGACGAGAGCCCGGTGGGCTTCATGGCCTATTGGTGCGACCCGGCAGCGGCGGCATTCCACCTGCTGCGCTTTATGCTGGGTAGCCAGCATCAGAGCCAGGGATATGGGCAGCGCGCCGTCGCAATCTGGCTGGATGAACTGAGCGCCACCCACGGCGATATCCGCGTCACGCTCTATTACACCGCTGGCCCAGGCAACCCACAGCCCTTCTATGCCAAGGCCGGCTTTTGCGATACCGGCGAGAAAGACGGCGACGAACACATCATGGCGCTGCAGTTGTCGGCACCCGCCTGAGCAACTGACGGGGTATCTGCGCCAATAATACCCTTCTGGCCTTGTCGTTCGAGCTTGCCATACCCACGTACTGTCCGCTGCACACGCCTGCTGCACGGCACCCGCTCCCGTGCGTCACCACCTATTCGCAAACGCAGGGTTTTGGTAGCGCCTCCAAGCAGCAGAATGTCACGCAGTGGCCGCCCTGCCCTGATCGACCGAAGTTCATCCTGCAAGGCCCCACGACCTACCCTGCCACACCCTGTATCAGGCTGCGTTGATGCAAGCGCCAGGGTTTCCCTGGCGCTTGCATAGCCCGACATAAACCATCAATGACTTAAATTCATAACCGCCTCTAAGTGCCTCACCGCACAGATTGGCAGGGATAGCCATCGTACATTGGCCTCAAGGACAGCCATGTCGCTGCCCCCAAACTGGCTCTAACAGGCCGTAGAGAGGTATGAGATGGATACGAATCGGCAATTCCCCGGAAACTTGCGCCCTACCTTGCGTCCGCAGTGGCCACTGTGGATATTCGCCCTCGGTCTCTGTCAGGCCGCGTATGCCGCCACCGCTACCGGCCCTATGCTGGTTACTGCCACGGTAGCCGCCACATGTGCGGTGGGTACATCTACCCTGGCCTTTGCCAGTGCCACCAGTGCCGCCATCACTGCCGGCAATATTGATGCTATCGGTACCGTCACTGTCAGTTGCACAACCGGGTCAGCTTACGCGGTTGCACTGGATGTGGGTGGCGGATCTGGAGCCACACTGGCATCCCGCAGGATGACGGCCGGCCTGCAGTCATTGGCCTATTCGGTCTACACCTCTGCTGCCCGCACCACGGTCTGGGGCGATGGCACAGGGGGTAGCGGCACCGTCATGGGTACGGGTACGGGGATCGATCAAGTGATTCCTGCGTATGGCCGTATTTTTGCTGGGCAGATCGTGCCGGCAGCCAGCTATTCGGATACGGTCAATGTGACCGTCACCTACTGAGTGCGCGCCATGCTGGCCAAGCACAACCCAAGCCCCTACCTGTTGCCCGGCCTGCTACTGCTGCAGGCCGGGCTATGCCAGGCAGGCTCGATAGAGCTGAGCCCGGTGCGTATCAACCTGTCCGCCAGCGCCAAGGTCGCGGTTCTGACCGTGCGTAACATCGGTGCTGAGTCGTCCGTCATGCAAGTAAGCCTGAATCGCTGGAAACCAGAGGGTATACGTTACACCTACGAGCCATCTCAGGATCTGGTCATCACACCGACGACCTTCCGCTTGCTTCCAGGCAGGCAGCAAATCGTCCGCATCGGCACCCGAAGTAATCTACAAGTCTCCAGGGAGGCGGCATATCGCCTGTTCGTTGAAGAGGTGCCGCCCCCGCCGTCACCCAACAACACCGAGACTCGCTTGGTCATACGTCACGACCTGCCGGTTTTCGTTGCACCCGCAGAGTCTGCCAGGCCCAAGCTAGTGGCTGCGCTGGAATGCGCCAGCAATGGCACCAGCCTGCGCATGGGCAATATCGGCAACGCCCATGTGCAACTACGTCATATCGCCTTGAAAGCCTTGCCTGGCCCTCATGTACTGGGGAGCTGGGACGCCTTCGACTATCTTCTCCCCGATGCGCAAAAAAGCTGGGATCTCGCCAAAGCGGCACCCGCAGCGCTCGGCAAAGCTTTTGTGGTGGTGGTTCAGACCGAACTGAACAGCTACACGGTAGAAGTCAGGAATAACTGCCCCATGGGTGTACTCCGCCGCAGTCGCATGGTGGCTGCCCCCGCCAGGCTGGCGAGCGTGCTATGAGACACGCAGCCCAAACAGCTAAACCGCGACGGGTGATCAGGCAGACAGCCTGCCAGGGGCCGCGACACCCCAGAGCCCGGCCATGCCACATGGGTGGCTGCCTGAAATCGCCACTAACTATCGTCTAAGGGGGTGTTTCGCCAGGTACGGTCTGCGCTACCCAAAGTCCTGACGGAACATGATGCCCCATGCTTGCCACCTCGCTTACCCATGCTGCCACCCTGCTTGCGCTGAGCCCGCTATTTGTGGTGGCAGCAAACGCCGCAGAAACGATGCCGCTTGCTCCCGCTTATCGCCCAGTGATACTGGCCGTGACCATCAACGACCTGGTTAGCGAGGGGGGCACAGTGTTTTGGGAGGGTAAAGCAGGTGAGTTATGGGTACCGGTTGAATTCCTGCGCAGCTGGAACATCGATATCGAGCAGCAACAGGTCATCGGCATCGCAGGCGTACAGCATGCCAACCTCGCTCTCATCAAAGGACTCCATTATCAACGCGACCATACCAGGGAGGAGCTGGCCATCACCGCAAGCGCCGAGGCGTTCACCCGCACCCGTATCGATCTCACGACCCTCGACCCACTAGAGGTGGCACCCTATGCGCCGGGTGCGGCGCTCGGCTACGACCTGTCATCCAGTCGCAGTGGCGGCATCGACGCTCACCAGGCTTTGCTAGAGGTTGGGCTGTTTCAGGGCAGTGGCATGCTGAGCAGCAGCTTTCTGGGCGGCTCTGAGCGTAATGTCAGGCTGCTGACCACCTATCAGACCGACCAGACCGACACACTGAAAACCTTGCGCCTGGGCGACAGCTACAGTGGCACTGGTGCCTGGGGCTACGGGGTCTTGTTCGGCGGACTGCAATATGGCACCAACTTTTCGATCCGGCCGGATCTGGTCACCATGCCCATGCCGGGTGCGTCCGGCAGTACACGACTACCGTCTACCGTCGATGTCTATGTCAACGACGTGCTGCGCGCCCGCCAGGCTGTACGGGCCGGCCCGTTTACCGTACAAGGCCTGCCCGTGATCAGCGGCGCCGGTGAAGTGCAGGTGATAGTGACCGATATGCTGGGACGTGAGCAACGGATCACCCAGTCCTTTTTTGCCAATCCCAATCTGTTGCGTCCGGGGCTGGTACAGGAAAACTATGAATTCGGCTGGCTCCGCCAGGACTATGGCCTACGCAGCAACGCCTATCACAATCCGTTTGCCAGCCTGACCTATCGCAAAGGCTTGAGCGACAGCCTGACCGGCGAACTACGTGGCGAAATACAGAAAAACCATACTGCGATCGGACTGTCAGCCGCCACACTGTCGCCCGCCCTGTCGAGCACGCTGGAATCCACCATTGTGGCTAGCCGCACCCGTGGCGAGAACAGCGGCTTGATGGGTAGCGTCGCCTACCGCTATCTGGGTCAACGCTGGTCCGCCAGCGCACGCATGCAGCTGAATAGCCAAGGGTTCCGCCAGTTGGGAAGCGATCCGGACAATCTCCCGCGGCAGTTGGCTACCGCCCAGGTCAGTGCGCCTATCGGCCAAGGTGCAATGGCCCTCAACTACCTGCACCGCAAAGATCAAGGCAATCACCTTACGCGCATCATCAACCTCAGTTACTCGCAAAGGCTGTCGCCCAATACCTTTGCCTCATTTACCCTGCTCAAGCCGGTATCACCCAAAGCAGACTTGGCCGCCGCACTCATGCTGACCATGGTGTTCGACAGCCAGCACGTGGCCAGTGCCAGTTTGAAGCACGATGGCTCAAATACAACCGGCCAGATGGTTTTCCAGAAAACCATCCCCGCAGATAGCGGTACCGGCTATCGCCTTATCACCGAACGGGGAAGCAGCTACTCCCGCCAGGACATCTCGGTCATGCAACAAGCGTCGTTTGGACGCTTCCGACTCGATCTGGTTCGGCTGCAGGGCAAGACCAGCACCCGGCTGGGTGCCCAGGGCGGGATTGAATTCATCGGCGGCAGACTGTATTTTTCGCGCGATCTGGATCAGGGCTTTGCGCTGGTGCAAGTCCCTGGCACCGCCGGCATACCGGTTTACCTGGAAAACCGGCTAGTCGGCCATACCGACCAAGAGGGTCGCGTAGTCGTGGGCAATCTGCAGGCTTATCAGGCCAACCACATCAGCATCGACCCCCTGTATCTGCCCCTGGAATCATCGGTTGGCGAAATCCGGCGTGCTGTCATACCCCGCCGACAGGGTGGTGTCGTGGTCGACTTCAATATCCATCGACTGCGCGGTGCTACGTTGAGCCTGGTCTTGTCCGACGGCACGCCGCTCCCTGCCTGGACCCCGGTTGAGGTGCTGGGAATGCAGCAGTCGTATGTGACGGGCAAGCGTGGCGAGGTATTTGTCGATCTGCCCGCAAGCAAGGGCAACAAGCTGTTTGCCAGGCCAGTAGGCCTGCCCGCATGTGAACTGACGGTAGACCTGCCCGAAGCAGGCCTGACCATACCCAAACTGGGGCCATTGATATGTCTGCCCATACCCTGAACATGCTGGCGATCTGTGCCCTGCTGGTCCTAGGTGCCAACAGCAAGGCCTATGCCCTGACATGCAGCATCACTAGCAGCGGCATGGCCTTTGGCACCTATAACACCCTCTCGGCGAGCAGCCTGGATACGACTGGCGCCTTGACCGTGGAGTGTGACGACAGCTTCACCGCCACACTCAGCGCCGACCTGGGCACCGGGCTGGGCGCCAGCCATGCCACCGGCCGTAAAATGACAGGCGCCAATCCCGCAGCCTTGCTGACTTACCACCTTTACGCAGATGCCGCCCGCAGCCAAGTATTGGGAGACGGTACGGGCGGCAGTGTGACCATCCAGCTCAATGGTACGGCCACCTACAACCTACCCCTCTACGGACGTATCACAGGAGGCCAGCACAGCATACCGGCCGGTAGCTATCTAGATAGCGTCATGGTGACCGTCTCGTACTAGTTGCCGTCCGACACAATGCCCTCACCCCCCCGGGCCTGGCAGCTAGTGCAGGGCCGGGGGCTGACGACATCTGCAAGCATCAGCAGCTCAATAGGATATCGTAAGCACCGACACACCGCCCGTCGGCCCTGGCTGTGTTGACAACTGCTCCAGAGCAATACGGTGGCTACCAACAAAGATCATGCCCGCGTCATCAGCCAAAGGCTTGGCAGCAGGGTTATAGCTGGCACGGACGGGATACGACGCCGGGCAAGCTACTGTATAAGCCGCATCACTCGCCCGTGGGCCGGCGAGCGGATGGGGCGAAGCTGGCTGGCTGCCAGCACGAAACTCACATGACGGCAGTACTGTCATGGAGACGCCCAGCGTACCGCGAGCAACATCTGCGAGAGAAGGGGCAGGTGCAAGAGACGCCAACAGACAAGCCCCCAGCGCCAGCCGCAGGGAGGTCACACAAGCATTTCGAGACATCGGTCCATACTCCCAAGGGTGATATCGGGATGACACACGCCGACCTCCGTCACTATATGCCTGAAAACCCGGCAGGGGTATCAGAAATCCGTCACGCTCCATCTGACCTGCAACTATCGACAAGATCGCCTTGCTACCCCCCGAGCTTGCTCAACAAACTGGCGATCTCGCCCTGCCGGCCTCGGTCGGCACTTTCGCGGCCGGGTCGGGGTACAGCCATGCGTGCCTTGGTCAGATATTGCCTGGCACCCGCTTTGTCCCCCTGCTCCAGCAGGTACTCGGCGTAGAAGTAATTGCTGTCTATCCCGTCGGGGTTGGCAGCCAGGCCGCGTTTCAGCAGCGCCAGCGCTTTCTGGTCATCGCCGAAGGCGATGGGCCAGCCGGGCACCTTGTAGTACAGCACACCCAGCGAGGTTAGTGCCGAGCCATTGAGCGTGGCAGGGTCACGGGCAATCACTGCTTCGAATGCCGCCTTGGCCTCCTTGGCATACTTCAATGCCCCCAATCCCCCCTTGGCCCCTGCATAGCTGGAGTTGATGATGCCTTTCCAGGTCAGCATGGGGAGATCCTGAGTACCCACGGTCTCGGTCTCTTGCACCAGTCTGGCAAAGGCCTGCTCCTGCGCCTCGCCACTCAGGCTGTACTGCGCTTCTGCCCAGCGGGTCTGCAGCGTGGCGAGATCGGCAGCATAGGTGTAGGCAGACAGCAGCATGCTGGCAAACACGACAAACAGCGTCTTCATGAAAAATCTCCTTGGGCAAACTTGCGAATTAGCGGTAGTTGCTTGGCAATGGCACTGTCGACCGCGCCAGGCAGCAACTGATTGAGGCGGAAGAACAACTTCTCTGGCCAGCCGATGACAGCCTCGCGCACCCGCTTGCGCCGCAATAGCTCCATCAGCGCCGCCGCGACGACCTCGGGTTCATCCACCTGGGTATGCAGGGCGGCATTGAGTGCCTGTACCCTGGGGCTATTGAGAGGGGTGTTCACGGCCCGCGGAGCCAGGTGCACAAACCGGGGGCCGGTGCCACCGCTTTCGCGCGCCAGTGCTTCGGTAAACACCCGCAGGCCGCCCTTGCTGGCACAGTAGCCGGCATAGCCGGGAAACCCGATGCTGCCGAATACCGAGCCCACATTCACCACCATGGCATCGGGGCAAAAACCAGCCCACAAGGCTTGGATCAGCTTGATGGGCGCAGCCAGATTCAGCGCCAGCATGGCGTCCAGCTGCGCCGGCGGTTGCTCTGCGAACAAGCCGAAGTGCTGTGCGCCCGCCGCGTTCACCAGCAGCCCCAAGGGCAAGGGCTGGGCGCGCAGGGCATCGGCCAGCAAGGCGGGGCTGTCTGCATCGGTCAGGTCCAGCGGCAAGCTGCGGGCTTGGGGCCCCAGCTTGCGTGCCAGCGCCTCCAGCCTTGCTGCATCCCTCGCCACCAGCCACACCACCCAGCCCGCCTCAACCAGCGCGGTGGCAATCGCGGCGCCGATACCGCCGCTGGCCCCCGTCACCACGGCGATCTTCATGTCAGTACTCCGGCTGATGGCTGCACCTGTGTGGTCTGCTGTTCGGTCAGCGCACGGAACACATCGCCATACAGCACAAACATGCGCCGCGCCATATGCAGCACGGCGGCCTGATCTGCCGGCGCTTCCAGCTGCAGCATGAGTTTCTCGAAGAAACCGATATGCGATTGGTCCAGCGCGCCATGCGAGGTCAGGTAAGTCATGGCCTGGGGTGGTAATCCCAGGGTTTGCTGGATGATGTCCGCCATGGGCGTGGCCAGGTTCACGCTGGTGCCCTCCAGCACATAGACCATGCCGAAGAAGCTGACCGGATTAAGCCGGCAGACGCTATCCCAGGCGTAGCTCACCATCAGCTCGGTACACCGGTGCGGCGCCCCATGCCTGACCGCATCGGCGTCGGCGCCACAGGCGGCGATATCGCTCAATATCCATTCATCATGGCCCTGCTCCTCATCGATGTATTCCACCACGGCATCGAACAGCCAGCGCTGATCGGCACGCAATCGGCTGCCCACGGCCATCAGCAAGGGCACGGTATGCTTGACGTGGTGATAGGCCTCGGTCAGGAAGGCAACATAGCGCTCGCGCGGGACTACCGCCCGCTGGCAGTCCAGTATGGCCGGCGCAGCCAGCAGATAGCTGCGCTCGGCCGTGGTTTCAGATTGCAGTCGTTGAAAGAATGTCATGGTGTCTCTCCATACAAGGCAGGCAGCCGATTGGCCAGAATACGGTCACGGCAAAGCCGTCCATTGGGGGTGATCTCGCCCTGCGCGGGGCTCAAGGGGGTAGTCAGCAGCGTCCAGCCATCGAGCCGGGCATAGCTGGGCAACTGCGCATTGCATTGCGCCAGCGCCTGGTTGGCAGCCATGGGCTCGGTGCTATAGAACATCCCGTGCAGCCCCTGTGCCTCGTCGCCATAGACCAGGGCCTGCCGTATGCCAGGCACGGCCACGAACTCGGCCTCCAGCCACTCCGGTGAGACATTGCGGCCCATGCCCGTCACGATGGTGTTTTTCTTGCGGCCCAGCAGGGTTAAAAAGCCATCGGCATCGATTTCACCCAGGTCGCCTGTGGCAATGAGTGCTGGTGCGGGGCCCTGGCCCAGGTAGCCCAGCATGGTGTTACCACCCACCAGTACTTCGCCATCCGCAGCGAGCTGAACCACTACATGGGGCAATGGCCGGCCTACCGTCCCAGGTCTATGGGCACCCGGCCTGTTGAGTGCCACCACAGAGCCAGCCTCTGACAGGCCATAACCCTCGAACACCGGCAGTGCCAGTGCTGCGGCCTGTGCCAAGGTGCGACTGCCGCTACGACCGCCGCCGACGGCCAGAAACCGCCAAGGTTTGGACAACTGCCCGGCCTGGGTCGCCGCCACCAGCCATTGCAGCGTACTAGGCAAGAGGATGACGCTATCCGCCTGTGATGCCTGCAAGGCGGCGATAAAGCGCGGCACATCAGGCGGAAAAACCGCCATGCCAAGGTCGGCCAGCGGCAGCAGCTCCACAGGCACACCCCGCAGCAAGGGCAGGTACAGTCCGGCCAGATTCTCCAGTAGTACCGCCAGGGGCATCACGCACAGGTGCTGGGTCACGGCCAGCGGCCCAACTACCTCATGCAGGGCGCTCACCGTCGCGTCCAGCTGCGCACCTGACAGGCAGACGCCCTTGGGCGCCCCCGTCGTACCCGAGGTGTAAGTGAGCTTGACCGTACCGCTGGGCAAGGCCGCGGCCCTGGTGTTGGCAGGCAGGCGTTGCAGGCTCAGCCCGGTGCCCGGCAACGACATGCCGCCCGCAGCCGGGGTGACCAGGCAGGCAGCACCACTATCAGCCAGCACATGTTGGCGCTGGGCTTCGCTAAAGAAAGGCGGCAAGGGCACGCCGGCAATATTGGCCCTGGCCAAGGCGAGGTCCAGCACCACCCAGTCCGCATCGTTGTCAGCCAGCCACGCCACCGGCCCCGGCATAGCCTCCGCTTGCAGATGGTTAGCCAAGCGGCTCACCCTGTGTTCAAGCTCCGCGTAGCTGATGTGCGCCGCTGGGGTCAGCAGGGCCGTGGCGTCCGGCTGCAAGCAGGCATGCTGCGCCAGGGCGTTCAGGACAAGTTGCATGGCAGCCCCTCCAACGTAGGTTGGGCTGCCAATGCCTGCGCCAGTGCCGGGTTGGCATCCAGCGCTGCCAATCCAGCGGCGATATCCCCCACCATCACCAGGGGCTGCTTGTCGTAATACGCACCCCAGGTCTCGGGCTGGGGCACCCTGTCCGGGCTGGCCTCGGTCAACGCTATCAAGGGCAGACCCATGCGGCGGAAGGTGGCGCGCACCTGTGCCGTCAGCGTAAACACCACATAGCGGCTAGAGCTGGCCGCCAGGTAGCGCATCATCGCCAGTATCAAGGTAGGGGTATGGCCACCGACCGCTGCAAGATTGCCCAGCTCGACGATGTCGGCACGCGATACAGGCCGAAGCAACTGCCTGGCCACGGCTTTGTGTACCGGTTCATCCAGGTAATGCTCGAGAAACAGGGCATTGCCATGGGCGGTTTGAAAGCCAGCCACCGCCAGCAACCGGCCTTCGGCACCGCGCAAGGTGAACTGATTGGGCAGCAGTCGTATGACCCGCGCATCGTGCACCGCGCGGAAACGGGCATAGACAAAGGGCAGGATGTCTTCTGCATCAGCCGTCTCAAGACCGCAGGCAAGCGTTCTCTGGCTGGAGTAGGCAAGTTTCTTCAAGGGCTGCATCACACTCTCTCCGTTAGGATGAGTGACATGCTGCCGGGCAAAACTTAACGCTAACTTAAGCGCCGCCAACAAAACCCAGCGTAGCGGTCCTGCCTAGGCGCGCGCATCTCACCGTACGGGTACGGCAAGGGCTGGGTGGGCAGCGCTAAGCCGGCCTCCGACGGATACTGTGCTGGTTGGTAACGGTGGCCAAGGCGCTATCGCCCCATCGGCGGTGCGCAGCCGATGCTAAGGCTTCGCCGGCCACTTGCCGCGTATCACCACCGTGTTGGCGATCTTGTCATGCCAGCCTTGCTTGCGGGCATCGAACGCCACCCAGAGCAGCCCCAGGAACAGGGGGATGGTGGAAACGTAATAGCCCAGGTAGCGCAGGATGGCCTGACCAGGCTTCAGTGGCAAGCCGGTGGTGGCATCCACCACTTTGGCGCCTATCGCCATCTTGCCCGGCGTGGCTTGCCGCGCCAGCCAGAAGGCGATCACCGCCACCGCGGGCAACAGCCACTCGACCAGAAAGCCCACGCCGCCATTGAAGTAGCGCTGGTCATCCCAATAGGCATCGCCCATATACAGCAGCATGATGGGCACGGTGACGCACATGGTCAGCAGGGTATCGATCACCGAGGCCAGCAGGCGGGCGCCAAAGCCCACGTACTCCAGTCCGGTTTCAACTGGCTCGGGAATCACGCTGGAAGGCTGATAGGGATTGCTCATGTTGTTACCTTGTTGGCAGGGACGCGGCCGACAGCACGCCGCAAGCGGCTGGTATCCACCTGTTGTGTTGCACGGGCGCGCAACTGGCCGCAACCACCGTCGATATCCTGGCCTGCCGAATTACGCACCTTGGTCAGCACGCCACGGTCATGTAGATAGCGGGTCATGTACTGGATATGCGCAGCGTCCGGCCGCTGGAAGGCATCGCCCTCCAGGCTGTTGTAGGGGATCAGGTTAAGCACTGCGAACTTGCCCTTGAACAAGCGCAGGATGGCGTCCATTTCTTCCTGGCTGTCGTTGATGCCCTTCAGCAGCGTCCATTGGTACTGGATGGGGTAGCCCACACGGCGCGCATAAGCCTCGCCCAGCTCCATCAGCTCCTCAGGATCTATCCTGGGTGCGCGGGGCAGCAGTTGCTGGCGCAGATCGGCGCGGCTGGTATGCAGTGACAGCGCCAAAGCAGGCTTGACCCGCTGCTGCGGCAGCCGTTCGAACACCCGCATATCGCCCACTGTCGAGAAAACCAGGTTTTTGTGGCCGATATTACCCTCCAGCCCCAGCAGATCTATGGCCTCGAGCACATTGTCGAGGTTATGGGCGGGCTCGCCCATGCCCATGAAAACCACCTTCTTGACCGGGCGGAAGCGGCGCGCCAGCGCTACCTGAGCCACGATCTCGGCACTGCCGACCTGGCGCAGCAAGCCGCTTTTGCCGGTCATGCAGAACACGCAGCCAACGGCACAGCCAACCTGGGTTGAAACGCACAGTCCATCACGGGGCAGCAGCACGCTTTCTACCATCTGGCCGTCGGCCAGGGCCACCAGCAAGCGTGCCGAGCCATCGGCCGCCGGATGCTCGGAGGTCAGGCTGACCAGCCCTTCTATCTGCTCGGCCAGTGCCGGCAAGCCTTCGCGTACCGCCAATGGCAGGTAGTCCTCGGTCTTGCGGTACTTAGTACCGGTATCCAGGGGTTTGCCGGCCAGCCAGGCGCGGCTTATCCGGCCTATATGGCAGGGCTTGGCGCCAAGATCGGCAAGCGATTGGTGGAAGTCTTGAATACGCATGGGGTGCGCATCCTACCACCGGCCGTACACCTTGGCTGAACCGGCCGCCATGCGGCAAGGCCATACCGGCCTGCGCCCAATCTTCAGCGGTGCGAAGGCGACAGTATCGCCACAGCGATGGACGGCAGCGCCGTGGCATCGCATAGTTGAGGTTGAGCCCAGGATCTGCAGCTGAGTCACCGTGGTTGCCGCCGGCCAGCTATCGCCTTTCCAGAAACCACCCATGGCAGACACCCCTCACCGCCGCAAATTCGTAGAACCAATAGATTGGGCCGTGCTGGCGAGCGTGCTGGTGCACTGCCTGATACTGGCCCTGCGCTTTGGCCTGCCAGGCGAGAACAGCCAGCCTGGCCCGCTCCCGCTGGAGCCGCTGAGCGTCACGCTCGATGACTCTGTCCTTGCACCAGAACCCCTGTCCATTCCGCTGCCTCCAACGGCCGCGGCCAGCACCGGTATTGCGGCAGAGGCACCCGAGGGGCTGAACGCAGCGGCTAGTTTCAACATCACCGTACTGCGCGCACCCGATGAGGCCACTCGGCCCGACAAAACCCCATCTGACGCCACCGTAGAGCGCAAGGCCGGCAGCAACCGGGTGCGCAAACCCGTGATGACCGCCGACCAGGGTAGCTGGCGCACCGCCACCGGTGCCGAAACGCCGGAGGCCGTGCCCAATACCCTGGCCGAGGCTGCCCCAGGCAAATCCACCATCATGGTGCCGGAAGACGAACTGACGCCCGCTGCACCACAACCTGAACTGGGCGCGCCGGAGCTGATGAACAACACGCCGGTTACCGACACGCCCCCAGAGCCAGCCCCTGCGACCCGCGCCGACACGGCAGCCCTGGCACAGGCAGAAATCGCGCGGCAAGCGGCGGAGAACGCCGCAGCGGAGGCCGCAGCAGAGGCTGCCAAGCAGGCCGAGCAAACCCGCCTGGCCGCCGAGGCCGCCGAGGCCGCCGCGAAGCGTGCGGAAGAACAAACCAAGGCTGAGCAGGCACGCAAAATCGCCGAGCAGCAGGCTGCCGAGCGACAAAAGGCCGATGCCCAAGCCAGGCAGCTGGCCGAAGCTGCCGCACAGCAGCAGGCAGAAGCGGCGGCCCAGGCCAGACAGGCACAGCAGGCGGTGGCCGAGAAGCTGCGCGTTGAAGAGCAGGCCCGCCAGGCACAGATCCGGCTTACGGCGGAGCAGCTCGCCCGCAAGCAGGCAGAAGAGGCAGCCAAGGCCGAACAGACCAGGCAGGCACTGCAAGCGGCGGCAGAACAACAGAAAGCAGAGGCCTTGGCGCGGCAGAAGGCCGAAGCCCTGGCCAGAGCAGAGCAGCAGCGGCAACTGGCCGAACAGCAGGCGGCCGCCGAGCAACGGCGGGCAGAAGCGGCAGCGGCGCAGCGCAGGCAGGAAGAAGCCGCCAGGGCAGCCCAGGCAGCAGCGGCACAGCGGCAAGCCGAAGCAGCCGCCGAGCAGGCACGCCGACAGGCCAGCGCTGCCACCCGTAGTCCGACAGGGAATGGCACCGGCACCGGTACTGGCCGGCAGGCCGACAAAGGCGGCGATGGCAGCGGCACCCCGTCTGGCCTGGGCATTACCCTGCCCATCGAACCGCCGGTTGGCCTATCGCTGACCGAACGCGCCCTGCAGCAGGCACGCCAGGGCAATCTGCGCGCCGAGAAACCACCGTCTTCCGGGCGTGGCCGCATCGCCAACTACTCGCAAGCGGCAGCGGCGGCCGAGCCGGAACTACGCTTCTACGCCGAGAGCCTGAATATCAAGCTGAACCGCATAGGCGCTCTCAATGCGCCCAGGCTGTCAGCCGACCGTTTCTATCGGCCCGTGCAGCTCACCATCATCGTCAATAGTGACGGCAGCCTGGCCGATATCCTGGTCAGGCACAGCAGCGGCGACAGCAAGCTGGATGACGCCGCCCGGCGTATCGTGCAGATGAGCCTGCCATTCGCGCCCTTCCCTGCTGGCATGCAGGAGCGCTACGATCGGATAGAAATAGGCCGGAACTGGGACTTTGGCGCTGGCACCGCAGGCTTGCTCAATTAAGGGAACGTCCAGCAACCCCGGTTTCCAAGCGCCACCAAGCAAATAAGCGCCTGCGCGACAAACCGGGCGCGGCATACATCTGCAGTGCCAGGAGAAATCTTTCGCAAACGAAGCCGTACTGCACCGAAAGTACGGCTTCTGGGCGCACCTCACATGGCGAGCCGCGTACCGATGACCTCGATATGGACGCGACGATCCGGCTGTAAGCAGCTGATCATGTCAGACCGCGTCATACCTTCGCAGCTGCCAGGTACTGTCGCAGGCTCAGATTCGCCCTTGCCTTCCGTGTTGATGCGGTACTGCCCTATCCCCTTGCTAACCAGATAATCCTTCACCGCCGCCACGCGCCGCTCCGACAGCCGCTGGTTGTAGTCATCCGAGCCGATACGGTCGGTATGCCCCACCGTCATGATGATCTCCGGCCGTATGTCTTTGAGCTCCGCCAGGAATCCGTCCAGTGCGGCCATACCTGCGGGGCGCAGGTCTGACTTGTCAAAATCGAACAGCGCGTCGGCGTCCAGCGTTACCTTGGCGGCCAGTATGCTGGGCGGTGGAATCGGCACAATCGCAGCCACTGGCGCCATTACAGGAGGCGGGCTGACCACAGGCGCGGCCACAACAGACGCCCCGCACTCCACACGCGCCGGACTCGGCCCGGTGCCGCTATGCCAGCACAAGCCAAAACCACTGCGAACCACAACACCGCGCTGATCAACCAGGTAGCCCGTGGTCAGCGGTTCCAGTTCTGCAGCCCAGACGCCTTGAACCAACAAGCCCGCCATCGCCATAGCAATATGGATAGTACGCACGCGCCTCATGATCTTCCCCCAGCCCATGGCTTGAAAGAATGTGCGCCTGATAGGGATATGTACCAAGGGCGGCAAGCAAGGCGACGAAATACCTGCGCTCAGTCAACGCCTTATCATCCACCCGATATTGGGCCGAATCTGTGCGGTGACGAACGTTACGAGGCAGCGCAGGCGCTGGCACGGGTTTTCATCTCTACCCGCAATGGCGGCAGAGGTGTGCCAAGAGCCTAGGGCAGCAAGCCCGCAGGATCACGGCCGGTACCAACCACCCGCACGCGCTTGTGACGCGAAAGCTCGCCGCTTTCCAGCACCACGCCCTGCTTGGGCACACCAAACCAATCGGCCAGCCAGGCGATCAGCGCCTTGTTGGCCTTGCCCTCTACCGGTGGTGCGTTCAACCGCAGCTTGAGCGCGCCATCATGCAAGCCGGCCACCTCGGTCTTCCTGGCGCCCGGCTGCAGGTATAGCGACAACACCCAATCGCTACCGTCCTGGCGCAACCAGCTCATTGCCCGGTCAGCATGAACTGCCATAGCCTTTGCTCTACCGGTGTCACGGCAAAGATAAAGATCATCTGCAGCAACAGCAGCAGCACCAGCGGGCTCAGGTCTATGCCGCCCACCGTGGGTATCAGCCGGCGTATGGGGTTGAGCAGGGGCCGGGTGACCGCCTCCAGTACCGGTGCCAGGGGGTTGTACGGGCTGACCCAGCTCAGGATGGCCTGTACCAGCACCGCACCGAAAACCAGGTATAGGGTCAGCCGTATCAGCTCCAGCATGGCCAGCATGACCAGGCCCAGCCCCACGGCAGGCGAGAACAGGCTGAAGGGGTACGGCGACAGTGCCAGCAACAGCAGGTGCATCAACAAGGCCCCGACGCCGGCCAGCAGCATGCTGGCCGTATCGTACCCGCCCACGCTGGGCAAGAGCCGGCGCGCCGGCAGCACCATGAAATTGGTTAGCTTGACCGTGAACTGTGCCAGCGGATGACCAAACGGTGCCCGTGCTACCTGTAGATAGAAACGCAGCAGCAGATTCAGTATGAAAAAGCTGGCGATATTGCGTATGAGGAAGCTCAGAGCGTCGTTCAACATGGTCTATTCCGCAGCTTGGCTGCTTGTTTGCACCAGCCCAAGCTGGTGAATGATGGTCAAGGCACTTTCAGCCACGGTCAGTTGCTGGGTATCCAGCATCAGACTGTGCCTATGTGGCAAGGGTTCACGCCAGCGCCGCTGCACCAGGCAATCCGCCAGTGTGGCGGCAGACGTCAGTTTATGGAACCGGCTACGTTCCGGCGCTGCCACCCTCTGCAGCAGCTCGGTGTCGGGGCAGTCGAGTTTTACCAGATCCACCTTGCCGCCGCTTTCCTCCACCTGGGCGATCAGGCGAGCAATGAAATCCTCGTCTGCGCCATGATCGTAGACGAAGGTCATGACCACCCCGGCAATGCCTGCTGCCGCCGCCGTGCGCAAGGCGTCGAGCCGTATCTGACCGTTGTAGTCCAGATAGGCAGGCGACATGAACTCGAACAGCGCACGCGCCAGATCAGCGCTCAGGTGGTTGTGCAGCAGCTTGAAGCCAGTAAGGCGACAAAGCTCTGTGGCCACCGTCAGCTTGCCCGATGCCGGTGGACCATACAGAAACACCAGCCGCATCAGCCTTGGCCCAGTTCGTCCGCCAACTCCACCGCCCTGGCCTGGGCCGCCGCTGCCCCCGCCTGTATCGCTGCCTGCACGCCCAGTTCGGCCATGCGATTCAGCGCTGCGGCCGTGGTCCCGCCCTTGGACGTCACCTTCGCGCGCAGCGTGGCCGCGTCGTCCGTGCTGCCCAGTGCCAGCTTGATGGCACCATCAAATGTCGCATACGCCAGCTGCCTGGCGGTAGCGGCATCCAAGCCCAGTTGCTCGCCAGCCTGGGTCAGCGATTCCATGAAATAGAACACATAGGCCGGGCCTGACCCGGAGATTGCCGTTACGGCATCAATCTGGTCTTCTTCGGCCACCCAGACCACCTGGCCGGTGCTCTGCAGAATGCGGTCAGCCATCGCCTTGTCGGCTTCGCTTGCCTTGGGCCCCAGCCAGGCACCGCTGATACCGGCGCGCACCAGCGCAGGCGTATTGGGCATCACCCTCACCAGCCGCGCAGCGCCGCCCAGCCAGCGATCCAGATCAGCCATGCGTATGCCAGCGGCGATGCTGATCACCAGCCGGCCTGCCAGTTCAGCGGCCCGGGCACGGGCCACTTCGGCAAGCTGCTGCGGCTTGACCGCCAGCACCACCACGTCAGACTCGGGCAGGGCATCTTCCAGCGCTACCGTCTGTACGCCAAACTCGGCTTGCAACTGCGCCCGCTTGTCGGCGGCAGGCTCCACCACATAGACCGCCTGGGCAGAAAACCCTTGCTGCACCAGGCCACCTATCATGGCCGTGGCCATATTGCCGCCACCGATAAAGGCTATTTTCATTGTTTGTCACTCCCCATGCCAAAGCCGATACCCGGCTGGCGTTTCTGCAGCAGATGCTTGAGCAGATTGCAATACAGCCGGTCCAGCTCGCGCTGGCCACTGAATGGTACGGCCAGTTGCCCACCCTGGTGCACCAGGGTCAACGCAACCAGGCGGCCTTCATCCATGCGGTAGAGCAGCTCGCTGATCTGGTCCAGCAGCAGGCTGGCCTGCCTGGGCGTGCCCCAGCCACGGTAGGCCAGTAGCACGCGCTCGGCATCCACCTCCACCACCGTGCGCCAGAACAAGGCACGCAACACCCAGGCCATCCAGCCCGCCAGCGCCAGGCCCACCAAGGCAATGCCCAGCACGATGCCGGAGTCCGTCAAGGCAGCCTGCACCAACAGCAAGCCTATGATCAGCGCGGCCATGCCGCCCCCGGCCTTGACCACCATCCTGTCGGTGGAGCCTTCTGGCAGCCGTTGCCAGGCCGACGCCAACTCCAGGCGATCGCGGGTATCGCCCTCGTCCACCCTGAGCCAGCGTGAGAGATCGGCCAAGCTGACCTGGGGAGTAGTGGTTGCAGTCACGTTATTCCTTCACAGGGGCCGGTGCGGCCACGGTATGGCGGGCGCCAAACAAGGCAGTCCCCACCCTGACCAGGGTCGACCCCTGGGCAATGGCGGTTTCCAGGTCGGCAGACATGCCCATGGACAAGGTATCCAGCGCCAGCCCTGTGCTCCGCAGTGTGTCAGACAAGCTGCGCAGCAATGCAAACTGTGCCGCCAGATCCACGGCTCCCGGTTCGGGCAGGCACATCAGGCCACGCAGGCGCAGCCTGGGCAGGCCCGCTACCGCCTGCGCCAGGGCCACCGCCTCAGCCGGGGTGCAGCCCGATTTGCTGGCCTCGCCAGAGACATTCACCTGCACGCAGACATTGAGCAGGGGCAGGTTCGCCGGTCGCTGGGCCGACAGGCGTTCGGCGATCTTAAGCCTGTCTATGCCATGCACCCAATGCGCCAGCTCAGCCACGGTTCGGCTTTTATTGCTCTGCAAGGGGCCGATGAAATGCCACTCGATATCGGCCAGGTCGGCCAATGCGACCACCTTCTCCTGCAGTTCCTGCACATAATTCTCGCCAAAGGCACGCTGGCCGGTGGCATAGCATTGCCGCACCGCCTCTGCCGGAAAGGTCTTGCTGACCGCCAGCAACTGGCAGGCATCGGGCTGCCGCCCGGCGGCAGAAAGGGCCACAGCAATGCGCGCCAGCACGGCCTGTCTGGATTTATCTAGGTCAGCCATCCATAATGCTTTCGGAATAATGTCGCAAACCCAATCGCTTTGCGGCTTTGAACGAGGAATTATAAATGGAAATCTCTGAACTCCTGGCCTTCTCGGTCAAGAACAAGGCATCGGACTTGCACCTGTCGGCAGGCCTGCCGCCTTGTATTCGCGTTCATGGCGATGTGCGCCGCATCAACCTGCCGCCCATGGAACACAAGGACGTCCATGACATGGTGTACGACATCATGAACGACGGCCAACGCAAGACCTACGAAGAAACGCTGGAGTGCGACTTCTCCTTCGAGATTCCCGGCCTTGCCCGCTTCCGTGTCAACGCCTTCGTGCAGAACCGTGGCGCCGGCGCCGTGTTCCGTACCATTCCGTCCAAGGTACTGTCGCTGGAAGACCTGAACGCCCCCAAGGTATTCAAGGAAATCGCCGAAACACCTCGCGGCATCGTGCTGGTCACCGGGCCGACCGGTTCGGGCAAGTCCACCACCCTGGCCGCCATGATCAACTACATCAACGAAAACGAATACGGTCATATCCTGACGGTGGAAGACCCGATCGAATTCGTGCATGAATCCAAGAAGTGCCTGATCAACCAGCGTGAAATCGGCCCGCACACCATGAGTTTCGCCAACTCGCTGCGCGCCGCACTGCGGGAAGACCCGGACGTCATCCTGGTGGGTGAAATGCGTGACCTCGAGACCATCCGGCTGGCCCTCTCCGCCGCCGAAACCGGTCACCTGGTATTCGGCACCCTGCACACCTCCTCCGCCGCCAAGACCATCGACCGTATCGTCGATGTGTTCCCAGCAGCCGAAAAGGAGATGGTCCGCTCCATGCTGTCCGAATCCTTGCGTGCAGTGATTTCACAGACCCTGCTCAAGACCAAGGACGGCAACGGCCGGGTTGCTGCGCACGAGATCATGATAGGCATACCCGCCATCCGTAACCTGATACGCGAGAACAAGATCGCGCAGATGTACTCCACCATCCAGACCGGCCAGCAGCACGGCATGCAGACACTGGATCAATGCCTGACCGAATTGGTAAGGCGCAATTTGATTACCAATGTCGAGGCACGTGGCAAAGCCATGAACCCCGACAATTTCAGATAAACAAGGTCAGTGGCGGGGGCCTTGCTGCCAGCCGCCACCCTGGAGCAAGACATGGAAAAGGAACAAGCCACCAAGTTCATGCACGATCTGCTGCGATTGATGCGGCAGAAAAATGCATCGGACTTGTTCATCACCGCCGATTTCCCCCCGGCAATGAAGATAGACGGCAAGCTGACGCCGGTCTCCAGCCAGGCGCTCACCAGCCAGCACACCAAGGAGTTGTGCCGCGCCGTGATGAACGACAGGCAGGCCGAAGAGTTCGAAGCCACCAAGGAATGTAACTTTGCCATCAGCCCTGGCGGCATAGGCCGCTTCCGCTGCAACGCCTTCCAGCAACAGGGCCGCATCGGCTTGGTGCTGCGGACCATTACCACCGAGATTCCCAAGTTTGACGAGCTGGGCCTGCCGCCCGTGCTCAAGGACGTGGCGCTGGCCAAGCGCGGCCTGGTGATCTTCGTGGGTGGTACCGGTTCGGGTAAGTCCACCTCGCTGGCCGCCATGATCGGCTTCCGCAACGAGAACAGCTACGGCCACATCATCACCATCGAAGACCCGGTGGAATATGTGCACGAACACCGCAACTGCATCGTGACCCAGCGCGAGATCGGCGTTGATACCGACAACTGGCAGAACGCCCTGAAGAACACCCTGCGGCAGGCGCCCGATGTCATCCTGATCGGTGAAATCCGCGACCGCGAAACCATGGACTATGCCGTGGCCTTCGCCGAAACCGGTCACCTGTGCATGGCCACCCTGCACGCCAACTCGGCCAACCAGGCGCTGGACCGTATCATCAACTTCTTCCCGGAAGAGCGCCGCGCCCAGCTGCTGATGGACTTGAGCCTCAACCTCAAGGCCTTTATCTCGCAACGGCTGATACCGCTACGCGTGGGCAAGGGTCGTGCAGCGGCGGTCGAAGTCATGCTCAATTCGCCGCTGATCTCCGACCTGATCTTCAAGGGCGATGTGCACGAGATCAAGGAAATCATGGCCAAGAGCCGCGAGCTGGGCATGCAGACCTTTGACCAGGCCCTGTTCGACCTGTACGAGGACGGCAAGATCAGCTACGAAGACGCCCTGCGCAACGCCGACTCGGTCAACGACCTGCGCCTGCGTATCAAGCTACAGTCCAAGGAATCCAAGAACCGCGATGCACTGGCGGGCCTGGACCACCTCGACATCGTTTGATCGCGCAGCCCACGCCCTATCCACAACGGCCGCCCTGTGCGGCCGTTGTCCATTCCCAGCCCCTGCCAGGCTACTGACAGTACGCTGTCAGTAGCCCCCCTGCACACTGGTCTCCATCGGGCACCCGCCCGTACTTAATGAGGAGACCCAACATGAATGCACTGAACTGGTTTGAGATTCCCGCCAACGACCTCCAACGCGCCATCGGCTTCTATCAGAGCGTGCTGGGCCTGAGCTTCACCCCAGATACCTGTTTCGACGATGTCGAGATAGCGGTCTTCCCCCATAGCGAAACCGGTGTAGGCGGCGCCCTGGTCAAAGCGGCCCATCTGCAGCCCAATGCCCAAGGCACCATTGCCTATCTGGGCACCAGCGAGCTGGATGCCGTGCTGGCCAGGGTGCCGACTGCGGGCGGCGCAGTACTCAAGCCCAAGACTTTTCTGCATGAGGACATCGGCCATATCGCTGTCATCCGCGATAGCGAAGGAAATACGGTAGGCCTGCACATGCCCATGCAGTAAGCGCCTACTCAAGGAATGTTCGCTGCCTTGCCAGGGCAAGGCAGCGAACCCAAGAGAGGCCGGCCATCGCCACCAGCAGGGATGGACACTACCCTGGCCTTGCGCTATACGAGACAAAGAGCCTGGGCAGACCGCCCCAAGAGCGTCTAACAAAACCCTTCTGTCGTTGTTGTGTGAGCTTGCCGTACCCACGTACTGTCTGCTGCGCGCGCCTGCGCTCACACGCCTAGCCAGAACCGTCAGGCAGGGTTTTGTTAGCCGCTCTAACCATCCTAGATACCAGGCCGCCCTGGAGGAAAACCATGCGCCGTGCCGACCGCCTGTTCCAGATCGTGCAGTTGCTCCGTGGCCGCAGATTGACCACGGCACGCTGGCTGGCCGAGCAACTGGAAATCTCCGAGCGCACCGTCTACCGCGATATCCGCGATCTGATGCTCAGCGGCGTGCCCATCGAGGGCGAAGCCGGGGTGGGATACACCCTGCGGCACAAGCTCGACCTGCCACCGCTGATGTTTGACCGGGAGGAGCTGACAGCCTTGCGCCTGGGCGCCGAGATGGCCGGCGCCTGGAGCGACCCGCAACTGGCCCGTGCCGCCCAGACGGCACTGGCCAAGATCAACAGCGCCCTGCCCAGCGACCTACGACGCCCGACGGCTGCCATGTATGCGCCCTGTTACAACAACCATGATGCCGCCTTTGGCCCCTTGCGCAACGCCATCGACAATCAGCTCGAAGTCGAGCTGCAGTATCGCAAGCCTGACGGCCCGATAGAATCCCGCAAGGTCTTGCCTCTGGCGCTGTTTTTCTGGGGGAAACACTGGACCCTGGCCGCCTGGTGCGAACTCCGCCAGGATCATCGGCATTTCAGGCTGGAACGTATCCTTTCGCTCAAGGTGCTGGAACAGCGCTTTGTCTCTACCCCAGAGCGTAGCCTCAGAGCCTGGATGAAGGCTGCAGGCGCACCTGCCGATGCACTGGACTGAGTCGCAGGCCCGTTGCCGCCATTGATCGACAAGCGATCGAACGCGACAAGCCAGCTCCGGAGGGCTGTTCACTGCTTTGTGGTGCTTGGCGGGCTCAAGCCACAATGAACCTGGCGACTGCGATGGCCATAGCCCCATCCAAGACTCGAACGGGCGCTGACGGACTCCCATACTTGGCTTCACCGCTGGCACCGCCAATAATGGTTGCAGCCCAGGAGCCTGCCATGCGTCTCATCCTTACCATTCTCTTGCTTGTCGCCTTGCCCACGGTTGCAAGCCCCACCATACAGCCCGGTGAATACCTCACCGAGGGTGGCTGGGGCACACTCAAGATCAAGCCAGGCAAGAACAAGCAGCTGACCTTTGTGCTGGACGCCATCGGTGCCAATGCCCATAGCTGCAACCTGGAGGGCGAAATCATCAATGGCCGCGCGACACTGGAGGCGGAAGAGGAAGGCAAGGCCTGCGTGGTCGGTTTCAAGCCCAAGGGCGACGACCTGGAAGTCGCCGATCGCAGCGAAGGCTACTGCCGCTACTATTGCGGCATGCGCGCCAGTTTTGAGGGGCTCTATATCATGCCAGCTGCCGGCTGCACGCTGGCGGGTGTGCGCAAGGCGCGCAAGGCATTCAAGCAGGCTTACGACAAAAAAGCCTACGCCGATGCCGAGGCCCATCTCTCGCCACTGCTCAACAACTGCAACAAGACCTTGAACTGGCTGGAAGAAGGCTGGATACGCAACGATCTGGCACTGGCCCAATACAAGTCCAGAAACCTGCTCGCCTGCCGCGAGACCCTGCAAGCGCTGGCCGACGACGCCGCCAAGACCGACGCAGAGCTACGCGAGGACTACCCGCCCACCGACGCCGAGAGCTACCTGCCCATCATGCGTGCCACCCGTACCAATCTGAAGCTGTGCAAGGGCAATCAATGAGGGCCCGTTTTCCCCCATGAGCAATTTCAATTATTCGCTGGACGATGTATGCACCAAGATGCTCGGCAATGCCGACATGACCATCGATCTCAGCTGTTTCCCGCGCGTTCAGCTTTATTTTACTGTTTCTGGCAAAGTCGACGCGCGGTATTGGCGAGTCAGGTTTACGCTGAGAACTGTGCTCTATTTTCAGGCGTATTCAGAAGAAGCCAACCAACCTGGCGACCTGTTTTTAGTGCTTGGGGTCAACGTCGAGCAAAAACCGGTACAGCCAGATGAAATGGAGTTGAGAGCCCAGTTGGCCAGCGATGACGAACTAGTGTGGCGCCTCACGCTGCACGGTGATATCACTCTGCAGATCGTCAGCAGAGAACTGGAATGGCAAGTGTCTGAGCTGAGCCCCCAGGAATATGAGGCGCGCTATAACTAGCCATGCGGCGACACCCCTTACCTCGCTGCAGCGATAATCGTCAGTTAGGCGTATGCTCTCAGCATTTTGGTGAACCAGGGGTCCAGCCATGGCCACAGCCGACTTCCCTACTGTCTACACTGCCCTGCGTGGGCTGTTGGCGCCTTATGCGGATCAGCTGGTGGTTAAACACGACGACGAGGGGCACTACTACCTGGATACCCGCCATACCCGGCCCAATGGTGAGCCCTTGTTCTTCGCCGCGACCCAGGTCAAGCGCACTTACGTCTCGTTCTACCTGATGCCGGTCTATGTATTCCCTGAGCTGCTCGACACGCTATCCGCCGACTTGCGCAAACGTATGCAAGGCAAATCCTGCTTTAATTTCAAGCAGCTGGAATCAAACTTGCTTGAGGAATTGGCAGGTCTGGTAGGCCGTGGCTACACACGCTACCAGGAAGCTGGTTATATATAGAGGTGGGAAAGATGGGCGCAAGTTACTTCCTGTGGGGCGACCCGCTGCCCCTGGGCAAGCTGCTACGCTGGCTGTGCGGCCTGCTGGCCTGCTGGCTGCTAGCCTACGCCGGCTTGTTCCTGTTCTTTGCCCTGAGCGAGCAGAAGGCTGCTGCCTACAGCAGCCTGTATCGAGCCCGTACCGAGCTGGAAGTACTGTCTGATGCCGTGCTGCAGTTCCGCCAACAGCAGGGCCGGCTGCCGGTACAGCTGGCCGAATTGAACGCGCAGTTCCAGAACAGACTGCCCATCGACCCCTGGGGACGAAACTATGTCTACGAGCCCCAGCCCAGCGGCCATTTCAAGCTCTATACCCTGGGTGCCGACGCAAGCAAGGGTGGTACCGGCAGCTGTACCGATTTCTACCTGCATACCGACATCAATAGGGTGATCCGCCAGGTAGACCAGGACGATTGCCTGTCCCTGCTGGGATCCCTGACGCTGGACGGTAGCGCAGCCTGAATCGGTGGGCGCTAACGCAACCTGAATCGGAGGGCGCTAACGCGCTAGGCCGGTAAAGGTGGTGCGTAGCAGCAAGGCGATGATCTCCTCGTCGCTGTGCGCCCCCGATACCTTGAGGAAGTGCAGCACCGGATCGCAGGCGCGGGCAAACAGGTTGTAGAGTATCAATTGCGGCGGCAGATCGGCCGCCAGCAAACCTTGCTCCTGCGCCTGCACTATCCACTCGCCCATGCGATCGCTGAGCCGGAAAACACGCTCCAGATAAACCTGATGGCGCGACAACGCCCCCACCAGAGCTGAATTGGCATGGGGCAAGGCCGGCATCTGCCCGGCCAACTGTGTCTGCATGGCCCAACGGGCCAGCGCCTGCAATTTCTCCACAGGCCCAGCCTGCTCCGGCAGGCTGTCGGCCAGCGCCAGCGCCTGATCCAGCATGCGCACCATGGCCGCCGCAGCCAGCTCCTCCTTGGAGGCAAAGTGGCGATACAGGCTGGCCTTGGCAATACCCGCCTCGGCAGCCACCTCGTCCACCGTCATCAGCTCGAAGCCCTTGCTAGCCAGCAGATGGTTGACGGCCTCGAGTATTACGTCCTCGCGGGCCAGTTGCATTTTCTGTTTAAAGCTCACCGCTTCCATCACGCCCGCCCTTGTTCCCATGACCAGCCCGACCGGGCATGGCTACACCTCATTCTATCTGCATACCGGCAAATTTGTAACTTGACAGTCCATTATGGACTGATTAGTCTCACATCAATACTAATCAGTATCAAATCGTACCAAACGGTTCATCCTCAACAGGCATGCGAGCCAACTCGTTATCAAGGCGAGCCGCTTGGCACCCTGCTGAGGCATGCTCACCCGCCAGGCAAAGGAGCACGAAAATGACTTGGGCACTCTTGGTAGTCGATGGACAGCACGCCGCAATCAGCCAGCCGGTACTGGGCCGCATACAGCAGCTGGAAAGGGCGTTTCGCCAAACCGGCGAGCGGGTTTACCAGGTGGAAAGCATGGCCGTAGACCAGTTGGCCCCACTCAGCCCGGTGGGCGGCACCCTGTACCGTTGCGGTACCGATGCGTTCTCTGGCAGTGGGCTGCAGCGCCATCTGCAGGATGCCGGTATCAGTTGCCTGGTGATCTGTGGCAGCGGCAGCGACAGCGCCATTGATGCCAGCGTGCGCAGTGCGCTATATCGGGGTTTTGACGTGATTGTGGCCAGCGATGCCCACCAGGCCTACCCGCGCGGTAGCCTGTCGGCCCAGGTCATTGCTGAGCATCACAACCAGCTCTTGGCCGAACTGGTCATCCCTGGCCGTGTGCTGGAAGTACTGCCCAGCGACGAGATCATCGATATCGTCCGCGACGAACCCGTCCTGGCCCAGGCCGTAGGCTGGTAAGCCATCATCGCAACGATGGCAATGGTGGCCCCCTAGCGGGTCAATGCCCGGCAAAATCACATACCGTAAACAACGGTATGCCTTGCTCCTGCACCAGGCGCGAGCCGCCCAGCTCGGGCAGATCCACGATCGCGGCAGCCTCTATCACCTCGCCGCCCAGGCGGCGTATCAATCGTGCTGCAGCAATCATGGTGCCGCCGGTGGCGACCAGATCGTCGATCAGCAGCACGCGCTGGCCCGGTGTGATCGCATCGGAATGCAGCTCTACCGTGGCCGAGCCGTACTCCAGCTCATATTCCTCGGCCACCGTGGTGAAGGGCAGCTTGCCTTTCTTGCGCACCGGCACAAAGCCCCGGTTCAACTCATAGGCAATCACCGCCCCCAGGATAAAGCCGCGGGCGTCCACGCCGGCCACCACGTCGATATCGTGGTCCATATAGCGATGCACAAAGCAGTCCACCAGGACACGGAAGGTCTTGGGGTCTTGCAGCAAGGGGGTGATATCACGGAACTGCACACCTGCCTGGGGCCAATCCGGCACAGTGCGGATACGGTCACGGATATAGCTAGGGTCGATCAACATGAAAACTCCAATCAGAACAGGGCGAACTTCACCACCCACAGGATGGCAATGATCACCACGGCCGGCGACAGATCACGTACCCGGCCAGACAGCAGCTTGAGGCCGGTGTAGCTGATAAAGCCAAAGGCGATGCCGTCGGCAATCGAAAAAGTAAAGGGCATGGCCAACGCCGTAATCACTGCTGGCGCGCACTCGGTCAGATCGTCCCAGTTGATTTCGGCCAGACCACGAGCCATCAGCACCGCCACATAGCACAGGGCCGGCGCGGTCGCGTAGGCCGGCACCACGCTTGCCAGCGGCGAGAGGAACAGCGCCGCCAGGAACAGCAGCGCCACCACCACCGCAGTCAGGCCGGTACGGCCGCCCACGGCGGTACCGGCAGCCGATTCGATATAGGCGGTACAACTGGAAGTACCCAGGGCAGCGCCCGCCACGATGGCCGTGGAGTCGGCCATCAGCGCCCGTTTCAGGCGGGGCAGCTTGCCCTGGCTATCGAGCAGGCCGGCCCGGTGCGACACCCCCACCAGGGTGCCGGTGGTATCAAACAGGTCGACAAAGAAAAACACAAACACCACACCCAGCAAACCAGCCGTCAAGGCGCCTTCCAGGTCCATCTGCATAAAGGTGGGGGCAATGCTGGGCGGTGCCGAGAACACGCCATCGAACTGCTGGTAACCCAGGCCTATGGCCAACAGCGTCACCACCATGATGCCGATGATCACCCCACCGGTGACCTTGCGGTACTCCAGCGCCAGTATCAGCAAGAAGCCCAGTATGGCCAGCAAGGCCTTGGGATCATGCATATTGCCCAGGGTGACCAGCGTGGCCGGATGCCCCACCACGATGCCGGCATTCTTCAGCGCAATAATGGCCAGGAACAAACCCACCCCGGCCGAGATGGAGAGCTTGAGCGAATGCGGTATGGCGTTGACGACGGCCTCGCGGACCTTGAACAGGCTGACGAACATGAAGATGACGCCCGACAGGAACACCGCCCCCAGCGCCACCTGCCAGCTGACCCCCATGCCCTTCACCACGCTGAAGGTGAAATAGGCATTCAGGCCCATGCCAGGCGCCAGGGCAATCGGGTAGTTGGCGACCAGACCCATCACGGCCGACCCCAGCGCCGCCGCAATACAGGTGGCCACGAACACGGCCTTGAAATCCATGCCGGTCTCGGACAGGATGGCCGGGTTGACGAAGATGATGTAAGCCATCGTCAGGAAAGTGGTAAAGCCGGCAATAACCTCGGTTTTCACGTTGGTGCCGTGCTCACGCAGCTTGAACAGCGTTTCGAGCATTGAAATCCCCTGGGGAAGTATGGGAGTTGGAGTAAAACCAGGCGACCCACCAGCCAGGCAGGCACACCATCAATCTGCATCATGCCGCACGGCTTCCAACCCTCCGTGCCGGCATAGGTATTCGCTAGTGCTGCCGCGCTATCACCGCAATCAAGCCCTCGCTGGCATCCTCTATCAGGTCCAGCACCCGCTCGAAACCTGCATCACCACCATAGTAGGGATCAGGCACTTCGCCATCGCGATCCAGCGTGCCATACGACAGGAACAACTGGACCTTATGCCGCAATGGCGCAGGGCAAAGGGCGTGCAGGTTGGCCAGATTGTCGCCATCCATGGCCAGCACCAGATCGAAGCGCTCGAAGTCTGCCGCCACTACCTGCCGCGCACGCTGGCCGGACAAGTCATAGCCACGCCGCAAGGCATGTTGTTGGGAGCGGCGGTCCGGTTGCTCGCCCACATGGTAGGCATGGGTGCCGGCCGAATCGATCAACAAGCCGAGACCGGCCGCCTCGCTGCGGCTACGGAAAACGCCCTCGGCCGTGGGCGAGCGGCAGATATTGCCCATGCAGACCATCAAGACAGAACCTATCTTGCTGTTTTTATTCATTAATTAGTCAAATAACGAATACAGAAAGGCGCGATTTTACGGTGAAACGGGTATGACTGTGTATAAATAAAACAGAGACTTAGTGGCTCATCTGAGGCCTGCATAGTGCGCAACCACCAAGACCCGCTACTGGTATCGACCTACATAAATTCAAGCTCACAGGACCGGAACCCACCCCATTGTGGTCATTGCACTCCCGCATAAAGGCCGGAACGCTTTGCGGCTCATCACTTTGGCTCGGTTTCCACCGGCTTGCCCCCGCCCCCCATCAATGCCGCCAAGCTCTCGCTATCCGCGGTCAGACCGGCCAGCGCACATTGTCTGACCATGTCGATGGAAAGCTCGACGCGCATATTGTTGCTTGTCCCCTCCTGCGCAGACATCGCAAGATAGGTCGCCGAAGCCGCGTTGGCCACCTTGGCGACCTGTGCCTGCCGGCGTACCTGCACGGCGGCGGAGAAGGCCGAGTTAATGTCTGAGCGCAGGGTATTGGCCGCGCCGGAAAGGCCGGACCAACTGTCCTTGTATTTGCTGACCGAAGGGGCAATCACCGCGCCCGCGATGGCACCCACCCAGCCTATGGCAATGCTGGCGTAGCCTGCCTCATTGCCGGTTTTCTCGTAGAAATTGGCCACTTCGCGGCAGAACTTGTTGGCCGCAACATTGGCCTTGCGCGCCTCCACAGCGGTGCAGTTCTCGCCCAAGCAGGGCGAATCCGCAGTAGTCTCGCCACCGTTCCACGGGTAGACGGCGGTGGACGCACAGCCGGCCAGGGATACGCCCAGGCAGGCAATGATGGCTTTCTGGAACATGATGCTTCCTCCTTGTCGTTATGAGCGGTACGGGAACCCGCCAGCAGCCGGCCAATTAGGCATAGCACCCGCCCACCACAAACCAAAGGAAACACCCCGACGCGCCTTTAGAGCGGCTAACAAAACCCAGCGTAGCGTTTCTGGCAAGGTGTGCGAGCGCTGGCGCGTGCAGCAAACAGTACGGGGTACGGCAAGCTCGCACAGCAACGCCAGAAGGATTTTGTTAGCCTCGCTTATTCCTGCCGCGTCAGCACCACCCCATCTACCGTCATCTGCCACCTGCCTTCCACCTCGCGCGGTGGGACGGACACGACAAAGGTGGCCGACATAGGCCCGATGCCCACCTCGAAGTTATCGCCCTGGAAGCCCTGGAGCGGGCCATTGACGGATTTGGAGGTACTGCCATCCACCCGCTTGTAGGCCACACTGCCGTCCTGGCTGATGGACAGGTACATATTGGCGGCCTGCCACTCTCCCACATAAGCGGCCTTGGCCGCCGGAACGGGCTCGCCACAGGCGGCCAGCAGGGCCACCAGGCCCAGCAGCAATATGGATTTGCGTATCAACATACGGGTGCTCCCAGGCGTTGAAAAGTGATCCAGTCCAGTATCGCCAACGGCCTGCCATGAACTCAAGTCATTGCTGGGTACTGACGGACTGAGCTGGCGCCAGGCGTCGGCGCGGACTGCACCAGCAGGCACTGCAGGTTCTGGCTGGCTGCGCCTGCTGGCAATGTCACTCAATACACATCGCGCCGGTATCGGCCAGCCTGCGCCAATGACGCCAGCGCCGCCTCGCCCAACAACTCGGTGAGTACCGCATGCACCGTGGGTGCCATGCCGGCTGCGCTGCCGCAGATATAGAGGGCTGCACCGCGCTCCACCCAGGCGATCACCTCATCGCCCGCCTCGCGCAGCAGGTCTTGCACATAGATGCGTGCCGCCTGGTCGCGCGAGAAGGCGGTATCCAACCGGGCCAGCGTACCGTCTGCCTGCCAGGCAGCCAGTTCGTCGCGGTAGTAGTAATCGTGTGCTGCCTGCCGTTCGCCAAAGATCAGCCAGTGCTCGCCGCCAGAGGCCGCCTTGAGGTGCGCCCGCAGACTGGCAAGGCCGGTGCCATTGCCGATGAGTATCATGGGTACGAGCTGGACAGGCAGATGAAAGCCTGGATTGCTGCGTATATGCAGCCGCACCTTCCCCTCCAGCGGGGCATGCTCGGTCAGCCAGCCAGAGCCCAGGCTCAGCTCGTCTCCCAGCTTGATCTGCCGCACCAACAGTTCCAGCCGGCCATCGTCCGGCACCGACGCGATAGAGTATTCACGCGGCCGCAGGGGCTTGAGCTGTGCCAGCAAGGAGGGGATATCCGCCGCTGGCGCCTCCGGCCATACGCTGTTGGCCAAGGCGGTTTGCAGGCTGCAGGTGCTACCTTCGTAGGCCACGGCCTGTTCGCCGTCCCAACCTTGCTGGGCCAGCCATGCCTGCACCCTGGCTGGTGGATGCTGCGGCAGTATCTCCACGATATCGCCCGATTGCCAGACCAGGAGGTCATCAGCCGGCGGCGCCAGCGCAATATGAAAGGCGCCTGCGCCCAGACTGCCAGGATTGAGCCGCCTGCGGTGAACCAGCCGCCATTCATCGAACCTTGGGCCTTGCCATGCAGGCGCCATCTGGCCGGTCAGCTCGGTCAGCCGGGTTTGCCAGGCAGCGACGGCGGACGGGTCGCCCTGGTCTACTTCGATGCGCTCAAACAAGGCCGTTGCCCCCTGCCCCGCCAGCCAGGCATCCAACTGGCGGCCAAAGCCGCAGAAGTGCGGGTAGTGGCTATCTCCCAGGGCCAGCAGGCCATAGTGGAGACCCGCCAGCTTGGCGCTGCGGCCCAATTGACGGGCAAACGCCTGAGCACCATCGGGTGCCTCGCCCTCGCCGAAGGTGCTGACCACCAGCAAGGCGCGCTGGTAGTCCGCCAGATCGGCCACAGTCAGCGTCCCCAGCGGCTTGATGACCACATGCAAGCCTGCAGCCTGCAGCGCCGCAGCGGTTTTTTCGGCCAGCTCCTCGGCGTGGCCGGTCTGGCTGGCGTGGGCAACCAGCACGGCCTGGTTGGCGGTCACATCGCGGCGCGGCGCACGCTGCAAGGCATAGCAGGCCAGTGCGGCCAGTACCGCACCCAGCAGGCTCCCACCATAACCGCCCCATGCCTGATGCTGGCGCACCAGTGCGGCAAACGCGTGCCGGCCACGCGGCCGTGGCAATGCTTTGCCGTTGTAGGGGTTGAGATAGCGCAGCTCTGGCCCCGCTACACCGGCCAGCAGCACCACGGCAGCATGGCCGGCAGCAGTGGGCGGCTGCACGGCCACGACCTGCCCCGGCCCAAACGCCTCGTGGGCGTGAGCGCGCAGTTGCACCGCACTCAAGGGCTGGCCTGCTGCGTCAACCTGGGTCGCTACCGGATCCAGCAGGCGCTGCAGGCTAGGCTGCCACCAGCGGGCCGCGCTGCTCAGCAAGGCCAGCAGCAGGACCACTGCCGCCAAAGTTGCCAGGCCGTAGCGCAATCCCGCCGGCAACTTCGCGATATCTGCCCCGCCCCGCCGTAAAACCGCGACGCCAGCTTTCACAGTTCGGCCCACATGCGCAGCAGGTTGTGATAGTGGCCTGTCAGCGCCAGGGTTTCTTCGTTGTCACCCACACGGCTGCGCAAACGCTGCAGGGTCTGGTCCAGATCAAACAGCATGCTGCGGCGGGCATCGTCGCGCACCATGCTCTGAGTCCAGAAGAACGAGCAGATACGGGCACCTCGCGTCACCGGCTCTACCTTGTGCAGGCTGGTGGAGGGGTAAAGAATCAGGTCGCCGGCCGGCAGCTTGACCTCATGGCTGCCATAGGTGTCCACCACCACCAGCTCGCCGCCTTCGTACTCGTCCGGGTCGCACAAGAACAAGGTGGAAGACAGGTCGGTACGCAGGCTGAGATGGCTGCCATGTACCCCCCGGATGGCGCCATCCACATGCAGGCCATAGTGCTCGCCGCCTTCGTAGCAGTTGAACAGGGGCGGAACCGTGCGCAAGGGCAAAGCCGCCGAGACGAACAGGGGGTGGGCATACAGTGCCCGCAGCACCGCTTCGCCCAATTGCTTTGCCAACGGGCCATCAACGGGCAGTTGCCGGTTGCGTTTTACCTGGGCACCCTGCTCACCCACGGTGGCACGGCCATCTGCCCAATCCGCCTCATCCAGCAAGCGGCGGAATTCAGCCACCTGTTCTCGGCTCAGCACTTCGGGGATATGCAGCATCATGGCGGTGGCTCCTCAACAAGATCGCCTGAAACGGGTTGGGTCATGTCAGTGCATGGCATGGCTCACCCGGTAGTGCGGGAAGTAGAACAGCCCCTCCCTTGCGGGAGGGGCTGCCAGTGCGCTTGCTATCCTGCGATCAGAACAGGAAGTTGGCGGTCAGGCGAGCCGAGCGCGGCGTGCCAGGGCGATAGCGGGCACCGCTGTTGTTCACCGTGGACACATATTCCTTGTCGGCCAGGTTGTACACGTTCAGCTGCAGATTCATGTTCTTGCTGACGTCGTACACTGCCATGGCGTCAAACACCCAGTAATCCGGCACCTGCACCAGCGGGTTGGTAGCCGTATTGATATTGGTGCTGCTCGAACGTGCCACCGAATCCATATAGCGTGCGCCACCACCAATGGTCAGGCCGAAGGGCAGCTTATAGGTGGTCCAGCTGGTGAAGGTCAGCTTGGGCGACCACTGGATCACGCCACCATCGGTCAGGTTGGTGCCCGAACGATTGCCACGGGTGATCTTGGGGTCCATATAGGCCAGGCCGGCACTGATCTGCCAGTTCTGGGTCAGGATGCCTGCAGCACCCAGTTCCACGCCCTGCACCCGGCGCTTGCCCACAGGCAAGGTGCTGCCGTCGGTGTTGGTCACGAACTCGTTGTCGTTCTCGCTGCGGTAGATCGCGGCGGTCAGCGCCAGCTTGTCGCCCAGCACATCCCACTTGGTGCCCAGCTCGATGTTGCTACCCTTTTGCGGATCGGCATTGGGGTTGTTGGCACCATTGGTGGTCACCAGCGAGAAGTTGGCGCTACCGGGTGGCAGTTGCGAAGTAGCGTAGGAGAAGTAGACGCTGCCCTTCTCGGCCGGCTTGTACAGTGCCCCTATCTTCCAGCTCACCAGATTGTCAGAACCACTGACCGAGCCGGCCACCGGCGTACCTACCGGCAAGGTCGGATGGCTGGTTGCCGTCGACAGGCTGATGCTGTTGGTCTCGGTCTTGTAATGCTCTACGCGCACGCCGCCATTGATCTGGAAGGCGTCGGACAGCTTGATGGTGTCGAAGGCATACAGCGCAGCCGTGGTGGTCTCGCCCTTGGTGCGGGCACCAGTCGGCGCCATTGCGGCAAAGCGTGCGTTCGGGTTGGGATGGTACAGATTGGCAGCATCGGTAGTCTGGCCAGCAACTGCGCCCAGGGTGTTGTTACGCTGCGATTCGTAGATCACCTCGGCACCGGCACTGATGCTGTGCTTCACGGCACCGGTCGCCAGTTCGGCGGTCAGGTTGGTCTGGTTGGTCAGGATGACGTTTTCCTGATCCTTGCCCTGGCGGCTACGGTTCACCGTCCAGTTGGCAGGGTTGGCATCGGCCACATTGGCCGCAGCCAAGGCGCTTACACCGGTCAGCACATAGTCCTGGCTGGACTTACCGTAGCGCGAGGTATTGCGCAGAGTGACGCCAGGGGCGAAATCATGCTCGAAACGGGCGGTGAACATATCGGCCACCACATCGTCCTTGTCGCTCAGGGCGCCGTAGAAGTTCTCGCTGTCCACCTTGGCCTGCGGCTTGCCCACCAGGGCGGCGTTGTAGTAACCCTGCAGGCCTATGGTTGGCACCGCGCCATCAGGGCGGTTTTCCTGGTCTACATGCAGCAGGTAGAAGTAGGCGCGGGTAGGCGTATTCAGGCCGAATGCCAGCGAAGGCGCCACGCCCCAGCTGTTGTTCTCCACCTGGTCGCGGCCGGTCACGCCGCTGTCCTGCAGCATCAGGTTCAGGCGGAAGGCTGCGCCTTCGATGTCCAGCTTGCGGTTCATGTCCAGCGTGGCGCGCTTGTAACTGCCGCTACCCAGGCCCACGGTGCCGGAGGTGGCGCTATCCAGGGTGGGCAGCTTGGTGCCCATGTTGACATAGCCCGAGGCGGCGCCACGGCCGTTGTCGGCACCGGCTGGGCCCTTGGCAATCTCTACCTGGTCGGTATTGAAGGTATCGCGGCTGATGGTGCCCAGGTCGCGGATGTTATCGACAAAGATGCTGCCCTGGGTATCAAAGCCGCGCATGAAGATGGAATCGCCGGTGGCGGTATTGCCGTTCTCGCCCAGCAGCAGGGTGATACCGGGGGTGTTGCGCAGGGCTTCGGACAGCGTCGTCGCGGCTTGCTCCAGCAGCAGTTCCTTCTTGATCACGGTAATGGTCTGGGGTGTATCCAGCAGCGGCTGGGTCAGCTTGGGCGAGCTGGCCTTATCAGCCTTGTAAGCGGGCGCATCTGTAGTGGCGCTGGCCTTCACATTCACGGTGGGCAGCGTGGCGTCGCTCTTCTTTTCTGCAGCCACTTCGGCTGCCATAGCCGGCACAGCCAGCATCAGGGCCGATGCCAGGGCTGTGGTCTTGAGCAGCGTGGTATCGCCATGCTTCTTGCTGATGATGTAAGCCATCGGTACTACTCCCTCTTTGTATGGTCTGAATCTGAAAACCTGGACCAAAGCCGGACTGCCGACCTTGGCAGGGCAACACGCAGCTGCCTGGTGCTTGCTGGCCGGCAATCCGGTGCCGTAGCCAGTACACGCAGCCAGCGCACTACCCGAAATCCATAAACCCCCAGCAGGCAAAAAAATCCGGCGCCTTCCCGGGCGCCGGTTAATCCATACTGGGTGGTGACGCGAGAGCCGCTAGGCTCCCTAGCCGCGGCACAACACTTGATGTGTGCAGCCGCTTGGTCTGATTTGCAGCCCCAACAACTCGCTTCCCGATCGCAACCGCCGAGACCCGCAGCACCAGATGCACTGTATATTACCGATAACCATTCTCATTTGCAAATATTGTTAAGAACGATTTCTATTTATCAAATAGCCATTTGTAATGGCTATCAACCATGCAAGGTGCGCCCGCCAAAGGGCAGGCAAGGCCAGAACGCATGGCATAATCCTGCCCATGGTTGCTCCCACCCGCCCCCTTGCTGTCTCTGTTGCCGATGCTGCCGACCCACAGGGCTGGCTGGCGCGCCTGGGCGACCGCTTTGCCGCCGACGAGCTGCAGCAGATCGGCATCGCCATGGAATGGGCGCAGGCGCTTTATGCGGGCCAGTATTACGCCCCCATCAATGCGCCCGTGTTTCCCCACGCGGTCGCCGCCGCCAGCATCGTGGCCGACTTGCGGCTCTCGGCCGACACGGTCATTGCCACCCTACTGTTCTGCGCGCCCGATCACCTACCCGACGCGCAGGAGCAGATAGAAGCGCGCTTCAGTCCCACCGTGGCCAAGCTGGTGGACGGCATCAGCAAGGTCCGCAAAATGGCCGCCCTGAGCCGGGTTGAAGCAGGCCGCAAGGAGGACGCCCAGCAGCAGATAGAAACCGTGCGCAAGATGCTGCTGGCCATGGTGGAAGACATACGCGTGGTGCTGGTAAAACTGGCTTGGCGTACCCAGACCATGCACTACCTGGCCAAGTGTGACGAAAGCGTACGGGTGCCCATCGCCCGCGAGACCCTGGACATTTTCGCGCCCCTGGCCAACCGACTTGGTGTGTGGCAGATCAAGTGGGAGCTGGAAGACCTGGGGTTCCGCTTTCTGGAGCCTACGGTCTACAAGCGGATCGCCAGCCTGCTGGACGAAAAACGGGTAGACCGCGAAACCTTTATCGCCGAATCCATCGCCAGCCTGCGCGAGGAGCTGCTGAAGCAGGGCATCAAAGCCGACCTGATGGGCCGCCCCAAGCATATCTTCAGCATCTACAAGAAGATGAAGCAGAAGCGGCTGGATTTCAGCGAGATGTATGACATCCGCGCCATACGCGTGCTGGTCAACGATATTTCGGACTGTTATAGCGCCCTGGGCGTGGTACACCATATCTGGCAGCCCATACCCGGCGAGTTCGACGACTATATCAGCCACCCCAAGGGCAATTTCTACCGCAGCCTGCATACCGTGGTGGTGGGGCCGCAGGACAAGGCGCTGGAGGTACAGATACGCACCTTCGACATGCACGAGCATGCCGAGTATGGCGTCGCGGCCCACTGGCGCTACAAGGAAGGCGGTTCGGGCGACGCCCGTTACGAAGAAAAGATCGCCTGGCTGAGGCAGCTGCTCGACTGGCGCGATGACATGAGCCAGCAGAGCACCGTGGCCGAAGCCTTTCAGGCAGAGCAGTTCGATGACTCCGTCTACGCGCTCACGCCGGCCGGCCGGGTGATTGCCATGCCACGGGGCAGCACCCCGGTGGATTTTGCCTACCATCTGCATACCGACCTGGGCCACCGCTGCCGGGGCGCCAAGGTGGATGGCCATATCGTGCCACTGGACACCCCACTGCAGACGGGCCAGCGGGTGGAGATACTGGCGGCCAAGGAAGGCGGGCCCAGCATAGACTGGCTGCACCAGGGCTATCTCAAGAGCCACCGCGCCATCACCAAGGTACGGCACTGGTTGCGCCAGCAGAACCTCGATATCGCCATCGAAACCGGGCGCGGCATACTGGAGCGGGAGCTGACCCGCGCCGGCAGCCACCCCAACCTGGAAGAACTGGCCGACAAGCTGGGCTACAAACAGCTGAACGAACTACTTGCTGCGGTCGGCCAGAACGAAGTCACCTCGCGGGATCTGGCCATCGCCCTGGCGCCCGCCCCGGTGGAGGTACCGGTAGAGGCCGGCGACATCATCAAGCGGGCCCGCGCCGACACCCATGGCGAAGGCATATTGATAGAGGGTGTGGACAAGCTGATGACCATGCTGGCCCGCTGCTGCAAGCCCGTGCCGCCTGATGCAGTGGTCGGCTTTGTCACCAAGGGCCGCGGCATCAGCATACACCGCAGCGATTGCGCCACCCTCAAGCGCCTGTCGGCCAATGCACCCGAGCGCCTTATCACGGCCGACTGGGGCGAGAAACTGCGTGGTGCCCAGCACGGCCAGGTATTCGCCGCCGATGTGGAAGTCGAAGCCCACGACCGCCCCAGCCTGCTGCGCGATATTTCCGACCTGTTCTCGCGCGACAAGATCAACGTGACCGCTGCGCAGACGCTCAGCCGCAACCAGATAGCCCGCATGCGCTTCACCCTGGAGATACGGGATGCCCAGGGCTTGCGCAAGGTGATGGAGCACGTCAAGCAGGTTGCTGGCGTCATTGCCGTGGTCCGGCGCTAAGAGCCTGTGCGCCCACGGTCAGGGCAGCGCACTCGTCCAGCCGGTCTAACATCAATACAGCAGGCCGCTTGCGGCCCCGGTTGCACGGTGCAGCCAGGCGAGAGAGGACAGAGCCATGACCCTACGCGTGTTATGCAGCCTGGTACTGCTGATGGTGCTGTCCGGCGCCAGGACAAGCGCGGCAGACGCGCCCATGCCCCTGCAACTGGCTTATGTCGACGTGGATTCCGCCCCGTTCCAGCTGGGGCGTGGCCCAGAAGTCGCCGACCCACCCGGCATCTCGGTGGAGATGGTCCAGCGCGCCGTCAGCGATGCCGGGCTGAAACTGCAACTGCAACGCCTGCCGCAGCTACGCATGCTGCATCTGCTGGAAACCGGCAAAATTGATGGCGCCTTCATCTTTTCGTACAACGAAGACCGGGCCAAGCGCTTTGCCTACCCCATGCTCGGTGATAAACCTAATGCCAGTCTGCGCGCCACCCATATACGCTATCGCATCTACCGCCGCGTGGGCAGCCCGGTGAACTGGGATGGCCGGCAGTTCGAGCAGCTGGACGGCCCTATTGGCGCCAACAAGGGCTGGGTCATCGTCAGCACCCTGCGCGACATGGGGCTTGCAGTAGACGACGGCGCACCGGATCATCCCGGCAACTTCGCCAAGCTGCGGCTGGGCCGGGTAGCCGCCATGGCGGCGCTGGAACCCTCGGCCGACAGCTATCTGCAGACTGAAGGCATTACCGATGTGGAGAAAGTCGGCCCACCGCTGACCTCCCGCGATTACTTCCTGCTGTTCAGCCGTGCCTTCGTGGCCAGCCACCCGGAGCTGGCCGAGCGCATATGGCAAAAACTGGCACTGATACGGGAACAGAGCGAAACCGCCCTGTACCGCAAGTACCAGACCACCCTACCACCCCGCACGGGTTCGCCCGTGCCAGAGAAGAAACCATGATCCATAACGACGTACTACGCAGCCTGCGCTACAGCCTGAATATCACCGACGGCAAGATTGCCGACATTGCCAAGCTGACCGGCTTTGAGCTGGCCAAGGCCGACGTGATTGCCTACCTGAAAAAGGACGAGGAAGAAGGCTACCTGGATTGCCCCGACGAGGTACTCGCCCATTTTCTGGATGGCCTTATCGTATTCAAGCGTGGCCGCGATGAGAGCCGCCCCCTGCCCCCGGTCACCCTGCCGCTCTACAACAATGTGGTGCTCAAGAAGCTACGCGTCGCCTTCGAGCTCAAGGAAGACGACCTGATGGAGATCATGGACAAGGCTGGCTTCAAGGTTTCCAAGCCCGAGATGAGCGCCCTGTTCCGCAACCCGGACCACAAGAACTACCGCCGCTGCGGCGACCAGTTCCTGCGTAACTTCCTCAAGGGACTGACACTGCGCCTGCGTGGTTGAAACAGGGCGTAGCTGAGGCGCGGCAGCCGTGCAGGCCACATGACTTCGGCGCAGGCCGCCTCCCACGGAGGTGCCTGTCCAACATGGCGCACATCGCCATCCCGCTCCCCTAGCTCAGCCTTCACCCCCGAACGACTAGCAACGCCCAAGGAAGCGGCGCTAAACCACCCGAGCCTCCCGCTCAATCCTACCCACCGCCCAAGCCAGCACCGCCGTTGCGGGTATGCCGGCCAGCAGCACGGCATACCATAGTGCGTCGCCACCCCAGGCGGCGTACAGCCGGCTGCCCACCAGCGGTGCCAGCAAGGTGCTGGTACTCCACATGGCAGACTGCATACCGAAATAGTGCCCACTCCGCCGCCCCTCGGCCCGGTGCATGATGATGACACCCAGCGTGGGCATCCACAGCATCTCGCCCACCGTCCAGATCACCGTAGAGGCCAGCACGCCAGTCAGGCCGCTGACCCAGGGCAGCATGCCCAGGCCCGCCACCATCAGCGCACAGCCCCAGATCACCGGCCCACGCACGCCATAGCGTTGACTCCAGGCCGTAAGGGGCAGCTGGCAAAGCGCCACCAGCAAGCCATTGATACCATGCTGCCAACCCACCCAGGCAGGGCTGAGACCATGGTGCTCCCTTAGGTAGGCGCCATACAGGCCATTGATCTGGTCGTACATCATGCCCAGCGGCAGCGCCGCCAGCAGCAGGCAAAGAAACACCCGGTCGCGATAGGGTGAAGCGCCGGGGGTATCCAATGATGGGGTGCTTTTTGCGGTAGCGGCCGCATCCACCGGCAGTGCTATCCGCGCCAAGGCATAGGCCAGCCAGGCCGCAGCGGCAAAACAGGTGGCCGCATCGGCCCAGAACACATAGCGGTAGTCCCATCCCGCCAGCATGCCGCCAAAGAAGCCCCCTACGGCAACGCCCAGATTGATGGCAACACGGTGCAGCGATTGCGCACGGGGCCGCTCTAAGGGCTCGCAGGCCTCCATGATAAGCCGCTGTACCACCGGTTTGTAGCCGGCGTCTGCCACGCCGCCCACAAACAGAAAGACCGCCAGCCAAGCCACCGAACTGGTCTGCGCCAACAGCAGCAAGCCCAGCCCTGAAGCACACAGACAGGCCACAGCCAAGCGCCTGGGCGAGACATGATCGCTCAGTACACCCAGCCCGTAGGCACCGACCAGCGTACCAGCACCATAACCGGCTAGTAGCAAACCTATAGTAGGAAGAGGCAGATGCAGGGATTCGCGCAAGTAGATGGCCATGAACAACTTGGCCATGGCGCCCATGCGATTGATGAATGCGGTGGCGGCCAGTATCCAGGCCATCGATGGCAGGCTGAACAAACGTGCCACGAGGGGAAAGCGGTGTCGCAGTGTCGTCGTCGCCATGGCTTACCCTGAGGATGTGAGGCGCCATGATGCCTGGGGTGCCTGTGCCTGCACAGGCACAGTTCACATCAAGGCGAGCAGCACAGGCCGTGGGCTGGCAACGGCGCAACCGCCGCTACGCGGCCCTGCCAAAACGTTGACCGATTTTGCAGAAAGCCGTAGGCGCAGAGTGCGGCGCCAGCAGCTATGATGTGACCAAGAACAAAGCGGGATCAGGGGGTATAAGCATGCAGCGCATACTCGGCATGGCCTTGTTGGCCTGGCTAATGCTGGCAGGCCAGGCCCAGGCGGGCCGCATCGTCAAGGTGGGTGTCGTGCTATTCCCGCCCTACATCGTCCTGCAGCAGAATGCCAATGGCTCGACCTTGCGGGTGGAATTACTGGAGCTGATGAATAGCTTCCAGCGGGACTACCGCTTCGTCCCGGTGGTCAGCGGGCCACTACGCCGCTTCCACGATTTCGACCAGGGCATGTACGACCTTTCCTTCTACGACAACCTGGCCTGGGGCTGGAAAGACCGCGCCGTGGACGCCACCAAGGTGTTCCTGCGGGGGGGCGAGGTCTATGTGGCCTTGGCCAGGCACGGCCGTGACGAAAGCTACTTCGCCGACCTGAGCGACAAGCGCATGATAGGCATGCGGGGCTATCACTATGGCTTTGCCGGCTTCAACAACGACCCTGCCTTCCTGCGGGAGCGCTTCCAGATGTCGTTCACCGATGACAACGAGGCCACCCTGCGCCTGTTGCTGATGGAGCGCGGCGATGTCGCCGTAGTGACCGAGGCCTATCTGGCCGGGTATCTGATACGCAATCCGCAGGACAAAGACCGGCTGCTGATCTCCAGGAAGAAGGACCAGCCCTACAGCCACAGCATTATTGTCCGCCGGGGCGCGCGCCCTACGGTGGACGAACTGAATCTGCTATTGGACAAGATGCAGCGAGCCGGCGTGCTCAAGCCGCTGTGGCGGAAGTATGGCGCTGATGCCGAGGGCAACTACCCCGACAAACCTTGATGCCCCTAAGCGCCTGTTCACGATGTTTTCACCACGGCGCCGGGGCGAAAAAATCGTGAACAAGCTCTATGTAAGGCTCAATCTGCAAAAGCAAAGCGCATGGACAGGTCGACGGCGCTGACATCCTTGGTCAGTTTGCCTATCGATATCCGGTCCACACCGGTTTCGGCGATGGCCCGCACGGTCGACATATCCACACCGCCGCTGGCCTCCAACACGGCCTTGCCCGAACTACGGCTTACCGCCTCGGCCATGTCGGCATGGCTCATATTGTCCAGCAATACCGATTGCGCACCGGCGGCCAGTGCCTGATCCAGCTCGGCCAGGGTCTCGACCTCGATCTGTATGCCTACCCCCGCTGGTGCCAGCTTGAAGGCCTCGCGCAATACCGCTGCAATACTGCCGGCGGCGGCAATGTGGTTTTCCTTGATCAGGATGCCATCGTACAAGCCGATGCGCTGGTTCTCGCCCCCACCCACCCTGACTGCGTATTTTTGCGCCAGCCGCAGGCCAGGCAAGGTCTTGCGGGTATCGTGTATGCGGGCGCGGGTACCGGCGATGGCGGCCACATAACGCTGGGTCTCGGTTGCTACTGCAGAGAGCGTCTGCAGAAAATTGAGTGCGCTACGTTCTGCCGTCAGCAAGGCCCGGGCCGGACCGGTGATCTCGCACAGCACCGTATCGGCCACTACCTGCGCGCCCTCGGCCACCTGCCAGCGTATAGACACGCTGGCATCCACCTGCCGAAAGCACTCCTCGAACCAGGCCTGGCCACACACCACCGCCGCCTGCCTGACCCGCACAGTTGCCCTGCCCGGCCGCTCTGCGGCTATCAGCATGGCAGTCCAGTCGGCACAGCCGATATCCTCTGCCAGCGCGGCGGCAACTTGTTGGGCAATCAGATGGGCTGGGGGAGGTGTCAAAATCATGGCAGCAGCAAATCTTGGTTAGGCAACAAGCCGCCATTGTAACCCCTGCAAGAAAAACGCCGGCCATTGCTGGCCGGCGGCAGGCTAGTCTTTCGGTGCCGATGCGGATCGCGCGAGGCAAGACCGACCACAATCAACGCATTTCAGGGGAGATCAACGTTGCAGGGCGGATACTAGTCGGAGCTTCCTGTGCCTACAGCTACCATGCGATAAACCGGCATGGGAGCAGACCAATTGCAGTCTGCCACGATGAACTGACATGCATACGCCCATACCGCGTACGCCGAAAAACTCAGAGCCCGGCCTTGTAGCCGTACTGCCGGCTCCAGGCCTTGCGTACGCCTATCTTCATGCTGTCGCTCAAGGGTACATAGCCCAGCTCGCGACTGGCGGCGTCACCATGCTTGTAGCCCCAGTAGATGAATTCCAGCACCTTTTGCGCCCCCGGCCCCGACTTGGGCACCAGGGTGAAGGTCAGCGTGGCCATGGGCCAGCCGGCATAGGTGTCGTTGTCTGCCAGCACCAGGTAGAAATCCGGGTCGGCGCTATAGAGCATCTTCTCGGCATCGAACTGGGCTGCTGCCAGTATGGCCTCCGGGCTGGCCTTCATATGGACGCCAACACGGTTGGGCAACTGGGCCATATTGAGCTTGTCGCGTAGCGCCCGCCCATACTCGGCATAGGCGATGGCGCCTGGCGTGGCCTTCACGGCCTCCACCACCGCACCGCTACCTTTGGCAGCAGTGCCAGACACCCCTTTCAACTCCTTGCTCACGCCCTGGCTTTTCTTCCAGTCCGGCGAGCGGGCGTTCAGGTAATAGCTGAATGCAAAAGTAGAGCCCGAACTATCAGCCCGGTAAACCGGCTTGATGGCCAGATCCAGCGCCTTGGCCGGTACGCCCTCGTTCAGCGCCAGTATCTCCGTATCGTTCCAGCGCTTGATCCGGCCGGTATAGATCTTGGCCAATACGTCGGCGTTGAGCTTGAGCGAGCCGGCCGGCACGCCGGGCAGATTGACCACCGGCACCACCGCGCCCATGGCGACAGGAAACTGCCGCAGGCCTTTCTCGTCTAGCTCTGCCCGCTTCAGCGGCTCGTCCGAGGCGCCAAAATCCACCTGCTTGGTGGCGATGCGCTTGACCCCCTCGCCCGAGCCGACAGCCTCGTAGTTGACCACCGAGCCGGCGCCGGCCTGCTTCTGGTATTGCTCTGCCCATTTGCGGTAGAGCGGCTCAGCAAAAGTGGAGCCCGCACCAGACAGATTGGCCGCCTGGGCGCTCAGGCCTATCAAGGCCAGCAGAAGTATCTTGAATAAAGGGGTAGGCATCACAGCAGCGCTCCTTTGCAATAACGCTTGAATCCGCTCACCACATTGCTTGGGCGTGGTTGCGCAAACTTGCCGTACTGTTTGAGTACTGCCGATTGCACACATCAATTACCCCCAAGCCAGCAGGGTTTTGTTAGCGGTTCTTTAATACGATAGATGCTGTCGCCGAGATACACGGGACAACGCAAATGAAAAAGCCAGAACCGGACGTAGCACCAATCCTTTATTAATCATGGCTTTAGTTGAGAATGAACAGGTAAACCCACCCTCCAGGGCTACCCACCGCTTGTCGGATTGTTCAAGACAAAGCCAGGTGCGCAGCCCGTTGGCGGCGGTAAATAACCCTTACTCGAAGAGTACGGCGGCAATCACCCGACGGTCTTCCGCCACCAGGATATTGAAGGTGCGGCACATGGCCGAGATATCCATGGCATCCACACCGACCTGCGCCTGCATCAGCGCACGGCTAAGGCGGGGATGCGGAAACTGCAACCGGCTGCCGGTGCCCAGCAGCACCACCTCGGGCTGAAATGCCAGCAAGGCTTCAAAATCAGCCTCGGTCAATTCTGCAAAGCTGGCAGGCCGCCAGGGATCCACGCTGGTGGGGCTGACCACCAGGCTGCCGCTGCGCCGCTGCTCGTTGACGCTGACAAAGTCGGCACCATAGCCAGTAAAGACATTGAGATGGGTAGGTTTGTCGGCGTGCAGTTTCATGGCGGGCTATCAGTCTATCCAGGCCGTATTCTACCCCTGCGGTCGTGGAATAAGTGCTAGGTGCAAAGCGAATATTGCAGGGCAACAAACTTTGCTACTATCGAACGCTCCCCATAACGCCTGCAGCCAAGAACACGATGCGCGCCGTCAAAAAGTCCCAGAAACTCGACAACGTCTGTTACGAAATCCGCGGCCCCGCCTTGGCGCGCGCCAAGCAGATGGAGGACGACGGCCAGCGCATCATCAAGCTCAATATCGGCAATCTGGCGGTTTTCGGATTCGAGCCCCCCGACGAGATCGTCCGTGACGTAATCCACAACCTGCCCCAGGCCGGTGGCTATGCAGACTCCAAGGGTATCTTCCCTGCCCGCAAGGCCGTCATGCACTATGCCCAGCAAAAAGGTATCAAGGGCGTCAGTGTCGAGGACATCTATATCGGCAACGGCGTATCGGAGCTGATCCTACTGAGCATGAACGCGCTGCTCAACAATGGCGACGAAGTGCTGGTGCCCGCACCGGACTACCCGCTGTGGACTGCAGCCGTGTCCTTGTCTGGCGGTACGGCCCGACATTATCTCTGCGACGAGGCCAATGACTGGCTGCCCGATCTGGATGATATCCGCGCCAAGATCACCGACACCACGCGCGCCATTGTGGTGATCAACCCCAACAATCCCACCGGCGCGCTGTACCCCGACGAGATATTGCAGGGCATATTGCAGATAGCCCGCGAACATGACCTGATCGTCTATGCCGATGAGATCTACGACAAGACCCTGTACGACGGCCACACCCATACCAGCATCGCCTCGCTGGCTGACGATGTGTTCTGCGTCACCTATGGCGGCCTGTCCAAGAACTATCGTGCCTGCGGCTATCGCGCCGGCTGGATGATACTGAGCGGCGACAAGCGCCATGCCCAGGACTATATCGACGGCCTCAATATCGTGGCCTCCATGCGCCTGTGCGCCAATGTGCCCAGCCAGCACGCCATCCAGACCGCCCTGGGCGGCTACCAGAGCATCAACGAGCTGGTGGCGCCGACCGGCAGGCTGACTCGCCAGCGCGATCTGGCCTGGGAGCGGCTGACCGCCATCCCCGGTGTCAGCTGTGTCAAACCCAAGGGGGCGCTGTACCTGTTCCCGCGGCTGGATCCCAAGGTCTACCCGATTGCGGATGACCAGGCCTTTATCACCGAACTGCTGGAAGAAGAAAAAGTGCTGCTGGTGCAGGGCACCGGTTTCAACTGGCACTCGCCCGACCACCTGCGGGTGGTGTTCCTGCCCCATATGGACGAGCTGGAAGAGGCCCTTGATCGCATCGAGCGCTTTTTGGCGGCCTACCGAAAACGTCACGAAAGCCATGCATGCGCGCCCTCCGCCTGACCGACGACAACCGCCAACTGATCGAACCCGCCTGGCTGGCCCGGGCGGAAGCAGTACACCGCGAACTGCGCCCGCAACTGGCGGCAGACTACGCCGCACAAATGGCCGGCATCTTTGCCGACGGTGGTGAAATGGTCGTCGCCATAGAAGGCGAGACCGTGGTGGGCGTCGCCGTCTACCGCTGCTACCGCGATACCTTTTCTGGCACCAAATTCTATGTGGATGACCTGGTCACCACCGAGGCCCAGCGCTCTCGCGGGGCCGGCAAGCTGCTGCTGGACTGGCTGCAGCAAGATGCCTGCCGCCGTGGCGCCAGCAATTTCATACTCGACTCAGGTACGCAACGTGAACGAGCCCATCGCTTTTATTTCCGCGAAGGCCTGGGCATCGCCTGTTTCAATTTCCGCAAACCTCTCTCAAACGACTAGGCAAACCCGTATGAAACCCATCCAAGTAGGCCTGTTGGGCTTCGGCACGGTCGGCTCCGGCGTCGCCAAGGTACTGGCCCGCAATGCTGAGGAAATCGGCCGTCGCGCCGGCCGCGCCATCGAAGTGAAACGTGTCGCTGTCCGCAATATTGAAAAGGCCCGTGCCGTTGCACCGGCTGCCGTGGTCGAGGGGCTGGCCTTCGGCAACGATTTCCACGCCGTGGTCGACGACCCGGAAATCAGCATCATCTGCGAACTGATAGGCGGCACCACCCTGGCCAAAGAGCTGGTACTGCGTGCCATCGCCAACGGCAAGCATGTGGTCACCGCCAACAAGGCGCTGCTGGCGCTGCATGGCAACGAGATCTTCGCCGCAGCCCAGGCGCGCGGCGTCACCGTGGCCTTTGAGGCGGCGGTAGCCGGTGGTATCCCCATCATCAAGGCGCTACGTGAGGGCCTCACCGCCAACCGTATCGAATGGATAGCCGGCATCATCAATGGCACTTCCAACTTTATCCTGACCGAGATGCGCGACAAGGGTGCCGCCTTTGCCGATGTGCTGGCCGAAGCACAGCAACTGGGCTATGCCGAAGCCGACCCGACCTTCGATATCGAAGGCCATGATGCCGCCCACAAGCTGACCATACTGTCGGCCCTGGCCTTCGGCATACCCATGCAGTTCGACAAGGCCTATCTGGAAGGCATATCCAGACTGACCCAGGAAGACATCGCCTACGCCGAACAGCTGGGCTACCGCATCAAGCTGCTGGGCATTACCCGGCGCAAGGCCAATGGCGTGGAGCTGCGGGTACACCCCACCCTGATCCCGGCCAAGCGCATCATCGCCAATGTGGACGGTGTCATGAACGCCGTGGTGGTACAGGGCGATGCCGTGGGCCAGACCCTCTACTGCGGCCGTGGCGCCGGCTCCGAGCCCACGGCGTCGGCCGTGGTGGCTGATCTGGTCGACGTGACCCGCCTGCTGACAGCCGACCCGGAACACCGCGTGCCGCACCTGGCTTTCCAGCCAGACCGGTTGGTCGACCTGCCCATCCTGCCCATCGATGCCGTGGAAACCAGCTATTACCTGCGGCTCAAGGCGCACGACAAGGCCGGCGTGATGGCGGATGTCACCCGTATCCTGGCCGACGCCGATATCTCCATCGATGCCATGATGCAGAAGGAACCGGCCGAAGGCGTGAAGGTGGTGGACATCATCATCCTCACCCATATTGCGCTGGAACGCCGGGTGGATGAGGCCATTGCCCGTATCGAAGGCCTGGCCACCATAGCCGGCAGCGTCACCAAGCTGCGCCTGGAAAACCTGGACAAGTAAGCGGGCCCGCACATGCAAGGCGAGGTGCTGGCCGTCTGCCGCCATCCGGAGCATGGCTTCAGCAAGCCATGCACGGCGCAGATCACCCTGCTGGCGGGCTTGGGCGTGGAGGGCGATGCCCATATGGGCACCACCGTGCAGCACCGCTCGCGGGTACGGCAGAATCCCGATCAACCCAATCTGCGGCAGGTACACCTGCTTGCGGCAGAACTGCTCGACGAACTGCAGCAGCAAGGGTTTGCCGTGGCGCCGGGCGCACTGGGCGAGAACCTGACCACCCGTGGGCTGGATTTGCTACACCTGCCGCGCGGTACCGTGCTGCATCTGGGTGCGCAAGCCGAAGTGGAAATCACCGGCCTGCGCAATCCCTGCACCCAGATTGAGGCCTTCCAGCCAGGCCTGCTGGCCGCCGTGCTTGGCCGGGATGAAGCAGGCAACCTGGTGCGCAAGGCGGGCATCATGGGGATAGTCCGGGCTGGCGGCGTGGTACGGCCAGGCGATACCATCCGGCTGACCTTGCCGCCCCTGCCCTACCATAAGCTGGAGCGTGTCTAGGAAACAGCCGCCAACCACAGTTTCATGGGGTGTGACCCACGCCCCGGCAACCGCACCAAAACGCAACAAAGCCCTGCCCAGCAGGTGTGATGCATGACAAGGACGCGAACAGCCAGGTCCAGCCAGAAGCGCTACCCAGGCCTATTGCGACAAGCCGGCCCACGACGCCGAAGTGATGAAACACCCAGCAAACCACTGGCAGCACAGGCACTCACAGGAAACCGACATGCAATACATCAGCACCCGCGGCGGCATGGCCCCGCAAGCCTTCAGCGACATCCTGCTCGGCGGCCTGGCACCCGATGGTGGCTTGGTCGTCCCCGATGTGTACCCCCAGGTGGACAATGCCACGCTGCAGGCCTGGCGCAGCCTGAGCTACCCGCAACTGGCCTATGAGATCGTCTCGCGCTTTGCCACCGATATCCCGGCTGCCGATGTACGGCGCCTGGTGGAAGCGGCCTATACCCGCGATGCCTTTGGCAGCGATGAGATCACCCCACTGACCGAGCTGGAACCCGGCCTGCACCTGCTGCACCTGTCCAACGGCCCCACGCTGGCCTTCAAGGACATTGCCATGCAGCTGCTGGGCCAGTTGTTCGAGTACGTCCTGGCCCGCCGTGGCGAATCGGTCAACATCGTCGGCGCAACTTCGGGCGATACCGGCTCCGCTGCCGAATACGCCATGCGCGGCAAGCAGGGCGTCAACGTCTTCATGCTCAGCCCTCATGGCCGCATGAGCCCCTTCCAGCGGGCGCAGATGTTCAGCCTGCAGGATGCCAACATCCACAACCTGGCAGTGGAAGGCACCTTTGACGACTGCCAGGATATCGTCAAGGCCATCAACAACGATGCCAGCTTCAAGGCTGGCTACAAGATCAGCGCCGTCAACTCCATCAACTGGGGCCGCATCGTTGCCCAAGTGGTGTATTACTTCCGTGCCTACCTCAAGGTAGTCGGCAAGATAGGCGACCCAGTGGACTTCGTGGTGCCCTCGGGCAACTTCGGCAATATCTGCGCCGGCCATATCGCCCGCCAGATGGGCCTGCCCATAGGCAAGCTGGTGGTCGCCACCAACGAGAACGATGTGCTGGACGAGTTCTTCAAGACCGGCCGCTACACCGTGCGCGGCTCCGCCGCCACCCATGCTACCTCCAGCCCCTCCATGGACATCTCCAAGGCCTCCAATCTGGAACGCTTTGTATTTGACCTGATAGACCGCGACAGTGCCGCGCTGGCCGGCCTGTGGCGCGAAGTGGATAGCACCGGCGGCTTCGACTTTGGCAAGACGCCCTCGTTTGCCCGCATGGTGGGCGAGTTTGGCTTCAGCTCTGGCAAGAGCACCCATGCCGACCGTATCGCCACCATACGCAGCGCCAAATCGCGCTGGAACGTGGTACTCGACCCGCACACGGCAGATGGCGTCAAGGTCGCACTGGAAAGCCGTCGTCCTGGCGTACCCATGGTCACCCTGGAAACCGCCCTGCCCGCCAAGTTCGAGGCCACCATCCTCGAAGCTCTGGGCGAACAGCCCCCGCGCCCCGCCGAGCTGGCCGATCTGGAAAGCCGCCCCCAGCGCAGCAGCGTGATGCCCAACGACGCGGATGCCATCAAGCAGTACCTGATCAGCACCTTGGGCTGATACGCCCATGCAAGAGGTAGCCGCCATCCGGCGGTTATCTCCTTGCATGCCAGCAGGCCGGCATGACAAGCACTATGCTTGAGGCAGTCCCCGTGCTGCACCTAGCCCATGCGATTGCTGCCTCTGATCCTTTCCCTGCTTGCCCCTGCCGCGCTGGCTGCCAGCCCCGCCGGTACCGAGACCCTGCGCATCTGCGATGACGGCGGCGGTTGGCCGCCCTATATCTGGCAGGATGGCAGCACGGCCGATGGCACCCCCATCCTGAAAGGCTACTCTGTCGATGTACTCAAGCGGATTGCCGACGATGCCGGGCTGGATTTCAAGATCGACATGCTGCCCTGGGAGCGTTGCCAGGCGCTGCTGAAACGCGGTATGTACGAGTTGGCCCTGGGCGCCTCCCTCAATCCCGAACGGGAACGGGATTACATGCTCAGCCACGCCTACTACCAGACCACCAGCGTCTATTTCTACAGCCGCCAGCGCTACCCCAAGGGCCTGGCTGTACAACAGCTACCCGACCTGAAAAAGTATCGCGTTTGCGGCCTGCACGGCTACAACTACGAAACCTATGGCCTGGGGCCCAAGGACGTGGATCGGGGGACCTCGCAGTTCCCGCAGCTGATTGCCAAGCTGCATGCCGGGCATTGCGACCTGTTTATCGAGAAGCGCGAAGTCATGGTGGGCTTTAGCCTGACCGACGCCAAGATGAAGCGACTGCTGAACGACACCCGCCTGGCCAGCGCTCCCGTACCCGGTGTCACCGCCACCAGCTTCCATATGATGCTATCCCGCGCCACCCCCCGCAGCCGCGCCTTACTGACCCTGCTCAACGCCGGCATCGATGCCATGGCAGAAAATGGCGAACTGGCGAAGCTGCAGAAGCGCTACTTACCCTGATGGTTAGGGTGAGGGATGGGAGCACAAGGCCGAAGTGCAGGTGATACCGCATGGGCCGGTTCGGAGCGTGCTGCGCCAGCCAGGCGACAGGGCGCTGAACGCCCCTACTACGGGTCAAATGCGCGCTCACTGATCGTGTCGGACTTACCTAAGCGACCTCCCGAAAATACAGCTGGCCTGATATACTGCGGCCCGCACAAAGTTTCAGGGGTACGCTGCTGAAAAGGTAGGAAGCTTGGAGCGCGCAGTGAGGATTTTCGCAAGTCGTTGATATCGTTAACGACGATGCAGACCGCCAATCCCGCTACATCGGTTCGATTCTTGACCCGCCTCCACAACCACCAGCAGCTTGCCTCACCGCCCGGATGGTGAAACTGGTAGACACAAGGGACTTAAAATCCCTCGGCGCAAGCCGTGCCGGTTCGATTCCGGCTCCGGGCACCAGAATACAGTCCGAGTAGTTCCAAGGAATTCCAGAAAACCCGTATCGTTGCTAGCGATGCGGGTTTTTTGTTGTCCTTGTGTGTCCATGAAGGTGTGTCCAGATCCAAGTTTTTGAGTACCTTTCTGTGTACCTACAAGCAGGCCCAAAGTACACAATCTGGTGACATCACATCCCGCTGACTGATCTAGCCATCCGGCGTTAGTGTTCGGCCAGCTTGCGTATCTCGATGCCACTGGCGGCAAGCGCTGCCTGTACCGCTGCCGTTTCGACGGCAAGCTGGTATAGCTCGCCCTGGGACGTTACCCACCGTATCCTTCTCTGCGGCCTGTGAGTGTCTATCGGTACTTGTATTCACTACTTCCTTCTGAATCCATTGGACTATATTGGTTTTCGGTTGCCGGCAAGTCTGTAGGTCGGACGAAACCAGGCAACTAGTTGATACCACAAGCAAAATGGCCGGAGGAATCAGATGAACCGAGGAGGAAGAGGCGGTGGCGGGCGTGGTGGCCGTGGTGGCGGCCCGGGCCGCGGGAATCAGGGCAATGTAGGCGATCGCCACGAGTTGCAACGGCGAGGCCAGCAGGCGGGTCAACAAGCCCAGGCCGCTGCCGATAGAGGCGATCATCGTGGTGCAGCGGCTGCTGCACAGGCTGCGGTCGACAACCTGCAGGGTGCGCGCAGAGCCCGTATTGCAGATGGCGTGCGGTATGCTGGTGTGGGAGCCGGTCAGCTTGATGCGGCTCAGGATGATGGTCATCGCGGCGCACGCCAGCACGTGAATCAAGCTCTCCGGGAGGCACGCGATCAGTTGGCAGAAGCCCAGGCCGCAGTAGCCGCCGCTCCACCTCCTAGGCCGGCTGGCCCACCGCCACCCAACGCGTGGCAACAGCGCGCCGAGCGCGAAGCGGGTCGCCAGGAAGTGATCGCCGCATTCGCCCACCCGGTCAACGCTCAGCCCGTCCAGCTACAAGGTGCATGGGGGCAACGTCATAACCTCGGCGGGGGACGTGGAGCTCCAGCTGCCGCGCCAGCGCAACACCAAGCGCCCCCTGCACCTCAGCAGGCTGGTCCCGCACAGCGCCATGCTCACGCTGCCCCCGCGCCCGCTCAACCGGCGCCACAACAAAACGGCCAGCACCAGCAGCCAGGGCCACAAGGCCAACCAGGGCCAGGCGCACCACAGAGAGGCGGTAGAGGACGGGGTCGAGGGCGTGGCTGAGCACTTCCTTCAGCTTGATGCCAGGTAGGCGGGGGAGGCATGCCCCGTTCAGGCGGTTATCGCGCGGACGCTGATGGATTGAACCAGGTGCGCACTATCTCGCAAGATGACATGGCGACCAGCCTGGCTGCTGCCCAAACCACGTTCGTCCGTCCCGGGGAAGGCGGCACCAAAACCTTACGCATGCACCTCAATGCGCTCCGCATTGTCCTTTATACGCAGAACCCAGGCGCACGTGATAGTGGCCCGGTAAGCAACAGCCCAGCGTTTCTGGCTAGGCAAGCACCACAGGCAAACAAGGGCGAGGCAAGCCCCCACAACAACGTCTGAGGGATGTTGTAAACGGCGCTAAGCCTGCAGGCCGCCATCCACCACCAAACTGTGGCCCACGACATAAGATGATTCCGGTGAGCTTAGCCACAGGATGGCGTTGGCGATTTCCTCGGCCTGGGCCAACCTGCCTATGGGGATGGCTTGGGCCAGTTGCTCTTGGTGTGCCAGCAGCGCGGTGGCGTCGAGGTGCGCGGTACGGCGTGTGCGGCGTGGCGTTTCTGTGGCCCCTGGGCAGACGGCGTTGATGCGTATGCCACGCGAGATGTATTCCTTGGCCGTGGAGCGGGTAAGGCCGATGACCGCATGCTTACCTGCGCTATACATGGCTGCAGTGGGTGCACCGGACAAGCCGTTGATGGAAGAGACATTGACGATGGTGCCACCGCCCTGACGGAGCATGGCCTCGATCTGGTATTTCATGCAGTTGAAGACACCCAGCACGTCGGTCGAGGTACTGCGGCAGGCCTCGTCGAATGCCATTTCGTGGGTGTCCATGGCTTGTACGTCGCAGGCGGCGCTATTGACTGCACAGTCCAGCTTGCCAAAACGGTCCAGGGTAAAGGCCACGAGCGCAGCGACGGAGAGTGGGTCGGTAACATCGCAGGGGTGATAAGCGGCCTCGCCCTGCGTGCGCAGCATCGACACTGCGGCCTCGCCCTGCTCCCGATTGCGTGCTGCCACGACCACCTTAGCGCCCCTGGCAATGAAGGCCTGTGCCGTTGCCAAGCCTATGCCTGTGGTGCCACCGGTAATCAGCGCTACGCTGCCTTGTAGACTATGCATGGGTTTTCCAGCCGAAAGATGAAAGAGTGCCCTGCCCCGCCACAGACCGATGGTGGCCGTGTCAGCGCTCTAATACTGTCCTCTTGATGTGGCCCGGCGCGCAGGCCCGTCAGGCCCGGCCGCTCAAACGCAGCCACGCTACCCAGGCCTGGTCTTCTATCTCGTACGCGCCGCGTGACTCCTTCCAGATGATATCGCGCTCGCGCAGGGCATCAATGGCGTTCTGGACGGTGGCGGTGCTCAGCGGCACGGTGTCGGGCAGCAGGGCCTTGTAAGCGCTCATTGAGGCCTCTCCAAAGGGGGAGAACTGCCCTTCCTTGCTGGCCATGACGCGCACCACGGCCTGCTGCAGCGGTGTCAGCGATTCGAAGTCGCTCTTGACCTCCTGCCACACCCGGTCTTGCACCAAGTAGGCATCAGCCCTCAGCCGCATACTGAGATTGGGCGACTCCTGTGCCAGGGCAATATCGGCCACCAGGCTGCGCAGTAGTTCGGGGCGATTGCCCACCATCTCGAAGGCCTCGAACACAGCGACCGGGTCGAGCTGGTTATCGGCCGCCAGTGCACGGTTGACACTGGTGGTGTACTCGTCGGTGAACTCACGCCCCAGCAAGGGGAATGGCGTCACACGGGAGCCATAGAACGGCATCTTGGCGCTCATTACCAGATGGGCCAGCTTGTCGCGGCTGGAACCGGTGAACACCAGCATCAGGTCTGGGGCATCGCCAGAGCGGTTCATGGCATCGCGGGCAGCCTTGAGTGCATACATGGCTTGCAGGCCGCTGGGTGTCGTCAGGGCATGCTGGGCTTCATCCACCACCAGCATGACGGGGCGTTTGGCGATGCCATGCAGCAGCTCCAACGCCTGATGCAGGGTCACTCCGGCTGGCAGGCCGGGAACGGTCAGGTCCAGCGAGAGGGAGCCGGCAATCGTGATCTTGGACAGGCCTATGGCCTTGGCGGCTTTGCTGACCAGACCATGGAACTCGGCGATCTTCTGCTTGATGGCATCGGCAATCAGTTCGGCCGGATCGCTGGCCCTATCCGACCACAAGTCCACGTAGACAGTGGCCCAGCCACGCGCCTCGGCGGTGGGGATAAGATCCTCCCGCAGGAAGGTGGATTTGCCCACACGGCGCTGTGCCGCCAGGAACAAGCCTGAACGGGCATCGAGCAGCCCCTCGCCTGATAAGGCTTCACAAAAGCCCACGGCCAGGCTGGGTCGTCTGAAGGTATATCTTGCAGACGCAGCAGAGACAGACACGGTTTACTCCATCCATCGGCGTTTATCTGGAATTATTCTATCAAGATAAATTATCAATACAAGATAAATATCGATAAATGCCGATGGCCGGTATCGATATCCTGCATGCCACCGCCCCGCACCTACAGGCGGGCAGCGCGTACACCTCTGCCCTATAGCAATGGCAGGAAGATATCGGTGATGGCCTCATGCTCTGCCACATCAGGAAAGAAACGGACACGCTGGCAATACAGCGGAAAATCCCGCAGCGTCTCACCACTCTGCGGTAGCCATACAGCGTAGAGATAGTGCACGCTGGCGGCCAGAGTGTCGTCAGAGCCGATATGCCGCAATACCGCACAGCGGCCTGCCGGCAAGATGATTTCAAACAAGCCCTCGCCATTGCCCGCGACTGATAACTCGGTGGCGACACCGATATCCATACGGAAATCGGCAGGTGGCGATTCTGCAGGGTCGGTATAGAGCACGTTGAAGGTGGCGTGACGATGTGGCGGCAACTGCTTGCCCTTGCGCCAGGCGATAAAGCGCCGCACGGTATTACCGATCAGGGCTGGATGTCCCTGGTGCGCCATGGCCACCAAGCGCGTTGCTGGGAACTCGATCAAGCTGACGGCTTCCTGCGGTATCAAATGCTGCATATGTCTGGCCTCCGATGCCATTATGGGGTGGTAGGCCTCGTGCCACGCCCACCATTGCGGCAAGCGCCGAAAGCCCGATGGTGTCTGACCCAGGCAACGCTTGAACGCTCGCGAGAACGCCTCGGGGCTATCGTAGCCATTGGCGATGGCGATGTCGGTAATGGGCTGCTCCAGCCGGAACGCCAGCTGAAACGCCGCCCGCTTCATACGCCGGAGCTGGATGTAGCGGTAGACGCCTATACCCAGCAGGGCCGAGAACTGCCGGTGGAAATGGTATTTGGACAAGGCCGCCACCTCGCTCAGGTGTGCCGCGGTCAATTCATCCGCCAGATGCGTATCTATGTGTCGCAGTACCTTGCGCAGCCTTGTGTAGTACGCCGCCATCCTTGTCGCCATGTCGCCTTGTCCTGATTAGCCACGCGCAGCATACCCATCCTGTGCCTGGCTGGCCTTGCAGAAGTTGCTCAAGACAGCCCTTCCCCCAGACCAACGCTGCATCAGCAACTATCGGCTGTATCGCTGTGCTCGGTGCCAACGGGGCTTTGCATCCCCAACCGGGCTGCCAAGCGCCTGTTCACGATCTTTTCGCCCCGGCGTTCCGGGCTGTGCCGGATGGCGGACAAGGCATAAGCCGTGCCGCAGTACGGGTACCGCAAGCAGCTGGTAACGCCGGTCGCTGCCGCGGCGGTCGCTACCGCGGCGGTCGCCACCGGCAATGCCCGGAACCTGGCGGGCCGGCGTCGGGGTGAAAAAATCATGAACAGGCTCTAAGATAAGAAGACGATGAAAGATACCCGCACCAGCCCTCCGCCCTTCGTCATACCGGCCATGAGTACCCCCGCCGTGCGGGAGTTCAAGTTCACCCAGCAGGATTTTGATCGGGTGAAGAAATTGATATACGACTATGCCGGCATCGCACTCAACGACAGCAAGCATGACATGGTCTATGGTCGCCTGGCCAAGCGCTTGCGGGCGCATGGTTTTGGCACCTTTCAGGAATACCTGGTACTACTGGAGAAAGGCGACGAGGCCGAGTGGGAAGCGTTCATCAACTCGCTGACTACCAACCTCACATCCTTCTTCCGCGAGACCCACCACTTCCCGGTGCTACTGGAACACCTCAAGGCCAACCGTAGTGTCGGCACCCAGCATATCTGGTGCTCAGCCGCCTCTACCGGTGAAGAACCCTGGTCACTGGCCATCACGGCAGCCGAAGCATTTGATAGCCTCAGGCCACCCGTCAAGATCATTGCCACCGATCTGGACACCAGCGTACTCAAGATTGCCCAGGCCGGCGTGTATAGCGCGGACAAGGTAGACAAACTGACACCGCAGCAACTGGGGCGTTTCTTCAACAAGCGGGCCGACGGCCATTACGAAATCAAGGCCGAGCTGCGTGAGATGATGACTTTTCGCCGGCAGAACCTGATAGACCCGCTCTGGTCAGTGCGTGGCCCATTCGACGCCATGTTCTGCCGTAACGTGATGATCTATTTCGACCGCGCTACCCAACTCAAGATACTGGAACGATTCGCCCCACTACTTAGGCCCAATGGCCTGCTGTTCGTAGGCCACTCAGAAAACCTCTATCACGCCGCGCATCTGTTCAAGCTGCGCGGCAAGACGGTGTACGAGCTGGAGAAGCCTCGCTAGCCGCCAGGCGACAGGCAACAAAAAAGCGCCCTGCAAAGACAGGGCGCTTTTCTTGGTAAGCACGGCCAGCGCGCTTACTTGGGCTGGGCGATCTCCACCTTCTGCTTTCTACGCAGTTCGGCGATATAAGCCTCTACCGTCTGGCGACCGGTCACCTGCTCCAGCGAACCCACCAGATTCTGGCGCATGGCTGGGTCCATAGGCGCAGCGGTCGCGGCGCTCACCTTGAAGACGATATAGCTGTCCTTGTTCTCTACACCAGCATAGCCAGGCAGCTTGGCGGAGAAGATGGCATTGATGGCGGGCTTGTCCAGGCCTTCGCTACGCAGGCGGCTTATGGGGCGCGACGGCGTCCATTCCAGTGCAACCGGCGTACCGGCTTGCAACGCTGCCAGGGTCTTCTTGCCTTCTGCCTGTGCCAGCTTGACTGCCTTCTCGCGCTTGAGCAGATCGCTGATCTTGCCAGCCACCTCAGTCAGCGGAGGGACGCGTGCCTTTTCATGGGCAGCCACGCGTGCCACCAGCAGCGTACCCTTGCTCACTTCAATGGCTTCGGAATTGTGCTTCTTGTTCAGCACATCATCGCCAAACACGGCTTCACGTACCTTGTCATTCAGCATCGGGTCGGCACTGGCCTCGCGGCTCACCCAGTCGCTCTGAACCAGCGGCAGCTTATAGGCATCCACCAGGGGCTGCAGACTGTTGGCCTGCTGGTAAGCCATGTCCGTGAACTTCTCGGTTTCCGCATCAAAACGCTTCTGGGCCAGCTCGGCGCGCAGCGACTGCTCAATGCCGGGCTTGAGCTCGTCGAAGCTCTTGCTCCGCACGTCCTGCAGTTGCAGGATGTGATAGCCGTATTCAGTCTCAACCACGCCACTCAGCTCGCCCTTGGCCAGCTTGAATGCAGCATCGTCAAAAGCCTTTACCATCACACCCTTGCGGTTGTATCCCAGATCACCACCCTGCACGGCCGAACCCGGATCTTCCGAATTCTGCTTGGCCAGGTCGGCAAAGCGGGCCGGGTTTTGCTTCAGCTCAGCCAGGAGCTTCTCGGCCTTTTGCTTGGCGGCCGCCTTGGCCTCCTTGCTGGCAGCGGCATCGGCCTTGATCAGGATATGACGAACCTGGCGCTCTTCCTGAGCCAGCTCAGCCTTATTCTTCTCGAAGTGTTCCTGCAACTGCTGCGGTGTCACTACCGTGGTCGGTAGCAAGGCATCGCGCGAAAACACCACATAAGACAGCTTTACCCGCTCTGGCAGGCGGTAGTCCGCCTGGTGGCTGTCGTAGTATTGCTTGACCTCGGCGTCGCTCACGACAGCCTGGGGCATGAACTTATCTGCACCAAACACCAGTGCCGTCACTTCGCGCGGCTGGGTCACCGCAGTGACCAGGCGTTCAGCAGCCAGGCGCGAGCTAAATCCGCTCGAGCCCAGGCTGTCCACCAGTGTCTGCATCCGCATGTCTTCGCCCAACAGCTGCTCGAACTGGGCCACGGTCATATTGCGGCTAGCGAGCATGCTCTTGTAGCGCTCTATGCTGAACTTGCCGTCTTCGCCCTTGAAGGCGTCGATCTTGCCGATCTGCTCGCGCAGTTGCGCATCCGCAGCCAGCACGTTCAGTTCCTTGGCCTGGTTCATCATCAACTGGCGCTGTACCAATTGTTCGACCATCTTGGGCTTTTCAGCCTCGGGCACTTGCTGGCCGCCTGCCAATGTCTGCAGATCACGCTCTGTGACCTCCACCCCATCGACCTTGGCCAGGGTGCCGGCACCGCCGTCCCCCATCAAGGTGGCGGAGCCGCCGGTCATCATCAAGCCAAGAATCACCAGGCCAAAGGCCACACCCACGAACCCACGGTGCTTTTGTACGAACTCGAACATCGGTAGACATCTCCACACCCTGCTAGGGCGATGGTTCAATGACAGGCAATAAAAAAGGGCGAACTTGCGTTCACCCTTTTTTGATTTGGCGGAGCGGACGGGACTCGAACCCGCGACCCCCGGCGTGACAGGCCGGTATTCTAACCAACTGAACTACCGCTCCAAGTTCCACTTGGCCAAGTCAGTCAGTAAAAAGCGCTGCTTGAATCAACCAAAGGCAAAAAAACTGGTGGGTGGTGACGGGGTCGAACCGCCGACATTCTGCGTGTAAGGCAGACGCTCTACCAACTGAGCTAACCACCCCTGAACCTACCAACAAACTACTCAGCAGGCCTCGTCCAAGAGAACTTCAGGGTTTGGACTAAGTAAGCCAGCTATTGTACGGAATCTTTTAGCGATTTACCAGCACGAAATTTAGGTTGTTTCGCTGCCTTGATTTTGATGGTCGCGCCGGTGCGTGGATTACGGCCACTACGGGCGCTGCGCTCCCCTACATAGAAGGTGCCAAAACCCACCAGCGTCACCATATCTCCGCCCTTGAGCGCAGCAGTCACCGAGGCGATGGTTGCATCCAGTGCTTTCCCTGCTGCGGCTTTGGATATCCCCGCTTCGGCCGCAATAGCGTCAATCAGTTCCGACTTATTCACTATATGTCCCCTTTCAGTTGGTAGGATGGAGCAACAGCAATACAGGTCAAACACAGCGATAGGCGCTGAACACGCATCAAGCTCGATACATGGGTACGGCGCCTGGCAGAGCAGATCATTTCGCGCAAAAGGCAGCAACAGCTCACACTGCCTCATTCCACCCCTGCCATTGCCGCGCCATGGCATGCTGCGGGGCATTGGATTTTGGGGGGCTCACCCCATGGCGCAATGGCACGGTCTTGCCATCTCGCACGCAGGGGCGCACGCAGGGATTCCCTAGACTTTATAGCAAGCGGATTTTTCGTGTGTCAAGCGCAAAGCCGCGTCATTGCTGGATTTGCGGGCATCCAGGCAATATAGCCGCCCCGCCAGCACCCACTCAGGTAGGCAACGCTGCCGATTCCGTGCCCACATAACAAAAAGGCTGCCTATACAGGCAGCCTCTTGTCCCAACCTTAATGCTTGGTCGGCGTGTTGCTGGGCACCGCCACCGGGGCCGCAGCGGCGGCCTCTGCCGGCGCTTCAGGCTCAATCACGCGCGGCGTGGGCTGCCTTTCCAGCGCCAAGGCCAGCACCTGGTCTATCCACTTCACCGGGTGAATCTCCAGCTTTTGCTTGATATTGTCCGGAATCTCCACCAGATCCTTGGTGTTGCCATCCGGTATCAGCACATGCTTGATGCCGCCACGGTGTGCCGCCAGCAGCTTCTCCTTCAAGCCACCAATGGGCAACACTTCGCCGCGTAGGGTGATCTCGCCGGTCATGGCCACGTCAGCGCGTACCGGTATGCCGGTCAGGATGGAAACCATGGCGGTGGTAATGGCGATACCCGCCGACGGGCCGTCCTTGGGTGTCGCGCCCTCGGGCAAGTGGATATGGATATCGTGCTTCTGGTAGAAGTCCGGATCCACCCCCAGGCTTTCGGCCCGGCTACGCACCACCGACAGCGCCGCCTGTATAGATTCCTGCATGACTTCACCCAGGGTGCCGGTGGTGATCATCTTGCCCTTGCCCGCCAACGACACCGCCTCGATGGTCAGCAATTCGCCGCCCACCTCAGTCCATGCCAGACCAGTAACCTGTCCTACCTGGTTGCTTTCCTCGGCCAGGCCATAGGTGAACTTGCGCACGCCCAGATACTTGTCCAGATTCTTGGCGTTGACCGTCACCTTCTTGTCCGATGGCTTGAGCAGCAAAGCCTTGACCACCTTGCGGCAGATGCGTGCCACTTCGCGATCCAGGCTACGCACGCCCGCTTCGCGAGTATAGAAGCGAACGATATCGCGCAGCGCCGATTCCTGAATGATCAGCTCGTTTTCCTTGAGCCCGTTGGCAGTCATCTGCTTGGGCACCAGGTACTTCTCGGCGATATTGACCTTCTCATCCTCGGTGTAACCCGCCAGGCGGATGATTTCCATCCGGTCCAGCAGGGGGGCCGGGATATTCAGCGAGTTGGCCGTCGCCACGAACATCACATCAGAGAGGTCGTAATCCACTTCCAGGTAGTGATCACTGAAAGCGTGGTTCTGCGCCGGGTCCAGCACTTCGAGCAGGGCCGAGGAAGGGTCGCCGCGGAAATCCGCCCCCATCTTGTCCACTTCGTCGAGCAGGAAAAGCGGGTTCTTCACCCCGGCCTTGCTCATGCTCTGCAATATCTTGCCGGGCATGGAGCCAATATAGGTACGGCGATGGCCGCGGATCTCGGCCTCGTCACGCACGCCGCCCAGCGCCATGCGCACGAACTTGCGGTTGGTGGCGCGGGCGATGCTCTCGCCCAGCGAGGTCTTGCCTACGCCGGGTGGGCCGACCAGGCAAAGGATAGGGGCCTTGAGCTTCTCGACCCGCTGCTGCACGGCAAGATACTCGACGATGCGTTCCTTGACCTTGTCGAGGCCATAATGATCGCTATCCAGTATCTTGTCGGCCTCGGCCAGATCCTTGCTGATCTTGGTCTTTTTCTTCCACGGCAGGCCGATCAGGGTATCGATGTAGTTGCGCACCACGGTGGCCTCGGCCGACATGGGCGACATCATCTTCAGCTTCTTCAGCTCGGCATCCGCCTTGGTCTTGGCATCCTTGGGCAGGCCTGCAGCCTTGATACGCTTCTCCAGCTCATCCAGCTCGGCGCCTTCTTCGATCTCGCCCAGCTCCTTCTGGATAGCCTTGACCTGCTCGTTCAGATAGTACTCGCGCTGGCTTTTCTCCATCTGCCGTTTCACACGGCCACGGATGCGCTTTTCCACCTGCAGGATGTCAATTTCGGCTTCCAGCTGCTTGAGCAGGTGCTCCAGCCGCTCGCCGACCTTGAACATCTCCAGAATGTCCTGTTTCTGCTCCAGCTTCAGCGGCAGATGGGCAGCAATGGTGTCGGCCAGGCGTCCGGCGCGTTCGATGCCGGACAAGGAGGTCAGCACCTCGGGGGGGATCTTCTTGTTCAGTTTGACGAACTGGTCAAACTGGCCCAACAACGCGCGACGCATGGCTTCCGTCTCGGTGTCCTCGACCGCATCCATGGGGACGGGTTGGGCAGTCACGGTAAAGTGGCCATCGTCCTCGGTGATGGTCTCCACCAGCGCGCGCTGGCTGCCCTCGACCAACACCTTGACGGTGCCGTCAGGCAGCTTGAGCATCTGCAGTATGGTGGCAACGGTGCCGACGTCGTACATATCGGTCGCTACCGGTTCGTCCTTGGACGCGTTCTTCTGAGCCAGCAGCAGTATCTGCTTGCCTGCCTCCATGGCGGCTTCCAGCGCACGTATGGATTTGGGCCGGCCGACAAACAACGGTATGACCATGAAAGGGAACACTACCACGTCGCGCAAGGGCAACAGTGGCATGTCAATAGAGTGGGCTGGCAGTTCAGTGTGCTGGGACATGGGGTATCCAGTGCGAGAGTCTATGTCTGGAAGATGGGGCGCAGAACGCAGATTTCAACGTGGTGCAAGTCCATCTTGACTGATAAAAGCCCGGCTCGGCAACCACCCGCCACAAAAAGAAACCGCCCCTAAGGGCGGTTTCTTTTGCTTTGAACGACTTAGCGCCTGCACATCAGCCTGCAACATCAGCATGATAGGGATGAAGCTGCGGCAGGAAATCCCAAAAAAACAGCGTTCATATGGATTTTCTTACCGGGCTTCGTCCAACAAGCGACCGCCAGCGATATATCGCGCAGCGGCTTGGGCTCAGGCAGCCTGCGCCTGTGACTTATCCTTGTCGCCATGCACCAGCAAGGGCTGCCCGGCGTGATCAATCACATTCTCGTCGATCACTACCTTCTGCACATCGTGTTGCGACGGCAGTTCGTACATGGTGTCGAGCAGCGCACCTTCCAGGATGGAACGCAGGCCCCGCGCACCGGTCTTGCGCGCCAGTGCCTTGCGGGCAATGGCGTTCAGCGCTTCCGGGCGCACTTCCAGCTCGGCACCTTCCAGTTCGAACAGCTTCTGGTACTGCTTGATCAGCGAGTTCTTGGGCTCGGTCAGAATGGTGATCAAGGCAGCCTCATCCAGCTCGTCCAGGGTCGCCACCACAGGCAGGCGGCCCACGAACTCGGGAATCAGGCCGAACTTGATCAAGTCTTCCGGCTCAGTCTCACGCAGGGTCTTGCCTACATCCTTGCTGGCGTCCTTGGAGTGCACCGAGGCAGCAAAACCGATACCGCCCTTCTGCGAACGCTGGCGTATCACATTGGTCAGGCCATCAAAAGCGCCACCGCAGATGAACAGGATGTTGGTGGTATCAACCTGCAGGAATTCCTGATTCGGGTGCTTGCGGCCACCCGACGGCGGTATCGACGCCACCGTACCTTCGATCAGCTTCAGCAAGGCCTGCTGCACGCCCTCACCCGAGACATCGCGGGTAATGGACGGGTTGTCGGACTTGCGCGAAATCTTGTCGATTTCATCGATATAGATAATGCCGCGCTGGGCCTTCTCGATATCCCAATCGCACTTCTGCAGCAGCTTGGCGATGATGTTTTCGACATCCTCGCCCACATAGCCGGCCTCGGTCAGCGTGGTGGCGTCCGCCATCACGAAGGGGACATCCAGCAGGCGCGCCAGGGTCTGTGCCAGCAAGGTCTTGCCCGAACCGGTGGGCCCGATCAGCAAAATATTGGACTTGGCCAGCTCGACGTCGCCGGTCTTGGCAGCCGGATTGGCCAGCCGCTTGTAGTGGTTGTACACCGCTACCGCCAGCGATTTTTTGGCCTTGTCCTGCCCGATCACATACTGGTCCAGCGAGGCACGGATTTCGGCCGGTGCTGGCAGCTTGCCGGCAGCGCCAGTCTTGGCCGCACCGGTCACTGCTGTGCCGCTCTGCAGTTCTTCACGGATGATGTCATTGCACAACTCGATACATTCGTCACAGATGAAAACCTGTGGACCAGCGATCAGTTTGCGCACTTCGTGCTGGCTCTTGCCGCAGAAGGAGCAGTAAAGGAGTTTTTCTTTTTCGGTCATGGCAACCTCGCCATCGCAAGTGGCCGCCAGGCGGCCACGTTCTATCTAATAAGGCAACCGGGAGCGAACTCCCGGCTGTCGGGTTCAGGCCAGCGCCTGGCGCGAGGAGATCACCTGGTCGACCAGGCCATAGGCCTGGGCTTCCGTCGCGGTCATGAAGTTGTCACGGTCGCTGTCACGGGTAATTTCTTCAATGCTGCGGCCAGTGTGCTGGGCCATCAGGGCATTCAATTTCTCACGCAGGCTCAGGATGTACTTGGCATGGATCTCGATATCGGTCGCCTGGCCCTGGAAACCACCCAGGGGCTGGTGAATCATCACCGTGGAGTTAGGCAGGGCAAAACGCTTACCCTTGGCACCCGCCTGCAACAGGAAGGCGCCCATGCTGGCAGCCATACCCACGCACAGTGTGGAGACATCGGGCTTGATGAACTGCATGGTGTCGTAGATGGACATGCCAGCAGAGATCGAACCGCCGGGGCTGTTGATGTAGAGGAAGATATCCTTGTCCGGATTCTCCGACTCCAGGAACAGCATCTGCGCCACAACCAGGTTGGCGGTCGCATCGTTGACCGGCCCCACCAGGAAGATCACGCGTTCCTTCAAGAGGCGCGAATAGATATCGTAGGCACGCTCGCCACGGCCGCTTTGCTCGATGACCATGGGAACATAGCCCAAGCCCTGCGGTTCGGTGTGGGTGTTGCGCCAATCGGCGGGATTGAAGTTGCTCATGCTGTCCTTCTTGTCGGCAAGTCGTATAGGGGGCCGGATAAGCCGGATAAAAAAGGGCCCGGCCGGCACTTACCTATAAAGGTAAGGCGGACGAGCCCGATTTCAAGCGTAGAACGCAAACTTAGGCTTGTTGACCCATCAGTTCGTCAAACGCCAGTTGCTTCTCAACCGTCTTGGCCTTGGAGTAGACGAACTCAACCACGTTGTCTTCCAGCGCCAGCGCCTCCGGGCCTTCGAGGCGATCACTGCTGGCATAGTACCACTTGACCACTTCTTCCGGATGCTCGTAGCTCTCGGCGAATTCAGCCACGATGGTCTGAATCTGCTCAGGCTTGGCTTGCAGATTGTTGGCGCGCACCACTTCAGCCAGGATCAGACCCAGGCTGACGCGACGCTTGGCCTGCTCTTCGAACAGCTCAGGCGGGAAAGGCATTTCCTTGGGATCGAAGCCCCGTTGCTGCATTTCCTGACGGGCGTTCTCGATCAGGCGGCCGATTTCCTGGCCAACCAGTGCACGCGGCAGTTCCAGCGGGCTGACGTCCAGCAGGGCCTGCATCACGGCTTCCTTGCCGCGAGCGGTCAGACGACGCTTCACTTCGCGCTCGACATTCTTGCGGATTTCAGCACGCAGGGCATCGATGCTGCCATCTTCCACACCCAGGGTCTTGGCAAAGGCAGCATCCAGCTCGGGCATGGTCGCACCAGCCACGTTCTTGACGGTCACTTCGAACTGGGCGGTCTTGCCGGCCACGTCCTTGCCTTGATAATCAGCCGGGAAGGCCAGGTCGAAGGTCTTGGTGTCGCCTTCCTTCATACCGACCACGGCGCTGTCGAACTCAGGCAGCATCTGGCCTTCGCCAGCCAGGAAGGCGTAGTTCTCACTGGAACCGCCAGCAAATGCCACGCCGTCGATGGTGCCCTTGAAGTCGACGATCACGCGATCGCCCTTCTCGGCAGCGCGTTCGACGCGGTCAAAACGGGTGCGCTGCTTGCGCAGGATTTCGATGGTCTTGTCTACTTCGGCGTCGGTCACGCTCAGTACCGGACGCTCCACTTCAACAGCGGTCAGGTCGCCCACGACCACTTCGGGGTAGATTTCGAAGGTGGCGCTGAACTTGAATGCATCGCCTTCGGCAGGCTTGCCTTCAAAACGGGGGAAACCCGCAACGCGCAGCTTCTGGTCTTGCACAGCGCTGGCGAAAGCGGTTTGTACCTGTTCGCCCAAGACTTCTTCGCGAACTTGCAGGCCGTAGTTGGCAGCCACGATCTTCATCGGGGCCTTGCCAGGACGGAAGCCTTGAATACGAGCGGTGCGAGCCACGCGCTTCAGGCGGGCATCCACGGCGGTTTCGATGTCGGCAGACGGGATAGCGAAGTCGAGACGACGCTCCAGTTGGCCCAGCGTTTCCAGTTGTGCTTGCATGTCAGTAATCCTGTATTGCGTGTAGACAGTTCTGTTTCAATCAATACCGACCAAGCGTCGGCGTCAGCGTATCCTGGTGCGAGAGGGGGGACTCGAACCCCCACACCTTACGGCGCTGGAACCTAAATCCAGTGCGTCTACCAATTCCGCCACTCTCGCTTCCCGGCGCTGCGTCTTTAGGTCGGACCATGCACTGGACACGACACGCGGCGCGTAACGAATCGAGGATTATAGGCGAGAGATTGGGTAAATAACAAACCCGGTCATCAAGCGGCCGTCCAGACACCCGCCGCAACCCCATCCCTCACCGCCCTCGACGGCCCTGCAGCGCGCCGTGCAAGCTGTCTGTACGCCGCCACGGTGCATACTGGCGGCGCCAACAATTCGAAACGCTGTGTCATACTCGCGCACACTTTATACAACACTCCCTACGGCCCACTGTCGTGACCACGCTACGACTCTTCTTCACCGAAGCCGCTTTACCTGCCTCGCCCGCCACCGAAGTGGAATGGCGCACCCTCAACGGCCCGCAATCCGGCCACGGCCGTTCTGCGCTAAGCGCCCTGCCAGCAGCCAGCCGGGTGGAGTTGTTCCTGCCACCGGCCCGCGTGCTGCGCACCACGGCCAGCCTGCCCAAAGGCGCAGGTAAACAGGCGAGCAAATTGCTGCCGTTTGCCTTGGATCAGGTACTACTGGCCGAGCCCACCGAGCAACACCTGGCCCACCAGCTGGTAGGCGAGCAATGCCGTGTAGCCGCAGTCCAGCGGGAGCTGCTGGCCGAACTGATGAACACCCTGACCCAAGTCGGTCGCCGCCCACGCGCCGCCTGGGCGTCCGACGCCCTGGTAGCTGCCGATGGCAGCGTATTGCTCTGGTGCGGCAACGGCTGGGCCCGCCGTACCGGCGAAACATCGCAGTGGTTTGACGCCGTCAGCCCTGCAGACCCGCCTCCGCTGCTGGTCGCCCTGCTGGGCGATGTGCCTCAGCTTGAGCTGGCCGCACCCAAGACCGCCCAGGCCGAGATTGCACTGGATCGCTGGACCGCTGCGCTCGGCCGTCCCGTTCAACTCGCCGACGGCGATGCCTACAGCAACGCCGTAGCCGGCGATGCCGTAGAGCTGCTGCAAGGCGAATTCGCCGCCGGCACCCAGTTCGATGTGGACTGGAATCGCCTCAGGCCCACCGCCTGGCTGGCTGGCAGCGCCGTGCTGCTGGCACTCCTGGTGACCACTGGCCAATGGCTGTCCTGGCGTAGCGAAGAGCAACGCCTGCGACAAGGCATAGATACGGCCTACACCAAGGCCTATCCCAAGGAACCGCTGGTGGATGCCCGCCTGCAGCTGCAAGCCAAGCTGGCCAGCAACGCCACCCCGGCACTCGCCCCGCAAGCAGGCAGTCTGGCACCGCTACTCAAGGTAGCGCCCCAGTTGCAGGCCTCCGGCGTACCGCTGGTCACGCTGGATTACCTGGAAGGCCGGGTCGAAGCGGAATACCAGGCCGCCCCAGATCAACTCGGCAACCTCGTACAGGCTCTCAGCGCCAACGGCAAGGTAGAGGTACGCCCCTCCGGCACCGATCGCACCCGGCTCATACTGACACCTCAATCATGAACAACGTCCTCGCCCAGCTCACACTATTCTGGAAGCAGCGCAATGCCCGCGAAAGAGCCATCCTGGCAGCGGGCGGCAGCATTCTGCTACTGGTCCTGATCTATAGCGCCATCGTCGCCCCCCTGCTCAGCGAGCACAGCCGCCTGCAACGCACCTTGCCGACCTTGCGCGCTGATGCCGCCCGCTTCGAGCGCGATCTGGCCCAGGCCACCGGTGGCCCCGCCGGCCCCACTGTCGCCGCTGACATCGGCGCACTGGCAGCCACAGCGGGCCTGAGCGGCGACAACGTCAGCATCAGCCGCGCCGACAACCAACGCAGCAGCCTCAGCGCCAAGGCTGTCGCCTGGAGCGCCGTCACCGCCCTGCTCGCCAGCAGCCAGGCACAGGGCTGGTCGCTCAGCAAGCTATCGGTGCGCAGCGTCGAAGGTGGCAATGTCGATGCCGACGTGGAGTGGACGCGATGAAACGCCTCTCCTGGCATTGGTGGCTGTTGCTGACCTTGCTGACTACGGCCTTCCTGGTATTGCGGCTCCCCGCCACGGTTATGGGCAGCATCATTGCGGCCCAGACCAAGGACAAGCTGCAACTGGCCGGCGCCCAAGGCAGCCTCTGGCAAGGCTCGGCCCAGCCCCTGCTACAAGGGACAGCCCTGGGCGAACGACTGGACTGGGTCTGGCAACCCAAGGCACTGCTCAAGGGCAGGCTCGCCTACCAGATCACGCTGGACGGCGGTCAAGGCCTTGTTTCCATCGGCTGGGGCGGCCTGGCCATACAGGAAGTCAACCTGGCCGTGGCCGCCGCACCCGTGTTTCAGCTCGATAAGGGTGTCAAACCCTATGGCCTGAGCGGCCAGCTGCGGCTGGCCAGCCCCGAACTACGCTACCAGGCGGGCAAGCCCACCGGCACCCTGACGCTGGACTGGCTGGGCGCCAACTCCAGCCTGGCCCCCATGGTCTCTCCCCTGGGCGACTATCGCCTGACCCTGAGCCCCGCTGGCGAGGGCCTGCGCATCCAGCTGGCCACCCTGGGTGGCCGCCTGCAACTGAACGGTGGCGGTCACTGGGAGGCGAGCCAAGGCCTGGCGGCCGAAGTTGGCCTGCAAGCCAGCCCTGGCTCCGAGGCCGTACTCAGCCCATTCCTCAATCAGGTAGGCCAGGGCAATCCTGGCGGCGAGCGCATGCTGCGCTTCAACTACCGCTAGCACCACCCATGCGCGCGCCTCGGCAGGGGCGCGCGACACCCTGGCCAGCCCCCCCGCCAACCTCGGCCGCCATAGCCGATTCGCCACCCCTCTCGTCACCGGGTAAAATGTGCGCTTTTCTCGCACACCCGGCCCATCATGACCGTCCGCACCCGCTTCGCCCCCTCGCCCACCGGCCTCCTGCATATCGGTGGCGTCCGCACCGCCCTGTTTTCCTGGGCCTACGCCCGCAAGCAGCAAGGCGTGTTCGTACTGCGCATAGAGGACACCGACCTGGAACGGTCCACCCCCGAATCCGTCAAGGCCATCATGGATGGCATGCACTGGGTGGGCCTGGACTATGACGAGGGCCCGTTCTACCAGATGCAGCGCATGGATCGCTACAAGGTGGTGATACAGGACATGCTGGCCGCAGGCACCGCCTACTATTGCTATTCCTCCAAGGAAGAGCTGGATCAGATGCGTGCCGAGGCCGAAGCGCGTGGCGAGAAGCCCCGCTACGATCGCACCTGGCGCCCCGAACGCGGCAAGACCCTACCGCCGGTACCGGAAGGCGTACAACCCGTGGTGCGCTTTCGCAACCCCATAGATGGCGTGGTGGCCTGGGACGATGCCGTCAAGGGCCGCATCGAGATCGGCAATGTGGAGCTGGACGATCTGATCATCGCCCGGCCTGACGGCACCCCCACCTATAACTTCTGCGTAGTGGTCGATGACTGGGACATGGGCATCACCCACGTTATCCGCGGCGACGACCATGTCAACAATACCCCGCGCCAGATCAATATCCTGGCAGCACTCGGCGCCCCGCTGCCGGTGTATGGCCACCTGCCCATGATCCTGAATGCCAACGGCCAGAAGATGAGCAAGCGGCGCGACGCGGTCAGCGTGGTCGATTACAGCGAGCAGGGCATCCTGCCTGAGGCCCTGCTGAACTACCTGGCCAGGCTGGGCTGGGGCCATGGTGACGAAGAGTTCTTCACCATGACCCAGTTCGTCGAGTGGTTCGACCTGAAGAACGTCAGCCCCAGCCCCTCGCGCTTCGACCGCGACAAGATGCTGTGGATCAACCAGCAGCACATGAAGGCAGCCGACAACCAGCGGCTGGCGGAGCTGACCGCACCCTTCCTGACCAAGCTGGGCTACGACAGCACCCAGGGGCCTGCACTGGCCGAGGTGATCGGCCTGCTGAAGGAACGCGTCACCAACCTGGTGGATCTGGCAGCGCAAGCCACCTATTTCTATCGTCACGATGCCGCGCCAGCCGAACTGGCCGCCCAGCATCTGAACGAGGAAGCCCGCGCCCGCCTGGCACGCTTTCACAAGGCGCTGGCCGATACCGCCTGGGATGCCCCCACCCTCTCTGCCGCCATCAAGACCTTTGTGGCCGCCGAAGGGGTAAAGATGCCCCTGGTCGGCATGCCGCTACGTGCCGCTCTTTGCGGCACCACCCAGACTCCATCAGTGGATCTGGTACTGGCCCTGCTGGGCAAGGATGAGGTGCTCAAGCGCCTGAGCCACACACTCCAGACGGCCGCCTGAGCCAGCAATACCCTGGCAGCATCAGCAAAAACGGACGAGCAATCGTCCGTTTTTGCTTTTAAATCCGCATCTTCTTCTGCCCAACGGCTCCAAGCCGCGCCACTTTTCCGGTAAAATTCGCCGCCTCATCCCCGATCAAACGGACCGGTTCGCTCCTTATGCCCACCCTCCTCAAGCTTCGCGGCGGTATCGCCCTCTCCGCTTTCCGTCTCGAAAAACTGATCAATGGCCTGAAGGACGCCGGCATCACCGGCCTGGCGCCCTATGCCGAGTTCTGGCATTTCGCCGAGCTGAGCGCAGACCTGGACGCCGACGAGGCGCATAAACTGGACCGCATCCTGTCTGATGACAATGCCGCTGACGCCAGCCGCGCCAAGGGCAGCATGGTCCTGATCACCCCCCGACTGGGCACCATATCGCCGTGGTCATCCAAGGCCACCGACATCATCGGCCTGTGCGGCCTGGAAAAAGTCATCCGCATCGAGCGTGGCATGGCGCTGTATGCCGGTCGCGACCTCGGCCCCGCCGAGCTGGCCAAGCTCACCGAACTGGCACATGACCGCATGACCGAAACCGTCTGGCCGGACTTCGACGGCATTGCCGGCCTTTTCCGCCACGTCGAACCCCAACCACTGGCCAGCGTGGACATCCTCGGTGGCGGCCGGCCGGCACTTGAAGCCGCCAACCGCGACATGGGCCTAGCGCTGTCGGCCGATGAGATCGACTACCTGGTAGAAAACTTCCAGAAACTGGGCCGCAATCCGAACGACATCGAGCTGATGATGTTCGCCCAGGCAAACTCCGAGCATTGCCGCCACAAGATATTCAATGCCGACTTCGTCATCGACGGCGAAGCCCAGGCCAAGTCCCTGTTCGGCATGATACGCGACACCCACAAGGCCCACCCGGAAGGCACCGTGGTAGCTTACTCCGACAACTCCTCGGTGATCGAAGGCGCTGGCATCCTGCGTTTCTACCCCCAGCCGGGCAGCCAGGAATATCGCTACAACGCACGCCCCACCCATATCCTGATGAAGGTGGAAACACACAACCACCCCACCGCCATCTCCCCCTTCGCTGGCGCCTCCACCGGTGCCGGCGGCGAGATACGCGACGAGGGCGCCACCGGTCGTGGCTCCCGCCCCAAGGCAGGGTTGACCGGCTTCACCGTGTCCAACCTCAATATCCCCGGGTTCAAGCAACCCTGGGAAGTGCACTCCGACACCCAGCTCGAATATGGCAAGCCCGCCCGCATCGTCTCTGCCCTGCAGATCATGCTGGACGGACCTATCGGCGGTGCGGCCTTCAATAACGAGTTCGGCCGCCCCAACCTCACCGGCTACTTCCGTACCTACGAAGAAAGCCACCTGGGTGAGATGCGCGGCTACCACAAGCCCATCATGATCGCTGGCGGCCTGGGCAATATCGACGGCGATCATGTCGGCAAGCACGATATCCCAGCCGGCGCCCTCATCATCGTGCTGGGTGGCCCTGGCATGCTCATCGGCCTCGGTGGCGGCGCCGCCTCCTCCATGGATACCGGTGCCAACGCAGCCGACCTGGACTTCGATTCTGTACAGCGTGGCAACCCCGAAATCGAGCGCCGCGCCCAGGAGGTCATCGACCGCTGCTGGCAGCTCGGCGACAAGAACCCCATCCTCAGCATTCACGATGTGGGCGCAGGCGGCCTGTCCAATGCCCTGCCCGAGCTGGTACATGGCTCGGATCGCGGCGCCCAGTTCAAGCTGCGCGATATCCATATCGAAGAAAGGGGCATGTCCCCGCTGCAGATCTGGTGCAACGAATCGCAGGAGCGGTACGTCCTGGCCATTGCAGCAGCCGACCTGCCCGCCTTCAAGGCCATGGCCGACCGCGAGCGCTGCCCCTTCGCCGTGGTGGGAACCGCCACCCTGGAAAAGCAGCTGGAACTGGCCGACAGCCACTTCGGCAACAAGCCGGTCGACATGCCGATGGACGTGCTGCTGGGCAAGCCGCCCAAGATGACGCGCGATGTACAGCGGCTCAACCCCGACCTGCCCATGTTCGACTCCAGCGGCCTGGACCTGCACGATGCCACCTACCGTGTGTTGCGCTTGCCTGCCGTCGCCGACAAGAGCTTCCTGATCACCATAGGCGACCGTTCGGTCGGTGGCATGACCGCCCGTGACCAGATGGTCGGCCCCTGGCAAGTACCGGTGGCCGATGTGGCCGTGACCACCATGGGTTACGAGACCTGCCTGGGTGAAGCCATGTCCATGGGCGAGCGTACCCCGCTGGCACTGATCTCGGCCCCCGCATCGGGCCGCATGGCGCTGGGTGAAGCCATCACCAATCTGGCAGCCGCACCGGTGGCCAAGCTGGGCGACGTCAAGCTGTCGGCCAACTGGATGGCCGCCGCCGGCCACCCCGGTGAGGATGCCCGCCTGTATGACACCGTCGAGGCCGTACGTGATCTCAGCATCGCCCTGGGTGTCAGCATACCGGTGGGCAAGGACAGTCTGTCCATGAAGACCGTATGGCAGGACAAGGGCGAGAACAAGGCCGTGGTTGCGCCACTGTCGCTGATCGTCTCCGCCTTTGCCCCAGTCAGTGACGTACGCCGCACGCTAACCCCGCAGCTGAAAACCGATCAGGGCGATACCGACCTGATCCTGATCGACCTTGGCAACGGCAAGTGCCGCCTGTCCGGCTCTGCCCTGGCCCAGGTCTACAAACAGGTAGGCAACCACGCACCAGACCTGGAAGACCCGCAGGCCCTGGCCGCCTTCTTTGGGGTAGTCCAGCAACTCAATGCCCAGGGCAAGCTGCTGGCCTACCACGACCGTGGTGATGGCGGCCTGCTGGCCACGGTGGCCGAGATGATGTTTGCCGGCCATGTCGGTGTGACGCTGGATGTGGACGAGTTGTGCATAGAGCGCCGCCGCAACGAGCGTGAATACGGCGAGATCAACCCCGAATCGGTGGCACGTGCCGAGAACGGCCGCCTGATGGGCGTGCTATTCAACGAGGAACTGGGCGCCGTGCTGCAGGTACGCCGCAGCGACACCCACGCTGTCATGGCGGCCTTCTTTGCCGTGGGCATCCGTAGCCAGCTGCACGTGATCGGTTCGCCCAACGACGACGACAAGCTCAAGATCAAGAAGCGCAATCGCCTGGTGTTCAGCGAAAGCCGTGCCGATCTGCACAAGGCCTGGTCGCAGACCAGCTGGCAGTTGCAGCGCCTGCGCGACAACCCGGCCTGTGCAGACAGCGAGTACGCCCGCCTGGACGACAAGCATGCCCGTGGCCTCTACGCCGACCTGAATTTCGATCCCAGCGAGGATGTGGCCGCACCCTATATCGCCAAGGGCATCAAGCCACGCATCGCCATCCTGCGCGAGCAAGGCGTCAACGGCCATCTCGAAATGGCTGCCGCATTCGACCGCGCCGGCTTTACAGCGCTGGATGTGCATATGTCCGACATCCTCAGCGGCCGGCTCTCGCTCCAGGATTTCCAGGGCTTTGCCGCCTGCGGTGGCTTCAGCTACGGCGATGTGCTGGGCGCGGGCGAAGGCTGGGCCAAGTCCATCCTGTTCAACAGCCTGGGCCGCGAAGAGTTCAGCCGCTTCTTCGGACGCAGCGACACCTTTGCCCTGGGCGTCTGCAATGGCTGCCAGATGATGTCCAACCTGGCCGAGATAATCCCCGGTGCGCAGGATTGGCCCAAGTTCCGTCGCAATGCATCCGAGCAGTTCGAGGCACGGCTGGTCATGGCCGAAGTCGCTAAGAGCCCCAGCCTGTTCTTTGAGGGCATGCAGGGTGCACGCATGCCGGTCGTGGTCTCGCATGGCGAAGGCCGGGCCGTATTCGCCGAAGCCAGCCAGCGCAAGCAGGTCATCACCGCGCTGCGCTACGTCGATGATCGTGGCCAGGCCACCGAGACCTACCCGCAAAACCCCAATGGATCGCCCGACGGCATTGCCGGCGTCACCACCGGCGACGGCCGTTTCAGCATCATGATGCCGCACCCCGAGCGTACCTTCCGCACGGCGACGCTCAGCTGGCATCCGGAAAGCTGGGGCGAGGATAGCGGCTGGATGCGCATGTTCCGCAATGCCCGCAAGTGGCTGGGCTGATAGGCGGATGGCGCGCGCATGCTAAGCCGGCAATGGTGGCAGCACTGGGGGCCTAATATCGGGCTCTGGCTGCTTGTCCTGGCCATGCTGTTTCTTGGCATGCGCAGCCTGCTTGAGCAGCAAGAGGTGCCTAACCGCATCAGCAACCTGTCGGGCAGAGTGCTGGAACTGCAGCGCGCCCGCGACGGCCACTATCGGCTGGAAGGCCAGATCAACGGCCAGGTCGTCAAACTGATGCTGGATACCGGCGCCACCGGCGTGGCCATGGACATGCGCCTGGCCCAGAAGCTGGGCCTGCAGCCTGGGCGCGCCATTGCCATTTCCACCGCCAATGGCGAGGTGGAGGGCTACCTCACCCGCATCGCCGAACTGCGGTTGGGAGACATCATCCTGCGCGACATCCCCGCCAATATGAGCCCCAACTTTGGCGACCCGGATGAGGTACTGCTGGGCATGAGCGCCCTCAAGCACCTGGCAGTCACCATGCAGGGGGATCGTATGCAGATCAGCGTACCAGAACAGACACAGAGCCCGTCCGAATAATCCACTGTCGCAAAAAAACCGAACCGTTCGCATTACCCCCTAACAGCCCGTCATCACGGGCTGTTTTTTATATATCCTGAGGAACCCACACCACGCATCCTGCTCTGATCGTTACGCCAACCTAGCCCAGGACACCATGAAATCCCTACTCGCCCTGCTTAGCCTGCTGTTTGCCGCCAACGCCGCCGCCAATCCCGCGCAGGATGCCCTGGCCGAACTGAAAAAACACGATAGCTATCAGTGGCATTACCGCGTGCAGGAGTCGGGGGATAGCAATCGTCTGATACGGCATGACCCGGACAACGTCGGCAAGGAATGGCTGCTGGAGCTGATAGACGGCAAGCCCGCCACGGCCGAGCAACAGGCCAGCTATCAGGAGCGCCGCAAGAAGAACAGCCGCACCCTGCGCTTTCGCGACCTGGTTGATGCCGCCTCGTTGACGCCGCTGGATGCTGGCCCCAAGCCGCTGCGCTATCGCTTCAATGTCAAACCCAATGACAGCCTCACCGAGGTCGACCCCGAGCTACTGGCAGGCACCTTGACCCTGGCACCGACCGGCGAAATAGCCAGCATCCTGCTCTACAACCCCGAGCCGTTCCGGGCCAAGCTGGTCGCCAAAATAGAGAAATTCAGTATACAGGTGGATTTCAGCCGCCACGCCAGCGGCGCCCTGCTACCTGCCCGCGCCCAGACCATACTGCAAGGCAATATAGGTGGGGTGAAGGAGCTGAAGCAGAACCTGATACAGACCTACAGCGATTACCGGCCGAGCAAACAGCTGGCCAGCCGTTGATAGCCTGTCATGGATGCAGGTCGTCGATGGTTGATGACGAACAGATCAGACGCCAGGGAGACCCTGGCGCTAAAGATGAAGGCAGCCTGATACATGGGGCTCTACCCTGATTTACCCCACTCCCCCCGCCCGCGCCGCCGCGCGGGGGCCTCGCTGAGGCTCGTTATCCCGTTGAACTGACTCCAGCGCCTGGCATGAACTAGCCGGTCAGCGTGGCGTAGAGCACCATGCCACCGATCACCAAGGCAAAGGCCAGTACTACCACCATCAGCCCCAACACACCCCGCTGCCATCCCTCCAGGCTGTCCCATGCCTCGGCAGCCTTGGTAAAAGGCAGGCCGCTCACCAGTTCAAACAAACCAACCAGTGCAAATGCACCAGGGGCGCCCATGGCTATCAAGGCAATGGGGCCGGCATGGCTGCTGCCCAAGGATTTGTGCTGCAGCACGGCATAAAAGACACCCGCAAAAGCCAATCCACTACCGGCCAGCTTCGCTCCACCGCGCTGACGTATCGACATGCCGCCCTCCCTCCGATTGAACTGCCCAGTATTGTCACCAGAATCAAACCGGTACGACAACAGGGAATGTAAGTCAGGCAACCGGTATAATCGACGCTTGCCTCCATCTGTCAGTGCCGTGTCCGCCTCTTCTGCCCTTTCCCTGCTGCAAACCATCTTCGGCTACGACCGCTTCCGTGGCCGCCAGGCCGAGATTGTCGAGCATGTTGCCCAAGGCGGCGATGCGCTGGTACTGATGCCTACCGGCGGCGGCAAGTCGCTGTGCTATCAGATTCCCGCGCTGATGCGCCCCGGCTGCGCCGTGGTGGTCTCCCCCCTGATCGCACTGATGCAGGATCAGGTCGAGGGCCTGCACCAGTTGGGGGTGGAAGCCGCCTTCCTGAATTCCACCCTGGACAACAATGCCGCCCGTGAGGTGGAGCAACGCTATCTGCGCGGCGAACTCAAGCTACTTTATGTCGCACCCGAGCGCCTGCTGACTCCCCGATTCCTGGCCTTGCTGGAGCATACGCCAGCCGCACTGTTTGCCATTGACGAGGCGCACTGCGTCAGCCAGTGGGGCCACGATTTCCGACCTGAGTACATCGGCCTCTCGCTGCTGCACGAGCGCTATCCGGCTGTACCGCGCATTGCCCTGACTGCCACGGCCGATGCGGCTACCCGGCGTGAGATCGTGCAAAGGCTGGCACTGGAAGATGCCGCCCAGTTCGTCTCCAGTTTCGACCGCCCGAATATCCGCTATCGCATTGTCGAAAAGGACAATGCCCGCAAGCAACTACTGGCCTTTATCGAACGCGAGCACGATGGCGATGCCGGTATTGTCTACTGCCTTTCGCGCAAACGGGTAGAGGAGACGGCCCAGTTCCTCTGCGCCAACGGCATCACCGCCCTGCCCTACCATGCCGGCATGAATGCCGAGCTGCGCGCCCGCAACCAGACGCGCTTCCTGCGTGAGGAAGGTATCGTCATGGTGGCCACCATTGCCTTTGGCATGGGCATAGACAAGCCGGATGTACGCTTCGTTGCCCATATCGACTTGCCCAAGAGCCTGGAAGGCTACTACCAGGAAACCGGTCGTGCCGGCCGCGACGGCCTGCCCTCCAGCGCCTGGCTGGCCTATGGCTTGAACGATGTGATGCAGCTGAAGGAAATGATAGAAAGTGGCCAGGCACCCGAAGCGCAAAAGCAGGTTGAGCGGCAAAAGCTCAATGCCATGCTGGGCCTGGCCGAGACTGTTGCCTGCCGGCGCCAGGTCATACTGGCCTATTTTGGCGAGCAATCCGCCGACTGCGGCAACTGCGACAACTGCCTGAACCCACCCACCACCTGGGATGCCACCGAAGCCGCCCGCAAGGCGCTCAGCTGCGTGTTCCGTACCGGTCAACGCTTCGGCGCGGGCCATGTGATCGACGTGCTACTGGGCAAGGCCACCGACAAGGTCAAGCAGCACTTCCATGACCGCGTCACCACCTTTGGCATAGGCACCGACATGCCCGAGGCTGGCTGGCGCTCGGTCCTGCGCCAGTTGCTGGCAGCAGGCTACCTGCAGACCGAACCCGAATTCGGCGGCCTGCAGCTGACCGACACCGCCCGGCCCTTGCTGCGCGGCGAGCAGGCATTGCGGCTACGCGGCCTGCCAGATAAGAAGCGTGACAAGACCGAGCGCGACAAGAAACGCAGTGCCGCCAGCCAGGACATTGCCCCGCAGGATGAAGCGCTGTGGCAGCGGTTGCGACAGAAGCGGCGCGAGCTGGCCGACGAGCAAAGCGTACCGGCCTACCTGATCTTTACCGACGCCACCCTCAAAGCCATGCTGGATGCCAAGCCCGGCACCCTGGCCGACATGGCCCACATCTCCGGTGTAGGCGCGCAAAAGCTGGAGCGTTACGGTCTCGCCTTTCTTGAAGCACTGCACGCCGAATGACCCCGTAGTGCTTGTCGCGTTTTTGCCGCAGGGAGGTCATCCGGCAAGGACCGCGCACCTGCGCTCACATACCTCGCCAGTACCGCCATGCTGGGTATAGTTGACGACAGCAAGCCAGATGCGCCGACCGTATGGGCTGGTTTTTCCGGCTGGCGGATCGTGCGCACCGCCAACTGTCATAGGCGGAATATACATTAGCGGTTTCGCTGCAAGCCCGCCCCCGCTATCATCCGCACGCCATGTCTGCCCACGCTACGCTCACCGACGAACTGATCGCCTTCCTGCAAGGCGGCCGCCTGCTTGCCCTGGCATCCTGCGACGCCTTCCTCTCGCCCACCATCGCACCTGCGTTGGCCTGCCTGGTCGCGGCCGACAAATGCACCGTGACAGTGCTGTTGTCGCGCAAACAGGCCGGCCGCTTGCTGGCTGATATTGCTGGCAACCCACATATCGCCTTGCTGGCCAGCCAGCCGGGGCAACCACAAAAGCTGCAACTGAAGGGCCGCGATGCCCAGGAAGTCGCCCTGCCGGACAACGCCCAAGCCTGTATAGAAGCGCAGCGGGAGGCAGTAGCCGCGGAGCTGCTGCCGCTAGGCTTCGGCACCCGTTACAGCTATGCCTTGTGCGACGATCAGCAAGATCTGGTTGGCGTGCGCTTCACCCTGGCGGAGCTGATACGCCCACTGGCCGGCATGCTGCAAAGGAGCGCAGCATGAGCCGGCTCGACGCAGAACAGGTACGTGCCTGCCTGGAAGGCAGCCTACCCGCCCAACTGGCCACCAGCTCGGCCACGGGCGTGCCCGATATCTGTGAGCTGGCGCAATTGCACTTTGTTGACGCCTACCATATCGCCCTACCTTATTGCTATACCACCACGCTACGCGAAAACCTGCTGGGTAATCCGCGCGCTGCCGCCACCGTGGTGCATCCCGATACCGCAGCACGCTACCGGCTGGCCATCGAATACCTGCGTACCGAGTCGGACGGTCCGGTCTATACCGCCATGCAGGCGCGGCTCAATGGCGTGGCCCAAGGCGTGCCCCTGCTGGGTGCCGACATCTGCCGGGTGCTCACGGTTGAAGCCCTGCCCGGTCCGCAATTGCCGCTGCCGCCCGCCCCCTGCAATCGCCTGGCGGCAGTACGGCTGCTGTCGCAGAAACTGGCCGCTGCCGATGAACTCTCGCAGGCGTTCGATCTGGTGCTGAACAGCCTGGCCGAACTGATGGGCATGGATCACGCACTGGTGCTCTGCGTGGATGAATCGGGCCGCTGGCTGTATACCGTGGCCAGCCGAGGCTACGCCCAGTCTGGCGTGGGATCGGAAGTGGAGATAGGCCGTGGCATGATAGGCAGCGTTGCCCAGTTGCGCATGCCCATACGGATCAGTGGCCTGGCCAACGATTACAATCTGCCGGCACTACAGCGCATGCCCCCCTTGCTGGGCATGGAAATCCCCATCCCCGCCCTGCATCACCCACACAGCCGCCTGGCCGTACCGATAGAGGCCGGTAGCTGGCTGGCGGGCGTACTGTATGTGGAAAGCGCCGAATCGCGCCGTTTCGATTTCGAAGACGAAGACGCCCTGGTCGCCATCGCCCAGCAACTGGGCCTAGCCATGCGCTGGCTTACGCGGCCCACCGAGATCGCCGAGCCCCTCCCCGAGCCGCCTCGCAGTGCGCCGGTTGCCATTGGTCCCACGGTCACCATACGGTATTTTGGTGCCACCCAAAGCGTCTTCCTGGACGATGACTACCTGATCAAGGGGGTGGCGGGCGCCGTGCTTTGGCTGCTGCTCAACGATCACCAGCGCGAGGGTCGCAGTGAATCCAGCAACCGTGCCCTTCGCTTGGACCCACGCCTGCGCCTGCCCGACTTCGACGACAATCTGGAAACCCGCCTGCTGCTGCTGCAGCGTCGGCTGGCAGAGCGTTGCGACTGGCTGGGCCTGGAAAAACTCGGCCGCGGCCGTTTCCGCCTGCGACTGGAACGACCGGTGCGCCTGGTAGACGGAGAAGTGACCAGCGACGCCTGAAAACCTGTTCAAGATGTGAGCGCCGGTTGTGGATGCCTACGGTTGAGCGACAGGGTCACGCGTACCGGCACAGGTAGCACTGACGTCCAACGCCAGGCTTGCCCTGGCGGCCCCGCACCGCGCGCGCACTACCCCCGGTGCCGCAGCACATTGAATACAAACAGCACCACCGCCAGCAACACCATGACGCTACCGATGGCAATCACCGGCTGAGCCGCGCCTTGGCCCCGAGCAAACAAAGCCAGGGCCACCAGCATCAAGGGTGTGCCGCTGTTGTAGAGCCAGAAATGCACATGTGCCATGCGGCTTTGCCCTGCATGGGGAAAGAAATGGTAGACCAGCCCTGTCAGCGTCAACGACACCCAACCCAGCAGATGGACATGGGTATGGACAGAGCGCAGGGCGTAATCCTGGCTTACTCCCATCTGTACCCCCAGGAAGATAGCTACCAGAAAGTAGACCAGCGCCAGGTAGACCCAGGTTTTGGCATGTGCGTGCATCACGATCGGTCCCTACAAAAGGCAGACAAAAAAATAGGCCGCAGTTGCGGCCATAAAAAACCAACCCGGTTTCTCGGCTTACGCCGGATTGGTGTTCCGCCTCGACAGGGGAGCGAGGCAGAATACGGAGCAATCGGCTCAGTTGTTGCTCAGCGCCACCGTCAGGCGGCCCCAGTCCTTGGGGGGCAACAGGGCGCGCAGCATGGCCAGCACGCCATCAAACACTTCAGCAGGGGCGCCATGCCGCAGCATTTCGCCCAGCATCAGGGCACGCTCATCGGGGGCTAGGTTGGGTACTGTCCAGCGCAGCAGGGGCAACATGCGGTCAGCCGGAACCGCCGCCATCACCTCACGCTCCAGTGCCACAATCTCGGCGTCGCTATGGGTTTCCCACAGCACCCGGTTGTTCACGCTTTCCTCAATCGCCATATGTTCAAAGTTGTCCGCCACGAACATGGCCAACTCGCGGTACAACCACTCGCCTGCACTCTCCAGGTTGTAGTTGTTGGCCGACTCCACTGTGGTCGCCACATCGTAAAGCTGCTCAATGGCATGCATATGGGCTGCAAAGTTGACTTGAGCCTGGCGGGTTGAACCCGGCTGGCGCGATTCCATGGCGGTATGGATCAGGGCATTTTCCTGTTCCAGATGGGCCGAGCAGACACCCAGCAACTCGCGCACCGCCATCAGGCTGGCACTGCGGTTGGCGATATCGCGCCAGTCGGTACGGCCAACCTCGAGCAACACATGGCTCAGGTAAGCGCGCAGCCCCTTGTGCATCAGGGCATAGATGTCGTAACGGCGATAATTGGCTTGCATGCTCTGTTCTCCCATCCCGGCTTAGGTGCCGAGTAAGTGAGATGAAGTGTGCATGCTGGGCGTCTAGCGCTTTGCTAAATCGCCGCTAATTAAGGCTTAAGAATTCCCTAAGAGCCTAACTTGAATACAGGTCATTGCTGGGGCCAAAGGGGCTGGGCATGCGCCGGGGCCTACACCCCAGTCAAGCCATGCAGTCCCCACTCTGCCGAGCCTGTAACGGTGGCGCCTGGCCAGGCAGCGCCATCGCATAGTGCAGTGACAGCAGCTGCCAGCCTTGCGGCCCCAGCTGCCACTGGCTGCTGTTGACCCCCACGCCATCTGCTTGCACCTGATCTGCGCGGCGTCGGCTTTCAACCACGCTATAGACTTCGGCATGGGCGCCATAGCGGCGAATCTCGCGGTGTACCTCGCACTCATAGAGTGCCTCTAGGGCAGGCGTTTTCAGCATGGCCAGAAACTCGCTGCCAGACCAGGCCTTGATATCAAGGTTGGCCGTGCGCAGGCTCTGCCCCCAGACTTGGGCCTGCGGGTGCAGCAATGAGCCCAGCAGCCCGATATCAGATGCCTCGCCCGCCTTGTGGCTGATCGCCCGCCACAAGGCGCTGTGCTTTTGCTCCAGCTCCAACTGGCTATGTGCCTCGACTTGCGGGCCTAGCGCCTTGAGCAGAGCGGGCCAGCTAACCCGATAGAGCTGCGACAAGCCGGCAGCTTGCGTACCCGGTCGGGTAGAGGCAAACATCAGCCACTGGCCATCGCTGCTGACAGAGGGGGTGAATTCAAAGCCTGGGCCATTGATCGGCTCAGGCAGGCGGATAGCAGGCCCAAAGCCCGCACCGACACGCTCAGCCATGAAAATATCCGCATCACCACGGTTAGCGCCGGCATGGCGGTCACTCCACCACAATGCATAGCGGCCATCAGGCGTCAGCGTAAAATCACTGTTGGATGGCCCCTCGTTCACAGGTGCCGGGAGTGCAAGCGGGGCGCCATAGCCACCATCGGCCAGCCTATCACTACGGTATACCGACAGTTTGCCCGGGCCGGCTGGACGGTAGGAGGCAAAATACAGCCTATCGCCATAGCGCTCCGGCCCCAGCTCATAAGCCTTGCTTTGCAGCGACTCGCTCAGGCGCTGTGGCACACTCCATTGCCCCTCGGACAAGGTCGATTCATACAGGTCCAACTGCCCCAGGGCTTGCTCCCCCGCCGCTGGTCGGTCAGAGATAAAGGTCAGCGTCTTGCCACTGCCGCCCAGATGCGGGTCTGAATCACGCCAACGGGCATCAGTAAACGGCATGGGCAGGGGCGCTTGCCACTGCCCATCGACCCGCTGCTGCCAAAATAGCCTGGATTGCTTGAAGCCCGCCGCAGAGCGCGCAAAAACGCGCACATCGCGCAGCTCCTGCAAGTTATAGCTTTGTGTAGCCGGGTCGCTCGGCCCCAGTTGCATGAGTTCCACAGGTAGTGCAGCAGCCTGTGCCCATCCGCAAAGGCTCAGCAGCAAGGCCCGCGTCAAGCTTGATTGCATATTAGATGCCTCCACATAGGCGGGTTTTGACAGGGCTAGACCGCGTAAGACACGCGAAACAGGCGCGGTTTCCGGCAGTTGCAATCAGTAATACACCTGCAGCTCGGTTCGCCCCTCAACGATCCAGCTCATCAGCGCCACCTTCTGGTGCCCGTAGCCTTTCTGCACACGTGACAGGCACTGCATGGCCGTATGGAACTGCCCCAGCTCCCGATTGATCTCGGCCGCCAGCAATTGCTGCAGTTCTCCGCCTATCACCAGCAGGCTCAACAAGCGCTGGGCATTGATCAGGAACAAGGGCTCTATGCGCAACCATTCACGGCCAGGCTCGGCCCGCCGCAAGTCGTTGTGGTGGCGCCATTGCTGCAGGCGTAGGTCCATTTCATCGTCGGGAACACCCTCTGCCATGGTGGCCAGCGCCGCTTCGACCTGGTCCGCCGGCAGCTCTTCGGCCAGCGGCGCCGCCATAAAGCGCTCCAGCTGTGCCAGCTCCCGCGCCTTGCCAAATCGCGGTAGCAGCCGCCAGCCATCGTTCACCTTGAAATCCAGTGCCTCTATGCTCGAAGGCAGCACGCCCACCTCGACAGCGTCGCGGCGCCGGAACAGCTCCCGGCAGACAGGGCAGGCAACGATGTCCACGGGGGTGGACCAGAAGGCGTGCCGCACGCGCAGGTCAGACCAGACCTCCGCCGACTGCCTTACTGCCAGATCCAAAGCTTGGCAGCGCAGCCAGGCACGGCAATGCGTACACGCAACAACCTTGGTGGAACCAGGCCGCATTTTTCCCCCTGAAACTGTTTTTATGGTGGCCTGCAATAAGGCACTGGCACAGCCTTGCCATCTCACTCTACGACGCACACCGTGGTGTGCCCCCTACCGATTGATGACAGCCGATAGCGCCATGAAAGAGGCCAATACTAGCCGAATCGCCCGCATCGACCCTCCCCCAAATGGATGAAAGCTCGCGAACTATTGCACGATAGTGCAAGTATCAAATACCCCCCCCCGTATCGACCAGCGGTGCTGCGCTACCCGCCAAGTTCACGCGCAACTTCTATGCTTGCAAAGGGAATAGCCAGGAGGCCCCCATGTCCAAGCTCGCCGTCATCCTGTTGCTGCTGCCGCTGCTTGCCCAGGCCGCGCAGCCCATACGGCTGGCAACCGGTGAATGGCCGCCTTATGCCGGCGCCACCCTGCCTCATGGGGGTCTGGCCGAGCAAATCATCACTAGCGCATTTGCGGCCTCCGGCCAGTCAGTCAGCTATCTGCGCCTGTCCTGGAAGCGCGGCCTGGAGATGGCACGGCAGGGCAAGGCCGACGGTGCCATCCTGTGGAGTTGCCGGGATGAAGCCTCCCAGCCCGATTACCTGGTCAGCCAGCCCGTCATCCGCAGCGAGGTCGTCCTGCTGCGGCGGGTGGGCCGGGTGCTGGATCTGAAACACCCCGACAAAGCACGTGGCTTCCGGCTTGCATACCCCGATATGTATGCCTATGAAGGCATTCCCGCCTATGCCCAGCTGCTGAAGGCCAGCGGTGTCCCGCCCCTGGTATTGAGCAGCGACCAGGCCGGCATACAAGCCCTGCTCAACGACCGCATCGACGCCTACCCGGTAGACCGGCAGGTTGGCCTGTACCTGTTGCGTCAGGCAGCGCCCGCCGTCTGGCAGGACATGGTCACCCAGCTTGCCCAGCCCCTGAGCCAGCACGATCTATGTGTATTGCTGCATCGTCGCCACCCCGACGCCGCCAACTGGCTGGCCGCCTTGAACCGGGGCCTGGCAAGGCTCAGGTCCAGCGGCCAGATTGACCGCTGGCAGGCCGAACTGGCCGCCCCACGTAATACTGCCCCGCCTGGTCATACCAGTACGGGGCAGTAGACACGGTCAGGCAACTGCCAGCGCGGCTGGAAAAGGCGCCAGGCTGGCCTTGCTGCAATCAGCGATTCACTTCGAACGTCAGCGTATAGCTATAGCTGCGGGCGGGCGGCGCCTCGCTGCGGTCGCGCTGCGGTGCCGGATAGTTGGTCAGCAGTACGTACACACCCGGTTTGTCAAAGCTCACCTTGGCACGCCCATTGGCGTCCGTCTTCAGCTCGGCGTATTCCTTCTTCTCGTCATAGAAATTACCGGCGCGGGCAATCTCCACGGCGACATTAGGCAGCGGCTTGCCATCCTCCAGCAGCTCAAACTCAAATCCCTGATCCAGATACAGGTCATTGGGGTGATTAAGCGGGCGTAGTTCAAAACCCTGGCCACTGGGCTTGGTGGTGGCCTCGCTGGGCGCACCCTTGCTGACATACACCTCGGCACGGCTGAGATTACGCACTTCGGTGATCTTGGCATCCTTGGGCACGGCAGCCTCTTCCACAAAGCGCGGCGGACGGGGCGGCTGGGCCGGCGTAGCAGGTGCCGCCGCAGGCGCGGCAGCGGGCGCAGCCGGACGCGGTGTAGCCGCATTGTTGCCCATATTGGCCGGGCGTATCACCCGCCAATTACCCTCAATCAAGGCATAGCGGCTGACTCGGGCATGCTCATCCCCCAGGGTGATCTTGTAGGTCCCTTTCTCGGTTACCGGCGCCTCTATCACGCTGTAATCCTTGAGGGTAGTCACCGTATCCAGCTTCTGGCGGGTGCCCGCAGGGCTGACCGAGTAAAAGCTCGCGCCCCGTATCGGGCCGGTAGGCACAAAAAACACCTCGTTGCCTATGGCGCCCTGTATCGATACATAGTCCCGCTTCACTTCAAAACTGGTCGGCAACAGGTAGGGGCCGCCATGCGCCAACACCGTCGGAGCCGACAGCATCGCCAACACCCCAGCCCAAACTGCCGATTGCCTGATCTGCCCGCCTGCTCGCTTCATCACGATGGTGCCCTTTCCAGATACCCGGTTTGCATTAAATTATGCATGAATGATATTGAAACGAATTCTCATTTGCAAGACAATCACGCCCTGTCGCCATTCCAAATCAGCCCAAGCCAGCGGGCATCGTCCTACAGGGAGAAACCACTCATGCAGCGCACCCCATGGCCTCTACGCCTTTCCTTGGGCAGCAAGCTCCTGGCCGCCGCCGGCCTGCTCCTGCCCCAGGCCAGCCAGGCCGCCTCCCTGCCAGCCATGCCCGCAGCCACCCCCGCCACGGCCAGCCAAACCCAGGTCGCCCCGCATTGGCGCTTTCACCGCGATCACGTACTGGGCACCTCGCTGGATCTGATCACCGTAGGCGGCAACGAGGCCACCGGCCGTGAAGCCCTGGCCGTGGCACAGGCAGAGATAGACAGGCTGGATCGGGTGCTGAGCCGCTACCGCGCCGATAGTGAACTGGCCGCGCTCAACCAGTGCGACCAGATGCAGGTATCCGAAGCCTTGTATGAGGTGGTGGCCGCCTGCGAGCAATGGCGTACCCGTACCCAGGGCGCCTTCAGCGCCCGCCTGGGTGTGGCGCTGGCGCTATGGCAGGATGCCGGCTTCAGCGGCAAGCTCGATACCGACGCCATTGTCCGCGCCGTGGCAGCCGCCGAAGCTGCAGAGGTGAAGCTGAACCCCACCAGCCGCACCATCACGCGCCCCGCTGACGTCGTGTTCGCACCAGATGCCCTGGCCAAGGGCTATATCATTGACCGCGCCCTGCAAGCCGTGCGCAACCAGGTCGAAGGCCTGGATGGCCTGCTGATCGACATCGGCGGCGACATCCGCAGCTGGGGCCGCGCACCCCAGGCCAGCGGCTGGCAACTGGGTGTAGCACAGGCAAACCAGCCACAGGACAACGCCCCACTGGTCGCCACCCTGCAACTGGGCAGCAAGGCCGTCGCCACCAGTGGCCGTGGCCAGCGCGATATTGAGATCAATGGCATGGCCCATGCCCATATCGTCTCCCCACAAACCGGCGCCGCCATCACCGAGGTCAGCAGCGTCACCGTGGTCGCCGACCGCGCCGCCGATGCCGACGCCCTGTCCACCGCCTTTGCTGTCATGCCTGCGGCGCAAAGCCTGGCCCTGGCAGACCGCCTGCCCGGCGTGGCCACCCTGCTGCAACTGGCCGATGGCAGCCAGCTGCAATCCGCCGCTTGGCAAGGCATGTCCGAAGCGCGCAGCAGCCTGGCCCCCCGCTTCATCCACACGGCCGACGCCGCAACTGCCCCATGGCCAGCCGGTTTTACTGCCATCATTGACTACGAAGTCCCCAAGATAGAAGCCGAGAACTACAAGGCCCCCTTCGTCGCCATCTGGATCACCGACCAGAATCGCGCCATCGTTCGCAACCTGACCCACCTGGGCAACCAGGAAAAGTGGATAGATTCCAACTATGTCTGGTGGCGCCGCTATGGCCGCAAGATAGAAAAGCTCGACACCGTCACCAAGCCCACGCGCAAGCCCGGCAAATACTCGCTGGCCTGGGATGGCACGGACGAAGCCGGCCGCAAGGTGGGCCAGGGTAAATACCTGGTACATATCGAGGCGGCGCGCGAACACGGCGGCCATACCTACCAGACCTTCGAAATCGAACTGGGCAGCAAGCCGCTGAGCCTGCCGCAAGCAGCCAAGGACGAACTCGGTGGCGTGGTACTACGCTACGGCAAGTCCGCCTGAATTCCTCAGAGACGCAACCCTGCCTTGCACTGCCAGGTGGCCCCCAACGCCAACCAAGCCAGACGTGCCTGGCAGAAGTCCATGCCAGCTGAGGCCGACATCATCGCCCCCGGCGGCCGCCTTACCCCTTTGCCCCACTCCTGGCGCAAAGGACTTCGGTAAGGTAGCCGCCAGCCCCCTGCTACAAGGCCATGTCCCAAGCTGGCCACTGCTTCCCTTCCCGCCCATCATGACCGACACACCTTCCCGCCCCCGCCTGGACAAAAGCTGGCTCTACCGCCAGTCGCGCATGCTGCATGCCTATCTGTCCGCCTTCGCCTTTATCGCGCTGATGCTGTTCTCACTCTCTGGCCTGTTGCTGAACCACCCGGACTGGTTCAAGGGCAAAGCAGACAGCCAAGAGCACACGCTTACCCTCACACCGGCCGAGTTGGCCGAGGCCCAGCGCAGCGACGACCCAATACGGGCCGCCGCCGCCATCGTGGCCGAACGCCTGCCGCTCAAAGGCGAATACAAAAGCGGCGAACTGATGGATAGCGAAGCCCAGGTGCGCTTCGAAGGCGTCAGCGGCAAATCCGACCTGTTCATCAACCTGCAGGATGGCCAGGTAGAAGCCACCATAGAAGCCGCCACACTGACCACCATGCTGCACGACCTGCACCGCGGCAAGAACAGCGGCGCCGCCTGGAGCTGGGTGATAGACCTGACCGCCATCCTGACGCTGCTGTTTTCGCTGCTGGGCTACGTGCTGTTCTTCAGCCTGCGCTTTCGCCTGGCCACCAGCCTTAAGCTGACGGCGGTGAGTCTGGTGATATTGGGCGGGATTATTGTGGTGTTTGTGCCTTGAGGCAGGCAGCCTATATGATGCTGCCGCTCAGTGACTGGCGCGAAAAATCACAAGGTAGCGGAGCAAAGATGGGACATTATTGGTTTTATGGCATGGTCTGGTTCGGTCTGAGCGCGTGTCTGCCCTTGCAGGCTAGTGGGCAGTCAGTACCGCCACGGCACGAAGGGGTATCGACAGCGACGCCAGTGGTTTTGATTTATGCCGGCCCGCCGGTGTGCCGGGATTGCGAAATGCCGATCCTGCAAATACTGCAGCAGCCCCAAACCCCGGCACTGAAAGCCTTGGCCCCCAAGGCACGCGTGCTGAGAAGCTGGGCGGATATTCCCCAGGCTCTGAAAACCTTGCCGCCGCGCTCGGTGCTGTTGATTCCCGGCACAGATGATGATCTGCGCGCTTGGGCGAGCGGGCCGCAACAGATGAGCCGGCCAACCATCGTAGCTATCCAACGCTGGTTGCGTGCAGGTGGCCGTTATGTCGGCATCTGTGGCGGCGCCATCGTTGCGCAGGCTGAATACGAGGACGGCCTATCCTCCTTTAAGGCGCTAAATATCGCCCCAATCACAGCTGACAATTTCGCTGATGAAGACGCCGTCGAACGGATCGAAAAGGTACGCTGGTTGCCAACAGGGCAAATCATCGGCGCCTACTTCCAGGCAGGATCGGTTTTGCAATTGTTGCCAAGTCAGGAAAGAGTAGAAGTTCTTGGCCACTACCTGCCCTCCACTGGCAAAGTCGCCCATCACGGCGGCATTGCGGCGGCACAGTTTAGTTATGGCCAGGGCAAGGTGTTTATCACTGGCGTACACCTGGAAGCGAAGCACGATTTCTGGGATAAGCCGCCTGCCGATTTTGTGCCACACACAGAGCTGCTAGAAGCGGTTTTGGTGGACTTAATCTCTCAGGGCGGCGCCATTGAGAGAGGTGGTTTGAACGACCCTGACTAAGGGATGGAGGCGCCAACTAGTGTGATAAATGGCAGCCCAGACGGGTAGAGCTAGAAGATCAGCCGCCCAAGAGGCGCCCAAAAGCAACAGCGGCAGGATAGGCTTGAGCACCGCATAGGCATAAGCGCGGTGAATGAGGTGCTCCGCGGGTGTCGTCTGCATCGCCTGTGTGGCTAGGCTTGCCAAAGTGTAGAGGAGAGCCGTCGCTGGCGACCAGGCGCAAGCCACGCCATCCCGGTATCAGCGGATCGGAGCGCCGAATGAGTCTGTCGTTGAGTTGTAGGAGTGCGTCGGCGGACAGTATAGCGCGCCCTTTTCTAACAAGGGCTTGCTCGGAGACGTGGCGTAACAGTGCAGCTTGCGTGAGCCGGTGAAGGCGGGGGGATATTCGGCTTGCCGAGCGCCATCGCGGAAGGCGTCGGAATACAGGTGTGCGGCTAGGTCGAAAAACAGCGCCTGCAGCGAGGCGGGAATCTACAATTACATTATTAATATCAATTATTTAGATTAAATATCTCACCATGAATCTGGCTTAAGTTGGGTGAGTTGCTTCGAGCACCCTCTGGGGGCCTTTCGCCCCGAGCTTTAAGGCAGCTGGAATTTACCTGCGCATCTCCCCTACGCTAGCGATGCGATACGGCGCAATATGCCCCGTATCCCCGGCCACCCACGCAGTTTTTACAAACTGTAACCTTTTGCCCAAGGTAGCCCGCCACGGCTTGAGCGATACTGGCGATGAATTCTCATTCCCATTCGAGCCATGTATACCGCACAGTCCCAGCACGCCAGCTTCGCGCTGCAACTCGCCACCCTGACCCTGGCCTGCCTAGGCGCCTGGGCAGAGGAAACCCCTCGCCCTTCTGCCGCCGCCAATGCCCAGCCCACCCCGGTGGCCGAGGAGATCAAGGTCACCGGCAAGGTCGCCAATGAGGGCGATATTCGTCGCAATCAGCCTGCCAGCAAGATCATCGTCGGCCGTGATGAACTGGATAAATACGGCGACAGCACCGTGGCCGAAGTATTGAAACGCCTGCCTGGTGTCAGTGTCGGCGGCGGGCCGGGCCGTGGTGGTGGCATACGCATGCGCGGCATGAGTGAGGGCTATACCCAGATATTGATCAACGGCGAAGCGGCTGCCCGTGGCTTCTCGTTTGACTCGCTGTCGCCCGATGCCATAGAACGCATCGAGGTCATGCGCGCGCCGACGGCCGAGCACAGTGCCCGCGCCATTGCCGGCACCATCAATATCGTCCTGCGCGAGGACTACAAGGCCAAGCAGCCCAGCCAGCTGCGCATGGCGGTGAGCGAAGAGGATGGCCGCCTGCAGGGCAGGCTGGACGTGCAGTGGGGCGCCCAGGTGGATGCGCTTAACTACAATATCGGCGGTGGCTACAACCGCAACAGCCGCAGCAACGACAGCAGCGGTAGCCGACAGGGCACGGATGGCCGGACAGGACTAGGCTACGACGAGGTCACCGCCAGCCAAAGCAGCGGTAGCGGCTACCACCTGAACTTTTCGCCCAGGCTGACCTGGCGTATCGAGCCGGGCAACACCGTCAGCCTGCAAACCTTTCTGATGCGCAATCAAAGCAGCAGCGACAGCCTCTCTACCATTACCCGGCTGAGCGGCCCGGCGGCCGATTACGCCCGCGCCGAATCCCACGGCGAATCGGAATCAACCATGTTGCGTGGCTTTGGCAACTGGAAGCGCAATCTCAGTGAAGGGGCCAAGCTCGATGTACGCTTCGGCTTCAATAGCAGCCGCTCAGATAGCGAAAACCAGCGGCAGGAGTTCCTGGGCGATGGCAGCCGCAAGGAAATCCGGCTGGACGACAGCGAGATACAGGAAACAGGCTTCAGCACCGGCGGCAAATGGTCACGCCCGCTGGGCGAGGACCATAGCATGGCCATGGGTTGGGATCTGGAACAAAGCCGCCGCGAGGAACACCGGGTAAAGCTGGTCAACGGCCTGCCCGAGGTGGCTGACGCGGGCGACCTGGTGGTGGCCCGCGTACGCAAGCTGGCGGTCTTTGCCCAGGATGAATGGAACCTGGGGCCGCAATGGTCGGCCTATGCCGGCATACGCTGGGAAGGCATCCGCACCGAGAGTGAAGACGCCCTGGGCACCACCAGCAGCAACAGCAGCGTCTGGAGCCCCATGCTGCATGCCGTCTACCGTTTACCCGGCAGCAGCAAGAATCAGTTGCGCGCCAGCCTGACCCGAAGCTACAAGGCGCCCAATACCCGCGATCTGATTACCCGCCCGGTACTGTCGGACGAAGAAAACAGCCGCAGCGACCCCGACCGCGCCGGCAACCCCAACCTGAAGCCGGAACTGGCCTGGGGCCTGGACCTCGCCTATGAACACTACTTCAGCCAAGGCGGGCTGGTCAGTGCCAGCCTGTTCAGCCGTCAGATAGAAGGATTGATACGGCGCGAGACCCAGTTCGAAACGGCGGGCAGTGGCCGCTGGGTATCCCGCCCCCGCAATGTGGGCGAAGCCACCAGCTACGGCATAGAACTGGAGGCCAAGCTGCGGCTGGCCGAGATCATGGGTGATGCCCCCCCCATCGACCTGCGCGCCAACTACAGCCGCTATTGGTCGCGGGTAGACAACATACCCGGCCCTGACAACCGCCTGGATGAGCAGGTGCCGCAGCTGTTCAACCTGGGGCTGGACTACCGCTTCAAGGCCATGCCTCTCACGGTGGGCGCCAGCCTCAACCTGGTGCCGGCCTATACCAACCGCACCGACGTCGATGAATGGCGGGACATCGATGCCAAGCGCCAGGTTGATATCTACGCCCAGTGGCGCTTCAGCCCAGCCGTCCAGCTCCGGCTGGCCGGCAACAACCTGCTGCACCAGGATTACGAGACCCGCAGCCGCCAGACGGGCACAGGTGCAGTGCAGAGCCGCAGCACGACGCCCACCTATACCCAATGGACCATGATGCTGGAACTCAAGTTCTAGCCCGGCAAGCAGCATGGCCCAAGCCCCGGAAGGGAGCTTGGGCCGGCCTCACACCGCCGTCAGGTAACGCACGCTATGCGCCTCGCTGGGCAATACCACCTCCCAGCGGTGCAGCATGCGCAGCAAGCCAGCATTGCTGAGGCTGCTGTCTCGCCGCCGGTTGCGCTCAAGCAGCGTACGCTCGGCTTGCTCCAGATAGATCACCTCTACCGTGGCGCCATAGGCAAACAGCAGGTCCAAGGTCTTGGCTCGCATCTGCCGCGACAGATGGGTGGCATTCCAGACAAAATCGCTGCGCGCACGCAGCAGGGCCTTGGCCTTGTCCACTGCATGATGCACGGCACGCCCATCGTTCTCGCCATATTTCAGGCCCAGCTCTTCCCGCGCATCGTCAAACCCCACCAGCGGCAAATCCTTGCAGTGCTGTGCCAGCCAGGTGCTCTTGCCGGTCGCGGGCAAACCGCACATCACGGTGACCCGCGATCCTGGCTCGCGGTGATAGGCATAGTCCGGATGGACATCGTCGCCATTGAAGTAGCGCATGCGGGTATGGCTGTCGGCAAAGGCCCGTGCCTGGGTGTAGCAACCCTCTTCCCGCGCTAACTCGCGGAACAGCTCGATATACAGCAGCACCTCATCCGCATCGGCGCAGTAGCGGCCGCGCATGTCGGCCTCCGCCAGGGCGGCCAGCTCAGCAATGCAGAGCTCGTGCGACAACTTGCGCACGATGAACTCGGCAGTCTGGCCGGAGCGGCTACCGCGCAAGGCGTAGAACGGTAACTGGTGTACGGCAATCAGTCGGCAAATGGCCTCGCGCAGTGCAAACGGCACGCCGCTGCGCCAGAGCAGGATGCGTGCATCCACCGCTCCCCGGCCCGAGTGCCCCGGCTGCCCTATATGGCCAGTGACAGCATCCACCGTGGTGGTCGCCGGCTTGGCCATATCGTGCAGCAAGGCCGCGTAGAACAACACGAAGCGTCGCTCGGCATCGGCCTGGGCATAGTCCTCGCCGGCACACAATGCCTGCACCACCATGCGGGTATGCGTCCACACATCGCCCTCGCCATGGTAACGAGGGTCTTGCGGGGTGCGGGCCAATGGCAGCAAACAGGGCAAGGCAGCCAATACGGCCTGCCAGTCCGGCTCGGCCCCAGCCTGTGCCACCAGTTGCAGCAGCTCGGCATAAGCCGGCCCACGCAGACTTACAGGCTGCTTGAGTGCGACCAGGTTGTCCGCCTGTATCAAGGTCAGCAAGTCCATACGGCCTCCAGTTGCCCTGCCCAGCCATGGCTTAGTTGGGGCGCGAACAGATCCACACCCGGCGCCAGCCGATTGGCAATATAGGGTTGCTCGGCATGATGGCGGCCCGAGTCCAGTATTGTCTGCACAAAATCGCGGCGTACCCATTTGTAGCGCGCCACGGTGCGCCCATCTTCCTCGACCTTGATGTAAAGCCCTTCTGCCAGATCGGAACGATCGGTCTGCCGCCAGGCCAGTGGCAGATCCAGCCCACCCAGGCGAACGTCGGCCTCGAAGGCCATACGCCAGTCCGCCGTGCGCGCCAGCGAGGGCTGCAGCAAATCCAGCAAGGTATCCAGCCTCCTTGGTGCCTCACCCGCGTACAGCACCGGCACCGGCAGCACAGGCATGCCCGCCAGCAGGGCATGGCGCTCCGCCGTAGCCAGGAAGCACTGCCGGGACCAGTCCCAGATATCAAACTCGCAAAAGTAGTGCGGCAGGCAGTCGTAGAACACTGAATGCTTTTTATGCAGCCACTCGCCGAACATCAGGTAGCGGTCTTCCAGGCCTGCCAGCAAACTTTGCTCGTGGGCTGTCGCCCAGCGCTTATAGAGATTGAATTGGCGTTCACGGCCGCCGCCGCTCAGGTAATGGCCACGGCTTTGCAGCAACAGCTCGCCACCGGCCGAGAAACTCAGGCCGGCATTGCCGCCATCGAGTTTTTCTTCCACCACGATATAGCGGCCCGCCAGCGCACTGTAGGGCACCTGGTCATGGCCTTCATCCCCGGCCTGCAGGCGCGAGCCTTGCAGATGGGGTGTACGGGGGTATTTCAGTAGGTCGAGGTTGCGTACATCGAACAGGGATTGAGTCGTCATGATCGTCTCCGTAACAAGTATCGGAGCCGACGACTGGCGCACAGGGCAATCCACTCAGGCCGGAGCCTGGCAGCGAGTGCGCGGGTTTAGCAGAGGGGAAAGAAGCTTTCCGCAGGCACAGCAGGGCGATTACGCGTAGGCGCCATCGTCACACTGCTATGCAGGGTGTCGTCGGCATCAGGCAATGATGTTGGACGTGCGGGGCACTTCGTTCTCCTTGATGGAAGGGGGTTGCGTGGTGAATGCGGTCTGTCACCGCATCAGTGCCGCGCATGGTAGCGGCATTGGCCAGCACTGCCAAGCCCTTTGGCACTGCGGCAAACCCAAAGCGTTAGGTTCGAGGGCTTACCTTCCCCCTATAGCCCTACTCCGTTAGCCACTGCCGCAGCAAGCCATAGACGCGCTCATCGTGCAGCAGGCCCATATGCCCCACCGCCCCCAGGCGTACCCGGGCAATATCGCCATGCAGACCGGTTTCGGTGGCGCTGCCCAAGGTGACCAAGCCATCACCCAGCAGGTGGCCAAGCAGATGGTTGGGATTGGTGTGCAGATTCCCGGCGATAAAGCGATAGGCGATGCCCTCCAGCAAGGGAGGGGTCTTACCCTGCCAGGCGGGGCTACGCAAGCCCTGCCCCAGGTTTTTGATGCCTATGCTGCGCGTTTGCGCTATGCGCCCCAAGGGTGCGGTAATGGGTATGGCATTGAGTGCCAAGGTAGCCAGCCTGCCCAGTTGCTCCAGCCGGGCACCTTGGTGCGGTGATCCCAGGCAGATAACCTTGCTGACCTTGGGCAACCAGGCCAGTTGCTGTTCGTGTGCATGCTGGCACGCCGCGCGCGCCAGCAAGCCCCCCATGCTGTGCCCCAGCAGCACGATCTCGTCCAGCCCGCCGGGCCAGCTAAGGCTCAGCATGGTCAGCAGCGCGGCCAGGCGCTGGCTGTTGTCATCTATCGCCAAACCGCTGTTGTAACGTACATACAAGGGAGCATAACCGAGGTCCGCCTCAAGCCGGTTGCCATAGCCCGCCGCCATGGCCGGGCCAGGCGACCAGCAAGATTCATCACAGCTGAGGCCATGTATCAACAGACACACCCGCCTGGGTGGCTTGGGCCACAAGGCGGTCAGTTCATTGGGTGCCACCGATATCGGCCTGCCATCGGCAAACAGCCCCATCTGGTAGCCCAGGCGGCTATCGCTGTCGGCCAGATGGTCACCGAACACCCCATTGACGGCACTGCGCACCCCCACGGCCAGGCGCCCGGCAGGCCCGTCGGGTGCAGGCAGCAGCCTGTCTGAGGCCAGAATGGCGCGGCTCCCTAGGCTGGCGACTGCGCCATAGACCTTGCCCGCAATGCCGTCATGCACCACCTGTACCAAGCGGGATGGCAGAGCCAGAAAAGGTATCCTGGCCAGCACCGAGAACGGTACTCGGGCAATGGCATGGTGCATTTCCGCCACTCTGGCCGTAGTCTCAGTCAAGGCCTGTGCAAGCAAGGGGGCGTAGCCGCTATCGTCTGGCTGCGAAGGCGCTTCGGCGTGGGTATTGGGCATGATCACCTTCCGGAGAGAAATTCGCGTACCCTCAAGGCATCGGTACGCAGCAGCTAATTGCGGCCAATCAGCACAACAATGGCCAGACAGTTCTTGTTCGCCGCTATTGGCACCACGCTACGCGCTTTCCAGTCCAATGCAACAAGCTTTTTTTGGGGCGATACCGATACCGCCACCACTTGCCGACCAGAGCAATAAAAAAGCTGCCCTCAGTGAAGGCAGCTCTTGTTATCGCAGGTAGCGCTTACTTGGCGCCCAGCAATTGCTTCTTCAGATCGCCGCTGACAGGATCGCTACCCAGCCAGATCTTGAGCAGCGCACTGGCGAAATCATCGCCAGCAATGACATCCTTCACTTGGCCCTTGACGGTGATCTGGGTGCCCTTGCCCGGAATGAAGTCGAGGGCGATCACGTCACCGGTATTGACCTTCTTCACAGCCTGGAAAATCGCGTTCATTTCCTGGATACGCGGCTTGAACTTGGCAAACTCGGCGCTGCTGGTATTGTCTTCCAGGCCGTCGATAAAGGACGCGTGCAGGTCTTCTGCATCCACATTTCGCAGCATGGTAATTTGCATGCGGCGCGGGGTGGCCGCGTTGATCACGGCATTGGCGTCGCCGGACTTCTGCGCCAGGTAGAGCGCGCCGACGTAGACCTTGGCCACGCCATACTTGACCCGTACCCCGCCGCCATTGAGCGCCAGGTCGCTATTGGCCACCTTGACGCCATCATCCACCTTCACGCCACCGATTTCGGCAGCGCCTACGGCCATGCTGGCCGCCATCAACATTACTGCAACCGCTTTTTTCATATTTTCTCGCTCCGTTTCGGTTTGTGCGGACTATGCCGCCAGAAGGGTGTACTGGATAGCCGTGGCAAGCACATGCTGCAATACCTGCAGACCACCCGATGGCCCTGAAAAGCGTGCCCCGTATCATAGCCGATACAGCGCGGCTGTAAAAAAGGCCGGATGGGATTATCCCGTCCGGCCCTGATTCTGGCTCAAGCTGGCTTTACAGCGCCTGAATGATGCCTGCGGCGCCCATGCCGGTGCCGATACACATGGTCACCATGCCGTACTTGCCTTGCTGGCCATGGCGACGCATGCCGTGCACCAGGGTAGCGGTACGAATTGCGCCGGTGGCGCCCAGCGGGTGGCCCAGGGCAATGGCGCCGCCCAGCGGGTTGACCTTGCTGGTATCGAGACCCAGGTCGCGAATCACGGCCAGCGCCTGTGCGGCGAAGGCTTCGTTCAGCTCCATCCAGGCAATGTCGTCCTGTTTGAGACCGGCTACCTTCAGTGCAGCGGGAATCGCTTCCTTGGGGCCGATACCCATGATCTCGGGCGGCACACCCTTGACGGCAAAGCCCACATAGCGAGCCAGCGGTACCAGGTTGAACTGCTTGAGTATCTTCTCAGACACGATCACCACGGCGGCGGCGCCATCGGACATCTGCGAGCTGTTGCCGGCAGTGACCGAACCCTTGGCGGCAAACACCGTCTTGAGCTTGGCCAGGCCTTCCATATTGGTGCCGGCACGCGGGCCCTCGTCGGTGTCGAGTATCTTCTTGATGATCTCGACTTCGCCGGTGCTCAGGTTGGGATTGCGGTAGATGGCTTCGATCGGGCTGATTTCCTGCTTGAACTCGCCACCTTCGATAGCCGCAATGGCGCGGCGGTTGGATTCCACCGCGAAGGCATCCTGATCGTCACGGCTCACCTGCCACTGCTCGGCCACCTTTTCGGCGGTCAGGCCCATGCCATAGGCAATGCCCAGATTCTCATCCCGTGCAAAGATCTCGGGGTTGAGCGACACCTTGTTGCCCATCATGGGCACCAGCGACATCGATTCGGCACCACCGGCGATCACTACATCGGCCTCACCCATGCGGATGCGGTCTGCGGCAATCTGCACGGCATTGATGCCGGACGAGCAGTAACGGTTGATGGTCAGGCCGCCGGTAGTGTGTGGCAGGCCAGCCAAGAGGGCCGAGATACGGGCCATGTTGAGGCCTTGCTCAGCCTCGGGGAAGGCACAGCCGGCGATCACGTCTTCCACCAGGGCCGGGTCCAGCGTCGGCACTTGGGCCATGGCTTCGCGGATGGTGTGAGCCAACATGTCGTCGGGGCGGATAAAGCGCATCATGCCGCGCGGGGCTTTGCCAACCGGCGTGCGCGTGGCAGCGACGATATAGGCTTCTTGAACTTGCTTGGTCATGTCAGTTCTCCAAATCTGGTACGACTCTCTGGAGAGAGAGGGCCTGCGACTGGCGCAGGCCACCCTCCCCCGTTTCGAGGGGAAGGGTCGAATTAGTTACGCAGCGGCTTGTTGTACTGGAGCATGTAGGCAATACGCTCCTGGGTCTTCTCGTTCTTGAGCAGGGACAGGAAGCCCTTGCGTTCCAGATCGAGTATCCACTGCTCGTCAACCAGCGTACCGGCTTCGACATCACCACCGGTGATGATGTCGGCGATCAGCGCGCCGATATGGTAGTCGTGCTTGGAGATAAAGCCGCCTTCCATCATGTTGATCAGCTGGCCCTTGATCGAAGCCGCGCCTGAGCGGCCTGCAACTGGGAAGCCCTTGACCTTCAGGGGGGCACGGTAGCCGGATTCGGCCATGGACAATGCCTGTTGCTTGGCCACGTGCAGCAGCTCGTACTGGTTGAACACGATCACATCCGAGTCACGGAAGAAGCCCAGATGCTTGGCCTCCTCAGCGCTCTTGGCCACATTGGCGGTGGCGATGGTCATGTAACGATCCTTCAGTGCGGCGAACACGTCACCACGGGCCTCTTGTGCGGCGCGCAGGGCGAATTCCTTGGTGCCGCCGGCGCCAGGCAGCAGGCCCACGCCCACTTCGACCAGGCCAACATAGCTTTCCAGGTGTGCCACCACGCGGTCAGAGTGCAACGCCACTTCACAGCCGCCGCCAAACACATAGCCACGGGTTGCCGACACCACCGGAATCTGGCTGTAGCGCAGACGCATGGTCATGGCCTGGAAGTCACTCAGCATCTTCTCGATGCTGGCCCAGTCACCCGCCATGAAGGCAGGCAGCATGGACGACAGATCGGCGCCGACCGAGAACGGCTCTTCCGGATGCCACACCACCACGCCCTTGAACTGGGCTTCGGCAATGTCGATGGACTTGTTGATGCCTTCCAGCACGGCCGGACCAATGGCATGGGCCTTGCTCAGGAAGGAGATCACCAGCACGCCGTCGCCCGAGGTCCAGGCACGCACGCCCTCGTTCTCGAACACGGTTTCGCCGTACACCGGTGCGGCTTCGCCGACCAGTTGCGCGGGGAACAGCTGACGCTGGTAGACATCCAGCTTGGAGCGCGGCACCAGCGCGTTCTTGCTGGCGCTGAACGAACCCTCAGGCTGATGCACGCCATCGCGCTCAAACACCCAGGCAGGCAGGGGCGAGCTGTTGATGGTCTTGCCGGCTTCGATATCGGCCTTCACCCATTCAGCAACCTGTTTCCAGCCAGCGGCCTGCCAGGTCTCGAACGGGCCTTCGTTCCAGCCAAAGCCCCAGCGTATGGCCAGGTCAACGTCGCGGGCATTGTCAGCCACGGTGTCGAGATGGAAGGCAATGTAGTGGAACACATCGCGGAAGCAGGCCCACAGGAACTGGGCTTCTGGATGCGCGGATTCGCGCAGCTTGAGCAGACGCTTGCCCGGATCCTTGATCTTCATCAGTTCCTTGACCGCGTCGTCGCCCTTCTTGTTGGCTTCGACATAGGCACCGGCAGCAGGATCCAGCACCAGCTTGGTCTTGCCTTCACGCTTGTAGATACCGACCTTGGTCTTGGCACCCAGCGCGCCTGCTTCGATCAGCTTGGCCAGCCATTGCGGCGACTGGAACAGGCTGTGCCAGGGGTCGTTGGGCAAGGTGTCCTGCATGGTCTTGACCACATGGGCGAAGGTATCCAGGCCCACCACGTCGGCAGTACGGAAGGTCGCCGACTTCGGGCGGCCCAGGCGCGGGCCGGTCAGGTCGTCAACGATGTCGAAGCGGATGCCGAACTTCTCGGCATTGTGGATAGCCGCCAGCATGGAATACACGCCGATGCGGTTGGCCACGAAATTGGGGGTATCCTTGGCGCGGATCACGCCCTTGCCCAGAGTGGTAGCCAGGAAGGCTTCCAGTTGATCCAGCATCTCGGCATCGCTGGTCACGCAGGGGATGATCTCCACCAGGTGCATGTAGCGGGGCGGGTTGAAGAAGTGGATGCCGCAGAAGCGCGCGCGCATGCTTTCAGGGCAGCCCTCGGCCAGCTTGTTGATGCTGAGGCCGGAGGTATTGGTTGCAAAAATGGTCTGTGCACCCAGGTGCGGAGCAACCTTCTCGTACAGGCCCAGCTTCCAGTCCATGCGCTCGGCGATGGCTTCGATGACCAGATCGCAATCCTTCAGCAGGTGCAGGTGCTCATCATAGTTGGCCGGGGTGATGAAATCGGCGCGGCCCTTGGAGGACAACGGCGCCGGGTTCTGCTTCTTCAAGGCTTCGATGGCCTTGAGCGCGATACCGTTCTTGGGGCCTTCCTTGGCCGGGAGGTCGAACAAGATGGCCTCCACATTGGCATTGGCGAGGTGGGCAGCGATCTGCGCGCCCATCACGCCGGCGCCGAGTACGGCCACCTTGCGGACGATGAATTTGGATTGGGACATGGTATTCCTCGATTTTGGGGAGTCGATCGGGGGCTCGCAAAATTCAACCGCGATGTTCTTGGGGGCAAAAACACCCGCCTCAGAGCCTATCCAGTTTGCTTAGTGTAGACATTAATGCAAACGTTCGTTTCTGCCAAGCGCTTGCTCGATAATTCGACAAACTTGGGCGATTGAATTTTCCCAGCCATCCGTTACAACAGGTTACACCCGGCCAGTTGGCGAGCCGGTTGGCAAGCCAGTCGGCGGGCAAAAAACACCCGCACGGGCCAACTGGCCCGTGCGGGTGTGATCATAATGCTTAGAACGCCAGGTTGTACTGAATACCCAGGATGTGCGAGTACACATCGTAGCGACCCTTGACGGTTGCGCAGCTCGAGGTGTTCTTGGTGCTGTCGCAAACGCCGGGGGCCAGGCCACCGTTATCGTAGTTGTTGATGGCCGGCTCGCCGACATGGACATAGGAATAGGCCAGGTCGAAGGAGCTGTGCTTGCTCACCGCCCAGTTGGCACCGACCGAGAACCACTTGCGATCCATGTCAGGAATGGAAGGCGTACGGTTATTGTCATTGACCGGCGATTCGTCGTAGGCCAGGCCGGCACGCAGCAACCAGCTATCATTGAGCTTGTAGCTGCCACCGAACGAGACCTTGGTGGTGTCTTTCCAATCTTCCGGCGTATTGGACGGCGCCAGACCCGTGGTGAAGTTCACGGTCAGGTCCTGGAAGCGCGAGTGACGGGTACGGGTAATGTCGCCCATCAGCGCCAGGCGGTCACCGATCTTCTTGTAGCCGGAAATGGAGATCGACTCCGGCGTATCCACCGCCAGGTTGGCTGCGCCGTTGACATAGCCACGGGCAATCAGGCCGTTGTATACGGTGCTGCCAACAGCCGGCAAGGCCTTGAGGTTGGCTTCCGGCAGCGTCCACTCAGCCGTACCGGTGAGCTTGTGCGAAATCTTGGAACGATAGGCCAGGCCAACACGGGTGCCTTCGTCGATATTGAACATCACACCCATGTTCCAGCCAAAGCCCCAGTCATCGCCCTTGATCTTGACGCGACCATCGTACTCAGGGTTACCGGGCAGCGGCCCCTTGCCCACGCCAACATTGCCCAACAGTTGCAGCATGGAGGCAGGCACTTGGCCTGCCTGCACGGCGGGCACCAACGCAGCGATGGCGCCGGTACCGAAATCAGCTGCCTTGATCAGCTTGCCTTCGATATGCTGGGCGGTGATACCTGCACCGAACGAGACCTTTTCGTTGACTTTGAGCGAGAACGATGGGTTCAGGGCTATGGTCTTGAGCTCGGTCTTGATGATGTTGTAGCGGCCTACCCAGTTGTCTTCGTATTCGGTCTTGGAACCGAACGGCACGAACAGGCCGAAGCCCAGGGTGGCGCGATCGCTGAGCTGATGCGACATATAGGCGTGGGGCACGCCGGTGGGCTCGACAAAGTCGCCACCGTTGTTGTTCTTTTGCCCATTGGCGGTGCTGCGGCCACCCTGCACCACACCCGGTATCGGGTTGGTGTGCGAGCCATCGTCGGTGAACTTGCCATTTGGCACTACCACGTTCAACACGCCCGTCATGGTCGTGCCCTTGAGGTTGCTCAGGCCGGCGGGGTTGTAGAACAGGGTGGAGGCATCTTCTGCCGCCGCACCGGAGGCATTGGCCGTGCCCTGGGCGCTGACCGACTGGGTACCGAAGTGATACCCCGAGGCGTAGGCTTGGTGGGCGAAAGCAGCGCCAACCAGCAGCGCGGTAACACGAAGTGCGTGCATCGTCATTTGTTGTCTCCGTTGTGGTAGGTAAAACAGCTCTTCGGCCGATTCAGCCAATTCATTCAAGCGCTCGGCCGAGAATGTGGCGAGCATAGCACAGCACCTGTGCGTAATTTGCTGAAAAGCCGCACCAGACTGGGCTGACGCGGCTTTTCGACTACAGTTTTCGTTGGTTTTTCACACCCACGAATAAGCTAGGTATTACACCGGAATCCGGGCACTGATTTCGGTATCGTGCTGATCCAGCATCTTGTCGAAATCATCGACCATGATGACTTCGCGCTTGAGCCGGCGGGCACGGGTCACAATCTCATGCTCGGCCTGGGTAATCTGGCCGCTGGCCAATGCTTCATCCAGGCGGCCCTGGGCATTCAGCGCCTTCAGCTTGCCGTCGCGCTGGGCGCGACGCAGCTTGCCTTCGGTGCTTTCGGCCTCGATATGGGCACTCAATGCATAGTTGAGCACACCAACGGCATCAGCCTCATTCTTGGGCACATACACATCGCGGGTCAGGCGGTCGCGGGCAGCACCAGGCTGCATCAACAGGCGGGCGATCTTGGTGCCCAGGCGGTCACGCGGCGTAGTGAAGTGGCGACCCAGCGGGAAGATGATCCACTTCAGCACGAAGGCCAGCGGACGATTGGGCAGGTTGGCCAGGAAACCGGTCAGCGCTTCCTGTGCGTCATGCAGCGCCTGCAGCACAGCCCACTTCAGCAGCGGCAGGTCTTCCTTGGGGCTACCGTCATCCGCAAAGCGCTTCAGCGACGAGGTGGCAATGTACAGGTTAGACAGCACATCACCCAGGCGCGCCGAGATCTTCTCGCGGAACTTGAGCGAGCCACCCATGCTGAACATGGCCATATCGGAGGCCAGGGCAAAGGCCGCCGACAGACGCTCGATGTCCTTGTAGTACTGGGCCAGATCACCACCCACCGGGGCGGAATTGAGCTTGGAGCCGGTCACGCCCATCACGAAGCTGCGGATGGCGTTATCGAACACGAAACCGATATGGCCGCTGAAGGCCTTGTCGAACTCGGCGCCATTGTTGGCCATGGCAGCCTTCATTTCACGCAGCACAAAAGGATGGCAGCGGATGGCGCCCTGGCCGTAGATGATCATGGAACGGGTCAGGATATTGGCACCTTCCACGGTAATGCCGACCGGAATGGTCTGGTAGGCATTGCCCAGGTAGTTGCGTGGCCCCAGCACCACTGCCTTGCCGCCGTGGATATCCATGGCATCGTTCAGCACCTTACGCATGCGCTCGGTGTTGTGATACTTCAGGATGGCGGAAATCACCGACGGCTTCTCGCCGCTGTCCAGGCCGGCCAAAGCCAGGCGCTGGGCCGAATCCATCTGGTAGGTATAACCACCGATGCGGGCCAGTGCTTCATCCACCCCCTCGAACTTGCCGATGGAGAGGCCAAACTGCTCACGCACCCGGGCATATGCACCGGTCACAAAGCTGGCGAACTTGCCCGAGGCCACCGACATGGCGGGCAGGGAAATGGCGCGGCCTACCGACAGGCACTCGACCAGCATGCGCCAGCCCTGACCGGCGTAGTCCTTGCCACCGATGATCCACTCCAGAGGAATGAACACATCCTTGCCCATGGTCGGGCCATTCATGAAGGCCGAACCCGGTGGCGCATGGCGACGACCGATCTGCACACCCTCGTGCTCGGTTGGAATCAGCGCACAGGTGATACCGATGTCTTCCTTGTCGCCCAGGATATGCTCAGGGTCATACAGCTTGAAAGCCATGCCCAGCACGGTGGCGATGGGCGCCAGGGTAATCCAGCGCTTTTCCCAGCTCAGGCGGATACCCACCACGTTTTCATGGCGCTGGCCGGTACGCGGATCGGTATACGAGCCACGGGTCACCACGCCAAAGTCGGGGATGGCACCCGCATCGGAACCGGCATAGGGGCTGGTCAGGGCAAAGCAGGGAATATCCAGGCCCTTGGCCAGGCGAGGCAGGTAGTAGTCCTTCTGCGCCTCGGTGCCATAGTGCTGCAGCAGCTCGCCCGGTCCGAGGGAGTTCGGCACCATCACCGAAACAGCGGCCGTACCACCACGGGTAGCAATCTTGGTCACAATACGGGCATGCGCGTAGTTGGAGAACTCCACGCCACCGTATTTCTTCTTGATGATCATGCCCAGGAAGCCATTGTCCTTGATGAACTGCCACACTTCGGGCGGCAGATCCTTCAGCTCATGGGTGATCTTCCAATCGTCGATCATGCTGCACAGCTGCTCGGTCGGGCCATCCAGGAAGGCCTGCTCCTCGGCACTCAGCTTGGGCGCGTTGTAGCCATGCAGTTTCTTGAAATCAGGCTTGCCCGAGAACAGCTCGGCATCCCACCAGACAGTACCGGCATTGATGGCCTCTTGCTCGGTCTGCGACATGGCAGGGGTAATCTTCTTGAAGATGCCGAAGATAGGGCCAGTCAGCAGTGCACGACGCAGCGGAACAATATTGAATATCGCTGCAATCACGCCCGCGCCGATCAGCCAGCCCAAATGCAGGCCACAGCCGCCGTATACGCCGTAAGCGATGCCGGCCAATGCCGCAATGGTCCAGGCGATCAGCGGCGCGCGCAGATAGCCTAGCGCCAGTATCGCAACGATGACGATCAGGATGGTGAGTGCCATGAGGTCTTCCTTCCCAGGAGGTTAAAAGCTTGAACCCGCACCCTTTGCAGTGACCGGCGCTGTCAGGCCGGCCACGACGAAGGGCACGAGATAAGTGGCGATCAGGCGCGGATCCCGCGCGTTGACCACCGGATCGATAACAAACAGCCGCAGAATGTTATTGCCAGCAAACGCATTGAAAATCGCCGAAAAAGCGAAATTGAGCCGCCATTGCAGCTCTATGGCATCCAGCTCAGGCAGAGCCTTGGCGGTCGCCTTGGCATAGCGCGCAACCAGTTCTTCGTAGTGCCGGGGCAGGCTCTCGCGTAGTACTGGATGCGCCTCGATAAAGGTACGGCTGAGCAGGCGCACGAAAATCACCCCGCCCCGCTTGGGGTCATGGGCGATATCGAGCGCCGCGTCCATAAAGGCACGCATGATGCGCTCCACCGACACAGGCTCACCCTGGGCCGCGGCTTCCAGCCTGTCCAGGTTCTGCACTGCCAGCTGCGTCAGCGGTGTCAGCCGACGGGTGAACACCCCCTGGAACAAGGCATCCTTACTGCCAAAGTGGTAGTTCACCGCAGCCAGGTTCACCTCGGCGCGCTGTGTGATCATGCGCATCGAAGTGGCCTCGAATCCATGCTCCACAAACAGTGCCTCGGCCGCATCGAGAATGCGTGTCGCGGTATCGAGCTGCCGTGTTTCGCCTATGCCATTCATTGTTTTTGCCGTGTTGTTCTGCGCCGCCGATTTCGCGGCTGTGTCGGGTCTGGTTTACCCATAAGCATAGCCGATTCAATCAAACGGTTGTTTGAAACATACGTCCCAGTGATTTTTTAGTCAAGCAAGCGCTCGATTGTGCGACGCAGCATGTCTCACTGCCGCATCGGCTCCGGCCTGTCCTTTGGCGCACCAGCACGGTGCATTGCACACCCGTACTGCTTTGGCGCAGCCGCCACAACCTGCAATACCTGCTTGATTTTTTGATCAACATCAAACAGTTGCAGCCATGCGACAAAATTAGAGCAATCGCTCAACAGGTAAAGTCACGCGCTATGATCCGCACCTGCCCAAGTGCTTGCTCGAATCACGCGGTACGCAACACTCGGGCACGGAGGCGGCGGTTCGCCTCCAGCCGTCACCCCCATCGGTACGACAGCTTGGCCCCGTGTTGCGACGGGTGTCGTCCCGCTATCGGGCTGGTGATTCCCCCCAGAACGAGGAGACAACAATGAAAAACAAAACCCTGCTGCTTGGCGCCCTGCTGCTGTCCTCATGGGCCCACGCATCCACCCCCACCAACGCGGCCGACATCCGCCCCGACCCCATCCTGGGCAGCTACCTGTCCCCCCACGGCCCTGCCTCCGCCGAGTCCCTGTACAAGCTCAAGCGCAACAAGCTGAGCCAGGACGGCATGACCATACGGGCATCAGGCAGCACCTATACCTATCTGCGCTGCTACTACGCCACGGGCACCAAGCTTCGGCCGACCACCAACTATGTGTGGGCGCTCAATACCGGCAACAGCGACTACTACCGTATCTACGGTAGCTGGTGGTCCAGCAGCATGCTGGCCTGGAAGAACATGTTCTACAGCGATACCAGCCAGGACACCCTCAAGTCCGTGTGCCAGAGCACACTCAGCCGCAAGGGCCTGGGTTCCAATGTGGCCATGTGGGCTGCAGCCGACAATTCGCTGTCGTTCAACTACACCGTCTGGAGCCAGGACAGTGCAGCCCAGCTGGGCGGCATCAACCGCATCGTGGCCTTTGGCGACAGCCTTTCCGACACCCAGAACATGTACAACGCCTCGCAATGGCTGCTGCCCAACCGCAATAGCTGGTTCCTGGGCCGCTTCAGCAACGGCAACAACTGGGTTGAATACCTGGCCGACAGCCTGCGCCTGCCGCTCTATAACTGGGCCGTGGGTGGTGCCGGGGTCAATACCGAGAAATATGTCATTGCCGGCGTAACCGATCAGGTGCAGTCGTATAAGGAGTACATGCAGAAGGCCGCGGCCTACCGGCCGGAGAAAACCCTGTTCACGGTCTTGATAGGTGGCAATGACTTCGTCAACTATGACCGTAGCGTGGATCAGGTCATTGCTGGCGAAACCAGCGCCCTGCAGAATCTGCTCAATACCGGTGCCCGCAATGTGCTGCTGCTGAAGCTGCCCGATGTCTCCAAGGCACCGGTGTTCAAGATCAAGGGCAACCCTGCCCAGGTGGCCGCCAAGGTGCTGGACTACAACAACCGCCTGGACAGCATGGTCGCCAGCCTGCGTGCGCAGTACGGCAGCAGCCTGAACATACGGGTATTTGATACCTATACCCTGTTCAACAGCGTGCTGAACAGCCCGGCCAGCTATGGCATGACCAACACCACCACCTCCTGCCTCAATATCAACAGCGACAGCAGCCTCAGCTACCTGAGCAGCCAGTCGCCGCGCAGCGAGTGCAGCAACCCCGACACCTTCGTGTTCTGGGACACCCTGCATCCGACCACGCGTACCCACAAGCTGCTTAGCGAGAACGTGGCGCCGTTTGTGCGGGCGGCCTACCCGGTACCCGTGTTCTAAGAGGCAGCAACAGTCTCAGCAATAGCGATCACGACTGCAGTCTCAGCAGGACCATGCCCACACAGGCCTGGTCCTGTTTTCATTTCCCCTCCCTGGCTGACTTGGTAAATATCGCTGCAGCCACAGCGCGCCAGCACAAGATTCCCCATTGCCCCTCCGCCATAGTTCGGCCTGCAACAACACGCGCCAGACAACCCGCGCAGGCCGGCCGCCAGCCGTTACTGCAAAGCAGGTGCCAAGGCTATCGTCTACGGAAAATAGGGAATGTGAGATGAATACAAAACTGCGTTGCCCACTACTGGCAGCCCTGCTGCTGGGGTGCCTGAGCCCACTGGCACAGGCTGATACCGATACCACCGAGCGCACGCTGCCCATGCCCCAGGTCAGGCAGAATCTGCCGCCCAGCACCGAGCAGAAACTGTACAACCTGAGCGAAACCCGCCGGGCCCGTACCGACCTGCGCCTGCCCAAGCAGCGTGATACCCGATTCAGCGGCCAGGTCAGCGCGCTGGCGACCACGGCGGAATGCGAGGACATGAACCGGCTGGCCAGCCATAGCGGCAATGACCTGGCAAACTACCTGGTCAGCCTGCCCGACTATGAGTGCCACTACGGCCTGTTTTCGCTCAACAGTACCCTGGCCAGCCAGATCTACAGCCCGGCCAACATGAACGCCGTGGCCAGCCGCTTTGCACAGGAAGCCGCCGCCTACAATGCCAGCAACCGCAACCTGATCAATCTGATCATCTACCTGCGCGCCGGGTACTACCTGGCAGGCTCCAACACCATACCAGAGCCTTCCAGCAGTCTGCTGGGCACGCTGCGCCCCGCCATCAAGCAACTACTGGCTTCGCCGCTGCTGTTCCAGAACAATGCGGTGGCCTCGCCCACAGCTGGCGAAACCATGAAGCTGATCACCAACCTGCATGATGAGGCCTACTACCTCAGCGATATGCAAAGCCTGGTGACCCGCTACACCAATACCGCCAGCAACCCCAATGCCGCCCAGGCACTGCTGGTACGGTCGGCAAGCGACGGTTATACCGGCGTGCTGACCGTCTATTACTATGCCAACTTCCGTCCCGAAGGCCTCGCCATACTCCGGAACGACGCCAGCCATGCCACCGCGCTCAACCAGTTCGTGCTGGCGAACAAGGCAACGCTGCTCAATACCAACTACAGCTACCAGCTGACCGACAGCGCCAACGAAGCTTTCCGCATGTTCGGTCTGCCGGAGCTGAAGCCCACCATCAAGCCCATGATCAAGCACATGCTGGCCACCACCAGCATGACCGGGCCGGACATGGGCCTGTGGCTGAAAGCCGCGCAGGCGGTGAAGTATTACGACAATGCCAACTGCGCCGAATACGGCACCTGCAATTTCGAGCAGCAACTGGCCAATGCCGCCTTGCCCATCAGCCACAACTGCAGCGCCACTATCCGCATCCGCGCCCAGGACATGACGGCAGCGCAGCTGCAGGAATCGTGCACCACCTTGCAAAGCGGCGAGACCTACTTCCACAACATGCTGCAAACCAACCGTACACCGGTCGCCAATGACCACAACACGGCACTGGAAGTCGTGGTATTCGATGACTACGCCAACTACAGCAAGTACGCTTCTGCCATCTATGATATCGACACCAACAACGGTGGCATGTACCTAGAAGGCAACCCTGCCGCGGTCGGCAACCAGGCCCGTTTCATCGCCCACGAAGCCTCCTGGATGCGCCCCAGCTTCAAGATATGGAACCTGGAGCATGAGTATGTGCACTACCTAGATGGCCGCTTCAACATGTATGGCGACTTTGGCGCAGGCACGGCCAAGCCTACGGTATGGTGGATAGAGGGCATAGGTGAGTACCTATCGCTGCGCAATAACAACCAGGCCAGCATCGATGCCGCCCGCACCGGCCAGTACAAGCTCAGCCAGATCTTCGGCAACACCTACTCCATGGGCGACTACACCAACCGGGCCTACCGCTGGGGCTATATGGCCACCCGCTTCATGATGGAACGTCATCGCAGCGATGTGGACACCGTACTGGCACGCTTCCGGGCAGGGGATTACAACGGCTACCAGAGCTATATGAGCCAGATCGGCACCCGCTATGACAGCGAGTTCGCCAGTTGGGCACAGACGGCCACTACCGCAGGCGAGCCACCCATGCCCGGCGGCATCATCCTCCCCAGTTGTAACCATCCCTATTACCTGGGCAAGGGTTGCTCCATCAGTGGCTTTGCCTCCAGCACCCGCAGCTATGCCTACATTCACCTGCCGGCAAGCGCCCGCAACCTCAAGATATGGACGACGGCTGGCAGCGGTGATGTCGATCTCTACGCGGGTTTCAACCGCTATCCGACCACCGGTAGCTATGATGCAGCTTCGATACACCCTGGTAACAATGAGAGTATCAGCCTGGCCACCCCGCCCACCGGGCAGTGGATTTACTTCCTGATGCAGGCCAAGCAACCGTTTAGCGGCGTTGCCATCAACGCCAGCTACGACTAGGCAGGTCGCCGCCCCGCTCTGAAAGCGTGAAAAGCCACTGGGTACGCCCAGTGGCTTTTCCTGTTGTTTGCTACAAAAGCAATGCGGGCGGTTCGCCCGTATTGATCAAAATATGCAAATAGCATATTTTAGAGCATTTGCACCATGCAGGGTACTACCAGAAACCATTGCCACCAAGGTTGGCGGGCGATATGGGCGCAATACCGTGGGCATCCCAAGCCCCGTACCACGTCCGCCCTCGTTTGCCAGGGCATGGTGGCGGTGACTGGCATTGCCTCGTTTGGCTGGCAAGCCCACGCCTGCGCTGCACGGACACCTGATACCGCTCGCGGCCGATCATTCGGCCCCAGGGAGTTGCCCCATGTTTGCAACCAGTACTTTGGCCGCACAACGGCCCTACATCGTCCAGCAACTGAGCGATGTACTGTTCGTCGAGTCCTTGTTCGAGCGCCTCCCCGACGTGGTGTTCTCGGTCAAGGACACACAAGGCCGCTATCTCGCCATGAGTAGCGCCTGCGTGGCGCGCTGCCGCTTGCGGCATAAGCAGGATGCCATAGGCCGCACCGCTCACGACCTGTTCCCCAGCCACATGGCCCAGCGCTATTGCGAGCAGGACGCTGTTGTCTTTGCGGCAGGCAGACCCATCGTCGACAGCCTGGACCTGACGCTCTACAACGATGGCAAGAGCGGCTGGTGCATCTCCAACAAACAACCCATACACAACGCCAGCGGCACCCTGCTGGGCCTGGTCTGCATCTCCAAGGACCTCACCGAGCTAAGCCGTGATGGTTTGATAGACGCAGGCTTTGCCCGCGTGGTGGACTACATCCAGGCGCACTACGCCCGCCATCTCAATCTGCAGGAACTGGCCGATGTGGCCGGCTTGTCCATAGCCCAGCTGGACAGGCGGATGAAACGGGTATTCCAGACCAGCACCGGTGAGTTTGTCCGCCGTACCCGGCTGGAAGCCGCCCTGTACGCCATCCGCGAAACCACCATACCGATTGCCGATATTGCCGTGGATACCGGCTTCTTCGACCAAAGCGCCCTGCACAAGCAATGCAAGCTGGCCACGGGGCTCAGCCCCAGGCAACTTAGGCTGCAACACTGCCGCGACAGCGCCGACTGAAGCAGCATCTCAAGAACTTGTTCAAAAGACGCAAGACATAAAAAAACGGCAACCCTCAGGTTGCCGTTTTTTTGCTCTGCTGCAATCAGCCTTCCGAAGCACGCTGGGCGCGCTTGCGATCATGCTCATTCAGGTGGCGCTTGCGGATACGAATGCTCACCGGGGTGATTTCCACCAGTTCGTCGTCGTCGATGAACTCCACGGCCGATTCCAGCGTCAGCTTGATCGGGGTGGTCAGGCGCACAGCCTCATCGGTACCCGAGGCACGCACGTTGGTCAGCTGCTTGCCCTTGATCGGGTTCACGATCAGATCGTTGTCGCGGCTATGGATGCCGATGATCATGCCTTCATACAGCTTGTCGCCAGGGCTCACGAACATGCGGCCGCGGTCTTCCAGCTTCCACAGTGCATAGGCCACGGCTTCGCCGTCATCCTGCGAGATCAGAACGCCATTGTGACGGCCAGGCATATCAGGCTTGGTCGGAGCGTAGTCGTCAAACACGTGGCTCATCAGGCCGGTACCACGGGTCATGGTCATGAAGTCGGACTGGAAGCCGATCAGGCCACGGGCAGGAATATGGTATTCCAGGCGGGTACGACCCTGGCCATCGCTTTCCATATTGGTCAGTTCGCCACGGCGACGACCGATTTCTTCCATGATGCCGCCCTGGTGGCTGTCTTCCAGGTCGATGGTCAGGTTTTCATACGGCTCGCACTTCACGCCGTTGATTTCCTTGTACACCACGCGCGGCTTGGCCACGGCCATTTCGAAGCCTTCGCGACGCATGCTTTCCAGCAGGATGGTCAGGTGCAGTTCGCCGCGACCGGAGACACGGAAGATATCCGCATCGCTGGTGTCTTCAACACGCAGCGCCACATTGGTCAGCAGTTCCTTGTTCAGGCGGTCGCGAATCTGGCGGCTGGTCACGAACTTGCCTTCAGTGCCGGCCAACGGCGAGGTATTCACCATGAAGTCCATGGTCAGGGTGGGCTCGTCCACACCCAGGACCGGCAGACCTACCGGGGATTCCTTGTCACAGATGGTGACGCCAATACCGATATCGTCCAGACCGGAGATGATAATGATGTCGCCAGCCTCGGCCGACTCCACAGGCACCCGCTCCAGGCCCTGGAAACCCAGCACTTGGTTGATGCGGCCGGAAGCCACCTGCTCTTCATGGTTCATCACCACGACTTGCTGGCCCGGCTTGATGCGGCCGTTGATCACGCGTCCTACGCCCAGGCGACCGGTATAGGTGGAGTAATCCAGTGCGGCCAGCTGCAGTTGCAGCGGTGCATCAGGGTTGCCCGGCGGGGTGGGCACGTGCTTGAGCACGGTCTCGAACAGGGGGCGCATATTGTCCGAGGTTTCATCCAGGTTCAGCTTGGCGAAACCGTTCAGGCCCGACGCGTAGATGATGGGGAAGTCGAGCTGCTCGTCGGTCGCACCCAGGCGGTCGAACAGGTCGAAGGTCTGGTCCAGCACCCAATCAGGGCGCGCACCGGGACGGTCCACCTTATTGATCACCACGATGGGGCGCAGGCCCAGGGCCAATGCCTTCTTGGTCACGAAGCGGGTTTGCGGCATGGGGCCTTCGACGGCATCCACCAGCAGCAGTACGCCGTCCACCATGCCCAGCACCCGCTCAACCTCGCCACCGAAGTCGGCGTGGCCGGGGGTGTCGACGATATTGATATGCGTGCCTTCGAAATCGATGGCAGTGTTCTTGGCCAGAATCGTGATGCCGCGCTCTTTTTCAAGATCGTTGCTGTCCATCACGCGTTCGTCGACCTGCTGGTTTTCACGGAAGGTGCCCGATTGGCGCAGCAATTGGTCCACCAGCGTGGTCTTGCCATGGTCAACGTGGGCGATGATAGCGATGTTACGTAATGCGCGGCTCATAAGAGAAACCTGTCAATTTCGATTCTGGAAACGAAGCATTTTAGCATGCCGATCTTTCTGCAACGCACAAAGTATTTGATTTTTTCTTTTGTTTTCAGCATACTGCGCCCCGTTGCATCAAAACACGGTGCACGATCATCGATACCTGACCTCCGCGCCGTTGCAGTTTCAACGTTTTGGCGCTCTTTCGGTTAGCGTCGATGTGGCGCTGCCGATCCGCATATCAGCCTAAGTTCGGGCCCTGCCGATCTCAGCTTTGTCAGCCTGGAAAACCAGGCTAGTAAACCAATTACGAATCTACGCGCATGCCGCGCCGGACGGGTTTTAGCCTGTCGGCCCATAATACGGGGCTTGTTTAGTCGTGGCGTCTGTGCTCGGGTTCGTTCGCTTTCCGATTAATTGTTATCGGCAAGCACCACCTAGGAAACCGCTTTGACACAAGTCACCTTCGCCGACCTCGGCCTTGCCCAGCCTATTCTTGACACCCTCGTTACCTCTGGCTACACCGAACCCACGCCAGTCCAAGCAGCTGCCATTCCCCTGCTGCTGCAACGTCGCGATGTCATGGCTTCGGCAGCCACCGGCACAGGCAAGACCGCAGCCTTCATGCTGCCTGCACTGAACTTCCTGACCGAAAAAACCGAACGCCCCGGCAAGGGCCCACGCATTCTGGTGCTGTCGCCCACCCGTGAACTGGCTGCCCAGATCAAGAGCGCTGCCGAAACCTATGGCAAGCAGATCCGCCACGCCAAGGTTGTCAGCGTCGTGGGCGGCATGCCTTACCCGCTGCAGATCAAGCTGCTGTCCAGCCCCGTCGAAATCCTGGTCGCCACCCCTGGCCGCCTGATCGACCTGATGGACCGTGGCCGTATCGACCTGGGCCGTCTTGAAATGCTGGTACTGGACGAAGCCGACCGCATGCTGGATCTGGGCTTCCGCGACGATATCGCCCATATCGCCACCAAGCTGCCCAAGGAGCGCGTCACCGCCCTGTTCTCGGCCACGCTGGATGGCGATATCGCCACCATCGCCCAGTCTTTGCTGACCGACCCACAGCGCATTGAAATTGCCCCGCCGCCCAAGCGCCAGGAACAGATCGTCGAAAAGCTGCACTACGCTGACGACATCACCCACAAGGCCAAGCTGCTGGACCGCATCCTGGAAGACGAAGCCGTCGGCCAGGCCATCATCTTCATCGCCACCAAGCTGGATGCCGCTGACCTTGCCGACCGCCTGCTGGGCCAAGGCAAGAAGGCCGCCGCCCTGCACGGCGACATGCCGCAGCGCGAGCGTACCCGTACCCTGGCCCGCCTGAAGAAGGGCGAGATCGATGTGCTGGTCGCCACCGACGTCGCCGCCCGTGGTATTGACGTGGCCGGCATCACCCACGTGGTGAACTTCGACCTGCCCAAGTTTGCCGAAGACTACGTCCACCGTATTGGCCGTACCGGCCGCGCTGGCCGTGACGGTATTGCCATCTCCTTCGCTGCCAAGCACGAAGTGCCTGCCCTGCGTCGCATCGAGAAGTTTGTTGGCCGCAAGTTCAATCCGTATCAGTTGGAAGGCCTCGAAGCCCGCTTCGAGCCACGCCCCAGCAACGGTGGCAGCCGCTTCGGCAGCCGTGATGGCGCCGGTGCCCGCAACAAGTTCAGCGACAAGCCGCGTGATGGTGGCAAGCGCTTTGACGAGCGCAAGCCCGCCGGCGAAGGCCGCAGCTACGGCGATCGCAAGCCTTTCGGCGAAAAGACCTACGGCGAGCGCAAGGCCTACGGCGACCGCCCTGCCGGTGATCGTCCCGCTGGTGACCGCAAGCCCTACGGCGATCGCCCCGCTGGTGATCGCAAGCCTTTCGGTGACCGCCCTGCCGGTGATCGCGACAGCTACGGCAACCGCAAGCCTGCTGGCGAAGGCCGCAGCTTCAGCGACCGCAAGCCTTACGGCGACCGTGACAACATCGGCAACCGTGACAACGCTGGCAATCGCGCCCCCCGCACCAGCCGTGCAGACTTCAAGGGCCTGGAAACCGATGCCACCGTGTACTCGGAACAACCCCGCCTGACCCTGCACAGCCCGCTGGATGGTGGCAACCGCAAGCCGGGCAACCGCGGTGGCAATGGCAACGGCAAGCCATCGTTCAACCGTGGCGGTGGTGACAACCGTGGCAATGTTGCACCCAAGCGCCCCGGTGGTCGTCCGTCCTTCAGCAACCGCGACTTCGACTAAGTCGTCGCCTTGCGCCAAGTAAAAAAACCGCTCTCAGGAGCGGTTTTTTTACGCCCACGCACCGCAACTCAGCGGGCCGTGCACTATGCTGATTCAAGTACTTACAAAAGGTGGCGGCGCCTCCAGGCTCGCCCACCGAATCTGCGTCCAGGGCGCAGGGTGCCCATGCCATGCATACCAGGCAGCAGTCGGGACAACCTTGCTCTGGTGCAAGGGGGAAGCATGGATGCGATCGCCGTACAGCAGCAGGCCCATCTGGCCATGCCGGGCAAGGCTCATCAACGCAGATGGGGGCTCAAGCAGGGTCTCTACCTGTTCTTTGCGGTCCTGATACTCGGTCAGAGCGCGCTGGCCTGGCTAGCCTGGCATAGTGCCAGCCGGCTGATGATAGGCGGCACCAGCTACCAACAGATCATCAACGCCAAGGATCTGGTGGCCGATATCCTGCCGCCGCCGGCTTACCTGATCGAGGTGCATATGCTGGCACATGATCTGGCAGCCAACCCCAGCCCTGTGACGCAACAGCGGTTACGGCGGGAGATGGCGCGCTATGTCGACCGCATGCGCCACTGGCGCAATAGTCCTCTGCCGCCCGAGGTACTGCACACCTTGCTGACTCAGGCTGAGCCCGCAGGCCATCATTACCTGACGCAACTGGAATCCCGCTACCTGCCCGCCCTTGCCAGCCAGGATGCCACCCTGATTGCCAGCAGCCGGGCTGCGCTGGACAGGCTGTTCCTGATACATCGTGCAGGCATAGACGCCCAGGTGAATGCCGCCCGGAACTATCTGCAGACACAGGAGCAGTCTGCCGCAGCCGGCATACAACAGGGCAAGCTGCGAATACTGCTGCTGTACGGACTCAGCATGCTGATCCTGCTTGCGGCTGCATGGTTGGGCTGGCGACGGTTGGAACAGCTGCTGGGCGGCGAGCCCAATGCAGCCCGTCAGGCCATACGGCGGCTGGCGCGTGGTGATCTGGCGCAGGCGACCGCCATCAAGCCACACGACAGTAGCAGCCTGCTGGCCGAGCAGGAGCACATGCGCCAGCATCTGCTGGTGGTGCTTAAGGAGATACAGCAAGGCAGCCTGGCCCTGGAAGCGCATGCTGCCGAGATCGCCAGCAGCACCGAAGCCATGCGCCAGCAAAGTGACAGGTTGGCACAGGGCATAGGCCAGACACACGCGTCACTGGAACAAATACGCTTTGGCATCAGCCACACCCGCCAGAGCGCGGTGGCCAGCGCCAACCTGACCGAGGCAGCCCGCCTGCGTACCCGCCATGGCATAGAGCTGGCCATGACCGCCAGCAGTGAAATGCGCCAGATCGCACAATTGCTGAAGCTGGTGGATGACATTGCCTACCAGACCAATATGCTGGCGCTCAACGCCACCATCGAAGCTGCCCGTGCCGGCCTGCATGGCCGTGGCTTTGCCGTGGTTGCCAACGAGGTGCGCAAGCTGGCCCAGCGTAGCCAGACAGCTGCCTCCGAGGTAAGCGGCATTACCGATCGCATACAGAAAATAGCCGACGAAGCCGTAGAGGAGTTCGGCGAACTGGATCGCGCCGTGGATGAAGCCGCCCTGCGGGCCAGCGAGGTGGCGCAGGCCACCGAGCTGCAGGCAGCAGGTACGCGCCATATCGATGAGGCGCTCACGGGCTTTGCACAAGCCGCCCAAGGCGACAGCGCGGCGGCCGAAGAGCTGGCTACCACAGCCGAGGAAATGAGCAGGCTGGCCGAAAGCCTGCGCCAGCGCTTGGCTTACTTCCGCCTACCGGCAGGCTGACCCGGCACACGCCGCTTGCACCGCGTCAGAATCAGGCTGTATGAACGACCCAGGTTTGCGACGAAACCACGCTTAGCGTCTGTTCAGGCGTGCGCAGCCGGCAGGGGGCTTATCCCCGGCGCCAGATAGCGCGGGCCGTCCACCGCGCGCTGACTATGCGAGGTTGTCCATGACACATTTTAGGCTTGCACTGTACTTGCTCAGCGCCACCACCCTGGCAGACCCCATAGACGAGGCCTATGCCGCTTATGCACGCGGCGACAAGCCTGTCGCCCTGCAGCGCTACCGCCAATTGGCTGAGCAGGGCCACGCCCTGGCACAGTTCAACTACGCCATGATGCTGCGGCGGGGTGAGGCCGGGCAAACCCAGGAGGACTGGCTGGTCTGGTTAGAGAAGGCGGCCACCGGCGGCGTGATGAATGCCAACTATGTATTGGGTCTGGCCTATGAGCGTGGCGATGGCGTGCCGGTATCGCAAGTACTGGCGACGCGCTGGTTCAAGCTGGCGGCCGAGCAAGGCCATACCGAGGCGCAACTCGACCTGGGCACCCAGTACTTCCTGGGGCGTGGCGCACCCAAGGATTACACCGAGGCAGCACGCTGGTATGAGAAAGCCGCAGAGGGCGGCAATATGGGCGCGCAGTACCTGATTGCCTCCATGTACGAGCATGGCGACGGCAAGCCGGTCGATATCGCCCAGGCCTTGATGTGGTACACCGCTGCCGCGCGCCAGGGCGACCCTGCCGCCAAACTCAAGGCCGAGGTGCTGGCCCGCAGCCGTCCCTGACTGCCCTACCCACCACACCAGCAAGTCCCAGCGGCCCAGATGCGGGCACTGCCCGCAACGTCTGCATGGCACCGCCACGGTGGCCAACATGCCCGGCGAGCCGGTATCGCCACCTGGAGACATGGATTAAATTCCATGACAAGGATATATTGTTTAGAAAGCTAGCACGCATAAGGCTTAGCGGATCGGGAGGAAACCCTGACGTACAAGACAGACAAACAACAGGAGTACCACCATGACCCTGCGAGCCAAGCTGATTGTTCTTGTCACCGGACTTCTGGTCATGATGCTGGGTTTGGGCATCAACAACCTCACCCGGCTGGCCAGCACCAATGCCGCCTTTGCCACCACCTATAAAGACCGCGTCGTCCCACTGGATCAGCTCAAGGTGGTTGCCGACATGTATGCGGTCAATATCGTGGATACCACCCACAAAGCCAATCACCAGACCATCACCGCAGCAGCTGCGCGTACTGCCGTCGCCGAAGCCAACAAGCAGATTAGGGCAAACTGGCAGGCCTACGCCGCGACCGAGCTCACTGCGGAAGAAAAGCAGCTGGTCGCCGAGGCTGAAACCGCCATGAAGGCTGCCGACATGGCAGTGGCCAAGCTCGATCAGCTGCTGGCTGCGGGCGACACCACCGGGCTTGATGCCTTCGCACGCACCGACCTCTATCCGGCCATAGACCCGATATCAGGTAGCATATCCAAGCTGGTTGAGCTGCAATTGAAAGAGGCACGCAAGAACTTTAGCTCTGCCCAGGACGACTACGCCCAGACACGGATGGTGACCTGGATTACCTTGCTGGCCGCCATGGTGATTGCAGGGGGTGTTTCGGCCTGGTTACTGAATGGCATGAACCGCAAGATCGGCACGCTGCGTGAAACCCTGCGGCAGGCTCGCGACAAGCGCGACCTGACCTTACGGGTACCGGTAACCGCCAACGACGAGATAGACAGCATCGCCCGCGCCTACAACACCCTGGCCGACAATATGCAAACCCTGGTGCAGGCCGTGGCCAAGGCGGTGGACACCGTCAATCACGAAGCCGAACAACTGGCCAACACCACCCAGCAGGTGGCCCTGGCATCCAACGCAGGTTCCGAGGCCACCAGCGCCATGGCCGCGGCGGTGGAGCAGGTCACCGTCAGCATTGCCCATGTGGCGGACAACGCCCACGAGGCCCATGAGCTGGGTGCCACCAGCCGGCAGCAAGCAGCTAGCGGCGCAGACCAGATACGTGCCACAGTAAGCCATATGCAGGCAATAGACCGCGCCGTGGCCGAGGCCGCAGGCAAGGTGACCACCCTGGGTCAGGACGCCCAGCGCATCACCTCGGTCGTCAGCGTCATCAAGGATGTGGCCGACCAAACCAACCTGCTGGCGCTCAACGCCGCCATCGAAGCCGCCCGAGCCGGCGAGCAAGGGCGTGGCTTTGCCGTGGTGGCCGATGAAGTGCGCAAACTGGCCGAGCGCACAGCCAATGCCACCATCGATATCCAGCAGATGGTGACCCAGATAGGCGGTAACAGCGAACAGGCTGTCGGCGCAATGAACACCACGGTGGAGCGGGCCCATGAATGTGCCGAACTGGCCAGCCGCGCCGGGCTGTCCATCGCCGCCATCACCGAGGGGGTGGATGCCAGCGAACAGGCTGTCGCCAACATTGCCGAGTCGCTGAACGAGCACAAGGCCGGTACCCAGCAGATAGCGCAACAGGTGGAGAAGGTCGCTCAGATCAGCGAAGAAAACACCGCCGCCGTGGCCGCCATGAACCAAACGGCCAGCATGCTAGGCCGGCTGACCCATGAGCTCTGCGGCGAGGTCAACCAGTTCCGCTACGATGCCCGCTGAAGACCTGCGGCGCACTGGAAACGGGAAGCCGGGGGCCTGCTACACCTGTCGGCAACGGTAGCACCAGAGCGCCGGCCCCAGTGGCTCCGGGGCGGCGGGCACCAGAGTCAGGCTACTCTCCCCCAGTTCGGCCTGGCATGGCAGGTCGGTGGCCAGCCAGTCGTGATCAAGCAGCACGATGGCCTCGTAACCATTGGCTGGTCCCGGTTGCAGATAGAGCGCCCGCTGGCCATCGCCCGTTACCGGAATCAACCGTATGGCCTGTGCCTCCTGCCCTAGCCAGCGCGCCGTGACAAACAACAAGCCGTCGGCCTGGGGCAGGCTGCGTACCGGCCGCGCCAGCCACCACCCTCGCCCTGGCATCTGCAGGGCCAGCAAGCCAGAGGCCAGCAGCGCGGCACTATCACTGGGCAACAACAGGCCCACACCGTTCTCGTCTATGTCCTCCACCTGGGCGCGGCGCAGGTAAGGGTCGTTCTCCAGCATGCGCTCGTTCTTCTGGCCCAACAGGCCACGTATGCGCAGGAAATCAAAGGCAGTCTGCAACTGTCCCAAGCGGGAGGCGACAATATTGGGACAACGCCCGCTACGCGCCACCCAGCCATGCACCAGTTTGTCGAACACCTCGGGCTGGGCATTGGTGGGCAGCCAATCGAGCAGGCCGCCCGTCTGCAGCACCGACTGTGCATAACGCGCCTGCTGCGCCACCGCCTCCAGCCCAAAGCACAGTGCGGGTGATGCTGCACTGGGCCCACCCCAACCCACCAGGCGGCTGGCCTCATTGGCATCAGGGTCCATGACCAGGGGCGTGGAGCGGTGAAAATCCGGGGCAACAAAGACATGGCCGGCGAGCTGCCGGCAACAACGCGCAGCCAATGCCACCTCATGGCCGTCCACCACGGCAAAGGCATCATGGCTCAGCAGCAGATAGGCCAGGGCACGGGCCGGTTCATCCTTGCTGTCGCCGATATGGCTGCCCAATACCCCGTGCCGCACCAGCGCCAGATAGATGTCCACCGGTCCCGCCCAGATCACTGCCGCCTGTTGCGGGTCGTACAGCGCCCTGGCCGTGTGGGCCAGACCCAACCAATGCAGATATCCGGCAGCCCAGTCACGCAGGTCACCGATACGTCCGGTGCCCTTCTGCAATTGCACCGTCTCGCGTACCGCCTCGATATAGCTGGCATTGGCCAGTTGGTCGGCCAGCAAGGCCAGGCGCTTGCCGGTCATGTCGCGTCGTACCGGATTGTCCTTGTTGGTCGCCAGTTCCTCCAGTGCCTGATCAGCCCATTGCCGTGCCGTAGGATCCAGCGCGTCTATCAACTTGCGGGCCGCCGGGCCGCTGGGGGATGCCGCCATACCCTCGCGCAAGGCTTCCGCCAGGCCATCCAGCGCCGCAATCACGGGCTGGCCTGGCAAGCGCTCCAGAATCAGGCGCAACTCACGTATGGGTGTGTCGGTCTGGAAAATCGGTAGCAGGCGGTCAAACATGGGGCAAGTCTACTCAGGGATGGATAGTATTCTCAGGCTTGGACGCCTTCAGGTACAGGGTAGTTATCAACAACGGCGGGCTTTTTTGCAGGCCGCCAGAAAAGCCGTTTCATAGCGTTCCAGAATAGCCTTTGTTTCGCCAGCGTCCACCATGGCAGCAAGTGCCTGCTCCAGGCGGCCGCGCTCATCCTGCCACGGCGAGGTCCGTGACATCGAGACATAGCGCATGACCTTGTTGGGCCGCACCCACTCCGCCGCTTTGACCCGGCCGGCAAACTGTGGGTTCTGCAGGAAGGTGGCGGCGACATTGGCGCCGGCCGGTACCACATCCACCCGGCCAGCCACCAGCTTGCGGAAATTGGTCATCAGGTCAGGTGCTTCATCCTTCTTGAGCTTGTTGTCGCCATCGAATTCATCAAAGTAATGCAGCCCCCGTATCACGCCCAGGCGCAGGGGATACAGATCCTCGTACTTCCTTACCTTGCGCTTGTCATCACGGCGCAGAAAGAAATAGGTGGGCGACCCCGCCGCATAGGGTGGCTCCAGCAGCACCATCATGGGTTCACGCTCTGCCGTCATGGCCAGGCCCATGGTGACATCAGCCGTCCCTTCCTGCAGCATGCGCAGGCAACGCACCAAGGGGCACTCTACGATCTCCAGCTTGACCTTGAGGCGCTCGGCCAAGCGCGCCATGATCTCCACATGGGAGCCGGCATAGCCCGTCGGTGTCACTTCCATATAAGGGGGTAGCGGGCGCAGGGCAAATATCAGCTTGTCCGGCGCAGCCCAGGTGGTAGCCGGTCCCAGCAAACACAGCAGCGCTACCCATAGGCGCGACATCGCCAGCCCTATTCTGCCTTCAAGAAACTGCTTGCCACGGCAATCTGGTCTTCCTGCAGAAAGGTGGGGGCATGCCCTACCCCTTCAAAATCCACCCACGCCGCCTTCGGCCCCCGCTCGCTCATGGCACAGGCAGTATCCACGCTGAGTAGATCCGACTGGGCCCCACGGGTCAGCAGAACAGGGCAGCGGATATTGTCATACAACGGCCAGAGATTGACGTCATCGCCAGCCGCCTTCTGAAACGGTATGGCGATACCGGGGTCGTAGTTCAAGCGCCAACCGTTGCCGTCCGGCTTTAGCATCACCTCGGTAAGAAAAGCCCACTGCGCGTCGCTGTGCGGGCCAAAAGGCGCCGATACCGCACGTATATACGCCTCTGCCGCCGCCCGCGAGGGCATGGCCGGCGCCTTGCCGACGTATTCGCCGATGCGCGCCAGGGCGCTTGCCGCCAGCACCGGGCCCACATCATTGAGCAGCAGCCGGCGTATGGGCGTACCCGGCATGGCCGCCAGTATCATGCCTATCAACCCGCCCATGGAGGTGCCCACCCAATGCACGGTAGCTACATTGAGCCGGGCTATCAGCACCAGCATGTCCTGCACATAGAGCGGCACCTGGTAGCCCATGGGGTCTCGCAACCAATCGCTTTCCCCCCTGCCCACCACATCGGGTGCCACCACCCGAAAATCGCCAGCCAGCGCATTGGCCAGGCTTTCAAAATCCCGCCCATTGCGGGTCAAGCCGTGTGCGCAGACCACCACCCGTGGATTGGCCGCATCACCCCACTCCCGATAGGCCATACGGTATACGCCCGTTTCGCGGCCAACCAGCACATGGGCAAGTCGAGGTGCTGACATGCGTGTCTCCTGCGAGTCATCTGTATGGGGGATACTCAGTTATAGGCTGGAGACACGGCCCTGCGGGGAAATAATGGCCGTGAGGAATGCACAGGATAGGCACGCCAAGCGGTGTGCGGCGATAGGCGCCACGGCGACCCGTCGTGGCCGGCTCTCCCGCTGGCGAGGCGGCGGGTTTTAGCTACGCATGGCCCTGATGGCAAAGGCTATCGCAGCAATCAGCCCTATCAGGTAGGCATTGCTGAGCTTGAAACGCCGGTCGAGCAGCTTGAGCACCAACCCACCGGCCACACACCATGCCGGCACCATCACAAACTGCTGGAACAGGCCGTAAGCCGCAGCCTGCAGCAGCTCGCCGGAGAACCCGCCAAACAGGGGCTTGAGCGCCAGTGCTAGATTGATCAGCACCAAGCCTATCACCACGGCACGCGGCACTGGCATATCCAGCGCTGGCTTATCCTCTGCCTGCATCAATGCCCCCTCGCTATCTGACCATCCCGCCGTAGCCCTGCTTGGACAATATTGCCCAGGGAGCCCGTCAGCCGCTTGTCTGCAACGTCCTGCGTGATCTGATGCAACGCAGGTACGTCCTCTCGGCATAGGTGGTACAGCACGGCACGCGTGCCGGGATCGGGGGTCTGGTGCATAAGCGGCAACTCTCTGGGCAAGGCCGCCATTCTACCCCTGCGCGTAGTCGGCCGTGGCACGGGCCGTGCTGCCCTGCGGCGCAGCGCGCAAGTATTGGGCAGGCCACGCTGCAGGCAAGCCCAGACTGGCCGCTGCGTGCAAGGGCCAATACGGATCACGCAGCAGTTGCCGCCCCAACAACACCAGATCAGCCCGCCCCTGCGCCAATATGGCCTCTGCCTGGGCTGCGTCGGTAATCATGCCGACCGCGCCGCTGGTCAAGCCCGCCTCACGCCGTACCCGTGCCGCAAAGTCCACCTGGTAGCCCGGCCCTACCGGTATCTGCGGTGCCAATGCACTGCCGCCCGACGATACGTCGAGCATATCCACGCCCAGGTGTTTCAGCCTGGCAGCCAGGGCCACAGTCTCATCGGCGCTCCAGCCACCCTCCACCCAGTCGGTGGCAGAAACCCGCACCAGCAGGGGCAAACCATCGGGCCAGACACCCCGCACCGCCTCCACCGTCTCCAGCAGCAAGCGAATCCGGTTTTCGAAGCGGCCACCGTAGCCATCGATACGGTGGTTGCTCAATGGCGACAGGAACTGGTGCAGCAGGTAGCCATGGGCCGCATGCACCTCGGCCACCTGGAAGCCAGCCGCCAGGGCGCGTCGGGCAGCATCGGCAAAGGCCTGGGGAATGGCAGCCAACCCTGCTGCATCAAGTGCCTGGGGTTGCGGATAGTTATCTGCAAAGGCCAGCTCGCTTGGCCCTACGACGGTCCACCCGCCTTGATCCAGCGGTACGGCACCGCTGCCCGACCAGGGCCGGTAGCAGCTCGCCTTGCGCCCCGCATGTGCCAGCTGTATGCCAGCCACCGCCCCTTGCGAGCGGATAAATCGGGTAATCCGCGCCAGCGGCGCGATATGGTCATCCGACCAGATGCCAAGATCCTGCGGACTGATACGCCCTTCCGGCAGCACGGCAGTGGCCTCGCTGATGATCAGACCGGCGCCGCCAGCAGCATAGGTTCCCAGATGCACCAGATGCCAATCATTGGCCATGCCCTCATGGGCCGAATACTGGCACATGGGCGATACGGCAATGCGGTTGGGCAGGGTCAGTTCGCGCAGGGTCAATGGTTGAAACAGACAGGACATGGATACGCTCCGGTGTGGATAGAGGTGATGCGCCGCATTCTGCGCGGCGCCCGATCAAGACTCAATCGAGGTTTTCTCGGCCACCATTGAATCTGGCTCAGCAATCGCACTGTCAACAATTGGCAGGGCGCAGCCACCATGACAGTGCACAAGGGTGTCACCTGGCTGTCACGTGTAGGCAGCAGCCATAGGGCGCATCATTCCGCCTCACACTGGGGAGTTTCATTCCATGCAGACCGGCATACTCTACGCCGCCGCAGCCTATTTCATCTGGGGCTTGCTGCCGCTCTACCTCAAGGCCATCAAGCATGTGCCTGCAATGGAAATCCTCATGCACCGCATGGTCTGGTCGCTGGTGTTCCTTGCCATCGTGCTGGCTGTCCGCAAGCACTGGAGCTGGCTCAAGCCCGCCCTGCAGGACAAGCGCGTGGTCGGTCGCTTCATCGCCAGCGCTGCCATACTTTCCATCAACTGGTTCATCTATATCTGGGCGGTGAATGACGGCCGCGTGGTGGATGCCAGCCTGGGCTATTTCATCAACCCGCTGGTCAACGTGATGTTGGGCTATTTTCTGCTGCATGAACGGCTGCGGCCAGGCCAATGGGGCGCCATTGCCGTGGCGGCCGCGGGTGTGGTGTGGCTGACAGTACAGGCCGGACAGTTGCCCTGGATAGGCCTGCTGCTGGCCGCCAGCTTCGGTACCTATGGCCTGCTGCGCAAGACGGCCCCCTTGGGCGCACTGGAAGGACTGTCGCTGGAAACCCTGCTACTGACACCGTTTGCACTGGCCTGGCTGGGTTGGCTGGCATCACAGGGGCAGAGCGGCTTCGTCAATGGCGATAGCAGCACCCATGCCCTGCTGCTGGCGGCCGGCCCCATCACCGCCATACCGCTGCTGCTTTTCGCCGCCGGCGCTCGCCGTATTCCCCTGTCGCTGCTGGGGCTGCTGCAGTACATAGGCCCTACCCTGCAGATGGCTCTAGGCGTCTTCCTCTGGCACGAACCGTTCGGCACCGGCAAGTTGATCGGTTTTGCCGTGATCTGGTCGGCACTGGCGCTCTATACGCTGGAAGGCTACTGGAACAGCCGGCAGGTGCGCCTGGCTTGAGGGCTTGAGCCTACCTTGAAGTAGCAAGCGATATCGTAAAGGCACGTGCTACCCAGGCACCCGGGGAACCCGGGTGCTAACCCTTGCGGCAGCTCAAGCAGCGGCTCCACCTTGATCGATTCCCACCCCTACCCCCGCTATTCGCCCACTCAGTTATCGCCAGGCCGATACCACAGTTCTGGCCGGTCCAGCGGCGTCTCTTTGGGCAACAAGGGGTTTGCCAGCTCCACCACCTGCCGGTTCGCGACATTAAGCTCCAGCAGCAAAGGGGCGTAGTAGCGCTGGAACAGCGCCTGCAATTTCCCTTCACGCACGGCTTTCTCCAGCCCCCGTTCCAGGTCTAGCGCCAGCTTTTGCCTATCCCGGCTGACAAAGAAGTACAAAGCCGTGGGGTAGCGGATCAGCAAACGTGGCTCAATGGCCAGCCCCATGCCAGGATGGCTGCGCAGCTCATCGCGTATCTCGATCACCGAGCGGGGAAAGTAGTCGAAGCGCCCGGCCGCCAGCATCCTGAACAGCCCCTCGTACTGGTCGCTAGCCTCAACCGGCAGGCCATTGTGGCGCAGGATGGCCGTATCCGGCCAATCATGCATCTGGCCGGCACTGAACTGCCGCAGATCGCCCAGGTCGCGCACACCCGACAGCAGCTTCAGCCTGTCCTGCTTGAGCAAGGCGATACGCCAGCCTATCAAACCCCGATCAACCGGTATCCGTATGGGTAGGAGCTCGCGTTCGCGCTCCGCGCTGGTCATGGTCCAGACCAGGTCCAAGAGGCCAGAGTTGCGCCGTATTTCGTCCAGCGCCCGGCTTTGCACCATATGCATCTTGCTGGGCTGCACCTGATAACGACTACCACTCTCCACTATGGCCAGCTTCAACACCGCCACCATATAGCGCAGATGCGGGTCCTCCTCGCCCTGGTGCCGCAGGTACACCAGCGGCTGGGCACAGGCCACGCCCAGCCAGCACAATAGCGCCGCCAGCATGTACCGTCGCATGGTCTGCCTCCTTGGGGTGATTTGATAGCACTATAGCCATGGGGCGGCAGCAACCCGCTGCCAATGCGACCGGCGTCAGACTGGGCACAGGCGCCGGTCACTACCATCGCCCTGACGCAACTGGAAGTTGCCCTATAATCGGGCATCCATCTGCCGGGCAGCACACCATGCATTACGAACATATCGTCCAGATCAACGACGCCAACGACCCCTTACTCTCGGTCATCAGCCGCAACCAGCTTTGGCGAGGCCTGCTGCGCCGGGTAGAAAAACCGGAAGAGTTTCTGGTCGGGGTCGAATCGGTAACCATCACGGCACGTGGCGACGGCTGGCTCAAGCGCGATATGCAGCTGGGGCCGCTACGGGTAGAGGATCACATCACACTGGAAAACGAAGTCCGTATCCATTTCGATACCGCGCCCAGTGCGCAGCATCAAGGCGGCAGCTTTACCATGACCATAGAGGAGCCCAATCCGGGCGCCCTGTTCGTGCGCTTCAGCTACCAGACTGCGCTGCCCGAAACTGGCCCGCAGGATACCGATGCCGGCGACGCCTACTTTGCCGACTATGTGAAGTCGGCCTATCGTGATACCGATATCGATGCCATACGCTGGATACGGGAGCTGGTCGAGACAGGCCAGTTGGATTGATTGACGCCAAGGGAGAACACAATATGCATCTAGCCTGCCCGTATTGCGGCGCCACCAACCGTATACCCGATGAGCGCCTGGACGATGGCCCCAGTTGCGGCAAATGCAAACAGCCGCTGATGGCGGCCGAGCCCGTGGACATCAGTGATGCCAACCTGCCGGGGTTTCTGGCCAACACCGAGCTGCCCGTGCTGATCGACTTCTGGGCCGCCTGGTGTGGCCCATGCCAGATGATGGCGCCCCATTTTGAAGAAGCTGCACGGCAGCAGCCACGCATACGCTTTGCCAAGGTGGACAGCGATGCGGCCCCTGCCGCCAGCCGCTATTTCGGCATACGCAGCATCCCCACCTTGCTGTTGATGTATCAGGGCCAGGAGATCGCCCGCCAAAGCGGCGTGATGAGCGCGCCACAACTGCTGGCCTGGGTGGATAGCCAACTGGCAAACAAGCCGTAGAGGGCAGCGCCAGGCGCGCGGCGAAAAGACATTGAACAGGCTCTCAGCCCATATAAAAAAGCCGCGCGGTACGCACCGTCGCGGCTTTTTTGTCGGAACCCCTGCTGACGCAGGACACGACGCCCTGATGGGATGGACCCAATCGGGCTTAACGTCGGAATAGGTAGATTAACCAACCCATAATAACGCTCCTTTCACTTTCGGCATCCCGTCACAAGTCGTGAGACCTGGGCGGTAGCTGTACGCGGGCGGTTGCAACCCTTGCCTTATTTCACTGACAACCACCGGCCACAGGCACATAGCTAATGTGAAACTTCGCCTGCTCCGGCCCACGGCACCCCAACGGCGCCGCGCTTTGATTATGCCTTGTCAAGCATAACAAACTGATTTTACAGGATTGTTGCAAAACAGCAAAGTGCAGATTGTACCAAGCTGGTATACTGGCGCCGCCGGATACGCTCCAGTCTTCGTATCCGCTCAGGTCTTCACCGCTCTTGGTGCCCTGCACTCCCGCTGTATACCCTTCGTCATCCGCCGCAGACTGGCGCTCCATCGCGGAGCCAGGCCGATGCCCCGGAGTTTCCATGTCTTTTGCTGATCTCGGCCTGTCCGACGATATCGTTCGCGCCGTTACCGAACTCGGTTACACCGAGCCCACCCCCATCCAGCTGCAGGCCATCCCTGCCGTACTGACAGGCCGTGACCTGCTGGCAGGCGCCCAGACTGGCACCGGCAAGACCGCCGGCTTTACCCTACCCATCCTGCACCGCTTGGCCAACCGCGCCGCCAAGGGCCCTTCCACTGGCCGCCCACCGGTACGCGCACTGATACTGACTCCCACCCGCGAGCTGGCAGCACAGGTGGAAGAGTCCGTGCGTAACTACGGCAAATACCTCAAGCTAACGTCCATGACCATGTTCGGGGGCGTCAGCATCAACCCGCAGATCAAGCAGCTCCGCAGCCGGGTCGACATCCTGGTCGCCACGCCTGGCCGACTGCTGGACCACGTGCAGCAAGGTACGCTGGATCTCTCCAAGGTCGAGATCCTGGTACTGGATGAAGCCGACCGCATGCTGGACATGGGCTTTATCCGCGATATCAAGAAGATACTGTCGCTGCTGCCGCGCGAACGGCAGAACCTGCTGTTCTCGGCCACCTTCTCCGACGAGATCAAGGCACTGGCAGACAGCCTGCTGCAATCGCCAGAGCTGATCGAGGTGGCGCGCCGCAACGCCACCGCCGATACCATCGCGCAGAAGATCTACCCCGTAGACCGCGACAAGAAGCGCCAGTTGCTGGCGCACCTGATCAAGGAACACAACTGGTTCCAGGTGCTGGTCTTCACCCGCACCAAGCATGGCGCCAACCGCCTGGCAGAGCAGCTGGACAAGGATGGCATCAGCGCCCTGGCCATCCACGGCAACAAGAGCCAGGGTGCACGCACCCGTGCGCTCAGTGAATTCAAGGATGGCACCCTGCAGGTGCTGGTGGCCACCGATATCGCCGCCCGCGGCATCGATATCGATCAGCTACCCCATGTGGTGAACTACGAGCTGCCCAACGTGCCCGAAGACTATGTGCACCGCATCGGCCGCACCGGCCGTGCCGGCGCCGAGGGCGAGGCCGTGTCGCTGGTCTGCGTGGATGAGAAGAAGCTGCTGGCCGATATCGAGCGTGTGATCAAGCGCGAGATACCGCGCGAGATCGTACCGGGTTTCGAGCCCGATCCCCATGCCAAGCCCGAACCCATCCAGCAGCGCTCCGGCGGCGGTGGCCGTCAGGGTCAAGGCCAGGGGCGCGGCCGCAGTGGTGGTGGTGGTGGCGGTCAACCACGCCAGCCCCAAGGCAGTGGCAGCGGCAAGCCCGCTGGCAGCCAAGGCCAGGGCAAGACCCAGTCGCGCCAACCGGTAGCCCAGGCGGGCAACCATAATAGCCGGGGGCCAGGCGTAGGCCGCCGCCCTACCGGCCGTCATCACTGAGGATAAAGCATGAAGAAAGTTGAACTGGAAAAGCTGCGCGGCTTGAAGATCAACACCAAGCTGGCCAAGAGCGACGTACCCGATCGTTTCGGCAAGGCCTCGGGCGGCCAGGCGGCTGCCCCAGAACCCAAGGGCCTGCTGGGTGCACTACTGAAGAAGGCGCCCAAGTAGGCTGCACGCGGCAAAGCAGAAAGCCGGCACCTTGTGCCGGCTTTTTTGCGTCCTGACGCCACATTGACCAGGGCATCAGGCAATAAAAAACCCGGCTTGCGCCGGGTTTTCGCTACCACTCAAACAGGTCTAATGAATTAGACGGGCTTGATGTTGGAAGCTTGCTTGCCCTTAGGGCCAGTGGTCACGTCGAACGAGACCTTTTGGTTCTCAGCCAGCGACTTGAAGCCGTTGGATTGAATTTGCGAGAAGTGAGCGAACAGGTCGTCGCCGCCTTCGTCAGGGGTGATGAAGCCGAAGCCCTTGGAGTCATTGAACCACTTAACGGTACCGGTTGCCATGATGCTTTTCCTTGTTGGAAATAATGTAAAGAGTGCGGACGATCAAACAAAGGAGGGCGAATCGGAATACCGCGAGGGTATGAGAACTGCCTGGAACCTACGACTTGAACTGCCTGCAGCGTGCGTTGTACGCGAATCAAACCCGCTTGGCAAAGCATTTCGTCAAATACCTGCCAAAAACGCGCCAAACGGTCGATTCCGCCCCTATTTCGATGCCTTTGTCATGCCCAGAGCGTCCCAACCGGTCTGCCCCAGCTCGCGCAAGGTGGCGATGTTCTTCTCGAAGATATCGGCCGCATCAGGGAAGGCCGCCACAGCCCTGTCTATGCTGTCCTCGCGCAGCAAATGCAGGGTGGGATAGGGTGAGCGGTTGCTGTAGTTGCTGATATCGTCCGGCTCGGTATCCGCAAACTGGTACTTCGGGTGAAAACTGGCGATCTGTATCACCCCTTCGAGCTCATGCTCGGCCACCACCCCGTCGGCCACATCGAGAAACTCGTTGTAATCGAGGAAGTCATTTAGGATGTAGGGGTGGATCAACAAGGTGGTATCAAGTTCTTCTGGGTCAGCCTCAGCCAGCCTGTCCAGCTCACGGTCCAGGTCTTCCAGCAGGGCATCCAGGTTGCGGGCTTCGCTCACCACCAGGCGCACCTGTTGTTTGACGTAGACCGCCTTGGCGAAGGGGCAGAGATTCAGCCCTATGACGGCTTTTTCCAGCCAGTCGCGGGTGGCAGTAATGACGGATTCGTGCTCGTTTGTCATGGCGCAATAGGGGAAGCGGATCAGGCTTGCTATTCTACTGCTTAAGTCCACCGGCATCGCCACCATGACAGACACCAGCACCAGCCAACCTACGTATATCGTTCCTGCGCAATTGCGGCTTGGCCTGTATGTCAGGTTGGAGCTCGACTGGCTGTCGCATCCATTTACCTTCAACCAGTTCAAGATCACCAAGCAGGAGCAGATCGACACATTGCGCTCCTTGGGGCTGGAGCGCATACGCATCGACGTCAAACGCAGCGATGTGCAACCCCTGCCCGCCCCGACCGAACCCGAACCGGCCGTTCCCGCTGCCCAGCGAGAGGCCCAGGACGCTGCCATCGTCGCCAAGCGGGTCAGGGTGGAAAAACTCACCCAGCACCGCACCGCCCTCAATGAATGCGAACGCAAATTCCAGGGGGCCGCACGGGCACTCAAGACCATTACCCGCAACCTGTTCGCCCGCCCAGGCGAATCCATGGCAGAAGCCGCCGAGCTGATCAGCAGCCTGGTGGATTCCATGCTCACCGATCGCGATATCGCCATCCACCTGATGAACGACAAGCTGGGCGGCGAGGAAGTGTATTTCCACCAGCTCAATGTCGCCGTACTGGCCATGATGCTGGGCAAGCAGCTGCACATGGACAGGGAGCAACTGACCGAGATCGGCATGGGGGCGCTGTTCCACGATATCGGCAAGATGGAGCTACCCAGCCAGTTGCTGCAGAAGACCGATGCGCTCAGCCCCAGCGAGCAGGATCTGATGATGCGGCATACCCATTACGGACTGGAGATAGGCAAGAAGCTGGGCCTGACGCCAGAGGCCCTGGCCATCGTGTTCCAGCACCATGAATGCGTGGACGGCAGCGGCTACCCCCATGCCTTGCGCGGCGAAGGCATATTGCCGTTGTCGCGCCTGGTGGCCATCGTCAATGAGTATGACAACCTCTGCAACCGCCCCAATCCCCGCGACTCGCTCACGCCCTATGAAGCGCTGGCCACCATGTTCGGCCAGCAGCGTGCTCGTTTCGAGGCACAGGCCCTGGGCATCTTCATCCGCTGCATGGGCGTTTACCCGCCCGGTACCCTGGTGCAGCTCTCCAATAATGCGCTGGGGCTGGTCATGGCGGTGAACTCCAGCAAACCGCTCAAACCCACGGTGCTGATCTACGACCCCAGCGTACCCAAGCACGAGGCCATCATCCTCGATCTGGAGAGCGAGGCCGAGCTCACCATCATCAAGAGCATACGCCCGGGGCAGTTGCCCCAGCAGGTGTTTACCTACCTCAATCCGCGCAAGCGCATGACCTACTACTGCGATACCGTACCCGGCCCTACTCAGGGCGCCTGATCACCGACCTCCGCATCGGAATCACACCCCTGCCCCGCCGCGATGCGCCGGGCAAACCAACGGCGGGCCAGGCCGTGCAAGGGCGTGGGCAGATAAGGCAGATACTGGCCTGGTTGCAGCAACAGGCCACATCCATAACGGCCTGCTTGCGCCTGCCAGACCAAGGCCGGGCAAGCCCCCTGCCGCATACCAAACATGCGCTGCCCCACCGGGCAGGGCTCGGCCGCGCAACAGACGCCACAGCCGTTGCAAGGCTCGCCCCAGGCCGGTTTGGCGGGGGCGGCAGCATGCAGATGAATGACTTGATAAACCGAATGAGGCATGGCCCCAGTTTAGAGCCTGTTCAAAGCCTTTTCGCCCTCTCGCGCCCGCCGGGTTAGCCATCTTGCGGGTTGAAGGAAAAAGCACAGCAGGCCTGATGGCCCGCTGTGCTGTCAGGTCAGCACACGATCAAGGCAGATTGCCCACCGGCAGGTTGGGATACTCCTGCTTGATGGCAAAACGCTTGCTACCCACCGTGATGACATAGTTGGACGGCCCGGTGATGGGCAGGTAGTAGTTCAGGGTGATGTCCACCGACTGCCCAGGTGCCACCGACTGCCAGGCGGGCAGCTTGAACTGCGCCGTATGGAAATCGCCCTTGAAACCTCCCACATTGCTGCCGGTATGCTCCGATGCCACCACCTTGAGCCCAGCCCCCGACTGATCGGCCATATTGTTGGGCGCGGCCACCGGGTATTGGAACTCGATCTGGGCACCGCCCGGCAAGGCTGCGCTACCCTTGTTGGTGATACGCAGCTTGGGGTTGAGCGGGTAGTTCTGGTCACCCAGCTTGAAGTCCACCACATCGAACTGCAGGTTCAGCGCCTCGGCTGGCACGGTCTGCTTGGCGCGTTTGTTGCCATAGGCCGTTGCCGACTTGAAGCTGTTGTGCAAGGTGGACGTGAGTGTCTGGCCGATGTAGTACTCCTTCTTGATGCCATCGTAGGCATAGTCGCCCGCCAGCTCCCAGAACATCGCCCCGCCTATGCCGTTGTCGACTATCCACTGTGCCTTGCGAGCCATTGATTGCTCGTCCTCGGTCGACAGGAACACCTTCTTCTGGGCATTCCACAGCCACGGCGCCACCAGGGTGGCATCGTAGTGGCGGCTGTAGCTGCCCACCAGATCGCTGCCGCTGAGGCCGTAGACGCCAAGATAGCTGCCGGCGATGCCGTTCTCCAGGTTCTTGGCGTGCCACATGGGGTTGGAGCCCGCGCCCATCTCGCGGCCTTGTGCGTCCAGATCGTGCCAGAGGTTGTCGATGCCCGTGGCGCCGGTACCGCACTCGGTCAGGCCTGGGCCACAGTTGCTGGACTTGGGCGAAGTGCCCCACAGACCATTGCTGCCGCCAGTGACACCCTTCCAGCCTCGGGTGTAGTAAGGCACCCCGACATTGATGCGGCCAGCCGGCAAGGCGCCACGGAAGTAACGGTAGGCCCAGTCGGTGTTGAGATAGCCTATGCCGCCGTACTGGCTGGCGGTGTAGACGCCCCACTTGGCCAGTTCGGCATCCTTGCCATCGTCAAACAGCGCGGCATTGGGGCCGACAAACTCGTTCCAGGCACCGTGCAGGTCATAGGTCATCATGTTGACGAAATCGAGATACTGCACGCCCTGGAAGGTTTCCATGCCGCGTAGCAGATAGCCGGACGAGGGTGAGGCAATGGTCAGCTGATAGTACCTGCCGTCCGCTGCCGAAGCCTCGTCGAGCTTCTTGCGCAGCACCTTGAGCAACTCGCGGTAGGACGCCTGCAGGCCCTTCAGCCTGGGCTCCGAAATGCCCCAGTCCAGCGGGTTGCCGGCCTTGCTCATGGTGGTGGGGTACTCGTAATCGATATCCGCCCCATCAAAGCCATACTTGCGCAGAAAGCCCACCACCGAGTCGGCAAAGGTATTGATACCAGCCGTATTGATGCTGCCATCGGCATGGGTGGTCATGCTGTAGAAGCCGCCCGAGGCAACGCGGTTGCCATCGCTGCCAAAGTAGCCGCCAGTCTCGGCCCAGCCGCCTATCGACACCAGGGTCTTCACACCGGGGTTGAGCTTCTTGTACTTGGTCAGCAGGTTGAGATGCCCCTTGTAGCTCAGCGAGCTATCCATCTCAGCACCTGCCACACCGGGCCATTCCATGCCGGTTGCTTCGTTGCCTGCCACCGTCTCGTTGACCGAGACCTTGTTGCTGCCATCGACATGGGCAAAGGCGTAGTTGATATGGGTCAGCTTGGTCCAGGGAATATCCTTGGCCAGATAGGCCGCCTGGCCGTTCTTGCCGGTACGCCAGCTGGTGAAGTAGCCGATGATGCGCCGCTTGTTGCCATTGGCCAGTTTTTCCCGGCCTTGGTTGTCGTACGCCAGGCAGTAGGGCACGTTCACCTGCGCCACCCGTACCAGTCCATCGGGGCGGCAGGCCTCATCCGGGAAGGTGGGTGTGGGTGTGGGTGTGGGTGTGGGTGTGGGTGTGGGTGTCGGCGTTGGTGTCGGTGTCGGCGTTGGCGTTGGCGTTGGCGTTGGCGTTGGCGTGGGAGTTGGGGTCGGTGTCGGTGTCGGGGTTCCGCAGGCGCTCAGGTCAGTCCATGGCTTGCCGGCCCCGGTATTGGACGCGGGCACCTCGCCCATGGTCCACCACTTGGCCTCGTAGTTGCGCCCGGCATAGGTCACCCGCTGGCCGCCGGTATAGGCCACCCCGGCACTCCAGGCGATGTAGCAGGTCTCGGGCGTTGGTGTTGGTGTTGGTGTTGGTGTTGGTGTTGGTGTTGGTGTTGGTGTTGGTGTTGGTGTTGGTGTCGGTGTCGGTGTCGGTGTCGGTGTCGGTGTCGGTGTCGGTGTCGGTGTCGGTGTCGGTGTCGGTGTCGGCGTTGGTGTCGGCGTACTGCTGCAGTTCTCTACAAAACCCCACAGGGTAGGCGTCGATGCCGGGTTCCAGTTGGCGCCCACATGGGCCGTATGGGTCTGCAGTGCCTTGTAGTTCTTGCTCAGGTAAGAGGCCGGCGTGTTCACCATATAGGTGCTGCCCTCGGCCCATGCTGTGGCGCAATTGGCCGCCATGGCCTGGGGGGCATACAGCAGGCCTGCCGTAGCGAGGCTAAGACTGACAGCGCGCAAGGCATAGCGCCGGTTTGGCTTGCAAAGGGATTGCATGGTGTTGTTTGCTCCGTGCTTGATGTTGGAAACAAAGTGGGCAGGTAAACCCATTCGACCTCGCCACTCCTTATGCAAAGGACGCTACCCTTTCTGCCTGAATCGCTACGCTGGCTACTCAGGCCCAGACCGAGGCCGCCATCATGCTATGACAAATACAAAATGTTTTATCTCTCCATTTAAAATAAAAAACCTATAAATGTAGTGCAGAAAAAATGACTACAAATTGATGCAAAGCAGCAATTCAACCATTAATCCCATACCTGACTGCATGCATTGCCGCAAACGCCAAAGTGGTATTGACACCCAACAAAATCCAAGCAAGAAAACCCTCACAATCCCGGTTTAAATCCCGCTGTAACTGCTTATATTTACAGCACTTCCACCATAGAAAAACACATCATTAACCGATGCTAATCCAACTTGTATTCTCAGGCCATTCACACACCCAAATAGGGTAAGAAATTTAAATGATCAACTCATGAAACCTCATAGCTTTTCATGATGAAATTTATGTAGCGCAGACATTGCAACGCCCTTAAACTACGGCAGGCGGCCGATAGAAAATCCAAATAAATCAATATCATGCTGCCAATCTGCAACAACATGACTGCATACACCAACCCAGTGCAGAGAATTTTATGCACCAACTCCACAGCGTATAGCTGGTTTGGCACACCCACAAAGACGATGAATACGGTGACACAACGCCAGCCGATCGGCATATTCAGTTCGTCACGCCAGGACGAAACTGCCATTGCACGCCTGAAGGATCAACCGGGTTTCAGGCAGGGGATCGAGGGATTCTCAATAGCAACCTACCCCCTGGACGTCAGCCATTGGAATGAAGGCTTTGGCTTAGACGAGCCACCCTAGCGGCACTATTGCAATATGACGCTATCCGCCATCAGAACAAAAAAATGGCATGCCACCAGGCATGCCATTTCAGCTCACAGTACCGCTGATTTCAGCGGGTATTGTCTATCACCTTGGTACCATTCCAGAATACCTGCCCTCGGAACATATAATCTACGCATTGCTTATAGTCACCTGCATTAGCCAGGCTGAAGGGCATCTGGTAATCCACCAGCTTGCAGGCCCAGCTGACCCCGCCCGGGTTGTTGGGGTTATAGCCCCAATCCTTGTCGAGATAGGTCTTGGTCGCAGCGGCCGAGCCTGCCTGGAAACCACGCATGGCAGCGCAGCCCAGCGGCTCCTCGGCGGGGATGGCTACACCCAGCTCACGGGCAAACTCACGGTAGGCGGCGATACGGTTGACCACCTGCTGCTTCTCGGCACCGCCACCGCCGCACTCGATACCGCCATTGATGATGAAGACCGTGGCACCAAATCCCGGTTTCATATTGTTGGCCAGGTCCACTGCGTTGGGCACCCAGGTGCCATCAACCACCCAGGTCATGGGCGGCTTGGGTGATTGCGGGTAGACCGCGAACCAGATGGCGGAAGCAAAGTTCAGCCAGCTATCCGCCACACGCCCTGGATTATCGAGCAGCACATCGGCATCGCCGTAGAGCGACTTGCTGAATGGCCCGTAGTTATAGTTCCACGAAAGCTGCTTGGAACCTCGGCCAAAGTAGTCAATGTTGCGGTTCTGCGCATCCTGCGCGCAGGGGTAGAAGATGGAGAAAATGGAGCTGCCCGCGCCTCGGAAGCAATCCTGGTAAGCGCCCACTGCCGACCCTTCGCTATAGCCCGACTCTCGCAGATACCACAGTGCCTGCTTATAGGTGGGTATGGCTTCGTTCTGTGGCATTGCGGCCAATACCGGGTTGTTGTGCTCGCTATAGGTCCGGGCTGTTGCCGGGGTCAGCGCTGGCCAGTTGGCGCCGGTCTCCTGGGTAAAATGGGCAAACGAGGTCGCCAGCAGCTTGCGGCAGATGGCATCGGCATTGCGGCCATCGCTGTAGTTGTCGCAATAGGCGGGGAACTTGGCCGCCCCACGCAGGAAATTCGTATAGGTGTAGTTGATATGGCGTACCGGGAACAACTGGTCAAACCGCGCCTGGCCCAGTAGCTGCTCTATCCGTTTCACATTATCGGGGTTGGCCGCACGGCCGGGCACCACCAGGTTCACCTCGCTGTCCGCCCTGACCCTGAGCGCCGCTCGGATACGGGCAAGCGCCTGCGCATCAGCGCCCGCCTGGCCGGCAAGTGCCTGCTCGGCAGCGCCAAACTGCGCTTCGGTGGGATACGCTGACGGGGCAGCAATCAAGCGGACCTGTGGCTTGTAGGCGGCCGGGGTGGGCGTTGGCGTTGGCGTTGGCGTTGGCGTTGGCGTTGGCGTTGGCGTTGGCGTTGGCGTTGGCGTTGGCGTCGGCGTCGGCGTCGGTGTCGGGGTGGGCGTCGGTGTCCCACAAGCACTAAGGTCTGCCCAGGGCTTGCCGCTGCCCGTATTGGCGGCCGGCGCCTCCCCCATGGTCCACCACTTGGCTTCGTAGTTACGCCCACCATAGGTCACACGCTGACCGTTAGTATAGGCTGTCGCGGCACTCCAGGCCGCATGGCAGCCCACCGGTGTTGGTGTTGGTGTTGGTGTTGGTGTTGGTGTTGGTGTTGGTGTTGGCGTCGGTGTCGGTGTCGGTGTCGGTGTCGGCGTCGGCGTCGGCGTCGGCGTCGGCGTTGGCGTACTGTTGCAGTTCTCGTTGAACCGCCACAGGGTCGGCGATGCCGCCGGGTTCCAGTTGGCGCCCACAAAGGCAGTATGGGTCTGCAGTGCGGTGTAGTTCCTGCCCTGATAGCTGGCTTGGCTGTTGGCCGCATAAGTATTGCCCTCAACCCAGCCGGCAGCGCAGCTCGCAGCCCACGCCGCAGGCGCGTGCAGCAGGCCGGCTGCAGCCAAGCCCAGGGTGACGGCATTCATGCCGAAGAAAGGCTTACGGGGTGTTGTCATGGTCACGCTCCGTCTTAATGTAATGAAGCCCGCCTTGCCTGGCGAGCGACAGCCGGGCTCAAACGCCGTGGTAGCTGTCGTAGAAACTGGAGAAATCGTTGTCCCAGCGGAAATTGGTAAACGACATGGTGATGCTGGGGCTCAGGCCTTCGACGTAATGCCAGCAGCCCACCGGCAGGAACAAAATCTCGCCGGGCGCCAGCTCCACATCCAGTACCTGGGCATCGCGCATCAACGGAAAGCGCTGGTAATCGATATCGGCGCCATCAACCGGGGTATAGCAATGCAGGTCGTTGTAGATCTGCCCCAGCTCCACTGCGGGCACCAGCCGTATGCGCTTGCGCCCCATCACCTGTGCCATGAAGTTGTTGGTGAGATCATGATGGAAAGGCGTGCGGGTACCGCGCGGGCCAAACCAGAAAAAGCCATTGCCTGGCTTGCCATCCAGGTAAGCGGGCAGTTGCACCACGTCATCCCATAGCTCAGCCAGGGCTTCCTTGTTACGGCCGCTATTGTTGGCGGTCATGTAGAAATCATTGGTCTGGCCGCTGTTCTGCACCAAGTCCACATAATCGGCAAAGCGCATACTGCGCTTGTGTTTGGGCTGGTTCACTTCGTAATTGGCGTCCTGATTGCGCCCAAACTGCACCTCCACCTCGCGTTCGCCAAAGCGCTCGCGCAGATAGCCAAAATGCCAGCGCGACATGGCGGGCCAGTCGTCCATCATGCCGGTGATGATGACGGGACGATTGAGCGCGTAGAACTCCTTGAAGAAGGCATCGCCGCTGATCTGGTGTCGACGGGGTACCTCGTGGGTGCGGCTGTCCAAGCTATTGAGCTTGCGCTGTATGTCCAGCGGCCAGGTGCGCTTTTTCAGACGGTTGCGCAGGCGGGCAGCACCCGCCAGATAGGGGCTGCTGATGGCCGCCTCCAGTTCGCGGCCTGCCTCCTCGGGGCTGATCCCGTTGTCCACCATGGTCTGCAGCAGCACGGCCGGGCTGCTCTCCAGCAACAGGTTTTCCGCTATCCAGCGGCGCCATTCGTGGTCTACGCGTCGTACTTCCATTTCGTCCTCGCTTGCCATCCTACCCAGGTTCTAAGGGTGCATACCGCCAGATGGGGCGGAGCACCGTGCTCCTTGCAGCAACGGTGCCCCGCCCTATCCAGCCAGCCTTACCTGACTGTGCTCATCTTGGTCATCAGTTCACCATTGGCTGTATCCCCATCCAGCGACCAGCTCATCATGCCGCCCAAACCCTTGGCCTTGACGTAGTCGATCTTGGTCTGGATGACATCAGGGGTGTCGTAGGACCAGAAGTTGGTACCGTCAAACTTCCACGACTGCTTGGTCACCGGGTGGACATAGACATTACCGGGTGCGTTCTTCAGCACCTTGTAGTCCTCTATACCCGCCTCGTAGGTACCACGTGCCGCACCGGTAGCCGCTTGGTAGAGGCCGTTGTTGGCATTGGTCACGCCGGTCCAGCCCCGGCCATAGAACGGGATGCCAATCACGATCTTGCCCGCAGGCGCACCTGCAGCGAGCAGGCTGTTCACCGCCCCCTCGATGTTGTAGCTGGCACCCAGGGTAGTCTGTGCATTGGGGCTGGCCGGGTCATTGCTCAGGTGAGAATGGAAGTCCGTCGGTCCCTTGGCATCCCAGCCGCCGTGGAAGTCGTAGGACATCAGGTTGATCCAGTCCAGATGCTGGCTGTAGAGGGCCGGCTCGGTCATGTCTATCTTGTCCTTGCCTGCACCTATGGCCACCGTCAGCTTGTACGGCTTGCCGGTAGTGGCCGTCAGCGCATTCAGCTGGGTACGGAACTCCTTCAGCAGCAAGGTGAAGTTCTGCTTGTCGGCCGGGCTGACGGTGTTGTAGCCAAAGCCCTGCACGCCCGGGAATTCCCAATCGATATCGATGCCATCAAACAGCCCGGCTGCTACACCCGTACCGCCCGCACCGTCATAGACCGGCAGATTGCCCTTGATGTAGACGTCCACACAGCTCTTCACCAGTTGCTTGCGCAGCGTATCGTTGGCCGATGCTGCCGAGAACCACTTGGACCACGACCAGCCACCTAGCGAGATAAAGGCCTTGATACCGGGATACTTGGCCTTGAGCCGCTTGATCTGGCCAAAGTTGCCCCGCAGCGGGCTATCCCATTTGTCGGCAACACCATCAACCGAGGTAGCGGCGTCGAAGGACTTGCTGTAATCGGCAAATGGATCGCCGCCATCCCCATTGCCCGACTCGGTGCGGTACTGGATATCGCACTCGTAACCACCGTTCTTCTGGTAGACATTGCCGAAGGCATAGTTGAGGAAGGTCAGCTTGGCTGCCGAGCCCGAGGTCTCGATATTCTTGACCTGGTAGTTACGCCCATAGATACCCCATTGCGCAAAATACGACCCGACCTGACGTGCGGTGGGGGTTGGCGTCGGGGTTGGCGTTGGGGTTGGCGTTGGGGTTGGCGTTGGGGTTGGCGTCGGGGTTGGCGTCGGGGTTGGCGTCGGGGTTGGCGTCGGGGTCGGTGTCGGTGTCGGCGTTGGCGTCGGCGTTGGCGTCGGGGTGGGCGTTGGCGTCGGGGTGGGCGTGGTGCAAGCGTTCAGGTCTGTCCAGGGCTTGCCACTGCCGGTATTGGCAGACGGTGCCTCACCCATGGTCCACCACTTGGCCTCGTAGTTGCGGCCGTTGTAAGTCACGCGCTGGCCGGTGGTGTAGGCCGTGCTGGCATTCCAGGCGACAAAGCAACTTACCGGTGTCGGTGTAGGAGTCGGTGTAGGAGTCGGTGTAGGAGTCGGTGTGGGGGTCGGCGTTGGAGTTGGAGTTGGAGTTGGAGTTGGAGTTGGAGTTGGAGTTGGAGTTGGAGTTGGAGTTGGAGTTGGAGTTGGAGTTGGAGTTGGAGTTGGAGTTGGAGTTGGGGTAGGTGTCGGCGTAGGGGTGCCGCTGCAGTTCTCGACGAAGCCCCACAGGGTCGGCGTCGAGGCAGGATTCCAGTTGGCGCCCACGTGGGCGGTATGGGTCTGCAGCGCCTTGTAATTCTTGCTGGTATACGAGGCCAGGGTATTGGTGGCGTAGGTATTGCCTTCGGCCCATGGAGCGGCGCAGGTAGCAGCCAGCACATTCGGGGCATACAGCAACCCGGCGGTAGCCAGGCTGACGGTGACAGAACGCAACGCGAAGCGACGGGCCAAGCTTTGGGTACGGTTCATGCGGTTAACTCCATCCGAGAGTTGGAAGTAAGGTGAGGTAACCGGATGCTTCGCCCGGCTCGGTTATCGTTTGCCATCGCCCCTCACCGCCAGGCAATGCAAAGTACAGCCATACCACCACATAAGACCGGTATTACTCAAACATCTCAAATTGGTCGCTTGTGGTTCTAATCTGGTATTCACGAAAATATGACGTAGTTATGAAGAATGTCAATCCGATTTTCTATATTCCAAGCCGATGCAGCCGGATGGCATAAATAGAACAAAAAATAAGCAAGCCTGATACAGCAAGGCTTACAGGGTCATGGAACGGGGGAGTACAGATGCCAGCGTGGTGGCAAAGAGAAGTGGTCTGTTGCGGTTCAGCTACGCAAACGGCCAGTAGGTGCGGGGATTGAATTAGTACGCAATGTATTGCTACTGGAACATAACCACTTACTGACCACGATCATGGCGTACTTCGTGGCCGGAGGATGGTGTCGGAACGGGAACATGCCTCACCACTGGGGAGTCTTCACGCCTTCGGCTACGCATGGCTTGGTCTGACATGGCCTTCATCAAGTTGTCCGACAACTTGGCATAAGGAGGCCAGAAGCGGTCCTGCCGGAAGAAATCTGGGTTGCCATCCAGCAAGGGATTCTTCACTGTCTTTGTCACCGCCACCATACTAAGTCGCTCAACCACACCGCGTTGCACCGCATCTGACAACATGTAGTCGATGAAGACATAGGCCGCTTCCAGCTTGGCGCCAGAGACTTCGCGCGCGATGTTCATGGTATCCAACCAGACAGTATTGCCTTCCTCGAACGGTACCAGAACCCAATGCCTGCCTAGGCTACGCTGACGGGCGATCTCGGGCCCATAGCTTGCCACCAGCAGATCTTGCGCCGAAAACTGCGGTGCAACAGTCCAGAATGTACTCACCTGCTGGTAGAGCGCATCCAGGAAACGTTTAGCCGGGCTGTCCAGTAGTTGCAGCTTTGCTTGGTGCCTGCTGTTGGACTGCACCAAGCTGTCCAGCAGAAAAGGGGGCTCGCCGACAGCCATATAGGCCAGCGCAACATTCGGTTGCACCTGACCACTGGTCAGCGAGATCTTGCCTCTCCAGCGCTCATCCAAGAGCTCGTTCAGGCGACGAGGCAACTCTTCTGGCTTGAGCTTGTCCATATTGGCCCAGATGCCGTATGCCCCGCCGCCAAAAGGCACATACAACAACTTTTCGCCTGCCTTTCCCATGGGCAAGTCAGCCAGTTCGGGTCTTACACGAGCGAAGTTAGGTATGCGACGTGTATCAATAGCTTGAAGCAGACGGGCTCCTCGCCCTTCCTGCATCTGAATGTAGTTAAGCGTGAAGAAACTAAGGTCAGCTTGATGCCAGCGCATGACTTCAAACATCTGCTCTGGGCCCACCGCAAAAGGCTGGATGATCTCTGCGCGCACATCCAGGTTTCGCTCCTGCAGCAGCCGATTAACCTGGGCCAGGTCATCTACTGTCACATAGCCTTGCCACGTAAAGATACGCAACACTTCCCCTGCCTGCACGGTACCTGCCAGGCAAAGCCAGGCCCAAACAACGATAACCATGCGGTGCATGCAGATACCTCCCAGCTGCTGTTGCCGCCGAGTCACAGGCCACACCTAGCTTCCTAAATAGGGGAAGCCACCCGTTGAATCCGGCCAGCGTATAGTACAGCGTAGTCACAAAAGGCCATAAGGCAACCCATTCGGCCATTTAGCTTGACCTGAACCGTCCATTCGGCCCCGCGCCCATTGGCCTTCCATAGCCTTGCACTTGCCGCTCTCGATAACGGCAACCAAGCGTTGCGCATCGGCTACTAACCTAGGTACACACTACGCCTTGCTCAGGCGGGCCTATGCATGGATTTAGCTTTGTGCAGCGGTTTTGTGCGTGGCTCCCAGCAAAAAAATGCCAGTCAGCGTTCACTGACTGGCATTGGTCTTAAGGGGCGGCACGCTTGCAGGGAAGCAAGCTAAGGCCGGGCACCGAGCCTGTTCAAGGTCTTTTTGCCGCAATCAGCCCTTGAATGGTTCTAGCGGCTTTACTCCGTCTTACCAGCAAACGCCGCCTGCATGGCGCGATCACGCTTGGCCTGGGCTGATAGCATCAAGCGGTTGGAGATCACCACAAAGACGGTGACGATGACAATCACCACGGTAGCCAGCGCATTCACTTCCGGTGTGGGGCCGATACGCACCGAGGAGAAGATCCACTGCGGCAAGGTGGTCGAACCAGGGCCCGACAGGAAGGCCGTCAGCACATAGTCATCCAGCGACAGGGTGAAACTCAGCAACCAACCGGACACCAGGGCCGGCGCAATCACCGGTATGGTGATGACGAAGAACACCTTGAACGGGTGGCAACCGAGGTCCATTGCGGCGTCTTCCAGCGAGCGATCCAGCTCCTTCAGTCGTGCCTGCACCAGTACCGCCACATAGGCCATGCACAGCGTGGTATGGCCTATCCAGATAGTGATCATCCCCCGCTCGCCAAACGCCCAGCAACCCAGGCGAGTGAACAGGCCACCCGGATCATCGGCCGAGCAGCCCAGGCTGGACTGCAGGGAGACGAACAGCAGCAGCATGGACAAACCCACGATCACTTCGGGCATCACCATCGGTGCGGTAGTCAGGCCAGCAAACAACGAGTGCCCGCGGAAGGCGCCGAAACGAGCCAGTACAAAGCCAGCCACCGTGCCCAGCACCACCGCCAGGGTGGCGGCAAGGAAGGCAATCTTGAAGCTCAGGCCTGCAGCCGCGAGCAGGTCGTCGTTGTTGAACATCTCGCCATACCACTTGAGCGAGAAGCCACCCCACACCGTGACCAGGCGTGATTCGTTGAAGGAGTAGATGATCAGGCTGGCGATGGGCGCATACAGAAAGAAAAAGCCCAGCAGCATGAATAGCTTGTTGGCAGTTGGCATCTTGTTCATTGCGCAGCCTCCTGCTGTTTCTGCTCAAAGCGATGGAACCAGATGATGGGTGCGATCAGCAGCGCCAGCATCACCACGGCCACGGCGGCGGCCTGCGGCCAGTCCAGGTTGGCGCCGAAGTCATCCATCAGCTTGTTGCCGATGAAGACCACATCACCGCCCCCCAACAGCGCCGGAATCACATATTCACCCACGGCTGGGATGAACACCATCATGCAGCCGGCGATGATACCGGCCTTGGACAGCGGCAAGGTGATGCGGAAGAAGGTAGTGACCTTGCTCGCCCCCAGATCGGCAGCCGCTTCGAACAGGCGGCCATCCAGCTTCACCAGGGTGGAGTACAGCGGCAATATCATGAACGGCAGGTAGTTGTAGACCATGCCTATCACCACCGAGAACGGTGTGTAGAGCATTTCCAGCGGTGCATCGATCAGCCCCATGGACATCAGCACATTGTTGATGACGCCATTGGGCTTGAGTATGCCTATCCAGGCATAGACCCGCAGCAGGAAGGAGGTCCAGAACGGAATCATCACCAGCATCAGCAAGGTGTTGCGGGTGGCCTCGTTGGCGCGGGCGATGTTATAGGCCAATGGGTAGCCTATCAGCAGCGTCAGCAGCATGGTGTAGAGCGCCAGCTTGATGGCATTGCCATAGGCCACCACGTACTGGCTCTCTTCCTTCGCTTGCTCCCAGGTGGTTTCCGGGTCGAACAGCGAGTGATAGAACGCCTTGCCCTCGTCCAGGATGGTGCTGTACTTGGTGGTATCCAGCACGATGGTGGTGGTGTTTTCCTCCTGGGTCACCAGGGGGGTGTAGGGCGGTTGCGCAATATCGGGCTGGGCGAAGCTGATCTTCAGCACAAAGAAGAACGGCAGCGCAAAGAAGAACAGCAGCCAGAAATACGGTAGCGCAATCACGCCGGTGCGGCCCGAGGGCAGCCAGCGATGCAAGAGGGATTTGATCATGATGTCAGCACCACACCTGCGTCATCCCCCCACTTCACCACCACGTCTTCGTTCCAGGTAGCCGGTTTTTCGCTGCCCCAGACATTGGACGGCACATTGGCCATGACGATGCGGCCGGAGGCCAGCTTGACGTGGTAGACCGAGTGGGAGCCCAGATACGCCACATCGTGTACCTTGCCCTCAGCCCAGTTGTATTGCGCATCCGGTTTTTCCCGGCACAGCACGACGTCTTCCGGGCGGACCGAATACCACACAGTCATGCCCTTGGGGCCGGTAATGCCGTGGTCCACATAGATGCCGCGTGCCAGCTCAGGGCTTTCGATGACGATATGGTCGGGCTCGTCTACCGACAGCCGGCCTTCGAAGATATTGGTGGAGCCAATGAACTCGGCGGTAAAGCGGCAGCTCGGGTATTCGTAGATCTCACGCGGGCCGCCCACCTGCATCAGCTTGCCTTCGCTCATGATGGCGATACGGCTGGCCATGGTCATGGCCTCTTCCTGGTCGTGGGTCACCATGATGCAGGTCACGCCTACGGTCTCGATCACATTGACCAGTTCGAACTGGGTCTGTACCCGCAGTTTCTTGTCCAGGGCACCCAAGGGCTCATCCAGTAGCAGCAGCTTGGGCCGCTTGGCCAGCGAACGGGCCAGTGCCACCCGTTGCTGCTGGCCGCCCGACAGCTGGTGCGGCTTGCGCTTGGCGTACTTGCGCATCTGCACCAGGTCCAGCATCTTGCCTACCCGGTCAATGATCTCATCCTTGGGCAGCTTGTCCTGCTTGAGGCCAAAGGCAATGTTCTGCTCCACCGTCATGTGCGGAAACAGCGCATAGCTCTGGAACATCATATTCACTGGCCGCACATAGGGCTGCAGGTCAGTGATGTCCTGGCCATCTAGGATGATGCGGCCTTCGGTGGGATGCTCCATGCCCGCCAGCATCCGCAGCAGGGTGGACTTGCCTGAGCCCGAGCTACCCAGCAGGGCAAATATCTCGTTCTTGGGGATGACCAGATCCACATCGTCAACCGCATAGAAATCACCGAATTTCTTGGTGACGCCCTTGATCTCAAGGTAGTGCTGCTTGTTGTCGCCTGCTGCGACTTCCGTTACCGCCACGATAGAAACTCCATACAAGGTTTGGTCATTGCCAAATCAAACGCGCAACGCCATCGGCACGTGCGTTTGATTTGGAAACGAGGGCATATCTTCGCAAAAAAGGCCGACCTTTTGTGATCGGCCCTTCGATTGTCAGCCTATTTGGCCGATTTGAACTGGTTGAAATACTTGGTGATCAGCTTCTGGGCAGCGGGCTCGATGGGCTTTTTGGCCTGTAGCTTGCTGAGTGCTTCCTGGTTCATGAAGATCTTGGGGTCGCTGGCGATCTTCTTGTCCACGAACGGCGCCGACTTGGTATTCGGGTTCGCGTAATTCACGTAGTTCGATATCTCTGCCACCACCTTGGGATCCAGGATGTAGTTGATCCAGGCCAGGGCGTTGGCGGCATTCTTGCTGTCCTTGGGGATAGCCATATTGTCTATCCACAGTATGGTGCCCTTCTTGGGTACCACATACTCGATCTTCTGGTTGTTCTTGGCCTCGACCGCCCTATCCTTGGCGATATAGGTATCACCGTTGAACGACATGGCAACGCAGACGTCGCCATTGGCCAGCAGGTCTATGGGCGAGGAGTTGAACACGCGCACATCCTTGCGCACCTTTTTCAATACTTCGGTGGCCGCCTTCAGGGTGGCGTCGGAATGGTCGTTGGCATCCTTGCCGAGGTAGATATTGACCATGGAATACACATCGCTGCCGGTATCCATAAACGAGATGCCGCAGGATTTCAGCTTGTTGGTGTATTTGGGATTGAAGATCAGTTCCCACTCATCCGCCGGCATGGGTTCGCTACCCAGCGCCTTCTTGACCTTGTCCACATTGATGCCAAAGGCGGTGGTGCCCCACATATATGGCACCAGGAACTTGTTGCCCGGGTCGGCTACTTCCGCCTTCTTCAGTATCTCGGGGTTCAGGTTGGCGTAATTCGGTATCTTGGATTTATCCAGCGGCAGGTAGATATTCGACTGGATCTGCTTGGCAGCGAACTCCAGCGAGGGCACCACGATATCGTAGCCCGACTTGCCGGTCAGCAGCTTGGCTTGCAGTGTTTCATTGCTGTCATAGACGTCGTACTTGATCTTGACGCTATTGGCCTTCTCGAAATTCGGCACCGTCTGCTCGCCGATATAGTCGTTCCAGTTGTAGATATTCAACTGGCCGGCGGCCTGAGCCTGAGCCGCCACACCCAACAGGGTGGCCGCTAATACGGTCATCGCAAACTGCTTCCTAACCATCGAATTTCTCCTGAGCGTTGAAATAATGCGGGGAAGGACTGCCGAAACGAATCTGCACGACATCCAGGGGTAAGCCCCTGGACGCGCTGAACAAAGCAGTGTCATGCAACACGGCAGCCAGGCCGCCGTGTTGCAAGCATGAATTACACCATACCAAGCTCGCGTGCCGTAAGGCCTATGCACAAGGCGGCTTTCTCGACCAGCTCGTCTATCTCCGACTTGTTCATCACCAAGGGCGGGCTCAACAGCATACGGTCACCAGTGGCGCGCATGATGAGGTTGTTCTTGAAGCAGTAATCGCGGCACTTGAGGCCGATCTCGTAGCCGTTGGCAAAGCGCTTGCGGCTGGCCTTGTCTTCAGTCAGCTGCATACCTGCCACCAGGCCGGCGCCATCGATCTGCCCCACCAGCGGCGAGGCATCCAGCGCTTCGCGCAGTGCCTTCTGGAAGTACGGACCGGTCTCAGTCTTGACCCGCTCGATGATGCCGCCATCACGCAACAGCTTGATATTGGCCACGGCCACTGCAGCGGCAACCGGGTGGCCGGAGTAAGTCAGGCCGTGGTTGAAATCACCGCCAGCAATCAAGGGTTCGGCGATACGCTTGTGGATAGCCACGGCGCCCATGGGCACGTAGCCGCTGGTCAGGCCCTTGGCCAGGGTCATGGTGTCCGGCTCAAAGCCGAAATGCTGGTGGGCAAACCATTCGCCGGTACGGCCAAAGCCGCCGATGACTTCGTCGGCGCACAGCAGCACATCGTACTTGCGGCAGATACGCTGGATTTCTGGCCAGTAGGTTTCTGGCGGGAAAATCACCCCGCCGGCACCCTGGAAGGGCTCGCCGATAAAGGCGGCGACATTGTCTGCACCCAGCTCGAGGATCTTTTCTTCTAGCTGGCGGGCACACTTGAGGCCGAATTCGGCCGGGCTCAGATCGCTGCCCTCGCCAAACCAGAATGGCTGGTCGATATGGGCGATATTGGGGACCTGCGAAGGCATCTGCTCGTGCATATAGCCCATGCCACCCAGCGAGCCACCGGCGATGGTGGAGCCGTGGTAGCCGTTCTTGCGCGAGATGATGTGTTTCTTGGCAGGTTTGCCCACCGATGCCCAATACTGGTGCACGATGCGCAGCACGGTATCGTTGCCCTCAGAGCCCGAGTTGCAATAGAAGAAATGCTCGAAGCCAGCCGGCGTCACTTCGCTGAGCAGCTGTGACAGCTCAATGATGGGCGGGTGGGTGGTCTTGAAGAAGGTGTTGTAGAACGGCAGTTCCATCATCTGCTTGTAAGCCACTTCGGCAATCTCGCGGCGACCGTAGCCCACGTTCACGCACCACAGGCCGGCCATGCCGTCGATGATCTTGTTGCCATCGCTATCCCACAGATAGACACCCTCGGCACGCGTGATCACACGGCTGCCCTGCTTATTCAGCGAACCCATGTCGCTGAACGGGTGCAGATGGTGTGCTGCATCCATCTGCTGCCATTCCTGGGTGCTGCGGGCTGCAAACACGCTGCCGCTCGGCTTGTGGGCCTCGGCGTGAATGGCCGGGCGGGTGTCGAAGGGATTGCTCATTGGTTTCTCCAGTATTGACTTACCGCTCCCGGCGGGGGAGCGGGTTGGGGTGGGGAGTCGCCGCCTTGCCGGCTGGCTGATGGTCGCAAGACCGACTCCTGCACCGCGGCCCCGTTTCCGGTAGAAAAACGTGGCCGCATCTTGCGCCAGGGACGGCGTTATACATTAAGCAGCAGGTGGCTGCGCTCCCACGAGCTGATCACGCGGAAGAAAGTGTCGTATTCCTTCTCCTTCACCGCGCAGAAGGCATTGACGAAGTCGGCACCAAACACCTCGGCGATATCGGCCGAATCGCGCATCAGTTCGATGGCGTCTTCCAGGTGGCGTGGCAGTTCGTAGTCCAGATCGTAGCCACTGGTGGTCATGGGGTCGGAGGGCTTCAAACCCTTGATCATGCCCAGGTAGCCGCAGGCCAGGGTAGCGGCCATGGCCAGGTAGGGGTTGACGTCCACGCCCGGCACCCGGTTTTCCACCCGGCGTGCCTCGGGGCCGGAATTGGGCACCCGTATGCCCACGGTGCGGTTGTCGTAACCCCACTGCAGGTTGATGGGGGCTGCGGTAAAGCGGCTCAGGCGGCGGTAGCTGTTCACGAACGGCGCCATGATGGGCATCACGGCCGGCATATAGCGTTGCAGGCCGGCGATATAGCTGAGGAACAGATCAGACGGGCTGCCATCGGCATTGGAGAACACATTGTTGCCGTCACGCCCCACCACGCTCTGGTGGATATGCATGGCGCTGCCGGGCTCCTCCTGCATGGGCTTGGCCATGAAGGTGGCGTAGATGTTGTGGCGCAGCGCCGTCTCGCGTACCACCCGCTTGAACAGGAACACACGGTCGGCCAGGTCCAGGGCATCGCCGTGGACGAAGTTGATCTCCATCTGGCCGGCGCCCACCTCATGAATCAGGGTGTCCACGTCCAGCCGCATGGCGTCGCTGTATTCGTAGACGTCCTCGAAATAGGGGTCGAACTCGTTCACCGCGTCGATGCTATAGCTCATGCGGCCGGTCTCGGCCCGGCCAGTGCGGCCTACTGGTGGCTTGAGCGGAATATCGGGATCAATATTGCGCTCGACCAGATAGAACTCCAGCTCAGGCGCCACCACCGGCTTCCAGCCCTTGTCCTCGAACAGCTTGAGCACCTTGCGCAGTACATAGCGGGGCGAGATATCGACCGGCGAACCGTCGAAATGCACGCAGTCATGGATCACCAGGGCCGTGGGGTCTGGCGCCCAGGGCACCAGCCTGACCGTATTGAAGTCGGGTACGCAGACCACATCCGGGTCGGTAGGGCCGGTGATATTGTCATCATCGGGCCAGTCGCCGGTCACGGTCTGAATCAGTACCGCCTTGGGCAGGCGCATATTGGCCGAATTGAACTGGCTCTTGGGCAGAATCTTGCCGCGTGCCACGCCCGTCATATCGGGGACGACGCACTCGACTTCGGTAATGCCGTATTCGCGGAAAAAGTCCTGGAATTGGTTCTGTGCCATGCTAGTTTTTCGCCGCTGTGCGGCGAACCTCCGGTTGTTGGCAAGCCGGCAAACATTGGAAAGCGCGGCGGGGGGGATTCCCCGTCGCTTTCCGACGTTTCCCTCAACGGTGGTACACCGTCAACGGCTCGCTTGGTAGCGCCGGCAATCCTCACCAAACGCCTTGAACAGGCTGGTCGAGAGTGGATTGTCAGCGTATTTCCACTCGGGGTGCCATTGCACCGCAAGTGCAAATCCTTTTGCATCCTTCACCGAGAAGGCTTCCACCAGGCCGTCCGGCGCCAGGGCCTCGGCCTGCAGGCCGGCGCCCAGGCGTTCCACGCCCTGGTTGTGTATGGAGTTGACGCTGTATTCGCTCAGGCCGCTGGTGCGCTGTATCAGGCCACCCTCGGTAAATTGCACCGGGTGCGCCGGGCCGTACTGCACTTCCAGTTCGGCCGCGCTGTCCTCGCGGTGATCCATCATGCCTGGCATTTCGTGCACTTTTTGCAGCAGCGAGCCGCCATGCACCACGTTCATTTCCTGAAAACCACGGCAGATGGCAAACACTGGCATGCCGCGCTCGATAGCCAGCGCCATCAGCGGCATGGCGGTCTGATCCCGCGCGGTATCGAGATGCTGCCCTTCCGGCAGGCTGGGGCCGTTGTAGCGTTGCGGGTCCACCATGGAAACACTGCCGGTAAACAAGAAACCGTCCACCATATCGAGCAAGGCACCGAAGTCCTGCATCTCCCCCAGGGCGGGGATCACGATAGCCAGGCAATCCGCCCCGCCGATCACGGCGGTGATGTACTTCTCACCCACGCAGTGGAAAGGATGCAGGCCAAGCTGCTTGCGGTCTGCGACGATGCCTACGACAGGTTTGCGTTTCATATCCATGGTCTTGCGCTGTGCCCGGCAAACCAGCCGGGCGGGGTTACATACACGGGCGGCGGGTGGTCACCCACCGCCCTCTGCCTTGCTATCAGTTCAATACGCTGTCGGCCGATACATATTCATAAGCCAGATCGCGGGCAACTGCGGCATAAGTCACCTTGCCTTCGCAAACATTGAGGCCGTTGCGCAGATGGATATCATCCTTCAGCGCCTTCTTCCAGCCCTTGTTGGCAATGGCCACGGCATGCACCAGCGTGGCATTGGTCAGTGCCATGGTTGAGGTACGCGCCACACCGCCCGGCATATTGGCCACGCAATAATGGGTCACGCCATCCACCACATAGGTGGGTTCCTGATGGGTGGTCGCACGCGAGGTCTCAAAGCAGCCGCCCTGGTCGATGGCCACATCCACCAGCACCGAGCCCGGCTTCATCAGCTTGAGCATGTCCTTGGTCACCAGCTTGGGTGCTGCGGCACCGGGGATCAGCACGGCGCCGATCACGGCATCGGCTACCTTGAGTTCGTTCTCGATGGCATCCTGGGTGGAGTAGAGGGTCTTGATACGACCACCAAAAGCTTCGTCAATTTCCTTCAGGCGCGGCAGCGAGCGATCCAGCAAGGTGACATCCGCCCCCAGGCCAGCCGCCATGCGGGCTGCGTGGGTACCTACCACACCACCACCGATCACGGTGACATGGCCAGGAGCCACACCAGGCACGCCCCCCAGCAGCACACCCGAACCGCCAGCCGATTTTTCCAAGGCCCGCGCCGCCGCCTGGATGGCCATGCGGCCCGCCACTTCCGACATGGGCGCCAGCAGGGGCAAACCGCCACGGCCGTCGGTCACCGTCTCATAGGCGATGGCCACGCAACCGGACTTCACCAGTGCGGCAGTCTGCTCAGGATCCGGCGCCAGATGCAGGTAGGTATAGAGTATCTGCCCGGCACGCAGCATGGCGCACTCCACAGGCTGAGGCTCCTTGACCTTGATGATCATGTCGGCGCGCTTGAAGATTTCCTCGGCCGCCGTCACGATCTGCGCCCCGGCTTCTATGTACTGCTCATCCGGAAAGCCGATAGCCGTCCCCGCGTTGGTCTGCACCAGCACATCGTGGCCGTTGCGCTTGAGTTCCTTGACACCGGCAGGCGTCAGGCCCACGCGGTATTCATGGTTCTTAATTTCCTTGGGTACGCCGATCAGCATGATGAGTCTCTCCGTTTATTGATTTGTAGGCTTGTGACCTGCCATCGCTCACCCGCTTGGTGCGTCAAACATTCTCAACGCACCGCCGAGATGCGATGTCAAACATATTAAACACCAGCCCCCAAACACGACACAAGCGCCATCGGTTGTGCGCCGCAATAAACGCTATATCAATGACTTTGCTGCAAAACAGTACTTGTCAGCCGGCCTAAGGCCGTATAATTTCCCACATCGAAGTGTTCACTATATTGGACACTTTACCATTACTCGATAGCAAGGAAGATGCCATGTCACTGGAAGTCAGCACCCGGCTCAAGCTGGTTCGCGAAAAGCATGCCTTGTCGCAGCGCGAACTCGCCAAGCGTGCCGGCGTGACCAACAGCACGATTTCCCTGATCGAGCAGAACCGCGTCAGCCCGTCCATTTCCTCGCTGAAGAAGGTGCTGGATGGCGTGCCCATGAGCCTGGCCGAGTTCTTTACCTTTGATATAGAAGAGCCCGCCCGGCCCTCGCCATTTTTCGAGCCGGGCCAGATGCCCGACATCGGCGGCGAAGGCGTCAACCTCTTCCTGGTGGGCCACGGTGTACAGAACCGTCATATCACCATGCTGCGCGAAGTGTATTGCGCAGGCGCCGATACCGGCGCCGAGATGCTGAGCCACGCCGGGCAGGAGGTCGGCATCGTGGTCAAGGGCGAGATCGAGCTGACCGTGGCAGACCAGAGCCGGGTACTCAAGCCGGGCGAAGGCTATTATTTTGATTCCACCCTGCCCCACCGTTTTCGCAACCTGGGTGGCGACGATGCCGAACTGGTCAGCGCCAGCCTGGTCAGCCCGAATTCGCCGCCCAGTTTTTAGGTTTTAGAGGAATGCTTACCGTTACCGAACAGGCGCCTGGGCCTTAACACAGCAGACCGCATCCTTACCCGCCGCCATCCGCCTGCGGCCAAGCACACAGGCAGTGCTTGCCCCGGCTGGGTCGGCCCTATCATCAACATGCTATCCCCATCGAGAGATCAACCCATGAAACACTACGACAAACTGTTTATCAATGGCGAATGGGTCGCCCCCCATGGCAGCGGTACCACCACGGTCTACAACCCGGCCACCGAAGAAGCCTTCGCCGAAGTCTGCAACGCCGACCTCGACGACGTGAACAGCGCCTTTGCCGCCGCCCGCGCCGCCTTCCCGGCCTGGTCGCGCACCACCGCAGCCGAGCGTGCCGACTACATCCGCAAGCTGCATGCCGCGCTGGAAAAGCGCAAGGACGCATTGGCGCTGGCCATCTCCCAATCGATGGGCTGCCCGCTGGAAATCGCCAAGATCATCCAGGTGAACTGCGTGAAGGCCTTTGAGAAGTTTGCCGACCGCGCCCATGAGATGGAAGTGGAAAAACAGGTCAACAACTCGCTGGTCGTGCGCGAACCCGTAGGTGTCTGCGCCTTCATCACACCCTGGAACTACCCGCTGTACCAGCTGATCGGCAAAGTGGCGCCCGCCCTGGCTACCGGCTGCACCATGGTGCTCAAGCCTTCCTCGGTCACGCCCCTGCAGGACATCATCTTTGCCGAAGCGGTTGCCGAAATCGGCCTGCCCAAGGGCGTATTCAATCTGATCACCGGCCGCGGCGGCGTGCTGGGTGATGCCTTGGTGACGCACCCGGAAGCCGATATGGTCTCGTTCACCGGCTCCACCGCTACCGGCCGCCGCATCCAGCAGCTGGCCGCCGAGAGCATCAAGCGTGTCTGCCTGGAGCTGGGTGGCAAGTCGCCCTTCATCATTACCGAGGACGCACCGCTGGAGCAGGCTGTCACCTTCGGCGTGAAGGATGTGATGATCAACACCGGCCAGACCTGCATCGCCCTTACCCGCATGCTGGTGCCCGCCTCGCGCTATGAGGAAGCCACCCAGATCGCAAAGCGCGTAGCCGAAAGCCTCAAGGTGGGCGACCCCATGGACAAGGACACCTTCATGGGCCCCATGAGCTCCATGGGCCAGCGCGAGACCGTGCTCAAGTACATCCAGAAGGGTCTGGACGAAGGCGCCAAGCTGGTCACCGGCGGCCTGGAGCGACCTGAAGGTCTGGACCGGGGTGCCTATGTACGGCCCACCATCTTCCGCGACGTGCACAACAAGATGACCATCGCCCAGGAAGAAATCTTCGGGCCGGTCATCTGCATGATTCCCTACACCAACCTGGCCGAGGCCATCGCCATCGCTAATGACAGCGTCTACGGCCTGTCGTCTGGCGTGTGGGCCGCCACCAAGGAAGAAGGCATCCGCATCGCCCGCGAAATACGCACCGGCGGCTGCTATGTGAACGGCGGCGACTTTAACTACGACGCACCACTGGGGGGCTACAAGCAGTCCGGCAACGGGCGCGAGTGGGGCGACTTCGGCATACACGAGTTCTACGAGATCAAGTCCATGCAGCTGTAAGTCTTGGATTGCTTGTTCATAGCAAACAGCCCCGGTTTAAACCGGGGCTGTTGCATAGCTGGCGAAGCGTAGGAAAGGCGACTCCGTAAGGGCCGAGCCAGACTTAAGCGGTAAATACATCCTAGCTGCGTTGCGCAAACAGGGCTTTCTTGCGCTCGGCAATCTCGGCTCCCAGCTCAGCCATATCTATGTCGGTTGCCTTGGCTTTGGGAAACATCTCGTTTTGTTCTTCCTTGACGTGATGCTTCACGTATTCCCCCAGTACCTTCATCTTGGCATCGAACATTTCGCCAGTCGGTTCCACACCTTCTACCTCAGCGATCAGCGCCTTCAAGGTAGCATGCTCGACTGTGGCTTCAGGAACCAGTTCCTTATCATGTAAAGCACGCTTGACCGCAGGGTAGAATATCTCCTCCTCCACCTGAGCATGCACGCTTAGTTCGGCGCATATCTGCGCTACCAGTTGCCGCTTCTTTGCCAGTGAGGGTTTCTTTTCGTATTCGTCAAACAGCCCACCCACCAAGGTATGGTCTGCCCGCAGGAGCACCGTGGCGTCCTGAGCCTTTTTCAGGCTGTTGAGTTTGCTCGTGTTGCTGATCGTAGTAGTCATGGTCTTGTCCAGTGAGTTGAGTTGCAGGTCGCCGCGGTTAGCTAGAGAAACAGGGCTATCAGGATAATGATGGGGATGGGAATACCCAGGAAAAGCAACAATAGCGAACGCATGGCAACCTCCTGTTTGTATGGGTAGACGAGGCTCAGTGATCGCGCTGACGGCCGCCATAGGTAGCAGCCAAGCTGGCGACAAACGCCCCGACCAGTAAGGAAATAAACAGCCATAAAGTGGCGTTGGCAGACGCTTTACGAGCTTGGTCAGCGGCCTCCCTGGCTGTGGTTTCAGCCGCCACCAGCGCGGCCTGCAGGCGTGCGAAAGTTTCACCCACCCGCTTTTCAGCCTCTTGCTGATTCAAACCCGTGCGTAGCGCAACCACTTGACCGACGTAGTTGAGGTCTTCCGGTGCCAAACTGCCTGCCTGAAGGGCGGTCATCAAGATACGGGTTACTTCATAGGAGGAAGTTGCTGCAGTTGGTTCCAGCCCGGGCGTGGAAGGCACACCATTGCTGTTGGTCACGCCTGCCTCCAAAGCTGCGTTACCGTCTTTACGAAACAAGGAATCGACGAAATAAGGCAGAGCCCCACTCTCACCGCCTGATCGAGTCGCCACCGCTCCCAATGGTGCACTAGCACCAAGGGTGGTAGTCATCACGGTAGACGCCATGCCATTGGTCAATGCCGCACCCGCCTGGGCGCCGCCACTGACCACCGCACCTACTGCGGAAGCCAACAGTGAAGCCGTTACCAGCGAGGCAATCGCCCAAGCCAGAAAGCCATGCGCGGTGTCACGGAAATAGACTTCATCGGTATTTATGTCCACCCAGCTGTCTCTTAATCTACCCGCCAGATAGCCTCCAAGGCCCGATGCCAGGAGCTGGGTGACCGTCAACCAGAGAATGGTGGAAGTCCCCAGGGTCGTAGCGCTAATGCCGCTGCTAGCCCACGGAGAGACCGACGACAGACCTAGGCCAACGCCCAATAGTAGTAAAATCAACGATAAAGATGCTGCTGCCGTAGCACCCGCCAATATCGCCCCCCAAGACATGGCACTGCCAGTCAGGTGTACTGCATCCAACGTATCGACGGGCGTGCTGTAAGGTACGCTTAGTTCACCGGGTTTGTTCATGATCACCTCCGAGAGAGACCTGTAGCCAAGGACACAGGCTTGTAAGCTGACTATCCCCCGCGGCACCGTGGTGAAGCGGGGGCAAGGAACTACTTGGCGTGCGGCTTGACGGCAGGTTTGGGATCGGGTTTGACGCTGGTCGCCGTGCGCTTGACTGAATCTGGCCTTGAATCTGACTTGGGGTTAGGCGCAGCCGCTTTTCCGGCACCGGCCGAGTTGTTTTTGGGGGTAGACATAATCAGGAGACCTCCTGGAGATTCCCGCCCTCCGCAGGATGCGGCGTGTCAGGATGGGTACGACACGACGACAATGGGCGCGATTGGAATGGCTGTCCGTACGCTATCGAACTGATGGAGAGCCTTGCGATGACTGCCTAGCCAATGCCCAATCCGGCGAGACACAATGAGAAACCCCGCAACTTACCTCCCCCACACCAGAGTGGGGAGGGTGAGATGACGGGGCATTCCGCTGCACCTGTATGCGGCAACTAAACTATTGCTGTTGAGTTAAGTGTGCTTGTCCTATACGCGCGTACCAGAGCGTAAACTATCAGTCCTTGAGCGCTGAGGGTGGGGCAATGCCGATGCTTGGCGTGCGGGACTATCGTTATCCTCGTGCTCACTACCGGCACTGATACCCTCCTCTCGAAATGCATCAAGATAGGCATTGACTGCATGGCAATAGCGCTGGGTGCTGCGCTCGATTGTGGAGAAGTAGCGCTGCATCACGTCAGTGGCCGCCATGCTGATGGCCTCCGAGTAACCAAGAAACTGTTGGGCCTCCTGTTTAATGGCCCGAGTGGATCGGGCCACTTCTTGCTTTGTAGCCGCTGTTACCGTCACTTCTTTCGCGGGGCCTTGATCAGGCGGGGTAGAGGTCGGTTCCCGCTGAGGACGCGTGGGACCTGATTCCGACCCTGGCTCATGACGAACGCGTGAGGGCTCGTTGTCGCCGGTTTTTGGATCGATACCATCGGTTTTTCCGGTAGTGTGACTGATAGATTCGCTAGGCTTATTCATGGTGACCTCTGAGTAAATCCTGCCGCCTGCGACATTGCAGGGTGGTCGGATCTGGAGACATGAACCTTGAGCGAGAACGAAACAGGTGTCCGTACGCTACCCCTCTTTGTATTGGAGTAGCACTGACGGTCTATCAGAGTGTATGACCCAGGTAGGGTGTGCTTGTCTTCAAACTGCATGGCTTACAGCGGCAATGAGGCCGCAACCCGACAAAAGCACTGATTCGCCTTACCTGAGCTTGGTTAGGGCACGAAAAAGTACTACGCCTTTATCTCAATGTATCCTGCCCCAGCCCCAACCAGTCCATGCAGGATCCCCCTTTGAGGCACCCCATGAACACCAGCGAACTACAGCACTATTGCAGCCAGTTCCCCGGCGCGGAGCACCAGCTTGTCGGCCCGCCGGGCAATGTGCTGGTGTACGGTGTGGGCGACAAGCAGTTCGCCTATTTCAAGCTGTCCGACCCAGAAAAATGGCGCTTCAGCATCCGCACCACGCCAGAGCGCTTCCTGGAGCTGACCGATATGCCGGGCATCAAGCCGGCCCGCTACCTAGGGCGTTTTCATTGGGTCACCATCGTCGATGTACGCAGCATGCCGCCGGACTATCTGCAGGAGCTGGTGAGCTGGTCATATAACAAGGCCTTGGCTTCGCTATCGAAAACCAGGCAGGCGCAGCTGCTGCGGCCATCCGCCTAGGCGCCCCCCAATTTGGAGGATGCACTGGCGACACAATTACGGTAGCGTGCGACGGCAAACAATCAAAAATGCAGGAGGAAAACATGAACAGGCTCTCCCTGGCGGCGACCCTCAAACCGGCATTGCTGTGCGGTAGCCTGCTGCTTGGCGGCTGCGCCAACCTGACGGCAGTCAACAGCTATGCCAGTGACACCCACCGCCTGACCACCGCATTCGAACCCATGCTGGCAGGCTCGTCCCATAGTTGCACCGCCAAGTACCTGCGCAAGAAGGCCATTACTGCGCGCGATTTCGATGCGGCCGCAGCCGAGAAGGCGGCCGCTACGCTGTGCGGGCCTATCGAAGCCGACAACAAGGTGATGACCGAGCTTAACGGCCTGCTGGGCCAATACGCCGATACGCTGACTGCCCTGGCCGATGAGCAGCTGCCCAGCTACAAGGGCGAGTTCGGCGGCCTGAAGGACTCCCTTGCCACCGTCAAACGCAAAGGCAGCGACGAGCCATTGTTTGACGATGGCAAACTCAGCGCGATTACCGGGCTGGCAGCCCATCTGAGCCGCATTGCCACTCAGCGCGCGCAGAGGGCTGCGATACGCGACCTGCTGGACCACGAGGTGGCCGTACTGGCGATCACCAATGCGCTGAACGACTACGCCCAGCACAACTACCGTGGGTGGCAGAAGGACGAGCAAAGAGAACTCGTTCTATTGCGTGAGGCGCTGGACAACGCTGGCAAGACCGAACCGCTGGCTGCCAACTACCTCAAGACCCAGCTCTTGGCGGAAGAGAAGCAGATTGCCGCCCGCGAGCAGGCGGTGGAAGCGTTCAGCGCCTCCATACGCGAGATGCAGCAAGCGCATGCACTGATCAAGCAGAAATACGATCAACCTGACGACAAGGCACTGGCAGCCCAACTCAAGCAGTTTGCCCTGGCCATTGCAAAACTGGACCGGCAGGCCAAAGCCGCCTTCTAGTGCAGCCTGGACTTGCAGCAAGGAGGAAACCCACCATGGCACTTACCATTAAGCTGACCGACAAGCATGCCTACCAGATAGCCGACACCTTTGCCCAGGCATCGGCCCGCATACTGGACTTCCGTATCGCCCATAGCGCGGCGCTGTCTGACGAGGAAGCCACCGAACTGGAAAAAGCCGAGGACAGGCTGGACCAGGCCGTAGTCCTGTTCCGTGGCTATGGCATACAGCTGCGGGGCGCGCAGGCCGAGGAGGCTGCCAGCGAGCTGCAGAGCGCCATCCACACCGCCCGGGACACCATCGCCACCATCGATAGCGTCAAGCAGGTGATCAGCACCGGCACTGCCCTGGTGGACCTGACGGTGGCCATGCTGGACAGGGACGCCAAGGGCGCGCTGGCGGCCAGTCGGCGTATCAGTGCAGCCATCAAGGGTGACGTTAGCGATGCTGCCTGAAGGGCGTGCTTGGCCTATGGCGCGCTTGCTCAAGCTGATCTCCGCCTTCGCACTGATGGCCAGTTTCTTTATGCCGCTCAGCCAGTGCACGCAGAAAGGCCCAGCAGAGGGGCCGCATGTACAAAGTGCAGCAACGAGCTATGAATGGCCCAGCACAGGCAGCCTTGTGCTGCTGCTGATGTTCGGCTGGCCGCTGGCGGGCCAAGTGCTGTCCCTACGGCAGCGCCAGCCCACCTGGCAACGCCGGTACCTGACTGTCATGGCGGAAGTGCTGCTTTCGGCAGCCACGCTGGCGACCATACTGTTCCTGCTGCTGTGGGCTAATGAGGTGCGCTATGGTGCCTATATCGCCATCGCCGCCGTACTGAGCTACCTGCTGCTTGCGGTCTGGCTGGGCTATCAGGGGCTGAAGCGGCAGGTGTCCCTGCCAGCAGCGGCTACTTAGGGCCTATTCACGATCTATTCGCCACGTGGTGAAAAAATCGTCAACGGGCTCTGAGCCATCGCAGCAGTCGGACAACGCGCCCAGCTCACACTGCCGACACGCTCATCCCCCTGCACCCGTCGTAGCGCGCACGCACCAAGACGGTGCACCCACTACACACCCCTCGCCCTCCCCCTAGGCTAAGCCCTTGGCGTATAAAGGCAGATCACACCCGGCACAACCCTTGCGTAAGGTGGATGAGACCATCCAGGGAGCCCATATGCACGCCCTTACCCTCCCCGCACCATCGCACTACGATGAGATGCTGCTGCCCAGTGGGGCTATCCGCCCGCACTATCAGCCTTTTGCCAATTGGCTGCACGCGCAGACACCCGAAGCGCTGGCCAAGAAGCGGGCCGAGGCCGATCTGTTATTCCACAAGGTGGGTATTACCTTCGCCGTATACGGCGACGAAGCCGGTGCCGAGCGCCTGATACCGTTTGATACGGTGCCGCGCATCGTGCCGGCCAGCGAGTGGCAGATGCTGGAAGCGGGCCTGCGACAACGGGTTAGCGCACTCAATCGCTTTCTGTGGGACATCTATCACGACCACGAGATCATCAAGGCCGGCCTGGTGCCGGCGGAGCAGGTATTTGCCAATGCGCAGTATCAGCCGGCCATGCAGGGGCTGGATCTACCCCATGGCATCTACGCCCATATCACGGGGGTAGACCTGATACGCCATGCCGACGGCGGCTACTACGTATTGGAGGACAATCTGCGGGTGCCATCGGGCGTCAGCTATATGCTGGAAAACCGCAAGATGATGATGCGGCTGTTTCCCGAGCTGTTTGCCCAGTACCCGGTGGCGCCCGTAGCGCACTACCCCACCTTGCTGCTGAATACCCTGCGCCACGCCAGCGTAGCTGACAGCCCTACCGTGGTGGTGCTGACGCCCGGCCCGTTCAACTCGGCCTATTTCGAGCATGCCTTCCTGGCCCAGCAGATGGGTGTGGAGTTGGTGGAGGGGCAGGATTTGTTCGTCAAGGACGACTACCTGTATATGCGCACCACCGTCGGCCCCCGCCGGGTGGACGTCATCTACCGCCGCATAGACGATGCCTTTCTGGACCCGCTGGCCTTCCGCGCCGATTCCATGCTGGGTGTGCCGGGGCTGCTGTCGGTCTACAAGCAGGGCAATCTGATCCTGGCCAACGCCATCGGCACAGGAGTGGCCGACGACAAGTCCATCTACCCCTATGTGCCGGAAATGATCCGCTTCTATCTGGGTGAGGAACCAATACTGCACAACGTGCCGACCTGGCAGTGCCGCAAGCCGGCCGAACTGGACCATGTGCTGACCCATATGGCCGAGCTGGTGGTCAAGGAGGTACACGGCGCAGGGGGCTACGGCATGCTGGTCGGGCCGGCCTCGACGGCGGCCGAGGTGGAGGACTTCCGTCTGCGGGTGCGGGCCAACCCCGCCAACTATATCGCCCAGCCCACCCTGTGCCTGTCCAGCTGTCCCACTTTTGTGGAAAGCGGCATTGCGCCGCGCCATATCGACCTGCGCCCGTTTGTGCTGACCGGCCGCGAAACCACCATGGTGGCCGGCGGCTTGACCCGCGTAGCACTCAAGGCCGGCTCGCTGGTGGTCAATTCGTCACAAGGCGGCGGTACAAAAGACACCTGGGTATTGGAGGCCTGAATGAACGCGCACATCGATATCAAGATAGAACGCATCAGCCCCGCCATGGCATCGGGCCTGTTGCCCGACCTTACCGGCTTGCTGATGGATACCGTCAACCACGGCGCCAGCATCGGCTTTCTGGCCCCGCTGGAGCTGGCGCGGGCCCATGCTTACTGGCTGGGTGTGCTGGCCAATATGGGTGATAGCGCCACCCTGCTGTGGGTAGCCCGCGCCGGCGAGCAGGTGGTTGGCACCGTGCAGTTGCATACCTGCCCCCGTGCCAATGGCCGCAACCGGGCCGAGGTCTGCAAGCTGATGGTACACAGCCGCTGGCGTGGCCAGGGCATTGCCAGCCTGTTGATGGCCGCGCTGGAGGGCATGGCCCGCAAGCTGGAGCGCGGCATGCTTTACCTCGATACCGAGGCGGGCTCCGGCGCCGAGGGCCTATACCACTCGCTGGGCTACACCCGTGTGGGAGAGATACCGGACTACGCCGCCAGCCCGGATGGCACGCTGCACCCCACGGCCATCTATTACAAACAGTTGATAGACCGTAGCCTGGTGCCGCTGGCCGTGGCGGCAGAGAGCGAGGCCTGAATGCTGTCACGCACTGCCTCTCAGCTGTACTGGATGAGCCGCTATCTGGAGCGCGCCGAAAACCTGGTCCGCATGCTGGATGTGACCCACTCGCTGTCGCTGCTGCCGCAATCGCGCGGCGCCCTGACCGAGCTGGCCGCGCCGCTCGCTGTCACCGGCTCGCTGGATGCCTTCCACGCCCGCCACAGCAGGCTCGATTCGGAGCAGTTGTTCAACTTCATGGCGCTGGATCAGGACAACCCGGCCTCGGTGCTGAGCTGCCTGCGCTTTGCCCGCGAGAACGCCCATGCCGTACGCGGCCAGATCACGGCCGAGATGTGGGAGGCCATCAACGCCAGCTGGCTGGAAGCCAAGGAGATGCCGCGTCGCGGCATACCCAGCGTGTCGGCGTTTTTCGACTGGGTGAAGGAGCGCTCGCACCTGTTCCGTGGCGCCACCTATGGCACCTTGCAACGCAATGACGCCTATTGCTTTATCCGCCTCGGCACGTTCATCGAGCGGGCCGACAATACCGCCCGCCTGCTGGATGTGAAGTCCCAGTTGATTGCCCCCGCCCAGGCCAACCTGATGCCGGTTGATGCGCCCGCAGAGAGCGCCCCCGACTTCTACGCCTGGAGCGCGTTGCTGCGCTCGCTCTCGGCCTTCGAGGCCTATCACGCGGCCTATCGCGACAGCCTGGATGGCCGCCGGGTGACCGAGCTGCTGATACTGCGGCCCGACGTGCCGCGCTCGCTGCGCGCCTGCTGCGACGAGATACGGGCCATCCTGCCGCAGATAGAAGCCGCCGAAGGCGCACTGGATGCCGGCCGGCATGTCAAACAACTGGCTGGCAAGCTGGCCGTGCAGTTGGAGTACGGCTCTGTGGACGAAATCATGGCCCTCGGCCTGCATGACTGGCTTACCGGCTTTCTGACCCGCTCGGCCCGATTAGGCGAGGCCATACGGGCCGCTTACCTGGAGGCAAATTGAGATGGAAGTGGTAATACGTGATGCCAGCGAGGCCGATGCCAAGGTCTTGGCGGCGATCTATTCGGTCTATGTGATGGAGACCACCATTTCGTTTGAGGAGGCCCCCGTCCCGCCCGAGGAAATGGCGCGGCGGGTAGCCGAAGTGCAGGCCGGCGGTCTGCCCTGGCTGGTGGCAGAGCAGGGAGGACGCTTGCTGGGTTATGCCTACGCCACCAAGTGGCGCGCCCGCTCGGCCTACCGCTTTGCCGTGGAGAGCTCGGTCTATCTGGCACCCGACGCCAGTGGCCGAGGCGTGGGTACGCGCCTGTACCAGGCGCTGCTGGCACGGCTCAGGGAGGCAGGCCTGCGCACCGTAATCGGCGGGGTAGCGCTACCCAACCCGGCCAGCGTGGCCCTGCACGAGAAACTGGGATTCAAGCCCGTAGCCTGCTTCGAGCGCGTGGGCCTGAAGCATGACCGCTGGATAGATGTGGCCTACTGGCAGCTACAGCTGGAATAGGCCCGCACACCAAAGCGCACCATCCCTTGCCACCATCCATCTGTTCGCACGCGATAGGTGGCCTGATAGGGATGTCGGCGCCCCTTTAGCAGGAGGAAACCCCATGCACCTGGCCATAGATCACGAGACACTGTACCGCTACGACAGCCCGGTGGCCCGCAGCACCCAGTACCTGCGGCTGACGCCACGGCCATCCGATCGCCTGCGCGTCATCGAGTGGCAACTTACCCTGCCCGCACAGGCGGCGCGCGGCCTGGATGCCTACGGCAACGTGCTGCATGTGCTGACGCTGGACAAACCGCACAGCGAGATCCGCCTGCATGCCACCGGGGTGGTCGAGACATCGGATGCGGCGCCCTCCCCCATGCGCGACGATAGTCTGCCGCCACAGTTGTTCCTGCGCGATTCGCCATTGACCCATGCCGATGCCGCCCTGCAGGACTTTGCCCAGCAGCACCACGCGGCCGTGGTAGCAAACCGGCTGGCTGGCCTGGGTGCACTGATGCAGGCCGTGGGAGAACGCATGCCTTACACCCCCGGCAGCACGGATGTCGCCACCGCTGCGGCCGATGCCTTTGCCCAGGCGCGCGGGGTGTGCCAGGACCATGCCCATGTCTATGCCACCTGCTGCCGCCTGCTGGGCATACCGGCCCGCTACGTCAGTGGCTACCTGGCGGCCGACGCAGAGCATGTGGCCAGCCACGCCTGGGTAGAGGCCTGGCTGGAGGAAGGCTGGCTGGGGTTCGACGTCAGCAACCAATGCCTGGCCGGCAACCGCCATGTTCCATTGGCCGTGGGGCTCGATTATCTGGACGCCTGTCCGGTAAGGGGAATGCGGCAGGGTGGCGGAGGCGAAAGCCTCCATGCAGTGGCACGAGTAATGCAGGCCGCGCCATGGCAGGATCAGTGATGACGCCAGGTCGCTGTCAGTTGTGGACGGCTCGCATCAAGCCATCGAAGTCGTAGGGCTTGCCTCGCGCGCTCGATTCGACATAGGCGATATAGGAGAAAAAGTTTCGGCAGCGCAGCAGGATACGATCACGCCCGAGCTCATCGTTATATTTCGCCGCGTCCTGCGCGACCCGGCTAAGCAAGGTCGCTTTCACCAGCGCGGCAGACTGGGGCGACTCTACCTTCAGCTCACTAGCGATATAGAGATCCAACTGCTTGTAGGGATGCACGAACACATCATATCGCCCACCGGTCCACGATTCGTATTGCGATAGGGCGCGGGCGTCATAGCGTTTCTGGCAGCGCTTCGCCATGTCGCGCCCCCGGGCATCTGCGATGATGGGGATCATCATCTTGCGGAAATAGGCATTATCCTCATCTATCGAGCCTGCTGCGCAGGCCAGGGGCGACAACGCTGAGGCCAGCAGACCAAAAACAGCCATGCGCGCGCCAGCCATAGACACGACACAGTGTTGCCACATAGACATATTGCCTTCCCGCTGAGGTGGGATGTGCGCGGGTCTTGCCCACAGCGCTACGCATCCCGTTAAACTGCCTGCCATTCTACTGACTTCCGCCACGCCATGACCTATTGCGTCGCCATGCGGCTGGATACCGGCCTGCTGTTCGCCTCCGACTCCCGCACCAATGCCGGGGTCGACCATATCGCCACCTTCCGCAAGATGCATGTGTTCGAGCAGCCCGGCAAAAGGCTGATTGTGCTGCTGAGCGCCGGCAACCTGGCCACCACCCAGAGCGTGGTGAGCTTGCTGCGGCAGCGGCTGGATGACGATGCGGTCAATCTGCACAACGTCGCCACCTTGTATGACGCAGCCGCCCTGGTAGGCAACACGGTCAAGGAAGTGGTGGCCCGCTACGCCAGCGAAGGCACTCTGGGACAGGGGGTGGATTTTGGCGCCAACTTTATCGTGGGCGGGCAGATACGGGGCGAGACGACGCGACTGTTCCAGGTCTACCCACAGGGCAATTTCATCGAGACCTGCGAGGACACCCCCTACTTCCAGATTGGGGAATCCAAGTACGGCAAGCCCATCATAGACAGGGTGGTGCGCAGTGATACACCGCTGCCCGAGGCCGCCAAATGCACGCTGATCTCGTTTGATTCCACCATACGCAGCAATCTGTCGGTGGGCTTGCCCATAGACATGCTGCTTTACGGTGCCGATACCTTTGTGCCGGCCGCACCGCACCGCATCGATGGCGATGATCCCTATTTCAACAAGCTGCGGCGCGGTTGGGGAGAAGGGCTGCGGCGGGTGTTTGCCAAGCTGCCCGATGCGGACTGGTTTGAATGATGGAGTCCTCGGCCGTACCGTATTGACGCCCAGAGGCACACATACCAATAAAACGAGAGAGGAAGAACCATGCACACCATCCGACTGGCCCTGTTGGCCCTTGCCACTGTCAGCGCACTTGCCGCCAAGCCCTTGGTCATCTGTGCCGATGCCGACCCGGATGGGTTCGATCCGGCCCAGAGCGCCAATACCACTACCCATGCGGCCTCTGCAGCCAAGCTCTACAACAACCTGATCGAATACCTGCCCGGCCCCTTCAAGTTCACCCCCAGCCTGGCAGCCCAGTGGGATATCTCGGCCGATGGCTTGGTCTACACTTTCAAGCTGCGGCGTGGTGTGAAGTGGCATAGCACCGACAGCTTCAAACCCAGCCGCGATTTCAACGCCGACGATGTGCTGTGGACACTGCAGCGGCAGATCGACCCCAGCCACCCCGGCGCCAAGGCCGCGCCCGCAGGTTTCCCCTATGCCAACTCCGGCGACTGGAAGAACCTGTTCAAGAGCGTGGAAAAAATCGACGACCACACCGTCAAGCTGACGCTCACTAAGCCCTATGCCCCCTTGCTGGAGCGCTTTGCCCACCCTGCCCTGGCCATCGTCTCGGCCGAATACGGCAAGCAGCTCGACAAAGCCGCCACCCCGCTGCTGATCAGCAGCCACCCGGTAGGCACCGGGCCTTATCAGTTGAAGAAGTTCGACAAGGGCGCCCAGGCGCGGTACGACGCCAACCCACGTTACTGGCGGCAAAAGCCGGCCATCGATAAATTGATCATCGCCACCGTCAGCGACCCGGCAGTGCGGGCGCAAAAGCTGCTGGCCGGCGAATGCCATCTCGCCGACACCATCAAGCCGCAAGACCTGCCGCGTTTTGACGGCAATGCCCAGTTCGCAGTCACCCCCCTGCGCATCCAATCCAGCAGCCAGCTGTTTTTCAATGTGGGCCGCAAACCATTCGACGACAAGCGGGTACGCCAGGCACTGGCCTCGGTCATAGACCGTGCCGCCCTCGTCAAAAGCGTGTACGACGGCCGGGCCGAGACCGCCGCGACGCCTTACTCGCCGCGCAGCCTATGGGGCGTGGAGGCAGTCAGACCTGCTGCGCCCGACTTTAACCGTGCCCGCAAGCTCCTGGCCGAGGCAGGCTACCCCCAAGGTTTTGAAGCTGAAATGTGGGTGCGGCCGGGGGGTTCCGGCACCAATCCCAACTTCAAGCTGACCGCCGAGCTGATACAGGCCGACTGGGCCAAGCTGGGTGTCAGGCTCAACCTGGTGAACGTGGAGTGGACTGAACTGGTCAAGAAAGCCCGCGCCGGCGAAGCACCCAGCCTGCTCAGTGGCTGGAGTGGCGCACTCGACCCCGATGGCTTCTACAGCAACCTGGCTAGCTGCGATGCCGCCGGCAATGGCTACAATTTCGCCCAATGGTGCAGCCCGCAGGTCGATGCCGCCCTGGATGCCGCACGTGTCGCCACCAAGCAGGCCGATCGGGCCAAGCGCTACGTGGATGTGCAGAAAATACTGGCCGATGAAGTCCCTTTTACCACCCTGACCTACCCCTTGCAGGTGGTGATACACGACCGCAAGCTGCTGGGGGTGGAGCCCACGGCCGGCGAGAGCTTCAAGGTGGAACAAGTACGCTGGAAGTAAGGTCATGCAGCCTGCCGCCAGGACTCGTGCACCCAACCGCTATCTGATTGCAGCTGGCATTGCCGCGCTGGCGGCTAGCCTGCTGCACCTCGCCATCCCCCTTGGCGGGCCCAGCTGGTATGCCTTTTTTGGGGCGCCGGATGGGCTCGTCGCCATGGCCAGTGCCGGCCACTGGTACCCAGTGGTCTGCTGCCTCGTCATCGCCCTGGCCTTGCTGCTGGCCGCCGCCTATGCCTTCTCTGGGGCTGGCATGTTGCGCCGCCTACCGTGGCAGCGCACCGTGCTGCTGGGTATCGCAGCCGTGCTGGTGCTGCGTGGCATCGGGTTCATACCGCTGATGCTGTGGCAGCCCGAGCGCCTGGTCGATATCTGCAACTGCCAGGGTGTAGATACCTTCCTCGTCATCACCTCCTTGCTTTGCCTGACCATGGGCATGGCCTACGCCCTGGGCACTCGACAACTCTGGCGCCAGCCCGACTGCTAACGACTGCCCCAGCACCATCCAGCGCCCCGCCACAGGCACGCCTGCCTACACAAGCTCATCTGGCTTTACCGATACAACCAAGAAAGTACCATGCTGAACCGCGCCACCACGCCTTTGCTGATCGCTCTCGGCCTGCTGATCCAGGCCACCACACTGGCCAGTACCGCCGCCCGTCCCTACACCCTGGAGCACACCGAGGTCCGCAGTGTTCCGTCCAGGATACTGCCGCGCGACTACGAGATTTTCGTCAGCCTGCCCGAGTCCTACAACAAGACGCAGAAACGCTACCCGGTGCTGTTCATGACCGACGCCAACTACGCCTTCCCGCTGGTGCGCAGCATCAACCGGCGGGTCAACGACTATGGCCGCAATCTCGATGAGGTCATCCTGGTTGGCTTGTCCTATGCCAGGGGCGACAGCCCGATCACCAGCCGCAACCGTGACTACACCCCAACCGATATCGTGCTCAAGAAGACACGCCGACCCGGCCAGGGCGATGGTCCCTATGGCCAGGCCGAACCCTACGGCCGCTTTATCAGCGAGGAAGTCCTTCCCTTCGTGGCCCAGCACTACCGTGCCGACATGAGCAAGAAAATCTACGTCGGCCACTCCTACGGCTCGCTGCTGGGGCTGCACCTGCTGTTCCGCAAGCCCGACACCTTTGACTATTATGTCCTGGGCAGCCCCTCGCTCTGGTACGACCGCTACCATATGCTGGATGTAGAGCGCCAATACGCCGCCAGCAACAAGAACCTCTCCGCCCGCGTCCTGATGGTGGCCGGCGCCTTCGAGGCAGTACAGCCAGGCTCGGACAACCCCCGCTATGCCAAGGAGACCGACATGGTGAAGGACATGCAGCACTTCGAGCAGCAATTGAAGGGGCGCGGCTATCCAGGCTTGTCGATACGCTCGGAAGTCATCAAGGACGAAGATCACCTGACAGTGTTCCCCGCCCTGATTACCCGCGGGCTGCTGTGGGCCTTGCCCAAGCGCTGAGCGGCGCTAAGTGCTTGACCGCAGCGAGGCAGGCGCAGGCATCCATCAAATTTTCCGACCTAGAAGTTGATTTCTTTCCGCTATCACCCCAATCGGGCACTGCTGATAATGGATTCAACTCATTGAAGGAATTCGATCATGTCTCGCCTGCCCAGCCTGTTCATCTCCCATGGTTCGCCCATGCTGGCCCTGGATGCCGGCCCCACCGGCGCAGCCTGGGCCAGGATAGCCCAATCGCTGCCCCGGCCCCGTGCCGTACTCGTCGCCTCGGCGCATTGGCTGACCAGCCTGCCGGCTGTCAGCACCACCGCCAGCCCCGCCACCATCCATGATTTCCACGGCTTCCCCGAGCCTTTGTTCCAACTCCAGTACACCCCACCCGGCGCCCCCGCCGTGGCTGAGCGCGCCGCCGCCTTGCTGGCAGCCGCCGGACTACAAGTGGGTATCGACCCTGGCCGTGGCCTTGATCACGGTGCCTGGGTGCCACTCAAGAACATGTACCCCACCGCCGATATACCGGTGTTTCAGCTCACCATACAGCCCCGCGAGCATCCGGCCCATCACCTGCGTGTTGGTCATGCATTGGCCGCACTGCGGGACGAAGGTGTGCTGATCATCGGCTCGGGTAGCATTACCCATAATCTGCGCGAACTGGAATGGGACGCCCCCGCAGACACCGCCATCAACGAGTATGTGCCGGCATTCCAGCAATGGGTGTACGACAAGCTGCTGGCGGGTGACCAGGCCGCACTGCTGGACTACCGCAAACAGGCTCCCGGCGCACAGCGCGCCCACCCGACCGAGGAGCACTACCTGCCGCTCTATGTCGCACTTGGTGCGGCAGGGCCCGATGCAAAGGCCGAACGACTGCACACCGGCCTGACCAACGGTGGCTTGGCCATGGATGTTTACGCCTTCCACTAGACGGACGGAAAGCACAAAAACCCCTTCTATATCAGTGCATTAGATAGAAAAGGCACGTTATTCTCCACCTGGAGAAGGCTAGCGCTTGCATAGCCTGCTCTTGCCGACTACACCGGTTGGAGGAACTCAAGGAAATCTCGCTTCCGTCACCCTGCAGCCTTGCATCAGCCCAGTCTGTCTCAGCCATGCCGCACCGGCTGAGTCGAAACGGCAAGCTTGCGCCTGGTGGCAAGGTCTCCGAGGGCCCCTACCTGTCCCTACTCCCGGAGCCCGTCATGCGTATCTCTCAAAAACTTGCCCTGGCATTTGGCGCCCTTGTTGTGTTTGTCGCCGTGATGGGGGCCATGGGCATCTATTCGTTGACGGCGCTTGATAGCGCACTGGTAGGGGTCACCGACGATGCCTTGCCTGGGGTGCGCTATACCGGCGCCATCCGCGCGGAGGCCATCGACTTCCGCAATCGTGAAACCCAGTTGCTGATCGCCAAAAATGCCGAGGAAATTACCGAGACGCTAGGCCGCCAGAAGAAGAACCTCGAGGCTTTGCAACAATACGAAACCGAATACGCCCGGCATTTGGCTGACGACACAGAAAAATCCCTGTTTGCCGAGTACCAGAAGCAGCAGAAAGCCTACCTGGATTCGCACGCAGCATTCCGCAAGATCGTGGAAGCCGGTGACGCCGAAGGCGCCCTTGCCTACTTCCGTGGCGACGGCCGCAAAGCCTTCCGAAGCTTCCTGCCTGCGGTGGACAAACTGGTGGAATTCAATACCAAGTCTGCGGATGTACTGACCAAGACTGCCCACGATGACTACGCCACAGGCAGGAACTGGCTGATCGCATTTGCCATCGTGGTCAGTATCCTGGCATTGGCCCTGTCTGTCTGGATCGTGCGTAGCATCACCGGGCAGTTGGTGCGCCTGTCGACAACCATACGCGAGATAGAGCGCGATCTGGATTTCACCCGCCGGGTACCGGTAACGGGCCGCGACGAAATTGCCGACACGGCCATGGCCTTCAACTCATTGGCCAACAATGTGCAAGGCGTGCTCAAGAACGCAGGCGAGGCCAGCACCAAGCTGATGGAGATGGTATCGCAGCTGGGCAGTTCCGCCAGCGAAGTGTCGGCCGGCTCGCGCAAGCAGAGCGATGCCTCCAATGGCATGGCAGCCGCCATAGAGCAGCTGTCCACCAGTATCAGCCAACTATCCGACAGTGCCCGCGAAGCCATGCAGCACTCGCTGAACGCCGACCAGAATGCCGAGAGCGGCGGCAAGGTCATTGCCCGCACCGTGATCGAGATGCATGGCATTGCCGAATCCATAGACCAGGTTGCCGCCAGCATACGCGAGCTGGGTGAACGCTCGCAGGAGATAGGCGGCATCGTGCAGGTGATACGGGAAGTCGCGGAACAGACCAACCTGCTGGCGCTCAACGCGGCCATCGAGGCTGCGAGGGCAGGTGAACAAGGACGCGGCTTTGCCGTGGTGGCAGACGAGGTACGCAAACTGGCCGAGCGGACGACGGAAGCCACCCGCGACATAGGCGACAAGATAGGCGCAATACAGGGCTCCTCCAGTGAGGCCAGTGGTGCCATGCAGCAAGCACAGAGCCGGGTTGCCGGCGGGGTGGCGCTGGCAGGGCAGATAGGCGACACCGTACGCACCATCACCGAGGATGCCAAACTGGTGGAATACGAGGTCCAGACCATCTCCACCGCCCTGAAGGAGCAGGATCAGGCCGGCCACCAGATCGCCCAGCATGTGGAGCAGATTGCCAATATGGTGGAGCGCAACAGTGTGGCGGCATCACTGACCACACGGCTGTCTGGCGAGCTGGAGAGCATCGCCGCCAATATGCGCCTGGAGATTGCACGTTTCAGGGCTTGAGCCGGCAGACACAGAGTGGCGCCAAGCCACCCGTGCAGGAGGAAACATGATAATCCGCTTGAGCCTGCGCCAGCGCCTGGCGCTGGCCTTTGGCGCCGTACTCTTGCTACTGGGCGCCCTGGCTGCGACGGCGCTGTATCGGCTGGAAACCACCCAGCAGCAGTTGCGCAGCATCGTCCAGCAAGACATGCAGGCCATGCAGGATGCGCAGGCCATCTTTACCGCCGTGCGCGATATTTCGGTGGCTGTCCGCAACATTGCCCTGTTCAGCGAACCAACTGAGGTACGCCGGGAGATAGCCCGTATTGAAGAAAACCGCCGCCTCTACCAGCGACGGCATGCTCACCTGGCGGCCCTGATAGCAGCCAATACCCAATCCCTGCCGGCCGAGCGAGCCATCCTGGCCAAACTGCCAGCACTGGAACGGGCGACTCAGCTGGCCATAGACGATGCCATCGCCATGGCGACCAGCCCCGACAGTACCCAGCTGGGGCGTGCGTTGCTCAAACAGGTACGCCCTCATCAAAGCCGCTGGCTGGCCGAGTTGGATGCGCTGGTGCAATTACAGTACCGCAAGAGCGAACGCGCCTACCTGGCAGCTGAATCACGCTATGCCAGCACCCGCCTGCAGGTGCTGCTGCTCAGCCTGCTCGCCGTACTGATCAGCCTGGCTACCGCCTGGCTATTCAGCCACCGCCTGCTCCGGCAACTGGGTGGCGAGCCCGACTATGCCGCCGAGGTAGCGCAAAGAGTCGCAGCAGGCGAGCTGTGCCTGCAGATAGAGACGGCCAGCAACGACCGCAGCAGCCTGCTTTACGCCATACGGCAGATGGTGGAGCGCCTGCATCGCATCATCACCGAGATCAATGCCGCCGCTGGTGTCCTCAACCTGGCATCCCAGCAGGTAAGCTGCACCGCCCAGGGGCTGCAGCAAAGCGCCACCGAACAAGCCGCCAGCCTGGAAGAAACCGCCGCCTCCATCGAACAGTTCAGTGCCTCCATTGCCCACAACCACGAGAACGCCCGCCACACCGATACCGTCGCCAGCCTCGCCGCCACCGAAGCCCAGGCCAGCGGCAGCGCCATGGCCGCCACCGTGGATGCCATGGCAGGCATCACCGCCAGGATAGGGTTGATAGAGGATATCGCCCATCGCACCAACCTGCTGGCCCTGAACGCTGCCATCGAAGCTGCCCGAGCCGGCCAGCAAGGCAAGGGGTTTGCCGTGGTCGCCAGCGAGATACGCAAGCTGGCAGAGCGCAGCCAGTTGGCCGCGCACGAGATCATCGATGTATCGAGCACCAGCATGGCGCGTGCCCATCAGGCCGGCGAGCTGGTCAAGACCATGGTGCCCAATATAGAGCACACCTCGCACCTAATCCGCGAGATCGCGCTCAACTCAGACGACCAAGCTGAAGGGGTGCAGCAGGTCAATACCGTGGTCAGCGAACTGAATATCGTCACCCAGCTCACCGCCTCCACGGCCGAAGAACTGGCCGCAACGGCAGAGGAACTCAGCCAGCAGGCCGAGCAGTTGCTACGGATGATAGGTTACTTCAGCATACAGGCAAGGGAGCCCTTATAGGTTTGGCGGCGCTCACGGAGCCCCGCGTAGCGGCTCTGGTCAGGCGTGCGATTGCTGACAGTAGATGGACAACAACGCCAGACGGGTTTTGTTAGCCGCTCTTAGCGGCTCCAAATACGATTGTATCCCTTATACCCACTACCAAATAGCGTCGTGAAAAAGAGACTGGTCGACGCCAAATCCAGCAGCAATTGAGCTGACTACGTCAGTGCATCGCCCCAATCTTGACAGCAAATGGCATGGCCCATAGAATGAAAATTGGGTTGACTTAGCCATAAAGTTTTTATCCATACTTCATCTCGATACAAGCTGCCCAGCGCCTCCTCAATCAATGTTTATTGAAAAACACTCGAACAAGCCACGATTTATTTTCATCATCCCGCAACAAATTCCGGCCCCAACCATCAATACATCACACAGTAAATAGTGGGTTACAAACTCAATATGCTAACACGCCTAGAGATCTTATCCTTTCACATAGCGGCACTTATCATTGCCAGCATCTTATTACTGCCACTAGCATCGGAAATTTACACATCCGTACTGCAGGCCATACTTTCCGCAAGAGCCGACAGCGGTGAAGATATTTTGCAGCGCTTTAACTTGGTGTATATTATCACCGCCGCAATCTACCTTGGCCTACTAATTGCCAGCGTTTGTGTCATGGCTCTCATGACCGGCTCTCACCATGTGCAACTCTGGAAGAAATCCGACGTACACATACCGTCATTGTTAGTTCTAATTGGGCATTTAAGCATTATCGCAATAATCTTCACAATTAACCGCACATACAAACCCGACTATCTATTTCCAATGCTACTAAAAATCCTATTGAACATAAGCCCCTTTGCCATACTAGGCGGAACCATGTACGCAACAGGTATCATAAAAATCATGCGCCGAATTTCCAGCGCACGACAACAGCTTAGGAACAATTCACAATAAAGCGATTAACGTATCACGCAGATACATTGTTAGGCGAGCGGCCAGACTAGCGTCAGGTTGAGTTCACCCCTCAAAGTACATACGTTGCACACCGATTCACCCAGTGTATGGCAATGAGTGGCGACGTATCAAAACAGACCTGATGGCTTGGTGAATAGGTATCGCCAGCAGTATGGTGAGAAACTCTTGGCGCGGTCAGTCAAGTGGAAGTCCGATGAGTTCCACACCAGTCTGATAGGCCGCCGAGATTTTATTACCCCGCCCAAGACCGGCTAACAAAAACCAGCGTAGCGGTTCTGGCTAGGCAAGCGAGCGATTGTGCGCGTAGCACAAAGTACGTGGGTACAGCAGGCTCGCACAACAACGCCAGAAGGGTTTGTTAACCGCTCTAAACCAGTGAAGACGGTGCCCCCTGCCATGCCAGTTGCGGGTAGCGTGGGGCCAGGATGGTGCTTTCGAACTGCTCGGCTGGCACAGGGCGGCTCAGGTAATAGCCCTGCATGTAGTCGCAGCCCAACTGCCCCAGAAAATCTCGCTGCTCCGGTGTCTCCACGCCCTCGGCCACCACTTGCAGGCGCAGGCTGTGGGCCAGGGCCACGATGCCGGTGACGATGGCGGCGGCGTCGGGGTCGGTGGTGACATCCTGAGTAAAGGAATAATCGACCTTGAGCGCATTGACCGGAAAACGCTTGAGGTAGCTGAGCGAGGAATAGCCGGTGCCGAAGTCGTCGATCGCCAGGTTCAGCCCCAGCGCCTTCAGCGCGTGCAGGCTGGATACAGCGTCGTGAGCCCGTTCCATCAGCACGCTCTCGGTGATCTCCAGCGTCAGGCAGTGTGGCGGCAGGCCGGTCTCGGTCAATATCCTGTCTACCAGTTCCACAAAGTTGGGTTGGGCCAGTTGCACACCAGAGAGGTTGACCGCCATCTGCAGACGCGGCACACCGGCTGCCAGCCAGCGCTGAGCCTGTATGCAGGCGGTGCGTAGCACCCACTCCCCTATGGGTACGATCAGACCGGTTTCCTCGGCCAGCGGAATGAACTCGGCCGGCGAGATCATGCCCCGGTTGGGGTGGTTCCAGCGCAGCAGGGCTTCCATGCCAAACAGGTGGCCACTGATGGTCTCGACTTCGGGCTGGTAATGAACCAGCAGCTCCTCGCGCTCCAGCGCCCGGCGCAGGGCACTCTCCAGCCGGAGATGCTCGGACACCGAGGCATCCATGCCGGCTTCGTAGAACTGGAATCCGCCATTGGCCCGCTTGGCCCGATACATGGCGGTATCGGCATGGCGCAACAGGGTACTGGCGTTGTTGCCATCCACCGGAAACAAGGAGATGCCGATACTGGTGGAGATAAAGATATCGTGCCCTTCTATCTCAAAGGGGCTACCCAGGGCGCGTTCTATCTTCTGTGCGGCATTGGCCGCTGCCGCTGGGTCCGGCAGCTCATCGAGCAACACGGTGAACTCGTCCCCCCCCAGCCGCGCCACGCTGTCGCTGCTGCGCACGCAATGGCGTATGCGCTGCCCCACCAGCTTGAGCAGCCGGTCGCCTATCTCGTGGCCCAGGGTGTCGTTGACGAACTTGAAGCGGTCCAGATCCAGGAACAACAACGCCAGGGCATGGTCGGTGCGCTCTGCCCGCTCTATGGCCTGCTTAAGCTCCTCGGAGAACTGCGCCCGGTTGGGCAGGTCGGTCACGGTATCGTGATAGGCTAGGTGGCGCACATGGCGCGAGGTGCGCGTGGCATCCACCACTCGCCGCACGCGCTGCTGCACCACAGCCAGGTGGATGGGCTTGGTCAGGTAGTCGCTGGCGCCAACGGCAAAAGCCTGCTCTATCGACTGGTTGTCGTCCAGCGCGGTAATCATCAGCACCGGGATATCGCGGTACTCCGGCATTTCCTGCAGGCGGGCACAGGCAGTGAAGCCGTCCATGCCGGGCATCAGGCCATCCATCAGTATCACATCAGGTGCGCACTGGCCCAGCAAGGCCAGCGCCTCGTTGCCATCGCCGGCCTCCACCACCTGGAAGCCGCCGCGCTCCAGCGCATGGCGCAAGGCCGAGCGGGTGCTGCGGTCGTCGTCCACCACCAGCACCAGGCCCGCATCGCCGGTACTTTCCAGCAACGAGGCCTGCGCGCCTTTCAGCTCCTGCAGCAAGGCCTGCTTGGTCAGCGCATACTCGGCATGCAGGCGGCTGAGCAAGGATTCAGCGTTTTCGGTCTGCCCCACTTCGGCCAGCGCCTCGATCTCGCGTGCCAGGCTGGCGACGGCGCCAGCACCCAGGGTGCTGCTGGCGCCCTTGATGGCGTGCGCAGTCTGGCGCAGGCGTGCTGCATCCTGGGCGGTGGCAGACTGTGCCAGGGCCTCCAGGTAAACCGGCATATCCTCCAGGTAGGGTTCCACCGCCTGATTGATACGCTCGCCCAGCGCCTCGCGCAGCTTGCCGAACGCCACGGCATCCAGCGGTTCGCGATTCTCGGCCGCCGCCGGCTCCGCTGGCACAGTGCCATCGTTGGGTACCACCACCGGCAGCTTGGCCCACTGGCCTATCATGCCCCCTACGGCTCCCAGGGTCAGCGGCTTGGGCAGATGGTCATCCATGCCCGCCGCCAGGCATTTTTCTATATCTCCGCGCTGGATATTGGCCGTCATGGCCACAATGGGCACGCGGCCGCCGCCTTCGGCCTCCATCGCCCGGATCGCCGCCGTCGCCTGGTAGCCATCCATATGCGGCATATTGCAATCCATCAATACCAGATCGTACCGTTGCCGCTTGAACGCCCGTAGGGCCTCGTGGCCATCGCCCACGATCTCGACCTGGCATCCCAGCATGGCCAGCATGCTTTCGGCGATAGCCTGGTTGGTACGATTATCCTCGGCCACCAGCACCCGGCAGCGCCCAGCCAGGCGAGGCGCTTCCACCACCAGTGGCAGTGCAGCCTGCTGATCCTGCTCGGCTATGCAGGCCAGCAGCTTTTCCATCCGCAGGGGCTTGCTCAACAGGGCATCCACGCCCTGCTGCGCCGCAGGGGCCACGCCCAGCCGATTCATGGCGATGATGTAGGTGTCGCGCAGTGCCTCGTCGGCGCGTATCTGCTGCGGCAGGTTGCCGCCCTCGGGGCTGGCGAAGTCGCTATCTAGTATCACTAAGCTGCATGCCGTGCCGGCTGCAGCCTGTGCCTTGAGCCAGTCCAGTGCCTCCGCGCTGCCTTGGGCCGCCGTACAGACAAAGCCCCAGTTAGCCAGCGACTGCTCCAGAAAATGCCGTACCGCCGCACTTTCTTCCACCAGCAGCACGCTACGCCCCTGCCAACCCGGTTGGCGCTCCGGCACGCTGGGTATCTCGCTGGCGGCCTGCAGTGGCAGAGTGAACCAGAAACGGCTGCCCTTGCCGTCCACGCTTTCCACATTGATCTCGCCGCCCATCAAGCCCACCAATTGGCGGCAGATGGACAAACCCAGGCCGGAGCCACCAAAGCGCCGGGTTGTCGAGGTATCACCCTGGGTAAATGAGTCGAAGATGCGTGACTGGGCCTGCTCGCTCATGCCTATGCCGGTGTCCACCACCTCAAAGCGCAAGGTGTCGGTATCGGCCAGCGCCACCCTCACTACCACCTCACCGTGCTCGGTGAACTTGATGGCATTGCCGACCAGATTGGTCAGCACCTGGCGGATGCGTGTCGGGTCGCCCTTGACCTTGACGGGCACGTCCGGCGCTGCCAGGTAGGCCAGGTCCAGGCCCTTCTGATGGGCTTGCGGCGCTAACAGCTCGATCACATCCTCGCTCAAGCGGCGGGGGTTGTAGTCAGTCAATTCCAGTTCCAGCTTGCCAGCTTCCAGCCGCGAGAAATCCAGGATGTTGTTGACCAGATCCAGCAGGTATTGCGAGGAATCCCAGGCCATCTGCACAAACTGGCGCTGCTTGGCCGGCATGGGGGTAGAGATCAGAATATCCAGCGTGCCAATCACGCCATTGAGGGGAGTACGTATCTCGTGGCTGACGGTGGCAGCAAACTCGGCCTTGAGCGTGGCAAAGCGCATTGCCTCGTCACGCGCCTCGCGCAGCTCCTGTTCGCGCGCCTCCAGCACGGCAATCATGCTGTTGAAGGCCTGGGCCATCTCGGCAATATCGTGGGGGCCTGCCAGATCGGCCCGCACCCCCGTCTGCCCCTGCTCAGCCTGTGCCATGCGCTGCGCCAGTTGCGCCAGCGGACGGCTGAGCCTGCGGGTAAGCAGCCGTATCAGGAACAACAGCACGAAGGCCGCCAGAAAGCCGGTGGCGAAGTTGACCACGAAGACTTCAGTCACCATGCGCTTGAGTGTAGCCTTGCTCTGCACCACCCGCACATAGCCTATGCGTTCGCTCTTTTGCTCCTCCACCGCAAAGGGCGAGGCCTCGCCGCCTTCCTTGCCCATGACCGGCGCGATGAAACGCCAGGCTTCATCGGTCTCGCCCTCCAGCATGACCTGGCCGGCCTTGACAGCCATTTCATCAGCCAGTTGCACCACCCTGCCGTCCCTGTCCCTGGCCAGCAGTAGCCGGCCATTGGCATGGCGTATCTCCACCCGGCTGACGTCAGGAAAATCCAGCGCCACCTCAACTGCCGCATTGGCATTCTCGGCAGCGTCGTACAGCAGGGCCAGCTTGCTTTGGCGTGCCAGGCTCTCGGTCACCCCCTCGCCCTGGCCGCGAAGCAATTGCCGTATCTGGCTGCTGCCCTGCCAGGAGCTGGCCATGGACGACAGCAAGGCCAGGCACAGCACCCCAGCGGTCACCGAGATGCTGATCTGTTGCCGGAAATCGGCGTTATGCAGGAATTTGTCGACTAGCTTCATTGCAATCAAGGCTCAGGAAAAACCAGGTCGAAATTTTGCTGAGGCTTGTTGCCAAGATTCAGTCCCAGGTGGCTGGCGGTACGCAGATTGACCGCCACCAGTACGTCCTTCAGTGGTACCAAGCCGCTGGCGCCATCGGCATTGGCGAGCGCGACCTGTGCCAGGTTACGGCCCAGGCCCATATTGTCGGGGTACAAAGAGAACAGCACCCCCCGCTTGACGTGGCTCAGGCTGCTGGAGAACACCGCGATATTGCGGTTCCAGGCCTCTTGCAGCACCAGCGGCAGCACAGCCGATTCCTCGACGGTGGTGCTGTCCTGCGGTAGCCATACCGTATCGTGGCGTGCATCACTGCTGCTGAAGATACTCTGGTAGTGCTGCATGGCCGTCTTGAGGTCGGTTGCCTCGCGCACCTGCAGCTCCAAGCCCTGTGCCTTGGCCGCCGTGCGGGCCAACTGCATCAGCCAGGCGTTCTGCCTGGGGTCGCACACTACATAGATGCGCCGCGCCTGTGGCACCAGCAGCTTGAGCCGGGCAAACATCAGTTCGGGGTCGGGCGCCAGGCTATGCACGGCCACGCCACGGGCCTCGCTCTCGGGCACCGCCAGCACCCCGCCGGCGACAATGCTCAGATTGCTGCCCTCCAGGGCGTTGGCCGCCCGCAGGCCATTGCGGCCCAGGGCAATCACGGCCCGCACATTCTGGCGCTTGAGCTCGCCAGCCAGCTCCTGGGCATTCAGTTTATTGCCGACGGCATAGCTGGCTACCCGAACACGGGCCTTGTCCTCTATGCCCTCGATAATCTTGGTGAACACACTGCGATACGGTTCGCCGATATCAGGATACAGCACCGCAATCTGGCTGCCGCTCAGCGCAGCCAGCCGCATCAGGCTGCTTTGCTGCGGCCCGGCAGCCATGGCGACCAGCTCGGCTTTCTGGCCGTTGAAGGCGACGCGGAAGAGGGCGACGTCGGTGGGGACAGCCACCCCGTATGCCAGGAGCGCAGCATCGGGACGGTAAGTGAACAAGCCAGCAATATCCACCACCTGTGCAGCGAAAACAGGGGGGCTGAAGATCAACAGCACGCAAGCAACCAAGCCACGGCACGCTTGCGCGAAACCGCTGACAAGTAAGGACTGATTGCCTGTAAGGCTGCTCCTGAAAGCCGCTGCTATGATCATGGCCTGGGTTACGCCGCTACATTTGCGGCTTGTTGGTCTTGTTCTCAAGCAGACTATATGTCGAGTTGCCAGCAAACGAAACAGGCGTTTGCCCAGGCATCCTCACATGCGGTAGCTGGCTTGCAACATCCAGTTCCGCCCAGGTTGCGGTAAATCCTTGGCTATCAAGCCCGGCGAGACACTGGGCTCACGTATATCGGCATCAAACAAGTTGCCGATAGCTAGCGTCAGATCCCACTTTCCCTTGCCTTGCTTGCTGGTAATTGCAACATCTACATTGGTGTAGTCTGCCACCGGTGTACGGGTATCACCTGCAACCCGCTTGCGTCCTGCAACACGGCTGATCTGGCTGCTCAGCAACCAACCATCATCAATACGCCACTCTGCGCTGCCATAGGCGAGGTGATGGGGAGCGTTGCCTGCGTCCTTGTTGGTCAATTTATCGATAGTGCGCTGACGTGCATAGTTAAACGCCAGTTTTAGATCACGCGCCACATCCCATGCCGCCTCAAGCTCAAGGCCACGACCAGTCTGCTGACCGATGTTGTTGTAGGTAAGGCCAGTCCCTGCTACCGCATTGGGCGATGTCCTGATCAGGTCACGGGCATCATAGCGATAGGCGCTCAGGTTCAGATGGACATCCCGTCGTGGCTGCCAGGCCACGGCAGCCTCAGTTGTCCGCACCGTCTCAGGCTTTAGGTTGATATTGCCGCGTATGGTTGGATTGTTGGCACTGTAAAACTCTCCAAACGACGGCGCCCGGAAAGCCCGGCCATAGAGCAGCTTCGCAGTCAGGTTATATCGTGCGTCCCACACCAGTGCCAGACGCGGGTTGGTGGTTGAACCAAAATCGTTGTAGCGATCATGCCTAACCCCAGCCGTCAGTGCCCAATCCTTTGCCAGCGTCCATTCATCCTGTACGTACGCATAGTTCACGGTACGCTTTTGCGGCAGCAAATAAGGCGCGATATTGGTGTAGTCCTTCACAGGCCCTGCTGGAACCGGCAGGCCGCTGGCCGTAAACGTAAAGTTCTTCAACTCCCTTATACGGTAGAGATCGACACTGTCGTGGCCCATCCCAAACCGTAAAGCATGGCCCACCCAGCCGTTATAAGTAAGAAAGCCAGAAAAACGGATTTGCCGCTCCCAGAACTCCGGCGACCCGATCATCCCATCCGGAAACAGCCCCGATGGAAAACGCATACCTGCCGGATAGAGTATCAATGGCGATGGTATGGTCTGGCGATAGTAAAGGTAGCTGGCACTGAAACCCGCACCGGTATTGGGTAGCACCTGCGCATCCAGCCAGGATAAATCGGAATTCATGCGGCGGCTCTGCGTCTTGCCTGTGGGGTCCAATGCCGAGGTAATCCCGGCACCGGTCCCCACATCGTCACGTAGCTTGTAGCCGCTACGCCAGCGCCATTTGCCGTAAGACAAATCAAGACTGGCATCCACTGCCTTGTAGTCCACATTGATCGTGCCTGGTGCCCGCGAAACCTTGGTGCCAAATGCCGCATCATTGCGCGTCTGTGCGTCGGAATCGATGACCTCCTTGCTGCCGTCGGTCTTGCCCGCATGCAGATAGGCGGCTACCGATATAGGCCCGACCTGGCCGCCGTGAAGTACCCAGGCGTCCTGGCTGGAAAACGACCCGAGGCGCACGCCAACCTGGGTACCTTCGCTTTCTGCCGCTGTCTTGGTCACGATATTGATTACGCCGGAATAGGCATCAGCACCATAGAGTGCCGACCCCGGGCCACGTATGACCTCGATCCGCGCAATGTTCTCTATTGGCAACTTGCCCCAGATATTGCCCCGATTGCCGGTAAATAGAATGGTCATCGGTATCCCATTCTGCAGCATCAGTGTCTGTGGATTGAGCAGGCTGTTCACCCCTCTGATCACGTAAAGAGGGCTATAGCTGTTGGCCGAGCGCGAAACGTGCAGGCCAGGTACTGCCTTGAGCACCGTGTCCAGATCGGTTGCACCCATCGCCTCGATGTCGGCGGCAGTAATGACCGACGCCACCGACGGTGCGCGACGCAAGCTCTGCTGGCTACCCGTGGCAATCGTGATCGTCGTCTGATCGCCATATGCCTGTGCCAGGTCCTCTTCAAGCACTGGTTCATCGGCTTGCGCCCATGTTGCCAGGCCAGCGAATAGCAAAGAGGTCACCAGGGTGGTGTGCTTGATATGCATCGTATCGCTCCATCAGGGCCGCTGCGGTAGGGAGTCAACTGCGCTCTCCCTTTGAATATATATTGCTGGTTCGCTATTCAGCCACCCAGGTGCGCTTTTCGCGTCCTTCGTAGCAAATATCGTCACATTTGAGCGGCAGCAGTGTTCCTTCCACGGCTTCAGACGCCTCCACGTAGCATGGCACGATGCCAGCCATAAAGACGGGCATACGCAGTACATGGTACTCAGGAACCGACAAACCCATATCCGCAGCAAAAGCAGCATGCAGGGCGGCGTAGTTCATCTTCAGCTGGGGCCGATAGGTCAACAATATGCGCTCTATCTCAAATGCGATCAGGATATGCCTGCCCTGATCCAGACCCAATTGCCTAGCCTTGGCCATCACCCAGGGAATGCGTTCATCAGTTGAGTTGATAGGCCGCCCATAGCCATAGACCGTATGGTCACGTGCCTCGGCAAGCACACAGTCAGCCAAGGATGCACCAGCATCCACAGCCGCCAACATACGTTTGAAGAAAGCCATGGCCCATAAGCCCGGTTGTCCGCCATAAACCATGGCATCGGATACCGCCATGGCGGCCGTCATACCCAGCGAAACCGGGCTGCGTGCCGAAGCGGCCAGTGCCGCAACCCGGTTGTTCCAAAGCCGGGCATCCGGATAGCTGGTATTGACCCAGATCGCATGCAGCAAGCGTAGCTGTGCTGCACTCAGGCGCCTGCCTGTAATACCGTAGTGGTACAGGTCGAGGTAATCCAGATCGCCCAGCTCCGCATGCAGATCCTGCCCGCGGAATACAGCCCTCGTGCCGGGAAAGGCCGCACCCACGCGCGTACGCAACCGGCCATGCGCCTCTGCTAGCAAGCGGTATCCACTCATGCGCTCACCTTGCCAGCAGGATCATCGGTCAGCTCAACCGGAAAGAAAGGAAAGCGCTTGAAGCCATAGCGCCACTGCTCCAATGCATGCACGGCAGCACCGGGTAGCCTGAGCAGCAGCACCAGCATTTCTCCCTGCTCTGCGGTAAAGCCCAAAACATGCAAAGTTGCTGCCACCGGCAACAACATACCCATAGGCAAGCCGGCATCGGCTTCCAGCGCTATCCGCTGCTGCTGCAGCCAGGCAAGCTCAGGGGCGTGGCGGGCAAGATGCGCCAATAGCTGTCGTACGGGCAAAGTTGCTTGCACCCCATGCGGCGCAAAGCCTGCCGGATGCGCCATCTCAGGCCAGATGTCCACACCCGGCTGTGGCGGCCTGGATAAATACCCGTGCCACAATGCCAGGTCGGTTCCACATGACTCCCACGCCTGCATGGCGAGCCACACCTCTCTGGCACCGCCATTCTGGCCTGCTCCCACGGCCAAGGCCGCCATCAGGCTGGCCGCGGCTGTAGAACCCGCCACGCCACCACACATGGCTGCATGCACCATGGGGTCACGCGGGCCGGGATTGGCCAGGGCCACTGCCAATGCCTCCAGCAACGCCGCCTGCTGCGCCGAGGGGCGCTCGCCGCGAAACAGCAGGTAGAGCATCTCTATCCAGCCCGCCTTGCCCAGCATATCGCCATAGACATCGTAGCCATGGCAGCGGGCCACCCGCGTGGCAAAGGGGTTGTCGGGCTCGGCTTCTTCCTGCCAGATACGGGTATGCACTACCTCCTTGCGTGGGGCTGCGCTCATCGCTCGCTCCCCAAGGTCTTCATGCGCAGGCTCATGGGCGGCACCTCCTCGCCGTCTATGCGCACATCCAGCAGCGTGGGGCCTTTACGGCGCAATATGGCCTCGATATCGATCTGCTCGAAGTCCTCGGGCGAACGGATCACGAATCCCGGCACCCCCAGCGATTCGGCCAGCAGCCGATAATCCACGGTCGGCAACTCGAAAGCTGTGCGCTCGGCACCTGCCAGGCGCTGGCCATGCTTGACCATGCCCAACGCACCATCGTTGAGTATCACGAACAGCACCGAGAGCTTCTCTGCCGCCGCCACAGTGATTTCCTGTCCATTCATCAGGTAGCTGCCATCGCCGGTAATGCAGACACAAGGGCAGTCGGGGTTGCCGCGTGCACCGCCCACAGCCGCCCCTATGGCCCAGCCCATGGGGGCAAAATCCATGATGACCCGGAGCCAGCCCGCATGATCCTGCCTGCGCTCACCCACATCGGCGTGGGTGCGGCCAAAATCGTGCTGGTGCCCAATGCGGCGATCTCGCGGTTGCAGGTAATGGATGGCCCAGGCCGTACTATTGCCGGCATCGGCATAGAAGCGGGTGGTGGGCGGGCAGCGGCGCGACAGCTCCCGCATCAATCGCTGCGGCTTGATGGGCACGGCCGGAGATTCGTACTTTTCCGGCTCGCGCAGCATGCCCTCCACACTGCGCAGGCTGATCTTGCCTGCGCGCTCCTGCGCCCTTTGCTCGTCGCCTCGCAGCGATTCCACCAGCAGCTCGCAGACGGCGCTGATACGACCTCGCACATGCAGCCGTGCCATGGGCGAGCGCATCAGATGCTCGTCATCCACATCGATATGTACCAGCCGGTTGTTCAGCACGGTCTCGCACCAGGCCGCGCTGGTCCATTCGCCCAGGCTGACGCCGAATGCCAGCACCAGATCCGGGTCGTCCAGCAGCACGGCATTGGCGGTGTAGTGGCCGGCAAAGCCAAACACGCCTCGGTAGAGCTGGTGGCGTGGGTTAACCAGCCCCTTGCCATCGGGCGTGGTCACAAACAGGGCATGGGTGCGCTCAGCCAGTTCCAGGATAGCTTCGATGGCTTCGCCACAAGTGCTGCCTATGATGATGGCAATCTTGTCGGCCTTGTGGATATCGGCTGCCAACTGGCGCACGACGGCAATATCCACCAATGAAGGCTTCTCAATCAGGTTGCGTAAATCGTAGTTAAGCCAGGAACCCGGTGCAGGCGCCCGCAGGATATCGACCGGAAACGACAGGTGTGCCGGCCCATAGGGTGCCCGGTGGGTGCGCATGATGGCACTGACCAGCTTGCTTTCCACCTGCTCTGGGTGGGAAACCAGCGAGTTGTAGCGGGTGCAGTGACGAAACATGCCCAGGGTATTCACGCCAGTACAGGCGGACTCCTGCAGCGCGCCACGGCCAAACGAGGGCAGCGATGGCTGGCCGGTAATGGCCAGCATGGGGATGCTGTTATCGTAGGCATTCGCCACCCCCGTCAGCAGGTTGGTGGCGCCAGGGCCCGATGTGGCTATGCAGACCCCCACCTTGCCGGTCTCACGGGTATAGCCCTCTGCCATAAAGGCGGCACCGGCCTCGTGTCTGGCCACCACGGCCCGTGGGCCACCAAGGCGAGCACTGCGGGCCAGCGCGTTGTAGATAGGCTCTACCGCACCACCCGGTACACCAAACACATATTCCACCCCAATGGCTTCCAGGTAGCGCACCACTACCTCTGCTACATCGGTCGGTTCTGGTAAGCCCGCTGTCGCCATCTGTTCCGCCATCACACCCATCCTTGTCTGTGATCCAGGCCGGGCTGCCCCGGCCATCGCCATGCCACACTGATCAGCTTGCCCTGGCCACCCACGGCAGGCCGCCAGCTCTATCAGCCAACAATGATTGTTATAGGCGGCAGGAGGCCAAGAAACCATGCCAGCTTGCCTGGGCGGTGCCTCATCCCGGCCTGATCGCCAGGCCTTCATGGTCACATGGATATTTGACAAGCAAGCGCTTGACAGGCAATCTTTCGGTCAATCCCACAAGGAGTAAAATCGCTTGAAAGCCAATACCTTGCGGCGTCTGATCAACCTGTGGCCGCCCTTTCTGTTTACCGGCATCCATGCCACACGGATATCGCCGGACTACCGCGAAGTCGATTGCCAGCTCAGCTTGCGCTGGTACAACCGCAACTATGTCGGCACCCACTTCGGTGGCAGCCTGTTTGCCATGACCGACCCCTGGTACATGCTCATGCTCATGCCCTTGCTGGGGCGCGACTATTTTGTCTGGGATCAGCAGGCCGGTATCGAATTCATTGCTCCCGGCCGTGGCAAGGTCACCGCCCGCTTCCGTATCGATGACGCCACGCTGGCAGACATCCGCGAGCGGACAGCCAGCGGCGAGAAATACCTGCCCCAGTTCGTCATTGATATCGTGGACGAGCAGAACGAGCTGATCGCCCGCGTCACCAAAACACTGTACGTGCGCAAGAAGCCGACCAAGCGCTGATGCAAGGGCACGTCGCCCCGTCGCTGCAAGCGTACGGGGTAGACGCGTGCCAGAAGTCCACACGCAGTCGCAGGGGCCGCTTTGGCGCACCCCGCACCACCAGACCAGCCCGGCACAGCCGGGCTGTTTGCTGTCCGGCTTACCGAGTGTGGGCCTAGCCAGACCACGCGCCACCCCAGGCTCATCTCGCGCCCACGCCAGGTGATTCGCGCCGGATGAATGCAACTGGCGACCAGTCCCCGTCGATTCATCGCAAGCGCCAGCGGCTCGACACAGGCTCCGCCAGGATGCAACCCATCGCACTACCGCGAGCCACGAGGAGCCACAACATGCACATCCGCCACATCCTGCCGCTGATCTTGCTGACTGCCGGTGCCGCTCAGGCAGCCGACCTGACCATCACCGTCAACGGTCTGGCCAGCGCCGAGGGCAAGGTCCTGCTTGCCGCCTACGACAGTGCCGACACCTTCCTCAAGCGCCCTGTCGGCATCAGCATGGCCGATGCCCAGGCTGGCAGCGTCAAGGCTGTGATCAGCAACCTGAAGGCTGGCGACTACGCGATTTCGCTGTACCAGGACAAGAACGCCAACAAGAAGCTCGATAGCAACCTAGTAGGCATGCCTACCGAACCCTATGGTTTCTCCCGCGATGCCGCAGGCAGCTTTGGCCCGCCCAGCTTCGAGCAAGCCCGCATCAGCGTGCCGGACAGCGGCGCCGAAATTACCGTCACCCTACGTTAACCACGCCCGCGTTATTCAGGAGACCACCATGCCAGCACACGACGCCCTGCTCGCCCGCGCAAAACGCCGCGCCCGGCAGAAAACCGGCTTCTACAGCCATGCCATCATTTATCTGCTGGTCATCGGCGGTCTGCTGCTGATAGACCTGCTGCAAGGCGGGGGCATCAATTGGGCCTATTGGTCGGCCATGGGCTGGGGCTTGGGCCTGCTGTCACACGGCGCCGTCACTTTCTTCAATGGGGCCGGCCTGTACGAGAGGGTACTGGCGCACGAGTTGAAGAAACTGCAAGAGCAGGAGCGCTGAGATGCAACGCCGCGACTTTCTCCTCAAGAGCCTGGCCGGTGGCCTGGCAGCATGCCTGCCGGCGAGCGCCTTGGCCGGTGCCGATACCTACCAGGCTTACCGTGCCGGTTTGGCCCGCCATCCACGGCTGGCCATGCTGGCTGGCACCCAAAACGAGATGCTGGCTGGCGAAGCCAGCATCAGCGGAAGCTGGCCGCAGGCCCTGGCGGGGGTGTTTTACCGCAATGGCCCAGCCAGGCTGGAGCGTGGCGGCGAGCGTTACGAGCACTGGTTCGATGGCGACGGCATGGTGCATGCCTGGCGCATGGCCCATGGCCGCGTCAGTCATCTGGCCCGCATGGTGCGCACCCACAAATACCGCGAAGAAGCTGCTGCCGACCAGCTGCTCTATCCTGGTTTCGGCACCGCCATTGCCCGCCGGCCGGTAGGCAACAACGACAGCGTCAATGCAGCCAATACCAGCGCGCTCCCGCATGCCGGCAAGCTGTACGCCATGTGGGAGGGCGGCTCGGCCACCGAGCTGGACCCGCAAACGTTGGCCACCCGTGGCCTCAAGACCTGGCGCGACGATCTGACCGCCCTGCCCTTCTCGGCGCACCCCAAGGTGGAGCCGGATGGCACTCTGTGGAATATCGGCGCCGTGCCTGGCGTCAACAAGCTGGTGCTTTGGCATATCCGCCCCGATGGCAACCTGGCACGGGTGCAGTTGCTGAACGTGGCCGATATTGCCCTGGTGCATGATTTTGTCGTGACCGAGCGGCATATCGTCTTGCTGCTGCCCCCCTTCAGCCTCAACCGCGCCCCTGGTATCAGCTACCTGGCCATGCACCAATGGCAAGGGCAGCGTGCCATGCGGGTGCTGGTCATAGACAAGGCCGACCTGACACTGAAACACACGCTGGAAATGCCGGCACGCATGGTATTTCACTTTGGTAACGCGTTTGACGATGGCGACAGCATCCGGCTGGATGCCACCCTCTATCAGGACGACCAGGTGCTGCAGGAGATGGCCGCCGCCATGCGCGGGGTGGTGTGGGACAAGGGCGTCCCTTCGGTCACCAGCCAGCTGACGCTGGATCTGCGCCGAGGCCAGGTACGGGAGGAGCGCCTGCTAGATGCGAGTGAGTTCCCCCGCGTTGCCGATGCGCTCGTGGGGCGCCGCCATGGTGCGCTCTTTACCCTGATTGAGGACAAGCAACACGGTATGGGCATGGGGGGCGTGGCACGCATCGACCTGGATGGCGGCAAGATCGATCGCTTTGCCTTTGGTCCGGACTGGGTCGTAGAGGAACACGTCCCGATCGCCCGGCCCGATGGTCGCGGACTCTGGCTGGTCGGCCCAGCACTGGATCTACGCCGCAGGCAGACCGTGCTGAATGTGTTCGATGCCGCCAATCTGGCACAGGGCCCGCTGGCCCAGGCCAGGCTGCCCTATGCCGCCCCGCTGTGTTTTCACGGCAACTTCCAGAGTACCTGACCATGCGCATACTGATTATTGTTGGCCACCCCGATGAAGATAGCTTCTGCGCCGCCCTGGCCGACCGCTACCAGCAAACCGCCAGCCAGGCCGGCCACGAGGTGGCCCGGCTCAATCTCGGCGAACTGGCCTTCGACCCGATACTGCGCAAGGGTTACAAAGGCAGGCAGACGCTGGAGCCTGATTTGCAAGCCGCCCAGCAGGCCATCCAGCACGCGGAGCGCCTGGTTTTCGTTTACCCCTATTGGTGGGCCAGCATGCCCGCCCTGCTGAAAGGCTTTATCGACCGGGTGTTTCTGCCTGGCTTTGCTTTTAAATACCTGGCCAACAAGGCCATGCCCAGCAAGCTGCTGCAGGGGCGGGAGGCCCAGATACTGGTGACCAGCGATACTCCACCATGGTACAACCGGCTGGTCTACCGGCGTGCCGGGCTCAGGGCGCTGCGCGTGAATGTGCTGGAGTTTTGCGGCATACGGGTAAGGGATGAACTTGAAATCGGGCCGATACGTGGCAGTGCCGAACAGCACCGGGTGCGGTGGCTGGACAAGGCTGCGCAACTTGCCATGCGCTAAGCGCCGCCAAGAATTGGGTATGACAGTCCGTCACCACCCAGCCGTAAACTGAGCACATAGCAGGCTCCCAGGAATCGCCATGAGCAGCAAGACTCACACCACAGCAAGCAGTTGCAACAGCCTGGAGACCGGCATCAACTGGCATCCGCTGGAGCTGATCCCCTACTTCAAGCGCTGGCCGCATGGCACAGCCCGGGATCTGCTCTACACCTTTATCTGGAACAGCCTGATCGGCTGCACCTTGATGAGCGTGGGGCTGATGTTCTCCATGCCCAGCAATCCGTGGCGCTATTTTTACGTCAATTTTGTGCTGACCCAGACCATAGGCTTCACCATCCATGGTCTGTTCGATCTGTCTGGCATGCTGCTGGGCAGCATGCTGAACAAGCTACCCACCTGGCTGCGCTACCTCTACTTCATGCTGATCCCGGTACTGGGCGTATTCCTGGGCTATGCCATCGGCCTGGCCGTGCTCGATATGGATGCGGCCCGCCGCTATATCTTCAGCGCTCAGGGTGTCAGGACCATACTGGTTTTCTCGCTAGGCATGTCAGCCATCCTGTGCGCCTTGTTCGTGGCACGTGACCGGCAGGTAAAGGCCGAAATGGCACTTGCCGAACAGACACAGAAAGCCCTGGACGCAGAACGCAGGGCACTGGAAGCGCAACTGCGCATGTTGCAGGCCCAGATCGAGCCGCATTTCCTCTATAACACCCTCGCCAATGCAGTCGGCTTGATTGCACCCGCGCCTGACAAAGCCCGCCTGCTGCTGGAACGCCTGATCGATTACCTGCGGACCAGCCTATCGGCCAGCCGCGAAGCCGAGACCCGGCTCGATCATGAGCTGGAGACGGTGCGCGCCTACCTGGATTTGATGCAGGTACGCATGGGCCAGCGTCTGAGCTACCAAGTACAGTGCCCACCCGAGCTAGGCGCCATCGCCATCCCGCCCATGTTGCTGCAGCCCCTGGTGGAGAACGCCATACAGCACGGCCTGGAGCCGCGCATCGCGGGTGGCAGCATCACGCTCACCGTCACGCAGGAAGACGACACCCTGCTGATCGAGGTTGCCGATGATGGCGAGGGCTTCAACCCCGCTGCCAAGCCACGTATTGGCGGCGGTGTAGGCCTGGCCAATCTGCGCGAGCGGCTGGCGACGCTGTATGGCACGGCAGGCGGTATTACCCTGGCCGACCAGCAACCCAGCGGGGTTCGCGCCACACTGCGCCTGCCATTGGACGGCAGTAAGGGCAAGAGCGGGCCGCAGCCATAGTAAGATTGAAAAACAGACCACGCCACGCACCCTGCCATGCCCACCGCCCTGATCGCCGACGACGAAATTGCCCTGGCCGAATTCCTCAAGACCGAGCTGGCCGAGCTGTGGCCCGAGCTCAAGATCGTGGCCTTGGCGTACAACGGTGTGGATGCGCTGAGGCTGATAGACGATATCGCGCCCGATATTGCTTTCCTGGATATCCGCATGCCCGGCCTGAGCGGCCTGGAGGTAGCGAGCCGGCTGGTGGATGCCGACGCGGCCCCGCATATGGTGTTTGTCACGGCCTACGACCAGTACGCCGTTGACGCATTCGAGCGAGAGGCAGTGGACTACCTGCTCAAGCCTCCCAGCCGTGAGCGCCTGGGCAAAACGCTGGACAAACTCAAACGCCAGTTGGGCGACGAAAGACATACCGGCAGCCCCATGGCCGGCCCCGATCCCGAGCTGCTGGCCAAGTTGGCAGCCCTGCTGGGCCAGCCCACCCCCAGCAGCCCGCGGCTGGAATGGATACGGGCGGCCCACGGCAACGAGACACGCCTGATCGCGGTGGATGAGGTGGTGTATTTCGAAGCGCGCGACAAATACGTCAGCGTCTTTACCGCCGACGGGGAGTCATTGATACGCACCCCGCTGCGTGAACTGCTGGATGGACTGGACCCCGCCCGTTTCTGGCAGGTACACCGTGGCACCATTGTCGCAGTCAGGCATATTGCGGGGACTGTGCGTGATTTTCGCGGCCGTACCCTGGTCAAGCTCAAGACCCGCGCCGACCAACTGGTGGTCAGCCGCGCCTACCTGCATCTGTTCAAGCAGATGTAAGCGCCTGTTCAAGATCTTTTCGCCACTATGCAAGCAGAGCGGCCTGTTCACTTCCGTGATCAGGCCGCTCTGTTGATGACTGGAGGCCAAGCACACAGTCGCCACGGCAGCTGCGGTTACCTCATCATGCTTACTTCATCAAGGTCCAGGCATCCTGCCAATGCGACCCTGCAGGCGGGCCGTAATGTGGCGGCGACTGGGTGCACCAGCCCGAATAGGGGAAAGGCTTGCACTGGTAGCGCTTGCCGTCACTGCCTTGCACCACGGTGCCGGCCTTGTAGTTGGCGATACCGGCCGGATAGACGTAATCCACCGGTCCGGTGCCGCCACCATCGCCACCGGTACTGATGTCGATCTCGAAGCTATAGTCCTGGGTAACGGTGCTGCGCTCGTAGACACGGTTTTCCATGCTGCTTTGCACCGGCGCGATATTGCCGCCGTTACCCAGCACGCCCACCTTCACATACTGCGATGCAGCGTTGACCTTCTGGGCCAGATGATAGGGCCACTGGCTGGCTCCCGTCATGCCACTGGCCAGGGTGATGCTGTGGCTTTCCAGATCTTTGAACGCCGGATCGAACAGGCGGAAGGTGACCTTGGTGTTCACTGCCAGATCCTGCTGTGCCCTTACCTGGCCGATTTCCTTCCAGGTGGATGGCGTGGTGGCGCCACCGAAGTTCACGTCCATGCAGGAGTAGAAAGCCTCGGTGCTGTCGGCACGTTGCCAAATGCTGTAGATCACATGGCGGCCCGACTTGCCCTGGGGCAGGGTACAGCTCATCTTGTAATGACCATTTACCAGGGTGGTATTGGTAATGTTACAAAATGGCTGGCTCTCCAGATCAGACCACTTCAGCGCCATGCCGGGGTTGTAGCCCGATTTAGTGACAAAGAACTTGAACGACTTGGTGGCGTGCGGCGCGGTGGCCTTGTAGAGGAAATCGAACTGACCGTTGGCATTGGGGGCGATATTGGTGGCGGGCCAGTCATCACGCGCCAGATTGAAGCCCTTGTAGACATCCTTGCCTGCACCGCACAGCTTGCCATCAGGGATCAGGGCCTGGTGCTGATCGTTGGCATTGGCCTGGTTCACACCGTTCCAGTCATAGAAGGCCTGGGTGCCGCCGACTGACTTGGCGGCTTTGCAGGCTGCCGACCTTGGGCTTTCCGGCCCTTCCTGGAAACAGTTGTAGACCCGGTCCACCGGCACCGCCATGGCGCCGTGTGCCAGGGCCGCCTGGCTGACCAAGCTGGCGCAGAATGGTGCGGCCATTGCCGCCAGGGCGGAGCCCAGCCCGGCACGGCTGAGTAGGGGAGTTGCCTGCATGATGCCTCCTGATTGGTTTTTCATTGGTATCTCAAATTGACAGAAAAATGCGGCAAATAAATCACCAACACCCAACTGGTGTTATTTGCCAATACCACAATAGAACCAGATAATGGGCGCATTCAAAGCCTGCCGATAACCGGCAGCAGCCCCAAGCGCATTCTGCTTACCCAAGTACCTGGTCAAAGTGGTCTCGCTGACCGCAATATGACATAAGCATAAAAACTGTTCAAGCATAGCGCACAAAGCGCACGCCGCATCGCCGCTCTCCATGGGCAGTTGCAGGGCTAGAGCAGACATGGCATTTCCCCTCCCGCGCCGAAGCAGGCATCATCCTGCTGGCCATGCCATCTACATAAACTCATGCTTGCTCGCCTACGCCCCTCTTTTCGCCAACTGCTACTGCTGGCCTTCCTGCTCTTGGCCGGCTTGCTGGGCGCCGCCTCCCTGAGCGCGCTGCTCACACTGGAATCTCTGGTCAAGCAAAGCCGGGGGGGTGCTGCGCACGCCGTGCAACTGAGTGCCGACGCGCAGCTGCTGGCAGAACGCAGCGTCACCATGGAACGGGCAGCACGGCAATTCCTGGTGCTGGACGACCCCAATATCCGCCTGCGCTATGACGAAGCGCTGCGCGACAGCCTGGCTGCGCTACAACGGCTGGAAGCCGGGCTGGCAGACCAGGAGGTAGCAAACCGCTGGCGCCAGCAGCAAGCGCGCATTGCCGACTATCTGGCCAAGCCGACCAAGCCTACCCGCCGGCATGAGGCCTTGCTATCCACCGAATTCAAGGCACTGGCCCAACTCAACAGCCAACTGGCAAGCGCTGTGCGTAATGACCTCGAACACCGCAATGCCGACCTGCTCAGCGGCCTCGAGGAGGGCAGGCTACAGCTCAGCGGGCAATTGCTGGCCGCCCTGCTGCTGGCCATCCTGCTGGCCCTGATATTCGGCCTATGGCTGGCGCGGCCCTTGCGCCAACTGGAAGGCGCCATACTGAGCCTGGGTGAAAACCAACTGGACCGCGCCATCGATATCCGTGGCCCCGCCGACCTGCGCCGGCTGGGACAAAGACTGGACTGGCTGCGCTTGCGGCTAGCAGAGCTGGACGCTGACAAAACACGCTTCCTGCGCCATATCTCGCACGAACTGAAGACCCCTTTGGCGGCCCTGCGTGAGGGCGTGGCGCTGCTAGAGGACGAAATCGCCGGGCCCTTGACCGAGCAACAGCGCGAGGTATCCGGCATCCTGGCGCAGAATGTGGTGGCCCTGCAGCAACAGATAGAAGACCTGCTGCGTTTTCATGCCGCCGCGTTCGAGGCCCGCCAGCTCAACCTGGCGCCTTGCGATTTGCGGGCCTTGCTGGAGAAGGTGGTAGATACCCAGCGCCTGCAATGGCAGGCCCGCCAGCTCAAACCCGAGATAGACGGCCCCACGCTGAGCGCACGGATAGACGCCGACAAGCTGGCCATCGCCCTCGGCAACCTGCTCTCCAACGCCATACGCTTCAGCCCCCAGGGCGGCAGTATCGGGCTCTCGCTCCGGCGCAGCGGCAAGCACATACAGATCGATATCAGCGACCAAGGCCCCGGCATTGCCGAGCAGGATCGCCCCCGCATCTTTGAGCCCTTCTACCAGGGCCAGCACCAGCCGCCGGCTGCACGTCACGGCAGCGGCATAGGCCTTTCCATCGTCCAGGAATACCTGCAGGCCCACGGCGGTCAGGTATTCCTGCTGCCGCATGAACCCGGCACCTGTTTCAGAATCGAACTACCCGATGAAAACTAAACATGTTTGCTCAATCCTGAGCTGCCTTGCCCTGGCGGCCTGTGCCCTGCCGGTCAAGGAAGTACGCATACCCGTGCGCGAACTCGACCCCGCCAGCCAGGCCGTACGCCTGGCAGTGGGTTATCACGACAACCTGCGGCAGTACAACGCCGCTGAACTGGCCAAGGAAGCAGCGCGCCTGGGCGTGGCGCCCGCCAGCCCGGCCACCAGCATGGAGCTGGCACTGCTGCTGCTGCACAACCGCAACGGCAACGATGCCGCCCGCGCCACCACGCTGTTGGAGGCACTGCTTCGCGACAGCCGTGCCGAGGCGCAGGCACTGCAGCCCCTGGCCAGATTGTTGCTAAGCCAGTTGAGCGAACAGCGCAAGCAGGAGGAACAATTGGACAAGCAACTGCAATTGCAGCGCGAGCAACAGAAGAAACTCGATCAATTGAACGAGAAACTGGAAGCCCTCAAGGCCATCGAGCGCAGCCTGACGCCAGCGCCACGCCAAGGAGCCCGGCCATGAACGCCCATATCCTGCTGGTGGATGACGATACCGACCTGCTCAAGCTGCTATCGATGCGCCTGACTGCCGCGGGCTACCGGGTGACCACCGCGACCACCGCCGAAGGCGCACTGACCCGCCTGGCAGTGGAACTGCCACAGCTGGTGCTGAGCGACGTACGCCTGCCTGACCGGGACGGCTTGAGCCTGTTTGGCGATATCCATGCCCGCCACCCTACCCTGCCGGTCATCCTGTTGACCGCCCACGGAACCATCCCGGATGCGGTGGCCGCCACCGAGCGTGGCGTATTCGGCTATCTGACCAAGCCGTTTGACGGCAAGCTCTTGCTGGCCAAGATCGCCCAGGCACTGAGCATCGCCACGCCAGGCGGCCAGGCTGGCCAGAACGACGACGAGTGGCGCGCCCCCATTGTCAGCCGCTCCAGCCTGATGGCCGAGTTGCTGGCCGAAGCCAGGCTGGTGGCCGGCACCGATGCCAGCGTATTGATACGGGGTGACAGCGGTAGCGGCAAGGAGCTGCTGGCCCAGGCCATACACCGCGCCAGCCCCCGCGCCCAAAAACCCTTTGTGGCGGTGAATTGTGGCGCCATACCCGAGCAACTGCTGGAGTCCGAATTGTTCGGCCACATCAAGGGGGCCTTTACCGGGGCGGTGAGCAACCATCGCGGCCTGTTCCAGGCGGCCGACGGTGGCACTTTGTTCCTGGACGAAATCGGCGACATGCCGCTGCCCCTGCAGGTCAAGCTGCTGCGGGTGCTGCAGGAGCGCTCGGTGCGGCCTGTCGGCGCCAGCCAGCCGGTGCCCATAGACGTGCGCGTATTGTCTGCCACCCACCGCGATCTGGAAGCCGCCATGGCGGCCGGACAGTTCCGCGAGGACCTCTACTACCGGCTCAACGTCGTCAGCCTGCAGCTACCCAATCTGGCCGAGCGGCGCGAGGACATACCGCTACTGGCCAACTACTTCCTGACCCGGCTGGCCGACAAGTACCAGAAGCAGCTCAACAGCTTCGCCCCAGAAGCCTTGGAAGCCCTGGCTACCGCCCCCTGGCCAGGCAATGTGCGACAACTCTATAACGTGGTGGAACAGGTCTGCGCCCTGGCCACCGCCCCACTGATACCCCTCTCGCTGGTACAGCGTGCCTTGCGCGCAGCAGCGGTGGAAGTCCTGAGCTACGCCGAGGCCCGCCAGCGATTCGAGCTGGATTACCTGGTCAAGCTGCTCAAGCTCACCGACGGCAACGTGGCCGATGCGGCGCGCCTGGCCGATCGCAACCGTACGGAGTTCTATCGCCTGCTGCAAAAGCATGATCTGAGCCCCGGTATGTTCCGCAGCACACCCGGCGTCGCCGATTAGCGACAGGCCAGGCACCCGTGTTTTCAGGCATTTGGATTATCGCCGCCAGGAAGCGTCGCCTATCAGCGACAAAAAAGGTTAGCCAGGCCGGCCAGATTACCCACAGATCGGCCAGCCATACCAAAACACAAGCGCAAGCAATTGAAATGTAAGAAAAAATAAAACCTGGCACGGCCATTGCAATAGTGGACTACGTAACGCCAAGTCAGCGTTGCCTTTCCCAACACCTCGAAAGGATTCCACCATGCAAAACCGTCATCTGCTGCCAGGCCTGCTTGCCGCCATGCTGATCGCTGGCCCCGCTATCGCTGCCGATGTAGCTGCAGCACCAGCCCCCCAAGGTGGCCCCGCCGCTGAAGCCGGTCAGTACGTGGACGATGCCACCATCACCACCAAGGTGAAGGCCGCCATCATGGGCGAAAAGAGCCTGTCGGCCCTGGACGTCAAGGTCACCACCGTACAGGGCGTAGTCACCCTGACCGGCACCGTCGACAAGGTTGAAGCCGCCGACAAGGCCATGCAGGTTGCCTCGGCCATCGCCGGTGTGAAGCGCGTCGACAGCAAGCTGCAACTGAAGTCGGCCACCAACTGATTGATGTAGTACATGGCGCAAGCCATGGGTAGTAACGAGTTCAACTGAACTCCTTTGCGCGCAGTACGCCGGGTCTGGGGCGACCCAGCCCGGCACCTCTCCCTGGAGATCGTGAGCGCCCGTCTCTCGGTCTGCATTCCGGGCCGGCCTGACCGCCGGCCCATTTTTTTGCCCAGACCTAACCCACGCCCTGTTTCGGCAGCCGCAGCGTAAACACGGTGCCGATCACCGTATCGCTGGTGCAGGTAATCTCTCCTTGCATCGCATGCGCCATCGCCTGGCTGATGGACAGACCCAGGCCCGTACCATAATGCTGGCGGCCATCGCGGCGATCACCTTGGCTAAAGGGTTGGAACAGGCGCTGCTGCATCTCCACCGAGATAGGCTCGCCGCCATTGCCTACCCGCCAGTACACATCACTCGCGTCTTCATACAGCGCAACGCTAACCACCCCGTGCTGCAGCGAGAACTTGGCTGCGTTGGAGAGCAGATTGGTCATGATCTGCATCACGCGACCGGCATCCGCCAGCGCCAACAGGGGGGCCCTGCCACTGTCCACCTCGAAACGGACTTCGAACCCGGCGGCATAGGGCTGCAACTCGCGTACCACCGCCAATGTCAGCGCCCGCATATCCACACTGGTCAGTTGCACCTCCAGCTTGCCCAGCCTGATCTTCTCGAAATCCAATATGGTCTGAATCAGCTGCGTCAATCGCCTGCTGTTGAGGCGGGCAATTTCCAGCAGGTCTGCCGCTTGCGCCGGCAATGCCTCTGCCTGGGTGTAGGCCAGCATCTCGAGCGCACCATGCAAGGCAGTCAGCGGCGTACGCAACTCATGGCTGGTGGCAGAAACAAAGTGGCTCTTGAGCTCATCCAGCTCTCGCTGCGCTGTAATATCCTGCACCACGCCCCACAAGCGATAGACGCCATCCGCGCTCCAACGCCCCTGGCCTATATGCCGCAGCTGCACCCTGCGCCCCCCCTGCCCCAGATAGGTCAGTTCGATATCCCACGGCCGCTGCTGGGTACGTGCCTCCAGCAGCGCCTGCTGTAATAGCGTGGCACTCTCGGGCTCGAACCGTGGCAGCAACTGTTCCCAGCCTGGTGGGGCTTTATCCGACTGATCAAGCAAGCTAAACAGTGCCCTGGACCAGTGGTACTGTCCATCGCCGCTCTCCTCCCAAGCACCCAGCAATGCCAGCCGGCTTGCTTCGTCGAGCAGTTGCTGGTGCTGTTCAAGCCGCAAGTTCGACGCGTGTGCCGCCGACTCGGCCCTGACCAGCGCCATTTGCCGAAGGCTGTTCTGGCGAGTTGCGGATGCCAGTATCAGGGGCACAATAAAGGTGAGTGCCAAGGTGGCGTACACCAGCAGCAGCTGCCATTCTGCAGTGAGCGGTGGCAAGGGCATCACGCCTAGCCCCATCAATAGCGACTGGGTGATCGCGCAGACTGCCACCACAAACGCCATGCTGCCGAATGGCAGATAGACCGCAGCAATGACCAGGGGCGCCAGCAATGCCACCAAGGGGTAAGGCATCTTGAGCTGCACCAGCACCTGAAAACTCAGGCAGGCAAACAGCCAGGCCAGTGTCGGCCTGGATACCACCTCCGCCCGCAAGAAAGGCAGCCCGGTAAAACGCAGTTGCAGGCAAAAGGGCAGCACGGTCATCGCCCCCACCAGCGAGCTTACGTACCAGGTCGACCACACTTTCGCCAGCGGCCCGATATCATTGGCCAGCAGCACCAGTGCCCCCGCGCTGGCGCCGAACAGGCCTGGTATGACGCCGCATGCCAGAAAGCAACGTAGCAGGCTGGTAGGGTTATCAGACCACCCCCCGGACTGCACATGACGCTGAAACAGGTAGACCGCCACGCCGATTTCCAGCAGGTTGGCAGGCGCAAAACAGAGCGCCTGCAACCAGCTGCTGCCCATCAGTAAATTGGCCAGGGCGATGACCAGGCCAAGCGCCAGCAGACGCACTGGCCACTCGGCCAAAGGCCGCTGCAACAGGCTGGCAATGGCAACGGCGTTGGCAAACCACAAGCTAGCCACCCCACCACCATGCCTCGATAGATAGAGAGACAGCCAGGCCAGCACCCCACACGCCAGACTCCATAGCAGGATGCTGCAAGCCAGGCGCGAGCCGTGCGTCAAGCTAGCCACCGGATGGCTTTCGCACTGCAATGGCATGCCATCCGCCCAAGATCACCGCCAGCAGAAAGAACACCCCGCCAGCGTAGTAGAGCATCGGGTTCAGATCGACCTGGTCTGGCGTCGGCGCTTCGCCTATCCAGCGCCGGTATATCTGCTCGCGCTCGCTGGGCGTAATCTGCCCCAGGCCGCGCTCCAATAGCCTGCCCAGTTCCGGCATATCCTTGCGATAAGCCATGCTCAAGGGGTAATCGAACCCCACTGATGGCCCCACCACCAGCTCAGCGAAACCGTGCTGCGCCTGCAGGTGCCGGATACTGGCAATGTCCGCCACCACGCCACTCACCTCGCCTCGCTGCATGGCCCGCAGTGCTTGGTGATCGTCCGGCATCCCCAACCACTGCACGGCAGGAAACTGCCGCCGAACATAGGCTTCCACGGCATAGCCCGTACCCACCGCCACCTTTTGTCCCGCCATCTGCGCAAGGCCATCGGGCAGGCTGCGGTTTCCTGGCACCACCAATACGGCAGGCACCGACACATAGGATGGTGTAAACAGCAGGAATTCGCCCCGTTCAGGGGTGGGCCTCAAGGAGGTGAGAATATCCGCCTGACCTTGCCTGGCCAGTGCCAGGTTGGCACTCAGCGATGCGGCAGGCAGGGTTTCGATACGCAGGCCGCCGCGTTCGGCGATCAGGTTCAGGTAATCGACCGACAAGCCCTTGACGACGCCGTCCCTATCCTGGAACACAAAGGGGCCATAGTCTGACTCCGGCGCAAACCGATAGGTGCTGGCTGCAGTGGCATCAGCCAGACCTGGCAGTGCCAGCCCCAACAGACAGACAAACAGGATATGTCGCAACATGCCACCCACTCCGTTCTTGATAGCCGCTATAAAACCTGCTGGTGTGGTGCAGGTGCCAAGCGCGCTACGCCACCTTATGGCGCGGCGCTGATCACGCCCGCTTGTACGCGACGATGGCCGACAAACCCAAGGCCTGCCAGTAGCAAGCGCCCGCTGTCAGCCCAGCTTGCGCCAGCAGCGTCGCGCGACGCTGGGCCGATACTGGGTAGACATGCTGGTCCAGGTGCGAGAAATCCAGCGCCACCTGATCTGGCCGGTCGCGCGTTGCGTCTTGCTGCCTGCGCCACACCCTGAACATCGCCTCGCATTCGGCCTCGCCGCGCTGCCCTACCCAATCCGCCAACAACAGCACACCGCCTGGCCGCAAGGCCATGGCCAGCGCGTGCAGATAGCGATCCTTGCTGCCATCGTCGGGCAGGAAGTGCATCACCAGCAAAGACGTGACCGCATCGTAGCCCTCAGCCAAGGCCATACTATCGGGGCGCCCCTGCAGCAGCTTGATGCGCTGCGCTATGCCTGCGTCGCGGCATTTGGTCAGCGCCACGGCATGCATCTCTTCGCTCGGGTCCAGCCCATCGATCAGCCAATCCGCCCTCATCTGGGCGTAACGCAGTATTTCCTCACCACTGCCGCTACCTGAAACCAGAATATGCGCCTGCGCAGGCAGTTGCTCGGCCAACACATGGGCCGACAGCATATGCAAGGCTTCGTAGCCAGGGATCAACTGCCGTATCTTGCGGTCGTAGGCGGCAGCATGGCGTGCGTCGTAACGCACGCCTTGTTCACTCGGGGTATTCATACAATACAGCTCATCAAGGCCAGGATGCCCACAGTGTGCCAGATAGACCGAGCGCTGCATCACTCCGCCAAGCAATGCTCGCATGGCTATTCAGTCGCCATCTGGCCCAGTTTCAACAGGGCCAGCCTAGCCGCCGGCAATTGCAGCTGCCAATCATCGGGCAGCTTGCACAAGAGTTGCTCCAGCGCCCTTGCCGCCACCGTCACATCGTGCCGGCCAAACAAGCTACCCGAGCCCGCCAGGCCGTGGGCCAATGCTATCGCTGCGCCCAGCGCCGCTTCATCGCCGGCCTGCCAACGCAGCAGTTGGGCATCCACCTTGGCCACCTCGGCGGCCAGGTTCTGCACAAACTGCAGACGCAGGGTGTGCAGTGCCGATTCCAGCTTCTGCCTTTCAGGTGTCATGCTCATTGCGGTTGCCCCGACCAGAGCCGCTCCAGCTCGCCGCCCAGCGTCATGGGGTCGAACGGTTTGGCTATCACCCCCAAGGCGCCCTGAGACTTGAGCACCGCCACCTCGGCAGGCTGCACCTTGGCGGTCATGAAAATCGCCGGCAGCCGTTCAAATCCGAATTGCTCGCGCAAGTGCTGCAAGGTGGTCGGGCCATCCATGCCGGGCATCATGACATCCAGCAGTGCCAGTTGTGGACGAAAGCGCTGCAGTGCCGCCACGGCCGCCCTGCCCGAGTCACAGACTTCCACCTGATAGCCCCCCACCAGTTCCAGCGCCAGCTTGACGACGGTCTGGATGGAAGGGTCATCCTCCACGTACAGGATGCGCTGCAAGGGCATGTTCATGGTGTGTCTTCCTGCCCACGGCGCTGCCGCAGTTTCTGATTGATCAAGTCGGCCATGGCTTCCACGCTGCCATCCTTGGGTAAGCGCTGCAGCGCTCCCGTCAGGCCGGTATCCAGCGCCGCCTCTGAAGTGTGCAAGATAATCTCCGGGCGCAGTGGCAAGCCATACAACAGAGGCAGCAAGGCCAGTCCATCGCCATCCGGCAATGCCGGGTCCAGCAGCACCAGGTCATAATCACGGCAGCACAGCATATGGCGTGCTGCCGTCAGGGTATCGGCACCGTCCAAAGCCACACCCTGCGGCAAGACTGCACCCAACTGGGTTTGCAGTGCCCTATCATGGTCAATCAGCAATACCTGGGCCGAGCGCAAACCCACCAGCACACGACGCAGGCTCGCCAATAACTGTTGGGGTTCCAAGGGCCAGGGCAAGCGGGCATCTACTGGCATTGCCGTTGGGGTATCACCAAGCAACAGAATGGCCCTGGCCTGATGGTCTCGGGACATGATCTGCTCCAGCCGCCCCTCGCCGCCGCTAACCGCACGCGGTCCCACCAAGGCCACGCCAAAGCGTCCGCTTTCCCAACGCAGTAGCGCCTCGTTGGCCTCGTACACCAGTTCCACCGGGAAGCCCGCCTCCACCAGCGGTCGCGCCAGTTGCGCGGCGCAGCTTTCATCCTGTTCCAACAGCAGTATCCGGGGCGCCAGCGAGGGCGGTCGCATATCCGCCGGCCCAGTCGGCAAGCCCTGCAAAGGCAAGCTCAGCCAGAAACAACTGCCCGCCCCTTCACTGCTGTCGCAGCCGATTTCTCCATGCATCTGCGCCATCAGCGACTTGCATATCGCCAACCCAAGGCCCGTGCCGTCGCGACGGCGGGCGTCGGTGGAATCCGCCTGACTGAAGCGCTCAAACAACTTGTCTCGAAACGCTGGCGCAATGCCTGGGCCGTGGTCGCAGACCTCGATACGCAAGCGCGTGCCATCGCGCATGACGGAGACTTCCACCCCGCCGCCAGAGTGCGAGAACTTGATGGCATTCGATAGCAGATTGGCCATCACCTGGCCAAAGCGATCGACATCAACCTCCACCAGCGCACCATTGACCTGGCCAAAGCACTGCAGGCGTACACCATGGTGGTCGGCGTAGCCCTGATTATCGGCCAGCGCCTGCTCCAGCAGCGGCATGACCTCGGTGCATTGCGCGCGCAGGGTCAACTGGCCGGCATCGATGCGCTCTATGTCCAGGATATCGTTGATCAACCGCACCAGCCGCTCGGCATTCTGCAGGGCGATCCTGACCAGTTCATTGGCCCGCTCCGGTAACGCACCGCCTATCCCGCCTGCCACCAGGCCCAACGAACCGCGGATGGAGGTGAGTGGCGTACGCAGTTCATGGCTGACGATGGAGACAAACTCGCGCTTGAGCTTGTCCACCTTGCGAAATTCCGAGAGATCATGCGCCACACCCAGGTAGCCATTGATCTCCCCTAGCTCATCGCGCAGCGGCGTCACCGAGAGCAGCACCGGAATGCGCCGGCCATCCTTGCGGATATAGCTCCACTCACGCTCCTCCACGCCTTCAAGACGGGCCTTGGTCACGAATACTTCAAACCCCACCGGGATGGGCTCGCCCAACTCAACCGACAGCACAGCCGCCCGGGCCACTACCTCCTGCAGATCATGAAACCGTGCTGGCGTCGCCTTACCCACCATTTCTGCTGCCGTGAAGCCCAGCATCTGCTCGGCGCCCCGGTTGAAACTGCGTATCAAGCCACTACGGTCAGTGGAAATAATGGAATAGGCCGTGCCATCCAGCACGGCATTCTGCAGGGACAGCGCCTCGCGCAGTAGCTGCTCCCGCTCACGCCGCGCAGTAATGTCCTCTATCGACCCCACAAAGCCGCCACGTCCCTCTGATGCCGCCGTCAGCTCGGCGCGATTGCTGACCCAGAGCAAACGGCCATCAGGGCAAAGATAGCGGTACTCCATGGCGAAAGATTCACCCCGCCCGACGGCTTGCAGCCAGGCTCGGCTGACAGCCTCGCGGTCATCGGGATGCAGCAGCGTGATCCAGGCCTGACTCAGTAAACGTACCGCCGGTACGCCAAGCAATTGAGTGTAGGCAGGATTTACATAGCTGAGCTGACCTGTGGCGTCGGCCACATAAAGCCCTACTGGCGATGCCAGATCGATCAACCGAAGACGCTGGGCCGTCCCCGTCAACTCATCCTCGGCCGACCGCCGCCTGGTCTCCTGGCTAGCCAGGCGCAGCATCAGCCAACTAGTACACAGCAAAAGCAGCAATGTCGCACCGGCAAGTACGGTGGCGTAGCGCCGCCAGTCTGCAAATGTCGCAACGTCGGTGCGGGATGCCGCAATCACAAACGGATACTCACCGACACGCTGGGCAAACAATAGTCGCCGCTGATTGTCCACCGTGCTGTCCAGCACGGCAAAACCTTGCTCCTTATTGCTCAGCAATTGGGTGAAAATCTCATCGTTGCTGTAGGAGAGCCCGATGGAATTGGCCACCTGCGGCCAACGCGCCAGCAAGGTGCCGTCTGCACGAAACAGGGAGACGGCAGTACCCTCGCCCAGATCGATGGACCGGTAAAACTGCTGTACGACGTTGGGATCGATGGCTGCCCCGACGATACCATCGAACTGCCCATGTTCATCTTCCATACGCAGGGACAAGGCTACCCCCCACTGCCCGTCGATGCGGGACTGCCGGGGTTCAGCCACATGCAGCTTGTTAGAGTCGTGTAGCAAGTGGGCGCGAAAGCTGGAGGTATCCGAGATGGCCAAGCGGGGTGTAGGGGTCAGCGAATGGCCGATGATTTCAGAGCTGGCATTGGTCAACACCATGGACCGTATCTGCGGTACGCCAGCTATGCGCTGGCGGAAATGTTCATGCAAATAGGCCGGGGTCTGCACTTCACCCGCCTGCTTGGCACGCATCAGCCCTTCCCTGGTATCACGCAATACGATATCGACACTCCGTATCATGTCGCGTGTCTGCCCGGCCAGCAGATGGCCCAGGTTCGCCAATTCGCGCTCTGACTGCCCCAAGGCTTGTTGCCGCATCAGGTAAAGCACCGCGGCGAGACCTGTCAGTGCCGTGAATGCCAACAAGCAGTACACAAGCAGGAACCGCCGAGCCACCGGGTGGCGCCACACACTGCCAGAGCTAGCCGACTGCAGCATATTGGGAAGGATGAGTTCGTTCATCTGTACAGGCTGCGGCAAAACAAGCTGGATGTCAGCTAGGCAAGCACCTAGTTGCCCGCTTGTCGATCAACGTCCGCCCACCAGCCCCATCCTGGCAGCGTAGCGCGCCAAGCCCGGAATATCCCTGATCCCCAGGCGCTCGCTGAGCTTGGCGCGGTGAAATTCCACAGTCTTGGGGCTCACTTCCATGGCTCGTGCGATCTGCTTGAGCGTCAAACCATCGGCCAGGCCCCGCAACACTTCGATCTGCCTGGCCGTCAGCAAGGGTTCCTCACTGCCCTCCAGTGCTTGATGTATGGCTTCCGGCAGGCCTGGGCTCAGGTAACGCTCGCCCCGCATGACGGTTTGCAAGGCGCCCGCCAGGTCATCCAGCAGAAAATCCTTGAGCAAATAGCCATCAGCCCCCGCCCGCAACGCCTCGACCACCGCATCCTTGTCCGACAGGCCAGAGAGATACAGCAGGCGCACTCCCGGCAGGCTGCCCGCTACCCGCAGCACCACCTCGATGCCCGACAGGCCGGGCATGGCGATATCCACCAGCGCCAGATCCGGCTCCAGCGCCAGGACGGCAGCCACCGCTGCTATCCCCTCGTCCGCCTCGGCCACTACCTCGTGGCCTAGCTCCTCCACCAAGGCGCGTATGCCTTTGCGTACCAGCAAGTGGTCATCGGCGATCACCACCCTGTATCGCGGCGATTTGGCTTCCTGCATAGCCACCTTATTGGTTCGTCATAAACCAGATGCACGCGCACTAGGCATCGACCTAGTTACCCCGTCCCATGGTGCCGCGCAGAATGCACCGCATGCACCCCCTCATCAAATCCCGCCGCAAAGCATCGGAGCAATCCATGATCAAGCATGTCCCCTGTCAGGAGCTGAAAGTCGGCATGTATGTCCATGATCTGGGCGTGGATTGGTCAGCTCATCCCTTTATGCGCTCGCAGTTCAGGCTGGAGAGCGAGCACGACATACAGACCATATTAGCCTGTGGAATCCGCACTGTTGCCATAGATACCGAACTGGGGCTGGACGCCCCCCATGCGCAAACCGACGAAGAGCTGCAGCGGCAGCTGGACAAGGAGATGCTGGCCGTGGCGCAGGCCAAGCCCATCGTCGTGCAGCAGGTATCGCTACAAGAAGAGATAGGCCGCGCCCGCAACCTGCGCGGCCAGGCCACCCGGCTGGTCAAGAACGTGATGCGCGATGCCCGCCTGGGCCACGCCATACGGCTGGAAGAAGTCGAACCCATGGTGACTGCGCTGACAGAATCCATGCTGCGTAACCCAGGCGCCCTGATTGGGCTCTCGCATATCAAGAACAAGGACGAATACACCTTCCTGCACTCGGTCAGCGTGGGCACGCTGATGATCGCCTTTACCCTGTCGGCAGGCTTTGACATCCAGACCGTGCACCAGGCGGGCCTCGGTGGACTGCTGCACGATACCGGCAAGGCCTTGGTGCCGGACGAGATACTGAACAAGCCCGGTCGACTCACCGACGAGGAGTTCACCATCATCAAACGCCATCCCATGGATGGCTTTGAGCTGCTGCGGCAAAGTGAAGGGATAGATGAAATCCCGCTGGATATCACCTTGCACCATCACGAGCGCATTGATGGATCGGGCTATCCCCACAGGCTGACCGCCGACAACATCAGCACCCTGGCGCGCATGGCCGCCATAGTCGACGTCTACGACGCCATCACTGCTGACCGTTGCTACCACAAGGGCATGCCCCCCACCGAGGCGCTGCGCAAGATATTCGAGTGGAGCAAGACTCACCTGGACCCCGATCTGGTCAAGGCCTTCACCCGCTGCATCGGCATCTACCCGGTCGGCACCCTGGTGCTGCTGGAAAGCGGCCGGCTGGGCATCGTGGTGGAACACCACCCCGACAGCCTGCTGCAGCCCAAGCTCAAGGTGTTCTACGACACCCAGAAACGGCACTACCTCACCCCGCAGATCGTCGACCTGTCGCGCCCCATGGGCCGCGGTGGCGCCGACGCCATTACCGGACACGAAAAAGCAGAGAAGTGGGGCATCGACCTCGCCAAGTTCAACTGACACTCCTCCCGAGAAGCAACAAGGAAGCCATCATGTTCTCCACACTGCTACGCCCTGCCATCAAACTGTCACGAGCGCTCAGTTATCGGCGCAAATTCCTGCTGATCTTTCTGGTTTCGGTGCTGCCCGGCTTGTTCCTACTGATCAATGCCGCCATACACAGCTATGCCGACATACAGCGAGACCAGGCTGAGCTGGCAGGCGCCGAATATGTCAAGACGCTCACGCCCCTCGCTAACGCCATAGCCAGCCACCGTGGCGCAACCACAACCTATCTGAATGGCGACAACTCGCTCGAAAGCGTGGCGCGTGAATCTGCAGCAGAGGCCGACAGCGTGCTAGCCAAATTGGCCGCGCAGGAAAAACTCATGCATGCCGACCAATGGAGGGACAAGGTCAACGCCATCACCAGCAACTGGCAGCAACTCAAGGTGGATTGGCGCAGCAAGAGCGCCGCCGAGAACTTTGAAGCCCATACCCGCCTGATTGCCCTGATCAACGAGTATCGCCACCATGTCGCAGGTGACACGGGGCTGTTGCTGGACCCACAGGCCGATGCCTACTACCTGATAGTGACCATGGTGGACCAGATACCCCGCCTTCGTGAGCGGCTGGCACAAACCCGTGGCTTGCTTGCTGCCATGGCCGCCAAGGGGGTAGACGAACGCACTCTGGGCAAGCTGGATGCCTTGCTGAATCACGAAGTGGTTTCGAACATCGATCGCATCGACAACGATATCGAGCTGATTGAGGACTTTCACCCCGAGCTGAGCACCAAGCTCAATGCAGAATGGGAACCCGCCAAGCAAGCCATTACCGCGTTGCGGGAGGAATTAAGCAAGCAAGTGCTGCAAACCGGCACCTTGGGTCAGGATGCATCGGGCTACTTCAGGCAGATCAGTACCACGCTGGCTGGGCTGGATAGCTTCTACAACCTGATGTACGAGCATGTCGTCCATGATGGCCTGTCGAAACGGCTTGCCCAGGAGAAAAGGATGCTCATCGCCCAGATTTCAGTGGCCCTGACCGTGCTGCTGCTGGTTGGCTGGCTTATCGCGGGTTTCGCCCGCGACCTGACCCTGCGAGCCGAGGCGCTCGAGGCAGACATGGCACGCCTGTCAGATGGCGACTTCACTGCACTGCCAGCGGTCAAGGGCAACGACGAAATGAGCCATATCGCCCACAGTGCCGGCAAGCTGGCGGCGAAGCTGGGCAGCACCATGCGCGATATCCAGGCCAATGCCCGCGAACTGATGGCGGCGGCCAGCAATGTGGCCAGCATCAGCACCCAGGTAGCCAGCTCGACCAGCGAACAGAGCAATGCGGCAGCGGCCATGGCCGCGGCGGTAGAGGAGTTGACAGTCAGCATCAGCCATATGTCGGACAATGCAGACGATGCCCACCGGCTCTCCACCGATTCGGGCAAGGCCTCCAGCGAAGGCGGCTCGGTTATCAACCAGACAGTAGAGAGCATGGAGCAGATTGCGCAAGCCGTGCGCAGTGCCTCCAGCAATGTCAGTGCCTTGGGCAAGGACGCCGAGGCCATCAGCGGCATCGTGGGCGTCATCAAGGAAATCGCCGACCAGACCAATCTGTTGGCACTGAATGCCGCCATCGAGGCCGCTCGCGCTGGTGAAACCGGCCGTGGCTTTGCGGTGGTGGCCGACGAGGTACGCAAACTGGCTGAACGCACCACCGCGTCCACCAAGCAGATAGGCGAGATGGTGGCCCGCATCCAGCAAGGCACACAGGGCGTGGTGGATGGCATGGGCGAGGGTGTCGAACAGGTGGAAAGCGGAGTGGATCTGGCCAGCCAGGCGGGATCGGCCATCGCCCAGATACGCGAGGGCTCGGCCCGCGTGGTGGAGGTGGTCAGCGAGATTACCGCTTCGCTGAAAGAGCAATCGTCGGTTGCGCATGAAGTAGCCGGCAAGGTCGAGACCATCGCCCAGATGTCTGAGCAGAATACCCAGGCAGCAGAATCGTCTGCAGCAACAGCCGAGCAATTGCGCGGCCTGGCCATGGGCTTGGAACAAAAAGTCTCGACCTTCCGTTTCAATGAGGCCTGACCATGCGCCACGAACACTATGCCGATACCGCGCCAGCCGACGCTACGGCGGTCGATACTGCGGCAGCCGATGCTGCGGCAGCCATGACAGCGTCGGAAGCCCCCATCACGTCGGAGGAGGCCATACACAAACTCAATACCCTGGTCTATGAGCTGGCTGAAATGAACAAGCAATTGTCCATCGACATGCTGATGCTAAGGCGCGAGGCCGATGCCGACCTCGCCATCATCAGTGCCCTGATACTGACGCACCCTGACGCCGAGAACCTGACCCGCGCTTGGGGGCAGTTCACCTCTGTCACCCGTGCCGAGAGCCTGATCTTCTCGGCACGGCACCCGCGCGGTGCCCATGAATACGTACAACTGGCCGGCAAGGCCTTTGAGGGCCGTATCCGCTACTGGCGCTGCGTACTCGATGCCCGCACTGGGCTGGATCAAGACGCCTGATCTGCATGGAGTTAAGCCATCAGCCCAGCTCGAACAAGGCATGGCTATCACTGTTCGATCGTACCGATGCGGCATCCAGCTGCCGGTGCACCAGTTCCCCTAGTCGCCGGAGTCTGGCCTCGACCTGGTCCGACCACGGCTCGCCCGCGCAAAGGCGCAGATAGTTGCGGTAGGCATGGCGGGCCGAGAACAACGGGCCCGGAGCAAAACTGATACCTTCGTCCGCCGACTGCCGCAGCAAGGCCGTGCTATCTGCGCCCTGGGGTAGCTCCACCCAGCACAGGTAGCCGCCCTTGGGCTGGGTCCAGCGGGTGCCTGCCGGGAAATACCTGTCCAGCCCGTCATTCAACCTGGCCAGCTGGTTATTGCACAGCTTGCGCAAGCGCCGCATATGGTGATCGTAGCCGCCGCTTTCCAGAAAACGCGCCAGCGTGGCCTGGGTAATGGCAGGGGTGGAGAAGGTATTGATGTACTTCAGTATTTCTACCCTGGAGCGGTAACGGCCAGGGGCTATCCAGCCCACCCGCATGCCGGGCGCCACCAGCTTGGTATAGCTGGCCACGTACAGCACATTGCCGGTTTCATCAAAGGCCTTAGCCGGCCTGGGTCGTTCGCGCCCTTGGTAAAACTCGCCATAGATATCGTCCTCGATCAGCGGCACCTGCCGCTCGGCCAGCAGGCGTACCAACTGCTGCTTGGCCGTATCGCTCATCAGGCTGCCGGTGGGGTTGCTGAAGTTGGGCATCAGCACGCAGGCCGCCACACCGCCATCACGGGTCGCCAGCTCCAGCGCCGGCAAGGAGATGCCATGCTCGGGATCGGTGGGTATCTCCAGGGCCTTGAGCCCCATGGACTCGAACAACTGCAGCAGCCCGAAATAGGTGGGCGACTCCACCGCCACCACATCACCCGGCTGAGTGGTGGCCCGTAGCGCCAGATTGAGCGCCTCTATGCCGCCCGCCGTGATCTGCACGTCATCGGCGCTGAGCCGTCCACCCCACTCCATGGCATGCCGTGCCACCTGCCGCCGCAGCACCTCCAGCCCCCGGGTGCCACCGTACTCCGACAGCAAGGTGGGCGACTGCCGCAATGCCTCGTTCATCAGCTTCTGCAACTGGCTGTTGGGAAAGCACTCCGGTGCCATCACCGCATAGCAAAAGCCATGCTGCTTGCCGCGCGTCAGTTGCAGGTAGTCCCACAGGCGCCGGTTGACCGTCACGGCGGCAGGTTCGGTAGAGGGGCGTGAGGTAGGCGGCGGTTCGACCAGCTTGTGCCGCACAAAAAAGCCAGATTGCGGCCTTGCCTCGATCAGCCCCCGGTCTTCCAGCAGGCGAAAAGCCTCGGTGACGGTCGACAGGCTGACGCCACGCTTGTCGCGTAGCTCCCGCAGGCTGGGGAGCTTGTCACCGGCACGCAAGGTGCCCGTCGCCATCTGCGCAGCAATTTCGTCTGCCAGGGCGACATAGAGGGTTGCGGCTCGCTCGTTGGACATGGCGCGCATCCTTGGATGGTGGAGAAGCATATTGCACCGCAGCATCCCAACCGCCAAGAAACAGTTGCCACCGAAATACACCATGACAGTTGGCGACTGCCCGGTACTGACACGGCAAAAACCAGCACAGTCTGGCTCTAAAAAGACTTGCCCAGGCGGCGTACGCTGGCCTCACCTGGCAAAGGCCGGGTTAAACCGGAGAACCATCATGTCGCAACACCATACTTTACAAGCTGATTCGCTATTGACCCTGCCTGCCCGCCGCGGCGCCTGCCTGTGGGTGGAGAGCGGCACCGTCTGGTTCACCGCTGACGGTGCCGATGTGGTGCTGGCGGCAGGACAACGCTACTGGATAGAAGAAGACGAACCGCTGCTGCTGCAAGCCATGCGCCCTAGCCGTGTACGCTTGACCGAGCCCCTGCGAGCCGCCCCCGCCATCAGCGGCCTGGAAAGATTGCGCCGTTACCTGCAAAATGTATTAAGTCAAGGCTGAATCTTGCCACTGTCATTTTTTGCTGCTGCCCGGCTAGAATGAGGGTTGTCTGCAATCATGCTGGACAACATCTACCTAACCAGGGAGGAAGTAATGGATCAATCGAATCCGTATGCAGCCAGCACGGTTGCTTTGGACACCCCAGCCGGCCAGCAGGTTCTGGCCGACCGCGGCGCCCGCCTTGTCGCCGTCCTCATTGATGGTTTTGCCGTTCTGGCCTGCATGCTGCCTTTTGGCTTGGCGTTTATGGTTGGCGACGGCACCGGTGCTGTGGCTGGCATCGCCGGCGGCATCTCCGGCCTGGCCGTCATCGGCCTAGTGATCTACCAACTGATGATGTTGCATCGCCAGGGCCAGACCATAGGCAAGCGCGCCATGAAGGTTCGCATCGTGCGCACCGATGGCAGCCATTGCGGTATTGGCCGACTGATTGCACTGCGCTGGTTGGTTCCCGCCCTTATCGGCGCCATCCCTCTGGTTGGTGGCCTGTTCAGCCTGCTGGACCCACTGATGATCTTCCGCGAAAACCGTCTGTGCCTGCACGACAACATCGCTGACACCAAGGTAGTACAAGCCTGATGCTGGATGGGCGTCTTGCCCTGCTGACACCAGAGGGCATACGCCTTTCGCTCACGCCTGCCGGGCCGGTCAGGCGTGCTTTCGCCTGGACGATTGATTTCGTGCTGTGGCTGATCGCCGTGATCGTGATCGCGATCGCCATACGGTTTGCCATGGGCGATAGCAATCTGGGCGAAGGCTTGTTTCTGGTGGTGCTGTTCCTCAGCTACTGGGGCTACCCGATACTGTGCGAAGTCTATGCAGGCGGCAAAACCCTGGGCAAGCGCTGGATGGGGCTGGAAGTCGTCCGTGAGGACGGCCTGCCGGTAGGCTGGCGCGAATCCTCGCTGCGCAACCTGCTGCTGGTCGCCGATTTCCTGCCCATGATGTATGCCACCGGCCTGCTCTGCATGCTGTTTGACCACCGGTTCCGCCGCCTCGGCGATCTGGTTGCCGGCACGTTGGTGATCTACAGCCCCAAGACCCGCGCCCGCAAGGCTGCGCAGTCTGGTGAGGCGCATCCGCTGCCCTTCCCCCTGACACCCGAACAACAACGCGCCCTGATCGACCTGGTCGAGCGTGCCGAGCACTTGCCGCCTTCGCGCTGTCTTGAGCTGGCCGACCTGGCAGAGCCCCTTACCGGCCTGCGCGGCGAAGCCTCTCTGGCCCGCCTGCGCGCCTATGTTGCTGGATTGACCCGATGAAGCAGGCCCTGTTCGAAGCCCAGCACGAAGCCTTGTGGCAGCGTGTCGCCACCCTGCTGGCAGACAAGCAGCCCAGCAACGAGACCCAGCTGCCTGCACTCTACCGCCAGCTCTGCCAGAGCATGGCTCTGGCCAGGCAGCGCGGCTACTCGCCCCTGCTGACCGAACACCTGCATGGCCTGGTACTGGCCATGCATCGCAAACTCTACGGCACGCCGCTGGAGCGACCCATGACCCTGCGCCGCTGGCTGGGCGTGGAGTTCCCCCGCCGCGTGCGGCAGGAATGGCGGCTCGTACTGCTGGTCTGCCTGGCCTTCTGGGGCGTTGCCGCAGCGGTAGGGCTGCTGGTCTGGTTCCAGCCGCATTGGGCCTATAGCTGGATGGATTGGCAAGAGCTAACTCGCTACGAATCCATGTACAGCCCGAGCAAGGAGCACATCGGCCGCGATGGCAGCGACGACGATGTGATGATGTTCGGCTTCTATATCTGGAACAATGTCTCCATCTGCTTCCGCACCTTTGCCGGCGGCCTGTTCGGCGGCATACCCGCGTTGTTCAGCCTGGTATTCAATGGCATGCATTTTGGCGTGATCGCCGCCTGGCTCAGCCGCGACCCGGCGGTGGCCGAGGTGTTCTGGTCCTTTGTCATCACCCATGCCAGCTTCGAGATCACCGGCCTGCTGCTATCCGGCGTGGCCGGCCTGCGGCTGGGCCTGACCCTGATACGCCCAGGCCGCCTGAGCCGCCGCCACGCGCTGATCAGCGCCAGCCGGCATATTTTCCCGGTACTGGTGGGTGCCGCCTTGCTGACGGCCCTGGCAGCCTTCTTCGAAGGCTTCTGGTCAGCCTCCAGCCTGATTCCCCCCACGACCAAATTCATTGTCGGCGGTATCTGCTGGGCCCTGGTCATTGGCTTCTTCGTGTTTGCCGGACGGGGGCAGCATGAGGCTTGATCGACTGCAGCTTGATCTGCGGCCTCGCTCGCACAGCCAGGCGCTGGACCTGGGCGTGGCATTGCTGCGGCAATCGTATTTCACCTGCTACGCCACCTGGCTGGCCTTATGGCTGCCCTTGAACCTGCTCTGTGGCCTGCTGGCCTGGCAGTATCAGGATTGGGCTTTTTTCTTTCTGGTCATCCCATGGTGGCTGCGCCCCCTGCTGGAGCGTGTCATCGTCTTGGTGCTGTCGCGTGCCGTATTCGGCCAGCAACTGAGCTGGTGGCAGGCCCTGCGCGCCTGGCCCAAGGAGTTAGGCGGTGGCTGGTTCCGCGTGCTGACCTGGTGGCGGCTCTTTATGCCGGGTCGTGGCCTATACCAACCCATCTGGCAGTTGGAGCAAGCCCGTGGCCGCTTTGCCGCTGATCGCCGGCGCGTACTGGGCCGCGATGGCGCCGGCCCTGCCGCCTACTGGTTTGGCATCGCCTGCGTTCACTTTGAGGCTGTGCTCCAGATAGGCCTGATCTCGCTGATCGGCCTGTTTACCGCACCGCCCGATGCCATGAACCCGCTGTGGATGCTGTTCGATCAGGAAATCGCCCAGTCGCAGCCGGTTTTCCTGATGAGCCTGGCCTGCTATGCCATCGCGGTCGGCATCATGGCGCCCATCTATACGGCCTGCTGCTTCACGCTCTACCTGAACCGCCGGGCCGAACTCGAAGCCTGGGATATCGAAATCATCCTGCGCCGCCTGGCACAGGAGCGCCAGGGCAGCAAATCACTCAAGCTACCCACAGTAGGCCATACCCTGGCCGTGCTGCTGGCGGTCATGCTTATCCTGCCGCAGGCCGTGCAGGCCGCACCGCAGTGCGAACCGCCCGAAGACAAAAAGGTGGAAGCCGACCTGATAGCCAGGCAGCGCACTCCCGCGCAATCCACCGAACAACAGGCGATACGTGCGGAACTGGACAAGGTTTATGCCCACGACGACCTGCGCGGCTACCGCTGTGTGCAAACCTGGACGGCCAAGAACAAGACGCCCAAGGAACCGGAAAAGGAAGACAAGGACGAGGAGGACAAGGGCAAGCGCAGTGAGAAGGTGCCCGACTGGGCTTCCGACCTGACCAAGGCCATCCTCATACTCGGCGCTATCGCCCTGGTCGCCTGGCTGCTCTACCGCTACCGCGACCGCATAGTCGGTGCCTTCCAGCAGGCAGAGACCCGCAAGCTGCCCGGCGAGGTGGCCGGCATGGACATACGGCCGGAATCCCTGCCCGATGACATTCCTACTGCCGTCAGGAAACTGTGGGCAGAAGGACAGCAACGCAACGCGCTGGGCCTGCTCTACCGTGCCACCTTGTCGCGGCTGGTACACCAATACGCACTGGCACTGACCCAGGGCGCCACCGAGGGCGACTGCGTGAAGCTGGCACAGCAAGCCCATCAGCAAGGCGAACTACCCGCCGATACCCTGGCCCTGACCCAGGACATCACCCGCATCTGGCTGGCTGCAGCCTATGCGCAGCAATGGCCATCCGATGCCGCGCTTGATAGCAGCTGTAGCCGCTGGCAACAAACGTTTGGCGGTGCCGCATGAACGCCCCACAACGCAATCAGGTCTTGCTGACCGTGCTATCGCTGATGCTCTGCGCCGTCAGCGTCTGGGCCTGGTTTCACTATATGGAACGCACCTGGCAGAGCAGCCACTATCGCAGCGAAGCGGCCCTCAGCAACCCCATGCTGGCCGCTGAGCGTCTGCTTACCGCCAGGGGCCAGAAGGTGGTGGTGCACAACAACCTGACTGGCGCCCTGCGCCGGACTCCGGACGCAGGCGTCATCCTGGTGGCCAACAACGTCAATGTGATGACGCCCACCCAGGCCCAACAACTGCTGGCATGGGTGGCCAAGGGTGGCGTGCTGATCAACACGGCGGACACACGGGCCAACTCCGAAGCCAATGCCAGCGAGGTCGCACCGCTGAGCACGCAGTTTGATACCTGGCTGGAATTCACCGATAGCGGCGATGAAGACGCCGCCCAGGCAGCGGAGCCCACCGAGGCAGACAGCGCGGCCGAAACGACAGCGGAGACGCCAGCCGAGGCCGCCCCCAGCGATGATGGCGAAACCGGTGAGCCGGCCATAACGGATGACGCTGCCGCACCGCCCGAGGCGGCGCCTGACACCGCAGAGCCCGCCACAGACGGCACCGAGCCCGCCCCGGAAGAGGCCGAAGCACCCGCACCAGCCCCTGCGCCCAAAGCCAAGCTGCCCCGCAATATGGTGGAGCTGCAGCTGCCCAGCTTGCCCTACCCACTCCGCCTGTTCCGCCAGGGTGGTTATCTGGACTGGGGTGGTGATGCCCCCGAGCCCGAATGGGGCGATACCGACGGCGAACATGTACGGGCCTACCGCCACGGCAAGGGGCAGGTGATCTTGCTCAGCCATATGCCGTTTGATAACGACAACCTGCGTGAGGCCGACCACGGCGAACTGCTGGTGGCGCTGGCCGGCCATGGCAACGCCGACAAGCCGTTCTGGATTGTGCAGGGCCTGGACATGCCCACCTGGCAGGAAGCCCTGTGGGCCTACGTGCCGCTGGGCCTGGTCAGCCTGGGGCTGGCCCTGTTGCTATGGCTGTGGTCTGCCGTCATGCGGTTCGGCCCGCTGCTGCCCGACCCACAGACTGACCGCCGTGCGCTGATGGAACATATCGACGCCAGCGGCCGCTGGCTATGGCATGCCCGCAATGGCCGCATCACCCTGCTACAGGCCATGCGCAACGCCACGCTGGCCCAGCTGCTGCGCCGCTCGCCCGATCTGCAGCGGCTGCAGCCTGATGCGCTGGCGCAGCACCTGGCCGAACGCCATAAACTGCCATTGGAACTGGTGGAGCTGGCCCTGCACAAGGCCCCGGCGAACCACCCCATGGATTTCTTCCGACAAATTCAAACCCTGCAAACCTTGAGAACCAGCCATGAGCGATAGCGCCCCCGCATCCGACCGTTTCACCCAGGCCGTCGAGATCGTCCGCCGCCTCCGCGAGGAGATCAGCCATGCCGTGATCGGCCAGCAGGCCGTTGTAGACCAGATACTGGCCTGCTTCCTCGCCGGTGGCCATGTGCTGCTGGAAGGCGTGCCTGGCCTGGGCAAGACCCTGCTGGTGCGCGCACTGGCCAAGACCTTCTCCGGCGACTTCTCGCGCATCCAGTTCACGCCCGATCTGATGCCAGCCGACGTCATGGGCCACGCCGTGTTCGATCTGAAGAACCAGACCTTCAGCATACGTCGCGGCCCGGTGTTTACCAGCCTGTTGCTGGCCGATGAAATCAACCGTGCCCCGGCCAAGACCCAATCCGCCCTGCTGGAAGTCATGCAGGAACGCCAGGTCACCATCGAAGGCGAGTCGCATACCCTGGCAGCCCCCTTCATGGTGCTGGCCACTCAGAACCCACTGGAGCAGGAAGGCACCTATCCGCTGCCGGAAGCCCAGCTGGACCGCTTCCTGATCAAGATCCTGATCGCCTACCCCAGCGAGACCGAAGAACTGACCATGCTGCGCGCCGTCACCCAGGGCCGCCTGGGCGACAGCCTGGACGTGGCCAACGTCGCCACCCTGATCAAGGCCGACACGGTGGTGGCCCTGCAGCAGCTGGTAGCGCAGATCCGGGTGGATGATGCCGTCGCTGAGTACGCCGTGCGCATCGTGCGCGCCAGCCGCGACTGGCCAGGCCTCGCCATTGGTGCCGGCCCGCGTGGCAGCATCGCGCTGATACGGGTGGCGCGCGCCATGGCCGTGATGGCCGGCCGCGACTTTGTCACCCCCGACGATGTGAAGACCGCAGCCCTGCCGGTATTGCGGCATCGCGTTGCGCTGGCGCCCGAAAGCGAACTGGAAGGCCTGAGCGCCGACCAGTTGCTGGCGAGCCTGTTGGAACAAACACCCGCCCCCCGCGCATGACACCCAGCCGTCTATTGATCTGGCTGGTCATAGGCTGGGCCGCACTGGGCCTGGCGGCCGGCCCCTTGCCGCAACTGGCGCTGGTCTGGTGGATAGCCGGCGGCGCCCTGTGCCTGGCGGCGCTGCTCGACGCCATCCTGGGCTGGCGCCCACCCCAGTTGCGGCTGGAGCGGCTGACCAAGCCCATCTGGCCGGTAGGCCATTGGGGCGAGGTCGCCCTGGTACTGCACCACGAAGGCGGCCGCAGCGCCCGGCTAACACTGTTCGACGGCTACCCAGCCGGCTGGGAGCTGGTGGGCTTGCCCCACCCCACCCGTTTAAGGGCAGGCCGGTTTGTCCGCTTCGTCTACCAACTGCGAGCGCCAGAACGCGGCGAGGCGCAGTTTGCACCGGCCCATGTCCAGCTGACCTCACCGCTGTCGCTATGGCAGCGTCGCCTGCGCTTGGGCGAAGCCAGCACTATCAAGGTCTTCCCTGATTTCTCCAAGATCATGGGCCACACCCTGACCGCCACCGACCAGCGCCTGCCCCAGCTGGGCAGCATACGCAAACGGCGGCGCGGCGAAGGCACCGATTTCCGCCAGCTACGCGAATACCGCCAAGGCGACAGCATGCGCGCCATAGACTGGAAGGCCACCGCCCGCCAGCTCAAGCCCATCAGCCGGGAATACCAGGAGGAGCGCGACCAGCAGGTGGTCTTTCTGCTCGACAGCGGCCGGCGCATGCTGGCCCGCGACGGCGACACCTCGCATTTTGACCATGCCCTCAATGCCGTCCTGACCCTATCGTGGGTGGCCCAAAAACAGGGCGACGCCATCGGCCTGATGAGCTTTGGCCAGGAGGAACGCTGGATGGCCCCCCAGAAGGGCCGTGGCGGCCTGGACAGGCTGATCTCGGGCGTATATGACCTACATGCCGGCGAAGTGGCGCCCGATTACCTGCAGGCCGCGCAACGCCTGCTGGACAGGCTGAAGAAGCGCGCCTTCGTGGTACTGATCACCAATCTGCGCGACGAAGACGACAACGCCATGCGCGAGGCACACCGCCTGCTCTCAGGCAAGCATCTGGTCATGTGTGCCAGCCTGCGCGAAGCCTCGCTGGACGACACCCAGGCCGCCGCGGTGCCGGATTTCAACGGTGCACTCAGGTTGGCAGCCACCGAGCACTACCTGGCAGAGCGGCGCGAAGCCATCAAGCGCCTGCGCATGCCCGCCCACAGCCTGATCGATGTGACGCCACAAAGGCTGGCCGCCTCGTTGGTGGATCGCTATCTGGCGATCAAGGAGAGTGGGCAGTTGTAGTGGGGATAAGGCCGGCGTTGCTGGCCGCTTCCTGGCTTGGCAGATATGGCTTACGGCAAGCTATGCAGCCTGTTACCAAGGCAGCCGAAGCAATTTCCGCTCGCGCAGCGTTACCCGGATACCCCCTATCCATCACACTAGCCAGCGACAACTGGCACGCCAGTCAACGAGCACTGTGGTTTCTACCAAGGGGCTCCCGTAACGCTGCGAAAGCATGATTACGGGAGCCCTTCATGTAGTTGCCCATCCAGCCCCGCAATAATCAGGGATTCACCACCGCTGGCTCAGCCACCTTGGCCGGTGCCCACTGCCAAGGCTTCAGCGAACCATAGCGCTTGCCCAGATTGTTACCCAGAGCGCGGAGCGACGAGCCATACATGGGGTTGCTCAGCACAAACCAGCTACGGCCCCAGTTGGCGGCATGTTGTTCGGGCTGGTAGGTGGTGCGGTCGATAAAGTCATTCAGGTCATCGCCCACCAACATGGCGATACGATAGCGATTTGCCAGCAGCTGACGGCGCACGCCCTTGCCATCCCATTCGGCACGCTGGTGCTTGAGCAGCATGTCGGCATTGTCGGGCCGGTAGCCTAGTTCGGCTTCCAGGTTGTCCAGGGTAGCCTGCAGTTGTGGGCAGGTCTTGGCCCACCCCTGTGCATCGTAGCCGCCCTGCTTCTCGCAGTTGCGGTTGGTCACATACAGCACCTTGAACCCCATGCGGCGGGCGGCGCTGATGAATGCTTTGGCCCCAGGCACGGCGGTGGCCTTGCGCTCAGCCACCCAGGCATCCCACGACGGTTCGGAGTACGGCAGCCCGCTGGCAACCTGCCAGGCGTTGTAAGGGCTGTTGTCGAGTACGGTCTCGTCGATATCCAGTATCACCGCTGGCGGCAAGCGCTTGTAACCGGCTACTGCCAGTTGTTCAGGCAAGGCGGTGATGGCCTTGTTGCGCTTGAGCCGGGCCAATTGGTCCGTTGCTGCACGGTAGGTCTGTTCGCCATTGGCTTGCGACTCCGCTGCAGCCTGGTACCACACCACGGCGTTCAGTTGCTCCCGTTCCGCCATCGGTGGCTCGGCAGCCTGCAGCGACAACGACGACATAAGGGCGATGGCGCCACACGATAGATACCGGGTCCGCATGTAATGCTCCAAGAAAAGCGGCTAAGCAAGCCGTCCGGTATTAATCGGGCCGGCTTCGCAGCATGAGTGTGAAAAGGGGCGCAGTATAGCCGAAGCTTCTGGCGCATTCAGCACGGCGATGACAGTTGGCGGCGCATCCGGCCATCTGATCTGGCCAGGTGCGGCCAAGGCCACTAAATCCTTGATACCAAGCCGTATTTTCAGCCCCAGGCGCCATCGCCTGGCGGCTGTAGCCAATGCCGCATCAGCAAGCCGTCGTAATAGCGGCCATCCATCTGCGTATCCCGCTCCAGCACCGCCAGGCAGGTAAAGCCGGCTGCTTCGTAGAGCTTCACTGCGGCGGTATTGTCGGCCCGTACCATCAGGTAGGCGATCTCCAGCAAGCCCTGCGCTCGTGCGGCCTGCAAGGTCGCTGCCAGCAGCAGCCTACCCACGCCCTTGCCGCGTGCAGCGGGATGCACCCCCATATTCAGGTCTGCCGTATGGTGCAGCCTGGCTTGCTGCCGGGGCATCAACAGTATGTAGCCCAGCAGTGTATCCGCTTCATGGGCCACCAGCGCCACGGCGCCCGGCATGGCCAGCCAGTCCTGCCGCTGCTGTACAAAGGCCTCGAAGTCCGGGAATTTGTCCTCGAATGTCTCACTCATGGCATCCGACGTGGCATAGACCTCGCGCATCAGTGCATGAACGGCTGTTGCAGGCCAGTTAGCCAAGGGGGAGGTGATGATGGCCGTCATGGTGACTCCGGATTCAGGCAGGCAAGCCGCCAAGCACTCATTGCCCACGCCACCTGCCGCTTACCTATCGCCTGATAATGTTGAGCACACGGGATAGATGGCAATAGGGCTGCCTCACGACATCAAGCGATCCCCGTCCCCAAGCCATACACCGGCTTGCGCTGGCGATGACCGTGATGACAACCGGCCGGTGAACCAAGACCCTGTATGCGCGAACACCTACACCGTCGTCCGATCTTGGCTCAGCCAGTCGAATGACACGGCTTGCCCTAGATACGCTTTTTCGCCCCAAGCAGACCGACTTGATAGCCTGCCGCTCTCAGCGCCTTGGTCGCCCGCATGCTCAAGGTAATCATGATGATCAAACTGACGAGGGGAAGTAGCATGGCAATCGCGTAGACAATTCTTGAGAACAGCGAGCCGCCCAAGCCTTTATCCACGCGCACTGCGCCATAGATCGAGACTGCCGCAATCGCGAGGGCCACTACCAACGACAGGACAGGATCCACCTGTGCGCGTAACACTCCCGTCAATAGGGCCGCTATAAACATGTAGATCAAGATCCGCTGCCCGGACGCAACAGCATCCATGCGTTCATAGTCTATCGAATCAGGGGCTATCGAATTGGTGATCTGGGACTTGGGTGCGGCGTAGGGATTAGTCATCGGGAAGTATCAGCCTAAGGGTACGGCGCGCGGCAACCACGACCAGCCAACGGGGCGGGCAAAGCAGCCGCCCCCTCTGCTAGCGGCGCAAAAGAGCCTAATTATACCGATACCCGTACAGCATACTGCGTAGATCAGAATGGCCCATACCCGCGCCCGCCAGGCTGGCGAGGTGTCTCGACGAGGGAGCCTCAATTAGCGCCCCTCATCCCCCATGGCGCTTCTCCAACTTGCACTCATAGGTCAGTATCACCTTGCCCTCGGGATCGCAGCTTTCCAGCTTCACCGAAAAGCCCCACAGCCTGGCGATATGCTTGAGTACCTCGTGTACCGTATTGGCCAAGGGCCGGCGGTGGTTCTGCACATGCCGCAGCGTCAGCGCACGGTCGCCCCGTACATTGACTTCCCACACCTGGATATTCGGCTCGCGATTACCCAAGTTGTACTGATCGGCCAGCTTGCGCCGTATATCGCGATAACCGTCTTCATTGTGGATGGCGCTGACTTCCAGCTGCGCCTCCTGGTCGTCGTCCTTCACCGCAAACAGGCGAAAGTCGCGTATCAGCTTGGGCGAGAGGTATTGCGCGATAAAGCTCTCGTCCTTGAAGTTCTTCATGGCGAACTCCAGCGCGGGCCGCCATGCAGTCCCGGCCAGGTCGGGGAACCAATGCCTGTCTTCCTCGGTGGGCTGCTCGCAGATACGCTTGATATCGGTGTACATGGCAAACCCCAGTGCATAGGGATTGATGCCCGAGTAGTAACGACTGGTCACCGGTGGCTGATAGACCACATTGGTATGCGAGTGCAGGAACTCCATGATGGCGCCATCGCTGAGCAGGCCTTCATCATATAGCCGGTTCATGATGGTGTAATGCCAGAAGGTGGCCCAGCCCTCATTCATGACCTGGGTCTGCCGCTGTGGATAGAAATACTGTGCCACCTTGCGCACAATGCGAACCACTTCACGCTGCCAGGGCTCCAGCAAGGGGGCGTACTTCTCGATAAAGTACAGCAGGTTTTCCTGCGGCTCGGACGGGAAGCGCCGTTGTTCGGTCTTCTCGGCCTCTTCGGCACGGCGCGGCAAGGTACGCCACAGATCGTTCACCTGGCTCTGCAGATACGACTCGCGCTCGCTCTGGCGTATCCGCTCTTCCTCCACCGATAGCTTGGGCGGCCGTTTGTAACGGTCCACGCCATAGTTCATCAGGGCATGGCAGCTATCCAGCAGCTCTTCCACAGCATCCACGCCATAGCGCTCCTCGCACTGGCGGATATAGTGCCGGGCAAACACCAGGTAATCGATGATGGCACTGGCGTCGGTCCAGGCCCGGAACAGGTAGTTACCCTTGAAGAAACTGTTGTGGCCAAAGGCTGCATGGGCAATCACCAGGGCCTGCATGGTGATGGAGTTCTCCTCCATTAGATAGGAGATGCAGGGATTGGAGTTGATGACGATCTCGTAGGCCAGCCCCATCTGGCCTCGCTTGTAGCCCTTCTCGGTCTGCAGGAAGTGTTTACCGTAACTCCAGTGGTGATACATCACCGGCATACCGACCGAAGCATAGGCATCCATCATCTGCTCGGCCGTGATGATTTCCAGCTGGTTGGGATAGGTATCCAGCTCGAAGTCCTCCGCCACCCGGCGTATCTCGCTGTAGTACTTGTCTATCAGCTCGAAAGTCCATTCCGACCCGGTGGACAGCGGTCCCTTGGGCCGCTTGGCGCGTTTGCGCTTGGCACTGCTGGGAGAGGCTATGGTGTCAGTCATGCGGCCGCCGTATTCTTCTTGAACAGGTCGCGAAACACCGGGTAGATATCCGCCGGTGACTGGATCTTGCGCATGGCAAACTGCGCGCACGCATCTCTTACCTTTTCGTACTCCATCCACAGGTTCTGCGGCTCACCCTCCGTAATTTCGATATAGGCGTAGTACTGCACCATGGGCAGGATGTGCCCCAGCAGCAAATCCTTGCACACCAGCGAGTCGCTATCCCAGTTGTCACCATCGCTGGCCTGAGCGACATAGATATTCCAGTCGTTGGTGGGATAGCGCTCGGTAATGATCTGGTCCACCAGCTTGAGCGCCGAGCTGACCACCGTGCCACCGGTATCGCGGGCGTGAAAGAAATCGTGCTCATTCACCTCCTGCGCCTGGGTGTGGTGGCGCACAAACACCACCTCTATCTTCTCGTAGGCGCGGGTCAGGAAGAGATACAGCAGGATGAAGAAGCGCTTGGCCGTATCCTTCTTCTGCTCATCCATCGAGCCCGATACGTCCATCACGCAGAACATCACCGCCTGGGTATGCGGCCGTGGTTGTTTCACCCGGTTGCTGTAGCGCAAGTCAAACGGGTCGATGAAGGGAATGCCAATGATGCGGGTCTTGAGCGAGTGGATTTCGTCCCTCAGGGCGCGCACTGCCGGGTCGTCCTCGTCGCTGCGTTCCAGCAAGACGTCCAATTCTTCCCGTGCCTCATTGAGCCTGGCCATGGGCCCCGCTGTCAGGGCAATACGCCGCCCCAGTGCCCCTTTGAGTGAACGCACCACATCGATATTGGAAGGCGTACCGTCGGTACTGTAGCCCGCCCGTACGTTCTTGAACGCCTGGGTGGCGGTCAGCTGGGTCTTGACCAGGTTGGGCAGCTCCAGGTCGTCAAAGAAAAAGTTGAGAAACTCCTCACGGCTCAGTTCGAAGACGAAATCATCTTCGCCCTCACCATCCTGCGAAGCCTTGCCTGAACCACTACCGCCACCGCCCTCTTCCGGCCGGTCTATATGGTCGCCCTGCAGGTACTCCTTGTTGCCGGGGTGTACCGTCTCCCACACTCCGCCTCGGGCATGGCCAAATACCGGTTCCGATACATCCTTGACCGGGATGGATACCTTCTCGCCGCTGTCGATATCAGTGATGGAGCGGCCCTTGACCGCCCGAGTCACCGCTTCCTTGATCTGCCCCTTGAAGCGCCGCAAGAAGCGCTCCCGGTTGATGGCAGACTTGTTCTTGCCATTGAGTCTTCGATCTATCAGGTGAACCATACCGTGCTCCCTCCTGGCGGGGTTGCAACGCCAAGGCGGGGATTGCGCCCGCCTCGCCCTTTGCACCTCACCGCATCAGGAAGACTTCCTTACACGCAGATACCAATCGCACAGCAGGCGCACCTGTTTGGCGGTATAGCCCTTGGCCACCATGCGATTGACGAAGTCCTCATGCTTCTTGGCATCCTCGTTGCTGCCCTTGGCATTGAACGAGATCACCGGCAGCAGCTCCTCGGTGTTCGAGAACATCTTCTTCTCGATCACGGCCCGCAGCTTCTCATAGCTGGTCCAGGTCGGGTTCTTGCCACCGTTGTTCGCCCTGGCCCGCAACACGAAATTGACGATCTCGTTGCGGAAGTCCTTGGGGTTGCTGATACCGGCCGGCTTCTCTATCTTCTCCAGCTCATTGTTGAGCGCATTGCGGTCAAAACTCTCGCCGGTATCCGGGTCACGGTATTCCTGATCCTGTATCCAGAAATCGGCAAAGGTCACATAGCGGTCAAAGATATTCTGGCCATACTCGGAGTAGCTCTCCAGATACGCGGTCTGAATCTCCTTACCAATGAACTCCACATAGCGTCCGGCCAGGTATTCCTTGATATAGGCCAGGTACTTCTGCTCGGTCTCCGGCGCAAACTGTTCGCGCTCCACCTGCTGCTCCAGCACATACAGCAGATGCACCGGGTTGGCCGCCACCTCGGAGTGATCGAAATTGAATACCTTGGACAGTATCTTGAAAGCCCAGCGGGTAGAGAGGCCATCCATGCCCTCGTCCACCCCGGCAAAGTCGCGATACTCCTGAATGGATTTGGCCTTGGGATCGGTATCCTTGAGGTTCTCGCCGTCGTAGACCTGCATCTTGGAAAAGACGCTGGAGTTCTCCGGGTCCTTGAGTCGGGAGAGTATGGAAAACTGCGACATCATCTTGAGCGTGCCGGGAGCGCAGGGCGCATTGTGCAATGAGGAGTTGCGCACCAGCTTCTCGTAGATCTTCACCTCTTCGCTGACACGGAGGCAGTAAGGCACCTTGACGATGTAGATACGATCAAGGAAAGCCTCATTGTTCTTGTTGTTCTTGAACTGCTTCCATTCCGATTCATTGGAGTGGGCCAACACTATGCCGTCAAACGGTATCGCCCCAAAGCCCTCAGTACCCTTGAAATTGCCCTCCTGGGTAGCCGTCAGCAAGGGGTGCAGCACCTTGATGGGTGCCTTGAACATTTCCACAAACTCCAGCAGGCCCTGGTTGGCCAGGCACAGCCCGCCCGAGTAGCTGTAGGCGTCCGGGTCATCCTGCGCATACTTCTCCAGCTTGCGGATATCCACCTTACCGGTCAGCGACGAAATGTCCTGGTTGTTCTCATCTCCCGGCTCAGTCTTGGCCACGGCGATCTGCTTGAGTACCGAGGGGTAACGTTTGACCACGCGGAACTGGTCCACGTCGCCATTGAACTCCTGTAGCCGCTTCACTGCCCATGGGCTGGGTATGCACTTGATATAGCGGCGCGGTATGCCGTACTGTTCTTCCAGAATGGGGCCGTCTTCAGCCTCATTGAACAAGCCCAGCGGCGACTCGTTCACCGGGCTGCCCTTGATGCAGTAGAACGGCACCCGCTCCATCAACTCCTTCAGCTTCTCGGCGATGGAAGACTTGCCGCCCCCCACCGGCCCCAACAGATACAGTATCTGCTTGCGCTCTTCCAAGCCCTGCGCCGCATGGCGGAAATAGGCCACCACCTGCTCTATGACTTCCTCCATGCCGTAGAACTCACGGAAGGCGGGGTAGACCCGTATCATCTTGTTGGCGAACACGCGCGACAGACGGGAGTCGTTGCGGGTGTCGACCATTTCCGGCTCACCTATGGCCATCAGCATGCGCTCGGCAGCCGTGGCATAGGCTGCATGGTCGCGCTTGCACATTTCCAGGTACTCGCGCAGGCTCATTTCCTCCTCGCGGGTACGGTCATAACGGCTGCTGAAGTTGGCGAAGATATCCATTGCTACCCCTCTCGTTCAGGCATGTCTGGCATCGACATAGGTTTTGGAACGGTGCGCGGGCAAAAGTTCGCGCGAGGAATCGTGATTTGGTTTTATTGTTCTAAGCGGCGTCGGGCCTTGGTTTTGGTATAGCACATGCCAGCCGCTTGCCATGACATCACGCAGTACTTGCCAAGAGAACGTACGTTCTCTACAGTTGGCGAACATCCGTTCTCCAAGGCTAAATCCATGAATGAATTCGAACGCGACCTCGACTATCTCGGTCGGATGCAGGACTACTACGCCGACGAACGTTGCCTTCCGTCTTACGCACGGCTGATGAGCCTGCTCGGCTTTGCCAGCAAATCAGCCGTCTCCAAGCTGCTGTCACGGCTACAGCTGCAGGGCTTTCTGTCGCGCAGCAGCGACGGCGACTGGGTACCCACCGACCGCTTCTTCGAGCGCACGCTGTCCACCCAACCCGTGCCCGCCGGCATGCCCGTCGCCGCACGCGATGTCGGGGCCGACGCCTTCGTACTTGATCAGTACCTGATCAACCGGCCATCCCACACCCAGCTTATTCCGGTCAAGGGCGACTCCATGATCGATGCCGGCATCCATTCAGGCGACCTGGCGGTGATAGAACGGCGCAATGTGGCCAATGTAGGCGATATCGTCGTCGCCATCGTCGACAACGAATTCACGCTCAAGACCCTGGCCAAGGAAGGCGGCAAATACATCTTGCAACCCGCCAACCCCGCTTACCCCACCATACGGCCACAGGGCAATCTGGAAATCTTTGGCGTGATGGTGGGCCTAGTGCGTAAATACCGCTGAACTGACACTACTTGAAAGAACTGCAAACCCTTATGCCCATCCCGATGAATCTGATCAATCTGCTGGGCTGTGCAGACAGCCTGCCGCAGGCATGGCAATCCAGCATCATGGGGCGCGTTGGCGGCGCCAATATCAAGGTGCTGCGCATGGATGACATGGCCTACCCGGCAGAGACTCATGACTACGCAGAAGCGCTACTGGTACTGGAGGGGCAGATGCGCTTGAGTGTGGACGACGCACTCGTCGAAGTAGGCGCCGGCCAGCTTTACCTGGTACCAGCGGGCCTGCCACATGCAGTAGCGCCCGGCAGCCAGGGCACGCTAGTCATTATCGATTGAGGCCTTGGGCCCACCCATTTCAATAAGAGATAGTGCCATGTGGTGCCCAAGATGCGATCAAGGTGACATTGCGAAAGCAGTGATTAGGAAAACGGGACAGGTTATTTTTGTTTGCCAAGAATGTGAGGCTACTTGGTTTTCCTCTGAAGACATTAAGGCGACGGGGTTTGTTGATTTCGGTACTTACATGGAAAGTATCGGTTTGCCCCCCTTTGGGGCGAACTAGATGTTGGAAAGTCGTAACTTGGTCAGCATATCCAAGATCCGACAGGTCCTACGCCCCTGCCATCCCCAAACCCAAACCCCCAAAGCAAAAGCCCCAGACTCTGCTGAGTCTGGGGCTTTTAAGGGGAGCCTGGCGGTGACCTACTTTCACACGGGTAGTCCGCACTATCATCGGCGCTGCCTCGTTTCACGGTCCTGTTCGAGATGGGAAGGCGTGGGTCCAAG
>NZ_JAUFPU010000010.1 GCF_030409555.1 Chitinimonas viridis
CGAGGCAGCGCCGATGATAGTGCGGACTACCCGTGTGAAAGTAGGTCACCGCCAGGCTCCCCTTGAAAGCCCCAGACTCAGCAGAGTCTGGGGCTTTTGCTTTGCGGGTTTGGGACTGGCGATTGGCAGCTGCGTAGGCAGCGGAAAATGCACAGGTTCAGAATATCGCTATTGCGGAGCAATCACGATGGATCTCAGCAAATCCATAGAGCAACTGGAGAGTGCGGTATGGGAATACAACCCCTATCCGTCGAATGTGGTGCAGCGAGGGCAACGACTCCGTAAGCTGGCGCTCGAATCGCTGTCTATTGATGACTTGCGGTTCTTGATAGGGCAGGAGATAGGCTTGCCGTATGTGTTGCCTCTGGCATTCGAGCACTTGGCGGAAAATCCGGCTGCGGGTGGTCAGATGTACCCGGGCGACCTGCTGGACAGCGTCCTTTCTGTTCGGGCTGCGTTCTGGAGGAGCAGGCTGATTTGCACCGGGAGCTAATCGACCTGATCCCCAGTGTTGAAAGTCTGCTGGAGCTATTGCGAGACGAAATCCTGCCCGCTTTGCGGGAGCGTGCCTCCTAGTCAGGTGACCCAGAGTGCCTTGGCTGGCTAGAGCTGCCAGCCAAGAAGCGTAAAGCCTATGAATAAGCTAAGGTAGCCAGCAAGAAAGGGTGCTAGCAGAGCGGCTGCCAGCGTACGTAGCAGCCTGACTTGTTTGGACGGCGATGGATCATTGACGATCAAGCTATAGAGCAAGCCGGAACAGATGACCGTTGATCCCAGCAGTAGTCGATATAACAACGCCGGAAGGTCAGGAGTGCTTGAGCTAGGCCAGTAATAAGCCGCCATAGGAATAACCATTGCGGCAATTACCGTGCAAGTAAATGCAGCAATGGGGTGGATACGATGAAAGCGCATGGGCAGGTTGGTCAGTGCCGAGTCTAGTTGGCGCAGGAGAGCGGTGCTAGGCAGCATAGTGCCTCAAGCCTTTGGGTATGACAGATACCATTCCCCCTAGGGCATGGCGTCTGCTTGCCTAGTATGGGTGTGTCGCATGCTACCTGGCCTGCCCTAGTCGGCGTGCTGCTTAGCGCCTGAGGCGGCAAGGAAAAATCTGCTACCTGCCTGGGGCCAGGAACGTTCTACTGCCCACCTGGCCAGAAGAGTAGATAGCGCCTTTGGGTGGACTTGCCTGGTGATGCTCCGGTGTAGATAGATGAGCAATGTACAGCAATTGTCCGGTACAATTTATGTCATCAATCTGTCCTCTACCCTGCGCTATGCTAGTCAGATCGCGCCTAGGAGAATCGCCATGCTGTATCCCGAGTTGTTTGCCTCGCTGGAAAAAGCCCGCTGGAATATGCAGAGCGATATACCCTGGAATAGTTTCGACGCCAGCTTGCTGAGCGACGAACAGGCCCAGACGGTAAAGCTCAATGCCATCACTGAGTGGTCGGCGCTGCCGGCGACAGAGATGTTTTTGCGTGACAATCGTGATGACAGCGACTTCTCTGCCTTTATGTCGGTCTGGTTCTACGAGGAACAGAAGCACTCCCTGGTGTTGATGGAGTATCTGCGCCGGTTCCGGCCTGATCTGCTGCCGACCGAGCAGGAACTGCATGCCGTTCGCTTCGAGTTCGATCCGGCACCGGCGCTGGAGACCCTGATGCTGCACTTCTGTGGCGAGGTGCGGCTGACCCAGTGGTATCGGCGTGCGTCAGACTGGCATACCGAGCCGGTGATCAAGCATATCTACAAGACCTTGTCGCAGGATGAGGCCCGCCATGGTGGGGCCTATCTCAAGTATATGAAGCGGGCGATAGAGCGCATGGGGGATGATGCCCGCTACGCCTTTGCCAAGATAGGCGTGCTGATGGCGTCCAGCGGCAAATCGGGCAAGCCCCTGCACCCGACCAATCTGCATGTGAACCAGGCGCTCTTTCCCAATGACACCATACAGAGCCGTTTGCCCGATCCTTCCTGGCTGGAGCGCTGGCTGGACCAGCAGATTGTGTTCGATAAGGACTGGGAAGCGCGCGTGGTTGGCGGTATCTTGCGCAATCTATCCAGCCTGTTTGACCGAACTTTTGATACTGTTGGTCAACTAAACCTTTACCGCAAAGAAGTGCAGCGACAGCTCCTGGCCAGAGACTCCGTCCAAGGGGGGCTGACTGCGGCATGACAAGACCACGATGACTGCCTATAGCAACCCTGATTTCACGAACAAACTTTGTCCTCCTGAACAACTCGCAGAGCGGATCGCCCGCCTGCCCCGGCCCTTGGTGTTCACCAATGGCTGCTTCGATATCCTGCACAGGGGCCACGTGACCTATCTGGCCCAGGCGCGTGCGCTGGGTGCGGCCATGGTGGTGGCGGTGAATACCGATGCTTCGGTACGGCGCCTGGGCAAGGGGGATGACAGGCCCATCAACCCGACCGAGCACCGTGCTGCCGTACTGGCTGCACTGGCTTCGGTCGACCTGGTGACCTGGTTTGACGCCGATACACCCATTGCCGAGATACTGGCAGTACAGCCCGATATCCTGGTGAAGGGGGGCGACTGGCAGCCCGACAAGATAGTGGGCAGCACTGAAGTGCTGGCGCGCGGCGGGCAGGTGCATTCCATCCCATTCCTGTTTGATACCTCCACTACCCAGACCCTGCGCAAGATACGCGCCGCAGAGGGCTGAACTCATGGTGAAGGAGTTGCAACGTACACCGCTATACGAGTTCATTGAGGAGTTTCAGCGGCTGGGCCTGGGTGAAACCCATCTTCTGAGTCAGGCGCTGGCCCTGCTGGGGTGTGCCCTGCTGGCCTGGGTGGCCAGCCGTGTGCTGCAGCCGCGCTTGCGGCAGGCGGGGTTGGCGCGCTGGCGCGTCAGTTCCGAGGGTATGGCACGGGTGATGTATCCCGTGCTGTTCTGGCTGTTTGTGGAACTGGTGATCGTGTTCTGGCCCAGCGGCCAGAGCGTGACCCTGTTGCGCCTGGGTTCCAGCCTGCTGTCGGTACTAGTCATCGTGCGTACGGTGGCCTACCTGCTGCAGGAGTCGTTTATCCAGTCGGAGTGGGTGAAGAAGGCGGTGCGCCTGCTGGCCTGGCTGATCTGGCTGGTGTTTGCCCTGCATATTACCGGTGTGCTGCCCGAGATACAGAGGCTACTCGACAGCGTGGCCTTTGCCATGGGCAAGCAGCGGATCTCGCTGCTGATGGTGGTGAATGGCGGGCTGTCGGTGGCGGTCACCATGCTGGTGGCGGTCTGGCTCGGTCGTCTGGCTGAGCGGCGGGTGATGTCGGCCACCTCGCTGGATTTGAGCTTCCGGGTGGTGGCCACCAAGGTGATGCGTACCGTCCTGGTGGTGGTGGGGGTGATGATAGCCCTGCCTATCGTCGGCATAGACCTGACGGTGCTGTCGGTATTTGGCGGTGCGCTGGGCGTCGGCCTGGGCTTTGGCCTGCAGAAGATTGCCAGCAACTATGTGTCGGGTTTCATCATCCTGCTGGATGGGTCGGTGCGCATAGGCGATCTGGTGAATATCGAAGGCCGCCAGGGCAGCATATCGGGTATTACCTCGCGCTATGTGGTGCTCAAGCTGGGCGATGGCTCCGAGGCCATCATCCCGAACGAGGCCCTGATCACGTCGACCGTGCTCAATCTGTCGCATTCGGACAGCAAGCAGCGGGTGGTCCTGCCCATACAGGTGGCCTATGACAGCGATCTTGAGGCAGTGGGCGCGCTGCTGGTGGCGCAAACCCAGGGCGAGGAGCGGATATTGGCCGAGCCTGAACCTGCCTTCTTTGTCAGGGGGTTTGGTGAGAGCGGCATAGACCTGGAGCTGGCTTTCTGGATAGGGGATTCGGACAAGGGAACGTTAGCCCTGCGTTCTGATCTGAACATGAAGATCTGGCGGGCTTTCCGCGAGCACGGCATAGAAATTCCCTATCCGCGTCGCGATCTGCATCTGATTGCTGCGGCGCAGGATAAGAACTTTGCCCTGGATCAAACTTCGAGCACGCGCTAGGTGATTGATTTGCCGTAGAATCCCGTCGTCTGCTTATATTCCTTTACAAGGAACACCCATGCTCTCTTGGCTTAATGGCCTGATCGATCTGCCTTGGTGGGGTTACATTGTTGTTACCCTGGTACTTACCCATATCACCATCGCATCGGTAACCATCTTCTTGCATCGCCACCAGGCGCACCGCGCACTGGATCTGCACGCTATTCCCAGCCATTTCTTCCGCTTCTGGCTGTGGCTGACCACTGGCATGGTGACCAAGGAGTGGGCTGCCATCCACCGCAAGCACCACGCCCGTTGCGAGACTGAGGAAGACCCGCACAGCCCCCAGGTGCTGGGCATCAAGAAGGTGTTCTTTGAGGGTGCCGAGCTCTACCGTGCTGAGTCGAAGAACCGCGAAACCATGGAGAAGTTCGGCCATGGCACGCCGGATGACTGGCTGGAGCGCAATCTCTACGCCAAGCGCAGTGTCTGGGGTGTGGTCACCATGGCGGTGTTGGATCTGCTGCTGTTCGGTGCCAACGGTATCTGGATGTGGGCTGTGCAGATGCTTTGGATACCGGTGACGGCTGCCGGCATCATCAACGGTATTGGTCACTACTGGGGCTACCGCAATTTCGAGAATGAAGATGCCTCCCGCAATATCGTCCCCTGGGGCATCCTGATCGGTGGTGAGGAGCTGCATAACAATCACCATACCTTTGGTACCTCGGCCAAGCTGTCGAACAAGGCTTGGGAGTTCGATATAGGCTGGATGTATATCCGTATACTGGAGTTGCTGGGCCTGGCCAAAGTACGTCGGGTGGCGCCGTCAGTGCGCGAGGTGGCGCCCAAGCCCCAGGCGGACTTCGATACCCTGCAGGCCATCATTGCCAACCGCTACGAGATTGCCTCGGCCTATGCTCGCCAGTTGAAGGCGACGGTAGCCGGAGAGCTGGAGCAGTTGCGCGAACACGCACCGCATATCTCGCAGTTCCAGTTCAACCCCAAGCGGGCGATGAAGCGCTGGCTCAAGCAGGATCGCAAGGACACGCCACTGGCGGACCAGGCCAAGCTGGATGCCTTGCTGGCAGAATCCAAGGTGTTGGACACCGTCTACAACATGCGGCAGGAGCTGACGGCTTTGTGGGAGCGTTCCTCGTCGTCCAAAGAGCAGTTGCTGAAGCAGCTGCAGGACTGGTGCGCACGTGCTGAGGCCAGCGGGATTGAAGCCTTGCGCGATTTCTCGCTGCGACTGCGCGGCGTGGCGCTGGCATAATACGGTCCATATCTTGCCCGGGGCGGCTGATCAGCCGCCCCTTTTGCATTCAGGGCATTCCCGTTTTCGTCTCGATGGGAAGTCGAGTCTTCTGGGGATCCCTTTCAAGCCCGAGGAAAAACATGTCCATACAGCGCTATCACGTTGGCCCCCGCCTGTCTGAAATCGTCGTCCACAACAATACCGTCTACCTGGCCGGCCAAGTGGCCGAGGCGACCTTGGCGGACGGCGCCAAGGCCCAGACTGAGGAGATACTGGGCATGATAGACAGGCTGCTGGGCGAGGTTGGAAGCGACAAGACCAAGATACTGACTGCCCAGATCTGGCTTGCCGATATAGCGGATTACGATGCCATGAACGAAGCCTGGTCTGCCTGGGTGCCGCAAGGCCATACCCCGGCCCGCGCCACGGTAGAATCACGCCTGGCCACGCCTGAGTACAAGGTAGAGATCAAGATCGTCGCCGCACTGTAAGTGTTACGGCCCGTACGAACCCGGCCCCCATTGCTTTTTGCTGTGGGGGCTTTGTTTTTCCCACTATGCTGTAAGCCATGGAAACCTCTACCTTTATCTCCGCCACCATCCTGCTGATCCTGGTCACTGATCCGCTGGGCAATATCCCTTTGTTCATCGGCTTGCTCCGGCAGGTGGATCCGGCGCGGCGGCGGCGCATCATCATCCGGGAAGTCTGCCTGGCTTTCGGCATCCTGCTGTTCTTCTTGTTCTTTGGCCGGCAGGTGCTGGCGGTCATGCATCTGAGCGAAACTTCGCTGGGTATAGCGGGTGGGGTGATCCTGTTCCTGATTTCGCTCAAGATGATATTCCCGCATCCGGAGGGGGCATTTGCCCACCAGGTGAAGGGTGAACCCTTTCTGGTGCCCCTGGCCATCCCTTTCATTGCCGGCCCTTCCGCCATTGCCACCGTGTTGCTGCTGGTCGCCCGCGAGCCGCATCGCCAATTGGAGTGGATAGGCGCGCTGACCGTGGCCATGCTGGTTTCGGCCGTGGTGCTCGGTTTTGCCGAGCGTATTGCCGACTTCCTGGGTGAGCAGGTCACCATGGCCTTCGAGCGGCTGATGGGCCTGATACTGACGGCGATCGCCATCGAGATGCTGTTGAGCGGCATACAGGCATTCGTGCTGCAGATTCAGCGCGCAGGCACCGTATAATCCGGTTTTCGCCGTCTCTTCTGGAGTAGCACCATGACCCTTGATGAAATGAAACGCGCAGCCGCCCGCGCTGCCATCGCCTTTGTCCCTGATAACTGCGTGGTGGGTGTGGGAACGGGTTCGACAGCCAATCATTTCATTGATGCGCTGGCCGAGATCAAGGGCCGCATCGACGGTGCCGTGGCCAGCTCGGAGGCTTCGGCCGCGCGCTTGAAATCGCATGGCATTGCGGTGTATGACCTCAATGCCGTTGATAGGCTGCCCATTTATGTGGACGGTGCCGATGAGATCAATCGCCACCTGCATGCCGTCAAAGGCGGTGGCGCCGCCTTGACCCGGGAAAAAATCGTGGCTGCCGTGGCCGAGAAGTTTGTCTGCATCGCCGATGAAACCAAGCTAGTGGATGTCCTGGGCAAGTTCCCCTTACCGGTGGAGGTGATACCCATGGCACGCAGCCATGTGGCGCGCGAGCTGGTACAACTGGGTGGGCGCCCGGTCTACCGCGAGGGGGTGATTACCGATAACGGCAATGTGATACTGGACGTGCATGGCCTGGCCATTGCCGAGCCGGGCAAGCTGGAAGGCGAGATCAACCAGATCGTGGGTGTGGTGACCAACGGGCTGTTTGCACGGCGGCGTGCTGATGTGCTGTTGCTAGGTACCGCCACTGGCGTGCAGACCTACCAGTAAGTTGGCGCGCAGGCCTGGTCACGCCAGGCCGGTTGCTGCGCTACTTGTAAGAAAAATGTCACGGAAAATTCGTTTGGCGCTGGGCATGGCTCGTGCCAAGCTAGCGCCGTGAGGGATAGACCCCAGTCCGAAGAGGGAAGCACACCATGTCCGAACATATTTCCAAGCAGTTCGATGTAGAGCTGGAAACCGCACGCGGCAAGATACTGGCCATGGCCGGCCTGGTGGAGGAGCAGTTTCGCGACGCCATGAGGGCGCTGGAGACCGGTGACGCCGAGATGATAGACAAGGTCATCGAAACCGAGAACCAGGTCAACACCATGCACATGGAGATAGACGATGACTGCATGCATATCATCGCCCGTCGCCAGCCTGCAGCCAGCGATTTGCGCATGGTATTGACTGTCAACAAGGTGGTGAACGATCTGGAGCGCATAGGCGACAAGGCCTGCAAGATCGCCCGCCGTGCCCGCCTGATCTATGAAGGTGGGCGCATCAATGTGCCGCGCCTGTCCGACCTGACCTATCAGTCCAATATCGCCCTGACCATGCTGCGTACCGCACTGGATGGCTTTGCCCGGCTGGACCCCAGCGTTGCCGGCCAGGTGGCGCGCGAGGACATCAAGCTGGACGAGGAATTCAAGGCCATACAGCGGCAGCTGATTACCTACATGATGGAAGACCCGCGCACCATCACCCTGGCGCTGGAGATCATCGAGATTGCCAAGGCCATCGAGCGCGTGGGCGACCATGCCAAGAATATTGCCGAGTATGTGGTCTACCTGGTCAAGGGCATCGACGTGCGCCACAGCCCGCTGGAAGAGATAGAGAAGCAGGCTTCTTAAGTCTATTTGCGCATATCAGGCCCCTCGTTTGCACGGGGGGCTTGTTTTTTGTCTGGCCGCTTCCGACAATCCGCCCATCCCCGCCTCGCTAGAAGAAGACCGATGAGTCCCTCGCACACCATAGCCGCCGTCGATCTTGGCTCCAACAGCTTCCGCCTGCAGGTGGCGCGCGTGGTGGAGGATCATATCTATCCGCTGGATGCCTTGAAGGACACGGTACGCTTTGCCGCTGCCCTGGATGGCCAGGGGCGCCTGAACGACAAGGGCCAGCAGCGTGCATTGGCGGCATTGGCGCGGTTTGGCGAGCGCCTGCGTGGCATGGCGCCCGAGCATGTGCGCGTGGTGGCAACCAACACCCTCCGGGTGGCCAAGAACGCCAGTGACTTCCTGCCACGCGCCGAGGCGGCACTGGGCTTTCCCATCGAGGTCATAGCCGGCCGCGAAGAGGCACGCCTGATCTATATCGGCGCGGCCCACTCCCTGCCTGCCAGCAAGGAGCGACGGCTGGTGGTGGATATCGGTGGCGGCTCTACCGAGTTTATCGTCGGCCAGCAGTACAAGCCGCTCAAGACTGAGAGCCTGCTGATGGGCTGCGTCAGCTACAGCCTCAAATTCTTCCCCGATGGGCGCTTGACCAAGCAGGCACTGCGCGATGCTGAGCTGGCTGCCCGCAGCGAGTTGCAGGCCATCGTCCAGGATTTCAACCATGAGCACTGGCAGCTGGCGATCGGTACCTCCGGCACTGCCCGCTCGCTCAGCGATATCATGGAGATGAACCGGCTGACCGAGAGCGGCATTACGGCTGCGGGCATGGAGAAGCTGCGCGAGATCATGCTCAAGGCCGGACACATAGACAGTGTGAATCTGGATGGCCTGCGGGCGGACCGGCGACCGGTACTGCCTGGCGGGTTTGCCATCATGGCGGCGGTGTTTGCCGAGCTGGGGGTGGACAAGATGGGCATCACCCTGGGGGCGTTGCGTGATGGCGTGCTGTACGACCTGATAGGCCGCCAGCATCAGCGTGATCTGCGCGAAGTGACGGTAGCCCAGTTCAAGCGCCGATACCATGTCGACATGGCCCAGCAGAACCGGGTGGCCGCCCTGGCCGAGCATTTCTACCGGCAGCTGGCCGCCAGCATGGGCCTGGATGCAGAGCAGGATCTCAATCTCTTGCAGTGGGCATCGCGCCTGCACGAAATCGGCCTGTCGGTTTCGCATTCCAGTTATCACAAGCACTCGGCCTATATCCTGCAGCATGCCGACATGCCGGGTTTCTCCAGCCATGAGCAAGCCCGATTGGCGTTGCTGGTGCTAGGCCATAAGGGTGGGCTGAAGAAGCTGGGCAGTGGCCATGCGCGTGACCGTTGGGCCAGGGTGTTGTCGCTGCGGTTGGCTGTGCTGTGCTGCCGCAGCCGTACCGACCGCCCTTTGCCGCCTGTGCAACTGGTGGCACTGGGCAATGGTTTCAGCCTGACGGCAGAAGACGACTGGCTGGCGAATAATCCCCTTACCCACACTGCGCTGCTGCAAGAGGCAGAGGAGTGGCGCGAGATTGGCCAGGTGCTGCAGCTATCCAGTAATTTCCTGCACTGGAGCTGAGATGGCCAAGAAGCGGCGCCTGCTGGCCCACCATGCGGCCAAGCCGGCTGGCAATCATGTCGATGCGCAGGCCGAGACGCTGGCCACCTTGATTGAGTATGGCCCGGGCGAGCATGACCTCCGGGAAACCTGCTTTACCTCGCTGGCGCAGGGGCAGGGCTTCCAGCCTAGTCACGGGACCTTGTGGCTGAATATCCATGGCCTGGGCAACCATGCCTTGCTGCAGGAGGTGGCACGGCGCTTCAAGCTGCACCCACTGACGCTGGAGGACATACTCAATACCGGCCAGCGCAGCAAGGTCGAGACCTTCGAGCACTACCTCTATATCGTGGCCAAGCTGGCCCGCTTCGATGACGCAAGTGGCTGCGTACTGACCGAGCAGATTTCCATCGTACTGGGACGTGGCTGGGTGCTGACCTTCCAGGAGCATCCCAGCGGCACCTTTGGCGAAGTGCGTGACCAGTTGCGCAAAGGCGCAGGGCAGGTGCGCAGGCTGGGAGCCGATTACCTGGTCTATGCCTTGCTGGACAAGCTGGTCGACCGCTATTTCGGGGTGCTGGAAGCACTGGGGGAGCGGGTGGAGACGCTGGAGGACGTGGTACTGGAGAGCCCCAAGCCCGAGGTGCTGACCCATATCCACGCCTTGCGCCGCGAGATGTTGTATCTGCGGCGAGCCCTGTGGCCCATGCGCGAGGTATTGAATGCCCTGCAGCGTGACGATGCAGATTTCTTCCTGAGCGAGACGCAGATTTATCTGCGCGATGTCTATGACCATGCCGTACATCTGATCGAGGCGCAGGAAATGCTGCGCGACATGATAGGCAGCCTGACCGATTTCTATATGTCCAATCAGGGCAATCGGCTGAACCGGGAAATGCGGATGCTGACGGTGATCGCCACCATCTTTATGCCGCTGACCTTTATTGCTGGCGTTTATGGCATGAACTTCGAGTACATGCCGGAACTGAAGTGGCACTATGGCTATGCCACGGTGCTGGCACTGATGGCGACCCTGGGCCTGGGGATGGGCTTGTTCTTCTGGCGGCGACGCTGGCTATAGTGATGCACCTTGGTGGTGCGACTGCACTGTTGCAGTGCACAATTTCTGCTGGTGTTTTTCTGTTTTTTCTTTAAAATCCGCGACCTTGCGTATTGGCCTTACCCGGTCGGTGCGCAGCATCCATCCCTACGGCACGGCCGGCAGGGGTTGATGTCATCACCCTGGTGCCACAAGCACCGGGCTACACCACCCTCTACCCGAGGTCGCTCCATGTTGCGTCGTCTGCTCCCCTCTGCGGTTGCCCTGCCGTATGTCCTGCTGGTTTTTGCCACCCTGTGCTGGGCCGGCAATTTCATCCTGGCGCGTGCCATGCACGCCGATATCGCCCCGATTACCCTGGCCTTTGGCCGCTGGCTGGTCGCCCTGCTGGTGCTGCTGCCCATTGCCTGGCCCCGCATCCGTGAGCAGCTGCCGCAGCTGCGCCGCGTCTGGAAGCGCCTGTTCTGGTTGGCTGCCTACGGCATTGCCACCTCCAATACCCTGATCTATATCGGCCTGCACCATACCAATGCCACTAATGCTGTGCTGTTCAACGCGCTCATACCGTTGATGGTGATGCTGCTGAGCTGGGCGGTATGGCGCAAGCCGCTGGCTGGTCGAGAGTGGCTGGGCATGACCGGCTCGCTGTTCGGTGTGTTGCTCATCATTTGCCACGGCCAACTGGGCCGTTTGCTGGCGCTGGATTTCAATAGCGGTGATGCGCTGGTGGTGGCGGGGCTGGCCTGCTGGTCGGTCTATACCGTGCTGCTGCGAGGCGTGCGCGAGAGCATGGATAGATTCGCCGTGCTGGCGGTCACCATCGCCCTGGGCTTGGTCATGCTGCTGCCCTTCCTGGTCTGGGAGTTGAGCAATGTGGGCCTGCCAGCGGCATCGGGCGCCAATCTGGCCAGCGTGCTCTACCTGGGCATCTTCCCCTCGGTCATTGCCCTGCTGGCCTATATGCGAGCGGTAAATGTGTTGGGGCCGACGCGTGCCGCCGGTTTCCTGCACCTGATTCCCGCTTTTGGCGCGGTGGGTGCCGGGGTGCTGCTGGGCGAGCAACTGGCCTTCTACCATGTGGCGGGTCTCGCCATCATCTTTACCGGCCTGTATTACGCACAGGGCCAGGTCGCTGCGAAAGTGCCGGCCACCGTGCTGCCGCAGCAACGCTAGCCGCTTTAGGCCGCATGCCGATTGGGGTTGGTGCGGCCCAAGGCGCCTTCTTGTCACTCTGGCGGGCCGGATTTGCTGCGGCTCACTAAGGGGGCACGCCAAGCTGCTACCGGGTTTCTCCTTTGATTTCAGTTTGGTAGCGTCAGTCGGCTGCTTGCTCGCCCATGAAGGGGCCATAATCAGACAGTGGTCAAAATTAATCGGTGCCGCAGCATGGCGCTGATATAGAATCGCGCGCTTTATAAAGTTCCCCGGAGCGCGCCATGTCGGTGGCCCTGCAATCCTTGATCGGCATCATCAGCCTGCTGGCGATCGCCTACGCATTTTCTGCCAATCGCCGCGCCATCAACTGGCGCATCATCGGTATAGGTCTGGTGCTGCATTCAGGCTTCTGCCTGTTGTTCAGCAAGGTGGTGGTGGCCCGCCATATGCTGGAGAGCTTCAGCGCCGGTTTTGTGCACATGCTCAATTTCTCGGGCGATGGTGCGCGATTCATCTTTGGCGATCTGGCCAACCCTGGCGGCAAGCTGGCTTTCATTTTTGCCTTTAACGTTCTGCCCATCTTGATGTTCTTCTCGGGCCTGTCGGCGTTGCTGTACCACTTTGGTATCCTGCAGCGCGTGGTGTTTGGGCTGGCGTGGCTGATGAAGCGCACGATGAAGCTGTCGGGGCCGGAGAGCCTGTCGGTAGCAGCCAATATCTTCATGGGCCAGTCCGAGGCACCCTTGCTGGTCAAACCCTATATCAGCCGCATGACCCGCTCCGAGCTGTTCTGCCTGATGGTGGGCGGTATGGCGACCCTGGCGGGTTCAGTGCTGGCCGCCTATGTGAGCTTTCTTGGTGGTCCCAATCCGGTCGAGCAGGCCAAGTTTGCCACCTGGCTGCTGCTGGCCTCGCTGATGAATGCCCCAGCCGCCGTGATTTTTGCCAAGATCATGATGCCGGAGGACGATCCCGAGCATATGTCGTCCAACCGCATGGATTACGACCATGGGCACCAGGGCCACTTTATCAATGCCCTGGTGGCAGGTACGGTGGAAGGCCTGAAGCTGGCGGCCATTGTGGCGGCCGTGCTGATGGTGTGCGTGTCCCTGATCGCACTGATCAACCATCTCAGCCAGAACTGGCTGGGCGAGATGCTGGGCGTCAACAGCTGGATACGTGACAGCACCGGTGGTGCATTCTCGGGCCTGACCCTGCAGTATCTGTTTGGCCAGTTGTGCCGGCCAGTGGCGTGGCTGCTGGGTGTGCCCTGGAATGAGACTTTGCTGGTGGGTTCGCTGCTGGGCCAGAAGGTGGTGGTCAACGAGTTCATTGCCTACCTGGATCTGGGCCGCATGAAGGAGCAGGGCCTCTTGTCGGCGCACTCCATCCTGATTTCGACCTTTGCGCTGTCGTCGTTCTCCAACTTCTCCTCGGTAGGTATCTGCGTGGCCGGGATCGGCGCCATGGCGCCAGGCAAGCAGCAGACCATGGCGGAGATAGGCATGCGGGCACTGCTGGCTGCTGTGTTGGCAGGCCTGTTGACTGCCGCAGTGGGCGCCATCTGGCTTAGCTAAGCCGCTAGTTGTTGTGAGCATGTGAAAAAGCGCCGCCGGAAACCTTCCGGCGGCGCTTTTTGCATGGCTGAGGGGCTATGCCGCCGAGTCGGCGGCTTGGCCGAACAGGTGGCAGAAACGCAATTCGTGCGGGTAAGGGTAGAAGTCTTCCACGTGGCCTGCGCGGATGCGGTCCTGCCGGCTACGCCAGAACCTGGGATTGAGCAGATCGCGATGGTGCTGCAGGAACACCCGTCGTATCTCGCTGGGCCCCAACAGGAAGCGGGCGAACTCTTCAGGGAAGACATCATTGCGGGCGACCGGATACCACGGCTCGCTGGCCATTTCCATCTCGGGCGAAGGGGCCTCGGGTATCTCGCGGAAGTTACAGTCCGTCATGTACTCGATTTCGTCGTAGTCGTAGAACACGACGCGGCCATAGCGGGTGATGCCGAAGTTTTTGAACAGCATGTCACCGGGGAAGATATTGGCCGTGGCCAGCTCCCGGATTGCATTGCCGTAGTCGGCCACGGCCATTTCAAGCTGCTCGGTGGTGGCACGGTTGAGGAAGAGGTTGAGCGGTTCCATGCGGCGCTCGATATAGAGGTGGCGGATGACCACTTCGTGCTCATCTTCCTCCAGCAGGCTGGGTGCCAGCGTGCGCAGCTCGGTCAGCAGCTCCTCGGTAAACCGGGCCTTGGGCAGTGCCACGTTGCTGAATTCCAGGGTATCGGCCATGCGTCCTACCCGGTCATGCTGTTTCACCAGCTGGTATTTGGCGCGGACTATCTCCTGGGTGACATCCTTGGTGGGGGCGATCTCGTCCTTGATCAGCTTGAACACGTAGGGGAAGGAGGGCAGGGTGAATACCAGCATCACCAGGCCACGTATGCCAGGGGCGATGATGAAATCATCGCGGGAATGGCGCAGATGGTGCATCAGGTCGCGGTAGAACACGGTCTTGCCCTGCTTGGCCAGCCCCAGCATGGTATAGAGCTCGGCCTTGGGCTTGAATGGCAGCATGGAGCGCAGAAAACCGACATAGCCAGAGGGCGAGGCCATGTCCACCATGAAGTAGGCCCGGTTCAGCGAGAACAGCACGGCGATGCGGCGCGGTTCCAGCAGCAGGGTGTCGAGGCAGAGGCGGCCGTACTGGTCGTGCAATACGGGTACGGCGAACGGGTATTCCACCCCGCCGTTGACTGCCTTACCGATGATGTAGGCGGCCTTGTTGCGGTAAAAGGCGCTGGATAGCACCTGTATCTGGAAGTTCGCCTCGATCTCGGGCCATTTGCCGCCCACGTGCTGCAGCGCTGTCTGGATGACATAGTCGATATCACGATCGAGGTCGGCGAAGTTGCGGTCCCAACTGAAGTCCTCGACGATGCGGCGCAGGCTGCGGCGAAAGCCGCCGGCCCGGGGGTAGTAGCTACGGTAGGTGGGCGGATCGGACTCGATGTATTCGGTCGAGATGGCCGGCCGCACAAAGATGAAATCGTTGTGAAAATAGTTGCGGTGCAGGATCTTGCAGCAGACCGAGTTGAAGAAGGTTTCCGCCAGCTCGGGCTGCTTGTGGTTGACCAGCATGCCGATGAACAGCAGCTTGGCCTGTTGCCAGATATCGTCATCCAGCCAGTCGGCGTGGAATTCCTCGTGCAGCCTTGCCACGCACTCGTCCACCCGTTCATCGTAAAAGCGTATCCGCTCCTTGGAGGCCGACTGCACGGCATGCCAGTCGCCTGCTTCGAAGCGGGCCTTGGCCGCCCGGCTCACCTGCCGGAAGATGCTGTAATGGCGGTCAAAGCCATCGATCAGTGCCTGGGCGATGGCAATCGCCTTGGGGTGTTGGCCGGCGGGTATCAGCATCAGGGCCTCATGGGCTTGCGTGGGTTGCGGGGAGCGGCGGTGGGTGGCAGGTCCACACTGAGCTGGCGCCATGCGCCGGGGGCGATGCCCTCCAGCGTCCAGTCGCCTACCTGCATGCGTATCAGCCGCAAGGTAGGCAGGCCCACCTTGGCCGTCATGCGCCTGACCTGGCGGTTCTTGCCTTCGCGTATGGTCAGGGCGATCCAGCTGTCGGGGATGAATTTCCGCACCCGTATAGGCGGTGTGCGTGGCCAGATATCAGGTGGGGCCAGCCGCTCTGCCAGGGCAGGCAGCGTGGTGAAGTCGCCCAGATCCACGCCGCGACGCAGGGCCGCCAGGGCCTCATCGCTGGGGTTGCCCTCCACCTGTACCCAGTAGGTCTTGGGCAGTTTGTGGCGCGGGTCGGCAATATGGGCCTGCAGCTTGCCGTCATTGGTCAGCAGCAGCAGCCCCTCCGAGTCGGTATCCAGCCGGCCGGCGGGATAGAAGCCCGGCGCGTCGATATGGTTCGACAGGGTGGGGTGCAGGGCGTGGTCGGAGAACTGGGTGATCACGCCGTAGGGTTTGTTGAACAGGATGACATCAGGCATATATACGGCCGAACTGGCAGAAAAGCAGGGTTTTGCCCGATAATAGCAAGGTTTACAACGTGAGATGACCCGCTGCACGCTGTACCAAGAACTCGAATCAAGCAAGGGCTGTCACAAGCAGCCATCCATACCCCCCAAGCAAACTCTTTCGGAGCAGGCATGAGCACTCAATCGCACATCAAGGTTCCCGCTGGTGGCCAGAAGATCGTCCCCGGCCAGGCCATTCCCGATCAACCCATCATCCCTTTCATCGAAGGTGACGGCATCGGTATCGACATCACCCCGGTGATGAAGAAGGTGGTGGATGCTGCCGTGGCCAAGGCCTATGGCGGCAAGAAGCAGATACACTGGATGGAAATCTACGCCGGTGAGAAGTCGACCAAGGTCTATGGCTCCGACGTTTGGCTGCCGGAAGAGACCATGGCCGCACTGAAGGACTACGTGGTCTCCATCAAGGGCCCGATGACCACCCCGGTGGGTGGCGGCATCCGCTCGCTGAACGTGGCACTGCGCCAGGAGCTGGACCTCTACACCTGTCTGCGCCCGGTTCGCTACTTCACTGGCGTACCGTCGCCGCTGAAGCGTCCCGACCTGACCGACATGGTGATCTTCCGCGAGAACACCGAAGACATCTACGCCGGTATCGAATGGGCGTCGGAATCCGAAGGCGCCAAGAAGGTGATCGGCTTCCTGCAGAACGAGATGGGCGTGAAGAAGATCCGCTTCCCGGCCACCTCCGGTATCGGCATCAAGCCGGTTTCGAAGGAAGGTACCGAGCGCCTGGTGCGTAAGGCCATCCAGTACGCCATCGACAACGGCCGCAAGAGCGTGACCATTGTGCACAAGGGCAACATCATGAAGTTCACCGAAGGTGGCTTCCGTGATTGGGCCTATGCCCTGGCCAAGAACGAGTTCGGCGGCGTCGAGATCGACGGCGGCCCGTGGCTCAAGCTGCCTGGCGGCATTGTGATCAAGGATGTAATCGCCGATGCCTTCCTGCAGCAGATTCTGCTGCGTCCGGCTGAATACGATGTGGTGGCTACCCTGAACCTGAACGGCGATTACATCTCCGACGCCCTGGCGGCCCAGGTCGGCGGTATCGGTATCGCTCCAGGCGCCAACCTGAGCGACGATGTGGCCATGTTCGAAGCCACCCACGGCACAGCCCCCAAGTATGCCGGCCAGGACAAGGTGAACCCCGGTTCGCTGATACTCTCGGCTGAAATGATGCTGCGCCATATGGGCTGGACCGAAGCGGCCGACCTCATCATCAGCTCCATGGAAAAGGCCATCGGCGACAAGCAGGTCACTTATGACTTTGCCCGCCTGATGGATGGCGCTACCGAAGTCAGCTGTTCGGCCTTTGGCGATGCCATGATTGCCCGCATGTAATTGCGCGCGCGCCTGCCGTTCGTCGGCAAAGCAGAACCCCGCCTCGGCGGGGTTTTGTTTTTCAGCCGGGGCGGGCTTGTGTGTTTGCCGCTGCAGGCGGCCTTGCAGGCACTGAAGGCGGCTCTGGCTACTTCGCTTGCCAGGCGCGTCTGGCGTGGCGCCAGGCGCCCTTAAGGCGCCGTTGCCGGTGGGTGCTGGCCGGGGCGGCGCATCGGGCAGCGACCGGTTTGCGTGGCGGCCATGGTGTTGCCCGGCAGGGGCGGTCAAATCGGGCGGAATTCGGCGATCTGGTCGATGTGCAGACAGGTAATTTTGTTACAAATGCAGGGCTAGCACATCTGCTAGTGATTGCCCGGAAGATTGTGGCAACAAAAAACCCCGCCGAGGCGGGGTTTTCTGACGCTTGCATGAAACTTCGGAACGCTTAGGCGTTCTGAATGTTCGACGCTTGCTTGCCCTTGGGGCCTTGGGTCACTTCGAAAGAGACCTTTTGGCCTTCCTTCAGGGTCTTGAAGCCATTCATGTTGATCGCCGAGAAGTGGGCGAACAGGTCTTCACCACCATCATCGGGGGTGATAAAACCAAAACCCTTGGCGTCGTTAAACCATTTGACGGTACCAGTTGCCATTGTGCTAATTCCTCAATTGCGGGTGCGAAGATAAAAGCGGCGAGCCGCTTGGGTGTTGTTATGGTTCAAGGCTCGCAAGACTGGCACTTCTATGTACTACGCAATCGCGTACAGCCGACAGCCGGTACTAGCTTCCAACTTGAATCCAAACGTTTGCCTTGTACCCCCCGCCGAATATGGCCGTCAAGCACCCTATGCGTGCCACTTGGCGGGTTGTAGGGGAAATACATCACAAATACACCACTTGAAATGCTGGCGGCACGGGCCAAAATTAGGTAACAGTAGCAACTGCTCTTCTCACACAACTTGATCATGGCCATAAAGCACAACGACGGCGTTGAACTCGCCAAGTCACCCACCCGAGTCAAACCACCGTCGATGTACAAGGTGCTGCTGCTCAATGACGACTTCACACCCATGGAGTTCGTGGTGGTGGTACTGCAGCAGTTTTTTGCCATGGATCATGAACGGGCCAACCGTGTGATGCTCCAAGTACATACGGAGGGCAAAGGTGTTTGCGGGTTGTATCCCAAGGATGTGGCGGCGACCAAGGTCGCGCAGGTAATGGATTTTTCACGGCGGCATCAGCACCCGCTACAGTGCGTCATGGAGGAAAACTGATGATTGCCCAGGAACTCGAAGTAAGCCTGCATACGGCTTTTGTGGAGGCGCGTCAGAAACGCCACGAATACATCACGGTGGAACACCTCCTGTTGGCCATGCTCGACAACCAGAGCGCGGCGGAAGTGCTGCGCGCCTGCGGCGCCAAGATCGACCAGTTGCGCCGCGAACTGACCGACTTCGTGGCGGAGCACACGCCCATGGTGGCCGGTACCGGCGAGGTGGAAACCCAACCCACCATCGGTTTCCAGCGCGTGATACAGCGTGCCATCCTGCATGTGCAGTCGTCCGGCAAGAAGGAAGTAACGGGCGCCAACGTGCTGGTCGCCATCTTCGGCGAAAAGGATTCGCATGCCGTGTACTTCCTGCATCAGCAGGGAATCACCCGGTTGGATGTGGTCAATTTCATCTCTCACGGCATCAGCAAGGTGGCACCGCAATCGGGCGGCCAGGCGGCGCCCAAGGGCGGTGAGGCGGAGCACGAGAGCGAAGCGGAAACCCAGAACCATGGGGCGCTGGAGAGCTTTACCCTGAACCTTAACCAGGCCGCCAGCCAGGGCCGTATTGACCCCTTGATTGGGCGCGACGCCGAGATCGAACGGGTGATACAGGTGCTGTGCCGCCGGCGCAAGAACAACCCCCTGCTGGTGGGCGAGGCTGGCGTGGGCAAGACGGCCATTGCCGAGGGCCTGGCCAAGCGCATCGTCGACGGCGAAGTGCCTGACATCCTGGTGGATGCCACGGTCTACGCCCTGGACATGGGCGCTTTGCTGGCGGGCACCAAGTACCGTGGTGATTTCGAGCAGCGCCTCAAGGCGGTGATCAAGCAGTTGGGCGAGGATCGCAATGGCATCCTGTTCATAGACGAGATCCATACCGTGGTGGGGGCGGGCGCGGCTTCTGGTGGTACGCTGGATGCCTCCAACCTGCTCAAGCCGGCGCTGAGCAATGGTGCGCTCAAGTGCATAGGCGCCACCACCTATACCGAGTTTCGCGGCATATTCGAGAAGGACAATGCGCTCAGCCGTCGCTTCCAGAAGATAGACGTGAGCGAGCCCACCATCGAGCAGACGGTGGAGATACTGAAGGGGCTCAAGAGTCGCTTCGAGGAGCATCATGGCGTCAAGTACACGGCGGCGGCGCTGGCCACGGCGGCTGAGCTGTCGGCCAAGTACATCAACGACCGCCATCTGCCCGACAAGGCCATCGATGTGATAGACGAGGCTGGCGCGGCACAGAAGATACTGCCCAAGTCGCGCCAGAAGAAGACCATAGGCAAGGGTGAGGTCGAGGAGATCGTGGCCAAGATCGCCCGCATTCCGCCCAAGAATGTGTCCAGCGACGACCGCAACGCGCTCAAGACCCTGGATCGTGACCTGAAGAACGTGGTGTTTGGACAGGAGAAGGCCATTGATGCGCTGGCGGCTTCGATCAAGATGGCCCGTGCAGGCCTGGGTAATCCGCAAAAGCCCATCGGCTCCTTCCTGTTCTCCGGCCCGACCGGGGTAGGCAAGACCGAGGTGGCGCGGCAACTGGCCTATACCCTGGGTATCGAGCTGATCCGCTTTGATATGTCCGAATACATGGAGCGCCATGCGGTCAGCCGGCTGATAGGCGCGCCTCCCGGCTATGTGGGGTTCGATCAGGGCGGGCTACTGACCGAGGCCATCACCAAGCATCCTTATGCTGTGTTGCTGCTGGATGAGATCGAGAAAGCCCATCCTGACATCTTTAACGTGCTGCTGCAGGTGATGGACCACGGTACGCTGACCGACAACAACGGCCGCAAGGCGGATTTCCGCAATGTGATCATCGTCATGACCACCAATGCGGGGGCCGAATCCCTGAACAAGGCCAGCATAGGCTTCACCAACAGCAAGGCGGTGGGTGACGAGCTGGCCGAGATCAAGCGGCTGTTTACGCCGGAGTTCCGCAATCGGCTGGATGCCACCATCAGCTTTGCCCCGCTGACGCAGGAGATCATCCTGCAGGTGGTGGACAAGTTCCTCATGCAGCTGGAGAGCCAGTTGCACGAGAAGAAGGTGGAAGCCCACTTCAGCGAGGCGCTCAAGGCCTATCTGGCACGCAAGGGTTTCGACCCCCTGATGGGTGCCAGACCGATGTCGCGCCTGATTCAGGACACCATACGCAAGGCGCTGGCAGACGAGTTGCTGTTTGGCCGGCTGGCCGGTGGTGGCGAGGTGACCATCGATGTCGATGAGGCGGATGTGGTAAGGCTGGATATCAAGGAAGTGGCTGCCGAGCCGGCCTGAGCTGGCTGCAGGTAAAGCGACGCCCCGCATTGCGGGGCGTTTTTATTGGTGCTGGGTCAGGCTTGACGGTGTATGGCCAGGGGGCCGGGGGCCTGGCAGGTGGGCATCATCTCGATGACGTTGATGTTGACGTGGGGGGGCAGGCTGGCCAGCCACTCCACCGTGGCGGCGATATCGTCCGGCAGTAGCGGCTGGGTGCCTTGGTAGACACTGGCGGCCTTGGCATCATCGCCCTTGAATCGCACATTGGAGAATTCGCTGCCGCCGGCCAGGCCGGGTTCTATGCTGCTGACCCTGACGCCGGTACCGAGCAGGTCGGCCTTGAGGTTGAGACTGAACTGGTGCACGAAGGCCTTGGTGGCGCCATAGACATTGCCGCCAGGGTAGGCGTAGTCGCCGGCAATGGAGCCGATGTTGATGATCAGGCCGCGGTTGCGGGCCACCATGCCAGGCAGGACGGCGTGGGTGACGGCCGCCAGGCCCAGGCAGTTGGTGTCTATCATGGTCTGCCAGTCGTCCAGGCTGGCGCCTTGGGCCGGTGCCAGGCCCAGGGCCAGGCCGGCGTTGTTGACCAGCAGGTCGATGGCGGCCCAGTCGCCGGGTAGCGCGGTGAGCGCAGCGCGTATGGCCTGGCGATCGCTGACATCCAGCGGCAGTGCCAATACCTGACCGGGATGTTGGTCGGCCAGCGCGGCCAGCTTGTCTTGTCGGCGGGCGGCGGCGATCACGCGGTAGCCGCGTGCCAGCAGGCGCTGGGCGGTGGCCAGGCCAAAGCCGCTGCTGGCTCCGGTGACGAGGGCGATAGGTTGTGTCATGGTGGGTATCCTGGCGTCGGTTAGGGGTGGGCCGTATGTGGCCAAGCGCCTGTTCAAAGATCTTTCGCCTTCAGGCCGGCGTGAGGCGAAAAGGCTTTAATGGGATGCTAAGTCAGCAGGTGCTCCAGGGTGCGGCGATAGATGGCCGACAGCCTGGGTAGATCGGCTACGGCCACGCATTCGTTGAGCTTGTGTATGGTGGCATTGAGCGGGCCGAACTCCACTACCTGGGGGCAGATGGCGGCGATAAAGCGGCCGTCGGAGGTGCCGCCGCTGGTGGACAGCTCGGCCAGTTGGCCGGTCTCGGCCTGTATGGCGGTCTGCAGTGCCTGCGACAAGGCGCCAGGCTCGGTCAGGAAGGGGCGGCCGCTCAAGGTCCAGGCTATGGCGTAATCCAGGCCGTGGCTATCCAGTATGGCGTCTACCTTGTCGCGCAGGCTCTCGGCCGTGCTGGCGGTGCTGTAGCGGAAGTTGAACTGCACTACCAGTTCGCCCGGGATGACATTGGTGGCGCCGGTGCCGGCGTGGATATTGGATATCTGCCAGGTGGTGGGGGGAAAGTAGGTGTTGCCTTCATCCCACACGGTGGCAGCCAGCTCGGCCAGCGCAGGGGCGGCTTCGTGTACCGGGTTGCGGGCCAGGTGGGGGTAGGCAATGTGGCCTTGCACCCCGTGGATGGTGAGCTTGCCCGAGAGCGAGCCGCGCCGGCCATTCTTGATGGTGTCGCCGAAGACCTGGGCCGAGGTGGGTTCGCCAACGATGCAGTAGTCCAGGGTCTCTCCCCTTGCCGCCAAGGCCTCTACCACCCTGACCGTGCCATCCAGCGCCGGACCTTCTTCGTCTGAGGTAATCAGGAAGCTGATGGAGCCGGCGGGCTCCGGATGCTGGCCGAGAAAATCCTCCACCGCCGTGATGAAGGCCGCCAGCGAGGCTTTCATGTCGGCGGCGCCTCGGCCGTAAAGCTGGCCGTCCCGGATTTCCGGCGCAAAGGGCTGGCTATGCCATTGATCGCGCGGGCCTGTGGGTACCACGTCGGTGTGGCCGGCAAAGCACAGCAGCGGTGCTGCCGTGCCGCGCCGTGCCCAGAAATTGTCTACTTCGCCATGGCGCATGCGCTCTATGGCGAAGCCCAGGGCGGCCAACCGCGCTATCAGTAGGTCCTGGCAGCCGGCATCGGTGGGGGTGATGGAGTCCAGGCCCACCAGTTGCTGGGTCAGTAGCAGGGTAGGGTCGGTCATGGAGGGTGTGGGCCTAAGTTGCGAACAGCCGGGCGTATTGGTCGGGTTTGAAGCCGACAGTCAGTTGATCGCCATGCTCAAGCACCGGCCGCTTGATGACCGAGGGCTGTTCCAGCATAAGGGCGATGGCGCTGGCGGCATCCACCACCTGGGCCTGGCGGGCCGGGTCCAGCTTGCGCCAAGTAGTGCCCTGCTTATTGACCAGCGGCTCCCAGCCTAGCTTGGCGATCCAGCCCACCAGTTGGGCGGCATCCACTCCTTGCTTCTTGAAATCGTGGAAGTCATGTGCCTGGCCGTGTTCATTGAGCCAGCTACGGGCTTTCTTGACGGTGTCGCAGTTGGGTATGCCGTGCAGTTTCATCATGTATCGGGATGGCGGTTGAGGCCGGGCAGCTTGCCCGGCTGAGATGGGTCCGGCCGGGACAGGCCTGGTGGCTCAGTGCAGGTCGATATCGAAGCTGATTTCGGGCTCGGCCGGTGCGGCGCGGGCTGCATCGGACTGCGCGCGCTTCTGGCTGCGCTCGGCGTCTTTTTCTTCCTGCGACTGGGCGTTGTTGATCAGCCAGGCCAGGTTGGTGGCCGAGTCGGCATTGGTCATGGCTTCGTCGTAGGTGATCTCGCCTTCGCGATAGAGCTTGTACAGGGCCTGCTCAAACGTCTGGGAGCCCTGGTAGAGGCTTTGCTCCATGGCTTCCTTCATCTGGTCGATCTCGCCGTTCTTGATCAGCTCGGCAATACGGCTGGAGTTGACCATGACTTCCACTGCCGGGGTCAGCTGGCCCTGCTTGTTCTTGACCAGACGCTGCGAGATGACAGCCTTGAGCGCGACGCTCAAGTCCATCAACAGGCTCTCGCGAGCTTCATGCGGGAAGAAGTTGATGATGCGGTTCATCGAGTGGTAGCTGTTGTTGGCGTGCAGCGTGCTGATGATCAGGTGGCCTGCCTGGGCATAGGTCAGGGCATGCTGCATGGTCATCTTGTCGCGTATCTCGCCTATCATCATGACGTCGGGCGCTTCCCGCATGGCGTTCTTGAGCGCATCGGAGAAGCTGTGGGTGTCTATGCCCACTTCACGCTGGCTGACGATGCTCTTGCGATGGGGGTAGATGTACTCGATCGGGTCTTCGATGGTGAGTATATGGCCCGGCGAGGTGGTGTTGCGGTGCTCCAGCATGGCGGTAATGGTGGACGTCTTGCCCGAGCCGGTGGAGCCGACCACGAAGATCAGGCCCCGCTTCTCCATGATCAACTGCTTCAGTGCGTCGGGCAGGCGCAGGTCATCGATGGTGGGGGAGATCGCCTTGATATAACGGACCACGATGCCGACATTGCCGCGCTGGCGGAAGATGTTGATACGGAAGTTGCCTATGCCCTCGATGGGGTGGCCGAAGTTCATTTCCCATTCCGATTCGAACGTGGCCCTTTGGTCCTCGGTCATCAGCTCGTAGGCCAGGGTCTGCACATGTGCGGACTCCAGTACCTGCTTGTTAACCGGGTAGAGCACGCCCTGGATCTTGACCTGCACCGGGCTGCCTGCAGTAACGAACAGGTCGCTGGCCTTTTTCTCGGCCATCATCTTGAAGAAGGGGAGCAGGTTCATGAGTGTCTTTGCATGAGCGGATTTATGCCATCAGTTTAGCACGGCAAAAAAAGGCAAACCCGCCATAGAGCGGGTTTGCCTTGGGTTTGCCGGTAGGTGGCGGGGCTTACTTGGCCTTGGCCAGCTCTTCGTCACGCAGGGCGCGGCGCAGAATCTTGCCCACATTGGTCTTGGGTAGCTCGGTGCGGAATTCGACGTACTTGGGCACCTTGTAGCCTGTCATGTTCTTCTTGCAGTGCTCGATGACGGCGGTGTCGGTCAGCGTGGCATCCTTCTTCACCACGAATATCTTCACCACTTCACCGGACTTGTCGTCAGGAATGCCGATACAGGCCACTTCCAGCACGCCGGGGTGCATGGCGACCACGTCTTCCACTTCGTTGGGGTAGACGTTGAAGCCCGACACCAGAACCATGTCCTTCTTGCGATCAACCAGTTTGACGAAGCCATCGGGATGCACGATGGCCATGTCACCGGTCGCCAGCCAGCCATCTGCATCGATGACCTTGGCGGTTTCCTCCGGGCGGTTCCAGTAGCCCTTCATGACCTGCGGTCCCTTGATCCAGAGCTCACCAGCTTCTTCGAAGCCCAGTTCCTTGCCGTCTGCATCGCGTACCTGGATGTCGGTGGACGGCACCGGCAGGCCGATCGCGCCGTTGTAGGTCTTGAGGTTCATGGGGTTGATACAGGCGGCCGGCGAGGTCTCGGTGAGGCCGTAGGCTTCGATCAGCGGTACGCCGGTCATCTCCTTCCAGTGCTCGGCCACGGCTTTCTGTACGGCCATGCCGCCACCCAGCGCCAGTTTCCAGGTGCGGAAATTGACGTTCTTGAAATCGGGATTGTTGGTCAGGGCATTGAACAGGGTGTTGACGCCCGTCATGCAGGTGATGGGGAACTTGTTCAGCTCCTCCACAAAGGCCGGGATGTCGCGCGGATTGGTGATCAGCACGTTCATGCCACCTATCTTGGAGAACACCATGCAGTTCGCTGTCAGCGAGAAGATATGGTACAGCGGCAGGGCGCAGACGATGACTTCCTTGCCTTCTTCCACCAGTGGCCTGAGCCAGGCGTGGGCCTGCTGCATGTTGGCGATGATGTTGCGGTGGGTCAGCATGGCTCCCTTGGAGACGCCGGTGGTGCCGCCGGTGTACTGCAGGAAGGCAATGTCGTCGTGGCCGACCGGGACCTTCTTGAGCTCGTGGCGGCGGCCGATGGCCAGGGCGCCATTGAAGGAGACAGCCTGCGGCAGATTGTAGGCCGGCACCATCTTCTTCACATGCTTGAGCAGGAAGCTGATGATGGAGCCCTTGAAGCCCAGCATGTCGCCCATTTCGGTGACGATGACGTTCTTCACCGGGGTCTTGCCTATGACTTCGGCCAGCACATGGGCGAAGTTGGCGACGATGATGATGGTGGTGGCGCCGGAATCCTTGAGCTGGTGTTCCAGTTCACGGGGGGTGTAGAGCGGATTGACGTTGACGACGGTGAGGCCGGCACGCAACACGCCGAACACGCAGACAGGGTATTGCAGCAGGTTGGGCATCATGACCGCGACGCGTTCGCCCTTGCCCAGCTTCAGTTCATGCTGCAGGTAGGCGCCCAGATCGCGCGAGGCGGCTTCCACCTCGCCATAGTTCATGGTGCGGCTGGCGAACTTGATCGAGTTGGCAAAAGCTGGCCGGTCAGCGAATTTCTTGGCGCTTTTCTCGAAGACTTCGCCCGCCGACTGGAATTCGTTGACGTCGATTTCGGCGGGAACGCCGGACTGATACTGGTTCAACCAGATTTTTTCCATCTCTGCTGTCTCCGTGTCTGCTGGTCTTTGTGCTGCCCGTCGGGGCAGGGGCGGTATCATTATTACTGGCTGACCCTTGCGGCATGGGGCTTGCAAGCCCGTGCTGCAAGCCGTGTCACAAGGCTCAACCGCATCCTTGCACCACCGGCTGGCACTGTACCGGAATAGCCAAAGTTGCGCCAAGTGCCAACCAAGCACATGCTCAGTCAATACAACAGCTGTATTAGTAATGCTATTGGGGTTCCGTTTCCGCCGCTAAGTCGCTAAAATAGCGGGGATTTCAATTCTTTGTGTATCTGAAGTGGGCTCGAGGGCCCATTTTTCATTTCTGCGGCGCGCTATGGACATGCAACGTTTGTTGGACACCACGCTACCTGGCCTGGGTTATGAGCTGGTTGATCTGGAGATCGGCCGGGATGGCTTGGTTCGGGTGTTTATCGACAGCCCGACGGGCATCACGCTGGATGACTGTGTGAAGGTGAGCAATCATCTCTCCCACTTGTTCACCGTGGAGAACGTGCCCTATGAGCGCCTGGAGATTTCCTCGCCGGGTCTCGATCGTCCGCTGAAGAAGGAGGCGGACTTCGTCCGTTTCGCGGGGCAACAGGTGAAGATCAAGTTGCGCGTGCCGCTGGAAGGTGGCCGCAAGATGCTGCAAGGCGAATTGAAAGGCATCTCCGATGGCAAGGTGGAGGTGCTGCTGGCCCCTGACCAGTTGGTGGCGGTGCCCCTGGCGCAGATCGACCGGGCGCGTTTGGTGCCGGTGTTCTGAGTATCTGTTCGATAGAGCGGATGCTGTGCGGGATAGGGGTTTTTAGAGATTGGGGCCTGTGCCCGAAGCGATACGGTTGGAGGTATTCGAGAAATGAGTCGTGAAATCCTGTTGCTGGTCGATGCCTTGGCGCGCGAGAAGAACGTAGCGCAAGACATCGTGTTCAGCGCGCTGGAAATGGCGCTGGCCTCGGCCACCAAGAAGCGGTATGTCGATGATGTGGATGTACGCGTGGCGATAGACCGCGTGTCTGGTGATTATGAAAGCTTCCGTCGCTGGGAAGTGGTCGAGGACAATGACCACGAAGAACCCTCGCGTCAGTTTGCGATCACCGACGTGAAGGAAAAAGGCCTGGCGCTGACGATAGGCGACTTCTACGAGGAGCCGCTGGAGCCCATCGAATTCGGCCGTATCGGCGCTCAGACTGCCAAGCAGGTGATCCTGCAGAAGATCCGCGATGCCGAGCGCGAGCAGATCCTCAATGACTTCCTGGATCGCAAGGAGCACCTGGTAACCGGCACCATCAAGCGCATCGAGCGTGGCAATGCCATCGTCGAAGTGGGCAAGCTGGAAGCTAAGCTGCCGCGTGAGCACATGATCCCCAAGGAAAACCTGCGGGTCGGTGACCGAGTCCGTGCCTATCTGGTCAAGATCGACCGTGATGGCCGTGGCGCGCAACTGATACTGAGCCGTACGGTGCCTGAGTTCATCGCCAAGCTGTTTGAGCTGGAAGTGCCGGAAATCGAGGAAGGCCTGATCGAGATCCGTGGTGCTGCCCGTGATCCGGGTGCGCGCGCCAAGATCGCCGTCAAGTCCAACGATCCACGGGTAGACCCGCAAGGCACCTGTATCGGCATGCGCGGTTCGCGCGTGCAGGCTGTGACCGGTGAGCTGGCTGGTGAGCGCGTGGACATCGTGCTGTGGTCGGCCGATCCGGCGCAGTTCGTGCTGGGCGCCCTGGCGCCGGCCGAAGTGCAGAAGATCATGGTGGACGAGGAAAGCCACAGCATGGACGTGGCTGTGGACGAGGAAAATCTTGCCATGGCCATCGGCCGCGGTGGTCAGAACGTGCGCCTTGCCGCCGAGCTGACGGGCTGGAACCTCAACATCATGACGCTGGAGCAGGTTGAGCAGAAGCACGAGGTGGAATACGCCAAGGTGCGCGAACTGTTCATGGCTGCCCTGGATGTGGATGAAGAAGTGGCCGAGATCCTGGTGCAGGAAGGATTCGGCAGCCTGGAAGAAGTTGCGTATGTGCCCATCGACGAGATGCTGGATATCGACGGCTTTGACGAAAACCTGGTGAACGAGCTGCGTAGCCGCGCTCGTGATGCCCTCTTGACCCAGGCGATTGCCAAGGAAGAACAGGTCGAGAACAGCGTTGAAGAGTTGCAGCACCTGGAGGGCATGACCCCCGATATCGCTCGCGCGCTGGCCAGCAATGGCATAGCTACCCGCGACGACTTGGCCGAGCTGGCCGTGGACGAGCTGGTCGAGATGACCAGCATGGACGCTGAAGCCGCCAAGCAATTGATTATGACCGCCCGCGCCCACTGGTTTGAGCAAAACCAGGCGTTCGAGCAGCAGTAAGCCGGACACGGCAAGGAGACGGGAGCCAGAATGAGTCAAATGAACGTTAGCCAATTTGCGGCCGATCTTAGGATGCCGCCGCAGCATCTGTTAGACCAACTACGCGCAGCCGGCGTGGACAAGGCCGGTGTCGATGACGCCTTGACCGAACAGGACAAGACCAAACTGCTGGCCTATCTGCGCAGCGTGCATGGTTCGGCCATGGACAAGCCCAAGGTCACCCTGGCGCGCAAGCAGACCAGCGAGATCAAGAAGTCCGATGCCACGGGCAAGGCCCGTACCATCCAGGTGGAAGTGAAGAAGAAGCGCGTGTTGCTGACGCCTGAGGCTGCGGCGAGTGCCCAGCCAGAGGCTGATGCCCATGTGGCGGAGCCGGTGATTGAAGCGGCCGTGGTGGCTGAGCCGGTTGCCGTGGCGGAAACCGTTGTGGTAGCCGAGGCTGTCGTGGAGACCGCACCGGTGGTTGAAGCTGCACCCGTGGTCGAGGCGGCGCCTGAAGTGGTGCCCGAGCCGGTGGTGGAAGCCCCGGTTGCCGTGGTGGCAGAGCCTAAGGTGGAAGCCAAGCCCAAGCAAGATAAGCCCAGGGCCGAAGAGAAGGCCAAGCCTGAGCCCAAGGTGGAGCCGGTAGCGGCCCCCGTGGTTGAGGCTGCGGCCCCTGCGCCGGCTGCTGCGCCGCTGTCGCGCGCCGATGTGCTGGGTCAGGCTGAGCTGGATGCACGTGAAGTTCAGGCCGCCCGCCAGCGCGCCCTGTTCGAGCGCCAGGCTGCCGATATCAAGGCCAAGCAGGACCGCGAAGCAGCCCGCAAGGCTGCGCAGGAAGCGGCTGTCAAGGCAGCGGCCGAGGCTGCTGCAGCACCCAAGAAGCCCGCCAATACCGAACATACCCTGCACCGCGCGCCCAGCAAGCCGGGCGAGGTCAAGAAGGATGCCAAGCCGGCTGCTGCCGACGTGAAGAAGGCCGCCGCACCCGCCAAGGATGGCTGGGGCGATGGCGCCAAGCGCCGTGGTGGCCTCAAGACCCGTGGCGGCGATACCGGCACTGGTGGCTGGAAGAGCGGCAAGAAGGGTGGCCGTGGCAAGGGCGGTGGTGGTGACGATAACAACGCCCACGGCTTCCAGGCCCCCACTGAGCCTATCTCGCGCGAAGTCGATGTGCCGGAAACCATCTCGGTGGCCGATCTGGCCCACAAGATGGCGGTCAAGGCTGCGGAAGTGATCAAGGTGCTCATGAAGATGGGCATGATGGTGACCATCAATCAGGTGTTGGACCAGGAAACGGCCATGATCGTGGTCGAGGAAATGGGCCATCAGGCTGTTGCCGCACGCCTGGATGATCCGGAAACTTATCTGGATGGCAGCGAGAAGCAGGAGCATGAGCTGCTGCCGCGCGCCCCGGTAGTAACCGTGATGGGTCACGTCGACCACGGCAAGACCTCGCTGCTGGATTACATCCGTCGCGCCAAGGTGGCGGCGGGCGAAGCCGGCGGGATTACCCAGCATATCGGTGCCTACCACGTGGAAACCGAGAAGGGCATGATTACCTTCCTCGATACCCCAGGCCACGAAGCGTTTACCGCCATGCGTGCCCGTGGTGCGAGTGCGACCGATATCGTGGTGCTGGTGGTGGCTGCCGATGACGGCGTGATGCCCCAGACTATTGAAGCCATCCACCACGCCAAGGCTGCCAAGGTGCCTATCGTGGTGGCGGTGAACAAGATCGACAAGCAGGGTGCCAATATCGAGCGCATCCGCCAGGAACTGGTGGCTCACGAGGTGGTGCCCGAGGATTGGGGTGGTGATACCCAGTTCATCGAGGTGTCGGCCAAGATGGGTACCAATATCGACGGTCTGCTGGATGCCATCCTGCTGCAAGCCGAAGTGCTGGAACTGACCGCGCCGGTGGATGCACCGGCCAAGGGCCTGATCATCGAAGCCCGCCTGGACAAGGGCCGTGGCCCGGTCTCCACCATGCTGGTGCAGTCCGGTACCCTGCGCAAGGGCGACGTGGTGCTGGCCGGTGGTGTATTCGGCAAGGTTCGCGCCATGCTCGATGAGAACGGCAAGAACATCAACGAAGCCGGTCCTTCCATTCCGGTCGAGATACTCGGTCTGTCGGAAGTGCCGAATGCCGGTGAAGACGCCATGGTGCTGTCGGACGAGCGCAAGGCGCGTGAAATCGCCCTGTTCCGTCAAGGCAAGTTCCGTGATGTGAAGCTGGCCAAGCAACAGGCCGCCAAGCTGGAGAACATGATGGCAGCGATGGCCGATGGCGAGGTGCAGAACCTCCCCATCATCATCAAGGCCGACGTGCAAGGCTCCTTCGAGGCGCTGTCGCAAAGCCTGCAGAAGCTGTCCACCAACGAAGTGCGCGTCAACATCCTGCACTCAGGCGTGGGTGGCATCACCGAGTCCGACGTCAACCTTGCGCTGGCTTCCAAGGCGGTCATCATCGGCTTCAACGTGCGTGCCGATGCCATGGCTCGCCGCCTGGCCGAGAACGAAGGCGTGGATGTGCGCTACTACAACATCATCTACGACGCAGTGGATGAGGTGAAGGCTGCGCTGTCGGGCATGCTGGCGCCGGAGAAGAAGGAACAGATCATTGGTTCGGTCGAGATCCGTCAGGTCTTCACCGTGTCCAAGGTTGGCTCCATCGCCGGCTGTCTGGTGCACGAAGGCGTGGTCAAGCGCGGTGCTGGCGTACGCCTGCTGCGTAACCACGTGGTCATCCACCAGGGCGAGCTGGAGAGCCTCAAGCGCTTCAAGGACGACGCCAAGGAAGTCAAGGCGGGCTTTGAGTGCGGTCTGCAACTGAAGAACTACAATGACATCCAGGAAGGCGACATGCTGGAAGTCTTCGAGATCATCGAAGTTGCCCGTACCCTGTAAGCCGTAGTGGGCAGGGCGTGCGGTGCGCCGGCCCTGCTACATCGACAGGCGCGAAGCCCGACTGGGCTTGGCGCCTGTTGTACTTTAAGAATCCAACATGGCGTGGGGGCTGCAACCTGGTTCTCACGCCCGAGGCCATACATCATGCCTAAAGACTTTACCCGCTCTGATCGAGTGGCCCAGCAGATGCAGCGCGAGCTGGCAGAGCTGATCCGCCTGGAGCTGAAAGACCCGCGTATCGGTTTTGTCACGCTGACCGGTGTGGAAGTGACCCGTGACATGAGCCATGCCAAGGTGTTCTACACCCTGATGAAGGGCGATGAGCTGGAGTCGCAGTACACCCTGAACCGCTCGGCAGGCTGGCTGCGCAGCGAGCTGTCCAAGCGCATCAAGCTGTTCAAGATGCCCGAGCTGCACTTTGAATACGACCGCTCGGTCGAATATGGCATGTCGCTGGACAAGCTGATAGACCAAGCCATGCAGACCACCGGGCCGGCTGACGATGAAGCAGACGCAGATAAAAAGGATTAAGCGACCGGTACACGGCGTGCTGTTGCTGGACAAGCCCTATGGGGCTTCCAGCAACCAGGCCCTGCAGAAGTGCCGCTGGCTGCTGCAGGCGGAGAAGGGCGGCCATACCGGCGTGCTCGACCCCTTGGCTACCGGCCTGCTGCCACTGTGTTTTGGCGATGCCACCAAGTTTGCCCAGCGCATGCTGGATGCCGACAAGCGCTATGTCGCCACGCTCAAGCTGGGGGTGACCACCACCACGGGCGATGCCGAAGGCGAGGTGCTGGATACCCGGCCGGTACAGTGCGACCGGATGGCGGTGGATGCTGCGGTGGCTCGCTTTGTCGGCGAGATCGAGCAGGTGCCGCCGATGTACTCGGCCCTCAAGCATGAGGGCAAGCCCCTGTACGAATATGCGCGGGCAGGCATCACGCTGGAACGGGAGGCGCGCCGCATCAACATCTACGGCATTGAAGTGCTGCATTTTGCGGGAGACGAGTTGGTGCTGGATGTGCGCTGCAGCAAGGGGACCTATATCCGTACCCTGGCAGAGGACATTGCTGCGCTGCTGGGTTGCGGCGCCCACCTGATTGGCCTGCGGCGCACCCAGACGGCGGGCTTCAGGCTGGAGGATGCGATTACGGTTGAGCAGTTCGAGGCCCTCGCGCTAGAACAGCGCGATGCTTTGCTGCTGCCGGCCGATAGCCTGCTGGCGGATTTGCCTGCCGTGACGCTGGATGCCGCCCAGACCGATAAGCTAACCCACGGATTGTCCGTGCGTTTTCCATCAGATGGTGGGATAATCGCCGGCTTGCGCGTTTATGGCGACACCGGTGCCGGGCAGCCGACCTTTCTGGGGCTGGCTGAATTGACCGACCAGGTGCTGTCTCCGCGCAGATTGCTGTCTACTGTGGTTCACAGTTGATAGCGGCGAGGAAGCCAGGAGGGGTTGGCGGCATAGCCGACTCGCCTTGCTCGTCTGCACCGCTGAACGGTGCTTTTTAGTATGTGGAGTTACACAAAATGGCAGTGACCGTCGAACAAAAAGCCGAGATCGTCAAGCAATACCAACGTGCCCAGGGCGACACCGGTTCCCCCGAAGTGCAGGTTGCCCTGCTGACGGCTCGTATCAACGACCTGACCGGCCACTTCAAGGCTAACGCCAAGGATCACCACAGCCGTCGTGGTCTGCTGAAGATGGTTAACCAGCGTCGCAAGCTGCTGGCCTATTACAAGCGCACCAACCTGGATGGCTACCGCGAGTTGATCGCCAAGCTGGGTCTGCGTAAGTAAGCGTTTCAAGAAAAGCCGCTGCTAACTGCAGCGGCTTTTTGCATTTCAGGACCGGGCACTGCTGCGATGCGCCACAGGGCGCATGGCAGGAGTCTCTGCTCCGTATTCTGTTGGGCGTGAAGTGGTTCCGGCCACGCCCTGCGGCAAGCAAGCTGGCTGGAACCCCGGCGTCGGTTTATGTAATCACCGAATTCAGCGCGTCGGCGGATATGGGTCATGGTCGCTGGACATGACCAGTCGAAAAGGACGAAAAGCGTGTTCAATCGCATCTCCAAATCGTTTGCCTACGGCAAGCACACTGTTACTCTCGCAACTGGCGAGATTGCCCGTCAGGCCTCCGGCGCCGTGATGGTTTCCATGGACGATACCGTGGTGCTGGTCACCGTGGTGGGTGCCAAGAATGTCAAACCCGGCCAGGATTTCTTCCCACTGACCGTGGATTACCAGGAACGTACTTACGCCGCCGGCAAGATCCCCGGCGGCTTCTTCAAGCGTGAAGGTCGCCCTTCGGAAAAGGAAATCCTCACCTCGCGCCTGATTGATCGCCCCATCCGTCCGCTGTTCCCGGAAGCCTTCTACAACGAGATCCAGATCGTCGCCACGGTGATGTCGGTGGATCCCGAGATCGATCCGGACATCCCTGCGCTGATCGGCGCATCGGCTGCCCTCGCCATCTCCGGCCTGCCGTTCCAGGGCCCCATTGGTGCCGCCCGCGTGGGTTACGCCAATGGCCAGTACCTGCTGAACCCCACCAAGGCCGAACTGGCTGAGTCGCAGCTGGACCTGGTGGTGGCGGGTACCGCCCAGGCTGTGCTGATGGTGGAGTCCGAAGCACAGGAACTGTCCGAATCCATCATGCTGGGTGCTGTGGTGTTCGGCCACGAGCAGATGCAGGCTGCCATCAACGCCATCAATGCGCTGGCTGACGAAGTGAACCCGGAAGTCTGGGACTGGCAGGAGCCTGCGGTCGATGAGGCCTTGGTGGCCCAGGTCGCCGCCCTGTCCGACGAAGGCCTCAAGCTGGCTTTCCGTATTCCGCAAAAGCAGCTGCGCGTGGCGCAGATCAACGACACCTGGGCCAAGGTCAAGGCAGCGCTGATCGACGAGAACACCGACACCCTGCGTGCCAACCAGATCAAGGATATCTTCCACGGCCTGGAAGCCAAGATCGTCCGTAACCAGATACTGGACGGCTACCCTCGTATCGATGGTCGCGACACCCGTACCGTGCGTCCCATCGAGATTCGCACCGGCGTGCTGCCGCGTACCCACGGCTCGGCGCTGTTCACCCGTGGTGAAACCCAGGGCATCGTGGTTGCCACCCTGGGCACCAAGCTGGATGAGCAGAAGATCGATGCGCTGATGGGTGAATACACCGACCGCTTCATGCTGCATTACAACTTCCCTCCTTATTCGACCGGTGAGACTGGCCGTGTCGGTACGCCCAAGCGCCGCGAAATCGGCCATGGTCGCCTGGCCAAGCGCGCGCTGATCGCCGTGCTGCCGAAGAAGGAAGATTTCAGCTACTCCATGCGCGTGGTGTCGGAAATCACCGAGTCCAACGGTTCGTCCTCCATGGCTTCGGTCTGTGGCGGCAGCCTGGCGCTGATGGATGCGGGTGTGCCCCTGAAGTCGCACGTGGCCGGTATCGCCATGGGCCTGATCAAGGAAGGCAACCGTTTCGCCGTGCTGTCCGACATCCTGGGTGACGAAGATCACCTGGGTGATATGGACTTCAAGGTAGCCGGTACCGAACTGGGCGTGACCGCCCTGCAGATGGATATCAAGATCAACGGCATCACCAAGGAGATCATGCGGGTGGCGCTGGATCAGGCACAGGAAGGCCGCCTGCATATCCTCGGCATCATGAAGGGTTCGCTGGACCACGCCCGTGAGGAAGTGTCGCAACACGCACCGCGCCTCTACACCATGAAGATCAATCCGGAGAAGATCCGTGATGTGATCGGCAAGGGTGGCGCCGTGATCCGTGCCCTGACCGAGGAAACCGGCACCCAGATCGATATCCAGGATGACGGCACCATCACCATCGCATCGGTTTCCAGCGACGGTGCCGATGAGGCCAAGCGCCGCATCGCCGAAATCACCGCTGAAATCGAGATCGGTAAGATCTACGAAGGCCCGGTGATCAAGATCCTGGACAAGAACGTCGGCGCCATCGTGCAGATCATGCCGGGTCGTGATGGCCTGGTGCATGTGAGCCAGATCGCCAACGAGCGCGTCAACAATGTGGCTGACTACCTGAAGGAAGGCCAGATTGTTCGCGTCAAGGCGCTGGAGCAGGATGAGAAGGGCCGTGTGCGCCTCAGCATCAAGGCAGCGCTGGCTGATGAAGCCGCACCTGCAGCACCCGCCGAAGCCTGATAGCCAGGTTGAAAGCAGAAAAAGCCCGGTTTTTACCGGGCTTTTTTTCATGGTGGTTTTGCTTCTGTCGGTCGGGTGACAGATACTGCAGAATCGGCCTTGTCTGCCGCGCGGTGCCGTGCGCCCACCATCAGGTGGGGTGCGCTAGCGGCAGCTGCTGCAAGTACGGAGATTCGATTGGATACAGCAGTCTCGACTAGCACTGTGCCAGCCACCTCACCCTGGTTGCGCATCAAGCATTGGCTGACCCACCTTAGCCTGCGGCAGGTATTTGTGCTGGTTGTCGCCGTGGGGCTGCTGGCGCCTGGCGTCATCTTTACCCTGTTGATGCTGGAGTGGCGCCGTCACGAGCTGACCTTGCAGTTCCGGGCCGAGCAGGAGCGGGTGCTGGAGACCCTGGCGCTGGGTTTGCGCCAGCCCTTGTGGGATCTTTCCCTCAATGCCGGCCAGCCCTTGGTGGACACCGCCATGAAGGACGCCCGCATCGTATCGGTACAGGTGGATGGCACCTTCCCTGGCGAGCCCTTTATTGCAGTCAGCCTGCCTGAGCGCCGGCAGGGTGTGGTGACCCACCTCTCCCGCCCGGTGCACTTTGGCGACCAGATCATAGGCAAGGTCACCATTACCTTTGATGACGGTGATCTGCGCCGCCGACTGGCCGCCCAGGGGCGGGAATACGTGCTGCTGATCGGTGTGATGCTGGTCGTCAGTCTGCTGCTTATCCTGCTGCTGCTGGATTCGCGTTTTCTGGTACCACTGCGGCGCTTGTCGGAGCAGGCGCGGGCGCTGACCAACCATGAGGCGCCACCGGGTACCGTCTGGACCCGCGAGGACGAGATAGGCGATCTGGGCCGGCAGCTGGAGTGGGCCAGGGGCGAGCTGCACCGCCTGTTTGGCGAACTGAACGACAAGAACGAGGCACTGGAGCAGGATATCGTGGAGCGCGTGCAGACCGAGGAGGCCTTGCGGGCTTCCGAGGCCAAGTACCGCGAACTGTTTGTCTCCAACCTCGATGGCATCTGCGTGGTGGACATGGATGGCCGGGTGCAGGATGCCAATCCGGCCATGCTGGCGCTGCTGGGCGTACCCAGCGCGGCCCTGGTTGGCCGGCCCATGAGCCAGTTCGTGGCGGAGGATTGGCGCAGCTACGATGACCATATGATGCAGCACCGGGTGCTGGTGGATGGTCATTGCAACGAATATGAGATCGAGCTGTACCGCCCCAGCGCAGGGCTGTTGCCGGTGAGCGCCAAGGGGGTGCTGATGCGTGACGTGGATGGACGCGCCATAGGCATCTGGCGCATCCTGCGCGACCTGACCGAGCGCAAGGCGGCGGCCCAACGCATGGAGCTGGCGGCCAAGGTGTTCGACAACACGGCCGAAGCCATCATGGTGATTGCGCCGGACAACCGTATTACTTCGGTCAACCGTGCCTTTACCGATATCCTGGGCTACCACGCCGATGAAATCGTCGGCCAGCCCAGTAGCGTATTGCGTGACCCTTCGGTAGAAACCAGGGTGTACGAGGAAATCAACGCGAACTACACCAATGGCGGCGCCTGGCAGGGCGAAGTGCCGTTCCGGCGCAAGTCCGGCGGGGTGTTTACGGCCTGGGCCCAGATCAATGTGGTGCGCGATGTGACGGGCCGCATTGGCGATGTGGTGCTGCTGATACGCGATATCAGCGATGCCAAGGCGGCTCAGGAACGCATTCTGCATCTGGCGCGCTTCGATGCGCTGACTGTCTTGCCCAACCGGGCGTATTTCCGTGAACTGGCTGAGGAGGCCATCGCCGAGGCGCACCGGCATGGCGTGCACCGTGCCCTGCTGTTTGTGGACCTGGATCACTTCAAGACCATCAACGATTCGTTAGGCCATGATGTGGGCGACCAATTGCTCAAGGAAGTGGCCAGCCGCCTCAACGATGCCCTGCGTGCCGGTGATGCCGTCGGCCGGCTGGGAGGGGACGAGTTCGTCATCTTGCTACGCAATCTGGACAGCGGCGAGGATGCCAGCTATGTGGCCAGCCGGGTGCTGGAACGGCTGGCGCGTCCCTTTGTCGTGGATGAGCATGAACTGGTGGTGACGCCTTCGCTGGGGATAGCGCTCTACCCCGAGGATGGCGAGGATTACGACACCTTGGTGCGCAATGCCGATGCGGCCATGTACCACGCCAAGGAGCATGGTCGTAACACCTTCCGCTTCTATACCGCCGATATGAATGCCAGGGCGCGCGAGATACTGGCCGTGGAGAATCAGCTGCGCCGTGCACTGGAGCGCGACGAGTTCGTGCTGCATTACCAACCTCAGGTGGCCATGAGCAGCGGGGCCATTGTGGGCGTCGAGGCGCTGATACGCTGGCGCCATCCGGAGCGTGGCCTGATCGGACCCATGCAGTTCATTCCCATCGCGGAGGAGCGCGGACTCATAGGCGATATAGGCGAGTGGGTGCTGCGTGAAGCCTGCAGGCAGAATCGTGCCTGGCAGGATGAGGGCCTGCCCCCCATCGAGGTGGCGGTCAATCTCTCCGCCATGCAGTTCTACCGCCGCGACCTGGCTGAGGATATCACCGGCATACTGAAGGAGACGGGGCTGGATGCCCGCTGGCTGGCGCTGGAGGTGACGGAGAGCGTGATCGTGCAGGATGTGGAATCCACCATCGCCACCCTGGCCGCGCTGAAGGCCATGGGGCTCAAACTGGCCATCGATGATTTCGGCACCGGTTATTCCTCGCTCAGCTATCTCAAGCGCTTCAAGGTCGACAAGCTCAAGGTGGATCGCTCCTTTGTGATGGATATCCCGGGTGATGCGGACGACAGCGCCATCACCCGCGCCGTGGTCAACCTGGCGCGCAACCTAGGCCTGCAGGTCATTGCCGAGGGGGTGGAGACGCCGGAGCAATGGTCTTTCCTCAAGCAGGAGGGCTGCGATGAGGTGCAGGGTTACCTGGTCAGCCCGCCATTGCCTGCCATAGACTTGGCCAACCGGCTGGCGCGAGGTGCTTGGACCTTGCAGGGCTGAGCGCGGCGGGCTCACCATGAGGGTGATGGCTGGCGATGTACTGGGTGGTGACAGCAAAAAGCGCCTTGCGGCGCTTTTTGTTGGCTGTGTGCAATGCTCAGGCGGGTTCTTGCAGCTGTTGCAGGATGGCTGGGTTCTCCAGGGTGGAGGTGTCCTGGGTGATGGCTTCACCGCGGGCAATGGCACGTAGCAGCCGCCGCATGATCTTGCCAGAACGCGTCTTGGGCAGGTTGTCGCCAAAGCGGATATCGTCTGGCTGGGCGATTTTGCCGATTTCGTGCGCTACCCAGTTCTTCAGCTGCTCAACCATTTTTTTGGCGTCTTCGCCGGTAGGGCGTGCGCCCTTGAGCACCACGAATGCCACCACGGCCTCGCCCTTGATCTCGTGCGGTTTGCCCACCACGGCGGCTTCGGCCACCAGCGGGTTGGCCACCAGCGCTGATTCAATTTCCATGGTGCCCAAGCGGTGGCCGGAGACATTCAGCACATCATCTATGCGGCCCATGATCCAGACGTAACCATGCTCATCGCGGTGGGCCGAGTCGCCGGCCAGGTAGTACTGGCCGTTGAACTCCTCGGGGAAGTAGGTTTTCTTGAAGCGTTCCGGGTCGCCCCAGATGGTGCGCACCAGGCTGGGGAAGGGTTTCTTGATGACCAGCATGCCGCCCTTGCCGGCTTCGACCGGTGCGCCGGATTCATCGACGATATCGGCGATGATGCCGGGCAAAGGCAGGGTGCAGGAGCCCGGCTTGGTGGCCACGGCACCGGGCAGCGGGGCTATCATCACCGAGCCGGTCTCGGTCTGCCACCAGGTATCGACTATGGGGCAGCGCCCGCCTCCGACGGCCTCGTGATACCAGATCCAGGCCTCGGGATTGATGGGCTCGCCCACCGTACCCAGCAGGCGCAGGCTGGAGAGATCGTGTTGCTGCGGGAAATCCGCGCCCAGTTTGATCAGTGAGCGTATGGCCGTCGGGGCGGTATAGAAGATGCTGACCTTGTGCTTCTCTATCATCTGCCAGAAGCGATGGGCGTCGGGGTAGGTGGGCACACCCTCGAAGATCACCTGGGTGGCCGCCATGCCCAGCGGGCCGTAGCAGACATAGCTGTGGCCGGTGATCCAGCCTACGTCGGCCGTGCACCAGAACACATCATTGGGCTTGGCATCGAATACCCAGCGGAAGGAGTTCATAGCCCCCAAGAGGTAGCCGGCGCTGGAGTGCTGGATGCCCTTGGGCTTGCCGGTGGAGCCCGAGGTGTAGAGGATGAACAGCGGGTCTTCCGCATTCATCCATTCCGGCTCGCATTGCTCGGCCTGGCCTTCGGTCAGTTTGTGCCACCAGATATCGCGGCCATCTGCCCATACGGTCGCACCGTTGTTGCTACGCTGGTAGACCACCACCTGGCGGACGGATTCGCAACCCCCCAGGCTGATGGCCTCGTCGATCACTGCCTTGAGTGCCACGGCCTTGCCGCCGCGCATGCCTTCGTTGGCCGTGATGACGGCAACAGCGCCGGCGTCCTGTATGCGCTCTTGTACCGATTTGGCCGAGAAGCCGCCAAATACCACGGAATGGATGGCGCCGATGCGGGCGCAGGCCTGCATGGCCACCACCGCTTCTATGCTCATGGGCATGTAGATGACGACCCGCTCGCCCTTCTTGATGCCCAGTGCCTTGAGCCCGTTGGCGAACTGGCATACCCGCCTGTGCAGCTCGGCATAGGTGACGCGGGTGACGGCACCATCGTCGGCCTCGAAGATGATGGCGATCTTGTTGGCGTTCTGGGCCAGGTGCCTATCGAGGCAGTTGTAGCTGACATTGAGCACGCCGTCGTCGAACCACTTAAAGAACGGTGCATTGCTATCGTCCAGTACCCGGCTGAACGGTTTTTTCCAGCTGATTAGCTCGCGGGCGATATCCCCCCAGTAGGACAGGTAGTGGTCGTCCGCCTGTTCGCACAGGGCGTTGTAGGCATCCATGCCGGGTATGGTGGCACGGTGCCGGAACTCGTCCGACGGTGGGAAAAGGCGCGTTTCCTTGAGTATGGAATCGAGCGTGGACATTGAGGGGCTCCTTTGTTTTTGAGTGCTTGCTGTGACGCTGTTGGCGCTTGCTTCGCTTGGGCAAGGCAAGGGGCAACAGAACCAGAGACCAGACTATTCTGGGCTTGTGCCGGAGAAAACGAAACCATAGCTTGATCTGTCGAGCGGCAGGGTGGCTCCGTCCAGGGACGCCACCCTGCCGAGAGTCAGGCTCAGTCGTTGGCGTAGATATCCCTGTCCTTGGTTTCTGGTGCGAACAGGCAACCAATGACGAAGGTCATCAGGGCAAACAGGATGGGATACCATAAGCCGTAGTAGATATCGCCGGTGGCTGCCACCATGGCAAAGGCCACGGTAGGCAGGAAGCCGCCAAACCAGCCATTACCGATATGGTAGGGCAGGGACATCGAGGTATAGCGTATCTTGGTCGGAAACAGCTCGACCAACCAGGCCGCGATGGGGCCGTACACCATGGTCACGAAGATCACCAGGATGGTGAGCAGCGTCACCACCATGGGGGTGTTCATGCTGGCAGGGTCTGCCTTGGCGGGATAGCCGGCGGTGGTCAGGGCACTGCCCAGCGACTTGTTGAAGCCATCGGCCTGGGCCTTGAAGGCATCCTTGTCCAGACTTTCGCCTTCAAAGCTGGTAATGACGGTTTCGCCCACGCTGACAGTTGCCAGGGTGCCTGCAGGCGCGGCCACGTTCTCGTAGGGTATGCCCTTCTTGGCCAATGCCGACTTGATGATGTCGCAGGACTGCTTGAAGGTCGCCTTGCCTATGGGATCGAACTGGAAGGCGCACTTGGCCGGGTCTGCCACGACCTTGACCGGTGCGCGGGCGATGGCAGACTCCAGCGCGGGGTTGGCGTTGTGGGTCAGCGCCTTGAAGATGGGGAAGTAGCTGATGGCGGCAATCAGGCAGCCGGCCATGATGATCTTCTTGCGGCCTATCTTGTCCGACAGGGCGCCAAAGATCACAAAGAAGGGGGTGGCAATGGCCAGCGAAACGGCGATCAGCAGGTCGGCCCTGTCCGCTTCCACCCCCAGGGTCTTGGTGAGGAAGAACAATGCGTAGAACTGGCCGGTGTACCACACCACCGCCTGGCCGGCGGTGCCGCCGAACAGCGAGAGCAGCACGATCTTGAGGTTGGGCCAGCGGCCGAACGACTCAGTCAGCGGTGCCTTGGAGTGCTTGCCTTCCTCCTTCATCTTCTTGAAGGCGGGCGACTCGTGCAACTGCATGCGGATATAGACCGATACAGCCAGCATCACGATGGAGACCAGGAAGGGAATGCGCCAGCCCCATTCCTGGAAGGCTTCGGTACCCAGCGCATTGCGGCAGAGCCAGATCACCAGCAGCGACAGGAACAGGCCCAGGGTCGCGGTAGTCTGGATGAAGCTGGTGTAGAGGCCGCGTTTGCCATGGGGTGCATGCTCGGCCACATAGGTGGCTGCACCGCCATACTCACCACCCAGTGCCAGCCCTTGCAGCAGCCGCAGCGTGATCAGCAGTATGGGCGCCGCAATGCCTATGGTGCCATAGCTGGGCAGGATGCCGACTATGGCGGTGGACAGGCCCATGATCAGGATGGTGACCAGGAAGGTGTACTTGCGGCCTATCATGTCGCCCAGGCGACCAAACACGATGGCACCGAAAGGCCGTACTGCAAAGCCGGCGGCAAAGGCCATCAGGGCAAAGATAAAGGCGGTGGTGTCATTGACGCCGGCAAAGAAATGCTTGGCGATGATGGCGGCCAGCGAACCGTACAGGTAGAAGTCATACCACTCGAAAACCGTGCCCAGCGAAGAGGCGAAAATCACTTTCCGTTCTTCTCGGGTCATGGGCCTGGGCTCGGCATTCACGCCGGGCGCCGCATTGGCGATATCTGTCATTGCAATGTCTCCATCTTCTCTGGCGGGCTTACGCCCATCAAGGTTGCGGCCTCTGGTGGGCCATGGTGATCACGCTGCGGGCAGGCCCGGCCGGTGTCGTGGCGCAAAACTACGCCTGCTTGCCAATGCCCATCCAATCGCAAATTCGGATACGCGCCATTTGCCGAGCGATGCTGCAGTGCGATAAGCCCAGTATTGGTGCGGGTTTCGGGGGCGGATGCGCAATGGTGCTGATGGCGCTGATAGATTTCGCTGATGGCGTGGGTCTGCGGCAAGCTGCACAATAGGCAGATAAGAAAACCTGGAGTGAGCAATGGAAATCTACCAACTGCGCACCTTTGTGACGGTGGCGCAGCAGGGCCACCTGACCCAGGCGGCGGAGATACTGCATCTGAGCCAGCCGGCGGTAACCGCCCAGATCAAGGCGCTGGAGGAGGAAACCGGCATCAGCCTGTTCGAGCGCAGTTCGGCCGGGGTGCAGCTGACCGAGGCCGGCAAGCTGCTGCTGCCGGAGGCAGAGCGGATACTGGCCGGCAGCCGCGAAATGCTGAACAAGGCCCGTGCGCTCAAGGGGCAGCTCAGCGGCAAGCTGCGGCTGGGTACCATACTGAGCCCGGAGCTGTTGCGGCTGGGGCCCATGCTGGCCTTGCTGAAGCAGCGGTATCCGCTGGTGCAGCTGAGCACCTTGCAGGGCATATCCGGCTCCATACTCAACGAAGTACGCAAGAAGGAGCTGGATGCCGGTTTCTTTATCGGCAAGAACCCCTACCAGACGGTGCATACCCTGACGCTGGAGGAGCTACCTTATGTGGTGGCAGCGCCTGCTGCCTGGCGCGAAACCCTGCAGGGTTGCGACTGGCGCACGCTTGGCCGCCAGCCCTGGGTGGGCGCTACCCAGTTCTCCAGCCTGTCCAAGCTGCATGCCGATATCTGGCGTGAGCACAATATTGCCCCCAAGAAGGTCTACGACGTGGACCAGGAGCAGGCCATGCTGGTGTGCGTAGAGGCCGGGCTGGGCCTGTGCATGCTGCGTCGCGATGTGGCCGAGGCGGCAGAGCAGGAGGGGCGTTTGTGGATATGGGGCGACGCCGAGGTCACCGTGCCGCTGTCTTTTATCTACCCCGCCGAAATGGCCGACGATGTGCTGGTGCGGCTGCTGCTGGAGATACTGCGGGATGTTTGGCCGGAGCGTGGTTTGTAACCGGGAGTGCGGCGCCGCTCCGGTATCATCGCCGGCATCGCATGCCTGAGGGCATACGCCTGACCAACCTGATGGACATACATAGCCTATGAAATCTGCCCTATTGATCATCGACGTCCAGCGCGGTTTGTTCGATCCCTTGCCGCATCCCTATGAGGCGGATGCCGTGGTGGATCGCATCAATCAGCTGTCTATCCGTGCGCGCGAGGCGGGCATGCCGGTGATGATGGTGCAGCATGAACGCCTGGGCAGCGCGCTGGCGCATGGCTCGGAGGGCTGGCAGTTGCAGGAAGATCTGCTGGTGACGGCTGGCGATATCATGGTGCGCAAGACCACGCCCGATGCCTTCCTGCGCACCCCGTTGGCCGAGTTGCTGGTGCAGCATGGGGTGTCGCGGTTGGTGATCTGCGGGTATGCCACGGAGTTTTGCGTGGATACCACTACCCGCCGTGCGGCGGCACTGGGCTACCCGGTGGTGCTGGCGGCAGATGCCCACACCACCCATGACAAGGCCCACGCCACGGCCTTGCAGATAAGAACCCACCACAATGCCACGCTGCCCGATATCACCAGTTTCGGGCCGGAGATCGTGGCCCTGCCTACGGCGGAGATTGCCTTTCAGTAGCGGCGGCGCTTCAGGCGTCCTGGCTGGCTGCAATCCAGTCGGCCATGGCACCCAGGACGGCATCGGTCTCGCCCAGCGCATCGGTGACGCTGATCTGCAGGTGGGGGTGCTGCTCGCGCAGTGCCGCCACCAGCAAGGGGAGATCCCGTCGCAGGTGTGCGCCACGGGCCATGAAGGCCGGTACGATGGTCATGCTGGCTATATTCTCGGCTACCAGGCTGGCCACGCAATCGGCCAGATTGGGTGTCATCAGCTCCAGAAACGCCAGCCGCACCAGATGATCCGGGCGGCGTGCCGCCACCAGGGCGGCCAGTTTCTCGAAGGGTGCTGCCCACAAGGGGTCGCGGGCACCGTGGGCGAACAGGATGATGGCGTGTTGGGTCATGGCTGCCATGATGGCGGCTTGCGTGACAAAACAAAACCCCCGCACGAGGCGGGGGCTTGCGAGTATGCATCACCAGCGCTCAAGTGTCGGCTGACTTGAGCGGAAACCGTGCTTACTTGAGCTTGGTTTCTTTGTAGGCAACATGCTTACGGGCGACGGGATCAAACTTCTTGATCTCCATCTTTTCCGGCATGGTGCGCTTGTTCTTGGTGGTGGTGTAAAAGTGACCCGTGCCTGCGGTCGATTCCAGCTTGATCTTTTCACGCATGATTCATCTCTCCCGGATTACAGTTCGCCACGGGCGCGAAGGTCAGCCAGCACCACATCGATGCCCAGCTTGTCGATGTTGCGCAGGCCGGCGTTGGAAACACGCAGGCGCACCCAACGGTTTTCGCTTTCCACCCAGAACTTGCGATATTGCAGGTTGGGCAGGAAACGACGCTTGGTTTTGTTGTTGGCGTGGGAAACATTGTTCCCGACCATCGGACGCTTGCCGGTGATCTTGCATACTCGAGCCATTTTGGACTCCCGACTGATTTACTGAAAAATGTTCTTCGACTGGCTTGTGGCGAGGCTGATAGCTCGTCGCGACAGGCGGCGGTCACGCAAAAGAGGCCGAACTATAGCCACTTTGTATGTCGGTGTCAATTTCGCTTTTGCATTCAGTGCTTAAGGCGGGGCTGAAGGGGTGGGGCGCCCGTACGGACGGTACTGCGCAGGGCATACGGCGGGCGTGGAGGTGGGCTTTTTCTGCGCTGCGGGGCTGTGCCACGGCCTTGTTGGTGTGCTGAGGAGGCATGCCAGGGGCAGCGCTGGCACCGCCCGCCAGTGTCTGATTTGCGCACTGGCGGGCGAGCAAGATGCTATTTGAACTGCTGGACCTGCTTCTTGTACTCGGCGGATTCGCGCACGGCGGCGACGGTATCCCACACCTGGGTGGCAAAGGCGGGGTACTTGGCCACAAAGGGCTTGGACAGCATCAGAAAATAGGGCTTCACCACCAAGGGGGGGCTGATCTTCTCCAGCTTGGCGGCCAGCTCAGGCTTGCCGGCAATGCTGATATCGCCCTCCAGGGTCTGCAGCGCTACCCCAGCTACGCGGCCGTTGACCAGCTTTTGCAGGTTGTCGTCGGCACTGCGGGTACCATCGTCCACCCGCACGCCCAGGCCCTTGAGCTGGTCAACGATGGAAAAACCGGCCTGCGCGCCGATGGCGGCGCCGTCGGCATTCTTGATGGCCTTGCCGTCCCACTCCAGCTTGCCGCCCTTGAGCCGGTAGAGGCTATAGCTGTCATCCAGCATGCGCTTGCTGCTGTCGGGTTTGTCGCCTGTCATCGGATAGTGGCCTATGTCCATGCGGTCGGCCTTGAAGCTGATCTTGAACAAGCCATCCATGGTGCCGGCCTTGACCTCTTCCATGCAGCGCTTCCAGGGCAGTGTCTTGATCTCGATCTTGGTGCCCAGCTGTTTTTCTACCTGGCGCATCATGATCATATTGAGCCCTGGCCTATCCTTCAGCAGCCAGGGGTAGGATTCTTCATTTTCGGTACAGATGTTGACGCTGGCAGGTTTGTCGGCGGCTTGGGCCATGCCGACAGGCAGCAGGGCGGCCAGCAGCAGGCCGGTCAGCAAGCGATGGGGGCGTTGGTACACGATGTTGCTCCTGTTCTAGGTTGGTATTCCTGGTTCCGGCGCTTTATCAAGGGGCTGCCTACAAACCGGCGTTGCCCGTCAGGCGGTGTGGTCATCTGCCCGTCTGGCGAGGAAACTGACGCAGCTGTACGCCCCCGCTTGTCACATGGGTGTCATATGAGTTTAGGCAGCATGGGCAGAAATGCCATCTCGTCTGGCTATGCTGCGCCAGCATGCTAAAATCCGCGCCCCTTCAAGGACTTGCCCCCTCATGCTGCACAAGCTCAACTCCCCGCAACAAGCCGCTGTACGGCATCTGGACGGCCCTTTGCTGGTGCTGGCCGGTGCGGGTTCGGGCAAGACCCGGGTGATTACCCAGAAGATCGCCTACATGATCGAGCAGGCGGGCTACGATGCCCGCAATATCGCCGCCATCACCTTTACCAACAAGGCGGCGCGCGAGATGCAGGAGCGGGTGGGGCATTTGATGGATGCCAGCCGGCTAAAGGGGCTAACGGTATCGACCTTTCACTCGCTGGGTTTGCAGCTGGTGCGGATGGAACATGCGGCGTTGGGTTATAAGCCGCGCTTTTCCATACTCGATAGCGCCGATGCGATGAAGATCGTGTCCGATATCCTGGCGACCACCGACAAGGACGAAATACGCGGCGCAGTCAGCACCATCTCACGCCTGAAGAATGACTTTGTCAGCCCGGACATGGCGCTGACCTCGGCCCAGAGCGATGGCGAGCTGCGCATCGCCCGCGTCTATCGCGCTTACCAGGACACCCTGTTTGCCTATCAGGCGGTGGACTTCGACGACCTGATACGACTGCCGGTGGAGCTGTTTGATCGTGAGCCCGAGATACTGACCAAATGGCAGCTGAAGCTGCGTTACCTGCTGATAGACGAATACCAGGACACCAACGTCTGCCAGTATCGCTTGATCAAGCAGCTCACCGGCTTTCATGGCAAGTTCACTGCGGTGGGGGACGATGACCAGAGTATCTATGCTTGGCGTGGTGCCAATGTGGAGAACCTCAACCTGTTGAAAGAGGATTTTCCGCGGTTGGAGGTGATCAAGCTGGAGCAGAACTATCGTTCCACCAGCCGCATACTGAAGGCGGCCAACGCGGTGATCTCCAACAATCCCAAGCTGTTCGAGAAGCAGCTGTGGAGTGAGCTGGGCATAGGCGACCCCATCAGCGTGGTGGAGATGAAGGACGAGGAGCATGAGGCCGAGATGGTGGCCATGCGCCTGCTCGCCCACAAGTTCGAGAACCGTACCCAGTTCAGTGACTACGCCATCCTGTATCGCGGCAACCACCAGGCACGGATACTGGAAAGCCAGTTGCGCAACCACAAGATTCCCTACCAGATTGCTGGTGGGCAGAGCTTCTTCGACAAGGCCGAGATCAAGGACGTGCTGTCCTACCTGCGGCTGATCGCCAACCAGAACGACGACCCCGCGTTTATCCGCGCCATCACCACACCCAAGCGCGGCATAGGCAATGTGACGCTGGAGAAGCTGGGCGGCCTGGCGGCCGAGCGCAAGATCAGCCTGTTCGAGGCGGTGTTCATGCCCAGCCTGGAGGGCCTGGTGCAGGCGGCGCAGTATGAAGCCCTGCAGACTTTCTGCGGCTTTATCAACCGTATCGCCGGCCGCGCCAACCGTGAGCCGGCCGGCGCCTTGCTGAAAGAGATACTGACGGCCATCGAGTTCGAGACCTGGCTGTATGAGACGGACGAGCCCCGGCCGGCCGAGACCAAGTGGAAGAACGTGCTGGAGCTGGTGGCCTGGTTCGACAAGCGGGCCGAGGAAAACGGCGACAGCCTGATAGACATGGCGCAGAAGATAGCCTTGGTCACCCTGCTGGAGGGGCGTAGCGAGGAAGAGGTCGACGCCGTGCGGCTCTCCACCCTGCATGCCTCCAAGGGGCTGGAGTACGGCCATGTCTTTCTGGTGGGGTGCGAGGAAGGCATCCTGCCGCACCAGCAGTCCATTGATGGCGGCATGGTGGAGGAGGAGCGGCGGCTGATGTACGTGGGCATTACCCGGGCGCAGCGCAGCCTTACCATTACCTATTGCGGCAAGCGCAAGCGGGCAGGGGAGTGGAGTATCGTCGAGCCCAGCCGCTTTCTGCTGGAGCTGCCGCAGGACGATATCCGCATCAGTGGCCGCCTGGCAGGGCAGAAAAATGTGGTGGTCAGCAAGCAGGAGGGCCGCGCCAAGCTCGCCAACCTGCTGGCAGGCCTGGATGGCAAATCAGCTAACTGAGTATCTGCGGTTACAATTCGATCTACCCAACGAAACAATAGGCGGCATCACCGCCACCCTCTGGAGTACCGCTATGAGCTGGTCCGTTGCGCAAAGTCGCGCTGTCTATGGCATCCGTCACTGGGGTGCTGGTTATTTCGACATCAACGAAACCGGCCACGTGCTGGTTCGGCCCCATGGCGCCGGTGGCCATGCGCTGGACCTGCACACCCTGGTGGGGCAGCTGGAAAAGACCGGCCTGGACCTGCCGCTGATCGTTCGCTTCCCAGATATTCTGCAAGACCGTGTGCGCGACCTGTGCGGTGCCTTTGACGAGAACATCGCCAAGCTGGCTTACAAGGGTCGCTATACCGCCATGTATCCGATCAAGGTCAACCAGCAGGAGGCGGTGGTCAAGTCCATCATCGCCACCGCTGATGCCGCCATCGGCCTGGAAGCCGGCTCCAAGCCTGAGCTGATGGCTGTGCTGGCGCTGGCGCCGCGTGGCGCCACCATCGTCTGCAATGGCTACAAGGATAGGGAGTTCATCCGCCTGGCCCTGATGGGCCAGAAGCTGGGCCATCGCGTATTTATCGTGATCGAGAAGGAGTCCGAGGTGGGCTTCGTGATCGACGAGGCCCGGAGCCTGGGTGTGCAGCCCAATGTGGGCCTGCGCGTGCGCCTGTCCTCGCTGGCTTCCAGCAAGTGGGCCGATACCGGTGGCGAAAAAGCCAAGTTCGGCCTGTCGGCCGCCCAACTGCTGACGGTGGTGGAGCGCTTCAGCGCCGCCGGCTTCAAGGACAGCTTGCGGCTGCTGCACTTCCACATGGGTAGCCAGATTGCCAACCTGGCCGACTACCAGGCCGGTTTCAAGGAAGCCATACGCTACTACGGTGAACTGCGGGCCCTGGGCCTGCCGGTTGAGGTGGTCGATGTGGGTGGCGGCCTGGGGGTGGACTATGACGGCACCCATAGCCGCAATCCCAGCTCCATCAATTACGATATGGACGACTACGCCGGTACGGTGGTCGCCATGCTCAAGGAATTCTGCGACGACAACGACCTGCCGCATCCGCACATCTTCTCGGAGAGCGGCCGCGCCATGACGGCGCACCATGCCGTGCTGGTGATGCAGGTGACCGATGTGGAGCGCCACCACGACGAGAACCCGCAGGTGGACGATATTGCCACCCTGCCCGAAGTCATACGTTGGCTGTTCGAGCTGTTGGGCCAGACTGAGCTGGAGATGGCGACCGAGACCTATTATCGCGCCACCCACTATATGAGCGAAGTATCGGCCAAGTTTGCCGAAGGCAAGCTGACCCTGGCCGAAAAGGCCCTGGCCGAGCAGGCCTACTTTGCCATCTGCCGCCGTCTGCAGGGCCAGTTGCTGGCAGGCCAGCGCTCGCACCGTCAGGTGTTCGACGAGCTCAACGACAAGCTGGCCGACAAGTACATCTGCAATTTCTCGGTGTTCCAGTCGCTGCCCGATACCTGGGCGATAGACCAGGTACTGCCCATCCTGCCTTTGCACAGACTGGATGAAACGCCTACCCGGCGCGCTGTGCTGCAGGATTTGACCTGTGATTCCGACGGCAAGATCAAGCAGTATGTCGATGGCCAGAGCATAGAGAACAATCTGGCCGTGCATGTGCTCAAACCGGGCGAGGACTATCTGCTGGGGGTGTTCCTGGTGGGGGCCTACCAGGAGATACTGGGCGATATGCACAACCTGTTTGGTGATACCGATTCGGTCAATGTCTATATGGATGCCGACGGCACCGTGCGGCATGACGGTATCGAGACCCACGACACCATAGAAGACATGTTGCGCTATGTGCACCTGGAGCCGGCTGAACTGATGACCCACTACCGTGACAAGGTGGCAGGTGCGCCAGGGCTGACCGAAACCGAACGGACCGCCTATCTGGATGCCCTGCGCCTGGGCTTGACCCGCTCGGCCTATCTGGCAGCGTAGGGCGCTTTTCTGCACTGGCAGGCAGTTGGAGTGCGGCCACCTGCTAATCCGGCACCCGGGGACCCCGGGTGCTTAACCTGCCTGGCACTCTCAAACAGCGGCTCTCCCTTGATTGATTCCCACCCCTACCCCCGCCCGCCGGCGGGGAACCTCGCTGCGCTCGAGGCGGCGTGCTGGCACGTCAGGCACGCGCAACAGCTGGGGTAGGTGCTGCTGGCGGCGGCTTATCCATTGCCTATAGTGTGGGTATGGACAAGCCCTCGCCTCAGCGTTGGTCCTATCCAGCGCGCTGCATCAACCACGGCCTGGCCGTGGGTAACCTGCTGCTGGCGCTGGTCTGGCTGGCGGCGGGGGGCTTGGGATTGGCCGATTTTATCCGCCTGCTGATGGGGTTGGCGGTGGTGCTGTTGTTGGCCTATTCCCGTTGGCCCATCGTGCCCGACGACGACGACATGAACGTGGCACCCGCCGTGGTGGTATGGGCCAACGAGGCCTTGTGCTGTGGCCATATGTGCTACTGGGGCCTGCTGCTGGCGCTGTCGCAGCCCACGTTGCAGCTGGCGGCGGCCCTGCTGGGTTTTCTGCTGATTCCCCCTATCGCTATTTTCTACTTGGGCGGCCTGAGCCTGATGGAGTATGACCGTCGTCGCTGGCGGTGACAGCTCGCCCTGGATGGGCTCCCACCCTTGCCGCGGTTGCCTTGCCACCCCCCGTAGGTATTCCGTCTGCACCGATCTTGAGTCGCCGATGTGCATAGCCAGTTCGGACAGGCACCTGTTGCTGCACGCGCACTGTATCGGGTGTGGCCGGTACTGGCCGGCTAGGCTATACCGTCCTCTTGTGCGGAGTCTGTCATGCCCAGCCCCGAAGCCTTGTCTTCCTTTGCCTTGCTGGCCTTGATGATGGCGCTGACACCCGGCCCCAATATGGCCTATATGGTGTCGCGCTCGCTCTGCCAGGGGCGGCGGGCTGGCTATGTCTCGCTGGCCGGCGTGGTGCTGGGCTTTCTGATTTATATGCTGAGTGCTGCTATCGGGCTGAGTGCCCTGCTGCTGGCGGTGCCGCTGGCCTATGATCTGCTGCGTTGGGGCGGCGCGGCCTATCTGGCCTACCTGGCATGGCAGGCTATCCGACCCGGTGGACACAGTCCCTTCGAAGTCAGGACCTTGCCGGCTGAGAGCGACCGCCGGCTGTTCCTGACGGGTTTGTTTACCAACCTGCTCAATCCCAAGATCGCCATCTTCTATGTCTCCATGCTGCCGCAGTTCATCGACCCACAAGGGGTTTCGGTGCTGGGCCAGAGTGTGCTGCTGGGTTGCGTGCAGATAGGGGTGAGCATGTGCGTACACCTGACACTGATCAACCTGGCGGGCAGGGTGGCGGCCTTGCTGCAACACCGGCCCGGCTTTGTACGCCTGCAGCGCTGGCTGATGGCGACGGTACTGGGCGGCATGGCTTTGCACCTGGCGGCAGATAGCCGTCGATAGCGCACCGCGTCGTTACTTTTTGCATTTCCTCGCACCTGGCCGGTGTCTCTGCTAGAAAGAGCCATGACCGGAATGTGCCTTGACCTGCGATGACGTGGGCGAGTGACCGGCGCCAGGATGAGGAAACCCCGCTTGCATACGCCCAGTCGTGCCCACGAAATATTCAGTGTCGTCTACCGCCACCTGCCCCTGTACGAGGTCCGTGCGCAATGGGGCAAGCCGCCGACTCAGGGCTTGATGGCAGCCTGGTGCCTGTCCTTGCTAGCCTGTGTAGGTCTGGGCATTGCCTCCATCGTCTATCAGTGGTCTGGTCTGCCCCTGCATTTTGGTGGGGTGGATGTCTATCTCACGGCCTACCCGCCGTTGACCATTTGCGCCTTCTGGGTGCTGTGGTTTGGCTTCTGGTGGGGCGCCATACCGGCCTATGTTTCTACCTTGGTACTGGCGGTCTATTCCGGTATGCCCTTAGGTTGGTCGGTGCTGTTTGCATTTTCCGATCCCCTGGCGCTGGCGGTATTTACCGTGGTCTATCGGGCCGTGCCCATCTCCTATGACTTACGCTCGCTCAACTCCATCATGCTGTTTGCGCTGCTGGCCTTTGTGTCCGGCATCCTGGGCGCCAGCGGCTCCTTTGTCTGGACCCATACCAACACCATAGGCATGCACGATGCCTTCACCAATTGGCAGGGGTGGTGGCTGGGGGGCTTTGTGCAGTTGTTGCTGACCGTGGCACCGGTGCTGGCCCTGGTCAGCCCGGCAGTGGTGCGTTGGCGTGACCGGCATTTCATCACAGTGGCCGATGGCGACCATGACCAGCAACGGGTGCTGATGGCGGCGGGCATCCTGGTTGCGGGGGTTTTGAGCTTTCTGTTGCTGTCCTTTGTGCTGGCCCGGCAATCCAGCCTGCCCAACCCCGGCATGAGCGAGGTGGAGGCCTTGCGGCATGCGGCAAGGCTGGCCAATGAGGCGGCCTCGGCGGTCTACTGGGTACTGGCCATCCTGCTGTTGTCCATGTCCTTCCTGGGCTATCGCTTTTTTGTGTACTGGACCAGCACGCTGGAGTTGGCGCTGCAGGAGGCTGAACAAGCCAGTTTGGCCAAATCGGATTTCCTGGCAAGGATGAGCCACGAGATACGTACCCCCATGAATGCCATCGTGGGGATGACGCGCCTGTCGTTGCGCACCGAGCTGACCCCCCGCCAGGTTGATTACCTGGAAAAGATACGGGCTTCGTCCGATGCCTTGCTGGGCATCATCAACGACATTCTGGACTTCTCCAAGGTGGAGGCCGGCAAACTGCAGCTGGAGCACATACGCTTCAGCCTGGACGAGGTGCTGGACAGTGTCAGTTCCATGGTGCTCCACCGCGCCGAGGCCAAGGGGGTAGGGCTGCATATCATGGTCAGCCCGGACGTGCCGGGTGCTTTGCAGGGCGACCCGTTACGCTTGGGGCAGATACTGACCAACCTGGTGAGCAATGCGGTCAAATTCACCGATCAGGGGGAGGTCAGGGTCGGTATCAGCCTGGTGCTGCTGGAGGGAGGGACGGTGCGGCTGCAGTTCGATGTGCGCGACACCGGCATCGGACTCAATGCCGAGCAGATCAACCGTTTGTTTGATGCCTTTACCCAGGCCGATGAATCGATTACCCGGCAGTACGGTGGTACCGGGCTGGGGCTGGCCATCTGCAAGCAGCTAGTGGAGGCCATGGGAGGGCAGTTGTGGGTGGACAGCCTGCCTGGCAAGGGTAGTTGCTTCAGTTTCAGCCTGGACTTGCAGGTAGCCGAGCCGCTGGCGGCAGCCGAGCCGCGCAACCCGCCCTTGGCAACACCGGTGGAAGTCACTGCGCTGCAGGGGGCCCATGTGCTGCTGGTGGAAGACAACCCCATCAATCGCGAGATTGCCGAGGCCTATCTGCACGATGCCGGGGTCAGGGTGACGGTGGCCGAGAATGGGCAGCAGGGGGTGGAGTTGGCTTCGGCTCAGGTGTTTGATGCCGTACTGATGGACGTGCAGATGCCCGTCATGGATGGCCTCAGTGCCGCCCGGCGTTTGCGCGAAGAGGCGAGGCTGGCCCAACTGCCCATCATCGCCATGACGGCGCATGCACTGTCGGGCGACCGCGAGCGCTGTATTGCCGCCGGCATGAACGACTACCTGACCAAGCCGCTGGACCATGATCTTCTGTGTGCCATGCTGGCCCGCTGGATGGGGCGCGTGCCGCAGGCTTTACCGTCCGGCCTGGCCGAGGCGGACAATGTGCTGCCTTTGCCGGTGTTCCCCGGCATAGATCTGGCGGTGGGCTTGCGTCGGTTGAATAACCGGCGCGAACGCTATTTCTCCATCCTCGGCAATTTCCGGCGCAATCATGCGGCCACGGCCCAGGGTATCGTGCAGGCGGCGCAGGCCGGCGAGCATGAGGAAGTCCACCGCATTGCCCACACACTGAAGTCGGTTGCCGACTATATGGGCGCATCCGAACTGACGCAGCTGGCATTGGCACTGGAACTGGCCAGTGCCGAGCCTGAGCACGACTACAGCGAGGCACTGCAGGCCTTTGTAGCAGCACTGCAGGCGTTGATGCAGGCGCTGGACAGTGTTTTACCCACCGCAACTAACCCCCCCATAGAGGAGACGGTATGAGCTGGAAAACAGGGATGATGGTCGTCGCCGGCATGCTGCTGGTGCAGGCCGCCCACGCCAAGGATGTGAAGGTAGACCTGGGCAGCAAGGAGCGGGTCATCCGCTTGTTTGCCTACCCCAACAACTGCAATGTGATCTGCTATCGCAACTGGACCTTACAGCAGACGGTGGAGCATTACCTGGGGCAGAGCCTGCAGCGTGATGGCTACGCCGATGCCAAGGTCAAGGCCACCATCAGCAAGGGCCGCGTGCATGCGACCTTCCGTGGCGTGCCGCAAGGCTACGACAAGCCCCTGAAAGCACTCTTGAAGACCGGCGACCTGGCCTATACCGGCGCCAGCAAAGCCAATGCCGATGGCAAATGGGCCTACAACTGGTATTTCTTCCTGCCATTGGGCATGGCGCTGGAGAACCGCAAGAGCGTGGAGCTGTTGCACTTTCCGCCGGATTATTCACTGACCCGCGCGCAGGACTACCTGGAATCGGCCACTACCGATCGCTGGGCCAGCCTGCTGGAAACCAATGGCGTGGCCAAGAATGCGACGCCGGGCTATCAGACCATTATCGATATTGCCCCCATCGCCGCGCCAGCCAGTGCCGGTAGTACGCTGGAGAACATCTACGGCTATTTCACCGACTATCAGTCCGGCATGGTGGCGCAACTGACGGCGCCGGGCAGCGCTGGCGGCCCCAGCAAGCCCATGGTGGCCTTTGGCGGGCCGGTGCGCGATTGGATCAAGTCGCAGTATGGCGTCAGCCTCAGTGTGCTGGGCCTGGGCAGTATTACGGCGGCGCCGGGCCAGAGTGTGTCGGTGCTGGGTTCCAACCACCCCAGCTATATCTGGTATGCGGCAGATCCGGCCAATTATGGCGGCGACCAGGCCAAGGCTGACGCGATGGGGCTGAAGGTGATGGGTCAGGACATCACCGCCGCCTGCTGGCAGGCAACCATGGGCGGGCAGCCGACCAGCGACCCGACGGCCACGCTCAATACCTGTACCCAGAAGTGGCAGGTGACCGACAAGGTACAGACCTGCGAGTTGTTCTATACCTCCATCCGCAACCTGACACCGCAGCAGGCCCAGACCAAGTGCCAGGCCTGATGGGCTAACCCGGCCAGCATCAGCACAACGGCCGCGATGCGGCCGTTGTGCTGGGTGGGCTGCCTGCAAGCTGATCTGGTCGGCCTTAGAGCCTGTTCAAAGTCTTTTCGCCGCGCGCCGGCCCGCTGGGCTGATCTGGAAAATGGCCAGGCACAAGGCGTGGCGCGCGGGCAATAGCAAGTTATTGCCAAGCGCCACAACGCAGTGAATGGCCGTTTTCCAGATCAGCCCTTCGGGTTCGCAGCCTTGCCGGCGAATGGCAGCGTTGCAAGCCGCTTACGGTACCCGTACCGCTGCGCGGCTTGCGCCTTGCCCTTCATCCGGCAAGGCTGCGAGCCCAGCGGGCCGCGACGTGGCGAAAAGGCTTTGAACAGGCTCTTACATCAATGCTTTGCGCCCAGTGCCCGTGCGAGGCTCAGGCGGGCAGTGGTGGCCTGCTGGTCTTCCTGGTGCTCCAGCCAACCACCCAGGTGGGGCGCCAGGATACGGGCCAGGGCAATGATCCAGTCAGGTTCGGCATTGAGTGCCGCGATATAGCGGTACTGGCCGCCACCTGCGGTCAGGAAGGTTTCCTTGCCCTCGATGGCGATCTCTTCCAGGGTTTCCAGGCAGTCGGCCACAAAGCCGGGGCAGATCACATCGAGCTTGCCGGTCTTGCGTTTGCCGAGTTGCTGCAGCACCTCGCTGGTATAGGGCTTGAGCCACTCAGTGCGGCCGAAGCGCGACTGGAAGGCGACGGTGTACTGATCCTTGTTCAAACCCAGCTGCTCGGCCAGCAGGCGGGCAGTCTTGTGGCACTGGCAATGGTAGGGGTCGCCTTTGTCCAGGCTGAAGCGAGGAATGCCGTGGAAGCTCATCACGAGGTGATCGCCACGACCCTGCTGGGCCCAATGGCTTTGTACCCGCCGCGCCAGCGTGTCGATATAGGCCGGGCTATCGTGGAACTGCTTGACGATGCGCAGCTCGGGCGGATTGCGCAAGGCCTTGATGGCGTCGGCCAGCGCGTCCATGGCGCTACCGCTGCTGGAGGCGGCGTACTGGGGGTAGAGCGGGACGGCCAGTACCCGATCACAGCCTGCGGCCTTCAGTGCCATCAGCTTGTCGGCCACACTGGGCTGGCCATAGCGCATGGCCCATTCCACCATCACCTGTTGCCCCGCATCGCCCATATAGCCTTGCAGCAGCTTGGCCTGTTGGCGGGTGTAGATCGCCAGGGGAGAGCCGTCGCGTGTCCAGATGCTGGCATATTTGGCGGCCGATTGTTTGGGGCGGGTATTGAGAATGATGCCGTTGAGGATGAACCACCAGGCCAGCCTGGGTATCTCCACCACCCGTGGATCGGACAGGAACTGCTTGAGGTAGGGCCGCACCGCCGCCGCAGTGGGCGCAGCCGGCGTACCCAGGTTGATCAGCAGTATGCCGAGGCGACGGGGCTGATCATGGCGGAATTCGGGTTCGGTCAGATAGGGCATGGTTTTGTCGCGTGTTTGTCCAAGACGGGATCGCTGGTCACCATGATAGCGCCAAGCGCTGCTGTCTGGGCGGGCGAGTATGGCATTTGGCCCGTACCTGAGCGTCTGCGTTGAGCGCATCGTGACTACGCTGCCGAGTATGTCCAAAACAGGCCCTGCCGAGCGTAGCGAGGTTCCCCGCCGGCGGGCGGGGGTAGGGGTGGGAATCGATCAAGGGGGAGCCGCTGCTTGAGTTGGTGAGAGATAAACCCACAGGGTGCGGGTAGATAATTGGGACTGGCTGGGATGATATGGGACAAGTCGGGACGATGGAATGAAAGACTGTTGCAGCTGGTAAAAATAGATCGCAACGATTCCGAAGCGTTACTTCCGGCTAGTGTGTGGCGCGGTCTCTTCTGCTGCGGCAAACATATCAACCTGTCTGCGCGTCCGTTCAAACTTCCGCCCTTGTTCAACGATACGGTAGATCTGTCGCTCGGTGAGGCCTGTTTTGCGGACCAGCTCATCAAAGTTTGAGCCCGTGAAGGAATCATAGATTGATTGGTCACGGTGAGACAGCCTGCGAAGCAGCCCTTTGCCAAAGTACAGGTTGAGACCACCCCAGTGATGCGCCATGTGATCTGTTACCTCGACAGCAATTTGCTTTGCCATGTGGGGGGCTAGCTTCGCTCGCGTCAGGAGCTGCTGCTCGACCTGGTTAGCCAAGTCATCCAGGTACTCAGTCGTGCGCTTAATTGCCATTTGTATGCTCTCCAGATCGGATAGCTGCAAGGTCTTGGTAGGTGGCACAGAGTGGGCCAAAGGTCTGGCGCCGAAGGGCCAGTACAACGGATGCATTGAGTTGCTCTACCTGGTGGCGAGGCAGCGGAATTTCGCTCACTCGCTCTATCTGTTTGACTATCGCGGCTGGCAGCAGCTGCTAGAGAGGCCGCAACGGTCAGCACCTGGGTTACCCGGGTGCCTGCGGTGGTCGCGTCGTGACTACGCTGCCTATAAGTCCAAAACGGGCGCAGTCGAGCGCGGCGAGGTTCCCCGCTGGCGGGCGGGGGTAGGGGTGGGGCTAGATCAGGGGAGAGCCGCGGCTAGAGATGCTGCAATGGTCAGCACCTGGGTTACCCGGGTGCCTGCAGTGGTCGCGTCCTGACTACGCTGCCTGTAAGTCCTAAATAGGCTCTTAGTCTATAAAGTGGACATGCCCAAACTAGCCTTCACCCCGCATCTGCGCCGTCATGCACCGCCCACTGCCTCGACGGTGTCGGCAGACACGCCGCGTGCCGCGCTGGAACAGATATTCACGGAGTATCCTCAGCTACGTGGCTATGTGCTGGATGAGCAAGGTAGCTTGCGCAAGCATGTGGCCCTGTTTATCGATGGCGAGTTGCGTCGCGATGCGTTGGACAGCATCGTGGCGGATGACGCCGAAATCTATGTAATGCAAGCCCTCTCGGGAGGATGAGATGCAGGACACGCTCTTGATAGGCAGCCGCAAAGGCCTGCTGGTTTACCTCAGGGGGACAGACGGCTGGCAGTTGCTGGGCCAGCATTTTCTGGGTACGGCGGTGTCGGCGGTGCTGGCCACAGGCGGGCGCTGGTATGCGGCGCTGCAGGATGGCCACTTCGGCCCCAAGCTGCATGCCAGTGATGATGGCGGCGCCAACTGGACCGAGCTGGAAATGCCGGCCTTTGCTGCGGGGATGGAAGGCGCGCCTGTGCTGGAGTTGATCTGGACGCTAGTGGCTGGCCAGGACGGTACGCTATGGGCAGGTGGCATACCGGCGGGCCTGTTCCGTTCCACCGATGCTGGGCGTAGCTGGAGCCTGGTGGAAAGCCTGTGGCAGCGACCCGAGCGGGCCAAATGGTTCGGCGGTGGGTATGACCACCCCGGCATCCATTCCATCCTGGTTGACCCACGTGACCCGGACTGGTTGGTGGTGGGCATCTCCTGCGGTGGAGTCTTGCGTAGCCGCGATGCTGGGCGCACTTGGGAAAACGCCAGCACCGGCTTATGGGCGGCCTATATGCCACCCGAATCCAAGGAAGACCCAGATATACAGGACACCCATAGGCTGGCCCAGTGCCAGGCGGTGCCGCAAGCCGTCTGGTGCCAGCACCACAACGGCCAGTTTGTCACGCAGGATGATCTGGGCAAGTGGGAGGAGATATGGCCTGCCGAGCCGCTATCCAATTTCGGCTTTGCCGTGGCGGCTCACCCGCTTGATCCACACACTGCCTGGTTTGTTCCGGCGGCGGCTGATGACCGTCGGATACCGCTGGAAGGCGACTTCTATGTGCTGCGTACCCGCGATGGCGGTCGGCACTACGACAAACTCAATCTGGGTTTGCCGGCTGCACCGGCTTTCCATCTGGTTTATCGGCATGGTTTGGCGGTAGATGATCAGGGCCTGCGGCTGGCCATGGCATCCACTACCGGTTCGCTATGGCTGAGTGAGGATGCTGGTGAGAGCTGGCTGCGGCTGTCGGCTGAGCTGCCGCCTATAGCCTGTGTGAGTTTTGCTTGAGAGCCTGTATGTAATGTTCAAACAATGCAGGGTGAAAACGTGCCGCGCAGGGGCCCCGGGTGTTGGCCCTTTGAGGTAACTCAGGCCGCGGTGCCACCTTGATTGACTCCCACCCCTGCACTCGCCCGCAACCGATCTCGGAAGGACTGGTGCTCAGGCGACTACCTTACCCGGTTGCCGCGGAAGCAGCCTAGGGTATAGGGGTACTCCCAGGTGGCATGGTAGTGATACAGACTGCGCTGCTGGCCGTCCCAGTCCAGCGTATGGGTGTGACCGTGGCACTCGTCCAGGTCGGCATTGGTGAGTAGTTTGCCATCCTCGCCATAGCGGCCATAGATGCCGAAGCCGTCATAGGCATAGCCGACCAGCGGCGAGTGCTCGGAGGGTTCTGACTTCTCGGCAATGCAGGTGCTGATGTTGTGATAGTGGTAGCTGCCGTTGCGTTCGGGATGGCCTTGGCAACGATCCTGCACCTCGTGTGCCACTGCATCGCGGTTCTCGGCGTCGAGTCCATTGAAGATCACCACTCCGCTGGTAAGGATGCCGATGGCGCCCCCAGGCAGGCAACTGCTGCTTGCTGCCAACTGAGGTAGGACCGGCAGGGTCAGGCTGACGGTTTGGCCCCTGATGCTGTTGGGGTTGCGGTCATATTGGTAGGCCGGATCACTACTGGCAATGGGATAGCTGCCCGTGGTGTGGCCGGGTAGGCCATTGCCGCTGATGATACGACTGCTGCCATTGACGACGGCGCTGAAACTGCCGCTCCAGGGTACCGAGCCGATTACCGACAGCTTGGCGGTCAGGTCATAAGTGCCATCGCCGCGTATCCACGGGCCTGCCTGGCTGGCGCCGCCTCCACCGCCAGTGGTCGTGCAGGCCCAGATGCTGCCTCGGGTAGGGCTGCTGCTGATCTTGCCGTCGCCCATGGGCAAGCGGGTGACATCGACCGCGGCCGATAGTCCGGCCGAGCCGGCCGGTGTGACCGTGTGTACTTTGCGCAAGTGACCGGGGGTGTTGTTATAGGCGGCCACGCTGCTGCCATAGCCCAGGTACACCTCCAGGCCTGGCAGGCTGGTTGGGTCCAGGCCTTGGCTGATATCGATGGCATTGACGGGGCCGAGTGTGAGGCCGGGTACGGCTACCGGGTAGCTGCCTTCGAAAGCCTGCCAGCCGCCGCTTGCATTACGCAGAAACCACTGTCCGCCATAGAGCGCGCCCAGCCAGACCTGGGTGGTGCTGCCTATCTCGGCCTCGTCCGGCACGATGATGGCGCTCAGATAGGTGTTTGAGACCTGATTGGTATCAATATTGTGGGCTTGGACCGTCAGTCCGGCGCTGACCAGACAAACCAGCAGGCGGGGCAGGTGTGTGAGCGGCATAGCGGCGTCCTCCATGATGTAGTCCCAGACTCTAAGTACCAAATGTGGGGCAACTATGGAGAGCAGGCACAGCTCGAACTAGGGTCACAGGGAAGGTCAGGCGACCGGCCTACGCGCCCTGACCAGTAGGAACAGGAAGAAGGGGGCGCCCACCACGCTGAGTACCGCGCCTATGGGTAGTTCGGACGGTACCACCACGGTACGGGCCAGCCAGTCGGCAACCAGCAGACAGGCTGCACCCAGCAGAGCTGCGCCAGGCAGCAGGTGGCGGTGACTCGGGCCCAGCAGCAGCCGTGCCAGATGGGGGGCGATGAGGCCGACGAAGCCCAGGGCGCCGCAGACCGAGACCGTCAGCGCGACGGTCAGCGCACTCAGCGTCACCAGGCGACGGCGCAGGCCGGTCAGCTCATAGCCTAAGTGCCAGGCTTCACGCTCGCCCAGCAGCAAGGCATCCAGCGCGCGGTATTCGCGCCACATCAGCACCAGGCAGATGCCCAGCACCGGCAGCAGCCAGGCCAGCTGCATCCAGCCGGCACCCGCCAGGCTGCCCAGCGCCCACAGGGTGCTGCCGCGTAATGCTGTCTCATCGGCCAGATAGGTCAGCAGTGACAGGCCGCCGCCGGCCAGCGCATTGATGGCGACCCCGGCCAGCAGCAGACGGCCGGCATCCTGCCCCCGGCCAATGGCCCAGGCCAGCCAGGTGGCCAGCAGGCTACCGGCAAAGGCGGCGGGGGCAACGGCCATGCCCGGCAGCATGACACGCGCCAGGGTGGCGGCCAGGGCCGCGCCGCTGGAGGCACCAATCAGGCCGGGCTCAGCCAGGGGATTGCGAAACACCGCTTGCAGCACGCAGCCTGCCACGGCGAGGGACGCGCCCACTGCCAGCGCCAGGAGGATGCGTGGCAGCCGGACATCCAGCAGCACGCTCTGCCAGGTCTGCCGCAGGTCGTCGCTGGCGCTACCCCACAACAGGGCGGGAATCTCGCTCACCGGGATGTCGATGGCGCCGCTGCCAGCGGCAAGCAGGGCCAGCAATACCAGCGCCAGCGCGCCCAGGGCCAGGGCCTTGGGTGCGCGCCGGGAGGGAAGGGGGAGGTAGGACATGGGGCGATGTTACCTGCCCGGCCCATTAACCGTCATGCCGGCTGTTCATCAGGCTGCTGCCCGACGCTGGCGATTGCAGATTTGCCCGTATAATCGGCACCTTCCGCAACGCAGACAGATTCGCATCATGGAACTCGCCAAGAGCTTCGAACCCGGTGACATTGAGCGCCGCTGGTACCAAACCTGGGAACAGGCCGGCTATTTCAAGCCGAGCATGGACACATCGGTCCCGTCCTTCAGCATCCAGCTGCCGCCGCCCAATATCACCGGCACGCTGCACATGGGCCATGCTTTCAACCAGACCATCATGGATGGCCTGACCCGCTATTACCGCATGCAGGGCCACAACACCCTGTGGCTGCCGGGTACCGACCACGCCGGCATTGCCACACAGATTGTGGTGGAGCGCCAGCTGGCCGAACAGAAAGTCAGCCGCCACGACCTGGGCCGCGAAGCCTTTGTCGGCAAGATATGGGAGTGGAAGGAGAAATCCGGCGGCACCATTACCAGCCAGATGCGCCGCATGGGCTGCTCGGTGGATTGGTCGCGTGAATACTTCACCATGGATGGTGCGCGCTCCGAAACCGTGACCGAGGTGTTTGTCCGCCTTTTCGAGCAGGGCCTGATCTATCGTGGCAAGCGGCTGGTGAACTGGGACCCGGTGCTGGGCACCTCGGTGTCGGATCTGGAAGTCGAGAACACCGAAGAAGACGGCCATCTGTGGCATATCCGCTACCCGCTGGTGGACGGCAGCGGCCACCTGACCGTGGCGACCACCCGGCCTGAAACCATGCTGGGTGACGTGGCCCTGATGGTGCACCCGGAGGATGAGCGCTATACCGCCCTGGTGGGCAAGCGGGTGCGCCTGCCCCTGTGCGATCGTGACATCCCGGTGATTGCCGACGAATATGTGGACAAGGAGTTCGGTACCGGCGTGGTGAAGGTGACCCCGGCACACGACCCCAATGACTATCAGGTCGGCAAGCGTCACGGTTTCCCCTTGATCAACGTGATGTCGCTGACCGCCCATATCCTGGACGAGGCGCAGCTGTTCGGCTTTGATGGCAGCGTGCAGGGCAGCATCCCGCTGCCGGCCGGCTATGCCGGCAAGGAGCGCTATGTGGCCCGCAAGGCCATCGTGGCCGACCTGGAGACCCAGGGTTTGCTGGAATCAGTGAAGCCGCACAAGCTGATGGTGCCACGTGGCGACCGTACCGGTTCGGTGCTGGAGCCCATGCTGACCGACCAGTGGTTCATGGCCATGACACGGGTGGGTGAGGGTGATCCGACCGGCAAGAGCATTGCCGAGAAGTCGATCGAGGCGGTGGAAAGCGGCCAGGTCCGGTTTATCCCCGAGAACTGGGTCAATACCTACAACCAGTGGATGAAGAATATCCAGGACTGGTGCATCAGCCGCCAGCTGTGGTGGGGGCATCAGATCCCTGCCTGGTATGACGAGCAAGGCAATGTCTATGTGGCCCGCAACGAGGCGGATGCCGTCCGCCAGGCCGGTGGCAAGGTGCTGCGCCGCGACGATGATGTGCTCGACACCTGGTTCAGCTCGGCCCTGGTGCCGTTCAGCACCCTGGGCTGGACCGGCGATGCCGAGCAGGATGCCGCCAACCCGGCCCTGAATGCCTTTGTACCGTCCGGTGTACTGGTAACCGGCTATGAAATCATCTTCTTCTGGGTTGCCCGGATGATCATGATGAGTACCCATTTCATGGGCCGCGTACCGTTCAAGGATGTCTACATCCACGGCATTGTGCGTGACCATGAAGGCAAGAAGATGTCGAAGTCGGAAGGCAACGTCATCGACCCGGTCGACCTGATAGACGGCATTGCTCTGCCTGAGCTGGTGGGCAAGCGCACCACCGGCCTGCGCCGGCCCGAGAAGGCCCCGCAGATTGCCAAGGCCACCGAGAAGCTGTTCCCCGAGGGCATACCGGCCTACGGTACCGACGCATTGCGTTTCACCATGGCCAGCTATGCCACCCTGGGCCGCAATGTGAACTTCGATTTCAAGCGTGCCGAAGGCTACCGCAACTTCTGTAACAAGCTGTGGAACGCCACCCGCTTTGTGCTGATGAACGTGGAAGGCCAGGACACCGGCCAGGATGAAAGCCTGCCGCTGAGTTACAGCTTCATCGACAAGTGGATCATCGGCGAGCTGCAGAAGACCGAAATGGCGGTGAAGGAGGCGCTGGATACCTATCGTTTCGACCTGGCTGCGCAGGCCATCTACGAGTTTGTCTGGAATGCCTATTGCGACTGGTATCTGGAACTGGCCAAGGTGCAGATACAGCAAGGTGATGAGGCACAGCAGCGCGCCACGCGCCGCACCCTGGTCCGGGTATTGGAAGTGGCCTTGCGGTTGGCTCACCCCATCATCCCCTTCATTACCGAAGAGCTGTGGCAGACCGTGGCACCGTTTGCCAATGCGAAGAAGACCGAGTCGCTGATGCTGGCGGCCTGGCCATTGGCGCAGGTCGAGAAGATAGACGAGCAGGCCAACAGTCGTATGGCCCAGTTCCAGGCCTTGACCATGGCGGCCCGTACCCTGCGCAGCGAGATGAGCCTGTCGCCGTCGCAACGGGTGCCCTTGTTCCTGGAAGGGACGGCGGCCGAGCTGGCGGAGTTCGGGCCTTACCTGACCTTGCTGTGTCGCCTCAGCGAGGTGCAGGTGGTGGCGCAGTTGCCGGCCGACGATGCACCGGTACAGGTAGTCGGTGGCACCCGCCTGATGCTCAAGGTCGAGATAGACCGTGAGGCCGAGAGGGCACGTTTGAGCAAGGAAGTGGCGCGGCTGGATGGTGAAATTGCCAAGGCCAATGCCAAGCTGGCCAACCCGGCCTTTGCCGACAAGGCACCGGCAGCCGTGGTGGAGCAGGAGCGCAAGCGCTTGGCCGACTTCAGCGAAACGGTAGAGAAAATGCGGGCGCAGCTGCAAAAGCTGGCCTGAGTTTGACCCTGTAGCTGGAAGCGCGCCCTTAGTGGCGCGCTTTTTTTATGGCAAGCTAGGCTTTACCCGGCGCATTGCCGGGACTGTGGTAGCTGCAAATACGATTCAATCACCTGTCGGAAGCGCCGCCACCAAGGCGCCGCGCGGACGCAAACAAGCTGTTTTCAGCGCTTCCCTAACAAGACCGGATGCGCATCGGGCATGGGCCATGGTGCGCAGAACAGGCTCTGGAGTAAATGTCATGACGATATCCATGCAACAACTGGCCGACCGCATGGGCGGTGTCAGCCAGCGCAGTTATGAAACCCGTACCGAGGACGAGCGTGACTACGCCCGTATCGTCCATTCCGCCGCATTTCGCCGCCTGCAGGGCAAGACCCAGACGCTGGGTGTGGCCGAAAGCGACTTTCCCCGCACCCGGCTGACCCATTCGCTGGAAGTGGCGCGCATAGGCAGCGGCATAGTCCAGGCCTTGCGCCGCCGGCTGGCTGGGCATGGCCCGGCATTGGGCCTGCGTGAGGCCCAGCGGGCCGATGTGGCCGCGCTCCTGCCCAGCGACCAGCAGATTCAGTGTATCTGCCTGGCGCATGATATCGGCCACCCGCCGTTTGGCCATGGTGGCGAGATGGCGCTGAATTTCCATATGCGCGAGCATGGTGGCTTTGAGGGCAATGGCCAGACCCTGCGCATACTTGGGCGGCTGGAAAGCTACAGCCAGCAACACGGCATGAACCTGACCCGCCGTAGCCTGCTGGGGGTGCTCAAGTACCCGGCACCCTATAGCAAGGTGGTGAATCAGCAACCCTTGAACCCTGGCGTGGGCCTGACCGAGCTGCGGGCCGGCCTACTGAAACCGCCCAAGTGCTACCTCGACAGCGAGGCGGATATCGTGGCGTGGTTGCTGGCGCCCTTTGTCGGCGATGATCGCGAGCGGCTGCAGGCCATCGTCGCTGGCGCTGAGGGGGAGCATGCCAAGCCCTGTCACAAGGGTTTCGATACCGCATTGATGGAGCTGGCGGACGATATCTCCTATGGCGTGCATGATCTGGAGGATGCCACCTCGCTGGATCTGGTGCGGCCGCAGGACTGGGCGGCCAGCATGGCCAGGGCCGACAATCTGCCGGCCTGGTTTGACCAGGACAGGCTGGGCAAGCTGTTCTTTGGCGAGCCTTATCAGCGCAAGGAGGCCATAGGCGAGATCGTCCATCGCCTGATCCTGTCCATCGTGCTGGTGGAGGATGAGGCCTTCCAGCATCCCATGTTGCGCTGGCAGGCCAGCCTGCCGCCGGCCGAGCGCTGTCTGCTGCGCAGCCTGCATGGCATGGTGGTCAGCCGTGTCATTGGCTTGCCGGGCACCCAGATGCTGGAGTTCAAGGGCCAGCGCATCGTTGGCGACCTGTTTTCCGTCTACGCCAGCGACCCCATGCGCTTCCTGCCCGAGACAGCTCGCCGCCAGCATGCCGAAGCGCTTGATGCCGAGGCGGCCATCCGGGTGGTGTGCGATCACGTCGCCAGCCTGACCGACGAGCAGGCGGCGCGGCAGTTCCAGAAGCTGTTCATGCCCAAGATGGGGTCGGTGTTCGATGTGATGTGAGGGCCTTGCATAAGCGCGCAAGCGGTTCAGATTGTTAGTTGCCGCGCCGGCCCCAGGAGACCCGGGGAGGCTGACCATGTCGTGGGTCTCAAGCCGCGACGGCAGCTTGATGTGGCACTATCCCTCGCTTCATTCCCCGCCCCCGCAGCTTGCCTGGGTGATTGTTTTACATAGTGAGTGTTGATGTCGTTCCAAAAAATCCATTTGCCCCTGGCTGGGCTGGTCAGCGCGGAGACGCTTTCGCTGCTGGGCAATCAGGTGGCTGCGGTGGCCATTCCCTTGCTGGTGCTGCAGCAAACCGGCTCCGCCTTGATGACGGGCCTGGCGGGTGCGGTGGCGGTGCTGCCCATCCTGCTGGCGGCCCTGGTGGGTGGCCGCGCCATAGACCGGTTCGGGCCGTGGCGCGTCAGTCTACTGGCCGATGTGCTGAGCGGTGTATCGGTGCTGGCCCTGCCGCTGGCGTTTGCCTGGCATGGCCAACTGCCGTTGGCCTGGATACTGCTGTTGGTATTCGTGGGGGCCTTGTTCGACCCCAGTGGTTCGGCCGCCCGCCAGATCCTGGTGCCCAGCCTGGCGCGGTTGGCGCGGCAGCCGCTGGAGCGGGTCAATGCTTTGCGGGGCGGTCTGGAGAATGGCGCTGATTTCGCCGGCCCCATGCTGGCTGTCGGTCTGGTTGGGTTGCTGGGGGCGGCCGGCGCGCTGTATGTCAATGCGGCCAGCTTTCTGCTGTGCGCCTTGCTGGTGGCCTTGCTGGTGCCGCGCAAGCCAGTGCGGGCACGGCGCGAGCCGGATGAATCGGCCTTGGCCGGTGTGCGTTTTATCCTGCGCCACCCCAGGCTGCGCCCCCTGGCCTTGCTGAGCATGATGGGCAACTTCGTGCTCTCGCCCTTTCTGGGCTTGCTGCTGCCCTTGCTGGCCGTACAGGTACACCACAACACCACCCTGCTGGGGCTGTGCCTGTCGGCCTTTGGCATCTGTGCCACGCTGGGAGCGCTGGCCTTTGCGCGCCTGAGCCGCTATTTCAGCCGCAGTGCCATCTTCTATGGCGGGCAGCTATGCACGGCGCTGGCCATTGTGCTGTGCGGCCTGGCCCAGGCGCCAGCGGGTTTGCTGGCCGCTTCAGCGCTGGCCGGCTTGCTGTTGGGGGCCGGCAACCCCTTGCAGCAGACCCTGTTGCAGGAAGAAACCCCCAAGGCGCTGGCCGGCCAGGTCTTTACCGGCATGGGCGCCATCAGCTTCGGCGCCGGCCCGCTGGGCCTGCTGTTGCTGGGTGTGGCGGCGCAGTACCTGGGTGCCGGCACGGCCACCTTGCTGGCGGGCGGCGCCTTGCTGATCAGTGCGTTGCTGGGCTGGCTACTGGCGCCGTTGCATGGCCGCAGCCCAGCTGCCGTCATGCCGCAACAAGGATAGTGAGGTAGTCTGTGTCCCTGCTCAACAACCGCCGTCTCAGCGGCGCCCTGCTGATACTGCTGTCAGCCCTGTGCTTCGGGGTAATGCCGCTGTTCGGCCGCCTGGCGTATGCCGAAGGGGCGGATACCCAGGCCGTGCTGTTGCTGCGTTTTGTCATTGCCGGCGCCTTGCTGGCCGTCTTGATGCTGCTGCGCCGCGAGCGCTGGCCTCGGGGCAAGCTGGCGCTGGGCTTGCTGGCCATGGGGGCGGTGGGCTATGCCGGCCAGGCCTTCAGCTATTTCACCGCGCTCAAGTATGCCAGTGCTTCGCTGACGGCTCTGTTGCTCTACACCTTTCCGGTCATCGTCACCCTGATAGCGGCGGTCTGGCTGCATGAGCCTTTGACCCGTCGCAAGGTGGTGGCCCTGTTGCTGGCCTCGGCCGGCCTGGCGCTGACGGTGGGCGATGCCTTGTCCGGCTCGCCGGTGGGCATCGCCTTTGGCCTGGGGGCTGCGCTGATCTATTCGGTCTATATCGCCGTGGGGACCAAGCTGACTCCCCAGGCCGGGGCCTTGCCCAGTGCAACCGTGGTCATGCTGGGGGGCGCCCTGACTTTCTTGCTGGTGTCGCTGTGGCAAGCGCCCGTCATGCCGCACAGCCCTTTGGGCTGGGGGGCCATCGCCGCTATCGGGGTCATGTGTAGCGTGTTAGCCGCACTGGCCTTCTTTGCCGGGCTGGCACGCGTGGGCGCCTCTGAAGCCGCCATGTTGTCCACTTTCGAGCCGGTGGTGACCGTGGTATTGGCCGCCTGCTTGCTGGGTGAACGACTGTCGGTCTCGCAGTGCTTGGGCGGTGCGGTTATCATCGCTGCCGTCCTGCTGTTGGCGAAGTCACCTGCCAGCGGCACACCACCGGAATAATTCAATGGCCTGGGCATGCGCCCAGGGTCACCTTCGAGGTAATACCCATGTTCTACAACAACGTCGTCCCGCTGGATGCTACCAAGCATGCTGACCTGAAACTGAGTCTGGCTCAGAACTTCAATTTTGCTGCCAAGGTGCATGCCGTGCCCGTGGTCGGCGCCGAGTTCTCCTCGCTGATGCGCGACTACGCCATCGTGTTTGCTGAAACCGGTGAAAAGACCTACTCCCCCACCGTGATGCTGGGCCTGCGTGCCCAGGAGAACCTGTTTGTCGATGCCGAAGGCAACTGGGATGCGCCCTATATCCCCTTCTTCGTGCGCCGCTTCCCCTTTGTCACCGTCGAAGTCGAGAACGACGATGCCGTGCTGTGCATTGAAGAGAGCGTGGCACGCACCATGCAGCGCGAAGAAGATGCTGCCATCTTCGTCGACGGCAAGCCCACTGATGCCATGAAGCAGTTTGCGCAGCTGATGTTCCAGTCGCGCGACGATGGCAAGCGCTCCGGCGACCTGGCCAACGAGCTGGGCAAGGAAGGCCTGCTGCACCAGGTGTCGGCCAGCGCCGAACTGCCAGGCGGCCCGGTCAGCATGGACGGCATGTGGGTGGTGGACGAAACCAAGCTGCGCAATATCTCGGCCGCCAAGGCTGACGAGTGGCTGAAGAACGGCACCATGTCGCTGATCTACGCCCACCTGTTCTCGCTGGCCAACCTCGATGGCTTGGTCAATCGCCTGCAAAAGCGTACGCCTGCCGCCTGATCAGTCTGCTGAACACATGGCGACGTCCTCGGTCTATGCTGGAAGCCCGGCATGATGGGCGTCGCCATGTTGCGTTTACTGCTGCTGATTCTGGTGTGTTCCCTGCCGCTGCGGGCTGAGGTCGTGGTGCGTGCCTGCGGTGGCGAGGGGGAGTGGATACCCTCCAGCTATTTCAAGCGCGTCAACGGTAGCAAGACCGCCGAGGTGGCCGGGTATTCACCCGATGTATTGCGCGCCGCCCTGCAGGGCAGTGGTTACCGGGTCGAGTTTGCGTTGTTGCCCTGGTTGCGTTGCCAGCGCGAGGTGGAGCAAGGCCAACGCTTCCAGCTGGCCATGGGCATGCTGCACAGCCCGGAACGGGCGCGGCTTTATCGCTTCAGCGATGCCTATCTGCGGTTTCAGCCAGGTTACTTCTATCTGCACAGGCGCTATCCGCAGGGTTTGCAGATACGCCAGCTGGATGAGCTGAGCCGGTACAAGGTGTGTGGCCTGTATGGCTACAACTATGGCTTTACCCGCCTGCGGCCAGAACAGATGGACAACGGTGCGCTGGATTACCCGGCGGCCATGGCCAAGCTGGCCTTCGGGCGCTGCGAGATGTTGATCGAAACACTGGAAGTGATGGCTGGCCAACGTCGGCTTGGGCGCCTGCCCTACGATGCCGATCTGTTGCGTGGCCGACCCCTGCCGGAAACCCCGCCGGTAGTGGCCCATTTTGCCATCAGCCCGCAGATGGCGGATGCCGATGCCTTTCTGCGGATTCTCAATGCCGGACTGGCCCGCTTGCAGCGTGAGCGCAAGCTGGAGGTCATACTGCGTATGCATACTGCTCCCTGATGCTGACCCTGCTTGCGGACGAGCCGCACTTCATCCTGATAGACAAACCTGCTGGCCAGAGCTTTCACCGCGAAGGCGAAAAGCGGGGCGTGCTGGAGTTGCTGCGTGAACAGACTGGCGTTGGGGAGCTGCATGCAGTGCACCGGCTGGACCAACTGACATCGGGGCTGCTGCTGGTGGCCAAGGGTGCCGAGGCGGCGGCGGAATTTGGCCAACTGTTTGCCCAGCGGCAGATACGCAAGTACTACCTGGCGCTGTCGGATCGTGCGCCCGGCAAGAAGCAGGGCACGCTCAGCGGCGATATGGAAAAAGGCCGCAATGGCAGTTGGCGTCTGTTGCAAAGCCGCCAGGATCCGGCGGTGACCCAGTTCTTCACAGCAGGCGTGGGCAATGGCCAGCGCGCCTTCGTGGTCAGGCCGCTGACTGGCCGCACACACCAGATACGGGTGGCCCTCAAGGCGCTGGGCAGCCCCATACTGGGGGATGCGCGCTACGGCGGCAGCGAGGCGGACCGGGGCTATCTGCATGCCTATGCCCTTGAATTCAGCCTGGGCGACACCCACTACCGTTATGCCTGCCCACCCCGCGAGGGCGAGCACTGGCATAGCCCCGGTGGGCAACTGGCCTTTGGTCGTTTTGCCGAACCGTGGTGTCTTGCTTGGCCTAGAACCTGACTAGGGCTATTGTTGTAAACCTCCGGGTTGCCAGGCAGCCGGGGGATCAATACATAAGGAGTATGGAAATGAGTCTGTGGAACAAGCTCACCGCTGAGTTTATCGATATTGTCGAGTGGACCGAGGACAGGCCTGAGGTGATGGCACATCGGTTCGAGCGGCATCAGAATGAACTCAAGATGGGCGCAAAGCTCACGGTGCGCGAAGGCCAGCTGGCCGTGGTGGTGAACGAGGGGCAACTGGGCAAGAACCAGGTGGCCGATGTGTTCACGCCCGGCATGTACACCCTCAATACCGAGAACATGCCCATACTGGCCACCCTCAAGGGTTGGAAGTATGGCTTCAATTCGCCTTTCAAGGCCGAGGTGTATTTCTTCAACACCCGCAAGTTCACCGATCTCAAGTGGGGCACGGCAGGCCCGGCCACCATGCGCGATCCGGAGTTCGGCGCGGTGCGGGTTACCGCCTTTGGCCTGTATGTGATCCGTATTGCCGATGCCAAGACCTTCCTGGTCGACATCATGGGCACCAAGGCCGAGTTCACCACCGAGGATATCGAGGCCAACCTGCGCGGCAAGGTCGGTACCCGTATCAAGGAAGTGATGCCGGAGATCGGCGTGCCGGTGATAGACCTGGAAGGCAAGGTCACCCTGGTCGGCGAGAAGATACGTGAGCGTATCGCGGGCGATTTCGCCGGCATGGGCCTGGAGCTGTGTGAAATACAGGTGCAGGACATCGGCCTGCCGGAAGAGGTCGAAAAAGCCATCGACCAGCAAGGCGCCATGCGTGCCATCGGCAATATGCAGCAGTTTGGCCAGTACCAGGCAGCCCAGGCCATGCGCGATGCTGCGCAGAACCCCGGCATGGCCGGCACCATGATGGGCATAGGGGTGGGCGGCATGCTCAACCAGGGCATGGGCAATCTGTTCCAGCAGCCTGCCCAGGCCGGTGGCGGCATCTCGGGTTCGGCACCTGCGCCGGCAGCACCGGTTCCGCCGCCCATACCGGGTGCGGTCAGCTTCCATGTGGCGGTGAACGGCCAACAGGCCGGCCCGTTCGACTTGGCGGCACTGCAAGGGCAGCTGCAGGCGGGTAGCTTCAACCGCGACAGCCTGGTCTGGAAGGCCGGCATGGCCGCCTGGGGCAAGGCCGGCGAGCAGCCGGAGCTGGCAGCCCTGTTCGCCCATGTCCCACCACCCATACCGCAGTAATGTGATCTACCCGGCGCCGTGGGCGCCGGGTTTCTTTCACAACCCTGCCATCGCCATGATACGAATGCTCGGCCAGTTCCTGCTGTTGCTCTGTAGCGTGCTGTTGACGGCTGCACCGCCACCAGCCCTGCCTGTGGTGCGTGTTGCCGCGCCTGAGGGCATGGACGCCACCGTGCAGGTGGGGGAGCTGGTCTTGCGCGAGGCCTATCGGCGCATAGGCTACGAGATGCAGCTGGAGAAGCTGCCCAGCCTGCGTTCGCTGGCGGTAGTGGATGCCGGCAAGTATGACGCCGAGCTGGGACGTATCGCTGGGATGGAGCAGCAGTACAGCAATCTGCGTGTCGTCCCGACCTCACCCCTGTCGCTCACCGTGGCGGCCCTGACGCTCAAGCCGGAAATCGTGGTGCGTGATTGGGAAGACCTGCGGGGCTGGCGGGTGGCGGCGCAGCGCGGCGTCAAGGTGGTAGAGGCCCGGACGGCCGGTATGGATGTCAGTTTCGCCACGACACCCGATGCCATGGTGCGCATGTTGCTGGCGGGTAGGGTCGATGTGGTGCTTGGCAGCCCCATCAGCATGCCGGCTGTACTGGCAGGCATGCGCCAGCGCGGAGAGTTGGCGGCGGATACCCGTTTGCTGGAGCGGGAGTTCTACAGCATGCCGGTCTACCATTATGTCCATACCCGCAACACCCATCTGATCGTGCCGCTTGAGCAAGCCTTGCTGGCCATGCGCAAGGATGGTTTCATCGACCGCGCGCTGCAGCAAGTCACGGCACAGCAAGTCGACAATGCGCTCGGCAAGCACAAGCCCTAACCACAACATTCGACCCGACCTAGTCGTCAGCCTACATGACCACCAACCATTACCCTTGCACGGCCTGCGGTGCCAAGCTTGAATTCGCGCCTGGCCAACACGCGCTCCAGTGTCCTTATTGCGGCGCGCAGAACGCCATTGCGGTGGCGGACGTAGCGGAGCAGGAAACCGCAGTAACCGAACTCGATTACCAGGCTTACCTGGCCCAGGCGGCAGGCAATGAGCCGCAGATAGAGCGACAGACGGTGAAGTGCCCCGGCTGTGGTGCCGCATCGCAGCTGCCGGCCAATACCACGGCAGACCGCTGCCCCTTCTGTGCCGTGCCGCTGATTGCCAGCAATGCCTATGCCCAGCGCACCATACAGCCCAAGGCGGTAGCGCCGTTCGAGATCAAGGAAAACCAGGCCAGGGCCAGCTTCAAGGACTGGATACATGGCCTGTGGTTCGCCCCCAATGCCCTGAAGCAAGCCTACCGCGCCGCCAGCGGCTTGAAGGGCATCTACCTGCCTTACTGGACGTATGATGCCAATACCGACACGCCCTACCGTGGCGAGCGGGGCGACTACTACTATGTGAGCGAGACCTATACCGACAACGGTGTCACCAAGACCCGGCAGGTACGCCGTACCCGCTGGTCTTCGGCTGCGGGCGAGGTCCACGTGGGTTTTGACGATGTCACCGTGCCGGCAACCCAGTCGCTGCCCACGCAGTACCTGCATGGACTGCAACCCTGGCGCCTGGACAAGTTGCAGCCCTATCGCGAGGACTACCTCACCGGCTTTACCGTGGAAGCCTACCAACTGGGCCTGCAACCGGGCTTTACCGCAGCGCAGGGGCTGATGGAGCCCACCATACGGGAGGCCATCCGGCGTGACATCGGTGGTGACGAGCAGCGCATTCACAATATGTCGCCGCACTACTACGACATCACCTTCAAGCACATCCTGTTGCCCATCTGGTTGTCCAGCTACCAGTATGGCGGCAAGACTTGGCGCTTTGTCGTCAATGGCCAGACTGGCGAAGTCCAGGGCGAGCGTCCCTGGTCGGCCTGGAAGATCGCCGGGGCCATCTTGCTGGCCTTGCTGCTGCTGTTTGTGGTGATCTACCTGAGCGGGGAATAGCCGCTGCCTGGCGGGGGGGCGCCGGCTATCGGATTGATTGCCTGTATCAACTTCACAAGCTGCTGGGGTGGGCGTAGTGTGGTGTGAGAGCCTGTTTGTGATCTTTTCATCACACCGTTCGAGGCTGATAAGGTATTGAACCCGGCGGCGAGGCGGAAAGATTGTATTCAGGCTACGAGGGAGTGTATCGGTGCAGCAATGCTGCTTACCAGGAGATTGCCATGCATGCTCATCCCACCCAGGCACAGGTGCCGGCCCTGCCCACGTTGAATTGCCAGGTATGCCTGGCCGAGATTCCTGCTTCTGAAGCCGCCAGCAGCGAAGCTACCGATTATGTGGCGGCCGTCTGCGGGCTGGAATGCTACGTGCAGTGGCAGGCACAGACCGGCGCCGTGGTGCCGGAGCCGCCGCCGGCTGGAGAGAAGGCTGCCGAAGCTTAGTGTCACCCGGCCTTCTCGCCTTCTGAAAACCTCCAGTCAGGGCTGGGCTGCGTCCTCTAGCAGGTAACGCAGCTCCCTTGGCAAGGGGTGGTCTGGCCAGCGCTGCTGTAGCAGCCGGGCTTGCCTGCGCGCCTCATTTTCCTTTCCCACCTCCAACAACTGGCGGATGCTGGTAATCCAGCGCTCCGGTGTAGCGTCCGGTTTGGTCGTCGGTGGTGGCATGCTTTCCAGCATCTTGCGTAGCGCCGGGGCGGTATGCTCCTGGCTGCGGCCGGCGGCAGGTTTGGCCGCAGCAGGTGCCGGTGCGGGCATCGCCTGCGGCGCAGGTGCGGCTGGCGCCAGGATGGGCGGGCTGCGTTTGTCCTGCCTGGCCATTGCGTCGCCAGCTACCGATTCGGCTTCCCGCGCCGGTTCTGGTTCCGGTGCCGGTGCCGGTGCGGCCAAGGCAGCTGGTGCCGCATGCTCGGCGCTCTCCATCAACCCCGGCTCCATCGCCGGGCGCATCTCTGCCGGCGGTGCCTGGCGTGGCTGTGCGAGGCTGCGGCGGGTTGCCGGTACGCTGGTGGTCACCGGTTCTTCTTGCGCTGGCGGAGGAGCGGCTGCGGCGGTGCTTGCCGATTCCAGCTTCTTTTCATCTTTGCTGCCGACCGCTGCATCGGCAGACGGGGCCGCCGGGGCTTCTGGCACCGCCACAGGTGCTGACATCTCTGCTGCCAGCATGGGCTCGTCCAGCCGAGTTTCCTCGCTGTCGCGTAGTTGCAGGCTGATACCCAGGGCCAGCATCACCGTGGCGGCCAATCCCAGGGGGACACCCCAGTTGCGGCGGGGCCGGGCAGGGAAGGGGATGACCTTGGCGCCGTCTTGAACCGCATTGCGGGCGGCAGCCAGGATGGCGCTGTCCAATGCTGGCGGCGGCAAGGGTTGTTCCAGTGCCGCGTAGGCCTGGCTCAGTGCCTTGTCGTCGTCATCGGGTTTCATGGTGTCCATCTCAGCTTACCCCCGCCAGCGTGGCTTTGAGCTTGGCCACGGCATAGCGTAGCCGGCTCTTGGCCGTTTCCATGGGCACGCCGGTCAATGCGGCAATGTCTTCCAGGCTCATTTCGGCCTGCTCGCGCAGCAGGAACACTTCACGCTGCACCGCAGGCAATGCACGCAAGGCGGTGTCCAGTGCCTGGCCCGCTTGCTTGCCTTCCAGGCGGCTGGCGGGCTCTTGGCGGCTGTCTCCCGCTACACGGGCCAGCGGGTCCTCGTCGTCCTCATTCAGAAAGTCGCCCAGCAGGGCGGGTTCCTTCAATCGTATCCGGTCTATCAGCTTGTTGCGGGCGATGCCGAACAGCCAGGTACGGAAGCTGGCCGTGGGCCGATAATCGTGGCGGGCGTTGACGACCGCCAGCCAGGTTTCCTGAAACACATCATCAACCCAGGCTGTACGGGGCGACTGCCGGTGCAGAAAGCCGTACAAGCCGGCTTTGTGCAGCGCGTACAGGCGCTCGAACGCCACCGCCTCGCCACCGGCGTAGGCAAGCATCAAGGCAGTATCGTCATGGGCAGGCTGCATGGCAGGCGAGTGTAGCGGAATGCCGGACTCGCCGCCTGCACTGTCCACGCTGGGGTGGTAGCCTTCCACTGGCTGATCAGCCCTCTTTGGCAGTGATCTTCAAGCGGGTGTAATAGATGCCACTGCGGCCTCGGTAGCCGGAATCGGTGCCAAACATCACCCACAGCTCGCCCGAACCGTTGGTGGTCAGCGACAGCGGGTTGCTGCTGTTGCTCAGCAGCTTGTTGCGGTAGGGGCGGTTGACGCAATCGGTGCTGTCGGTGGCGACATTGCCCAGTACCCGGGTATCGCGGCCACTGGTTTCCTGGTTACCCTTGTCCCAGTTCATCCGCCAGTTCTTGTTGGCGTCCACCAGGGCTAGTGGTTCCTGCACGCTGGCCCCAGCCTTGAGGAAGACCGACTCCCCAGGGGAGCCGGTTCCGCCGGTGCAGTTTGCGCTGCCGTTGCTGGCGAACTCCGCCTCAAAGGTCAGCTTGTAGGCCTGGTTGGGCTTGAGCTTGTCGATCTTGCGCTTCACATACATCCACAGATCGGTACTGTGGTTGTTGCCGCTCATATGTATGCCCCTGACCGTAAACGGCACGGGCAAGGCACGCCAGGACGATGTCAGCTCGTAGTAGGTATCCTGGCCTTGCTCAAAATCGGCAAAGCCGGATACCCAGCCCTGTGCGCTGGTATCCAGGTTGTACTCATAGGTCAGGTTGGTGCCTGGCTGCTCGGGTTCACCCACGCCAACCTCGGTATTGCAGGCGCTGAGCAGCAGCGGAACCAGGGGGAGCCACAGGTAGTTTCTTTGGCGCATGACCATTCTTCCTCTTTCTATCGATTGTTGTTGTGCCGGCCTGCCCTGCAGGCAGCGTGCGGGCTTGCTTTGGTAGTAGGCTCGCCGTCTGGTTCCCGGCATGCTGCCGCTATCAGGGAAAAGCCTAGCCTGCCGGGCCGCCTTTGCCTACGCTCATTGTGGCTGGGTAGGGTGCGGGCAGCCTGGTCAGCAACTTAGAGCGGCTACCAAAACCCAACGTAGCGGCGCTTACTCGGCAATCTGCGGCTGCGCCTGCGCATCCTGCCCTACCAGTGTTTCTGCCAGGCTGATCAAGCGCAGGAATTCCCCCCGGTAGCCGTAGCGATCCTCCCCCCGCGCGCCAGCGGCCAGTGCCTTGATCTGGCCAAAGTCAAAGTTGCCCAGATGCTTGCCGCCTTCCGCCAGGCGCTGGCCAAATGCGGCCACGGCGGCTGCAAAGCGCAGGTCTTCGCTGGGGCGCGGGCTGATCGCATCGCGCCGCACAGGGAAGGCCAGCAACTTGCTGTCTTCTCCGTGCGCGGCCTTGTAGCGCAGGCGCAGATAGCCCAGCTCCTGATCCTTGCCGGTCAGCAGCGGCTTGTTGATGCCATAGCGCAGGGGCTCCACCGCACCGCGCTTGCCCGCCAGGGTGATCTCATACAGGGCAGTCACCCGGTGGCCGGCACCGATTTCGCCGGCATCCACCTTGTCGTTGTTGAAATCCTCGCGTTTGAGCGCGCGGTTCTCAAAACCGATCAGGCGATACTCCTGCACGGTCTGTGGGTTGAATTCCATCTGTATCTTGACGTCGCTTGCGACGGTAGCGAGGGTGGAGGTGAACTCGTCGACCAGCACTTTCTGCGCTTCGTTCAGGGTGTCGATGTAGCTGTAGGCACCGTCGCCGGCATCGGCAATCTGCTCCATCAGCTGTTCGTTGTAGTTGCCGGTGCCAAAGCCCAGCGACGACAGCGATACACCGGAGCGGCGTTTTTCTTCCACTAGATTCTTCAGGGTCTCAAAGCGAGTGATGCCGACATTGAAGTCGCCATCGGTGGCCAGCAGGATGCGATTGATGCCGCCTTTCACAAAGCCCTGCTCGGCCATCTGGTAGGCCAGCTGGATGCCGGCGGCGCCTGCGGTGGAGCCGCCCGCTTCCAGGCTATCGATGGCCGCCATGATTTCGCCACGCCGGGCACCGCTGGTGGGCGGCAGTACCACGCGGGTGCCGCTGGCATAGGTCACCAGCGAGACGTGATCCTGCGGCCGCAACTGGCGGGTGAACAGCTTCAGCGCCTCACGCAGCAGGGGGAGCTTGTCGGCCGAGTTCATCGAGCCCGAAACATCGACCAGAAACACCAGGTTGGCCGGTGGTAGTGCCTGCTTGGCGGGGTCGGCCGCCTGTATGCCTACCCGCAGCAGCAGGCTGTTCGGGTTCCAGGGCGTGGGGGCCAGTTCGGTGCTGACGGCAAACGGGGCCTTGCCTTGGGGCAGGGGGTAGTCATAGGGGAAGTAGTTGACCAGCTCTTCCACCCGCACTGCGTCACGTGGGGGCAGTTGGCCGCCGTTGAGCAGGCGCCGCACATTGCTGTAACTGCCGGTATCGACATCAATGCTGAAGGTGGAGACAGGCGATTCCGCTGCCAGGGTAATGCCATTGCGTTGCAATGCCTGGTAACGCTCGCGGTTCTCCGGTGCTGCCGGCACATACTGCCGTACTGCTGGGGAGGCAAGGCTGTTGCCACCCATGGGCATGCGCTTGGATAGCGAGACTTGCGGCTTGGCCAGGCCGGTGGCCCGAACACTATCGGCGCTGGCAAGAGGGCTCACCGCAGGCGCTGCAGGGGCTTCTGCGGCTGGCAAGGGCTGCTGTGGCGGCGGTGGGGCAACGGCTTCGGCTATTTGCAGGGCGTTGTCGGCCTTCTCTGCCTTGCTCCCTTCGGCCGTGGTAGTGATCTCAGGCTGGTGGGTGGAGCAGGCGGCCAGCCAGATGCTGGTCAGCAGGGCAGTCAGGTGCTTGGGGGTCATGGCGGTCTCCGCGTGGGTGGAATGATGCTTGAACGGCGCCATGTGCTGAAACGGGTTAAGAGCCGCTAACAAAACCCTTCTGGCGTTGTTGTGCGAGCTTGCCGTACCCACGTACTGTCTGCGCTAGCACGCCTAGCCAGAACCGCTGCGCTGGGTTTTGTTAGCGGCTCTAAATCCTGGCAAATGATTGGCTGCTTGCCACCAAGCTACTGGTAGCGCTTGAGCAAGGCGGCCATTCTGGCCTGGCCGGGTCCCTCGCAAGCGGCCTTGAGTCTGGCCATTGCGGCCTGATCCTGCATCAGCGGGGATTTATGCGAGATATAGATCACCACGGGCTGCACATCGATCTCCAGCCAGTGGTAGTCGCGGCTTTTCAGCCCAGCCTGCTCCAGTGCGCTGATAGAGCCGGGGCGGGACACGAAAGTGGCATCCAGCCTGTCGGCCATCAGCATGCGCAGCCCTTGTTCCACCGACTCCAATGGATACAGGTTGGCGTCCAGCGATTTCAGCCTGTCGAGCGCGCGCGTGCCGCGGGGTACGCCTACCACCATGCCACTCAGGCGCGAGGGGGCCAACTGCTTATAGCGCTGGCGCTTGTAGAGGACACCAGAGCGTATCTGTCCGATCTGACACAGCTGCGATGCAAACTCGTCTCGCTCGGCGTCGGGTATCAGGACGGCGGCCACGTTCTCTCCGCTTTTCAGGCCGTTGATCGCCCTGACATAGGGCAGGGTGGACAGGGAAATCGTGATGCCTGCACGGTCAAACAGAAAGCGCAGTATCTCGGGAGAGACGCCGCGCTCGGGTTGATCGGGAAAGGTCCAGGGAAAGACCGGTACCGTATAGGCGGTCAAGGGGGCAGCCTGCGCGCTCAGGCACAGCAGCAGGGCCATGGCAAGGCGGCTGTGCCAGGTCAGCATGGGCCGCTTGCCTGCAGATGAGGCTGAGGTGGCGGGCCGTTGGTCTACTAGCAGTCGATGCATGGGGTCTGCGTGCTTTCCTGTGGTACCAGTCATCCTGCGTGGTGCTGCTGTCGTCGGTAAGGCTTCATTGTCAGGGTGCCAGGGGACACCGTGTGCCTCTTCATCCTGCTTTCAGCTTAGAGCCTGTTCAAAGTCTTTTCACCGCGTCGTTCGCAACCTTGCCGGATGAAGGGCAAGGCGCAAGACGCGCAGCGGGCCGGCGCGCGGCGAAGAGACTTTGAACAGGCGCTTAGAAGGAACTTCCAGAAACCTCGCTCTCTCAGCAATATGGCGTTGCGCGGAAAAAAGCTTCTCCTTAAATATCAGTCATATGCTGCGTCTGGCTTTTATGCGCGCGTCTTCTCTTGTGGAGAAAGCGAGGCCTATGGAAGCCACTTGGGCCTGTCATGCGCTGAGTAAGTGAGTAGGGGATGCTAGGGCCTCTCCTTGCTTGCTTCGCCAGCCTGTGCCGGCGGTACAGGCGCAAACCAGCCCACGGCGACCAGCAGCAGACCCACACCGAGGAAGGACACCACCCTGGCCAGGCTGCCTGCGCCAGCAAGATCCACTACAAACAGCTTGAGTACCGTCACCCCCACCAGGCAGGCCCCAGTCACCCATAGCGCGCGCCAGCGGACGCGGGTGGCAGACCACATGGCGGCCAGGGCTACGCTGGTCCACAGCAGCGATAGCGCAGCCTGGTAGCCCTGATCGGGCCATAGCGATGCCTGGCTGAAGTTCAGCCCGCCCAGGTGGTGGAAGCCCCTGGCCAGCAGGCTGTTGAGCCAGGCAAACAGCAGCAGGGCCAGACCCGCCTGGATGGCTGGGCGCAGCTCGGCCAGCTTGGCGGCAGGGTAGGGGCTGCGCAGCCAGCGCAGCAGGGCCAGGGCGGCCATCCACCAGCCCAGGTCCAGCGGATTGAGCAGGGGCCACCAGGCCAGCGGGCTGGCGCTGCCGCTGCTGGCCCAGGGGGCGATCAGCAGGGCGCCAGCAGTCAGGGCTGCGATCGGCAGGGGTAGGTGCCACAGGTAGTCGCGCCGATAGCGGCGTGACGGCCAGCGGGCCTGCAGCGGGGCCAGTGTCTGGCACAGCAGCGCCAGGCAAAGGGCAGCCAGGCCGCCCAGCCAGATCCAGCCCGAGCCACTGCCTATGCGGCTGCTGCCATCGGCCAGCACCCACACCAGCCAAGCCGTCAGGAGCCAGCCTCCCATCAGGTGGGCTAGCTGCCTGCCCAGCCTGGGCAAGGTGCTCTCACGGTAATACAGCAAGCCCATGGCCAGCCCATAAGCCAGCGGCCAAGCCAGCCAGCCGCCCTGTTGCAGCGGGGTGGCCTGGCGGTCGGCTGCCAGTAGCAACACCACGGCCAGTGCGGGCAGCAAACCCAGACCGGGCCAGCGCAATGCCGGCCAGGCCAGTGGGCCGGACAGTAAAGTGGCCAGCAAGGCCAGGCCGGACAGGAGGGCGAGCCAGGCTACGATCAGGTGTTGGTCGGGCATGAATTGCGCCAGGCTGACACCGCCGCCAGCCAGCAACAGCAGCAAGCCCCACAGCAGCAAGACCAGGTGCGGTGTGCGGGGGCTGGCGCGATAGCATACGGCGCCGGCCAGCCAGGCGGCGATGCCTACCAGACTGGCTGCTAACAGGCGGCCATTCCACCAGTGTATTTCCCGCTCTATCTGCGACAGCTGTGCCAGTACGATGAGACCTGCGGCAAAGATCAGCAGGTAGCCGGTCAGCTGGCTGAGCAGGCGCTGTTGGCGATGGCCCAGCCACAGCAGGCCGGCGCCTTCCAGGGCCCAGCTGGCGGCTGTCCAGCGGCCGTCGAGCGCCAGCGGTATGGTCAGGGTGGCAAAGCCAGTGGCCAGTATGCAGAACGATTCAGCCAGTAGCCCCATGCCGGGGCGGCGGCGCAGGCTTAGCCATAGCGCGCCATAGACCAAGGCCATGGCGGCCGCAGACCAGGCATTGCCATGGGCAAAATCGCTGACCAGCATGACTTGCAGGCCAAAGCCGACCAGCGGCACGCCAAACACCAGGGTGGCATCGACGGGATCGCGCACCAGCTGGCCCAGCTTGGCTTCTGCCTGTCTATGCCGGGTAAAGGCGACGGCCAGCGCCACATACAGCAGCCAGAACCCCACCAGGAAAGGCTCGGTGGTGGCGAAGTGCTCATGGGTGTAGCGCAAGGTGCCCCAGCCCGCGCCGATGACGAAGGTGAACAGGAAGCCCAACAGGTTCAGTCCGCGCCAGGCACGCAGGCGGGCAACCCAGGCGATGCCGAGATTGAGCACAGCGTAGTAGCTGAACAGCATGATATGACTGCCCTGGCCGGTACTGGCCAGGATGGGGGCCAGAAAGCCGCCCGCCAGCCCGATGATGGCCAGTGACTGGGCCGACTGGGTGACTGCCAGTGCGGCGGAGAAGGTGGCCAGGCCCGCCAGCAGTGCGAAGGCAGCGCCTGCGGGCAGCAACTGATGCAGGTGCAGCGCTGCGAACACTGTCAGGAAGGCAATGCCTAGGCCGCCGCCCTGCAAGGCATGGGCAAACACCGGCTTGCGCTCGCGTTGGCGCCAGCCGAAGGTGATGGCGGCAGCCGCACCGGCCATGACGGCCAGGTAGCGGCTCTCTACCGGAAAGCGTACATATTGGGCGGCGTACTTGAGCAGGAAGGACACGCCTATGATCAGCAGCAGCACGCCTATCTTGACGGCCGGGTTGCCAGCCATTATCCAGGCCAGTGCACGATCAACCACGGTGGGGCCGGTCTCTACGGCGGCGGCATAGGCTGGCTCGGGGAAGGCTGCCGGTGCTGGCGCCGGCGCGGCCGCCTGGACGGCAGGCTGCACCGCTGCGGTTGCTGCTGGCTGCGGGGGCAGCGCCAGAGCGGCGTCGATGCGAGTCTCCGGCACCGGGCTGGCAACGGTCTCCGGCGGGGCGGTCGCAGGCACGGCCGATGGGGATGGTGGCGCGTCTGCCTGCAGCCTGGCCTGCAGTGCCCGTATCTGTGCGCTGTGATCACGCTCGCGACCGAGTAACCAGCCCAGCAGGCCGCCCAGCAGCCAGCCGCTGTCGTGCCATATCACGGCACCGATGACCAACCCGACAAACAAACCCAGCCATGCCATAGATGCTCCTTGAGGCCAGTTCACCCTAGGCGAAGAGGCGAAAAGACATTTCTTAGAGCCGCTAACAAAACCCTTCTGGCGTTGTTGTGCGAGCTTGCCGTACCCACGTACTGTCTACGCTCGCACGCCTAGCCAGAACCGCTACGCTGGGTTTTGTTAGCCGCTCTTAGTGTGGCCTTATCTTGGTCGAGCGGGGAGTGGTGTGCAAGCAACATGGCGTCTGGGCGGGCGGCGGCATAGAATCCGCTACCGTCCGTCGCGTTTTTCCATCCCATGTTGATACGCCAGCTTGTTCCTGCCGATCTGGACCTGTTTCGGGCTTTGCGCCTGGCAGGCTTGCGCGAGTGTCCGGCGGCCTTTGCCGCCAGCCTGGAGGAGGAAGCCGAACTGCCACCGGGCCAGATGAGCGAATGGCTGCAGGCCGGCCCACACGGCTGCATACTGGGTGCTTTCGACGGAGAGGTGCTGGTCGGCGTGGTAGGTTTGGGCCGAGAGCGCATGCGCAAACTGCGGCACAAGGCCGTGGTCTGGGGCATGTATGTGGCGGCTAGCCATCGGCGTCGCGGCGTGGCGCTGGCCTTGCTGCAGTCACTCAAACAGCGGGCTGCCGGGATGGCAGGCCTGCGGCAGCTGAACCTGGGGGTACATACCCGCAATGCGCCGGCTCTGGCGCTGTATGCAGCGCTGGGTTTTACCGTGTATGGCACCGAGACACACTGCATGCAGGTGGATGGCACATGGCACGACGAATATCTGATGGCTTGCACACTGTGAGCCGCGTGGACCAAGCAGGCGACCCCTTATGAAATTGCTATTAGCCGAAGACGATGCTGTATTGGCCGATGCTCTGTTGACTAGCCTGGCACGCCTGGGTTTTGCCGCTGAGCATGTCAGCAATGGCCTGGTAGCCGAGCAAAGGCTGCTGGCTGCCGATTACGATGCCGTGATCCTGGATCTGGGCCTGCCTGGTCAGGGTGGCTTGGCGGTGTTGCGCAAAGTGCGGGCGCAGAAGCCCGGCCTGCCCATCCTGATACTGACGGCGCTGGACGGGCTGGAAGACCGGGTGGCCGGGCTGGATGCCGGTGCCGACGACTACCTGGCCAAGCCCTTCGAGTTTGTCGAGCTGGAGGCACGCCTGCGAGCGCTGTTGCGCCGTAGCAAGGCGGCGGGCAGCCCCCGCGACGAGGCACGGTTTGGACGGCTACGGCTGGACCGGGCCGGGCAGCGGGCTTGGGCCGATGATCAACCGCTGGATCTGTCGGCCCGGGAGCTGGCCGTGCTGGATGTGCTGCTGAGCAATGCCGACCGGGTGGTGACCAAGGAACAGATTGCCGCTGAACTGAGCGGCGACGAACTGGGCGCCAATGCCATCGAGGTGTATGTGCACCGCCTGCGTAAGAAGATAGAGCCAGCCGGTGTCGGGGTGAGGGCCGTACGGGGCCTGGGCTATCTGCTGGAAGCCCGGCCGCTGTAGGAGGCCCGGTGCCATGAGCAAACCACGCAAGCTATCGCTGCATCGGCAACTGCTGATCTGGCTGCTGGCGCCGCAGTTGTTGCTGTGGCTGGCGGCGGCATTTGTGTCGTACTCGGTGGCGCTGCGCTATGCCGATGAGGTGATAGACCGCAGCCTGGTGCAATCCAGCCGCGCCTTGGCACGTCAGGTGAAACCGCTGGGCGAGGGGCTGTATATCGATTTTCCCCGCGCTGCCCGCGAGATACTGGAAGAAGACCCCAGCGACCGTTTGTATTACATGGTCAGCACTCCGCCCGGTGAATTCATCCTTGGTGAGAAGGATATCCCGCCCACCCCGCGTGAGCTGGCGCGCGAGGTGGGCAAACCCTATTTTTACGACGGCGTCCTGCGTGGCCGTGTGGTGCGGGTAGCCGCCTTGTACCTGCGCATCGGTACCGAGGAGCGGCCCCAGACCATGCTGGTGCAGGTGGCCAAGAGCACGGCGCTGCGTACCCAGCTGCAACGGGATATCCTGATTGATACCGCACTGCCATTGGCTTTGCTGCTGGTGTTGACCAGCGTGCTGGTGTGGGCCGGTATCAGCCGTGGTCTGTCGCCCTTGCGGCATTTACGCCGGCTGGTGGAGAAACATTCGCCGCGTGAGCTGAGTGCGTTGGAGGTGGAAAACGCCCCGGCCGAGGTGCGGGCGCTGGCACGGGCCATCAACAGCTTGCTGGAAGAGGTGCACGGCCAAGTGGCGGCGCAGCGGCGGTTTATCGCCGACGCAGCCCATCAGCTACGCACGCCCCTGGCGGGCTTGAAGTCCCAGTCCGAGCTGGTGCGCGGCGAGTTGAACCAGACCGAGCCTGACCGTGCTGCCCTGTTGCAGCGTCTGGCACAGATCGAGACCAGCGTGGCCCGCGCCATCCGGCTGGTCAACCAGTTGCTGGCACTGGCCCGGGCCGAACCCGATGCAGCGTTACCGCTAGCGCCGCTGGATCTGGTCCGGCTGGCCCGTGAGGTCACCATGGAGGCCGTACCCCGTGCACTGGCAAGGCAGATAGACCTGGGGCTGGATGATGCGCCGGCCAAGCTGCTGATCAGTGGTCACGACGGTCTGCTGCGGGAACTGCTGGGCAATCTGATCGACAACGCCATCCAGTATTGCCCGGCAGGCAGTGAAATCGGTGTCAGGGTGGTGGACGAAGGTGCCCATGCCGTTCTGGCGGTTTACGACAACGGGCCAGGGATTGCCGAAGCCGAGCGCGGCCGGGTGTTCGAACGTTTCTATCGCGGTGCCATGGAAGGGCAGGGCAAGGGCTGCGGCCTGGGCCTGGCCATCGTGCAGGAGATTGCCCGCCGCCATCATGCCCAGGTGCTGCTACAGGACAAACCACCCCATGGCCTGCGTGTGGTGGTTCGGTTCCGGCTTACTTAGAGCCTGTTTGGACTCGGGTCTTTGATGGGTAGTGAAAACGGGCTAGGCGCGTTTTCCCGGCTTGGCTTGGGCAGAGACACCGGCCGGTAGCGGGAAGCGTGCCCGCAGCCAGCGGCCCGGCGCGGTTTGCTGGCGTAGCTGTTCCAGCTCGGCCAGCCTGTTGCTGGTAAACGGCGGGCTGTTGGCAGGGTTGCGCAGCTCTAGCAGTCGCAGCTTGCAGCCTTGGGCCAAGGGGCGGCCCAGGGTGGCAGCCATCCATAGCAACAGCAGATTGCCCAAGAGGGCCAGCCAATGCAAGCCACTGCCTTGCTCCAGCCAGGGGCGCAGGACGTGGTAAAGCGGAACCGAGGCTGCTGGGGCGATCAGCCAGCTGGCCTTGCTGCGTTGCGCAGCTGTGGTGCTGGCCTGCAACTGGCGGCTGTCCAGCTTGATCTGGGTACCGGGCCAGGCAAGGGTCTTGGCGTCGGAGTTGGGCCAGGGCGCCTTGCGCCACTCCAGCACGACCATGCTGCCCAGCACGATCAGGTAGGCCGCCAGCAGCGCCAGCCAGGTCAGGCCGGCCTGTGCCTGGCCCAAGGCCAGCGTTGCCAGGCAGAAGGAGAGGGGCAGCATGAACAGCAAGGCGTGCAGGCTGCTGATGATGGCTGCCCGGCTGCCGAACAGCGACAGATAGCAGACCGCCAGCCCATCCAGCAGAAAGTAGAACCCCAGGACGACAAAGGCCGCCAAGGCCCAGCGCCAGTCGGCTTGTGCCCATACGGCCAGGCTGGCCGGCACGGCCAGCAGCCAGCCATGCCAGGCTTTGCCCAGCAGCAGCGGCAGGGATGCCGGCGGGTGGGTCATCGCTTGACGCCGAGCGCCGAGGCGGCGGCGTTGCCGGCGGCTTCGTCGCCGCCGTAGCGGCTCCAGGCGGCCTGCACAGCGACCCCGGCAACCAGGCTCAGGGCAAACACAGGCCAGCCAAACGGTGTGAGCAGCAGCAGGCCACGTGCCGCCATCATGCCCACTGCCACGGCGGTGCCGGTACCGGCGGCAACGCCCAGCGCATTGCCGCTCTGGCTCTTGGCCGAGCGCACGGCGAAGCCACGCCAGTCCACCGCTAGGCCATCGGCTGTGCGGCTGGTGCTGTCGTAAAAATCGAAGGCGGCCGTGGGGCCAAAGGCCAGGATGCCGCCGCCCACCTTGCTGCCGGCGGCACGCAGCAGCATGCTCGACTGCGCACGGGAGTCCGCTACGCCATCGGCCAGGGCCTGCAGGCGGCGCATGTCATGGGCGCTGCTGCGCATGCTGGCAAACGACTGGGTGGCACGGCCGCCAAATGCCGCTGTGGGTATCTGGTGCAATACCTGCACAGGCAGGTTGCGTACCGTCACCCGTATCTGGGCGCCGCGCCGCAACTGGCCGTTGGCGCCAATGCGGTGGGCGTAGATGGTGATGTTGGGGCTGAGCCGTATCGACTGCACGCCGCCAGCCCGCAGCCGGGCAAAGCCCTGTGCGGCATGGCGGGCCCAGTAGGCCCTCAGGCTGCTTTCAACCACGCCATGGATGTTGCCAGCGATATTGCCCGGCCCGATCAAGGAATCCTTCAGCGGACCATACCAGGCGTTGAAGCTGGCATTGGCCTGCTCCGGTGTCATCGGCTTGTCGGGCAGGGTCTGGGTGCTGGCGACCAGCAGCACCGCCGTTTCTGGATCAGTCTGCACCAGGGTGGGCAGCAGCGCAGCCAGTACGGGCTTGTCTAGGGCGAAGTCGCCATCATAGGGCATGGCGTACTCATCGAACTGGTAGCGGCTGCAGGAGCGCGAAGCGCTGCCGTAGGCCATGCCGGGTTCGATGACTGCTTGCGGACGCAGGGCATGTGCCTGCTTGAATACGACGGATTCTGCGTGGGTGCGGGGCTTGGTGATGAAGGGCATCGAATGGGTAAGGATATCGGCTCAGTTATATGTCATAAATTTTACCACTGAGACGCAGCTGGCTGCTTGGTACCAATACCAGTGCGCGGTGCCGGGTTGCGGTGGTGGGTTGCAAGCAGGCCGGGGTGGCGACCGACTGTGTAACAAAACAAGATGTTGCCCAGTTGGCTATGACTAAGTGTACCCCACACCACAGTGGGCCTTGCCCCGATGCTGTGCTGCGATCGCCTTGAAATGGAGCACAGGCTGGAGCTTTGCGCTTTCATGGTGCAATGCAATATTGAAACTTACTGAAAACTTACAAAAATCCTTCACAAAGCTTACATGCGTAGTTATATTTCGCTCCAGTCGTGTGCATGACGCAGCCGACCTAATTCAAATAAGGAGTGAGACAGATGCAACCCCGTCGCCTGACCCTGGCATTGGCCGCCGCCTGTGTGCTTTCCCTCCCAGCCTCTGCCGGTACTGTTGAAGTGCTGCACTGGTGGACTTCCGGTGGCGAGGCCAAGTCCGCCGCTGAACTGAAGAAAATGATAGAGGCCAAGGGCCATACTTGGAAGGACTTCGCCGTGGCCGGCGGTGGTGGCGACAATGCCATGACCGTACTGAAGACCCGCGTGGTATCGGGCAATCCGCCCGTGGCTGCCCAGGTGAAGGGGCCTGCCATCCAGGAATGGGCTGCCGAAGGCGTGCTGGCCAATCTGGACGGTGTATCGGCGACGGAGAAGTGGGACACCCTGCTGCCGCCCGTGGTGGCCAATGTGATGAAGTACAAGGGCCATTACGTGGCCGTGCCGGTGAACGTACACCGCGTCAACTGGATGTGGGCCAATCCTGAAGTTTTCAAGAAGGCCGGCGTGCAGCCACCCAAGACCTGGGATGAGTTCCCTGCCGTGGCAGAGAAGCTGCAAAAGGCCGGCTTCATTCCGGTGGCCCATGGTGGCCAGCCCTGGCAGGACAACACGGTATTCGAATCGATCGCTTTGGGTGTGGGCGGTGCCGACTACTACAACAAGGCTTTCGTGAAGCTGGACCCGGCGGCCATCAACAGCGCCACCACCATCAAGGCCTTCGATACCCTGCGCATGGTGCGCAAGTACATGGACAAGGACATGCCGGGCCGCGACTGGAATCTGGCGACGTCCATGGTGATCAACGGCAAGGCTGCCATGCAATTCATGGGTGACTGGGCCAAGGGTGAGTTCGCCGCCGCTGGCAAGAAGCCCGGTACCGATTATCTCTGCCTGGCTGCACCGGGTACGGCCAATGCCTTCACCTTCAATATCGACTCCTTTATCGTCTTTGCGCAGAAGAACAAGGATCTCAAGGCGACTTCCGATTTTGCCTCCACCGTGCTGTCCACGCCTTTCCAGGAAGTGTTCAACCAGAACAAGGGCTCTGTCCCGGTGCGCCTGGGGCACGACATGAGCAAGTTTGACGACTGCGCCAAGAAATCGGCGGCCGATTTCGTGGCTTCCAACAAGTCGGGCGGCCTGGTGCCTTCCTTTGCCCATCAAATGGCCCAGCCATCTGCCGCACAAGGTGCTATCCAGGATGTGGTGTCGAGTTTCATGAACTCGAACATGAGCAGCAAGGATGCCGTTGCCAAGTTGCTGGCTGCTGCCAAGAAGCGCTAAGCGCTGCGCCGCCAGCAGCGCTGGTGTCGTGACGGGTTGCCGTGGGCAAGCGTCCCGCTTTGTCCTGCGGCCAGGCCTGTGCCTGATAAGTACAACAAGCAGTAAATAACTCGCGCCAGCGAGGAGTGAACGCTCCGGCAGGCCTGTACGGCTGCCGGAGTCCCCTACCCGCTGTTTTTCCAACCTGCACAAGGAGACGCCATGACTGCTTCCCGTCAAGGCGCACCCGGTTTTTCGTTAAGCCGGCTCGCCGATGTGATCCTGCCCAAGCTGGTGCTGGCGCCTACGGTGCTGGCCTGCCTGGTCGGCTTTTATGTATTCATAGGTTGGACGGCCTGGTTGTCGTTCACCGAATCCCGCCTGCTGCCACGCTATGAGTGGGCAGGCTTTGTCCAGTATGTCGAGCTGTTCGGCAATGAGCGCTGGTGGGGCGCCATGCAGAACCTGGGCATCTTTGGTGGTCTGTTCATCCTGGTCAGCCTGGCCCTGGGCCTCTTGATGGCCGTGCTGCTGGATCAGAAGATCCGCTTTGAGGGCGCCATCCGTACGCTCTATCTCTACCCCATGGCGCTGAGCTTCATCGTGACCGGCACCGCCTGGAAATGGATATTGAACCCCGGCCTGGGCCTGGAAAAGATGGCGCATGACTGGGGTTTTACCGGCGTCACCTTCGATTGGATCATCAACCCCGACTTCGCCATCTACACCGTGGTCATTGCCGGTGTGTGGCAGTCCTCGGGCTTTGTGATGGCCTTGTTCCTGGCGGGCCTGCGCGGGGTGGACGACAGCATCATCAAGGCGGCACAGATGGATGGCGCCTCACTGCCGACCATTTACACCCGCATCATCATCCCCAGCCTGCGGCCGGTGTTCCTGAGTGCTTTCATGATACTGGCGCACATCGCGGTCAAGAGCTTTGACCTGGTGATGGCTCTGACCGGCGGCGGCCCCGGCTTTGCCACCGATCTGCCGTCCATCTTCATGTACCAGCATGGCTTTACCCGGGGCCAGCTTGGTCTAGGTGCCGCCAGCGCCATGATGATGCTGTTCACTGCCTGCGCCGTGGTCATGCCGCTGCTGTATTCCGAACTGAGGAGGGAGCGTCGTGGCTGATTACCAACAATCCCTGCAGGCAAAGCTCATACGCTTCGGCATCTATGCTGTGCTGGTGCTGATGGCCTTGTGGTATCTGGCACCGTTGTACGTGATGCTGAGCACCAGCTTCAAGACCCTCGATGAAATCCGTGCCGGCAACCTGCTGTCGCTGCCTGGCACCTTCAGCCTGGATGCCTGGAGCGCAGCCTGGTCCACCGCCTGTACCGGGGTGGAGTGTGGCGGCATGAAGAGCTATTTCGCCAACAGCCTCAAGATGATGATACCGGCGGTGCTTATCTCCACCCTGGTGGGGGCCTTCAATGGCTACATCCTGTCGATGTGGCGATTCAAGGGCTCGGACATGTTCTTCATGGCCTTGCTGATTGGCACCTTCCTGCCCTTCCAGGTGGTGATACTGCCCATGGCCCAGGTGCTGGGCTGGCTGCAGCTGGAGAACAGTACCGGTCGGCTGGTGCTGGTGCATGTGATCTACGGCCTGCAGTTCACTACGCTGTTCTTCCGTAACTACTACGTGACAGTGCCGGGCGAACTGGTCAAGGCAGCGCGCATAGACGGCGCGGGTTTCTTCCGCATCTTCTTCAAGATACTGCTGCCCATCTCGGTGCCCACCATCATGGTGTGCCTGATCTGGCAGACCACGCAGATCTGGAACGACTACCTGTTCGGCGTGGTGTTCAGCTCGGGCGAGGGCCAGCCCATGACGGTGGCGCTCAACAACCTGGTGAACACCAGTACCGGTGTGAAGCAATACAACGTGGACATGGCCGCCGCCATCATCGCGGCCTTGCCTACCCTGCTGGTGTACATGGTAGGCGGCAAATATTTTGTGCGCGGGCTGACTGCCGGCGCGGTAAAGGGCTAACCGAGGACAGGCAGGCGGTGCCGGCACCCTGCCCAGGCGCCCTACCTGCCCAACCTTGCGGAGAATCGACATGGGCGCACTCAGCATACGCAACGTCAAGAAGAGCTTTGGCAACACCCACATACTCAAGGGCATAGACCTGGAGATAGAAAAGGGCCAGTTCCTGATCCTGGTCGGCCCCTCTGGCTGTGGCAAATCCACCCTGCTTAATATGATCGCCGGCCTCGACGACATTACCTCCGGCGAGATTGCCATCGGTGACCGGGTGGTCAACAAGCTGTCACCCAAGGATCGCGACATCGCCATGGTGTTCCAGAGCTATGCGCTGTATCCCAATATGACGGTGCGCAAGAATATCGCCTTTGGCCTGGATATCCGCAAGGTGCCCAAGCCCGAGCAGGAGGAAATCATCGCCAGGGTGGCCAAGACCCTGCAGATAGAGCACCTGCTTGACCGCAAGCCCATGCAGTTGTCGGGTGGCCAGCGCCAGCGTGTGGCCATGGGCCGGGCGCTGGCCCGCAACCCCACCCTGTTTCTGTTCGATGAGCCGCTCTCCAACCTTGATGCCAAGCTGCGGGTGGAGATGCGCTCCGAGATCAAGTTGCTGCACCAGCGCTTGGGCACGACCATCGTGTATGTGACCCACGACCAGATCGAAGCGATGACCCTGGGCGACCGCATTGCCGTGATGAAGGATGGCGAAGTGCGCCAGTTCGGCTCGCCCCAGCAAATCTACGATGCCCCGGCTGATCTCTATGTGGCAGGCTTTATTGGTTCGCCATCGATGAACTTCATCCCGGTGCAACTGCGCGAGGAGGATGGCCATGCTGTGGTGGAGCTGGACAATGGCCGTGCCGTGCAGAAGGTCAGGCTGAGCCCCATCAGCGACAGCCAGCGGGCCTTTGTGGGCAAGCAGGTGGTTTTGGGCATACGGCCGGAACAACTGACTGACCCCGAAAGCGCCCACAGCGAGCACGGCAATCTGCAGACCCTGCAGGCCACCGTGGCCATCACCGAACCGACCGGCCCCGATACCCTGGTGACCGTCACCTTCAATGGCATCAAGACGGTTGCTCGCTGCCATCCCCGCGCAGCTGGCGCGCCCGGCCAGCAGGTGGAGCTGACACTGGACCCCACCAAGGCGCTTTTGTTCGATCCGACTAGCGAGAAACGCCTAGCCTGATTACTACCGTGTTTTACTTAGGGTCTCACTTCGGGGGCGCATCGCAAGGTGCGCCCGTTTTTTTGGTGGGAGTCCTGCGGCGCGTGGTGCAGGCTATGCGGTGCTGGGCGAGGAGCCTGCTCCGCAATGTCTGGCGTGCTTGCTGCTGGGTTCAGACCTGACGCGAATCAGCTTCAACGTTACGAAGCCGAAGCAGGGTGTGAGGCGCTGTGCTCCAGGGGGTAGCGTATGGCGATAAGTCCCGCTTCGGTTTGTACCCAAGTATTTGAGTTTTGCCACTTTGCCTAATAGGCGCGCGCTAGTTTTTGCTCCAGCTTGCGTTGCAGTCGCTCCAGCAGGGCGCTCAAGGCCCAGTAGATGGCGGCGGCGGCCAGGTAGAGCGGCAGTGGCTGGAAGGTGGTGGAGATCAGCTCCTTGGTGGCCAGCATCAACTCGGTGACGGCGATGACCGATACCAGCGAGGTGTCCTTGATCAGGCTGATCAGGGTGTTGCCCATGCTGGGCAGGGCCAGGCGCAAGGCTTGGGGGGCGATGATGTAGCGCAGGCTTTGGGCCCGGCCGAACCCCAGGCTGCTGGCGGCTAGCCACTGTCCCTGCGGCACGCCGTTGATGGCGCCCCGCAGGCTTTCGGCCAGGTAGGCGCCGGCATTCAGGCTGAGCGCCAGCACGCCGGCGGTGAGCGGCTCGAACTGTAGGCCGACGCTGGGCAGGCCGTAGTAGATGACGAATACCTGCACCAGCAGCGGCGTGCCCCTGAAGGCGCTGACATAGGTATCAAGCAGGTATTGCAGCCAGCGTGGCCCCAGCAGGCGCAGGGTGGCGACGATGCTGGCCAGCAGCAGGCCGCCCACCATGGCTGACAGGGCAAAGACCAGGGTCCAGCCGGTGGCCTTGAACAGGATGGGTGCGGCGTCCAGCAGCAGGGTGTAAAGCTCAGTCATCGTGGTAGGGTGTTCCATTCAATGGCAGGCGGCCGCCAACCTGTCGGTTGCGGCCGCCGTGCTGTGCCAGCGCTGCTACAGCATAGTATCAACTGGCGTTCAGTGGCCGGCTGACATCGCGTTCAAAGTACTTGATCGATATCTTGCGGAAGGTGCCATCTGCCTTGATATCGGCCAGGGCCTTGTCGAGCGCCGCGCCAAACCGTGGGTTGCCCTTGAGATAAGGGATGGCACTGCCTTCAACCGAGCCGACACCCGCGCCACCCTTGAGCGGCAGCTTGGCCTGCTTGACCAGATAGGGTACCAGCAGGCTGTCGTTCAAGGCGGCATCCACCCGGCCCAGCGCCAGGTCCTGCAGGTATTCGGCGGCGCTGGGGTAGGTCTTGACCTCGACACCCTCGACGGCCTTGGCCAGGTCGGCATAGTTGCTGCCTTGGCCTACGCCCAGCTTCTTCCCTTTCAGGTCGGCCAGACTCTTGAACTGGCGCTTTTCGTCCTTGCGCACGATCAGCTGGGCGCTGGAGAGGGTGTAGGGCTGGGTGAAGTCGAAAATCTCCCGCCGCTTGTCGGTGGCGGATACCTGGTTGACGATCACATCGTATTTACCTGCCTGCAGGCCGGCCAGGATGCCACTCCATTCGCTGGTGATGAACTCGGGCTTGAGCCCCAGTTTTTGCGCCAGGGCACGGCCGATCTCCACATCGAAGCCATCCAGCTCGCCCTTGGTATTCTTGAAGTTGAAGGGGGGGTAAGTGCCTTCCAGGGCGATTTTCAGCGTGCCGCGCTGCTTCACGGTATCGAGCAGGTCGGCAGCGCCGGCGGTAGCGGCCAGGGCGACAGCCAGCAGGGTGGTAAGGAAAGTGCGCTTGTTCATATGCTGTCCTCTCTAGGGGGTGGCAGGGATATATCAAGAATCAAGATGTTCGGGCCTTGCGGTAAGCGGTGCCTGACTGTGCTGGCCAAGCATAAGGGGTATCTTAAACTGTACAAAAAGTTATATTGAATGAATTTTTAATTCGTTTTGTGAATATCAAATCTGGCCGATGCTACATCCCAGGTGCTGCATCGGCACCCAGCCAGAACAGCGACGCTAGCGGCCCGGGTACTGTCAGAAAGATTAGCCCAGTTTGCGAGCGCAAGATCACCTACCGCGTTGGGGAGCGCGGCATCTCCTCCCGGTCCCGTCACTCCTGGGGCCGGGAGGGGCAGGTGACCCAGGGCCAGCCTGGGAGCCTGGGGGGTGCTTGGGGATTCGCGCCGCATGGCTGGCCGGCCGCAGGTAAAATGCGGTTTTCGCCCCGATTGCTGCCTGCCCATGCTGTTTGTCATCTCGCCTGCCAAGACCCTCGATTACGATACCCCTGCCCATATAGCCAAGTTCACCAAGCCTGCCTTTACAGAGCAATCGGCCGAGCTGATTGCCTTGCTGCGCCAGAAGACGCCGGCTGAGATCGGTAGCCTGATGGACATCTCCGAGCCACTGGCTGCGCTCAATGTCTCACGCTACCAGGCTTGGCGGCCGCGCTATACCGCCCACAACAGCAAGCAGGCGGTACTGGCGTTCATGGGTGACGTCTACGAGGGCCTGGATGCGGCCAGCCTGGATGCGGCTGACCTCGATTACGCCCAGCAGCATCTGCGCATCCTGTCAGGCTTGTACGGGGTATTGCGACCGCTGGATCGTATGCAGGCCTACCGGCTGGAGATGGGGACGCGGCTGGCCAATCCGGCGGGCAGCAATCTGTACGCCTTCTGGGGCGACCGCATTACCGAGGCCTTGAACAAGGAGCTGGCCCACGACAAGCCAGCCGTGCTGGTCAATCTGGCCAGCGACGAGTACTTCAAGTCTGTCCGGCCCCGCCACCTGAAGGCCAGGCTGGTGGAGTGCGTGTTCGAGGACCGCAAGGGCGAGCAGTACAAGATCATCAGTTTCTACGCCAAGCGGGCCCGCGGCCTGATGGCGCGCTATGCCCTGACGCGCCGCATCAGCACGGTGGACGGGCTGCGTGATTTTGATGTGGAAGGCTATCGCTACGAGGCGGCACTCAGCCAGGAAGACCGGCTGGTATTCCGTCGCGATGCGCCGCCTGCGCGTTGATGCGCTACCAGTGCAGCTCGCCGCGCCCTAGCTCCACCACCCGTCCTCCCACGTAGATGCGCTGGTCGGCGATCTGCAGGCGCAGCACATTGGGGCGGCCCATGGCAGTGCCCTGGCGTATGGTGGCGTTCAGCGCTGCACCACCCTGGGTAGCCAGCCACCAGCCGCCCAGGTTGGCGGCGGCAGAGCCGGTGCCTGGGTCTTCGCTGATGCCGGTATCGGGCGTCCAGAAAAAGCGTGATTCGAAACCCTCGTCGGTGCGGGCAAACACATAGACCTTGGCTTTGCCGTCGGCATTGGTGCAGTAGCGGCGTATCAGTTCGCTGTCGGGCCGGCAGGCCTGTACTGCCGCCACCGAGTTGAGCTGCAATATGGGCTGTTCGTTGCCACAGCTCACCCACAGGCCAGGGCCGGCGATGGCTGATGCCGGCAGGCCCAGCATGGCGGCCAGCTGCGTGGAGCTGGCCTCCAGCGGGCGGTTGACCGGTGGCATGGCTTGCAAGGTCCAGCGATCACCGTCTGCCAGGACCGGGATGAGGCCGGCCTGCATCTCCAGCGTGATGGCGTCGCCTGTGCCCAGCAAGGCTCTGACCACCTGGGCGCTACCCAGGGTAGGGTGGCCAGCGAAGGGCATCTCATACCCTGGGGTAAAGATACGCACCCGGGCAGTGGCCTGGGTGGAGGGCAGGATAAAAGTGGTTTCTGACAGGTTGAACTGGCGCGCAACCAGTTGCATTTCAGCATCGGACAGGCCACTGCCATCCTCGATCACCGCCAGGGGATTACCGCCGAATGGGGTCTCGGCAAACACGTTCAGCAGGCGATAGCGTATTGCGGGCATCAAACACTCCTTGGCAAGGTGTCCAGGGGACAAAATAGTTCTTCACAGGCGAGAGCACGCTTGGCCGTATAATCGGGCTTCCCGAAGCGCTAACCCTCGAATAACACAATGATTCGCAAACTGATCGGTCGCGTACTCAAGCTTAAGAAGCGTCATGGCGGCGGCCGCGTGGTAATCCCCCTCAAGCGCCACGGCATACGCCGTAACCGCTTGCCTTCCTTTGCCCTCAAGACCACGGATCAGCTGCAGGCAGCTGGCTACGAGGCCTTCATTGTGGGCGGTGCCGTGCGCGATCTCTTGCTGGGCAAGGATCCCAAGGATTTCGATGTGGCCACCAATGCCACGCCAGAAGAAGTCCACAAGGTGTTCCGCCGCTCACGCATCATCGGCCGCCGGTTCCGGCTGGTACATGTACTGTTCGGCGACGAAGTGGTGGAAGTGTCCACTTTCCGGGGCAGTGGCGAATCGTTGACCGACGAAGCCGGCCGCATCATTCGCGACAATACCTGGGGTAGCCAGGAGGATGATGCCAAGCGCCGTGACTTTACCGTGAATGCGCTGTTCTACGACCCGAACCGGGAAGAGATCATCGATTACCACGGCGGCGTGGCCGATATCGAGAAAAAGCGCATGACCATGATAGGCACGCCGGCCGTGCGCTACCGGGAAGACCCGGTGCGCATGCTGCGTGCGGTGCGCCTGGCTGCCAAGCTGGGGCTCAGCATCGATGCCGATACCCGCAAGCCCATACGCGAGCTGGCCTCGCTGCTGGAGAATGTGCCATCCTCACGGCTGTTCGACGAGATGCTCAAGCTGCTGTTCAGCGGCCAGAGCTGGGCCTGCCTGATGCAGCTGCGTGACGAAGGGCTGCATCATGGCTTCTTCCCGCTGCTGGACAAGATGATGAAGGCCCCCCAGGGCGAAGCTTTCCTGCGCAATGCGCTGGAGAATACCGACCGCCGCATACGCGAGGACAAGCCGGTCTCGGCAGGCTATGTGTTTGCCGCCTTGCTGTGGCTGGAAGTGCTGGATAACTGGGACAAGCGCAAGCAGGCCGGCGAAAAGGCCATGCTGGCCCTGTTCTCGGCCATCGATGAAGTCGAGGCTGTGCAGGAAGAAAAACTGGCCATTCCACGCCGCTATGGCACTGCCATGAAGGAAATCTGGACCCTGCAGCCGCGCTTCGAGCAGCGTAGCGGGATCAAGCCTTTCCGTCTGCTGGAGAACCCGCGCTTCCGTGCCGGCTATGATTTCCTGTGCTTGCGCGCCTCGGTGGGTGAGGTGGACAAGGAGCTGGCCGATTGGTGGACGACCTTCCAGCAAGCCGATAGCCAGGCGCGCGAGGCCATGCTGGTGCGTCCGCAAGCGGGCGAGGGTGCCAACAAGAAGCGCCGGCGTCGGCGCAGTGGTGGCAAGGGTGAGGCCGCGGCGGATAGCGCCCAGTGAGTACCCTTGCCTATATCGGCCTGGGCGCCAACTTGGGCGACGCGGCCGCCACGCTGGATGAGGCCATGCAGCGCTTGGGCAGCCTGCCCGGCACCCGGCTGCTGCTGCGATCCTCGCTCTACCGCAGCGCCCCTGTGGGCTATCTTGATCAACCGGACTTCACCAACGCGGTGGCCGCCATCGAGACCGAGCTGGCGCCGCATGCGGTGCTGGATGGCCTGCTGGCCATTGAGCAGCATTTCGGTCGCCAGCGCAGCTTCCGTAACGCACCGCGTACGCTGGACATGGACCTGCTGCTGTATGGCGACACGGTGTGTCACGACGACAGGCTGACCCTGCCGCATCCGCGTATGGCGGCGCGGGGTTTTGTCATGCTGCCCCTGCTGGAGATAGCACCGACCATACAGATACCCGGACTGGGGGATGGCGCTGCCCTGTTGGCGAAGCTGGATACCTGCGATCTGGAGAGGCTGGCATGAGTGGCAAGCGCAGCCTGATGGGCATGACGCTACTGGTATTCGGGCTCAGCTGGCTATACCCCCTTTGGCCACGCGAGCAGGCCTTGCACAGCAGCCTTACGGTGGTCGGGCTGATACTGTTGTACTGGCATGATAGGCGTGCGGCAATGACGGTCCGGGCTTATGCCCTGGTGTGCCTGTTTATTGCAGCGCACTGCCTGGCGGCGCGCTGGCTCTATTCGAATGTGCCGTACGACCGCTGGATGGACGCCATGTTCGGCTGGTCGCCAGGACAGGCTTGGGGCGTGACGCGCAACCATACCGATCGTCTGATCCACCTGCTGTACGGCGTTTGCCTGACACCTGCCCTGGTGGAGTGGCTGGCTCGGCGCCATGCCATCGCCTGGCGGCCGGCCGCGCAACTGGCGGTGTTGCTGGTGGTGGCCAGCAGTGTGGCCTATGAATGGTTTGAGTGGCTGATTGCCATTACGCTGTCACCGCAGGATGCCGAGTCCTACAACGGGCAGCAGGGTGATATGTGGGATGCTCACAAGGATATGTTGCTGGCGACGATAGGGGCACTGTGCTGGTGGCCTTTCTATCGACACCATGAGGAAACGGGGTATACCCGCAGATTGGCGCCTACAGTGGGCGGTGCGCGGGTACTTGCAGCCAAGTGATACCAGGAGAGCTGGGCATGGGTTTGGAGCGTTACCGTTATATCGTCGTGGAAGGCCCCATAGGCGTAGGCAAAACGACCTTGGCCCGCAAGCTGGCCGAGCGCCTTGAATCCAATCTCCTGCTGGAGGATCCGGATGCCATTCCCTTCCTGCCCAAGTTCTACCAGGACATGCAGCGCTATGCGCTGCCCACCCAGCTGTCGTTCCTGTTCCAGCGGGTGGAGCAGGTGGAGAGCCTGACCCAGATAGACCTGTTCGGCGGCCAGACTGTGGCGGATTTCCTGTTCGACAAGGATCCGCTGTTCGCCGAGCTAATACTGAGCGACGATGAATTCCGGCTGTATGCCGACATCTACCGCCACCTGCGGGTGAGGGCGGCGACGCCCGATCTGGTGATCTACCTGCAAGCCGACGTCGATACCCTGATCAGCCGTGTACAGAGCCGCTCGCGTGACTATGAGGCCAAGATACCCGATGGCTATCTGCGGCGGTTGACCGAGCGTTACAGTCGCTTCTTCTATGACTATACCGAGGCGCCGGTGCTGAGCGTCAATACCGAGAATCTCAACCTGGCCGGCAATAGCGACGATTTTCAGCTACTGCTGGACCGTATTGCCGGCATGCGTAGCGCACGCGAATACTTCAACAAGGCCTAGCGGGCTGCCGGCCATGATGGGCCGAGGTTGAGTGATGCCTTGGGTTTGGGCTATTGTTGCGCCGCATCGAAAGCGTGCGCGCCTGGCGGCAGGCCATTGAAGCGACTTAAATGCTTGAATCGGCAGGCTGGACAAGATGGCGTTGACAGCCGACACTAGGCAAGCAAGCGCTTGATTGCAACTTGGTGGTGCATGGCAGCAGCCCGAAAGGGGCTGCAGGGTGTTGCCCTAAGCCCCTGTTTTCAACATGGTATCTAATGCCATGCGCGAAGCGGCGGGGGTGGCGGAGCAGGCCCGTATGTTGCGCCGCTGCAAACCTAATTTATTGCGCCCTGCCTTACCCAGGTGGGGCGAGCAGCCCAAGGACGTAAGCCTATGAAGATCACCGTATCCACGCTACAGAAGCTCAAGCAGGAAGGGCAGAAGATCACCATGCTGACCTGCTACGACGCCAGCTTCGCCAGCATGATGGCCGATGCCGCAGTGGAAGTGCTGCTGGTCGGCGATTCGCTGGGCATGGTGATACAGGGCGAAAGCTCGACCCTGCCGGTCAGCCTGGAGCAGATGGTCTACCACACCCGTTGTGTGGCCAAGAATGCCAAGCAGTCGCTGGTGCTGGCTGATCTGCCGTTTGGCGCCTACCAGGCCAGCCCGCAGCAAGCCTTTGAGGCATCGGCCCGGCTGATGGCGGCCGGCGCCGAGATGGTCAAGCTGGAAGGCGGCGAGTACATGGCGGAGACGGTGCAATTTCTGGTGCAGCGAGGTATTCCGGTATGCGCCCATATCGGCCTCACCCCCCAATCGGTACATATGTTTGGCGGCTTCAAGGTGCAAGGCAAGACCGATGCGGGCGCCGAGCAACTGAGACGCGATGCCAAGGCGCTGGAAGCGGCTGGTGCCGCCATGGTGCTGATGGAGATGGTGCCGGCGACCTTGGCCCGCGAAATCACCGAGAGCCTGCATGTGCCGACCATAGGCATAGGCGCCGGTGTCGACGTCGATGGCCAGGTGCTGGTGGTCTATGACATGCTGGGCGTCTATCCCGGCAAGAAGGCCCGCTTCGTGAAGAACTTCATGCAGGGCGTCACCAGCATCCATGGCGCCATCGAAGCCTATGTGCGCGAGGTCAAGGGCAAGACCTTCCCTGCGCCTGAACACACGTTCTGATAGTTCCATAGGCTGGCAAGCCTGGCTGTCAGCCATGCCTGGAACTTCCCAACCAACTTGCCTGGCATGCACTGGCGAGGGCCTGGCGAACGGGGTTTGCCTGGCCTGCCCTTAACGCACTTTCTACAGTCCACCGATATCATGCAGATATTCACTACCGTTGCTGAATTCAGGGCCTGGCGCAAAACTGCCGGCCAGGTTGCTTTCGTGCCCACCATGGGCAACCTGCACGAGGGCCATATCTCCCTTTGCCAGGCCGCCAAGGCGCGGGGTGGCAAGGTGGTGGTATCCATCTTCGTGAATCCGCTGCAGTTTGGGCAGGGCGAAGACTTCAACACCTATCCGCGGACCTTCGAGGCAGATTGCGACAAGCTGGTCGCTGCCGGCGTGGATGCATTGTTCCACCCCACGGTGGATCAGCTCTACCCGCGCACCGAGCAGCAATACAAGGTGGAACCGCCAGCCATACAGAATGAGCTGTGCGGCCAGTTCCGCCCTGGTCATTTCCGTGGCGTCGCCACCGTTGTGACCAAGCTGTTCAATATCGTCCAGCCTGATGCCGCCATGTTCGGCAAGAAGGACTATCAGCAGCTCAAGGTGATTGAGGGCATGGTGGCCGACCTCGATATGCCCATCGAGATTGTGCCGGTGGACACCGGCCGCGCCGGCGATGGCCTGGCGCTGTCCTCGCGCAATGGCTATCTCACCGCCGAGGAGCGGGCTGAGGCGCCCAGGCTCTATCGCAATCTGATGGCCATCAAGACTGCGCTGGAGGCGGGTGCCACAGATTTTGTGAAGTTGACCGAAGCGGCGCGGGCAGACCTGGAGAACCACGGCTGGCGCGTGGATTACGTGGAAATACGTGACCAGCAAAGGCTGGAGCATGCCCGCCCTGGTGACCGCGAGATGGTGGTGCTGGGCGCTGCACGGCTGGGCAAGCCCAGGCTGATAGACAACCTGGAGGTAACGCTTGGCTGAATCCGCCTTTGTGCTGAGCCGCCTGGCGACAGCCGATAGCGCTTGTGTGGCGGCGTTGACCGCCGTGTTCCTGGCCAGCCGCCGGCAGGCCATGCCCTGGCTACCGGAGCTGCATGGCGAGGCGGAGACCCAGGCCTATCTGGCGGGGCTGCCGGCGGAGCAGCATGTTTGGCTGGCGCACGACGCGGCGGGCTGCCTGGCAGGCTTTGTCAGCTTCGATGCGCATTGGGTACACCACCTGTATTTGGCGCCCGTAGCGCAGGGGCAGGGTTTGGGTGCGCAGTTGCTGGGCCAGGCGCTGGCCGATGGCCAACCGCGCCAGCTTTGGTGCTTTGCGGCCAATCTGAGAGCGCGACGGTTCTACCAGGGCCAGGGCTTTGTGCAGATCGATGCGACGGACGGCGCGGGCAACGAGGAACGTACCCCTGATGTGCTGCTGCAGCACCCGGGCGGCGGGATATAGCACTGTCGGCCGAGCAGGCGCTGCGCAACTGGTGCTATAGCCCAGCCCGGCAGCACATGCCAGACGCGCAGCAGCAGGTCATACGGCAAGCTTGCACACCGGCTGCGGCGGGGTTGGCTGGCGGCGCTTATTGATAGAAGTGGCCCTATGCGGCCGGATATAGAACAGACACCATGAATACCAGCCCCATCAAAGACTATTTTCTCGATCTGCAACAACGCATCGTGAGTGCCATGGAGGCGGCCGACGGGCAGGCCTTCCTGCGCGATGAGTGGACCCGGCCGGCCGGCGGCGGTGGCATCAGCCGCCTGCTGGAAGGGGGCGAGCTGCTGGAGCGCGGTGGGGTGGGATTCAGCCATGTGATGGGCGACCAGCTGCCGCCATCTGCCAGCGCACACCGGCCTGAACTGGCAGGGCGCGCCTGGGAGGCCATGGGCGTGTCGCTGGTGTTCCATCCGCGCAATCCCTATATCCCTACCGTGCACATGAATGTGCGGATGTTCCGGGCCTACCAGGCCGGTGAGCCCGATGTGTTCTGGTTTGGGGGCGGCATGGACCTGACGCCCTATTACGGCTTCGAGGAAGATGCCATGCATTTCCATGCCACCTGCCGCGACGCTCTGCAGGCTTCAGGCGACGACAAATACCCGCGCTTCAAGCAATGGTGCGATGAGTATTTCTTTCTCAAGCACCGCAACGAGCCACGGGGCATAGGCGGTGTGTTCTATGACGACTTTGCCGAACTGGGCGAAGCGGGCAGCTTTGCCATGACGCGCGCCGTGGGCGACGCCTTCCTGGCGGCCTACCTGCCTATCGTCGAACGCCGCCGGCAGATGGCCTACGGCCCGCGCGAGCGTGACTGGCAGGCCTACCGTCGAGGCCGCTATGTCGAATTCAACCTGGTCTGGGACAGGGGTACGCTGTTTGGCTTGCAATCGGGGGGGCGTACCGAGTCCATCCTGATGTCGCTGCCGCCGGTGGTGAACTGGCGCTACGACTACCACCCCGAGGCAGGTAGCGCGGAGGCGTCGCTGCTGAGCGACTTCCTGACAGGGCGTGACTGGCTACAAACGGTTTTGCCGAGCTAGGAGCATGCTGCTTCGCATTCTTGCCATCATCACCCCGGTACTGCTGATCGTGCTGGTGGGTTACCTCTATGCCCGCCGCCACAAGCCTGATCTGGCGGCCATGAATACCCTCACCATCGAGTTGCTGGCGCCCTTGCTGGTGTTCTCGGGGTTGACCTCGCGCGATTTTGACCTGCTGGCCAACCGCTGGTTGCTGCTGGGGGGCGCGCTGGTGGTGTTTGGCTCGGGGGGGCTGGCCTGGCTGGTGGCACGCTGGCGGCGTTGGGATGTGCGTACCTTTGTGCCGCCCATGATGTTCGGCAATACCGCCAATATGGGCCTGCCGCTGGCTGTGCTGGCATTTGGCCCGGCTGCCTTGCCACCGGCGGTGGCCCTGTTTGTCATGACCAATATGCTGCACTTCACGGTGGGCACCCGCATGGTCAACCCGGGCGCCTCGCTGGGGGCCATGTTGCGCAGCCCCATGATACTGGCCTCGCTGGCGGGCATAGCCTGCAACCTGGCGGGCATGCACCTGCCGGAGTGGCTGTCGCTGCCCATCAAGCTGCTGGGTGAGGCGGCCATTCCACTGATGCTGTTTGCCCTGGGTGCACGCATGCTCGATATCAGCCTGGCCGGTTGGCGGGTAGGCATAGTCGGGGCTGCGCTGGGGCCCTTGGCCGGCCTGGCCGTGGCCTGGCTGGCGGCGCAACTGCTGCCCTTGCAGGGCATGGCGGTGAGCCAGCTCTATGTGTACGCGGCACTGCCACCAGCCGTCATGAATTTCATGATTGCCGAGCGCTACCAGCAGGAGCCGGACAAGGTCGCCTCCATCGTGCTGTTGGGCAATGTGGCCAGCCTGCTGTTCGTGCCCTTGGGTCTGGCACTGGCGTTGGCGTAATGTCCTGGGCAACTTGTCCATACATTGCCGTAATCCCGGATTGTGTCCATGTTGTCGTGGCCAGAGCACTACATGAGGGCCGATGTCGCGCTTTCGTAATAATCTGTCGATGTGTTGAAAATATTTGACAGTTATATTGACGTAAGTTGTTGATTAAAAACAATTCGTGCGGCGCACAAAACCATTGCGCCGGCCGCCCTCGCTCCGCTAGAATCGTTCAAGCCTGTCAGAACCTCACTTGGTTCGGCAGGCTTTGTTTTCGAAGCGCTTGGACGGCTGTTTCCGCCATCCTCTCCGCAGTTGCCTCCCCATGCCGCGACACCCGCGCGGCACCCGCCGCCCGGCAGAGTGACCCTCGCCGGGCCGGCCGCAACGCCACACCAGCGTGTTTCCACGCCGGCCGGAACCAAGCGCCACTCCCCAAAAAAAGGGGCCGCGTCAGCATGTTGCCGCCACAAGCGGCTCGCATGAACGAATGCCGCCCCGCTCGCGTACGGGTAATACGACATGGATGACAGACAGCGCCGCCTTGACGGCACGCTTTACCGACCCAGCTTCGAGCAGGATTCCTGCGGCTTTGGCTTGATCGCCAACATGGACGACAAACCATCGCACTGGCTGGTTTCGACCGCGATTTCCTCGCTGGCCAACCTCACTCATCGTGGCGCAGTCGCGGCGGATGGCAAATCGGGTGATGGCTGTGGCCTGCTGTTCCGCAAGCCCGACAGCTTCCTGCGTACCGTGGCCAAGGAGAAGGGCCTGGAGCTGCGTAGCCATTACGCCGCCGGCCTGGTATTCCATAGTGCCGATCTGGAACTGGGCAAGCAGTCGCTGGCCACCCTGAAGGCGCAGCTTGAAGAGCAGGGCCTGGAAGTGGCCGGCTTCCGTACCGTGCCGACCGATACCCGTGCCTGTGGCGCCTATGCGCTCAAGACCCTGCCGGCCATTGCCCAGGTCTTCGTCAACTGCCCGCCGCATATGGATGCTGCCAGCTTCGAGCGCCGCCTCTATATCGGCCGTCGTCTGGCCGAGAAGGCCAATGGCGGCGATAGCAGCTTCTATATACCCACGCTGTCGGCCCACACCATTTCGTACAAGGGCCTGGTGACGCCCGAAAACCTGCCGGTGTTCTTCCCCGACCTGCAGGACGAACGCTTCACCGCCTCGCTGGCGGTGTTCCACCAGCGTTTCAGCACCAATACCTGGCCTCAGTGGAAGCTGGCACAGCCTTTCCGCTATGTGGCCCATAACGGCGAGATCAACACCATCTCGGGCAACCGCTCCTGGGCCCGCGCCCGCGAGGCCATCATGGCTTCGCCGCTGATTCCGGATATGGATGCCATCCGCCCCATCGTGCAGACCGATGGCTCGGACTCCATGAGCCTGGACAATATGCTCGAAGGCCTGCTGATGGGCGGCATCGATTTCTTCCGCGCGCTGCGCCTCTTGGTACCGCCGGCCTGGCAGAACGTGGACAGCACCGACAAGGAGCTGCGGGCCTTCTACGAATACAACTCCATGCATATGGAGCCGTGGGACGGTCCTGCCGGCATCGTGCTGACCAACGGCCGCTACGCTGGCTGCATGCTGGACCGCAATGGCCTGCGCCCGGCCCGTTATGTGCTGACCCGCGACCGCCATTTCACCATCTCGTCCGAGATCGGGGTGTGGAACTACAAGCCCGAGGATGTGGTGAAGAAGGGCCGTGTGCGGCCCGGCCAGATCATTGCCGTGGACTTGCAGTCGGGCCAGTTGCTGTTGCCGCATGAGATCGACCAGAAACTGAAGTCTGCCCACCCCTACCGGCGCTGGATCAAGCAGTACGCCAACCGGCTGGAGCTGAGCATGGACGAGGACAGCGGCCGGCCTGAGCTGTCGCGCGAGCAGCTCAATGTGTTCCAGAAGCAGTTCCAGGTGTCGTTCGAGGAGCGCGACGCCGTGATACGGGTGCTGGCCGAGGATGGCCAGGAGGCTGTCGGCTCCATGGGTGACGACACCCCCATGGCCGTGCTGTCGCAACGGGTGCGTTCGCCCTATGATTTCCTGCGCCAGCAGTTTGCCCAGGTGACCAACCCGCCCATCGACCCCATACGCGAAGCGGTGGTGATGTCGCTGAACACGGTGTTCGGCTCCGAGAAGAATATCTTTGAAGAGACGGCCGACCACGCCAAGCGGATCGAAGTAAGCAGCCCGGTGCTCAGCTTCGAGAAGTTCAAGCTGCTGACCGGACAGACCGATGAGCAGTTCCGTTCGCAGAGCTTTGACCTGAGCTACGACCCGGCCAGCACCAATCTGGCGGATGCCCTGGCTGCCCTGGCCGAGGCGGTGGTGGCAGCCTCGCGTAACGGCATTGCCATCGCCGTGCTGAGCGACCGCAACCTCAGCCGCGACCGTCTGGCCATCCATGCGCTGTTTGCCACCGGCGCGGTGCATACCGCCCTGGTCAATGCGGGCCTGCGCTGCAAGACCAACCTGCTGGTGGACACCGCCACGGCGCGCGACCCGCATCACTTTGCCTGCCTGATTGGCTATGGCGCGACGGCAGTGCATCCCTACCTGGCTTATGAGGTGATCGCCGACCTGATCGCTGGCGGCCAGGTGACCGACCGCCAGTCCGAGGCCATGAGCAAGTACCGCAAGGGCATCAACAAGGGCCTGCTCAAGGTGCTGTCCAAGATGGGCATCTCCACCGTGGCGTCCTATCGCGGCGCACAGCTATTCGAGGCCGTGGGCATCGCCGACGAGATCGTCGAGCGCTGCATGCCCTTTACCGTCAGCCGTGTCGGTGGGGCGGGGTTTGCCGATTTCGAGGCCGACATGAAGGCCTTGCACAAGCTGGCGTTCAACCCCATGCGGCCGATTTCGCAAGGGGGGCTGCTCAAGTATGTGTTCGGCGAGGAATATCACGCCTACAACCCCGATGTGGTGATGCAGCTGCAGAAGGCCGTGCAGAACGGCGACTATGCCGAGTACCTGCGCTATGCCGAGCTGGTGAACACCCGGCCGGTAGCCATGCTGCGCGACCTGATGCAGTTGAAGCTGGCAGGCGCCACCCCCATTCCCTTGGATGAGGTCGAACCGCTGGAGGCCATACTCAAGCGTTTCGACTCGGCCGGCATGTCGCTGGGTGCCCTGTCGCCCGAGGCGCACGAGGCCTTGGCCGAGGGCATGAACCGCCTGGGCGGGCGTTCCAATAGCGGCGAGGGTGGCGAAGACCCGGCGCGCTATGGCACAGCCAAGATGTCCAAGATCAAGCAGGTGGCGTCTGGCCGCTTTGGCGTGACCCCGCATTACCTGGTGAATGCCGAAGTGCTGCAGATCAAGGTGGCACAGGGCGCCAAGCCCGGCGAGGGTGGCCAGCTGCCGGGCGACAAGGTCAGCGGCCTGATTGCCCGCCTGCGCCACGCCAAGGAAGGCATCAGCCTGATCTCGCCGCCGCCGCACCACGATATCTATTCCATCGAGGATCTGGCCCAGCTGATTTTTGACCTCAAGCAGGTCAACCCCAGTGCGCTGGTCTCAGTGAAGCTGGTGGCGGAGCCTGGTGTCGGCACCGTGGCGGCTGGTGTGGCCAAGGCCTACGCTGACCTGATTACCATCTCGGGCTACGACGGTGGTACCGGCGCCTCGCCGCTGAGCTCGGTGAAGTATGCTGGTTCGCCCTGGGAGCTGGGTTTGACCGAAGCCCAGCAGGTACTGCGCGCCAACGGCCTGCGTGGCCGGGTGCGGGTGCAGACCGACGGTGGCCTCAAGACCGGCCTGGATGTGATCAAGGCCGCCATCATGGGAGCCGAGAGCTTTGGCTTCGGTACCGGCCCCATGGTGGCGCTAGGCTGCAAGTTCCTGCGTATCTGCCATCTCAACAACTGCGCGACCGGGGTGGCCACGCAGGAGATCAAGCTGCGCTCCAAGTATTTCATCGGCCTGCCCGACATGGTGGTGAACTACTTCACCTTTATCGCCCGCGAGACCCGCGAGTGGATGGCCAAGCTGGGCGTGCGGTCCATGGCCGAACTGATAGGCCGTACTGAGCTGCTGGAGTTGCTGGAAGGCGAAAGCACCCGCCAGGGCCAGCTGCGGCTGGATGTGCTGTTGAGCCAGGGTGGCATACCCGAGGATGAGCCGCGCTATTGCATTAGCGAGGGCAACCCCAGCTTCGACAAGGGCGAGCTGGCCGAGAAAATGGTCAAGGACGCCCTGGCGGCCATCAGCAGCAAGACACCGGTCCAGCTGGAGTACGCGGTACGCAATATCAACCGCTCCATCGGTGCCCGCCTCAGTGGCGAGATTGCCCGCCAGCATGGCGCCGAGGGTTTGCCTGCAGGCTGCCTGGATATCCAGCTTAAGGGCTCGGCCGGCCAGAGCTTTGGCGTATGGAATGCCAAGGGCCTGCACCTGACGCTGGAAGGCGATGCCAACGACTATGTGGGCAAGGGGATGAATGGCGGCCGCCTGGTGATCTACCCACCGGCAGGTGTGATGTATCAGCCGCACGAAGGCACCATCATCGGCAATACCTGCCTGTATGGCGCAACCGGCGGCGAGCTGTTTGCCTCTGGCCTGGCCGGCGAGCGCTTTGCCGTGCGCAATTCCGGCGCGCTGGCGGTGGTGGAGGGCCTGGGCGACCATGGCTGCGAATACATGACGGGCGGCTGTGTCATTGCCCTGGGCCAGACCGGGCTGAATTTTGGTGCCGGCATGACGGGTGGCTTTGCCTTCGTCTACGACCGCGACGAGAAATTTGCCTATCGCTACAACAATGAGCTGATCGATATCCATCTGATCAACGGCGAAGCCATGGGCCAGTACCGTGCCTTCCTCAAGGAGAAGATCGAACAGCACGTTGCCCTGACCGGCTCGGTAATTGGTGCGCAGATCCTGGAAGACTTCGACGACTACGTCGATTACTTCTGGCTGGTCAAGCCCAAGGCGGCCAGGCTCGATAGCCTGCTGAAAGACTAAGTGTGAGGGGCGGGGCCGGTATGGCGGGATGAGACACCGCATGCCTACCACGCTCTGTGAAGATCAAACGATGCGCAAGCGCCTGCGGGCCGACCCCGCCAGCCTTGCCCATCCCACCTCACGAGGCATCACATGGGTGACGTATTCAAGTTTTTGAACCTGCCGCGCGATCCTGGCCAGAAGTTCGAGGCGGCGTTCCGCCGCAGCAAGTTCATCGAGATCTACGCGCCGCTGCAGAAAAGCGACGCCGCCGAACAGGCCGGCCGCTGCCTGAGCTGTGGCAATCCCTACTGCGAGTGGGAGTGCCCGGTGCACAACTACATCCCCAACTGGCTCAAGCTGGTGGAGGAAGGGCGCTTGTTCGAGGCCGCCGAGCTGAGCCACAAGACCAACTCCCTGCCCGAGATCTGCGGCCGCGTCTGCCCGCAGGACCGTTTGTGTGAGGGGGCTTGCACCCTGAACCAGGGCGGCTTCGGTGCCGTCACCATAGGCTCGGTCGAGAAGTACATCACCGACGAGGCCTACAAGCAGGGCTGGCGGCCGGATATGTCGCAGGTGATCAAGACCGACAAGCGCGTCGCCATCATCGGTGCCGGCCCGGCGGGCCTGGCAGCGGCCGATATGCTGGTGCGCAATGGTGTGGCACCAGTGGTGTTCGATCGCTACGAGGAAATCGGCGGCCTGCTGACCTTTGGTATTCCGGAGTTCAAGCTGGAGAAGGATATCGTCCGCCGGCGCCGCACCATATTGGAGGACATGGGGGTGGAGTTCCGCCTCAATACCGAGATCGGCACCGATATCGCATTCGAGAGCCTGCTGGCTGACTACGATGCCGTCTTCATGGGCATGGGTGCCTACCAGTACATGAAGGGCGGCTTCCCCGGCGAGCAACTGCCGGGCGTGATCGAGGCGCTGCCTTTTCTGGTCAACAACATCCGCCATCGCATGGCCACCCTGCCGGAGGGCGAAAGCCATCTGAGTATGGAGGGCAAGCGGGTGGTGGTGCTGGGTGGCGGCGATACCGCCATGGACTGCAACCGCACCAGCATACGCCAGGGCGCTGCCAAGGTGATCTGCGCCTATCGCCGCGACGAAGCCAATATGCCCGGCTCCAAGCGTGAAGTGGCCAATGCCAAGGAAGAAGGGGTGGAGTTCCTGTGGAACCGCCAGCCTGTCGAGATCGTGCGCTTGAATGGCAAGCTGGGTGTAAAGCTGGTCACCACCCAGCTGGGCGAGCCCGACGCCAAGGGCCGTCGTGCGCCTGTCATCGTGGCAGGCTCGGAGGAAATCATAGAGTGCGACCATGTCATCGTCGCCTTCGGCTTCCAGGTCCAACCCGAGCCCTGGTTTGAGGGGAATGGCATCCGGACCGACGAGCGCGGCCGCACCCTGGCCCGCGAGAAGCAGACCTTCAAGCACCAGACCAGCAATCCCAAGGTGTTTGCCGGCGGCGACCAGGTACGGGGCGCTGACCTGGTGGTGCGCGCGGTGTTCGAAGGCCGGCAGGCGGCGGAAGGTATGTTGGCTTATATGGGAGTGTGGTGACTGCACGCCAATGGATAAAGCGGCACGGGTTAACCGTGCCGTTTTTTTTGGGGGCGAACAGCAGTAGCCATGCTGCTGTATCGGTGCGGTGCAAGCCGGAGCCTGCCTGGATGCTTTGATGACCGGGACTGCCGCGTGCCTCTCTTGGTACACCGGTATCGATGAATGAAGGCAGGTGGATTTACTGCTACCGGCCAAACCCCACCACCCGCTGTTTCAGTTGCTCCAGCCCGCCACCACTGCCGTAGCGCGCAGCCAGATAACCGTCGAGGATGGCCTGTATCTCGGTTTTGCGGTGTGGCAGCCGGGCCATGGCGCGGTGGGCGAAGTCGCGGGGGCCTTCGGCCCTGGCGGGTACCAGGTCGTAGGCGGCTAGCCTGCGGCAGAAGCTGTCCCACAGCTGGCGTGCGGCATCGGGCTTGGGCGGGCGCATGCGCCAGAGTAGCCAGCCGGCGATCAGGGCGATGCAAAGGCCGATGCTGCCCAGGAAAACGGCCACGAACTTGCCCGAAAGCAGGTCGGTGATACCCAGCCGTTTCAGGACCTGCCGCTGGCGTTCCGGGGTATAGCCTATGACCCACTGGTTCCAGCCGTTGACCATGCTGTCCAGCGCCAGTTGTGCCCGCTTGACCAGATTGTTGTCCAGCCGCAGCAGATAGGGCAGGTCGGAGTCGTTCACGGCCGATGCCAGGCCTTCTTCGATACGCGAGGGGGCCACGGCAAAGGTGGGGTCTACCCGCTGCCAGCCCTGGCCTTCGAGCCAGACCTCTGCCCAGGCGTGGGCATCGGCCTGGCGGACGATCAGGTAGTCGCCGTTTTCCTCGCCGCCCTGATAACCGCCCACCACCCGGGCCGGGACGCCAGCGGCCCGCATCATGAAGACGAAGGCCCCAGCAAAGTGTTCGCAAAAGCCCTGCTTGCCGCCGTAGACAAAGTCGTCAACCGCATTGCTGCCATATAGCGGCGGGGCCAGGGTGTATTGCAGGCCCTGGCCGGTAAACAGCTGCAACACGGCGTCGACCCGTGCCTGTGGCGGCAGAGTGCGCCAGGCTGCAGCCTGCTGGCGCGCCCTGGGGTTGCCTTCTTCGGGCAGTACCAGGGCACGGGCCAGCATGGCCTCGTCTTCGTCCACGCCGGCTCGGTATTGCAGGTAAGCCGACAGTTCCAGCCGCAGGCGCTTGCTGACCTGGCGGCGGCCGACCAGTTGCAGTTGGTCGGACATGCGGCCTTCGTCCGGCACCATGGCAGGCATGTCCAGGGCCAGCAGCCAGGGGCGCTGGTGGGGCTCCAGCGTGATGGCATAGCGTAGCGGCGGCTGGGTGCCGCCTTCTATGCGGGGCGAGGTGGTGGCATTGGGTGGGCTTTGGGTCCAGGTCCTGCCGTCGTAATCGAGGAATACCGGGCCGCGCCAGTACAGCAATTCCTGGGCGGGGCGCTCGCCTTCGAAGCTCACCCGGAAGGCGACCGAGTCGTCCTTGGACATATTCGAGAAGCTGCCGGGCGACATGCTGTCGGCCAGGCCTGAGCGTATGCTGCCGCGATCCTGCGGCAAGCGCCACAGCGGCCCTTCGATACGCGGGAAGAAGACGAACAGCAGGGCCATGACGGGCAGGGCCTGCAGCATCAGCACGCCGGCAAAGCGTGCCTGTTTGAAGGCTACCCGCCATTGGCCGGTCCAGCCGCCCAGGGTGTGCCAGCCTATCAGCAGGGTGGTGATGATCAGTACCATGGCGCACAGATAGGCGGCCAGGGTCATGGTCTGGTCGAACAGCAGGTTGGTCACCACCAGAAAGTAGCCGAGGTAGACCAGGAGCAGGGCATCGCGGCGGCTACGGGTCTCCAGCAGCTTGGCGCCTATCAGGGCTGCGAACAGGGCTATGCCGCCGGTACGGCCCAGCAGGGTGCGGAATTCGATGAAGACACCGACTATCAGGCCGAAGGTGATGGGCAGCAGCACCCATTTGGGCGGCATGCGCCCCTGGGTGCGGATCAGCCAGATGCGCCAACCGAACAGAATGGCCAGGGCGCCCAGCAGCCAGTTGGGCAGGCGGCCGGCGTGCGGCAGCAGCAGGCCGGTCAGTACCGCCAGCAAGGCCAGTATCTGGGTACGGTCCAGCCGGTCCGGGTTCATGTGGCCTCCCGTATGCCGTGCAGTGCCAGTGCTGCCAGGCAGGCATCGCGATGGGCTTCGCCCTGGTCTGCCGCCAGCACTTCGCCCGGCAGGCGCAAGCCATAGGCCAGGCCGGCGGCATGGGCGGCCAGGACCCAGGCGGTAAGGCGGGAAAGGCGCGCCTCGGCGTCGATCAGGCCGGATGCCGCGTCCCAGTCCAGCCAGAGGGCCTCTGCGGCCTGGCCGTGGAATTCCTTGACCATCAGCGCATCGTCACGCGCCGCAACCTTCCAGGCCACATGCCGTGGCGAGTCGCCGCGCTGGAACGGCCGCAGACCAGCAAAGTCGTCCTGGCCGCGCGGGGTAAGGGTGCCTTCACCGTCTCCGGTGGCGGCCATGGGCAGGGGAGGCGGGTCGTTCTCCGGTTTTGGGTAGACCAGGGCCCGTTGGCTGAAGAAGGCATAGGACCAGGCCTGGAATACGCCCAGCGGCCAATGGGTTTCTATCCGTAGCCTAGGGGCCACCAGCCAGCCGCGCTTGCTTGCCGACAGTGGCAGCCAGACTCTCGCGGTATCACCGGGGGCGACATCACTGGCTTCGACCAGGCCCTCGAAGCGCAGGCCAAGGTTGTGCCGGGGTAGGCGGCTGTCATTTTCCAATATCACTTCAAAGCGTGCCACCTCGCCGGCAAAGCAGGGGTCTGCCCTGCCGGGCATGAGGCTCAGGCCCAGCAGGTTGCGGAAGGTATGGAATACCGAGGCCAGCGCCATCGAGGCCAGCAGGAAGACCAGCAGGTAGGCCAGTGCCAGATCGTAGTTGATGGCACCGCCCAGCATGGCCACCAGCATGATGCAGAACACCAGGCCGCTACGGCTGAGAAAGATGTAAACGCGGTTCTGGGTCAGCCGCTGCGCCACGATGCCGTGTGGATGGCGCCGTTGCAGCCAGCGGTTCCAGCGCTGCTGCAAGGGGGCGAGCAGGCCAGCCAACCAGGTGCGGCGGGGGGGAGGTGCTGGGTGCATGGCTTGGTTCAGGGGATGGCGACAGCGGCTTGCAGCTTGGCCACCAGCTCCGGTTGCGGGCGGTTGCTGGCCCGTGCCAGCAGCCGGTGGGTGGCTACAGCGGCAAATACGGCCTGTACGTCCTCGGGTATCACCATGTCACGGCCGGCCAACAGAGCCCAGGCACGGGCGGCGGCCAAGAGGCCCAGGGCTGCGCGGGGCGACAGACCATTGTGGAAATCCGGCGCTTCGCGGGTGGCACGGCATAGGGCCTGTACATAGTCGACCAGGGCCGGTGCTACATGTACCCGGCGTACCGCGTGCTGGCTGTCGGCCAGCTCGGCCAGGCTGATCACCGGCTTGGCGTCGCGCAGCATCTCGCGCCGGTCTTCGCCCAGCAGCATGGCGCGCTCGGCCGCCACATCGGGATAGCCCAAGGTGATGCGCATCAGGAAGCGATCAAGCTGGGATTCTGGCAGCGGGAAGGTGCCTATCTGGCTGGACGGGTTCTGGGTGGCGATGACAAAGAAGGGGTCGGGCAACTCGCGGGTTTCGCCGTCCAGGGTGACCTGCCGTTCCTCCATGGCCTCCAACAGCGCCGACTGGGTCTTGGGCGTGGCCCGGTTGATCTCATCTGCCAACACCACCTGGCTGAATACCGGGCCGGCGTGAAAGCGGAAGGCGTGGCTGTCGCGGTCGTAGATCGAGACCCCGATCAGGTCGGCCGGCAGCATGTCGCTGGTGAACTGCACACGCTGGAAGGCAAGGCCCAGCGTTGCAGCCAGGGCATGGGCGAGGGTGGTCTTGCCGACGCCCGGCACGTCCTCTATCAGCAGATGGCCCCGCGCCAGCAGGCAGGCCAGGGCCAGGCGGGTTTCGCGTGGCTTGCCCAGGATGAAGTCATCCAGCTGCGCCAGTACGGCATGCAGCGGAGCGAGCGAGATACGGCTGGGGGTGGCGGCATTCATGATATGGATTTCCCTGGAATCGGGCTTGGACGCGTAAATGGCTTATTGGTTTATATCATCACCAGCCGTAAACTGTTACGTATGGTACGGGTTCGATAGCCGGGCTGACGGCCTGTCTGCGTCCATCCCTGCCCAGAGAGACGCCTAGCGTCCACGGGAGACATATCTTGCTCAGTTGGTTGGCCCGAAAGATGGCGGGGGATGCCCCCACCGCCTATATCACTCACCCCGAGTGTGTGCTGCACAATATGGGCAGCCACCACCCCGAGTCGCCAGACCGGCTTGCGGCCATACAGGACAGGCTGATCAGCGCCGGACTGTGGGACCATCTGCTGCATGTGGCGGCGCCGCTGGTGACCCATGAGCAACTGGCACTGGTGCACCCGCCCCGCTATGTCGAGGCGCTGGAGCAGGTGTCGCCCCAGCATGGCATAGTCCATGTTGATCCCGATACCGCCATGAGCCCGCATACCCTGCAGGCGGCCTTCCGCGCCGCCGGGGCCGTGGTGAAAGCGACGGAGATGGTGCTGGCAGGCGAGGCTGCCAATGCCTTCTGTGCAGTCAGGCCGCCGGGCCACCATGCCGAGTCTCGCCGTGCCATGGGCTTTTGCTTCTTCAACAACTTGGGCGTGGGCGTGGCGCATGCGCTTTCGCGCGGCATGGAGCGCATCGCCGTGGCCGATTTTGACGTACATCACGGCAATGGCACGGAGGAGCTGTTCCATGACAATCCCCGCGTCATGATGGTCTCCATCTTCCAGTCTCCGTTCTATCCCTACTGCGGCGAGCAGCCCAGTGGCCCCAATATGCACAATGTGCCGCTCAAGGCCGGCAGCAAGGGTGAAGACCTGCGGCAGGCGGTAGAGCAGCAATGGTTGCCGGCCCTGCATGCCTTCCAGCCGCAGATGCTGTTTATCTCGGCCGGCTTCGATGCCCATCGCGAGGACGAGATGGCTAGCTTGGGCCTGCTGGAACAGGACTACGCCTGGGTGACCGAACAGTTGATGGCGGTGGCCGATCGGTACGCCGAAGGACGGGTCGTCTCGGTGCTGGAGGGGGGCTATGACCTCTCGGCGCTGGGGCGTAGTGTGGCGGCCCATGTGAAGGCGCTGGCCAGGCTGTGACGCCAACCCGGCCCACCACGCCCTGGCTGGCCTATGCGTTGCTGACGCTGACCAGCCTGTTCTGGTCGGGCAATTTCGTGGTTGCGCGGGCGACCCACGCTGCCATCCCACCCATGACGCTCAGCTTTGGACGTTGGCTAATTGCCCTGTTGATACTGCTGCCATTTGCCTATCAGCGTGTTTGGGCCGACCGCTCCCTCTACGCCGAGAACTGGCGCCGCATTGTCCTGCTGGGTGCCATCGGCGTGGCCGGCTTCAATTCGTTGGCCTATGCAGGCTTGCAGTACACCAGCGCCACCAATGCGGTGCTGACCAATAGTTTCATCCCTATCCTGATCCTGCCGCTGGGTGCCTTGTTTCTGGGCGAGCCCTTCAGTCGCCGGCAGGTGCTGGGGGTGCTGGTCAGTTTTGTGGGCGTGATGGTGATCTTCAGCCATGGGCAGCTTGGCCGGCTGCTGGCGCTGGAACTGAACCAGGGGGATATGATCCTGCTGCTGGCTGCGCTGGACTGGGCAGTCTATACCTTGCTGCTGCGCGGCCTGGATCCGCGCCTCGATCGCCTAGGCCTGCTGCTGTTGCTGGTCGTGGTGGGCCTGGTCTGCATCGCCCCGCTCTACGTCTGGGAATGGCAGCAGGGCCGCACGGTGGCGATGACGGTTGGCAACCTGGCCACCTTTGTCTACGTGGGGGTGTTTCCCTCGGTGCTGGCGTATTTGTTCTACAACTATGGGGTTCAGCAGGTGGGGCCGGGCAAGGCCGGTAGCTTTATCCACCTGATGCCAGTGTTTGGCACCCTGCTGGCCATTGCTTTTTTGGGTGAGCGCTTCGAGTGGTTTCACGCCGTGGGGATTGCGGGCATAGCTGCTGGCCTGTGGTTGTCCAGCCGGCGTGGCTAATGTGCTTGTTGTGACGAATGCATGGGCCGAATGGCCTAAGTGGATAACAAACTCTAGAATCGCCCCAGATTGCGACATAACGACGAGGAAGCACTGTGCGCCTGACCTATCCTGCCTACCTGCTCCAACTTTGCAGCCTGATGTTGCTGTCGCTTTTGTCCGCCTGTGGCGGTGGCGCGCCGGATTCTGCCGGCCCGGTGACACCACAACCCGTTCCGCCGGTTTACCAGGTGCAGCTCTATGCCGATGCCACGGCACTGGGCTCGGCCGGCCAGACCGAGGTACTGCTGACGGCCGTGGTGAAGGACAGCGCCAACAAGGTGGTTGCGGGCCAGACGGTGAGCTTCAGCAGTGATTCCGGCACACTCAAGAATATCGAAGCACTGAGCGACGATGACGGCACGGCCACGGCCGTACTCAGCACCGCCGGCAATCCGGCCAACCGCACCATTACGGTAACGGCCGCCCTGGGTAATAACAGCGACCGGGTGGAGCTGGCCGTGCAGGGCACGGCACTGGTCGTTAGCGGCAATCTGGGAGTTGCACTCAACCAGAGCACCACGCTGGACCTGGTGCTGACTGATTCGGCCGGGCAGGGGCTGGCCAATCGGGCGGTGACCATCAGCAGCCTCAAGGGCAACAGCGTGCCGCCCAGCGTGACCACAAATACCAGTGGTCGGGCCAGCGTCACCGTGATCGGCCGGGTGATCGGCAGCGATACCCTGAGTTTCAGTGCCTTGGGGGCCAGCACCACGGCCACCTTGCTCACCAGCAGTACCCAGCAGTTCAGCTTTGGCCTCAACACCAGCCAGGTGGTGGTGGGCAGCGAGGCCTTGTTGACGGCCGTCTACAGCCGAGACGGCATCGCCCAGGCCAATGTGCCGGTCAGTTTCTCGGTCTCGCGCGGTGCCATTACTGCGACGGCGACCACCAACGCGCTGGGCGAGGCGGTGGCTTTCTTCAACTCGCTGGATGCCGGCCCGGTGACGGTGACGGCGGATGCACCTGGTTTTAGTGGCCAGTTCAGCTTTGATGTGATTGCCACCCTGCCGACCAGGGTAACGCTGCAATCAAGCCGCAGCACGCTGGCATTTGCCGAGCAGGCCGACCTGGTGGCGACCCTGCGCGATGCGCGCGGCAACCTGGTGGCTGGCAAGGATGTGGAGTTCACCCTGACCCAGGACACCACCGGCGGTACCTTGTCGGCCGCCGTGGTCAAAGCCAACGCGGTGGGGCAGGCGACCGTGCGCTATAACGCCGGCCGGGTTGCCTCTGGTCAGAACGGGGTGACCGTTACCGCCAGGGTCAAGGAGACCCCCAGTGTCAGCGGCAGCATCTTGCTGACGGTGGCGCAGAGTGGCCTGGCCGTGGCGCTGGTGCAAGACAATCTGCTCGGGCGCGATACAGACAACAGCAATATGTACCGCAAGCAGCTGACCGCCATCGTGAGCGATGCGGCGGGGAATCCGGTCGGCAACCAGGTAGTGGAGTTCCGGGTCAGGCCGGTGGCGTATTACAAGGGATCGATGGTGACCGGGGCGCAGACCTGGGTGGCCGGCTACAGCCTGACCAGTGGCGATCCAGGCACCACAGGGCTGGGTACGTTTGCCTGCAACAACGAGGATCTGGATCTCGACGGCTTCCTGGATACTGGCGAGGATGTGAACGGCAACGGCCGGCTTGACCCGATACCAGGTGAGATAGTCACCCGTACCGTGGTGACCGATGCCAATGGCCAGGCCCAGGTTTACCTCAGCTATGCCAGGGAGCGTAGCCTATGGCTGGATGTGCAGGTCGATGCCTATGTCGGCGCCGTGGGCACCGACGGGCCGCGTGCCAGTCGGGTATTGCCCCTGATCGTGCTGGTTGACGATGTCAGTGACCTGACCATCCGCGCACCCAATGCGGTTAGCCCGTTTGGTGTGGGGACCAGTTGCACCAGTGCCAATTGATAGGAGGCCGCGGCTGATGATCGCGGCCATATTAGCCACCGCAGGCAGGAGCCAATGTGAACGACACCATACACCCCGAAGCACAGCCTTTCATGCCCAAGCAGGCATACAGCCGGCGCGAGTTTGTGACGACGACGCTGGCAACCGGTTTCGCCCTGGCGGTGCTGCCGGATGCCCAGGCCACAGTGATCAATACGCCGCTTGATGGCCTGGTTGCCGGCGAGGTCAAGATACCGGTAGCGGGCGGGGACATGCCAGCCTATCGCGCCATGCCAGACGGTGCGGGGCCTTTCCCCACCGTGCTGGTGGTGCAGGAAATATTTGGTGTGCACGAGCATATCCGCGACGTGTGCCGCCGTTTTGCCAAGGCTGGCTACCTTGCGGTGGCGCCGGAGCTGTATGCCCGTCAGGGCGATGTGTCCAAGCTGCCCGATGTGAAGTCCATCGTGGATACCGTGGTGTCAAAGGTGCCGGACGCTCAGGTGATGGATGACCTGGACAAGACGGTGGCGTGGGCCAAGGGGACGGGCAAGGCGGCGACCGACAAGCTGGGCGTGACCGGCTTTTGCTGGGGTGGCCGCATCACCTGGCTGTATGCTGCCCACAATCCCAAGCTCAAGGCTGGCGTGGCCTGGTATGGCCGGCTGGTGGGCGAGGCCAAGCCACCCATCACCCCCCGGCATCCGCTGGACGTGGTGGCCGAACTCAAGGCGCCGGTACTGGGCTTGTATGGCGGTGCGGACAACGGCATCCCGAACGACACGGTGGAACAGATGCGTGCCGCCCTGAAGACTGCCGGCAAGCCCAGCGAGATTGTGCTCTACCCGGATATGCCCCATGGCTTCCATGCCGACTATCGGCCTACCTACCGCAAGGAGGCGGCGGATGATGGCTGGAAGCGGCTGTTGGCGTGGTTCAAGCAGCACGGCGTGAATTGATCGCAACGGCTTAGGACAAGCGCACTGCCCGGCAGTGCGCTTTTTTTATGGGTGTTGGCTGAGGCTATTGGTACTGCTGCGATCGGCGTTCGTCGCATGCGTGTCGTCGTTGATCCCTGCGGCATTGCCGGGCGGGATGCCTGGCCCTAGAGTGGCATCCAGCAACCATCCTGGAGTAAGCCAGCAATGAACCAGCCCGCCCTGCAACTGAGCAACCTGACCAAGCGATTTGGTGAACGTACCGCTGTCGATAACCTCAATCTCAATATCGAGGCGGGGTGCTTCTATGCCCTGCTGGGGCATAACGGTGCGGGTAAGTCCACCACCTTGAGGATGATAGCGGGCCTGAGCCGGCCGGATTTCGGCAATGTGCGCATCCTGGGCCAGGACATGGCCATCCATCCCGAGGCCGCCAAGCAGCCCCTGGCTTTTCTGCCCGATGAGCCGCTGCTCTACGGCAAGCTGCGGCCGTTGGAGTATCTGGAATACGTGGCAGGCCTGTGGGCCATCCCGGCACTGCAGGCGGAAGCAAGAGCCCGTGAGCTGCTGGAATGGACGGATCTCTGGAAGCATCGTGGTGAATACTGCGAGGGCTTCTCGCGCGGCATGCAGCAGAAGCTGGCGCTATGCGGTGCGCTGATACACGAACCCAAGTTACTGCTGCTGGATGAGCCCCTGACCGGCCTGGATGTGGCGGCCGCACGCCAGGTAAAGGACCTGCTGCAGGCCAAGGTGCGCGAGGGCTGCACGGTGATACTGACCACGCATATCCTGGAAGTGGCGGAAAAACTGGCCGAGGTCATAGGCGTGATTGCACAGGGCCGCCTGATTGCCGAGGGAACGCTGACCGAGCTGCGGGAGCGCATAGGTCGTGGCGATGCCAGCCTGGAGGACATCTTCCTGCATCTGCATGACGAGGTGGCAGCATGAATCTGCATGCCAAGCCCGGCTCGGTAGTCTGGTTGCTGAAATGGGATCTGATCCAGTTGTGGAACTGGCTGGGCACCACCAGCGAGCGGCGCATCGGCAAGCGCTATGCCTGGCTGTCCCGGCTGTTGCTTCTGGTTCTGCTGCATATGCCGGCGTTGCTGATACTGCTGCTGCCTGCACCGGAGCGGCGCTCTGATGATGTCAAGCTGGCGATCGACATCGCCATGACCTTTCTGGCCTGCATGCTGTTTCTGTCGATGACCTTCATGGCCATCTATACCGCTGTCACGGCGCTGGGCGAGCGTAAATACACCGAGCTGGTGCTGACCAGCCCCTTGCCCGAGCGTACCTTGGGGCGCTGGTTCATTGCCAGCAACGCAATGGGTACGCTGGTGGGTTTTCCGCTGTTTGTGCTGCCCTTCGTGAATGTGCTGGTCTGCTTTGGCAAGCCACAGGCCTTGCTGGTCTATCTGAGCATTGCCGGTTATGCCCTGACTGCCGCCAGCATAGGGGTACTGGTGGCATTTGGCCTGCAACGCCTGCTGGGGCCGGCCCGGGCCAAGCGCTATGTGGGTTTGATCGGGATCGTGCTGTTGTTGACCAGCGGTGTGGTCATCAGCCTGGGCATGAATATGCTCAAGGCCGCCCAGCTGACACCGCAGCCCTGGCACAAGTTTGTTGCCGGCACGGTAGCAGGCGAGTGGCTGCCCACGCTGGTGGTGCTGCTACTGGGGCTGGCGCTCTGGCTTGGACTGGCGCGCTTTGCGGCCCGTGGCGTCAAGATGGCGGCCGAGACCCAGGTGGTAGCTGCCGCACCGCTAAATGACAAGCCACTGCGCTTCGAGGTATCGCCCGTGCGGGCGCTGCTGAATAAGGAATGGCGCCTGATGCTGCGTTACCCCATGCTGGCCATGAACCTGGCCAACCCGGTGATGATGCTGATTTTCCCCTTGATGCATGTGCTGGAAGGCAAGGGTGCCTGGCATGAGGCGCTGGACATGACCGTGGCGTTCTCCGGCGGCATGGCGGCCATGACCGCACATTCGCTGTGCTGGGCCGCCAGTGCGCTGGATGAATCGCCAGCCCTGCTGTGGTCGGCCCCCATGCAGCGGGAGCGCTGGCGCCGCTGGCAGTTGCTGGCCGGTTTGCTGCCTACCTGGCTGGCCATGCTGCCGGTGCTGGCCATCGTGGCCTGGGTGGCGCCGCTCAAGGCGGTGGGCCTGGCGGTGGTGGCTGTCGCGGCTGGTATAGGTGGTGGTCTGCTGGCACAAAGTTTTTATCGCCCGGTGGCCAAGCATGAACGCAATATGCAATACGGCATGCGCACCCCCCAGGTGATCATCATGATGCTGTATGGTGCGGCCTGGGGGGGCGTATCGACCGCGCTGAACGGCTTTGCACTGGGCCTGGTCCTGCTTCCCTTTGTGCTGGGCCTGCCCGCCTGGTTGCTGATGCGTATGGAAGACCGCGAATACCTGTATGACTGACACCACTTTTTTCTGGCACGACTACGAGACCTTTGGCATCGACCCCAAGCTGGACAGGCCGGCCCAGTTTGCCGGGGTTCGTACCGACCTGGAGCTGAACCCCATAGGCGAGCCGGTCGAGCTGTTCTGTCAGCCCAGCGACGACTTTCTGCCCGACCCGGTTTCGGTGCTGATTACCGGCATCACCCCGCAGCAGGCGCGCGAGCGCGGGGTGGGCGAGCCGGAGTTCGTCGGCCGCATCCATGCCGAGCTGGCACAGCCTGGCACCTGTGGGCTGGGCTATAACACCCTGCGTTTCGACGACGAACTGACCCGCCATCTGTTCTGGCGCAATCTCTACGACCCCTATGGCCGCGAATGGCAGAACGGCGGCTCGCGCTGGGACTTGCTTGATTGCGTGCGCGCGGCCTTTGCCTTCAGGCCGGAAGGCATACACTGGCCACGCCATGAGGATGGCCGGGTATCGTTCAAACTGGAGCAACTGACCCAGGCCAACGGCTTGGCGCACGCGGCAGCGCATGATGCACTCAGCGACGTTTACGCCACCATAGCCTTCGCCAGGCTGGTCAAGACCCAGCAGCCCCGCCTGTTCGACTTCTGCTTCAAGCTGCGCAAAAAGGATGCGGTGGCGGCCGAGATCGGCCTGCTGGATGGCCATGCCTTCCTGCATGTCTCGGGCATGTATCCCACCGCCCAGGGTTGCCTGGCACCGGTGGCCGCGCTGGGCTGGCACCCCAGCAACAAGAACGAACTGGCGGTGTGGGACTTGCAATACGACCCGACAGAACTGTTCGACCTCGACGCCGAACAGATACGGACACGCATGTTCACCCGTAGTGCCGATCTGGCCGAGGGCGTAACGCGCTTGCCGGTCAAGACCATACACCTGAACAAGTCGCCCGTCGTGGTGGGCAATACCCGCACCCTGACGGCCGAGCGGGCAGAGCAGCTACAGCTGGACATGAAGCTGGCCCAGCAGCATGCCGCCACGCTGGCGACATTGCTGCAGCAGCATGGCAAACGCCTGGGTAATACCTTCAAGCAGGTCTACAGCCGCGATACACCGCTGGCAAGGCGTGATATCGACGCCGCACTGTACGAGGGCTTTATCGGCGAAGGCGACCGGCGCCGGCTGGATAAGGCTCGACAGGCCAGCCCGCAGGACCTGGCGGGCATGGCGGTGAGCTTTGACGACGAGCGCCTGGGTGAACTGCTGTTCCGCTACCGGGCCCGCAATTGGCCAGACAGCCTGAGCGAAAACGAGCGGGCACGCTGGCAGGCACACCGCTCGGAGCGGTTGCTGGACGGTGCCCATGGCGGGCTCAGCCTGGCCGAGCTGGACGCCAAGCTGAGCGCCCTGCGGCTGGAACGTGCCGACGAGCCTGCGGCATTGGCCTTGCTGGATGCTGTGGCGGCGTTTGCCAAGGAACAAGAGGTTGGGTTACGTGCATGAAGGCCCGATTCCGACCCAGTAGCTGCGTAGACCGCTGAAGCAGCAAGCCACTTGTTGCGTTGCGGCTGATAGGGCACGACCAGGCTCACCAACGGCATCAGCTTGGCCTCTGGCGCGCTATCATGGCGGCATCCCTTTCTGTTGAGTCCTCCATGCACAACATCCTGCTTACTGGCGTCAATGGCCAGGTTGGTTTTGAGCTCAAGCGCAGCCTGCAAGGGCTGGGTACCGTCCATGCGCCGGGCCGGGAGGGCCTGGATCTGACCCGGCCTGATGCCATCCGTGAGTTGGTGCGGGCGCTCAAGCCCACGCTGATTGTCAACCCGGCGGCCTATACGGCGGTGGACAAGGCCGAGAGCGAAGCTGAGCTGGCCTATGCCATCAATGCCACCGCCGCTGGGGTGCTGGCGGAGGAGGCCAAGCGCCTGGGGGTGCCGCTGATCCATTACTCCACCGACTATGTCTACTCGGGCGAGGGCAGCCAGCCCTGGCGGGAGGACGATGCGGTCGCACCGCCCAATGTCTATGGCGCCAGCAAGCTGGCCGGCGAAGAAGCCATACGGGCCAGCGGCTGTGATCACTTGATCATGCGCACCAGTTGGGTGTATGGGGCACGGGGCAAGAACTTCCTGCTGACCATGCTCAAGTTTGGCCGCGAGCGCGACAGCATGAATATCGTGGCCGACCAGATTGGTGCGCCGACCTGGAGCCGCAGCATTGCCGACATCAGCGCCCATATCGTGGCGGGTCGGCCTGATTGGCGGGGTGTCAGTGGGGTGTACCACCTGGTCAATGCGGGCGAAACCAGCTGGCATGGCTTTGCCGAAGCAATCTTCAAGCTGGCGGCGCAGCGTGGCGACAAGGTGCCGACTACGCTGGCAGCCATTGCCACCGAGGCTTACCCCACGCCGGCCAAGCGGCCCAAGAATTCGCGCCTGCAGCTGGATAAGCTGCGCGACACCTTTGGCCTGGTGCCACCCGGCTGGGAAGAGGCACTCAAGCTCTGCTTTGACACCGTGGCCTGAGTCCGTGGGCGCGCTACTGACACCGGGAGTGAATATGGGCAAGTCAATTCGCCACGGCCTGCTATTGGCACTGCTGTGCCTGGCTGGTGTGCAGGCGGCAGAGCTGGGTGCCGAGAAGCGCCAGGCCATACAGACCTTGATCGATACGCTCAATCTCAAGGCCATGGGGCCGCAGATGATGCAGCAACTGGCTGGGCAAGGTGAGGCCATCATGCGGCAGACGGCGCTAGGCGTGATCGATGCCAATGCCGAACTGAGCGAGGCTCAGCGGGCTGAGGCCCGCCAGATGCTGGAGCGCGAGCTGCCCGGACTGGCCATGGAACTGAATGTCAGCCTGGCCAAGCTGGATCTGAGCCCTATCGTCAACGAGGTGATCTTCAGCGTTTACGGCAAGCATTTCGAGACGGCGGAGATACGCGACATGACGGCCTTCTATCGATCTCCCACTGGCCGCAAGGTACTGCGCCTGTTGCCGCAGGTGACGCATGAATCCATGCAACTGAGCATGGAGCGTATCGCACCCCTGGCCGAGGAAGCGGCACGCAAGACCGTGTTGCGCTGGCAGGAAGGGCGCAAGGGGGCCGGGCGTATTTGACCGGCGGGTCAGGCTGGGAGCGGCATGCGTCTTAAAACCGCCAGCGCAAGGCCAGGCTCAGGCTGCGCTCGGTTTGGCGGCTGGGTGTCGACAGCAGTTGCCGGGCAGGCCGTTCGCTGCGCAGTACGAGGCCTTCTGCCATCACACTCAGGCCATCGCGCCAGGGCCAGCTGTAGGCCAAGGCCAGCGCCTGCCCGTGCTCGCCATTGGGGTCTTCCGGCAGACGGTCGCGCTCGCGGCTGCTGAAATAGTCGTAGCGCACGGCCAGCTTGCCGCTGCCCAGGGGGTGGGCTGCCAGCACATAGGCGGAGCGATAGGCCGCATTGACGGCATTGCGTCCCATCACCGTACTGCCGGCCAGCCACTGGCTGAGAATTTCCCACTCCTGATCGGGGCGCCAACGCAAGGCCAGCTGCTTGAAGCGGGTGGTCCAGGCGTATTGGCCTCGGTTCACCACCAGGGGGTCGGCGCGGTTGTCGTAGTGAAAGGCCGAGAGTTCGAGGCGGCCGCCATAACCATATTGCAGGCCAGCGTGATAACCCCATCGGCCATCCAACTCGCGGAAGTTGTCTACCCTGGAGTCCTGCCTGGCTATGCGGCCATCGTCGCGGTAGACGGGCAGGTCGGGCAGGGGCAGCTTTTCTGTCAGGCCGGTGATGCGGTCGCCCACCCCCCAGCCGCGCCAGGCGATCAGCGTTCCAGCCGGGTCATTGCCCTTGAAGGCGGCCAGGCTGAGGCTGATGTCGTGAGGCGAGCCAGCAAAGCGGCCAGGGCGGGCCAGGGTGTATTCCAGGCCTATCGTGCGTAACTCCTCGCCTATCCAGCTGTTGATGGCGGAGGCTGATAGCGTGCGGGTGGTTGTCCAGCCCAGCCCGTCATGTTCCAGGCTGACGGCAGGAAAGAAGGCACCTACCTTGGCGCTGTGGCGCCAGGGGCCGGTAGGCAGGGGTTTCCAGCGTAGCCAGGCTTCGCTGACATCAACTGCTCCGGCGCGATCGTCGGCCAGGTTGATGACGGCCTGGGCGCTGACGTTGTCGGCCAGCTCGCCGCGCAGCAGAAGCATGGCCTGGCCCAGGCGCAAGCCATCGTGGCGGGCATCATGGCGCTGCTTGCTCAGGCCGCCTTCCAGCCAGCCTTGCGGGCTGTTGCTGTAGACCAGCCTTTGGTCCAGCAAACCCTCGACTTCCAGGGCATAGGCTGGGGCGAGCAGGGTAAGGCAGGCAAGCGTTCTGGCCAGTGTGGGCGACACCTGCATCCTCCTGAGGTTTACATGGCGCTTGGTCGATCGATACTGCGCGCCATGACGTTATGTAGGAATCATAGACCAGCCGACCGGCGTAGCGCCGCCACGGGCCCCTGCCAAAAGCCCTGCTTGCGTCGCCATGCAAGCTGCGCGTGTATAAGCGGTAGCGCCTACATGGCCTTGGCGATGATCTCCTTCATGATCTCGCTGGAGCCGGCGTAGATGCGCGCCACCCTGGCAGAGGCCCATAGCCGCCCTATGGGGTACTCGGCCATATAGCCGTAGCCGCCAAATAGCTGCAGGCTGCGGTCGGCCACCCGGCCCAGCAGCTCCGATGTCCACAGCTTGGCCTCGGCGGCATCTACTGCATCCAGGGCGCCCAGGTTGTATTCCGTGACCAGCCTATCCAGGTAGACCTGGCCGACATCCAGCTCGGTCTTCATGGCGGCCAGCTCGAAACGGGTGTTCTGGAAGTCGATCAGGCGCTGACCAAAGGCCCGGCGTTCCTTGACGTAGTCCAGTGCCAGGTTCAGGGCGGCCTGCGCGGCAGCATGGGCGCCAATGGCGCATGTCAGCCGCTCGGGCGCCAGCATGCGCATCAGCAGCTTGAAGCCCTGGTGGGCTTCGCCCAGCAGGCCATCCTTGGGTACCTTGACATCACGAAAGAACAACTCTGCCGTGTCCTGGCTGTGCTGGCCGATTTTCTCCAGCTTGCGGCCCACCTCAAACCCGGCCCAGCCTTTTTCGACCAGGAACAGCGACAGGCCACGTTTCTCGGTGGGGTGGGTACGGGCAGCGACGATGACCAGATCGCTATGCACGCCGTTGGAGATAAAGGTCTTGCTGCCGTTGAGCAGCCAGTGGTCGGCATGCTCCACCGCCTGGGTCTGGATGCCGGCCAGGTCGCTGCCAGTATTGGGCTCGGTCATGGCAACGGCCAGCACGCACTCGCCTGACACCACGCCGGGCAGATAGCGCTGCTTCTGTGCCTCGGTACCGAATTCATCGATATAGGGGGCCACCAGCGAGGAGTGCAGGCCCATGGCAAGACCCCATTCGTTGGCGTAGCCTAGCTCCTCGGCCACGATCTGGTCGTAGCGGTAGTCGCGGCAGCCTGCGCCACCGTAGGCCTCGTCGACAAAAGTGGCCAGAAAGCCCAGCTCGCCAGCGCGGCGCCAGATGGCGCGGGGCACCATGCCGGCGGTTTCCCAGTCGCGCTGGTGGGGTATGACTTCTTCAGCCAGCCAGCGGCGGAAATTGTCGCGGAACAGATCGTGTTCGGGTTCGAAATGGCGGCGTGGCAGCATGTTGTCTCTTTCTCTCCATGGTTTGCTGGGCTCGGGGCAGATAAGCACCACGGTGCGTGGGATTTTGGGCTGGATGCTACAACGTTTAGAGTTTATGCGCTAACCTAGCGCTTGCTTGATATTTATCGAATCAGATTGCTCAAGGACAGACACATGACTGATGCGTTGATCTATGACGCCCTGCGTACCCCGCGTGGCAAGGGCAAGGCCGATGGCAGCCTGCACGAGGTCAAGCCGATCTCGCTGCTGACCGGCCTGATGCACGCGCTGGAGGCGCGTACCGGGTTGGCCACCGCCGAGGTGGACGACGTGGTGCTGGGTTGCGTTACCCCGGTGGGTGATCAGGGCGGCGATATCGCCAAGACGGCGGCATTGGCGGCGGGCTGGGACTGGAAGGCCGCAGGCGTGCAGGTCAATCGCTTCTGTGGCTCTGGCCTGGAGGCAGTCAATCTGGCCGCGCAGAAAGTGCGCTCCGGCTGGGAGGACATCGTGGTGGCCGGAGGCGTGGAGTCCATGTCACGCGTGCCCATGGGCTCGGATGGCTGGGCCATGGCGACCGACCCGCAGACGGCCAAGGCGCTGGGCTTTGTGCCACAGGGCATAGGCGCCGACCTGATCGCCACGCTGGAGGGCTATGGCCGGGCCGAGGTGGATGCCTTTGCCGTGGAAAGCCAGCGGCGTGCTGCGCAGGCGCGCAGCGAGGGGCGTTTTGCCCGCAGCATCGTGCCGGTACGCGATATCAACGGCATTGCCATCTTGGCCGAGGATGAATTCATCAAGGCCGGCACCACGCTCGAAGGCCTGGCCAAGCTCAAGCCCAGCTTCGAGCAGATGGGGGCCATGGGCTATGACGCTGTGGCGCTCAAGCGCTATCCCTGGGTGGAGCGGATTGCCCATGTACACCATGCTGGCAACGCCTCGGGCATAGTCGATGGCGCCGCACTGGTGCTGGTGGCCAACGAGGCCGCCGGCCGCCGCTATGGCTGGACGCCGCGCGCCCGCATCGTGGCCACTGCGCTGACCGGAACCGACCCGACCATCATGCTGACCGGCCCTGCACCCGCTGCCCAGAAAGCCCTGGCCAAGGCCGGGCTGACGGCCGACGACATCGACCTGTTCGAGGTCAATGAAGCCTTTGCGGCTGTGGTAATGCGTTTTGCCCGAGAGATGGGGGTGGGTATGGACAGGATCAACGTCAACGGCGGCGCCATTGCCATGGGTCACCCCCTGGGCGCGACCGGCGCCATGATATTGGGGACGCTGGTGGACGAGCTGGAACGGCAGCAGAAGCGTTATGGTCTGGCCACGCTCTGCATAGGCGGCGGCATGGGTATTGCCACCATCGTGGAAAGAATCTGAGGGCAGAGCATGAGCATACGTTACGACATCGACGCGGACCGCATCGTCACCCTGACCCTGGATGCGGCCGACGACAAGACCAATACCATGAATGCGGCCTTCCGTGCCGCCTTGCACGCCGTGGCCAACCGGCTGGAGGCAGAACGCGGGCAGATAGCCGGCGTTATTGTGACCTCGGCCAAGCGCAGTTTCTTTTCGGGGGGCGATCTGAAGGAACTGGTCGCCATCCCGTCCGATGGGGCCGAGGCGTTCTTCCTGATGGTGGAAAAGCTGAAGGCCGATATGCGCCGTATCGAGACCTTGGGTGTGCCCTTGGTAGCGGCCATCAACGGCAGCGCGCTGGGTGGTGGGTTCGAGATTACCCTGGCGTGCCACCATCGCATTGCACTGGATGATGCCGGCCTGCGGCTGGGCCTGCCGGAAGTGACGCTGGGCCTGTTACCCGGCGCAGGTGGCGTGACACGTATGGTGCGCTTGCTGGGCCTGCAGGGTGCATTCGAGTACCTGGTCGAAGGCAAGCAATTTGGCGCGCAGGCTGGCCTCAAGGCCGGGCTCTTGCACGCACTGGCTGCTTCGACCGAGGACATGCTGGCCCAGGCACGAGCCTGGATCAAGGCCAATCCCCATGCCAAACAACCGTGGGATACCGAAGGCTACAAGCTGCCCGGCGGCGTGCCCAGCCAGCCCAAGGTCGCCCAGATGCTGGCGGTGGCGCCGGCCATGCTGTACGAGAAGACCCGTGGCAACTACCCCGCGCCAGAGGCAGTACTGGCCGCCATGGTGGAAGGCGCGCAGGTGGATTTCACCAATGCCTGCCGGATAGAGACCCGTTACTTCACCCGTCTGGCTACCGGCCAGGTGGCCAAGAACATGATTGCGACGCTGTTCTTTGCCATGAATGAAATCAAGGCGGGTGCCAGCCGGCCTGCGGGCGTCGCCGTGCGCCAGGTGGCGCGGGTGGGCGTGCTGGGGGCGGGCATGATGGGTGCAGGCATCGCCTGGGCCTGCGCCAGCAAGGGTGTGCAGGTGGTACTCAAGGATGTGAGCCTGGCCGCTGCCGAGAAGGGCAAGGCCTATAGTGCCAAGCTGCTGGACAAGCGGATAGCCAAGGGCCGCTGCAGCGAGGCAGAAGCGGCGGCCATCCTGGCGCGCATACAGCCCACCGAGGCAGTGGCTGATCTGGCCGGGTGCGAGCTGGTGATCGAGGCGGTTTTCGAGAGCCGCGAGCTGAAGGCCAGGGTTACCCAGGAAGCCGAAGCCGTGCTGGCTGCCGACGCGGTGTTTGCCTCTAATACCTCGACCCTGCCCATCAGCGGCCTGGCCCAGGCATCGCGAGCACCCGCCCGCTTCGTCGGCCTGCATTTCTTCAGCCCGGTGGACAAGATGCAGTTGGTGGAGATCATCAAGGGCCGCGATACCGACGCGGCAACCGTGGCGCTGGCCTATGACTTTGTGCAGCAGATAGGCAAGACCCCCATCGTGGTCAATGATGGCCGCGGCTTCTTTACCAGCCGAGTGTTTGGTTGCTACATCAACGAAGGTATGGCCATGCTGGCCGAGGGTGTACCGCCTGCCATGGTGGAGCAGGCGGGCTTGCAGGCCGGCATGCCGGTTGGCCCATTGGCGGTGACCGATGAGGTCAGCCTGACCTTGTGCGAGCACATCAGCAAGCAGGCACGCGAGGACTTGGGCGATGCCTATGTCGCCCATCCGGCCGAGGCGGTGGTCAAGCGCATGATCCACGTACTGGGCCGTAGCGGCCGGGCGGCTGGTGGCGGCTTCTACGACTACCCCGAAGGTGGCAAGAAACAGCTCTGGCCGGGCCTCGCGGACTTTGCCCAGCCGGACAGGCCGCTGCCTGACATGCAGTTGCTGATAGACCGCTTGCTGTTCGCCCAGGCGCTGGAAACCGCCCGTTGTTTTGATGAGGGCGTACTGGAGAGCGAGCGGGATGCCAATGTCGGCGCCATCCTGGGCATAGGCTTCCCGGTCTGGAGTGGTGGCGCCATGCAGTTCCTGCATCAGCATGGTGATGCATTGGGCCGTGCCGCTGAGCTGGCAGTGGCCCACGGTGATCGCTTTGCGGCCCCGGCGGGGCTGGCTGCACGCCTGGGTAGATAAGCGGGTAAGGTTGCGCCGGCCTGCAGCCAGGCCCATGCCATTGCTACGGCACTGGTGGCATGGGCTACACTGCCCGCACAAGGAGACCGGCCATGACCGAACCGCACGACCGCCTGACACAAATAAGCGAGCTGGCGGCACGCTGGCAGAAGCTGATGCAGGACAAGCTGCAGCAGCAAGCCAGCGGCGCCCCCCAGGTTCAGATACCTGATCCGCAGAGTGTGCAGCATGCCTTCGAGGCGCTCTGGCGTGTGGTGCTGGAAAAACCCGAGCCCATGCTGCGGGCGCAGATGCAGTTCTGGATGGACTATGCCGATATGGCCCAGGCGGCCATGCGCCAGTTCTGGCTGGGTGGGCCTGCCCAGTCCGTCGCCCAGCCGGACAAACGCTTCAAGGATGAGCTGTGGGTCAACAATCAGGTATTCGGCTTCGTCAAACAGGCCTATCTGCTGGCTTCGCGCCATATCCAGGACAGCGTGTCCGGCGTCGATGGCCTGGATGAACATACGGCCCAACGGGTGCAGTTCTATACCCGTCAGTTTGTCGATGCCATGGCCCCTACCAATTTTCTGGCTACCAATCCGGTGGCACTCAAGGCCACGCTGGAAAGCGGGGGCGAGAACCTGATCAAGGGCTTTGCCCACCTGCTGGAAGACCTGGAACGCAATGGCGGCCGCATGATGCCGCGCATGACCGATCTGGATGCCTTCACGCTGGGCGAAAATGTGGCCACGACGCCGGGCAAGGTGGTGTTCCAGAACGAGTTGATGCAGCTGATTCAGTATGCCCCGCTGACTGAAAAGGTACACAAGACACCGTTGCTGGTGGTGCCGCCCTGGATCAACAAGTTCTATATCCTCGACCTCAAGCCCAAGAACTCGTTGATACGCTGGCTGGTGGAGCAGGGGCATACCGTATTCGTCATCTCCTGGGTCAACCCCGATGGCCGCCACCGCGACAAGGGCTTCGAGCACTACATGACCGAGGGCACACTGGCCGCGCTGGATGCCATACAGGCGGCTACCGGCGAGAAGCAGATCAATGCCGCTGCCTATTGCATAGGTGGCACCCTGCTATCGGCCACCCTGGCCTGGATGGCGGCGGCCAAGGACAAGCGCTATCCGCCCAACCGCATCAAGTCTGCGGCCTTTTTCACCACCATGATCGATTTCAGCGAGCCGGGCGAGCTGGGGGTATTTATCGACGAGGAGCAGTTGGGCAGCCTGGATGCCTATATGGAGGAAAAGGGCTATCTGGAAGGGCACCAGATGGCCGGGGTGTTCAACCTGTTGCGCGAGAATGACCTGATCTGGAGCTTCGTGATCAACAACTACCTGCTGGGCCGAGAACCCATGCCGTTCGACCTGCTGTACTGGAACTGCGACTCCACCCGCATGCCTGCGGCCATGCATCGCTTCTACCTGCGCAAGATGTACCTGGAGAACGTACTGAAAGACCCCGGCGGGGTGACGCTGGCAGGGGTGCCCATCGATATGCGGGCCATCAAGACGCCGGCCTATTTCATCTCAGCCCGCGAGGATCATATCGCCCCCTGGCAATCGACCTATGCTGGCGCTCGCCTGCTGCAGGGGCCGGTCCGCTTCGTGCTCGGCGGCTCCGGCCATATCGCCGGCATCGTCAACCCACCCTCGGCCAACAAATACGGCTATGCCACCAATGCTGCGTTGCCAACGACACCGCAGCAATGGCTGGCGGATAGCAGCGCCCATGAAGGCTCGTGGTGGTTGGATTGGGCCCAATGGGTACTGCCACACCAAGGTAAGCCGGTTGCTGCGCGGCAACCCGGCGCGGGCGGGCTGCCTGCCATCGAGGATGCGCCAGGCAGCTATGTGAAGGCCAAGTTGTAGGGAGCGTCCTGCATCCGCGCTTTCAAGGCTGTAAGGGATAACGATGCGACAGGGGCAGGGCCTCGCTGATTGGCTGGGTACGGCATGCGCTGCGCATCACTCGCCGCGCTCAATACACTAATTGAATATATTGGCAGCCTTTCTGCTTTTCAGGGGTGTCGGTTACGCTGGCAAGCACATAGGTGTTGGCCTGCTCCCCTTGTTTCGACCTTTCCTGTCCATTTTGGCGGCACCTCGACCAATACGGGTTGGGGGTGAAATCAGCCCGCCCAGGCACTAAGCTGAGCGCACGGCCGAATGGCGGCCGCAGCCAGAACCTGGCGTGTCTCGCTGCACAGGTTCGCCTGGAGGAAAAAATGGATATTGATTTCGCACATTGGCAGGATCTGCTGCTGGGTTACGCCACCACCCTGGGGGTGAAGCTGCTGGCGGCGATTGCCTTCTGGGTCATAGGCCGCTGGTTGATAGGCATAGCCGAACGGGCGGTGCGCAGCTCGCTGGAGCGGCAGAAGGTGGACCCCACTGTGATGCGCTACATCGGCGGGGTGCTGACGGTTACGCTCAATATCCTGCTGGTGATAGGCATACTCGGCTACTTCGGGGTGCAGACCACCACTTTTGCGGCGCTGATTGCGGCTGCAGGTGTGGCCATAGGCATGGCTTGGTCGGGCTTGCTGGCCAACTTTGCGGCCGGTGCCTTCATGATTGTGCTACGGCCCTTCAAGGTGGGCGATTTTGTTTCGGTGGCTGGCATTACCGGCACGGTGAAGGAAATCAGCCTGTTCACCACCACCATCAATACACCAGACAATGTGCTGACCATAGTGGGCAACAACAAGATATTCGGCGACACCATCCAGAATTTCAGTGCCAACCCCTACCGGCGGGTAGAGTTGAAGGCGCAGTTGGCGGGCAGCGCCGATCACCGTGCGGCGATAGCCCTGCTGCAGGGTAAATTGGCCGGGATTGCCAATGTGGTGGCCGACCCGGAGCCTGAGGTGTCGATACTGGAATTCAATCTGGTGGGGCCGGTGCTGGCGGTGCGGCCGTTCTGCCATAACGACCATTACTGGCAGGTGTACTTCGATACCCAGGCTCTGATACGCGAGGCCCTGGCCGAGGCAGGGTTTCCGGCACCCATGCCGGCACAGACCGTGGTGGTGCACAACGCGGGTTGACCCGCCTCATGCCCATATGGCTGCGACTTTGGATATGCTCTTACAGCCCTGCTGTAGCCCTGCGCTGCCGCCGGCAATGCAGGGCATGCCGGACATGCAGGCGCCAGCCCAGTTGGACCACGCCATAGCCGGCCAAGGCCAGCAGCAGGGCCAGTACCACGATACCTATGGCCAGCGGTGTGCCCAGTGTCACCATCCAGTCCAGCCAGGCTTGCACGGTGCCTGTCAGGTTGGACCAGTCGGTTTCCGGCGCTGGCGGGATATGGGCGGGGCCACCATTGGCGCCGGTGATCAGCCGGCCCAGCCCGAATGCGGCCAGGTAGAGCGGGACGATGGTAAAGGGGTTGCTGAAGAAGGTGCCGAAGATGGCCACAGGCAGGTTGACCCGAAACAGGATGGACAGCACGGTGGCTGTCAGCATCTGCAGCGGCCCCGGTATCATGCCGCAGGCCAGCCCTACGGCCAGGCCTCCTGAGACGGAGTGCCGGTTGAGGTGCCAGAGGTTGTGGTGGGTCAGGAAGGGCGCGCAACGCCGCAAGAAGGCATTGCGATTGAGCGTGTCACGGTCAGGCAACCAGCGGCGTAGTAGTTTTCGAGGCATGGGCAGCTGCGGCGGGAAGATGATCGATGGACTGCCGCCGGGACAAAAAGTGCCTTCCCGTTCCCGCCTCGCACACGCCTATTGAGCGGTATCGGGCTTGGCGGGCATGTGCAGTTTGGCAAATGCCTGTAGGCCATTCTGTACCAGCTCCCAGGTCTTGTCGATATTGCTGGCGATCTGGTCCTTGAGTACGCCCAGGCTGTCCAGTATCTCGCGCGCCTCGGCAAACCCCTGCGCCACACCCTTGCCGATGGTCTGCATGAAATTGTCCAGCACGCTGGCTTCGTCTTCATCCGGGTGTTGCTGCTTGAACAGCTCGTAAAAACCGGTGGAAAGATCGACGATGCGCTTGGCGGTCGCTTCCGGGCTGACATCGAGCGGGTCGTACTCGGCGGGCTCTGGTAGCGCCTGGCCTTCGGGCAGGGCTATGCGGGCACGGACGCTGATGGCTTCGTAACTGGTCTGCAGCACCAGCTTGAGATGATTGTTGCCATCGCTGAAGGAGGCACTGAAGCTGTAGCTGGACTGGGTATGGGTGATCTCCAGGCCCAGCTTGGCCTTGTCGGTCGCCTTGCCGGGGCCGGCATGGGGCGCGTGAGTCTGGGCCTGCTGCCCGGCGTCTAGCGATGCGAGTTTCATGGTCGTGCTCCTGTCATTGCCTTGCCCGTTTGTATGATTTCGCCGGGCTATGCCACCTTATCGGCAGCAAACCGGTTTTATATAGGGCAGCCGACCAGCGGTGGATAGAAAAAGCCGCTTGGCCGCAACTGGCAACCTTGGGAGTGTTGCCTGCCGTTGGTCGGCTTGGGGGCGTCATGTCCTCGCCGGTCACAGGGAGGTCGTCACTTCCCGTCCACGACGTGGGTTCGCGACAGGTGCTCAGGCTGCCCGCAAGGCATCGACGATTTGCATGCGGGCCGCCCGCACGGCAGGCAAAAAGCCGCCCAGCAAGCCCATAAAAAGGGCAAACAGCAGGGATTTGACCACAATGGCCGGGGTCAGCGTAAAGCTGAATGCCAGCTCGGCAAAGGTTTGCCAGTTCATGGTGGAGACGGCAAAGAACTGCATGAAGGACGCCAGCACCACGCCCATGACCCCGCCCAGCAAGGCCAGCAGCAGCGATTCGGCCAGAAAGGCGGCCATCACGCTGCTGCGCCGGTAGCCCAGTGCCCTGAGCGTACCGATCTCGCCGGTGCGGTTTGCGACGGCGGCATACATGGTGATCATGGCGCCGATGACGGCGCCGATGGAGAAAATGACCGAGAGCACGGTACCGAGTATGGAGATGAAGGTGGCCATGGTCTGGGCCTGGTCGGCATAGAAGCGGGTTTCACGCTTGTACTCGGTGGTCAGGCGTTGGTCTGCCTCCAAGGCTTGGCGGCTTGCCTCGTAGCCATTGCTGTCGGCCAGCTGAAACACCAGGGCGGAATAGTTGACGCGGCGAAAAGCCTGCATCATCTGTTCGGCGTCGCCCCATATCTCGGAGTTGAAACCGGTCTTGCCAGCATCGAAAATGCCGACCACCAACCAGTCGCGGCGGGCAAAGCGCAGGCTGGCGCCTAGCTGCACGCCATCGAAGCCATCGGCAATGGCGCGCCCGACGATGATCTCGGAGCTGCCGGGGCGGAACTGGCGGCCGGCCAATAGCTGTACCTGGGGCCGCAATGCCAGTCCTTGTTCGCCAGCCCCACGCACCACCACATTAGCCGGTTTGCCGCTGCCTTGTTTCTTGAGCGAGATCAGTACCACGCTCTCGCGGCTGCTTAGCAGGCGGCCGGCGCCATCGAGCGCGATATTGGGCTGGCTTTCGATGATGGCGGCCTCGCTACGGGACACGCCGCTCTGGACCTCGGTCTGCGAGCCCTTGCGGATGACCACCACATTCTGGGGCAGGCCGGTTGCGGTCAGGGTCTGCTTGAGTCCGGCTTCCAGCATCAGCACGGTGGCGAAGACAAACACCACCAGGGCCATGCCGCCCGCCGTGAGGCCGGTGGTGAGCTTGCGGGTCAGCAGGTTGCGCCAGACATAGCTGAGCGGGACGCGGGTCAGGTTCATGCAATGGCCCTTAGGCCGTCAACAATGCGTATGCGCATGGATTGCCAGGCAGGTATGGCGGCAGACACCAGGGCGACGACCAGGGCAGCACCGGCCTGCAGCCAGAGTGTCTGGCTGGCGATATGGAACACCGGGAACAGATTGTCCAGTGCGTGGCCTACCAGTTGTACTGCCGGAAAGCTGAGCAGGATGCCCAGGCCCGCCCCCAGGGCGCATAACAGGATGCTCTCCAGCAGGATCAGCCAGCCTACCACCGGTGGGCCAAAGCCCAGCGCCTTGAGGGTGGCGTACTCGGCCGTGCGCTCGCGTGCTGCCATGGCCATGGTATTGGCCATGACGGCCATGATGATGAGTATGACCACATAGCTGACCACCTGGATGGCCAGCACGATGCTGTCTGTCATGGCGACAAACGACAGCTGGAAGGATTTTTCGGTCTCGGTCAGGGTCTCGGCCAGCGAGTTGCGGAACTGGCTGTCCACTCGCTCGCTCACCAGCGCCGCTTCGCTGCCCTCGCGTATGCCCACCACGAACACCCCGGTGGCATTGCCCCGCTTGGGATAGCGTTGCAGCACCCATTCATTCAGGTAGGCCCAGTGGAAGAAAAACTGGTTCTCGTCGGTGGTGGCATCGCGCCCCTCGTAGATGCCGCGTACCACGAAGGACCAGGTGCCGGGGTAGATGGTGCCCTTGAGCGGGATGGTATCCCCGACTTTCCAGCCAAAGCGCTGCGCCAGCTTGCGGCCCACCAGGCAGCCTTGGCGGTCACGGATGAAGGCAGCGCGTTCGGCCTCATCCACCTGGAATTCGGGGTACAGCCGCAGGTAGCTGGCGGGATCCACCGCGAACTGGGGGAAGAAATTCTTGGGCTCGATATAGATACCGCCAAACCAGTTGGCCCAGGAGATGCCGGTCACGCCTTCTACGCCGCGTATCTTCTCGCCGTAGCTCATGGGCAGTGGAAACACCAGCGAGATGGCGCTGCGGCTGATCAGGCGCTTGTCGGAGGCGGCGTCTGCACCGGCATACCAGGCGGTGACCACGGTACTGAGCAGGCCGAACGACAGAATCGCGACGGCCAGGCCGGCCAGGGTGAGTGCCGCACGCAGACGATGGCGCAGGGCATTCTTGAGTGACATGCGCAGCAGGAACAGCATCATGGCAGCATGCCCCCATAGCGGTTTGGCGGCAGGGTCGGTGCCAGGGGCCGGAAGATGAAATAGTCCATCGCAGGTTCTACAGTAAGGACGTTAGGTTTCGGCGTGGAAAGGCCGACATGCTTGATGCCCGCACGCTGGCCATAGCCCTGGTAGTCACCACCCTGCTGTCTGCGCTGATGCTGCAACTGGCCAGCTATGGCCGCATGCACCTGCCGGGCGGGCGCCACTGGGTAGTGGGCCTGCTGCTGCTGGCCGTGACCTGGGGCTTGATGGCATTGCGCGGGGTAGTGCCCGATGTCCTGAGCGTACTGCTGGCCAACCTGCTGATATTCACCGCCGCCGTGCTGCTCTATGCCGCCATGGCCGAGGTGGTGGGGCTGCCGCCCTATCCGGCCAATCTGCGCTGGACGGCCATCATTGGCGGTGGGGGGCTGAGCCTGGCCTTCTTTGGCGGCGCCATACCCATGCTCATGATCTTTATCGTCTCGCTGGCGCTGACCTTGCTGCTGGTGATGTCGGTACGCATGCTGCTGCGCGGTGCTACCCGCATGGAGGCACCGGCCCGCTATGCCATGGGGCTCTGGCTGGGCCTGTGCGCCCTGATCTTGCTGGTGCGCACCATTGGTGCCTTGGTGCATCCGCCGGCTTCCATGCAGATGACCGGGCCGCTGCACACCCTCTCCATGCTGGCAGCCCAGGTCATCGTGCTGGGCTGTTCGCTCGGTTTTGCCCTGATGGCGCGGGAAACCATGGTGATGGAGCTGGCGCAGCGGGCCACCCACGATGCCCTCACCGGTGCCTTCAACCGCTATGCCTTTGATCCGGTAGGCCAGGCTGCCCTGACCCGGCTGGCGCGCGAGCCGGGGGAGCTGTCTGTGCTGATGCTGGATATCGATCATTTCAAGCAGATCAACGACGATATCGGGCATCTTGCTGGGGACGAGGTGTTGTGCGAGGTGGCGCGACGGATCGAGTCCTTGCTGCGGGGCGGCGATATGCTGGCACGCTATGGGGGCGAGGAGTTCTGCATCCTGCTGCCGGCGACCGGCCCGGCCGAGGCCCTGCAGGTGGCCGAGCGCCTGCGTCTGGCCATCGCCAGCGAACTGTTCATGCTCAAGGGCTGCAGCATCAAGGTCACGGCCAGCATAGGGGTGGCCACCGTTGCCGAAGCCATGGAACTCAAGCAGCTTATCGGCCTTGCGGATAGCGCCCTCTATGGCGCCAAGCTGGCTGGCCGCAACCGCAGCTGCGGGCCAGGCCTCTGCTAGCGCGGTGGCGCTGTCCGGCAAGGGATCAGGCATGGGAGGGCGTGGCACGCGGATTGATCTCCAGGCTGGACAGCTCGCCTTTCTCCAGGTGGCGTATGGCGTGGGCGCGCTCGGCCGCACGGGCATCGTGCGTCACCATGATGATGGTCTTGCCCAGCTCGGTATTGAGCCTGTCCAGCAGGTCCAGTATCTCGCCGGCTGATTTTCTGTCCAGGTCGCCGGTGGGCTCGTCCGCCACGATCAGGGTGGGGTCGGTGACCAGGGCGCGGGCAATCGCCACCCTTTGCTGCTGGCCACCCGAGAGCTCATTCGGATAATGCTGCATGCGGTCGGCCAAGCCGACCATCTCCAGTGCCAGCGCAGCATGCTCGCGGCGCTCACGCCGGTTCAGCCGGGTCAGCATCAGGGGTAGCTCCACGTTCTCCAGGCCGGTCAGCACCGGCATCAGGTTGTAGAACTGAAAGATGAAGCCCACATTGCCTGCACGCCAGTCGGCCAGGTCGGCTTCGTCCAGTGTGGCGATATCCGTGCCACCCACCAGTATCTGGCCGCCGGTGGGTTTGTCTATGCCGGCAATCAGGTTCAAGAGGGTGGATTTGCCGGAGCCGGATGGTCCCATCAGGGCCAGGAAGTCGCCTGACTGGATATCGAAATCGATATCGGTCAGTACCTCCACCGCCTGCCCGCCACGGGTATAGGATTTGCTGACATGGCGCAGCGCGACTGCGACCTCAGGGCTGGCCGTCAAGGTTTGGCCTCCACGATGCGGGCACCGTCCTTGAGGTCACCAGGCTCCAGTACCACTACCTCGTCCAGCTTGATACCGGCACGCACCTCCTGCATGTCGCCCAGCTTGCCACCCAGTTGCACTACGGTGCGGTGAGCGATGCCTTCACGCACGACGAAAACCGCCCCCTGGCTGAGTGCCTTGGGGTTGATCGCCAGGCGAGGTTTGCGCTCGTCGACTTTGAGCTGACGGCTGAGGAAGCTCACCTTGGCGCTCATCTCGGGCAGGATGCGCGGGTCTTTCTCGATAAAGCCGATCTTGAACGTGACCGTGGCCTTGCTGCGATCCACTGAGGGCACGATGCTGCTGACCCGCCCCAGCAGGCGCAGGTCAGGCAGCGCATCCAGCTGTATCTCGCAGGGCTGGTCCTGCTTGGCCTTGAACAGGCTGGCTTCGGATACGTCTGCCTCTACTTCCAGAGTCGTCATGTCGGCCATGCTGACCACGGCGCCTTTGGAGTCGGCACTGGCATTGAAGGGCGAGATCACATCGCCAACATTGGCGGTCTTGGTCAGCACTACGCCGGAGAAGGGTGCACGGATATAGGCGTTCTCCAGCCCCACCCGCGCCTGTGTCAGGGCGGCCTCGGCTTGTCTCACTGCCGCCGCCTGGGCACCGACCAGGGCAGCGGCCTGCTTGGTGCGCGAGATGGCATTGTCGTGGGAGGCACCGGCGATAAAGCCCTGCGCCAGCAGCTCCTGGCTGCGGCGGAAGGCCCGTTCGGCTTCCAGGGCCTCGGCCTCGGTCTGCTTGAGCCGGGCGCGGGCTGCTTCCACATTGGCCACGGCCTGGGCTACCTGGGCTTGCAGATCGGCGCTCTCCAGTCGGGCTATGACTTCGCCTTCCTTGACCTGGCTACCTTCGCGCACACCCAGCCACTCCAGCCTGCCCGTGCCTTTGGAGGCAATGGCGGCTTTTTTCTGGGCGACCACATAACCGGTGGCGGTCAGGTCCGACAACGCCGACGAGGGCCATGCCTGGGTGACCTTGGCGGTCTGTACCGCAACCGGCCTGCCCCGCTGGCTGAAGAGCAGGGCGCCGCCTGCCAGTACCAGCACCACCAGTGCGATACGCCATTTACCCCAGCGCTTGCGGCGCTTGTTCGGCTGAGCGGTGCGATCGATGGCGAGTTGCTTGAGGTTATCGGTCATGGTGGGAGGTCCGGTTAGGATTCCCGCATTCTAGGGCCGGCGGTGGGTGAGCGGCGTGTACCACGCATAAATTTGCTATCTAGTTGCGATGGCGCAAATATTCCAGCTATGGATGTTGCGGTCGATCCGACACGGTACGGTGTGATCCCTGGGTGTCTGGGCCGGTGATGGACTATCAAATAGGCGCCGCTTGCAGAATGTCGCAGGCTTGTTCGCGGTTCCAATAACGGGAGGTCCCATGATGTCGCTGCTGCTGTATGGCCATTCCTTCTCCTCCTATACGCAGAAAGTGCTGGTGGCGCTGTATGAGAACGACACGCCCTTCACCTTCCGCAGCATAGGGCCGGATACCCCGCAGCATACGGCTGAGTGGCTGCGACGCTGGCCCCTGCGCAAGTTCCCGCTGTTGGTGGATGGCGAGCGCAGTATTGCCGAGACCAGCATCATCATCGAGTACCTGCAGCATGCCTACCCTGGGCCGGTGCGCCTGCTCCCCGCAGACCCGGCGGAGGCACTGGAGGTGCGTTTTCTCGACCGCTTTTTCGACCTGCATGTCATGAACTCGGCACAACACGCCGTGGATGGCGCCTTGACGGGCGACCCGGTGAAGCGTCAGGAAGGCATGGCGCTGGCCGTCAGCAAACTGGAACTTGCTTATGCTTGGCTTGAAGGGCAATTGGCTGGCAGGACCTGGGCTGCCGGTGAGGATTTCACGCTGGCAGACTGTGCTGCCGCACCTTCCTTGTTCTACGCGGACTGGACACACCGGATTGCCGAAACCTTTCCGGTACTGCGCGCCTATCGTGCACGGCTGCTTGCCCGCCCCTCCTTCGCCCGGGCGGTGGAGGAAGCGCGGTGGTTTCGGCCGAACTTCCCATTGGGTGCGCCGGACCGGGACTGAGGTGTGCCGGGCGAATTGGGCCGTATCGAGGTGGGCAGAACTGATCGCGGGTCATCGCAACTTCGGGGCTGCACCTGTTGGAGGGGGGCGCTATCACGAGCTCAATCCTTGAGCGCCCAACCATGAATTGAACTCATGCCAGGCTACGGGGCTGCCCTAGCAAGGTTGCCAGTGAAGCCCACGTATCGGCGGTTCCGCGACGAACGGCCGCGCCAAATTGTCCGTACGGGTCTAGAGTTGGGTCTCAAGCGGTGTGTAATCTGCACTGCGCCAAGGAAAGGAGGCTGGATGCGCGAACAGTCCTTTATCGACACGCTAGGCTACAGAGGCCCGGAACGTCGCTTGCAAGATCGTCGCACCCCGATACACCCTGAAGACCGCGACTGGCGTATTTACAACCTCGCGCTGGAAAGCAGTGAACAGCGCGGTTCCCTAGGCCGACGTGATAGCGATTATGCATTTCTCGCGGGCTTGCAGCACTAGGCCCGCCATAGGGCGGCGCGCGTAAGCGCCGCTGCTGGCCCAAGCCGGCAAATAAAAGGCGACCGTGGTTTCGGTCGCCTTTGCATTTGGGCGCCGCCGCCATGAGGCTGGGCATGAGGCGGGCATTCCCGCTATGCTTGCTCCCCATCGCAGCCGCAAGGGCTGCATTGCTGATGGGTTGTCATGGATTTTCTCTATATCGGCGGCTGGTTGCTGGCCGTACTGCTGATGCTGGCGGGTTTTGCCGGCAATTTGCTACCCCTGCTGCCGTCTGCGCCGCTGCTGTTTGCGGGCTGCCTGCTGGGCGCCTGGCTGGACGATTTCAAACGCCTGGGCTGGGGCTGGCTAGGCGTATTGCTGGTGCTGGCCATCATTCTGCAGGTGGTTGATTTCGTGTCTGGCGCCTGGGGCGCCAAGAAGGCAGGGGCCAGCCGTCAGGCGGTCATCGGGGCCACGGTGGGCGCCATTGTGGGCATCTTTGCCGGCATACCTGGCCTGATACTGGGCCCGTTTGTCGGTGCGGCCGTTGGCGAATGGATGGCCAGCGGCGATACCCTGAAGGCAGGCAAGGTGGGTGCTGCAACCTGGCTGGGACTGCTGATAGGCACGGTGGCCAAGGTAGGCCTGAGCCTGTTCATGCTGGGCTTGTTTGTGCTGGCCTATTTTATGGGTGCGCCTTCGGTGCCTTGAGCAATTCCTTGCAGGAAGCTTCGCAAAGCGGCGTCATAGACTGGGGCGGATGACAGATCGCCATGGCCTGTGTTGGGTAGTTCCACCCATATTTTGCTGCCGCGCCAGGCATCGTGCAGGCGCTGGGCGTGGGCCTTGGGTATCAGTTGGTCTTCGCCTGCCACCAGAAACAAGGCGGGCTCTTGTCGTTGCGGTGCCTGCGCTGCCGAATCGAAACGGTGGCGCAGCAGCCAGCGTACCGGCACCCAGCGATAGTGCCGCTGGGCAACTGCAGTGAGGCTGTCGTAGGGGGTGATCAACACCAGCCCGCTGAGTTTGCGCTCGGCTGCCAAGGCCACCGCGACCCCGCTGCCCATGCTGCGGCCCATGGCGACAATGCGGTTGGCTTGCACATCGCTACGGCGGCTCAGGTGGTCGTAGAGCAGCAGGGCATCGGCACGCAATGCCGCTTCACCGGCCTCGCCCTGGCTATCGCCAAAACCACGGTAGTTGAGGGTGGCGATGGCCCAGCCCGGCCAGGCGGCCTGCTCAGCCAGGATGTGGCTGACTTCTTCGGCGTTGCCGCCAAAATACAGCAGCAAGGGCCAGGGGCCGGTTTGGGCAGGTTTGCGTAGCCAGCCACGCAGGGTGTGGCCTTCGGGGCTGACCAGGCTCAGCGTCTCGGTGCCGGGTAGGCGACCGGTGGCGGTTCGCTGTGCGTCAGCCAGGGGCTGGGGCTGGAACAGCAGCCGCTCTTGTAGCAGGTAGAGCAGCAGCCACAACAGCATGACTGCGCCGGTTGTGCCCAGCGCGATGCGCAGCAAGGCGCTGGCCAACCCCGCCGCAGTCATCGTCGTTCCTGCCACCAGAGCAGGAACAGCGCCAGTATCAGGAACAGGGTGGAAGGCAGGATGGCGGCCAAAAGGGGCGGCCAGTCATACAGCAGGCCGAAGTGCCCGACCAGCTTGTTGACGAAGTAGAAGCCCAGGCCCAGCATGATGCCGATGAACAGTTTCATGCCTACCCCGCCGGCCCGGCGTTGGGTCTGGGCAAAGGGCAGGGCAATGATCAGCATGGCAAGACAGGCGAAGGGGTAGACCAGCTTGCTCCACAAGGCGATTTCGTAGCGACTGGTTTTCTGCTGGTTACGGGCCAGGTGGTCGATATAGTCGAGCAGGGTCAGCACCGACATCTGTTCGGGCTTCACCAGCAATACCTGCAGGGTGTCGGGTGTCAGCACCGAGCGCCAGAGGTACTCGGGCATGTGCTGGACATCCACCTTGTCGCCATGGAAGTTGGTGAGGATGATCTCCCGCAGCTTCCAGGCCTGCTCTGACTTCTGCCAGTCGCCAAAGCGGGCATAGCCATAGGCTGTCATCTGCCGCTTGTCATCGAACAAATAGACATGCACATGGCGCAGGGTCTGGTCGGGCAGGACTTCGCGCACATTCACAAAGCTGCTGTCGTCCTTGAGCCAGAAGCCGGAACGGTTGTTCTGGGCCACCAATTGTCCCTTGGCCGCCAGTCGCAACTGGGTGGCGGTGCGCTCAGCCGTGGGGGCCAGGTACTCGCCTGCCGCCATGGTGATCAGGGCGAAAAACAGACCGGCGATGCCCAGTATGCCCAACAGGCGCCAGACTGACAGGCCACCGACCCGCATGACGGTCAGCTCGGAGTGCTGGTTGAGCATGGAGAGGCCGATCATGCCGCCTATCAATACGGCGATGGGCATCAGTTCATAGGCGTGGCCGGGTATCAGCAGCAGCACATAGGCCAGCAGCTTGCTGAAGGTGTAGCTGCCCTGGCCCATGTCGCGCAGTTCGCCTATCAGGTCGAAGAACAGGAACAAGCCCAGCAGCCCGGCTAGTACGAACAGGCTGCTGCGGGTGACTTCGGCAATAAGGTAGCGGGAGAGCGATTTCATGATCGGGGTTTGGCCCGCCAGCGGAACAGGCCCCAGGCAATGGCAGCCATGGCCAGATGCACCGGCCAGATGCCTATCAGGCTGGAGAGTTTGCCTGCCGCGATCCAGCTCTGGGCGATGTTGACCAGATTGAGGTAGATGGAAAACAGCAAGATGGCGACGATGAGGTTGAAACCCCGGCCGACACGCGGATTGACATAGGCCAGCGGGATAGCCAGCAGGGCCAGCAGCAGCGTGCTGATGGGGCTGGCAATGCGGCGTGCCAGTTCACCCTTGTCTTCGGGGTTGTCGCTATGCCAGAGCGCCAGGGTGGATTGCGTTTCACTGGTGGTGGTGGCTTCCCGCCGGTCGGGTTCCTGCACCCGGATGCGGGCTTCATTGAATTCCACGATGCGGTAGTTGGGCTGGCCCAGCATGCCCTCATAGCGGCGGCCGTTCTGCATGACCAGTATGCGCTCGCCATCAGGCAGACTGCGCAGATAACCCTGGGCTGCTACGGTAACGCTATGGGTGCCATCCCTGGCGGTGGACTGCACGAAGATATTGCGGGCCGCACCCGCCGCGCCGGAGAAATTCTCGATGAAATAGACCCGGTCGCTGAGGGAGGATTCCTTGAACAGACCCGGCGCCAGCGCTGACATATCGTCTCGGGTAGCCAGTTGTTCGCGGTATTCACGGCTTTTTTGCTTGGCCCACGGGCTGAGGCCCAGGCTGAGCATGGCCACCACCAGCGCCAGTGGAATGGCAAAGGTCAGCACCGGCCTGATCCAGGCAGTGAGTGGCTGGCCGGCAGCGAACCAGATGGCCATCTCGTGATCGCGCCAGGCACGGGTAAGTGACCAGAGTACGGTGATGAAGACCGTCATGGACAGCAGCCATGGCACCAGGCCGAGCAGCGTGAAACCCAGCAAGGCGGCCACGGCTTCGGATACGATGCCGCCACTGGCCGCAAGGCCGAGCAACTTGGCACCGCTGGTTACGATCATAATGCTGAGCAGAATGACGAACACGCCCGCGCTCATGACGCCGAATTCGCGCAGCATGGCACGTTCGAACAGGCGCTCTGAAGGTAGGCAGGAACGTAGCAGGGAAGGGGAGGCTGAATGGGCTGGCACGGGTTGCGCTTTGACTTTTGCCGGTCTAGTTCGGAAAATCGGGAGAATTTTCCTGATTCTCGCTACGGCCATAAGCCGCAGTGCGTTTCAAAAACCTAGCGGGGTGCGCTGCCTATACCGGGCAGCGGCCGAGCCGCGATCTTACAGGAGTCCACCGTGGAAATCATTGCAAAGGCCGCGAGCCCCGAAAAACACAAGGCGGCCGTATTGGCGCTGTCGGTCACCGAGGGCAAGCTCGGGGCGGCTGCGCAACTGGTGGACAAGGCGGCCGGTGGCCATCTCAGCGCCATATTGAAGCTGGGCGACCTGGATGCCAAGTCGGGCAGCAGTGTACTGCTGCACAAGGTTGCCGGCGTCGCTGCCGAGCGCGTGCTGCTGGTCAGCACCGGCAAGACCGACAAGGAATTCCGTGATGCCGCCCGTGCTGCCGTGCGTGCTGCGACGGCTGCCGGTGGCGAGCTGGCATTGGCTTTTGAAGGCCGCGATGCGGCTTGGGCCGCCGAGGAAATCGCTGTGGCGGCATTTGATGCCAGCTACAAGTTCGATGCCACCAAGTCCAAGAAGGATGACAAGCCCGGCCTCAAGAAAGTGACCGTGCTGGTGGCCAAGGCCGATGAAGCTGCTGCTGCCGTCGGCGTGGCTGCCGGTGCGGCGCTGGGTAGCGCCATCAACCTGGGCAAGGACCTGGGCAACCTGCCACCCAATTTCTGCACCCCCACCCATCTGGCCAATACCGCCAAGGATATTGCCAAGCAGTTCGGCATGAAGGTGGAAGTGCTGGAGCGTGCCGACGTCGAGAAGCTGGGCATGGGCTCGTTTGTCTCGGTGGCCAAGGGCAGCACCGAACCGCTCAAGTTCATCGTGCTCAAGCACGAAGGCGGCAAGAAGGGCGACAAGCCCGTGGTGCTGGTGGGCAAGGGCATCACCTTCGATTCGGGCGGCATCAGCCTGAAGCCGGGCGAAGGCATGGACGAAATGAAGTACGACATGATGGGCGCGGGTTCGGTGATTGCCACCATGCACGCCGTGGGCGCCATGAAGCTGCCGCTAAATGTCTACGCTGTGGTCGCCAGTTGCGAGAACATGCCTGCCGGCAATGCCAGCAAGCCTGGTGATGTCGTAACCACCATGAATGGCCTGACTGTCGAGATCCTGAATACCGACGCAGAAGGCCGTTTGATCCTGTGCGACGCGCTGACCTATGCAGAACGCTTCGAGCCTGCCGCCGTGGTGGATGTGGCTACCCTGACCGGCGCCTGCGTGATTGCCCTGGGGCATCATGTGACCGGCCTGTACGCCAACAAGGAAGAGTTGGGCCGTGAGCTGGTGGCGGCGGGTGAAGCCGCAGGCGACCGTGCCTGGCAGATGCCGATGTTCGACGAATACCAGGAACAACTGAAGTCCAACTTCGCCGATCTGGCCAATATCGGCGGCCGTCCTGGTGGTTCGGTCACCGCTGCCTGCTTCCTGTCGCGCTTTGCCAAGAAGTATGACTGGGCTCACCTGGATATCGCCGGTACGGCCTGGAAGTCGGGTGCGGCCAAGGGTGCGACCGGTCGTCCCGTGCCGCTGCTGACGCAGTTCCTGCGTGCCCGTGCCGCAGCGGTGGCAGGCAGCAAGCCTGCAGCCAAGGTTGCGCCGGCTAAGGCGGCTGCCAAGCCCGTTACCAAGGCAGTCGCCAAGCCTGCAGCCAAGGCTGCGGTTAAGCCTGTTGCCAAGGTTGAAACCAAGGCTGCTGCGAAGCCTGCAGCAAAGCCCGCAGCCAAGCCGGCTGGCAAGAAGAAGTGATATGAAACCGCTGGCAAGCTTCTATTTCAATGTGTCCAACCGCGAGCAGGCGCTATGCCAGCTTGTGGGCAAGGCTGTGAAGCGCAAGCTTGCCACCGGTATCGTCACCGATTCGGAGACCGCCAGTCGCGTCATCGATCGCCTGCTGTGGGAGGTGCCGCCTACGGGCTTTGTCCCCCACTGCCTGGGCGATGATGCGCTGGCCTCCCAGACGCCGGCACTGATAGACCATCGCCTCGAGCTGCTGCTGCCGCGCGAGGTGGTGTTCAACTGGACGGCGCATGTCGTCCCCACAGATCGCGGCATAGCGCGTATCGTAGAAATCGTGCCGCGCGACGACATGGATTTGCGCGAGGTTGCCCGGCAACGTCTGGCCCTCTATAAACGGGCTGGATACGACGTCGAGTTCACCGATATGGACAAGCAAGGTCGTGCAAATGGCTGATTTTCCCTCGCTGGGCCCCGATACCGAGCCGCCAGCAGTCGTAGGCAAGATGGATGCCTTGATCGCACGCCATCGTGGCAGCGGCCTCAACCCCAACGTGCCAGTGCTGACCGACCTGGATGCAGGGGATCTCAGTGATGCGATTCCGGTGCTGACCCAGGTCGAGCCGGTGGTGGGCGATGAACTGATGTTCACGCCCGAAGAGATACGTGGCGAGTTGCCCTCGTCGCTGGATAGCCTGGGTGCACCGCCGGCACGCGCTGCGGCACCTGCCCCGGTTGCTGCGCCCGTGGCGGCAGCGCCGGTTGCACCGTCCCCCAGGCCCGCCCCGGCTGCACCGCAGGTTGCGGCACCCGCGCCCCCCCCGCCTGCAGCACCCGCTCCGCCCGTGCAGGCGGCAAGGCCTGCGCCGCCCGCGCCCAGTTTTGAATTCCCCGAGCTGACCATCCCCAGTCTGGATGCACCGCCCCCCAAGGAGCTTGCCAAGCCCGCTGTGCCGCAGCCACAGCCGCACTCGCCCTTGGCGGATGGGCCGCTGATGCCAGAGCTGTCGCTCAACTTCGACTTCGCCCCACCACCAGAAGAGCCCAGGGCCGCACCCGCACCCGCACCCGCACCTGCACCTGCACCTGCACCTGCTGTTGCGCCGGCAGCGCCCTTGGTGGCAGCGCCTGTTGTGCCGTCAGCCCCTGTTGCCCCTGCACCCGTGGTTGCTGCTACACCGCAGCCTGTCCCCGCACCCGCACCCGCACCCGCACCCGCACACGCACCGGTAACGCCTGCGGTTGCTGCGACGAAGCCGGAGGCCTTGCCAGTGGCGCCCCTTGCGCCACCCACTACCCCGGCAGTAGCACCCGCCGCCCCGGTTGCGACGGACTCCCCCCCGGCGATGTCGCCAGCTTCGCCGTCGCCGCGTAGCGGTGTCACGGTGCTGGTGTCGGACGAACTGCCCGAGCTGAGCCTGGAGCTGGACGAGGACCATGCAGCGCCTGCTCCGGCGCCCGTATTGGATGTGGCAGCTCTGGCGCAGGAACTGGTCGCCGGCCTCAAGCCCGAGCTGGAGCGCATGGTGCGCATAGAGCTGGGCAAGCAGCTGGCCATTGTGCACACCGAATCGCTGAAACGGACCCTGGGTGCCCTGCAGCCCCAGCTGGACAAGCTGATACGCAGCCGCATAGAAGACGCGCTGAAGAAGCGCTGAAAGGCCGCAGAAAAGGTACAAATCAGCCGGTCCTGCAACAGGGCCGGTATTTGTTTATGCATTCAAACGGAATATTCGGCAGAACCTACGGTAAAATCGCGTTCTTTCAAACGATTACCGTCGAGCTACCGTCTGATGCGCACCTCGCAATTCTTCCTCTCTACCCTCAAAGAAGCCCCCAATGAGGCCGAACTGCCCAGCCACAAGCTGATGCTGCGTGCCGGTCTGATCAAGAAGCTCGGCTCCGGCCTCTATACCTGGATGCCACTGGGTCTGCGTGTACTGCGCAAGGTGGAGGCCATCGTGCGCGAGGAGATGAACAAGGCCGGTGCTCTGGAATTGACTATGCCGGCCATACAGCCGGCTGAATTGTGGCAGGAGAGTGGCCGCTGGGCGGTGTTCGGCCCCCAGATGCTGAAGATGAAGGACAGGCATGATCGTGACTTCTGCTTTGGGCCGACGCACGAAGAGGTGATTACCGATATCGCCCGCACCGAGATCAAGAGCTACAAGCAGCTGCCGCTGAATTTCTACCAAGTGCAGACCAAGTTCCGCGACGAGATACGCCCCCGTTTTGGCGTGATACGGGCGCGTGAGTTTGTCATGAAGGATGCCTACTCGTTTGATGCCGATGTGGCGGGCATGGCCGAGAGCTACCGCAAGATGCATCAGGCCTATACCCAGGTATTCACCCGCCTGGGCCTGCAGTTCCGCGCCGTGAAGGCCGATTCCGGCGCCATTGGTGGCGACGCCTCGCAGGAGTTCCATGTGCTGGCCGAGTCGGGTGAGGACGCCCTGGCCTACTGCCCGGATTCGGACTTTGCCGCCAATGTGGAAGCCGCTGAAGCCATGGCACCGGCCGCGCCGCGCGCCGCTGCCAGCGAGGCCATGCGCGATGTGGATACGCCCAAGCAGACCACTTGCGAAGCCGTGGCTGAGTTGCTGGGCATTCCACTGCAGCGTACCGTCAAGCTGATTGCCCTGATGGCCAATGAGCATTTGCATATTCTGCTGCTACGCGGCGATCACTCGCTCAATGAGGTGAAGGTAGGCAAGCTCGATGGCCTGGCCGACTTCCGTTTTGCCAGCGAGGAAGAGATACGGGCCTTCTTCAACTGCCCACCCGGATTCCTTGGGCCGGTCGGTATTGATCGCAGCAAGGTGAGGCTGATTGCTGACCGCACCGTCGCCGCCATGAGCGACTTTGTGGTGGGTGCCAACAAGCCCAAGTTCCACACCGCCGGTGTGAACTGGGGCCGCGATCTGCCGGAAGCGGATCTGGTAGCGGATATACGCAACGTGGTGGCCGGTGACCCCTCGCCCGATGGCCGTGGCGTGCTGGAAATCTGCCGTGGCATCGAAGTGGGCCATATCTTCCAGCTGGGCACCAAATACTCTACCGCCCTGGGCTGCAACTACCTTGATAGCGAAGGCCAGCTCAAGCCCATGGAAATGGGCTGCTATGGCATAGGCGTGTCCCGTATCGTCGGGGCTGCCATCGAACAGAGCTACGACGACAAGGGCATACGCTTCAGCACCGCCATGGCGCCGTTCGCCGTGGTCATTGTGCCGGTGGGCTACCAGCGTTCTGAGGCCGTCAAGGCGGCCGCAGATGCGCTGTACGCCGAGCTGGCCGGCCGTGGTGTGGAAGTCCTGATGGACGACCGCAACGAGCGTCCTGGCGTGATGTTTGCCGATATGGAGCTGATAGGCATACCCCACCGCATCACCATAGGCGACAAGTCGCTGGCGGATGGCAAGGTGGAGTACGTGTCGCGCCAGGCTGGCACCACGGAACTGGTAGCACAGGCCGATGTCATAGGCTTCCTGCTTGGCAAGCTTTCAAAGTAAGGATTATGGTTCGTAGTATGTTGCGTTCGGTACTTGTCTCTACATTGCTTTTTGCGACGCTGCCGGCCCTGGCCGGCGCCCAGCGGGAAGAAGACCTGTCGTTCTCGGTGGCCACTGCCATGCAGCGGTCCATCAACGACAGCGCCTCGCCACGACTGGTGTTTGCCAATCCCAATGAGGGGCAGGCCTGGATGACCGAGATGTCGGCTCGGCTGAAAAAGCGCATCCCCGATGACTTCATGCGCGAGAAGCTGTTGACGGCCATCCACTATGAAGCCACCCGCGCCGGGCTGGATCCGCAGATGGTGATGGGCTTGATCCATGTCGAGAGCGGTTTTCGCCGTTATGCCATCTCGTCGGTGGGTGCACGTGGCCTGATGCAGGTGATGCCGTTCTGGCAACGTGCCATCGGCAAGGGTGACCATAACCTGTTCGACATGTACACCAACCTGCGCTTTGGCTGCACCATCATGCGGCACTACCTGAATGTCGAGAAGGGCGATCTTTACCGTGCCCTGGGGCGTTACAACGGTAGTACCGGCAGGCCGGAATACCCCAATGCCGTCCTGGCGGCCTGGCGCACCCACTGGGATTGGCAGCCAGGCCAGGTCAGGGTGCAGACGGTGTCCTACCCGACCAACAAGTAAACAGAACCCCGCTACGGCGGGGTTTTGCTTTCCTGCCCTGACAGCTCGGGCGGCGCTGCCCGGCACGGCCACCAAAAAACCGCTCCATGCCATGACGTGCTTAGAACCTAGGCACGGGGGGCTGCAGCTGACGCCTTGATCTAGGTGGCCGTTTTAACCCACCCAGGGCGGCCCACAGCTGTTTCCCGGCACGGCCGCCGTCGGTGCAGCATAGAATGACAAGGTCCACGTGGGAGTGTCGCCATGCGCCGTTTTCTTGCCGTCCTTTGCCTGTCGAGCTTGCCTGCCCTGGGGGCGCAACCTGCCAAGCTGGCCTGCTACAGCGATACCTTCCCGCCCTATGTCATGCAAGATGGCGAGAAGGTCGTCGGGGTGGATGTGGACGCAGTGCGCGAGGCGGCCGCTTCCATAGGCGTGCAACTGGAAATACGGTTGCTGCCATGGAAGCGGCTGGAGGCGGAACTGAGCAAGGGGGCGGCCAGCACGGTGCAATGCGCTTTTTCTTTCAGCCGCACGCCAGAGCGGGATGTCTATCTGCTGTTTGGGCAGGAACCCTTGCATGTGACGGCCTATACCTTGTTTGTCCATGTGGAGCATCAGGCCAGGCTGGCTGCATTTCCCCGGGGTGGCAGCGCCATCGTCGGTGTGCGGCGTGGCTTCAAGCTACCGGCGACCTTGGAAAACGCCCGGCAGGAGGGGCGGGCTTTCATAGAGGAGGTCGACGTGGAGCAATCCAATTTCCTCAAGCTGGCACGCCTGCGCCTGGATTTTGCGCTGAGTAACCTGGATGTGGGGCGCTACACCATCCGGCAGCTCAAGCTGGCCCATATCGTTCCACAATCCGAGCCATTGAGCATGCTGCCTACCTACTTGGTATTCAGCCGTGGGCATGGGCTGGATCAGCTGATGCCACAGCTGGATCAGGCGCTGGGAAAACTGCGGCAGAACGGGCGTTACCAAGCCATTTACGACCACTATATGTAGCGTGCTTGTGAGCGTTTCCATTGCTCCACATTCAGCCGGGACAAGCCTGTGCACGGCCTGTGGGCAAGCATGGTAAGTCACTGAGGGCAGGCGTTTTTCCACGTGTGCCTAAAAAACAGGCAGGTAGCGCATTGGGCTGCCTGGCGAGCCATAAATGGGCAAAACCAGCACACCAGCGGGCCTGCCGCCTGTGGGGTGGGGGTAAACCCCGGTGTTTCCACACAGGCGCGGGACAAGCCTGTGTGTGGCCTGTGGGCAAGCGGGGTAAGTCACTGAGGGAAGGCCGCTTTCCAGGTGTGCCTAAAAAACAGGCAGATGGCGCTTTTGGCTGCCTGGCAAGCCATAAGTGGGTAAAACCTGTCCGCCAGCAGGGCTGCCGCCTGTGCGCTGGGGATAAAACCCCGCTGTTTCCACACAGGCGCGGGACAAGCCTGTGTGTGGCCTGTGGGCAAATAGGCTAAGTGCCTGAAGGCAGTAGGCTTTCTGGCTCTGCCTAAAAAACAGGCAGGCGTGGCTTGTCCTCGCCCTTGCATGGGCGCTGGTGCAAACCTCGACGGCCAGCAGTACTGCGGCACGCGGGCTGGTGATAGGACGGGGTGTTTCCACAGTATGGCGGGACAAGCCTGTGTGGCAACTGTGGACAAGTTGGGCAAGTGGCTGACGCCGCAGGGGTTTTGGGTGCTGCTTAAAAAGCAGGCAGTTGGGCTGGGTGTGAGTGCGCCTGCCTGCACACCTATGCTAGGCTCCCGCGCCATGATTCCTGTGATTGCCTACCAAGCCGACCTGCACGACGCGGGTATCGTGGCGCTGTTTGCGGCCTGCGCCGCAGTGGATGCCGATGTAAATGTACTGAGCATGGCCCGCTGGCAGCACTTTGCCCGTGATCCGGGCCGCCTGGCTGGCAGGGACTTCCTGGTGGTGGAGTTGGATGGGCAACTCGCCGGCATGGCCTATAGCGGCCTGGAGGAGGGCGCGCAGGGGATGCTGCGCTATGGCCGCATCATGGTGCATCCGGCCTTTCGGCGGCGTGGTGTAGCCCGGGCCATCATGGCGGGGCTGTTGGCGATGGATGGCGGGCGCCTGCCCCTGGAGTGCGCCTTGCCGGCCCGCTGGTTGGCTGGGCTGGCCTTTGCGCAGCAGCAGGGTTTTGCGGTGCTGGCAGAGGAGGCCGAGTTGCGCCGTGCCTTGCCCGTTGAGTATCCGCCGGCGCCGGGCGTTGCCATACGCCCCTTGCGCCAGGGAGATGCCGACGATATGGCAGCCTGGTGTGCCTTATCGAACGCCGCCTATGCCAGCCATGTACCGCCAGTGACGCCGGCAACGGTAGCAGAATTGGCGCACCGGGCCAGCCTGCCGGGCTGCTCGCTGGGCTTTGTCGAGATCGATGGTCGGCCACAGGGGCTAGTGCAGTGGGAGGCGGACAGCGACAGCCAAGTCTACCTCAACAGCTTGCTGGTGCATCCGGCTAGGCAGGGGCAGGGCCTGGGCAGGAGTTTGCTGCGCTGGGCCTTGCAGCGCATGGCCGAGCAGGGGGCGCAGACGGTGGAGTTGACCGTGTCGACGGCCAACACAGCGGCACTACGGCTGTACTTGGCACATGGCTTCGAGCAATACGGCACCACCTGCTATTTGCGTCGCCCCGTCGCAATTTGACCCACACAGGGTAGGGACAAGCCTGTGGGTGGCCTGTGGGCAAGTAGGCCAAGTGCTTGAGCGCCTGGAGGGAATTGCCGCTGCCTAATAATCAGGCAGTCCAGCCCAGCGCCCTGCAGACAGCGGCAAAATCCGCTGCCAGCGGGGCCTCCACAATGATGCGCGCACCGCCATCTGGGTGGCTGAAGGCCAGCCGGGTGCAGGCCAGCAGCAATCGTGTATTGCCATAGAGTTCGGTGAACAGGCGATTGTGCCTGCCCTTGCCATAGGTGGCATCGCCGATGATGGGGTGGGACAGGTGCTTGAGATGTCGGCGCAACTGGTGCTTGCGGCCGGTCAGCGGGTCCAGTTCCAGCAGCGCATAGCGGCTTTGCGGATAGCGATCGACGCTATGGGGCAGCTCCGCCGTGGCTAACCGGCGGTAGCGCGTGATGGCTTCCTGCGGCGGTGCCAACTGGTCCGGCATGCGCTCGTAGCTGTCGTACTGGCGGCTGAGCGGGTGGTTGATTTCGCCGGCATCATCTGGCCAGCCACGGACGACGGCCAGATAGCGCTTCTCTACGGTACCTGCTTCGAACTGTTGCGATACCGCGCGGGCGGCGTCGGCATCCAGACCAAACAGCAAGATGCCCGAGGTGCCTTTGTCCAGCCGGTGTATGGCATGTACGCGCTGGCCCAGCTGATCGCGCACCTCCTGCAGGGCAAAGCGGGTCTCGTGCCTGTCTATCTCGCTGCGGTGTACCAGCAGGCCCGAGGGTTTGTGGATGGCGACCAGGCGCTCGTCGCGATAGAGAATAGGATGGTGGTAGTTCATGTGCGCGGAGCCAGGATGATGACGGTGGCGCCGGCCAGTACCAGGCCGACGCCAGCCCAATCCCAACCAGTGGGGCGCAGGCCATCGACCAGCCATAGCCAGGCCAGTGCAGTCGCCACGTACACCCCGCCATAGGCTGCATAGACGCGGCCGCTGGCGGTCGGATGCAGGCTGAGCAGCCAGACGAACAAGGCCAGGCACGCCGCTGCCGGCAACAGCAGCCAGGCTGGGCCGCGCTTGTGCAGCCACAGCATGGGCAGAAAGCAGCCCAGTATCTCGGCTACGGCGGTGAGCAGGTAGAGGCCCAAGGTCTGCAGCATGCTAGTCGCCCAGCTGCTGCAGCAGGTAGAGCCGTTGGTAGATGCCGCCTTCATGGGCCATCAGCGTCTCGTGCTGGCCTTGCTCGGCAATGCGGCCATGATTCAGCACCACGATGGTGTCCGCGTCGCGTATGGTGGAAAGCCGGTGGGCGATGGCAATGACAGTGACCCTGCCACGCAGCTCGGTCAAGGCTTGTTGCACCACCTGTTCGGTTTCGCTGTCGATATGGGCGGTGGCTTCATCCAGGAACAATATGCGGGGTTTGCCTGCAAGTGCCCTGGCAATGGCAATCAATTGCTTCTGCCCGGTTGATAGGCGGGCGCCGCCTTCACCCAGGGGGGTGTCGTAGCCTTGCTCCAGGGCCAGGATAAAGTCGTGGCAACGGGCGGCACGGGCGGCGGCCTCGATTTCTGCACTGCTGAGCGGCCTGCCCATGGCGATGTTCTCGCGTGCGCTGGCGGCCAGCAGGAAAGGGTCTTGCGGCACCAGGCCCACGTCCGCGCGGAAGTCATCGTCGCTGAATTGCTGCAGCTCGATACCGTCTATGGCGATCTGGCCCTGTTGCTGGGTGTAAAAGCGCAGCAGCAGCGAGAGCAAGGTGGATTTGCCGCTGCCGGTGTGGCCGACGATACCGACAAACTGGCCTGCCGCGATGTGCAGGTTGAGATCGTGTATCACCGGGTTGTCGGCACTGTAGCCGAAGCCCAGTCCGCTAATGTTCACCTCGCCGTGGCTGATGCGGGCGTGCCCGCCCTGGGGCATTGGTTTGTGCTCCTGTAGCAGGGTGTTGACCCTGGAGGCGGCTACTACCGCTTGCTGCAGCTGGCTGAACTGCAAGGTAATCTGGATCAGCGGATCCACCACCCGGCCGATATAGCTGACAAAGGCATACAGGATACCTACCTCCAGCCCGCCCAGCGCCCGCTGGCTGAAGCTATGGATCACCACCACTAGCAGGATCACGTTGAGCAGGTCCAGCATGGGCCGCAGCAGCCAGGCATTGGCACGCAGCTCAGCCATGCGGGCGCGGAAATGCTGCCGGTTGGTATCGCCAAAGCGCAGGCCAAAACGGCTTTCGGCATTGCTGGCCTGCAGTACCGCCATGCCAGCGATACTCTCCGCCACTTGGGCATTGATATCGCTGCGCAGCTCGCGGGCGCGGCTGACGGCCGGTGCGCTGAAGCGCTGGTAGAACCAGACGATGATGACCACGGCCGGCAGCAGCACGATGACGATCAGCATCAGGCGCCAATCCAGCCAGGCCATGGCAACTAGCGCACCCAGCACCACGATGCTGCTGTCCAGCATGACGAACAGCACCTGCACGTAGAGGTTCTTGACCTGCTCGGTGTCGTTGGTGACGCGGCTGACCAACTGGCCGGTGATGGCCTTGTCGAAAAAGGCCATGGGTAGCCGCAGCACATGGCCGTAGACCTGCTCGCGCAACCGTTTGACCGAGCGCATGGCCACGCCAGCCAGCCGGGTGAGCTGCAGGTAGCGCAGCACGCTGGCTACCCAGCCGGTCAGCAGGATGCTGATCAGCAGGCCGCTGATGGCGTGCCAGTCCAGCACCCTGGGCAGCAGGTACTGGTCGATGAAATACTTGCCCAGCAGGGGTCCCAGGGCTTCCAGGCCGGCGGCAACAATCAGCCAGAAGCAGCCCCACCAGAGGTGGCGGTGCTCGGGCGCTGCGGCCTGCCGCAGCAAGGCGATGGCCTGCCGGGTATTGGCGGCGGAGAGCGGGTTAGAGGGCGTCAAGACTGGCCTCCAGTTGCTGATAGCGCCATTGGCTGGCGTACCAGCCATCCTGCAGCAGCAGGTCGGCGTGGTGGCCGGTTTCGGTAATCCGGCCGTGCTTGAGCACCAGTATCTGGTCGGCATCCATCACGGCACTGAGCCGGTGGCTGACAATGATGACGGTGCGGTTCAGGCGCTGGTCGCGCAAGTGGCCCAGGATATCGGTTTCGGTCTGGGTATCGACGGCAGAAAGCGCATCATCCAGCAGCAGCAGCGGGGCATCAGCCAGCAGGGCGCGGGCGATGGCCACACGCTGGCGCTGGCCGCCCGAGAGGGTGACGCCACGCTCGCCCACTGGGGTGTCATAGCCCTGTGGAAAGCGCAGTATGTCTTCGTGCACCGAGGCTAGCCGGGCAACCTGCTCGATCTCGGCGCGGCTGGCATCGGGCTTGGCCAAGGCGATGTTGTCGGCCACGCTGGCAGAGAACAGGAAGGGTTCCTGCGGCACCCAGGCAATGGCGCCATGCAGGGCTTCCAGCTGGTAGTCGGCCAGGGCATGGCCGCCCCAGAACAGGCTGCCGTTGTGCTGGGCGTACTGGCGCAGTATCAGTCGCACGATGCTGGATTTGCCCGCCCCGGTGGGGCCGACCAGGCCCAGGGTCTGGCCGGGCAGCAGGCAGAAACTGATATCGCTGAGCGCTTCGGCCTGCTGGCCCGGGTAACGCAATTGCACGCCATCGAGCCGCAGCGGGCCTGGCTCGACCTTGGCCACCTTGCCAGTGTCGGTGATGGTGAGCGGGGCATCCAGTATCGGTTGCAGCCTGCTCCAGGCTGCGCGGCCGCGTTCTATCAGCGACATGACCCAGCCGGCGGCAAACATGGGCCAGATCAGCTGGCCCAGATACATGCTGAAGGCAGTCAGCAGGCCCACGGTCAGCTCGCCTTGCCAGACCAGATAACCGCCCACGCCCAGCGTCAGCCCAATGGCGGCAACCAGGGTCAGGCCCACGGCGGGCTCATAGGCAGCCTCCCAGCGCTGCGCCCGCAGGCTGGCCTCGGCGGCGTGCTCGGCCAGCTCGCTGAACTGCTGTGCGCTACGTGCCTCCAGCCCCAGGGCGCGCAAGGTCCGCACCCCTGCCAGGGTTTCCTGTACGTGGTCGTTCAGGTCGGAGAAGCGGGTAAGCGAGTCATGGCTGGCGCGATGTATCTGGTTGGAGATATACCAGAAAGCCAAAGCCATCAGCGGGAAGGGCGCCAGTGCGGCAGCGGCCAGGTGCCAGTCCACGCCTAGTGTCATCATGGCCAGCACCATCAGCAGGGTGAGCGTGCCGTCAAATCCAGCCAGCATGGCTTCGCCGGCCGCCATTTCCACCGCATCGACATCGTTGGTCGCCAGGGCCATCAGATCGCCGGTACGCTGTTGCTGGTAGAAGCTGGGGCCCTGCAGGCTAAGCCGCTGGTAGAGCTGGGTGCGCAGTTGCACACCCAGCTGGTAGCTGGCGGCAAACAGCTGCAAGCGCCAGCCTACCCGCAGAAAGTAGATGCCCATGCCAGCCAGCAACAGGCTGCCCAGTTGCCAGAGCAGGGCATTGCCATGCAATTGGCCGGCTACCAGTCCGTCAACGATGGCTCCCACCTGGCGGGGGATGAAGACGGTCAGTACGCCTACGCCCATCAGCATCAGGGCCGACAGCACATAGGGGCGCCAATGCTGGCGTATAAACTGGGCGATCAGCCGCGATAATGGCATGCCGGGAATACCGTGAGGGCTCGGGAAGGGTGGTCGATTCTAACGGGGACGGCGCGAGAAGGCATGCACGGTTGCGACAAAATACCGGAGGCTGTCTATTCGGCGCACCCAGCGGGGTGCCTTGAGGGCGCCCTGGTCGGCCAGGGCATGGCGGTGCGTGGTTGCAGGCACCTGGAGAGGGTGTTTGCCGAACGCCTGCCAAAAGCACAACGGCACCCCTGGGGGTGCCGTTGGCGTGACCAGCTACCTGGCGGTTTAGCGCCGGTTGAACTGGCCAGGACGGCGTTGACCGCCGCCGCCACCTGCGCGCTCATCCTTGTGGCGGAAGCTGACGCGGGCCTTGGTCAGGTCGTAGGGCGACAGTTCCACGGTCACCTTGTCGCCTTCGAGGATGCGGATGCGGTGCATGCGCATCTTGCCCGAAACGTAGGCGATCAGCTCCATGCCGTTTTCCAGTTTCACGCGAAAGCGGGTATCCGGCAGGACTTCCGATACCGTACCTTCCATTTCAATCAGTTCTTCCTTGGCCATGCATTACTCCAGTGCCGAGGCAAGCCGCCTCGGTGGGGGATAGGGTACTGTAGGGCACTCCGGCAGCCTCGATTCGTCGTACCCTCAAGGAGTAGGCCGAGATGGGCGGGCACCTGGCGGTGACGACCATTTCGTTCCAAGGCGGCGTTACTCGTGAAAACCATTTCCGCGCATATCTAGCCTATGCAGCATTGAAAATAGTCATTCGCGCCTCGCCTCGCGTAGAAACCGAGATTGCTGGAAGGACCCTGTAAAGCGGACTAAATCAGCCCGTGTGCACGGCACAGCGCGGCGTTGCGGCGTACGGCGCAACACTGCCTAAACGGAGCACAGTCCGACACTATACAGGTTTATACGGCAAGGGCCGTAGCTGCTGGCTGAACGGCATGCCGGCAAGCCTGCAGAATGCGGCGGAGAAGGCGCGTGCCGGGCGTACAGGCTAGCCCGGCAGGTCGGTCAGAATCGCAGGGTCAGGCCGGCAACCGGGCCGGAAGTAAAGTCCGAAATGCTGCTGGTGTAGCGGCCGCCCGCGCTGTCGGCCAAGGGAAAGCGGTGTACCGTCAGCTTCTGCATGCGGTAGCCCAACAGGCCGGAGACGCTGGAGAACCTGGGGCTGATGCCCGCCAGGTTGTAGGTCAGCCCCACCTCGCTGACAAAGTAGCGGGTGCTGAGCGAGCCAGGCAGGCTGCTGGTATGGGTCTTCAGCGCGCCTATGGCGGCGCCGCCGTAGAGGGCCAGGTGAGTGTCCAGTGGCGCGGCGCCGCTGACAGACAGGGTGGGGCCATCTATCTTTACCGCATCCCACAGCAGGCGCTTGTAACCCACGCCGACATTGAACTGGGGGGCGAAGAAATAGCCCAGGTTGATGTCCTGTTCCCGGCGTGAGGCATAGAGGGTACTCAGGTTGTCATTGAAGCGGAACTCACGCTCCATGGCGGCCGAGCCATTCAGTATCCAGTTGCCGTAACGGAGCGACAGTGTCGGTATCGGCACGATCTCCGCATCGGAACGCATCTTGGCTACCACCTGCCGTTGTGGCTGGCTGCCATTGCCCGGCAGGTAACTGGCGTAGGGGAAGCTGTTGGCTTCCCACTCATTGGACCAGAGCCGGATGCCGGTGCTGATGGACCATGTGGCTTCCTCGGCCTGGGCGGGTAGAGCCAGCAGCAGGATGGCGAGGGCGGGCAGCGAGCAGCTGAGTGGGGTAGGACGTTGCATGTAGAGCCTGATGGATACCGATGGGGAGGGACTGCCGCCTTGCGCTGGCGCCCAGACGATGGTGACCCTGGGTGCCTTGCCGGCCTGCAGGCGCGGTTGCAGGCCGTGGTCCGCCAAGGTGCTGTTGGCGTTAAGATGATGGTACCCGAACCGTCTGGATGGAATAAATAGTGCAACCGATCTCGCTGCGCGACATGTTGGCGCGCAACACCCTGTTTGCCGACTTGCACGACGAGGAATTGGACGCACTGGTAACGCGCATGTCGCTGATGGAGGTCAGGGCGCGGGATGCAGTGTTCCTGCAAGGCGATGCCGGGGATCGCTTCTATGCCGTGCTGCGCGGCGTGCTCAAGGTGGTGGCCAGCAATGAGGAAGGGCAGGAGACTGTCTTGTCGCTGCTGGATGCCGGTACTACTTTTGGCGAAATTGCCCTGCTGGACGGGCAGCGCCGCAGCGCCACAGTGATATGCAGCAGCCGTGCCGAGCTCGCCTATATAGACCGGCAGGGTTTCCTGGCCTTTCTGGCGCAGCATCCAGCAGTGCGCGATAAGCTGATGGTGGCCCTGTGCCAGCGTATCCGTACCTTGACTGAGCGGGTAGAGCATCTGTCTGTGCTTGACGTACCTGCCCGTCTGTCGCGTACCTTGCTGTTCTTGGCCTCTGCCCATGGAACCGAGCTACAGGGCAGGCATTATCTGCAACTGCGGGTGTCGCAGGGCGAGTTGGGCGGCATGGTAGGCGCCACCCGGGAGAGTGTGAACAAATTGCTGCGCAGCTGGGATGAGGCTGGCCTGATCGCGGTGGTGGACGGGCGCATACAGATACTCAAGCCAGAGGACTTGCAGCGACTGGGCATGACCGGGGCCTAGCGTCAGGCGAAGCAGGGTGGAAGAGTCTGTTTTGACCTTAAGTGCTTGAAAAATTTTGCCAATTCAAAGTAATGACGAGCGTCAGCGAGGTTCCCGCCACGCACCGTGCAACGTGGACTTCCGTCGCCAAGCGAGGGCGGAGGGTGTGGATTAAATCAGGGAAGAGCCTGCTGTATCAGTCTGCTTTGACGCTTAGCGCCAGGGTTTCCCTGGCGCCTGCACAGCCCGATACAAACAATCAATAACTTAAGTTCATAACAGGCTCTAAGGAGAGATGGGCATGAAAAGGCGGGGAATGCGCCATGTACCAATAACGGTGGCTGCAGTCCTATGGGCGGCGGCCGGCGTGGGTCATGCGATGGCGTGCAGCATCGTGATCGACCCCAGCTCCAGTGATCGCTACCACAACCAGGCACCCTGCGCTGGCAAGGACAGATTGCGCCTGGAGCAGGGCGAGCTGGTGATTGCACCGCATGGCTTTGTGTCACTGAGCATTGCGGCACCTACGGGCAGCAAGCCAGCTCGGCTGCGCTGCGATGGCTGGAGTGACCGGCCCTTGGTCTTGCGCCTGCAGACCGGATCGGGTTGGCAGTCGCGGCTGGCATCGGCGGGTTGCGAGTGGCGCGGCGATCAGTTGCGATGCGGCAAGGAGGCGGCGCCGGTATGCGTGGTGGAGTCCATCCTACCTTTGCGACAACGTGCCAGCGTGGCCGCCACCGTACAACTGCGTTCGATTGCGGCCAGCACACCCGGTGACGACGATGTGCTTGCCGCCTGGATGCAGGGCCAGGTGGCAGTATTGGATCTGTGCCGGCAAAAGCAGGGCCTGCATTGGCCCCTGAATCTGGTCCTCCGTTATCAAGCCAAGCAGGGCTTTGCCGCCACGGCGGAGAATGATGCTGTGCTGGCGAGCTGCGTGCTGCATCGCTTGGCCCTGCAGCAGCCTGCCTTGGCGGGCGAGGCGGAATACACCATCCAATGGCGCGTCGAAGCGCCGTGATCGCGGCAATGCGCCGGGCGCTATGCCTGGCGTTGCCCCTGAGCCGGCCACGCTGGTGGCTGGCCGCGCTATGGCTGGCGACCTTGGCGTCCGGCGCCAGCCTCGGGCTGGAGTGGCGGTGGCTGGATACAGTTTTCTATGACCGGGTACTGGCCGCCAATCAGCGGCAGGCATCACCCTTGACGCAGCGGGTGGTGTTTGATGCCGATATCCCGCTCTCGGTATCCCGCGAGCAGTCTCTGACCCTGCAGGCGCTGGCGGTGGAGCGGCTGGTCGCCATGGGCGCGCGCTCGGTCGTGCTGGATGCCCAGATTGCCCTGCGCAATCGTCGCGCCCAGGATTTTGTTGCCTGTCTGCCGACAGGAGAACCCCCCCGAGTATGCACCCTGCTGGGGGAGCAGGCCTGCCAGACACTGGCCGGCCGTAACCGCACAGCGCCGCTGGATATGGATGCAGCTGCGCAGCGGGCATTGATACTGCCCACCCCGCTGTCTGACCGCCAGCCGCCGCCCCGCTCCTGGTTGTTTGGTGCTGCCGACGGCGTGCGCATGGTGCAACCTACCCTGCCACTGGGGGCAGATGGGCTGATACGCCATATGGCTACGGATGCCGGTAGCTTGCTGGGGGCGTTTGCCATGCCGTCCCCTAATACGGCTGGCCTGCTGGCCTTGCGTTTTGGTGATGCCGGCAGGAGTACCCCGCTGCCGCTGAGCCAATTGACCGCTTGCGAATCCTGGCGCTGGCAAGCGCTGTCACCCCAGGTGCAGGAGCGCCATGTGGTGCTGCAGCTGACCGATGAGCAAGGGGTGGAAGACGTACATATGGTGCCCACTGGCCCCGGGGGCAGCGTGGCTTTGCGCTCGGGTGGCCGCTTGATTGAGGACGGCCTGGCCACCTTGCTGCAGGGTGATGGCCCCAGGCTGCTGCCCTGGCCATGGTTGATGCTGCTGGGACTGCTGATGCTGGCTGGCTGGATCGCTGCCTGCTGCTATCTGCGTGCCCGGTGGCTGGGCCTGCTGGCGCTTGTGCTGGGTGGGGCAGCCTGGTTGATGGCGCCGCTGGTCTACCCTTATGCCCTGCTGCCCTGGACAGCCTTGCTGATAGCCCTGCTGGTGGCGGGCAGTGTCTGCCATGCCGGGCATCTCTACCTGCGCACGAGCCAGAACAGTGTGCTGGCGCGCTTTCTGCCGCCGCAGGTGCGCCATCTGCTGCTGGCGGATACGCCCCTGGCCAAGCAGGGGCAGCAGGTGGAGGCCGTGGTGCTGATGAGCGATCTGGCGGATTACGCCAGCCTGACCCGCCAGTTGCCCTCGGCCTTAGCCGTATTCGATTTCATCAACGACTACCTGACTCAGGTTACCGCAGGCATGCAGCTTGAGCATGGCGCCTGGCTGGAGTCCTATATGGGCGATATGGTGTGCTACTACTGGCCAGACCTGGCTGGTGGCGAGAAGCGTTGCGATGGTGTGCAGGCACTGCAAGCCGCTGTGGCACTCTTGCATCGGCAACAGGTATGGTTGAAGGCCTTGCCCCAACGACTGCCGCCGAGCATGCCGCTGGCGCAGCGTGAGCAAGTGGCGGCCAGGCTGTTTGCCGGGGTGGCACTGACGCGGGGCAAGGTCTGCATGGGCGAGATCGGGCCGGAGGGCGGCATACGCAAGTTTGGCATCATTGGCGATCCGCTCAATCTGGTGGCACGGCTGGAGGCGTTGACCCGGCATTTCTCGGCCAGATTGATCGTGACGGCAGAGATGCTGCCCGCCGCCAGGCGCCTGGGCCTGCAGCCGCGCCTGTTGGCACAGGTGCAACTGAAGGGGCGGCAAGGGTGTTTGGCGGCGTGGGCCTTGCATTTGCAGGACGAGTCGGTGGACTTGGCAGCCGTAGCCGCCTGGGATGCCTGGCGCCAGGATTTCGAGGCCGGCGGCGAACCTGCTCCGCCACCGCAGTTTGACCAGGATGCCGCCACACTGCGCCGCTGGCGCCAGGCCGGCTGGTGGGACACCGACCAGGCCTGCTACCTGCTGGAGCAGAAGTAGCGGCAGGCGATCCTGCGGCAGGCGAACCTGCGCCAGAGAGGAGAGTGGGTCGTGTTAAAATCCACAAGAAGAAAAACACCTATTCCCTGTGGGATGTTGACTGGGGTGTCTATTTGCCTACCTTGTCCCGCTGCCTAGCCTACCTGCTGTTTGCCGCTGCCATGACCTTGGCAAACCTGCCGGTTGCCGCCGAGGCCAAGCCGCCACGGCGGCTGGCCCTGGTCATAGGCAATGCCGACTATGTCCACGCGGGCAGCCTGCGCAATCCGCGCAATGATGCGGTGGATATCTGCGAGGCCTTGCGTCAGCAGGGCTTTGCCTCAGTTTGCCTGGAGAATCTGCCGACGGCAGCCGTGCTGCATGCCCGCATACGCGACTATGCCGCCAGCCTGGGGCCCGCCGATATCGGGGTGTTCTACTACGCCGGTCACGCAGTCCAGATCCATGGCGACAACTACCTGATACCGACCGAGGCCACGCTGCGCTCGCTGGCGGCGCTGGAGAACGAAACCGTCAATCTGCGGGTGTTGATGCAGGCGCTGGGCGAGGCACGCAACAGTCTGAACCTGGTGGTGCTGGACGCTTGCCGGGACAACCCCTGGGCGGGACAACTCAGCCGCCAGGGTCTGGCCCGCATGGATTTCGTGCCGGCAGGCACCATGGTGCTGTATGCCACGGGCGCCAATGAAGCCGCCTTTGACGGCAGCGGGCGCAACGGCACGCTCACCCGGCATTTTCTTCAGCACATTGCCACGCCCCGGCTGGGCATAGAGGACATGCTGAAGCGGGTAAGCCAGGGTGTGCAGGGTGAAACCCTGCTGGCCCTGGGACGTAAACAAGTACCCTATGTCTATACCTCGTTTACCGGCGAATTCTGCTTTGCCGGCTGCGCCCCCAAATCGGACCTGGTCGAGCTGCAGCGCCAGTACAGCGACAAGCAGGCGCTGGAAAACCGGCTGGATGCAGAAGTGCTGGCGCGCGAAGCAGAGGGCCGCCGGCTGCGTGGTGAACTCGACCGCCTGGCGGGTAGCGATAGCAGCGACGAAACGGTATTCAAGCGCAGCCAGCAGTTGCAGACACGGCATGAGGTCAACGAGCAGGCGGCAGCCCGTGTCAGGGCGGAGGCGTCGGCGACCCGGGCGATGCGGCAGCAACTGGCGTCGCAGATTGCCGAGCTGCAACGGCAGGCCAGCCAGGCGGAAGAAGCCAAGCGCACCAGCCGTTACCTGCCGCCGCCACCGCTATAGTTCTGCGCTATCCAGCAGGCCTGTGAGCTGGCTCACAGCGGCCTGGCGGCAAGCTCCACATACTGCATGCAATGGATCCAGGCCGGGCAAGGTGCTCTGCCACGATCCGGGTTTGCCCGTGCTCACCCCGGCGTGTCCGGTATCGCCGTCGGCGGGCCGTTCTGCCTGGACTACGCATGCATACTACCTTGCCCCCCAACTTTACCGTGGCGCCGCCGCTGCCTGGTCAGCAGGTACAGTGCGGGGTGCAAGCGTCGCAGCAACTGCATACCCTGCAATGCCTGAGGGGCCTGGCGGCGATGATGGTGCTGGTGTTTCACTGCGCCCTGCTGCTGGCGCCATTTGCCGGCGCGCCCTTGCTGGGCGGCATATTGGCGATAGGCAGCCTGGGGGTGGAGCTATTCTTTGTGCTCAGCGGTTTCATCATCATGTGGATGCATGCCGACGATATCGGTCAGCCCGACCGTGCCGGCGTCTACCTGCTCAAGCGGCTACTGCGCATCTACCCACCTTACTGGGTGGTCTTGCTGGTGACGCTGGCCGCGGGTTGGTACCTGGGCACTAGCGGGGAGTGGCTGCGCCCGCTGATGGATATCGTGATACTGCACCCGGCCACACCCGAACCCATGGTGGTTGGCATAGGCTGGACCCTACGGTTTGAACTGGCCTTTTATCTGGTATTTGGCATCCTGATATTGAATCGCAGGCTGGGCCTGTTCCTGATGGTGTCCTGGTTGCTGGGCATCGTATTGCTTGCCTGCAAGCTGGTCAGCATACCCTGGTCGGTGGCGTATCTATTCTCCAACTATTCCTTGCTGTTCTTCTTTGGCATGGCGAGCGCCTTGTGGGCACGGCATGGCGCTATCAGCCCGGTGGGGCGCTGGCTGGTGGAGTACTCGGTGCCACTGGCCGCCACATTATGTTTCTGGCTGGCAGTCTCTTTCTTGCAATCGGGTAAGCCTATTGCCGAGGATGGCCTGGGCATCTCTGTTCTGGGGCTGGCCCTTGCCGTGCTGATGCAGGCCAGTCTGTCGCCTTACTGGGAAGCACGTAGCCGGACCCTGGCCTGGCTGGAAAAACTGGGTGATGCTTCCTATTCGATCTATCTCACCCATATGGGTTTGCTGCTGCTGGCTGGGTTACCGGCCTTTCGTTGGCTGCTGGGCCAGGGTATGCCGCAGCAGCAAGGCCCCTGGTTGCTGGTGCTGCTGCTGGCCTGCCTGCTGTGCGTTGGCTGTGGGTTGCTCTTCCATCACTGGCTGGAACAGCCGCTGTTACGATGGAGCAGGCGTCGCTGGTCAGGTGATGGACATGGTAGGCGCCCTCGAGCGTAGCGAGGTTCCCCGCCGGTGGGCGGGGGTAGGGGTGGGGCTATATCAAGGTGGAGCCGCTGCTTGAGATACGCATGGGGCTAGCGCCCGGGTTTCCCGGGTGCCTGATGGGCTGGTATCCCTGCGCTGCGGCTGGCAAGCACAAGGCAGGCTCCTCCAACGCTGCAGGCTTGGCTATAGTTGCCTTGAGCTGTGCCTTTCGTAGGCGTAGCCACGGAGGCGACTTGAACCCCCAGCCGAGATTCCCCCGCCAGACGCTGCATCGATACGTGCTCAGCATGATGTTGCTGATCGCGTTGTTGATCGGTGGCCTGGCATGGCTGCTGTGGCGTACGGCTGTGCGCCAGAACGAGGTTGCGGTGGCGGCCGAGCAGGCCCTGGTCATGGCGCTGCTGGATGCCTCCAAGCGCCAGCTGCCGGCCAGCCTGTCGGACTATGCCTTGTGGGACGACATGTATGGCAAGGTAGGCATGCCGGCGCAGCCGGACCTGGCATGGTTCGACGCCAGCACGACCGAGACCATACACACCAAGCTCAAGATAGACCTGATGATCCTGGCAGAGGGCGACCGTCGCGTATTACGTCTGATGCTGCGCGGTGAGCTGAGGGAAGGCGCCGAGTTCGAATTGGATCGTCTGCCAGCCTGGCGGGCCTTGCTGAGTGACGCCAGGGCGGCGGCGGCCGGCAAGGAAGTCAGCCGTGACCTGCGCTGGGGCGACCATGCCTATTGGGTAACTGCCTTACGGGTGCAGCCCCAGGACGTTACGAAATACGCCAAGCTGCGCGCGGACCGGGTATTAGTCTTTGCCCGCAAGCTGGACGTGGCGCGGGTGGCTGATGTGCTGTCACAGCAACGGCTGGACGGATTGACCGTGAGCAGCGAGCGGATGGCGGGCGCGGCCTCTGTGGCCCTGACGCAGGTGGACGGCGTGCAGGGGCGCTATGTTGTCTGGTGGCCCAAGCAGAGCGGCAGTGCGTTTGTCCATGCCCTGCTGGTACCCGCCGGTTTGCTGGTGATGTTGATACTGTTGCTGGGGTGGGGATTGTTGCGTGACGCACGGCTGCGTCAGCGTGCCTTGAGCGTGGCGATGGCCAGTCAGGCGCAAATGCGCGCCGCCAATGTCGCCCTAGTTGCCTTGACCTATGCCCAACACCATGGCTCGGATGCCACTGATGCAGATTACTGGCAGCGCTTTGCCATTATTCTGGGCAAGGCCGTCCGGGCGCAGCGGGTCAGTCTGCTGCGGCATGATGCGCAGGTGGATACGGCGCTCGCCGATATCGATGTCGCCAGCCAGTCTACCTGGCCGGCGCAGGCAGTGCCGCAGCGGACAAACAACCCCAGGCTGCTCGCGCAGGAATACCTGATGCTGGAGGATGCACCGCAGGCGCGCGCCCGCGCGGCTGTGATACGTGATGGCCGCCTGGTGGGCGAGGTGCAGGTGGAGCGTGAGGCCGGAACACAGTGGTTGCAGGACGAGGGTAACTTCCTGGTGGCCGCCGCCGCATTGGTGGCCTTGTCGCTGGAGACCTCCAGCCGGCGCGATGTGGAACAGCATCTGCACAAGCAGGTGTATTTCGATCCGCTAACCGGACTGTCGAGCGCCTTGCGCCTGAGCGAGGAACTGCTGCTGCGGCGGCAGGACTGGAGTGGCATGGTGGTGGTGGCTGTGCTGCGGCTGGACGAACTGGAGGACATCAACCTGCTGTATGGTCGCGAGGCAGGCGATACGGTGCTGCTTACCACGGCAGCACGCTTGAGTGCGGGGTTGCAAGCCGACGAACTGGCGGCCCGTAGTGGCGGCAAGCGTTTCGACCTGTTGCTTTACGCTGGCCAAGCCGCAGCCGGGCATGCACGCCTTAGTAGCCTGGTGGTGCAACTGACCGAGCCCATCATGGTGGGCACCCAGCAGTTCAGGCCACAGTGCCGGGTGGGCGCTGTGCTGTGTGAAGCAGAGGAGCTGGGTGCGGCACGGTTGCAGGAGGCCTGCCTGGCACTGGACCAGGCCCAGCATGGTGGGCGGGATAGGCTGGTCTGGTATGACCAGACGCTAAGAGCGTTGGCGGAGCGCCGGCTGGCCTTGCTGCAGGCGCTGCGCCGTGCGTTGGTGCAGGGGGGCCTGAGCCTGGCTTACCAGCCTTTTGTCGATGCCGCCAGTCGCCAGCCGGTGGGCGCCGAGGTGTTGCTGCGCTGGCGCGATAGCGAGTTCGGCGTGGTGTCACCAGCCGAGTTTGTCCCGCTGGCAGAAGAAGGTGGGCTGATACTGGAACTGGGTGATTGGGTGATGGAGACCGCCATGGCGCAACTGCAGCAGTGGCAGAGCCAGCTGCCGGTTCCCTTGCGGCTGGCGATCAATCTCTCACCCAGGCAGTTGGAGGACGAGAGGCTGGCCATCCGGCTGTTTGCCGCCATGGCCCGGCATCAGGTGAGTTGCTCTGCCGTGGAGTTCGAGGTGACCGAAGGGCTGGCACTGGAGACATCGACCGCCATCACGGCCAATCTGCAGGCTTTTCAGGCGGCCGACATCGATATCGCCATAGACGACTTTGGTACGGGCTACGCCACATTCAGTTTCCTGCGGCGCTACAAGGTGCAGAAGATCAAGCTGGACAAGCTGTTCATCGATGGCTTGCATGACCACAGCACCCGCTTGCTGGTGCGCAGCATGATTACCATGGCCAGCGGCCTGGGCGCGCGGGTAACGGCCGAGGGGGTAGAGCAGGATGCCCAGTGGCGCATGCTGCAGGATATGGGTTGCGACTATATACAGGGCTATTTCTTTGCCCGCCCCATGCCAGCTGCGGATTTTGCTGCCTGGGTGGTGGACCAGCAGGGGCAATGACCTGGGTGCTTTGCCCTTCATTCGGCAAGGTTGCGAACGATACGGCGAAGAAACCTTGAGCAGGCCAGCTCGAGCGCCAGCGAGGTTCCCCGCCGGCGGGCGGGGTGTAGGGGTGGGGCTAAATCAAGGGGGAGCCGCTGCTTGAGTTGTTGCACTGGTCAGCACCCGGGTTCCGTGGGTGCCTGCACTGCGTCTATACATACGCCACCGCTGTGAGCCCAGGCCAGCTCGAGCGCTAGCGAGGTTCCCCGCCGGCGGGCGGGGTGTAGGGGTGGGACTAAATCAAGGGGGAGCCGCTGCTTGAGTTGTTGCACTGGTCAGCACCCGGGTTCCGTGGGTGCCTGCAATGCGTCTATACATACGCCACCGCTGTGAGCCCAGGCCAGCTCGAGCGCTAGCGAGGTTCCCCGCCGGCGGGCGGGGTGTAGGGGTGGGACTAAATCAAGGGGGAGCCGCTGCTTGAGTTGCTGCAATGGTCAGCACCCGGGTTACCCGGGTGCCTGCACTGCGCTTAAGCACACGCTACCGCCTGCCTATGAATACCAGGCTCTAACAACCACAGGTCGCCAGGAAGCTGCTGGCTGGGCCCACCGCCAGGATATCTGGACCGAAGTCAGGGCCATAGACATACACGATGCCGTTAGCCAGGCCCAGGTAGTAGCCCTTGGCATAGGCACGGGCCGTGTAGATGTCGATCTGCTGGCTGGTCGCTGCCGGGCTGAAATATTGCGGGTAGGTACGCTCGGCCCAGTTCATCAGCCGCTCGGCCTCAGACGGCGTGGGCTTGGTGCCGCCCACTGCGGCTACTTCCAGGCCAGGGCCCCAGTCGCCAAAGGCGTTGTACATGCCGGGCCGTACCTGCAACAGTGCCTTGCCGATGGCGGGCGGGGTGTAGTTGAAGGTATTGCTGGCGACCGTGGTGGGGCTGCCGGGTGATGAAGCCGCGACGCCGCTGAGGGCGATGTTGTCCACGTACCAGCCCGTGCCCTTGCTGGCCTGCGGATAGAAGCTGCCCACCGAGAAGGCATAGCGGAAGCGCAGTTGTGCAGTACGGCCGGCATATTGGGCCAGCGAGATATCGCGCACCGTGAAGCTGCTCTCGGCCTTGCCGTTGCCGGCCTGTTGATACAGGGCAGTCCAGCTGGCGCCGTCGTCCAATGAGAGCTCTACCTTGGCGTGCTGGTCGCTGGTTGCCAGGCCCAGGCGGCTGGCAAAGCTGAGGCTGGCGCCACGCTCTATGTAGAACGGTTGCGTCAGCGTCATGGTCTGGTCGGTGGCCTTGAGATGGGCCAGGTGAAACGATGCCGCACCGCCGGCAACCAGATCGCCCTGCACCACGTTGTAGCCGGCCGAGGTGGACAGGCTGAAGTTGCCGCTGCCGGACTCGGCGCCATCGTTCAGGCTGAAGGGGGTGAGCGAGATTGGCCGCCACTGGTAGGCGGTGGCGCCAGGTACGGCCTCGAACTGGTAGGGCGTGGCCTGCCCGACGAAGGGTGAGGCGCTGCCCGTGGGTACGGGCGTGATGTCTCCCGTGCCTGCCACATCGGGGTCGTAGACGGTGACGGCATAGTTGAAGGTGCGCGTCGCACCGCCCACCTTCACATTGCCTATGGTCACGTTGTAGGTGGTATCGGCCGTCGGCTTGGGCAGGTTGACGCCATCGCGGGTGCCGGCAGGGAACCAAACCAGGGTATTGTCGCCGTAGCCGTTGGCCACGGCTTCCAGCTTGACCGGCCCCATGGCACTGCCGTTCTGGGTCATGGTCACGGTGGCGGCCGAGAAATCGGCTTTGGGATACGAGAACGACCAGCGCGGGTACACCGTGGTGTAGGGCACGTGCCCTTTGGGCGGCCAGGCCACGAAGTCATCGCGCACGGCGGGGCGGGCGCCCCACATATTGCCGTCGAACACCCACAGCGTATTGCTGCTGGTGCCGGCAATGCTGCCATCCACATCGCCGGTGCCCATGAACTGGGTTTGTGGATACAGTATCCAGCGGCGGTGGCCCACGGCTGCATTGTTGCCGCCGCCATCGCTGATATAGCCGTTGGCAATGGCGCCTGGGCCGAAGTTGCCCAGGGCGATATTGCCATTGCCGGCTGCATCAGCCCCCCCGCTGGTGTAGCACAGCCAGCTGGTGGGGGGGGAATGGCTCAGCGACTTGTTGGCTGCCATCATCAGTGCAGCCTGTTGCGCCTTGGCATTGAAGCTGGGATCGAAGGAGACCGCCGCCGGTATGCCGCTCATGGCGCGGAACCAGTTGATACGGCGCAGTATGGCGCCCTTGAAATCGGCCGTGGTGTCGCCGGCATTGCAGGCCGCCAGGTTGCCGTTCCAGCCGCTGGGCACACCGTTGGAAGAGGCAAATACCGTACGGTAGAACAGTCGCGACATGGCCCGACTGGCGGGATCGACGCTATAGCCCGTAGCCGCCTGCGCCGACTGGATGCGCACGGTATGTTCCATTTCGGCGATGGAGGCAGGAAAGCGCGGTGCGGGGTAATCGGCAGGTGCGGGCTGGACGGCGATCGTAGCGGCGTTCGCCGTGCTGAGTAACAGTACGGTGGCAAGCATCAAGGTGGTTCCTGCAATGACAATTGCATGAAATGTATCACCTTGGCTGCTGGCGATACAGCCCGTTTTCGCGTCAGGCTGTGGCGGTGTGACAGGTGGACGGCGCCAAGCCTTGCTGTAGGCCGAGACCAGTGAGTGTGGGCGGGATGGTTACAAATAACAAAGCGCCGATGTTGCCATCGGCGCTGTGTACTTTCCGGTTTTGTCCCTGCATGGGCAGGTGTGCGGGCCTGGGCGGCCCGCATCCCAGCCATGGAGGCTAGCGGCCTGCCAGTTTCGCCTTGACCGCCAGCCTGGCGCGGTGCAGTGCCGGCTCGGTGTAGCCGTTGGGTTGCTTGCAGCCTTCAAACACCAGCTCGCACGCCGCCTGATAGGCAATGTTGCCGGCAAAATCCGGCGCCATGGGGTGGTAGAGCGGGTCTGCGGCATTCTGGCCGTCAACCACGGCGGCCATACGTTCCATCGCCTCGCGTACCTGTGCTTCGCTGACGATCCCATGGCGCAGCCAGTTGGCGACATGCTGGCTGGAGATGCGCAGGGTGGCACGGTCTTCCATCAGTCCCACGTTATGGATGTCCGGCACCTTGGAACAGCCCACGCCCTGGTCTACCCAGCGCACCACATAGCCCAGGATGCCCTGGCAATTGTTCTCCAGTTCGCTGCGGATTTCGTCGGCATGCCAATCGGTGTTGGGGGCCAGCGGCAGGGTAAGGATATCGTCCACCGAGGCACGCGGCCGCAGCTTGAGTTCGGCCTGGCGCTGCGCCACATTGATCTTGTGGTAGTGCAAGGCATGCAGGGTGGCGCCTGTGGGCGACGGCACCCAGGCACAGTTGGCGCCGGCATTGGGGTGTCCCAGCTTGGCAGCCAGCATCTCGGCCATCAGGTCGGGCTTGGGCCACATGCCCTTGCCGATCTGTGCCTTGCCTTGCAGGCCGCAGAGCAGGCCGACATCCACATTGCTGTTCTCGTAGGCGCCTATCCACTTGGTGGCTTTCATGGCTTCCTTGCGCACCATGACGCCTGCTTCCATGGCGGTGTGGATTTCATCGCCGGTACGGTCCATGAAGCCGGTATTGATGAAAATGATGCGCTCGCGGGCAGCGCGTATGCATTCTTTCAAGTTGACCGAGGTGCGCCGCTCCTCATCCATCACGCCGATCTTCAGCGCCAGTGGTTTGAGGCCCAGGGCGGTTTCGACCCGGCTGAACAGCTCAACGGCAAAGGCCACCTCGTCAGGGCCGTGCATCTTGGGTTTGACGATATACATGGAGCCGGTGCGAGAGTTGCGCAGGCTGCCACGGCCCTCGATATCGTGCTTGGCGATCAGGGCGGTAATGGCGGCGTCCATGATGCCTTCGAACACTTCCTCGCCCTGATGCAGGATGGCCGGATTGGTCATCAGGTGGCCCACGTTGCGCAGCAGCATCAGCGAGCGGCCGTGGAGCTTCAGCTCACCGCCGTTTGCTGCGGTGTAGCTGCGGTCGCCGTTCATGCGGCGGGTCACCGGCTTGCCACCCTTGTCGAAGGTGTCTTCCAGGGTGCCCAGCATCAGGCCCAGCCAGTTGCGGTAGACCTCGACCTTGTCCTCGGCATCGACAGCCGCGACCGAGTCTTCGCAGTCCTGTATGGTCGTGACGGCGGCTTCCAGGCAGACATCCTTGACCCTGGCGGCATCGGTGGCACCGATGGGGTGGCTGGCATCGATCTGGATCTCGGCATGCAGGCCATGGTGCTTGAGCAGGACACTGGTGGGGGCTGAGGCATCACCGCAGTAGCCGACAAACTGTACAGCATTCTGCATGCCGGTCACCTCGCCGCCCTTGAGACTGACAGCCAGCTTGCCGTCGGATACCGCATATAGGGTGGCATCCTTGTGGCTGCCCAGCGCCAGCGGGAAGGTCTCATCCAGAAAATGGCGGGCAAAAGCAATCACCTTGGCGCCACGGATAGGGTTGTAACCCTTCCCCTTCTCGGCGCCGTCGGCCTCGGGTATCACATCGGTGCCATACAAGGCGTCGTACAGCGACCCCCAGCGTGCGTTGGCGGCATTGAGGGCGTAGCGGGCATTCTTGACCGGTACGACCAGTTGCGGCCCGGCCAGGGTGGCGATCTCTTCGTCGACCCCGGTGGTGCTGATGGCAAAGTCCGGACCTTCCGGCTGCAGATAGCCGATTTCGGTCAGAAAGCCCTTGTAGCTGGCAAAGTCAGCCTTGGGGTTGGCACGGTGCCAGGCATCAATCTGCGCCTGCAAGGTATCGCGGCGGGCCAACAGGGCGCGATTCCTGGGGGTGAGGTCGGCAACGATCTGCTCGAAGGACGACCAGAAGGCATCCGGTGCGATACCGGTGCCGGGGATGATCTCGTTGTTGACGAGTTCGTGCAGCTCGCGGGCGATGGCGAGGCTGCCGTGCTGGATACGTTCGGTCATGCTGGAGTGTCCTTCCCTGTGGCTTGGAAGCGGTCCTGTCGAGGGTTCGATCGTGATGGCTTCACCGGGATGATGCAGTTATATGGTTTCTACGCATTCCGCCATCCTGGCCTCATCCGCTGGGTCGATAGCATCATAGAACCAGTTGAGCGACATGGACTTCGGAATACGTGCCTCTACGGTATCGTCGAGGATATTTCTGCCCAACCAGAGCACGCATGGCGTGCTGTCGCGGTGTGCAAGAAAGTTATCCAGGCTCTTGCGGGTGACGATAAAGAAAACCATTGCGTGGTGCGCTGCCTGATTATCGATGGCGACTGTCGATGGGCGATCGCCGATGGAAACACGCCGCCCGAACTCGGTGAGCAGGGGCGGCGTTGATCGTGGGCTATCCACTGGCGAGCGCGAGCAAGGCTACCCTCCGGTGGGAGGGGCGGGGGCGGCGGGACTGATCAGCCAAGCTGCGCTGGTCTATCCAACCCGGCTTTGCCGGGCACGCGCCATGCCCATCCAGCCTTGCAATCAGATCAGTGGAACTGCTCTTCTTCCGTCGAGCCAGTCAGCGCAGTCACCGAAGAACGGCCACCCTGGATGACGGTGGTGATGTCATCAAAGTAACCGGTGCCAACTTCCTGCTGGTGGCTGACAAAGGTGTAGCCACGGTCGCGGGCGGCGAATTCGGGCTCCTGCACGCGCTCTACATAGGCCGACATGCCGCGGGCCACGTAGTCCTGGGCCAGATCGAACATGTTGTACCACATGGAGTGGATACCGGCCAAAGTGATGAACTGGTACTTATAGCCCATGGCGCCCAGCTCGCGCTGGAACTTGGCGATGGTGGCATCGTCCAGGTTCTTCTTCCAGTTGAAGGAAGGCGAGCAGTTGTAGGCCAACAGCTTGCCCGGATGCTTGGCGTGGACGGCCTCGGCAAACTTGCGGGCAAACTCCAAGTCAGGCGTACCGGTTTCACACCACACTAGGTCGGCGTAGTCGGCGTAGGCCACGGCGCGGCTGATGGCCTGCTCCATGCCCTTCTTGGTCTTGTAGAAGCCTTCGGCAGTGCGCTCGCCGGTCAGGAAGGGCTTGTCGTTCTCGTCGTAGTCGCTGGTCAGCAGGTCGGCGGCTTCTGCGTCGGTACGGGCGATCACCAGGGTGGGCACACCGTAGACGTCAGCTGCCATACGGGCGGCGATCAGCTTTTGCACGGCTTCCTGAGTGGGAACCAGCACCTTGCCACCCATGTGGCCGCACTTCTTCACTGAGGCCAGTTGGTCCTCGAAGTGCACGCCACCGGCGCCAGCGCGGATCATGGACTTCATCAGTTCGTAGGCGTTCAGTACGCCACCGAAACCGGCTTCGGCATCGGCCACGATAGGGGCGTAGTAATCAATAAAGCCCTTGTCGCCGCGCTCAATACCCTTGGAGTGCTGAATTTCGTCGGCGCGACTGAAGGCGTTGTTGATGCGCTCGACAACCTTGGGCACCGAGTCCACTGGGTAGAGGGACTGGTCCGGGTACATCGCGGCGTATTCGTTGTTGTCAGCAGCCACTTGCCAGCCGGACAGGTAGATGGCCTTGACGCCAGCCTTGACCTGCTGCATGGCTTGGCCGCCGGTCAGGGCGCCCAGGCAATTGATATAGGGTTCGTTGTTGACCAGATCCCACAGCTTTTCGGCACCACGGCGGGCCAGGCTGTATTCGTTCTGGACGGAGCCGCGCAGGCGCTCGACGTCGGCAGCAGTGTAGCCGCGCTTGATACCCTTCCAGCGTGGGTTGGTGTCCCAGTCATGTTGAATAGCGGCGATGCGTTGTTCGCGAGTCGACATATCTCTTACCTCGTTGGGCGGCGGCCCCGGCGAGCCGGTGGCGCGCAAATCATTGGGGAGTAGCTCGGGAGGGGCAGACAGATGTTCTGTCTGCCGGCGCCCCGGCTGGATGCTGCTTGGGGCGATATGGACCCGGGTCTGGCATGGGGTGGGCCAGCTAGGGTATTCCGTTACTTGTGTAGTCGATTATAAGGAGTTTCATGTGCAGTGCACCATATTTTTCAAACGAGCGTCTGATTTATATGAAATCACAACAGCAGCGTGGTGGTGAGGAGACAGCTGTTGTGGGTTTGCGCATGCTGCGCAGCGACCTGGGTGGCTGGCTGGCGTGGTGCCTGGCAATGCGTGCTGGCCGGGATGCGCCCGGCTTGCATGGGGGGGCTTGAAATCCCAATAACCATCCTCATCTTGTGGGCTATCGCTTCAGGAGATAGCAATATGCAACAGGAAAACCAGACCGAAAACCCCATCGAAAGCCAGCAGGATCAGGCGTTTGAGCAGGATGCTGCAGCGCTTGAGCGCGAAGAGCCTGTCGCTGCCGAGAGCCTGGAGGCCCAGGTGGCAGCGCTGGAGGCCAAGGTGGCTGAACTGCAGACTGCACTGCTGTATGGCAAGGCAGAGACCGAAAATATCCGCCGCCGTGCCCAGGAAGACGTGGCCGCCGCGCATAAGTACTCGGTAGGCAAGTTCGCCAGCGAACTGCTGATCGTGAAGGACTGCCTGGAGATGGCGCTGAAGGACAACTCCAGCATAGAGAACATCAAGATGGGCGTGGACATGACGCTGCGCAACCTCAGTGGTGCATTCGACAAGTTCCAGGTCAAGGAAATCGACCCGCAGGCCGGTGACAAGCTGGATCCGCACAAGCACCAGGCCATGAGTGCAGTGGAGGCCGAGCAGGAAGCCAATACCGTGGTGAGCGTGATGCAGAAGGGCTACGTGATCGCCGATCGTATCCTGCGGCCCGCCATGGTGGTGGTCGCCAAGGCCAAGGCCGAGTAAGGCCTGAGCCGGGATGGACTGGCCAGGTGCCGGTGTGCAGACAATCTCACTTGAAACCTGCCGCTCCATCCCCACTTAGCTAACAAGGTTATACAAATTCCAGCCGGCCAAGCCGGCAAGTTATTGAGAGGACTACAAAATGGGCAAGATCATCGGTATTGACCTGGGCACCACCAACTCCTGCGTGGCAGTGCTGGAAGGCGGCAACGTCAAGGTAATCGAAAACGCAGAGGGCGCACGCACCACGCCGTCCATCATCGGCTACACCAATGACGACGAAATTCTGGTTGGCGCACCGGCCAAGCGCCAGGCGGTGACCAACCCCCGCAACACGCTGTATGCCGTGAAGCGCCTGATCGGCCGCAAGTTTGAAGAGAAGGAAGTGCAGAAGGACATCGACCTGATGCCTTACACCATCTCGCGCGCCGACAACGGCGATGCCTGGGTGGAGGTGAAGGGCAAGAAGATGGCCCCACCGCAGATCAGCGCTGAAGTGCTGCGCAAGATGAAGAAGACCGCCGAAGATTATCTGGGCGAGGAAGTGACCGAAGCCGTGATTACCGTGCCGGCCTACTTCAACGATAGCCAGCGCCAGGCAACCAAGGATGCCGGCCGCATTGCCGGCCTGGAAGTGAAGCGCATCATCAACGAGCCTACCGCAGCTGCGCTGGCTTTCGGCCTGGACAAGAAGGAAAAGGGCGACAGCAAGATTGCTGTCTATGACCTGGGTGGCGGTACTTTCGATATCTCCATCATCGAGATTGCCGATGTGGACGGCGACAAGCAGTTCGAAGTGCTGGCGACCAATGGCGATACCTTCCTGGGCGGCGAAGACTTCGACCAGCGCCTGATTGACTACATCGTGACCGAGTTCAAGAAGGAACAAGGCATCGATCTGAAGAACGACGTGATGGCGCTGCAACGCCTGAAGGAAGCTGCCGAAAAGGCCAAGATCGAACTGTCGTCGACCAGCCAGACCGAGATCAACCTGCCCTACGTGACCATGGACGCCACCGGCCCCAAGCACTTGGCCATGAAGATCAGCCGCGCCAAGTTCGAGAGCTTGGTGGAAGACCTGGTCGAGCGTTCGATCGAGCCTTGCCGTATTGCGCTGAAGGATGCCGGCCTCAAGGTGACCGACATTGACGACGTGATCCTGGTTGGCGGTCAGACCCGCATGCCCAAGGTCATCGACAAGGTGAAGGAGTTCTTCGGTAAGGAAGCCCGCCGCGATGTGAACCCGGACGAAGCCGTTGCCGTGGGTGCAGCCATCCAGGGTTCGGTGCTGTCGGGCGACCGCAAGGACGTGCTGCTGCTGGATGTGAGCCCGCTGAGCCTGGGTATCGAAACCCTGGGCGGCGTGATGACCAAGCTGATCCAGAAGAACACCACCATTCCGACCAAGGCGTCGCAGGTGTTCTCTACCGCCGATGACAACCAGAGCGCCGTGACCATTCACGTGCTGCAGGGCGAACGCGAGAAGGCGGCTGCCAACAAGTCGCTGGGCCAGTTCAATCTGGAGGGCATCCCCAGCGCTGCCCGTGGTGTGCCGCAGATCGAGGTGGAGTTCAACATCGACGCCAACGGCATTCTGCATGTGTCGGCCAAGGACAAGGCGACCGGCAAGGCCAATAACATCACCATCAAGGCCAATTCGGGCCTGAGCGAAGAAGAAATTCAGCGCATGGTGAAGGATGCCGAAGCCAACGCCGAAGAAGACAAGAAGCTGACCGAACTGGTGGGTGCACGCAACCAGCTGGAAAGCCTGATCCACTCGGTGAAGAAGTCGTTGGGCGAATTCGGTGACAAGATTGCCGCCGACGAGAAGGCTGCCATCGAAACCGCCCTGACCGAAGCCGAAGGCGTTGTGAAGGGTGATGACAAGGCTGCCATCGATGCCAAGTCCGAAGCGCTGATGAGCGCCTCGCACAAGCTGGCCGAGAAGATGTACGCCGCCCAGCAAGGCGCAGAAGGTGCCGAAGCACCGGCTGGCGAGGCCAAGAAGGACGACAGCAATGTGGTGGATGCCGAGTTCACCGAAGTGAAGGACGACAAGCAGTAAGCGTGAAGTGGAAGAGACCGGCGAGGGTGCTGGGCCAGGGGCTGGCAGTGGTTTGCCGACGCTTGGCCTGAACCAGGGTACCGCCGGTACTTTTCCGGGTGAGGTGCAGTTGGCCTTACCTTCCGGATAGGGCATGCTGCCGTGTCCCACCGCCCGATAATCTGGGCTGGTGGGCACGGCAAAGTGCCGAAGAGGCGTAGCGCTGTCCTGGGTGCGCCGGGTACTGTCAGCCGCAGAGCAGCCGGGGTTCTGGCTGTTTTAGTTTCACACTTCACGTTATGCAAATCTGATCATGGCAAAAAAAGACTTTTACGAGATTCTGGGTGTCAACCGGGACGCCAGCGATGAGGACATCAAGAAGTCCTATCGCAAGCTGGCGATGAAGTACCACCCAGATCGCAATCCCGACAGCAAAGATGCTGAAGACAAGTTCAAGGAGGCCAAGGAGGCCTACGAGATACTGTCCGACAGCCAGAAGCGGGCTGCCTATGACCAGTATGGCCACGCCGGGGTAGACCCGCAGGCCGGCATGGGTGGTGGTGGCTTTGGCGGTGGCGGCTTTGCCGATGCCTTTGGCGACATCTTTGGCGATATCTTCGGCGGCGGCGGCCGTGGTGGCCGATCCAATGTGTATCGCGGTTCTGACTTGCGCTACAACCTTGAAATCAGTCTCGAGGAGGCCGCGCGCGGCACCGAGACCAAGATCAAGATTCCTTCGCACGAGGAATGCGACACCTGTCACGGTTCTGGCGCCAAGCCCGGCACACAGGCCAAGACCTGCGGTACTTGCGGCGGGCATGGCCAGGTTCGGGTGCAGCAGGGATTCTTCAGCCTGCAGCAGACCTGCCCCACCTGTCACGGCAGTGGCAAGGTCATCCCCGACCCATGCCGTGCCTGTAATGGCCAGGGACGGGTCAAGACCTACAAGACACTGAACGTGAAGATACAGGCCGGTCTGGATGAGGGCGACCGTATCCGCCTGAGCGGCGAGGGTGAGCCTGGCGTCAATGGCGGCCCACCGGGCGACCTGTACGTGGTTATCCACCTCAAGGCCCACGGCGTATTCGAGCGTGAAGGCAACGATCTGCATTGCGAAATGCCGATCAGCTTTGCGACTGCCGCACTGGGCGGCGAGATCGAGATTCCCACGCTGGATGGCGCGGTCAAGCTCAAGATACCGGCAGAGACCCAGACCGGTGCGGTCTTCCGCTTGCGCGGCAAGGGTATCAAGGGCGTGCGCAGCGCCATTACCGGCGATCTAATGTGCCATGTGGTGGTGGAGACCCCGGTCAAGCTGACCGAACGGCAGCGCGAGCTGCTGCGCGAGTTCGAGAACATCAGCCTGGAGGACGACGCCAAGCACAATCCACGAGCCAACTCCTGGATGGATAAGGTGAAGGATTTCTTCTCCAACTGATCTGCCAGCCACCGTTCAGTGCCCACAGATAGCCGCAGATTGCGGCTATCTGCTTTTCTGGGGGCCGCCCAAGGCAACCACAGGCCGGCCTCGTTTGACTATTTGTTGCAGCGCGATAGAATCGCCGCCCCCGAGGGGGCAGGTGTACGGAATGGCCTAGATGCCGGTTCTCGCCAGACACCTGTAGATAATCTATGCAAACAAGAGGCATAACTGTGAAAAAACAATTTACCCTGATCGCTCTGTCCGCCGCCCTGGTTGCACCGGCTTTCGCCAATGGCTTCTATGTGGGGGCCGACATGGGCCGCACCAAGCTGGAAGTCTCTGACGACATGGTCGGTGGCCATCGCTATGACGACAGCTGGGCGCTGACTGGCGGCTATCAATTCAATGACCATATTGCAGCAGAGCTGAGCTATCGCAGTCTGAGCAAGCTCAATCAGCAGTACGGCAGCTGGAACATTAATCACAAGCTGAATGCTGTGGAAGCATCGGCAGTCGGTACCTTCCCGCTGTCAGATAAGTTCGCGCTGTTCGGCCGCGTGGGTGTGGTGCATGTCAAAGGCAAGAGCACCATAAGGGATGGTTCGACAGTCGAAGTGGAATCGGACAGCAAGAACAGGGCCATGCTGGGTATGGGTGTACGCTACGCGATCACCCAGAATGTCGGCCTGCGCAGCGAGTACATCCGCTACGCCAAGATGGACGACGTGGCTATCTCGACCCTCACCTTCGGTGCAGACTACCGCTTCTGATAGGTAGCTGCTTCGATAAGAAAAGCACCTGCGGGTGCTTTTTTTCATGCCTGTTGCAAACAGCGCACGGCTGGCTACTGGGTGTGACATTTGTCAGCTGCAAGTCGTGACAGGGGACACTGGGACGGGCAAGGTGGCGGCCGAATAATGGCGACGTTGCCTACAAAGAGGAGTCACAGATGTCTGCTTTCCCCCTTGTCATCGCCGGTGTCCTGGCACTGTCTGGCACAGCCCTGGCGGCTGGACCGGTATTGATACGCGATGTGGCCGTGTTCGACGGCACCCAGCGTCTGCCTGCACGGCATGTGCTGCTGGCAGACGGCAAGATTGCCGATGCGGATTTCCGGGGGGCTACCCCAGCTGGCGCCACTGAGGTGCGCTGCGACGGCTGTACCCTGCTCCCTGGTTTGATGGACAGCCATGTGCATGCCTATGCCAACCATGAGCTGCCTCTGTTGCTGGGGGTCACTACCCAGCTGGATATGTTCATGCCGCTGGATATGGCACGCGATATCAAGGCCCGCATGGCGGCTGGCAAGCTGTTGGATCAGGCCGATCTCTATACAGCCGGTACGCTGGTGACGACGCCGGGCGGCCATGGTACTGAGTACGGCTTCACCATCCCCACGCTGAGCCGGCCGGAAGATGCCGATGCGTTTATCGAGGCGCGGCTGGCGGAAGGGTCTGACTTTATCAAGCTGGTCTACGACGACGGCAAGCACTATGGCGTCAACTTCACTACCTTGGACCTGCCCACCCTGACGGCGGCGATCAGGGCCACCCATCGACGCGGCAAACTGGCGGTGGTGCATGTGTCCACCCAGGCTGCGGCCAAGGATGCGGTGGCAGCAGGGGCAGACGGCCTGGTGCACCAGTTTACCGATAGCGAGGTGGACGACGCCTTTGTGCAGCTGGCCAAGCAGAAGAAGATATTCATCATTCCTACCTACGCGGTGAATGAAAGCGTTTATGGCCGCGCTGGCGGCACCGGCCTGCTGGCGCAAGCCGCCATTGCCGATATGCTGGATGCTGGCCAGCAAGGCGTGTTGAAGCAGGTGATGCGGCCAGTTGACCGCAGTGCGCGTCTCGATGCCCTGATGCGTGCCAGCCTGGGCAAGCTCAAGGCAGCCGGTGTGCCTATTCTGGCTGGTACGGATGCGGGTAACCCAGGGACCCTGCATGGCGCCAGCCTGCATCGTGAACTGGAACTGCTGACTCAGGCAGGGCTGAGCGCCAGCGAAGCCCTGGCCGCCGCGACCTCGGTGCCCGCCAGGGCCTTCGGCCTGCATGACAGCGGCCGCATTGCCAAGGGAATGAAGGCCAACCTGTTGCTGGTAAAGGGCGACCCCAGCATGGATATCCGCGCTACCCGCAATATTGTTGAGGTCTGGAAGGCGGGCGTGGCAGTCAGCCCGCTGCGGCAGGCGCGCCAGTTGGCGCTGCAGCAGGCAGCGGCGAAGGCGGCTGCGCGGCCGCAGATGGCCTTGCCGGCGGATGGCAAGCTGGGATTGTTCAGCAGCGATGCAGGCAAGCTGGTGATGGCCGCGCCCTTCGGCAGCTGGCAGCAGAACGTCGATAGCGTGATGAATGGCAAATCGCAGGTGGTGCTTAGTGCGGGTACCGGACCCTCGGGCCAGATCAGCCTCAAGCTGGACGGTGAGCTGAAACCGGGCTTTGCCTATCCCTGGGCGGGCGTGGCGTTCAATCCCGGCAAGCAGCCCTTTGCGCCGACCGATCTGTCCGCCGCCAAGGGCATACGCTTCAAGGTGCGGGGCGATGGCGCAACCTATGCACTGCAGGCCTTTTGGCAAGCAGGCGGCTACCAGCCCGCTGCCGCCACCTTCAAGGCGGAGTCCGAATGGCGCGAGGTGAAACTGGAGTGGGCCAGCCTCAAGGGCTTTGATCCCAAGACCACGACCTGGCTGGGACTGGTCGCGGCCATGCGCACTGGGCCGTTCCAGTTCGAGCTGGCTGATGTAGGTTTGATTCCGAACTGAAGCTGACGGCGCCGGCCGTTGCCGGCGCCGTCTGGACAGCGGCTCAAGGAGACGAATATGAAGATGAATCCATTTCAGCGCAGGCAAGATGGTGCGACCCAGACAGACCAGGGGGAGGACGAAAGCTTCTACGACGGCCCCTGGTTCAACCTGATCTACCTGGCCTTTCTGTTCCTGCCGCTGCAGCGCATGCAGAGTGAGGGCTGGCTGGCGACGGCACTGGCGATAGCGGCGTTCCTGCCACTGCACTTCGGGAGCTTCTACGCCACCGGCCCGCGGCTGTGGCTGTGTAGTGCGCTGATTTTCCTGCTCGGGGTGGCGCTGTTCCCCTACAACCCGTTTGCCCATACCTTGTTCATCTATGCCGGTTTCCCAGCCATTAGGGCAAGCATGCGGGAGGCGGCTGCCATGATCGTCATCACCACAGTGGCGTCGTTTGCCTACCTCAGCTGGCACGATTTGGGCGGCGCCTATTACGGCGTGCTCTCGGCCATTCTGCTGGGGGTGGGGTTTGGTACCCTGGGCGCGCGCGCCGGCCGTGCTTCACGCCGGACCATCGCGCAGAAGGACGAGGAGATAGAGCGGCTGGCGCAGTTGGCGGAGCGCGAGCGTATTGCACGTGACCTGCATGATCTGCTGGGCCATACCCTTAGCCTCATCGCCATCAAGGCCGAGCTATCGCACAAGCTGGTGGCGACGGAACCGGCACGGGCCAGTAGTGAGATGCAGGAGGTGGCAGAGGTGGCCCGTTCGGCACTCTCCGAGGTGCGACAGGCCATCGTCGGCCTGCGCAGCGTGGGTTTGCTGGATGCCACCCAGGCGGCGGATACCATGTTGCGTGCGGCGGGTCTGAAGACCGAGCTGGCCATCGCCAGCCTGCCCAGCCTGAGCCCAGCCAGCGAGCATGCCTTGGCGCAGGCCGTGCTGGAAGCCAGCACCAATATTGTGCGCCATGCCGGCGCCAGCAAAGCCAGGATAGCGGTGGCAATCAACGCCAGCCAGCTGGTGCTGCAGGTTGAGGACGACGGCCGAAGCCAGCGCGATATCGTGCCTGGCAATGGCTTGGCCGGCATGCGTGAGCGATTGCTGGCGGTGGGGGGGCAACTGGATTGGTCGATGCTGCAGCCCGGTACGTGCTTGCGTGCCAGTGTGCCGCTGGCAACGGCTAGCTGATGAGGTTTCAGTCAGGGTGGGAACGGGTGTGAACAAGCTACGTATCGTGTTGGCAGAGGATCAGGCGCTGGTGCGTGGCGCGTTGGCGGCACTGCTGGGGCTGGAGCCCGACCTGGCTGTGATTGCTGAAGCAGGCGATGGCCGCGCCGCGCTGGCGCTGGTTGAAACCCTGCGGCCCGATATCCTGCTGACGGATATCGAGATGCCGCTGATGACGGGGCTGGAACTGGCGCAGCAGGTAAAGGCCCTGCAACTGCCTACCCGGGTGGTGATCGTGACCACCTTTGGCCGGGCCGGCTATCTGCGCCGGGCCATGGCTGCGGGTGTAGGGGGCTATCTGCTGAAGGATGCGCCCAGCGAGCAACTGGCATCTGCCATACGGCGGGTGGCGAACGGCAGCAGGGCGATAGACCCCGAACTGGCCTTGGCTGGCTGGGATGGGGATGACCCGTTGACCGACCGCGAGCGGCAGGTGCTGCGCTGGGCTGGTGAGGGTAAATCGTCGGCCGAGATTGCTGGCTTGATCCATCTATCAGAGGGGACCGTGCGCAACTATTTGTCCGAGGCCATAGGCAAGTTGGGGGCGGCCAACCGGGTAGAGGCGGCCAGATTGGCGAGGGACAAGGGGTGGCTCTGAGAGCCTGTCCTGGGCTCAAGCCATCGCTGGGTGCTGAGTGATGGGGCCTGCGCCAGGGCAGCTATGGCACGGGATGCCTGCGCAGCCTGATACCTTGGGTTCACGCCTGATGGAATCCATCACCGCCTCGCCGCTACAACGGAAGTCCACCTTGCACGGTGTGTAGATGATGCCTTCCGCCTTATGCCGGCCCGCTGGGCTGATCCGGAAAAACCTGGAAAACGGTCGCTACGCTGGCGCGCTAACTGGCTAGCACCAGGCAGTCGCGACCATGCTGTTTTGCGCGCAGCAGGGCGGCATCGGCACGGTTGATGGTGTCGGAATAGCTTTCGCCCGGCAGGTGGGCAGCCAGGCCAGCGCTGACGGTAATGGTGAGTGCTTCGGTGCCCTGGCGTATGGCCAGATTGCGTATGCCCAGGCGCACGCGCTCCACCACCACCTGGGCAGAAGCCAGATCAAGCTCGGGCAGCAGGATCAGAAATTCCTCACCTCCCCAGCGTCCGCAGAGATCGTACTCGCGCACTTCGGCCTGCATGACTCGGGCAATCTCGATCAGCACCCGGTCGCCGGTATCGTGGCCATGCTGGTCGTTGACCTGCTTGAAGTGGTCGATATCCACCATGGCGACGCAGAAGTCGTGCTGCAGGCGGCCTGCACGCTCCGTCTCGGCTTTGAGCCTTTCCATCAGCAGGCGGCGATTGGCCAGGGCGGTCAGTACGTCGTGGGTAGAGGCTTCCTCCAGCGCAATATTGAGTTCGCGCATCATCTGCTGGTAGCGGTCGGAGATGCGGGCGACTTTCTCCAGTTGCCGCAGCTGCTTGTCGAAGCGTTCCGCCAGGCTCATCTCCCGTTCCCGGGCGATGCTCTGGTAGGCGTCGGAGACATGGGTAATGCGTTCGATGCGGTTGAGTAGTTCGCGATGCGCCAGCCATAGCTGGCTAAGCGCATAGTGCATGGGGTGGTCGCTGTTGGCGGGGTCGGCCAGCAGGCGCTTGACCAGCTCGTCCAGATCGCGTTGATCGCGTGTCATCGGATGTGGCCGCCTTAGAATCCTACGATGGCAAAGGGGAAGGTACAGTCTTCCTTGAATTCCTCGGCCAGATCGGCCACCCGCTCGTTGCGCTTGTCGTAATGCCAGTTTACTGCAACTGGCTGGCCGGCATGGTGCGCCGCTTCCAGCAGGTCGAAGATATCCATCATGGCCTTGATGCTGCTGGTATTGAGGTAGAGCAGGTGGAGTTCCAGCGTCAGGGGGCGGCCAGCATCCTGCAGGAAGCGCTCTACCCACTCGAAAACCTGGTGGAACAGTTCGTAGGAGTTCTCAGGGTAGGAGTCGCCCTGCATGGACAGCACACCCTCGCTCCAGTTGCCCTGTATGGCGGGAGTGGACTGGCTGCGCGGGATGGAAAAATCACTCATGGTCTTGGCTCTTACTGGGTATTCAGATAACGGCGCGCAGGCTGATGAACGCCCGGTCCTCGTTCAATGACCGCATGGATGCGAGCAGCGGCTCGCTGGCCTTGCGGGCGATGTCGATCAGGCCCAGGCCTGCGCCAGTGGCTGCGCTGCCATCGCGTGGCTTGCGCAATTGTTCCTTGTAAATGGCTTTGAGCTGGGTCTTGTCCAGCCCAGCCAGCGACTCCACCTTGGCCAGCAAGCCGGCACCGTCGGCGGCATCCACCATATTGCCAGCCGATACCACGTAACGGCCAGCCTCATCACGGGCGATGACCACTGTGGCGGCTGCTTCCTGCTCCTGCCAGCCTTTTTGGGCGGCGTAATGGCGGATGTTCTGCGTCATCTCGATATAGACGGCAAACACATCCATGGCGGCAGATGGATGGGCGTGATCGGCTTCCAGGTAGTTGCGCAATGCGTTGCCTATTTCCTCGATCAGGCTGCGCGAGATGGGGCCGTTGAAGCAGAGCATGATCTGCTGCCGGTTGTAAGCCTCTCGCATGCTGAAGAGATCGAACGGTTCCATCATGGCTCCAGGGTCAGGTAGCGGAATCAGTCAAAACGGAAACACAGCATGGTGATGTCGTCGCGTTGGGCGTGTTCACCTTGATAGGCTGCCAGGGTAGCAGCGAATGCTTCGCCCTGCTCCGCCAGCGGCAGGCGGGCATGGCGTGCCAGCATCTCGGCAAAACGGCTGGTACCAAAGCCAAACCCCAGCTCGCCGCCGGCCTGGTCCAGGAAGCCGTCGGTGCTCAGGTAGAAAGTGCGGCCAGGCAGCAGGGGCACATGCTCGTTGCTGTAATGGCCTACCCGCTTGTCACCGATGGCACGCCGGGCGCCAGGCAGCTCGTCAACCACATCGCCGTCGCTGAAATAGAGCGCAATCTTGGCGCCGGCAAAAGTCACCTGCCGCTGCTTCAGATCCACATAGGCAAGGCCGACATCCATATTGGTGGCCAGGGCCTGCCGTTCCGGCTCGTCACGCAGCATGCTACGGATGATCTGGTCGGCCCTGCTCAGTATGCCGGCCGGGTCGTCCAGGCCTACGTCCAGTATGGCCTGGTCTATGGCGGCGTGGCCCAGCATGGTCATCAAGGCCCCGGGTACGCCATGGCCGGCGCAGTCGACCACGCCGAACAGGCAGGCGTCGTCGGCGGCGCGGTAGACATAGAAATCACCGCCCACCACATCACGCGGGCGCCATAGCACGGCATGGCGTTCACCCAAGGCACTCACCAGTTGCCGGTTGGGCAGGATGGCGCGCTGTATCAGACTGGCGTAGTCGATGGAGTCGTCTATCTTCTTGTGGGCGGCCACCATTTCGCGGTTGGCCCGCTCCAGCGCCTGGGTACGTTCACGCACCCGGCTCTCCAGCTCGGTGGTATGGCTGCGTACCTTGTCGGCCATGATGCCGAAAGCACGGCTCAGTTCGCCGATCTCGTCCTGGCTGCCATGCGGTAGTGCGACGTCGTACTCGCCCGCTGCAATGGCGCGGGCGGATTGATGCAGGCGCCGCAAGGGCTTGAGCACCAGATGCTCGGCGGCGTAGCCAAAGCCCAGCAGCAGGGCCACCAGCAGCATGCCCAGGGCAATCGCGGCAGGTGCCAGCCAGCCAGCATCCAGCACTTTCGCGGTATGCAGATCGACAGCCGTGGCGACATGCCATTGCAGCTCGGGCAGATAGGCTACGGCCAGCAACTGCTGCTTGCCCGCCAGGCTGACCCAGGTGGTATGTACGCCATTGGGTTGGGCCTCGGCGGCCTGCATGGCCTGGCGGACCGCGATCTCGTCATCGGGCTTCAACAGGCGGAACAGGGTGCTGCCGCCGCCGCTTTGCTGGGTGCCAGAATTGAAGGCGATCAGCGTCTCATCGGGGTGGGCCTGGATGGCACCGCGCCTGTCCAGAATCATGGGCGTGACACCCTTCTCACCACTGACGATGAAGTCACGCAGGAAGTTGCTCAGGTCCAGGCCTGTACCCGCCAGGCCCAGCTTGCGGTCGCCGTCACTCACTACCACGTTGAACCAAACCCGGGTGACCTTGAGTTTATGGTCGTGGTTGATATTGATGTTGTAGGGCGCCGTGCTGCGCATGGTATTGAAGAACCAGGCGTCGTTGCTGTCGGCAGGATCCAGGGTGTAGCGCGGTTCGGTACTGGCGGGCTTGCCGGCCTCGTTGAGAAAGTAGCGGCGGCTGCCGTTGCTGATCACGAAATAGGAGTGATCACGAAAATCCCGGCGGTAGCCCTCGGCCTCACGGAAGAACAGGGCGGACTTGGCCGGATCGGTCTCATCCTGCAGCCACTGGCGGGTGACTTCGGAATCGGCCAGGCGCATGGACAGCGCCAGCTCGCGCGAGATCGGGGCGAGTATCTTTTGCTGGTTCAGCTGGGTGAAATTGCGGGCATAGGCCAGCCCGAAGTGATTGCGGATGTTGTCGACCAGCTGCCAGCCTATCAGCACGGCGGGTATCAGAGCGATGAGACAGGCCAGCACGAGTGCCAGCAAGGATTTACCACGTAAGCCCAGCGCTGCCATAGCGATCCCTGTTTTACCCTAGTCCGGGCGTCGGCCTGATTGTGCCGTGCCAAGCTGCGGCGATCAATCGTGACGGCGAGCGCTGTCTGTTTTATATACCGCTTGCGCAAAACAAAGGCGCCCCTGGGGGCGCCTTGTCAGCCAAGTGTGGGCGTATCAGACCAGATTGCCCAAGTAGCGACGCTCCCACGGCGTGACCTCGTGCCAGAAGCTGGCCATCTCGGTCTCCTTGACTGCAATATAGCTGTCGACAAACTCGGCGCCCAGCCACTCGCGCGCCAGCTTGCTCTGGCCCATGCGCTCCAGCGCACTGTCCAGCGTGCGCGGCAGGCTGGGTCCGGTCTCGCCTTCCTGGTTAAAGACCGTGCCTTCGGCTTCGGCGGTGGGCTTGAGCTGCTGTTCGATGCCATGCAGGCCGCTGGCTAGGCTGGCGGCCAGTGCCAGATAAGGGTTGGCGTCGCAGCCGGGAATGCGGTTTTCCACCCGGCGGGCGGCGGCACCAGAGCGGGGAATACGTATGCCCACGGTGCGGTTGTCGTAGCCCCAGCTCAGGTTCACTGGCGCCGCCATGTGCTTGGCAAAGCGGCGGTAGCTGTTGACGTGCGGGCAGAACAGCGGCATCAGCTCGGGTATGCCTTGCTGCTGGCCGGCGATGAACTGGTAGAACAGCTCGGTGGGTTGGCCATCGGCTGCGCTGAAGATATTGTTGCCATGGGCATCCACCACGCTTTGATGGATATGCATGGAGCTGCCGGGCTCGCCCGCCAGCGGCTTGGCCATGAATACCACCTGCAGGCCGTGCTTGAAGCCGATCTCGCGCAGCGCGTATTTGAACAGCAGGGTCTGGTCGGCCAGTTGCAGGGCATTGCCGTGCAACAGGTTGATTTCGTACTGGGCCGGGCCTAGCTCATGCACAAAGGTATCGGCAGGGACATCCAGCGTCTCCAGGGCGGCGTAGACCTCGTCCCAGAATGCGGCCAGATCATTCAGGCCACCCAGGGTAAAGCCCTGGTTGCCGATCTCGGCCCGACCACGCGGGCCGGAAAAAGGCTGGAACGGCGCCTCTGGGGTGTTGCCGGCGGCCAGCAGGTAAAACTCCAACTCGGGCGCTACCACGGGCGACCAGCCATGCTGCTGGTAGCGTGCCAACACATTCTTCAATACCGTGCGGGGGGCGATGGGGGTAGGGGTGCCATCGAGGTCGACGCAATCGTGTATGCACAGCGCACGGGGGCGGCTGGCCCAGGGCACGGGCTTGAGGGTATCGAGCACCGGCTCCAGCTTCATGTCCGGGTCGCCTTCGCCAGAATACTGGTAGTCCGCCCACTCGCCCGTTACCGTATGTATGGCCACGGCACGACACAGCCGCAGCTCGGCGCCGCTGGCAAACGCCTTGGCCGGCAGTCCCTTGCCACGCGGTACGCCGTTGATGTCGGGCACCAGGCACTCCACCTCACGTATGCCATGCTGGTCGAGAAATTCACTGATCTTGTCGTTTGTACTCATGGGTATTCCTTGTTTTCTTGCTGGCCGGCCAGTGTGGCCCCGGCACAGTCTCAATATGCCGCCGTGTGCTCGCCCAGGGTGGGCGGCGGGGTGTCATAGCAGATCGGTGTCTTGGAGAATTTGATCGGATTGGCCACCATCTTGACGCTGCCCGCTGGATGGGGAATCTCCACCACGGCGCCACGGGCCAGCGCCTGGGGCTCGGCCAGTGCCTCGGGTATGGTGTTGATGGGGCCGCCGGGTATGCCCAGGCTTTCCATCCCGCTGATCCAGTGGCCGCGTGGCTGTTTAGCCAGGGCGTCACTGATCAGGGGCACCAGTAGCTGGCGGTTTTCCACCCGTGCCTTGTTGGTGGCAAAACGGGCGTCTTGCGCCCACTCGGCATGGCCGCACAGCTCGGCAAAGCGGGCAAACTGGCCATCGTTGCCCACGGCAACGATAACGTGGCCGTCGCTGGCGGCAAACGCCTGGTAAGGCACGATATTAGCGTGTGCATTGCCGTAGCGGGGTGGCTGTACATTGCCGACCAGATAGTTGCTGGCCACATTGGCCAGCATGGCCAGCTGGCAGTCGAACAGCGCCAGGTCGATATGCTGGCCGATGCCGGTGCGGTCACGGTGGGCCAGGGCTGCCAGGATGGCTACCGTGGCATACATGCCGGTGAACAGGTCGGTGACGGCCACGCCCACTTTCTGTGGTTCGCCTTGCGGGTCGCCGGTGATGCTCATCAGCCCACCCAGGCCCTGGATCATGAAATCGTAGCCAGCCTGGTCTGCGCGCGGCCCCTGCTGGCCAAAGCCGGTGATGGAGCAGTACACCAGATCGGGCTTGATGGCAGCCAGGCTGTCGTAGTCCAGGCCATATTTCTTCAGGCCACCGACCTTGAAGTTCTCCACCACCACATCGCAGTCCTTCACCAGCTCGCGCAGTCGGGCCTGGCCCTCCGGGCTGGCCATGTCGATGGCGACGGATTTCTTGCCCCGGTTGGCGCACAGGTAATAGGCCGATTCGCGGGTAGGCTGACCCTCGCTGTCCTTGAGGAAAGGCGGCCCCCAGCCACGGGTATCGTCGCCGCCGTCGGGCTTTTCTATCTTGATGACCTCGGCGCCCATATCGGCCAGTTGCTGGGTGGCCCAAGGGCCGGCCAGTACGCGGGAGAGGTCGAGGATGCGGAGATGCTGTAGTGCAGACATGGCTGCCCTTTATATAACGAGGGCAGGCCGGACCTATCGTATAAACAGGCCCGCCTGCCCGGCGTCGCACCGGGTAGATGCGATTGCAAACTGATCCCCGGCGCGCTTGCGCAGGCCGGGGAGGGAGGGGACTTAGCTGCCGAACGCGGCGATGCCGGTCTGGGCACGGCCCAGGATCAGGGCGTGCACATCGTGGGTGCCTTCGTAGGTATTGACGGCCTCCAGGTTCATCACATGGCGGATGACATGGAACTCGTCGCTGATGCCGTTGCCGCCGTGCATGTCACGGCTGATGCGGGCGATTTCCAGCGCCTTGCCGCAGTTGTTGCGCTTGATCAGCGAGATCATCTCGGGTGCAGCGCGGCCTTCGTCCATCAGGCGGCCCACACGCAGGGCGGCTTGCAGGCCCAGGGTGATCTCGGTCTGGAAGTTGGCCAGCTTCAGCTGCATCAGCTGGGTGGCTGCCAGGGGGCGGCCAAACTGCTTGCGATCCAGGGTGTACTGGCGGGAAGCGTGCCAGCAGAACTCGGCTGCACCCATGGCGCCCCAGGCTATGCCGTAGCGGGCCTTGTTGAGGCAACCGAACGGGCCCTTGAGGCCACGCACATTGGGCAGCAGGTTGGCTTCCGGCACGAAGACCTCGTCCATCACGATTTCGCCGGTGATGGAGGCGCGCAGCGAGAACTTGCCTTCTATCTTGGGGGCGGACAGGCCCTTCATGCCCTTGTCCAGCACAAAGCCGCGAATCTCGCCGTCGTCGGTCTTGGCCCACACCACGAACACATCGGCGATGGGCGAGTTGGTGATCCACATCTTGGCGCCAGACAGCGAGTAGCCGCCGTCAACCGAGCGGGCGCGGGTAATCATGCTGCCGGGGTCGGAACCGTGGTTGGGTTCGGTCAGGCCGAAGCAGCCCACCCATTCGCCGGTTGCCAGCTTGGGCAGGTACTTCTGCTTCTGTTCCTCGGTGCCGTAGGCGTAGATGGGGTACATCACCAGCGAGCTTTGTACGCTCATGGCCGAACGGTAGCCGCTATCGACACGCTCGACTTCACGCGCCACCAGGCCATAGGCCACATGGCTGACGCCGGCGCAGCCGTAACCCTCAATGGTGGAACCCAGGAAACCCAGTTCGCCCAGCTCAGTCATGATCTCGCGGTCGAAACGCTCGTGCCGGTTGGCTTCCAGTACGCGGGGCTGCAAGCGGCCCTGGCAGTAATCGCGTGCTGCGTCGCGAATCATGCGCTCGTCGTCGGTCAGCTGTTCGTCCAGCAAGAGTGCGTCGTCCCATTGAAAGTGCGGCTTGGCCATGTCTGTCTCCATCTACTGCGTTGCTGGGTTTGCCCGATACGGTGGGGTGGTCTTGTCAGGCCTGCTGCGGCACCTGAATGCCACCGGCCACGACGGCACCTTGGCCGTATCACACAAAGCTTGAGTTGTTCCGCATTGCGGAACATAATTTCACCATGCGAAACAGAATACCGTTTGCCGGGCGGGGTGTAAAGCCGGGCGGCGAGCCGAAATCAGAAAGTACGGATGCAGAAAAGCCTTAAGAATCGGTGGGATGCGCTCAGTGGCAATACCCGTGGAGTGCTGCTGGTGATACTGGGCATGCTGTGCTGGGCCGTCCTCGATAGCTGCAACAAGCAGTTGATGAGCCGGGGGATGGCCCCCAAGCAGGTATTGTTTCTGCAGGCCACCCTGGTGCTGCTGCTGTTGCTGCCCTTGGCCGTCCTGACGCGTGGGCGCGCCATGGCCACCAGCAATCCACGCCTGCATCTGATACGCGCGCTGTTTATCGTCACCTCGGCCTGGTGTGCTGCCTGGGCAGTAGCCCATCTGCCACTGGCCGAGGCGAGTGCTTATCTGATGACAGGCTCGCTGTTCATGCTGCCGCTGGGTGTGATGCTGCTAGGGGAGAAGCCCCATGGGCTGCGCTGGCTGGGTGTCGGGGTCGGCTTCTGTGGCGTGCTGGTGATACTGCAGCCCGGAGTTGATGCTTTCCGTCTGGCGGCCCTGGTGGCGCTGCTGGGGGCATTCATGGAATCCATGCTGGGGGTGGTGCTGAAAAAATACTCGGCCGATGAAAAGGCCATCGCGGTGCTGACCTGGAGCCAGGTGGCCTGCTGGCTGACCTTTGGCCTGTTCACCGGCTTCCGCCTACCCACGGTGCCATTGGATCTGTGGTGGTTGCTGCCGCTGGTTGCCCTGTCCGCATCGGGCATCTATCTGGCGTATTTCCATGCCTACCGCGCGGGCGATGCCTCGGCCGTGGAGGCGGGCAGCTTCTCACTGCTGCTGTTCAGCCCGGCATTGGGCTATGTGTTTTTCAATGAGGTACCCGCGCTGGTGTTCTGGCTGGGTGCAGGCCTGCTGGTTGCCGGTATTGCGCTGGTGATCATCGAACCCAAGGGTAGAGCGACGTGAACGAGGATCAGGACCGATTGTTTGTCACCGCGCTGGCGCGCGGTCTGGATGTGCTGGCGGCCTACCAGGCCGGCGACCGTGCGCTGGGTAATACCGAGCTGGCGCAGCGCTGTGGCCTGCCGAAATCGACGGTTTCGCGGCTGACCTACACCCTGTGCAAGCTGGGTTACCTGAGCCAGGACGAGTCAGGCAAGTATCGCCCGGCGCCAGCCGTACTGACCCTGGGTTTTGCTGCCTTGTCGGGGCTGGACCTGCGAGAGCGCGCGCGCGAGCCCATGCGGCGCCTGTCGGAGGAGACCGGCTTGTCCGTGACGCTGGGTGTGCGGCAGGGAACCCGGGTGGTCTATGTCGAAACCTGTCGGGCACTGACCAGGGTGGGGATCAGGCTGGAGGTGGGTTCTACCGTGCCGCTGGCGACCACCGCCATAGGCAGGGCGCTGTACATGGCGCTGGCGCCGGCGGAGCAGCAGGAGGTGGTGTGCCTGCTGGCCGACGAGTACGGCGCTCGCTGGCCCGAGGTTGCGGCGCGGCTGCAGGTTGCGCAAACAACTTACGGCGAGACTGGCTTCTGCGCCTCTTACGGTGAGTTTGAGCCCGACATCCATGCGGTGGCCGTGCCCATCGCCGGCAGCGCGCCGGCCATGGCCATCAATTGCAGCGGCCCAGCCTACCGGCTGACACCGGCACGCTGGGCCGAGGAGATTGCGCCCCAGGTAGTCAAGCTGGCAGCGCAGCTTGCTGTCTAGTCTATGCGCCATATAAGCAAAGCGTGTTGATTGACCTTGGGTAGTTGCGGGGATATGGTCACGCCACTGTTCACTGTGGAGGCCGTACCATGCTACGTAGACTCACCGCACTCATTGCCTTGCTAGCCGTACCCTCGTTGTATGCGGCAGATTGCCCGGCTTTGCTCAAGCACGAATTCAAGACCCTGCAGGGCAAGCCGCTCGATCTGTGCAGCTTGGCGGGCAAGCCCATCCTGGTGGTGAATACCGCCAGCAAGTGTGGCTACACGCCCCAGTTCGAGAAGCTCGAGGCCATGTATAAGCAGTACAAGGCGCAGGGTTTGACGGTGGTGGGCTTTCCCTCCAACGACTTCAAGCAGGAGCTGGCGGACAACAAGCAGATCGCGGATTTCTGCAAGCTCACCTATTTCATCGAGTTTCCCATGGCGGAGGCCAGCAGCGTGACGGGTGAAACGGCCAACCCTTTCTTCAAGGCATTGGCGCAAGCCAGCGGCCAGGCGCCCAAGTGGAACTTTCAGAAGTACCTGATTGCGCCGGACGGCAAGACGGTCTACCCCTTCTCTACCCGTACCGAGCCCGATGCCGCCGAGGTGATGGCCAAGCTCAAGCCCATGTTGCAGTAGCCAGGGTGCGGGCGTGGGAGGATTGGCGGACAGCGCGGCAAACTGTTTACCATGGCGGCCCTGCCACCCATGCCTGCCCACGCCATGCCCGACTTTATCGAGATTTACGACGACGCCCTGAGTGCCGAGTTCTGCGCCGAGCTGATCAAGGCCTTCGAGGCCAGCCTCCATACTGTGGCAGGCCGCACCGGTGCAGGGGTGGATATCAGCAAGAAGCACAGTACCGATCTGCACCTTAACCAGCACCCGGAATACCAGCGCTTCCTCCAGCAGGTCAGCCAAGTGACCAGCCACTACGCCGCTGAGTATTTCCGCAAATATCATTTTGCCCTGATCGCCCCGGTGGCCTTGACCCTGGCCGATCCGGACACGGGGGCGCCGGTAGCGCTGACGCACGAGAACTATACCGAGCTGGCTGCCGGGCAGACCGATGCGTTGATGCGCAGCCTGTACCGCCTGGGGCCGATACAGGCGCAAAAGTACCGGGCGGGCGAGGGCAACTACAACTACTGGCATTGCGAGGTCTACCCGCAACTGCCGGCCAATGAGCCACTGCACCGCACCTTGCTGTTCATGTTCTACCTCAACGACGTGACCGAGGGTGGGCAGACCGAGTTCTACTATCAGGACAAGGCCATTGCGCCGCGCCGCGGCCGCATGGTGATTGCGCCGGCCTATTTCACCCATACCCACCGCGGCTGCACGCCAATCTCCAGTGACAAATACATACTGACCAGCTGGATATTGTTCAATCGGGCAGAACAACTTTATGGCCAGGGTTGATCGGCCTGATTACCCGATTTGACTATATTCATCAAGGGTATGGGATGCGTGCTTGCAGAGTTTGATCAATTTTTGTGACAAATTCACAACGCATTTCCGTCCGGCGAAAAAGCCCCTGGCCGAGCTTGCGCCGACGTGATGCCGACCGGCGCATAAGACCGGTATTGCTGGCTGATTGGGGTTATCCCTTATGTCAGAACTGGTAGGTATAAACCATCTTTAAAGTTTTCCCTGCAAGAAAATCCAGCCCCCTTTGCTTGCTTGTTGCGCTGCGCTTCGATCACCATGAACTCGCCGTCACTTGATGGCCAGCCAGTCAGGATCATTGCAGGCGCAGCGCCTTCGGTACCGTCTACCGGGCCCATGCGGATTGCCGTGCCGACCGGCTTCAATCCAAATCTCAATAGGGGAGATTCGCTGTATGGAGAAGTCCTGTTTCAAGATGTCCCGACTCAGCCGCGCTGTCAGCCTGGGTCTTGCTACCGCTGTCGTCGGTATGGCCAGTGCTTCGGCTGCTGAGAATGTCCGCGTTATCGTGGCCTACAAGTCGGGCGTGAATGCCGCGCTGCAAGCCGAAACTGCCGTGCTGGCAGCACGTGGTCAGGTCAAGCTGAAGATTGCCGGCTCGCGCGCCATGGCGGTTGAAGTGCCTGTCAATGCCGTTGCCGCGCTGCGCAACAATCCCAATGTGGAATATGTCGAGGAAGACCTGGTCCGTCGCACGATGGCGCTCTCCTCACCGTCGACTGGCAGCCCTTACCTGAGCGGCCAGCAGGTGCCTTACGGTATCAAGCAGGTGCAGGCCGACCTGTTGCCCGGTGCGGATTCGCTGGCCAGCAACCGCAAGGTCTGCATCATCGATTCCGGCTATAACCGCGACCACGAAGACCTGACTGGCAACACCGTGGCCGGCGAGTTCGACAACAATACCCGCTGGTGGTACACCGATGAGAACGGCCATGGCACGCATGTCGCCGGCACCATCGCTGCCGTCAACAACAGCGGCAAGGGTGTGGTGGGTGTGAATCCCAACAAGCGCCTGCGCCTGCATATCGTCAAGGTATTTGACGCCGATGGCTGGGCTTACTCCTCCACCCTGATCACAGCTGCCAACAAGTGCAAGACCATGGGCGCCAACGTGATCTCCATGTCGCTGGGCGGCGCTGGCCGGAGCCTCTCCGAAGAGCGTGCATTTGATAAGCTCCACGTTGGCGGCATCCTGCTGGTGGCGGCTGCTGGCAACAGCGGCAATACCGCGCTGTCCTACCCGGCCTCCTATCCCAGCGTGATGTCGGTGGCGGCGGTCGACCAGAACAAGGAGTGGGCTCCCTTCTCGCAATACAACAAGCAGGTCTCCATTGCCGGTCCGGGTGTGGATGTGCTCTCGACCGTGCCCATGGGCACCGGCAGCGAGACCGTCCTGTCGGCGGCAGGCACTGCCTACGCAGCGAACGATATCGACGGTTCGCCCAAGATCACGGCCACCGCAGCACTGGCTGACTTCGGCCTGGGCGACAAGGTCGATGCTGCAGTCGCTGGCAAGGTCTGCCTGATTGCCCGCGGCAGCGTGAGCTTTGCGGTGAAGGTGGGCAACTGCGAGACCAGCGGTGGCGTTGGCGCCATCATCTACAACAACGCGCCAGGTAGCTTCAACGGTACCCTGGGTGGGGCGGTTACCACTATTCCTTCCGTATCGACCAGCGATGTGGATGGTGCGGCCTTGAAGGCACAACTGGGCCAGAACACCACCGTGGGCGTGGCGGTGACCAACTACAGCACCATGAGCGGTACCTCCATGGCAACACCGCATGTGGCGGCCGTGGGGGCTTTGGTGTGGAGCTACTTCCCCCACTGTACCGCTGCCAAGGTGCGTAGCTCGCTCGAGCGGAGTGCATTGGACCTGGGCGCACCAGGCCGCGATGACAAGTATGGCCATGGTCTGGTGCAAGCCAAGGCCGCCTACGATCGCATCAATAACAAGGGCTGCGGTAACTAAACCCTAGGTGGCTACCCAGGCAACTGGGACAGGAGAAACGGGCAGCGCAGGCTGCCCGTTTTTTTGCGTCCTACGCTTTAAATCCAACACAGGCGCTTATCGCCTGTCGCTACGTGAAAAACGTATGGGCATGGCGGGTTGCCTGATGGGGCCGGCTTCGGTCTCCACGGTCACGGTCCAGCCTCGGGCCTGGGCCAGTTCGCTGGCCAGGGCTTCGGGCAGGGTCAGCACAGGTTCCACGCAGGCGTCCACCGCCGCAAACACGGCACGCCAGTGTGCAAAGTCCTGCGCCGCAATATGCTGGGCCAAAGCCTGCTTGGCGGCCACGGGTGCCTGGCGGAATCGCTCCAGCAAGGCCGGCTCTCCTAGCGCCTGGCACAAGGCTTGCAGAAAGACGGGTTCCAGGCTGCCCACAGCTAGCCAGCGGCCATCGCGGCAACGGTAGTAGTCGTAGTGGCTGCCACCGTTCAGCAGCCCAGCCTCGGCCGGTGTGTCCTCTCCCGCCCCCAATTGGCCGGCAGCGGCCAGGGCGTTGAGGTGAAAGGCGCAGTCGGTCATGGCGATATCGATATGCTGGCCCAGGCCGTCGCGTTCGCGCTGGTGCAGTGCCGCCAGGATGCCGATCACGGCATGCAGCGAGCCGCCGGCGACGTCGGCCACCTGTATGCCCAGCGGCGGAGGGCCATCGGCCTGGCGGCCCGAGCCTGCGGCAATGCCCGCCAGGGCAAGGTAGTTGATATCGTGGCCCGCCCGGTCACGTAGTGGGCCAGTCTGGCCATAGCCGGTAATGGAGCAGTACACCAGCCTGGGGTTCACTGCGGCCAGCGCCTCATAGCCCAGCCCCAGGCGGCTCATGACACCGGGGCGGAATTGCTCGACCAATACGTCGGCGGTGGCGACCAGCGCCAGCACCTGAGCCAGCGCGGCGGGCGATTTCAGATCCAGGCTCAGGCTCTGCTTGTGCCGATTGAGGTAGGCATGGGCCGTGGCCACACCCTGTACAAAGGGCGGTGTATGCCTGACCAGATCGGGTCGGTTGGGGGATTCGATGCGGGTGACCTGGGCGCCCAGGTCGGCCAGCATGCGGGTGGCAAAGGGGCCGGGCAGCAGCGGCGAAAAATCCAGCACGGTCAGGCCGGTGAGAGGTAAGGCCATATGGTATGTCTCCCTTGTTATTGCGGTGGAGCATAGCAAGTGCTTGGTTGATTTGCTTGTTTGCATGCCGGCCAGGGCTGTCGGGCACAGGTACGGTCTGCTGCGCCCGCCAGGGGCGCAACCGTTGCGCCAGATGCTGCTGGCGGCGCTTACTGCCTGGCGCTGCGGGCTGGATCAGCTTCCGCCATCCAGTCGGCCAGGGTGGCATCGCCGGCATTGCCGGTGGCGCGCAGGCCTTGCAGGGTACCGGCAAAATCAGCCGGCGATCGGTTCTGGCTGAGCTTGAACTTGCCCTCCAGGCTATCCAGCACGATGTCTATACCCACGATGGCCTTGTGCATCTGGGCCAGGAAGTCGGCCGGTGCATCGCTGACCTGCCAGGGGGTGGGTTGGCTGGCCTCGAATCGATCGGTCAGGCGTGTCAGCAGGACGTTGAGACGGGCGGGGTCGCGATAGGTCCGAATACGCCCGCGTGCCTCTACCACGGCAAAGTTCCAGGTTGGTACGGCTTTGCCATGCTGCTGCTTGCTGGGATGCCAGTTGGGCGAAATATAGGCGTCAGGGCCATGGAACAGCACGGTGGCCGGGAGTCCATCCAGTTGCGCCAGCGGGTTGCCGCTGGCGACATGGCCCAGCAAGGTGCCGTGCTCACCTGCTGCGGCGTCCAGCAACATGGGCAGTAGGTTGATTTCCAGGCCTGACTCCTGGTTGACGATCACGGTGGCCAGCGGGTAGCTGGCGATCAACGCCTGCAACGGTTCGGCCCGTGTTTCGCGGAAGTGCTTGGGTTGGTACATGGTGGACTTCCCCGCAGAGTTTGTATCAGGCCAGTGCTGCACTGGCATGGTGGGTGATGGGTTCGCCAAAGCGGGTCTCTAGCGGCCACACTCCGGCCCAAACAGGCAGCGACAGATCCGCTTCATCGTCTTCGGGCGGCCCTTGCCGTATCTTGGCTACGGCCTCGATGATGGGCAGGGCCAGCACCGTGGTAGCGGCCAGTTCGTTGGCGTCGGGCATGCGTACCTGGGCGCGGCGGCCGGGTTCCAGCTTGTCCATGAAGGCATCCAGTGAAGCGCTACGCTCTGCTGCCGTCAGGGGCGCAAATCGACCATATACCATGGCGGAGCGATAGTTCATGGAATGGTTGAATGCCGAGCGCGCTAGCACCAGGCCATCCAGGTGGGTGATGCAGACGCAGGCAGGGATGCCGGTGGCCAGCGCACGCAACAGGCGGCTGCCATTACTGCCGTGGATATGTATGGCCTCACCCACCCGCCAGTGAGCGGTAGGAATGCAGTGCGACTGGCCATCCAGGCTGAAGGCAATGTGGCAGATCCAGGCATGGTCCACGATGGCATGCACGGTGGCTTGGTCATAGCTGGCCCGCTGGGCAATGCGGCGTACGCGGGTCAGGTCGGTGGGTGTGAAATGGCTCATGGCGTGTTCCGTGTCGGCTCGTATCGGTTTCAGTGGGCGGGGCGGGGGATATAGAAGGCATGGTTGGCCTGTTGAAATCCCAGCCTGGGGTAGTAATCCATGGCTGTGGGTGCCGACAGCAGCACCAATTGGCATTCGCTGCCTATCTCTGCCTGCACGGCGGCCACCAGCGCGCGCCCCAGTCCCTGGTGGTGCAGGCCGGCATCCACGGCCAGATCGGATAGATAGCAAACCCAGCCGTAGTCGCAGAAGCAGCGCGCTGCCCCTATCAGCCGCTCGCCTTCCCAGGCGGTGACCAGCAGATTGGCATGCTCCAGCATGCGCGCCAGGCGTGCTTGATCGTCGACGGGGCGGGCCAGGCCGGCGCGGCGATAGAGATCGGACAACTGGTCGGGGTGTACAGGCTGGTTCAGGACAATGCGCATGGTGGGGCCTTACTGAATTAGCGGTGTTGACGGGATAGCAGCGAAGCGTAAAGCTATATTGGTTCCTTTGATGGTGCCGATTGAACGATGTTGAATGGAACCAATCTGCCGGCCTTGCTGGACTACCTGGCGGCCAGGCTGGATCGCCAGGTGGCGGAGCCGCTCCATCGCCAGCTCTACCGCGCCTTGCGGCAGGCAATACAGCAGGGGCTGCTGGCGGGCGATACCGCTTTGCCGGCCAGCCGTGTGCTGGCCCAGTCCTTGGCGGTGGCGCGCAATACGGTGCTGCATGCCTACGAGCAGCTTTGTGCCGAAGGTTTTTGCCAAACAAGGGTGGGCGCAGGCACGTTCGTGGCAGCGCACCTGCCCGAGCCCGCGGCTTGGCCGGCCCGCCAGACGGCGATCAGCGAGGCGCTGCCGCTATCGCGGCGGGCTGCCGCCTGGCTGGACGTGATGGGCGAGCGGGTGGAATCGGCCTCCGCTGCATTTGCACCGGGGCAGCCCGACCTAGCGGCTTTCCCCTGGCTTGTCTGGTGGCGCTTGCTGCAAACACAGCAACGCGGGGCGCAGGCGGGTGACTTTGACTACCGCGAGGAAGGCGGCCACCCGGCGCTCAAGCAGGCCTTGGTGGGCTATCTGCAGCTATCCCGGGGCGTGGTGTGCGAACCGGCGCAGGTGCTGGTCTGTAGCGGCATGCAGCAGGCGCTGGATTTGCTGGGACGCGCCCTGGCTGACGCGGGTGACACCGTCTGGATGGAGGAGCCGGGTTATAGGGGGGCGCGCATGGCCTGGTTGGCAACCGGTCTGTCGGTTTGCCCTGTGCCGGTAGATGAGGAGGGCCTGGACTGGCAAGGACGGGCGCTACCGGTGCCACGGCTGGTCTATGTGACGCCTTCGCACCAGTATCCGCTGGGCAGTGTCATGAGCCTGGCGCGCCGGCAGGCCTTGCTGGCCGAAGCCGCACGGCAGGGGGCCTGGGTGGTGGAGGATGACTACGATGGCGAATTCCGCCATGCTGGCCGGCCGCTGGCGGCCATGCAGGGGCTGGACAGCAGCGGCAGGGTGATTTACCTGGGCACCTTCAGCAAGGTCATGTTCCCTGCCTTGCGGCTGGCCTATCTGGTGGTGCCGGCTGCGCTGGTGGCGCCGTTGCGGCTGCTGCAGGCGCGCCTGTATCGCGAGGGGGACTATACGACACAGGCGGCCCTGGCCCGCTTTATCCAGGAGGGCCATTTTGGCAGCCATCTGCGCCGCATGCGAGGTGTCTATGCCCGGCGCCAGGCCAAACTGCGTAAGGTGCTGGAGGGCGAACTGGGAGAGGCCTTGCCCCTGCTGGGGGGCGAGGCTGGCATGCATGTGACGGCTCGGCTACCCGCAGGCTGGGATGATGCCAAGGTCAGTACACTCCTGGCGCAGCAAGGCATCGCCGCGCCACCCCTGTCGGCCTACTGCGCGGCTGAGCCACCCTTCCCAGGCCTGGTGCTGGGCTATGCCGGGGTGGACGATGCCAGCCTGATGCTGGCAGCCGTCAGGCTGGCCCAGGTTCTGCGCGAGATGGGGATCAGATCCAGCCCAATACCCCGATAAACAAGACCAGGGCGCACAGCACCGTGGTGGCGAGACCGCCCACCACAGCCAACTGGCGCTTGCGCGAGGGCATGTCGTGCACCCAGTAGGCCACCAGGAAGAAAGGCAGATAGCCTATCAGCCAAATCAGCCAGGGCGCCTGGGTATTCCAGCCGCGCCATTCCCAGGTCAGCGCGCCGATATGGTTGAGACCGTATTCGACCAACACGCATAGCACCGAACTCACCACGGCGAGCAACCAGCGGTTGTTGATGCCCAGCAGCTTGAGGGAGCGGTCGGCCGGCAGTGTACGCACGGCATACAGGCCCATGATGGCGAACATCAGGCAGATCTCGATGTTGAGCCCCACCAGGATCACGTAGGCCGAGCCACCCGGGGTGGCCCAGGCAGGGGCATAGCCGGAGAAGTGCAACAGCAGGCCGTTCCAGATTTCGTTGATCCAGTCCATCAACCAGAAGGCGATCCCGCCCAGCACCACGCTCCAGCGCTTCTCGGCCGCTTGCTCGCCATAGGCGTGGATGACCAGCAGCAACAGGGGAATGACATACCACTGGAAGTGGCTGGGGTCGCGCAGCAGCGCCTGCGCTTGGGCTGCAGATGGGGCAATCATCGCAAGGCTCCGTCTTGAAGTAGGGAGGCCATGCTAGGGCTTGGGGCAGGGGTGGGGCTTGACTTGTCGGGCCAGCTTTTTGACACTTCAGGCCATGATCAAGCTGGAAATCGAACGTGCAAACCCGCCGCTGCCGGTATCCGGTCATGTGCCTGGCACCTATGTGCGGCTGCTGTTCGACTATCTGGCAGCGCAGGGGCAGGACGTTGGCCGCGTGCTGGGCGATGCTGCCTCACCACCGGGGCCGGATGGCACTGTGGCAGCCGCCCACTGGCGCCGGCTGCTGACCCAGGCCGCGCTGCATCTGGGCGACCCGGCCTTGGGCCTGCGCCTGGGGGCAACCATTACCCCGGCCCACCTGGGGCCACTGGGCTATGTGCTGCAGTTGTCGGGTTCATCCGCCACGGCGCTGGAACGTTATCTGCGCTATCAGCGGCTGGTGCATGACGTTAGCCCGGTGCGGCACTTCCCGGCAGAAGGCGCCGTGGTGCTGGAGTGGGGCGACGATGCCCGCGCCATCGGGCTGCTGGCCAACCAGTGCGGACTGGCCGCCCTGGTCCATTTCGCCCGCTGCATCACCGGCCAGCCATTGCACCCTCTGGTGGTGCACTTCGTGGAGGCCGCGCCGACCGATATACGCCCCTATGCCGAGCTGTTTGGCTGCCCAGTGCTGTTCGGCCAGACGGCCGCCCGCATCCACCTGCCGGCCGATGTGTTGGCCATGCCCTTGCGCCAGCCCGACCCCGCGCTGGCAGCCATGCTGGAGCAACAGGTTGCCGCGCTATTCGCCGCCATGCCGGCCAGGGAGGCGTTGCTGCAGTCGGTGCGGGGCTTTATCTCGCAGCACCTGGTGCAGGGCGAGCCCGCGCTGCAGGCCTGCGCCGAGGCGCTGAACCTGTCGGACCGTACCCTGCGTCGGCGTTTGCAAGCGCTGGGCTGGAGCTACCGCGCACTGCTGGAGGATAGCCGCCGCTGCCTGGCTGAAAACTATCTGCGCGACCGTCGCCTGGCCCTGCCCGAGGTGGCACTGCTACTGGGCTACTCGGAACAGAGCGCCTTCAATCGGGCATTCAGACGCTGGACGGGTATATCACCCAGGCGGTGGCGCTTGGCCCATGCCTGATGGACGCGGCCTTGAGACAGCGCCGGAGAATGGCGGCAGGGGACGGTTTAATCAGGGAGCGCCTATTGGTTCAGGTGGCGCTGACGTTTAGCGCCTGGGTTGCCCGGGCGCCTGCACTGTCAGCAACGCCCATCAATGCCTTGAGTCCATACAGGCGCTGAGGGCCATTTAAAATGTGTATGAGCGCCGGCTAAGCTCCCTCCACGCACCGTGCAACGTGGACTTTCGTCGCTGTGGACGCTGACGATCATGACCATCCTTGCTGATTACTCGTGAGCAATTAGCAGCTTATTATGCGCGGCCTGCTGCCTATCTGATCAGCAATCATTTGTCTGCTTCTCGGCCTAAGCAGATGTTCACGGCCTAGGAATGAATGGCCGTTATAACTCGTAAACCAGACTTCAACGTGCGAATTCAGCGGCGCCGCTAGGCGTCCGCTGGAATGAAGGGTTGGGCCTTTGCGTTAAGTGCTCTGGCAAAAGACCGTTCTCGCTCAAAAAAACTTTATGCGCGTTCAGATGTGCATTTGCATCGGCCAGCGCCTCGGATGCGACTGATGGGTTGGCGATCCATTCAAAGTTATTGTGAATGTATTCGCAGACACGCTCGTACTCTTCGACGGACCAAGCATCGATTGGCTCAAAGTCCTCCTCTAGCTTGGACAAGTAGCCACGGAGCGCCTCAAGATATGCGGCGGCCAGCGCCGCATCAGCGACAGTTGCGCAAGCGGCTCGATCAAGGAAGCCTTGCAGCGTGAGTTGTGTTTCAGCGCGATTCATGTGCAGCCCAGCGTTTGACATGAGGGGTGACCGGCCGGCGCAGCCGGCTGGGCATCCCCTCGATGGAATGGTTAGGCGTCACCTGCACCAGCTCAGAACTTCTTCGCGCAACCAGCAACGAGGAAGTTCATGGGCGAGCCTTTGGAAAAGTAGTCAAGAACATAGTTGCGCTCCGCCGCCTTTAGTGAGCGGGATGCCGTTCTCTATGCCTATGGGGTATGGTGAAACGCTCTCTCGCATGCAAGTCCGGAATGGATCATTAGCGGACGACCAAACCCAATGTGCTCAGGGTCCGCTTAGGCCGAAAATCGGCCCTTATCACTGGTCATAACTGCCGTCACATTGATCAAGTCCGAACAGCGCCATGTTCACAAGCACCAGCAAGGGGGACCATGGGAGATCAGATTCCTCACCTCGCGGCGGCGCGGGCGGGGGGTGTGGATTCTCATAAGGGGAGAGCCTACTGGTTCAGGCTGAATGGACGCACAGCGCCAGGGTTACCCTGGCGCCTGCGCTGTCAGAAAAAACCATCAATGCCTTGAGTCCATACAGGCTCTCAAGGCCAGGCGGTCTCCAGCGATTTGTACTTGCCGCTCTTGCGTATCGCTTCCATGCCCTGGTTGAACTTTTCCACGAACTTGGCGCTGTCCGGGTGCTTCTTGGAGAAGGCAATGTACAGGCCCGGCTCGGCAGTCATGCCCACGGCCTTGAACTTGCCGGTGAATTCGGCCTTGTTCTTGCTGAAGATGGCATTGGCGACCTTCTCGTAAGCCACCATGTACTGCACCCGCTTGGCCAGCAATTTGCGGAACCCTTGCTCATCCTGGTTGCTGACGCTGCGCTTGATCTTGGTATTGCGATCAAAGTCGTCGCCGTACTCATAGTTGTTGGTGACCGCCACATCCTTGCCTTCCAGGCTCTTGGGCGTCAGTCCGCTTTCGCTGCTGTCGGCCGGGGCGTAGATATTGATGCGGGCATTGAACATGGGCTTGGCGTGCCACAGGTAGTCGTTCTCCAGCAGGCTGTTACGGGCGGCATTGAAGCAGCCCACCAACTTGCCTTCCTTGGCTTCGCTCATGCAGCGTGCGTAGGGCACCACAGCGAATTTCACTTCCACCCCCGCTGCCTTATAGGCTTCGCGCACCAGGTCAACAGCAAAGCCCTTGGCGTCGTTGCCTACCTTGGAACAATACGGCGCCCAATCGTCTTCGGCACCTATGGTCACGGTTTCGGCCCATGCAGCAGCGCTGCATGCCATGACGGCACTCAGGATAAACAGCTTCATCATTCGCCCTTTTCATAGTTGAGTAGGCACGACTAGCGACACTATGCCGCTGTCGATGCTCTGTCTTCTACTAAGGGTCTTAGCTTATCGGGACAGAAATACCATCCCCTTACGACGAACAGCTTACCGAGAGCTGCTTGGCCCAGTCCGGCGGCAGGCCAGCATAGGCCTCGAAGGCAGGCTGCTCGTCAAACGGTTGCGCCAGCAGTTGCTGCAGGCGGGCGATTTCGCTGTCGTCTCCTGCCTGGGCCTGCCGTATGGCTTGCTCGGCCAGATGGTTGCGCAGCACATACTTGGGGTTGGTGGCCAGCATGGCGGTGTGGCGTGCCGCATCCACGCTGGCCTCGCTTGCCAGCCTAGTTTTGTAATCCTGGGCCCAGCCGTCAAATGCATCGCGGTCCAGCACCATGTCGCGCACATCGGGGTTGAGCGCGTCGGGGCTGCTGTCGAAGCGGCTGAGTTGCCGCCAGAACAGGGTCCAGTCGCTGCGGCTGGCCTGCATCAGGTCGAACAGCCGCACCAGCAGGGCCCAGTCATCGTCTTCCTGGGTGGCGAGGCCCAGTTTGCGGCTGAATCGGTGGGTCAGCTCGGTTTCGAACAGCGGCTGGTACTGCTTGAGGGCGGCGATGGCCTCATCGCGGTCCAGCAGGGGTAGCAAGGCCTGGGCCAAACAGTGCAGGTTCCAGAGGCCGATCTCGGGCTGGGCGCCATAGGCGTAACGGCCGCTGTGATCGGAGTGGTTGCAGATATGGCCGGTGTCAAAACCGTCCAGAAAACCGAAGGGGCCATAGTCTATGGTCAGGCCCAGCAGCGACATATTGTCCGAGTTCATTACGCCGTGACAGAAGCCGACGGCTTGCCAATCGGCAATCAGGGCGGCGGTGCGGCGGATGACCTCCTCCAGCATGGCCTGGGCTGGCCGCGCGGCCTCGCTGCAGTGGGGGAAATAGCGGCGGACAGCGTAGTCTACCAACTGGCTCAGCTGGTGCTGTTGATCGCGGTAGAAGAAGTGTTCGAAATGGCCAAAACGCAGAAAGCTGGGTGCCACCCGGGTCAGGACGGCAGCGGTTTCCGGCGTCTCGCGCCAGACCGTCTCGGGCGATGCTACCAGGGCCAGTGCACGGGTGGTCGGTATGCCCAGGCCGTGCATGGCCTCGGAGCATAGGTACTCGCGTATGCTGGAACGCAGCACTGCCCGACCATCGCCCATGCGTGAATACGGTGTGAGCCCGGCCCCCTTGAGTTGTACCTCCTGGCCACCTGCCTCACCCAGCAGCAGGGCGCGGCCATCGCCCAATTGGCCGGCCCAGACACCAAACTGGTGGCCGGAATAGACCGTGGCCATGGCGGCGCTATCGGCAGCGGGCAGGTTGCCGGCCAGCATGGCCGCGGCATCAGGCCAGTCACCCGCGTGGGCGGGCAGGCCCAGTTCGGCAGCCAGGCTGGCGTTGTAGGCGGCCAGCCGGGGCTGAGGCAGGGGCGTGGCGGTGACTTCGCTGTAGAAGTCCGGCCCCAGCCCGCGAAAACCGGCTTGATCGAGCGTGATGGTAGGCATGGTGATTCCAGAGGGACAGGCGATGATTCTACCCTGGCAAGCCGCATATCGTAGCTGGCTGGCGCAGAGTGGGGCGGGTGGTCTAAGGTCAAGGCAGCATCGCCTGCCGTCGCGATGTCCTTCTTTGTTCTTCGGAGACCACCATGATGCTACGCCGCAGCCTTCTGTGCGCCACCCTGACAGGCTTTGCCGCCTTGCAGGCGCAGGCACTGACCTTCACGACTGAAGACTATCCACCGTTCAATATGTACGAGGAAAAGAAGGTGGTCGGGATCTCCACCGAGATGCTGCAGGAGGCGTTAAAGCGTGCGGGGCTGACGGCCAGTTTTGAGCTGCTGCCATGGGAGCGTGCGCTCAATATGGCCAAGACCAAGCCGGATACCTGTGTCTATTCGGCAGTACGCACACCAGAGCGGGAAAAACTGTTCAAGTGGGTGGGACCATTGACGGCCGACCAGATCACGCTATTTGCCGCCAGCAAGAGCAATATCACCCTGGCCAGCATCAACGACGCCAAGAAGTACAAGGTGGGCGCCTATAACGGTGACGCCTATGGCGACTTTGTGGAGAAGCAGGGGGTGAAGCTGGAGCGGGTGGTGACGGATACCCAGAACCTGCCCAAGCTCAGCTCGGGCCGCATAGACCTGTGGGTGGCGGGGGCTAACAGTGGCCCGTACAAGGCAGCACGCGAAGGCCTGAAGGGCGCGATCAAGCCGGTGCTGGCGGTGGGCGATCCCAAGGACAGCCAGATGTACCTGGCGTGTAATCCCGGTGTGCCGGATGACACAGTGAAGAAGCTCAACGACGCGATCCAGTCCATTGCCAAGGATGGCACGGCCGCCAAGCTGGGTACCAAATACAAATAGCCGTGCAGCCGGGCGCCCGCCTGAGTGGCAGGGCGCCTGGCGGTGTGGGAGCAGCAGCATGCGTTGCTTGCCCTTGTTCTGCCTGTTGCTGGCCATGCCCGGCGCCAACGCGCTGGTGCTGCTGACCGAAGACTATCCCCCGTTCAACATGCTGGAGGACGGACGGGTCAGTGGCATCTCGACCCAGATACTGCGGGAGGCGGTGAACCGGGCCGGCTTGCCTGCCCAGTTCGATCTGCTGCCCTGGGCGCGGTCGCTGGCCTTGGCTGCCAGCCGCAGTGATACCTGTGTCTATTCCGCCGTGCGCAGCGCCAAGCGAGAGTCGCAGTTCAAATGGATAGGGCCGCTGGTGGACGACAAGATAGCCCTGTTCGCGCGTACCGGCAGCGCCATACGGCTCGATAGCGTGGCGGATGCCAAACAATACAAGGTGGGTGGCTATCTGGCCGATGCCTATGGCGATTATGTGGAGCGCCAGGGCGTGCCGCTTGATAGGGCGCCAGCCGATAGGCACAACCTGCCCAAGCTGATGGGCGGGCGCATAGACCTGTGGGTGGCTGGGGTGATCAGTGGTGCGTACAAGGCCAATCGCGAGGGCTATCAGGGCGAGGTGCGGGTGGTGATCACCATGGGTAATCCCGGCGACACCCAGATGTGGCTGGCTTGCAACCCCAGCATGCCGGATGCCTTGTTCCAGAAGCTGGATAATGCCGTGCAATCGGTGCTGCAGGATGGCACCGCCGCCGGTTTTGCCGCGCGCTATCGCTGAGCCTGCCACTCCTCTCGCAGCAGGCCGAATACCAGGTCATCCACCCATTGCCCCTTGAGCCACAGGCTACGTTTGAAGTGGCCTTCCTGGCGCATACCCACGCGGCGCAGCAGGCGGGCCGAGGCATGGTTGTCCGGGTCGCAGGCGGCATGCACGCGATGCAGGCCCTGCTGGGTGAATAGCCAATCGAACAAGGCTCTGAAGGCTTCGGTGGCGTAGCCACAGCCCTGGTGCTTGGGCGCCAGGGTGATGCCCAGCTCTGCTTGCTGGCCATCGCCCGACAGGCACACGGCGCAATCGCCCAACAGGGTGTCGTCCAGGCGGCTGGCAATGGCAATCTGCCGCCAGGCGCGCGGCATCAGCGGTAGGCTGGCGTCACATTCTCGGAACAGCGATTGCGCTTCGTCCAAGGAGTAGGGCAGGGCAAAGCTCTGCCAGTGCGCCACCTCGGGCTCATTGCGGTAAGCCATGAAGCTGGCCATGTCGCGTTCTGCCAGTGGCCGCAGGCGCAGGCGTTCGGTCAGGATATCCATATGGCAATTATCATGGAAATACCCCGTGCTGCGTGGTTAAAATCGCCCCCATGAGCCAGGAAAAAGCCCCCGTCACCGCCGCCATTCGTGCCTTGCGCCAGCACAAGGTGGCTTATACCGAACACCTTTACGACTACGTGGAAAAAGGTGGCACGGCCGAGTCATCGCGCCAGCTGGGCGTGCCCGAGCACGCAGTGATCAAGACCCTGGTGATGGAAGACGAGGCCAGGAAGCCCCTGATCGTGCTGATGCATGGCGATTGCGAGACGTCCACCCGCAATCTGGCGCGGCAGACGGGCCGCAAGCATATCGAGCCCTGTAGTGCCGAGGTGGCCAATCGCCACACCGGTTACCTGGTGGGCGGCACCTCGCCGCTGGGTACGCGCAAGGCCATGCCGGTGTATGTCGAGAAGACCATCATGGCGCTGGATCGCATCTATCTCAACGGCGGCAAGCGGGGTTTCCTGGTAGGGCTGGATCCCAAGTCCCTGCTGCCCCTGCTGCAGGCCGAACTGGTGGAAGTGGCCAATCCGCATGAGTAGGCGGTGCTGCCGGTGCATCTGCTAAACTGCGCAGATTCAATCGCTTGCTAGGTAGCTTGGACAGCCTGTTCCATCAGCCCCGGCAAGCTGCACGACCCCGACACAGCAAAGGTTACCGCCATGCATCAAGCCGTCATCACCGGCACCGGTCTCTATACGCCGCCGCAAGTCATCAGCAACGAAGAGCTGGTGGCCAGCTTCAATGAATATGTGCGCCTGCAGAATGCGGCCAACGCCGAGCGCATCGCCGCTGGCGAACTGGAGCCCATGGCAGAGAGCTCGGTGGAGTTCATCGAAAAGGCCTCGGGCATCAAGCAACGTCACGTGGTGGATAAGGCCGGCATCCTGGACCCGGAGCGGATGTGTCCGCAGATTGCCCCGCGCGGCAATGAGGAACTGTCGGTCATGGCCGAGATGGCCGTGGCCGCCGCGCGCGAGGCACTGGCCAGGGCAGGCAGGACGGCTGCCGACATTGATGGCGTGATCTGTGCCGCCAGCAATATGCAGCGCGCCTACCCGGCCATGTCGGTCGAGATACAGCAGGCATTGGGCATACAGGGCTGGGCCTTTGATATGAACGTGGCCTGCTCCAGCGCCACCTTTGGGCTGGAACAGGCGGCCAATGCCATCCGTACCGGCAGCGCCCGTGCAGTGCTGATGCTCAACCCGGAAATCTGCTCGGCTCATCTGGAGTGGCGCGACCGTGATTGCCACTTCATTTTTGGCGATGTCTGTACCGCGGTGGTGGTGGAACGTGCTGAACTGGCCCAGGTTAAGGGTTACGAGATACTAGGTACACGCCTGGCCACGGTGTTCTCCAACAATATCCGCAACAATGCCGGCTTCCTGAATCGGGCCGAGGACAAAACAGGCGACCTGCGCGACAAGCTGTTCGTGCAGGAGGGCCGCAAGGTCTTCAAGGAAGTCTGCCCCATGGTGGCCGAGCATATCGCCAGCCACCTGGGCCAATTGGGGCTGGCGCCGGCAGCGGTGCGCCGCTTCTGGCTGCATCAGGCCAATCTCAGCATGAATCTGCTGATTGCCAAACGGCTGCTGGAGCGCGATCCCACGGCCGAGGAAGCGCCGGTGATTCTGGATCGCTATGCCAATACCTCCAGCGCCGGTTCGATTATTGCCTTCCATCTGCATGGCGATCTGCCACCGGGCGAGGTGGGGGTGATATCAAGCTTCGGAGCCGGATATTCGGTCGGAAGCGTTGTAGTAAGGAAGCAATAGGTACAACAGCGGGCTCGCCCCGCTGTTTTCACGTTTACGGCTGTGTTACCGTCTCGCGCCATGCGGAATCGCCGCATTGCCGGGTTGCTGCTTAGGGAAAACCCTAGGGAGTCTCTGGATAAATCTCTCGTAAGGTGTGCCGGGGATTTATCCAGGGGCTTCCCGACCCGGTCTGCAAAACTCACCCACGAGGATGAACTACATGAAGCGTCTTACCGTGTTGTCGTTCGCACTTGCCGCCACCTTTGCCGCCACTGCGGGCCAAGCGGCCGTGCTCAAGTACTGTTCTGAAGGTAGCCCCGAGGGTTTCGACCCCGGTCAGTTCACGTCCGGCACCACGATGGATGCCACTGCACAGGCCATCTACAACCGTCTGGTGCAGTTCGAGCGTGGCGGCACCAAGGTTGTCCCCGCCCTGGCTGAATCCTGGACCATCAGCCCCGATGGCCTGCAGTACACCTTCAAGCTGCGCCGTGGCGTGAAGGTACATACCACCGAATACTTCAAGCCGACGCGCGATTTCAACGCTGACGACATCGTCTTCACCTACGAGCGCATGATCAGCAAGGAGCACCCATTCCGTAAGGCCTATCCAACCGAGTTCCCCTACGCCACCGACATGGGCCTGGATGAGAACATCGCCAAGGTGGAGAAGCTGGACGACCTGACCGTCAAGTTCACCCTGAAGAAGGTGGATGCCCCCTTCCTGCAGAATATCGCCATGGACTTCGCCTCGGTGCTGTCGGCCGAGTACGCCAACCAGCTGCTGAAGGAAGGCAAGCCCACCCAGATCAATACCCTGCCCATCGGCACCGGTCCCTTCGTCTTCAAGAGCTACCAGAAAGACGCTGTGATCCGTTATACGGCCAACAAGCAGTACTGGAACAAGGCTGATATCAAGCTCGATGGCCTGATCTTCGCCATCACCACGGACGGCGCCGTGCGTGCGCAGAAGCTGAAGGCCGGTGAATGCGACCTGATGGCGCATCCCAAGCCGGCCGACCTGGCTGGCCTGAAGGCGGACCCCAAGCTGAAGATGATGAACCAAGCTGGCTTCAATGTCGGCTACCTGGGTTACAACGTTGAGCACAAGCCGCTCGACAACGTTGCGGTGCGCCGTGCGCTGGATATGGCCATCAACAAGAAGGCCATCATCGACGCGGTGTACCAGGGCGCTGGCCAGGTGGCCAGCAACCCCATGCCGCCTACCCAATGGTCCTACAACAAGAACCTGAAGGATGCCGCCTACAACCCCGAGATGGCCAAGGCCATGCTGGCCAAGGCCGGTGTGAAGGATCTGAGCATCACCCTGTGGGCCATGCCGGTGCAACGCCCCTACAACCCCAACGGCAAGCTGATGGCCGAAATGATCCAGGCCGACTGGGCCAAGATCGGCGTCAAGGGCGTGATCACCAGCTACGAGTGGGGTGAGTACCTCAAGCGCGCCAAGAACGGCGAGCACGACACTGTGCTGGTCGGCTGGACTGGCGACAATGGTGATCCGGACAACTGGCTGGGCACGCTGCTCTCCTGCGATGCCGTGGGTGGCAACAACTATTCGCGCTGGTGCAACAAGGAGTTCAACGATGCTGTGGTCAAGGCCAAGCAAGTGAACGACCAGAAGGAACGCACCAAGCTGTACGAAAAGGCCCAGGAAATCTTCAAGCGCGAAGTGCCTTGGACTACCGTTGCCCACTCGACCGTGTATGTGCCGATGAACAAGAAGGTTGAAGGCTTCAAGGTCAGCCCCTTCGGCAATTTCGCCTTCTACGGTGTGTCGATCAAGTAAGCCAACCTCGGCAATCGGGAAAGGACGGGTACGCCCGTCCTTTTTTGCGTAAGACGATGATTACCTGCTGCATACGCATGCACCACGGAGCAAATACGATGAAACTGATCAAATACACGGCTATTGCCCTGGCCCTGGCAACAAGCGCCCAGGCCAAGACCCTGGTCTACTGTTCCGAAGCCTCGCCCGAAGGCTTCGATGGCGGCATGTTTACCGCTGCCGCAACCCATGATGCCTCCACCGAGGCCATCTACAACCGCCTGACCGAGTTTGAGAAAGGCGGCACCAAGGTCGTACCCGCCCTGGCCGAGAAGTGGGAAGCAAGCAAGGACGGCCTGGAGTACACCTTCCATCTGCGCCGTGGCGTGAAGTTCCATACTACCGAGTGGTTCAAGCCTAGCCGTGATTTCAATGCCGATGACGTGCTGTGGACCTTCCAGCGCATGATCGACGACAAGCACCCCGGCGCCAAGGCCAGCCTGCAGGGTTGGCCCTACGCTGCCGATATGGGCTTCCCCACCTTGATCAAAAAGATCGAGAAGCTCGATCCCTACAAGGTCAAGTTCACCCTGAGCAAACCCGAGGCGCCCTTTGTGGCCAACCTGGCCATGGGTTTTGCCGATATCGTGTCGGCCGAGTACGCCATGCAGCTGGACAAGGCAGGCCGCCCGGGCGACATCAGCCTCAAGCCCATCGGCACCGGCCCCTATGTGTTCAAGCGTTACGAGAAGGGCTCGCAGATACGCTACGACGCCAACCCGACCTTCTGGCGCGGCAAGCCCGGCAGCGACAAGCTGATCTTCGCCATCACCGAAGACGGCGCCGTGCGTACCCAGAAGCTCAAGCGCGGCGAGTGCAACTTCATGGTCTATCCCAAGCCGGCTGATATCCCCGGCCTGAAGGCAGACCCCAAGCTGACCGTGCTGCAAACCTCGGCACTGCTGCTGACCTATGTGGCCTTCAATGCCCAGAAGCCCCAGCTCAAGGACAAGCGCGTTCGTCAGGCACTGGCACTGGCATTGGACAAGAACGCCATGATCAAGGCCGTGTGGGAAGGCAACGCCTCGCCCGCCCACCTGCCGCTGCCTTCACGCATGTGGGGCTACAACAAGGCTATCCCTGCCTACAAGACCGATATCGAAAAGGCCAAGAAGCTGCTGAAGGAAGCCGGCTACCCCAATGGCTTCGACATCAATATCCTGGTGCGTAACGGCAGCAGTGGTTCCAATCCCAACCCCAAGCTGGCCGCCGAAATGCTGCAGGCCGACTGGAAAAAGCTGGGCGTCAACGTCAAGGTGACGGTGATGGAGTGGGTGGAACTGCAAAAGCGCACCAAGGCCGGTGAGCACGATGTCACCATCTACGGCTGGGCAGGCGACAATGGCGACCCCGATAACTTCCTGACCCCCAACCTGAGCTGCTCTGCCGCCGAATCGGGCGAGAACCGCTCGCGCTGGTGCAACAAGGAATTCGACAAGCTGATCGACCAGGCCAAGCGGGTAACCGATCTGAAGGAGCGCACCAAGCTGTACGAAGCCGCCCAGAAGATCTTTATCGAAGAAATGCCCTGGGCCACCCTGGTGGAGCCGCTGACGACCGTGGCCTTCCAGAAGAACGTCGTGGGTTTCAAGCCCAGCCCGTTCACCAATAACAACTTCGAAAACGTTTCCGTCAAGTAGACTTGGGGTCTACCACGGCAGATCAAGCGGCGGCCAGTGGCCGCCGTTTTTTTTGGGAGCCCGCGCCATGCAAGCCCGTATCAGCTTCATCACCCTGGGGGTACGCGACCTGGAGCGCGCCCGTCGCTTCTATTGCGAGGTCATAGGCTGGCCGCTCTCGCCCAAGAGCCAGGCCGGTGTGGCTTTCTTCCAGCTCAACGGCTTTGTGCTGGCCTTGTTCCCCGCCGATGCCCTGGCACACGATGCCGGCCTAGCAGGTGAGGGCGGCCATGCCCGTATCGCTCTGGCTTACAATGTGGCGGTGCGGGGCGAGGTCGATAGCTTGCTGCAGGAACTGGCCAGTCGAGGCGCCAATATCACCAAGCCCGCCGAAGATACCTTTTGGGGCGGTCGCAACGGCTATTTCAGCGACCCTGATGGTTTTCTGTGGGAGGTGGCGTGGAACCCCGGAGGTTACCTGGATGCGGAGGGGGATTTCTGGTTTGAGGCACCCGCGGGCAAGATAGCCCGTAGCCACGGCATCGCCGCCGATAAAGCTGGTCATGCCGCCGCGTAGCCAATTACGTAGCCGTGGATTGCCGGTCGGTTTGGACGTGACAGCAAATCAGGCCACTTATGACTGGTGGCCCAGTGAGTACTTATTCTTCCAGGTCGTGGCGGCTAAACAGGACTTCCCAGGTGGTGCCGTCAAACAGCGCCGCCCCATCAGGGCCGGCGGTCAGCATCCACTTCTTGTCCGGGGAGATATCAATGGCGCCGGAGACGAGTTGGACGTTGGCGGGGATGTCTGCCCGTATCAAGTCCTCACCGCGCAGTTCCCACAGGCCGTAGTCCGAACCACACCAGAGCTTGCCCGCGAACCAGGCGATATCCTTCCAAGGTACACTGAAATTGCTGTCGCAGAGCTTGGTCCATTGGTTGCCTTTTCCGACATAGAGGGAGCCCATATTGCCGCCGATGTAGACCTTGCCGTCGTCAGCGCAGCAGACGTTGTAGAGCCTTTCGTTGGATGGAAAGCTGCATTGTGTCCAGTGCTTGCCGTCGTAGTGCCAGACATCGCCAGCACCGCCCACGGTATAGATGTCTGATTCGCTAAAGCCGGCAGCGCTTTTCCAGACATAGTTGCCCATGGTGAAATCGCCATTGGCGTAGGCGGGCGGGATGGGTAGATCCTTGGTGAGGTCTTCCCATTGGCTCACACCTAGGCGCTTATGCATGCGACGCGGGCCGCCGACGGTGTAAGCATGCTGTCCAATCCGAACGACCTGAGTAACCGTGGCGCCCAGCTCTGCGCCTTTCAGTTGTGTCGGATGGCGCTCTTCTTCGTCGCTACGCGGGGGGGTGTAGCCGTAGGTTTGTCCAACTATATCGACCGCAACAAATTCGGATTCTGGTGAGGATGTGTACGCAACACGGGCGAAGTCGAAATAGGGGAATTGCATCCGATAGAAGCGCTTATCCATCGGGCGTTCCATGCGAGCAACAACAATTCTCAACTCTGGCAGAGGGTCGCGGTGAGGGCTGTCAGTCTTTTCGTAGACCAGGAAAACATACCTGTCTTCATAGCCATATGCGCAGTCATATATTGAGAAGCCATTGAAGAAGCGGTCCCAGCGCTCTTTGTCAGCAATTGACATTTAGGATTACCTTTCTGGAAGTTGTAATTTTCTTACAGAGCGCCGTCAGATGTTTTGGGGCCGCCATGGCTTTGTTGCACAACGCAGCTGAAGATTGAGCCTCCCCAAACCCCAGACGGATTCATGCCACACTCACCGTCTGCGGCGTGCCCAGTTGGGTAAAACGGTTCAGCAGTGCGGCGCGAATCTGCAACTCCGCCACCTGCCTCTCGAAGGTACGCGCCTTTACCCGCTCACCCACCAATTTGAAGCAGCGCATCTTGGCTTCGACCAGACTCCGGCGGTGATAACCGCTCCAGCGTTTCCAGATCGCCGGGCCCAGCCGGCGCATTGCGCGCAATGCTTCGTTGCGCACTCCAGCACCAGCTTGATTTGCTTTCCAAGGCCGGCCGTTCTTGCGCACTGGGATGACCGCCTCGGCGCCCCGCTCGGCAATCGCGCGATGGCACTCCTTGGTGTCGTAAGCGCCATCGGTACACACGCTGGCAATGCCCTCTTCAGCCAGAATCTGCCCCAGCAAGTCTGGCAGCACCGGTGCGTCGCCGATGCCGTTCCCCGTGACTTCAATGGCGCGGATTTCCAGAGTTTCGGCGTCAATGCCCAGATGTACCTTGCGCCATTGCCTGCGGTATTCCGCGCCATATTTCTTGCGTTTTCACTCGCCTTCGCCGAGAAACTGGATACCGGTGCTGTCGATCAGCAAATGCAGCCCTGCGGTGCTGCGCCGGGCCGGAATCTGCACCGTCAGCATCTGTTGGCGCCGGCTGAGCGTGCTGTAGTCCGGCACGCGCCAGTCTAGCCCAGCTAGTTTGATCAGCCCTTCTAACAAGCCAATGGCCTGCCGCCATGCTAGGCCGAACAGCACCTTGATCGACAGGCAGAACTGGATGGCGGTATTAGAGAAAGTGGGCTGGCGGCCAGGTTTGCCGCTGGCCGGTGCATACCATTGCATGGCAGGATCAAGCCAGATCAGTAGCGATCCACGAGCTTGAGGGCTGCGTTGTAGTCGCGCCAGTTGGTGGTCTTGTACTGGGCGGGAGCGGGTTTGGTCATGGCCGTAGTTTATCGGCTGGGCTTAGGTGCGAGGAGCTGTGCAACAAAGCCTCGCCAAGCTGCTTGAAGCAACGATCCTGTACCACATGGTGCCGCATTTGGCTGTTTGGATTGTTCTTCTTGTGAGGACATACGCAGCGACGGCCGCCATCATGATGGCGGCCTGGCACGTTTACGTTGTTCCGGTCACTGCGGCTTGTTTTGGGCCTTGCTGTGCTTCCACCTTACCTGACGGTATTGCAGGCTGCGTTGCGCCTCCGCTGTCGCCACGGTACTTTGCGCACGAAGGCAATTAGGCGGGGGTTATACTCCGTTACTCAACAAGGTCGCACTATAGCCTTTGCATCGTAAAAACAGGGCAGCGTGGCGACGCTGTAGCTGGGTGGCCTCCGGATCCGCGAATACGATCTGTGCCCTCTCAGATGTAAGTGTCTGGCCGCCCAGTATGGGGAGTTGCTCTGCGCCAAACGTAGCATGGGACACATAAGTACTCATGGCTGGGCGCAGCTTGAGCGGGTCGGGCCATAAAAGCCCGCTGTCAGGATCTTGCTTGCGGTGTACAGGGATTGCAGGGTCGGAGGCTGGGTCGGGATAGTTACCGGCCTCGTCGGGTTCCCATAGGTCTTCTGCACTGGGTGTGTCCTGCCACAAGGCCGCATGTTGCATGTTGCCGCCAATCGGGTGGCCAGTCAGGTGGGCTAGTACGTCGGCGGCCAGCCGAGCCAGGTTGCTGGCCGGTTCGAGCAGGGCGCTACGTAGCGCGTCGGGTTGGGTATGGGCGTCCACCAGATCAAGCAGATAGGGTACCCACCGGAGATCCCCGGTGTAGCGTATTGCATCCAATGCACAGCGCTGATGGGTGGGTAGACCTAGCGCGTTGCTGAGTGTTCGGAACATCGTGTCGGGCGGGAGCAGTTGCGCCAGCACGGCTAGCGCATGTCTGCTCCTTGGCTGTTCAGGGTGCTCTGACGCCCACTTGCCCAGCAAGGGAGCACCATCGACATAGCCTAGCAGGCAGCGAGATATGGCAGCCCAATAGCGACAATCGGCATCAGCTTCCTGCAGTGGATCCATGGCTGGCACCAGGGTTTCGCCAAGCATGGTACGACCTAGCTCACCCACGCAGCGCATGGCATGGGCACGCACAAGTGGATGGGTATCCTGCAGCCAAGCGGTCAGCACGGTATCGCTGAGGCTTTCATGTTTTGCAGCGGCGGCAAGGGTGATGTAGCGTTGAATGGGGTCGGCAGATTGTTGCCAGAGATTGGACAGAAGGTTGATTGCTGGCAAGCCCAACCAACTAGCTGCCAGTGCCAGCCCCTTAGCTACTTCCCTCTCGCCCGTTTCTGCAAACTGATTCGTGGCTAATTGCGCCATCGCATCGAGTAGTGCCTGTGTCGGCGCACTTGCAGCCAAGGCGGTCTCCAAAGCCAGTACGCCGCTTACAAAGGCTTCATCCGCAGTACGCCATTTTTGGGTGCGCGAGAAGGTGGCTTGCCAGCCTGCACCATTAGATGGGGTGCAGGCCTGGCACTCCTGCTGTGCAACCCGCAAGCCTTCCAGGTTGGCTTCCACCAAATGGCTAAATCGTTTCAGTGTGGCGATATCCTGCTGAGCGCTGAACTGTCCCTCCTGGCAGCGCGCCCAATAAAAGGCGGCATCCTCGGCGTGGCGTGCAACAAGATGTTTCACTACGGACATTACAATCAACTTTCTGAGTTCAGGCTAGCTAGACGTAGCTGGTCAATGGATCAAGGGGGCACCTCAAAAGGTTTGCTCCCGTGCCGCTATCGATATCTAATCGATGGCAGTCCAGGCCGCCTGTGGCTGACGGCCTGCAAATACTTAGTCTTCAAGGTCGTGGCGGCTGAACAGGACTTCCCAGTTGGTGCCATCAAATAAGGCCGCCCCATCACGGCCGGCCGTCAGCATCCACTTGCTGTCGGGGGAGATATCAATGGCGCCAGAGACGAGTTGGACGTTGGCGGGGATATTTGCACGTACCAGTTCCTTGTCTTGCAGGACCCAAAGGCCGTAATCTGAACCACACCAGAGCTTGCCCGCAAACCAGGCGATGTCTTTCCAAGGCACGCTGAAATTGCTGTCGCTGAGCTTGGTCCATTGGTTGCCTTTCCCGACGTAGAGGGAGCCCATATTGCCACCGATATAGACGTTGCCGTCGTCAGCGCAGCAGACGTTGTAGAGCCTTTCGTTGGATGGAAAGCTGCATTGCGTCCAGTGCTTGCCATCGTAGTGCCAGACATCGCCAGCACCGCCCACGGTATAGATGTCGGATTCGCTAAAACCGGCAGCGCTCTTCCAGACATAGTCGCCCATAGTGACATCGCCGTTAGCATAGGCAAGCGGAATGGGGAGGTCTTGAGTCATGTTTTCCCATTGATTCATGCCTAGGCGCTTGTGCATGCGACGCGGTCCGCCGACAGTGTAGGCATGCTGTCCGATGCGAACGATTTGCGTGACGGTGGCACGTAGCTCGGTTCCTGCCAAGCCGATTGGGTGCGGTGCTTCCTCGCGCGTACCAAGGGCATTGAATGAGTAAATCAAGCCGCCGAGATCAGCTGCGACGATTTCTGTTTGATCACCTTTGTAAAAGGCCATGCGTGCGAAATCAAAATTGCCAAACTCATCGTAAGAAAAGCGCTCAGCCATGTCTTTTTTAAGACTGACTGACAGGACACGCATCCGCGGCCAAGGGTCACGGTGTGGAGTCTCCTGAATTTCGTACCCTAGCAACCAGAAACGGGTAGCGGTGCTGATTGCACAGTCGTAGAACGAGAAGCCTGAACCGAATCTTTCCCAAGTTTTTGCGTCGAACATAATTAACCATCCATGTCTGTGTTTACTGTACCGTCGCCGGTTTTCGGTCCGCCATTTGGCATGCCGTCATGTGGGACAACCTTGGCATCCTTTAGCTTCTCTGGGCAGGGTTTGTTTCCGCCGCAGGTATACATCTTGCAATAGGCTTCATCCAATTGCGCTTCCAGACAGTCGGCATCGCAACCGTAGGCGACGCTAATTTCCTTGGCAAGCAGGCTCCGGGCTTTGGTGTAATCCATAGTCGGACTGCTCTTGAACGGTGCAAGCAACGTTGAGGTCGCGCTGTGGACTAGACCGTGCGAGCCGCTGGTATTGTCGGTACCTTCCAGGCAGATGGTCGGGGCTGGGCCTTCCTTGTATTTGTCCCAGCACTTTGCATTTGCCTTGTGATCACGCGGCATATCGCTGGCCGTGAGTTTGGACTTATCTTTCTTGCCACCGTAGGATTTCTTCCAGGTCTCGAAGGCCTTCGCCTGTTCTTGCTTATCAGCACTGCGGAACATGGCATCAGGCAAAAGGTGGTGGCCTGTTTGACCTGGGCAGCAGCCCTTGCCTAGCCAGCCATTATCTTTATCTGCCTTATTGTAGGGAACCAAGGCACATTTACGGGCACGCAAGCAAGGGTTGGCCGCGCCATAGGCACCCTGAACGGCTGCCATGACTTCACGCTCAGCTTTTTTCTTCTCATCGGCGCTCATGGTGCCGTATTTCTTGAGCTTATCTTCGTAATCCTTGAATGCTTTGGTAACGTTGTCTGACTCTTTTTTGAGGTTGTCGACGGTTTTCTTTAGGTCAGCCAATTCATCCTTCATGGTGCTGACCGTTGTGGCAATCTCATATCCCGTTGCTGCAACATCTACTGCGGTCAGTACCCAGCCGACTACAGGTATCCAACCCGTCAGGCCGCGCCTTACAGCCATCTTTGTCAGCTTCTTTGCCGCGAACTCGGCGATCTCCTTTTCCATCTTGGCGATCACATCGTTCTTGAGCTGATCTGAAGCCTTCTTCATCAGGCTACCCAAGTCCCCAAAATCCTTCTTCCAGTCCTCAAAATTGTCGCCGGGATGGACCATAAGCGGACCGCAATGATCCATGACCCAATTACCGGCCTTATCGACCTTCCCTTGCTTGTCCTTAGGTACACCCTTGCCACGCTTGGCCCTGTCCTTGTGATCGTCAGGCGCGCAACGCTTGGCGATCTGTTCGTAGTCTTTTTTGCATGGGTTAGAAGGGTCGGCATTGGACATGTAATGCATGGGAGGGGTATTGGCCGGGCTGTTGTGGTTGTGCGTCACCATGTCCAGATGGCGGGTAACGGCCAGGCCTTCGACAAATACGTTGGGACTCCAGCCTATGAAGCGGCATTTGCCCTGGACGCTGGTTGAGACGACACCGCGCTTGAGCCCCTGGGTAGCGGCTTCATCACCGTAACTGGTGGCAAAGTAACTCTTGTCCTCCATGCAGACTTCCATACCCTTGATGGCTACTGTCTTGGAGCCCTTGGTAATGTCACTGGCTTTGCAGCTATTCATGTAGGGCACGGGCACGCCGGGCATGGGGGCGCCGGGCGAGAAGCAGGTATCCGTGGCGAGATTCGACGAACCCGATGCACTTTTGGCACAGATCTCGTTGTTGTTGGCGAAGACGTTGTGGGACATGACGGCGGATTCTCGATTCTGTGGCTCAGGCAGCGGTCACGACTACAGCAGCTCGGGGTGTATGCGCACTACTGAGGTGGACGAGCGTGTGGGGGCCGGTGGCCCATTGCTTGCGCACCTGGTCAAGGGTGACGACGAGGGTGAGTGGTCCCATGGCGGCACCGATGTGGCCGACGCGGTTCATTAGGGTGAAAAATCCGTAGCCCTCCGGTGAGCGCTGCCGTAGTAGCCGGGTCCAGGCGAAGCTGGCTTCTTCAAAGAAGTAGCTTTCGGCTGTGGCGTCAGAGAGCCGGGTGTGCATGTCGTGGGCTCCGAGGCCGGCTTCGTCTAGCGCTTGCCGGATGGCGGCCGCCAGGCCTTGGCCTCGGCTGGGTTTTTGCTCGAGCAGGGTTTCGGTCTCTTGGGCTATACCAAGGCCGCGCACGACTAGGTTGCCGCTGGGGGCTGTGATATTGCTGCGCTCGCCAATAATGAATAGGCTGGCACATGCTTCGCCGGGGATGAAACCGTCGCTATTGTTCTGGGCAAGGAGTCGGCGCTGTTGGAGGCCTGCGAGGATGTCGCTGGTGTTGAGCAGGCTATCCAGGCCGACAATCAAGACCGCGTGAACGCCACTTTGATTCGGGTCGGCCAGGAGCTCGCGGCTGTATTTAAGTGCTACAGCGAGCCCAGGGGTTCCGATCTGCGTGATGCGGCTGGCGTCGTGGAAGTGCTCGCCGAGCGTGGCCTGACAGGCATCAAAGACTTCACGCAGGCTTTCGGCAGTGATGCCTGGCCGGCTGCTTTCGGGGCCGACTAGTAGCAGAGCCGTCTGGGCGGCGTTGAAGCCTTGTACCTGCTGCAGGCATTCGCGCACGGCGCGTACGAACATAGCGGCGAGCTTATCTGGCCCACCTTGTACGGCATCCTCGTCGCTGCCAAGCAGGGCGTGCGCAGGCACTGTGGCGCCGAGCAGCGGAGCTCCTTGTCCGTCGACGAAGTGCGTTTCGCGAAAGTTATTGAGGCAGGCGCGAATGGCGGCGCAGGTACTGGCGGCGCTCAAGCCCAGTGGCGTGACAGCGCCGCTGGCGATAATAGTCAGCTTTGTATGGTTACTCATGCATGCTCGCTGCGGGGTGTGCTGTCATCGGGTATGGAGTCGTCTTCCTCCAGTGCTTCGGTGACGGGAGCCAGGTCCTTGTCGTCTGTTTCGATACCGTGGCAGCCACAGTCTTCCGCACCGTAGACGCGGCTCTTCCACCAGCGTTTGCAGACGTTGCCGGCGGCCAGCGTGTGGATTTCTTGCAGATTGCGCTTGAGCGGATGGCAGGCACGCCAGACGACTTCGAGCACCATGGCATCGGTATCGAAGATCAGGGTGTCGACGACGGTGTGGAGCGGGATGGGCCGACGCTCGCGCGTCAGTGCGACCATGGGCAGGCGTAGACGTGGCAAGGTAATGACCTTGAGGCCGCCACCAAGCGTCAGGTTGAGCAGTGCTATCTGCTCACCACCGGTTGGATAAGGCATTTGCTGGTCCGGTGGCGCGCTCTGATAGAAGCGCTCGTCGAAATCCTTGGGCAGGAGAGGGAAGACCTCCTCCTGCCACCGTTGATCATAGGTGCCGGCGTAGCGTAGCCGGGGGGGGCAGTTGCGGGCAATCGGGCCTAGCGACACAGCCTTGTAACGTCCGTCGGGCGCACTGATCTCCTCGTCCATGGCTTCGAGGTTGGGTGCGTAGGTGTCAGCCAAGAGACCTTGGAATGCGCCTTTGGCATAACCGCGGCCGACGAGATTGTCGGGGTAGCTTAGGTAATCGTCCGGGGAGGAGGAGCCAATTTGCTCAGGTGTATACATGCCACCGAAAGCATTACCGTAAGTGATTGGGAGTTGAACGAACGGCTCCGGTGAGCCCGGTGTCCAGTAGCTGCCTAGCTTGCGTTGCCAGGGGCGGTTGCCGACGACGCGTAATACCTTGTGGATAGGACCGATGCGTAGACCGGCTTCAAGTATCTTGACAGGCTTGCCTTCGGGTGAGTGGGCAGCACCTTTGAACAGTACATCGCAAGCGGCTTTGCGAAAGGTGTAGTCAGATTCGAACAAAGGGGCACTCAGACCGGGCTCTCCTTCGTGCACGTCACTCATGCGCAGTGGGCGTTGTTTGGCGGCGAGGGTCAGCTTTCCGTCGGCGTCGGGTTCGAGCTGCCAAGTGCTTTTGGCCACGGCTACGAGCCATGGGCGGCCGTCTTTATCGAGTACCTGGTCGACGCTCAGGGCGTAGCGGGTGCCGTTGATCAGGTCCATATCGGTTATCCCGTCAGTTGATCTGCACGGCAGCGCCCTTGATGCGCTGGGTGCCGGTGGAGTGATTCGAGATATAGTCACCGCGTAGCAGAATCTGGCCGTCTGCAGTAAGGGTGACGCTGGCGCGACCGCAGGCGAGGGTGATGGATTCTTTGGCTTCAATGCTGACGTGTTGGCCATCGACGATGACATCATGCAGGGTCGTGGTCGCGGGCTCCGCTTTCCAGATTAAGCCAAGCACGAGTGCTTGGCTGTCGCCGTGCAGTGTGATTGCAGCCGTGCGACCGATATCTGCAGCTTGCAGTGGGACCAAGCTGGCTGCGGTGATAGGCTGAGCACCAGGGAGCGAGAGTGTGGCTTGGCTACCATCAAATGCGATCAGCGTGGCGAGCATGACGCTGCCTTGCGGTGGGGCGAGCGTAGCAGCTGGCCGTTGCAGTAGGGAGTCTAAGGGGGTACCTGATGTGGATTGGCCAGTGCACTGGGCGGTGTGGGGCACGGACATGCCTGTCTCCTTAACCATTCTGCTTGATGTTCTTGCCATGCATGACAATATCGGCCTTGGCTTCGACTTGTATTTCGGCACTGGCCATGACATTGATGTCCTTGCCATTGATTGTGATGGTACCGTCCCCTTTCATGGTCATGACGCTCTTGCCGACTTTAAGGGTGATGGTGTCTTCGTCCATATGGATCGAGCTTGCACCGGCAACGGTGAGATCGTATGCATCACCTACCGTAATCGCCTTGGTCAATCCCACCTGTTCCTTCTGCCAGGCCGCCACCACCGTATTCATGAACGCCCCCACATTCAGGCTGTAGGCCGCCCCCACGTTCGTCATCTTCGCCAGGCCCACGTTCTCCATCGACGCCAATGCCACCGCCTCGGTCTTGGCCTTGCCCACCGTGATGCTCAGGTTGTCGCCGATATCGTCGGTCTTGTTGCTGCCTATGCTGATCGTCTCGTTGTCGCCCACCGTCACGCTGCGGTTTTCACCGATGCTGATGGTCTCGTTCTTGCCCACATCCTCCGTGCGGTTGTCGCCAATCGAGATCTTCTCGTTGTGGTCCACCCGCTCGGTGCGGTCGTT
>NZ_JAUFPU010000011.1 GCF_030409555.1 Chitinimonas viridis
CCCAGCCTCATTCCTGCTGCTTTGCAGCAAATCTATCAATAACAATGACTTGCCACCATTCACCCGCCTCGGGTAGAGTGCCGCCCTTTCGTCGCCAGCCAGAATATATGTTCGCTGGTTGACTGATGTCATCACCAAAATCATAGGGAGAACGTATGCCATACGCGTACGTTAAGGGCCTGCGCGCGCTTCGCGCAGGACTTGCCATTGCTTCAGCTACCGTATTCGCGATCACCAGCCCCGCCTGGGCCGGCGTCACCGCCAGCCTGAGCAGCAACGGCAGCACCCACCTCCCGCCGGCCAATATCAAACTGACCGCCGCTACTAGCGGCAGTTCCACCGTCAAACAGGTCGACTTCTACATCGACGGTGCCGCCCAGCCCCATTTTAGCGACACCACCGCCCCCTATGTCCTGGAATTCAGCGGCATCGGCGCCGGCCGCTACACCGCCCACGCCATCGCCCGCGCCCATGACGGCAGTACCCACACCTCCAACACGGTGACCGTCACCGTCAACACCCCGCCCAGCGTTACCCACAGCGCCAGCAATCCCCGCATTACCAATCTGCCTGCCACACAGGTCATCACCGCAGCCTTCACCGATCCGGATCCTGGCAGCAGCATAAAATCCGTCCAGTTCTACATGTATAGCCCCGGAAGCAGCGTGGCTACCCTGTTGGGGAATGGCACCAAGAGCGGCAGCAACTACACCTACAATTTAGGCAGCTGGATGCCCAGCAAGGCGGGGTACTACCGTTTCTTCGCCATCGCCACCGATAACTATGACGGCGTCACCGATTGGACCGCCAGTGGCGATAGTAGCGCCTGGGTTGAAGTGATCAACATCAAGCCCAGCTTCGGCACCATCACCGCCAGCCCCAGCAGCGCTACCGTCACGCCCGGCAAATCCGCCACGCTGACCATCAATAGCACCGCTCAAGACACAGGCGGCTGGATAGAGCGAATAGAGCTGTTCGTCGCCAAGGATGGCGCCGCCTATGGCAGCACACCCGCCCACACCGCCTACGGCACGGGCAGCGCCAGCCTCGGCTTCAGCTATGCCTACCCAGCCAGCGTAGGCAGCTACCGCTTCAAACTGCGCGCGAGGGATAATCTGGGCGAGACCACGGAATCCAGCGAAGCCACCGCCACGGTTAGTCAAGGGATCCAAGCCACCGTCAAGATCATCCCCCCCACCGGCAGCTTCAACTACCCCGGCAGCATCATCGTCGGTGCCGATGCCGATGGCGGCACGGCCGGCACGATCAGCCGTGTCGACTTCCTGCTCGACACCGGCACCCCAGTCAGCGACTACAGCAGCCCCTACAGTGTCGACTTCAGCAATATCGCCGCCGGTACGCACACCCTCACCGCCAAGGCTTACGTTGGCCAAACCCTGGTTGACGATGACGTTTTCCCGTTCACCATCTATGGCGTGAAGCCAGGCATCAGCCTGACCACCCCCCAGCATGGCGAAACCTACGCCCCTGGCAGCACTGTCGTGCTCAAGGCCAACGCCAACGGTGGCGGCCTGACCATCCAGCGGGTCGAGTTCTACCAGGGCACTACCCTACTAGGTAGCGACACCAGCGACCCCTATGAATACAACTGGGTCAACTTCCCCGCCGGCACCCACCAGATCAGCGCCAAGGTCATCGTAGCGGGTGACAGCAGTCAGTCTGGCGCCATCACTGTGCGGGGTGCCGTGCCGGACAGTGTCACACTCACTGCCCCCGCCAGTGGATTGAGTATTAGCAAGCTACCGCATCTGCTGCAACTGACCGCCAAAACCACGGGCAGCGGCATCGGCTCCGTCATCTTCCGCGCCAAGCCCAGCAGTGGCGGCGAACTGACCCTTGCCACCGTCAACGGCAGCGGCCCTGACTTTAGCAAGACCGTTGAGTTCAACCAGCCCAGCCTGGAGGTCTACCAGATTTATGCGGTCTCCATGAGCGGTGCCAATGGCACGGGCAGCGTGGTGAAAACCAGCACGGAGAGCAACTTCCGCGTCATCAACGCACCGCCCATCATCAGCACCTATCAGGTCGGCCCCAACCCAGCCGTGATCGGCAGTGACGGCACCGCCAAGGTCACCATCACCGCCATTGCCCAAGACGACAACGGCTATGTAGCCAAGCTGGAGTTCTGGATTGACAACGGTAGCGGCTACACACTGGAACGTACCGTTACGGGCGCAGCCGACCGCAAGCCAGTGGGCTTTGCTCACGAATTGATCGCCAGCGCCGGCACCTACCGTGTCCAGGTCAAGGCCATCGACAACCATGGCATCGAAACGAAGACGACGGAAACTATCGTCACCGTCGGCAACAGCATTATCGAAGGCGAAGTGACCGGACTGCAGTTGCAAGACGGCAAAGTCCTGCTGCGTGGCTGGGCCTGCGAGCAAGGCAACCCCAACCCCATCAGCATCCGCGCCCACAAGCACAGCGCCGACAGCCCCGCCATCGGCACCGTGGTCGCCAACCTCAGCAGCCCCGAGCGCAGCAGCGTCTGCCGCACCAGCGGTGTCGGCCATGGCTTCGAGCTCGATATCACCGACGCCAACAACAGCGGCAAAGCCCCCTTGCTGGTGTACGGCCTGCCTAGCGCCAGTGGCAGCCCCAAAGCACTGACTTGTGCCGGCAGCCACTGCTACCTGCCCGGCACCCTCAATATTGGTTTTACCACCCCAGAAGACAACGCCCGCATCAGCGCCGGCAGCCTGGGCGCCGACCTGTTCCTGCGCGCCCGGATCACCGGCAAGGATGCTGGTACCGTCATCGACAAGGTCGAGTTCAGCGTCGATGGTCAGATCCTCGATGGCCTGCTCGACAACGAAGCCGACACCTATGTCGCCCGCAAGACCGGCGCCCTGGCCCGGCCTGAGCCCTACCAGCTGACCGCCACCGTCCGCCTCAAAGACCAAGGACTGCCCATCCACGCCGCCCCGCGCAAAGTGTATGTGGATGCCGGCGGCAGCAACGTCAACATCAGCGTGGCCAACCCCCTCTCGGGCAGCCAATATACCCAGGGCACGACCATCACACTGCAAGCCAAGCTGGGCTCGGGTACCGCCTCCATAGGCAAGGTGAACTTCTACGGCGGCAGCACCGGCAACACCTTTCTGGGCACGACCACCAGCATCTCGAACAGTGTCGACGGCTCGCGCATCGCCAGCTGGAATTGGACCAACGCCCCCTTGGGCAGCCACCAAATCGTTGCCAAGGCTTACCTGGGCATGACCACCACGACTGCAGTGGGTACCTCGAGTACGCCAGG
>NZ_JAUFPU010000012.1 GCF_030409555.1 Chitinimonas viridis
GACGGTGCGGGTTTCGTTCAGACCGGTGGCGGGGTTGCGCCAGCTTTGTTGCTTGAGTTCGACCAGGCCGTAGGGGTTGCTGCGGCGGTTGTGGGTGGTGATGAGCTGATAGGCAGGATCACCGGGTTCAACCGTTTCGGTGTCGAGTCGGCCCAGGGCGTCGTAGCTATAGGCTACGTTGCGGGTAATGGCGGTCTGATTGACCGTACGGGACGTATCGGCCTTGCTGACGCTGCTGGTGCTCAGCAGGCCAGCGCGCCACACGGCGGTGGTGTTGATGTTGCGATAGGTGTTGCGGGTCTGTGTGTAGTAGTCGATCCCGCCGTGGCTGACCTTGACATCCGATTGGGTGAGGTTGCCCCAGCCGTCCGTGTATTGGTTGTCGGTGAGGGTGGTGCCCAAGGGGCTGCCATCCAGATCGCGGCGGGTCTGGGTGCTTTGCTTGACATAGGGGAAGACAGACAGCGCGCCGTTGGCATGACGGATGTCGAGCTTGTCGAAGGTATAGCGAGTCTCGCTGAGCTTGGTCGCGCCTATCTGTACCTGTTCTGCGCCAAGCGCACCAACATAGGGCCAGTCCTGGCGTTGCCAAGTGGTATGGATTGCCTGGGTGTGGCTGTCGGTGGCATCGATACGGGCATAGCCTACATGGCCCAGGCCCTGTTGGTTTACGGCGGCACCGGCGTAGCGGTAGGTGGTTTCCCGGTAGCTGCCCTGGCCGATATCTTGGCGCAGGCGCTTGACCACCAAGCCCGCGTCGGCCTGATTCAGTAGCGGATAGGTCTGGGCAATAACCTGCCCGTTGATATCAGTTGCTTGGGCTTGATAGATGCTGTCGTCCACGCCAGCAGTGTATGCAATCTCCGCCTTGCCGCCTCGTCCGTTGGTAACGGAGATCAAGCGGTCGTAGCCTGCAATCTCGCTGGTCGGGAAGCCAAACAACTGCCAGCCCGTACCCGGTACATACAGTGCAATCTGCTGCCGCCCGGTCCCGAGGAAATCACCCGCAACCTGCTTATAGTCACCATTGTCCGGCAGGTTACCGACCGGCATCTCCCAATTCTGGCAGACAGGTGCGCCAGCATAGCTAACACGGCAGAGTTTCCAAGAAAACTGCCGAGACTGCCCGGCTTCCAGCCCATAGCCGACCCGTGGGTTCGCGAATGGCCCAAAAAGCATTTCGGTATGGCCATCCCCATCAAAATCACCCATGGCATTGGGGTGCTGGAGGAAGGCCTTGTCGCCGACCGCATCATGCGTCACGCAATCCAGTGCCTTACCGGTGGAATAACAGATACGCAGCAGATCGCGGCCTACGTTGCTGCTGTCTTTGTCGATAGGCTCATTGTCGAAACCAAACGCTGTGTCGCTATAACCATCGCCATTCAAGTCGCCAGCCAGCGTAGCCCAAGGGCCAGCACCTATGGGTGTTGGATAGAGATTGATGGGAGAACCGTGGAATATATTATACTGAAACGGTGTGTCACCACCGATACCATCATAAATCCCTAGCCAAGCCCTAATTAGGACTCGCTCCCGCGTACCATCCCAGACATCCTGGCTGGTCCATGCCAGCAATCCGATATCACGGATGCCATCACCGTCCACGTCACCACTGTGTTCATCGTGTATCAGTTCCAGGCCACCGTGCATGTGGTTTTCTTCATCGGTAATCCACCCGCGCACCCTGGGAATGTCATATGGCCGGCTAGTGCAGCTGAATTGCACACCCTGTCCTGCATAGCGGCAGACATTGGCCTCGGGGTGGTCAATCGTACTTTTAATCACCAATTCATCACGGCCATCACCATCAACATCCTGGCCAAATACGGTTCCTGCGCTACCCTGAGCTGCGTGGAAGAGAGGGCCTGTCCATGTTTGGCACTGATAAGGCAAGGCTTTTGCCTGCGGGAAGCAGATTTCCCACTGATGCGTCGGCCCATTCTCGTAATTTTTGGGTGTAATTATTTCCAGTAGACCATCACCATTCAGGTCGGCAGTCACACTAAAGTACGAATCAAACTTCGTCGAATTAGCCGGGGGAACATGGGTAAACCCCGTACCGGTAGACAGGTAGAAGCCCTCTCCCGTTACGATATCCTGCCGGCCATCACCATTGAAATCGCCTGGCCGTATTTTGCTCATATCCAGCATATAGCGCTTGAAATGGCCGTCGTAGTCTAGCTCGCGTGGAATAACGGGGCCATTCCAGGTACCTAGCGACACCATCCAATTCTGCTCGGCCAGTGCGGGGGCATCCCAGCCAAACTCGGTCTTGGGCAAGCAGCGGCTGGCATCACTGCCATCGCAAGCTTGCACGGCACGGAGCAGGCTACGACCGCTGCTAGGGCTCAAGGTGTAGTCAAACCGGTAGTCCAGCACTGGGGTGCTCGTGCTGCTCGTAATGTCGGTAAAGGTCTGTATCCGCTCCAGCCGTTTACGGCGGTCACGGTTGCTCCCAGCCAGATAGGCCACTTCCGCATCAGGCCGGTCGCTAGTGCCGTACTTGAAGTCCACCCGGGCGTAATGCGCCGTGCCATTAACCTGATTGCCACCCCAGCGTACGCTGCTGGGCACATGCTCACCCGTCTTGCCGCTACCGGTGTCATCCAGGTAGTCGTAGTCGATCATATTGCCCGAGTAATCTTCGCTACGGCGCAATGCCCAGCCGAATACCAGGTTGGCATCGGCAACGACCGTGCTCTTGAGGCTGCTGTTCTCCGTATCGCCGTAGTACAGCACTTGACCGGACTTGTTTTCGACCTTGAAGCCCAGCTTGCCTCCCTGGCGGCTGCGGGTGATACGGCTGAAGGTCTCCAGCTCAAGCCTATATTCCGCATCGTCGCGCCAGTAATCCGTATCACTGGCCGGGTTGCTACCGGCGGTTACCAGAACCAAGCGTTGACCATCCAGGCAAAGCCGATCGGTATTGGTAAAGCGGACGGCATCGGCAACACCATCCTTGGCCAGCAGCTTGTTACAGCGCTGGATGCTCGACAGACCGCTAAGGCTCCAGCCCACGCCTGCAAGGCCATTGGCTGCCTGGCTGTTGTAAACCAGACCCAGCCCCGGCGAAGTACCATTGGTCCCAGGCGGCACCGCAATCGGCAAGCTATACGTCGCTGCCCCATTGCTCACCCCCAGCTCACCCGGCAAGCTGCCCGCATCCGGCAAGGCCACCAGCCCCGCCACGGCGTCACCCACACCTGCTGCGATATTGTCCGACAGCTCCAGCGCGCCGCCGCGCGAAACCACGGTGATCACCGGCCCTGGCGTACTCGAGGTACCCACTGCAGTCGTGGTGGTCATGCCCAGGTAAGCCTTGGCAACGATTTGGTGGCTGCCCAAGGGGGCGTTGGTCCAATTCCAGCT
>NZ_JAUFPU010000013.1 GCF_030409555.1 Chitinimonas viridis
AAGGGGAGCCTGGCGGTGACCTACTTTCACACGGGTAGTCCGCACTATCATCGGCGCTGCCTCGTTTCACGGTCCTGTTCGAGATGGGAAGGCGTGGGTCCAAGGCGCTATGGCCGCCAAGCAAAACTGGCTGATACACCGATCTCTCGATGCATCGAATTTCATGATCCGCTCCGCAGCTACGCCACAGAGCCAATCATCGATAGAAGAAGTAACCAAATCAATTGGGTTGATCGTCCGCAAACCCTGGCCTCAGGCCTCTTGGGTTATAGGATCAAGCCTCACGGGCAATTAGTATCAGTTAGCTTAACGCATTACTGCGCTTCCACACCTGACCTATCAACGTCCTGGTCTTGAACGACCCTTCAGGGGACTCGAAGTCCCAGGGAAGTCTCATCTTAAGGCAAGTTTCCCGCTTAGATGCTTTCAGCGGTTATCTCTTCCGAACTTAGCTACCCGGCGATACGACTGGCGTCATAACCGGTACACCAGAGGTTCGTCCACTCCGGTCCTCTCGTACTAGGAGCAGCCCCCTTCAAACTTCCAACGCCCACTGCAGATAGGGACCAAACTGTCTCACGACGTTTTAAACCCAGCTCACGTACCACTTTAAATGGCGAACAGCCATACCCTTGGGACCGGCTACAGCCCCAGGATGTGATGAGCCGACATCGAGGTGCCAAACTCCCCCGTCGATGTGAACTCTTGGGAGGAATCAGCCTGTTATCCCCGGCGTACCTTTTATCCGTTGAGCGATGGCCCTTCCATACAGAACCACCGGATCACTATGTCCTGCTTTCGCACCTGCTCGACTTGTCAGTCTCGCAGTTAAGCATCCTTATGCCATTGCACTATCAGTACGATTTCCGACCGTACCTAGGATACCTTCGAGCTCCTCCGTTACACTTTGGGAGGAGACCGCCCCAGTCAAACTGCCTACCATGCACGGTCCCCGATCCAGATAATGGACCTAGGTTAGAACCTCAAAGGGGTCAGGGTGGTATTTCAACGTCGGCTCCACAGAAACTAGCGTCCCTGCTTCAAAGCCTCCCACCTATCCTACACAAACCACTTCAAAGTCCAATGCAAAGCTACAGTAAAGGTGCACGGGGTCTTTCCGTCTAGCAGCGGGGAGATTGCATCTTCACAAACATTTCAACTTCGCTGAGTCTCGGGTGGAGACAGTGTGGCCATCGTTACGCCATTCGTGCGGGTCGGAACTTACCCGACAAGGAATTTCGCTACCTTAGGACCGTTATAGTTACGGCCGCCGTTTACCGGGGCTTCGATCAAGAGCTTGCACCCCATCAATTAACCTTCCGGCACCGGGCAGGCGTCACACCGTATACGTCCACTTTCGTGTTGGCACAGTGCTGTGTTTTTAATAAACAGTCGCAGCCACCTTTTCACTGCAACCCCATCGGCCTTCACCTGTACAGGCTACAACCTACCGGGGCACACCTTCTCCCGAAGTTACGGTGTCAATTTGCCGAGTTCCTTCACCCGAGTTCTCTCAAGCGCCTTAGAATTCTCATCCTACCCACCTGTGTCGGTTTGCGGTACGGTCTTTCTGTAACTGAAGCTTAGCGGCTTTTCCTGGAAGCAGAGCATCAACCACTTCGTCTGCAAGCAGACTCGTCATCACGCCTCAGCTTAGTCTCGCGGATTTGCCTACGAAACACGCCTACACGCTTAAACCGGGACTTCCAACACCCGGCTGGCCTAGCTTTCTCCGTCCCCACATCGCATTACAGAAAGGTACGGGAATATTAACCCGTTTCCCATCGACTACGCTTTTCAGCCTCGCCTTAGGGGCCGACTCACCCTGCGCCGATGAACGTTGCGCAGGAAACCTTGGGTTTTCGGCGACAGGGACTTTCACCCTGTTTATCGCTACTCATGTCAGCATTCGCACTTCCGATACCTCCAGCATGGTTCACACCACACCTTCGCAGGCCTACGGAACGCTCCTCTACCATATGCTTACGCATATCCCTAGCTTCGGTTCATAGTTTGAGCCCCGTTACATCTTCCGCGCAGGACGACTCGACCAGTGAGCTATTACGCTTTCTTTAAATGATGGCTGCTTCTAAGCCAACATCCTGGCTGTCTATGCCTTCCCACTTCGTTTTCCACTTAACTATGCATTTGGGACCTTAGCTGAGGGTCTGGGTTGTTTCCCTTTCGACACCGGACGTTAGCACCCGATGTCTGTCTCCCAAGCTCGCACTTGACGGTATTCTGAGTTTGCCATGGTTTGGTAAGTCGCGATGACCCCCTAGCCATAACAGTGCTTTACCCCCGTCAGTGATACTTGAGGCACTACCTAAATAGTTTTCGAGGAGAACCAGCTATTTCCAAGTTTGTTTAGCCTTTCACCCCTATCCACAGCTCATCCCCTAGTTTTGCAACACTAGTGGGTTCGGTCCTCCAGTGGGTGTTACCCCACCTTCAACCTGGCCATGGATAGATCACTTGGTTTCGGGTCTACACCCAGCAACTGAACGCCCTATTCGGACTCGCTTTCGCTACGCCTCCCCTACTCGGTTAAGCTTGCTACTGAATGTAAGTCGCTGACCCATTATACAAAAGGTACGCAGTCACCCCACGAAGAGGCTCCCACTGTTTGTATGCATCCGGTTTCAGGTTCTATTTCACTCCGCTCCCGCGGTTCTTTTCGCCTTTCCCTCACGGTACTGGTTCACTATCGGTCGATGATGAGTATTTAGCCTTGGAGGATGGTCCCCCCATCTTCAGACAGGATTTCTCGTGTCCCGCCCTACTTGTCGTACGCTTAGTACCACCGATTGCTTTTCATATACGGGGCTATCACCCACTATGGCCGGACTTTCCATTCCGTTCTATTAAACAATCGACTATCACGTACAGGCTCTTCCGCGTTCGCTCGCCACTACTTACGGAATCTCGGTTGATTTCTTTTCCTTCAGCTACTTAGATGTTTCAGTTCGCTGAGTTCGCTTCCTCAGACCTATGTATTCAGTCTGGGATACCCTTGCGGGTGGGTTTCCCCATTCGGACATCTCCGGATCAAAGCTTAATTGCCAGCTCCCCGAAGCTTTTCGCAGGCTTACACGTCCTTCATCGCCTATCATCGCCAAGGCATCCACCAGATGCACTTATTCGCTTGACCCTATAACCGAAGAAGCCTGAGTCCTGTTCTTCCTTGCGGTCGACCAGTCTCGGTTTCTGATTACAGGTGTTTGCGTTATCGTCCACCAGCGCTGACTGTGCTGGCTTTCGATCGATACAATCAACCCAATTTACTTCCAACCCGTTCGATAGCATTGCTGCTACCCAGCGGGTCAGGTCATTGGTTACTTCTTCCATCTTGTTAAAGAGCAAAGTACCTTATGGCTAAGAAGCCAAACAGCAATAAACCATCCACCCCTT
>NZ_JAUFPU010000015.1 GCF_030409555.1 Chitinimonas viridis
GCGTTCTTGACGGTCTGGGGGTAACGGCCCTTGGCGTCATAGATAATATCTTCGACGGTGCGGGTTTCGTTCAGACCGGTGGCGGGGTTGCGCCAGCTTTGTTGTTTGAGTTCGACCAGGCCGTACTTGTTGCTGCGGCGATCGAAGGTAGTCACCAGCTTGTAGGTGGTGTCGTCGGGTTCGAGGGTTTCGCTCTTGAGCAGGCCGTTGGCGTGGTAGTCGTACTGGACCTTGCGCGGCTGTGCAGTGGCGGTGGGGCTGGTTTGGTTGACGGTGACGGTCTCCACCAGGCTTTGCAGCCAGGGGGCATCGTTGGCCGTGGCGGCCTTGTAGCTGCTATCGGTCTTGGTTTTCCAGACCCCACTGGTGCTGTCGGCTTGGGCGCAGGCGATATCCACGGCGGTCTTGCTGGCGGCCGTCAGCTTGATAGCGCGCTTGACGTTGCCCCAGGTGGTCACACCCGGTGTCAGGCCGTAGTCGGTACACTCCAGCTCGGTGCGGATGGGGCTGCCGTCCAGGTCGCGTTTTTCGGTGAGTTGGCGGCTGCTATGGACGAACCAGGTCTGTGCGCCATTGGGAAACAGGTTGGCATGGACCTTGGTATCGGCAACGGTGTCGTTCAGGACGGTGCCGTTCGCGGCAATAACACGAGCGCGTTCGGTCTGGCCGTTGATTTGCCATGTCACGGCATCCTGACGGCTAACGGTGAGCATACGGGTTCCCGTTGCTTGCACAGTGGCCTCCACCACACGATAGCCTTGTTCGCCTCTCCCCTGCTGATGCTGGGCGGCACCGGCATAGCGATATGTGGTCACTTTGTCGGTCGCAATGCCATTGCTCCGGCGGTGTAGCTGCACAACATAGTTACCGCTGCCAGGAACGCGCTTGAGCGGATAGGCAACTGCATTATCCAGGCTGCTATCCAAAGCAGAGGGATCACGTTGGTAGACACGGCCATCATGGGTTTGGGCGTACTCCACGCTATCAATAGTGCCCACACCATTGGTCACCGATACCAGTTTATCCAGTGCTTGACTTGGCTTGGCTTGGGTAGCAGCAGTAAATATCTCCCATACCCCATTGGGGTGATAGAGCACCATGTCGGGCCTACCATCACCAGTGAAGTCAGCGCCTTGAAATGACCGCTCGTAGTAGATATCTGCAGCGCCCCTGCCGGCATTCGGATTAATAGTCAGTGTGTAGTTCCAAGTCCATGGAGTACAGCGGCTACTGGCCATATCTGTACTCATATGACACAGGACCATCCCTTTGCTGATAGCGTGACTACTTTGTGGCACGGTTTCTACAAAGCTGTATCGCCACACATCTACCCGACCATCACCATCAATATCACCTAAAGTGTAGATACCCGGGTTTGCAGTCACATTGTCCAGGCCTAAGCTCCACTCCGGTGCCAACTTAATGCAATGGCCACCGCCATTACCTTTGGAGTAGCAACCAAAGGTGTCATAGGTAATCGGCGGAATGGGGGTGCCGGGCGGGGTACCATTCGGAACCAGGTTTCCATGCCTTACACCGACCATGATGTCAGAATAGCCATCACCATTAATATCAGCCGTCAGCGACCCACCGTCCATCGCATTGACGATTTGAGACTGGTTATCGGTAAAGCGAAACCATTCACCTCCCATACGTAGGCGAACGCTGCCATTTTCCAGATGGCTCTCCGCCCAAATGGCGCTGTTATCACCGCAATCCATGTAGCCATGGGGAGTTTCGTCTTCTTTATACATGCACTTGGCCAAGTGCAGCGTTTCAGCACGGCCATCACCATCCACATCAGCATTCGCATGTGATACCCGAGATGTGTGATAAAGGTCGGGGGCTAATTTCCAATAGCGTGTCACATCATCAAGTTTTGTACAGTTGAAGCCCATATCCGTCGCAAAACAGACATGCTGAGCACCGGAAACAATAGCCTCACCAGGTGAACTCTGCTCATTGCCAATAGCCAAGTGGATATCATCTCGGCCGTCAGAATTAAAATCCACTACTGCACGGTATGCAGCAGACTGCCCAACTGGGAAATTCGCTGGTTTACAAGCAAATCCTCCGCCATTGCGCATGTTGGACAGACATACCTTCCAACTACCGCTGTTGGCGACATCACCAATCTCTGTCCGCTCGGTGGCGACACGACGAATCAGCAGGTCTGTCTGACCATCACCATTGAAATCTCCCACATTCGTGATCTTGCGCTCCGCCGCGGGTATGTCAGACAACCCAATCGACAAAGCCGAAAACACATCGTGCTGCTCAAACCCGCTACCTGTGGACAAATAGAACGGTTGCTGGCCTTGGGCGTCAGCATGTTTATGCACCAAATCAACCTTGCCATCACCGTTGAAGTCGCCCGATACATATCTGACCAGGCGTTCACCACGAGGTAAATCTACTGACGCTCCCGTCATCTCCAAGTTCGGTCCTTGTGACTTACCTAGACTTACAAACTCCTGCTTCGCCGCCGGATCGGGCTTGGCCCACTCGAAGGTAGTCTTGGGCAGACACTTACCCCCTACCCCACCTTCACATGCAGTCACCGACTGCAGCATGCTGCGGCCGCTGGTCGGGCTCGATTCGTAGCCCAGGCTATAGCTCAGTACGGCCGTGCCGTTATTGCCATTGGCATCGGTGTCGGTATAGGTGCGAATCTTTTCCAACCGCTTGCGGCGGTCGATCCGGCTACCCATCAGATAGGCCACCTCGGCATCCGGCCTGTCGGCCGTGCCATAGTCGAATTCGATCTTGCCATAATGTGCCTGATTGGCGGCCGTATTGGCGCCCCAGCGAATGCTGGCGGGCTGGTGCTCGCCAGTCTTGCCGGCACCGCTACCCGTATTGTCCAGGTAGTCGTAGTCAATGGCATTGCCATCGCGATCCTGGTTGCGGCGCAGCGCCCAACCATGAACCAGGTTGTTGTCAGTATCGACGGTGCTCTTGAGGCGGCTGTTGTCGCTGTCGCCGTAATATTGGGTGTGCCCAGATTTGGTCTCGAGCGTGAAACCTCCCCCCGTACGCTTGATGCGAGTGAAACTCTCCATCTCGGTACGGTACTCTGCATTGTCTGCCCAGTAGTTGGTGTCACTCAGCGGCAGGTTGACCAGCACAAGGCGCTGACCATCCAGGCAGAGTCGGTCTGCCTGTGTGAAGCGAACCGTATCAGTGCGGCCATCCTGCAAGATGGTCTTACCGCAGCGCTGAATTTTGGAAAGACCATTCAAGGTCCAGCCCATCCCAGCGATGCCATTCCCGCCATTGCTGTTATAAGCAAGGCTGATACTCGGCACCATCCCCGCCGTCCCCGGCGGCACCGCAATCGGCAGGCTATACGTCGCCGCCCCATTGCTCACCCCCAGCTCACCCGGCAAGCTGCCCGCATCCGGCAAGGCCACCAGCCCTGCCACTGCGTCGCCCACACTTGCGGCGATGTTGTCCGAGAGCTCCAGTGCGCCGCCTCGCGAGACCACCGTGATGACCGGTCCTGGCGTACTCGAGGTACCCACTGCAGTCGTGGTGGTCATGCCCAGGTAAGCCTTGGCAACGATTTGGTG
>NZ_JAUFPU010000016.1 GCF_030409555.1 Chitinimonas viridis
CCTTCGCGGATAGCGAAGCGCAGACCTTGTTCCATGGCGATCGGAGCAATCAGGGCAACAACCACTTCAACGTTGTCGCCTGGCATCACCATTTCGGTGCCAGCTGGCAGCTCAACCGCACCGGTCACGTCGGTGGTACGGAAGTAGAACTGCGGGCGATAGCCATTGAAGAACGGGGTGTGACGGCCGCCTTCATCCTTGCTCAGCACGTAGACCGAACCGGAGAACTTGGTGTGCGGGGTGATCGAACCCGGCTTGGCCAGAACTTGGCCACGCTCGACGTCTTCACGCTTGGTACCACGCAGCAGCGCGCCAATGTTGTCGCCAGCCTGACCTTGGTCCAGCAGCTTGCGGAACATTTCCACGCCGGTACAGGTGGTCTTGACGGTGGGCTTGATACCGACGATTTCGATTTCTTCGCCGACCTTGACGATGCCGCGCTCAACGCGACCCGTCACCACGGTACCGCGACCGGAGATCGAGAACACATCTTCCACAGGCATCAGGAAGGCGCCGTCGATGGCACGCTCAGGGGTGGGGATGTAGCTGTCCAGGGCTTCGGC
>NZ_JAUFPU010000017.1 GCF_030409555.1 Chitinimonas viridis
CAGACCGACACCCAGGACGAAAAAGGCAACATCGTCCAAAACCGCACCGTCTACCAAGGCCTGGTCACCACCCAGATCAACCCCTTGAAGCGAGAAAAGCGAGACACCCGCAACCCCCTGGGCCAACTGATCGAGACCCGCGACGCCAAGCAAGGACTCACCCTGTTCGCCCGCGACGCCTGGGGCAACCTCACCCAGACCACCGACCCCACCGGCAACCTCATCGGCATCGACTACGACCGACTGGGCCGCAAGACTGAACTGCGCGACCCCGACCTCGGCCGTATCGAATACAAGACCGACCCCCTGGGCCAGGTCTGGCAACAGATCAGCCCCAAGCAACGGCTCGCCGCCGCCAGCATGGCCGACGGCGATAAGTGGAAGGCCTACACCAATTACCGCTTCGACCTGCTCGGCCGCCAGATCACCCGACTGGAGCCCGACCTCGTCAGCCACTGGCGCTACGACAGCGCCGCCATGGGCATAGGCCAGCTGCACCAAAGCTACACCTGCCAGGGCGGCACTGACATCAGCGCCAACTGCCCACGTGAATACGTCCGTACGCACAGCTACGACAGCCTCGGCCGTCCCGCTGCCGTCACCACCCAACTGTTCAACGGCAGCAATGGCAGCTTCATCAGCACCCCCAGCTATGACAACTGGGGCCGGCTCGCCCAAGAACAGCACCAGCACAGCAATACCAGCACCACCTTTGAGCACCGCTACAACGCCTACGGCTACCTCAAACAGATCGGCCGCAACAACAGCACCGTCCTGTGGAAAGCCCAACAGCAAGATGCCGCCAACCGCGTCATCCAAGCCCAGCTCGGCAACGGCCTCCAGCTCAACCGCCGCTACAACGACTATACCGGCCGACTGGACACCAGCAGCCTCCAAGCCGGCGCCATCACGCGCCTGCAGGAAAGCTACAACTACGACCTGCTCGGCAACGTCAGCCAGCGCAGCCAATACTGGGATGGCAGCGAAGGCTTCAGCGAAGTCTTTGACTATGACGAACTGAACCGCCTCAAACTCAGCCAAGTCGCCGGCCAAGCCCAGCAGGTCTTCACCTACGACAGCATCGGCAACCTCACCAGCAAGACCGGTGTCGGCACGGGCAGCTACAACTACCCCGTCCCCGGCCCCAACGCCATCCGACCCCACGCCGTACGGAGTATCGGTAGCTACGGCACCTTCTATTACGACGACAACGGCAACCTCGAGAGCATCGCCAAGGCCAACGGCCAGAACAACCAGCTACTCAAGTGGACCAGCTTTGACATGCCGGCCAGCCTGAGCAAAGGCAGCAACAAGAGCACCTTTGTCTACGGCCCTGATCACCAGCGCACCAAGCAGGTCAAGGACGGTGCCGATACCGGCACCACCTGGTACGCCGGCGCCATGGAACTGGAAACCGCCAATGGCGACACCCTCCAGTACAAACGGCTCAAGACCTACTGGCCCATGGGCCTGGGGGTGGAAGTCAACACCTTTGGCAACCCGGCCGAGCAGAGCTGGACGCACAGCGACCGGCTGGGCAGCCTGGTGGCCATCACGGGCGCCGACGGCAGCCTGAAGGACAAGCTCGCCTACGACGCCTGGGGCAAGCGCCGCAACCTGAACGGCAGCGGCA
>NZ_JAUFPU010000018.1:0-197926 GCF_030409555.1 Chitinimonas viridis
GGGGTCGGGGTCGGGGTCGGGGTCGGGGTCGGGGTCGGGGTCGGGGTCGGGGTCGGGGTCGGGGTCGGGGTCGGGGTCGGCGTCGGCGTCGGCGTCGGCGTCGGCGTCGGGGTCGGGGTCCCACAGGCGTTCAGGTCGTTCCAGGGCTTGCCGCTACCGGTGCTGGCAGACGGAACTTCACCTTGCGTCCACCACTTGGCCTCGTAGTTACGGCCGTTGTAGGTCACCCGCTGCCCACCTGTATAAGCCGTTCCCGCACTCCAGGCCTGGTAGCACGTCGTGGGTGTCGGTGTCGGTGTCGGTGTCGGTGTCGGCGTTGGCGTTGGCGTTGGCGTTGGCGTTGGCGTACCAGCGCAGTCTGCCTGATAGGCCCACAGGGTAGGCGTTGCGGCAGGGTTCCAATTGGCACCTACATGGGCGGTATGGGTCTGTAGTGCCTTGTAGTTCTTACTTTGGTAGCTGGCCAAGGCATGCGTGGCGTAGGTATTACCTTCGGTCCAGGCGGCCGCACAACTCGCCGCCAGGGCATTGGGGCTATACAGCACACCGGCCGTGGCCAGGCTAAGGGTAAGGGTGCGCAGCGCAAAGCGCCTGGCCAAGGTAGGGGTTGGGTTCATGCGGTTGCTCCATCCATATCTGTAGGTTGGGCGAGGTAGCCGAATACATTGCCCGGCTGGCTTATGGGCTGCACCACCCCTCGCGGCGATAGCGGTGCACTCTCGTGAGGAGGCTTGCGCCGGCCTGGAGCCCTATCCCGGCCCCATGCAGCCGATCAAGGCCAAAAACAATACCGGTATTATCAAAACATCTCTTACTGGTTATGCATGGTTACATTATGGTATTAGATCAGCACAATTCAATAATGACAATGTCAACCCATGGCTAACCACGCTGTGCCGGAATCCCCACACCATTCGTCCTGCCCCTTTACGCTTCATCGCAATCATTTGACGCGATCACCCCCACTCGAAGACCGTACGTGGCTGCCCCGAAAGGCAAGCCAGCTTCCAACCCATGGAGAACCCATGCAACGTTCCACCCCGATCTCATTGGCCCTGCTGTGCGCAGCCTTGCTGCCCGGCAGCATGGCCCTGGCCGACACCCACTACCAGACGCCACCTGCCGAGCTGCAGGCGCTGGTCGATGCACCGCGCGGCCCTCTGTTCAACCTTGGCCCCAAACGCAGCACCGCCCTGCTGGTAGGCATGGCAGCCCTGCCCAGCATTAGCGCCGTGGCACAGCCAGAGTTGCGCCTGGCCGGGCTGCGCATCAACCCCCGCATGCGCGCCGCCAGCCGGTTTGATTTTGGTAACGGCCTGAGCCTGCTGGATGTGGGCACGGGCCAGCAGCGGCCAGTACAAGGCTTGCCGGTCGATCCGCGCATCGCCGATATCGCCTGGTCATCCGATGAGCGCTGGGTGGCATTCAGCCGCTGGGGTGACAACGGCGTTGAACTGTGGCTGCTGGATGTGGCCCAGGGTCAGGCCCGCCGCCTGATCAAAGAGCACCTGAACGCCATCGCCGGTAACGGGTTCGGCTGGCTGGGCGGCAACAAGCAGTTGCTGGTCAGGCTGGCTCCGCAGGATCCGGCCGCCGCCCCCGTCGCCTCAAGCGTGCCAGCCGGGCCCAATACACAGCAGACGGCCGGCGGCCAGACCTCGCAGACCCGCACCTATGCCGACATGCTCAAGAACCCGGCCGATGCAGCGCAACTGGAATGGCAGTTGCAAACCCAGATCGCCCTGGTAGGCACGGATGGCAAACTGAGCCGGGTGGGCAAACCCGCTACCGTCATCGGCCTGCAGGGCTCGCCCGATGGCAAATACCTGCTGCTGGGCGTGCTGCGCCAACCCTATTCCTATCTGGTCCCGGTATCGCGCTTCCCACGTGCCACCCAGGTGTGGGATACCCAGGGCAAGCTGATCAAGACGCTGGCAGAACAGCCCCTGCTGGAGCGCCTGCCCAGCGGCAACGATGCCGTTCAACCCGGCCCGCGCGACTTTGCCTGGCGCGATGATGCACCTGCCACCGTACACTGGACCGAGGCCCAGGACGGCGGCGATCCTAATCGGGAAGCCAAGGTGCGCGACTCGCTGTTCCAGCAGGCGGCACCGTTCGACCAGCCGGCCACGCGCCTGCTGGATGTCGCCGCACGGGTAGACGACATCCGTTGGGGCCGTGATGATCTGGCCCTGGTCACCGAAGGCTGGTGGAAGAGTCGCGACACCCGCACCTGGCGCATCCAGCCGGGCAAACCGACTGCAGCGGCCGAGCTCATCGTGTCGCGCAAGTCAGAAGACCGCTACAGCGACCCCGGCACCCCGCTGACCCGCCTCAACAGCTACGGCCGGCCCGTGCTGCAAACCGGCAAGGACGGCAACACCCTGCTACTGGCCGGTGAAGGCGCCAGCCCGGAAGGCGACCGCCCCTTCCTGGATCGCTTCCACCTGGACAGCAAGCAGACCGAACGCCTGTGGCGCTCCGAAGCACCGTACTACGAACGCACCGTGGCCGTACTGGATGATGAAGGCCAGCGGCTGGTGACCAGCCGCGAGGCCGTGGACGAGCGCCCCAACTACTATCTGCGCGATCTGGTACGCCGGATTGCCCCGCGTGCGCTGACGCAATTCCCACACCCCTACCCGCAGTTCAAGGGCATGCAGAAGGAGCTAATACGCTACAAGCGGGCCGATGGCGTGGACCTGACGGCCACCCTGTATCTGCCAGCCGGCTACGACCCCAAGCGTGACGGCCCCCGCCCCATGCTGATGTGGGCCTACCCGCAGGAGTTCAAATCGGCCAAGGCAGCCAGCCAGGTGACCGACTCCCCCTACCGCTTCAACCGCATCAGCCTGGGTGGCCCCCTGGTCATGTTGGCCCGTGGCTACACCGTGCTGGACGACCCGGCCATGCCCATCATAGGCGAAGGCGACAAGGAGCCGAACGACAGCTACCTGCAGCAACTGACCCAAAGCGCCCAGGCCGCCGTCGACGAAGTCGTCAAACGCGGCGTAGCCGACCGTGAGCGCATTGCCGTCGGTGGCCACAGCTATGGCGCCTTCATGACCGCCAACCTGCTGGCGCATACCCGGTTGTTCCGCGCCGGTATCGCCCGCTCCGGCGCCTACAACCGCACGCTGACACCATTCGGCTTTCAGGCCGAAGACCGCAACTTCTGGCAGGCGCAGGGCGTGTACCAAACCATGTCGCCGTTCAACCATGCCGACAAGATCAAGGATGCCCTACTGATCATCCACGGCGAAGTCGACAACAACCCTGGCACCTTCCCCATCCAGAGCGAGCGGCTATACCAGGCACTGCAAGGCCTGGGCGGCACCGCCAGGCTGGTCATGCTGCCGCATGAAAGCCACGGCTACCGCGCCCGCGAATCGCTGATGCATATGCTGTGGGAGCAGGACCGCTGGCTGGAAACCTACGTCACCCAGGCCAAGCCCAGAGCCGCTGGCAAGTAGGCAGGCAAAGGGCCACTCAATGCGAGTGGCCTTTTTTTGACCAGTGCCTTGTGGGTTAACCAGTGCTATCACCAATTACCCAGGCCGACTGATATGCTTGCCAACTCGACCCATACGCGCATAAGACGCTGGATAGCAACATGCACTGGATACTCCAAGATGGCTTTCTCTCCGAAACCGGCTGGCAGGCCTTGATCGCCACGCTGACACGATTCGGCCTCACCTACTCCGTGCATGCCGTCACCCCAAAAACCGGGGTGTTGTTACCCTCACCCATGCTTGAGCACAAGCATGTCATTTGTATCGGTTCTTACTCCATGCGCCACGCTGCCCGCAGCAATGGATGGTGGCCCGGTGTTTTCGACCTGTATGCACAGGACTTTGAACAGCAGCGCCTGCACTGGGGTGCTCATATGCTGAACTACCACTCGGTAGTGAGTACCGTAGAGCAGGCCCGCTTCAACGGGGAGCACATGTTCGTCAGACCTATACAAGACTCCAAGGTGTTTTCAGGCAAAGTATTTAGCTCTGCGGCATTTCACGCCTGGCAAAGCGCCATTTGCGATCCCCACGCAAGCCGCAACGATAGCCTGACACCTCAAACCGAGATACAGCTGTCCAAGCCCGTTGAGATCTACGCCGAGTATCGCTTCTGGATACTCAAAGGCGAGATCATCACGCAGTCGCTCTACAAACGCGGCAACCAAGTGTTCTACACCAGCGATGTCGATGAGCGGGTTGCCGCATTCGTCCGTGCTCGCATCCTCGAATGGTCGCCCCATGAAGCCTTTGTGATAGACGCCTGCGATACAGCCGATGGTATCCGTATCGTCGAGATCAACACCCTGAATTCATCCGGCTTCTATGCCGCCGATGTACAGCGACTCGTCTTGGCGCTGGAGGCTGCATACGCCCAGTAATAAGCAGAATTGCCCCACCGGGCATGGCCTTGCGAGCTTGCCACGCTATTTGCACAGCCCATAATGGAAGTCAGCGCTCGCAGACCAGATTCAGCGTCGTGCTGACCCCGCATACCGGTAATGCCCCGTAATGGGATAGCGAAAGAGAATATCGTCCTCCACCGGCCCGGCCCCGATATTGTGAATGATCTTGGGCCGCTTGCTGCCGCCGACCCGTTGGTCAGAGACGATGCCGATATGCGGCAGATTGCCGGGCAGGCGCCATGTCACCAAGTCGCCAGGCGCGTAGCTGGTCGGCTCCTGGCTCACTGGCAAGGCTGCGCCGGCGCGTGTCATGAAGGTCTGGATATTGGGTACGCGGCGATGATCGATATTGCGGTCTGGCGCGCGCATGCCCCATAGCTTGGGATAGGCCCCAAAATGCCGGGTCATGTCCTCGTGTATCAGTACCTGTAGATCCACGCCCTGCTTGCGATAGGCACGTATCACCAAGTCGGTGCAGACACCCCGGTTGTCGGCCACATCGCCCATGGGGTAGGCAATACGCTGGTAGGCACCGTCATAGACTTCATGCTGCTGAGTACGGGCTCGCGCCGCCGCGACCAGCTTGTCCGCAAAAGTGGCTGCCCATGCCATCGAGGCATAGGGCAGCAACAGCGCGACAACAACGATGGATGGCAAGACCTTCATGGATCACCCGCTTTATCAAAGAAAGTGGAATCCGGGCTGGCCTCAGCCAGGCCGGATTCCACTACGGCATGACTGCCTGGAAGCGCTCTCCTGCAAAGACCCGCTTAGGGCTACCGCGTTCAATCTGATAGTGCTGCATGCGTCGCTCAGACCGCAATGCTGCCATACCTGTCGACTGCCGCATGGCCAGCTTGTGGGCCAGCAGGCAGGCCGCCAGCCGCTTGTTGGCATGCTGACTGCGCTCGGTCTGCACCCTGACACTGAGGCCGGTGGCGACATGAGTGGCCCGCACCGCCGACTCGGTCTTGTTGACGTGCTGTCCGCCCGGCCCCGATGCACGCAAGGTTTCGTAGCGTATTTCGCTGGCCAGCGCGTTGGCTGGCATGGCGCAGCGGCTTACTCCGATAAACCAGTTCTTGCGCAGATGGCGTGGCCGATAGGGGCTGGCGCAGGTCCATTGCAGAGTGCCCTCCCATTGCTGGGCCAGCTCGGCCTCGGCCTCACCCTCCAGGCTGATCAATATCGAGCGGTAAGTCCCGGCCTGGTCTCCTGGTTCCTGCTCAAGGATGTCAGTTACCACCCGGCTTTGCTCGGCCTCGTCTTGCAGGCGCTGCAGCGCCTTGGCCACCGCCAGGCAGCATTCATCGGGCCCCTGGCCCGCAGATAGTTGTAGCAAGATCAATCGCAGCACTCCCCACGGGTCTTGTAGGTCAGTACCGGCTTCAGGCGAGCCACCACTTGCAGCAAGCCTGCCCCCGCCAGGACGGCAACGATATTGTCTATCGGCTTGTAGGCCTCGGGCGCTTCCTCGTAGATCAGCTCCCGGTCGGCGCAGATCACATGGCTACCCAGGCGTGTACGGCTCAGCTGGGCGTAGCTATAACGCTTGAGCAGCCTGTCCTTGCACTCGCTGCGCATCCACTTGCGGCCCGCGCCATGGGCCAAGGAATACAGGCTGACCGCACTGGGCAGGGGCTGCACCAGGTAGCTGTAGTCCCCACGGGAGCCGGGAATGACGACGGCACCACGGTCCGCCGGGGTCGCGCCCTTGCGGTGCATCCAGCCATCCTGCTGGCTTACCTGCGCACGGCATACCATGTTGTGGGTGATATCCAGCAGTTGCTCGCCCTCGGCGTGCAATCGCGCCAGTATGCGCCGTGCGATCAGTTGCCGATTGGCCTCGGCAAACAGCACAGCCCTGTCGTGCGCCTGCAGATAGCCGCGCGCCGCCGCGGAGTCGGCCACCAAGCCGCTGTGGCCATGCTGGTCTATATGCTGGCGCAGGATATGCTGGCCCAAGCCGCGCGAACCACTGTGTACCAGCAGTTGCAGCACGCCTTTCTGCAGCTTCAGTTGCGCCAGGGCGGCTGGGTCGTACACCTCGTCCACCCGTTGCAGCTCGGCAAAATGGTTACCGCCACCTATGGTGCCCAGCGCCTGCTGAAAGCCCATGTCGGCGGGCACCAAGGCCGCAACGGCGGCCTGCCAGCTGTCATCGAGCGGGCCATCGATATTGCCCAGCTTCTTCTCCAGCTTGCCGATACTGGCCTTGCTGGCATCGATATCGGTCTGCCATAGCGCCATGCCGCAGCCTATGTCCCCGCCGATCAAGGCAGGGTACAGATGCTCGGCCGCAAAGAAGGCCGCGCCGACAGGATAACCACGACCGGGATGCAGGTCGGGCATGCCGGCCACCAGGCTCATGCCTGGGAGTTTTGCCGTGTTGTGTAATTGCTGGATCGCATCGCCTTCGATCCAAGTGTCTTCCGCCGCGATCAAGGTGACGCGGTCAGACAGATTCTGAACGTAATTGCCCATCGTATTTCCATACCAGATTTTTAAGAACGCTGATTTGGCAGGCCGGAGCCTGGGGCAATACGAGAGTGCAGCTAAAGCTGGGAGGTCTCGATCAACCTAGACACGGGCACTGCAGAGGGGGGAAACAGTGTGTTGCATGGTGTTTTTCTCCTTTACAGTGAGGTTGATGAGTGAGGGATAAGCGCGGCAAATACTAGCACTACAGCAAACCGTTTGGAAAGCGCCACCCGGTCTGCCCGTCGCGCCTCTGCTCGCGTCGGAGTAGCCGCGCTTGAGCGCCAGTGCCGCCCAATCGACGTTTTCCAGCGTGCGAGACCAGACCGGTGGCACGGGCCGTCGCCTACGGGTCGTCCCCATAGGCTTGGTTCCGCACGAAAGGGGCACGGCCACCTAAGGTCCGCAGCCGCCTGCCATAGGCACCACCGGCGTGCCACGGAAGGCCGCCGAACGCACCAGCGGCACGTTCACGCAGTACAGGCCCTTATTGGTATAGACGCGGGTCACACGGTTACCCCCCTCCTGCGTGGTCACCACATTCAGCACCACCAGCTCACCCAGTTCGCGTTCGAACACCCTGGCCATGGCGGTTTGCACAATAGGTGGCAGCTTGATCAGATTGTGCGGCAGTGGTTTAACCGGCAGCAACTGGCGGGCGGCATCTGCCTCTTGCCGCAGGGCAAGGTCGGTCGCGCCGGCGCTGCGCAAGGCGCGTTCAGTTAGGCTTTCATCCGGCGGCACCGCAAAGGGATCGGCAGTGATGGTCGTGGGTGCCGTTACCGGCGGCGGCGACGTTATGGCGGTTGTCGGTGGTGGTGGCTGCACTGGGGCGGCACGGGTCAGTGTCCGAGATGATCGGGTACTGGCTGGCCGGGGCGATGGTGCGGCGCGGGCTTGGGGCTCGGCACGGCTGCTGGGTGGTGTGGGTAGCCACAGCCATTGCATGGCAGGCCGGGGCCGTACCGTAGGCGGCTCGTCTGCCAGGCCAGCACGTCGCTGCTGCTGCATGATGGGCCAAACCCAGAATAGAACGATGTGCAGCCCCATTGATACACCCATCCCCACCCACATGGCGCGACGCCCATACCGCATGCTTCCCCCTATAGACTTGTTATGCTGGCCTGTTGACCCAGACCCGGCTCAAGACGTTCCCCGCAGTGCTATCATTTCTGCCCCTCCATCAGGATACCGCCATGTTCCACACCGCCGACCAGAGCCGCACGCCCAACTACGACGAGCTGGACCGCCAATTGGCCAGCCTGTTCGAGGGCGAGCGGGACTTTATCGCCAATGCGGCGCAGTTCTCCGCCTTCATCTATCAGACGCTGGATGCCCTCAACTGGGCGGGCTTCTATCTTGCGCGCGGTGACGAACTGGTACTGGGCCCTTTCCAGGGCAAGGTGGCCTGCGTGCGTATTCCCTTTGGCCGTGGTGTCTGTGGTACCGCCGCCCAGCAGCGGGAAACCATCGTGGTCGACGATGTCCATGCCTTCCCCGGCCATATCGCCTGCGATGCGGCTTCCAACGCCGAGATCGTCCTACCCGTCATCAAGGACGGCCGACTAGTGGGCGTCTTCGATATCGACAGCCCGGAAACCCACCGCTTCAGCGCCGCCGACAAGCTGGGGCTGGAAAAGCTGCTGGCCCGCTTTGTGGCCGCCACCGACCTGTAAGCGCAAAAACAAACAGCCCCGCAAAATTTTTTGCGGGGCTGTTTGTTTGGCACAGGCCTGCCCAATACGGGACTATCAGCTAGCGTTACGGATCTGCAGCTTGTAACCCACGCGCAGCACGCCTTTGGCCGCTGGCCGATTCCAGCGCTTGAGGTCGGCCACGCTGACATCGTAGCGGCGGGCGATCTCGTCCAGGGTATCGCCACTGCGTACCACGTGCTGGCGATCACGCGCCTTCCTAGATTTGTCGGCCTGCTTCTTGCTGCTGGCCAGCCTCACCTCCGGCTCCTGCCCGCTTTCCACATCTAGGTTCAGCATCTTGCCTACAGTCACGCTATTGGACTTGAGGTCATTGAGCGCCTTGATATCGGTAACGGTCATGCCGTGGCGCTTGGCGATGGAAAACAGCGTATCGCCACGCTGTACCCGGTAGCGCGTCACGACCCGGGTGGTCTGCACCGCCGGCATGGCACGCGCTGCAGGCAGCGTGGCTTCCTCGGCAGCGTCGTCTTCCTTGTCGTCCGACTTGATGGCACCGGAGATCAAGGCCGCCAGGTTCTGCCGCTCGCTCACGTCCATATTGTCGCGTATGGGCACCAGGATGGTCTGGCCATTGGCAGCACGGGCGCTACCCAGCTTGTTCACGTCGCGCAGTTCGGCCAGCTGGATATTGAACTTGTCGGCAATGCCGTCCAGCGATTCGCCCCGCTTGGTGACATAGGGCTGCCACGACAGTAGTGGCTTGTCGTAGCTCTTGAGATTGCGCTCGAAGTTCTCCACCTTGTCGACCGGCAGCAGCAGCTTGCGGTCTTCCTTGTGGGCAAACACCGGCCGTATCAGGCCTGGATTCAGGTGCAGCAGTTCGTCCACCGTGGTGCCGGCCAGTTGTGCAGCCAATTGCAGGTCCATGTGGCGGCCGGTGCTGACAGGCTGGAAGTACGGCTTGTCCGGCACCGACGGTATCTTCACTCCGAAGGCTTCCGGATTGGCGATGATATTGCGCACGGCCAGCAGCTTGGGCACGTAGTTTTCGGTCTCGCGTGGCTTCTTGATGGTGTCGAAGTCGTCTTCCAGGCCACGGGCGCGGGTCTTGGCCAGCGCACGGCCTACGCCGCCCTCGCCCCAGTTGTAGGCTGCCAGGGCCAGTTGCCAGTCACCGAACAGGTTGTAGAGATCCTGCAGATAGTCCAGCGCCGCATAGGTGGCCGCCATGACGTCCTGCCGACCGTCGTACCACCAGGTACGTTCCAGGCCATAACGCTGCCCGGTAGACGGAATGAATTGCCATAGGCCCGATGCGAGCGCATGCGATTGCGCTTTGGGCACAAAGGCGCTCTCAACAATAGGCAGCAGCGCAATCTCGGTGGGCATGCCACGGCGCTCCACCTCGCTGACGATAAAGTAGAGATAACGGCGACCACGATCGACCACCCGCTTCATGTACTCCGGGTGGCTGGCATAGAAGCGTTCCTGCGCCCGCACGGCCGGGGTATCCACCTCGCCCATCTTGAAGCCCTGCCGCACCCGTGCCCACAGATCGGCATCGGCACCCATGGTGGCGGGCGGCGAGGTCATCAGGGGGTTTTCCGGGGTGATAGGGGCAAATGCTGGCGTTGTTTCGGTGGCGGATTCAAGCACCGTATCCGTCACGGGTTCTGCAGTGGTTTCGGCGGCGGCGGCATCGATTGGCGCGGCAAGCAATGCCGGCTCAGTCATGGTGGCCTGTTCCGCGATGGCATCGCCTGCATGGGCAAGGGGCGCAAACAGGGCGGCCACCAGGGCAAACAGAGGAGCAAGTCGGAAATGGATTTGGGTCATAGGCTCAAATGAAAAAGGCACGTCGCGAACAAAGGGGCCGCACCTGTTGAAGGTCCGCCGGCCGAAGGGACGCAGCGAGTGTTTCGTGCATCCCATGCTTTGATGGGACATGCCAAGTAAATGAAAACTGCCGCGATGGTAGGAGCATGGCGGTAGTGCGTCAACCTGAAATTTCCTTATGAATCAATACAAAGCATCATCACACCCCGCAATGACCTTGGTGGTGGAACGGGTATTAGTCCATCTTGCCGTTCGTCAGTTCAACCGCGAAATACATTCTTCCACTCCCTTAGGGTGGCGAACACGGCCACCGGGCCATTGTCTATGGCACCCTGACTGGCCGCTGCCGCCTGGATGGCCGGTTCCGCCCAGCGCAAGAAGGGGTTGGTCGCCCGCTCCAGTCCGATGTTGGAGGGCAAGGTAGGCAGTTGCTGCTCTCGCCGCAAGCGATCCGCCTCGTGGCGCTGCTGCAATGCCGGGTTATTGGGCTCTACAGCCAGCGCAAACCGCTGGTTGGAAAGCGTATATTCATGGGTACAGCACACCAGCGTCTCGTCCGGCAAGGCCGCCAGCCGCGCCAGCGATGCCTGCATCTGGGTGGCCGTGCCTTCGAACAGCCGGCCACAGCCGCAGGCAAACAGGGTATCCCCGCAAAACACCACGCCATCGCCATGGTAGGCAATATGATCAAGCGTATGACCGGGTACCGCCAAGACGGCAAAGCTCACGCCCATCGCGGGCACGCTCACCTTGCCGCCCTCACCCACGCCCTGGCTGACACCGGCAATGCTGGGCGGTCCATAGACCGGGCAGCCATAGCGGGCCACCAGCTCAGCCAGGCCGCCAGTATGGTCGCCATGGTGGTGCGTGACCAGTATGGCACTCAGGTGCAAACCCAGTGTCTCAAGCTGAGCCACCACCGGTGCGGCCACACCCGGGTCCACGACCAAGGCATGGCCGGCTTGGTGCATCAACCAGACATAGTTGTCCTGGAGTATGGGAACAGGCAGGATGGTCGACATGCAAGACTCCTTCAATACCGTGCTGCCTGAGCAGTTCGCCCACTGGCTACATAGCCCGCTGGGCCAGTGCGTGCTGGAACACGAGCAGCGTTTCTTCGACAGTGCGGTCGCCGATGTATTCGGCTACTACGCAGTGCAGCTGGAACTACCGGGACTGGACCTGCTGCGCAGCAACCGCATGCCGACGCGGCTGACGGCCGGTCTCTCTCGGCACTGCTCGCTCAACTGCGACCCTGCGCAACTCCCCTTTTCGACCGCCAGCATAGACCTGCTGGTGCTGCCCCACACGCTGGACTTCCACGCCGACCCGCGCGCCGTGCTGCGCGAGGCAGAACGGGTACTGGTGCCGGAAGGCCGCCTGATGCTGACGGGCTTCAATCCTTGGAGCCTATGGGGCATGGCCCGCCGTGGCAAGCGCGGCCAGGGCATGCCCTGGCAGGGGCATTTCCTGAGCCTGCCGCGCATCAAGGACTGGATGGCCCTGCTGAACTTCGAAGCAGGCGCCAACAAGGTCCATTGCTACCTGCCACCCTTAGCCCAATGCGGCTGGCGCAACCGCTTTGCCTTCATGGAGTATGCCGGCCAACGCTGGTGGCCGGTGGCAGGTGGCATCTACTGCCTGGAGGCTGTCAAACGGGTACGCGGCATGCGCCTGATCGCCCCACGCTGGAAGAAAGCCCACAGCAGTGTACGAGCAGTGGCGGTCGCGCTGCCCGACCGGCAGGAACAGCCTGACGACTGAGAGCCTATCATGGCTTGAGGGTACTGATGGGCGTGAAGCCTGAGCAGGCGCCAGGGAGACCCTGGCGCTAAACGTCAGCGCAGCCTGAACCCATAGGCTCTCCCCTGATTGAATCCACACCCCCGCCCGCGCTGCCGCGCCGGAAGTCCACGTTGCACGGTGCGTGGGGGGAGCCTCGCTGGCGCTCGTTGTCGAGCCTGTCATGGGCTCAAGGCATTGATGGGTATGACGCCTGAGCAGGCACTAGGGAGACCCTAGTGCTCTGCCCGCCAGTGACCCACGGCGGGCGCGATATCGATCAATCGTTCAAGCCGCAGCACATTGGGTGGCAGGCGTTTCAAACCGCCGACACCCGCCCCACCCAGCCATAGCGATACCGCCGAAGGCAAACGCTGGCGCAGCACGGCCACCAGTTCGCCGGCCTCGCGTACCGGGAAGGTCGACGACAGAGACAGCGCCAGGATATCGCAGCCCAGCTCGCAACTGGCTTCCACCATATCGTCTAGCGGCAGCGAAGTCCCCAGCGACCAGGTCTGGCAGCCCTGCATGCGCAGCATGGCCTCCACCATCAGCAGCCCCAGCCCATGCTGCTCGCCCGATGGGGTAGTCAGGAGTACGCGTGGCGCAGCCAGGGGCTGGTTGATGCCATTGACCGCCATACGCACCGTCTGCGAAATCTGTTCTACATAACAGTGTTCCTGCCAGGCGCTGATCTCACCGGAGAACCAGGCCTCGCCGATACGGTTGTTGGCCTGCGGCATGAACTCGGCCACAAAATCGCGCAGACCGCGCACCACCAGTTCGCCCTGCAGGTAGCGCTGCAACTCACCCAGGTCACGGCGTGCCAGGCATTCGATCAAGGGATCGATGTCGGCGCCACTCTCGCCGTGGCGGCCACCACTGCCCATGCGCTCCAGCAGTTGCGCCAGCTCGGCCACTTCACCCCGGACTATCTTGCTGGGCCGCAGGCCTCTATCCAGCAGGCGCCTGACCAGCCTGAGCTTCTCCACCTGTTCAGGCGGGTACACACGATCCCCCTGTGCGTCGCGCCCCGGCAGCGGAAAGCCATAGCGGCGCTCCCAGATGCGCAACAGCTCCTTGGACAGGCCGGTCTCTCGCTCGACCGCGCTGATGTTAAGCCCCAGGGTTTGATCTACTTGCATGGCATGTACACATGTATCGGACAGGAGGATGTCTGCATCATAACGCCGTTCCTTTGTCGTCGCACATCAATGGGCGGTTTAGAGCCGCTAACAAAACCCTTCTGGCGTTGTTGTGCGAGCTTGCCGTACCCACTTACTGTCAGCTGCGCGCGCCTAGCCAGAACCGCTACGCTGGATTTTGGTAGCCGCTCTTAGCCAATTTGCTATAGCGGCAAGGCTGGCCATGCCTGCCCTCACCCCCCCGGCGCGGGCGGAAAAACCACGCCCAGACACCCTTGCCTAATAAAGCAGCGGGCTTGACTGGCAGGGTAGCCGCCCCGTCGTTACAATGCTGCGGATTTCGACGACTCCCCCGTCGAAGCAAGATACCAATATGGGAGGTGACATGAAGTACAACGCAACCTGGCTGCTACTGGGCCTGCTGGCCTTGCCGCTGGCCTCGCATGCCGCTGGCAATGCGGCCAACGGCGCCAAGAAGAACTCAATGTGCATAGGCTGCCACGGCATTCCTGGCTACAAGACCGCCTTCCCGGATGTCTATCATGTGCCCAAGATAGGTGGCCAGCATGCCGAATACCTCGCGGCGGCGCTGCAAGGCTACAAGACGGGTGCCCGCAAGCATCCCACCATGAATGGCATAGCCGTGCAGTTGTCCGAACAGGATATTGCCGACCTCGCCGCCTACTACGCTGCGCAGAAGAAATAAGGGGAGCCCGATGAACGCACTACGTTATACCGTGGCCGCCCTGGCGGGCCTGGCACTGTCGGCACAAGCCGCAGACCTGGCCGCTGGCCGTACCAAGTCCGAGCAGCTCTGTGCTGCCTGCCACAATGTGGATGGCAAGAGCACCAATCCGCAATACCCGGTGCTGGCCGGCCAGCATGCCGACTACCTGAAGCATTCGCTCAAGCAATATCAGAACGGCGTGCGCAACAACGCCATCATGGCCGGCATGGTCAAAACCCTGACCAAGGCCGATATCGACAATCTGTCGGCCTGGTTTGCCAGCCAGGACAGCAGCCTGAACATGAAGCGGTAACAGCTTCGCTGTTTCCCTGCTGTCGCGACGCCCGGCCCTGCCGGGCGTTGTCTTTTGCACTATCGTCAACCTATACCCAGCCGCACTGGTTCGCTCCATCATGCACAGACACAGCCCCGACTTACGCGATGGCACCCTGGTGGTCCGCCAGGGCCAGGCCAGCGACGCCCCCGCCATACTGGCGTTCTTCCAGGCCAACCGCACGGCCTTTGGCCCGGTTGAGCCACGCCGGCCCGACAACTTCTATACCCTGGAGTCTTGTCATATGCGACTGGCCATGCACCGCAACCAGCTGGAGGAAGGACGTAGTGCCTGCCTGTTTGTGTTCGATGCCGACAACCGTACCGTCATCGGCACTGTCAATTTCACCAACATCTCAGGCTACCCGCACTACGGCGCCACCCTCGGCTATTCGCTGGCGCAATCGGAATGGGGCAAGGGCCGCATGGTGCATGCGCTCAGGCTGGCGCTGGACTGGTTGTTCGATGACTTCAACCTGCACCGCGTCGCCGCCAACCATCTGCCCGACAACGAACGCAGTGCCCGGGTACTGGCCAAGCTGGGGTTCAAGCACGAAGGCTACGCACCCGACTACCTTCTGATAGACGGTATCTGGCGTGATCATGTGCTGACCGCGCTAACCCACACCGATTGGCAAGCCCGTGACCTCCACGCCCCACTGATAGTCGACGGTACAGGCACACGCCAGAAATAAGGGCTGGCCTCACAGGCGCCGGCCAGCTAGGCTCATTCTGTGCGTCATTCACAAGCGCAATGTTGGAACCCCACGTTAGTTAAAAAATCATAGAATACTAATAATAGCCATCCCGCCGCTCGCACCAGCGTAGCGACTATCCGGAATGGCGGAGGTGCCCATGCTGGACAATCTGACCCAACTGCTCATAGGCCAGGGTTTCATCCCCCATGGCTATTGCTTTGCATGGTCGCCCGGCTTGCTATGGACCATGGTGCTCTCCGATGCAGCCATAGGCATGGCCTACTTCAGCATACCGATGGCGCTGATCACCATTGCCCGCAAGCGTGCGGACCTGCACTTCAATCAGGTCATGCTGCTGTTTGCTGCCTTCATCCTGGCCTGCGGCACTACCCACTTCCTCGATCTCATCAGCATCTGGTACCCCATCTACTGGATAGATGCCTGGGCAAGGGTATTCACCGCCATCATCTCGCTGTTTACCGCCTACGCGCTGTGGCGCCTGATCCCGCGGGTGCTCGCCCTGCCCAGCCCCAGGCAGTTGACCGAAGCCAATCTCAAGCTATCAGAGGAGATTGCGGCCCGCAGGGACAAGGAGCTGGAGCTCAAGACCAGCGAAGAACGCCTGCGCCAGCTGTCCGACAATCTGGAAGCCATGGTGGCGGAGCGCACGGCCCAGCTGGCCGAGACCAATACCCGCTTACAGGGTGAGGTGGCCGATCGCCAGCGCATGCAGTCCGAGCTGCAGGTGGTCAACCGCAAGCTGGAGGAATCCTTGCGGCAGCAAGCCGCCCGCTCTACCGAGATAGAGCAGTTGAACAAGATGGGCGACCTGATGCAAAGCTGTGTCTCGGTGAACGAGTTGGCCCAGGTCTTGAGCAACTTCTCGGCCGGCTATCTGGAAGCCGCTACCGGTGCCATCTACCTGATGGACGAGGAGGCCGGCCTGGTCACCGAGGAAAGCAGCTGGGGCAATATGCCCGAGGTGGAGAAAACCTTCCCGCCCGGCAGTTGCTGGGCACTGCGGCGCGGCCAGATACACCCGGCCGACCCCTTGCAGCAGAATCTGCACTGCCAGCATGTCAGCGACCACAGCGACCATGTGTGCGTGCCCCTGATAGGCAATGGCGAGACCTTGGGCCTACTGCACCTGCGCCACCCGCGTGGCCTGCACGATCCGGCCTTTCTGGATGGCGTTGCCAAGCGCGCCGCCCTGGCCCTGGTGAGCCTGAAGACCCGCGAAGCACTATTCAACGAGGCCACCCACGACCCCCTGACCGGTCTGTATAACCGCCGCTACCTGGATGGGGCGCTGGAAGAAGCCGAGCGCCGCTCACGCCGCAACAATCGCACGGTCGGCTTGATGATGCTGGACCTGGATCATTTCAAGATGATCAACGACACCTATGGCCACGAAGTGGGCGACGAGGTATTGCGCGCCTTTGCCGGCCTGCTGAAAGGCAGTTTGCGGGCGGGTGACATTGCGTGCCGCTACGGCGGTGAAGAGTTCACCATCCTGCTATCCGGCGCCACCCTGAATGCCACCCGCCAGCGCGCCGAGCAGCTACGCCAGCAGGTTGAGCAGTTGCGGGTGCCCTACCGCGACAAGCAACTGGCGCTGACGGTCTCCATCGGTATTGCCGTGTTCCCCGAGCATGGTCACCACCTCGACGACGTGTTGCACGCCGCCGACGCAGCGCTCTACGATGCCAAGCATGAAGGCCGCAACCGGGTGGCTACTGCCCCCCAGGCGACAGATGATGGTGTGGCTAGCCACACCCAGACCGCAGACTGACTGCCGGACGGCGCTCAGTCTAAGGCCAGCGGGTAGCTGGCGCGGCCGCGATTATCAAAGCACTGCATCGGCCCTTCCCAAGGGCCATCCTGCCACCGCGCCACTTCAAAGTCATTGCCCGTATAGCCGGCAATGACTTTGGGCCAAAAGGCCTGTGCCGGCAGATTGCGCGGCACCTGCGCCACCTCCCACCTACCTGGCAAGGTATCAAAAACCTGCAGGGCCGCATGCTGCGCCAGACCCCGGCCGCGATAGCGGCGCAGCACAAAGTACTGCGCCATCCAGTATTGGCTATCCGGCCGGCAGACTATGTCGTTTACCAGTGCAAAGCCGGCATAGCGCCCATTCACCCTGAACACAAAGGGGTGATAATTGGCGTGCAGCCAATAGGCATCCAGCTTGTAGCCATACAGACCATGCTCGTCCAGCTCCATGTCCCAGTATTCGGACAGATCGTGCTGGTAAAGCTCCAGCATGTGCTGGAGCGGCAGACGATCAGATGGGGTGGCGTGCATCACCCGTAAATCCAGCGACGTGTTCTGCAGGTCTTCCATCTCAAAACCTCCGCTTCTCGTTGGAGCGCGCCTTGCCTGCCTTGCCTATCACCTTCCACTTGGCCTGCATGGCCTTGCGCTCCAGCGGTGTCTGCTGGCTGCGGCGCACCTCGCGTAACAGCTTGTGGTAGTTCAGCAGCCGGTCTTCCGGCACCACCCCACGCACCGCGCAACCAGGCTCATCCTCATGCTGGCAATCACGGAAATGACAATGCACCGCCAGCGCCTCGATATCTTCGAAGGTCGCCGCCAGGCTCTCCTCATCCGCATCAGGCCGCCAGGTGCGTAGACCGGGGGTGTCGATGATGCAGACGCCCGATGGGCATAGGTGTAGTGAACGGGCCGTGGTGGTATGGCGGCCTCGGCCATCCCCCCGCCGCACATCGCCCGTCAGCTGGCTTGCACTGCCGCTCAGGGTATTGGTCAGGGTGGACTTGCCCGCGCCCGAGGAACCCAGCAATACCAGCGTCTGCCCCGGCGCCAGCCACGGTGCTAGGTCAGCCACCGTATCGGGTGAAAGGGCATTGACGGCATAGGCCGGGATATTGCGAGGTAGCCGCTGGTGCACCTCGGCCATACGTGCCTCTACGGCATCGCCGATATCTGCCTTGGTCAGCACCACCACGCCCATCACGCCGCTGGCCTGCACCAGCGCCAGATAGCGCTCCATGCGCCGCAGGTTGTAGTCGTGATCCAGGCCCATGACCAGCAGGGCGGTATCGATATTGCTGGCCAGCGGTTGCCGCCTGCCATCGTTGGCGCGTCGGGCCAGGTGAGTAAAGGGCGGCAGCTGCTGGGCTATCCACCACTCGCCGTGGGCATGCGGCGCGACCACCACCCAATCCCCCACCGCCAGGCCCGTGCCCTGCTCCTGCAGTAGATTGACCAGGGCGGGCAAGGCACGGGCAGTGTGTTCTGCCACACCGTCATGCACCTGCAGCAGGTCGCGTTGTACTTCGGTAATGCGCATCAAACAACTACCCGGCGCTGCCGGGGGCAGGAATGCCAGCTGGCTGGCGAGTTGCGGGGTAAGGCCAATCTGACGCAGGGTTTCGAAATCGAATTCGATCATGATGTCGTTGTATTCCAGGTCTTGTTGCGTGCAGCCGCGCACGACGCCGCCAGCCTATAGACCGGCAGCACAAAGAAGAGCGGAAGTCGGCCACACAACACGCGGGCGCCAACGCACCTGGCTTACAAACGACTTGGAACACAGACCAACCGGTGATTCAGTACATACCGGCAGGCAGGCAAAACAGGGGTGAGGCTAGGCTCAGGCAGTGGCCGACAGGAGGGCAAGGTCAAATGTCTTCATGGCGCTGTGCTCCTGTGGTGGATGAAAGGTACATACAGTGTGATACCGAGGGGCGGCGCAGGTCAACTACTTCAAGGTGCCGTAGCGCGCTTGTAGCGCCAGCCAAGCACTGCGCCTCAACATGCTGGCCCCCGCCACTAGCGGGGCCAGGTCTCGCCAGTGCGCAGGCCGGCTGCAAGGCATGAGGGCTTGGCGATGCTGGCCTGGCGCGGGCGTTCGCAGCAGCCAGCGCCGGGGGCAGTGGGCACCAGCAGGGTGTTGTACGCGCAGCTAGGCTGCCGGAAAGTGCTGCTCCACCTGCGCCAAAGCACTATCAATGGCGGCTTCAAACGCCAGCAGCAAGGTAGGCGTCTCGGAGCCCTTGCGCAATGCCGACTCCATCTGGGCTGCCAGCTCGGCCAGTTCCACCGCACCGATATTGCCGGCCACACCCAGCGTGGTATGTGCCAGGCGCTCTGCCGTCGCCCGGTCCCCGTCCCGCAAGGCGGCTTCCAGGTCGGCCACCGTATGCTTCAGAGCAGAGGGCAGTTTGGCCAGCATGCGGTGATAGAACTCCACCCTGCCGCCCATGCGCTCCAACGCGGTGGCAGTATCAAAGCCCAACAGCTGTACCACCGCCTCGCCCACGGGCGCTGCGGCTTCGGTAGCAGCAGTGCTGCTGGCCAAGCTCTGTGCAGGCACCGCAACGCCTGGGGTCAGCCACTGGGCGATGGTACGAAACATCATGTCCGGGTCGACCGGCTTGGTGATGCAGTCCTGCATGCCCTCCCGCAGGCAGCGTTCCCGCTCCTCCACCAGGGCGTGGGCCGTCATCGCCAAGACAGGCAAGCGATTAAAGCGGGCCTCCTGGCGTATCTTGATGGTGGCCTCATGGCCATCCATCTCCGGCATCTGCACGTCCATCAGGACCAGGCTGTAATAATCGGCCGGGTGCGCATGCAATAGCGTCAGCGCCTCGCGGCCGGTGCCGGCGATATCCACCACAAAGCCTTCGGTCTGCAGCAACTCCACCGCGATCTGCTGGTTGATTTCGTTGTCCTCGGCCAGCAGCACCTTGAAGCCGGGCCAGCGGGGCAGGCCATCGGCCGCTGCCGGCTTGAAATTGCGCTGATCCGCCGAATCAAACAGCGGCATCAGGGTGTCCACCAGGCTGGATAGATTGATGGGTTTGAGCAGGAAGCCGTCCACCGCCGCGGCCTCGGCGTGCTGGCGTACTTCCTCGCGGCCGAACGCCGTCACCAAGACAAACTTCGGCGGATGGCGTAGCTGGGCCCGGTTCAAGGCCTCCGCCACCTCTATCCCGTCCAGCCTCGGCATCTTCCAGTCGCAGAACACCACGTCATAGGGTTCATCCGCATCGGCATCATGGATGGCCAGCAAGGCCTCTGCGCCATCACGAGCCGTATCGGCGCCTATCGAGAGGTTAAGCAAGGCATCGGCCAATATCTCGCATGCCACCGGATTGTCGTCTGCCACCAGCGCGCGCAAGCCTTGCAAGGCCACAGGTCGGGCAGATGGCGCCGGCTTGGTGTCGCGGGCAATGCCGAAGCTGGCGGTAAAACGGAAGGTGGAGCCTATGCCCACCTCGCTCTCCAAGCGTATCTCGCCACCCATCATGTTCACCAGCCGCTTGCAGATGGTCAGCCCCAGGCCCGTGCCGCCATATTTGCGGGTGGTCGAGCCATCAGCCTGGGTAAAGGGCTGAAACAGCTGGGCCGCCTGCTGCGGCGTCATGCCTATACCCGAGTCACGCACGGCAAACTCCAGCGTCACGCCGCCCGCATGGTGAGAGACCAACCGGCAGCTCAGGTGTATTTCGCCACGCTCGGTAAACTTGATGGCATTGTTGGCTAGGTTGATCAGCACCTGCCCCAGCCGCAGCGGATCACCCACCAGGTGCCTGGGGATATTGGGCGGTACCTGGAACAGGTACTCCAGCGATTTATCCTGCGCCTTCTGGCCGGTAACGGTAGCCACATTGGACAGCACTTCGTCCAGCGAGAACTCCACGTTCTCCATCTCCAGCTTGCCGGCCTCGATCTTGGTGAAATCCAGCACGTCGTTCAGCACCGTCAGCAGCGACACGCCCGCCTTGTGTATCTTGCTCACATAGTCATGCTGCTTGGCCGTCAGCTCGGTCTTGAGCGCCAGATAAGCCATGCCGATGACAGCATTCATCGGTGTGCGTATCTCGTGGCTCATATTGGCCAGGAACTCGCTCTTGAGCTTGGACGCATTCTCTGCCACCAGCATGGCACGGCGCAGTGCGCCTTCCTGTTCCAGCAGGCGGTCATTGGCTTCCATCAGTTCGTGTGTACGCTGCTCCACCCGCTCTTCCAACACCCGCTCGGAAGATTGCAGCGTCTCAACCAGCTCCTGGTTAACCGCCAGCGCTTCGGCCTGCGCCTTCTCTTTTTCCAGTCGGATAGAGTTGAAGCGGTCTGCCAGGGCAAAGGCCAGCAGCAGCATCTCCAGGGCAGAGCCAAACTGCATGCCGTTGACGGTGATGAAGTTGGTGGGCAGCAGGCCAAAGCTGCGCAGGCCCGTCATGGTGGCCGCCAGCAGCAGCACGCTGAAGGCCACCACAAAATAGGCTGCGCTGCGCTGCTGCCGTATCAGGCACACGATGCCCACCGCCAGCACCAGCAACATGGTCGCCGAATCCAGGGCAATGGCGGGCATGATGGTGGTGCGGAAGGAGTACAGAAAGCCGATGATCTGCAACAGATGCAGGCCTACCACGCCCAGCAGCACCTTATCGAGCACAGGCACATTCCTGGCGGTTTCCAGCAGGCGCCGCATGAACAGCAGCAACATGATGCAGGTAGTGGCGAACCCTATCATGGTCGACACCTTTGACCAGGCGGGGGAATTGGGCCACAGGAACTCATAGGCCACGCCGTTGTAGCAGGCCAGCGACATCGCCGCGCTGGTGATAAAGCAGACGTACAGCAGATAGGACTGGTCACGCAACGCCACGAACAGCAGCAGGTTGAACAGCCCCATGGCCATCACCATGCCAAAATACCAGGCCTGTCCCATGTAATCGCGGCGCTCGTGCTCGGCAAAGGCAGCACTACGCCATAGCCGGATCGGGATATCCATGGAGCTTTCCGACTCCAGCTTCAGGTAGTAGGTCTGCTCCGCACCTGCCGGCACCGTTAGGGGCAGCACATAAAAGCGGTTGGCATAGGGCCTGTCGGCAAAGCGCAGCCCGCTGCCGCTCAAAAGCATGCTGTATCCCTGCCCAGGCAGCGGCTGGAAGAACTCGATCTTCTCGTGATGGGCGTAGGCAATCTCAAGCAGGCGCGCATCCGGCTGCTTGCCTGTATTGCGCAGCTTCACCCTTAGCCACCAGGCGGAATCCGATAGCCCGAAGTTGAGCGCATCGCCCTTCGTCGGTCGCGTCTCGAAACGCGAAGCGTATTCCGGCCGCTGTACATCCATCAGTGACAGGCTGCGCGAAGGGTCTTCCAGTACCTCGATATAGCTGGTCAGCAGTACCGCATCGGGATCGTCCTGGCTCAGGGCCAGCATCGGCGATTCGGCCGCCATGGCCGCTGCCATGCAGAGGCACAGCACCAGCAGGCAATGCAGGACGCTATGGAATGGACGGTGGTAGCTGGAGTGCACGGACATATTCTTTGGTGGTGCCAGGCCGTCGGGCGCGGGGTCATCCTCCGGCGGCATGGCGCAAACAGTGCCCGCGCCTTCGATTGCCACACGGCCGGGGACGACATCGGCCCTGCGCATCACCGCTGTTACAGACTGAGGTTGGGGTAGGCGCCCTGCCAAGCAAGGGAAACACTGCATCCTAGCAGATCAGGCACCCTTTTCTAATGCTGGCTTGTTGACCAGGCTCAACTAAACTCCAGCACAGTTTGTTACCCAGTGAGAGCCCGCAACATGTCCTTTGCTCCGGAATATGAAGCCATCATTATCGGTAGTGGTTTTGGTGGCGCGGTGATGTGCGCCCGACTCAGCAAGCGCTGGCCCGGCCAGGTCTTGCTGCTGGAGCGCGGCAAGGCTTATCCACAAGGCAGTTTCCCACGCAGCCCGGCGGACCTGGCCAATAACTTCTGGTGTCCTGATGATGCCGCAGGCAACCGTCCCCGCCATGTACGCAAGCAGAAGGTGGCCAAGGGCAGGCTGCTGGGCATGTTCGATGTGCGTAGCTTCGCACATATGGATACCGTCACCTGCGCCGGTCTGGGCGGCGGTTCGCTGATCTACGCCAATGTGTTCCTGCGCCCACCCGAGCACACCTTCAACCAGCACTGGCCCAGCCAGCTCAAGCTCGCCACCCTGGCCCCCTATTACGATGTGGCCCAGTCGGTCCTGGGCGCCCGCATCATCCCTCCCCATCAGGATCAATCCGACCGCCGCTTTATCCTGCGCACCCATCAGTTTCAGCGCTTTGCCGCCGAGCAGAAGCTCAGCAGCAAGCTGGCCGATATTGCCGTGTACTTCGGCAATGGCTACAGCTACGGCAAGCAGGCCCAAGCCACCCAGATAGGCCTGCAGGAGCCCAACCGCTACGGCGCGGTGCAGACCTCCTGCACCTACTGCGGCGAGTGCGACATAGGCTGCAATGTGCATGCCAAGAACACCACCGACCTCAATTACCTGCACGTGGCACGTACCGTACATGGCGCCAAGGTGCAGACCCAGGCACAGGTCCAGCGCATCGTGCCGCTCAATGCCCAGGGCGAGGATGATGCCAATGCCAAGGGAGAGCATGGCTACCGCGTGTACTTCGACGACTTCGAGCACGATACCGTGACCGCCGTTACCAGCCGGCGGGTTGTCGTCTCTGCGGGCACCTTGGGCAGCAACGAGTTGCTGCTGCGCTGCCGCGACATCCATCGCAGCCTACCCGCCATCAGCCAGCGGCTGGGCTACCGTTTTTCCGGCAACGGCGATTTTCTGTCTTTCGCCCTCGACAGCAAAGTACCGGTGAACTCCACCTATGGCCCGGTCATCACCCAGTACACAGACCACCATCTGTTCGAGCAATACGACCCGCAGCGCGCCTTCCTGCTGGAGGACGCCAGCGTCCCCACCCATGCGGCCTGGGCCATGGCCGCCCTGCAGCCGGTACTGCACCCCTGGGACAAGTTCAAGGCCCTGCTGCAGGTGGCGTGGGCAGCCGTCTGCTCGCTCTACCCGGGCCGCAAGAACCAGCAGGTGGGCTTTCTGCTCAACCGGCTGCTGCAGCACGATATCACCCAGTACAGCGCCGTATTGCTGTGCATGGGCCAGGATCAGGCCGATGGCCGTTTCTCGCTGAACCCGGCCGGCTACCTGGACCTGGACTGGCCGCAAAAGACCAGCCAGCCGCTATACGATGCCATCCTGGCGCTGGGGGAGCGCTTCAATCGCTTTATTGGCGGTGAGGTGTTCCTGCCCCTGCCCACCTGGCTGCGCCCCATGCGTAACAATGTTACCGTCCACCCCTTGGGGGGCTGTACCCTGGCCGATAGCCCTGAGGCCGGCGTGGTCAGCGCTGCCGAGGCCGATCGAGGCCAGGTATTCGGCTACCAGGGGCTGTATGTCGCCGATGGCGCCATCATGCCCACCGCACTGGGAGCCAACCCTGCCGCCACCATTGCCGCGCTGTCAGAATGGATAGCCCATGGCATCACCGGCCAAGCTCCGACAGACAGCCTGTTGTAGCGAGGTGTGCAAGCAAGCGCTGCCGATCCACCAAGCCGGGTTTGGTTAGGGCCCCTAAGCATAAGAACAGAAGGAGAGAGGCATGAACGAACATCTCAGCGGCATACGCATACATTTTGCCGAGACCATGAGCGGCTACGCCAGCCTGGGCGGCAGCAGCTTCAGCGATGGTTTCGAGGAGGGTCGCGCTGCGGGCCTGCCGCTGGCTTTGCATGTCAACGTCGATGTCGATGACCTGAAAACCTTTCTCGATACTGCCGAGCACGCGGCGCAATTGACAGGCTATGTCGAAGGCCCGCTGGTGGGTGGCCGGGCCGAGGTGGAGTCGGGCCGCTTCATGCTGATGCCCAACACGGCAGACCGCGATCGCAAGGTCATGAACTACCGGGTCTATTGCCGCAACGAGGATGGCGAGCGCTTTACCCTGGCAGGCGAAAAGGAAGTGCAGCACCACTTCGGTTTTGACCTGTGGCACGACACCACCACGCTCTATACCAACCTGTTTGTCGGCCATGTCACGCCCGAGCAGGCGCCGCAGAGCGATCTGCTGGCCACCGGCATACTGAGCCTGGGTGTGGTGGATTTTGCCAAGGTGCTGCGCACCGTGCGGGCGACCGATGCAGCAGGCAACAACAGCCTGGTCGGGCTGGCTGCCTTTGGCGAATTCTTCGCCGGCTCGCTCTGGCAGATCTACGGCCCCTCCTTGCCACCCAGGCCCTATGAGGCACCCCGACTCTACCCACGCTACACCACGGAGGGCGTACAAGGCGCCTGCATCAGCGAGCATGCCTTCACTACCGGCGACGGCTTGGGGCTATCACTGACCCGCTTCCAGCGCGCCAGTTGCGATGATGTGGTCCTGATCATCCACGGCCTGACCACTTCGTCCGACATGTTCATCATGCCCGAGCACGAGAACCTTGTGCAGCACCTGCTGGATCAAGGTTATGGGGATGTCTTCACACTCGATCATCGTGGCAGCAACCGCTTCCCCTACAACCTGGTCCGGGGCAGCGCCAACCTGGACGATCTGGCGCTGTATGACCACCCCGCTGCCATCGCCACCCTGCGCCAGCTGGTCGGCCCGCACAAGCGCATCCATGTGATCGCGCACTGCGTCGGCGCCCTCACCTTCGGCATGAGCCTGTTCGCCGGCCAGGTGGGTGGCGTCAGTAGCGTGATCCTCAACAGCATTGCCCTGACCGCCCGCGTGCCACCCTTTTCCAAGCTGAAACTGGGCTTGGGGCCATTTGCCTGTGATTGGCTGCTGGGGGTGGAATATGTCAATCCGCGCTGGCGGCACCAGCCGGCCTGGTCGGCCGGCAAGCTGCTGGCCATGGGGGTAGATTGGTTCCACCATGAATGCGATTCGTCCGAATGCCATATGCTGAGCTTTATGTGGGGCGCCGGCAAACCTGCCCTGTTCATGCACGAAAACATGGCCAAGGAGACCCACGATAGGCTGGGCGATCTGTTTGGCGGCATCAGCGTCAACTACTACCGCCATGTGCTCAAGATGGTGAACGCCAACCACGACACAGTGAAGTTCGAGCCGGGCAATCCACGCTATGCCGCCCTGCCCGACAATTACTTCTCCCAGGCCAGCAAGGTCACCACCCCCATGCTGTTGGTACAGGGGCAGGAGAACCGGGTGTTCGCTGATTCCAACATACTTTGCCATCAGCGGCTGGAGCAGATCGTCCCTGGCCGCCACCAACTGCATGTCTTCCCCGGCTATGGCCACCAGGACATCTTCATGGGCAAGAATGTCGCCACCGACATCTTCCCCCGTCTGCTGTCCTTCCTGCGGGTCCATAGCCATGCCTAGCGCCGGTTATGAACTCAGGCCATGGAGGGTGGGTGACGCCTGCCCAGGCGCTGGGTATGCCCTGCAACGCAGCCTCAACTGCAAGGTGCTATACCCCACCGATATGACGAACTCTTTCATCAGACAGACCTCCAGCACATCATGACCATCCTGCAGTGGGGCATACTCGGCACCGGCGGTATTGCAAGCCAGCTGGCCAGGGCAATGGCCGAACTGGCTGACGCCAGGCTATACGCAGTCGCCTCGCGCGAGGCGGCCAAGGCTGCCAGCTTTGCCCAGACCTTTGGCGCCGCACGCCACTACGGCAGCTATGCCGAGCTGGTCGCCGACCCAGCGGTGGACGCTGTCTACATCGCCACGCCGCACGCCCAGCATTTTGACGCCCTGCAACTTTGCCTCGCCGCAGGCAAGCCCGTGCTGTGCGAGAAGCCATTCACCCTCAATGCCCAACAGGCGGCACAAGCCATTGCGCTGGCAGGCGAACGGCAGGTCTTCATGATGGAAGCCATGTGGATGCGTTTCATACCGGCCATCGCCCAAGCCCAGGCACTGGTGGCAAGTGGTGCCATAGGCCAGTTGCAAGGTGTGCACGCGGACTTTGGCTTCCTGCAACCGTTTGACCCCACCCACCGGGTATTCAACCCAGCCTTGGGCGGTGGCGCCCTGCTGGATATCGGCATCTACCCCTTGTCGCTGGCCTGCCTGTTCCTGGGCCCGATAGCCCGGATACAGAGCATGGCCGAACTGGGCACGACCGGCGTAGACGAGCAGACGGCCTTCACCCTGCAGCATGCCGGTGGCGGACTCTCCACCGGCTGGTGCAGCCTACGCGCACCCTCGCCTACCGAAGCCATCCTGCTGGGCTCGCAGGGCACCTTACGCCTGCATGCACCGTTCTATTGCCCGTCGCGACTGACCCTGCAGCAGCAAGGACAAGCCCCGCGCACAATCAGCGTGCCCATCAGTGGCAACGGCTATCGCTACGAGCTGGAAGAAGTCCACCGCTGCCTGGGCCTGGGTTTGCTGGAAAGCCCACGTATGCCCCTGGCGGACACCCTGGCCACCCTACAGGCCCTGGACACCATCCGCGCGCAGATTGGTGTGCGCCACCCCGGCGAGTGAGCGCCATTATGGACGCCAGGCATAGCCGGGTGATCGCGAACCGGGCAGGCGCCGGCCCCCTGGCGCAGGACGTCCGCGTATGAACCAGCGACTCGCCGCCTGATTGCAGCCACGCCCCTACGTTGTACTCAGTTCAAATGCTGGCTGACAAAAAAAGAGGCCCCACAAGTGGGGCCTTCAGTCCGTACTGGGTGGTGACAAACGTTGCAGCAACCTACTGTGAGGCAGCAGGATGTCGCCTCGCACTTCTCAATCAGCATGGCCATTCGCTTCCCGATCGCAACCGCCGGGCTAACTGAGCAAGTTGAAATTATGATAATGATAACTATTTCTATTTGCAAGCTGTTTTACAGCCGGCAGCGCATGGCCTGTCATCCTTGCTAGTGTCCCCACACACCTGCCACGCAGCATGAAAAAAGCCCGCATCAAAGCAGGCTTTTTTCGATCAGGCAGGTAAAACGGCTTGGTATCAGTAGCCGGCAGCGGCAACCGCCTTGATCCAGTCTGCCATCGAGCCCAAAGACTCCACATTGGGGCTGATGCTAGGCACTAGGTAGTACAGCGTGCCATTGGCCGTACCAATGTAGGCTTCCTTGCCAGGGTAGTAGCGCAGGTAGTAGCCCGCCGCCGAAGCCGAGGTCGATTTGACCGTGCCAAGATATTGCGGGTAGGTCGCTTCCAGGTAATCGAACACCCGGTCTGCGTCGTAGTTGGCATCGTAGACCGCTGCCCGGTTCACCATCACCAGGTTGCTGCGGCCCAGATAGCCGCTAGGCATGCTGGTAATGGGCAGTTCGTTGAAGGGGCTGCCTGCGTTGACACGCTGCAGTTTAGCCATGGCATCGATCACTGCCATGCTGCTGTCCTTCACCTTGCCGAACACAGTGAAGCCACCATTCTGGCTATCCAGGCTAGGATTATCAGCCAAGTTGACGAACCATTGCGAGGTGGCGCTATTGGCTTGGCCATCCAGCTTGGCCATGGCCACTGTGCCCCGTTTGTTCAAGCGGGCAGTGCTGAACTCATTGACCACGGCAGGTTGGGTGGGAATGGCATCCACGGAGTTACTGCTGTTGCGCCAGGCAAAGCCGCCACCCTGCACGACAAAACCCGGAACGCTGCGATGCATGAAGCTGCTGTTGTAATCGCCCCGCTTCACATAGCCCAGGAAGTTGGTCACCGTCTTGGGCGCCTCGGCATCATACAACTCGATATCCACCGGGCCCAGCGAGGTTTCCAGGCGCACAGTCGTCGCCTGGCTGGCCAGCGGGGTTGCCAGCAACAGCGCCAGCGTCACGGCATAAAGGGATTGGAAGCGGGATAGAAACACATGCACCTCGTGAAATAAAACCCGACAGCCTTCGGGCGAGGTGACGATTCTAGCGCTGAATCCAGCGCCATCGTCACAGCTCGCACCCCCCCGGCTATCTGTCAGTAAAAAAGTGGGGTAAAAAAGACAGCACCATCGCCTCGTCCACGCCTATGGGACAACACGGGCGATGGCGCCAGGTAGCGGGCTTACATCGCCAGCCGCTGGCGGATGCTGGCGGTGATGCCCGCCGCATCCAGGCCACATTCGGCCAGCAACAGGGCCGGGTCGCCATGGTCCACATAGCGGTCGGGCAAGCCCAGTTGCAGCACGGGCTTGAGCAGACCCTGCGCCGCCATGGCTTCGATCACCGCCGAGCCAGCACCGCCCATGATGGCGTTCTCTTCCACCGTTACCAGCAGGTCATGGGTTTCCGCCAGCTGCTTGACCAGCTCCACATCGAGCGGCTTGACCCAGCGCATATTGGCCACGGTCGCATCCAGCGCCTCGGCCGCCTGCAAAGCGGGGGTGAGCATGGAGCCAAATGCCAGGATGGCAATACGCTTGCCCTGCCTGCGCACCACGCCCTTGCCCACGGGCAGTGCAGTGAAACCCTGGTTCACCGCCACACCCGGCCCGGTGCCACGCGGGTACCGCACCGCGCTGGGCTGATCAAGCTGGAAGGCCGTGTACAGCATCTGGCGGCACTCATCCTCATCGGCCGGACACAGCACGGCCATATTGGGTATGCAACGCAGATAAGTGATATCAAAACTGCCGGCATGGGTGGGGCCGTCAGCCCCCACCAGACCGGCGCGGTCTATGGCGAACACCACCGGCAGGTTCTGCAGCGCGACATCGTGTATCAGTTGATCGTAGGCGCGTTGCAGGAAGGTGGAATAGATGGCCACCACCGGCTTGAGTCCCTCGCAGGCCAGGCCGGCGGCAAACGTCACCGCATGCTGCTCGGCAATGCCCACATCGTAGTAGCGCGTGGGGAACAATTGCTCGAAGCGCACCATGCCCGAACCCTCGCGCATGGCCGGGGTTATCCCCACCAGGCGAGCATCTTGGGCCGCCATATCGCACAGCCAATCGCCAAATATCTGGGTATAGGAAGGCTTGCTGGCCGCCTTGGCCGCCATGCCGTCTGCTGGAGTAAAGGGCGTCACGGCGTGGTATTTCACCGGATCGCCCTCGGCCAGCTTGTAGCCCTGCCCCTTCTTGGTGACGATATGCAGGAACTGCGGCCCCGACAGGCTCTTGAGATTCTGCAAGGTCGGTATCAGTGCGTCCAGATCGTGGCCGTCTATCGGGCCCACATAGTGGAAGCCAAATTCCTCGAACAGCGTGGATGGCGAGAACAGTCCTTTGACATGCTCCTCGCCACGACGCACCAATTCGTGCAAAGGTGGCACGTTCTCCAACACCTTGCTGCCGGTGGAGCGGAAACCCTGGTAGAAGCGGCCGGACAGTAATTTGGCCAGATAGGCGTTGAATGCGCCTACATTGGGCGAGATCGACATTTCGTTGTCGTTCAGCACCACCAACAGGTCGGTATCCTTGTCGCCGGCATTGAACAGCGCCTCGAATGCCTGCCCCGCCGTCATGGCGCCATCGCCTATCACGGCTACTACCTTGCGGCGCTGCCCTTGTATCTTGCTGGCCTCGGCCATGCCATGCGCCGCGCCTATGCTGGTGGAGCTATGGCCCACGCCAAAGGTGTCGTATTCACTTTCCTCGCGCTTGGGAAAGCCCGCCAGGCCGTGGTACTTGCGCATGGTATCCATACGCGACTTGCGGCCGGTCAGCACCTTATGCGGATAAGTCTGGTGACCCACGTCCCAGACCAGCCTGTCGTGCGGGGTCTCAAACACATGGTGCAGGGCAATGGTCAGTTCTATGGTGCCCAGATTGGAAGCAAAGTGACCACCGGTCTTGCTGATGGAATCCAGCAGGAACTCACGCAGCTCACCGGCCAACTGCTTGAGCTGGTCCTGGTCGAAGCCGCGCAGATCGGCAGGCAGATTGACATTGTCGAGAAGCGGATAAGCCATGACGTTCAACTAGGTAAGGCGGCAGGCACCGGAGTGCACATGGGCCGCCTGTAGTGATTCGAAATCAAAAAGCCCGGTGCACGATAAAGTGCGCCAGTTCGCGCAGCCTGGCTGCACGCGTACCAAATTCATCCAGACAGGCCAGCGCTTCGGCCTCCAGTTCGGCTGCACGTAGCTTGGCCTCCTTCAGCCCCAGCAGGGAGACATAGGTGGGCTTGTCGTGCGCCGCATCCTTGCCCGCCGTCTTGCCCAGGGTCGCCGTATCGGCCTCCACGTCCAGGATATCGTCCACCACCTGGAAGGCCAGGCCCATCAGTTTGGCGAAGCGATCGAGCTTGTCGCGCTGGGCCGATGCCAGCGGCTCGCCACAATAGCTGCCCAGCAATACCGATGCCCGTATCAAGGCGCCAGTCTTGAGTATGTGCATATGCTCCAGCTCGGGCAGACTCAAGGGTTGCCCCACCGAAGCCAGGTCTATGGCTTGGCCGCCGGCCATGCCCGCTGCGCCAGATGCATTGGCCAGCAGCTTGACCATGCGCAATTGATCGGCCGGCTCATCCGCCAAGGCCTGCATGGTCAACGCCTCAAATGCCGCCGTCTGCAGGGCATCGCCGGCCAGCAAAGCCGTAGCGTCGTCAAACTCCACATGCACGGTGGGCTTGCCACGGCGCAGGACGTCATCATCCATGCAGGGCATGTCGTCATGTACCAGCGAATAGGCATGGATCATCTCCACCGCGCTGCCGGCATGCTGCAAACGCTCGACCGGGGCATTGACCAGTTCGCCAGCGGCAAACACCAGTAGCGGCCTGACCCGCTTGCCACCACCCAGCACGGCATAGCGCATGGCCTCGTGCAGCCGCTGCGGCAACTGGCTGGCAGGTGGCAACAAGCCACCCAGCGCCAGTTCCATCTGTTGCTGTATGGCAAACGACCAGGTCTGAAAATCGTGCTGCCCGCTCATTCTGCCTCCTCCAGGTCCAAAGGCTTGAGGCTGTCGCCATCCAGCACCTTGATCTGCTGCTCGGCAGCAGCCAGTTGTTCCTGGCAATAACGTATCAGCTCGCCACCGCGCTTGTACGACAGCAAGGCCGTCTCCAGCGGGGCATCGCCACGTTCCATCTCGGCTATCAGGGTTTCCAGTTCGGACATGGCCGCCTCGAAACTGGCGGGCTTGGTGGGTTTGGCCATTACCTATACGCGCTTATGGATGAGTAAACCGCGAGATTTTACCTTGTATGCGCCAAGGCAGCGCACAAAGAAAAAAAGCACGCCGGTGATGACCGACGTGCCCTAAGTACCCAAGCGTAGGCAAACCGGCCGGGCTAGCCCGGCGGCCTCGCAGGACAACTCGTAGCGAGCTGCACTGCGACTACAGGACGCAATGTAGCACAGCCGTTCGGATTTCAAACAATCGTTTGATAGGCTGTTGCGTTGCCGCAAATGGATGTCGCATCCATGTCGCGCCGCCTATGACGGCGCGGTCATGTCTCAGCAGAGTCACCCCGCATGGCCAGCGGCTCAAGGCACGGGGCAGTTCAACTCGCTGCTGCTGTAGGTACGGCTACCGCCGTCATCGGTCTGCACCTGCACGGTGAACTGCTGCCCCCAGGGTTGCGCGCTGCGGTTGAATGCCCAGAGCGCGGCACCGTTGTTATTGGTGCGACCTATATAGGTATTGAGCAGCTTGCCGGTCGGGTCATAGGCCTTGTAGCTGATACCCATGTAGCGCAGTACCGTGCGGCGGCTGTCGTCGGTATAGGCATTCACCAGGAACCAGAAGCCCGTCTTGCCGGCGTTCAGGCCGCAGCGGGCCACATAGCTGGTGGTCACGGTTTGCCACGGCCAGGCCGAGACATCGAGCCGACGACCATCGGCCACCTTGCCCGCCAGACTGCTTTCCACGGCGGCGGTGCTAAACAGCGCATGCCGGGTTTCAGCGACATCTGCCTGTGGGTGCAGCACCCGGTACAAGCCTATGGCGCCGGCCACATGGGGCGCCGCCATGGAGGTGCCCGACTTCCAGTTGTAGGCGCTGTCCGAACCATGCACGGTGGAATAGATGCCCGAACCAGGCGCAGCAATATCCACCGAACTGGCACCGTGATTGGAGGAGCTCGACAGCATGCCATCCGCCTTCAGATTGGCGACCGAGATGATGTTGTCCACCGGCAGGCTGGCCGGCCACATAAAGCGATCGTCGGTATTGACGCCATTGTTGCCGGCAGCGGCCGCCACCATGATGCCGGCCTCCTGTGCTGCCTGGAAATACTCTATGCCAGCCAGATTGGGCGTACTGGTGAGCCCACCCAGCGAAAGATTGACCGCCACGACATTGATGCCACGGTTTTTTTTCAGGTCGACCACGTAATTCATGGCCGCCAGCACAGCACTGGTGGGGCAGCTGCCACCGCTGCTGCACACCTTGACCGGGATGATTTTCACCGCACCGTCGCCGCACATGCCGACCGAACCCAAGGCATTGTTACGCCTTGCCGCGATGGTGCCTGCCACATGGGTGCCGTGGCTGTGGTCGTCTTCGACATTGTTATTGTTGGCGTAGAAATTCCAGCCCTTTACATCATCTACCAGACCGTTACCGTCGTCGTCACGTTGGTCCACCGCGGCATCGTTGGGATTGAGAAACACCTGGTCGCGCAGATCCTGGTGGGTCGTCCGCACACCGGTATCCAGCACCGCCACATAGGCCGGCGCGGCCGACTTGCACACATAACCCTTGGCCCACATCTCGGCGGCGCCCGTGCCAAAGGGGCTGGCTGGCGACGTACTGCGCCCCTGTACCCCCCATACCTTGGCAAAGTCCGGATCATTGGCAGGCTCTGCCTGCAGTTTCAGTATCCAGTCCGGCACGATATAGTCGACGGCGCTGTCATCCTCTGCGATACGCGACATCACGGATGCCACCGACCAGCGGCGACCCAGCTTGACCACATAGAACTCGCCAGTGGCCATCACCTGCTTGCCTTGGCCACCCAGGCGTCGCGCGCCGGTACCAAATGAGCGGATAACCCGCTCCCGCTCCGCCGCGCTGGCACCAGGGCGGAACTTGACCAGCACCTGTGTTTCATCAAACCGGCCTGCCCCCTCGAGCGCCTGCACCTCACTGATGGCCAACTGGCGGGCCAGGGCCTTGTTCTCTGCCATCGTATCCGCCGCCAATGTAGCGGTATGGGTGGCGGCCAGCAGGCCGACCACACAGGCATGTATTAAAGATTGCTTGAAACGCATCATGACGAATTCCTTGTTGTGCCGGCCAGCGGCACCCGGTTGAAGAGATAGCGTGCCCGATCTGCCCTATGCCCCGGCGAATGCGGGCCGCACAGCGGCATCGGCAAGCCCGCAGCACGGGCAATGACGAAGGCATAATCTAGAATCCGGGAGGGTAGGCGTCTACTCGCATTCGCCGGGGCGACAAGAAAGGTAAAAAGTTAAGCAATATCAGTCAGATACAGCTGATCACGGATTACCGCAACCCGCTGGCGGCGTGGCTTGCTCAGGTTTGTCGCCGCACTGCGCTATGGGACTATGGGTAGAGAGGCCGGCCGCTGATCCCGCTGACCCAGCCACTGTCTGGGCGACAGGCCGGTTTGCGCCTTGAAGGCGCGCGACAAGGCCGCTTCGCTGCCATAACCGGTATCGCCCGCTATCAGCTTGAGTGACCGCCCCTGCAGCAGCAGTTTCTGGGCCAGCGCCATGCGCCAGCGCTGCAGGTATATGCCCGGCGTGCAGCCCACCACCTCGCGGAAAGTATGGGCAAACACACTGCGCGACATGCCCGCCTGTACCGCCAACGCCGCCAGCGACCAATCGTAGGCGGCCTGTTCATGCATGGCCACCAAGGCGTGCCGCAGGCGTGGATGCGCCATGCCTGCCAGCATGCCCGCCTGCGTCTGCCCGTGCTCCATCAGATGCCTGAGCACCTGGATCAGCAGCACTTCAAACAATCTGTCCAGCACCGCCTGCCGGCCACAGTGCTGCCTGGCGGCTTCGTTGAACAACAGATCCAGTATGCCCCCAGCCCCCTCAAGCTCGGCCAGCGGCAGGCAGGAGAACGCCGGCAGCGCAGCCACGATGGGATTGGCAGCACCGCCGTCAAAGTGCAGCCGGGCGCAGGCTGTGTCTATGCCTTGATCGCCATCGCTGATGAATCGGTGCGCCATAGGGAGTGGGTAGAGCAGCAGGCTGGGCTCGGTCACCTGCACGGCAGCCCCCTGGCCGTGGCTGACCACCAGGCGACCGCGCCGGATCAGGTGCAGATAGCCCACTGCCTGCTCATCTGCCAGATCGTGGATGCCGCACAGCAGCCCGGTGTGAAATACCTTGGCCGTCACCGCGAAGTGGGTCAGCAAGGCGGCGAGTCTATCTGTCACAGCAATACTCCTGATCAAGTTATCCATACTTTGCGTGATCATTCGTACTGGAGCAAGCGGTACAGTTCCTCCTGCCAACAGGCAATGCCTTTCACGACATCAACTATGCGAAGAGGAACACCATGAACCTGCTACACCGCACCCTCGCCCTGTCCCTGCTTGCCACCGCCTTCTCTGCACAAGCCGCAGCCCCCGTCGACGCGGGCACCAAACAAGCAGGCCGCCTGGAACAAGCCTCCAGCTACGTCGTCACCCATGACGGTGTTCGCCTCTACTACAAGGACTGGGGCCCGAAAAATGGCCAGGTCGTCACCTTCAGCCACGGCTGGCCCCTCAGCTCGGACAGCTGGGAATCGCAAATGCTGTTCCTGGCATCGCAAGGCTATCGGGTAGTGGCCCATGATCGGCGGGGCCATGGCCGATCCAGCCAGCCGTGGGATGGCAATGATATGGATCACTATGCCGATGACCTGGCCAGCGTGATCCAGACGCTCAATCTCAAGGATGTCACCCTGGTGGGCTTCTCCACTGGCGGCGGTGAGGTGGCTCGCTATATCGGCCGTCACGGCACCAGCCGGGTCAAGAAGGCCGTGCTGGTCAGCGCGGTGACGCCCCTGATGCTCAAGACCGAGAGCAATCCGGGTGGCTTGCCGCTCGCGGTGTTCGACGGCATACGCAAGGCGTCGCTGCAGAATCGCTCGCAGCTGTATCTCGATATCGCTTCGGGGCCTTTCTACGGCTACAACCGCCCCAACGCCCAACCCTCGCAGGGCCTGATCCAGTCGTTCTGGGTACAAGGCATGCAAGGTGGCCACAAGAACACCTATGACTCGATCGCCGCCTTTTCGGCCACCGATTTCCGTCCAGACCTGAAGCGATTCAACATCCCCACCCTGGTCATCCACGGCGATGACGACCAGATCGTCCCCATAGACGCAGCAGGCAAGGCCGCCGCCAGCCAGATCAAGGGTGCCAAGCTGATCGTCTACCCGGGGGCACCCCATGGCCTGACCGACACCCATAATGACAGGCTCAATCAGGACCTATTGGACTTCATCAAGCAGTAAGGTTTGGCTGCCGACCTCGCACACGCGCGGTCGGCATGCCCAGACCCATGCCTTCGCGCGTCAGGCTTTGCACAGTCTTGATCAGTGCCAGCTTGAGTCCCGGCCGCTGCAGCATGGCCTCGTCGTGCAGCAGGGTGGCGTCCACCGTGTGCAATAGCGAGCGAATCAAGATGGCCAATACTGCCTTGGGCAAAGGCAGGGAGGGAAGAATGCCATGCAGTTGCTCAATAATGTATTGGTCAAACGCAAAGCTCAGCTGGCGCGCCTGCAATGCCCTGACCAACTCACGCCGCGCGCCTACCTTGCCGCCAAACGCGCCCAGCAACACCCTGACCAGCACATCGGCACGCTGACCATCGCCGTAGCGGGCACTGGCAGGCAGTTGGGCTAAGCCGTCACGGATGGCATCGCAGCAACGGCTGATCTCTTCCTGCACCAGCGCCACCAGTACAGCATCCTTGTCCGGGAAATACTGGTAAAGCGTGCCTATGCTGATACCCGCCACCGCCGCGATACGATTGGTATTGAGCGCCGCCTCGCCCTCTTGTTCCAGTATGCGCAAAGTCGCCTCGAATATGAGTGCCACCTTCATCTGCGCGCGAGCCTGGCTGGGCTGACGGCGTATCTCCGGTTGTGCTTTCATAAATAGGCAAGCCTTTGTGGCAATCTTGTTCAGCGCCTAGAGCCGCTAACAAAACCCTGCTGGCGTTGTTGCGCAAGCTTGCCGTACCCAGTTACTGTCTGCGCGTCCACGCCTAGCCGGAACCGCATTGCTGGTTTTTGTTAGCGGCGCTAAAGCGCTCGGGCAGAATATGCCTGCCGTATGGGTGTGAACGCGATCCACACCGCCCTTCGGCGGCACACGAAAAATTCCATCAGCATTATTTCAGCAGCAATGCCTGCTGTCGAATTTCCTTACCTTTTACCGCACCAGGCCACCACACCTAGCATGCCCATCACCCTTAACGCAGTCACCCGCGACAACTTTGACGACATCATCGACCTGCAACTGCTGGATCATCAGAAAGACTATCTCGCCAGTAACAGCTATTCGATCGCCCAGGCCAGCTTCTACCCCAACTACCATACCCGGGCCATCTATCTGGGCGAGGAAGCAATCGGCTTTCTGATGTATGTCTCACTGGCCGAAGAAGGCCAGCCAGGCGACTACGCCATCTACCGCTTCATGATAGACAGCCGCCAGCAGGGCAAGGGGCATGGCCGCCAGGCCCTGCAGCGGGCGCTCGAGGAAATTCGCAGCCAACCCGGCGTGCAACGCATCTTGATCTCCTATGTACCGGCCAACCCGGTCGCCAAGGATTTCTATGGCAGTTTCGGCTTTGTCGAAATCGGCATTGATGAAGAAGAAGAGATGGTGGCCGAGATACGCCTCTGACCTGGCAGAACCAGCAGGAGACCGGCTGGCCCATCGCAAGATAATTGACTGTGTGACGGAATGCGCAAGCCGGCTCAATGGCCAGCACTGGAGGGGCTCCGGACACCTGAATCGCTCTCGACGCCGCTTGACCCCGATTGCAGGCTCACCGCAAGCCCTCAGGCTTTGATATCAATCAGCGCGCCCAGCATCTGGTCGGCCGTGGACACCACCTTGGCCGAGACCTGGAAGCCCGCCTTGTAGATCAGCTGGCCCACCATTTCGGTCTCGATCTGGGTGCCATCACTGCTGCTGGCAGAGGGCGCGACCCTTACCCCGGAACCGGGTGGGGTGCCTTCGCTGAAATCGGGCTGGCGGGCCCGAAAGCCGCTTGTCAGGGTATTGGCGACATTGTGGGCCGAGACGTCCAGCGCCCGCTGGTAACCCAGCATGCCTGACAAGCCAGCACCAAGTGCGGATACGGACATGACAACTCCAGAAACAAAGCAACAGCCTGCAGCTTACCTTGACCTGGAGCCCCTATTCGCACCCAGCCGACGGGCGTAACTTATTGCCCTCCCAACTAGCCGCTGACAACGCGCAGATTCAGCCTGGGAGCGGCCTCACCATAGCCATTGTTCAGAAACAAGGCGATGAAGTAGTCCCCCTGGGCCAGCCCGCTCAGTACCTGGCTGCCCATTGCGGCAGGCAGGTAGTGCCATTTCAGCGCGCTGGTGGCGCCAGGCACCTGTCCTGCGCGATACACCCCCAGCCAGTGCTGCGTCCCGGCTGGCATACCCTGCCAGCTGGCGGTCACACTCTCTCCCACGCGGATCTGGCTGGCGCTGGCCGTCCATGTCACCACGGGTAGGGGCTGTGGCAGCGGCGAAGGGAGCGCCTCGGCCTGGCCGTTCAGCACCGGGTCGGTGTAATCCAGCCCTGCGCCTTCCAGGTGGCCAGCCAGCCGGCGCCAGTAGCTGCTGTCACCTTCCAGTTTCACGCCCAGGTCATACCAGCCATAGCTGGCAGAGAGCGACCGGATCAGGCTGCGGCTTTGCCCGGCCGGCACGTCGACCAGCTGCACGGCGGTGTCGCCATAGGCGTTGTCCGCCAGCCTGAAGCGGCACGCCTGCGTCCCACCATTGCTGAACGTCAGTCTGACGCAGCGGGCTGCAGGTTCTTCCTCCAGCTGCACCTCGGCCTTGCGTGGCAGGCTGTCCAGGCTGCCGGCAAATTCGCGCGCATAACCATTGTGGCTGACGACGACCACCTGGTAATGGCTGCCGCTCCAGCTCCAGGTTTCCAGCGCTATCTGCTTGCCGGCCTCCACGGTGTAATGCCATGGCCCGTCGTTACGCACGCTGGAGTAAACGATATAGGTCGCCGCCGCCGAGCCGGTATTGCTGAAGCTCAGGGCGTACTTGCGCGCTTCTGCCACTGCGTTGCCCGTCACCTGCGAGCGATAGGGCAAGGCGCATGCCCAGCGCGGCTGGGCGCCGGCCGTGGTCTCCTGCCTGGGCAGGCTCTGCGTGGCCGGGGGCAAGGCATCGCGGCTACCGCCATACTTGAAGTAGCTGGCACTGCGCGGCACGCTGGCAGGCCAGCTGGCATTGGGGTTGGCAAAGTTGAAGGCACTGGTCATGTCGCCGCACACGGCACGGCGCCAGGGCGAGATATGACTGCATTGCACCTGGCTGCGCGGCAGGCCCTTGCCCTGCACCAGCCACTCTTCCAGCAGCCGTATCAGCGAGGTATGGTCAAACAGCTGGGAGTTGACGCGCCCCCCCTTGCTCCAGGGCGAAACGACCAGCGTCGGCACGCGTGGTCCCAGGCCGATGGGCTCGGCACTGTTATAGGTCTCGCCCATGCCGGCATTCGCCAGCGTCGTGCGGCCACGCCCCGCATTCAGCGGCGGTAACGTCGCCGGCATGTGGTCGAAAAAGCCGTCATTCTCGTCGTAGGTGATGATCAGCACGGTCTTGGCCCACACACTGGGATTGTCCACCAGTGCCGACAGCAGGCGCGCGGCGAAATGCTCTCCGGCATTGGGCGAGTGCGAGGGATGTTCACAGTACTCGGTGGGCGCGCATATCCACGATACCTGCGGCAACCGATTCGCCCTGACATCGGCAGCGAAGTCATCGATCAGCCACTGGCCGCTGGTGCCCGCCGCATTGCCGCCATGCGAGCCCGGCGCCATGGCACGACCCCGGCGGTACAGCGGCGAATCCGCCGTCAGCTTACGGCCGGCAGCATCCACCCTGAAGTTCCTGAAATACTGCAGATAGTTATCGCCGTAGTTATCCCACTCCTGATAGACCTTCCAGCTGATGCCATTGGCTTCCAGCACCTCGGCATAGCTTTGCCACTCCAGCCCCTTGGCGGCCGCGTTGTCATTGGCGATATCGGCGTTGTAGGTGCCATTGTTGATGTTGTAGAGCCGGGCATCCTGAATGCCTGTCAGATAGCCGTTGGCATGGCCGCTCAAGGCGTAGAAACGGTTTGGGTCGGTCGGCCCGAATACCGAGCAATGGTAGGCATCGCAGACAGTGAACGCATCTGCCAGCGCGTAATAGAACGGCAGGTCGGCCCGATTGAAATAGCCCATGCTGCGCGCCGTCTTGCGGGGTATCCAGGCATTCCAATCCTTCCAGGCCGCCTCGGTGCCTTTCCAGGAATGATCGAGCCCCACTTTCAGGGCATTGGTATTGCGCACGTCAAAATGATAGGGCAGCACGTAGCCACTGCCATTGGGCTGATACCAGACCGGCTTGCCCGAAGGCAGGGGGATAGCCCGCGGATCATTGAAACCCCGTACACCGGCAAGGCTGCCGAAGTAGTGGTCGAACGAGCGGTTCTCCTGCATCAGGAAGACCACATGCTCGATATCCCCCACGCCCCCAACCCCCTCATGCGCCGGTGTCGCCAGGGCCTTGGCGATGACCTGGGAAAAACTGGACGCACTGGCCAGACCCATGGCGCCCGCCGCCATGAAACCTCTACGGGAAGGATTCTCTATCGACATGCCGGACTCCACGGTGAATGAAGCCCTGCATTGTTTTGGTAGAACAAGTCAGCAGCATGACAGCCGCCACAAGGGCGCATCAAGCAGCAGTCCTGCAGTACCTCCCTCCGCCAGCAACGCGTCTCGCCCGCCTACATTTCATATAGTTGCATTTTATATGCATGTTTAGTATCGTTACCTCAGTCCCCCACCGGCCACTGCCATGCAACTGACCCGCTTCTCTGACCTAGGCCTGCGCGTGCTGATGTACCTGACCCAGCACGACCGCGCCCTGCCCGTCACCATTGCCGAGATCGCCGGGCAGTTCCAGGTGCCGCACAACCATCTGATCAAGGTGGTCAACCGCCTGGGCAAGCTGGGCTGGGTAACCGCCACGCGGGGCCGCAATGGCGGTCTCCGGCTGGCCGCGCCTGCCCAGGGCCTGCAGCTGGGGCAGGTGCTGCAGGGGCTGGAGCACAGTACCGAGCTGATCAACTGCGAAGACCCACCCTGCACCCTGCGCGGCCACTGCCTGCTCAAGGTGGCGCTCAATGCAGGCCTGGCCGCCTTCTACAACAAGATGGATGACTACACACTGGCCGACGTCTGCGGCAGCCGTACCGGCGAGGCCATCATTACCCTGCACCGGCAGTTTCTCGATCAACAGACAGCGAGGCATTGATCATGCAAGCCATTGCCCAGGCGATAGGCCACCCCACGGTAGCGGCCGTGGTCGCGGATTTCTACCAGCAGGTACGCGCCCACCCTACCCTGGCCCAACCCTTTGCCAGGGTGCATGACTGGCCCGCCCACCTGGAGCACCTGACCCATTTCTGGTGGGTGACACTGGGCGGAGCGCGCTACCTTGAATACCGCTATCAGGTGGCAGAACGCCATGCCGAGGCCGGCTTCACCCCTGCCCTGCTGCAGGATTGGCTAACCCTGTTTGGCCAGACCCTGCAGGCACGCCTGCCTGCCGACCAGGCCACTGCCTGGTTGAGCCGTGCCGAGCGCATAGGCGAATCGCTGCGGCTGATGCATGCACTGGGGCACTACCCTGATGCGGCAAGTCAGACCCCAGCCACCACCGCCCCCTGCAGGCACAGCTAGCAAAATCGTTTTCCCATCCCGGCAAACCGAGCAAGGAGCGCACCATGCAAGACCCCGCCCTCGTACATCGCTATTCCACCCGGCTGATCCAGTTCGCCTGCCTGCTCAGCCTGGCGGGTTTGTACCTCGCCTACTTGAAGACCGACCAGGTCGGCCTGGGCACCCTGGTAGGCGGCCACCTGATGCTCTTGATCGGCCCCGGCCTGCTCAAGCTGGGCTATGTGCTGCGGCTGGCGGCAGAAGAAGCGGCCAAGCCGCAAAACCGCCGGAGAGAAGCCGCCATTGTCTTGCGCGCTCAAGCGCTGCATTAAAAGTTGCATTTTATATACCACTAATGGAGTAACACATGCTGTCTGCCACATCCCGCCCCTATATTGCCGCCAGCGTTCCCGTCCTGCGCGAGCATGGCCTGGCCATCACCCGCCACTTCTATACCCAGATGTTTGCGCAGCATCCTGAGCTGCAGCATCTGTTCAATATGGGCAACCAGGCCAGCGGGGTACAACAGCAGTCGCTGGCCGCCGCCGTCTTTGCCTACGCCGCCAATATCGACAATGCCGCCGCCCTGGCGCCCGTGCTGGAGCGCATCGTGCACAAGCATGCCTCCGTCGGCATTACCCCCGCCCATTACCCCATCGTCGGCCGCCACCTGCTGTGTGCCATCCAGGCCGTACTGGGTGATGCCGCAACGCCAGCCCTGCTGGCCGCCTGGGATGAAGCCTATTGGCTGCTGGCAGGCGAGCTGATCGCTGCCGAAGCCAGGTTGTACCAGCGCACCGCAACAGCGGCAGGCGCCTTGCAGACGCTGGTAGTAATGGAAACCCGCCGCGAGAGCGAAGACGTGATGTCCTACTACCTGCAAACCTCTGATGGCCGCTCGCCCGGCAGCTTTCAGCCCGGCCAGTACATCAGCGTGGCCGTGCAATTGGGCGAGCTGCGCCAGCTACGCCAATACAGCCTCTCCGATGCAAGCGACCGCCCCTGGTGGCGCATCAGTGTCAAGCGCGAAGCCGGCAACCCGACCACCCCGGCGGGCCAGGTATCCAACTGGCTGCATGACCACCTGCGACAGGGCGATACCTTGCTGGCCGGCGCCCCCTTTGGCGACTTCACCCCCGGCCTGGCCGGCCCCGCCCCCATCACCCTGATCTCGGCCGGCATAGGCATCACCCCCATGGTCGCCACCCTCAACACCCTGGCCAGCCAAGCCAGCCGGCGCCCCATCGTGTTTGCCCATGCCGCCCGCAACGGCCAGCACCATGCCATGCGTGCCGACCTGGCCGCCGCCCGCGCCCAATTGCCACAGCTGCGCTCGGTGCTGTTCTACGAACAACCTGCTGACGCCGACCGGCTCGGCAGCCACTATCAGCACCAAGGCCGTATGCAGTTATCTGCCGTGGTGGACGAGAGCAATCGCGAGGGCGAGTTCTTTCTCTGCGGCCCGCTGGGCTTTATGCAGCAACAATGGCAAGGGCTGCTGAGCGCAGGCGTACCGCCTACCCGCATACACCGCGAGGTGTTCGGGCCGGAGTTATTGGATCACCTGATCTAGCGAACTACCGGTCGCGGCAACGGGCATAGATGAAGCATGCCCTGGGTTCGGCCGAAATATTGGGGTGGACGGTATGGGAGGCCAACACCCCCTCCCGCCGGAAGCCCGACTTCTCCAGCGTCCGGACTGAGGCGAGATTGTCTGTATCGCAGGTTGCCTGCAGCCGGTAAATCGGTGGCAATGCCAATGCCACGCGGCTGAAGGCGTTGATGGCCTCGCTCATATAACCCTGCCGCCAGTGCGCCCGGCCTAGCACGTATCCCAGATCCACACAGTGCCCCTGCAGCCTCGCTTCCAGCATGCCTATGGCAGTGGCGTCACCCTGCCGCGTCAGCACATAGGGCAGGCACCGACCACCTTCCCACGCCTTGACGCACCATTCCAGAAAAGCCTGGGTCTGGGCCAGATCAACATGCGGTGTCCAGGTCATGTAGTGCGCCACCCCGGCATCCTGGGTGTATGCAGCAAACAGCGCGGCAGCATCGGCAAGCTGCGGTGGCCGCAGCAAGAGCCGCTCGGTTTGAATGGTGGCAGGCAGGCAGGGGGTCATGGCGTAGACAGGCTATGCAGTTGGCTCCTTCGCAATAGATGCATCATGAAGGTGCCGGCCGGGTTCAATAAATAGGCGATCCGCCACGGCTACCGCCAGGGCGCCAGACGGAGTACGCAGCGACGGGGGAATCTATCACAAGCTGCAAGCAGCTGTTCTCGCTGGCTCAGTCAGTTCGAACCGCAACGACCGCTGAGTCGTTCTTTAGATAACCATTGCCCGGGTAAACACCTGGCTCCCATGGGTGACATCTCGTACGTGCAGGCTGACGAGATCACATCCACGCAACTTGCTGCCGAAGGCCAGATTGAACATGGCAAACTTGCGGACCGCGTGCGAATTCTGAAGGTAAAATCGGATTGCCCAGATGTCTTTTGGCTTGAGGGACGGTTTCTGGCCGACGAGCTTACCCTTGTTCCAAGCTTCGCGCTTGTGGTTACAGGCAGAACAAACTTGATCCATCAAGCATGGGGGCTTAACAGTGTTGTCGCTGAATTCAGATGAGGTGTTGGCGCCGCATAGTAGTCGCTCCTAGTGACTGGTTAAATTCGGTAGCATAGCCCGGTAGAGCATGTCCGTACTTAGCATCACATAGACTGACAGAGCCCTGGTAAATGTTATTATCAATCAATAACTTGCTGTCGAACCGCCCAACTGCCATTTTATCAATAAACGGCCCTGTGTGCCCGTTGAATAACTGATAGACCGCATAGGAAACACTCGCGCATGACATCGCACAAGCGCATCGGCGACACCCCAATCAAAGAGCGGCACGGCGCTTCCTGCCATTGCGGAAGTGTGGTGATGGAGCTTGAACTCCCTGACGGTGTCGAGAACCCGCGCAGGTGCAATTGCTCCATTTGCAGCAGGCGCGGTGCGGTCACGTCATCAGTGCCGATCGATCGCCTCCACATTGTGCGGGGCGGGGAGTTCCTCACACTGTATGAGTTTAATTCTCGAGTGGCGAAGCACTATTTCTGTCGCGTATGCGGTATCTACACACATCACCGCAGGCGCTCAGATCCGAGTGTCTTTGGGTACAACGTCGCGTGCCTGGAAGGCGTAGATGTGTTTGCTCTGGGTGAGTTGCCCACGTCGGACGGCAAGAACCACATCTGTGATCGCGGGGGGCCAAATGCGGTCTAACCCGTCGTTGCACACGACGTGCGCCAGCCTTCGGCTATCGCCCGCGAATGAACTCAAAGGTTAGGTCCAGCCAGATGCCACCATCAGAACAAACGGAAGAGCTACTTCGGTTATTAGCGTTGCCCGAGTCGGACTACTGGTATGACATAGCTTGTATCGATGCGCGTGCGCGGTTAGAAGCTTGCGGTGAAAGGCTATACACCGAACTTCTTACCCTGATCGACGGCATTAGCCCACTTCAGCAGGAGCATTTGGCATATATCTTGGGCGAGTCCTCTGCGATAGCAGAGGTTGCTATTTTAGAAACTCTAGAAAAAAGTCCGCACTCAGAAGTAGCCTTTCGTGCGCGGGAAGCCCTGCATGGCATTTATCCGCGCAAGGCCTAACACTTCCGTCAACAGGACAGCCCAAAGCTACGCTTTGGGTGCCCTCACCACCTGCGGTGGCTCGGCTGCCGCTTACGTTCAACATTAGACAGGAGAAACAATTGCTCTCCCTATTCTTCAAAAAACAAAAACACCCTCCGCTCTACTACCTAATAAATCCTGTCTCAGCAGAAATGCTGGGGCCTTGGGAAAAGCATTTCCCTGCTTTCAAGCAGGTAATTGGCTACTCAAGCCTAGGCAGTTTCTTTCTAAGAAATCCAAACTCCAATGAATACATAGTGCTTCACCCATACAAAGGTGCCGCAAAATCTTATGGCTCTCACAAATCAGTAAATGCTTTTGAAAAATCCGTACTAAAAGAACCGGGCTTTGAAGAGTACGTTCTTCGCCCTGACCATGTGCTGGCTGTATCCCAGGTTGTTGGCGAACTCCCCCAAGGACATATATACATTCCGCAGCCGTACCCATTTCTCGGAGGGAGCGATGCTCCAGAAACATATAACCATGGAGACGTTTGGGTATTCTCGCACATCGTCGCTCAAATGATGGATTTATGAGCGCAACGACACTGCCTAGCCTTTCGGTCAACAGGACGGCCCAAAGCTGCGCTTTGGGTCCCTCCATGCCTCCTGCATTCCGGCGGCAGGCTACTTTCAGCATTAGGCGCTTCTGAGTCAATAACATTCATGCCAATCAGCAAAAGACTAATAGCCTTATCCATATTCATTTCCTATTCTGCCATATTTATATCTGCACGGCTGCTTGGCGAATTTTTTCTGCTCTCGGCGTGGATAGCATCACCATTGTTGGCCATGTACCTTACCGAGCGACTTGCCACACATTGCAAAATCGATCCTTGGGATAGCTTCTGGCGCCCAGCAGCTGGGGTTACCTGGTTCTGGATATCTGGAATTCTTATATTTCTCTGCACTCCAGAACTATTTCAATACCTCACGTGGCAACTTACCCTTTTCACATTTATATGCCTCATTCCACTTGCTCTTGCATGGTGGCTGAGAGCGAAGAAGAAATTATTTATCTCTCATATCTTCGCATGGATCCACATACTTGCAATTCTTGGAGTCTCTCAGATTTTCGAAAATCTTTTATGGCTTTAATTCACAGATTAAAGCTCACGACCAACTCCAAGGCTATATTAGGGCTCGCCCAAACTTTCGGTCAACGTGACAGCCCAAAGCTGCGCTTTGGGTTCCCTCCGCTGCTTCGTAGCTCCGGCTGCACGTCACATCCAGCATTGAAGTCTGGAATAAGGGCGTCAGCAGCCGCTTATATCTGTCAGATGAACGTCTACTTAGGCCGAAAACCTGTCACCGTTTCATCACTATCCACGTGATCAGCAAAGTATGTGTGGCGGCATGATTCTGAGCGGCTCGAACTGGTTATCCATTAACCAATACCCGCACGATTGTAGTAATCGACGCTGAACGAGCCTCACGACTTGGGCTAGCAACGTTTCTCAACCGACCAGCGAACGAGCGCAGAAATAATGATTACCTACCCTACACTCGCCCGTGCCCGCCACTTTTCGACATTGACGCCCTTCACCAACAACCACAGGCAGAAGGAAGCTTCACCGATCAATATCGGAATGAAAATGCCGGGCATGATCGCCTTGGCGAATGCCGGTGCGAAAAAAGACGAAAAACAAACCACCAGATAACAGAGGCCCGCGAGCTGCATCAACAAACCGATCAATTTTGGCAAGAATTCCGACTTGTAGATCAGATAGCCGCTGACCAGGCAGGTAAAGCCAAAGAAGATCAGCGCAATATCAAAGGCGATATCGTGCGACTTCAGGGCCAAACCGGCGAGCATCTGCAACTGCCCAGGCTCAAAAACCTTCAGGTAATCGGCATTATTCAATATGTGTGTCACCAACAACAGAAACAGCTTGCTCATGCACTCGACTGCCAGGCTAAGCAGATTGAGCAGTACGGCCAGCAGCATGAGCTTATGGCTTACTGGCTTGAGCAATAGGTATTCAATCCAGAGTTGTGGTACAGCACAGATAACCACGATCAGATTGCAGGCCACCCCCAGGTTCCATAAACCCGGTGAGGCCACGATATTACGTGCCGTTGCCGCAAAATCACCCGCTACCACCAGGCTATTGATCACAAATCCTTCTGCGAAAGCCCCGAACACAATAACCGCCAAGTAAAGCACACCTGCCAGGCGTGCATAAACCTGCGGTGATATCTCCATCGTTTTACATGTCATGGCAAGCTACTCCTTGTAGGGAACACGGAACAACGCTGAGCGCCGCCAACACAACTCGGCTGGCGATTCAGACCAGCCGGGCGCACACGGGCAAGAGCCAGGCTCGCCTACTCCACGTCCTTCAGGATTTTCTCCACCGCCGCCATACGGGATCGGATATCTGTCATTGCAGTATCGATGGAAGACAGCATCGCCGTGGTCGCGGCCTGCGAAGTCGCCATACTCGCCGCCATCTGGCGATAGGCCTCTTGATGTGCCAGGTTGGCCTTCGCCTGCATAACAGCCGCGTAGTAGCGCATGCCAAAAATCAGCAAGATCGTCCCGAGTGGCAGACAAATCGTCAAAAGGTACACATTTTCAGACATGGGAAGCCTTTACGGATCGAGATGAGTGGATAAGGATTTGGCCGCTTCAGCAATGGCAACGGGCGTGATTTCCAGTGCGAAGCGGCTGACTTCAAAGTAATTGAGTGCCTTGCCATCGGACGACAGCTCAAGCTGGCTGGTCACCAGGCCTGCATCTTCAAGTTTTTGAAGATGCAGGTGCAGCAAGGGGCGACTGATACCTATCTCGCGCGCCAGCTGGCTGACATAGTTGCGGCCCTGCGACTGCAGCGCAGCAATGATGCGCAGTCGGTGCGGATTGGCGAGGGCGGCAAGCATGGACAGCAGCTGTTCGCCAGAAATGGTGTCGTCTTTCATGTGTAAGAAAATTATTACACGTGTATCCAACAACGTCAACCTACCCTTTACGCAGGCAAAGTCAGGCCCGCACCGGGCTAGCTAGCGCTGTGTGCCGATGTGGGGGTATCAGTACCCGGCATCGCCCAAGCGCAGGCCGGGACAGCACACCGGTTTGGGTATAGACTTGAACCCATCCTGATTAGCTAATTAGCTAAATGTCACATTCATCCATAGAACGCGTCTTCGAGGCCCTGGCCTCCACACCCCGCCGCAAGATATTGGCCTACCTGTCCGAGGTTGAGCTGACGGCGGGCGATATCGCCTCGCGCTTCGAGATGTCCAAGCCGGCCCTCTCCAAGCACCTGCGCATACTGGAAGACGCAGGCCTAGTCACCAGCGAAAAGCGCGGACAGTTTGTCTGGTATCGGCTGGTGCCGGACAACCTGGTCAACACCCTGGGTGGTTTCGCCGCGAGCATCTGCCCAGTGGGCGGCCCGCTCAAACGCGAAAGCAAGCAGCTCAAGCTGCGCAAGGCCGAGGCAGAGTCATCGGAAAGCAAGGGATAGTCGCCAGTCGGGTAACAGGAGCGCGCCAAAGGCCGACCGCCTGCAAGCGCTGGCAGACGCCAGTGCAACTGATCGGCCGCCCTTGCACCGCTGCGAATGCGGCAGATTTCAAACCCAGAGCCGAGCCAAAAAATTCACGCTTGCGTTGCGATGCCTGGCGGGCGAAAACCGCAACTCAGCGCTAGATCATTGCATTGCCTAAGCAAAAACTTTGAGGACCATATGTCCTGTTATGCCGTGACCATATTGACTCCTATGGCCTTCTCGCCAGAGGAAATAGAACGCGCCACCAATGTCTTGGCTAGCCTCGCTGAGCCATTGGTCGATGGGGATTTTTGGATCAGTGGGCAGTCCTTCTGCTTCCAATTCACCGAACCCGACGAAGACGAACGCGACATCGTCATCAGCGGCTGGGCGCCGCGTGGTGCCCTTCAAATAGCTTCTCGCAGCGGATCAAAAATTAGTCATTTTATCATTGGAGTTCTATCCTCACGACTCGCAAGAATGTTTGATGGTTGGATTGAATTAGGTGGACCGCTAACACTTGCGACAAGTAACCCCTCGATTCTGACTTATGACGGAGTCCTCGGAAGGATACAGACTGCCTATGGCGTTGATGTCATTAGCCCGAGTGTCATGGATTACTGGCTCGGTTCCGATGAATTCCGCCTGATTTGAACCAATGCCTTGCTTGATCGCATCAGAGACAGCCAGTGCTATCGGCAGACTCGCCCCTCTGCGTAGATCAAACCGACAGCCATTTCCAATAGGCAGACGTTGACGTCAGTCCATCAACGAGCAAGCCGGCCCTGCAACGCAGCAACCGCACCACGCCATTTGGCCGCGCCTGCCTCCTCCCACTGCTGGGCAAGTTCAGAAATCGCCGTTCGCTGTACACGGTCCAGCGCCAACTTGGCGCGTGGCGCCAGCGCTACCAGCGTGCCGGCAGGCTGCCGCGCCACCCATGCCCGCAACTCGGCAGGCATGGCAGCGTTCGACTTGCCTCTGGCTGCGCTCACTATCTCGGCCGCCACGATGGCAGCGGCACCTAGTTCAGTCTCGATATACTTGGCCCGGATTACCTGCTCCAGTACCAACTGGACAGATTGTGTGCCATTCGCCTGGGTGCATTCGGCTATCCAGTCGAGCGCATCATCGTTGTCAAAACTGCCCTCACCCCAGGCACCGGCCCACGCCTTGCTTATGAGCATCATCGCCAACAACATGCTACGCATGACTTTCATACCTAAACCTTCCATTTAGCGCCGCTAATCAAGGCAACTTCCAGAAACGTCGAACGCCAGGCAAGGCAGTAGCAGCGACAAAAGCGAGGCCTCTGGCTACCCCCCTGTATGCCCCGCTGGCCTGACTATACAAAGCTGCCGTGCACACATACCGCCTGCTGTTCATGCCACCGGATCGCACCCTGGTGACATGATCGCATCGACCAGACAAGCGGTACGGCGGTCGCACTTGTAATTCAAGCAAGCGCTTGGTAAATTGACTAACAAACTGCCATTGCCCCCCTGGGGCAGCAGCAGTGTATCAACTCACACCAACAATAAGCACTTGGAGACCATCATGGCCATATACCGCGCACCGCTGCGTGACATGCAGTTTGTCCTGCATGAGCTGCTGAACGTCGAATCCACCCTTACCGCCCTGCCCGGCTATCAGGATGCCAACCGCGACCTGATTGATTCGGTGCTGGAGGAGGCGGCCAAGTTTGCCCAAGAGGTGCTGTTCCCGCTCAACCGCAGTGGCGACGAGGAAGGCTGTACGTTGGTCGACGGCAAGGTCACCACGCCCAAGGGCTTCAAGGCCGCCTACGACCAGTTCCGCGAAGGCGGCTGGACCGGGCTGGACTGCGATCCCACCTATGGTGGCCAGGGCTTGCCCAAGACCTTGGGCTTCCCCATCTCTGAAATGAATGTCTCGGCCAATATGGCCTGGAGTATGTATCCAGGCCTCAGCCATGGCGCCTATGCGGCCATCCACGCCCACGGTAGCGATGAGCAGAAGGCGACCTATCTGCCGCCGCTGGTCGATGGCAGCTGGACCGGCACCATGTGCCTGACAGAACCCCATTGCGGCACCGACCTGGGGCTGATCAAGAGCCGGGCCGAGCCCTTGGGCGATGGCAGCTACCGTATTAGCGGCACCAAGATCTTTATCTCCAGCGGCGAGCACGACCTGGCCGACAATATCGTCCACCTAGTGCTGGCCCGCCTGCCGGATGCCCCACGCGACATCAAGGGCATCTCGCTGTTCATCGTGCCCAAGTTCCTGCCGGCCGATGGTGGCGTAGGCGAGCGCAACCCGGTGAGCTGCGGCTCGCTGGAACACAAGATGGGCATCAAGGCCAATGCCACCTGCGTGATGAACTTCGATGGTGCCGTCGGCTACCTGATAGGCGAGCCCAACCGTGGCATGAGCTGTATGTTCACCATGATGAACGCCGCCCGCCTGGGCGTGGGCATGCAGGGCCTGGGCTTGAACGAAGTGTCGTACCAATCTGCCCTGGCCTACGCCAAGGATCGCCTGCAGATGCGTGCCCTCACCGGGCCAGTGGCGCCCGAAAAACCGGCCGACCCCATCATCGTCCACCCCGATGTACGCCGCATGCTGCTGACCATGAAGGCCTATGCCGAAGCCGGCCGGGCATTTTCCAGCTGGCTGGCGGTGCTGCTGGATGTGGAAGACCGCGCCGAGGATACCGAGCAGCGCCAGGATGCGGCCGACCTGTTGGCCCTGCTGATCCCGGTGGCCAAGGCCTTCATGACCGACAATGGTTTTGAGACCACCAACCACGGCGTGCAGATTTTCGGCGGCCACGGTTTCATCCGCGAATGGGGCATGGAGCAGTTTGTCCGCGATGCACGCATCTCGCTGCTGTACGAGGGCACTAATGGCATACAGGCCATGGACCTGATCGGCCGCAAGGTGCTGATGGACCAGGGTGCCAAGCTGCGCAAGTTCACCAAGCTGGTACACCGTTTCTGCCAGGAGCAGGAAGGTCGTGCCGAGATGGCCGAGTTTGTGGCCCCATTGGCCGCGCTCAACAAGCAGTTGGGTGAGGTGACCATGAAGATAGGCATGGCAGCCATGCAGAACAAGGATGAAGCCGGCGCTGCCGCCAGCGACTACCTGCGCCTGCTGGGCCACTTGGTCTACGGCTGGTTCTGGGCCCGCATGGTGGCAATCAGCCTGCCCAAGGCAGACGAGCCGTTCTACGCCGCCAAGATCAGCACCGCCCGCTTCTACTACGCCAAGCTGATGCCCGAAACCCACGCCCTGATCGCCAAGCTGGCCACGGGCGCCCAGCCCTTGATGAGCCTGGACCAGGATCACTTCGCCTTCTGACGCCTCGCAATCTGACTTGGCGCCTCCCGTCCGCCTGCGGATGGGAGGTGCTTTTCGCCTTGTCCGTGCACTCTCAGGTAGCAAAGCCCTTAATGATGCCGCCCAGCCGCTGTCCAGCCTCCTCCAGCCCCTGCATTGCCACCTGCATGGCCCGCATGCTGTTCAGGTTATCGTTATTGCCCTGCTTGATATGATGCACGGCGGCGGCAATCTGCTGCACACCTGTTGCCTGCTGCATGGCGGTGACCGCAATCTGCTGCGCCGCCTGGGCATTGGCGGCGGCCGTGGTGGACATGCGCGCCAAGGCATCGCCAGCCACGCCTGATTGCGCCACGCCGCTCTCTACCGCAGCGGCACTGTGTTCCGTCGCCATGACCAGCGCGGTGATCAGCTGCTGTATTTCCAGCAGAATGCCGCGCACCTGCCCCACCGCCTGCTTGGATTGCCCCGCCAGGCTTTTCATCTCGTGCGCCACCACGGCAAAGCCCTGGCCATGCTCATCGGCATGAGCGGCCTCTATGCTGGCATTCACCGCCAGGATGGCAGACTGCTCGGATAGCGCATTGACCGCGTTGACGATATCGCTGATGGCCTGGCTCTTGTCGGTCAGCTGGCCTATGCGCTCGGCGACGACACCCATCCTCCCCTGTATGTCCTGCATGCCGCGCACCACTTCATTCACGGCAGCCTGCCCGTTGCGGGCCACCTCGGCAGCCATCAGGGCACTGCCAGACACTTCGGCCATGCGCTGCGAAGTCAGCTCGGTGGTCTGCCGCAGCTCGGCAATAGTGGTGGCCAACTGGGTGGTCGCGGTCGCCGTCTCGTCTGCGGCGGTCGCCACCTGCGTGGTACCACTCAGGACTGTGCCCACCACGCTGTCCATGGTCTGGCTACCCTGGCGCATGTCCGCCACCACGCTCTGCAGATTGGTCACCATGGTACGGAAAGCCAGACCCAGCTCGTCCTGCTCGGATGCCAGCATGGGCATGGCGCGCAGATCACCCTGTGCTATCGATGCAGCGGCAGCCGCCTTGAGCCTGAGTGTGGCGGTCATCTGCAGAAAAGCCTGGTTCAGCATGCCCAGCTCATCGCTGCGGGCCGAACTCGCCAGGCGCGGCGCCAGATTGCCCTGGGAGATAAGCCGGGCCGCCTCGGCCAGCGCACGTAGCGGCACGGCGATATTGCGTGTCACCAGCGCAGCGACACCCAGCACCAGCAAGGTGACCAGGGGAATGCCGTAGCTCACCAGCTCCATGGCGAGCACCGCGTTGCCCTGCATGGTTGCATCACGCTGCTGCAGCAGCGCACGCTCCTCCGCCTCCATCTCTGCCAGCAGGCGCCGCAGGGCATCCATATCGCGCTTGCCCTGGTCGGTCAGTACCAGCGCCAAGGCGGCTTGCTGGCCCGTGTCGCGGCGCAGGTCTATGGTCTGCTTCAGTTCTGCCAGCTTGTTCGCCGTGGCCTGGCGCACCTGCTGCAGGCGCTGCTGCTGTGAGGGGTTGTCGCGGGTGGCCTGCTGCAGCGCCAGCAGGGTGTTATCCAGCTTGCGCACAGCCAGCACATAGGGCTCCAGATAGCGTTCCTGGCCTGTCAGCAAATAACCGCGCTGCCCAGTTTCGGCATCTCTCAGCAATGATGCAACGCTGTCCAGTTGCCCCAGCACCGCATAGGTATGGTCCTTCCAGTTCGCCGCACCCAGCAGCCCATCCAGGCTGCGGTGCGCCGTCAGGCCTATCGCCACCAGTGCCAGCAAGGCCAACAGGTAGCCCATGGCAATCTTCCAGCCCACAGTCCATCGCATATCCGCCTCTCCTCCCCATTTTGGGACAGCATTGGTTCAGGCTGCACGGACATGTGCACCATCAACCTAGCAAACTTGGCCGGACAGGCGGAGGAAACCGACATATCTACTTAGCGCACCCGGCCATCATGTCCTAATCTAGATCGAAATAAGGGAAATGGCGCGCACGTCGTAATGCACACGGCGAACAAGACGCAGCCAAGCCCGTTGCCTGGTTGGAGCCGCTAAGCTGGGTGTTGTGAGCAGCTCTTGGTATTCCGAGCGAGAGAGGAATGTGTGGCATCAACCTATACCGTGCTGCCATTTGATTTGAACGGCCAACACTTTGCCTTGCCGGCCCAGCAGGTGATACGTGTGCTGCAGGCATTGGCGGTACAGCCCTTGCCAGCCGCACCTGCCGTCATCAGCGGTGTCTGCCAGGTGCACGGCAAAATCATTCCCGTCATGAATATGCGCGCCCGCCTGGGCTGGCCACCCGCCCCTCCCCAGCCCTGGGCGCACTGGATCTGGCTGCGCGGCAGCCAGCGGGAACTGCTGTTGCCGGTTGACCGCACCAACCCGGTTTGCCAGTTAAGCAGCGAGCTGCACCCGGTCACGGCCTTGCAAGGCAGCGATGCCACGGTACGCGGGGTATTGGCCGATGGACAGGGGCTCTATCTGCTGCAGGATGTCGATACCTTTCTCTCCCCGGCAGACGAACAACAGCTCGGCAGCGCGCTAGCCGCCCATGCACACCACTGATCGACCCATCGTGCCGGAACACCAAGACGCCACCACGGCGCTGGCCCAACGCATCGCCACCGAGCTGGGGCTGGATTTCTTTGACAGCCGCCAGACCAGGCTGCGTAGTGCCCTGCAGCAAGCCAGGCTGACGACGGCCGATGCCGGCACCCTGCCGCTGACAACCTTGCTACCCCACCTGGTGGTAGGCGAAACCTACTTTCAGCGTGACCCAGAGACCTGGCAAGCCCTGCAGCAGGACATCCTGCAGCCCCTGCTGCAAGGCCGCAGCCTGGCAGGCGAGCGCAGCCTGCGCATCTGGAGCGCAGCCTGCTGTACCGGCGAAGAAGCCTACACCTTGCTGTTCTGCCTGGCTGACCTGCTGGGGCCGGCGCTGGATGACTGGCAACTGACGCTGCTGGCAACGGATATCAATCCCGCCTTTATCGCCCATGCCCAGGCCGGCTGGTATGGTGACTATGCGTTCAGGCAAAGCACGCCAGCCTGGCGTGGGCGCTACTTTACCCGCGAGGGAAAAGGCTGGCGCGTCACCCCGCCCTGGCGCAGCCGCATACGCTTTGCCGTACATAACCTGGCTCTGCACGATTACAGTGTGGCCGGCCCAGCAGCACAGGGCTACGACCTGATACTGTGCCGCAATGTGCTGATGTACCTCACCCCGCTGGCCACCAGCCTGGCGCTGCAGCAGCTGCAGGCCCAGCTTGCCCCGGAGGGCTTGCTGCTGCTGGCGGCAGCCGAGGCAGGCCTGGCGCAGTCCGCCGGCTTTGGTGGCCGCATGCTGGGACTGGGCTATGGCATCGCGCATGAATCGGCGGCCGTCCGACCCGCCCCTCCCCCTGCCCTGGCAACGCCAGCACCGCAGCCGCCGCATCGCGCCCCGCCGCACGCCCACAAACCGCATAGCAAACCGCAGGTCGAGCCCCCGGTGCTTGCCGTCGCCGCAAGTACCCCGCCGCCCGCCACCTATGAGGACTACCTGTCCCTGGCACAGGCGCAGGCCAACCGGGGCGAGCTGGGCGCCGCCGGGGCAAGCTGCCAGCAGGCCATACCGCTAGCCCCATTGCGGCTGGAGGCATACTGGTTGTTGGCGCTGACGCTGGATGCCGCCAGCCGGCCCGAGGCTACCCTGGCCGTGCTGGACAAGCTGGCCTACCTGGCACCCGATCTGGCCATGGCACCCTACCTGGCCAGCCAGCTGTATCTGCGGCTGGGGCAGACCGAGCAGGCCGAGCGGCAGCGCCAGCACTGTCTGCACCTGCTGGCGGGACAAGATGAACAGGCCCTGGTAACGATGGGCGATGGCATGAGCGTGGCGCAACTACGGCAGCTATGCCTGAGCTTGGGGGCATTACCTTCATGAACATCATGGCCGGCGATCATTGGACCGCGCTGCACCGGCAACTGGATGCCCTGGCCGAGCAGTTGCAGCGTGGAGAGACCCAAACCCCGGAACAGCAGGCGGACGCCTTGGCCGCACGCAGCCTGCAGTGGGCCCAGCCCCCCCAGGGCAGGAGCGATGCCCTGCAGGAAGTGCTGGCCTTTACCCTGGGTGATGAAATCTATGCGCTGGCACTGACCCATATCGATGCCGTCATCCCGCTCAAGCAATTGACGCCCCTGCCCGGCACGCCGGCCTTTGTACGCGGCATCGTGAATGCCCGTGGTCGCGTGGTGTCGGTGCTGGATCTGCGGGTGATGTTTGCCCTGCCGCCACGCGGCCTGGCAGACCGCAACCATCTTCTGATACTGCGCAATACTGAAATGGAATTCGGACTGCTGGCAGACCGCATCCTGGGCGTACAGATGCTGGCGCCCAATACGCTACAGACCGAACAAGCCGGCCTGAGCGGCCTGCGCCGTAACCTGCTGCTAGGGATCAGCCCACAGCAATGGCAAGTGCTGGACGGCAACCGTTTGCTGAACGAACCCAGCCTGGTGGTAAACGACTATGACTGACCCTCTGGTGGCTATCCCACAGCACTGCGTTCATCCGCCTGCAGGCCTTGCGCTTGACCGCTGCATCGCTACCGCGCTCCTTCCCATGCTGCACTTCAACCCGCTGATGGCCGCTCGTGTTAGTTCGCGAACAGGCCCCAAGGAACCGCCATGTGGTTATTGAACCTGCGTACCCGAAGCAAGCTGACGCTGGCCTTCGCCCTGATCGTGCTGGGCGCCGGGGGCCTGCTCTACTTGGCACAGACCAGTCTGCAGACCATACGCAGCAACAACCAGTCCATCGTCGAGCTCAATCGTGATCTGGCAGGTTTCAAGGAGATACGTTTCAACATCCACGATGTCCGCTCCGAGGTGCTCAATGCCCTGCTGACCCGCGATGCCACCCATGCCGGGGAGCTGGCCAGCAAGTTCAAGGCCATCGCCTTGCACGAGGCCGCCACGCTAGAACAGTTGCGCAACCATGCCATGGGCGACGCTGAGCTGGCGCAGCTGGTGAGCGCTGTCACGCATATCTGGCAAGAGTTCACCGTCGCCCGTGATCAGCAGATCGTTCCCTTGCTGGCAGCAGGTAAGTACGAGGAAGCTCGGCAGATCGCCACCGGCGAGCAACGCGCCAGGGTGCTGCGCTTGCGCGACCTGGCAGGGCAGCTGGATCAACTGGTCGCACAGCGCGTACGCCAGCTTGAGCAAGCCAACGATCATCTCATCAGCCAGCAGCTGGAGCGGGTGATCTGGCTGGGCGGCGGGCTGATCCTGCTGGTCATCGCGCTGACCCTGTCGCTCAGCCAGAGCATAGCGCGGCCCCTGCAGGTGCTGACCAGCTATGCCCGCCGTATCAGCGTGGGCGATATCCCGCACGAAATGGATTACACCGGGCGCAGCGATGAAGTCGGAGAACTGAGCCAAGCCTTTGCCGACATGGGCCAGTATCTCAAATCACTGACCCAACAGGCAGAACGCCTGGCACAGGGCGACCTCAGCACCACCCTGGTACCGAAATCGGAACAGGATCTACTGGGGCGCTCCTTCGTCCGCATGGTGGACAGCCTGAGCCGCTTGACCGAGGAGATGCGCGAAGGCATCGTCGTCATCGCCAGCGCCAGCGAAGAGATACTGGCCACAGCCGGCCAGGTTGCCGGGGGCGCGCAGGAGAGCGCCACCTCCATCACCGAGATCGCCACCACCATAGAAGAGGTCAAGCAGACTGCCCACCTGGCCCATCGCCGTGCCTCCGAGGTCAACCAGGCCGCCGAGCACAATCGCCGGATTGCCCAGGCCGGCCGCGAGGCCGTAGCGCAGACCCTCAGCAGCATAGGTCAGGTCCGCGACCAGATGCACGCCATGGCCGAGGGTATCTTGCGCCTGGGCGAGCAAAGCCAGGCCATCAGCGAGATCGTCGCCAGCGTCAACGAGCTGGCCGAGCAGTCCAACCTGCTGGGTGTAAATGCCTCGATCGAGGCTGGCAAGGCCGGTGATGCCGGCAAGGGCTTTGCTGTGGTGGCGCTGGAGGTCAAGGCCCTGGCCGAGCAATCGAAACAGGCCACGGCACAGGTGCGCACCATACTGGGTGACATACAACGGGCCATGACCCGTACCGCCATGGCCGCCGAGCAAGGCAGCAAGGCGGTAGACCAGGGTTTCGAGCGTACCCGTGTCAGCGACGAAGCCATGCGCAACCTGGCTGAGAGCATAGAGCAGTCCAGCGATATGGCGCAGCAGATAGCCAGCGCCAGTCAGCAGCAACTGGCCGGCATGGATCAGGTGGTGGCCGCCGTGGTCAGCCTGCGCCAGGCCAGCCAGGACAATGCCGCTGGTGCCCGGCAGGTGGACCAATCCGCCCGCGATCTGCACGGCTTGGGCGGCAGGCTCAAGCTGCTGGCCGGCCAGTTCAAGCTGCCTGCCCGGCAAACTAGCTAAGCCCGCAAACGCATGCCGATAGACCGCGCAGCACTGATGCAAAGGCTGATGGCCAGCTTCCAGGAAGAAGCTGCCGAACGGCTTGCCATACTGGAGAGCGAGCTGCTGCGTTGGCAGGCCGATGCCCCCGAACCCGATTCGCTGGAGGCGGTATTCCGTGAAGTACACAGTCTCAAGGGCGCCACCCGTGCAGTAGGCCTGCACGAACCGGAACAGATCTGCCATGCCTGGGAGGCCGTATTGCAGGAGATACGCCAGGGCAAGCGGGCCTTTCTGCCCAGCATGGCCGGCGCCTTTCTGGCGGCGCTGCAGTTTCTCAAGCGCAGCCATGCCGGCGAGGTACTGACGGCCGGACAGTTCAGGCAAGCGATGGACCTGCTGGCGCAAACAACCGCCTCCCAGCACCGTGCCTCTACCGCACCCAGCGTGGCGACACCAACAGTGGCTGCCGTCGAAGCCACGCCCCCCTCGCCCCCTGCGCCGGCGGCCACACCTGCAGAGCGGCCCGCCACCTGGCGCGGGCAGACACTACGGATACGGGCCGAGCAGGGTGAACAACTGGCCTACTACGGCGAGGCCCTGCGCCAGCACCGGATGACAGCGCATAACCTGCACAGACGCAGCCACGCCCTGCAGGCCGACTTCCAGCGCCTGTGGCAACGGCGGCTGCGCCACGAGGGCCTGCTAAGCCGTTTGCGCAGCCTGCTGGCGCAAGGCCAGATGCCCGACCTGGAGACTTTGCGCAGCCTGCTGGAGTGGCAGGACTGGAGCCTGGACCTCTTGGCGACCATGCAGGTGGAAAGCCATGGCCTGCGGCAGTCCAGCCAGGCGCTGGATCGTGACGTGGGTAGTCTGAGTGAAGCCTATACCCGTACCGTGGACGAACTGCTGCTCCTACCCTGCCGCAGCATGCTCGACGAACTTCCCGCGATGGTGGGCGAGCTGGCAGTACAAACCGGCAAGCAGGCCGAATTGCTGCTGCCCCAAACCAGCCTGCAGGTAGACAAGCGCATCCTGGATGCCCTGCGCACACCTCTGATGCACTTGCTGCGCAATGCACTGGACCACGGCATAGAGCCCCCGGCTGTACGCACGGCCAATGGCAAGCCTGCCCTCGGTCGGCTGCAGATACTGCTGCACCAAACCTCGGCCAGCCATTTCAGCCTGACATTGACCGATGACGGCAAGGGTATAGACAGGCACAAGCTACAGCAGAAAGCCGAGGAAACCGGCCTGCTGCCCAGTGGCAGCCCGCCCCTGCCAGACGCCCAACTGCTGCCGCTGGTGTTCGAATCCGGCATTTCGACCAGCCCATTGCTGACCACCCTGTCGGGGCGGGGGGAAGGCCTGGCCATCGTGCGTGAGGCGCTGGAACAACTGGGCGGCAGCATTTCGGTCGACAGTACGCCAGGACAGGGCTGCCGGTTTGTGCTGCAACTGCCTTTGAGCCGCTCTACCTTCCGAGTCATGTTGGTACGCCTAGGCGAGCAGCGTTTTGCCATCCCGGCACATGCCATTGGCCGCGCCTTGCGCCTGCCGCTGACCGCCTTGCACCGGCAGGAAAGTGGCAACAGCGTGATACTGGACGGCCTCAGCCTGCCGCTGCGCCCCTTGGCCCAGGTGCTGGCCCTGGCCGCTACAGACGGGGAACCCGTCACGCTGAACCTGTTGTTGCTGGGCAGCGCCGAGCAACAGATCGCCCTACTTGTGGACGAACTCCTGGGTGACCAGGAAATCACCCTAAAGCCACTGGGACGGCAATTGCGCCGAGTCCGCAATCTGCTCGGCGCCACGGTGCTGGGCGACGGCAGTCTGGTCCCTGTGCTGCATCCGCAGGATCTATACCGTAGTTGCCTACAGGCACAAGGCCCCTGGCAGGCACGGCCCCGGGAGGAACAACCACGGCGGCAGGCACGTATCCTGGTGGTCGATGATTCGTTTACCTCGCGGGGGCTGCTACGGGCCTTGCTGGAGACGGCAGGTTACGCCGTACAGACCGCCAACGATGGACTGGAAGCCTGGAATACCCTGCGGCAGCACCCATTCGACCTGCTGGTCTCGGATATCGAGATGCCACGGATGGATGGCTTCACCTTGACCGCCAGACTGCGCGCCGACCCCAACCTGGCTAAGCTGCCCGTGGTGCTGGTCACGGCATTGCACACGGCAGAGGACAAGGCCAGGGGGCTGGAAGTGGGTGCCAATGCCTATCTGGTCAAGGGTGGGCTGGAAACCGACACCGTGCTGGCTGCCGTCAACCGCCTGCTATAGGGAGCCTCACATGCATGTACTGCTCGTAGACGACTCCAGTGTAAGCCGACTGCTGCTGCGCTCTATACTGGAGCAGGTCGGGTTTCGCGTCAGCGAAGCCGAGCATGGCCAGGCCGCGCTGGATCAGTTGTCAGCATTGCAACCTGACCTGATCACCATGGACGTCCATATGCCGGGCCTGGACGGCTTCGAAACCACCCGCCGCATCATGCAGCAACATCCACTGCCCATCGTCATCGTGACCAGTGGCATCAACCTCCCCGGTGCGCAGACTGCCATGCAAGCACTGGAGGCCGGCGCGCTCATGGTGCTGGAAAAACCCATCAGCCCTACCGACCCACACTTCCAGCAACGTGCCGAGGTACTGAGCAGCAGCCTGCAATATCTCGCCCATACCGCGGTGCGGCAACCCTCCCCTTCCGCCGAAGCCCAGGCCTCGACCCTGCTCTCCCTGCAGCACTGGCTGCATCGGCCCTTTCGCGTCCTGGTCCTGGGCGCCTCGGCGGGCGGTCCACCGGCCATCAAGATCCTGCTAAACCGGCTGAACCCAGCCTGCCCCTGGCCCATCCTGCTGGTGCAGCACATCTCGCCAGGCTTTGCCGGCAACTACTGCGAATGGCTGGCAAGCCAGACCACCATGCCGGTGCAATTGGCCAGCCATGGACAGGTGGCGCAGCCCGGCCACATCTATGTGGCACCGGACGACCAGCATTTACGGGTGGATGCCTGCTTGCAGCTGTCACTCGACCAGAGCGCACGACAACCCTTTATCCGCCCGGCCATAGACGAGCTGTTCGACAGCACTGCCAGTCAGATGCGGGGGCACGCCATTGCCGTGCTGCTGTCTGGCATGGGCCGCGATGGCGTGGAAGGTCTATCCCGGCTCAAGGCATTGGGTGCGCTGACCCTAGTACAAAGCCCCACCTCGGCGGTAGTCGACGGCATGCCCAAGGCCGCCATCAACCAGCATGCTGCCTGCTATGTAGAAACACCCGGCGGCATGGCCGCCATACTGAATCACTTGATGCAACAAACCGACTGTCACAAGACAGCGAATTAATAAGAGCGGCCAACAAAACCCGGCACCGCATGCGCGATGGCAAGCACAACCAGCGCGTGCATGCGGTGCACACAGCAGGCAGTGCAGGCACTACGCCATGTTTGCACTACCTTGCTGGCGTTTTTTGTCAGCAGCTCGACATCACAGGAGGGCAGCCAACATGCTGCGTGGAATCGATATCTTGATCGTTGAGGACAGCCCCACCCAGGCCGAGCAGTTGTGCGCCCTGCTGGAGGGCCACGGTTGCATGCCTCGCGTGTCCAACAATGGTGTAAAGGCGCTAGGCAAGGTCAGCGAGCGGGTACCGGACATCATCATCAGCGACGTGGTCATGCCCATGATGGATGGCTACGAGCTGTGTCGCCGCCTCAAGGCCAATCCCGAGACCAGCCATATCCCCATCATTCTGGTCACCACCCTGTCCGACCCACGTGACGTGGTTCATGGCCTGGCCTGCGGGGCCGACAATTTCATCCTCAAGCCTTACGACGAGAAATACCTGGTGTCACGCCTGCGCTACCTGCTGGCCAACAATGAGCTGCGCGGCCAGGACAGGGTATCCATGGGGGTGGAAGTAGTACTGGAGGGCGAGCGCCATTTCATCACGGCGGCACGCCAGCAGATACTGGATCTGCTGATTTCGACCTATGAGCAGGGTGTCAGGCTCAACAGCCAGTTGCAGGCCAAGCATGTGGAGCTGTCCGAGTCGCACAGCCTGCTGGACAGCCTGTTCCGCTTTTCCTCCGGCCTCAGCACCCCACAGACCGAGCAACAGTTGATCGATGCCTCGCTGCTGTCGGTCAGCTGTTTTCCGCATAGCCAGGGTGCCTGGCTGCTGCTGGCAGATAACCAGGAGGGTACGCTGCGCTTTGCCGGCGCCAGCGGCCCGGTGGACATAGACCGCATCAACGCTGCGGCCAGCCAGGATTGCCCCTGCCAGCATGCCCTGCAGCATGATGGCCAGTTGACGGCCTTCAATGTGGGTAACTGCGGTGTGTTGGCCCATGCCCGACGGCATGCCTGCGCCCCGCTGATGCTGGGCCATGAACTGGTGGGCATACTCAATGTGGTGCGCGACGACGGTGAGGACTGGCCGGAGCCCGAACTCAACACCCTGACGGCAGTAGGCCAGCAACTGGCCATCGCCCTGACCCGAGCGCGGGTGTTCGAGCGGCTGGAAAGCCTGGTGCAGGAGCGCACCAGCGCACTGCGGGTAGAGATGGCCGAACGCGAACGGGCCGAGATCGCCCTGCGGCACAGCGAAGCATTGATGCTCAAGGTACTGGAAACCCTGCCCATTGGCGTCTGGGTCACCGACAGGCTAGGCAGCGTGCTCTTGCACAATCCCGAGGCCATACGCATCTGGAGCGGTGCCGCCCCCTTCTCCCACGCACCGCAAGTGCCGCCCGAAAACGAAGACCCCGCCGTGCAGCGCATACGCCAGACGCTGGCGCGGGTGCTGGCTGTCGGTGAGCTGATGCTCAACGAACCCATAGACGTGCAGGCTCTGGATGGCGTCAAGCGCACCCTGCTCAATTCGGCAGTGCCCCTGACCGATGAACGTAACCGTATCCAGGGCGCCATCGTGGTGCAGCAGGACATCACCGCTCAGCAGGTGATAGACCTGGAGCTGCGGGTACGCGACCGCGCCATTGAATCCAGCGTCAACGCGGTCGTCATTACCGACAACCGGCAGGCTCACAATCCCATCATCTACGTCAACCAGGCCTTTGAGCGGATTACCGGTTACAAGCGCGAGGCAGTGATGGGCCGCAACTGTCGTTTCCTGCAGGGTGAGGACAATGATCAGGTGGCACTCTCGGCCATACGACTGGCACTACTGCAAGGTACCGAGGGCAAGGCGCTGCTGCGCAACTACCGCAGGGACGGCACCATGTTCTGGAACGAGCTGCGGGTGGCGCCCACCTTCGATAGCCAGGGCAATATCAGCCACTACGTGGGGGTGCTCAACGATGTCACCGATGCCAAACGCTACCAGGATGAGCTGGAGCACCAGGCTAATTTCGACACCCTCACCACGCTGCCCAACCGCAACCTGCTGATGGACCGCATACGCCAGGCCATCGTCCAGGCGAACCGCCACAACGCGCGCTTCGCCCTGGCCTTCATGGACCTGGACAACTTCAAGTACGTCAACGACAGCCTGGGGCATTCAGTAGGCGATCAGTTGCTGGTGGAAGTCGCCAAACGGATAAATGACTGCGTACGTGAGTACGATACGGTGGCCCGCCTGGGGGGTGATGAGTTCGTGCTGCTGCTGCCCGAAACCCGCAGCGATCACGAGGTGGAAGTCACCCTCAAGCGCATGAGCGCTCAACTGGCCCTACCCATCAAGCTGGCCAATGAGGTGGAGCTCTATGTCTCCAGCAGCATGGGCTATTGCTTCTACCCCTCCGATGGCAGCGATGTGGACGAGTTGCTGCGCAATGCCGATACCGCCATGTACAAGGCCAAAGAACAGGGCAAGAGCCAGATCAGCCGGTTCGAGCTGACCATGAACGACACCGTGCAGAAGCGTGTGGCACTGGAGCGTGATCTGCGCCATGCCATCAGCCATGGCGAACTGGAGATGTTCTACCAGCCACAGCTTGATCTGCGGGCTGGCGCACTGTGCGGTTTCGAGGCGCTGATACGCTGGCGCATGGCCGATGGCCGCATTATCTCTCCGCTGGACTTCATCCCGGTGGCCGAGGAGTCCGGCCTGATACGCGATGTGGATCGCTATGTGATCAACTGTGTGTTCCAGCAGGTGGCCGCCTGGCTGGCAGCGGGTTACGACCCTGGCGAGGTGGCCATCAACATCTCCACCTACAGCCTGCAGGAGCACGATATCGTCGCCTACATCAGCGACACGCTCAACCGCCACCAGGTACCGGCCGCCCGCTTCAAGCTGGAGGTCACCGAAGGCCTGCTGATGAAGAACGTGGACACGGCGCAGCGCATCATGAACGATCTCAAGGCGGTGGGGCTCAAGTGGTCCATCGATGATTTCGGCACCGGTTACTCGGCCCTCAGCTATCTGCGCAAGTATCCATTCGACCAGCTCAAGATAGATCGCAGCTTTGTCGAGGATGTCCACCTCAACCTGGAAAACGCCTCCGTCACCCGCGCCATCATCAGCATGGCGCATTCGCTGGGCATCGCCGTCATTGCCGAGGGCGTCGAGACGGCAGAGCAGCTGGGATTTCTGCTGCAGGCTGGCTGCAGCCAGATACAGGGCTACTATTATTCGCCCCCCTTGCCCGCCAGCAGTTGCGTGCAGTTGCTGGCAGATGACGGTGTGCTGTCACTGCCCGCCATCAGCATCAAACGCAATCAGCGCACCTTGCTGGTGGTGGACAGCACACCCGCCATACACACCTATCTGCTGCGCGACCTGCACCGCGAGGGCTACCACATACTGAACGTGGACTGCCCTGCCGATGCCTTCAAGATCCTGGCCATCAACCAGGTAGGCGTGGTGCTGGCCGACCAGCGCCAACCCGGCATCAGCGGTGCCGATTTCCTGCGCCAGGTGAAAACCCTGCATCCCGATACGGTACGCATCGCCATGAGCAGCTACACCGACGTGGACTCCATCCTGAAGGCCATCAACGAAGGCGCCATCTTCCGCTTCATCACCAAGCCCTGGCAGCCACAAGAGCTGAAGGAGCAGCTGCGCGAGGCCTTCAAGCAGTACGAGTTAAGGCGGTATGGCGAAGTTGCCCAGTTCGATTGAAGCGGGCCAGGCAGGCAAAGGGGCCGGGCTATCCGCCCCAGCCAAAACGTTTCAGGTCTATCCGGCCGTTTGCGGCAAAGGCAACGCCCTCGCCCTGCAGCATCACCCGCTGCAGGTCGTCCGAGCCATCCAGCCCACGCGGGCTGATCCTGCCCTCACCGTTCACCACCCGCCACCAGGGCAGGTCCAAGCCAGCCGGTACCTGCTTGAGCGCCATGCCAACATGGCGGGCATGGCGTGGCAGGCCGGCACGCTTGGCCACCGCGCCATAGCTCATCACCCAGCCCTCGGGTATGCCGGCAATCACCGCATAGAAAGCCGCATGCTGCGGATTGTTTGCCATCCTGCCCATCAATCCACGATAAACAACTTGGCCCCGACAGGCGTGCTGGAGCGGTGGGGCTCCGCGCCATCGGCCACCTGGTAGCTCATCCCTGCACGCAGCAGAAACTGCCGGCCATCCTTCAGCTCGGTATGCAGAGCGCCCTCCAGGCAGAGCAGGAAATGCCCCTTCTCGCACCAATGGTCGGCCAGGTAGCCAGGGCTGTACTCCACCATGCGCAGCCGCACCTCGCCAAACTGCTGGGTACGCCAGGTAGCCATCCCGGTCACGCCAGGGTGTTCAGTCACGGCAAGCTGCGACCAATCCGTTGTACAAAAAGGCAGGTTCGCAATCTGCATGGTCAACTCCTTGGCGGTTCGGGGGGCGGTCTACCTGCGTTCTATCTGGCTTACATCACGCACTGCACCGGTATCGGCACTGGTGGTCATGGCGGCATAGGCCCGCAGTGCCGCACTGACCAGGCGGTCGCGGTTCACCGGCTTCCAGGCCTGTACGCCGCGGGCCTCCATCGCCACCCGGCGCCGCGCCAGCTCCTCGTCAGCCACCGCCAGATGGATGCGGCGATTGGGGATATCGATCTCTATGGTATCGCCTTCCTCAGCAAGGCCTATCACCCCACCCTCGGCCGCTTCGGGAGACACATGGCCTATGCTCAGACCCGATGTGCCGCCCGAAAAGCGACCATCGGTCAGCAGCGCGCAGTCCTTGCCCAGCCCCTTGGATTTCAGGTAGCTGGTGGGGTAGAGCATCTCCTGCATGCCAGGGCCGCCCTTGGGGCCTTCGTAACGTATCAGCACCAGGTCGCCCGCCACGATGCTATCGGCCAGGATGGCCGCCACGGCGGCATCCTGGCTCTCGAAGATACGCACCCTGCCGGTAAACTTGAGGATGCTGTCGTCTACCCCGGCCGTCTTCACGATGCAGCCGCGTTCGGCGATATTGCCGTACAGCACGGCCAGGCCGCCATCCTGCGAATAGGCATGCTGGCGGGAGCGTATGCAGCCGCCCTCACGGTCCAGGTCCAGCTCCGGGTAGCGCATCGATTGCGAGAAGGCGATGGTGGTCGGCACGCCACCGGGCGCTGCGCGGTAGAAACGGTGCACGTCGGAATCGGCGGGCTGCTGCATTACGTCCCAGGCTTGCAGCGCAGCCGCCATGGTGGGCGCATGCACGGTGGGCACCTCGCGGTTGATCAGTCCGGCCCTATCCAGCTCGGCCAGGATGGCTACCACGCCACCGGCACGGTGCACATCTTCCATATGGTATTTCTGGGTAGCCGGTGCCACCTTGGCCAGACAGGGCACCCGGCGCGAAATCCGGTCTATGTCGGCCATCTTGAAGTCCACCCCGGCTTCGCTAGCGGCAGCCAGCAGATGCAGCACGGTATTGGTGGAGCCGCCCATGGCCACGTCCAGGCTCATGGCATTCTCAAACGCCGCGTAGGTGGCAATATTGCGCGGCAGCACGCTGGCGTCGTCGCCTTCGTAGTAGCGCTTGGCCAGTTCCACGATCAGCCGGCCGGCCTTGAGGAACAGCTCCTTGCGATCGGCGTGGGTCGCCAGGGTGGAACCATTGCCAGGCAAGGACAAACCCAGCGCCTCGGTCAGGCAGTTCATGGAATTGGCGGTAAACATGCCGGAACACGAGCCGCAGGTAGGGCAGGCGCTACGCTCAACCGCATCAACCTGCTCATCACTGACCTGGTCATTGGCGGCTTCCACCATGGCGTCCACCAGATCCAGCTTGCGTTCACTGCCACGCCAGTTGACCTTGCCGGCCTCCATCGGCCCGCCCGAGACGAACACCACCGGAATATTCAGGCGCAAGGCGGCCATCAGCATGCCGGGCGTGATCTTGTCGCAGTTGGAAATGCACACCAGCGCATCGGCACAGTGTGCGTTGACCATGTACTCCACCGAGTCGGCGATTAGCTCGCGGCTGGGCAAGGAATACAGCATGCCGCCGTGGCCCATGGCGATGCCGTCATCCACGGCGATGGTATTGAACTCCTTGGCCACCCCGCCTGCCCGCTCTATCTCGCGGGCTACCAGTTGCCCCAGGTTCTGCAGGTGCACATGGCCGGGTACAAACTGGGTAAAGCTGTTGGAAATGGCAATGATGGGCTTGTCGAAATCGCCATCCTTCATGCCGGTGGCTCGCCACAGGGCGCGCGCGCCGGCCATGTTGCGGCCGTGAGTGGTGGTACGGGAACGATAAGTGGGCATGCTGCTAAATCCTTGGCACGGTCAGGCGCGCCTCATCAATGGGAACGGATCGACAGCCCGGTGGTACGGGTGGAAACGGGGGCGCGGGGAAGCGGGTGGTGGGCCTGCAGGGCGCGACCCTGCGCCGGCGATGGCGGGCGCTACGTTTCAGGTCTCAGGCGGATGATTGTAGCCTGAAAGAGGGGTAAAAGGGGCGCCTGCAGCAGCCGTGCGCACCCGGCACGGCACGGTGCCGGCGGATTGCCTCGGTGCAGCATATGACTGATATGCAAGAAGAAATTACGCACGCGCAAGCCCCCCGCAGCAGCAATGCGCCCGCCACTACTGGGGGCCAAGCAGCGCTGCCCAGGCCATACGGTTACCGCCCAGGCAAAACCCCTGCCGGCAAGCCGTGGCAGGGAACCAAGCGGGCTGGCAAGTATCATGCAGACATGCCGGCTATAATGCCGGCCTTTCCCGCATAACTGAGCGCACCATGCTGACTCATCCGCAAATCGACGCGGTCGCCATTCATCTCGGCCCCCTTTCCATACGCTGGTACGGGCTTATGTACCTGGTTGGTTTTGTGTTCTTCCTGTGGCTGGGGCACCGCCGCATCAAGCGCAACCCACATAGCGGCTGGACCACCACACAGCTGGACGACCTGCTGTTCTACGGTGTGCTGGGCGTGATACTGGGTGGTCGGCTCGGTTATGTGCTGTTCTACAAGCCCGCCTTCTACCTGGCCAACCCACTCGATGTGCTGAAGATATGGGAGGGCGGCATGGCCTTCCATGGCGGCTTCCTGGGCGTGCTGGTCGCCATGTGGCTGTTCGGCCGCAAGACCGGCCGCAGCTTCTTTGAAGTGACTGACTTCATCGCCCCGCTGGTGCCGCTGGGCTTGGCCGCAGGCCGCCTGGGCAATTTCATCAATGGCGAGCTGTGGGGCCGCGTCACCAGCCCTGATGCGCCTTGGGCCATGCTGTTCCCCACCGCCCAGCAGGCCGATCTCAAGGCTGCCCAATTCAACCCGGCCTACAATGCCATGCTGCAGGCCTACGGTGCACTGCCCCGCCACGCCTCCCAACTCTACCAGTTTGTGCTGGAAGGCTTGCTGCTGTTCGTCGTGCTGTGGGTCTTCTCCGGCAAGCCACGCCGTACCGGCCAGGTGTCGGCCGTCTTCCTGCTGGGCTATGGTCTCTGCCGCTTTGTTGCCGAATTCGCCCGCGAACCCGATGACTTCCTGGGCATCCTTACCTTCGGTTTCAGCATGGGCCAGTGGCTGAGCCTGCCCATGATATTGGCCGGTGCCGCCCTGTGGTACACCAGCAGCAAGCAACGCTGATGCGCTTGACGCTGGGTGACCGGATACTCAAGGTCAACCACGCTGGCGAGCACGGTGCAGTCCATATCTATGCGGGCCAGCGTTTGCTGGCCCGTTTTACTGCGCCGGCAGCCTGTGCCGGACTGGCAGACAAGCAGGCACATGAAACCCGGCATCGCGCCATTTTTGCGGCTGAGCTGGCCAGGCGCGCAGTGCCTCGCTGCCGCAGTTACTGGCTATGCGCGATGGGTGGCTACTTCCTGGGCATCTGCACTGGCTTGCTGGGCGTGCAGGCTATTACCGCCACCACGGTAGCCGTGGAGCGGGTCGTTCTGGTGCATCTGCAACAGCAGCTACAGACGCTGCAAGGGCGGGATAGCGCCGCCACAGAGACCATAGAAGCGATCCTGGCCGACGAACAAGCCCATCACGATGATGCGGCAGCCCAGCTCAAGCCAGGTCAGTTCTGGCCCCGTCTGCTGGACCCGTTGGTCGCTGGCGCGACCTCGGCCGTCATCTGGCTGGGCATGCGCTTTTGAACACCAGGGAAGGTTGAATGGATATCCAATTGCGCGACCACTGCGACCAGCTCGGCACTGCTGAGCTGGAGGCCCTGTTTGCCGCCGCCGGCCTGGGTGGGCGCAAGGGCGACAAGATACGGCGGGCATTTCTCAACAGCCAGCTGGTTTGCCTGGCCTATGCTGGCGGGCATCTGGTTGGCGCCAGCCGAGCACTTACCGACGGCGAATACCACGGCTTTATTTATGATGTCGCCGTCCATCCCGACTACCAGGGCCGTGGTCTGGGCCAGCGGCTGATGCAATCGCTGCTGGACCGCCTGCCGGTGTACCGTGTCATGCTGATTGCCGACCAGGACGTGCAGGGCTTCTATCGTACCCTGGGCTTCGACAAGCACGGCGATGCCATGGCCAGGTTTGACAGGGACAGGCTATACGACCTCGCCACCACCGAACATCAAGCGTGAGCCGGTAGGCGATACCGGCTGAAGCGATCCGGCGCCGCCCAGGCCCATGACCACCAAGTTTACAGGCGGAAGTGCGCCACGCTGGCCTGCAGTGCCTGGGCCACCTCGGCCAGGCGGCCCGCTGCAGCGGCGCCCTGCTCAGCTTCGTCCGTGGTGCTGGCCGCCATCTGCACGATGCGCTCCACGTTCTGGGCAATCTCCTGGCTGGCCGACGATTGTTCCTTCAGTGCCAGCGATATCTCGTTGGTCACCCCCACCAATTCGTGGCTACCTGCCTGTATCGCCCGCATGGCGGCATCGGCGCTGCGTGCACCGCTTACCCCCACCGCCACCTGGCCTACTGCCGCCTCCATGTCGCGCACGGCTTCAACGGCCGATGCCTGGGTGGCCGCTATCATGCCGCCTATCTGGGCAGTGGCCTGGCTGGTACGTTCGGCCAGCTTGCGCACCTCGTCTGCCACCACGGCAAAGCCCCGCCCGGTATCGCCAGCGCGGGCAGCCTCGATGGCAGCATTCAGCGCCAACAGATTGGTCTGGTCGGCAATGTCGCGTATCACCGCAACGATGGAGGATATGCGCTCGGTTTCGGCACCCAAGGCATTGATGGTGCCTGCAGACTGCGCAATCGACTTCGCCACCCGGTCTATCTCGGCACCCACTTTTTGTATGGTGACGCTACCCGTCTCTGCCCCCTGGCCTGCCTGCTCGGTCAAGCTGTGGGCCACTCGGGCATTGTCGGCCAGATGATTGACACTGACGCTCAACTGCTCGATGGCCGCCGCCATAGCAGCAGCCGAATCGCTTTGCTGGCGGGCGCTGCCAGAGATGCGCCGGGTGCCCCCGCTCACCTGGCTGGCTTCGCTGCTGACCTGCTCGGCCAGGGCACGCAATGCCTGCACATTCCCGGCCAGACCCTGCCGCATGGCTTCAACGCTGGCCAGCAGGCTGTCGCTGTCACCGGCCCGCACGGCCACGGCCTGGGCCAGGTCCCCCTCCGCCAATCGCCGCATCACCGTCCGTGCCATGTCAGGCTCGCCGCCTATCTGGCGCATGACCGAGCGCACCAGCCAGACCCCCAGCAGCACCGCCAGCACCAGCGCACCCAGCGCCACCCCAACCACCACGCCTATGATGCGCTGGCTGGCCGCTGCAGCCTCGGCCTTGGCGGCCTGAACCTGCCCATGGGTCGCCTTGAGCCAGTCTTCTAGCAAGGCCTGCATGGGCTCCCACGCCAGCATGCTCTCGAACTGAATGATCTTGTCTCGCGCCGCATCGAGATCGCCGCCCAGCACCAGCTCACGCGCCTCGAACTGGTATTGCTGCTGCAGCTTGCGCAATTCGGCAAAGCGCGCCAGACGCTTCAGGTCATCGGCATCGCCGGCCAGCAGCGTATTGGCCGAAGCCACCACGGCTGCTATCCGCTCGGGCGCCGCATTGAGTTCGGCCAGAGCCTGTTCATTAGTGGGGTCGGCATACAGGCTGCGCAAGGACACACTGCTGCCCTGCGCCAGCACATACAGCCGGGTCAGTGTTTGCAGTTCAGCCTGGTCACGCTCCACAAATCGGACCAGACCCGCCTGGTTGTTCTGAAAGCCCACCACGGCGATCACCCCGATCACCACCAGCAGACTGCAAACGGCGCCGATGACGGCGCTCATGCGATACGATAACTTCATCAGTACTACCCCTGTCGTCTGGCGGACGCTGCGGCTCATGATCGGTTCTGCGGCATGCAGTTCGCCCCGGCGGCAGCTCAAACCCGACTTTGCGACGGACGAAAAACCCAGCCATGGCGCCGGGCGCGGATCGCAGTATCAGCGGATTCACCCGACAGAAACATAAGGGTTTTCTGCTATTCATTGATTTAACAAAGGAAAAAGCCCGCATACGCGGGCTTCTCCATGGCAAGGACTGATATTCGCCGAACAACGCAGGGCGTTTGGCGCCGTCGCCCCGCCAGGCTAAAGACGAGCCCGTATGCCCTGGTTGAGGTTATCGCGCCGCCCCCGCATCCGCGCCAGCTCGTCTACCCGCTGGTTGCGCCCGGCGAAAAGGGGTTCAAACGCCTGTATGCGCCGACGCATGTCCAGCTGCCCTGCCGTAATGGTCAGCGGGCGGGCCTCGGTGAAACGTGACATGCCCATAGGGCCGATATTCTGGTTGTGCTGGCGGTATTGCTGATAATCGGTAGCGTGCAAGGCGTAGTCAGTCAGGGCTCTGAGCCTTCCGCCGTTAACCGAGGTGACACCAGAGTGCGCTTCCATCTGCACCCAGCTATGGCCCTGCGGCGTGGTGCCGTGCAGTATGGTGCCGAAATTCCGTTGGTTGAACGGCATCTGCAACTCGGTCTGTGCCGCATCGTGATTGGGGTAATGCGAGCTGGGCAGACTGGTCCAATCGCGCGGACGGCGCGAGCCAGTCCAGCCGCTATTTGCCTCGGTCTGCTGCAGCGACTGGTTTAGCGCACCGTTGTCCTGTACCACCATATGGCCGCCATGCAGCACATCTTCGTTGCGCATCATGGGGTTGCGATGGCGGCGAGCGCCAAAGGCAAACAGGCTGCGCACCTGCTGCAAGCCCTGCCACTGCGCCTGAGAGAAATCGTTCTGGTGGGCGTTCAACGACTGGGTAATCTCTTGTGGCGTGGGCATGGCCTTTCCTCTCCTGGCTGACGGCATGCACTGCGGGCGAATTCCATCGCCGCAGGCAAGGTTAGTTGTCAGCTCGGTATAGCCAAGTTCGTCCAAAACGCCAATGCGCTCGCGTACCGCCAAGCAGCCAGCTCGGCTAAGGTGTAGGTTTGGCCGCCCCGGGCTGCAGCCTAGGCGGCCAGCGCTACGAACGCCCTGTCAAACTACCCCGGGTCAATCCGGCAGGCAGTTTGGCGCCAGCAAGCATAGGGCCACCAGCCTGGCCAGTATCTCGCCCTGGAAAAAATCGCGGCGGGCGTCTTCTGCGTCAACAATGCCCACGATCACGCCGGCTTCATCAAACAGCGGCAGGCAGGCTTCACTCTGCACCTCGGCATCGCAGGTGTAATACGCCCCGCCCTCGGCCACATAGCTGGCTACGTTATCTATGATGCGCCCCTGCCCCGACAAACCCACTGCGCTGTTGTTGGAGTGCAAGGCAAACTCAGCCGTCAGTGGGAATTCGGCCCGGCTGGGCTTGCCGGCATAGGCCAACTTGACCAAGGCCCGGCCGCCAGCCACCTCGCGCGCCTGGTACACGCCCAGCCAGCCACAGGCGGTCTCGGCCACGATACGGTCTACCAGTTCCTTGAGCGCTGCCAGTTGCACGGTAGTGTCCGCACGCACTCCGCCCAGCGTTGCCGCCAGATCATAGGGGGCTTCAGCCAGTTGATCGGGCAAGGAGCAGGCACCGTTCTCACCCAGTTCTGGCACACGGTAGGCATACAGCGACGCGACGTCCGCCGGTGCCTGGCTGTTCTCGGCAATCTCGCCATAAGCGGCCAGATGGTTGCTGACTGCATCGGCATCCAGGGCTGCGGCCAGTCCTGCGCGCGCGAGGTAATCTGCGGTATTCATCGTATTGGTCCTCGGCAAGGCTCTGCTAACCAGCGCCCTGTGGTGTCGCTGCCTTGCAGCGGGATGTGCGGGCGCATTCTAGCGCGCTTTGATGTACTGCCAGAAATCCCTCAGGGCCTGACTGGCTCGACATGCTCCGCCTGCTTGTGCAAGCCATAAGAGAGACACAGCACCGCCAGCATCAGCAGCAGATGATAAAAAAACAAACGGGGTACCCCCGCCCAGGCGCCCTTGGTGCCGATGCCAAAACCCGCCATTGCCATGCCGGTGATACCGACCAGCGCTGGCAACCAGCTCAACCAGCCACCCCGGCTGGCATTGAGCAGGATGACCAGCAAGGACAGGCTATTGACAACCTGACGCAACAGCTCTGGCCACCCCATCACGGTAGCCAGCAATCCCAGCGATATGACCGGCAAGGCCGCGCGCGGTGGGGCCGCAGAAAAAGCCACCAGCGTAGGCAGTACCCAGTTGGTCAGCTCCGCCAGAAAGCCATGTACGGGAACAACCGCCGCAACCCCGCCAAAGCGGAGCGAACCCAGGGTGGCGGTCAACATGGCCAGCAAGAAGCCCACGCCGCAAACCACGTCCTTTCTTTGCCAGCATAGGCGTACCGCCCAAGCAAAGGCCAGCGCCAGCAGGGCAGCCGAGACAGCTGTCAAAGGTAACGTCATGGCCTGCATCATAACGGTAGCGTCCAGAAAGCTCACTAAACAAAGGTGAGCTTGCTGGAGACTACCTATGGATAGGGTGGACTGTTACTTGACCAGCTTGCTCACCATGGGCCAGACATTGTCCAGCAGCCTGGGCTGGGCGGCCGCAATCGGGTGCAGTTGATCGGCCTGGAACTGGGCCGGCTGGTCTGCGATACCGTCCAGCAGGAAGGGTGGTGCGGGTAGCTTGTATTGTTTGGCCAGATCGCCAAACATGGCATCGAACTTTGCCGTGAAACTACCGCCAAAGTTCGGTGGCAAGCGCACGGCGATCAAACCCACCCGTGCGCCGCTGGCCCGGCTTTGCTCGATCATGCTGACCAGGTTGGCGCGGGCAGCCGCCACCGGCAGGCCACGCAGGCCGTCGTTGGCCCCCAGCTCCAGCAGGATCACATCGGGCTTGTGGGCCTTGAGGGCTGCCGGCAAACGGGTCAGGCCACCTGCTGTGGTCTCTCCCGACTGGCTGGCATTGATCACCCGCCAGCCTGGCCCCAGCTTCTTTTGCAGCAGGCTGGGCCAGGCCGCTTCCAGCCGGATGCCGTAACCAGCCGACAGGCTATCGCCGTACACCAGCAAGGTTTTGGGGCCATCCGCCCAGGCAGTTGGTGTATACAGACTAATCAGCAAACCCAAGAACAGAACAATGCGCGCCACGCCAGATTTCCTTCACAGTGAATCATCAACCACAGGTAGCCCCATTCTGGCGGCCCAGGGTCTCAGCAAGCAAGTAGGTTTCGACCACGAGACCCTGACCATACTGGACGACGTGAGTTTCAGCCTGTCACCCGGTAGCACCCTGGCCATCGTCGGCGCATCCGGCTCGGGCAAGTCCACCCTGCTGGGTCTGCTGGCCGGCCTGGACTCCCCCACCAAGGGTAGCGTCACCCTGGCTGGTCACACGCTGGGGCAGTTGGACGAAGACGGCCGGGCGAGGCTGAGGGCCGAGCATGTGGGTTTCGTGTTCCAGAGCTTTCAGCTGCTGCCCGCCCTGACCGCGCTGGACAACGTGGCGCTACCGCTGGAGCTGAACGGCCACAAGGAGGCTCGCCGCGAAGCACAGGCGCTGCTGGAGCGGGTGGGCCTGGGCAGCCGCGTACAGCACCGCCCCAAGGAACTCTCGGGTGGCGAGCAGCAGCGCGTGGCCCTGGCACGCGCCTTTGTCACCCGTCCCAAGCTGTTGTTTGCCGATGAACCGACAGGCAACCTCGATACCCAGACCGGCGAGCGCATCATCGATCTGCTGTTCAGCCTCAATAGCGAATCCGGTACCACCCTGGTGCTGGTCACCCATGACGAACGCCTGGCGGCACGCTGTGGCGCCCGCCTGCGGCTGGCCGGCGGCCAGGTCATAGAACGCGACGGGGTATGAGCGGCATCGGCCGCCCCAGACCTGCGCTCAATCCAGCCCCAACAACAGAACAAGACCGAGACATGACCCATTCCCTGCACCTTTTCCCCCTCCTGTTGGCTGGCGCGCTGGCCCTGCCCGCCCATGCTGCCGAGGAAAAACCAGCCGATGCCTTCTTCCGCCAGTTGAGCAGCCTCTGCGGCAAGGCCTTCGAGGGCAGGCTGGTAGAGGGCAACCCCAGCGATACCCGCTTCCGCGAACAGAAGCTGACCATGCACGTGCGCGAATGCAGCCCCGAGGTCATACGGGTGCCCTTCCATGTCGGCGACGACCACTCCCGCACCTGGGTCATCAGCCGTACTGCCCAGGGGCTGCGACTCAAGCATGATCATCGCCATGCCGATGGCAGCGAGGACAGCATCACCCAGTACGGTGGCGACACCGCCGAGGCCGGCACGGCCAGCCTGCAGTCCTTCCCGGCCGATGCCCATACGGCCAAGCTGATACCAGCTGCAGCCGAAAACACCTGGCGGGTGGAGATACTGCCCGGCCAGCACTACAGCTACCAATTGCAAAGGGGTGAGCGGCGCTTCCGGGTGGATTTCGACCTGACCAAGCCGGTCGCCCTGCCGCCCGCCCCCTGGGGTGCCAAGCCATGAACGGCTGGGGCCTGGCCTGGCGCTGGCTCAAGCGCGATCTGACTGCCGGCGAACTGACCATCATGGCCATCGCCCTGGTGGTGGCCATTGCCGCCATGAGCAGCGTGGGCTTCTTTACCGACCGGGTAGGCCGTGCCCTGCAAAGCGAAGCCGACCAGCTGCTGGCCGCCGATCTGGTGCTGAATGCCGACCAACCCATCGCCGCCGATTTCCTGGCCGAAGCAGACCGGCGCGGGCTGATGCGGGGTGCCACCGCCACCTTCCCCAGCATGGCGCAGACGGCCGACAACGCCCAGCTGGTGACGGTCAAGGCCGTTTCCACCAGCTATCCGCTGCGCGGCGATATCCGGTTGCTGCAGAAAGGCAGCGAGGCCAAGGTAAGCGGCGGCCCCGCTCCCGGCACCATCTGGGCCGACCAGCGCCTGTTCAGCTCGCTGGGGCTCAAGCCTGGTGACACGCTGAAGCTGGGCGATAAAGCCTTTACCCTGGGCCCCATCCTGGCGCGTGAGCCCGATGGTGCGATGGATCTGTACAACTTCATCCCCCGCGCCATGTTCAACGATGCCGATTTGCCCGCCACCGGGCTGATCCAGCCTGGCAGCCGGGTGCGCTACCGACTGTTGCTGGCAGGTGATCGCGACCAGGTGACCGCCATGCGTGAGTGGCTCAAGCCCCGACTGCAGCGCGGCCAAAGGCTGGAGGATGTGCGCGAGGCGCGGCCTGAAATCAATACCTCGCTCAATCGGGCGGAACGCTTCCTGCGCCTGTCTGCACTGATCAGCGTCTTCATGGCAGCCGCAGCCATTGCACTGGCAGCCCGCCGCTATGTGGAGCGCCACCTCGATGCCGTCGCCCTGCTGCATACCATGGGTCTGACCCAAGGCAATATCATCGGCCTGTTCCTGCGCCAGTACAGCCTGATGGCCGTGCTGTCCATCAGTGCCGGTATCGGCCTGGGCTGGCTGACCCAATTCGGCCTGGCCCACCTGCTGGCCGGCATGTTCGAAACCACCCTGCCGCCGGCCGGCCCCTTGCCGGCGCTATCCGGCGCAGCAGTCGGCCTGGTGCTGCTGTTCGGCTTCTGTCTGCCCCCGCTGCTCAGGCTCAAGGGCGTATCACCCCTGCGGGTACTACGGCGCGATGCCACCCCGGCGGGGAACGCCCCCCTGGCCTTTGGCCTGGGCCTGGCCGCGCTGGCCGGGTTGATCTACTGGCAGGCAGGTGACACCACCCTGGCCGGTCTGGCGTTGGCCGGCCTCGCCGGCACGGTAGCCCTGGCCACCCTGGCGGCCTGGTGCCTGGTCTGGATCACCCCCAAGCTGCCCCTGCCCGGCCAGCTGGGCTGGCGCTTCGGCCTTGCCAATGTTGCCCGGCGACGCGGCCTCAGCGTGGCGCAGATCGTCTCGCTATCGCTGGGCCTGATGGCGCTGATGCTGCTGACGGTGGTGCGCAACGACCTGCTCAGTGCCTGGGACAAGTCCGTCCCGGTCGATGCACCCAATCGCTTCGCCATCAATATCCAGCCTGAGCAACGCGCCGGCATCCTGGCCGAGTTCAAGCGCGCCGGCCTGCCCGAGCCAGTGTTCGGCCCCATGATACGTGCCCGCCTGCACAGCATTGCCGGCAAGCCGGTGGTGGCCGACAAATACCCCGACGAACGCGCCCGCCGCCTGGCCGAGCGCGAGTTCAACCTCAGCTGGGGTGGCAGCCTGCGCAACGACAACCGGCTGGTAGCGGGCGTGCCCCTGAGCGACAACACCCCCGCCTGGTCGCTGGAAGAAGGCCTGGCCCAGCGCCTGGGCATCAAGCTGGGCGACGAGCTGGCCTTTACCATAGACGGCCAGGTCTTCAAGGCCCCGGTCACCAGCCTGCGGCGGGTCGATTGGGATTCCTTCCGGGTCAACTTCTTCGTGGTGGGCAATCGCGCCCTGCTGGAGAGCCAGCCGGCCAGCTTTGTCAGCAGTTTCTACCTGCCGGATGCCCAGCGTACTTTCTCGACCGAGCTGTCGCGCCAGTTCCCCAACATCACCGTCATCGATGTCTCGGTGATACTGCGCGAAGTACGCGGCGTACTCGACAGGGTGCTGTCGGCGGTAGAGGTGGTATTCGCCTTCAGCCTGGCAGCCGGGATCGTGGTGCTGTACGCCGCCACCCTGGCCACCCATGACGAGCGCAAGCGCGAGGCCGCCATCCTGCGTACCCTGGGCGCCTCAGGCAAGACCGTCCGGCAGGCTGCCAGCGCAGAACTGCTGCTGGTGGGCGGCCTGGCCGGCTTGCTGGCAGCTGCGGCGGCGCTGGGCATAGGCGCGGGGGCCTCGCAGCAGTTGTTCGAACTGCCGGCCCGCATCAGCTGGTGGCTCCTGCCCTTTGGCCTGATCAGCGGCGCCCTGGCTGCGCGACTGGCTGCCGCACCGTTGCTGGCAAGGGTGCTAAAGACCCCGCCCTTGCGGGCATTGCGATAATCGGTGGCGCCCCGGCGCCACCTTCTCCACCGGAAACCCATCCATGCGCCCTACCTTCCTCCTGGCCCTGCTCGCCTGTGCCCTGTATGCCACCACCAGCCTGGCTGCCGGCTGGTCCAACGAGAATGACGCCAAGCCCGACCCGGACTACAGCGACGCGCTGGCGGCCAATCGGCTGGGCCAGCATGAGCGTGCTGTAGGCTTGCTGCAGGAATACCTTGAACGCGCCCCCAAGGACGCCAACGGCCAGAACCAGCTGGCCTATGCCTATCGCAAGCTGGGCAAGCTGCCCGACGCGCTGCGCCACTACCAATTGGCCCTGAGCCTGGACCCAAAACACCGTGGCGCCCATGAATACCTAGGCGAAGCCTATATCGCACTGGGCGACCTGGCTCGCGCCGAGGCAGAACTGCAAACGCTGTTTCAGCTCTGCGGCCCCGGCTGCAATGAATATGCCCAACTCAAGGCCGCCCTCGATACCGCCAAGGCTAGCGGCAGCACTGGCAGCACCAGCTCAGCCGGCCAGTGATGCAGGGCGGTGGATGGCGAAACGGGACTCGGGCAGGCCATCCTCATCCAGCCCGTCCCCTTCATGGCTGAAACCCAGCTTGGTCATCAACGCCAGTGACGCCGCGTTGGCAGGGTCTATGGTGGCCATGATGCGCACCAGATCGCTATGCTGCCAAGCCCATGCCAGCAGGGCCGCCGCCAGTTCGGTGGCGTAGCCCCGCCCCCAGCAGTCCGGCCGCAAGGCATAGATAATCTCGGCGCTATCGGCAGCACTCGCCTGCTCGCTATGTATCAGGCCTGCCCAGCCTATCACCGACCTGTCGTCGCGTTTCAATACCGCATGGGTACCAAATCCCCAGCGCGCCACATTGGCATTCGCCCGTTCAATCCAGACTGCCGTGTCAGCCCTGTCCAGCGTGGTGCCGTCGCCCACCCAGCGCATTACCTCGGCATCGCCGGTCAGCCGGCAAAAGTCATCAAGGTCCGCCGACTCCCAGCGCCGCAACAGCAGGCGCTCACTCTCCAGCCAATACATCGTAAGTCCTTCCCACAAAAAACGGCCGGCTTGCGCCGGCCGTCTTACTTGCCCATTACGCCTGGCCTAGCTGCCCAGATGCTTGCCAAAGAAACGTTCCATCGCCTCATAGGCCTCGAAGCGGTTTTCCTGGTTGGCAAAACCGTGCCCTTCGTTCTCCTTGACGATGTACTCCACATCCACGCCACGCTTTTTCAGCGCCGCCACGATCTGGTCAGACTCGGCCACATTCACGCGCGGGTCCTTGGCGCCCTGCAGCACCAACAGAGGTGCCTTGATCTTATCCACATGGAAGACCGGCGAGGCCGACTCCATCAGTGCCTTGTCCTTCTCCGGATTGCCCACCATCTCGTACATCATGTCCAGATAAGGCTTCCAGTAGGGCGGTATGGTCTTCATGAAGGTGAACAGATTGCTCACCCCCACGTAATCCACGCCACAGGCATACAGATCAGGCGAGAAGGTCAGGCCGGCCAGGGTGGCATAGCCGCCATAGCTGCCACCATAGATACAGACGCGTTTGCTGTCCGCCACGCCTTGCTTCACCAAGTGGTTGACGCCATCGCTGACGTCATCCTGCATGGTCTTGCCCCACTGCTTGAACGAAGCCTGCCAGAACGCCTTGCCGTAGCCGGTAGAGCCACGGAAGTTCATCTGCAGCACGGCATAGCCACGATTGGCCAGGAACTGCACCTCCGGGTTGAAGCCCCAGCTGTCACGCGCCCAAGGGCCGCCGTGCGGGTTGACGATCACCGGCAGGTTCTTGCCCTCGCTGCCCAGGGGCAGGGTCAGGTAGCCGTGTATGGTCAAGCCATCGCGGCTGGTATAGCTGATAGGCTTGGTACTGGCCATCTGCTGCTCGTTCAACCAGGGGGTGACTTCAGCCAGCTTTTCCAGCTTGTCAGCCTTGGCGTCGTAGTAGTAGCGGGTGCCACGGGTACGGTCATTCCAGGCCGAGACTATCCAGGCATCTTCATTCTTGTTGCCCTGCAGGGTGATCTCATACCCCGGCAGCTTGCCCTGCAGGCCCTTGATCAGCTTTTCAGTGGTGTCATCAAAGAAGTGCCGCTCCATCTTGGCGGTCTCATAGGTGGCTGCCGTCAGCACCTTGCGCTTCTTGGAGTAGCGCAGGCCGTCAACATCCACATCGTCGCGCTGGTAGACCACCTTCAGTTCCTTACCGGTAGCCGGGTCCATCTCGACGATGGCTACCTTGTCACGACCCAGGTTGGAGGCGGCATAAAGGCGCTTGTTGTCGAAGGTAAAGAACAGCGGCGCCACCGAATCCTTGAAATTGGTGGTCAGTACCGTCTTGAACGGCGATTTCTCATTGGCGCGGTAGAGCAGCGATGAGGTCACCCCATCGGTACTCTGGGCCACGCGTATGGCGCCCTTGTGGTCAGTAACCCAGCCAGTGATGTTGCCGGGGTTCTCGGCCACCATCTTCAGCTCGCCGGTCTTCACATTCAGCCGGTAGGCGTCGAACACCTCAGCCTTGCGCTTGTTCAGGCCGATCAATACATCGGTGGGATGGCCTTCCAGATCATCGATCAGTTCCACCCGCACCTTGTCGAACGGAGTCAGGTCACGCGTGGCCTTGCCATCGCGGTCCACCGCATAGAGATGGAAGTTCTCGTCGCCGCCATTGTCCTTGAGGAACAGCAGATGGTCGTCGCCCTTCCAGAAATACTGCCGGATATCCCTGTCCTTCACCGTGGTCAGCCGCTTGGCCTCACCACCCTTGGGCATGACATGGATATTCAGGCGGTTTTCGACCGGCTGGGTAAAGGAGATGTACTTGCCGTTGGGCGAAAGCTGGAAATTGGTCTTTTCCGGATTCTTGAAGAAATCCCGCACCGGTATCTTGGGTGCAGTCACGACATTGGCAAAGGCAGCACCGGGTAGGGCCAGCATCAGGCCGCCTAGGCCTGCGGCAATCACGCGTTTCATGCAATCTCCTCCTGTAAGTCACCGGATAGGTGAATGCAGCAATATAACCATACCGACCAGTATGCTCAATCAAACCGCTTAAGGTGGCGCAGGCTGTGGCGTTAACGCAGCAAGTGAATCGGCAATCTCGGCCTTGAGCCAGGCATGCAGCGCGGCCAGTGCCGGCTCGTGCTGCCGCCCTCGTGGGCAGACAAACCAATAGTGGTAGTCGGTCTGTATCCGCAGCGCCGGAAAAGGCGCAATCAACCGGCCACTACGCAGATCGTGGGCGATCAGCACCGGGTCGGCCAGTGCCACGCCCATGCCCTGGCTGGCCACGTTCACCGCCATGTCGATCACCTCGAAACTAGGGCCAGATTCCAGCGCCGGGTGCTGTACGCCCACCTGGCGCAACCAGCGGCGCCAGTCGGCGTGGTCCGGGCTCAGGTGTATCAAGGCCTCGCCGGCCAGATCAGCCGGCTGGCGCAAGCGTTCGGCCATGGCCGGCGCACACACCGGCACCAGGGTCTCGGCAAACAGCGCCTCGCTATAGCCCTCGCCCGGCCCCTGATTGCCGGCCACGATGGCCGCATCAAAGTCCTCGCGCTCGAAATGGATACGGCTGAACGAGGCCGTGCTCATCCGCACCTCGATGCCAGGGTGCAGCCCCTGGAAGGCCGGCAGCCGTGGCAAGAACCAGCGTATGGCCAAGGTAGGCGGCAGCTTGATCTTGAGGTCGGCCGGCCGCTGGCATAGCCCCTCCACCGCATGCAGCAAACCGGCAAAGGCTTGCTCCACCGCCGGCAGCAGCTGGCGCCCCACGGCAGTCAGGGCAATGCCCCGCGCCTGCCGCACAAACAGCACCTCGCCGAGGTACTCCTCCAACTGCCGCACCTGCCGGCTCACCGCACTCTGGGTCACATGCAAGACCTGGGCAGCCCGGCTCATATTGCCTTCGCGCGCCACAATGGCGAACACATGCAAGGCATCCAACGGCGGCAAGCGTTTCATCAGCCTTCTCCAGCCATGCATAAAACGCATAGCTTACATGCCAAAAAGGCGTTTGTGCTGCTTTGCCACAGGCCATAAATTGCTTGCTCTCGGCGCCATTCCACGCCACTCAACCCGCCCAAGGAGTCATGCCATGCATGCAAACCTCTCAGCCCTTTCAGGCAATACCCGTGGCGTGCTGTGGATCGTGCTGGGCATGACGCTGTTCACCTTCATCAATGCCCTGTTCAAGCATCTGGGCGGCGAGTTGCCCATGGCCACGGTCATGTTTCTGCGCGCCCTGTGCATCCTGCTGCTGATCGCCCCTTTCGCACTGCGCCAGCGCGCCGCCGCCATCCGCACCCGCAAACCCGGGCTGCATCTGGGCCGCATGGTCTTCACCAGCCTCTCGGCCGCCTGTGCCCTCTACGCCCTGGCCCACCTCAGCCTGGGCGAGGTCACGGTCTACGCCCTGACCACCTCCATATGGCTGATACCACTGGGCCTGATCTTCCTCAACGAAGCCGTACGCCCCATGCGCTGGCTGGGGGTGGCAGTCGGTTTTGCGGGTGTATGGGTTGTGGCACAACCGGAAATCAGCGCCGTGAATTGGGCCCTGCTGGCCGCATTGACTGGCGCCTTGGCCGATGCCGCACTGGGCGTGCTGCTCAAGCGCGGGGCCAATAGCGAGTCCACCCTGGCCATCATCTGGTGGACCTATCTGGGCCAATTGCTGGCCTTCGGCCTGTTCGCCGGCTTTGCCGTCCCGTCCCTGCTCGCCACCCAATGGCTGGGCCTGCTGCTACTGGGTGGCATCAGCATCGCCTGCATGCAGTGTTTTGTACTCGGCTACCGCGCCGCCGATGCTTCACTGGCCGAGACCGGCTGCTTCAGCGGCCTGATCGTCGGACCACTGCTGGGCTGGCTGATGTTTGGCGAACTGCTGGGTGGCTATTACTGGATAGGCGCCCTACTACTGACCGCCGGCATCCTGATCGCCCTGTTCGAGCCCGACTGGCGCAGCCTGGTGCGGCGTCTCCGCCCCCGCAGCCGGCATCCGGCCTGAAGGGCGCCAACCCCACTCCTCGTCGGGATGCCTAGCCCGTCGATACTGACAACCGGCCTTAGGGCCGGTTTTTTTGCCGGTGCAGGCTGCGGCAGATTCAATCAATTGGGAAATCAGGCCACGCCATGCCCAGCGGTAATTGCACCGGCCCAAACAGGAAATGCAGCACACGCCGCCGGCTGTTGCCAGTGGCTTTGGAAGAGGCGTGCAGCAGCAGAGGTTGCATGACCATCGCTGCACCACGTGCGACGGGACACAGCACGGCGGCCTGTACCGCCTGGCAGCTCAGGCGGGCGGCAGGATCCAGTATGCCCAGGCGATGCGTCCCTGGTATCACCCGCAAGGCACCGTCATGGGGGCCGCAAGCATCTATATGCAGGCGTACGGCAAGCAGCCCCTGCAACACTGACAAAGGCGGCTGCACATACCAGCCGCCCTGTTTGAATGACCAACTCGTCAACTCAGGCGCATCCACCCTGGCGCCCAGCGGTATGCTCAAGTCCTGATGGAGTGCCACCAGCCAGTTGCGATCAAGTGACTTCTCGAACAAGGTGCATTGCACGGCCACCAGGCCCGGCGGCAGCAAGCAGGCCAGTGCCGGATGCTGCTGCAGGCGTTGCGCCAGAGCGCGGCACCAGGCGTACTGCAGCAACTGGCGATTACCTGCCTGATCGTCGGCCAAGCCATGCTGGGCAGACAACTGTGCTGCCAGTGCATCACACTCCTGCTCCGTCAACAGGGGGTCGCTGATGGCGTAGCCCTGCTGCTGGTAGCGCGCTGGCAGCACCCAGGCTCACTCCGCCAGCGTCGCAATCACCGGCGCATGGTCGCTGGGTCGCTCCACCCGGCGAGGCTCCTTATCCACCTCGCAAGCCGTGCAGCGCTCGGCCAGTGGCCGCGACAGCAACACATGATCTATGCGCAGGCCGGCATTACGGCGGAAGCCCATCATGCGGTAGTCCCACCAGGTAAACGATTTCTCGGCCTGCTCAAACAGTCTGAAACTGTCCACCAGCCCCAGGTCCAGCAACTGCTGGAAGCGCTCGCGCTCCGGCGGGCTGACCAGCACGTCGCCAGCCCACTTGGCCGGATCATGCACATCGCGGTCTTCCGGGGCGATATTGAAATCGCCCACCAGGGCCAGCTTGCCATGCTGCTGCAATTGCTCGCCCACCCAGGCGATCAGGGCATCCAGCCAGGCCAGCTTGTAGGGATACTTCTCTGAATCCAGCGCCTGGCCATTGACCACATAGGCGCCGATGACGCGCACGCCATCCACGGTGGCGGCAATCACCCGCTTTTGCGGGTCTTCGTAATTGGGCAGGTTGTACTGCACGTCCAGCAGGGGCGCGCGTGAAATCAACGCCACGCCGTTGTAGGTCTTCTGCCCCACATAGGCCACATGAAAACCGGCGGCTTCTATCTCGGCCTTGGGAAACGCATGGTCTTCCAGCTTGGTTTCCTGCAGTGCCAGTACCGTCAGCTCGGGCCGGCCGGCCAGCCATTCCAGCACCTGCGGCAGGCGTACTTTGAGGGAGTTCACATTCCAGGTGGCGATTTGCATGGCTTTCATCCGGCAATAAAAAACGGCGGTCTGAGCCGCCGTTTCGATGTTAGCAGTATTCGCCACTCAAGGCTTCTTGGCTGCCTGGTCCTTGAGCGTAGGGTCGGCCGTCTTGCCATAGCCTGCCGCATCCAGCGCATTGCTCCAGCTGTTTTCCTCAAAACCCTTGAGCGTGCTGCCGCCCACCTGCAATACCGGCACCACGGTGTCGCCGGCAATGCGCTTCAGCTCTTCCATCTCGCCATTGCTGGCTTGCGGGTTGCGCATGGAGTAAGGCACGCCGCGCTTGGTCAGCAGCGCACGGGCCGAATCACAGGTATCGCCACAGCTATTGCTCCACAGCGTGACCGGATTCTTGCGTATGGCCTCGCGGGTGGCAAAGTTGCCGCCGCTGGTCTGTATCACATTACTCTTGATCTCGCGCTGCTCGGTCTTCTGGCCGGGTGGCGGCTGGTCTGAGAACACCACGTTGCCGTTTGCGTCCTTCCACTGGTAAACCTTGGCAGCATGCGCGACCGGCAGTGCCAACAGCAGGCCAAGTGTGACGAGGGCGGTAAGCTTCATGAGGGGTACTCCAGATTGCGCAGCCAATGATGACGATGGAATTATACGCGTTCACAAGGTGTTACGGCGACGCCTTTCGTAAACAAATAATGCACATCTGTCTACAGAATAGGCAATGCCGCAGAGCGCAGCCAAGCGGCACAGGCATGCGATAATCCCACCGTATCCGCCTGCAAGGGACTTCCAGAGACCTCGATTTCTAAGCGAGACAAGGCGTGAGTGAGCAATTTCGACGCAACCTATGGTTGATAGGTAAGGAGAAATTGTTCACGAGCAACGCCGTATCGCGACGAAAGCGAGGCCTCTGGGAGCGCCCTGCAGCCCGCCACCGTGCTGGCTTGGCGCCCTATCCGCCCCCAATCACAGAACGAGCCACATGGCGCCTGCAACCCTCAATCTGATCGGCCCCGGCCGCCTGGGACGTAGCCTGACACGGCTATGGCACGATGCTGGCGTCCTCACCCTGCAGGGCGTGGCAGGCCGTCGCCCGGCCATGGTGGACGAAGCCATTGCGTTTATCGGCGCCGGCCAGGCCATGGCCCTGTCCGACCTGCCGGCAGCGGCCTTTACCCTGCTGGCCACGCCCGACGATGCCCTGCCCGACCTGGTCGTGCAGCTACTACAGGCCGGCATACTGGCGGCCGACAGCGTGGTACTGCATGCCAGCGGCGCCGTGGGCAGCGAGGTACTGGCCCCCCTGCGTTCGGCTGGCGTATGGGTTGCCAGCGTGCACCCGCTCAAATCGTTTGCCCAGCCCGCGCAAGCCATACAGGATTTCGCCGGCACCTGGTGCGGCTGCGAAGGCGACGCCATCGCCCTGGCACGGCTGGCACCGCTGTTCGATGTACTCGGCGCCCACCGCTTTAACATTGCCGCCCAGCACAAGACGCTATACCACGCAGGTGCCGTGCTGGCCTGCAACGATCTGGTCGCCCTGATGGAAGCCGCCTTGCGCTGCATGGCCGCCGCCGGCGTGCCCCGCGAACAGGCCTGGCCCGCCCTGCGCCCACTGGTACAGGGCACCCTGGCCAATCTGGACCGGCTCGGCACCCAAGCCGCCCTCACCGGACCCATTGCGCGGGGCGACAACCACACCGTGGCCCGCCAACTGGCCGCCACCCAGGCGCTCGACCCCGCCGTGGCGCAGGCCTATCGCAGCCTGGGGCAGCTGGCACTGCAGCTGGCACAGCTCGATGCCGGCCAGCACCAAGCCCTGGCAGCATTGCTGGAGGCACAGCCATGAGCCACTGGAACATGCAGGCCATAGGCCGGATAGAAAGCTGCTACAAGGAAAAATTCGCCATCCCCCGCCAGCCCGGCCTGACGCCGTCAGCCGAGGCCATCCTGCACCTGCTGCCCCCTTACGACACCCCCGACGCCGTGCGGGAGCTGGCGCAGTTCAGCCATGTCTGGCTGGTGTTTGTCTTCCACGCCACAGCCGGCCAGGGCTGGCGCCCTACCGTGCGCCCCCCCAAGCTGGGCGGCAACCAGCGCGTAGGGGTGTTCGCCACCCGCTCCACCTTCAGGCCCAACCCCATAGGCCTGTCCGTGGCCAGACTGGAACGCATAGAGACCGACAACGGCGTGCGCCTGCACCTGGCCGGTGCCGACCTGCTCGACGGCACACCCATACTCGATATCAAGCCCTACCTGGCTTACGCCGATGCTCTGCCGTATGCCTCCAACGGCTATGCCGATGATGGCGGCCAACCGCTGCCGGTGCGTTTTTCAGCCGAAGCGGACGCCCAGCTGCTGGCCCTGCAGGCACGGCATCCCCGCCTGCGCAGCCTGATCGCCGAAGTACTGGCGCAGGACCCCCGCCCCGGCTATGCCGACGACCCCACACGGCGCTACGGCATGGCCCTGTACGATCTCAACATACTGTGGTGCTGCGATGCTGCCGGCGCCCTGGTCATCAGCATACTGCCTGCATGAGCCTGGATATTTCCACCCTGCCCAAGGCGGCCGCCGCCCGCCTGGCCAAACTGGGCATCAAGCGGGCGTTTGATCTGGTACTGCACCTGCCCTTGCGCTACGAGGATGAAACCCACCTCTACCCCATCGTCGATGCCCCGGTCGGCGCACCGGCCCTGGTGGAAGGCACGGTGGTGCATGCCGAAGTGACCTACCGGCCACGCCGCCAACTGGTGGCCAGGGTGGCCGATGCCACCGGCGAGCTGTATGTCCGGCTGCTCAATTTCTATCCCAACCAGCAGCAGCAACTGGCCCTGGGCCGGCGCGTCCGGCTGCTGGGCGAGATACGCCGCGGTTTCTTTGGCGAGGAGATGGTCCACCCCAAGATACGCAGCGTGGGTGAGCAGACCGGCCTGGCCGAATCGCTGACCCCCGTCTACCCCACGGTCAACGGCCTGGCCCAGCCAGCCCTGCGCAAGCTGATCGCGCAGGCGCTGAAGCAGTGCGAGCTGAGCGATACCCTGCCCCCCAAGCTGCTGGACGACCTGGGGCTGATGCCCTTCGCCGCCGCCGTGCAGCTGCTGCACCACCCCACGCCGGATATCGCCCAGCGGGCATTGTCAGAACGCACCCACGCCGCCTGGCTGCGGCTCAAGTTCGACGAACTGCTGGCCCAGCAACTGTCGATGCGGTTGGCCTACCGCCGCCGCCGCGAGCAGACCGCACCCATCCTCAGCGCCGCCGGCACGCTCGCCCAGCAATTAATCGCCACCCTGCCCTTTGGCCTGACCGGCGCGCAGCAAAGAGTGCTGGCCGAGATACGCCACGACCTGGCCTCGCCCCACCCCATGCAGCGCCTGCTGCAAGGCGATGTCGGCGCCGGCAAGACCATCGTCGCAGCCCTGGCCGCGCTCGACGCCATCGAAGCCGGCTACCAGGTCGCCCTGATGGCACCCACCGAGATCCTGGCCGAGCAGCACTACAAGAAGCTGTCGGCCTGGCTGGCACCGCTGGGCATAGAGGTAGCCTGGCTGGCTGGCTCCCTCAAGCCGCGCGCCAAGGCCGCCGCCATTGCCCAAGTCGAAAGCGGCGCGGCCCGGCTGGCCATCGGCACCCATGCGCTGTTCCAGGAGTCGGTCGCCTTCGCCCAACTGGGCCTGGCCATCGTCGACGAGCAGCACCGCTTTGGCGTCCACCAGCGGCTGGCCCTGCGCGGCAAGGGCGGCTCGCCCCATCAGCTGATGATGTCGGCCACCCCCATCCCCCGCACCCTGGCCATGAGCTTCTATGCCGACCTCGATGTCAGCGTGGTCGACGAACTGCCACCGGGCCGCACCCCGATCAAGACCCGGCTGGTCAGCGATGCCCGCCGCGAAGAGATGATCGAGTTCGTCCGCAAGGTAGCCCACGAAGGCCGCCAGGCCTATTGGGTCTGCCCCCTGATCGAGGAATCCGAAGCACTGGAACTGCAGACCGCCATCGACACCCATATCGCCCTGGCCGAAGCCCTGCCCGAGTACCAGGTCGGCCTGGTGCACGGCCGGCTCAAGGCGGCAGAGAAGGCCGAAGTCATGGCGGCCTTCGCCCGCAACGAGCTGCAGGTGCTGGTCGCCACCACGGTCATCGAAGTCGGCGTGGACGTGCCCAATGCCACACTCATGGTGATAGAACACGCCGAGCGCATGGGCCTGGCCCAGTTGCACCAGCTGCGTGGACGGGTAGGTCGGGGCGCGCTGGAATCCAGCTGCGTGCTGCTCTACAGCGGCCCCTTGGGCGAGGTCGCCAAGCAACGGCTCAAGGTCATCTTCGAGACCACCGACGGCTTTGTCATCGCCCGCGAAGACCTGCGCATACGCGGGCCTGGCGAGTTCCTGGGCAGCCGCCAATCCGGCGTACCCATGCTGCGCTTTGCCGACCTGGAACGCGACACCGACCTGCTGGAGCAGGCCCGCGATGTCGCCAGCCAGCTGCTGGAGCGCGCCCCCGCCGTGGCCGAAGCCCACCTGGCGCGCTGGCTGGCAGGGCGTGAAGAGCTGCTGAAGACCTAGCCAGGCATCGCCGCCACCCTCGCGGCGGAATGTGGCGGGCGTGCAAATCAGCCGTTTCTTAGAGCGGCTAACAAAACCCAGCGTAGCGGTTCTGGCTAGGCGTGCGTGCGCAGACAGTACGTGGGTACGGCAAGCTCGCACAACAACGCCAGAAGGGTTTTGTTAGCAGCTCTTATGCACGGACAGGGCCCAACTGCGTTATAAAGCAAACATCGCCTGCCAACGCCGAGCCCAAGCCGAGTGGCCAGGGCGGCCCCTCAGGCGGCATCGCCCATAAACAGGCCCTGCCATACCGCATGCTCTTCAGACTGCTACTCATCAGCCTGCTGTTTACGATAGCCGCTCGTGCCCAGGCGGCCAGCCTGCGGCTAGGCACGCTGGATGTCACACCCTATGGCTATCTGGGCGCCGACAAGCAGGCCGATGGCGCCTTCTACCAGCTGACCAACCGGGTGGCCGAACGCGCCGGCCTGCCCTACCAGAACACCCTCTACCCCACCGCCAGGCTCTATGCCATGCTGCAGCGGCGGCAGATCGACCTGGCCATCAGCAGCCTCAAGCTCGACGAACAGATGGGGCTGATCAAGCTGGGCACCATTTCACAACTCGAAGGCGTCATCCTCTATCGTGCGCAATTGCCGCTCAAGCCACGCCAGCTGGAGGAATTCAAACCCTACCTGATAGGCCGCCTCAACGGTACCTGCCCACTGCTGCAACGCAAAGGCCACCGGCTGTATGAAGTCAGCGACTACCGCCAGGGCATGCGCATGCTGGTGGCCGGCCGGCTGGATGGCCTGTGCGGCGAGCTGGGCGGCCTGAGCCCCGCACTGAATGCCGAACCCGCCGTGCAGCCTTTGCTGGCACCGCCCTTTGTTTTCCTGACCACCGACGTATTCCTCTACGCCAACCCCAAGCTGCCCGCCGCCACCTTGCAGCAGCTCAGCCGTGCCACCGCCGCCCTGAACAGCGAGGGAGAACCGCAGCGCATACTCAAGCGCTATGTCGTTTCACCCTTACGCCACCGCAGCCCGATGGAGCCCACCCCATGAGTGCCGACGAGATGCTGGACCGCATCGCCTACTGGCGCCAGACCCAGCCCCGGTTCGACACCAGCGGGCTGCTGCCATGGGCAGTAGAAGGCCTGGCTGCCGGCTGGGTCAGCCCCGCCCTGGCCGACCGCCTGCTGCAGAGCGAGCTGTTCCTGCCCGAAGGCCGAGGCCTGGCGCTGGACCCCAGGCTGGGCGGCCCGCTGATGCGCAGCCGCGCCCTGCAGGAGCTGGCCGAACAATTGCGCGACGAAGGCTGGATCAAAGGCTGGCGCGATGAGCGCTACGACTGGATGGACGACTGGGGCCGCGTGCGCTTCAGCCTGGAGCGCAGCGCCTTCCGCACCTTGGGCCTGTGCAGCCGGGCCATCCACGTCAACGGCTATATCGAGGACGGCGGCCTGTGGCTGGGCACCCGCGCCACCCACAAAAGCGTCGACCCCGGCAAGCTCGACAACCTCACCGCCGGCGGCATCGCCAGCGGCGAATCGCCAGAAGACACACTGCAACGCGAACTGGCCGAAGAAGCCGGCGTACCGGCTAGGTTGGCCGGCTTCGCCCGCCCGGTAGGCATACTGCGCAGCCAGCGGCGCGAGCCCGACGGCGTGCACGACGAACTGCTCTACTGCTACGACCTACCCCTGCCCGACGACTTCGCCCCGGTCAACACCGACGGCGAGGTCAGCCAGTTCCAGCTAATGCAGCCCCCCCAGGTGGCCGAGCAGTTGGGCGCCATGACCTGGGACGCAGCGGCAGTCACGGTGGCTTGGCTGGGGCGGTGGCTGGATGGGGAGTGTTGAGGGTTGGGGTCGGGTCATTGAATAGTTGCTGCCAGTGGACGATATCACTATGAAGCGGATGCCTGTGCAGGATATCCTTGGAGCCAATTTTGATTGCGCTAGCAAGTAGAGGAAAACACTTGGCTGGCGGCTACTTGGCCCAAGCGGTCACTCCGGCCAATACCTAGCACTTCTGTTATCGGCCATGAGCGGCAGGTCGTAAGACTTCCAGAAGCCAGTCACATGGGCGCCCCTTGAATACCCCAACTTGTGGCTTTTGAGATTACTCGGAACCCCGGCGCGATTCAGAGAATACAAAAATGGAAATCCCTTCTCAAGAACTGCTCGCCTACTACGCTGCAGGTAAGCCACTTGTCTGTGAACTCGACGCCAATCCGTACCTTTGCGAGTTCTGGCCTCAAGAAGAACTGACTAAGTACAACGTTGAATACGAGGTTCCGCTTTACGCCCCGGGTTATTTCGGCTTTGCCACAAGTGGTGGTGGAGAAATGTTTGCTTTTTCTCCGTCAGGCGCTGTTGTGTGTTTGCCTTTTATTGGCCTGGAGCCAGCAGCTGCATTTCCCGTCGCTCCATCATGGGCGTCATTTGAGTGCATGCTCCGCAATGCGCTCTAGCCCGTAGGGCGCAATAAGCAAAGCGCATTGCGCCGTATGAGTTGAGGCTCAAAATGATGTTTGATACCGAATACGGTGATGGCTAGCAGTTATGTATCGGCACGCTCAGCCTACGTGTCGATAACAACATACGGCGCAATGCGCTTTGCTTATTGCGCCCTACGATCTGGGGCGGTGGCTGGATGGGGAGTGTTGAGGGGTGGTGCCGAACGGGAGAACGATGCTACTTACGTAGGAGACCGTCGTGATGCAGATGCCGGTCGACTGCACCATCAGCATGAGCAACTGACGGGTTAGCGGCAACACTAACCGGCCCTTGCTGCCCTCACCGACGGAAATACCGGGTGAGTTATTTCATGATGCATAAACTCATTTACGCCTGCGAGTGAGCTGCAATAGTTCACTCACCCTGACCTTATAGCCCAAGCCTTGCGTATCGAGCATCCAAAGTGAATCTCCTCGTCCGACCACATGGGAGAGTTCGAGTGCATTGCCGGCCTCGTCATATGGAACAAACTGCCCCATTTGCTTGACCTTGCCCTCAGGCAGGAGCTGCAACAGATGCAGCGTATCGGTTGCATCGTAGCTACCCGCGAACAAGGCATACCCCCCCGCTATCGCGAACGCACGGCTTCCTCGAACGGGGATATGCCATGCTGACGCAATCCGCTTCTGATACAAATGCACCAGGGGAAAATTGGTATAGTAATAGCACCAAACATCGTCATCGCTTCCGACATTCAAGGCATAGCAGTCGCAGATGCTGTCTAGCCCCGCTGGCGGTCCATACTCGTAACGCTTTTGGCCCAATGCGTCCCATGCGATCAAGCCGCTTGAGCCAATCGGATCGTGCCAACCATAGTTGCCGAAAATGCCTTCGTCGAAATACGACGTCCATATCTCGCCATGCTTAGTGGTCTGCATGTCTTCGATGCCGTCACCCAGCAGGATTTCCTGCTTCAACGCACCATCTCGCCCGTATAGACGTCCGTTAAGCTCATAGTCGTCCGGACCTCGATAATAAGAGCGCGCGCATGCCAGCAAAATGTCCTGCCCAAGCGGCTGTACGAGGTGGATGTTGAACCGCTCATTGGCAATAAGAATATCTAGTATCCGGTCTTCCCCAAGCACACCTATGACTCGGTAAACCTGTGTAGAAGTCGGAACAGTCTTGGCGGAGCTGGCCCAGCCAGACACCGTCGTTCGCCCATCAAGGGGCCTGCAGGCGTACACGGCATAGACCACACCATCCGGACCGATGTTGAAGGCGACCATCGCCTCGGCAGAGACCACTGCTTGCAATGAGTAGGTCGATGACAGATGAAGCTTTTCCATGTGTGTGAGTTTACTGTAGGGTTTTAGATAGTCCCAGCCAAACTCATACAGGCTTCCAATAATATGGCTCGTCCCTACTACATGCACTGTAAGGTCGAATCAGTTGACCTGTTCGAGCTGTCGGATAGGCGCTTTCAGCTGATTCGAACAGGGCCAATAGCGCCACTAGTGGTGGGCCCAGGCTACGTCCTAGCCGAGCATGCGTTGGCCGATTTCTTAATGCAAATTAGCGTCCCCCTTCTCCGTTTCGAACCTGCCGTGATCTGGCATAGAAGCGCAAACGTCGAACATCACACGCATAAGCGTTTGATCATCGGCCATTACTTCTCGGTAGACCAGATCGACGACCTTGACCTGGATGGCAACCGCTTGCTGATCCTGGGCGACGAGTATCTCTTCGCCAGCCCAAGCCTGATGCACAGCTTCAACCAAGCGGAATTCTCATACCTGGAGTTCAGCGAGGGTCTGAGCAGTTTCGCCACCTAGCGCCTCCCGCCCGCTCTGGATTTGCTGGCTACTCCCTTCAAGCTTCCTGCTACAGAAGGATTACGCCTCGCTAATAGCGAGGACGTTCTCACTTTCTTAGAAAGCAGCAGATGCGACGTCCCCCGCACCCAGCCTGCCTTTGCGGCAAATCCCACACCTGCACAACCGTACAAGCATGTCAAAGGCATAAATTGCCATGCATTTGGCATATGCTAAACGGCTATTTTTAATGAGAATTGTAAAAAATCTCTGTTAAGGCGTTGTTGTCTTACAAGATTTTTTGACCACCCCAGCTCCATAGTGGGCGGGCAACAAAAAGCCGCCAGGCCATTCGTGCAGGCAGAACGCTGCATTCCTGCGCCCAAGCCAGGCTATCTCGACGACGGGAAACACGGTGCGTCCACCCCGCCTGCCAACCATGGCTGCAGGCCCGGTTACGCACTCACCCACGTACCCAAAGAGGCAACACAACGATGCAAAAACGTTCCTTCACCCCACTCGCCGCCCTGCTTGCAGGGCTTTATCTCAGCCTGCCGGCCCATGCCGGCCCCGCCCCCGATGAGGCGCTGCGCCGCGCGGCTACCACGGCGCTGGCCGACAAGGTCAAGTCCATCGCCGCCGATGCGGCGCCTGCGGGCGACACCGTCGTGGAAATCCACAAACGCAGCGGTGCTTGGGTGCTGGGTTCGGCCACCCAGGTGCTGTTCTCGGGGCGTGACGATATCCCGGTCTCGCGCCTCTTTATCGCCCGGCAAAGCGGTGGCAAGTGGCAGGTGGGGATGGAGGGTAGCAGCACGTTCTTCACCCTGCTGGGCAACGTGCCGGCCAGCGTGATGAGCGCGCCCGAGCGTGATGCCTTCCGCGCCCAGCGTACCGTCATGCTCAAGCAGCAGATGGATGCCGCCCAGCCCATGGCCGGCACCACCTTGCTGGCTGGCGAAACCGGCCTGGGCCTGCCCTGGGCCGAAGGCGTAGCCTGGTATATGGGTGGCGGCCCGCACGGCAACAGTGGTAACAGCCGGCCTTTCGATTCCATCGACTTCAATGGCGGCAACGGCCAGGTACTGGCCCCACGTGATGGCCGTATCTACAAGAGCTGCGTGCGCAACAGCAGCGCCATCGTGCAGCTGGTGCACGATAACGGCTACACCTCGCGCTATTACCATATGGTCAACCTGCCCAATCTGGCCGACGGCACCCTGGTGCGCAAGGGCGCCTACCTGGGTCAGATCGGCAATGGCCTGCCTTGCGGCGGCTCCACCACCGGGCCACACGTGCATTTCTCCATCAGCATGAATGGCCAACCGGTCGCGGTGAACGGCAAGACCATCGGCGGCTGGCAGTTCTTTGAAGGTGCCAGTGCCTACCAAGGCTATGCCTTGCGCAATGGCCGGCGGGTCAACCCCGGCGGTTCGCTGGTCAACTACGGCTCGGGCGATGTCCCGCCCCAGCCGGGCAAGACGGTAACGGTCAAGACCAGCGATCCCAACCTGTTGATCAACGTACGCACGGCACCCAATCTGCAGTCCACCGTGGTGCGCACCGTGCGCAATGGCGACCGGGTACAGATTGTCTGCCATGCCAATGGCGATTGGGTGAACGGCACCTGGGGCCGCACCTCGCTGTGGAACAGGCTGGACACCGGCCACTGGATCAGCGACGGCTTCCTCGATACCGGTAGCAACCAAGCTGTCGTGCCGGCCTGTACCGCACTCAAGTAAGCGCCACGGCAACGGCGCTGCCCGCAGCAGGGCCTCACTCCACCAGGGGTGGGGCCCTGTTTTAATCAATCGCTGCTGCGGCCTGCTGACGTCAGAACAAACTACCTTGCTCTACTGGTGCCTCGGTCACCACGGCGGCGGCCTCGCCTTGGGCAAAGCGCAGGCGCAGGCGCTCGCCATGGCGTAGTTGCTGGGCATCCCGCACCAGGCTGCCTGTACTGGTTTCCACCAAGCTATAGCCGCGTGCCAGTACGGCTTGCGGGTTCAATGCCTCCAGGCGCCCCGCCAGATTGCCCAGGCGTGACTGCCGGCGTTCCTGCTCACGCAGCTGTGCCCTTGCCAAACGCAGCTTCAAGCCAGCCAACACCTGCCCCAGTTGCGCCGGGGCCGGCCTGATGCCGCGATAGCGCTGCTGCCCATGCGCCAGCCGCCAGCGTGCCGTTTCCATCAGCCGCGCCATGCTCAAACCCAGGCTGCGGCTGCTTTGCGCCAGCCGCTGGCGTTGCCGCACCACCCGCTCGCCAGGGTGTATCAGGCGCCGTGCCAAATAGTCCAGCCGCTGCATGCGGTTTTCCAGTATCCGTTGGTAGCTGCGCAGCAGCCCGGTCTGCATGGCCTGCAACTGCGCCAGCTGCAGGCTGCGGTCGGGCGACACCAGTTCGGCGGCGGCGGTCGGTGTGGGTGCCCGCAGGTCGGCGACAAAGTCGGCAATGGTGAAATCCGTCTCGTGTCCTACCCCACTGACCACCGGCAAGGCACTTTCCGCAATGGCCCTGGCCACCACTTCTTCATTGAATGACCACAGGTCTTCTATGCTGCCGCCGCCACGGCAGACGATCAGCACATCCACCTCGTCCCGTGCGTTGGCCATCCTGATCATGGCCGCCAGCTTGTCGGCCGCGCCCTCGCCCTGCACCGGGCTGGGGTAGAGCACCACGGGCAGCTGTGGCGCCCGCCGCCGCAAGGTGGTCAGCACATCGCGCAAGGCGGCTGCCTGCAAAGAGGTGACGATGCCTATCGCCCTGGGTGCCGCCGGCAGGGGGCGCTTGCGTGCCGGCTCGAACAAGCCTTCGGCGGCCAGCTTGAGCTTGAGCTTCTCATAGGCCTCGTACAGCGCCCCCAGGCCAGCAGGCCGCATGGCTTCGATATTGAGCTGGTAGTCGCCCCTTGCCTCATACAGCGTCACCGCAGCACGCGCCTCCACCTTCAGGCCTTCGCGCGGTTTGAACGGCAACAACATGGCGCGGTTACGGAACATCACGCAGCGCACCTGGGCGCCGCTGTCCTTCAGCGAGAAATAACAATGCCCGCTGGCGGCGATGGTGAGGTTGGAAATCTCGCCGCTAACCCACATCAAAGGCAGCTCGCGCTCGAGCAAACCCTTGACAGCGCGGTTGAGTTCACTAACCGACCAAACCGGGGTCGGGCTTGACAGCATGTCGCTCATTTGGTCTCTTGAATCCGTTTTCATCCACATTAGGGACGCTGCCCCAACACCGACATGCGCTTTTTGACAGCAGTGTTACAGCAAATACTTAAATTATTGATTTTAAACAGAAATAAATCGTAGCCACTTTTTTGAGCAAGTTAGTATTGCGCTTGTGCCATGGGCATTTCAGGTGGATTTCCGCAGCTTACCCACAAACTTATCCACAGCCCTTGTGCACAACCGGAGAGGCCTTGCAGCCGTGCGGGTTTGCCATAAGTCAAGCCCTGCACAACCGTTTATTCAGGCAATCACAGACGCTATCGTCATAGTCTATAGCTAGGCTGGAATGGGCGCTCGGCAGGTCTCATGCTCTCGGCATGCTTGCTGCGATGGCAAGGGGGGGCTAAAGTTACGCGGTTTTTTCCAATTCCGGTAGGACACATCACCCCATGCTCGCCATCATCCAGGCTGCCGGTTGGCCGATCTATTCGATCATACTCGCGTCCATTATCGCGCTCGCCATCATCATTGAGCGGCTGGTCACCCTGCGCCGCTCGCAAGTCCTGCCCGACGGCCTGCTGGCCGTCACCGTTCAGGAGCTCAAACAAAGCGGCGTCACCTCCGACATGCTGTCGCGCCTGCAATCGAACTCGCCCCTGGGCCGCGTGCTGGCCGCAGGCCTCAAGAACGTCAAGAGCTCGCGCGAGATCATGAAGGAATCCATCGAGGAAACCGGCCGCGCCGTAGCGCACGATCTCGACCGTTTCCTGACCACCCTGGGCACCATCGCCACTGCCACCCCGCTGCTGGGCCTGCTGGGCACGGTAATCGGCATGATCGAGATGTTCAGCGCGCAGTCGGGCGCCGCCGGCAATATTGGTGAAATGGCACAGGGCATCAAGATTGCCCTCTACAACACCGCCGCCGGCATCTTTGTCGCTGTCATCGCCCTTGTCTTCTACCGCCATTTCCGCGCCACCGTCGACAGCCTGGTTGTCGAGATGGAGCAGCAGGCCATCAAGCTGGTCGAAGTCGTCCACGGCGAGCGGAGCTAAGCCATGAACTTCCGTCGCGGCCGGCTCCGCGAGGAACCGGAAATCAACCTCATCCCCCTGCTGGACGTGATGCTGGTGATACTCATCTTTCTGATGGCGACCACCACCTTCTCCAAGTTCACCGAGATGAAGATCAACCTGCCGACTGCAGAGGCCAACAAGCCCGACAGCAAGCCGGCCGAGATTGTCATATCGGTCTCCAGCAACGGTGGTTACGCCATAGACAAGCAGGCCATCAGCTTTACCGGTGTGGAGCAGCTGGCAGCCGATCTGCGCAAGTACGCCAGCAGCGACGATACCGTGGTGGTCATCAACGCCGATGGCAATGCCAGCCACCAGTCTGTGGTCAACGTCATGGAAGCCGCCCGCATGGCCGGCCTGGGCAAGCTCACCTTCGCCACCCAGACGCCCCAGTAGGCGCTACCCAGCACCCAGGCCACGATACAGGCGGCAGCCGTCATTAGACGCGCTGCCCGCCCATCGGCACCCACCCCTGCATTCCCGCCCCGGCGGGAATGTGCTTTTGGAGGCAGGCAATGCAAACCCCGCGCTACTGGCAATCCCGCTTCCCTGCCGCATTGCTGCTGCCGGTGTCGGCCTTGTTCGGCGGCCTGGCGGCCCTGCGCCGTCAGCTTTATCGCCTGGGATTGCTGCAAACCCACACCCTGCCCTGTCTCCTGGTCGTGGTCGGCAACATCACAGCCGGCGGCGCCGGCAAGACGCCGACTGTGCACTACCTGGCCCGGCAGCTGCGCGCACGGGGCTGGCAGCCCGGCATCATCAGCCGTGGCTATGGCGGCCAGATAACCGACGTAGCCGAAGTGCCTGCCGACGGCGACGCCAGCCGCTACGGCGACGAGCCCTTGCTGCTGGCCCGCAGCACCGGCTGCCCGGTGTTCGTGGGCCGCGACCGCATCGCGGCCGCCCAAGCCTTGCTGGCCGCCCACCCCACCACCACTGTCCTGCTATGCGACGATGGCCTGCAGCACTACCGCCTGGGGCGTGATATCGAGATCGTGGTGGTCGATGGCAATCGGGGCCTGCAGAACGGCTGGCTGCTACCCGCCGGCCCCCTGCGCGAGCCGGCCAGCCGGCTGGCCCAGGCCCAGGCCATGCTGGTGAACGGTAGCGGCGCGCCCGGCCTGCCGGCGCACCCCCAGCGTTTCGACATGGCGCTGCAGCCCGGCCCGGCCTGGCAATTGGCGCAACCCGATCAGCGCCAGCCCCTGAGCAATTTTGCCAACCGGCAGGTAGCCGCCCTGGCCGGCATAGGCCATCCCGAGCGCTTCTTCACCACCCTCAGGGCCGCCGGCCTGACGGTACAGCCCCACCCGTTTCCCGACCACCATCGTTACAGCGTGGCTGATCTCAACCAGGTGCAGGCCGATATCCGGCTGGTTACCGAGAAGGATGCCGTCAAGCTAATTGCCCTTTTGTCTGAGGAAGGGCTGGCACACAGTGGTAATATTTGGGTCGTTCCGGTCGAAGCCGCTATCGAGCCCGACCTCGCCGACTGGCTGACCAGCCGGCTCAACGCATTGAAGAGTAAAGATGGACGCCAAACTGCTTGAAATCCTAGTCTGCCCCGTGTGCAAAGGCCCCCTCTACTACGACAAGGGTCGCCAGGAGCTGATCTGTCGCGGCGACAGGCTGGCTTTTGCCGTCAAGGACGGCATTCCGGTCATGCTCGAGAGCGAGGCGCGTGAGCTGCCCGCCGAAGAGGAAGTCGGCAAGTGAGCTTTATCGCCCTGATTCCGGCGAGGCTGGCCTCCAGCCGCTTCCCCGAGAAGCCGCTGGCCGATCTCGGCGGCAAGCCCATGGTGATACGCACGGTCGAGCAGGCACTCAAGAGCGGCGCGCACAGTGTGCACGTGGCGACCGACGACGAGCGTATCCGCGCCGTGGTGGCCGAGCATGGCTATTCAGCGGTGATGACGCGGGTGGAGCACAGCTCCGGCACCGAACGGCTGGCCGAGGTGGCCGATATCCTGGGCCTGGCCGATGATGCTGCCGTGGTCAACGTACAGGGCGACGAGCCCCTGATAGACCCTGCCCTGATCGACGCCGTGGCACTTATGTTGCAGCGCGACAACAGCCTGCCGATGACCACCGCATGCCACGTCATTGCTGGGGCTGACGAGATGTTCAACCCCAATGTGGTCAAGGTGGTGCTTGACCACAGCGGCCGTGCCCTCTACTTTAGCCGGGCACCGATTCCCTACGCCCGCGATGCCTTTACCCAGTCGCGCGACGTATTGCCGGCCGACCTACCCGTCTATCGGCATATAGGCATCTATGGCTACCGCGCCGGCTTTTTGCGCCGCTACCGCACGCTTGCACCCTGTGCCCTGGAGCAGTTCGAAGCGCTGGAACAACTGCGCGTGCTCTGGCACGGTCATTCCATCGGCGTTACCCAGGTTTCGCATGCCCCCGAAGCGGGCGTGGATACCCCCGCCGACCTGGAACGCGTCCGCCTGCGCTGGGCCGAGCTGAACAAACTGAATTAACCAAAACCTGGAACCCCACGATGCGACTGATACTGTTAGGTGCCCCCGGCGCTGGTAAGGGCACTCAAGCCAACTTCATCAAGGAAAAATTCGGCATTCCGCAGATTTCGACCGGCGACATGCTGCGTGCTGCCGTCAAGGCCGGCACCCCGCTGGGTCTGGAAGCCAAGGCCATCATGGATGCTGGCGGCCTGGTCCGCGACGACATCATCATCGGTCTGGTGAAGGAACGTATCGCCCAGCCCGATTGCGCCAATGGCTTCCTGTTCGACGGTTTCCCCCGCACCATCCCCCAGGCCGATGCCATGAAGGCCGCCGGCGTGGATATCGACTACGTTGTCGAGATCGATGTACCCGATAGCGAGATCCTCGAGCGCATTACCGGCCGCCGCGTGCACCCGGGCTCCGGCCGCGTCTACCACGTCAAGTTCGCCCCGCCCAAGGCGGCCGACCAGGATGACGAAACCGGCGAAGCGCTGGTACAGCGCGACGACGACAAGGAAGAAGTGGTGAAGAAGCGCCTGGCGGTCTACCACGAGCAGACCGAAGTGCTGGTGAGCTACTACGGCGAACTGGCCCGTTCGGGCGACGCCAAGGCACCCAAGTACGTCAAGGTGGCCGGTGTCGGCGCCGTTGATGCCATCCGCGACAATGTGTTCAAGTCGCTGGGCGTGTAAAGCCCGGTAGACAAACCACACATCGAACAGGCGGGCTATCCCGCCTGTTTTGTTTTGCAGCCCCATGCTGACACAACTCAACCACCTTACCCTGGCCGTCAGCGATCTGGATCGCGCCTTCCGCTTCTATGTCGATCTGCTGGGCGCCAAGCCACATGCCCGCTGGGATCAAGGCGCTTACCTGAGCATTGGATCGCTGTGGCTATGCCTGTCGCTGGATCAGGCACCACCTAGCGCCAGCTACACCCATTACGCCTTCACCGTTGCTGACTACGCGCAAGCTGTCCAGACCCTGCGCCAGGCCGGCGTAGCAGAGTGGAAAGTGAACCTAAGCGAGGGTGCCTCGCTCTACTTTCTCGACCCCGACGGGCACAAACTGGAAATCCACGATGGCGACATGGCCAGCAGGCTGGCAAGCTGTCGCACCCACCCCTATGCCGGCATGGTGTTCTTCGACTGAGGCAAAACGATGTATCACGGTGAACGTTTCAACAGCATCACCCACCTGACTGGCTCTGCCCTGGCGATTGCCGGTGCGGCCGTGCTGATCACGCTGGCCTCGCTGCAGGGCGATGCCTGGAAAATCGTCAGCTCCGCCATCTATGGCAGCATGCTGATCGTGCTCTACCTGGGCTCCACGCTCTACCACAGCATCAAGGGCCCCAAGGCCAAGGCCGTGCTGCAGAAGATAGACCACTGCGCCATCTACCTGCTGATTGCCGGCACCTACACGCCCTTCACCCTGGTCACCCTGCGCGGCCCCTGGGGCTGGACCCTGTTCGGCCTGAGCTGGGGCCTGGCCATATTCGGCATCGTGCAGGAGCTGACACTGGGGCGCCGCACCCGCATCCTGTCCATGATCCTCTATGTGGTCATGGGCTGGCTGATCGTCATCGGCATCAAGCCCCTGATCGCCAACCTGCCCACCGCCGGCCTGGCCTGGCTGGCTGGCGGCGGCCTGATCTACAGCGCCGGTATCTACTTTTTCCTCAACGATGAGCGGGTACCGCACTATCACGGCATCTGGCATCTGTTTGTACTGGGCGGCAGCCTCTGCCAGTACGTCAGCATCCTGTTCTATGTGAACTAGCGCCTCGCCGCCGCCATGGCATAGCGCGAAACGGCCGTCAGCCCATGCGGCGGGACAGGCTGATTCCGACTACAATGCGGCCGTTCCCGTCATGGTCTGGAGCCACTATGCGCCGCCTGTTGCTTGCCGCCCTGCTAAGCCTTGCCCCCCTTGCTGCTACAGCAGCCGAGAGCGGCATAGAACTGACAGCCCAGATCAAGGCCCCGCTGGCCGATGTCTGGGAGGCCTGGACGACCAACGAAGGCATTAGCGGCTTCTTTGCCCCGGAAGCGCGGGTGGAAGCGAGGCCAGGCGGCCCCTTCGAGATATACATGAACCCCTATGCCGCGGCGGGCCTGAAAGGCGCCGACGACATGCGGGTACTGGCCGTAGAGCCGCAAAAGCTACTGTCCTTTACCTGGAACGCCCCACCGCATCTGCCCCAGGCCCGGCAACAGCGCACCGTGGTGATACTGCGCTTTGCCGCCGAGGCGGACGGCACCCGCCTGAGCCTGAGCCACCTGGGCTGGGGCAGCGACGGCGAATGGCCCAAGGCCCGTGCCTATTTCGAAAAGGCCTGGCCCAATGTGCTGGCCAACCTGCAAAAACGCTTCGAGACCGGCAAACCCTATGACTGGACCGAGTGGCGCGCCCAGTTGCAGCGCTATCAGGCCGCCGAGGCAGCTAAGCAGGCCGAGGCCGGCAAGACCCAACCCTAATCGCTGCTGCCCGGGCATCGGCCACCAGACCACGCGATAGCGTGGCACGCTGGGCGGACATGTCGGGCGGTGCATCGCATCCCGGGGCTATCACTGCCCCCGCAACCTCTCTTCGGAGTTTTCTGCATGACCGTGAAGAACGCTTTCTATGCCCAGTCGGGCGGTGTCACCGCCGTGATCAACGCCTCCGCCGCTGGCGTCATCGAGACCGCCCGCCTGCATGGCGACAGGATAGGCAAGGTTTACGCCGGCCGTAACGGCATCATAGGCGCACTCACCGAAGACCTCATCGATACCTCGCTGGAAAGCGCCGAGGATATCGCCCGCCTCAAGCACACCCCGTCGGGCGCCTTCGGCTCCTGCCGCTACAAGCTTAAGAGCCTGGAAACCCATCGCGAGCAATACGAACGCCTGATCGAAGTATTCAAAGCCCACGATATCGGCTACTTCTTCTATAACGGCGGCGGCGACTCGGCCGATACCTGCTACAAGGTGGCGCAGCTGTCCGAGAAGATGGGCTACCCCATCCAGGCCATCCATGTGCCCAAGACCGTGGACAATGACCTGCCCATCACCGACTGCTGCCCCGGCTTTGGCTCTGTCGCCAAGTATGTGGCCACCAGCATCCGCGAGGCCGGCTACGACGTCGCCTCCATGGCCAAGACCTCCACCAAGGTCTTCATCCTGGAAGTCATGGGCCGCCACGCAGGCTGGATCACTGCCGCCTGCGGCCTGGCCAGCGAAGCAGCCGGCGAAGGTCCCCACATCCTGCTGTTCCCCGAGGTAGAGTTCGACGAGGCGGCCTTCCTCGCCAAGGTCAAGGCCACGGTCGAGCAGTACGACCACTGCGTCATCGGTGTCTCCGAGGGTATCAAGAACCAGCAGGGCCAGTTCCTGTCCGAAACCGGCCTGAAAGACGCTTTCGGCCACGCTCAACTGGGTGGCGTCGCCCCCACCATCGCCCAGTTGGTCAAGGACAAGCTCGGCTACAAGTATCACTGGGCGGTAGCCGATTACCTGCAGCGCGCCGCCCGCCACATCGCCAGCAAGACCGACGTGGAACAGGCCTACGCCCTGGGCAAGGCCGCCGTCGAAATGGCACTGGCCGGCAAGAATTCGGTCATGCCGGCCATCCGTCGCCTGAGCGACGCGCCCTACCAGTGGGATATCGCCGAGGCACCGCTATCCCAAGTCGCCAATGTGGAGAAGTTCATGCCGCGCGACTTCATCACCGAAGACGGCTTCCATATCACCGAGGCTTGCCGACGCTACCTGTCGCCGCTGATCGCCGGCGAGGACTACCCCCCCTTCCGCAACGGCCTGCCTGACTACGTCCGCCTGAAAAACCTGGCGGTGGCACGCAAGCTGGCGGAATTCAAACTCTGAAACAGACTCTAAGCCAAGCACAGGTACAGGCACATGTAATAGTTCCATGTGCCTGGATGCGCCGTTGCCGGATGTCTACAATCAGACCATGAAAACAGCCTTGCCACCCCTGATGACCGACGAGTTGCCACTGCGCATCGAGCCCGCCGAGCTGGCCGATGCCGATCAGTTGCGGCTGACTACGCCAGGGGAAATCCAGCGCCTGCTGCTGCAGCTGTGCGAGCACCATGAACTGGTCAGCCTGTATGTGGACGACAGCGACCAGTTCGGCCTGTCCATGGCCTTGGCTATCGATCAGGGCAGGCTGATCCTGGACCTGCCCCACGGTCACTTCAAGGATCAGATACTGGCCGTGGAGCAACTGTATTGCACCTCGGCCCTCAGCCACGTCAAGGTCCAGTTCACCGCCCGCTCCCCCAGGCTGGTGGAGTGGCAAGGCAAGCCGGCACTGGCGGTCACCCAGCCCACCGAGGCACTGCGCCTGCAGCGGCGCGACTTCTACCGGCTGATCGTACCGCTGGCCCAGCCACTCTCCTGCTATGTCCCCCTGGGGCATGGCGAGGACTTCGAGATCTCGCTGGCCGATATCAGTGTAGGAGGCATAGGCATCATTGGCTACGTGCCTGGCCTGCGCATGGATGCCGGCCGCCAGTACCACGGAATACGCATAGAGCTGCCCGACACCGGCACCGTCATGGCCGATGTGGAAATGCGCTCCAGCTTTGATATCACCCTCAAGAACGGCATACACACCATACGCACCGGCGCCCAGTTCATCCATCTCTCCAGCGCCAACCAGACCCTGATACAGCGCTACATCACCAAGGTCGAGCGCGAGCGCATCGCCAAGTCCCAGCGCCTGGACTGAACTCCGCCCCCGCTGCATAGCGCGCCGCACGCACGACCGGCGCAAAAAAAAAGGCCGCTCCAGGAGCGGCCTTTACTTGTCGTTACCAGTACACCTTAGCCTGCCAGCGCCTCACTCAGCTGGCTGCGCTTGTCGGCCAGCTGCTTGGGCAGCTTGTCGGCCAGCTTGGCAAACCACTCGGCATGGGCTGCCACCTCGGCCCGCCAGGCCTCGATGTCCACCTGCATCAGGGCATCAAACTGCGCCGTGGTCATGTCGTCAAGGCCAGTCCAGTCCAGATCGGCATACGAGGGCATCCAGCCCAGCACAGTCTCGCGTGCCTGAGCCTTGCCTTGCACCCGGCCGACGATCCACTCCAGCACCCGCATGTTCTCGCCAAACCCCGGCCACAGGAACTTGCCATCCTCGCCCACGCGGAACCAGTTGACGCAGAAGATGCCGGGCGCGTGCGCCAGCCTGTCGCCCATCTTCAACCAGTGGTCGAAGTAATCGCCCATATGGTAGCCGCAGAAGGGCAGCATGGCAAACGGGTCGCGCCGCGTCTGGCCCTGGGCGCCCATGGCAGCTGCCGTCGTCTCGGACCCCATGGTCGCCGCCATGTAGACACCCTCGCTCCAGCCAGCGGCTTCGGACACCAGTGGCACCGTGGAAGAACGACGGCCGCCAAAGATAAAGGCCGAAATGGGCACGCCATTCGCATCATCCCAAGCTGCGTCCAGCGAAGGACACTGGCTGGCCGCCACGGTAAAGCGGGCATTGGGATGGGCAGCCTTGCGACCGGTTTCCCGGCCGATTTCCGGCGTCCAGTCCTTGCCCTGCCAGTCGATCAGGTGGGCTGGCGCCTCCTTGCTCATGCCCTCCCACCACACGTCGCCATCATCGGTCAGCGCCACATTGGTGAAGATCACATTCTGCTTGAGCATGGCCATGGCGTTGGGGTTGGACTTCTCCGAGGTCCCCGGCGCCACACCGAAGTAGCCATTCTCGGGGTTGATGGCATACAGCCGGCCATCGCTGCCAGGCTTGATCCAGGCGATATCATCACCCACGGTCGTTACCTTCCAGCCCTGGTAGGCCTTGGGCGGGATCAGCATGGCAAAGTTGGTCTTGCCACAGGCACTGGGGAAGGCCGCTGCCACATAGGATTTTTCGCCAGCAGGGCTTTCCACGCCCAGTATCAGCATGTGCTCGGCCAGCCAGCCCTGGTCACGGCCCATGGTAGAGGCAATACGCAGGGCAAAGCACTTCTTGCCCAGCAGGGCATTGCCACCATAGCCCGAACCATAAGACCAGATCTCGCGGGTCTCGGGGAAGTGCACGATGTACTTGGTGTCCTTGTTGCAAGGCCAGGCCACATCCGCCTGGCCAACAGCCAGGGGTGCACCCACGGTATGCACGCACGGCACAAAGGCACCATCCTTGCCCAGCACGTCGTAAACCGCACGCCCCATGCGGGTCATCACACGCATGGAGGCCACCACATAGGGTGAATCGGTCAGCTCAATGCCGATGTGGGCAATATGCGAGCCCAACGGGCCCATGCTGAACGGAATCACATACAGGGTGCGGCCACGCATGCAGCCATCGAACAGGCCATCCAGCGTCTGCCGCATCTGGGCAGGCGCCATCCAGTTATTGTTAGGGCCGGCATCAGTCTCTTGCTCGGCACAGACAAAGGTACGGTCTTCCACCCGCGCCACGTCAGAAGGATCCGAGAACGCAGCATAGGAGTTCGCCCGCTTCTCCGGGTTCAGCTTCACCAGCGTGCCCGCTGCCACCATCTGCGCCAGCAAGGCTTCGTTCTCGGCATCGGAACCATCAACCCAGTGGATGCGATCGGGCTTGGTCAGTGCGGCAACCTTGGACACCCATTCAAGCAGGGCGGCGTGCTGTATGTAGTCGGGGGGGGTGAACTGCATAGGGTGACCTCGGGTATGGAATCTTGCATGCCTGTAACAAAAGTCAGGCAAAAGCGAAAAATCGGCCCGTAATTGTCGCAAATTCAGCGCCATTAGTCGCCAGAAAAGTAGTTACACGGTATCTGACTACATTTTCAGATCAGCCATTACCTCACCGCCTTGATCCAAGCGCCTCAAGCCAGAGAAGGGCACCAACCAAGCGATTGCTCGGCTGAAACTACACTACATTAATCTCATTCAGCCGGTCATGCATCTGTGGCGGCAATGAAAAACCCCCGGCAAGCCGGGGGTCGAAGGTATTGCAACAGCAGGGGCGCTTAGAAGAACTTGTAGGTAGCGCTCAGGCTCAGGTAACGACCATAGGGGTTGTGGAAACCAGGGTTGTAACCGATCGTGGTGTTGTCAGGATCATAAGGCGCATCGCGATCAAAGACATTACGCAGGGTACCGCCGATGGTCAGGTTCTTCACGCCAGTGTAGGTCATGCCCAGGTCAAACGTGGTCCAGGAGTGGACCTTGCAATCAGGGAACAGTGCCTGATACGCCGCGATACCACCACAACCGCTCACACCGTCGCCGTAGTACCAGCCATCGGTATAGTTGATACGACCGTTCACCGAGTACGGCCCCTTGGACCAGGTCGTAGCCAGCGTGCTCTTGAGGCGCGGCAGTTCACCAGCCGGGCCGTAAGCACCAGCGTATTCCACATACTCATCACCAGCAAACTGGGCCTGCTTGTAGCTGATCAGGTAGCTGGCGTTGAAGTTGCTACTCAGACGGCCGAACTCACCCAGATTGTTGCGCAGGTTCAGATCCAGGTCGACACCCTTGACGCGGGATTCACCAAGGTTGAAGAACTTACGTACGGTGCTGATGATAGGACCGGTGTTCGGGATAATGTTGCCGTTGGTATCACGCAGCCAAGTATCCGGATTCTGATTACGCGAAATCTGGTCGGCGTAGCGCGACTCACCACCTTCATGGAGTTGATCCATGATGTACTGCGAGCTCAGACGGTCAATCTCATCCTTACGACGAATCTGGTAGATATCAACTGTGCCGTTGAAGTTCGCCGACGGGGCAAACACCAAGCCGAAGGTAAAGCTCTTGGACTTCTCGGGTTCCAGATCAGGGTTGGCAGCAATACGCGAGGAAATGCTGCGGCCGGTAGTGCACTCACCGGTATCGCGCGATGCAGGATCGATGGTGTTGCCAGGCACGTTCGGGAACTTGGAGGTACCGCAACGCAGCGGGTCGATGATGGTATTGAAGGATTGCACGCTGGACTTGGAAATCTGGGTCAGGCCAGGCGCACGGAAACCTTCAGCATACGAACCACGGACGGCCAGGGCACCATTTGGGGTCCATTTCAGGCCAAGCTTAGGCGTGGTGGACGAACCATAGTCACTGTAGCGGTCATAACGCACGGCAGCTTCTGCTTCCAGCGTCTTCAGCAGTGGCAGATTGAACTCGCCAAACACCGAACGCACATTACGGCTACCGTCTGCAGCGGACGAACCCAGACCAATGAATTCGGCATTCGCCAGGCGTGCATCCGGCGTCACCTTGATGGATTCGCGACGGGCTTCAAGACCAACAGCCACGCCAATCGCACCGCCAGGCAGGTTACCGAATTCGGTGCTGCCCTTCAGGTCGCCGATGCTGACTTCGGTCTCACCAGTGTAGAGCTGATCAGGGCTGATCTTGGCAATTGTCGCCGCGCTGTTGTTGCCAAATGGGCGGTAGCTCAGATCATTGATTGCGCTCTGCAGCTCGTTTGCCAGCAACAGACCACGCGAAATCGCGTTACGCTCGGCCTTGCTGTACATCGCACCCGCATTCCAGTCCCAGCCAAAGTGCGAACCATCCAGGCCCAGCACAACACGGGTCGATTCGTTCGTCACCGAATCAGACGCCGGGATATCGCCAAAACGGTAGCGCACCGCAACCTGGCGGGTATTGTTAGGCGTGTACTGTGTATAGGTGGGGTTGTTGTAAGGGTTGTCCGGGTGATTGGCGGGCAGCACAAAGGTAAACGACTTGCGCTGTCCATCCGTGGTAAACCAGGTGCTGCCGGTCTGGGCTACGCTACGCGGGTTGGAGCGATATTCAGCCTCAACCCTGTTGTAGCCGACCTCGGCAAACGCATTCAGGTTTTCACCCAAGGAGAAGGAAGCACGGGAGAAGACCGCACCGGTGTCAGACTCGGAAACAGCATCCAGGCCCTTGAAGAAGTCCCAGCGGCAGGTCGTACCGACCTTCATCGAGGTCGGGCAGCGGTTATCCGCTACACCCAGCACGGTAAACGCGCCACTGCCTTGGGTGCGTTCAATATAGTAGTTCCCAGGGTACGCCAGCGACGATGCCGACGGATCAAGACGAGCATCCAGCTGGTAGTAGGTATCCTTCTTGACAGCATGCGCCTTGCTCAGCGGGGTAGCTTCGCGATGGCGGTATTCGGCCGACACCATCACATTGAAGCGGTTGCTGACAGGGTCGCCGAAACCTACGGTGAAGTTGCCCGATTGATTGCCAAAACCACCATTGAGCGAGCCGCCGCCCGACAAGGAAGCCTGAGCACCTTGGTAATCCTTGCGCAGGATGAAGTTGATCACGCCGGCAATGGCATCAGAACCATAAACAGCCGAAGCACCATCCTTCAGCACTTCCACGCGCTCAATGGCCGACAGGGGAATGTTGTTCAGGTTGTAGAGGCTGGATTGCCCGGTGTTCGGGTCAGCATACGCAGCAGGTGCCATGCGACGACCGTTTACCAGCACCAACGTGGAAGACGAACCCAAACCACGTAGGGAAGATGTAGCCACGCCCGACGCAAAGCCAGTACCGGAATCCAGGTCATCCAGCCCGCCAGAGCTGATGGCCGGCACCAGCTTCAACAGTTCTGAAGTGGTGGTCACTCCAGTTTTACGGATTTCTTCGCGGCCAATAACCTGGATGGGAGACGCCGATTCGGTCGAAGTACGCTTGATATTGGAACCCGTCACCTGGATCTTTTCGACCTTGACCGGTGCCTCTTCAGCAAGGGCAAACTGGCTTGCGCCGCCAGCGATACCGACAAGTAGCAGCGCGCGTGTAATCTGATTCAGCTTCATAACTTGTATTTCTCCCAATGGAACCACTGCCAGTGGTCGACAACCCTCAGCAGCGAACACACAAAAAAGCCAAGCGACCTCGCCCAGCAAGCAGCGACGTCAATCTCCCTGATGAGTCATAGTACCCTCAGCCCTACTGGCTTTTGCAGCATTTTCGTTACACATTTCACAGTTTGTAGCTACCACGCAACGAATTTCAGAAAAAGCTAATATCAGCGCCGAGCACCCTGACAAGCCTAGACAACTAAAGATTGGGCGTATCACCAACTGTCTTCGGAGCTAGAGTCTGCGGTGCCCGCAAAAGCGAAAGCCCCGGTCACAAACCGGGGCTTTTTCGTTACACGTGCAACTCAACTGCCTATGTACTTCTTCAGGAACGCTTCGACGGCGGGATAGAACAACTTGATATTCTCCATCTTGCCAAAACCATGCCCCTCGTCATCTATCACCAACCACTCATAAGCCTTGCCGTGGGCCTTCAACGCATCTCGCATACGCTCAGCGTGCACCAGTGGCACACGTCGATCCAGCGCACCATGTGCAATGAACACAGGCGCCTTGAACTTGTCTGCATTCTGCAGCGGCGAAGTCATCTTCAACTGCGCTTGGTCAGTCTTTGGATCCCCCACAAAAGCGGCCATGGCACCATACTTCACATAATTGCTGCGCGCATAGTCTGACCACTGCACGTCAAACTTCATCTCAATGTCAGACACACCCACGATGTCGACACCACACCTGTAAAGGTCGGGGTCCTTCACCAATCCCATCAAGGTCGCGTAGCCGCCATAACTGCCACCGTAGATACAGATGCGGTTCTTGTCGACCACACCACTGTTTACCAACCAGTTCACGCCATCGGTAATGTCGTCCTGCATGGCCAACCCCCACTGCTTCCAGCCGCTACGCAGATGCTTCCAGCCATAACCGCCTGAGCCCCGATAGTTGGGCTGCAACACGGCATAGCCACGAGAGGCCAGAAACTGCACCTCCGGATTCCAGCCCCAGGAGTCCCGCACACCGAATGGGCCGCCATGAATATTCACTACCAAGGGCAGCATCTTCTCGGCTTTACCCTTAGGCAGAGTCAAGTAGGCGGGGATCGTCATGCCATCCCGCGCTTTATACTGCACCGGCCGCATAGGCGAGGTTTTGTCAGCATCCAGCCAGGGAGCAGCCTGGGCCACCTCCTCCATCTTGAGTGTCTTGGTATCGAGCAAATAGTAGCTACCCTGATCCACATCGCTTGTCGAATAGATGGCAATCCGTCCATCCAGATCACCAGCGAGATAGTTGATCCTGCCCTTTAGCGTTGCATCCACTTGCTCACTGAGCTTGGCCCAAGCCCGGTCAAACCAGTAGATCTCTGGCTTTTCCGCATCCAGCGCCAGACCAATTACCTTGCCCGAAGCAGCGTGTATCAAGTCTGCATTGCCACCACCGACGTCGACCAGATCATGGGCCAGCAACTTTTCGCCTAGAACCTGAGTCTCCATGTCCAGCGTATGCAAGGCAAACTTACTATCTACGCCACGAACAGCCACAAAGGCTGTTTTGTCATCACTGTCCAGCCCCAACACATCCCACTCCCCCTCCTGACCCTCCTCAAACTCCTTTATCAACTTCCAACCCTGCTCCCTGGAGGACCGGTGGTAAATCTTGGTCATGGTCAACGTGCGCTTATCGTCCACCAGATAAGCCAAACGTGCTTCTCCTTTGCTATCCGGCAGGAAGCTAACAATCACGCCAGGAGTAGCAGGATTGTCGAACGTTTTCAGGGTACTCTTCTCTGTCTTGGAGTTGACCACGTAGAGGTCAAGCGCCTTGCTACTACGGTCATTATTGACCATCAGCACATTGTCCGAGCCATCGCTCAGCACGCCTACCAAGCTATGGCCCGACTTGAATCGCCGCAGCTCAGTGCCATCCTTGTTCACTGCCACCACGCCCCCCCAGTTCTGCGGCTCGCCGGAGCCAGCAAGGGCGTCTCCCTGGGTAAAAATCAGGCGGTCATTGTTGACCCAAAAAAAACGTGCGACATCTATCTCCTTGAGATTAGTCAGCACCTTGATCGCCTTTCCCTCCAGATCGATCACCGCCAGATTGCGCCTGTCGTTAACCGGCACCAGCACCGCCATGCTCTTGCCATCCGGTGACAATTGCATCTGCATGAAGCTAGGCCGAGCAAATAGCTTCTCGATGGCGCTCCAAGGCTTCACTGCAACCTCTGCCTTGCTATCTGCTGCGGCATTCACTGCAACAGGCGCGACACACAATGCACCCACCAACAGCGCCGGAAAGATTTGCTTCATTACCTTGCCCTCAACTCTCACAAGACCAACATATATATTTAGTCAGCGCCGCAAGCCGACAACCTTTGGCTCTTATCAACCCACCTAGACGCCTCACGCGAACGGGCATAGACCGCGAACGCTCGCTGCCGATGCCATAGAAAACGCCGCGCAGCGCGCGGCGATTGGTGCGGAAAAGTATAGCACCGGCATGGCCACACACCATGCCCCCCGCGAACTCTCGGTGCAGGCACCAACCCTGCAGGCGAATTTCCGCAGAAGATTCCTGCCTACCGCACATGCCTATTGCTTTCCTGCGACACAGGGCCAGCCCTCTCCTCAGGCAGGCATGCCATACCCAACGCCGAGTCAATAAATGTTGCAAATAAGAAACAGGTAGCACTATAAAACCACTGATGCCGCACCAATGATGACGCAAGCCTCATGACTACGTAATATCCGCCCCCCTGTTGATTGACTGTAGCTATCGGTCAGCAGCAGGAACAGCGGACATTTTGTAGTTTTTGGGGAGTTATTCTGTTATGCAAATGAAGTACCTGGCCCTGGCCGTAGCAGCTCTGGGCTATACCGGTCACACCCACGCAGCCGATACCGCCACGCCGATCGAGAAAATCGAAGTCACCGGTTCCAATATTAAGCGCCTGAGCAAGGAAACTGCATCCCCAGTACAGGTTATGTCCCGTGAAGACATACAACGCACCGGCGCCAACACTTTCCGCGAATTCATCGACACCCTGTCATCGTCTTCTTCTAGTGCCCTCAGCGATATAGGTGGCAGCAGCTCCTTTGCCAGTGGGTCATCCGGCGCCTCCTTGCGTAACATGGGCAAGGCCTCCACGCTGGTACTTCTGAACAGCCGCCGCGTCTCCAACTATGCCCTAGGCGATGGCGCGCAAGAAAACTTCGTCAACCTTGACGCTTTGCCTACCGAAGCAATCGAGCGCGTCGAAATCCTCAAGGATGGCGCATCTGCCATCTATGGCTCCGATGCCGTCGCAGGTGTGATCAACATCATTACCCGCCGTAACTACACTGGTCTCAAACTCAAGGCATCGCATCAACAGTCCGTGGACCAGGGCAAGCTGGAGCAGCAGAACGCCAGCATCACGGCCGGTTTTGGCAATGCGAACGAAGATCGCTACAACGTACTGATCAACGCAGATTTCTATCAGCGCGATGACTACACTTTCCGCGAGCTGTTTGGCGAGAGCAACAAGACCGCCCTGGCACTGAATCCCAGCATCGGTACTTTCTCCACCTTCTCCTTCCCCGGCAACCTGGTTGGTGGTGGTCAGACAGGCCCTCTGGCAGGTTGCGACACCAGCATGGTACAGGGTGGCCTGTGCCGCTTTGACCAGTGGGCTCGTATCGGTGCAGTTCCCAGGTCCAAACGCGCAAATTTTTTCAGCTCGGGCGAATTCCGCTTCAGTGACGAACTGAAGGCGTTCGGCGACATCAGCTACTCCAAGATTCAGACCAAGTACAAGGGCACCCCTCCCGCTTACGGCGCTGCCTTGGGCACCACCGAGTGGGCAGCTGCTGACGGCTCTATCCAGGTATTCACTCCACGCGGCCTGCCTGCGCAACACCCACTGAACAAGTCCGGCTCCGAGATCGAATTCCGCTATCGCTTTGCCGATGCCGAGCCGCTGCTGGGCACCAAGGTTGATTCCGACCAGTACCGCTTCATGGGCGGCCTGAAGGGCATTGCCGGAAACTGGGATTGGGAAACCGCTGCCGGTTACACCTTTGCCAAGACAGTCATGACCCAACGCAGCCAATACAGCCGCAAGGGTTTCAAGGAAGTCATCGGCGACTACGACATGGATGATCCCCTGTTCTTCAACAAGGCCTACAAAATTGGCCAGCAGAACAGCCGTGAAGTCCTCAACACGCTCTTCCCGCAATATGTGACCCAAGGCGAGACCTCGCAGTCCTTCATTGACGGCAAGTTCTCCAACTCGGCCCTGGCCGAGCTGCCCGCCGGCCCGCTGGGCATAGCAGCTGGTTTCGACCTGCGTCGCGAGGATTACGAAAGTAAGGATAGCGATATTCTGGCCAAGGAAGCTGATCTGGTTGGTCGTGGCTCCTCTGCCGCACAGGGCTCGCGCACCTATGGCGCAGCCTTTGTCGAACTGAATGTGCCTGTGGTGGATAAGCTGGAAGCCCAGTTGGCCGCACGCGTCGATAAGTTCGAGAACTTTGATGCCCACGTCTCGCCCAAGCTGGGCCTGCGCTTCCAGGCATCCCCCAGCCTGATCCTGCGCGGCACCTTTGCTGGCGGCTTCCGTGCACCCAACCTGCTGGAGTCCAGCGATTCAGAGCTGCGCGCCTTTGCCCCCGACCTATCCGACCCTCAGCGATGTGATGCCGCAACCCGCGTCTACAACTCACTGAACGCGGATGCAGATGCCTCCACCAACCCTACCGAAGCGGCACTACTGCGCGCCAAGGCGGAATCGGTGTACGGCGACAGCTGCTCGTTCTCTCTGGCATCGCGCACCAAGTCGAACAAGAACCTGAAACCCGAGACCTCGGATAGCAAGACCCTGGGTTTCGTGTTCGAACCAGCCAAGGGCTTCAGTGTCTCGGTCGACTATTGGCATATCGCTCGCAAGAACGAGATCAATAGCCGCAGCGCTCAGGAAGTGCTCAACAATGAGAGCAATTTCCCAGGACAGGTTACCCGCTCAGCCGCTTTGTCCGCCCTGGACATTGAGATGAACCAGCGCTATGCAGGCCGTGCAGACCACCAGATCACTGCAAACAAGCTGACTGGTATTACCCGTGTCTACGAGAACATCTCCAAGACCAAGACCTCCGGCTATGACATCGACCTGCAGACCTCCTTCCGCCCGACAGGCCTGGGCAAGTTGGATGTCGACCTCAGCGCCACCTACACCAAGGATCTGTACTCTTGGTCTGATGAGCTGAAGGCCTATGGCGACAATCTGGCTGGCCGCTATCGATACTCCCGCCTGAAGTCCATCTTGTCGGCTGACTGGTCTTACGGTGTGTATTCGGTAGGCGTACGAACCAACTTTGCTTCGGGTTACGCACTGCAGGAAGACTACACGGATACGACCTACTCACCAGCAGGTTGCGCACGCCTGCGCTATACCGAAGCGCAATGCCGTGTTGGTTCGCACACCACAGTGGACTTGGCGTTGGGTTACACAGGCATCAAGAACCTGAGCCTGATGCTGAACGTGAAGAACCTGATGAACCGCGATGAGCCGCTGGATCTGCGCCAGTACCGCAGCGACGCCACTGACACGCATTCGAACGCCCGTCAGTTGCGTATGGTCAAGGTCAGCGCCGACTACAAGTTCTATTGATGAAGTCAAAGGGCCACCAAAGGCCCTAGGCAGCACTCCGCTTAAAAAATGGCCCTCGGATTCGAGGGCCATTTTATTTACCACATCCTTATGCAGTGCATCAGATGCGCTCAGAATCTGCATGACAAAATACGAAAGCATCTTGACCCAAGCAGGCAGCAACTCACCCCTTTAGTGCTTCGTGATTGCAGTCGGCAGCAAGCCTCGCGGGCGCCATCGGTTCGTCGCGATTACCCAACACTACCACTGCAATAAGGAGACAATATTTCTCCTGAACCACACCTGAATGGTAGCTTGCACGGGTTGCGGAATACGCACGAATGCCTATCTGGCAATTCAGGAAAACCCGCCTCGCACACCTTAGGGGAGTATCACCAGATGAAGTTCAACTGCCTTGCCATCGCCTTATCCAGCGTTGGCTTCTGCCTCGCCGCCCATGCGGCCGATCCCGCCACTGCGGCACCTGAGCCCAAGGTCGAAAAGATCACTGTTACCGGCTCCAACATCAAGCGCATCTCGCGCGAGACCGCTTCGCCGGTAATGATCATTACCAATGAGCAGATGAAGCGTGGTGGTGCCACGACGCTGACTGAAGTGCTGCGCAACATTTCCGTCAACGTTGGTGGTATCGATGAGAACCGCACCAGCGGCTTTACCGCAGGCGCTTCCGGTCTCAACCTGCGTGGTCTGGGTAGCCAAGCCACCCTGATGCTGATCAATGGCCGCCGTCTTGCTGCCTACGCCCAACCCGAATTCCAGACCACTTTCGTTGACCTGAACACCCTGCCCATGGGTGCGGTTGATCGCATCGAAGTGCTGAAGGACGGCGCATCGGCTATTTATGGTTCGGAAGCCATGGCCGGCGTGGTTAACATCATTCTGAAGGAAAGCTATGAAGGCCTGGAAATTGGCGCTTCCTATGGCGAATCCGAAGTCGGCGACGGCGAGACTGCCCGAGCAACCGCCAGTTTTGGCTACGGCAACCTGACGGAACAGCACTTCAATGCTTTCGCCACCCTGGACATCCGCCAGCAAAAGCCTTCCTTCCTGAAGAACCGCGGCGGCTACATTGGCACGCAGGATTTGCGCGCCTATGGGTATTCCGACCAGCGTAACCTGTATACCGCACCAGGCAATATCTACTGGACCGACAAGGCCACCGGCAAGTTCAATGCCCGCCCCATTGACGGCAAAGCCTGCCCGGCCGATCAGCAGGTCGATGCCGCTGACTTCTTCGGCGCCAGCGGCATGCCTGGCGGCAAGGTCTGTGTATTCGATGACCTGAAGGACGCTGACTTCAACTCTGGTGGCAAAAGCGATCGCTTCTCGCTGACCTCGGTATTCAACTGGCAGCCGAATGCTGATACCAAGGTATGGGCCGAAGTCATGCGCACCCAGAACAAGGCACGCGTAACCGGCCAGTTGCACTGGGTTGCCATGCAACTGGGCCAGGAAATTGGTGCCCTGCCCATTACCCACCCACAATATCCACAAGAGCTGATCGGCCCTGATGGCAAGACTTTGGCCGGTGGCAACGGTACGGTACGCCTGCGTTCGCAGCTGAAGAACCTGCCGGCACAGGGCCAGCAGAACACCACTGACTTCGGTCGATACCTGGTTGGTGCCAAGGGTGTACTGGGTAACTGGGATTGGGAAACTGCCATCCTGACCAACTCCAGCGAAGTGGAATCACGTGCCACTGGCGGTCTGCTGAACTCCAAGTTCATCGAAGCCGTACAGACCGGCAAGTTCTTGTTCGGCGATGTAGCCGGCAATGCTGCTCTCTATCCCAGCCTGGTCACAAACAGTGCCAGTCATTACAAGTCCTCCATGAGCTTGTGGGACGCAAAGGCTAGCGGCGAGTTGCTTGAACTGCCTGCTGGTCCCTTGTCCATGGCAGTCGGTGTGGAAGCACGTCGCGAAAGCCTGGAGACCAATCCAGATCCAAACGCCGTAGCCGGTGAGCTGTACCATAGCGCCGAACTGCCGCCGCCCATGTCGAATAGCCGCAATATCCGCTCGATATATAGCGAGTTGAATATTCCTATTCTGAGCAATCTGGAAGCACAGTTGGCCGCACGCCACGACCGCTACTCGGACTACGGCAAGTCGACCACCCCCAAGCTGGGCCTGAAGTGGACCCCCTGGTCGTCGCTGGTTCTGCGTAGCACCTATGCAGAAGGCTTCCGCGCTCCCACCCTGGTGGAAAACTCGACAGCTATCTCGAACGCCTTTATTTCCTTCCAGGATCCGGCACGCTGCAATGCCAGCTTCAAGGAAGGCTGTAATGCGCAAAGCCCCTACCAGAGTGGCTCCAACCCCAACCTCGGGCCAGAAAAGGGTGAAAGCTTCACCTACGGTTTTGTGTGGGAACCCAACCAGTCCTTCAATATGTCGGTCGACTTCTGGCGTATCAAGCGCAAGAATGAAATTTCGACGTACGACCTGACCACAGTACTGGCTAACGAAGCCTTGTTTGCCAATAACCCTGCTACGGTCATCGTGCGCGATCCGCTGACAGCTGCAGACGCTGCCAACGGCGCTACCAAGGGCGAAATCACTCTAGTCAAGCTGTTGCTGACCAACGTCTCCGTGACCGACGTCAAGGGCGTGGACATGGATCTTCGCGGCCGCTTCAACCTGGGCGCCTACGGTAAGATCGAACCCTCGCTGAACCTGCAATATGTGCAGTCCTATCGCACGGCCCCCACGCCGAATGACCCAATGCTGCAGTACATCGGCACCTCGGGCCAGCCTCGTCTGCAAGGTAGCCTGGGCGTGGGTTGGAAGCAGGGTCCATGGTCGCTGTCTGCCGATGCACGCTATGTTGGCAAGATGGGCGCCGTTGGCTCGCCGAACGAAACCTGCCGCTTTATCGCGGAAGGTTACGAGGAACTTTGCCGTGATATCGCCAGCTTCACCACGGTGAACATCGGCGGCAGCTACAGGGGCTTCAAGAACGTGATACTGAGCGGTGCAGTGAAGAATGCCTTCGACCGCAAGCCACCGTTCTTCCCCTACACCAATGGCCGGAATTACTACGCCCCGTTGCATGATTCCATGGGTCGTTACTTCCAAGCCAGCGCGGTTTACACCTTCTACTAAGAGCACGCTGTAACGATAGGCGCCGGAACTCTGTTTCGGCGCCATCTTTTATTCTGCCGCATGATTTTGATGCCCCTACACATCACGGCACCTGATTGGAGAAGCACGGTGAAACACCGAATCCTGCACAGCATTGCCCTGGGCCTGCTGCTCGCGACCGCCCCGTTGTCATATGCAGCAGCCGAGCCCAAGCTCGTCCCCATCGAGGACTTTTTCACTCGCCCGCAATATGGCTCCCCCGTACTGTCACCCAACGGCGACAAGCTGTCGGTGATTACCCCGGTTAACGGTCGTCTGGCTCTGGCAGTAATCGACCTGAAAACACGCGAAGCCAATGTCCTGGCCTCCAGCAAGTTGTGGGATGCATCCGGTGTCCGCTGGATCAATAACAACCGTTTGATGTTCCACGTCCAGGATACCAAGGGCACCATGGAACAAGCCCGCGGTCAGGGCCCGTTCGCCATCAATGCGGACGGTAGCGGTTTCCGTAATCTTGCCGAAAAGATGTCTATTAGCGTGCTGGATGTCCCCCAGGATGGCAGCAACGACATACTGGTGACCAGTAGCAAACGCAGTCCCGGCGCAGGGCAGGATGACTTTGGCAATAGCGACGTCTACCTGATGGACACGAGCAATGGTCGTACTCGTTTGCTGACCTTCAACAATCCAGGCAAGGTTGCCGAATGGGTGGTGGACAGCAAGAAGCAGGTACGTGCCGCCGTATCTTTTTACGGTGACAAGGCAACCGGCAGGTTCAAATACAAAGTCAGCTATCGCGAGAACAACGATGCTGCATGGCGGACCATCACGGAATACCTGATGGACGATGAAGGCTATGCGCCTATCGCCTTCGATGCCGACGACAAGACCATGCTGGTCGTGGGCCGTAACAAGGAGGACACCGACGGTCTCTACACTTGGGACTTCGAAGCTGGAAAACCCAAGGAACTACTGTTCCGCCACCCCGAAGCCGATTTCCAGCAGGGTATCATCCGTGACGCAGCCAGCCGTAAGATAGTAGGCATCAGCATCAATGCGCATAAGCCAGAGATCCATTATTTCAATGAGCAATGGGCCAAATGGCAGGCAGAGTTCGATGCCACCTTCCCTGGCAGCCTCAATACCATCCAAAAACGTGGCGAGCGCATGCTGGTCACCACTTCATCGGATATCGAACCGGGTCGTGCCTTCCTCTATGAGGCAGCAACCAGCACGCTGGAGCCATTGCTGTCCTACAAGCCAGAGATCAACCCCGAGCAGATGTCACCGATGCAGACTGTCAAGTATGTCGCCCGTGATGGCCTGACCATTCCCGGCTACCTGACACTACCCAAGGACAAGGCAGCAAAGAACCTGCCCTTGGTAGCATTCATCCACGGTGGTCCGCACGCCCGCGATAGCTGGGGCTTCGATCCTTCTGTACAGCACATGGCTTCGCGTGGTTACGCCGTGCTGCAACCCAACTTCCGTATGTCCACAGGACTGGGCTGGAAGCTGCACCGCGCGGGCTGGAAGCAATGGGGCCTAGCCATGCAGGATGATATTACCGACGGTGTGAACTGGCTGGTCAAACAAGGCATAGTCGACCCCAAGCGCGTTTGCATCATGGGCGCCAGCTATGGTGGTTACGCCACGATGTACGGTTTGGTGAAAGACCCTGATCTCTATCAATGCGGCATCAACTTTGTTGGCGTGACGGACATCAACATGCTCTTCAGCGTTGCCTGGTCTGATACTGCCGATAGTGCCTGGTCACGCTATCGTCAAAAGGACCTGCATGGCGATCCAGATAAAGATGTGGAGTACATGAAGAAATCTTCTGCCCTGGAGAATGCATCGCGTATCACCAAACCCGTCATGATGGCCTACGGCTCCGAAGACATCCGCGTGCCACTGGTTCATGGCGAGAAGATGCGGGACAAGCTGCGCAAGCAAGGCACGCCTGTCGAGTGGATAGTCTATGCTGGCGAAGGCCATGGTTGGACCAAACTGGAAAATCAGGTCGATTTTGCCAAGCAGGTTGAAAACTTCCTGGGCAAATACATCGGCGACAAGAAGTAAAAAGGCATCGTAGTCATCAACCCAAGCGAAACCGCCATTGCCCGGTTTTGCTTTGGGTGGTCGCACCAAAACAAAATGCCACACCATGTGTGGCATTTTGTTTACTAAGCATCAAGTCAGCTGACTAACCCACGATCACGGCGTCGGCAATTCTATACCCTGTATCGCCGAAGCAGATTCCAGGGGGATCACCCCACCATCTGCCGCCATCCCCCTCAACCAGGTAATCTGCCGTTTGGCCAGTTGCCGCGTGGCATAAATGCCCCGCTCGCACAGTTCCTTGTAGTCCAGCCTTCCTTCCAGATAGTCCCAGGTTTGCCGGTAGCCCACACAGCGCATTGATGGCATCTCTGGTTCAAGCTCGGGGTAGTGCCGGCGTAGGCCTGCCACTTCGTCGATCAGCCCCTCCTTCAGCATCTGCTCAAACCGTAGCGCGATGCGTGCATGCAGCTCCGCCCTGTCTGGCGGCATCAAGGCCAGCCGGGTCAGGGCATAAGGTAGCGGCTCCACCTGTCGTTGCTCCGCCAGCAAGGAGGCCATGGTGCGTCCCGACGCCAGAAAAATCTCCAGCGCCCGGCCTATGCGCTGGCTGTCATTGGGGGCCAGCCGCGCGGCGGTAGCCGGGTCTATCTGCTGCAGCCTGGCATGCATGGCCGGCCACCCCTCGGCTGCCGCATCGGCTTCCAGTTGCTGGCGTATGGCCGGGTCTGCCGAGGGCAGGTCGTGCAGGCCGTGCTGCAGGGCGTTGAAGTACAGCATGGTGCCCCCAACCAGCAGCGGTACCTTGCCGCGAGCGGTGATCTCGGCCATCAGCTGCAGGGCATCGTGGCGGAATTGCGCGGCGGAGTAAGTCTCCAGCGGCGAGATGATGTCAATCAGGTGGTGCGGCGCCACCGCCAGCGTGGCCGCATCGGGCTTGGCCGTGCCGATGTCCATATCGCGATAGACCAGGGCCGAATCGACCGAGATCAGTTCGACGGGCAGGCGCTGCGCCAGCTCCACCGCCAGCGCCGTCTTGCCGCTGGCCGTCGGGCCCATCAGGAAAATTGCAGGTGGCAGAGTACTCATGCCGATCTCCTCGCCCAAAGTGTGGCTAGCCAGCCCACCGCACCACCAGCCAGCGCCGAGACCAGCAAGGCCCACCAGCCCAGTGGCGCGATGGTTTCGGCCAGCACCAGAAAAAACACGGCAAACCCCATCAGGCCGGTCAAGAAACCGCGCAAGGCCAGCAGCAATGCATCGCGGCCCGCATTGGCATAGGTAAAGGCCGGGATGACCGTAGCGGCAACCGGCGCACCGGCAAACACACCGGTCAGCGCAGGCCCCAGCAAGGGCGAGGCGGTAGACAAACCGAACACCAGGCAGGCCGCCGCCAATATGCGCACCAGTAGTTCGCTGCGCGGCAAGGTCGCCGCAGGGGGCGCGGCGCGCGGCTTGGGCAAGAGCCGGGTGGCCGCCAGCCATAGCCCGGCCACCACCAGCACGGCCACCCAGCGCGATTCCGCCAGGCCCAGCCCATAAACGCCGAAGGCCATCAGCAGATAAGCCCCCCAGCCGGCCAGGATGGCACCGGGCCAGCGCAGATAGGCGCTGGCATAGCCCACCCCTAGCATATAGGCCACATTGCCCCACACCCCGGCGGGTGAGGATAAAGCCACCTGGGCGGCATAGTGCTCGCCCTGGGTCAGCCACAGCACCACCACCAGCGGCCCCGCCACGATGGGCAGCCCACCCAGCATGCCCGCCACATTCGGCCCCCAGCGTCTGCCCGCCAGGCTGGCCAGCCCGATCAGCAGCGGCGACAAGGTCAGCTTGGTCAGCAACAGCACGCTCATGCTATTGCCCCCGCATGAACAGCTTGTCCAGCTCGTTCATGCTGAGCCGGAACCAGGTCGGCCGGCCATGGTTGCATTGGCCGCTGCGCTCGGTGGCCTCCATCTCGCGCAGCAGGGCATTCATCTCTGGCAGGGTCAGGCTGCGGTTGGCCCGCACAGCCCCGTGGCAAGCCATGCTGGCCAGCAGGGCATCGCGTTTTTCGGTCAGTACGCGGCTGGCGCCTACCTCGCGGATATCGGCCAGCACCGAGCGAGCCAGCTCTACCGGGTCGGCGTCGCGCAACAGCATGGGAATGGAGCGCACTGCCAGCTGGGTCGGCCCCATGACGGCCATTTCAAACCCCAGCAGGCCGAGCGCCTCGGCGTGCTCTTCCACGGTCGCCACATCCAGCCGGTCTGCCGGGAAGGCCAGCGGTATCAGCAGCGGCTGGGTAGGCAGCCTGTCGGTATCCAGGGCGGTCTTGAGCTTCTCGTACACTACCCGCTCATGTGCCGCATGCATATCCACCACGATCAAGCCATCGCGGGCCTGCGCCAGCACATACACGCCATGCAACTGCGCCAGGGCAAAGCCAAGCGGCGGCAGGTCGTCGTCGCTGCTGGGCAAAGGTCGGGCAGGATAGCCAGCCAGTGGCGGTGCCTGCGGCTGCAACGCCGAGCTGGCGGGCGCCTCTAGGGGCGCCGCCCATTCCGCCTCACGCACTCCGGCGAACAGGGTGCCGTAGAAATTGCCTGCAGCCGACTCCTGCACGCCCAGCGGCATGCGCATCTGCTGGAAAGTGGGCGCATAGGCGACATTGCTAGGGCCACCGTCGGGCTGGGCCGGCGCCTCAGCGGATACAGCTGCACCCGCCCGGGTCTCGGCCAAGGCCTTGTTGAGGGCGTGGAACAGAAAACGGTGGATGGCCTGCGACTCACGAAACCGCACCTCAGTCTTGGTGGGGTGTACGTTCACGTCCACTGCCTCCGGGTCCAGCTCGATAAACAGCACATACAGGGGCTGCCTATCCAGATGCAACACGTCGCGATAAGCCTCGCGCACGGCATGCAGCACCACCTTGTCACGCACAAACCGGCCATTGACGAAGACAAACTGGGCATCGCGGCTGGCCCGCGACACGGTGGGCGAACCGGCAAAACCCGTCAGACGCAGGCTGGCCGCCTGAGCCTCTATGGTCAGCATGGTGTCGGCAAACTCATTGCCCAGCACGGCACGCATGCGCTCGCTGGCAGTCTCTGCCTTCAACCGCCATTGCACCTTGCCGTTATGGGTCAAGGTCAAGGCCAGGTCGGGGCGCGACAAGGCAATGCGTTTGAAGGCATCCTCACAATGGGCGTATTCGGTGGCGGGGGTTTTCAGGAACTTGCGGCGCGCCGGCACATTGAAATACAGGTCGCGCACCTCGACCGAAGTGCCTGCCGACAGCGATGCCGGCTCCGCCTCATGGATGCTGCCGTTGTCCGCCTCGACCCGCCAGGCCTGGGACGAGCCGGCTTCGCGGCTGCTCAAGAGCAGTTGCGACACCGACGCAATACTGGCCAGGCCTTCACCCCGAAAACCCAGGGTGCGCACCCGGTGCAGGTCTTCCAGGCTGGCTATCTTGCTGGTGGCATGCCGGCTGAGCGCCAGGCTCAATTCGTCACGGGCAATGCCGGCGCCATCGTCGGTCACCCGTATCAGTTTGCTTCCCCCTTCCGCCAAGTCTACGCTGAGAGTGGTCGCACCCGCGTCCAGGCTGTTTTCCAGCAACTCCTTCAGAGCCGAGGCGGGTCGCTCCACTACCTCGCCAGCAGCGATCTGGTTGACGAGATGGTCGGGCAAGGGGCGTATACGTGACATCAGAAATCGATTCTCGGGGCTGAGCCCGCAGTATATCAGCCGGCCTCAGGCCGCTTTGGGAGAAGCGCATGACCGGGAACAAACCCACCTTCTACGTCATTGATGACGATAGCGTGTTGCGCTCCTTGATACGGGGCATACTGACCGATGCCGGGCTCGATCACGCAGGCGCGGCCGGCTCGGGAGAAGAGGGCTTGAAGGGCTGCCAGGACAAGCAGCCCGATCTGGTGCTGCTGGACATCAACCTGCCCGGCTCCAGCGGCATGGATGTGCTGGCCACCCTCAAGCGCATGAAGCGCTCGCCACGCATCATCATGATCAGCAGCGAAGCCACCCTACCCCGGGTCAAGTCCGCCATGAGCCTGGGGGCAGCAGGCTTTGTGGTCAAACCCTTCACCGCTGCCAAGCTGATCGCCGCCGTCGATAACGCCCTCAGAGGATCGTAGACAAAAACGTTCTCAGGGCCTGGTACGGGGCTTGGCACCCATCAGCAGTGCACGCATCACGACCAGCGTGCAGATGGTGGCGACGGCAAACAGCTTGCCTGGTTTCAACATGGGAACAGTCCTAGCAGGGAATCTGGACACCGCCCGCGTGCAATGCAGCAGCCACGGGCGGCACGGGAGGTGATCAGGCCATCTTGTTGCGCGAAAGGGGCGGGTTTTTAGCCAGATAGCGCTTGATGCCGCTCAGCAGCGCTTCCGCCATCTTGTCCTGGTAACCCTCGTCGGCCAGTTTCTTTTCTTCCTCGGGATTGGAGATAAAGGCCGTCTCCACCAACACTGAGGGAATATCGGGCGCCTTCAGCACGGCAAAACCGGCCTGCTCCACCTGGGGCTTGTGCAGCCGGTTGATCTCGCCCAGCTCGGTCAGCATGGCCTTGCCCAGCTTGAGGCTGTCGTTGATGGTCGCCGTCTGGGTCAGGTCCAGCAGGGTCTGGGCCAGGTGGCGGTCGCGCACATCGAATTTCACGCCGCCTATCAGGTCCGACTCATTCTGCTTTTGCGCCAGCAGGCGTGCCGCCGTGCTGGTCGCACCGCGCTCCGACAGGGCAAACACCGACGAGCCACGGGCATTGGGCTTGACGAAGGCATCGGCGTGAATGGACATGAACAGATCCGCCCCCACCTTGCGCGCCTTGCCCACACGCTGTGCCAAGGGCACGAAATAGTCATCATCACGGGTCAGCACTGCCCGCATATTGGGCTGCTTGTCTATCAGCGCCTTGAGCTTCTTGCCTATGGACAGCGTGACCGTCTTTTCATAGGTTCCGCCGGCGCCCACTGCGCCCGGGTCCTCGCCACCGTGGCCGGGATCGATGGCTATCGTCACCAGCCGGCTGACTTCCAGCCTGTCCCGCTCAGTCGCCTCACCCTGCGGCTTGGCCGCCGGCTTCTCGGGGGCTGCTGCCGGTTTGTCGGGCATGCCCTTGCCGTCGTTCAGCAAGGCCATCAGTGGATCATCCGGCTGGGCGGGGTACAAATCGATCACCAGCCTGTGCTGGTATTCGCCAAATGGTTCCAGGGTAAACACCTGGGGCTTGACCTCGGTTTTGAGATCCAGCACCACCCGCACCGTCCCCGGCTTGAACCGGCCGGCACGCAGCTGGCGCACATAGGGATCATCGGTACCGATGCGCTGGGCTATCTTGTCCAGTTCACTGCCCCAGTCGGCCCCCTCCAGATCCACGACTAGGCGCGCCGGATCCGGCACCATGAACTGGTTGAACTTGAGCGGCGCGCTGGATTCCAGCGTGATGCGGGTATAGGCCTTGGCCGGCCAGACACGGACGGCCACCACGGCGCTGCCAGCAAAGGCGCGAGGGGCGATGCCAAACAGCAGCGTCGCCACGGCGCCCTGCAGCATCAAGCGGCGGGTCGCGTCTGGGCGGAAGCGGTCAAGGTTGCGAGACATGATGCTCCGAGCAAGGTACCGGTAAGGAGGCGAAATGCCCGTCCTTCATCCTGGGGAACAAGGCTGATGGTCCAGTCCGGCACAGGCAATAAACCCTGTGCTTTTTCCGGCCACTCCACCATGCAAATGCTGTCGGGATTGAACATTTCCCTAAAGCCTGCATCCTCCCATTCCAGCGGATCGGCAAACCTATATAAATCAAAGTGATGGAAGTATAAGTTAGAAACCACGTAAGGTTCAACCAGTGTATAGGTCGGACTCTTAACCCGGCCTGAATGGCCCAGTCCCCGCAGTATGCCCCGCGTCAGCGTGGTTTTACCTGCGCCCAGATCGCCTTCCAGAAACACCACCAGCCCGCCCCGCAGCGCTTGCGCCAGCACCTCGCCCATGGCCAGGGTCGCAGCTTCATCGGGCAGGTAGGCAGTCAGGGTATGATCTTGGCTATGCATGGGGATATTCCAACTAAGGACGAACAGGACTGGACAGCACTGGCCAGCGACATCAAACGCTGGGCCGCAGAGCTGGGCTTTGATGCGGTCCAGATAGGCGACGCCGACCTCGGCCCGGCCGCAGCACAAAACCTGCAAGCCTGGCTGGCTGCCGACCAGCATGGCGAGATGGATTATATGGCCAGTCACGGCCTGAAACGTGCCCGGCCTGCGGAACTGGTGCCGGGCACCCGCCGCGTCATTTCATTACGCATGAACTACCGCGCACCGCACGCGCTCGACAGCGAAGCGGTACTGGCCGACGGCGAAGCGGCTTTCATCTCGCGCTATGCGCTGGGACGCGATTATCACAAGGTGTTGCGCAATCGCCTACAGAAACTGGCGGAGCGCATCCAGGCCGCCGGCCATGCCCTGGGCTACCGCGCCTTTGTCGACTCCGCCCCGGTCATGGAAGTCGAAGCCGCCGTGCGGGCAGGCCTGGGCTGGCGGGGCAAGCATACGCTGCTGCTGACCCGCGAGCATGGCTCAATGTTCTTTCTGGGCGAACTGTTTGTCAGCCTGCCCCTGCCCATCGATCCGCCCCTGGTGCAGGAGCACTGCGGCCGCTGCAGCAAGTGCATCGACATCTGCCCCACCCGCGCCATCGTCGCCCCTTACCGGGTCGATGCACGCCGCTGCGTGTCCTACCTCACCATCGAGCTGAAGGGCAGCATTCCGGCCGAGTTCCGCCCACTGATAGGCAACCGCGTCTATGGCTGCGATGACTGCCAACTGGTCTGTCCCTGGAACCGCTTTGCCGTCGATAGCAGCGAGGCCGATTTCGCGGTCCGCAATGGGCTTGATGCAGTCAGCCTAGTGACGCTGTTTGGCTGGAGCGAGACCGAGTTCAACCAGCGCCTGGCCGGCACCGCCATCTATCGCATAGGCCACGAGCGCTGGCTGCGCAATATTGCCGTTGGTCTGGGTAACGCCCCCAGCACACCTGCCGTACTGGCCTCCCTGCAGCAGCGTCAGGACGACCCCAGCGAGCTGGTGCGCGAGCATGTCGCCTGGGCCTTGCAGCAACACCAGGCACGCACGGCAAGCGAGCCCTGATTGACCCCCTATACTGCAGGCGTAGAATCCCGCGCCTACCGCAACCCGCTCCCGCCAGACTGCCCCATGCCCTCCCAGCTTGCCTCCCGACCCATAGGTGTTTTTGATTCCGGCATAGGCGGGCTCACCGTCACCCGGGCGCTGATGGAGCGCCTGCCGTTTGAGGACATCGTCTATTTCGGCGATACCGCCCGCGTCCCCTATGGGGTCAAATCGGTTGCCACGATAGAACAGTTCACCCAGCAGATCGTCGATTTCCTGATGCAGCAGGAGGTCAAGCTGCTGGTCATCGCCTGCAATACCATCTCGGCGGTGGCGGCCAACAAGATACGAGCCCGCGTCAATATCCCGGTCATCGACGTGATAGACGCCGGCGCCCGCAATGCCGTGGCCGTCAGCCGCAATCACGCCATCGGGGTGATCGCCACGCCGACCACCGTCAACAGCAATGCCTATGCCCGTGGCGTGCACACGCTGAACGCCGAGGCCCGCGTCTACTCCCAGGCCTGCCCGCTGCTGGTCCCCCTGGTGGAAGAGGGCTGGCTGGATCATCCCGTCACCCGCATGACAGTGCAGGAATACCTCAAGCCCGTGCTGGCGGAAGGAATCGACACCCTGGTATTGGGCTGCACCCACTACCCGCTGCTCAAGCCGCTGCTGGCGCAGGAAGTCGGCAGCCAGATACGGCTGGTGGACTCCGCAGTCAGCGTGGCCGAGCAGGTAGCCGCCAAGCTGGTGGAGCTGGATCTGGCCAATCCACAGCGGCAGGAACCCACCTATCGCTACTATGTAACCGATATCCCCCTGCGCTTTCAGACCGTGGGCGAACGCTTTCTGGGCCGCAGCCTCAAGCACCTGGAAATGGTTCAGCTATAACCATTGCATCAAGCCCGCCGAGGCGGCACGGTCTAGCAAGCGCTCGGCCGTCATGCCATCATGCACGGCATGACATTCCCCTTATCAGGAGACACCACCATGACCCGTTTTTCTGCCTATAGCCTGGTCGCCGCCTTGATGCTGCTGGCCGGCTGTGCCACCACCCCGTCCGAGCCCGCCAAACCCGCCAGCCCTGTCGTGACGGCACCCAAGCCGGTCGAGCCCGCCAAGCCTGTAGAACCCGCAGCCATCACGCCCGCCCCCAGCTCCAAGCCCGCCGAGATCGTCAAACAGGTGGAGCCAACCCAGCCCGCCACGGCCACCGCCCCCATCGTCGGCAACTGGGAAGGCAAGTGGACCATAGACAGCATGGGCTACGAAGGTAAGACCGTCATCGTCATCGAGAAGCTGGATGGCGCCAATGTGGTCGGCCGCGCCACCATGTTCGACACCCCCTATGGCGACCTGACCGAAGCCTTTGCGCCCGCCACCTTTGATGGCAGCAAGCTCAATGTCAAACACCAGAACAACGCCAGCTACGTACTGACGCTAGGCGAGAAGGACGGCGCCATGCGCCTGTCTGGGCCACTGGTCTACATCACCGAGGCCGGCACCTACAACGGCAATATCCGGGTCAGCAAAAAATAAGGCCGTGGATTAAATCGGCATTAATCCCGGATTAAAAAGCGGCCCAAGGGCCGCTTTTTACATGGTGTCACGCCCGGCGGCACGCCCTGGCGTGATAGAATCCTGCGCTTGTTTTGATTGGATTTTCTGCCCCCATGACGCTTTCCACCCTGACTGCCCTTTCCCCGCTAGACGGCCGCTATCACAAGCAGGTCAATGCCCTGCGCGACTGCTTCAGCGAGTACGCGCTGATCAAGCATCGGGTCAAGGTGGAGGTCGAATGGCTCAAAGCCCTGTCGAATGAACCCGGCATCGTCGAGGTGCCCAGCTTCTCTGACGCCACCGTGGCCGAGCTGGACGAAGTCGTCAGCAACTTCTCCGAGGCCCACGCCGAAGAGGTCAAGGCCATCGAGAGCCGCACCAACCACGACGTCAAGGCCATTGAGTACTGGCTGAAGGAACGCCTGTCAGGCAATCCCGAAATCGGCCCGGTCACCGAGTTCCTGCACTTTGCCTGCACCTCGGAAGACATCAACAACCTGTCGCATGCCCTGATGCTCAAAGCCGGCCGCGCAGCCATGCTGCCCAAGCTCGCCGATATCGTTGCCCGTCTCAAGACCCTGGCGCACGAACTGGCCGACAAGCCCATGATGTCGCGCACCCACGGCCAGCCTGCCACCCCAACCACCATGGGCAAGGAACTGGCCAATATCGCCTACCGGCTGGAGCGCCAGCACAAGCGCATCGCCGAGGTCGAGCTGCTGGGCAAGATCAATGGCGCGGTAGGCAACTACAACGCGCACCTGTCGGCCTACCCTGATGTGGATTGGCCCGGCTTTGCCCGCCGCTTTGTTGAATCGCTGGGCATCAGCTTCAACCCCTACACCATCCAGATTGAGCCGCATGACTACATGAGCGAGCTGTATGACGACTTTGCCCGCGTCAACACCATCCTCATCGACATGAACCGCGATATCTGGGGCTACATCTCCCTGGGCTTCTTCAAGCAGAAGGTCAAGGAAGGCGAAGTAGGCAGCTCCACCATGCCGCACAAGGTCAACCCCATCGACTTCGAGAATTCCGAAGGCAATCTGGGCATGGCCAATGCCATGTTGACCCACCTGAGCCAGAAGCTGCCCATCTCCCGCTGGCAGCGCGACCTGACAGACTCGACCGTGCTGCGCAATATGGGCGTGGCCTTGGGCTACACCCTGCTGGGCTACGCCTCGGCCAGCAAGGGCCTGGACAAGCTGGAAGCCAACCCCAATGCCATGGCCGCCGACCTCGACGCCAACTGGGAAGTCCTGGCCGAACCCATCCAGACCGTGATGCGCCGCTATGCCGTCCCCAATGCCTACGAGCAACTCAAGGATCTGACGCGCGGCAAGGCCGGCATCAATCGCGACACCCTGCACGCCTTCATCAAGACCCTGGCTATCCCTGAATCCGAGAAGGTACGCCTGCTGGCGCTGACACCGGCCAGCTATATCGGCAGCGCCGTCGAACTTGCCCGCAATATTTAAGCCATACGCTATCTGCGGGCTGCCAAGCAGCCCGCTTCCATTCATTTGTGCAGAAAGGCCTGTCGTACCGTGAAGCAGAAGCCCTTAGTCATTGCCCTGGCCGTCGTCATCGGCGCAGCCGCCGCCTACACCGGAACCAGCTGGTGGGCCGGCAAGCAAGCCGAGACCACGCTGGCCAAGCAACACCAGCTGATCGCCGACCTGCCTTATTTTGTCGTGAAATCGCGCGTCTACGAGCGTGGCGTATTCAGCTCGACCGAGCGCACCACCATCGCGGTTGCCCCCAACCTGCTGGCCCCCTACCAGATGCTCAAGCTGGAAGAAATGGGCGGCGCCAAGCTGGAACTGACCTACACCCAGACCATCAAGCACGGCCCGCTGCCGCTCTTGATGTCCGGCGACTTCTCGCCCCTGAAGGCCGCCGTCACCACAGATATCGCCTTCAGCGCCGACACCCAGGCCCTGCTCAAGAAGGTGTTCGGCGACCAGCGTCCGCTGCAGATCGAGAACCGCATCAAGTTCAACGACGATGGTGTCTTCGCCATTAAGGTGCCGAGCTTCACCTACGAAGAAACCCTGGCCAAGGTGAAATCGGTCTGGCAAGGCCTGGATGCCACCATCAGCTATGGCGGTGATTTCAACAAGATAGACATCGTCGCCGTCGCCCCTGGCCTGCACTTTGAAGCCGGCCCCAAGGGCACGCTGGATATCAAGGATCTGCGCTTCGAATCGCACAATACCCGCGGCCAAGCCGGCCTGATGCTGGGCGAGGGCAAACTGAGCCTAGCCTCGGCCACCTTCAAGCAAACCGAGGGTGAGCAGCCGGTTGACGTCAAGCTGGCCGGCCTGAGCTATCAGGTCAAGACTGTCGCCGAGGGCGAGTTCATCAACTCCAGCGGCGACGTGGTTGTCAGCAGCCTGGCGCTCAACAGCAAGACCTATGGCCCGGCCAAATTGTCTGTCTCGGCCAACCATCTGCATGGCCCTACCCTGGCCAAGCTGAGCCTAGCCGCCAACAAGATCCAGCGCGAGGTCAAGGATCCCGGCGAGCAGGCCACCCAGATGCTGGCCCTGTTCCGCAAGGACGGCCTGCCCCTGCTGAAGAACAACCCAGAGCTGTCGCTGAACGAGCTGTCGGTCAAGCTGCCCGAGGGCGAAGTCAAGCTCAAGGCCAACGTCACGCTCAAGGGCTTCGAGGAAAAAGACCTGGACAGCCCCCTGCTGTTGCTGGAAAAACTCCAGGCCAATGCCGATCTGCAAGTACCCAAGCAGGTCATCGAAACCGTCGCCCTCTGGCAGGCTCGCGGCGCCATCGCCATCGACACCGAGGAAGGCGAACAGCCCGAGACCGAAGAGCTGGACAACCTGGCACGCAACCTGATGGAAAGCCAGATCCGCAAGCTGCTGGAACAAAAGCTTATCCGTGCCGATGGCGACCTGCTCAGCAGCAGTGCCGTATGGAAGAACGGCCGCCTGGAAGTCAACGGCACCCACATCCCGCTGCCATGGCAACTGGCCATTCCGCCCGCCGATGCGGCGCTGGAAGAGGAAACCGAAGAAGCCGCAGTGGAATAAGCCGGACCGCAGCCACAAAAAAACGCCCGCTCAATCGAGTTGGGCGTTTTTTGTTTGTGTGTGCGACCTGAGGCTCACCAGGCCGGTTCGAGAAGCGCAGCCATACTTGAGTACAGCAAGCATCGCAGGGCCGGGATGGAGACGTGCGATCGACCTGCTCTTCAACGCACCCACGCAATAACAGAGCAGAGGCCGTAGCGAGCGCCCTCAGGCCGGCTCGAGAAGCGCAACCGTACTTGAGTACAGCGAGCATCGCAGAGCCAGGATGGGGCCGCGCCTTAGGTCACTTAGGCAAACCCACAATAACAGGGCAGAGGCCGTAGCGAGCACCCCCAGGCCGGTTCGAGAAGCGCAGCCGTACTTGAGTACAGCGAGCATCGCAGAGCCGGGATGGGGCCGCGCCTTAGGTCACTTAGGCAAACCCACAATAACAGGGCAGAGGCCGTAGCGAGCGCCGCCAGGCCGGTTCGAGAAGCACAGCCGTACTTGAGTACGGCGAGCATCACAGGGCCGGGATGGGGGCGCGCAGTAGGCCTATGCCCTGTTAATTCAGCGGTATTCGCAGAGATAGGCCGTCTCCTGCCCCACCTTCAACTGAAACCTGCTGTCCGCCGGCACAGTAAACCGGCTCCCTGCCGCAAACGTCTCCCAGGCGTCCTGCCCTGGCAGCTTCACCGACAGGGCGCCGGCTATCACGTGCATGATTTCCAGCTGACTGGTGCCGAACTCGTATTCACCGGGGGCCATCACACCAATGGTGGCGGGCCCTTCTGCCATGGCAAAGGCGATGGACGTTACTGTGCCGCCGAAATACTCATTGACCTTGAACATGCTGCAATGCTCCTGGGGTTGGGGATGCACCAGTATGCCCAAGGGAGAGCCCGTGCTTCATAACTTGTGCTCCCCACACTTATGCCCGCAAGCCTGCCCGCTAGCTCGCTGCCGATTCACCACCCCATTGCAGCAAACCATACTGCACCACGCCTGCCTTGCCCTCGCGCAAGCGTGTCCAGCCGCTCAGAACAGGCCAGCTTGCCGTCTCTACATAGACATGTGCATCCACCGCCATGATGGGCGGCAGCAGGGCCAGTACCTTGGGCAGCAGATCGCCGGCGAAGGGTGGGTCGAGAAAGATCACGTCGAACTGCTCAGTACAGCGCGCCAGCCAGGCCAGTGCGTCAGCCGCCACGATATCGACCGCCTGCGCCCCCAGGCTTTGCTGGTTGCTGCGCAGGGCCTGCAGCACGGGCCTAGCCTGCTCCACCATCACCACCCTGGCGGCCCCCCGCGATGCAGCCTCGAAGCCGAGGGCGCCGGAGCCGGCAAACAGGTCCAGGCAGCGCTGCCCATGCAGCTCCTGCCCCAGCCAGTTGAACAGGGTTTCACGGACCCTGTCCGGCGTTGGGCGTAGCCCCTCGCTGTCAGGGAAAGGCAGGATGCGGCGGCGGTACTCGCCGCCGATAATGCGTAGCTGATTGGTACCACGTACCGGCTTGGAGGTCTTGGGCGCGAGCTTGGGCATGCTGGGCTGTCGAAAAAGTCAGTAATCTAACGGCACCTGCCATAAGGCAAGGACCGCTGCTACAACGCCAGCAAACCACCTGGCGCCGTATTCCTGGCCCTTTATGGGGCACCGCACCAGTGCAAGGGCGTGCATAGAAAACCCCGCAACAAGGCGAAATAGTTCATAACAGGGCTCAGGAAAGCTAGAATCCTACCCCATCTTGCCGGCACTCCCGGTTTCATACGCAATATCAATCAGATGCACCCATAGATGTCCGACAATCAAAATACGCAGAATCCCTCCGCCGGCTGGGGCAGCAAGCTCTGGAAAGCGCTCAATACCGATATCGGCGAACTGGTGGGCGGCGAGAAACCCGCCACCCCACAGCCCGCACCTACGCCCGATGCCGCGCCCGCAGAACCTGCCGCCACGCCAGTAGCGGCTCCGGTAGCCGCGCCAGCTACGGTGCCGAGCCCGGCACCCGCCGCCAGCACCAGCACAGAAGACAAGTCGTTCTGGCAAAAGACCGTCGAGGTACTGAATACCGATGTGACGGTGCTGGCCAAGGATGTGGCACAGGCCTCGCGTGAAGTCTGGCAGTACAAGCTCAAGGCCGGCCTGGCCAAGACCCGCGACAAGCTGGGCAAGGAGCTGGCCGCCCTGTTCGGCGGAGGCCAGATCGACGAGGACCTCTACGAAGAACTGGAGACCGTGCTACTGACCGCCGACATGGGCGTGGATGCGACCGTGCACCTGCTCAAGGATGTGCGGCAGCGGGTCAGCCTGGCTGGCCTCAAGGATGCCAGCGAGCTGCGCGGCGCGCTCAAGGGCGCCCTGACCGACCTGATTGCCCCGCTGGAAAAACCCTTGCAGGTCGAGGGCCACAAGCCCTACATCATCATGGTGGCCGGGGTGAACGGTGCCGGCAAGACCACCAGCATAGGCAAGCTGGCCAAGTACTTTCAGGGCCAGGGCAAGAGCGTGCTGCTGGCAGCGGGCGATACCTTCCGCGCCGCTGCGCGCGAGCAACTGATGGCCTGGGGCGAGCGCAACAACGTCACCGTGATTGCCCAGGATGGCGGCGATTCCGCCGCCGTCTGCTTCGATGCCATCAACGCAGCCAAGGCCCGCGGCATAGATATCGTGCTGGCAGACACGGCAGGCCGCCTGCCTACCCAGCTGCACCTGATGGACGAGATCGCCAAGGTCAAGCGGGTGATCGCCAAGGCGGACCCCAGTGGCCCGCACGAGATACTGCTGGTACTGGACGCCAATACCGGCCAGAACGCCCTGCAACAGGTCAAGGCCTTTGACGATGCCCTGGGCCTGACTGGCCTGGTACTGACCAAGCTGGACGGCACGGCCAAGGGCGGTGTGATTGCCGGCATCGCCAAGCAGAAAGCCATACCGCTGCGCTTTATCGGTGTGGGCGAAGGCATTGATGACCTGCGCCCGTTTGAAGCCAAGGATTATGTGGACGCCCTGATAGAGTAAGAGCCGCTCCAAGCCGCCAGCGCAGTGCGCCGCCGCCCGGTCGCCTGCCACGGCCCCGTTTGACCTACACCGAGCCCAGACCCTGACCCGCCCATGATCCAGTTCAACCAAGTCAGCAAGCGCTACCCCGGCGGCTACGAGGCCTTGAAGAACCTCAGCTTCCAGATAGAAACCGGGGAGCTGGTGTTTCTGGCCGGGCATTCCGGCGCCGGCAAATCCACCCTGCTCAAGCTGATCGCCGGCATAGACAAGCCCAGCGCCGGCTCGGTGGTGGTCAACGGCCAGAATCTCGCCGCCATACGTCGCGGCGCCGTGCCCTATCTGCGCCGCCATATCGGCCTGATCTTCCAGGATCACAAGATACTGTTCGACCGCAGTGTGTTCGACAATGTGATGCTGCCGCTCGATATCGTCGGCTACGACCGCCGCGAGGCCGCCCGCCGTGCCCGTGCGGCGCTCGACAAGGTTGGCCTGCTGGGCCGCGAGAAGATGAGCCCCATCTCGCTCTCGGGCGGCGAGCAGCAGCGCCTGTGCATTGCCCGTGCCGTTGTCCATCGTCCCAGCATACTCCTGGCCGACGAACCCACCGGCAACCTGGACCGCGCCTATGCGCTGGACATCATGGAGCTGTTCAAGAGCTTCCACCAGGTAGGTGTCACCATCGTCATCTCGGCCCACGACGAAACCCTGATGGCGGACTATGGCCGCCGCATCCTGCGTCTCAACCAAGGCCAGTTCACCCAGTGAGGAATCACCCAGCATGAAGCACTGGCTCAATCTGCACCGTCTGGCGCTGGGCTCCACCCTGCGCCTGTTCGCCACCAGCCCGCTGGCCTCCAGCCTCAATCTGCTGGTGGTCGGCATCGCCGTCGCCCTGCCATTGGGGTTGTACACCCTGATCGGCAACCTCAGCCAGCTTGCCGGCCGCCTGCCTACCGAGCCGGAGGCCAGCGTGTTTCTACAAACTACCGCCAGCCAGGCCGATATCAATCGCATCAAGACCCTGCTGGGCCAGGAGCCCGGCGTGGCCGAAGTACGCCATATCAGCAAGCAGCAGGCCCTGCGTGATCTGGAGCAATCCAGCGGCATGGCCGAGCTACTGGCCGGCCTGGGCGATAACCCCCTGCCCGACGCCTTCAGCCTGACACTCAAGGACGGCAATCCGGCCACGCTGGAGGCCCTGTCCAACCGGCTGAAGGCCGACCCGGCGGTAGAGCATGTGCAGATGGATTCGGAATGGGCACGCCGCCTGGCCTCGTTCATCAACCTGGGTCGCGAAGCCACGGTGACCATTGCCGCCCTGTTTGGCGCAGGCCTGCTGCTGGTGACCGCCAACCTGATACGGATGCAGATACTGACGCGCCGCGAAGAAATCGAGGTCAGCAAGCTGATTGGCGCCACCGATAGCTTTATCCGCCGCCCCTTCCTGTATTTCGCTGCCTTGCAAGGCTTGCTGGGTGGCCTGGTGGGTTTGGGGCTGGTAGCCATCAGCCTGGGGCGCCTGGCGACCCCGGTAGACCAGTTGGCGGCACTGTATGGCGAGCAGTTCAAGCTGGGCCTGCCGCAATGGCATGACCTGCTGATGGCATTGATCGTGGTGGTGGCTCTCAGCCTGACGGGGGCAATCTTCTCAGTACGCAAGCACCTGCGCGCCCTGGAAACCTAAGAGCCTGTTCAAAGTCTTTTCGCCACGTCGTTCGCAGCCTTGCCGGCGAACGGCGGCGTTGCAAGCCGCTTACGGTACCCGTACCGCTGCACGGCTTGCGTCTTGCCCTTCATCCGGCAAGGCTGCGAACGACGTGGCGAAAAGGCTTTGAACAGGCTCTAAGCGCCTTGCCCTTCATCCGGCAAGGCGGCGAACAACACGGTGACAAGACCATGAACTGGCCCTGAGCACGATCCACCCTAGGCAATGCCGTGTCGACAGTGGCCGCCGCAATGCGCACGCCCGCAGGCGCGATGAACCGCTAGGGCGCGGTCTGTTGGCTGGCCTTGTAGGCCGCAATGGCCGTGTCCAGCTGCCCTTCCGCCAGCACCTCGGTAAGTGCCTTGTCCAGGCGTAGGCGCCACTCGGCCGCCTGCGGATAGCGCCGGGACAGAATCAGATGCAATTGCTCATTGGCCTGGGGCACAGGCAGCGGCATGGCGCCGAACTCCTGCACCCTACCCGGCAAAGTCGCCGCGATAACCGACAAGCCCACCAGCTCATCCTGCGGCACAAAATCCACCCGGCCAGCTGCCAGCACCTTGAAAGCCGCCGCTTCGTCCGAGGTATACAGCAACTCGGCGCCCATGCGGTTCAGCTCGGCCTCCCACCAATAGCCGCGCGGCCCAGCCAATTTGTAGCGCGACAGCTCTGCCAGCGATTTGGGATGTCCCTGCTGGGCAGGTGAGCCCACACGGTAGAACAGCATGGTGCGGCCCGCGTGCAAGGGCACACTGTAATCAAAGCGCTGTGCCCGCTCTTGCGTACGCACATAGGGCAGTCCCGCCAGCGCCTGCCCCTCCAGCACCAGCTTTTCCACCATGGGCCAGCTGACAAACCGCCACACCGGCCTAGCCCCCGCCCTGACCATGGCCTGTTCGACCAGATCGCATAGCAAGCCATTGCCAGGTAACGAGGCCGAGGTATAGGGCGGCCACTCGCCCGTGGCCATGACCACAGGCCGCAGCGGCTCTGCCACTGCCATCAGGCCAGGGGCCGCGCAGGCAGCCCAGGCCAGAAACCGACGCCTGTCCATCTCTCCTCCCGCCGCCCACAGCTAACAGAATGAATTAGATTAACAATAGACCCGCCACGTCAGCCAGGCAGCACAATTGCTGCCCACCACCGCAGCAGGCCGACGAGACTCACCGCGCGATTCCCCACAGGCCACCTTGCCATCCATACGGGTCTGCACTATCAAGGTAGGGGCTAAACCCGGCATACGCTGTCGGTGCACCAGCCCGCAGTACCACGCATCCCGCTTGATGCGCGGAAAAGAGATCGACTCACCACCGGTAGAGTCGCCAAGTCTGGGAGGAAGGTCATGCATACCTGTCGGTTCTGCGAACACCCGCGTCCACTGCACGCACACCCCCATTACCTTGCCCGCCACCAGGCCTGATACCGGCGCCGCCAGCGTCTATCGCTGTCGCGCTGCGCCCAGGCCATGGCGTAAGCCCCTTACTGCCGCTTCCCGTTTCCCACCCGCAACAAACCACTAGATGGAGGAAAGATGGATCCCATACTCGGTCAAATCATACTGTGGCCCATACCATGGGTGCCCCAAGGTTGGGCACTCTGCGACGGTTCGCTGATCAGCATCAGCCAGAACCAGGCCCTGTTTGCGCTGCTGGGCGTGACCTACGGCGGCAATGGCACCACCACCTTTGCCCTGCCAGATCTGCGCAACAAGGTACCCATGGGCACCCAGAACATGACAACCGTAGGCCAGATCGGCGGCGCGGCCAGCGCCACCGTCGCAGCCACCGGTTCGGGTAGCGTCACCATCGGCGTCAACAACCTGCCTGCACACACCCATACCGCCACCTTTACCCCTGGTGGTGGCAGCAGCAATGTGGATATCGCCATACCCGTGGATGCCACCAACAATGCCGACAACAACACGCCGGGCAATACCCTGGTGCTGGGCAAAGGCCTGACCGGCAATACCCCCGCCAAGGTCTATAGCTCGGCAGCCGCAAATGCCACGCTCAAGCCCTTCTCGGTCAGTGTGCCTGCCGGTGGCGGTACGGTGGCCAATGCCAATACCGGTGGCGGCCAAGCCTTGCCGGTGGCGGTAACCGTGCCAGTCACGGTGCCCACCGTGCCACCCTTCGTCACCCTGAACTACATCATCGCCATCAACGGTATTTTCCCCAGCCGCCCCTGATGCACCGCGCGCCCTGCTCGTCCCACGAGCCGGGCGCGCATCTACCGTAGGCACACTTATATGTTGGACAAACTCAGCCACGCCGATTTCGCCCCCACGGTCAACCAGGACTGGTCACTGGAGGACAGCGAAGGCAACACCCTCGCCCTGCAGCTGATCTCTGCCGTGGAGAAGCCCACCTGGCACGCACCGCAGCTCAGTCCACGCGTACCCTTTCTGCTGTCCTTCCTGGGGCCGCTCGCACCGATCATCCCCCAGGGTCTGTATATCCTCTCGCACCCGGCCATAGGCCGACTGGAGGGCGTGCTGGTCACGCCGCAGCATGCGACCGGAAGTAGGCAAGACGGGCATTGCTATCAAGTCAATTTCAATTAGGGCTTTGCTTTAACTCAGTTTTACCAACCGTCCATCCTCCATTTGAAGGATGGAAAGTACCGGCTGAGCTGTAACACTGTGAAATACCCGTTATCACCCATTTAGGCTGGGGGCTGCCGCCCCTCGTCTCGATTCTTTGCAAGGAAAGTTGTCATGGCTCATACAGCAAACTGTTCAAGGCTAGACCAACCCGGCAGCAGCGGCTTGCCATGGCGCCAATTGGCGAGCCTATGCATGCTGCTCTTGATCAGTATGCTGGCCATACCAACGTTGGCTGCACAGGTCACCTTTCCTTTCGCCAACATCCAGAGCAACACCGTTAGCGCAACCGATACGGTAGGCAGCGATGTACTAACTATCGTACCAACAGGTGACGTGGTCGATGTCGATGACCAAGGTGTTGTACTCGGAGGTATCACCAACCTCGCCGGCAATGCCTTAATAGTCAACGATCCATTCAGCACCGCCACTACCAAGCTGACCCTGACCGTTGCAGGCGGCGCGGTCTTCGATCTGGATGGGTTGAGCTGGTTCGATATCGATGGCGGCAGTTTCAATGTCACCCTGACCACCAGCAAGGGCAGTGTCAACAAGTCACTCGATGGCGGAACCAGTGCCGAAGTAGAAACCTTCAGCAACACAGAGCTACAGGGCGTTACCTACGTCGAAATCACCAAACAAGGTGGTGGCATCTTCGCCATAGCCATCGACAACGTCATACTCAATAACATCACCCCGCCCACCGCCCCAGGTGCCCCCACCACCGCCGTGGCCACGGCGGGCGACACGCAAGCGACCGTCACCTACACCGCACCGGCCTCCAACGGCGGTTCTGCCATCACCAGCTACACCGCTACCGCCAACCCCGGCGGTGCCACCGGCAACTGTGCCGGCCCCGCGGCCTGCATGATCACCGTCACCGGCCTCAGCAACGGCACGGCTTATACCTTTACGGTGACGGCCACCAATGCCATCGGCACCAGTTCTGCCTCGACAGCATCCAACTCGGTCACCCCCAAGGCCAACCAGACCATCACCTTTGCCAACCCAGGCGCACAGAACTTCGGCACCTCGCCTACCCTTTCTGCCTCCGCCACCTCAAGCCTGACCCCCACGTTCAGTTCTTCGACCACCGGTGTCTGCACCATCACCAGCGGCGGCAGCCTGACCTTTGTCACCGCTGGCAGTTGCACCATCGATGCAGACGAAGCGGGCAACGCTTCCTTTAACGCCGCACCCACGGTATCGCAAACCTTTACCGTCAACGCCATCGTCCCTGGCGCCCCCACAATAGGCACGGCAACGGCCGGCGATACCCAGGTCTCGGTGGCCTTCAGCGTCCCGGCATCCACCGGCGGTGCTGCCATCACCGGCTACACCGCCACCGCCAACCCTGGCGGTGCAACGGGTACCAATGCGACCAGCCCAGTCGTTGTGACTGGCCTGACCAATGGGGTAGCCTATACTTTCACCGTCACTGCCGATAATTCGGCTGGTACGGGCGCGGCCTCGGCAGCCTCGAACTCGGTCACCCCAAAAGCCGCCCAGATCATTACCTTTGCCAACCCAGGCACCCAGAACTTCGGCACCACCCCTACGCTAACTGCTACCAGCGATTCGCTCCTGACGCCAACCTTCACCTCCAGCACCACAGGTGTCTGCACCATCACGAGTGGCGGCGCCCTGACCTTTGTCACCACCGGCACTTGTACCATCAATGCCGATGAAGCTGGCAATGGCAGCTACCTGCCAGCCAGCCAGGTCAGCCGCTCCTTCACCGTGGCCCCTGTGGCGCCCGGGGCACCAACCAGCGCGACGGCAACCGCTGGCGATACCCTCGCCTCCGTCAGCTTCACCGCACCCGCGTTTACCGGTGGTACCAGCATCACCGGCTATACCGTCACCTCCAACCCTGGCGGCTTCACCGGCACCGGCGCCAGCAGCCCGATAGATGTGACAAGCCTGACCAATGGCGTGGCCTACACCTTCACGGTCACCGCCACCAACGCGGCCGGCACGGGCTCCGCCTCGGCGGCCTCCAACAGCGTCACCCCCGCTGCTGGCCCGGCAGTCACCAGCGTCGCAGTGCCTGCCAATGCCAGCTATGGCGTAGGCCGGCAACTGGACTTCACCATTACCTGGGACCAAAACGTCACCGTCACCGGCACACCGCAGATCGCCCTGACCATAGGCGCCACCACCGTACAGGCCAGCTACATCTCCTCGCCCACGGCCACCACCACCCTGTTCCGTTACACCGTGCAGGCCGGTGAGACCGACGGCAACGGCATTGCCGTCGGCGCTCTGACCCTGAACGGCGGCACCATACAGAGCAGTACCCTGGTCAATGCCACGCTCACGCTCAACAGCGTGGGCAGCACAACGGCCGTGCTGGTCGAAACCGTAGCCCCCACCCTGCCGGTGGCCAATATCGTCGTCAACAACCAAGCCGACCCGCACAAGGTAGTGCTGACCTTCAGCGAGAACCTGGATGCCGCAACCCTGGGCAGCGGTAGCGCCTGGACCGTCACCGCCAATGGCGGCACCCCTGCCTACGATGTCGCATCGGCCGCCTTGGCCTCCGGTAACGAAGTGACCCTGACACTGGCAGCCGTCAACTTGGCCGGCACGACTAGCTACATCCCCAATGCTGCTGCCAATGCTCATCTTAAGGTCACACCACCCGCCACCTTGGCAGATGTAGCAGGCAACACCTATGCAGCAGGCCTGGTCACCGAAGCAGGTGCCACCCATGTACTCGACACCACAGCACCCACGCTCAGCAGCGTAGCCAGCAGCAGCCCCACCGATACCGGCGGCACCCTGTCGGCATCGTCTAACGAGAAGGCCCGTGGCTACTGGATAGCGGTGCCCAATGGCTCCACCGCCCCCACCGTCAACCAGGTCAAGGCAGGCGTCAACTATGGCGCCGTGGTGGTAGCCGCCGCCAGCAGCAGTGTCATGCCGGCCGGCAGCACAGCCACCTTTACCCTAAGCAACCTGACCGCCAGCACAGGCTACACCCTGTACCTGGTTGCCGAAGACGCGGCAGGAAACCTAGTGGCAGCCGTCGCCACCGCCACGCTCACTACAGCAGCCGCCAGCAGCAATAGCGACACACTGCCCACCGGTGGCGGATCGGCAACCCTCGCGCCGGATCAAACCATCTTTGTCACCGACAACGGCGGCACTGGTTCCACCATCACCCTGGGTAGCACCGGCAGCAGCACGGTGATCATCGGCAATGTGCAGTTGCCCAATACCGGCACCATCACCGTCAGCGGCAGTGGTGGCACCCAGTTGGGCGTCGTCAACGTGCCGACCACCGGCGGCGGCAGCCAGCCGGTGCTGTCGGTCAACAGCGGCAGCGCCACCTTCACCTCGGCAAGGGCGGGCCAGCCCCTAGGGACCGCCGACGGCCTGATACTGGTGACAGCCAACAGCGGCGGCGCCAGTACAACCATCACTTCACTAGGCAGCAACGCCCCTGTGGTCAACACCGGCGGCAATACCACGGTAACCATACTGGGTACCCCCCAGCAGGTTGCCGGCTCCACGCTGCAGTTGCTGGGCAGCAGCGCGGGGGGTCAGTCCGTCAGGTTCGAGGCCAGCCGAGGCAGCGAACCCGTCACACTGACACCCGGCAGCTCAGGCACCGTGTTTGCAGTACAGCCTGTCAATCTACCCGGCGGTGGCCAGACCAGCGCCCTGGTCGTCACAGGTGGCGATGTGCAGATCAACGTGCCGATATCAGGCAACACCGGCATCGCCGCCGGTAGCCAGCCTGTGGCGGCCGACTCGGGCAGCCGCCTAACCGTGAGTGGCGTACCTGGCCAACAAACCCTGACGGTGCGCGCCGGCTCCGCCAGGCTGCCTTCCTCCAATCCAGCCGTCCCGGCTAGGCAGCAAGCAGCATCCAGCACACCCTATCTGCCGGATGGCATCGTCTATACCGGCGAGTCTGTCGTGTTGAACGGCCAGGGTCAGCTGACTGCTGCCTACCTGGGTTCCGGCACAGGCACCGATGGCCTGCTGGGTGATGCCCGAACGCAAGCTGCGCCAACCAGCACCTTGGTGCTGCAATTGCACAGCCCGCAACTGCAGGGCATCAGCAATCGCAATCTGCGCCATGTCGGCAACGATATGCAGGACTACATCAGCAGCCTGGGTCTGGCCTACAGCAACCCCATCAGCACCACCGGTGTGGTCACGCTGGCCCACAACCTCGAACACTACACGGTGGTTCCAGTGGGCCGCGTCCATATCGACATGGCCAAGGCCGATGGCATCACCTGGCGGCCAGACGGCATGTATGACGTTGCCCATCGCGGCTTTATCGTGACCTACGCTGCCGGCCTGATCGACTATGCCGACTTCGCCAACCGCCTCACCCAAGGCCAAGGCAAAGCCACCATAGGTAAGACCGGCCTGCTGATGCTGGAACTGGGCAACCAGCATTACGCCGGCCGCCCAGGTTGGGATACCTTGGCCTGCAACGCCCCAGGCTTTACCACCACAGCCGCTGGCTGGGTACGCTACGGTGATGCCAATGGCGACTGCAAGGTCATCTACCCCGCCATCGTCGAATTCACCGCCCTGGAAAGCGTGCTCGCCACACTCGACCCACAAGCCCGCGCACAGGTCGCGGACGATGGCAGCATCAAGCTGAAGCTGTTGAACGGCATCTACTACCTGCGGCCGGACTACGCGCTCTCTACCATCCCGGCAGAGCACGCCAACGACGCCTGGTGGGTAGGTAACAATCAACTCATCTACCTGCGCTACACCAACAACCATGCCCAGGCATATGGCCTGACCTACCAGCCAGGCGAGGTATCCAGCTTCAGCAAACTGCTCAGGCGCCAGCAGTAAACCTCACGCCGGCCGGCCACTCACGCAGCGCCCTCTTCGGAGGGCGCTTTTCTTTGAGCTGCCAAGATGGCCCCGTGAGGAGATCCCCCATCGTGCGGCGTCACGTCCCCTGACACCCCACGCAATCGATTTTTTACCTATCATGCAATTTGGCATACCATTGTCATGACGGTGCAAAACATGCGCCGCATATCACGCCCAGGGAGTAGCAAATGGCAACTATCAAGGTAGGCGACGTAGTCATGCTGAAGAGTGGTGGACCACTGATGACCGTCGAATCACTCTCACAAGCCATGAAGGCCTTCTGCATCTGGTTCGACGGCCCCATCCGCTACGAAGGCTACTTCGTGCTGGAGACACTGAAACCGGCGAGCACTGAGTAAGAATGTGAGCCGTAACAGGCTGCAGGGCAGGGGTAACCGGCGCCTCCGCCAACCGAGTCGAAGCGGTGCGCTTAAGAAGCCTGTTCAAAGTCTTTTCGCCTCTGGCCAGCCCGCTCTGATGATCTGATAAACAGCCGAGCAATAGACGCAACTCGCCGGGCTGTACGCGACAAATTCGAGCGCTTGCTTGAATTGGTATGAATGGCTAGTCTCCATGCATAACTGGAGACAACCATGCACTGGCCCACCCACGAAGTCCTGAACCAATCCCCCGTCCTGGCCGACTACAATCTTTACCAGAGCGATGCCGCCCTACAGGAAGGCGTACAGCGCGAAGGTGCTGCCTGGGCGGTAGGCGAACTGAATGCTACCGGCGCCGAATTGGGGTGTGCCGACAGCCTGGAGCTGGGGCGCCTGGCCAACCAGCATGCGCCGCAGTTGCGCGCCTTCGATGCCAAGGGCCACAGACGTGATCAGATCGAGTTTCATCCGGCCTGGCACACGCTGATGCAAGGCATCGCAGCACGGGGCTTTCATAGTGCCCCCTGGGCACAGCCGCGCGAGGGCGCCCATGTGGCGCGCGCCGCCGGCTATCTGCTGCAGGCCCAGGTCGAGGCCGGCACGCTCTGCCCCACCACCATGACCTACGGCGCCATCCCTGCCCTTGCCAAGCATGCGCAACTGGCGCGCGACTGGCTGCCCACCCTCTACCGCCGCGAATATGACGCCCGCGACCTGCCGCTGCCGCAAAAGCGCGGCGGCCTGATCGGCATGGGCATGACCGAGAAACAAGGCGGCTCGGACGTGCGTGCCAACACCACGTTAGCCCAGCCCCAGGCAGACGGCAGCCACGCCCTTACCGGCCACAAGTGGTTCTTCTCGGCGCCACAATGCGACGCACACCTGGTACTGGCGCAAGCACCGGAAGGCCTGAGCTGCTTCTTTGTGCCGCGCTGGCGCCCTGATGGCAGCAAAAACCCGGTACTGGTACAGCGGCTCAAGGACAAGTTGGGCAACAAATCGAACGCCTCCAGCGAAGTGGAGTTCCATGCGGCCTATGGTCTGCTATTGGGCGAAGCGGGGCGAGGCGTGCCCACCATACTGGAGATGGGCACCTATACCCGGCTCGACTGCGTGCTGGGCACTACCGGCATGATGCGCCAGGCTGTCTCGCAGGCTATTCACCACAGCCGCCATCGCAGCGCCTTTGGCCAACTGCTGGCCCAACAACCGCTGATGCAGAACGTACTGGCCGATCTGGCATTGGAGACCGAGGCCGCCATCACCCTGAGCCTGCGCATGGCCAGGGCATTCGACGCCCAGGACGATGAAGCTGAAACCCTGCTACGCCGGCTGCTGACCCCTGCGGCCAAGTATTGGGTGTGCAAGCGCGGGCCAGAGTTGGCTGCCGAGGCCATGGAAGTGATGGGTGGCAATGGCTATGTCGAGGAAGGGGTGCATGCCCGCATCTACCGCGAGATGCCGGTGAACTCCATCTGGGAAGGCTCAGGCAACATCATGTGCCTGGATGTGTTGCGCGCTATAGGCAAAAGCCCACGCACCGTCGAAGTCCTGCAGGCCGAGCTGGCCCCGGCCCTGGGCCGGCACCCCGGCTACGACCGCTATGTGGCGCGCCTACAGGCCCAGTTTGCCGATACCGCAGCGCTGGAAACCCGCGCCCGCCGGCTGACCCAGCAATTGGTGCTGGCCGTGCAGGCCAGTCTGTTGCTGCAGCATGCGCCCGATTTCGTGGCCGAAGCCTTTGTGGCATCCCGGCTGGAAGGCGACTGGGGCGACAGCTTCGGCACCCTGGGCGCCTCGGTAGCAAAGGAGGCGCTGATCGCGCGGGCACTGGCGATCTAGCCGCCGCCAGGCAGGGGCGCTGCCCGCCTGCACCCATCCTGGCCGCGCTGCCATGGCAGCTTGCGGCAGCTGTGCATGGCGGCGCTGCGCCAAAACCGCTAAGGTGCGATTCTTTCGCCTAGAAGCACCGGGGTTCGTACCATGTCGCAAATGAACTGGCTGCAATTGCTGTCGGCCGATCGTCTCGGCGCACCACGCCGCCTGCCGGAGACCGGCCCAGCCATAGGCCGCTCCGACTTCCACAAGGATCACGACCGCATCGCCTTCTCGTCGCCGTTCCGCCGCCTGGGCCGCAAGACCCAGGTGCATCCGATGACCGAGAACGACCATGTGCATACCCGCCTGACCCATAGCATCGAGGTCGGCTGTGTAGGTCGCTCTCTGGGCATCATGGTAGGCCAGGCGCTGGGCGACAAACTGCCAGCCCACATCATTCCCTACGACCTGGGCGCCATCGTGCAGGCGGCCTGCCTGGCCCACGACATCGGCAACCCCCCGTTTGGCCATGCTGGCGAATACGCCATACGCGACTGGTTTCGGCAGTCATCCAACGCCTTTATGCTGCAAAACCTGAGCGCCGACGAGCGCCGCGATGTGCAGACCTTCGAGGGCAACGCGCAAGGCTTCCGGGTGGTAACCCAACTGGAGAACCACCGCTTCGACGGCGGCATGCGGCTGACCTACGCCACGCTGGGCGCCACCCTCAAATACCCCTGGACCAGCGAGCACGCCGGCTTCAAGGAAAAATTCAGCTGCTACCAGGCCGAGAAGTCCCTGCTGGACGAAGTTGCCAGCGAACTGGGGCTGATCACCAAGGGGTCGGGGGTGTATTGCCGCCATCCGCTCAGCTACCTGATGGAAGCCGCCGACGATATCTGCTACGCCATCCTGGATCTGGAAGACGGTGTGGAGATAGGCATGCTGCCGTTCGAGACCATCGCCCCCATGTTGATACGACTGGCCGGCATCGATGACGACCTGCTGGCGCTGGAAGTGGCCGGTGCACCATCGGTGCGGCGCAAGATGTCGCTGCTGCGCTCCAAGGCAGTGGATCGCTGCGTGCGTGAAGTCACCGCCGCCTTCCTGCGCCACCACGAATCCATGCTGCGGGGCGAATACGAAGGCGACCTGATCGCAGCCTGCCCCGACTTTGTCCGCCACGGCATCCGAGATGCCAAGCAGCTGGCGCGCGACCGTATCTTCAACAATCGCCGCAAGGTCGAGATCGAAGTCGGCAGCTTCACCTGCCTCGACATCCTGCTGGAAGCCTTCTGCGGCGCCGCCTACCAGTTGCGTACCGAGCCGGACAAGCTGAGCTTCCGCAACAAGCGCATCCTGGACCTGATGGAATACAACGCGCCGAACAAGGAATGGCCCTTGTATGAGAGCTATATGCGGGTGCTGGATTTCATCGGCGGCATGACCGACAACTACGCCACCTATCTGGCCCAACAGGTGGGCGGGATGGGTAGATAATGGGATTCCAATTTCACTGCCAGAGCTGTGGCGAGATTCATCATGGCATGCCAAGTTTCGATGCAGCCGCGCCGATAAGTTACTACGCCATCCCCCAAAATGAGCGCGAAACCCGCTGTGAACTAGGCAGCGATGATTGCATCATTGATAAAGCGTCGTTCTTTGTACGGGGTTGCATCGAAATACCGGTTCATGGCGAAATCGAGCCCTTTTCCTGGGGTGTCTGGGTATCACTTAGCGAGGCTAGCTACCAAACATGGCGCGGTGCATTCGATCTCGCAGCGCGAGACCATCTCGGCCCGTTCTTCGGCTGGCTGAACGCCCACCTATCGCCGTACCCGAATACCATCAACCTGAAAACCCGGATGCACCTGCGCAATGATGGCATACGCCCCTATATCGAACTGGAGCCTACCGACCACCCGCTGGCGCAGGAGCAGAGAAGCGGGATAAGCCCAGAGCGGGCGGCAGAACTCTACGCGCTAATGATGCACGACTAGGTCACAGGCACACATATGCGGAAAAACCACAACGCCGTCCTGCCAAGCCTGAGGCGGCGCGCGTGCTAGAATTCCCGCAAATCAAATCCCTGCGAGACTTTACGCTGTGTCTGTCCCCGATCGCCTAGTCATTGCCACCCGTGAATCCGCCCTCGCCCTGTGGCAGGCTCGCCACATTGCCGCCCGGCTGGAAGCCCTCCACCCCGGCCTGACGGTTACCTTGCTGGGCATGACCACCCAGGGCGACCGCATACTGGACGTAACGTTGAACAAGATAGGCGGCAAGGGCCTGTTCGTGAAGGAACTGGAAACCGCCTTGCAGGAAGGCCGCGCCGATATTGCCGTGCACTCCATGAAGGACGTGCCCATGCGCCTGCCCGAAGGCTTTGCCATCGCCGCCATCACCGAGCGGGAAGACCCGCGCGATGCCTTTGTCTCCAAGCACTACGATAATCTGGCCGCCTTGCCTGCCGGCGCCGTGGTCGGCACTTCCAGCCTGCGGCGCGAGGCACAGATACGGGCACGCTACCCCGAGCTGGTGGTCAAACCGCTGCGTGGCAATGTGCAGACCCGCCTGGGCAAGCTCGATGCGGGCGAGTACGACGCCATCATCCTGGCCGCCGCCGGGCTCAAGCGCCTGGGTCTGGGCGACCGTATCCGCGCCCTCTTGAGCACCGATGAGAGCCTGCCCGCACCCGGCCAGGGCGCCCTGGGCATAGAGATATGCGCGGATCGCGCTGACCTGCAGGCCCTGCTGGCGCCGCTCAACCATGCCGAAACCGCCGACTGCGTCACCGCCGAGCGGGCCATGAGCCTGCGGCTGGATGGCTCCTGCGAAACGCCGCTGGGCGGCTATGCCGAGATCGTGGACGAGCATTTCTTGCGCATGCGGGGTTTTGTGGCACGACCCGATGGCAGCGAGATCCTCCGCGCCGAATCCAATGGCAGCCGTGCCGCCGCCCAAGGCCTGGGCCGGCAGGTGGCCGACCTGATGTTGACCGAGGGCGCCCGCGCCCTGCTGATACCAAGAAGCTGAACGCCATGACCCGTCCTCTTGCCCGACGCCGCTTTCTCGTTACCCGCCCGGAAAACCAATCCGATCGTTTGACCGCGCTGTTGCTTGAGGCAGGTGCCGAACCCCTGCTGGCGCCCATGATCGCCATCGGCGAGGCAGCCGAACCAGCCGCGCTCGATGCCGCACTGACGCGGCTGGACGACTACGACCTGGCGGTGTTCATCAGCCCGACCGCGCTGGACCAGGTCGGCGCCCGCGTCCAACGCTGGCCCACCGAACTGCCCGCTGCCGTCATCGGCCCGGCATCGCGCGAACGTGCCCACGAGCTGGGCATACTAGATGTCATCTCGCCCGACAGCCGTTTTGATAGCGAAGGCTTGCTGGAACACCCCGCCATGCAGCGCATGGAAGGCCGCCGCGTCGTGCTGTTCCGTGGCAATGGCGGGCGAGAGCTGCTGGCCGAGACACTGGCCGCCCGTGGCGCCAAGGTCAATATCGTCGAGGCATATCGCCGCCTGCCCCCCACCATGGCGCGAGAAGAACTGGCCACCTTGCTGGCCGGCGGCTGCGATGGGGTCATCGTCACCAGCAGCGAGGCCGTGCAGAACCTCTTCAGCCTGTGCGACGAGCCCCTGACCGACCTGCTGCGCAGCACCCTGTTCTTTGCCAGTCACCCGGCCATAGCCGAGGCGGCCAGGCGCAATGGCGTGTCCAGCGTATTTACCACCGCCGCTGGCGATACAGGCATCGTCGCCTCGCTGAGCGAATGCTTTGCCGGCAGCAATGTCGCCACCACGCCGACGCCGCCCCCGCGGCCAGCCATGGAGCCACCGCGCAAGGCAGTACGCCCCCGCAGTACCGGCCAATGGCGCTGGGCACTGGGCGGTGCCGCCATTGCCATTGGCGTGTCGCTGGCCTGGCAGCACCTGCAGCGGCAGGACATGCAGGCCGAGATGGACAAGCAACTAAGTCAGCTGGAGGGCCGCCTGGGCCTGCTCACAGCTGGCGAGCGCCGCGATGGCGGCCGTATGTCCCAACTGGACGCCAGGCTGGCCACCATAGACCACCGTATCGGCGAGCTGCAGGCACGCCAGGATGACCAACAGGCCCTGTACGGCGCCATCATGGGCGATCAGGAGGAAACCCTGCTGGCCGATGCCGAGCTGACACTCTCGCTGGCCAGCCAGCAATTACAGCTCACCGGCAATGTGGGTGCCGCCCTGGCCGCCCTCTATCGCCTGGACGAGCGGCTGGCAGGCCATGACCAACCCCGCCTGCTGCCCCTGCGCCGCGCCCTGGCGCGCGATCTTGACGCCCTTAAGCGCATGCCCTGGATAGACTATGTCGGCCTGTCGGCCCGACTGGACAGCCTAGCCGGCGGCATCGATAAACTGCCACTGGCCGTGGATGCCAAATCGACCGAGGATCAGGTGCAGCCAGACGCCGACAAGCGCAAGGGCCTGCTCGGCGATCTAAGCCGGGCACTGGGCGCCCTGGTGGAAATCCGCCGCATAGACCAACCCGACCCGGTGCTGCTGGCACCCGAACAGGCCGTCTACCTGCGTGAGCAGATCAAGCTGCGCCTGCTCAACGCCCGTCTTGCCCTGCTGCAGCGCGATGAAATCACCTTCCGCCGTGATCTGCAGGCGGCAGACGGCACGCTGCGCAAGCACTTCGACACCCGTTCCAAGCCGGTAGTCGCCACCCTCGCCACCCTGCGCGAGCTGCAGGCGGCCCAGCCGGCCCAGGTGCTGCCCAGCCTGTCAGACAGTCTCAATGCCGCGCGGGATGCCCGTCGCAAGGTCAGCAGGGAGGAAGGTAAGTGAGAATCCTGTTCTGGCTGATTGCCCTGTTCGGGCTGGCCGTGGGGCTGGCCATGTTTGCCCGCCTCAATACCGGCTACGCCCTGCTGTTCTTCCCGCCATGGCGCATGGAGCTATCGCTCAACGCCTTTGTGCTGCTGTTCGCCCTGCTGGTACTGGGTGGCTACGGCCTGGTCAAGCTGGTGGACTGGTTGCTGGCCATGCCACGCAATGTACGCCGCTACAAGGCCGCCAAACGTGTCAACGACGCCCGTCGCTATCGCCGCGAAGCCATCACCGCCCTGATCGAAGGCCGTTACCACAAGTCGGTCAGGGCCATCAAAGTCGCGCGTGACGCCGAGGACGAACGTGAGATGCAGCTGATCGATACCTTGATCGCCGCTCGCGCCGCCCACTTTGGCCGCGATTTCGACGCGCGCGACCAATATATCGAACAGGCCCGTGTCGCCTGCGGTGGCCGCTCGCTGGCGCTGGACATGCTCGAAGCCGAGATGATGTACGAGCAATATCGTAACCGCGAAGCCCTGGTGGCCCTGCAGCGCGTCTACGCCCAGTCGCCCAAGCTGACCGCCGCCCTCAAGCTGGAGCTGAAGATACGGCAGCAGGACAACCATCCGGCCCGGGTGATAGAGCTGACCGACATGCTGGAGAAAAGCGACGCGCTGGACCCCAGCCACGCCGCCCGCATACGCAATCAGGCCCGCCTGAACCAGCTCAAGCTGGACCCAATGGACGCCAGCGAGCTGGAACGCTGGTGGCATGGCTTGCGCAAGGACGAAAAGCTGCTTCCCAAGCTGGCCGCCGCCGCTGCCAGGCAATTTATCCGGGCGGGCGTGGGCGAACGGGCCGAGTCCATCCTGGTCGATGCACTGGAAGCCAACTGGGATGTGGCACCGCTGGAAACCTATGGCGAATTGGGCCGCCTGGGGGTCAAGGGCGATGCAGTGAAACGCCTGGCGCGCGCCGAGGACTGGTTGCGCCACCACCCCAATGACCATCAGTTGCTACTGGCCCTGGGCCGCATGTGCCGCGATGCCGCACTATGGGGCAAGGCCCGAAACTATCTGGAAGCCAGCGTGGCCGTAGCCGCCACCCCTGTGGCCCATGCCGAGTTGGGCCAGTTGCTGGAACAGCTGGACGAGCGCGAGACCGCCGAGGAACACTACCGCGCAAGCCTGGGCCTGGCCCTGGATCTGCTGGAGAAACGTACATGATGAGCAATGCCCTGCTGGCCAGCCTGCACTACCTAGGCGCCATGGTAATGATGGCCTGCCTGCTGGCCGAGCACCTGCTGCTCAGGCCCGAGCTAGACGCCCCCTTGGCACGCAAGCTGGCCCGCATCGACGCCATCTACGGTCTCACCGCCATCACCCAGATCGCCACCGGCATTGCCCGCATGTATAGCGAGAAAGGCACGGCACTCTACCTGCAGAATCCGGTCTTCCACCTCAAGATCACCGTCTTCGTGCTGCTGGGCCTGCTCTCTATCTACCCCACCTTGCGCTTCATCGCCTGGAGCCGTGCCGCCCGCAGCGCTGGCCTGCTGATACCGACTGAGTACAAACGGGTCATCATGCTGATACGGGTGCAATTGCTGCTACTACTGGCCCTGCCCATACTGGCCAGCTTGATGGCACGGGGCGTGGGGCTCTGAGCGCCACCTTCAGCGTCATTTACCTGCAGCCCTAAGCAGGCGCTCGGTAAATCACCTGTTTGAACTAGGTTACGACGGGTAGGACAGCGGCGGGTTTGCTCGGCAAGCCCCATGACATCTGAGGGGAATTCAGGCATACCCACCTGCCCGTGGGCGCTTGCCTGATGTGAATCAGTTATTTGGTCTGGTGCCGGGCAGTCCGACACCCCGGTTGGGACGAAACAGGCAGTAGAGAGTCAGACCGCGCAGGTCCTGCACTGCGCCCAGCAGAAAATCGTAGCGATAGTAGAGCGCCAGATTGCCTGGGTTCTCGGTATCCAACGCCAGGCCCTGTACCCGCCCATCCGCCTCTGCCTGGGCAATGATTTCGCGCAGCAGACTGCCCCCCAGGCCGGTGCCCCGCACACTGTCGTGCACCCCTATCATGCGCAGGTAATAGTGTGGGACGGTAGGCGCTGCGCGACGGGTAGCCCGCATATAGGCATTCATCAGGCCAAAGGCGGCAAAAGATACCCGCCAGGGCAGGCCTAGCGACTTGAACAACAGGCAACAGCCCCCAGCCAGCCGCCTGAGCAGGTTTGTGCCAGGGGTCTCCAGCAGATAGCAGGCCAACAATCGGTCGCCGTCAAACCGCCCGCGCAAGCGATGGCCCATCAGAAAGGCCTGGTCAAACAGAAAAGCAAGGAAAGCCCGGCTGCGACGGCTAGCCTCGACCTCAGTCTGGCCCGCCATAAACAGGCGCTGGAACAGTGGGTCGGGCATAAAAGCCTGGTTCATCAGTGCCACGAACGCAGCTTTATCGCGCCACTGCAAGGCCCGGCTGATCTCCTGTGCGGCATCCATGCTCAGCCCTCCACCGGGCTGCCGTAGTGGTCAACCGCGAAGCTGAACATGACCTTGATCATGAACAATAGCGACACCACCATAAAGAACGACGGCGCAGCAGGTGCCAGCAACACCAGTGCCACTCCCAGCACCAGCAGGACACCGGCGGTAAAACGCTGCAGACGATTGCCGTGCAGGGCATTCACCACTAGGGCTGCACCCATGGTGTAGCCCCATACCACCAGCGCATGTTGCCAGCCAAGGTCCAGCAACCAGGCAACCGCCAACAGGTGGACATGGATGGCAATAAAGACCAGCCTGGCCTTGCTGTTGTTAGCGTAGTAATGGTTGGTGGAATAACTGAAATTGGCGATGCAGCCGGCGATGATATCGAGCACCAGCAAGATGGCCAGCACGCTGCGCCAAGGGGCCACTGCAAATACCGCCTCGGCATGCAGCAAGCACAACAGGCCGGTAAGCCCCAGGCTCACCAGCAATATGGCCGCAACCTCCACCACACTTTGAGACTCGCCCAGTACTTCTCGAAACAGGGATGGAATGGCGATCTGTCGCATGAATATCCTCCGGCTGGCTGTTCTGTTTAAAGTGTCAGTCCAGCCAGCCGGTGCGATAGTTCCCCGCCGTCCCCGCCCCAAGGCCTTGAACAGAGGCTAAGAGGCTAACTGATCTGCACCCGATTCAGTGACAGCAGCTGGCGCTGATCCACCTTGGCGACGGCCATCTCCACAATCTCGCTATGGCGGGCGGCACAAGCCGGGCTCACCGGTACGTCCAGCAGGTAGCGCAGATACTCCTGCAGCAAGGCAAAGCCCGCAAACTCCTGGGCCTGGGTCTCGTCATTGCAATGCCAGGCCAATACTGCGCAGGCGCCGGCAAAATACTGCACATAACGCTTGGCCAGATCCATATAGCAGGCCGAGTTGATGGGTGTGGCGGGTGGCTGGGCCAGCGCCTGTATCTCGCGCAGCAACTGCAGCAGGCCGGCATGCAACTTCGTTACCAAGGGCAAGGTCTCGGCACAGCAGCGCAAAAGCGCAGGCTCGGCCAGCAGCTCCAGAAAAGCCGCCATGATGGCATCCTGTCCACCGTTGTTCAGCGCCAGTTGCGACTGCTCGGGGAACCCGGCACAACGCGCCTGTACCCGGAACAAAGGTATCACCTGCTGTAGATGAGACATGCCGGCCGGCGCTGCCTGCCGCGCCAGCAGGCCAGCACTCAGGGCATTCAGCTGGCTGGCGATCAGTCCCAGGTTGATCTGGGTACTGCCGTCAAACAGGCTCACCACCTGGTTGTCACGCATGAACTTCTGGAACATGCCGAACTGGTAAGCGTCGCGCAGATAGTGGCGTGCCCCCAGGGTGACGCTCAGTTGCTGGCACAACTGCTCGGCCTCAGTCGGCACCTGGTATTTGACGATGGCGGAATAAAGACTGAGCTGGCTTGGCAGATGACTGATGGCGCGGCTACCCACCTGGGTCAGCAGGTCGGCCATCAAGGTACGGCTATAGCACTGTGCCAGGTTGGCCCGCACAGCAGGAATCTCCAGCACGGTGCGGGCATACAGCACTCTTTCCCGGCTGAAACCCAAGGTAAGGCGGAACAGCGTATCCAAGGCACCCAGCGAGAAACCGGCACACAGTATGCGCGATATCTGCAGCCCCTTGATCACCGTAAACAGCGCCGGCTCGCCACCGCTCAGCAGGCTGTCCGCAGCCACCTTGCATTCGGTGAACTCCAGCCCGCTGATGTCAGCGCCGCGTATGCCGTGGGTCCGTATCTTGGCCAGCGGCTGCCAGTGCCGCTTGTCCATCTGCGCTTTCTGCAGGTATAGCAGGCACAATTCCGATGTCCCGCTGGGCTGGCTGCGCTTGGCCAGCACCGTAGCCGACAGCCCCCGGCTGCCATTGTTGATCAGCCATTTACTGCCATTCAGGTACAACTGGTCGCCCACCTGCCGTGCCTGGACCTCGGTCGCAAAAATATCGCTGCCATGGGCTTTCTCGGTCAATGCCAGGCAGCCCAGCCCACCTTCCTGCATCTGTTGCTGCAGGCTGGCCTGCTGCTGGGCATTCCCTGCCAGCCATACCGGCAAGGCACCCAGCAAGGTCTGGCCAAAGGCGATGGCCGTGGTCAGGTCGCGCCGGGCAATCACCCGGCATATCAGCGCCAGCTGCTCAAACTCGGCCAGCTTGCCGCCCAGGCGCTCGGGCACAAAATGCGCAAAGCAGCCCAATTCCCGCAGGGTGTCGATATGGGCCTCGGGAAACCGCTCCGCCTCGTCGTATTCATGGCTCAGCGCATAACCCAGACGCCCCTCCGCTGCGTAGGGGTCACCCAGCAGGGCTTCCAGCTGCTCGCTCTCACTGATACGGTTCAAACTCATTCCCTCATTCCTCCGCTCGTTTTATGGGGTCGGCACCAGGCCGCCCTTGCCGATACACCAGTACCTGGGCACTGGTTTCGGTCCATGCTGTCTCTACCTGCCAATGGTCGCAGGCTGGCGCAGCCTCTTCGGTCCAGGCCTGGCCCGCGGCACGGCTGTCCACCCGCCAAAGCGGCACCTTTCCCTGCGGCCAGTCCAATATCTGTATGGCCCTGGCAAACGGCACAAAGGCCCGCTGGCCGCAGGCCTTGAACAAGGCCTCCTTCAAGCACCAGATCAAGGTACGGGCCTGGCTGCGATCACAGCCCTGCCCTGCCGCCACCGCCACGACCTCCTGCTCGGCCAGCAGGTCGGCAATGCTGCCCGCCTGCAAGGCATCAAAGGACTCAACATCGATACCCACCGGGCAATTGGCCACCGCCGCCACTGCCTGACAACGGTTATGGCTGATGGAGAGATAGGTGCGCTCATCCACAAAGGGCCGCCCATCCGGCTGCCGCTGTATGGCCATGCCCGCTGGGTGCGGCACTGCGGCATCCAGCCAGTTGCGGTAGTGGCTTAGCGCCTGCTTCGCCGCCAGGCGGCCCGCCAGCCACTCCAGCTGCCGCTTCTGCACCGGAAACTGTGCCAACAAGCCCATCTCATCGGCACAAAGCCAGCTGGGCAGGCCGGCCGCCAACCTGCCATCAGCCTGCCAGGCCTCGCGTAGCGGTGCCAGCGGCAGGCTGGCGCAAACCACGCCAGCCTCCGCCGGGTCACCGTGCCGGCTCAGGCTTACTTCTGGTAGCCGGGCGCTATCGGATCGCACACCAGTTGCTCGCTCACATCGGCCATCTGGCTGAACCGTGCCACCAGGCCGGCAAACTGCGGGCTTGCCATGTCCTGCTCAAACGCCTTCCAGGAGCTGACGGTAATGGTCTCGACAAAGTCGCAATCCCCACCACGCATGACCTTGTGCACGCAAAACGACTGCACGCTGGGCAACTCATGGCAGGTCAGGTAGTCCACCTCCCGCACCCATTTGACGAAGTCGTCCTCGTAGGCCGGGTCCTTTAGCTTGATCTTGTCGATGATGGTCAGCATGGTGTGTTCTCCTCTTTGTCGTTTTCAATGATGACGACCCCGCTATCGCCATCCAGGGTGATCCAGTCACCGGTCTTGATCAGCTCGGTCGCCAGCTTGGTATTGACCACCGACGGGATGCCAAACTCACGTGCCACAATGGAGCTGTGCGACAGCATGGAGCCGATGTCGGTCACCACCCCCTTGGCCAAGGCGAACAATGGTGTCCATGAGGCATCGGTGAAGCGCGCCACGATGATCTCGCCTTTCTGCAGCAGCCCGGCCTCCCGGCGCAGATCGGTAATGACCCTGGCCCGCCCCGATATCCGTCCATTGGACGTTCCCAGGCCTTGCAGATGCTCGCCCGCCTCCGGCAATTTGACCGGCACGGCATTGTGGGCGCTGCCGATAAAGGTCAGCGGTGGTTCGGGCTGCTCCAGATAGCTGACATGCTGACGCCGCGCCTGCTCTATCTTGGCGCGGCTGAACAGGGTTTCCGCCGTCTCGTAGTCGTTCACATGGGTCAGCAGGTCGCCAAAGTCCAGATAGGCCACTTCGTCGATATGCTTGAGCAGACCCTGTTCGGTCAGCCGTCTGCCCAGCTCATACACAATGCGCCGAATCAGCCAGATCGAGGTAATCATGCTCATGCGGGTCTCTTCGCGCATGCGACTACAGGCGCTGTACATGCGTATCACCCGCTTCATGACCAGACGCTTGAACCAGGGCAGGCTGTCCAACAGCTTGTCGGTGTCCACGCTGCGTACCTGGCTGGAGGCCTGCAGCTTGTTTTCCACCTCATAGCCCTGCTCCAGATAGGTCTTGATCATCTGCAGCACATAGCCTGGGTCATCAATCCAGCGTGGATAGGTCAGCTCCATCTCCTCACGCCCGCGCACCCCGTTGGCGCGCATGAACGGTGACATCTCACGCTTGAGAAACTCACGGCCCTGGCTGGACGTCGGCAATGCCACTTCGATGGCCGCCACATCGGCCTGCAGGAACAGCGCCTTGACCTCGGGGTAGGCATCTAGCGCCTTGCACAGACGCCAGATGTCGCGCGCCGATTCCACCGTACGCAGATTGGACATATCGCCCTTGAGCCGATTCTGCAGATGCTTGCCATCCTGCGGCAGCCAAGCGTGACACAGCTCCTCCAGTACGCCATACAGACCGAAGGCATTGATGTAGAACGGCATATAGCCCACATGCATGGCCTTGAAGTAATCCAGGCAATGAGTCATTTCCTCGCGCAGCTCAAACAGGCTGAGCCGCCCCAGATCCATGGCCATGGCCCGGTCGAACTCCTGGTAGCGCGATGCCACCATATGCTTGGCGCGAGCCTTGGCGCCCAGGAGTTCCTGTGCAGTCTTGCGCAGCCAGTAACGATTGGTCCTGCCTGGGGTGTGCCGTTCGTGGTGATGTACCGCGCCGTAGGGGTTCTGGTAGCGCTCTACATCGACCTCGGCACTGGCAAAGCGTTTGATGAATACCGATTGGTCCTTGCCCGCCGGGGTTTGCGCCAGCAGGTAGGCGGTATAGGCGACATTGAGGTACACATGGCCCTTGTAATAGCCCATGTATTCGTCCTCCTTGCCCAGGTCCAGCAAACCGAGGCCAACTCCGCAATCGCGATGCACCCGGTACTGGTAGTACTTGGCAAAGGAGACCCCCAGCGGCGTCAGGCGACCGGTGAATATCTCGCCTATGTCCATGCGCGACCACAGGATGCGCTTGGCGATGACTTCATCCGGCTCACCCACATGGGGCGAGCCGCTATCGAGCGACACTGCCGTGGTGGTGATGGGCCGGCTCTGCAGCAGGAAGAACTGGCCGGCTCGGCAGGTCCACTCGATGTCCTGCGGTTTGCCATAGCTGCGCTCCACCAGCACGACCAGCCGCCCCAGTTCCAGCGCCTGCGCCTCGCTCAAAGCCGGGCGCACAGCCAGCGCAGCATCCAGCTCGCGCTCCACCGTGCTGCCGTCCTCGCCCCGCTGCAACGCCGTCGGCTTGTAGTTGATCTGGCTGCTGGTCAGTTGCAGGGGCGACTTGCCCAGCACATAGCTGTCCGATACCACCCGCCCCGAGACCAGGCCCTCGCCCAAACCCACGCAGGCCTCAATCAACAACTGATCGGCCTGGCCCTGCAGCGGGTTCTCGCTGAATGCCACCCCCGATGCTTCGCCATTGATCATGGCCTGCACCACCACCCCGATGGCCTGGGGCATGCCCGGCGCTGCCTGCCTGGCGCGATAGGCCATGGCGCTGGCGTTCCACATCGAGGCCCAGCAGGCGCGCACGCTATCGAGTACCGGCTGCGACTCAGCAATATTCAGGAAGGTATCGTGTTGGCCGGCAAAGGAATGCTCGGCAGCATCCTCGTCCACACCGGACGACCGCACCGCCACCAGCGCCGCCCCCAGTCGCCGATACGCCGTCAATATCGCCTCGGCCAGTGGCGCAGGCATGGCAGTCTTGCAGATCAACTCGGCAATCTCGCTGTAGACCGTTTCATCCCCCAGTTGCAGCAACTGATAGATATCCTGCCCCAGCCCTGTTTCCTTGATGAAATACTGGTAAGCGTCCGTGCTGATGCAAAACCCCTCCGGCACGGTAAAGCCAAACTGCCGCAGCCGTATCAGGTTGTACCCCTTGCCTCCTATCTGCTGCACCGAGAGCGCAGCGCCCTCGTCGAAATCGCACACCCAGCCCTGGATGGCCTCCAGCCCCACTACCGACTCCAGTTGTTTCATAGCGCCTCCTGCTCCTGGGTACGGTGCACCTGCGTGCGCCCGCCCCTGCCTTATTGAATGGTGTTGTCAGCCTTGGCCAGAAATCCGTAGTAGCTCTCGCCGGGCAGCATCTGCCGGGCTTCCACCCGGCTGAAGCCAGCCTGGCTCAGCATGCCGACCAGTTCATCCCTGTGCGGCAGGGCGCCACTCACGTCCGACAGCGACCACCATAGGTTCAGCGCCGCAATGGCCGGGCTGCCACCGCGGCAACTGGTGGTCAGCAACAGCTGCCCACCGGGCGCCAGCAGTGCATGCAGGTGGCGCAGCAGGGCCATCCGCGAGGCCAGCGGGAAGTAATAGATGTTGTTATGCAGGGTAATCAGGTCGTAAGTGCCCGCCGCCGAATAGTCCATGACGTCGCAACAGCTCACCTCGACCTGGCCCTCCAAGCCCCACAGGCGCAGATTGTCCTTGGCCGACGCCACCACCTCCTGCTGGTAATCGATGGCATCTATCTGCAGGTTCGGGGACAGTTGCTTCAGATACTTGAGGTAGTAGCCCGAGCCGCAGCCCACCTCCAGCACCCGTTGCACCTTGCCATCGCGCAAGGCCCACTCGATGGCCTCTTCCACAAAGGGTTCGAGTATGCGCGAGGAGCGGGCGATCAATTCCCCGTCCTGGTCCGCCAGGCTGTACTTGTGGCCACTGCGCAGTCGGCTGGGCGCGTTCAGCAGGGCATCGTAGTGGTAGCGCACCACCTCCTCCAGCGTCGCGGCGGCAATCTCATTGCGCGGCTGCGCCAGCGATCGCGACAGCTTGCCCTTGAGCGTGTAGTGGCCATCCTTCAGCCGCAGTTCGCCAAACCGCACGCCGCAGCCCAACCAGGCCTCCAGGCCTGCCTGCTGGGTATGGTCGGTAGCCAGCTTCAACTGGATGTCGGCCAGCGTACGCGGCCTGGCGTGCAGGTAGTCGAGCAGGCCGCACGAGCTGGCAGCCGTGGCAAAACTGGTCTTGTAGAGCTGGTTGATATTGCCGCTCAGTCCCAGAAAGCCGAAGATGTTCTTATCGAACACCAGTTTTTTTAGTGTGTTCAGCCGCATGGCGCCTCCTGTTGTTGTCCATCCCCAGGGCCGGCTTGGCTGCCAGCCCAACGTTTCCATCGGTCCTACCAGTAATAAAACATGCCCAGTTGCCAGGCGTTGCCCAGACGCCGGTATTCGCTGTCGCGCTTGCCGCCCAGGGCCAGGCTGAATGCAGCGCGCAACTCCAGATCCTTCTGCAACGAGTATTTGAGCAGGCCAGACACCGCGCCACTGCCATCATTCAGATTGGCCTGCCACTGCCCTTCCAGGCTCAATAAGGTCGAAACCTGACGGCTTAAGGCCACGCCCAGCTTGTGGCGGCCCAGCCCCATGGCCGGCAGGTCGGTCTGGGCTGCGCGCTGCTCAAATGCCGCATAGTCGGCGGGCTCGGTCACGCCCAGCGATTGATAGAAGTACTCCAGCGTCAGCAAGGTGTTCTCTGCCACCTTGCGATTGAGCCCCACCACCGCTCGCACCGCCGTGCGATCCCGCCAGAGCTGCGCACTACGCGCTTCCAGCCGGCTGGCTGCCAGCTCGCCATAGACATCGGCCCCAGCCAGCAGATTGTTATGCTGACGACTCAGTGCCACGCTGCGCTGGCCATCGCGATAGCTCAGCAGCAAAGTGGTCTTGCCACGCTCGTCTGCCCAGTCGGCCTGCTGCAGAAAATTGGCATGGCTACCCTCGCCCTGCACCTTGGCACTGGTCACCATGCTGGTCAGACTCAGATCCGCCGTGGCAGACCAGGCCAGCCGTACCCCATCCACACCGGGCTTGTACAAGCGCTCCAGGTCACCGGGGGCAAACGGTGCCAGCAGATCGGCCGGCGACCAGATACGCCCCTGGGTCAGGCTCACCGGCTGGCGCCCCAGCGTCAGCCGCCCGCCTTCCCAGTCGTGCTGGTAGTAAAGCCAGTCCAGCGAGGCGCGCCATTGGTGCTGGTGGCCATGCTCCAGCCGCTTGTGCAGAGTCAGCGAGCGGTCCACCGGCCCAGGCTGGTCACGCATGGCCTGGTACAGGCGCCGGTCCGACGCGGCCAGCAGGTCCAGCTGGCCATGGGCAATCAGCTTGCCGGACGGCCCCAGGGGCTGCTCATACTCCAGCCGGGCAAAGCCGCTGCTGAGGTAGGCACGCTCACGTTCCGGCTCGTCTACCAGCGTGCTACCCAGCTTCAAGACGCCGCCCAGGCGGGCTTCGCGGCCACCCAGCTCATCGGCAAACAGGGCATCGTCCGCCTGTGCGGCGACCTGGCCCGCCAGCAGCAAGACTAGGCCCGCCCCCAGGCCATGCCGCCTAAGCACCACCTCAAACGGCATGGCTGAATTCGACGGCCTGCGACACCGGGCTGACGATGCTGCCATCGCACAGTGAAATCACCCGCTTGGCCCGCGAGATCACCCGTGGATCATGCGAACTGAAGATAAAGGTGATGCCATGCTCGCGATTCAACTGCGACATCAGGTCCATCAGACTCTCGGCCGTACGTGAATCCAGGTTGGCCGTCGGCTCGTCGGCGATCACCAGCATGGGCTCGCCCGCCACTGCGCGGGCCACGGCTACGCGTTGCTGCTGGCCACCGCTCAACTGGTCGGGATAGCGATCCATCAGCTCCCCCAGCCCCAGCGCCGTCAGGGTCTTGCGGGCTGCAGCGCGGCGCTTGTCGGCTGCCATGCCGCGAAACTCCATCACCATCTCGGTGTTCTCCAGCGCAGTCAGCACCGGCATCAGGTTGTAGGCCTGGAACACAAAGCCGATCTGGTCGCGGCGCAGCTGTGCCAGCTCGGTGCTGGAGCATTGCGACAGATCGCGGCCGTTGAAGAACAGCTTGCCGGAGCTGGGCTGATCCAGCAGGCCGATCAGGTTCAGCAAGGTGGTCTTGCCGGAACCCGACGGCCCGGCAATCACCACGAACTCACTGGACTCCACCGTCAGGTCTATCTGCTTCAGCGCTTGAAAACGCTGTTTCTTCTGCTCGAATACCTTGCCTACCTGTTCGAGCCTGATCACGCTTGTGTTCGCCATAGTGGTCGCCTTTTTCGTTGAGGATGCATTGCCTGGCGCATCCAGCACTGCTGTCTTGCCTGCTTCTGGCCTAGCCATGTCGTGTCGCCTCCACCGGCGCCAGCCGGCTGGCCCGTATGGCCGGATAGATGGTGACCAGCAAGGTCAGCAACAGCACGAACAACAGGCTGAAGGCCAGCTTGCCGGGGTAAATGAAGGAGAAGAAACGATCGGGCAGCAGCACACCCCCAGCCTCCAGCGTGGTACCGAACACCTCGCGGAAGTTCAGCCCCTCGGTGGCAAAGTGATAGTGGCCGGCATACCCCAGGGCACCGCCCAGGGCGATGCAGAACAGCGCCAGGAACAGGGCCTCCCAGAACACCACCCGCACCACCAGGGCGGGGCTGGCCCCCAGCGCCAGCATGACCCCGAACTCGCGGGTACGCTTCATCACCGAGATCAGGATGGTATTGAGGATGGCAGCGGCCACCACCACGAAGACGATAACCATCAGCAGGTACATGCCCGCTGCATCCAGCATCACCGCCGAGTGCAGCTCCGGTGCTACCTGATCCCAGCGCAGTACCTCGTACTTGCCAGCCGGCAACTGGCTGGACAACCTGGCCGCCACCGGCCCCACCTTCTCCACGTCATCGAGATACAGTGCCAGCACGCTCACCTCCTGCCCAAGCCTGGCCAGCCGCTGTGCATCGGCAATGTCCAACTCGGCCCAGAAGGCATCCAGCTCCTGCATGCCGGTCTTGAAGATGCCAGTGACCAGGAAGGCCTCGCGCGACAGATCGGAGCTACCCTTGGGCTTGACGCTGACAGTGACCCGGTCGCCCAGCCCCACTTCCAGATTGCGCGCCAACTGCTCACCTATCACGATGCCGGGCAAGCCATTGCCTGAGCGCTCGCGTGGCAGCTCGGCCAGAGTCTGGCCCGCCGTCATCGACTTGCGGTCGGCGATGCGCGACACCTGCACTTCCAGGCCCGGGTCCACCCCTGCCAGCGTGATGGGCACGCCGTTGGCACCTGCCTGTATCAGGCCATTCAGGTGCAGCCGCCGCACCATATGGGTCAGCTCGGGCACACTTTGCTGCAGCTGCTGCCCCGTAGCTGCGGCATCTACCAGCAGGTGCTCCAGCGAGGGATCATCGTTATAGCCCTGCTGGTACACCAGCACATGACCCAGGCCCATCTTGATGCCGATATCGACCATGGCCCGATGACCGCCGTCCGACAATCCCTGGAACAGGATCATCAGGCTGACGGTGGCCACGATCATGATGGACGTCAGCAGGCTGCGCTGACGGTTGCGCAACAGATTGCGCATGGCAAGTTTACGTTCCAGTTTCATGCAGACCTCATGCCCAGAGCTGGGGAGATACGCGCCGCCCGGATGGCCGGGTGCAGCGCTGCCAGGATGGCGATCAGCCACATGGCTACCAAGGGAATCACAACGCCGCTGGCCGTCAGTTCAGCCCGCAGTACCGGCGCCACTTCCACCCCGGACAGCGAGAACTCGCCAAAGCTGCGGATATCCCAGCCCACCTGCTGCAGATACAGAATCAGCCCCAACCCCAGCACCAGGCCCGCCGCCGTGGCCAGCAGGGTCAGCAACAGGGTTTCCAGCAGTACCAGCCAGGTCACGCCCGGTGCCGACAAGCCTAGTGCCTTCATCATGCTCAACTCCTTCTGCCGCTCCAGCACGCTCATCAACATGGTGTTGAGCACGCCACTGCCGGCAATCAGAAACACGATGAAAACCAGGCTGCCCATCAGCATGCGGTTGGAGGTGATCAAGGCCAGGATGTCCGGCCGCAACGCCGCCCAATCCTGCACCGACAAGTCCTGGCCACCGCTCAATACCTGCTGCAGGCCGGCCGCGAGCGCCTGTGCCTGCTGTGGCTGCTGCACTCGTATGGCCAGTTCATGCACCTGCTCCTGCAGGCCCAGCATCTGCTGCAAGTCCGCCAGATGCAGCAAGGCGCGGGTACGGTCCAGCAGGTCGGTACCGGTACGGCTTATCCCCACCACCTGGACCTGCAGCGATAGCTGGGCGCCTTGCGCGTTCTCGTACAGCACCGTCACCAGATCACCAGGCCGTACGCCCAGATTGCGGGCCAGCTTGTTGCCCAAAACCACGGCGGGAGGCTTGCTGGGGGTAGGGGCTATCTGCTCGACAATGGCTTGGGTCTGCGCCGCCAGCCCGGCCGGTGCCGCAGCAGTGGGTGCCGCATCTAGTTGCTCGATCTGGTCGAAAGCGCTGGCAATGGCCTGCTCGGTCAGCGCCCTGTCCTGGGCCGCCTGCGCCTCGGTCAGCTGCTTGCCAGCCGGCCAGGGCGTTGGGGCGGCTGGTAGAAATCCACCCGCCACGATCTGCCGTGGCATGCGGGTCACCGCCCCCTCATGCACCGGGTCCACGCCCAACAACTGCACGCCGATGGCACGCTGGCGATAGCTGAGATAGGCCCAGCCATACAGGCGGCCACTGACTGCCGCAATACCCGGCTGCGCTGCCACCTTCTCGCTCAGTGCTGGCGCCTGCTGCACGGTCTTGAGCAATTGCCGGCGCGACAGGTAGTCGGGATGGTGCACCTGGATATGGCCCAATTGCCCATCAGTAGTGCCGTTGATCAATTCCGCGCTGAGCCCCTCCATGATGCCCAGCACGGCTATGCACATGCCTACCCCCAGGGCGATACCTGCGCCGGTGATCAAGGAGCGGCGGCGGTTACGGCCCAAGTTGCGAAAAGCAATCCTTGCAATGGCGTTCATGCACCGTCTCCTATTGCAAGGCGCGTTCGCCGAAGTTCTCGGCGGACACCTTCACGTTGAACTTCAGCTTGCGATACTCGATCTCGGTGAACTCACCCCGCTTGGCCGGCAGCAGCATGGTCATGCGGGTAGGCACGGTCTTGCCGTCCATGGCCTTAAGCGCCGAATAGCTGAGCGTGCGCGCAGCCTGCGCGTCGTCAGCACGCTGGAAGTAATCAAGCTGCTTGGGATATGCGCGTTGCTGACCATCCAGGTACAGCTGGTACACCACCTTGCCCCAGGCCACGGGTGCAGTCGGCTTGGGGCTGAGCTTGATGGTGTAGTGGCGGACCGCCCCTATGCCCTCCTCCTGCCCGGTCTGTTGCTGCAGCAACTGGTAGTCGTAGTGGCGTGACAGATCCGTCTCCCGCATCAGGTCGTCATTGCTGAAGTGGCTGCCCATCCAGTTGTCACCCAGCATGGAGCTGCCCATGACCGTGACCCGGCTGTTGCGTGGGTCGTAGAAACTGATCTTGTCGTCCACCTTCACCGTGGCATTGCCGCGCCACAGTGCCGGTCCCAGCATCTTGATCAGAACCTTGCTCGACTCTGCCCTGTCGTCCGTCAGCACCATCAGGTCATACTCGCGCTGATAGGCTTCCTTCTTGATCTTCATGCTCATGATGGCGGCCGAAGTATCACCGCGCAGTATGGTCTCCGCCTGCTTGATCCATTGCTGCAGGGGCAGGCTGTCCGCGGCACTGGCATGGGCCGCGAGGCTCAGCAGCAATGTCAGGGGAACGGTAAGGGTGCGATATGTAGCCATGCTGTCTTTCCAACGGAATGGTGATGGGTGCACGGTGCGGCTGCGCCGCAGGTGGCAAACTGGGCTCAACATGCCAGCGGACTCACCGCGCGGCGGTAGCGGAACTCGGTGGTGGGCGGCTGTATCGGCTCACCCAGGCGAGCGAAGAACCAGATCTCATCGGGCTCGGCCAGCAGGCATTCCAGCCGCTCGCGTATCTCGCTGTGCTGTAGCACCACGCTGACCGGATGCAGTGCCATGCCCCTATCGGTGGCAGCCAGCCATAAATCCAGCATGGCCTCGCCGGCCAGTAGCTGTTGCTCAGCCGCCCTGGCCGGGCTGCCGGCATAGCTCAGGTAGCACAGCGCGGCGCTGTTGCGTACCAACCCGCCCAACTGGCTGGCGATATTGCGGGTCAGGCCAAACCTCGCCGTCAGGGGTAGCAGGGCAGGTGCCAGCGCAGCGCGATAAGCCCAGCGCTTCCATGCCGGCAAGGGGCCGGTCAGCTGCTGAATATTGAATCCCTCGCCCTCTATCGCCCCGCTGCGGGCCGAGAAGTCGATATAACGGTAGGTCTCCCGCCAGGCGCGGCTGTCGCTGAAATCGCGCTCGGCATACTGACCCACGAACCGCGCCAGCCGCTCGATATCGATGCTGTTGTCGCAGTGTGTCCAGCGTAACGGGCCGTCGTCCTGAAGGCGGTAAGGCAGCACGGTCGGCAGCGACGGTGTCGGTCCGCCCCGAACTGGCCGCTTGTAAGGCGTCCGCAGGGTGCGCCGGCTTTCCACCAGTTGCTGCAGCCGTGCCAGCGCTTCCGCTTGCGGCGCTTGCTCCACCGCCCCCAGCAGCAACACCAACAGGGGCTCGCAATGATGCAGTTGCAGGGCGCCCAGCTCGGTCAACGCCGCACTATGCTCAGGCACCAGGCGAGCCTCCACCATCACGCCCTGCAAGCGCAGGAAGTTATAGAAAAGCGTGGCAAAGGCCCCTGCACTCATGCGCATTTCACGCCGCAGAGAGGGCAAGGCCGTCAGGCAGCGTTCGCGATCCAGCCCCAGCACCAACACCTGTCGCAGGTCGCGATGGGCTCCGGCAACCAGATCCAGGTGGGTGAAATAGAAGTCCGGTTCGAAGCTGCACACCTGCCAGGGCTGGCAGTTGTGCGACGACGGCGCCAGCCTGGCCAGATCGGCAGCGCGCTTGATCTTTTCAGCAAGTAGCATGGTGTCGTGCAGGTTCAAAACACGCTCACCAACTTCTCACGGTTCAGCTCAAACCCGTGCATGCGTGCCAGCGCCTCGATTTCGCGTACCTGGCGGGTCGTCACCGCCCCCTTGCTGTAGTCTGACTTGATGCCTGCCAGCCCCAGCAACAGGGTCTCACCGGCACAGGCGTAAACCTGGCCACGGCCAAGCTGTATGCCAGGCAGGTCAAAATCGGGGTTGTGCGGCATGCTGACCACGCCCCCCCGTATCAGCCGCAGGCTAGGCACCTGCTGCGACAGATCGCGGACTACATCCCCAGGTATAGCGATATCACTGATCAACACCGGTTTGTCAGCAGCGAAGTGGCTGGCATCAAGGAAAGGCTTGCTGCTGTTGGAGGCACTGACCACGATATCGGCCGCCCGGCAGCTGTGGGTTTCCTCGCTGTAGGCCAGCAGGCCTTCCGCCATCAGATGATGCATGGCGGCGACCAGTGCCGTCTCGGTTGCCATGCCATCGCGCAGCGCGTGCTGGTAATGCTGGGCAAAGCGCTGCTTGAGCAAACCGCCACCAGCGGCCTCAGCCTCCACCTGCTCGGCCAGGTCACGCACCACATAGTCAGCCACAGCAGCCAGGCGGGATCCCGCACCAGCACGCCCCACCAGGGTCAGACGGGCACACTCATGGGCGATCAGGGCGGCATGCACCATGCCGATATTCCCAGTGGCCCCCACCACCGCCACATGGGCCTCGCCCAGGCGCAGGCCATGCGCGCCGGCACTATGGCGCAAGGTGGCCAGACTGGTCGCCACGGTCAGCGCATTACCCGAGGTTACGGCAGGGAAGCTGTAGTCGAATTCACTGCAGTTGGCCGTCACGATGGAGGTGTAGCCGCCGAAGCCAACCATGGAGCAGCCATCCTGGCGGGCCAGGTCGTAGGCAGTCAGAACCTGCTTGCGGATACGGTCCGATTTGTTGAAGCGGATATCGTCCTCTATCGTCTCCGCATCCATCAGGATGCCGTAGAGTATGACCTCCACCTGCTTGCCCAATGGCGAGCGCACCTGCCGCCGTACGATGCGCTGCGGCTCCAGGGTGGACTGTATCTGTTCCCGCAGGCGGCCCAGCTCATCCTCGTCAAAGGCGGCCAGCGACGGATCCCATTCCAGCAGACTGCTGGTGTCGATCAGGTGAGCGATAAAACCCACCTTTTCCATGGCTACCGCCTCCGCCGGCTCGCGCTGCGGATGCAACAAAGGGGCGCTAGCCTTGGCCGGCTGCCGCCCTGCTGCACCGGGCTCGATCAGATAGGCCAGCAAGCCCGCCACATCATCACCGGCCAGCAAGGCACACAGATCATCCAGGCCTGCCTGCAGCTGCGGGATGTACTCAGGGCGGAAGTAAGCCGAGGGCTCCAGCCGCAGTACACCGCGCTTGCCCAGCGAAGGCAGCACCCGTATCTGCCGGCGATGCAGCAGATATCCCGCGCAGATCATGCTCAGCATGCCGTCCTGCGCCAGGCTGGACAGTACCGCCGAGGGATGAGCCGACAGATCCTGCAATTCCAGCCCCAGCATCGTGCCCTTGCCGCGCACATCCTTGATCACGCCAGGCCACTTGCGCTGCAAGACCTGCAGGGATTCTGTCAGGGCGGTGCCCAGTTGCGCACAGCGTGCTGGCAGACCATCACGCTCAATGATCTCCAGCGTACGCTTGGCCAGGGTGGTCGACAGATCGTCCTCGGCAAAGGTCGAGCTGTGCAGCATGCTGAACTCATTGCGGTAGCGGTCGGCGGCTATCGCCAGCGCCGATATCTTGGCGTAGCCGCCACCCAGCGATTTGGAGAAGGTCAGGTAGTCGTTGGGCAGGCCCTGTGCATGGCTCTCCAGAAAGCTGCCCGAACGGCCCAGGCCACACTGTATTTCGTCGGCAATGATGGCCACCTCAGGGTGCTCGGCCTTGATACGCAGCAGCAGGGCGCGACGCTCGGCACTCACCTCCACAATCCCACCCTCGCCCTGTATGGGCTCATAGATCAGGGCTGCCAGGGTGTTGAACTGGCGTATTTCCAGCCGCAACGGCGCAAAGGCAAACTGGTAGTAACACTGCTGGCGGCTAGCCAGCAGGTCGGCAAATGCGGCGCAATCGTCAATGAACACCGCATCCGGATTGTTGCGGATAAAGGGCAAGCGGGCATCTCGGTTCCAGGTCAGCGCCAACGAACCACGGGTCTTGCCGTGGAAGGCCCCCTTGAAGGCCGCTACAAACTCATGGCGATTGAAGGCTTGCTGATTGCGGTGTGCCAAAGCTGTCAGCAGCGCATCCAGGTCGTCCAGCGGCTCTTGCTGGAGCACCCGTTCGCACTGCAGCAGAAACGCCTCGCTAATCTCCAACTCACCCCGTTCCAGCTTGATCTGCAGCATGCGTACGCTATCCGCCGCTTCGTCGGCCATGCGCTGCAGGCGCCGGGCATACTCATACTGGGCATGCTTGATGGCCGCCTCGACCGCCTCGGTGCCGGTATTGAGCACCACGATCTGATAATCACGCCCGCAGTGGCGCTTCAAGCTGTTTGCCAAGGCTTCGCGCAAGGCCACCGATTGGCCGCGCCGTGCACCCTGGGCATGGATGGGACGACCTGCCGCCACGCATTGCTCCAGCGCCTGGCGTATCTCCGGGTGGTTATGTCCCAGCAGGGTGGAACCAAAGCCCCCCACCATGTCCAGTATGGGGGTCAGCCCGGCCTCGCCGTCTTCGCCACCCTCCATATAGAGCATATCGCCCTCGGCCTTGCTGAAATCCACCAGCAGGCCGGCTGCCTGCAGCAGGGCTTCCTTACCCATCACACTCTGACCGACCAGCTTTTCCATCTTCCTCGTTCCTTCTTGCTTGTTTGGCTAGGTATTTAGAGCGTCTAACAAAACCGAGCGTAGCGGTTCTGGCTAGGCGTGCGAGCGATGGCAGTACGTGGGTACGGCAAGCTCGCACAACAACGCCAGAAGGGTTTTGTTAGCGGCTCTTATTGGCTGGATGCCTGGCGTATCGACACTGCCGACCGCAATTGGCGGGCAAGGTTGTTCTTGAGGACTTCCGTCGTGCCGGAGAACACGCTGGCCGGCATGGCATTGCGCAACTGCCGTTCTATCTCGCCGCAGAGTATTCCCTGGGCACCATGAATCTGGACGGCCGCCAGGCCGTTCTGCATGGCCGCGTCCGACACCAGCAGCTTGGCCATGGCCGCACAGGCGCTGTCCGGCCGGCCCTGGTCCAGCAACCAGGCCGATTTGTAGATGGCCAGCCGAGCCGACTCCAGCCGCAGCGACATATCAACCAGCTTGTGGCTGACAGCCTGGTAGGCCGAGATGGCCTGGCCGAACTGCTGTCGCAACTCGCTACGGGTCACGCAAAGTTCCAGCTGGCGCTGCATCACCCCCAGGTACAGGGCAAACAGACAGGTACGCTCCCACTCCATCGATACCTGGAAGATCGGGCCACCACTGCCCTCGGCGCCGATACGGTCCTCCTCGGGCACCCAGACATGTTCAAAGCGGATATCGCCCATGGCCGCCGTGCGCAGCCCCAGCTTCTCGTGCGGCACCGTGCTGATGCTGACACCCGGTGCATCGGCCGGCAGGATAAAGGTACTGAAATCGAAATAACCCTGGCCCGGGCCGGTACGGGCATGGACCAGCAGGAAGTCCGCCACCGGCGCATTGGTGATGTAGCACTTGCTGCCATTGATCACATAGCCCGGCCCCTCCTTCTTCGCCTGGGTCTGCATGGCGAACACATCCGAACCGGCCTCCACCTCGGTCACCGCATGGGCGCCTATCTGCCCCTGCATGACGCGTGGCAGCCACCGCTCCAACTGCGCCGGCTTGCCATACTTGAGCAAGGGATGCAGGCAGGCACACAGATGGGCCGACAGCGCGAATACCAGGCCGGTGTCCTGGCAATGCTGCCCCAATGCCTCCAGGGCCAGGGCGGCATCGAGGGCGCCATAGCCCAACCCGCCGCGCTCGGTATCGACAAACAGGCTGCTGAAACCGTGCCGGTGCAGCACCTGCCAGAGCGGTCGGGAAAACGCCGCAGCCAGGTCGCGCTGCGTCAGTTGGGAATCGGCCAGTTCGGCGGCGATCCCGGCAATGCCGCGCTGGATGGCGGCTTGCTGTGCATTAAGCGAAAAATCCATGGTTTACTCGGGAAGGGATGCGGCAATGGGAGGAGATTCCATCAGCAGATGGAAATTGATACCGCCGGTGCCAAAGGCATTGATGGCGGCGCGGCGCGGACCCTGCGCAGGTCGGGACCAGCTCTGCGTATGCGCCAGCACATCAAAGCCTCGCTCAGCCAGCTGCAACTCGGGATTCACGGCGCCACGCAGGCGATTGGCTGGCAACTGTCCCCGCTCCATGACCAGCACCGTCTTGATCACGCTGGCCATGCCCGCTGCGGCAAAGCAGTGGCCAAAACGGGTCTTGAGCGCGCCCAGCTTGCGCATACGCCCCGGCAGGGGGCGGTAGACCTGGGCCAGTGAGCTGATCTCCACCTGGTCCCCAATCCGGGTGCCCGTGCCATGGGTCTCGATGAAATCTATCCCCTCGGTACCGTGCGGCGACTGGACCAGCGCCCTTTCCATGGCCTTGACCTGCCCCTCGGTATTGGGCGCAATCATCGACTTGGCATCCGTGCTGCCGGCCAGCGCGGTAATCAACGCACGCACTGTGAGGCCAGCCGGCAAGTCATCGGCTCGGCGCAACACCAGGGTGCCGGCGCCGTCGCCGGGAGTGAAGCCGCTGGCCGTGCTGCTGAAGGTGGCAATCAGGTCTGGTGCCAGCATCCGTTGCGAAGAACACAGGCAAAGGTCATTGATATTGACCGGCAACTCCACCCCGCTGACCAGGGCCACATCACACCGACCAGCACGCAGGCTGTTCACTGCCAGGTCCAGAGCCGCCAGCGAGCCGGCACAGGCTGCCTCCACCGCCACGCACTGGGCGCGTAATCCAAACTGCTCCGCCACCAGCCGGCTGATGCCACTGGCAGCCAGCAGCTCCAGCGCCGGCGCATGCTCGCCCTGCAGAGCCCACTGTCGCGACACCGCAGCCAGGCCAGCCTGCACCGCAGACTCAGCAAGACCCTGCGCCTGTGACACCTTGCGGAAGCAAGCCACCACCTGCTGGCGGAAGTACCGGCTGGCGGCTAGCTTCTCTACGCCCAGCGTGAGGTTGGAGGCAGTCACCGCCAGCACCCGCCCCCCCACTGCCGTCGCAGGAACGCTGCGCACCGCCTCCTGCGCCGCCGTACAGGCCGCCAACTGGGCAGGGCCATAGCCCTGCTCGGCCAGTCCTGTCTGTATCCGCTCCAGCCAGCCCAGCGGCATGGCAGAGGCGCGGGCGATGTAGTAACTCCCAGGGGCTGCCGGATCATCATGGCGGTAAACCTGGGGCATGAAGCGCTGCCCATCCAGGCTGCCAAAGCTGTCAGCTGCACCACTCAGGTATTCCCAGTATTCATCCAGGCCTATGGCCTGACCGAAACAGCCCCCCATGCCGACCAGGGCAACAGGCTGCTGCGCCGTGCCGACGGGCGTGGCTGAGGCAGCCCCAGGAAACGCGCTTTGCAGCCGCACGCCAAAGGCACAACCGCGCAGATCCTCTCCCGCCACCATGGCCGCAATGGCGCCGCCACCCAAGGCCACGGTCTGGCTGGGCAGTATCAGGTTGAGTAAGTCGGTAAAGGGGCGAGCCACCGCGTCACTTGGGTCACGCGACGGCGGTACCTGGCGGTGTCCCAGTACCAGCAGCGCCTTCAACATGCCGGTCAGCACGCTGGCCGCATAGGTGTAGCCCGTGGCATTCTGGGCTGCTCCCCAATAGCACTTGCGCTGTGCATCACTGCGGTAGGCAGCGGCTGCAGTCGCCGCCAGCATGGTGGCGTAGCGGGCTTCACAGCAATTGCGCAGCATGTCCACATAAACCAGGTCGGCAGTGCACAAGGCCGATCGCTGCACCGCCAGCTCAGCCTCGTCACCGGCCGGGCAGGCATACAGCCCACCCAGGTAGGCCAGCGCCCTCGGCTCCGGCTGATGGCAGGCTTTCAGCACCAGAGCGCAAGCGCCCTCCCCCACCCCGCCCAAGCCTTCCTCGGCATGCGTCGGGCCGGGTAGCTCGGCGGTAATGCCCTGGCCCGCCAGCACTTCCAGCATCAATTCCGATTCCAGCCCCTGCCCTGCCAGCAGCAAGACAGCCTGGGCACGGCCCTGCCGCAACGACTCACACGCCGCCAGCAAAGCCTGAACACCGCCACCATCGAGCGACTCCAGCGCCATGGACTGGCCGCGCAGCTTGAAGAAGCCAGCAATGCGGGCAGGGATGGAACTGGCCATCTCACCCACCTTGTCGTGCGAGCTGGCCGAGAAATCCTGCTGCAGCCCCTGGCGCAGCTTGCCTGCCAGCAGCTCTGCCTGGCCTTCGTCGCCGGCCGCCGCCGTCGCAAATTCAACGGCCAGGTGCTGCGCCTGTATACGGGCAAAGTTCTCGTAGCCGCGGTTCAGTCCAAAGCCACTGCAGAAAATCACATCGGTGTACTCGGCATCAATGCCGCCGTCTGCCAGGCCCGCCTGTTGCAAGGCCTGCTGCGCCAGCTCGAACAGGTGCAGCTGCAAGGTGTTGATGGAGTCCCGGTAGATGGGCGGAATACCGAACTGCGCCAGCTCCGCACGTACCGACCCCATGCGGCGCAACCCTTCGGCGGCAACCTGCCTTGGCATCTGCAGGCGCTGCCACAGCGCCGCCGGTGATTCTATGCCGGCATAGCGGCAGGCCATCCCCACCACGGCAACCGCCGGTGCGTGATCTTCAGTCCGCTGCATCAGGCGCTCACCAGCTTGTCGGCATCGGCCAGGGCACGGTAGTCAATCTTGCCATTGGCGTTTTTCGGCAATGCCGCCATCTGGCACAAGCCATGCGGAATCATGTAGCGCGGCAAACGGGTCGCGCAGAATATCTTGAGGTCGGCAATCGAAATGCTGGCATCAGCCTGACGGGTCGCCAGGTAGACCATCAGCCGTACGACAGGACCAGCTTCCGCCAACACCGCCACCTCATGGATATCGGGATGGGTGGCCAGCACCGCCTCGATCTCGCCCAGCTCTACCCGGTAGCCATTGAGTTTGAGCATGCGATCCATACGGCCGTGGTAGACCAACACCCCATCGCGGAACGACCCGTAGTCACCTGTGGCATGCTGATTGAGCACATGGTTCTCGGCATTGACGGCATCATGCCGCCGCCAGTAGCCCGGCGTGACACACGCCCCCGCTACCCAGATCTCGCCAAGCTGGCCCTCTTCCATCCCCAGGCGACGGCCATCCTGATCGCGTAGCCAGACCTCTGCCCCCCGTATGGGTCGGCCTATGGGCAACGGAGCCGATCCTGCCAGGTCCGCCTCGCTGACCTTGTGATACAGACACACATTGGTCTCGGTCGGGCCATAGAAATTGTAGAGCTGGCAACTGGCCGGCAACTGCCTCGCCAGCGACTGCAGCTGCGGCAAGGGCATCACCTCGCCGGCAAAGATCACATAACGCAGGCTCAGCGGTGCCAGCGCCTGCCAGATACCTGCCCGGCTCAGCAGGGCCAGCAGCGACGGCACGGTGTACAGCACGGTAATCTGCTGCTGCCGCAGCACATCCGCCAGACGGCCCAGGGTTTGCTGCTCCTGCTCTTGGCTCACATAGACCGAGGCGCCATGCAGCAGGCTGCAAAACAGGTCGAAGGTGCTGAGGTCAAAATTGAAGCTGGCGATGTTCAGCAGCCTGTCATCCTGGCTCAGTGCCAGCTCCTCGCCGCACCAGCCTATGAAGTTGGACAGGTTGCGGTGGCTCAGCTGGACGCCCTTGGGCTTGCCGGTCGAACCGGAGGTATAGAGTATGGCGGCCACCTGGCTGGGCGGCACCGGCATCCCAACATCCAGCGACAAATCCCTGTCCAGCAGCATGGCATCGCGCACCACCACCAGCCTGCCATCCTCGCCATCAGGAGCCTCCTCCCCCTGCGACAACAGCAGGATCAGGCGCTCCACGCAATCGGGCACGCCCAACAGCTGCAGTTCGGCATAGTGGGCGGCATCGACTATCAGCACCCTGGCCTGCGCATCCTCAACGATGCCCGCAGCCCTATGCACAGGCTGGCCGCCATCCAGCGGCACATAGCAGGCGCCTGCATACAGGCTGGCCAGGATGGACAAGGCATAGTGATTGCCCTTGCCCATCCAGATCGCCACCCTTTGCTCGGCCACATCGGCAAGCTGCTCACTCGCCAATGCAGCCACCCAGGCGGCCGCTCGGCCATAGCTGACGCCCCCCTCTGCCAACAGGAAAGGCCGCTCCGGACTAGTCCGGGCGTAGCGCGCAAGGGGCTGGTGCACGGCCTCTGGCGGTGCAATTTGACGGTGTTGTGGCATGGCGGGTCTTCCGGTGTTGGTCTGACGCGGGCTAGGTTCGAAAAAGCGAATACAGCGCGGGTTTCAGCGGCTGCCCGGTCATGATGGTCCGGGCAGCCTTCGGCAGATGGCTAGTGCCTGGCGAACAGCTGGTTTTCCTCCGCCGCCTCGGTAAAGATGGCGATAGCTTGGTCCAGATCCTCGCGGGTATGGGTGGAGAGCACACTGACACGTAAGCGCGCATCGCCCACCGCTACGCCAGGAAACACCACGGTCTGGCAGAACAGGCCGCGCTGCCGCACCGACCGACCCATGGCCATGGTCTTCTGCTCATCACCGATGACGATGGGAATGACGGCACTTTCGCTGTGCTCGGTATTGAATCCGGCAGCCTGCAAGGCGGTGCGGAGGTAGCGGATATTGGCCCACAGGCTCTCCAGCCGCTCCGGTTCCTGCTCCATCAATTCCACCGAGCGGATCAGGCCGGCAGCCACGCCGGCCGGGATGGTGGCGGCGAAAACATAGGAGTTGGCGTAAAAGCGCAGGTAGTCGATCACCTCACGGTCACCCACCACAAAGCCCCCCATACCGGCCAGCGCCTTGCTCATGGTGCCCACCTCCAGGTCTACCTCGTGGCCCAGGCCAAAGTGCTCGGCCGTGCCAGAGCCCCGACGCCCCAGCACGCCGGTAGCGTGTGCATCATCTATCAGCAGTCGGGCATCGTATTGCCGCGCCAGGGCCACCATCTCCGGCAGCTTGGCGATATCGCCATGCATGCTGAAGACGCCGTCCGCCACGATCAGCTTGCCGCCCGAGCGGCTGTCCGCCTTCTGCAGCGCCATCTCCAGCGAGGCCATATCGTTGTGCTGGTAGATGCGGCGTGCAGCGCCAGACAGCTTGCAGCCATCCTGTATGCTCATATGGTTGTAGACATCGCTGATCACCGTATCGTTACCGCCCAGCAAGGCCGAGATCACCCCCACATTGGCCGAGTAGCCGGACGGGAACACGATGCAGGCTTCACGCCCCTTGAAGGCAGCCAGCTTGGCCTCCAGCTCCAGGTGCAAGGTATTGGTACCCCCGATAAGCCGGCAACCGGTATTGGTGGCGCCAAAGCGCTGGGTTGCATCGACGATGGCATCAATCACACGGGGATCGTTGGCCAGGCCCAGGTAGTTGTTGGAGGCAAACATCAGGAACTCGCGTTCCATGCCGCTGTATTCGTCGAAGATAACGGCACGGTTGGTACAGGCGCTACGGAACGGCATGCCGTACCAGAACAGCCCCTTGTCCGTACGATCGCGCAGGAAAGGCGCGAACCGCTGCACCTTTCCAAACAGGTCGCGACCGTTGTCGCCGGCAAAGTCACGCATGGTCAGGCTATCGTAGTCAGACGCGTCTTGCTGCCCAGCAGCAGTCTCCGGCTCAACCACCACCGTCTCCCCGCCCACCTCCAGCCGCGCCGCTGCGCCGGCTTTTAGTGGATAGGCGGCAAACCGTTCGATCAGGCTGTCCAGTGTCTCCATGCCACTGGCTTCGGCAGCCACCGGCAGCTCAAACAGCTTGTTCAGGTCTGCCACGATATAGGCCAGCATAATGGAATCCACACCCAGGTCTTCCTGCAGCAGGGCGTCAGGCTGCAGATCAGCCAGGGCATACTGGGTATGCTGCTTCACCACGTCCAGGATGACCGCACGGCGGGTGTCTTCGCCCTCCTCGTCAGAACCTTCCGCCCCATCCTCCGTGGCAGCCGCCTGCAGGCGGGCCAGCAGTTGTGTGGCATCGTTGCGGAGCGGATAGGGTAGAAAACGCGCCATCAACATGGCCAGGGTTTCCACGCCCTGGGTGCCCACGGTATGCGGTACCTGAAACAGCTTGTTCAGATCCGCCCCAATGTAGGCAATCATGATGGAGTCTATGCCCAGCTCCTCCTGGAGCAAGGCGTCGGCGATCAGATCCTCTTCGGCATAGCGGGTATGCGTCTTCACGACGCTGAGGATCAGTTCTTCCGGTGCTGATCGCGAGGCGATGGCTTGCTCATTCATTGCGCGGTCCTTGTGCGTGGTCTGGGCCAGCCGGGCAAGCGGCGGCAAAAATCGGGCGGCGAGAGTTTCAAAGAGAGTTGGTTTCCAGGGCCGAACCTGCCGGCTCGGTCACCAGGTGGATGGGCACAGCCGGCGCCTTGCTCTGGGTCGACTTGCCAGCCTCCGCTTCGCGGATCAGCTTGTCCCGCAGACGCAGGTAGTAGGCGTTGACCTTGTCCACCGGTATCAGGTTGTTGGCGCTGAGGCTGGAGGCACGCGGCCATTGCCCTTCTATGGCCTCCAGGTCCTTGGCCTGCTGGATGAAGCGTTCCATCCGGCACATCATCCATGGCCGCAACTGACGCCAGAGCGGTATGGGCAAGGGCTTGAAGAAGGGGAACAACAGGTCTTTCTTGGGCTCCTGATAGCAGAAGCAGACCCAGGTGTTCTCATCGTCTATGGGCGTGGCCACCAGGTAGACGTCAAATACGTCATTGCGTATCTGCACCAGGTTGGGCATCAGCACATCCACGCCTATGCGCCAGCCCCGCTGCCATGGAAACTTGGCCGTCAGCGTGTCTTGGGCCGGGCGCTCGTCATCGGGCCGCAGAATGAAGTCGCTGGTAATCAGATGCCCATCGATGGCGCAGCGGAAGTCATCCACCCGCCCACCCTTGGGATCCCAAATATTCAGGAAGGAGCCCTTGTGCACAAAGGGCACGTGGTAAACCTCGCACACGCTCTCGACGTAGCGCGTGTAATGGATGGGCGCGGTCCAGCCATACAGCGAGGTAAAGCCCTTGTATTCGGCAAAATTGGCGAACATGGGCACTTCGGGATAGCTGTCCTGCTGCTCGCCATTCCACAGCCAGATCAAGCCGTGCTGCTCGTGCACCTTGTAAGCGGGTACCTGCATGGTGCGGGGAATGACGCCGCACTTGCCCAGTACCGGCATGTGCACGCACTTTCCTTGCTGGTTGTACTGGAAGCCGTGATAGGGGCAGGCGATGGCATCACCATGCTGCTTGCCCTTGCTCAACAGCACACCCTTATGGGCGCAGCGGTCCTCCAGGCAGGCCACCTCACCGTTGCTATCGCGGTAAAGCACCAGCTTCTTGTTCAGCCGGGTAATCCCGACCGGCTTGTTCTTCACATCCTGACCACGTAATACGGCATACCACTGGTTGGGTATCATTTTCCGCTCTCTCCGCTAGCCAATCTAAGAATCATTTCTTCCAGCCTGACCACACTCTGGAAGTTCACCGGGTCTATCTCCTCCAGGGGAATCCGTATCTTGAATTCGCTGGAGATGAAATCGACGATGTCGAATACCGATACCGAATCGAGGATGTTCAGCTCCATCAGCGGCGTCTCCACCGTCAGGTTCTTGTCGCCATCCAGAAAGCTGCGGGAGATGAAGCCCAGTATCTTTCCGGTGAAATCATGTAGGGATTGCATAGTTGTCCTGGCTTGGAACGAGGGTTTCCGGAGTGGCAGCGAGCTCGCAGAGCTCATGCACGGCAGAGGCTGCAGCCGAGCGCAGATAGCTCAGCCTGGCGATTTCCGAGGCCAGCGACTGCGGGGTATTGAATTGGTAGAGCGACTCTGGCGACACCAGCACGCCGTGCTCGGCCTCCAGCACCGAGAGGATGTGCAGGGCCGAAACCGAGTCCAGCCCCAGCGCCGCAAACGGGTCCTCGGCGCGAACATGTTCCAGGCTGCAGCGGTTGAGCTTGGCAATCATGGCCCGCAGCCACAGGCAGATGCTGTCTGCCGATGCTAGGTCCAGCACCGCCAGCGCCGCACCGGTCGCCTGTTCGTGGCTGGCGCCGCTTACGTCACCTCCGGCCTCGCACCAGCTGAAGTAGCTGCTCAGGCTGCCATCCAGGTATTCACCCTTGAGCGCAACGCGCTGCAGCTTGCCCGACGAAGTAATCTTGACCGTCTTGCGCGGCACAAACACAACCTTGTCCGCCTTGATGCCGAACTTCTGTATCAACCGCTGATTGATGGCCACCACCAGGCTGGCAAAATCCAGGTCGGCCTGCCTGGCCTCGATGGCCAGCACCAGCTGTTCGCGTTCCTGCGCTTCCACCGAGAAGGCCACCGCCCGGCCGCTCTTCAACTCGGCACAGGCCACGGCTGCTTCGTATTCCAGATCCTGCGGGTAGAAATTAACCCCGCGGATGATGATGACCTCCTTCAAGCGGCCGGTGACGAACAGCTCGCCGTCCGCCAGAAAGCCAAGGTCACCACTGCGCATGTAATGCCCCGCCTGGCCACCGATGTGCAGGCCGAACTGCTGGCGCGTCTTGGCAGGGTCGTTCCAGTAGCCCTGCGCCACACTGGGGCCACTGATCCAGATCTCGCCTATCTCGCCATCCTTGAGCGCGATACCCAGTTGCGGGTCCACCACCCGCACATCCAGCGAATCATGTGGCCGGCCACTGCTGACCAGATAGCGACTCTCCGGATCGGTCTCAGGCAAGGGACTCAGCTGGTTCTTGCCCAGCTCCCGCGCGCTGACGCTAAGGGCCTTGAAGTGGGTATCCAGCGGCTTGCCGGACACCATCAGGGTGGCCTCGGCCATGCCATAACAGGGATACAGCGCAGCGGGATCGAAGCCGACCCGGCCGAAACGCTCGGCGAAGCGCTGCATGGTGTGGTAGTTGATGGGCTCGGCGCCGCAGAAAGCAATGTTCCAGCTGCTGAGATCAAGCTGCTCCAGCTGGCGGTCGCGGATATTGTTGACGCACAGCTCGAAAGCGAAGTTCGGGCCGCCGCTGCTGGTGCCACGGAACCGAGACACCGCCTCCAGCCAGCGATAAGGGCTGCGCAACACCAGATTGGTCGGCATCAGCATGGTGGCAAAGCCAGCGCAGACCGGCTGCAAGATGCCGCCCACCAAGCCCATGTCGTGATACGGCGGCAACCAGATCACCGAGCGGCTGACACCTTCACGATGACCGAAACACTGTTCTATCAGGCGGGAGTTCTCCACCAGATTGCGATTGCTGACAATGACACCCTTGGGCTTGCCAGTAGACCCCGAGGTGTACTGCAACATGGCAATGTCGTCAGGATTCGCCTGGAATTCACTGAAATGCCCTGCCCGCTCACCCAGGCAGTCTTCCATGCTCAGCCAGCGCAAGCCCTTGAGTGCAGCATCCTGCTCGATGTCGTCCAGCAAGCCGTCCAGACCGGCCAGATCGGTGAGTACGATGGGGTCCTGCAAATCCTGCAGTATCAGCTTGAGCCTGTCGCGCTGCAGCGGGTTGCGTGGCGGAAAGGTCGGCACCGCAATGGCGCCAGCAGCTAGGCAGGCATAGAACCCGGCCACGAAGTACTTGCCTTGCGGCAGTACCAGAACCACCTTGGATTGCCCCGCTTCTTCCAAGCGCTGTACACCTTTGATGGCGTGGGCAATGCGGGTAACCAGCGATTCCAGCTCGAAGTAGCTGAGCGTCTCCTCCTGCTCCGCATCCTCGCCCAGCACCGTATAAACCATTTCGCGCGGTGCGCTCTCAACCCGGTACTTCAGCAGGTCAAGAAAGGTATGGCAGTCCGCAGGGCCATTGCGATAGTGCGCGTGGCCACCTTGTCCACTCATCAATTCATCTGCCGCGAGCAGGCCACCTTCGCCGCCCAGTACCTGGATATGAATATCGCTTGATGTCATCGTGCGCTTTCGGAAGTTGTAACCGACTCAGGAAGGGGAGTAACCAGGAACATCGATCCAGCAAGCGATGATGGGGTTTCCATCCACCAGCACAGGTGAACCCGCCCGGTCGGCACTGAAACCGGCCTTGCGCAGCAAGCGCTCCACGCCTAATGGCGAGACAGTGATCACGCGCCGTGCACCGCTTTCGGCAGCACGTTCCAGCGTGGCTTGCAGTAGCTCCACCGCCACGGGGGAGGAAAACTGCCCCAGCGGCAGCTTGGCCGGATTGGCCGCCGAACTGGCCGCCTCGCTGAAGTCCACCGCAGCAAAGCGCGACAGCTCCCAGATATCGGGCGAATTCGGTACGGGCTGGCCGTTGAGCAGTTGAGGAAAGATTTCGCCCAGCAGATAGGGGCGGGTCGTAGGAAGCAGCCGGGCACCGCCGACTACCTGATCGTCCTGATCCTGGGCCACCACATAAAGCGTATCGGGCCGGTCGAACTGATCAAACTCGAGACCATCCTGGCATTTGAGCTGCCAGCCCAGCTTTTCCACGAACACCCGGTGACGATATCGGGCCAGTCCCATGAACACGCCGGACGGCAGATGGTCAGACCTTCCAGTGACGATTTGCACCACTACCTCCTTATTCGGCTCTTCTCGGCGAGAGCATCGGAGCGTATTGAATAGAGCTTGGTGACTTCACGTAACTACCAGATTTGGTGGGGTCGCCTTCTGCCCGGCATGCTGCCAGGGCGCACAGCCGCGACACCTCATCGTTTCGCGCCCGCCTAAGTTCCCCATCGAACACGGCCAAACACCTTGAAGTAAGGCGTTTCAGCGGCTAGGCGCCTGACCGTCATCTTTTCGCAACATCACCGGCCGGTAAAAGCCCGCCACCATGCCCGGCGCATGGGTAGTCACAGGCCAAGCAAACGCTAGGGCGCCGGGGCGGCGCGCCTGATATGGGAGACCAGCCCCGCATCGGCCCTACGGCCGCCATGCAGACAGCGCGTGGACGGTCTCCAGAATGCAAAAAGCGGCGCAATGCGCCGCTCCAGGTACTTGCCATCCAAGGCCTGCCTTCAGAACCTGTTCACGATCTTTTCACCGGGTTGAAAAAGTCGTGAACAGACCATCAATTCAGAAAACCCAACATGGCCGCACGTACCACGGCCGCCGTCTTGTTCGACGCCCCCATCTTGGCCACTGCATTCTTGATGTGAAAATTAACCGTGTTCTCAGACAAAGCCAGTATCTCGGATATCTCACCGGCCGTTTTCCCGTCAGCCGTCCACTTCAGCACTTCCATCTCCCGCTGGGTCAGGTTTAGCTTGCCCCCGCCTATGCCCAACTTGGGCGACAGGATACGGGCCAATGCATTGTGCGAGGTCTGCACCAGCCAGCGCATCTTCAGCTCCTTGCTGTGTAGCTCCTTGGCGGTGATCACCCCCCTGGAGCGAGCCAAGGTCAGCATGCCACCCACGCCGTTGGCGGCACAGCTCGATTGCGCCCAGCCATGTCGCAGGCCGAATGACTGCGCCTCATCCCACAGATCGGTGGCCGAAGCGAATACCTGGTTGGACCAGACGATGGGCGTCTGCGAACTGCGCCCATGCTGCACTGTCGCATCCTTGCGCAGATAGCCCTGCTCCATATAGCGCTGCTGCCATGCCAGCGGATAGTTGTTCAGTATGACCATCTTGGGGTTAGACAGCGGTAAAGGCACTCTCAGGCCATAGGCGTAATACTCAAAGCCCAGGGCAATCGCAGCCAGTTCAATCTGTTTAAGCAAGGTTTTTTCACAATTCACCGACTCCTGGGCAGCCAACAGGTCCGCTTGCCAATTCTTCATCCATCCCTCCTGAGTGATTCCAACGGAACTCAACCACCCATCCACCAGCCTGCAAGCAGGCGAGTTGAACAGGCCGGGTAATACGTGCCCCGTTTCATGCCGCAGTTGTTGACACTGCTTGTTCTTGTAAATGTCCTGACTTCAATGTTTAAGCCTGTCACACGTCGCACCAGCCAATTATGCCTAGAGCATAAACAATACCACCGGCCCGCGTCACCCTCAGCCGCCGCAAGCGTAAGCACAGCGGCGACAGCTTGATATACAAAATATTACCCATCAGAATATGCTGATAACCTTGTCGGCAAGCCAGGGTGAGTACAGCGCCTATCCGCCTGCTTAGTGGGGCCAAGCCCGGCTGCAGGCACAGCCTGACGCGCAGGCATAAAAAAAAGGCGGGTGCCTTTCGGCATCCGCCCTCCTGCTAAAGCACTTATTACCAGTATGCTGCGCCGCAACAGCGGCCGCAGCTACTAGTAATCTTGCTAGCCGTCTTACCAGATCAACTTGAGACTGTACTTGCCAACTGGCGAGCTACTATAGCGCAGCACCTTCACATAACGCGCAGCGGTCACCCCACTGCTGTTGCTGCTACTGACCAGATCCGACTGGCCAGCCCCCTTCTCGCTCTTGCCCAGCAAGGTACCGCTGCTGTTGTAGACATAAAGATCGAAGTCAGCGGTACTGGCAGCCGGCACCAGTGTCGCCGCCAGCGTCTTGCCAGCCGGCAGATCGACGACAAACCAGTCCTGGTCGCTGGTACTGCCTATGGTGCCCTCAAAGGTGACAGGCGCCCCGACACGGTTGGCCGTACCCAGCGTATTGTTGGGCTCACGCTCGACTCCACTGGGCAGTGGCCTACCCAACACGGCCTCCATGGCGGCAGCGGCATCCAGCATGCCCGTACCACAGCTCACGCTACGGCCATCCAGCCGCAAGCAGGGTTTGACAAAGGCCCTTGCCGACGACTTCAGCAGGCTTTCCACCTGATCGGGCGTCAACGAAGGCTTGGCCGCAATCATCATGGCGGCCACGGCAGCCACATGCGGACTGGCCATGGAAGTACCCGAGTAGTCGCCATAGGTATCCGCACCCCGCACCGTTGTCCCGGTATTCAGGGTCGAGCGTATGCCCGCCCGGTACTCGCTCGGGTCATCCCGCCCACCGCCACCCGGCGCTGCGATATCGACACCATTACCATAATTGGAATAGGACGCCAGGCCACCATCCACCCGCAATGCCGCCACCGCCACCACGCCCTGGCAGTTGGCCGGGCTGGCAGTGCTGACATCCATGCCATCATTGCCTGCCGCCACGACCACCACCGCGCCATTGGCACGGGCCGTGTTGATAGCATCCTGTTCATACTGGCTGCACGCCCCAGTCCCACCCAGCGACAGATTGATCACCCTGGCCGGCGTGGTGTTCTGCGGCACATTGGGTATGCTGGCACCCGATGCCCACGCCATGCCGTCCGCGATATCCGAGGTATAGCCGCCACAACGGCCCAGCACCCGCACCGGCAGTATCCTTGCGTCATAGGCCAGGCCCACAATCCCCATGGCATTGTGGGCAGTTGCGGCAACAGTGCCGGCCACATGGGTACCATGCCAGCTCGATCCCGACGCCCGCTCACCCTGGCCACATTCATTGTCCACCACCGTCCAGTCGCCCGCGTCGATGGCGTCGCGGCTACGGCCAGCAGGCTTACGGCTGACTGCCGGGTCGCTGATCATGTCATAGCCACCACCACTGACCAGGTTGCGGGTCAGATCCGCATGGCGGGTATAACCGGTGTCCACCACGGCCACGGTCACACCCATGCCGGTAGACTGGCCCCAGGCCAGCAGCGCATTCACCCCCGCCACGCTATTGTGCAGATCCCACTGCTGCGACCAGTACTGGTCGTTCGGCAGTACATCCATATGGCGCTTCATCCTGTCGGGCTCGGCATACTCCACGCCCGCATCGCCCTTAGCGATATTCGCAGCCATGACCTCCACTTCGGCCAGGCTGTAGCGGCGATCAAGCTTGTAGATCTGCGCACCCTTGCTGCCCTCACGCAGCAAGGTAGCCGAGCTGCCAAAACCCGCTACGGCACGCTGCACCCGGCTTTGCCGCTGTGCCTGCACCGTGGCACGTGCACTGGCCGCACTCGGCCCGCTCAGCTGCGGTGCGGCAAGGCCGCTGTCACGATACTTCAGGATGATACGGTCAGTCCCATTACCTGCATCAGCGGCCAGGACAGCAGCACCAGATAGTGCCAAGCCTACCGCCAGAGTCACCTTGCTCAATGCTACGAAACGCTGTTTGTTCTTCTTCATTGCGTTGCTCCGTTGTTATCGGACTTGCATTTGCGCCGAGACGCCATCAGCGCAGGGAATAAACCACCGCCCACCGTCCTTGTGTAAAGCCAGCAGTCGTAGCGCCAGGGGATACCATGGCTGAAATACCGCAGTACGTGGCATGGGTCGCTAAGAGCCTGTCCGCCATACCATCGCGTCCTATGCACACCTGGCTGCACAGCCAGGCTATAGCACCAAATCCGCTATACTTATTATTTACTTAGCAACTAAGTTAGTTCCAAATCTAAATCAGCATTCCAATCATTGTCAACGCAGGAAAGGACAGCCCCCTCCCTCCCCAGTCGAAAATAAAAGCCATTTAAAATCAATGAATTAATAATATATTCAAGCTGGAAACTTGTCGTCATGCCTGGCAGGGGCTATCACTTCTGCTAGCAACAACGCTTTGAATGCCATCCAGAAAGAGACACCCTGTATAAGGTGCAGCCCGACGGAGGTGCCCAATAACCTCGATTGCTCATCGAGACCCAGCCCAAGTGCCATGTTTCGACGCAGCCTGTCTCCCCCAGAGATGGAGCGAGGCGACAAGCGACCTCCCGCAACCTCGATTTCCAGGCAAGCCCAGGTGCGAGTGAGAAATTTCCAAGCAGCATAGGGTTGATATGCCAGGAGAAGTTTTCTCATTGGCGCCGTATTGCGACGACAGCGAGGTTTCTGGACATTCCCGACAACCGCAACGCCGCATGAAGCAGAAGCAAGGCCGCAGGCGGCGCCCAGGGTCTATGCACAGCTTCAAACCCGTGGTGTGAATAAACATGAAGATACCGCCCCCTGACCCCGCCTATGGACGGCTTGATGAGCTGGCAAGCGCCTTCGCCAACTACGCCGCCATGCTGGATGCCGCACTGGCCGACGCCATAGGCCTGAGCGTGACCGATCACAAGGCGCTGGGGCTGATCGTGCAGCAGCCAGGCATGACCCAGCGCCAATTGGCCGACCAGACCCAACTGACCTCGGGCGCCATTACCGGCCTGATAGATAGGCTGGAGCACGCCGGTTTTGTACAACGCCAACCCCATCCGCAAGATCGCCGCAGCGTGGTGCTCATGCCGGTTGCCGACCGCATAGGCGCCATCAACCACCTCTACCAGCCGCTCTCCAGTGCCATACAGGCGCTGGATGCCAGCTATCCGGCTGCGCAGCAACGGCTCATACACCAGGCCTTGGGCAGCTTGTGCGATCTGCTGCAGCAACATACCCAAAGGCTGCGGCAAGACCCGCAGGTCAGGCCCAGCCTGCGTTGATCAGGTCACGCGGCCGTGCACTCACCGTGCAAAAAAATGCTTGCCCCGGCTGAACCTTCTAGGCTATTGGCACTCTCTGGTTGAGAGTGCTAATATCGTTTTGCGGTCAACCAACAGGCCGCAACAAGGAGCAAGACCAAGATGACCACCATGACCCTACCGGCCATTGCCTCAGGCGACAGCCTGGATCGCTACATCCAGCAAATCAACGCCATTCCGCTGCTCAGCCAGGACGAAGAAGTCTCCCTGGCCACGCGGCTGCATGAGCACAATGATCTTGATGCCGCCGGTAAACTGGTGATGTCGCACCTGCGCGTGGTGGTCTCCATCGCCCGAGGCTACGCCGGCTACGGCCTGCCCCAGGCCGACCTGATCCAGGAAGGCAATATCGGCCTGATGAAGGCGGTCAAGCGCTTCGAACCCAGCCGTGGCGTGCGCCTGTTCTCCTTCGCGGTGCACTGGATACGCGCCGAGATCCATGAATACATCCTGCGCAACTGGCGCTTGGTCCGCATCGCCACCACCAAGGCCCAGCGCAAGCTGTTCTTCAATCTGCGCAGCATGAAATCCAGCCTGGCCTCGCTCAGCCATACCGAAGCCAAGCAGATCGCCGACGACCTGGGGGTCAAACCCGAGGAAGTGCTGGAGATGGAAACCCGCATGAGCGGCCAGGATGTTGCCCTGGTAGCCGATGACGGTGACGAGGACAGCTACGCCCCCATAGACTGGCTGGCCGACAACGACAACGAACCGGTTGCCGTACTAGAGCGCCGCGCCACCGATAGGCTGCAAGGCGAAGGCCTGCAATCCGCACTGGAAGGCCTGGACGCCCGCAGCCGCCGCATCGTCGAAGCCCGCTGGCTGGCCGATGACAGCGGCGCCACCCTGCACGAACTGGCCGATGAATTCGGCGTCTCGGCCGAGCGCATCCGGCAGATCGAAGTCAAGGCACTACAGAAGATGAAGACGGTCCTGGCAAGCTAGATGCCAGTGACAAGCTGATCCCAGACAAGAAAATGGCTTCCCCAGGGAAGCCATTTTTTTCATACCGCCAAACGCTCGAACATTACAACTGCTCGAGCAGCCTCAAATAAGCCTGTTCGGCGCCAACGGGCAAGCCCCCCCGCTTTTCCAGCAGATACACGCAGCGCAATGCCAGGTCGTAGCTGCCGTAGCAATGGTGGGCAATAATGGCCAGATGCTTGAGCTGCTCATCCGTCATGCCGGCATCGCGCGTGATGTCACGGACATAGACGATATCCGCCTCCAGCAATTGATTCAGCGGCTCCGTCGGATTGTCATTCAAGACACAGGGCGCTATGGGCCATTGCTTTACTGCTGCAAAGCAATGCGGAATAAAGCCCTGCTTGCGCAGTTCCATATCGACCATCCCCATCGCGGGCTGCCCTTCATAAAGGGTCACAAACGATACTTCAGCCTGTATGGCTACTGCGTTCGACAACTTTTGCTGGCCCGACTGAAACACCATCAGCTCGGCACCCTGCACATCTATCTTCAGGTAATCAATCTGCTCAACCTCGGCCAGGTCATCCAGGCGATGGGTCTGCAGCTCAACCCGCTCAAGCACTTCTGCCAGTGGCTGCAAGACCTTGAACAGCGCCAGCGTAGCCTGATCCGGCTCAAACAGGCTAGTCATGCCCGAGGCCTTGCAGATGCGCAGCGTCGCCGTCTGGCCATCACCTACCGCATAGGGTAAATAACGTTCCAGCGGACCCTTCATGGCATTCAGGCGGGCCAAGGCATCCTGCTGTGGCTCAAAGCCCGTGACATGACAAAGCGCCTCCGCCAGCAGAGGTCGATACGGCGGCTCACCATCGATGGGATTGGCGCCTATATCAACCACCTCAATCGGTCTTGCTGGCTTCAGCAGACCAACCAGGCTATTGGCCCGCCAAACCGGCTCGGCACCCTCAGCGCCAACGACTGTGTGCTGCATGGATAAATCTCCTCCCTGGCTGGAAACGGTCGGCGGCAACACCGCTTCCGGATTCAGCGAAATCATGGCTGGTGGCAGGCCATCTACCAAGCGTTGATACATGGCGTGATATAGGCTTTCCAGGTGGCGGGTGAACCGCGCAGTATCAAACAAAGCGCATACACTACGCTGTACCGCCAGCTTGCGGCGCAGTGCCTGCAAACGCTCGGCATCCTGCGCAAGCGCAGCAGCCAGCGCCACATACTCGTCCAGCGATGCCGTGACCAGCTCTGGGCAATCAACCGCATGCAACAAGCTCGCGCCTACCCGTCCAGCAAAGGTGGTGCCCAGCACCGTCACCATAGGCACCCCCGCCCACAGTGCATCTGCCCCGGTAGTGTGCGAATTATATGGCATGGTATCCAGCGCCAGATCCGCCAACCTAAGCCTGGAAAGGTGATGATGCGGCGCCATCTTGCTGGCAAAAACCAAGCGCTCCGCACTCACACCTGCCGCCACAGCCTCCCTGCGCAGGTTCTGCATGCTTTCGTCGCTTGTTTCAAGCAACCACAACACGCTGTTGGGCACATTCCTCAGCAACTCACACCAGGCAGAAAATACCGGCGGGGTGATTTTGTAGTGTTGATTGAACGAACAAAAAACAAAAGCGCTGTCAGGCAACCCTACTTCATCACGGGTGATTTCTGGCCCAAACTCGCGCGTATTGTCGTTGGGTTGATAACAGTGAGGCATCAGCGCCAACTGTTCGGCATACCAAGGTGCATCAACCACCGGCGTCACCAGCGAGTCGCCAATAAGGTAATCAGCCAAACGAGCGTCGCCCAAGGTGCCTGGGTAGCCCAACCAGGTTACCTGTATCGGGGCTGGGCGGCGGGCCAGGATATCCAACCTTGCCCCCCAGGTCCATCCCTTGAGATCGATCAGGATATCAATCTGATCCGCCGCAATCAGCGCGGCAGCCTCCTGATCGGACAGCTCACCAATTTCACGGAAAACATCGAATGCCGCCACCATGCGCTGCCTAAGCAAGCTGCCATCATCCATACTGTGGCTGTAGGCATAAATCTCGAAACCGTCACGGTCGTGCGCCTCCATGACCCCAGCAATCAACACGCTGGTGGCATGCAGCTGGAAATCCGATGAAAGATAGCCCAGTCTCAGCTTTCCTCGCCGCGCTGCATTGGCAACATCCGGCTTGCACATCGGTGCAGCGCCCTGCGCCGTCAGATTCTCTGCTGCGTAGCGTTTTGCAAGGGTATGCGACAGGCTAGGTGAAATACCCGGGATAGCCTGGCAATTAAACGGCGCAACCAAGCTGGCGGGGCCGGCCTCCAGTTGTGCCCACAAGGATGACAGCTTGCCGTCCAAGCCCGCCCAATCACATTGCATCATTTTGCAATGAATCAATGACGACAGGGTCAACGGAAAAAAACGATCAGCCTCGTCCATCACAGCCATGGCCTCGTCGTAGCATACGACTGCCTCAGCGTGACGCCCCAACTTCAGCATCGAAAACCCCAGGCCGCGCAGCGCCATCGCATTGCTCGGATCAAGGGCAAGACAGCGCGCAAACGCAACCACAGCCTCTTCCATCCGGGACAGCCCACTGAGCGCCACAGCCAACGCCAGATGGCCTTTTGCAAACGTCGGCGCAGCCTCGACCATGCGCTCCGCCAAGTGCAACGCTTCCATCAAGCACCCCAGCTCGCCTAAGTTCAGCGCCAGATCGGCTTGTATCTGTAGGTCATCGACTAAGTGCTTTGACGCCTCGAGAAAAGCAGCCACAGCGTCGTCGCTTCTGCCCAAGTGCCGCAGCAACTGACCAAGGCGCCAATGCAAAGCGCCATCGCTTGGCGCCAGCGCCAGCGCCAGCGCCAGCGATTGGCGCAGCGTATGCTCATCATGCTCAATCATGGCCACATCACCCACTGATACATCACGTTGTTTTATGTTCACGACCGACCGCCGTCCAACGTGATCAAGGCAGGTGGAAGTCCTGCTCGATAGCGCTCATGCATGCACTCGTATAGTGATTCCAGATCGCGAGTGAATCGCGGTGTATCAAACAAGGGGAAACCATTCCTACCATCAAGTAAATGCGCTCTTAGCGCGGCCAGACGTGGCCTATCGCTCGCCAGTGCCTGGGCCAGCAAAACGTAGTCATCGATGGAATGGGTAACCAGTTCTTCCAGCTCTACCGCCCTTAGCAAGCTGGCAGCAACCCGGCTTGCAAAGGTTTCGCCAAGGACGGTTATCAAGGGCACCCCTGCACGCAAGGCATCGCTGCCGGTGGTGTGCGAGTTATAGGGCATGGTGTCTAGCGCGATATCTGCCAGTGCCAGGCGAGCCAGATGCTGTGCCGGCGGCAGCTTGGGCGCAAATATCAATCTGCTCTCATCCAGGCCATGCTGGGCCAATATGGACAACAGGTTGTGCTTGGCGGTTTCTTCGAAATTCAGCAGCCACAGCACACTATTGGGTACACCCACCAGGATGCGGCACCAGGCAGCAAACACATCCGGTGCAATCTTGTAGCTCTGATTGAATGAGCAGAAAACAACTGCCTGCTCCGGTAGGCCCGCCTCCGCTCGCGTCATGGCGGGCGCCACATCACGCCGCTGATCGTTCGGCTGATAGCAATGCGGCATCAGGGCCAGCGATTCAGCGTAGCAAGCCGCATGCTCCATTGGCGTCACAACAGCATCGCCAATCACATAATCAGCCAGGCGGGCATCCCCTATCGTCCCAGGAAAACCCAGCCATGTAACCTGGATCGGTGCAGGACGATAGGCCAGCACTGCCAGACGCTCGTCCGCAGTCCACCCCTTCAGATCAATCAGGATATCAAGCTTATCCCTTCGCATCACATCGGCGATAGCCAGATCGGACAGCGTCTGTACGTCATGAAAATGGTCGAAAGCAGCACGCACTCGGTGCCGCATGGCGCTACCGTCATCCAGCCCATAAGAGTAGGCAAATAATTCGAAGCGCGATTTGTCATGTGCCTCCAGCACCCCCACCAACAACAAGCTGGTGGCATGCTCATGAAAATCAGCAGAATAGTAGCCTATACGCAGCCTATCTGGCCTGGTCTGCGGCAAGTCGGCCGCAGGTTCCTCATTGAGCGTCGAAGACAACAATCCTTCGAGACGCTTGTCAACAAAGCGACGGGTAGCCTGAAACTGTAATTCGGCAGTAAACCCCGGCATGGATAGCGCTGGAAACGGTGGTAATGAGCCAATTGACCGTGCCTCGACACGGGCCTTCAGAACAGCGATGTCATCCATCAGGGTCCGCCAGTCACAGACCATGAGATGGTTGAAAATCAGCATCCCTCGTAAGGTATCAGCCAGATCATGATCATCCGGCACCAGCGGCAACGCATCTTCGTAACAAACGACCGCATCGGCATAGCGCCCCAGGCTATGCAGTACATGAGCCAACTGCGTCAGTGCGCCCACATCTGTCGTATCCAGCGTAAGCGACCGGGCCAAAGCAGCCACCGCAGCCTCCAGCTTGCGCTGAACCCCAAGGCAAGTCCCCAGGGTACGGTGTGCAACTGCCGAGCCAGGTGCAAACGAGACAGCCTGATGCGCTGCCTGCTCTGCTGCTTGGAAATGCCCACCCAGCCTGAGCGCTTCGGCCAGATTGATATAGGTATCCGCATCTGCCTTAGCTAAGCGGATTGCATGCTGAAATGATTGGACTGCCAACTCGTGCTGGCCGAGGCGGCTCAAACTGATACCGAGATTGTTGTGCAATTCGGCATCGCGTGGTGCCAATGCCACGGCCCTACGCAAGATAGGCTCGGCCAGATGGCACTTGCCCAGAGCAAGGTACGCCGACGAAAGTGCCTTGAGTCCAAAGGGCTGCTCCGGATACTTCTCCAAAAAAGCCAGCGAGGCCACTTCCAGTTGTACAAAGTCACCCGCATTGAATACTGTGAGCAGGCGGCCAATATCCCTATCCAGATGCTTATTGGGTTTGCGCGGGATTTGAAGCATGAGAAACCTTTTCAAGCAGGATGAAAGCGGCCGGGCATAGGGCCGTATAGAGTCGGCTGAGGCGACCTAGTTGCTACGATCAAGATCGCTGACGAATTTAAGGAATGCCCGCTCCAGGGACAAAGCAGGCTTGATCTCGATCACCGTATGCCCGGCCGCCCGTGCTGCATCCAGCAAAGGCCAAAGCTGGCTGGCCGGCACCTGTGCAGACCATCGGTCAGCCACATCGGCCTGCATACCCACAACCGGCGCGATCCCCACGGTACGAACACTCAGCACTTCGTCACCACCACCAAGGTCTGATGGCCGTTGAACTGTATGCAAGCGCCCCTTGTGGATAAGGCCAAACCGATCAGCCAATCGCTCCACATCATGTAATACATGAGACGAGAAAAACACCGTACCACCGCCTTGACGATACTCCACTAGAATATCGACCACATCCCTGCGCCCCAAGGGGTCCAATCCAGACAGCGGTTCATCCAGTATCAATAAGCGAGGACGGCAGGCCATGGCATGGGCCAATGCCGTGCGTTGCACCATGCCCTTGGAGAAGCTTCGGGTACGCTTGTGGGCAACGGCAGCAATACTGAACCGCTCCAGCCACTGCATGCAGTGCCGGTCCAACTCGGCGCCATCAAGTGCAATACCCTGCGCGACGACACCCATGCGCAGTATTTCCAGCGGTGTCAGATAGTCATACAGCCAGGGATTTTCAGGCACATAGCCTAAGCCGCGCCGGCTGCGAAAGTCCGCCACATCGACACCAAATAACCGTGCTGCGCCGCCATCCTGGCGCAGTGCGCCAGTCAGTATCTTGATGGCCGTGCTCTTCCCTGCTCCGTTCTGCCCCACAAAGCCAAAGGCCTCCCCCTCAACCACGGAGAACGAAACCTCATCGAGCGCCCGGAATCGTGGCTTGAAGCCCTGCTTGAACGTCTTGACGACACGATCGAGTTCTATTGCCTTCTCGCTCACTGCCCACCCCTCGCTTTTTTTGCAACCGCCAAGGGGTTGCCCTGTTGGTCCAGCACGATTTCCGCACCCAGCGGATCAACCGGCATACCCGCGAGATAGCCCCGCGCAACCATTGCCTCCAGAGTAGGCACCCCACCCCGCTCAGACTGCCATTTTGCAACAGCCATTCGTAGTTGCTTTAGCAGATCAACACGGGCAATACGCTTCTCCAGATAAGCCCGAAACGCCTTATCACGCGTCTGGGTTGCCATGATACGCAATAGACGGCTCGCCTCATCCAAATCACCCTGCGTTACCCATCGCGATGCAATTGCCTCAAGTGAAGTACGCGTATCCGCATCCGGCATACGAGCAGCCGCCAGTTGTAAGGTCTTGGCGGCACCGACCGGGTCTTGTAAAAAATGTAACTGATTGAATCCATACAAAAAAGCCGGCAAAGCATCCGTTGGCCTACCCAGCTGGGTATTTGCCAGGATGGTTTGCGTTGCCTCCACCTGATCATTCCAAGGCAAGACTGCCGCAGCCACGTAGTAATTGTCCTCATGGCCAGGATTGAAATAGGAGGCATCACGCTGCAAATTAGCGAGCACCACATAAGTCGATGGCTGAAGTTGGTGGGTACCCACCATAAAGGCACGAAAAACCGCAAAATTCGCCGCCAAGTAGCGATCACCAGCCGCAGATACCAATTGCGCCGAGCGCGGCAGATAGACCTGCATTTCGTCCTGCACACGATGGCGCGGCTGCTGGTGCAAGGCATCGGTCACCAGCAGATGCAGCATCAACAGACCCAGCGCTGCCACTATCCAGATCGATCGATATAGCCACCGCATCAGGCAAAGGTCCTCCGGTTGAATGCCGCCACCGCGATACCCAGCAGCATACCCGTGTATACCAGCGCGGCAAGGGCAGCCAAGGCCACCGCCTCCCATTCTGGCGCGACGCCATAAAGGGGCCAGGTACGTAAATCCAGGCGGTCAAGATCAGGCAGAAACCATCTGACCATATTGATGATGGGGCTGTAACGCGCCGCGAACTCAGGATCACCATCAGCCCCCCTAGCCAGAAAATCGATCACCGGCCCCAGCGCGCGAGCACCAATGGCAAAACCAAATCCCAAGGTCAGGGGTAGTAGGGCACTGGTAGCAAAGCTGGCCAGGCAGAAAGCGAACGCCGTCACCAAGGCAATATCGAGCAAGATCATGGCCAAGCTGGCCACATAAGGCCAGCCTATCAAAGTCGAATGAATTTGCTGATAGTCACCGCCCGCCAAACGGACGATCAGAGCCAACGTCACACCCAGCAAAATAGTTGCCGCAGTAGCAAGTGCCATCACCCCCAGATAGCGTCCCAGCAGGTAGCTGGCACGGGGGGCTGGGTAGGCCAAGACAAAGAAAACCGTCCGACGATCTATTTCCTTGCTCACCAACTCCTGCACCCACATCAGACTGAGCAGGGTCAAACCTATTCTTATCCCCGACAAACCCACATCCAAGGCTACGGCCTGCGGCTGCCGCGCAGAGAACGAGGCCGCAAGCCAAGCACAAAGTAGCAACATAATGCCCAACGCAAATACAGCGTGGAAGCTGCGCCCTCTGACACCTGAACGCCATGTGGCAAGGATATGACTACTGGTTAGCATCATGCCGGAACGTCCTACTAAGTAGTATTCGCCAATCACACAATCCCTGGGCTAGGAAGAAGTATCCCGCTCTACCCAGAAAATGCACAACGGGGTGCAAGCACCCCGTCATTAGCACACCTGTGAAATCGGATTCCCGATTAGCAACCGGTGTTTGCCACAGCTGCGTCGCCCGTGCACTTACCGGCGCCGCCGGTACAACCGGTGCCCTTGGCTTCTACCGCACCACCTTCACTGCTGCCGCCAAACTTGGTCTTACCCTTCTTGGACACGGAGCATACTGCAACCTGGGAAGCATCATCCAGGATGTTGACCACAGTATTGGCCGAGCACTTGATCTGGAAGCTGTTCTTCACGAACAAGGAACCATCAGTCGCACCAGAGACCGAGTTGCTCG
>NZ_JAUFPU010000018.1:197936-376293 GCF_030409555.1 Chitinimonas viridis
ATTAGCCACACCAGCAGAGGCGGCCAACAGGCTGGCAACAAGAATTGCTGCTTTCATAATTCTATCTCCTAGAGAGGATAATGGCTTAGATGTTCGAGTTCGACGCAGCGGCCGTCAGGAAATTGCGCGCATCGGACTGCGCAGCCTTGTCTTCGCCCTTACGGGTGTATTCCGAGAACTGGGGGATAGCGATAGCGGCAAGAATGCCGATAATGGCCACCACAATCATCAGTTCAATCAGGGTAAAGCCCTTTTGTAGACGTTTCATCTTGGATCTCTCCGTTGAAGTTGGACCGCAAACCCGGCCCTTTTGAGCCGACGCGAAAAGATATAAGCACATATCGTGCCTAGCCACATTCAGTACCACTCGCTGCTGCAAGACCAAGGAAGTTACGCGCACCTGATTGCGCCGCTTTACCCCCAACTTTCCGCATGCACTCACCGAACTGCGGCACCGCAGTCGCCGCGAGCACGCTGATGACCGCACTACGAATCATCGCGTCCATCCGCGTGAAACGTGATTGCAAGCGCCTCATGTGGCCTAGCTCGGCAATGATGCTGCCTCACACATCAAGCTCACGCCAGAGCTCCATATCAGCATAACCAGCTACGCAAATCGGCAAGCACTGACCATTTTCGTCACCCCCAGCAAACTCGCCAGATACAGCACGGCGATGGCACTCACCCCGCCTACGCCAGTCCCGGAATAATCTCGGCGGAACTTGACTTTGCTGCACAGCCCCACCAGGCAATGCCCCTAGTCCAAGACGGATTTCATGCGGCCGCTTGGGCGTGCCCAACCATGCACAGAGATTCAGAATCGATGCATCACAGCCTTCACTAGACTACACCGATGGCAGCCGCACCGGCACTGCCGACCTACATTGCAGTGATATATCAAGCCACTTCCCACAAAGACCAGGCCATCAGGTTGGCACATACGGACTTAAGCAGTGCAAATTTGCCCCCGATATCCATTGCCGACAAAACCCTCGCGCTTAAGTGCCACGCAAGCCCATGCACTAGAAAAGCTGCGCCTGCGAGCGTTTAGCACATACAAACCGCTCACAACGCCCAGAAATGCACAACGGGGTGCAAGCACCCCGTCATTAGCACACCTGTGAAATCGGATTCCCGATTAGCAACCGGTGGTTGCCACAGCTGCGTCGCCCGTGCACTTACCGGCGCCGCCGGTACAACCGGTGCCCTTGGCTTCTACCGCACCACCTTCACTGCTGCCGCCAAACTTGGTCTTACCCTTCTTGGACACGGAACATACTGCAACCTGATCAGCATCATCCAGGATGTTGACCACAGTATTGGCCGAGCACTTGATCTGGAAGCTGTTCTTCACGAACAAGGAACCATCAGTCGCACCAGAGACCGAGTTGCTCGCAGTAGCGAGACCGGTACACAGAGGTGCGCTGGTATAGGCAGCGTTAGCCACACCAGCAGAGGCAGCCAACAGGCTGGCAACAAGAATTGCTGCTTTCATAATTCTATCTCCTAGAGAGGATAATGGCTTAGATGTTCGAGTTCGACGCAGCGGCCGTCAGGAAATTGCGCGCATCGGACTGCGCAGCCTTGTCTTCGCCCTTACGGGTGTATTCCGAGAACTGGGGGATAGCGATAGCGGCAAGAATGCCGATAATGGCCACCACAATCATCAGTTCAATCAGGGTAAAGCCCTTTTGTAGACGTTTCATCTTGGATATCTCCGTTGAAATTGGACCGCAAAGTCGGTCCATTTGAGCTGGCGCGAAAAACAAAGTAAGCATTTATCGCGCCTAATGACTCTCTGCGCTATTAACCGCCGCAAGACTGAGGAAGTTACGCGCATCGGACTGCGCTGCCTTATCCTCACCCTTCCGCGAATATTCACCGAACTGTGGCACCGCAATCGCCGCAAGTATGCCGATGATGGCAACCACGATCATCAATTCGATCAAGGTAAAACCTGATTGCGAGCGTTTCATGTCGCGATACTCCTGCGGTAATAGCCACATCCAAGCAAGACACATGCCAGAACGCGGATTGGGACTCATATCTACGCAAATCGGCAAGCACTGACCATTTGCGTCACTGCTCCATCAAGCCCGCCAGACGCAGCACCGCAACATCGTCTACCACATCGATCTGCGCCGGCTCCAGAAACATCTCGGCGTAACGCTGATAGACCCGTTCCCGCACAAATATCTCGAACAGGTCAGGATCCACATGCTGCTCCTTGCACATACGTGCCAGTATCCCCAGCGATTCCGACAAGGTCTTGCCCGGCTTGTAGGGGCGATCGCGCGCAGTCAGCGCTTCAAAGATATCGGCTATCCCCATGGTGCGCGCCTGCACACTCATCTGCTCGCGCGTCAGGCCCCGTGGGTATCCCTTACCGTCCATACGCTCATGATGACCGCCCGCATACTCGGGCACATTGGTCAGGTGCTTGGGCCATGGCAGCGCCTCCAGCAAACGTATGGTCACATCAATGTGGTGGTTGATGATCTGCCGCTCCGCCTGCGTCAGCGTGCCGCGCGCAATGCTGAGGCTCTCTATTTCGTCCTCACTCAAGAAGGGCAGAGACTGACCATTTGCGTCAGTACCGCTCCAGACATAGGCCCCGATAGCTCGCACCCTGGTCTGATCCTCCGGCCGCATGAACTCGCCCCCCTGATTGGTACGCCGCAGGAATGCCTTGTCGTCTGCATACTGCGCTAGGCGAGCCGCGTAGGCCTCCGCATCCAGCTCGCCCTTCAGGTGGGCAATCTCGGCATCACGCTTGAGCACCTCAAAGCGGGTATCGACCAGGGCAATGCGGTCGAAAATGGTTTCCAGCTTGGTGGACTTGTCCACCACATGCACGGGCGTGGTGATCTTGCCGCAATCGTGCAGCAGGCCCGCAATCTTGAGTTCGTAACGATCCTTCTCCGTCATGTGGAAGGATTTGAACGGCCCCCAATTCGCCTTGCTGGTCGCCTCGGCCAGCATCATGGTCAGCACCGGCACCCGCTCGCAATGGCCGCCGGTATAGGGGCTCTTGTCATCGATGGCGGTGTTGATCAGATTGATCAGGGCCTCGAACAGGTTCTCCAGCTGGTTGATCAGATGCCGGTTGGTCAACGCAATGGCCGCCTGCGAGGCCAGCGATTCGACCAGACGCTGGTCATCGGTGCTGAAATCCTCAATGCTGCGATCAGGCGCCAGCTTGTTGATCAGCTGCAGCACGCCAATGATTTCGTTCTCATGATTGCGCATGGGCACGGTGAGAAACGACTTGGAGTGGTAACCATTGGCCGCATCGAAGCGCTTGGTACCCGAGAAATCAAACCCTACGGCCTGATAGGCATCGGGGATATTGAAGGTCTCACCCAGCAAGGCGGCGCACCCCACCACCGTGCTGGTATTGGGTACGCCATCGCCCAGATGCAACGGTATAGGCGGCATGGGTGGAACGCGGCCGGTGCTGCCGCCCAGTGCGATCCCTAGCGAATCGGTACGGACTATCTCGAATTTGAGCGTGTCGCCCTCTACCAGGTACAGCGTACCGGCATCAGCATTGACCAGATTCTTGGCGGCGAGCAGGATGAGTTCGACCAGATTGCCGATATTGCGCTCACTGGAGAGCGCAATGCCGATCGCATTGAGCATCTCCAGCCGCTGCATGAGCTGGTCGGCGCTTTGCATGGTGCCGCACCCCTCTCCTGTCATCCACTGCTCGATCACTTGATGCAGACCGCCCGCACCTGGTGCAAATCCGTCACGCCCTGCAATACCTTCTCTATGCCATCCTGCTTCAGGGTACGCATGCCTTCATCCAAGGCCACGGCGAGCAGCTCGGCCACGCGCGCATGCTCCTGTATGCGCTTCTTCACGGCGTCGGTGCCCACCAGCAGCTCGTGCAAGCCCACACGCCCCTTGTAGCCAGTGCCGTTGCAGGCCTCACAGCCCACCGGCTTGTACAGAGTGAACTTGCCATCCTTGTCCGCAAAATCGCGCCGCCATTCGTCCATCAAAGCTTTCTGCGCAGCGGCAGGATCTTTGGCCCAGCTGGCCGTGTTCTTCAGTTCCTCCGCATACTCGGCCAGTATCAGCTTCAGCTCGGCCTCGTCAGGCTGATAGGCCTGCTTGCATTTGGCGCACAGGCGCTTGGCCAGGCGCTGGGCCAGAATCCCCAGCAGCGCATCAGAGAAGTTGAACGGGTCCATCCCCATATCCAGCAAGCGGATGATGGACTCCGGCGCCGAATTGGTATGCAGGGTGGCCAACACCAGGTGGCCGGTCAGCGAGGCTTCAATGCCGGTGCTGGTGGTTTCCTTGTCCCGCATTTCGCCCACCATGATGATGTCGGGGTCCGCCCGCAAGAAGGCCTTCATGGCAATGGCAAAGGTCAATCCCGCCTTGGGATTCATCTGCACCTGCCGCAAGCCCTTCTGGGTAATTTCCACCGGGTCTTCCGCCGTCCATATCTTGGTCTCGGAGGTATTCAGGTGCTTGAGCACCGAGTGCAGGGTAGTCGTCTTGCCCGAACCGGTCGGGCCGCAAACAAAGAACAGGCCATAGGGCTTGGAAATAACCTTGCGCAGGGTCTCGTCGTTGCGCTTGCTGAAACCCATCTTGTCCAGCGGCAAGGGCTCGCCCGAAGCCAGGATACGCATGACCACATCTTCCATGCCGCCCGCCGTCGGCACTGTCGCCACCCGCAGCTCGATATCCAGCGGCCCGTACTTCTTGAACTTGATCTTGCCGTCCTGCGGCTTGCGGCGCTCCGAGATATCCAGGTCGCACATGATCTTGAGCCGGGTGACAATAGGGTCACGATAGGCCGAAGGCACCTCGATATAGGGCTGCAAGGAGCCGTCCTTGCGAAACCGTATCTCGGTCTTGCCCTTGCCGGGAAAGGGTTCGATATGGATATCGGACGCCCCCTGCTGGTAGGCATCCACAATGACCTTGTTGACCAGCTTGACCAGCTCATTATCCTGCGCCAATGACAGTGCCTCGCTGCTCACCCCCTCCGCTTCATCGGAGTCCTCGGACAAACCCGAGAGCAGATCACCGATGGAACTGCCGTCCATGGCCGAGTTCGAGCCAAAGAACAGATCCAGCGACTGTCCAAACTCCCTCAGGCTGCAGACCCGGTAGATCAGCTTCTTGCCGGGAAACACCTGCCCGGCCATGCCGCTGCTGCGCACCTTCTCCGGGTCCGGCGTAATGATCATCACGCCGTCCTTGCCCTCCTCCACCGGCAGCCACTGCGCCATCTCGGCAAAGTCGCGCTTCACGCTCTTGACCAGATCAAGGGGCTTGATGCGGTCGGGCTTGAATGGCTCGTACTCCACCCCAAAGAAGCGGGCCAGCGAAGCCCCCACCTGGGCAGCATTGACCTTGAACTCCTTCAGCAGGATGTCCTCTATCTCGGTGCCATGCTCGCGGGCTCCCTTGATGGCCAGTTCCAGCTCAGTGGCAGACAGCACCCCATCGAGCACCAGGTAGTCATACTTGGTACGCGCCACAAAGGGGCCGCCATGCTGGCGCTGCTTCAGGGCGATGGCCAGCGTCTTGCACAGCTCTACCGCCCCCTTCTCGGTGAGGCCCGGAAACGGACGCCCGGCGCGGTTGTTGATCAATTGCACCACGCCGATCAAGCCACCGCTCTTTTCCTCGACTATGGGTGCCACCATCATCTGCTTGGTGCGGTAGCCGGTACGCTTGTCCACCTCCTGCAAGAAGGTCAGCTGGGGGTGGATGGCCTTGAGCTCATTCACATCGTAGACATCCTTGATGTTCACCAGCTTCTTGCTCATGGCCACATAACCGGCCACGCTCTGCTCGGTAATCGGCAGCTTCAGATCCTTGAAGGAGTTCAACCCGATCTTGACCTTGGACACGATGGCATTCTGCTCATCATTGAGCACATAGATCGTCAGCCGGTCTGCATTGAACAGCTCGCAGATGGACTGACTGACCTCCAGCATGATCTCGTCCACATTGCTGGTGGCATGTATCTTGTTGGTCACCGCCTGCAAATCACGGATGAATTGCAGTTCGATATTGAGTTCCGGGGCTGCAGCTGGCTGGTTCATGGTCTTTGGCGATCAGAAGTCGAGCATCTGCCCATTCTTGAGCATCTTGGGACGGAAGCTGGCCGCATCCTCCCCGATTTCCTGCATGGTCAGTTCAATTTCCCCCGGTTTCAAATGGGTGATGAAGATTTCAGCCGGGCGGTTCAGCTTGGCCAGTTCGGTGGCCAGCATGGCAGGGCAAAGATGGCGCGATGCCTCGGCCAGGGCGCGCTCACGATTGCAGAATGCCGTCTCTATGATCAGCGTCTTGAGATTCTCGACGGCATTGATCACCGGCCAGAACGCATCGTTGATCGTGGTATCACCGGTAAACACCAGGCTATGCTTGCCCGAATCCAGCTGGTAGCCCACGGCTGGTACCGTATGCAGGGCAGGCAGCGCGGTCACGCACAGTCCCGGTTCCGGCATCACCGTCTCCCCCTGCTCAAACTGGACAAAACGCAGGAAGGGCGCCGCCTTATTGGGTATTTCCCGGAAATCCGGCCAAACCCGCCAATTGAATACATGGGCAGACAAGATATCCAGGGTGGCCCGGCTGGCATAGACATCCAGCGGCTTGTCGCGCATGGCGCCCACGGTATCCACCAGCAAGGGCAGCATGGCGATATGGTCCAGATGGGAATGCGTCAGGAACACCCGGTCTATCTGGCTCAACTCGGCCACCGACAGGTCACCCACCCCCGTCCCCGCATCGATCAGCGTATGGCGGCCGACCAGAAAGGAGGTGGTACGCATACCACCGCCTATTCCGCCACTGCAACCGAGCACCTTGAGACGCATCCTCTTATCCTTGCCGACGGCTACTTGGTATCAAACTCATACACACCATCCCAGTCGGCGGGCGGCGGTGACTTGCGGAAGTGCGCAATACGGTCCAGATAAACCTGGTATAGCTTACAGTCCGGTCGCTGGTTCTTCAGGTTGATCAGCTGCATCTCAGCCAGGTCCCAGTTCTGGCCGCGATAGTGCTTGAGGGTGCCGTGGAACAGCTCGACCTCCTTCTTCACCGCCTTATCGACGGCCTCCACCGTGCCCAGGGGCTCGTAGATGGTGACGGGCTCATCCTTGCCCTTCACCCTTACCCGGTCCAGCTCCCGGAACACGATGCCATCCCTGACTGCCTCATGGGTTTGCTCACCCACGATCATACCCACACCATACTGCTTGGTAATACCCTCCAGCCGGGAGGCCAGGTTGACCGCATCGCCCATCACCGTATAGGCCTTACGTATCTGCGAGCCCATATCGCCCACCGTCATGCGGCCGGTATTGACGCCCACCCCGATATGGATCTCGGGCCAGCCCTTCTCGCGCATCTTGGGCCCAAGCGCCGCCATGGCACGCTGCATTTCCAGCCCGGCCAGCACCGCATTGCGTGCATGGTCAGGGTCATGGATGGGCGCGCCCCAGAAGGCCATCACACAATCGCCCATGTATTTGTCGATGGTGCCCAGGTACTGGGTCCGTATCACATCCGACAGCGTGGTCAGAAACTCATTCATGAACCGCGTCAGCTCCTTCGGGTCCATGCTCTCCGAGATGGTGGTGAAACTGCGCACGTCCGAGAACAGCACCGTCAGCTCGCGGCTTTGCCCCTCCATCGAATACTTCTCGGGCTGCTCACTCATCTTGGCCACCAGCTCGGGCGGCACATACTGGCCAAACAAGCTGGCCATCTGCTTCTTGTTGCGCGATTCAAAGAAGTAACCATACGACATGGAGATCGCATACAGCAGCATAATGCTCAACAGCAGCGATGCCAGCGGCAGATCCAGCTGGGAGTATTTCCACAGTGCAAAATCGCCCACGACAACCAGTACGGCCAAGGCCGCCGTCACCACCGTACCCGGCAGCGGATTGAGCTTTACCAGGGCCAGCATCAAGGTCCCGCCCACCAACAGCAGCAAGACCATCTCAGCCCCGATCAGGTAATCCGGCTTGGCGGGTAGGGTGTTGTCCAGCAGGCTAGCTATCAGGTTGGCATGCACCTCCACCCCCGGATAGACCGACTCCACCGGCGCCACCCGCAAATCCAGCAGGCCGGGGGCCGTGGTGCCCACCAATACCAGGCGGCCAGAAATGGCGTCGACATCGGCCTTGCCATTGAGCACATCGGCAGCCGATATGTACTTGAAGCTGCGTTGCCCGCCACGATAGGGCACCAGCGCGCGCACCGACTGATCCACCGGCACGGTCAGATGGTTGATTTTCAGGCCCTCCAGCGGCTGATAGGAACTCAGCCAGGAGTCCGTGCCATACAGCGGCACAATCTCGGGGAAGCTCAGATACGCACGCACCATGGCCAGCGAGAGCGACTCATAATACTTGCCCTCATGCTCAACCAGCATAGCCACCCTGCGCGTCACGCCATCAGAATCCGGCAACGGGTTGAAATGCCCGGCCAAGGTCGCCTGCTGCATCAAAACGGGCAGGTTGGCGCCATAGCCCGGCGCCGGAATAGGGTTGACGTTGCGCCCCTTGAACATGCCGGCTGGCAATACCGGCTTGGGTAGCTGCCCTGCCTTGCGGGCACCATCTTCAAAGCTGAAGTAATAGCCCAGCACCACCGGCTTTTCCTTGAGGCTGGCGGCAAACAGGCTGTCGTAGTCCAGCCTGCCTTCCAGCTCGCTCAGCTTGAGCCTGAAGTTGTCATCACCCTTGAACTCGGTCTCGGCCAGCCGCTTCAACACCGGCAGGCCCGAGCTCTCGTCCTTCTCGGCAAACACAATGTCAAAGCCCACAGCCGCAGCCTTGTAATCCCCCGTCAACTTGTCCACCAACTGCGCTACGGTGTTGCGGGGCCAGGGCCAGCGCCCTACTTCGGCCAGGCTCTTCTCGTCCAGGTCCACCACCACCACGCGCGGGTCTACGCCACCCGGCATGGTCAGCACCACGCGGGCATCGTAGAGCCACAAATCCATCTGCTCCACCAGCCTTGGCCGCCAGAAGCTGGCGGCATAGCCCATGAAGTAGATCAGTACCAGCAGGCTCAGGGCGAGTTGCAGCCAGTATTTACGCAGCGTTTTCATGGCGCCTTACTTGTAGAAGAACTCCATCTTCACACCAGCCAGCTCGATCACATCCCGGTCGCTCAGCTCTTCCGCCTGCACCCCGATCTGCCGCCCGTTCACCAGCGGTCTGCTGGGGCCTTCCACATGGGTAATGAAATAGCCGGTGGGCCGCTTGGTAATGATGGCCACCTGCACGCCTGGCTTGCCCAGCGAGGTCAGGTTTTTCACCAGATCCAGCGCCTTGCCGGCATTGGCGCCGCTCAGCACCTTGATGGCGGCAGCCCGCGCCTCGGCAGCCGGTGCAGCAGCGGGCGTTGCGGCCGGCGGCAGCTCCATCACTGTGTCGCCCGCGCGATAGCTGGGCGTCGGACCCGGTGCGGCAGCCGGCGGCGCGGCCGGTGCCGTGGGTTTCACCCCACCCGGCCGTATCACCATGGTCTTCTCAAAATCTTCCTGCGGCGCGCCAGCGGCGGCCTTGGCAGCCCCCTCGGCCATGAACTTGAGCTTGTACTTGCCCAGCTCCACCAAGTCCCCATCCTGCAGCAACTGCCGCTTGACCGGCTGGCCGTTCACCTGGGTGCCATTGGTGCTATCCAGGTCCTCCAGAAACACATCGGCCCCTATCATGCTGAGCCGGGCGTGCTCGCCCGACACCGCAAGATTGTCGATCTGCAGATCGTTATGAGGTTTGCGACCTATGGTCACCGTGTTCTTTTCCAACTTGAACTCGCGTAGCACCATGCCATCGAGACTCAAAATCAGTTTGGCCATCTGCTTAGTCCTCTTATGTCAGCCTGCCAGCCAGCCAAACAGGCGAGCCCACAGACTGCGTTCGGCGGCAAAACTACGATTAATACGGATCAATATCACGGAAACATTATCGCGTCCGCCGTTGTCATTAGCCATCTGTATCAATTGCTCGGCCGCCAGCGGTAAATTGCCCGACACTGTACTCAGCACCGCACCAATGTCGGCATCATCCACCATGTCGTTAAGACCATCCGAACAAAGCAGGTAGACATCGCCAACCTGCACCTCGAAATCATTCAATTCCGGATCCAGCTGTGGATCGATGCCGACCGCACGCGTCACCAGATTCTTGTTCTGTGACCGGCGCGCCTCATCGGGCGTAATCAGGCCATTATCCAGTTGCTCCTGCAGCAGCGAATGGTCGCGGGTCAGCGGACCGAACTCTGCGCCGCGCAGACGGTACAGGCGCGAATCACCCACATGGGCCGAGGTCATACGGTTATCGTAGAACAAGGCCGATACCAGCGTGGTGCCCATCCCTGCGCACTGTGGCTGGCTCTGGGCAGTCTGGAAGATCGCCAGGTTGGCCTTTTCAATTTCCAGGCGCAGGATGCGATGGGCGGCAGACTTGCCGCTGAGCGCCTCCGGCACATGGGGCGGCACCACCTCGATGGCCGCCTTGACGCCCTGGGCCAGCAAGGTGGTGGCAATGCCGCTGGCCACCTCACCCGCGTTATAGCCCCCCATACCGTCGGCCAATATGGCCAGGCCACTGTCCGCCTCGAACACGATGGCGTCTTCATTGTGGCTGCGCACCATGCCGGCGTCGGTCAGCCCATACATCTCAATTGCGTGTGCAAGTGTCTTCATGGCAACCCCTTACAGTCCAGCCGCGCACTGCTTGAGCGCTTCGGCGAATTCCGCTCCGGTCTGGAAGCGCTCGTCCGCGTTCTTCTTCAAGGCGCGATCGATCACCGCCACGACGCTGGCAGGCAGGTTGGGGTTGAGTTCCCTGGGGTTGGTGTACGGCTCATTGGCAATACGGAACATCAGCTCCGCCATGGATTCTCCCTTGAACGGCAGTGTGCCGACTGTCATCTGGTACAGCATCACGCCCAGGCTGAACAAGTCAGAGCGACCATCCACCTTCTTGCCGCTCAGCTGCTCCGGCGACATATAACTGGGCGTGCCCAGCACCATCCCGGTCTTGGTCTTGCTGGAATCCGTAATGCGGGCAATGCCAAAGTCGGTCACCTTGACGATCTTGGTGTCCATCTCATACATGATGTTGGCCGGCTTGATATCCCGATGCGCCACGTGCTGTTTGTGGGCATAGTCCAGCGCCTCGGCAGTCTGGATGGCGATATTGACCACATCCGCCACCGGCAGCAGTTGGCCAGCCTTGGTATGCGGGGCCAGGTCCTTGCCCTTGAGGAATTCCATGGCGATATAGGCCAGGTCATGCTCCTCGCCCGCATCGTAGATGGTCACGATATTCGGGTGGTTCAGCCGCCCGGCCGTTTCGGCCTCACGGAAGAAACGGCTGCGCGCCTCCTCCAGCTCATCCGCCTCGAACTCCTGGCTCAAGGCCATGGTCTTGATGGCCACCACCCGGCCTATCTTGGGGTCGCGCCCCAGATAAACCACGCCCATGGCGCCCTTGCCCAATTCCTTCTCCACCTGGTAGCGGCCCAGCATGGGCTTCTCTACCGCGCCACCATCGAGTATCAAGGTGCTGGCATTGCTGCGGTTGCCCGCACCGCCCAGTATCACCGTCTCGGCCATCTGCTTGGCCCGGTTCAGCTTCTGGTCCAGATCCTTGAACTTGGGGTTGAAGCCGGCCATATGCCGATACACCGACTCCGCCTTGTTGAACTGGCGCTTGCGCTCAAAATCCAGCGCCAAGTTGTACAAGGTATCCATCATGGTGTCGTCCATGGGAATCTTGCGGAACTTGTCAAAGGCCATATCCAGCTGGCCCTGAGTCTGGAAAGCCAGGCCAAGCATACGATTAGACTCCGCCGCCGACAGCTCGGATGCCTCGCTGCGGCGTTCGGTCATCAGGAAGCGCTTGGTGGTCAGCACCAGATGCCCGACGATCAGCAACGCGGCCGGCGTCATCATGGGCAGCCACAGCAGTTGGGTGGTCATCAGGACAAAATGCGCCACCACCAGCACCACGAACAGGCCGCCCGTCACCATGGCCGCAGCTCCCGCACCCAGGCGCGGTAGCAGTGCGATCAGGTAGACTGCCACCAGCAGGCACAGCCCCAGCTGCACCCACACGCTCCAGCCGGGTGAAGAGAAATAATCCTGCTGCAGTATGCTGGAAACATTGTGTGCCAAGGACAGCACAGGCGGCGTGCCGGCCGAGATGGGCGTCACCATGGTGGTACCCAGGCCCGGTGCCGTCGGCCCGATCAGCACGATCTTGTCCTTGTACTTGGTGAACGGAATCTTGCCGCTGGCTACATCGTAGAAAGAATCCACGGGTATCGCCGAGCGGCCATCCACATCCGGGTAGTAATAGGTCAAGAAGGTGGAATACGATTGGGTCTTGATGTTGATGCCACCCAGTTGCACCGACTCGCCCAGATTCACCGTCACCTGCTTGGGCGCCAGGTTCAAACTCTTGGCTGCCGTCAGCAACGACAGGGAGGGGTAGATCTCATCGTAATAACGCAGTACCAGTGGCTCCTCGCGTACCACGCCATCGGCCGCATCGGGCCGCACGGTCAAATGCCCCACGCCGGCAGCCTTTTCTCCTATGCGGGGAATGGGCGGCACCATATACATGGTCGGAATCGGCCAGCCAGACGCCGGGTCACCGGCCACACCCACCTCGTTCTTCAGGACATAAGCCGGGGTTTCTTCCTCGGGGTTGCCTACCGGCTCGCCCAGTTCCAGCAACATGGGCAGCAGCACATTGCCCGCCTTGCCCACGCTATCGGCCAGCTGCTTGTCGAAATCCAGCTGGCTGACGGCCCCCTCCAGCAGGGCGCCAAACTTGTCCGGCGCAGGCGCCGCCGCAGGCTCGGCCGGTATCACCGTGCCATCGGCAGCGATGGTCGGCTGTGCCGCCGCAGCGGCGGCAGCAGCAGCCTCGCCATGCTGCTTGCGATAGATGTCGAGCAATTGCTTGAGGTAATCGGCCCCCTTGTCCTGCTGCGGCTCGGTGTAGAACACCGTGCTGGTGATCACCTTGGGCTTGGCTGCTGCCAGCTTGTTGATGAAATCGGCATGGACATCGCGCGACCAGGGCCAGCGGCCAATGTTGTCGAGGCTCTGCTGGTCTATCGCAATCACGGCAATACGGTCGTTTGGGGTACGGCTGGTCATGCCCACACCGGTGTCGTAGGCCTTGCGCTCCAGCCCGGCCAGCACATTGGTGCCTATACCGGCGATGGCAAAAACCACCACGACCACGATGCCGACAAACCAGTCAGCCTTCCAAAAAGCACGCTTCATTATTTCTCCCTGGCCCAGTTACTATTTCGGGCTGTAGGAAGATTAGATGGCAAAGGCGCGCAACGCCAGCCTCCAAGCCATTTTCGCGGGGTAAAAAGTCGGCTTGCAGACAACTTCATCAGCAGTTACCGCGCGCAAAAGGCAGCGTGAACGGGGTCAAAATACGATCAGCGGCTTGATCTTGCGGCCAAATTCCCGCCAGGCATCAGGGTGATACTCTTCCAGGTGACGGTGATCGCGGCGCCAGCCAAACAAGGTCAAGGCAGCACCGGCAAACTGCAGGGGCATGTTGTCATACTCCGACAGACTGACCATCAGTTCCGCCTCGAACAGATGCCGCACGTCCACATTGATCAGCACTTCCGCCTCGGCTAGGCGCGCCAGCTCCACCATGGCCTGCCGTTCTTCGCCCTCATCCAGCAGCGCCAGCAATTCATCCACGGCTTCCAGCGCATCGGCCTCATGTAGGCGCAGCCCCAGCCACTCCACGGTTTTGGGGTCGCGCTGCCGCAACCAGCTATCGGGCTCCATCCAGCCGAACAGGCTCACCCCGGCGCGCAGGAAGGCATCATGGTTGGCGGCAATGTCGCAGCATACCCACAACATGCCGTCTTCAAACAGCTGCCACAGCAAGGGATCGCGCGCCCCCGCGTCGCGCAGCTCAAAGGCGTCCAGCACGGCGGCGAGCTTGGCCATGGCCTCCTCCTCCGTGCCTTGTTCGTTCAACTCCGCCAGTTTCTCGATATGCGGCCGCAGCAGCGCCTCCGCCTCCACCTCGCGCGGGTCGCGCTCGCTATCAGGCGGCACCACCGGCTGCGGCGGGGTACGGCTCATCTCCGACGACTGCCACATGGCCTCCTCAAATGCCAGGCGCAGCGCCTGAAACCCCTCCGGGTCCTCCTCCGGCCTGGTGGCCTTGAGCAGGCGGGCATAGGTACGCTTGATCTCGCGCTCATCAGGCGTAGGCGCCAGCCCCAGGCGGTCCCAGCATTTCATATCAGACATGGCATTCGGCTTTCAGCACTGCCGCCGGCTCTCCGGGGCAATGGGGTTCGGTTCAGAAAAGCAGGTGGTGCGCCCACGCAAGCGCGGCCAGCAGTACTTTATTCGCAGCGACCGGTAACCTGTTCAAGGTCTGTGCGCCTCATCTCGGTCCGCTGGCTTCGCTGCCCATGCAAGCCGCAAGGATAAGGCACAAACGGCGCCGCGGGCGGATACCCTCAGCGGCTTGCGGCACCGCCCTCATCCGGCGCGGCAACAGGCTTGCCCGCCTGACGCTCCAGCCAAAACCATAGTGTCGCAGCAAATGCCAGCGTGGCAAACGCCAGTGCCAGCCAGCTCTCGATCTCCATGATCGCCAGGCTGGCCGTACCGACAAATGCCGCCAGCAAGGCGCACGCCAAGACCGACAAGGGTCCGAAACCATTGCGGGCAGCACGCGCCAACACATCCTGCCGCTCAGGCTGGCGATGCAAACCCGTCAGCCTGCGCCAGCCCTTCTGCACGGCAGCAACAGACAAAACCAGCGCTGCTGGCAGGGCACACATGGTGGCCAACCAGAGCAGCACCCGCCAAGCCAGCGCCAGCTCCTCCAGGTTCAGGATACCCATGGCCGGCAGTATCGCGGGTAGCCAGCAGGCGACCAGCCCATGCCACCAGCCCCCCTGCAGGCTCAGCCTGTCCTGCCGCCAGAAAGCCACCCGCTCGGGGGCAATACGCGCAAACAAGGCCGGCCAATGCTGTTCGACATAGGCCAGCACATGCCGCACCCGCAACTGCAGCGGGAAGCGCCCTGCCAGCCAGTGCTGGCGCCATACGGGCATGGGCTGCAGCAGCGCATGCAGCGCCGCCGCATCGGTATCCGTCTGCTGCGCCCCATCGGCCGCCATTTCGCACCAGCGCTGCCAGACCCGCTCCTGGTCCAGTTGTCCGCACAGCCAGGCCGCCGCGCCGCTGAGGCCCTCGCAACTTTGGCCATCGGCATCCTGCCAGCCAGCCCAGCGCGCCAGCGCTCCCCATAGCAGCAGGGACTGTTCCGACTCCTCCTGCCACAATATCGCCAGCCGCTCAGCCATGGCATGCCGGGCCGCTCCGTCCACCCAGGCCGGATCATCAAAGCCCGCCCGCAAGGCCGCCATACGCGCGACCTCATCCTGCTGGTCGGCCGCCTCCAGGGCCTGCTGCATGCGCTGCGCGCACAGCTGGTAAACCCGGCCACCCGCGCGGCTCAGCCAGCTTTGTGGCCAGCCGGTCCAATCGGCCTGCGGATCAAGCCAGCCGTCCTCCCTGGCCGTAAGCAGCAAGGCCTCCGGGTCCAGCTCCTGTGCGAAAGCGGCATGGCACAGCCGCTCCAGCTTGGCCAGCAGGCTAGCCGGTTCCGCCGTCTGTCCCGGCTGCGCCACCAGCTCAGACAGCTGGCACAGCATCATCTCATCGGGTGCCATGGTGGGCGCAGAGCTGAGGAAATCATCAAGCCAGCCGGCCCAGGCAATAACCGCCCGCAGCAACAGCATGGGCGGTTCCGTCCTGCCGCGCAGCCAATTGGCCAGCACCTGCTTGAGCATGTCGCGCCCATCCAGCGATTCCCACCGCGATGCCCGCACGATCAGTTCAAACCGCGCCACCGCCCGCGACTCGCTCTCCTCCAGCGCCGCCGCAATCAGCTTTACCGCCTTCTGGGCGTGGATATAAGCGCAACGCGACCGCGCTCTGGCCAGCCACTCCATGGGCGCATCACCCGTACGAGGCGCCTCACCCAGCCAGCCGTACTGCTCGGCCAGCCCCAGCACCTGCTCATCGTCCATGTCCCGGTCAAATGCCACCTGCCGCAAGGCCTCGCGGGCCTGATCACGTGGGGCGCCGGCATCACGCTGCCAAACGGTACGTACAGTCGGCTGCGAGGGCATCTCCACCCGTGTCTCTGCCATGGCGGATACCGCTGCAGCCGGCGACGCCATACTGGCGGGCCGCTCATCGGCCGGCGCTAATGCGCCTGGCACCACCGTTGCCGAGACCTCGCCCTCAGGCGCGGCCACCGCCTCGCCGCCTTGCACCTGCATGGCCTGCCAGCGCGACCAGCCCAGCGCATGCTCATAGGCCTCGCGCAGCCGCACAAAACCCGCAGCATCGTCCTCCGGCCGGGTCTGCTTCAGCCTGGCCGCGTAGGCGCGCCGTATGGCACGCTCATCGGTGGTTTCGGCCAGGCCCAGTACATCCCACGGCATTAGAGCCAGCCTTCGCCTTCAAGTTGGTCCAGCAGCGTCTTCAACTCATCGCGCCCCTGCTTGATCGTGGTCTCTTCCTGGCTCTCCAGCATGGATTGGAACCGCGCCGTCGCCTGCGCGATCCACTGCCGCTCCTCACCCAGCGCCTGCTGGAACATCCGGTCTGCCCGCGCCATCAGCTGCGCATTGGGCAGCAGTTCACGCGGGTGTATCTTCAGCTTGGCCAGGGCCGCCAGCTTTTCTTCTATCTCCGCCGGTGTCAGCACACCGGGATTCTCTTCGATGATCAGCCTGTGCTTCTCGCCCGTCTCGGCCACCGTCATCTCCGCTTCCAGCAAACCGTTGACGTCATAGGTAAACCGCACCGACACACTGATCTGCCCCGCCGGCCGGGGCGGCACGGGTATGGTGATCTCGCCCAGGAAGATATTGTCCTTCACCAGCCGGCTCTCACCCTGGTAGACACTGACATGCAGCGCCATCTGGTTATCGACGATGGTGCTCACCACCTGCTCGCGCGAGATGGGCACCACCGAATTGCGCTCGATAATGGGCAGGTAAAAACCCGGCTGGAAGCGCCCGGTCGCAATCTGCTCGCTTACCTCGATACCCTGCGAATAGGGGCAGACATCGGTCATCACCACTTCATTGAGGGTCTCATCGCGCGCCTTCAGCCCGGCCATCACCGCCGCACCGCGCGCCACCACCTCGTCCGGGTTCAGGTTCATGGCCGGCATGCGGCCAAACAGCTTGGCCACCAACTTTCGTACCGCCGGCATGCGGGTCGCCCCGCCAGCCAATACGATCTGATCCAGGTCTATGGCCTTCAGGCGGGCATCGCGCAAGGCCTTCTCAATCGGCTCGCGCAGCCGCTTCAGCAAAGGCTCGCACAGCTTGAGAAAGGCCTCCTCACCTATCGCCCAGCGCAGGTTCTGCTCCTGGTAGCGCAGCTCCATCGCCACCTCGGCCGTCCCGCTCAGGCCCCGCTTGGCCTGCTCGGCCTGCTTGCGTAGCGCCTGATAGACCACTGGGTCGGCCTCTTTGTCGGTCAGCCCGTGCTGCTTGCCCACCGCCTCGATAAACCCGTCTATCAGCGCCTCGCTGAAATCCTCGCCGCCCAGGAAATTGTCCCCCGCGCTGGCGCGCACCTCCATCACCCCCTCAAACAACTCAAGGATGGAGATATCGAATGTCCCACCACCCAGGTCAAACACCAGGAAGCGGCTTTCCGGCTCGTTCTGGTGCAGGCCATAGGCCAGCGCCGCCGCCGTCGGCTCGTTCACCAGCCGCTCCACCTTCAGCCCGGCCAGTTGCCCGGCTATCTTGGTGGCCTTGCGCTGGGCATCACTGAAATAGGCCGGCACGGTAATCACCGCCTCGGTCACCGCCTCGCCCAGATAGCGCTCCGCATCAGCCTTGAGCGATTTCAGCACCAGCGCAGACAGCTCTTCCGGCCGGAACAGCTGGGTACCCAGCCGCGTCTGCCGGTCAGAGCCCATATAGCGCTTGAACACTGCCGTCGTCAGCTGCGGATGGGTAATCAGTCGCTCACGCGCAGCCAGCCCCACCAACACCGCACCACTGTCATCCAGCCCCACCACAGACGGTGTCAGGGCATGGCCCAGTGCATTGGGAATCATCTCCGCCTGGCCATCACGCCAGACCGCAACAAGGCTATTGGTCGTACCCAGGTCGATACCGATAATCATGACTAATGCCGCTTATGGCCTACGCCAAAAAATAAAGCGTCTATTTTACGTCAGGGGGCAGCAATACGGCGCAGAGAAGTCATGCGCGCCGCACCTTGTTCGTATTTTCTGAATGAAATCTTTAAAAAGCTCCGCTATCCCTGCTTGGAACTCGGCGGAATAATGCACATCAACAACGAAGCCGTTGATCAAATCCGATAACGGCCACGTACCGGGAAAGGCAGACAACATGATCATCAAATACACCCTACCCGCCCGCCTGCTGCACTGGCTGGTCGCGCTCGGCATCATCGCCGCCTTCGCCCTGGGGTTGACCACCGACAGCATGGAAGGCTTCAGCCTGCAAAAACTCAAGCTGATCAACTACCACAAGTGGCTGGGCATCACGGTGCTGGGGCTGGTGGCCATACGGCTGCTATGGCGCCTGAGCCACCGCCCGCCCGAGCTGCCAGCCCAGATGCAGCCATGGGAGAAACAGGTCGCCCACTACACCCATATGCTGCTCTATGTGCTGATGTTTGCCGTCCCCCTGGGTGGCTGGCTGTACTCCTCCGCCAAGGGCTTCCCGGTTGTATGGCTGGGCCTGGTTGAACTGCCCAACCTGATGGACAAGAACGAGGAACTCGCCGGCACCATCAAGTTCATGCACAAGATCGGCGCCTGGACCCTGGTACTACTGGCCGTGGCCCATGCCGCCGCTGCCCTCAAGCATCATTTCATCCAGAAGGATGATGTGCTGAAACGAATGCTGTAATTTCCAATCGAATAGCGTCACTCAACACCGCCCCGCCTTATCAGGAGCCATCATGCGTCGTACCGCCCTATTCCTGTCCCTGCTCGCCGCCGGCACCCTGGGCCAGGCCCAGGCCGCCCCGGCCGATCCCGCCAAGAGCTCGGTCAAGTTCGTATTCACCCAGATGAACGTCCCGGTAGAGGGCCAGTTCAAGAAATTTGCCGCCGACATCGCCTTCGACACCGCCAAGCCCGATACCGGCAAGGTCAATATCGCCGTCGACCTGGCCGCCACCGATGCCGGCAGCAGCGATGCCAACCAAGCCGTGCAGATGAAGGAATGGTTCAACACCGGCAGCTACCCCAAAGCCACCTTCAGCGCCAGCCAGTTCAAGCCCCTGGGCGGCGGCAAGTTCAGCGCCACCGGCCAGTTCTCGGTCAAGGGCAAGACGGCCAACCTGACCGTCCCCTTCACCGTCAAGCCCGATGCCAAGGGCAGCTGGTACGAAGGCAGCTTCCCCCTCTCACGCCTGGCCTGGAAGATAGGCGAAGGCGAGTGGAGCGATGTCGGCGCCGTCGCCGACGCCGTTCAAGTCAAGTTCAAGCTGTATGTAGCAAAGTAGAGATCGTTCGTGTGGGTAGCCAGCGGCTGGCCCCACCGTAAATGCCAGTTAAAACCCAAACCAAGGAGTTTCACCCATGCAAACCAAGTTGACCGCCCTGCTCATCGCCACCGCCCTTTCCGCCACCGCCCTGGCCGCCCCTGAGAAGTTCGTGCTGGATACCACCCACACCTACCCCAGCTTCGAAGTCAATCACCTGGGCTTCTCCATCACCCGTGGCTTCTTCAAGGAAACCGAGGGCACCCTGGAGCTGGATCGTGCCGCCAAGACCGGCAAGCTCGAAGCCACCATCAAGGCCAGCTCCATCGAAACCGGCCTGGGCAAGCGCGACGACCACCTGCGTGGCAAGGACTTCTTCAACGTAGCCGAATTCCCCACCGCCGTAGTCAAGGCCGACAAGTTCATCTTCGAAGGCGACAAGCCCGTCAAGGCCGAAGGCAACCTCACCATGCTGGGCGTGACCAAGCCCGTCACCCTCAACATCACCCCCATGAAGTGCGACATGCGCATGGGCAAGGATTTCGTCTGCGGCGCCGATGTCACCACCGTGATCAAGCGTAGCGACTGGGGCATGAAGGCCTACGTGCCCTTCGTAGGCGACGACGTGAAGATCACCGTCCAGGTCGAAGCCGAAAAGCAGAAGTAAGCAGGATAGCGGGCGCAGTGCAGGCGGAACGTTCGCCGAATGCCGCTGCGACCAAAAAACCAAGGCGACGGTTATCCGTCGCCTTGGTTTTTGGGGCTTCGAAGAACCAGCCCCCAAACGTGGTCAATGCGCCTCGTGCTAACGGGCGCGCAGCGCAAAATGCAAGACTTGACACCGCGCCTGATCCTTACTGGTCGCGCCCTTTTTTGGTAGCGAGGCAACGGTGCAAGCTTGCCTTACCCACAACTGTCTGCTGCGCGAGAAAGGCAGCAGGGTCTTGTTATTTGCACCCCAGGGCTGTTTGGTTAGTGCAAAATACAAGACCCCTTTATTCCCAAGTTGATCCATCCACGGCAGCAACCGCTGAAAGCAATCTAACCAAACATTATTGAGACTTGACCCCACGCCTGCTCTTCTGGCACCGAGACTTTCATCGCAGTTTATCCACTTCCTGCTCCTTTGACTGTGACACTTGATCGACAGAGGGCATGTTTATGGTTCCCCTTATCACCAAGTAGATAATCAGGATAGATGAAGCGATCAGCCATGGAGTGGCTAGGTGATTGTAAGCGGATAGCGCAAACCCAACGCCAAGAAATAGCCACGCAACGGCCAGAATACCAGCCAAAATCCGAGAGGCTCGGGCGAGTGGCAGCAAGGACCAAGCGATCGCAAAAAGTATCACGACGCTAGCTATCTGTATGAGCTGAGCTCCCCCGCCGCCAAGCACGCCAAGAAACATGGCTAGAAAAGCCACCGCTACGCTGACAAAGAAAGCGCCGACGGCACGAAGGCATGTTTTGAGAATGGCGTAAAACAGGCTCATGGTCTGGATGATGCAGTAAAAGCATTCAAATCACAATGGGGGCAACGATCACCATGCATCACGGGGTCAGATACCGTCTTGAATAGCAAGCCGCGTTTGTCTGTGATTCAAATCAAACGGCTTGCCCGATGTGATCACCCCGTAGATCAGATGGGCCAGTTTGCGCATTACGGCCCCGATCACTGCCTTGGGGGCAAGGCCGGTCGTTGCCAACCGATCTGCGAAGGTTTTCAGGACGGGATTGTATCGTCGCGCCACCAGGCCCGGCATATACAAGGCCCTTCGCAGATCCTTGTGGCCGGTGCGGCTGATGATAGTCCGGCCCTTTACCGAGCTGCCAGATAACCGTTGTCTCGGTGTCAGGCCGATAAAGGCTGCCAGCGCCTTGGCATTGCTGAAGCGGCGCACATCACCGGCGTAGGCTAAGACCTTGGCTGCGGTAGTGTGGCTGACACCGGGAATGCTCCGCTGCAGATCCGCATCCTGCTTGAGGTTGGGATGGCGATCGATGTGATCGTCGATCTTGAGCGCCAATGCTTCGATCTCACGCTTTAGCCAATCCAGATGGGACTGGACGGCCTGCATCAGGGCAAGTTGGCTGACCTTCCCCCACGCAGGTCTACCAGGGATTAGTTAGCAATTACTGCGGGCTATGCGCACCTTGGATCAGCGAGCGCCACGACAGGACAAGCGGCGCAATTCGCCGTACGCTTCGCGCGATCTCCGCTACCCAACACGGCAGCCACTAGATTGCACTGTAGTCATGGTTGAGCCCAAGTTGATTCATCCACGGCAGCAGCCGCTGAAATCAATCTAACCGAACAGCATTGAGGCCTGACTCCACAATTTTATAATCCTTGAATAAATCTTACACCATGCAAGCCCAGCAATAAACTTCATCACTTAAAATAATATGACACCCTCTCCTCTAGGCTGCCCTCATGCAGCTTTATTTGACATACCAACCCCATGAAAAACTCTAAAAGATATGCCACATTCTCATCCGGGGATTCTTTATACAGCGCACAAATAGCAGCACGAGCCCCTAGGCTCTCAACATCAAGAACATCCCCATCCGCCAACCGGGAGTCAATGAATTCCCAACAACGAACCCTTGCTGTCTCCAGCTCTTCCTCATTCCCCATCCTTTGGGTAACGACCTCTAATACCATCACCCCCTGGTCGGCAACCACGGGGAGTAAAGGCCGCAGCACCAACAGGTAACCCATCATTAAGTTTCTAGCGCACAGAAAAGTCTTGCTCAGGCCATGCACACTTTGGAAATCTTCCACATAGTTCGTCAGATCAAACGTCAATATGTCACTCCATACATATCCCCACCACTTCGGTAGAACTCGACTATCGCCGTTTTCCTTTCCAAGTACATGCTGGCACACCTGCCCAAAGGCTTGACTACGGTCCGGCACCGGGCACGGTGGCGTTCTCGCAAAACTAGCGGTAGCAGATACTGCTGGTTCAGGCGCACCTGCATTGATCCATGGGAGGTGTGCCATTGCTCAAAACTGCCTGCAAATCACAGGGTCTTGTTATTTGCACTGCAAGGCTGTTTGAAATTTGCAAAATAAAGACTCCTTGGTTTTCTTCCTCAGCCTTTACAGTTTATACGAAGTGAAGCAATAGCCCCTCTTAAATCATCACCTGACGCAACTGCATATACACCTTCATCATGCACATAAACCACCTTCTGATCATTAATCAAAAAGAAAAGGACATCACCATTATTAAAAAGGCGTTCCGAACAGACCTCAACGTAGCCAGATACCATTGAAAGCAGCTTCTCGCCCGCAACCAAAAATGCCACCTCATTTATATAAGAGTACCAACTTACCACCAACACATTTCCGCTGGCTTCAATTCCAATTGACTTGAAAATATCCACATCATTGAAACCATGCAAACCCGGAACCGGGGACCAATCCAGCGAGAAGAATTCCAAAGCCTTCTCCATCTCCCTGAACCCAACAGCGCCAGCACGGTAGTTCATTTCAACAATTGAAATAGCCTCCTGAAATGATATTTTCTCCATCAATAAATATCTCGCATAAATTTTCCTTATCTAGCCCTTAGGAATTACATCCAAATCACAATGGGGGCAATGATCGCCAATGTGTATCGAATGAGCCCTGTAGCCCCTACTTGTTCGCCACATTGTGGACAAACAATTCTTTTCAAGTAGTAAAAAGTAGCAACATGCATTGCAAAAAACAGAACAACTATTACAACCGGATGCACCACCTTGGTCACAACAAGCAATATCGTCATAACCACCAAGACAAACACTGGCACCCAAAGAGTAAGAAGATAATGCCGGTAAGGACTAATGCGCATTTCCATCCTCGAATAAAAACAATTATCTCACATAGTCTTACATGGGGTTTGAAACCAACCCTCTCAAACCCACCTTAAAGACATCACTTAATTCGCGCGCAGCACGTAGGGCAATGGGATGGATCCTACCTACTGAAATGGCATCCAAGTGCCAAACTGGAAATCGTCAAACCACCCGTCACTCAGAAAGAAGGAGTGCACCACCACGCAGCTTAACTACCCAGCCACATCTTGCAAAATGTAATCATCGCGTCGATGCACACCTCGACAACCGTCGTTGCTCTATCCGGATACAGGCGTGCATACCAGCGCAAGGGCTAGGCCACGAGCCGGCATTGTGTAGGGGAATATCTCACAAACCGCTTACACAACGTGCATCCTGCCTCAGACCTAAGGGCATTAGATCAAGGAATGCATCACTAGCCAAGCATTTCTGCCCCAGCAGTTGCGGTGGGGCTTGCCATCCCAATATCCCACTCCACATCAGCTGGGCACAGGCCGCCCGTAGCGGCTGCCGGCCAAACACCCCAAGCTAAATCGCATAATCCTCAGCAAATACCCTGGCCGAACGTGGCCGTATATAGACCCGCTCGCCCGAGGCATAACGCTGGACGGCGTAGGCATCGCGGCTCAGCTCGGCCTCGACCGGGTCGCCGTTTTCCAGGCTCAGTTCCAGCCGCACGATGGAGCCTATGGCGCGGACATGATCAATCTTGGCGACCAGGGTCTGCGGTGCCGGCTCGCGCAGCAGTTCGATATCATGTGGCCGCACATAGGCCACGGCGCCATCGCCTGCCACGGGGTGCTCACCCACCTGGGCAAAGCCACCGTGTACCCGGCTGTGGAACAGGTTCACATCACCGAGGAACTGGTAGACGAAGGGGGTGGCAGGCGTGTCATACACCTGTTCCGGCGTGCCCACCTGCTCTATCCGCCCCTTGTTCATCACCACCACACGGTCGGCCACTTCCAGCGCTTCTTCCTGGTCATGGGTCACGAACACCGAGGTCACATGCACTTCCTCGTGCAGGCGTTTGAGCCAGCGGCGCAGCTCCTTTCGCACCTTGGTATCCAGCGCGCCGAACGGTTCGTCCAGCAGCAATACCTTTGGCTCCACGGCCAGTGCGCGAGCCAGGGCGATGCGTTGGCGCTGGCCGCCTGATAGCTGGGCCGGATAGCGGTCAGCCAGCCAATCCAGCTGCACCAGATTGAGCAGCTCATGCACCCGCCGCTTGATCTCGGTATTGTTGGGCCGAGTGTGCTTGGGCCGTACCCGCAGGCCAAAGGCCACGTTCTCGAACACCGTCATATGCCGGAACAGGGCGTAGTGCTGAAAGACAAAACCCACCTGGCGCTCGCGCACATGGGTGTCGGTGGCGTCTTCGCCATGGAACAGTATCTGGCCGCCATCCGGCGTCTCCAAGCCGGCGATGATGCGCAGCAGGGTGGTCTTGCCGCAGCCCGAGGGCCCCAGCAGCGCCAACAGCTCGCCGGTCTCAACCTTGAGATTGACCTTGTCCAGGGCAGTAAAGCTGCCGAACTGCTTGGCGATCGATTGGATTTCTATGCTCATTGCGAGTCACCTGTAAGAGCCTGCTACGGGTTTAAATCGTTGAAAACTGACGCCAATTCGCTGGCTGGCGCGCGCCGGCAAGGATGGGCGCATGGGCTTCATCCCACACCGCACTCATCACAGGGGCAGGCACAGCGGCCTCATCAAGCCGCATGCCATGCGCCAGCGCGTCATGTTTCGTAAACAGCTGCGCGTTCCGCCGCCATCTGCCGCTCGGTCTGCCATTCCACCCAGGTCTTGGCCACCAGGGTCACCAGCGCCAGCAGGGCGAGGATGGAAGCGCAGGCAAACGAGGCCACAAAGTTGTACTCGTTGTAGAGTATCTCCACGTGCAGCGGGGTGGTGTTGGTCATGCCACGGATATGGCCGCTGACCACCGATACCGCGCCGAACTCGCCCATGGCCCGGGCATTACAGAGGATCACGCCATACAGCAGGCCCCATTTGATATTGGGCAGGGTGATCTTCCAGAAGGTCTGCCAGCCACTGGCACCCAGCACCATGGCCGCCTGCTCTTCTTCAGTACCTTGTGCCTCCATCAGGGGGATCAGCTCACGGGCGATAAAGGGGAACGTCACAAACATGGTGGCAAGCACGATGCCGGGCACGGCAAAGATGATCTTGATATCGTGCGCTTGCAGCCAAGGGCCCAGCCAGCCTTGAGCACCGAAGATCAGCACATAGATCAGGCCCGCCACCACCGGGCTGACCGAGAACGGCAGGTCTATCAGGGTGATCAGCAGGCTCTTGCCCTTGAAATCGAACTTGGCGATGGCCCAGGCTGCCGCCACCCCGAATACCAGGTTGATCGGCACCGAGATCAGCGTCACCGTCAGCGTCAGCTGCAGGGCCGATAGCGCATCGGGTTCCTTCAGCGCCTCCCAGTACAGCGCCCAGCCCTTGCGCAGGGCTTCGGCAAAAATGGACACCAGCGGCAGTACCAGGAAGAAACCAAGGAACAGCAGCGCGCCCGTCAGCAGCAGCCAACACACCCATACGGCCTCCTGCGTGGCGGCCGAACGGACGGCGGTAGTGGAAACAGCCTGCATGTCGGCTCCTTACTTGCGCATGCCGTGGCGGCGCGCATGCCACCACTGGATCAGATTGATGGCCAGGATCAGGACAAAGGAGATCAGCAGCATCACCGTGGCGATCGCCGTTGCCCCGGCATAGTCGTATTGCTCCAGCTTGCCTATGATCAGCAGCGGCACGATTTCCGACTCCAGCGGAATGTTGCCGGCGATAAAGATGACCGACCCGTACTCGCCTATGGCCCGGGCAAAGGCCAGGGTAAAGCCGGTCAGCAAGGCAGGCAGTGCCGCCGGAAAAATGATCTTGCAGAAGGTCTGCCAGCGATTGGCCCCCAGGCAGGCAGCGGCCTCTTCCAGCTCGGCCTCCAGATCCTGCAGCACCGGCTGCACCGTGCGCACCACAAAGGGCAGGCCGATAAAGGTCAGCGCTACCACCACGCCCAAGGGCTTGAAAGCCACCTGTATGCCCAACTTGGCCAGTTGCTCGCCTATCAGCCCATTGGGCGCATACAGGGTAGTCAGGGCAATACCCGCCACCGCGGTAGGCAGGGCGAATGGCAGATCAACCAGCGCATCGACTATGCGCTTGCCAGGAAAGGAATAGCGCACCAGCACCCAGGCCACCAGCAGGCCGGCAAACAGGTTGATGACGGCGGCGATGAGGCTGGCGCCAAAGGTCAGTTGGTAGGCCGCCACCACCCGCTCGCTGCTGACCACCTGCCAGAACTCGGCCAGGCTCAGGCTGGTGGTCTTGATCACCAGGGCCGACAAGGGGATCAGCACCAGCAGGCTGAGGTACACAATGGTGTAGCCAAATGCCAGGTTGAAGCCGGGCAGGACGCTGGGTTGTTTGAATCGCATGGGGCGTCAGATCATCGGGGAGTGGAAGGCAGGGGGCGCCACGGCGCCCCCCGATGCGGCGATTACTTCTTGGTATAGACCTGGTCGAAACTGCCGCCATCGTCGAAGTGGGTCTTCTGGGCCCGACGCCAGCCGCCGAACACTTCATCCACGGTAAACAGCTTGATGGCAGGGAACTGAGCAGCATACTTCTTGGCGATAGCCGCATCCTGCGGGCGCAGGTAGTTCTGCGCAGCGATCTCCTGCGCCGCCGTAGTCCACAGGAACTTGAGATACTCTTCGGCCGCCTTGCGTGTGCCCTTCTTGTCCACCACCTTGTCCACCACGGTAACCGGGGGTTCGGCGCGGATGGACAGCGACGGGTACACCACCTCGAACTGGCCGCGGCCAAATTCGCGGGCAATCATTTCCGCCTCGTTCTCGAAGGTCAGCAGCACATCGCCTATCTGGCGCTGCATGAAAGTGGTGGTTGCGGCACGGCCGCCCGAATCCAGCACCGGCACGTTCTTCAAGAGACCTGCCACAAAATCACGGGCCTTCTGCTCGTTGCCGCCCGGCTGGCGCAGGGCATAGCCCCAAGCGGCCAGATAGCTGTAGCGGCCATTGCCGGTCACCTTGGGATTGGGCATCACCACCTGCACACCCGGCTTGACCAGATCGGACCAATCCTTGATCTGCTTGGGATTGCCCTTGCGCACGATCAACACCTGCAGGCTGGTGAACGGCAGGCTGTTGTTGGGCAAGCGGCTAGCCCAGCTTTCCGGTATCAGCTTGGCCTTGTCGTGCAGGGCATCGATATCCGGCGGCATGTTCATGGTGATCACATCGGCTTCCAGGCCATCTATCACCGCCCTGGCCTGCTTGCCCGATCCGCCATGCGACTGCTGTATCACCAGATCCTCGCCGGTCTTGGCCTTGTAGGCTTTGATAAAGGCCGGGTTCAGATCCTTGTAGAAATCGCGCATCACGTCGTACGAGACATTGAGCAGCTCGGGGCCCGCCAGGGAGGCCGCCGACAGCGCTGTAGCCACTGCAGCAGTAAGCAATCGGGTCAGCTTGGTCATATCAGTCACGCCAGATGAAAATAAGGACGGGCTGAGCATAACAGTCCGTCCTTATTCCCATTAAGAATGCTTTATTAAGCCCTAATAACCAGATCAGCCTATCTGTGCCAAACCCTGGCGCAAGTCGTCTATCAGGTCATCCACATGCTCCACGCCAACCGAGAGACGCAGCAGATTGGGGCCAACGCCTCGACGCAAACGGTCTTCCTCAGGAATGGACGCATGGGTCATGGCCCATGGCAGATTGACTAGGCTCTCCACTCCACCCAGGCTCTCGGCCAGGGTAAACAGCTTGAGCGCCGCCAAGAAGCGCCGCACGCCGGCCTCGTCTGCCTGCAAGCGTACCGAGACGATGCCACCAAAGCCGCGCGGGAACTGCTGCCTGGCCAGCGCATGCTGGGGATGGCTGGGCAGTCCGGGGTAGATGACGTCGGCCACCCCAGCCTGCTGCCCCAGCCATTCGGCTATCGCCTGGGCATTGCTGCAATGGCGCTGCACCCGCAGTGGCAGGGTGCGCAGTCCACGGAGGGCCAGGAAGCTGGAGAACGGATCCAGCACCCCGCCTATGGCGTTCTGCAGATAGCCCAGCCGCTCGGCCAGTTCAGGGCTACGGACAATGGCAGCCCCCCCGATCACATCCGAATGACCATTGAGGTATTTGGTAATCGAGTGCAGCACGATATCGGCGCCGTATTCCAGCGGGCGCAGCAGATACGGCGTGGCAAAGGTGGCATCCACCACCACCAGGGCGCCAACGGCATGGGCGGCGTCGATGGCAGCCCGCAGGTCGATCAGCTTGAGCAACGGGTTGGTCGGTATCTCAATCCACAAGAGCTTGGTGCTTGGGGTAATGGCGGCACGGACGGCGGCGGTATCTTCGGGCGCCACATAGCGCACCTTGAGTCCGGCACTGCGGTTACGCACACGCTCGAACATGCGGTAGGCACCGCCGTAGAGGTCATCCACCGCTACCACTTCGCTGCCGGCATCCAACAGCTCCAGCACGGTAGACATGGCCGCCAGGCCCGAGGCAAAGGCAAAGCCGGCGACGCCGCCTTCCAGCTCGGCCAGGGCCTTTTCGAACGCGCACCGGGTGGGGTTGCCGCTACGGGCGTACTCATAACCGCTGTGCTCGCCCGGCGCACGCTGGGCATAGGTCGAGCTGGTATAGATAGGTGGCATCACCGCGCCAGTCGCGTCCGGGGTGTAGCCCGCATGCACACTCAAGGTATCCAGGTGTTGTGTCATCGTGTCCTGCTCCTGCTTGGGCCAGGGTCATGGCCCGGTTATCGCATCAATTGCCTGCCGGTGCCATGCGCCTAGCGCCAGCGTTGCCGCCAGTGGTTGATCAGGTCGGCCTGGGTAATCAGGCCCAGGAAGCGTCCACGCTCCACCACGATGGCAACATGGCCCTCGTTGAAGGTACGCAGCAGCTTTTCGGTGCTATCGGTGGGCGACAGGGTCTCCAGCTCGGTGCTCATGGCCTTGCGCACCGGCAGCCGGAAATGCTCGGGCTCATCATGCACCGCCAGCAACAGATCCCATTCGTCGATGATGCCCACCACCTCGGCATCGCCCTCCACCACCGGCAGTTGCGACACATCATGCCGGCGCATGCGGGCGTAGACGTCGGCCAGGGTTTCGTCCGGCCGGCAGGTCACGGTTGCCCCCAGGTCATGGCGGCGGGTGATCAGGTCGGTCAGGTTGCCCTGCTGCGGCAGGTGCTTGAGCCCCTGGTCTATCAGCCAGCCCTCGTTGTACTGCTTGGATAGGTACTTGTTGCCGCTATCGCAGATAAAGGTCACCACCCGCTTGGGTTCGGTCTGGGCCCGGCAGTAGCGCAAGGCAGCCGCCACCAGGGTACCGCTGGACGACCCGGCGAGCACGCCTTCCACCTCCAGCAACTGCCTTGCGGTATCGATACTCTCTTCATCGCCTATGCGATAAGCACGGTGCACCGCGCTGAAGTCGGCCATGGGCGGAATAAAGTCCTCGCCTATGCCCTCCACCCGCCAGCTGCCGGCCTCGCCATAGCTGCCGGTTTCCACATAGTCGGCTAGCACCGATCCCACTGGGTCAGCCAGCACGAACTCCACGGCCGGGTCGGCCCGCTTGAAGAAACGCGACAGCCCGGTCAGGGTGCCGGCCGAGCCCACGCCCACCACCACGGCATCCACAGCGTGCCCCAGTTGCTGCCATAACTCCGGCCCCGTGCCGTGCTCATGCGCAGCAGGGTTTGCCGGGTTGTTGAACTGGTCGATGTAATAGGCACCAGGGGTTTCCTGGGCAATGCGGCGGGCGTAGTCCTGGTAGTACAGCGGGTGGCCCTTGTTCACATCCGAGCGGGTAATGATGACCTCGGCCCCCAGGGCCTTGAGATGGAAGATCTTCTCCAGGCTCATTTTGTCGGGCACCACCAGCTTGAGCTTGTAGCCCTTGCGGGCTGCCACCAGTGCCAGGCCCAGGCCGGTATTGCCGGCCGTGGCTTCGATGATGGTGGCCCCTGGCTGCAGCTTGCCTTCGCGTTCTGCCGCCTCGATCATGGTCAGGGCAATGCGGTCCTTGATGGAGCCGCCGGGGTTATGGCTTTCCAGCTTGACGAACAGCTCGCACGGGCCGGTATCCAGGCGGGTGAGCTGTATCAGCGGGGTCTGGCCTATCAGGCCTAGCATGGGATCAAAAGACATGATGAGTCTCTATAACAGGGCTAAGGCCACTGGCCGATTGTGTCGGCACAGCGCCGGGAAAGGGCACATCCAGCCCCTAGGCGCACGAATGCACCGGGGCGGCCGGGAGCCGACATAATGCAACAACCAGCATACGGTAAGGTGGCTTGGATCAGGATAGCCGGGAAAAGTGCAGCGTAAAGCCTTCACCGAGGTAGCCATCCAGCGTAGCCTGGGGCAAATCCGGTGGCAGCTCCAGCACGATGCCGGCGGGCGTCAGATCGAAATGCGACAGCATGCGGGCAAACGTGCGGCCATGCGCCGTCTTGACGTAGTCGAACAGACGAGGGTGTATGGCAATGACCAACGGGTCTCGCCGGCCTGCCACCTTGAAATGATTGAGCGCGTGTATCAGCCGGCACAATCGGTCCAGCTTGAGCAGGCCATCTTCGCCCGCCGCCAGGGTAAACAGCTTGCTGGCCGGAAAAGGTTCGCCATCCGGCCCGCGCACCTGCAAGTCGGCCCGGGCGAGGTGGGCGCCGCCCACCTCGATACGGCTGAAATGGCTGCGCAATTCGCACTTGAAAAAACGCCCCACCACACCGCCTTCGTCCAGCACCAGCGGATAGCCTGCCACCCACTGGGTCGGCAGGCTGCCTATCAAGGCAGCCAGCGTCGCCTGCTGATCAGGGCTCATGATGCCTGCACCCCGGCGGTGATCGGGGCAGCGTGATAGGCGTAGCGTACGAGCGCATGCAGCACGATGGCCTCCCTCAGCGGTTAGGCTGCGGCGTCAGGCGCAGATAGGGCCGCAAGGCGCGGTAGCCCCGTGGAAAGCGGCGCTGTATTTCCTCTGCATCGGTCAGGCTGGGTACGATCACCACATCGTCACCATCCTGCCAGTTGGCCGGGGTGGCAACCTTGTGGTTGTCGGTCAGCTGCAGCGAATCGATCACCCGCAATATCTCGTGGAAATTGCGCCCGGTGCTGGCTGGGTAGGTCAGCGTCAGCCGTATTTTTCGCTCCGGGTCGATCACGAATACCGTGCGCACCGTCAGGTTGGCCAGCGAGTTGGGGTGGATCATGTCGTACAGCGTGGCCACCTTGCGGTCGGCATCGGCCAGGATAGGGAAGTTGAGTTTGACGTCCTGAGTCTCCTCAATATCGCCCACCCAGCGGCTGTGCGATTCCAGGCTGTCCACGCTGACGGCCAGCGCCTTGACATTGCGCTTGGCAAACTCCCCCTTGAGCTTGGCGGTAAAGCCCAGCTCGGTGGTGCAGACCGGGGTAAAGTCGGCCGGGTGCGAGAACAGCAGCACCCAGCTATTGCCGGCCCAGCTATGCAGTGTGATCGGGCCTTCGGTGGATTCCTGGGTAAAGTCGGGGGCGATATCGCCAAGGCGCAGGGTCATCTTTCTCTCCTCTATCAAATATGGGATACAAGCTCAGTTTGCTAGGGCAACGGGGAGGGTGCTGCAGCTAGGCCGGCCGACTGGGCCGCACCATGCCCGGCAGATCATGCGCGCGCTGCCCCTGCCCACCAACTATCACTTGCTATAGATTTGGTCGAACACACCACCATCGCCAAAGTGGGCCTTCTGCACCTTGGCCCAACCGCCAAACACCGCATCGATGGTGAACAGATTGACCTTGGCGAACTTGCTGGCGTACTTGGCTGCCACATTGGCGTCGATGGGGCGGTAATAATTCTGCGCCGCAATCTCCTGTCCCACAGGGGAATACAGATACTCAAGATAGGCCTGCGCCACCTTGGCCGTGCCACGCTTGGCGGCATTCTTGTCCACCACGGCGACAGTCGGCTCAGCCAGGATGGACACCGAAGGCGTGATGATGTCGAACTTGTCCGGCCCCAGCTCCTTCACCGACAGATAGGCCTCGTTCTCCCAGGCGATCAGCACATCACCAATACCCCGTTCGACAAAGGTCACAGTCGAGCCCCGGGCGCCGGTATCAAGCACCTTCACATTCCGGTACAGTTTGCCCACATAGTCCTTGGCGCGGGCCTCGCTGCCGCCCGGCTGCTTCAGCGCCCAGCCCCAGGCGGCCAGGTAGTTCCAGCGCGCACCGCCAGAAGTCTTGGGGTTGGGGGTAATCACCTCCACGCCCGGCTTCACCAGATCGCCCCAGTCACGAATGCCCTTGGGGTTGCCCTTGCGTACCAGGAAAACAATGGTGGAGGTATAGGGGGCACTATTGTGCTTGAGGCGCTTCTGCCAATCGGCCGGCAGCAGCTTGGCCTTGTCGGCAATCTCATCGATATCGCCGGCCAGCGCCAGGGTCACCACATCGGCCTCCAGTCCATCAATCACCGAGCGTGCCTGCTTGCCCGAACCACCATGCGATTGCTTGACGTTGACATCGTCCCCGGTCTTTTTCTTCCAGTCGGCGGCAAAGGCCTTGTTGAAGTCCTGGTACAGCTCGCGGGTCGGATCGTAGGAGACATTGAGCAAATCGATACTGGCGGCCTGCACAGACAAGGGCAGCAGGGCAGTGGCGACAAGGGCGGCGAGGGTCTTGCGGGACATGGTGCGCTCCGGTTGTTCGTTGTGATGTCGCCACTGTACCGAAGACCATAAATTACATTAATGAATTTGAAATTAGATTTTTATTCCATTTGGAAATATTGAAGACTTGTCCGCGCCCCGTACGAACACTGTTTGCAGCTTGAATCCGGATACATGTTTATAAACATCTTCGTCATCGGCCAGCAAGGATGCCGATGCTAAACTCAACAAAGCCTGAACTGAACACACTTGCAGTCTGTTGATAGAGCCATCACTTGGGCCGCCCCACCTTAACCCGTTCCAGAGGAATTCCATGTCACGCCCCATTGTTCCCTGGCTGCTTGGCGGCAGCCTAGTTGCCGTCGTCACCTGGGCTGCCATCAAACCCTCTGGCGGCCAGGCAGACAAAGGAGGCCCCGGCGACAAACCCACCCTGGTCAGCACGGTATTGAGCCAAGCCCAGGATGTACCCTTGCGCTTCGAAGCACAGGGCACGGTCGCCGCCTTGAACAAAGTGGAACTGCGGCCGCAGGTATCCAGCACCATACGCACCATCCATATCCGCGAAGGCCAGGACGTCAAGGCAGGCCAGCTGCTGTTTACCCTGGATAGCCGCGAGGACAACAGCCGGGTCGAGCAGAGCAGTGCCGAGCTGGCCCAGGCGCGTGCACAGCTGCACGAAGCCGAGCGCAACCTGGCCCGGTCCCGCGAGCTGTTGAAACAGCAGTTCATCTCGCAGAGCGCGGTCGACAGCGCCCAGTCCACTGCCGACAGCCTGCGCGCCAGCCTGGCAGCCCGCCAGGCTGCATTGGGTTCGGCCAAGGTGGGGCTCAGCTACCAGAGCATCATCGCCCCGTTTGCCGGTCGGGCCGGCGCCATCGACATCCACCCCGGCTCGCTGGTGCAGCCCGGCATGGCACAGCCCTTGACCAGCGTCACCCAGCTCGACCCCATTGCAGTCAGCTTTACCCTGCCCGAACGGGAGCTGCAGCGGCTGCTGGCCGCACAGCAGGCCGGCCAGTCACCGGCCTATGTCACACTGGATAGCGGCGAGCGCATCCAAGGCAAGCTCAGCTTCATCGACAACAACGTCAATGCCGATAGCGGCACCATCCGCCTCAAGGCGGAGTTTCCCAACGGCAGGCACCAGCTTTGGCCTGGCGCCTTCGCACGGGTGGCGGTGGATCTGGGCATGGAAAAGCAGGCCGTCACCCTGCCCGTCGGCGCCCTGCAGACCGGCCCGCAAGGCCAGTTTGTCTACCTGGTGGCGCCTGACAGTACCGTCAAGCCCCAAGCCATCAAGCTCAGCCGGGTCATTACCCAGGACGGCAAGCAGTATGGCGTGGTCAGTGGCCTGCCCGCTGGCAAGAAGGTCGTGGTGGAAGGCGGCCAGAACCTGCGTCCCGGCGCCGCCATCAGCGAAGGCAAGGCCGGTGGTGAAAAACGTCAGGGCAAACCAGGCTGACCGCCCCTGCGGCAACGCCTACCACACCATGCCCATAGGGCCTGCCTGGCAGCACAGCCCTGATAACGCAGCGTAGAGCCCATATGCATCTCTCAGAAATCTGTATCCGCCGTCCTGTCATGACCACCCTGCTGTCGGTGTCGGTCGTGTTGCTGGGCCTGTTTGCCTACCAGAAGCTGCCGATTGCAGCGCTACCGTCCTACGACACGCCCACCATCAACGTCTCGGCCAACCTGGCCGGGGCCTCGCCCGACACCATGGCGGCCTCGGTGGCGACACCGCTGGAGAAGCAGTTCTCCACCATTGCCGGCCTCAAGCTCATCACCTCCACTTCGCGCCAGGGCTCCACCAACATCACGCTGGAGTTCGACGACGACCGCGATATCGACAAGGCCGCCGTCGATGTGCAGGCGGCCCTGCTGCAAGCACAGCGCAGCTTGCCCGAAGACATGGTGGACCTGCCCTCCTACCGCAAGGTCAATCCTGCCGACCAGCCCATCATTCTGATCAGCATGACCTCGCCGTCCATGCCGCTGTCGGAGCTGAACAACTATGCCGAAAACCTGATCTCGCCCAGCCTGGCCACCATAGCCGGGGTAGCCCAGGTGAACGTGTTTGGCCAGCGCAAGTACGCCGTCCGGGTCAGCATGGATCCCGACAAGCTGGCCGCCCGCGACCTGACCATGGCCGAGGTGGCTGCTGCCTTGCGCGCCGCCAACGCCAATAGCCCGGTCGGCGTGCTGGATGGGCAGCGCCAGCAGCTCATCATCGAAGCTAACAAACAGTTGAGCCGTGCCGAGGACTTCCGCAATCTCATCGTCGCCCTCAAGAACGGCACCCCGGTGCGCCTGGGCGAGCTGGCGCGGGTGGAAGACAGCATCCAGTCCGTGACCTCGGCCGCATATATTAATGGCGAACTCGGGGTGGTCATGGGCGTGCAGCGCCAGCCCAGCGCCAATACCGTGGCCGTGATAGACCGCATACGCGAAGTCATCCCCGGCCTGGTCGAACAGATGCCGGATTCGGTCAAGCTGCAGTTCCGCAATGACCGCTCCACCTCCATCCGCGAGGCCATACACGATGTGAACTTCACCCTGGGCCTGACGGTGGCCCTGGTGGTGCTGGTGATCTTCCTGTTCCTGCGCCGCGCCACCGCCACGCTCATCCCCACCGTCACACTGCCGGTATCGCTGATCTCCACCTTCGCCCTGATGGCCTGGCTGGGGCATTCGCTCAACAATATCTCGCTGCTGGGCATTACCCTGGCGGTGGGCCTGGTGGTGGACGATGCCATCGTGGTGCTGGAAAACATCGTCCGCTATATAGAAGAAGGCATGAAGCCCTTCGACGCCGCCATCAAGGGCGCCCGCGAAGTGGGCTTCACCATCGTCTCCATCTCGCTCTCGCTGGTAGCCGTCTTCATCCCCATCTTCTATATGCCGGGGGTGATAGGCAAACTGTTCCACGAGTTCGCCCTGGTGGTGAGCCTGGCCATCCTGGTCTCGGGCGTGGCCTCGCTGACGCTGATTCCGCTGCTCTGTGCACGCTTTCTCAAGCATGAGGACGAGAGCAAGCCGGCCAATGCCGTCAGCCGCGCCTTCGAGCGCTTCTTCGACGGCCTGCTGGGCGCTTATCGGGACACCCTGGACATCGCCCTGCGCCACCGTCCCTTTGTCCTGGGCGTGGCGGTGGTGACCTTCGGCCTCACTGCCTGGTTCTTCTACACCATACCCAAGGGCTTCTTCCCCGAGGAAGACATCAACCAGATCACTGCCCGCAGCGAGGCCGCGCTGGATACAGCCTATCCGGCCATGCATGCGCTGCAGAAGCAGGCCGAGACCCTGGTGCGGCAGAGCCCCCATGTGGACCAGGTGGTCTCCATCGTCGGCGGCGGCTTCAACAGCAATAACGGCGGCCGCATGTTCATTACCCTCAAGCCCAAGGGACAGCGACCCGACATGCAGACCGTCATTGCCGACCTGCGCAAACGCACCGGCAGTATCGCCGGCCTGCGCATGTTTTTCAGCGCCGACCAGAATCTGCAAATAGGTAGCGTGCAGTCCAACAGCAAGTTCCAGTACGTGCTGCAGAGCGTGCAGTCGGACGAGCTGTACGAATGGTCGGAAAAGCTGCAGAAAGCCCTGCGCGAGGAACCCCTGCTCACCGATATCAGCAGCAATGCCCAGCGCAAGGGGCTGCAGGCCACGCTCAAGATAGACCGCGAGCAGGCCGCACGGCTAGGGGTCAACATGGCCACCCTGCGCGACACCCTGTACGCCGCCTTCGGCGACAGACAGGTCGCCACCATCTATACCTCGGCCGACGACTATGCCGTGATGATGCGGTTTGACGACAGCTATCGTACCGACGAAACCGCCTTCGAGAAGGTCAGGGTACGTGCGAGCACCGGCCAGCTGGTACCGCTGAAAGCCTTTGCCCAGGTCGAGCGCACCATAGGCCCGACCTCGGTCAATCACCGCGGCCAGTTGCAGGCCGTGACCCTGTCCTTCAACCTGGCGCCCGGCGCCACCCTGGGCGAGGCGCTCAAGCGGGTCGAGGCCATCAAGGCGGAGCTGGGCGTGCCCCAGACCGTGCTGACTACCCTGGGCGGTGACGCCGCCACCTTCCAGTCCAGCCAGACCAGCCAGCTGGCCTTGATACTGATTGCACTGGCGGTCATCTATGTACTGCTGGGGGTGCTGTACGAGAGCTATATCCACCCCATCACCATCCTGGCCGGCCTGCCATCGGCCGCGGTAGGCGCGCTGGTCACCCTAAGGCTGTTCAATATGGAACTGACCCTGATCGCAGTGATAGGCATCCTGCTGCTGATAGGCATCGTCAAGAAGAACGCCATCATGATGATCGACTTTGCCATCGAGGCCCGCCACCGGGGCGAGACCGACCCGGTGAAGGCCATACGTGACGCCTGCCTGCTGCGCTTCCGCCCCATCATGATGACCACCCTGGCCGCCATGATGGGTGCCCTGCCCATCGCCGCCGGCCTGGGGGCAGGGGCCGAGCTGCGGCAGCCGCTGGGCCTGGCGGTGGTCGGCGGGCTGGTATTCTCCCAGCTGATCACCCTCTATATCACGCCGGTGCTCTATCTGTTCTTTGATGGCCTGCAGGCGCGCTTCAGTGGCAAGCCGGCAGCGGCGCACCCAGGCTGAGGGTCTGACGACAGGCGCACCTTCCCCCATATGAATGATGGCGTAGCGTCCTCACCCAGCTAAATTGCAGGGATCATGGCGGCGGCGCCAGCAACGGGGGAGTCATGGGCAAGAAGCAGAGCGTTGGCAACAGCGGGCGGCACGCGGGCAGCGTCCGCGCAGGCTGCCGAGCCCACCGGCTGGCACTGATGACACTGGCCGTCTCAGCTATGCTGGCCCATGCAGGGCCTGGCCCTATCCTGGCTGCAGGCCAACCGGTCGATTGGTGGTTCGCCTTCAAGTTCAACGCCCAGACCTTCCCCGGCTGCGGCCAGGCTGCTGCAGCCAATACCTGCGCCTTTGGCGGCACCCTGCAGGCACCGTCGTCGGGCTATAGCCAGCAATATGTCTATGCCAGCAGCGCCAACGCCGAACTGCAACAGGGCAGCAACTGCCTGGGTACGACTCCCACCGACCCGGTAGGTGCAACCTTCGGCCAGGTCTACCAGGGCAGCAGTTATTACGTGGTGTGGAACGACCAGTTCTATTCAGCCCCCGATGTCGCCCACTGCGGCAAGAGCTGCAGTGCGCCGTGGGGGCACTCGAAGGGCCTGCTCGCCTGGGATGACACGGGCAATGGCCTGGTCATGCAGGTCAGCACCCCCTCCTGGCCGGCGGCAGCCAGCCAGGCACGCCCGCGCAGCGGTGATGGCAATACCCTGGGCTGCATCGCCTCGACCGACAACATCATGGTCAGCCAGCATTTCTTTGCCTTGCGCCTGAATCGCGCCGATGTCCGTACCGTCCTGCTGGCCATGCAGACCGCCAGCGTGGTGACCGACCCCACCAATCCGCAGATCGTGCGCAATGGCGGCCCGCAAGAGATTCAGGACCTGGTGTCCCAGTTAGGGACGAAGTCGCAGGCACGTATCGTCACCTCCGTCCCCCTCTCCACCGGCGTGCGCATCATCGCCAAGCCCGCCCGCCTGCAGGTGCCCCCCTGGCAACTGGTATCGACCGAACTACAGAGCGCCGCCCTCAAGGTGGCCAGTTGGTGGGAGGCCGACAAACCCAGCCAGGTCATCCCCAGTACCGATGGGTCCAAGCCGCCCGCCTGCTGGGACAGCAGCCTGGCCCAGCCCGGCCCGGTGGTCAATGTCTTGGCCGGCCAGTGGGGTGGTACACCATTCAGCCTGACCGGCGGGCTGGGCAAAAACCACAATCATGCCAAGCTGGGCATCAGCACCTCGGGCGACCGGCCCTATGCCATATTTGGCGACATGAATCAGGAGGGCACACTTGCCGGCAAATGCGGCGCTTCGCAGAATGGCCGGGGCGGCATGTTCTTCGTGGTAGAGGATGCAGCACTCAACCGCAGCCTGGGCGAGCTGATCGGAGGCGCGGTATCGCCACCCGCCAATTAGCGCCGACCGGGTGCGGATACAGAATATGAAAAGGCCGACACCATGGTGTCGGCCTTTGGTATTGCATGGCAGGATGGCCGGCGCGTACCGGGAGTAAGGCTGCAGCGCTGGTCGGTCAGGAAACCGTCCAGCCCCCTGTGTGCAGCCTTGACCTACGGCCAGCCATCCAACGGGGCCAGAGCTGGCCCCGCTTGCAGTACATCATGCAGTGACCGATTACCAGGTCAGCTTCAGGGTGTACTTGCCGTTGGTGCTGCCGGTGCCGCCAGCGTAGTAGTACACGCGAGCGTAGTAGGTAGCCGAAGCGCTGCCGTTGTTCTTCACCGAAGCGCTATCAACCTTGCCTGCGCCCAATTCGCTGGATGCCACTTGGCTGCCGGCGGAGTTGTACAGGTAGAGGTCATAGTCAGCAGTGGTCGAACCCGGGGTCATGACTGCAGCCAGGGTCTTGCCAGCAGGCAAGGTCACCTTGAAGTAGTCGGTGTCGCTGCTGGAACCCATGTTGCCGCTAACGGTGGTGCCACTGGTGGCCACGCTGTTGGCAGCGGTACGGGTGTTGTTCGACTCGGTTTCGTTCATGGTGGTGCCGCCGCCCGGAGGCTGGGTGGTACCAATGGCAGCCTGCACGGCAGCATAGGCGTCCAGCATGCCGGTGCCGCAACCGCTACAGGTGGCAACGAAAGGACGAGCCGACGACTTCAGCTTGGCCTCCACTTCATCCGGCGTCAGCGTGGGCTTGGCCGCAATCATCAGGGCAGCAACAGCGGCTACGTGCGGGGTAGCCATCGAGGTACCCTGGTAGTAAGCGTAGTTGTCTGCACCTGGCGTGGTGCTGCCAGCGTTCAGGGTCGACAGGATGCCGTTGGCGTCACCGCTGCTTTGGTCACCGCCAGGAGCAGCGATATCCACCAGGGTGCCGTAGTTGGAGTAGTAAGCGCGAGCACCAGTCTTGCCATAGGCAGCCACTGCCACCACGCCCGAGCAGTTGGCCGGGCTGGAGTTGCTGACGTTCTGGTTCTCGTTACCGGCAGCCACGATCACCACGGCGCCATTGGCGCGTGCGGCGTTGATAGCGTTCTGGCTGGTGGTATCACACGCACCGCCGCCGCCCAGGGACAGGTTCAGCACCCGTGCCTTGTTCGGGTTGGTGGGCAGGCCGCTGACGGTGCCGCCTGCTGCCCAGATCATGGCATCGGCGATGTCCGAGGTATAGCCACCGCACTGGCCCAGAACGCGCATCGGCAAGATCTTGGCATTAGGGGCAATACCGGCAACGCCAGCGCCATTATTGGTCACGGCAGCAATGGTGCCGGCAACGTGGGTGCCGTGCCAGCTGGAGCCGTAGGCGGGGTCGCCTTGCTGGCACTGGTTGGCGGCAGTGTAATCACCGGTATCCTTGGCATCGCTGTCGCGGCCATTACCATCGTTGGAGACGGCGGTATCGTTGATCATGTCGTAGCCGCCCACCACATTGGCAGCCAGGTCGACGTGAGGACGATAGCCGGTATCGATCACGGCCACATTGACGCCGCTACCGGTGGACAGATCCCAGGCGTTCAGCACATTGATGCCGACCGAGCTGGTCTGCAGGGCCCACATATCAGCCCAGCGGCTGTCGTTAGGCGCAGCAGCCATGGCCGTCATCACGCGGTCAGCTTCAGCGTATTCGATATTGGCATCGGCCTTGGCCATTTGCTCGGCCAGGGCGGCGACTTCCTTCACCTTCATGCGCTTGTCCAGCTTCCAGACCTGGGTACCCAGACCACCGGAGCGCAGGAAAGTCACGTTGCCGCCGAAACGGGCGGCCACGGCTTGCAGACGGCTTTGGCGCTCGGCCTGGATGCCGGCCTGCAGCGACGCAGCGCTTGGGCCAGCCAGTTGAGCCGCGCTCAGACCGGTAGCCTTGTACTTCAGGATGATGCGATTCGTCATGTCGATGGTGTTCGACTTGGACGAACCCGAACCCGCTACCGCCGTGCCAGCCAACATGGCCAACGCGAGGGCGACACCGCCTTGCTTGAACAACGGTGCCCACTCAGTGTTTCTTCTCATTGCTTATTGCTCCGTTTGCACTGCTACTTCGCGCCGTGGCTCCGCCGACGCTGGATGTAAACCACCGACCCTCCCCCATGGATGTGGGGCAGAGACGTGGAGCCTGGGGGGTGTTCGGTCGGCCAGCGTCAGGCTGGCAAGGGCGAGTCGGCCGCAGCATGGCGGCGCACGGCAATAGCGTGGCAACCCGGCGATAGCGCCAGGGCAGGGGGAAGCGCAACAGCGCTCGCAAACCAGGACATGCCTAACCCTCCGACAGCAGGAAGAAGCAGAAAACACTCTCCCCACCGTGACGAAAACGGTGAGCCGGGCAACGGCCCGGCGGCGTGTTGTTCAGTTACTGGAATTGCATTGGGGAAGCCTGACTGTCGCCATCGAGCTTGTGGCCCGGATGTGACTGTCTTCAACCCGCGCAGCGGCGAGAACTCACGCGGCGGGTAAAACCGGTCTATGTGCCGGTTGGTGTGGAATGCAATCTAAGCGACATCGTGCCGTACCAACAATTTTTTGTAGTTGCGCTGTTTGCAAACTGCAACACATGACAGTGCAGAACCGCGCCAATCAAGGCACTGCCGCTTACCAGTCCACTTTAAGCAAACCGGGTGGCAGTACCACATGGCAGGCCAGCCTGGGCAGCGCTGGCGTATCGGCCAAAAATGTTGCAGCGCACTGCTCTGCGGTCAACAGACCCTGGCGCGCCAGCACATTGCGCTCTTTGCCAGACATCACGACCAAGGCATCCTTTTGTACCGGATAGACCGTCAGATGAACCAGACACGCACCGCAAGTGCCACGGCCACACCTCCAGTACAGTGGCAGACAGCCGTCACGGGCCAGATCGCGCACCGTATCGATCAGCAGACTACCTGTCTCGGCCTCGGTCTCCAGCGGCACGGCCATGCCGCCACCTTGCAATATCAACTTGGTCATAGGCTTAATGGAATGACAGTCGGTGCCGCTATGCAAGTTTTGCCTGATAACCCTTGCTACAGCTTGTGTTACAGTCGATTCAACCTTGCCCGAATGCCCGCCTTATGAAGCCTGCCCTGCCCGCCCTGCTGCTTAGCCTTGCCACCCTGTTCAGCCACGCCGCCCTGCCCGACGACATGAGTGCAGCGCGCGACGCAGCACGCACCGGGCGCCTGACCCAGGTGGCCGACCTGACCGAGCGTATCGACGGCACGCCGCTGGAGATGTACCCCCGCTACTGGTTGCTCAATGCCCAGATCGACGATGTGGCCGATAACGAGGTGACCGACTACCTGGAGCGCTACCAAGGCAGCCTGCTGGCCGACAGGCTCAGGGGCGACTGGCTTAAGAGTCTGGGCAAGCGCGGCAACTGGGCGGTTTTCGCACGCGAGTGGCCCAAGCTGCTGCAATGGGAACCCGCCAGCGAGCTGCATTGCTATCGCCTGCAACTGGCCATGCAGCAAGGCGACATGGCCACCGTGCTGCGCGAGGGCAAGCCACTGTGGTTCAACGCCAAGGGCCTGGCCGACGCCTGTGCCCCGGTATTCGACCAGCTGTTCAAGCTGGGCTACCTGAACAATGAATCTGCCTGGGCACGCATACGGCTGGCCTTCGATGCCAACAACCCCGAATTCGCCATCCAGCTGCTGCCCAGGCTGGACAACCCCGCCGGCATGGACGCCCGTACCGTACGTGCCATTGCCGCCAAGCCCGACAAGGCGGCCACCCTGCTGGCGCTCAACAGCCGTGGCGGCCGCGAACTGGCCCTGTTCGCCGTCGATCGCCTGGCGCGCAGTGCGCCTGATGCCGGCGTGTCCCTGCTGGGCAAGCTGAGCGAACGCCTGCCGGAAGCCGACCGCCGCCATGCCTGGAGCCAGATTGCCTACCAAGCGGCCCGCAAGCTCGATGACAGGGCGCTGGAGTGGTTTGCACGTGGCGCCTCCCCGGCCCAGCTCGATAGCGAAGGGCGCGAGTGGTATGTGCGCAGCGCGCTGCGCCAAGGCGACTGGGCCAGCGTCGCGCTGGTGATCGACGCCATGCCTGCCGAGCAGCAGCGCGACCCCGCCTGGCGCTACTGGCGCGCCCGTGCCTACCAGCAAGCCGGCAACAGCGTAGAAGCCAACCGCCGCTACGCCGAACTGATGGCGGAACACCATTTCTACGGTCTGCTGGCACGTGACGAGATCGGCCCGGTGGTTGATGTCACCGTCGGCCGCTACAAGCCCAATGCCGAAGAACTGCAAGCCATACGAAAGCTGCCCGGGGTGCAGCGCGCCCTGCTGCTCAATGACATGGACTGGCGGCTGGATGCCTTGCGCGAATGGAACTGGACCATGCGCGGGCTCAGCGACAGACAGCTGCTGGCCGCCGCCGAGGTCGCCCGCCAGGCACAGTGGTACGACCGCGCCATCTATTCAGCGGAACGCACGCGTGAAATCCACGACTTCAGCCTGCGCTTCCTGGCTCCCTACCGCGATGTCACCCAGAGCTATGCCCGCGAGCTGGAACTGGACGATGCCTGGGTCTATGGCCTGATACGGCAGGAGAGCCGGTTTGTCACCGTGGCCCGCTCACATGTGGGGGCGCAGGGCTTGATGCAGCTGATGCCGGCCACGGCGCGCTGGGTGGCAAAGAAGGTCGGCGTCAGCTACAGCCCGGTGGCCGTCAATGAGATAGGCACCAATGTGCAGCTGGGCACCTTCTACCTCAAGCACGTGCTGGAAAGCCTGGGCAATCAGCCTGTGCTGGCCACCGCCGCCTATAACGCCGGCCCAGGCCGCGCCCGCGTATGGCGCGCCAACCGCGCACTGGAGGGCGCCATCTACGCCGAGAGCATCCCCTTTAGCGAAACACGCGACTACGTCAAGAAGGTGATGAGCAACGCCATCTATTACTCGCAGGCTTTTGGCCGGGGCGAAACCTCGCTGAAGAAACGCCTGGGCGTCATTCCGCCCAAGGGCGGCGTGGACGTGTCGCTGGGCGATACCCCCTAACCAGCCGCCGCCCCCGCCTGGCGGATCATCCAGGCAGGGGCGCAGCCGACGGGTGCCAAGCTGGCCTCTCCATGCAAAACCGGCTAGAACAATACATACCCTCTCGCTGGAGCCCGCCATGCCCGTCCCTCGCAATGCCCGCCTGCTGGTCATAGGTGGCACCGGCTTTGTCGGCACCTCACTGGCCGAGCGGCTTGCCGCCCGTGGTCACACCGTCACCCTGCCCACCCGCGACCGCGAGAAAGTCCGGCAGAACCTCATCCCACTACCCGGCGTCGAGGTAGTGAACGCCAATGTCCACGATGCTGCCACCCTGGCGACACTGATGCCCGGCCACGCTGCCGTCATCAACCTGGTCGGCATACTGCACGGCTCGCCCGAGCGCTTTCGTCACGCCCATGTGGCACTCAGCGACAAGATCATGTCGGCCATGGCCACAGCCGGCATCAAGCGCTATCTGCATATGAGCGCGCTGGGCGCCGACCCGGCCGGGCCGTCGCACTACCAGCAGAGCAAGGGCGAGGCGGAGACCCACATACGCGCCAGCGGGCTGGACTGGACGATATTCCGCCCCTCCCTGATCTTTGGCCCGGGCACCTGCTTTGTCAGCCTGTTTGCCGATCTGCTCAAGCTGGCACCCTGCCTGCCCATGGGCGGCGCCCAAGCCCGCATGCAGCCCGTCTGGGTGGAGGATGTCAGCCGTGCCTTTGTGGCAGCGCTGACGGACGATGCCCTGATAGGCCAGTCGCTCAATCTGGTCGGCCCCAAGGTCTACACCATGGCAGAGCTGGTCCGCCTGATCGGGCGGGCCGCTGGCACACCCAGGCCCGTCCTGAGCTTGCCTGACGGCCTGGCACGCCTGCAGGCCAGCTTGCTGGGCCTGTTGCCCAACCCGCCCTTGAGCACCGACAACCTCGATTCACTCAAGGTCGATAGCGTCGATCCTGCCGGCTTCCCCGCCCACTTGGGTTGGCAGGCCACGGCGCTGGAAGCCATCCTGCCGCTATTGCTGACACAAGGCCGCCCGCGTGATCGCTATCTGCAGCTGAGGCGGCAGCACCGCTAGGGCAACGCTGCCACTGGCTAGCGCTGGCCCATATCACCACCACACCCGCTGCCGCCTGTCTTCCAAGGAATCATCCCATGCAACTGGTCATCGGCAACAAGGCTTACTCCTCCTGGTCCCTGCGACCCTGGCTCTTGCTCAAGCAGGCCGGCATTCCGTTCGAGGAGATCGTGATACCGCTGCAGCAGGCCGGCAGCCACGAAGCCATATTGCGCTACGCGCCGACCGGCAAGGTGCCCTGCCTGCTGGATGGCCCGATACAGGTTTGGGAATCGCTGGCCATCTGCGAGTACCTGGCAGAACGCTTTCCGGAGCAGCCATTCTGGCCCAGCAACCCAGCCCAAAGGGCCGAGGCCCGCTCGCTGGCGGCAGAGATGCACGCCGGCTTTGCCGCCCTGCGCCAGCACTACCCCATGAATGTACGCCGCCAGGTACCGCCCAGCGCGCGTCCACCCGAGGTGGAACGCGACATCACCCGCTTCGCTGCACTGATCGAAAGCCTGCGCAGCCGCCATGCCGCTGCCGGCCCTTTCCTGATGGGCGAGTTCGGCATACTGGATGCCATGTACGCCCCGGTGGCCACCCGCTGCCACACCTACTCCATCGCCCTGCCCGCCCGCACCCAGGCCTGGGTAGACCATATCCTGGCCCTGCCCGCCATGCGGGAATGGTATGCCGCCGCAGCGGCAGAGCCGTGGGTGATAGAGGCCAGCGAACCTAAGAGCCTGTGAGGAACACTTGTCGAGCCTATCATGGGCTGAAGGCATTGCTGGGGGTAACGCCTGAGCAGGCGCCAGGGGAAGCCCTGGCGCTAAACGTCAGCGAAGCCTGAACCTATAGGCTCTCCCCTTGATTGAATCCACCCCCCCCCCGCCCGCGCCGCCGCGCGGGAGCCTCGCTGACGCTCGTTATCTCGCTGAATGAGCTTCAGCGCCTGTGATCAACGCAGGTCATGGATGGGCGGTGGCGGTTGCAGCAGGCGCCAGTGCAGCCCCCGCACAAGCCCCCTTCATGCCCCCCAACTGCGCATATCCTCGATGTCGGGTGCACCAGGGGTGCTGGGGGCATCGTTCTCCCCATCGGATTCAAACAGGCCTTCCAGCTCCTGGGCGGCATCGCGGGCGGTCTGCATCAGCTGGGTTTCGTCGTGGTGCACCGCGTATTGCTTGTCCAGCAGGGCCTCGTCATGGGCACGGAATGCCGCCAAGGTGCTGGCCGCGCCTACCGATGAAACACCCAGCCCCTGCAGCACCCCGCCGGCCATTTCCAGGCTAGCGGCAAAGGTCTCGCGGGTCGCCACCGTCACGCCCAGATCGCGCAGGCGATAGTAGTGGAAACGATTGCGCGCACGGGCGTAGATCTTGAGGTGCGGGAAATGCTCGCGCACGGTTTCCGCCGTGCGCAATGAGGCTTCTACGTCGTCTATGGCCAGCACGAACAACTCGGCATCGGCAGCGCCCGCCGCCCGCAGCACATCCAGCCGCGAGGCGTCGCCGTAATGGATGCGGTTGCCAAAGCGGCGGACGAAATCCACCTGCTCAAAGCTGTGTTCCAGTACGGTGGCCGGTATCTTGCGCATGCGCAGCACCCGCGCCACGATCTGGCCAAACCGGCCAAAGCCGGCAATGATGACCCTATGCTGGTCCGACTTGATCTGATCGAACTCACGCACCGTCTGCTCGTCCAGCCGTGGCGCAATCCAGCGTTCATGCAGCAGCACCACAAACGGCGTCATGGCCATGGAAAGCGTCACCACCATGGCCAGCAGGTCCGCCGTCGCCTTGTCCATCAGATGCTGCCCCACAGCCAGGGTCAGCAGCACAAAGGCAAATTCGCCGCCCTGCGCCAGGTAGACCGCAAACCGGCGCTGGGTACGGCCCTCCATGCCAGCCATCCGTCCTATCAGCAACAGCACGGCCGCCTTGACCAGAATCAGGCCTAAGGCCAGGCCCAGCAACAGCAGCGGCTGCGCCAGCAGCAGGCCCAGATTGGCCGCCATGCCCACCGCCACGAAGAACAGGCCCAGCAGCACGCCCTTGAACGGCTCGATATTGGCCTCCAGCTCATGCCGGTACTCGGAATCAGCCAGCAGCACCCCAGCCAGGAAAGCGCCCAACGAGAGACTGAGTCCCGCCGCCTCCATACCCCAGGCCGTCGCCATGACGATCAGCAGCGTAGCCATCACGAACAGCTCATGGCTATTGGCCTTGGCCACCTTGCGCAACAAGGTGCGCAGCACGAAGCGCCCCCCCAGCACCACACCGGCCACGGCGGCCAGCGACACCCAAGCCGGCGGCCTGCTGGCGGTCGATGCCAGCGGCGACAGCAGGGGCAAAATGGCCAGCAAGGGGATGACCGCCAGATCCTGGAACAGCAGCACGGCGAAGCCGTCACGCCCGTGGCGGGTGGTGAGCTGGTTCTTCTCTGCCAGCATCTGCAGCACAAAGGCGGTGGAGGACAGCGAAAGCGCCAGGCCCGCCACGATCGCCGCCAGCCAGGGCAAGCCCAGCAGCCAGGCTAGCAGGGCCAGCAACAAGGAGGTCAGCAGCACCTGGGCGCCGCCCAGGCCAAACACCGCCCGGCGTAGTACCCATAGCCGCGAGGGCTGCAGTTCCAGCCCGATGATGAACAGCAGCAGCACCACGCCGAACTCGGTGGTATGCAGTATGGCGTCAGGCTGGGCGATCAGCCCCAGGCCCCAGGGGCCGATGGCCACCCCTGCGGCCAGGTAGCCCAAGACCGAGGCCAGGCCCAGGCGCTTGAGCAAGGGCACCGCCACCACGGCGGAAGCGAGCAGGACAACACCTTGCGAGAGCAGCGACATGGGCAGACAGTTCTGTTGAATGGACAGGGGTGGATAATCGCACGCCTGGCCCACACCGCAACAGACCCAAGGGACTTCCAAAAAGGTATATACGCCAGGCAAGCACGCCAGCAGCAACAGGACAGCCGGCGTTCAGCGCAGCTCAGCACTGGGGCGATAGCGGTTGAACGCGTCCCGGATATGCTCGCGCAGTTGCTCATCCTCCCAAGGCTTGGTCAGAAAACGGAAGACAGCGCCGCGATTGACGGATTCGGTCACCACCTGCAGGTCAGAGTAGCCCGACAGGATGATGCGCACGGTGTCGGGATACATCTCCTTCACGATGCTGAGAAACTCCGCCCCCGACATATTGGGCATGCGCTGGTCGGAAATAATCACCTGCACCCGGTTGACCGCCAGCATCTCCAGGCCCTCGGCGCCGCTATTGGCCGTCAGCACCCGGTAGCCTTCGTTGCGCAGCATGCGCTTGAGTGCCAGCAAGATGCTGACCTCGTCGTCCACCAGCAGCACGGTACGCGACTCACCTTCAGGCCGCCGCACTGGCGCCAGTTGCCTACGCTCACGCAGTAGGGCGACAAAGTCATCTGCCGGCAAGGGCGGGCTGAAGTAATAACCCTGTATCTCGTCGCAGCGTTGCTCCCGCAGGTAGTTGAGCTGACCCTCCGTTTCCACCCCCTCGGCCACCACCTTGAGCTTGAGCTGATGCGCCATGGCAATGACTGCCGTGGCAATGGCGGCATCGCCCGGGTTGACCGTGATATCGGTGACAAAGGTCCGGTCTATCTTGACCAGATCGAATGGAAAGCGCTTGAGATAGGCCAGGGACGAATAGCCGGTGCCAAAATCATCGAGCCCCAGCTTGATGCCCTTGCGGCGCAAGGCCTGCAGGGTATGCACGGTGTCATCCGGATTGCGCATGACCACCGATTCGGTCAGTTCCAGCTCCAGGTACTGCGCTTCCAGCCCCGCATCGGCCAGGGCTGCCAGGATAGTCTCCTGCAACTGGCTTTTATGGAACTGCACGGCCGACAGGTTGACGGCAATCGGCACCAGCTCGCAATACGCCTGTGCCCAGCTGGCCTGCTGGCGGCACACCTCCCGCAGCACCCAGTCACCGATGGGGACTATCAGCCCACTCTCTTCAGCCAGCGGAATAAAGCTGGCCGGCGGCACCAGCCCCAGCTCGGGGTGCTGCCAGCGTATCAAGGCCTCCGCCCCCACTATATGGCCAGACTGCAGGCAGACTCGCGGCTGGTAATGCAATACAAACTGGTGGTCGTCCAGGGCCGATTTCAGCGCCGCCTCCAGCGTCAGCTTCTGGGCGATGCTGGAGCTGATTTCAGGCGAATAGTAGGAGTGTGGCTCCGCCAACCGCTTGGCCTGCTTCAGGGCCATCTCAGCCCTGGAGAACAGGGTTTCCGCGTCAGCGGCATCGTCGGGAAAAAAGGCGATACCGGCCCGTGGCGACAGGAACACACTACCCGATGGCACGGTAAACGGCTGCTCCAGCGGCCCGAAGATACGCCGCCGCAGGATAGAGGTAGCATCGGCCTCGCGCGCGAGCTCGCCGACGGCAACGGCAAAGGTATCGGCCGAGACCCGCGCGATGCTGCAGGGCTCCGCCACCGACGCCATCAGGCGCTCCCCCACCGCCTGCAGCAGGCCATCACCGATATGTCGGCCCAAGGTATCGTTAAGCTGCCGGAAGTGCGCCAGGTCGACCATGATCACCACCACCCGCACCTCGCTGTGGCGGGCGTTCTGCAGCATCTGCACCAGCCGGTCGTGGAACAGGGTACGGTTGGGCAGGCCGGTCAGCGCATCGTAATAGGCCAGTTGATGAAGCTTTTCGCCTTGCTCTATGTATTGCAGGGCAAATGACACATCCCCTGCCAGCTCATTGAGCAGCCGCATCTGCTCGTCGTCGAAGTAATCGGCGTCATGGGCATACAGGCTCAGTATGCCCACCGGGGCCCCGCCCACCCGCAATGGCATGGCCACGGCCGAGCGAAAGGCATTGAGCAGGGAGGGATCGGTCAGGCTACCGTCGGCATAGCGCCGCAGCCAGTCGTGGTAGATCGTGGTGTGGCCAGTGCGCATGGCCTCGCTGAGGGTCTGCCGTGGGCCCTCGGCATCCAGCGCACGGTGCAGTTGCTCCAGCAGCGCCGGGCTGGCCCCCTTGCTGGCGGCAGGCCGGATAGCCAGCGTGCTCTGGTCGCGCAGCCCTATCCAGGCCGCACCGAACCGTCCCACTTCCACCAGGATACGGCAAGTCTCGTCAAACAAGGCTTGGCGCTGGTGCACCCGCACGATGGTGGAATTGATGGCTGACAGCACCGCATACAGCCGGTTCAGCCGGGTTATCCTGTCCTGCTGAGTCTTCAGCTCGGTAATGTCCTCGGCGATGCCGGCCACCCGCTGCAGCACGCCCTGCCCATCCACTATGGGAAAACCCCGTGCCCGTATCCAGCGCACGGAGTCATCGGGCCGGACGATGCGGTACTCCTCGTCAAATCGCCCGCTGCTGGTCATGCGCGCCAAGATCACCCCTATCCTGGCGTGATCATCAGGGTGTATGGCCCTACCCCAGGATTGCGGATCGGCATACAGGCTGTCGCAGCTTTGCTGCCACACCGCCTCATAGGCCGGGCTGATGTAATAGATCTCGGTGTTGTCGGGGTTGCTGAGAAAAAAAATTTCGTTGATGTTCTCCGCCAACTGCTTAAAGCGTTGGTCGGTCTCCTGCAAGCGGGATTCGGCAGCCTGGCGCTGGCTAATCTCCCGCTCCAGCGAACCGGCGTAGTGCTGGACACGCTCATACAGCACCAGGTTCTCGTAGGCCAGCACCAGCTGGGCCGCCAGCGTCACCGCAAGGTGTTCATCATCGGCATTGAAGTCCGCTCGTCCTTGCGGCTCGGCCACATACATCCAGCCGTGTATGGTGGTCAAGGAGCGCAAGGGCACGCCCAGCAGGGCATGGACAGGGGGGTGCCCTGAGGGCAGGGCTCCAGTGGGATGCGGTGTGCCTGCATGCCAGCACTGCGCCTGCTCGGATGCCAGCACCTGGTACAGCAGACTGCCCGCCACCGGTACCGCTGCCAACGCGGCCAGCAGTGGCGGCGGCAGGCCACAGCCACGTACATGCCAAGCCCCATGCCGGTCGCTCAAGCCCACGGCCGCATAACGCGCGCCCAGTATGGCCTGGCAAGCCGTGACAAAGATGGCCTGCATGGCATCCACATCCCGCTCGGATGCCAGCCTCAATCCCAGCTCGATCACCGCGGCACGCTGCGCTGCAAGTCGCTCCAGCCCCACAGCCGACAGCGATGCCGCCGCCTGCAGCGCCAGCCACGCCGGCTTGCGAAACTCGGCATCGTGGGGCGTAGCGTCAGATGCCACGTGGCCAGGAGAATTGCCATCAACGGGTGCTTGCAAGGCGGCGGCGACAGGCTGCGATCCAGCCGGGCGGTCAGGGGTATGCCGGCTGCCCAGTGCAGTCTGTACTACAGCCAGCAGATGCGACGATTCATAGGGTTTTTTCAGCAGCAGCAAATGCCCATGGCGCCGGCACAACTGCCGGGCCTCCGCCGCCTGCGCTGCATCGGCGCAGACCAGAACCGGCGTAGCAGCGCCTGCCACATCGCCCAGCATCACACTGACCAGCTCAGCGATATCGGCAGCCAGGCAGTTCATGTCCGCCACCACCATATCGGCAGTCAGGGCCCTGTCCCGCACCTGGGCCATCACCTCCGCCACCGACGCCACCTGCACCCTGTAGCCGGCCTTCCGCAGCAGGGCTGCCAGCAGGTCACGCTGGTACAGAAGGTCATTGATGACCAGTAGGGTTGCCATGCTCTCCTCCTCGGCGCCCCATCATGGCAGATGTGGAGCACGACAACGGCAAGGCTATCTGTATCGACAGCTTGTTCGGGTAAGCGGGAAGACCACCATCTGCGATGTCGTCTACTGGCCCGCCCGGCGCTGGGCGCATGCAATGCAGCAAGTTGCAGCGCCTTTCCTGATGGATAGCAGCCCCGACTGTCACCCCGCCTCCCCCATTTGGGTGAGCGCGGCAAAAAGCACATCCCATCGGTGACAAAAGCCTGCCCCACACCCTGGGTGCCATGCCTTTGTCCTGCTCATACCCTAAAAACCTGCATCCCAACTCGCCTACGGCTAGCTGCATCAAACCGGGCCTGTGTCGGATTGGACACAGCCGGCAGCTTTGCCTATACCACGTTGGCAAACCATACCAGGTGCGGCATCAGCCTGAAGGGAACTACCAGAAAGGCCCCATGGGGAACATCACCTACCTCCTGCGCTACGACGATGGTCGGCAACAGCAGTTTATGGTCGACGCCACCGCCACCCCACCCGACGGCACGAATGCCGGCTGGATGGACTTGTCGTTCCACCGCTGCCGCCATTGCCCCCTGGATGAGGCAGAGGTCCCGCAATGCCCTCTGGCGGTGCGCCTGAGCCATCTGGTCAGCACCACCAGCCTGCAATGCTCGCACGAGGAACTGCAGGCTACCGTAACCATGGCGGCACGCACCGTCAGCCTGCGCACCACGGCACAGCGCGCCCTGAGCTCATTGATGGGCTTGCTGACCGCGACCAGCGGCTGCCCCCATACTGGATTTCTGGCCCCCATGGCCAGCTTCCATCTGCCCTTTGCCACCGAACGCGAAACCCTCTACCGGGTCGCCTCCATGTATCTGCTGGGCCAATACCTGCGGCAGTCTCAAGGACAAACGCCGGACTGGCGTCTGCAAGGCCTGCGGCAGGCCTACCAGCAGCTGCACATCATGAATCGCGACTTCGCCGAGCGCTTGCGTGCCGCCACCCAGGACGATGCGGCCGTCAACAGCCTGGTGCTGCTGGACATCATGACCCGCTACGTGCCGGATTTCATCGACGAATCGCTGAACGAATTCGCTAGCGAATTCGCCGCTTACGGCGTACAGCCCGCTGACACTTAGGGCCTGTCGAAGCCCAGGCCACCGCAGAGGCAATAAAAAACCCCGCCAGGGCGGGGTTCTCGTGTACGGCGGGGGAGGCCCCACCAGCACAACGATCAGCCGTTGACGGCATCCTTCAGGGCCTTCAGGGCGCTGAAAGCCGGCGACTTGCGCGCGGCGATCTGGATGGCTTCGCCCGTCTTGGGGTTACGGCCGGTCTTGGCAGCCTTGGCCTTAACCGAGAACTTGCCTACGCCCGGCAACACAGCCTCTTCGCCCTTGGCCAGGGTGTCGCGCAGGGCATCGCCCAGGGCATCGACAAAAGCTTCGGTAACGGTCTTGGGTTGTTGGGTACGCTCGGCAAGTGCGTCGATCAGCTCTTTTTTGGTCCGCATGGAATTCTCTCAGAATGGGTGTCTTGGGCAAGCCCAGCCAAGCACCCCGTCAAGGGGTCCCCAGGGGCTCGATGGCGCATCGCAACCCGCCGTACTGCCTTGCGGCAAGCGGGCCGGTTCGATGATCAGCGCGCACCCTACCTCATAGCGGCGCAGCAATTCAACCCGTATGTGGTATCGGATATCCCTGCTGCGGCCTTGTCACAGCAAGCTATTGCGGAAATTTCGCTTGCTGATTAGATGCTTAGTGACCAATGCCCGCCCGTCGATCACTTTGCGCACTGGCGAGTCCTGATGACGATTTTGTTGCCCGATTGATGCTATCGGCATGTGTTGCCTCACCTCCGGCAGACCCACGACACCGCGCCAGCACATGAAAACGGGCGCCCAAAGCGCCCGTTTCATTGCACCACAACAGCAGCATTGGCTTGGCCAGGCGATTGCCCGCAGGCTTCAGAAGCTGCCGACCACCTTGACCGTACCATCCACCGAAGCCTTGTCGACATAACCGACGGCATTGGGATTGCCCGCCACAAACTTCTTTACCTCGGCGCTGCCGCCCAGCTCCTTGGGCGGCGTACCCTTGCCGGTGAACTGCATCTTGGCCCAGTGTGCCTTCACTCCTGCCGAGTCCTTCTTCAGCACCTTGGTACTGAATTCGGCGCGGGTGGCACCATCGGTCTGCTCCACCGGCGTGGCCGCCCCGCCACCGGGAAAGCTATTGGCCTTGCCCAGGAACAGGTTGGCCACCTGCTCGGCCGACAAGCTATCCACCGCCGCCTTGGGATTGACCACCACGGCCACATCCGCCTGTGCCGCCGCGGTCAGCAGGGTGACCAGCACGAAATGACTGATTTTCATGGTCGTCCCCCTTTAGAAAACAAAATCGACAGCAACGGTGTAGACATTCACCGATTTACCGGCAAAACCAGGCTTGGCAGCAGCAAAGAAATGATCCTTGCCCACCTCCGTCTCCACCCGGTCAAACTGGGCTTTGAGCGCCACGTTCTTCCAGGCGTTCCAGCGCACACCCAAGGTCGTGGTGCTCTGATCGGCCCCGGCCTTGGTATCGATGATGGCAGCCTTCAACCCAGCCAGGCTGGCAGTGGGGGTGGGCAGGTTGTCTGCGGCATGGTTCAGGTCAGTGCGGACATCGGCGTAGCTGACATAAGGCATGATGTCACCGAACCGGTAGCCCAGGGTGGTGTACCAGCCATCAGTATCCTCTACCAGGCTATCGGTGCGGCGCTGGGTGTATTCGCCCTGGAACACCAGTTGGCCGTCGTCGTAGATGGCGCCCAGGCCCGCAAACGAAGCTTTCTTTTTCTTGATCTCCAGCTCGCTGGTGGCTTTGCCCCAGGGGTCACGCACCGAGGCCGGCAATGCCGGATTGGCCGCCACGCCGCGCATGGTGGCAATCAGGGTGGTCAGCCCAGGACTGGTGGCGGTGATATCCGTGCCCACATAGCCGGCGCGGAACAGCCATGAGCCCATTTCATAGGTGGCATTCACCCCCAGCAATTTCTTGAAATGGAAATCAAAGCCACTGGGCAGCTCCGACTTGGACTCACCGGCATAGGGCTGCACCGTCAGGGTATTGTCGCCCAGCGACATTTTCCAGATCAGGTCCAGGCCGCCGTACGAGGCACCGGCAACCTGCGCGTACACATCCACCGGTGGCCGCGCCCAGGTGTTGGCGTAGCCCACGTTGCGGTAGTCCGATATCAGGAAAATGGGCAGACCCATGCGGCCGCCGCGCACGGACAGATCGGGGGTGATGTTGTATTTGAGGAAGGCCCACTCGGCATCGGGCTTGAAGTTGCCGTCGCGGTTCTTCTGCGACAGCACCTGCACGGTGGCAGAGAACTGTTCGTTCATCTTGCCGACCACTTGCACCCCCAATTTGGTATCGACACCAAAATTGACGGAGCGGTCCGCCCCGTTGGGCTGGCGGGTACCCGAGCGGAACTGGGCATCGTTGGTATCGGTCTTGACGGCACTGACCGTGCCAAAACCGGAAACACTGAAGCTGGACTCATCCGCCCAGGCCGTGACGGCCAGCGCGGATGTTACGGCAAGGGCTAGGGGCTTGAAGGTTCGCACGTGCAGTCTCCGGGAGTTGAAGGAAGGGCGCATGTTCTGCCTCGCCTCCCGGAGCGCCTGCCGGGCTAGCGTAGTACCAGTGCCAGTATCACCAGCAGCGCCGCCAGCAGGCCGGCGATGGTGGCCAGCCACTCATTGCGCTGGCGCTGGCTTTCGAGCAAATGCTCAGTCACTTCAATCAGCTTAGTCTGCCGTGCCGGGTCGGCAAGGTTGGCAATGGCTCGCGGCAGCGCAGGCAAAGTTTCCGCCCAATAAGGCGCTTCGTTCTTGATCTGGCGCAACAGCGCACGCCAACCCACCTGCTCGTTCATCCAGCGCTGCAGAAAGGGTTGCGCGGTGGCCCACAGGTCCAACTGGGGGTCGAGCTGGCGGCCCAGGCCTTCGATATTGAGTAGGGTTTTTTGCAACAAAACCAGCTGCGGCTGGATTTCCACATTGAAGCGGCGGGAGGTCTCGAACAGCCTCAGCAGTATCTGGCCCAGCGATATCTCGGCCAGCGGCTTGTCGAATATGGGTTCGCAGACGGTCCGTATGGCCGCCTCCAGCTCCTCGGCGCGGGTGTCCTTGGGCACCCAGCCCGATTCGATATGGGCAGTCGCCACCCGCTTGTAGTCGCGCTGGAAAAAGGCCAGGAAATTGATGGCCAGGTAGCGCCTGTCGTTGTCGGACAGGCTGCCGACTATGCCGAAGTCCAGAGCGATATAGCGATTGTCCGGCGCCACAAAGATATTGCCGGGGTGCATGTCGGCATGGAAGAAACCATCGCGGAACACCTGGGTAAAGAATATCTCCACCCCGAAGCGCGACAGTTTTTTCAGGTCTATGCCGGCGGCCTGCATGGCTTCGATCTGCGAGATGGGCGTGCCGTCCATCCATTCCAGCACCATGACATTGCGACTGGTGTAATCCCAGAACACCTCAGGCACGATCAGCTTGTCGCTATTGAGGAAATTGCGCCTGAGCTGGCTGGCATTGGCGGCTTCGCGCTGCAGATCCAGTTCATCATGCAGATAGCGATCAAATTCGGCCACAACCTGGCGGGGCTTGAGCCGCTTGCCATCGGCAAACAGCTTTTCCACCAGCCAGGCCATGACCTTGAGCAGGGCCAGGTCGGATTCGATCACCGGCAGGATGCCGGGACGCAATACCTTCACCGCCACCCGCCGGCCATCATGCAGCTCGGCATAGTGCACCTGGGCGACCGAGGCCGACGCCACCGGGCTGGCGTCGAAACGGCGGAACACCTGCTCCAGCTGGCAGCCCAGCGCCTCGGTAATGACCTGCTCGGCCAGCCGGTTGTCGAAAGGCTTGACCTTGTCCTGCAGCCGGGCCAGTTCGTCGGCCAGATCGGGCGGCAGCAGATCGCGCCGGGTGGACAGCACCTGGCCGAATTTGACGAAGATAGGCCCCAGCCGCTCCAGTGCGCGGCGCAAACGGACCGCGCGCGGGGCATCCAGCCGGCGCCAGAACAACACCAGCCTGACCAGTGCCTCCAGCCCACGCACGCGCTCGTGGCCGAGGATGAACTCATCCAGGCCATAGGCAAAGACGATACGGATGATCTTGAAGAGGCGCAGAAGGAACATGAATGGGACGGGGCAGTACCCGCCTGCTGAGTGTTAGGAGGCGAAGGCGATGATGATGCGCTTGTTCTGCTTGCCTTCGCTGCGGATCTTCTGCACCACCAGGCGGCCTACCTCGGCCGTATTGTGCACATGGGTACCACCACAGGGCTGCAGGTCGGTGCCGGTCACCTCGATCAGCCTGACCGTGCCCGTGCCACGCGGGGGCGATACCGACATGGTCTTGACCAGCTCGGGATTGGCATCCAGCTCGGCCTCGTCCACCCAGCGGGCAGTCACCGGCTGCGCCGCCGCTACCAGGGCATTGAGGCCTGCTTCGATGGCCTCCTTGTCCAGTGCATCCATCTCCACCGCGAAATCCAGCCTAGCCTTGTCCGCCGCCACCTGGCCGCCAGTAACCGGCGCCGCCACCACCTTGCACAGCAGGTGCAGGGCGGTGTGGTAGCGCATATGGGCGTAGCGGCGATCCCAATCCAGTACCAGGGTCACTTCCTCACCCACCTGCGGCAGGCTGCTGCCCTCGGCGGGCAGGTGCAGCACGGCATCAGCCGTCGCCCCCTTCACCGTATTGCTGATGACGACAGTGCTGCCATCCTGTCGCAGCAACTGGCCGCTATCGCCAGGCTGGCCGCCGCCGTTGGGGTAGAATACGGTGCGGTCAAACTGCAGCCCCTGCTCGTCCACCGCCGTGACAGTGGCCGTGCACAGGCGTAGATAGGCGTCGGTACGGAACAATAGCTCGCTCATGGCATCTCGGGTGGCGTGGTGGGTCGTTCCAGCCGCTGCAGCCGCTTCTCCAGCCTGGCCACATCGTCACGCAGGGTATCCACCTGCGCCACGAAATGCGCCGTGGCCGGCCGGGTAGCCAGCAGCCGTGCTTCTTCCTGCAGGTATTCCTGGGTGGCTTCGGCCAGGTTGCGGGCAATGCGGCGGGGGTCGCCCACCAGCTCGCGTGCCCAAGTAGCCATCCGGTGCGCCGGTATGTCACCGACCACCCGCGCTAGATCCGCCTCCGCATCCCAATCCAGCGCCTGCAGTACCCGGCCTACCGTGGCCGCCAACTGGCTGTCGCCGGCCAGTTGCAGCTCACGTTCGGCGGCAGGGTCGCGCAAGGCCAGGCGGGGCAGCAGCCAGGGGGCTATAGAGATACTGGCGTGAGGGGGTGCCTCGCTGGCCAGCAGATAGCCGTCGTCACCAATGACAAACACCAGGCGGAAAGGCGGCACGCTGATGGCGACCACCTGTCCGGCATGGTGGCGCAACTCACCCCGCAGGTCTGCCCGCTGGTTCAGCAGGTGATTGAGCAAGGCCAGCCGCAGCATGGATCAGACCGGCTGTTCGTCGTTGTAGCGCTCGTTGGGCTCGCGCCAACGGTCAACAAAACGCAGACGGCTCTTCACCGGGTCGGTATCCACCTCGATGATGCGGCGGGCATAGGGCCGCAGCACATCGGCGATGCTGTTGAGCGAACCGATCAGGTAGAGATCGACGTTCTCGTACTCCACCAGGTTCTGCACCGGCTCATGGAAATCGCCATCGCCGGCAAACAGGGCCAGCTTTGTCCATTTGCGCTTATGGAAGGAACGGGTCATGTGATAGACCAGGCCCACGTCGACCGCCTTTTGGGTGGTGATCTCGTAGGTGACGTGCGTCTGCTCGGGGTGCACCACCGGGCCACCGCCAAGGTGGTTGGGCCAGTACAGCTGCTTTTTCTGCAGCCAGTAGTTCTTCACCCGCAGGCCAGGGCCCTTGGGATAGGGAAACGACAAGGCATTGTGCAGCTTGGAAGACATGGACTGGTTGTCGTCGGCATTGAAGAAATAGCCTTCATCCACCTGGTCACCCAGTTCCTCTTCTATCAGCTTGCGCAATTCCAGGTAGTTGATCTTTTCCCGGCCGAATGCCTTATAGGCATAGGCGCCGTCGATAAACAAACCGATGCTCATTTTTAACGTTCCCAGCAAGTCAATAAATCAAGTTATCGAGTATCGGCCAAGTTTCCACCTCCGGCCGTTTTGCTGCATGGCGTCCACCATGCCGCTATTAGTCCAGTAAAGCCAGCACCACGGCAAGCCCGGTTCCCACCAGATCGATCGCATCAATCAGGTTGCCGCTGCCGTTGCCCGCCTGAGCCGGCGCTGGCGCCGGTCTCGCGGCCGGAGTGGGAGCCGCTTGCGGTATGGGCACGGCACGATAGCCTTCCAGCGCCTTGGCCACCGCCTCCTTGTCCAGCACCGCTACCGGCGCACGGCAGTAGCCGCAGGCATCGTCCTTGCGGATATCAACCGGTGCGCCACAGCCCGTGCATTTGACCTGGGCCACGGTCACCGCCAATGCCTGCCGCTCCGGCGCGCTCAGGTCGCGGACAAACTGCTTCTCGCGCAGAAAATGCCAGAACCCGATCAATCGGCCATGTCCCGCGCTGCAGCGGTGGTAGACAAAGCGGTTGTTGCGGACAGCATCGTGGGTCAGCTGCATTGCAACGCCACAGCGTACGCAGTTGAACTTGTCAGGCAGGCCGTAACGGCCTTCTTCCTTATGGACATGCAACAGTTCGAACAGTTGCACCACTGCCTGGGGCGCCAGCTGGGCGCTCTCGTGCTGGTCCAGCCAGATCAGCTGGCAGCTGAAGCAGAAGTCCAATTCCACGGTGCCGCCCTGGCGGCGGGCATAGTGGGCCGCTGTCATCGGTGCGCGGCAACCGGGGCAATGCACGGCCATCAGAGTTTGAAGCCTTTGTGCAGCGCCACCACACCGGCGGTCAGGTTGAAGTAGTCCACCTTGGCAAAGCCCACGTCGCGCATCATCTGCGCCAGTTCTTCCTGGCCTGGATGCATGCGTATGGACTCCGCCAGATACTGGTAGCTGGCCGCATCGTTGGCCACCAGCTCGCCCATCTTGGGCAGCAGCTTGAAGGAATACAGGTCATACAGCGGCGCCAGCGGCTTGGCCACCTTGGAGAACTCCAGCACCAGCAGACGGCCGCCGGGCTTCAGCACGCGCAGCATCTCGGCCAGCGCGGCATCCTTGTGGGTCATGTTGCGCAGTCCGAAAGCCACGGTAACGCAATCAAAATAGTTCGCCGGAAAGGGCAGCTTCTCCGCATCGCACTGGGCCACCGGGTTCAAGTAACCCTTGTCCAGCAGGCGGTCGCGCCCCACGGTCAGCATGGAGCTGTTGATGTCGGTCAGCCAGACCTGGCCACTCTTGCCCACCCGTTTGAGAAAAGCCAGCGACAGGTCACCGGTGCCGCCAGCGATATCCAGCACCCTGCCGCCCTCGCGCACACCGCTCTGGGCAATGGTGAAGGCCTTCCATACCCGGTGCAGACCACCAGACATCAGGTCGTTCATCACATCGTATTTCTTGGCCACGGAGTGGAAGACCTCGGCCACTTTCTGGGCCTTCTGCGATTCGGCAACGGTCTTGTAGCCAAAATGGGTGGTTTGGTCTTCGCTCATACGGGGTCTCGAGAGAGGCCGGCAAGCGCCAGCCTTTGCAGGTAGTCGTTCCAGTTGGCCGCCTGATCGCGACCCAGCTCGTACAGCGTATCCCAGCCATACAGGCCACTGTCATGGCCATCGTCAAACACCAGCTTCACGGCATAGTGGCCAACCGGTTCAATGCCGCGTATCGCCACCAGGCGCTTGCCCGGCACGGTCTGCATCGGCCCGCCATGGCCACGCACCTCGGCCGATGGGCTAAACACCCGCAGGTATTCGCAAGGCAGCTGATAGCACGCACCATCGTCGAACGCGACCTCCAGCACACGGCTGGCCGCATGCAGGGTAAGTTCGGTAGGAATGGGGCTATCGGGGCGCAGGCCAGCCATGGGGAAGCGATATCATGTAGACGTCAACTCGCTATGATACCGCGTTGGGCCGCCTGCCGGGTATGGGTATATCCCAGGCATGGGGCAAGGCAGCGCATTATAATCTGATGACTTGTAATATTTCCGTCACGCTGGTTACTTAAGCTCGCAACAACTCCTCAATCCAGAGCACAACAGAGCCTACCCAAGATGCCAGCCAATATTCTGCTCGTCGAAGATGAACCCGCCATCCAGGAACTGATCGCCTTTAATCTGCAACAGGCCGGACACCACGTCCTGCGCGCCGATTCCGCCGAGGCCGGCATGAGCGTGGTGAGGAACGCCCTGCCCGACCTGATCTTGCTGGACTGGATGCTGCCCGGCATGTCCGGCATCGAGTTCGCCAAGAAGATTCGTAGCGACGAGCGCACCCGCCAGGTACCGGTCATCATGCTGACCGCCCGCTCGGAAGAGACCGACAAGATCAACGGCCTGGAGACTGGGGCCGACGACTACATCACCAAGCCCTTCAGCCCCCGCGAGCTGCAGGCCCGTATCAAGGCGGTACTGCGCCGCCGCGCGCCGCAGATGACCGACGACCTGGTCGAGGTCAAGGGCCTGTCGCTGGACCCTGCCACCCACCGCGTAAACGGCAACGGTCAGCCCATAGACCTGGGCCCCACCGAGTTCCGCCTGCTGCACTTTTTCATGACCCACCCAGAGCGCGTGCATTCCCGCGCCCAATTGCTGGATCATGTATGGGGCGACCATGTATTCGTGGAAGAACGCACGGTGGATGTGCATATCCGCCGCTTGCGCTCGGCGCTGGAAGCAACCCGGCACGATGCACTGATCCAGACCGTACGTGGCACGGGCTACCGGCTCTCCGCCCTGTAAGAGCCGCTAACAAAACCCTTCTGGCGTTGTTGTGCGAGCTTGCCGTACCCATGTACTGCCATCGCTCGCACGCCTAGCCAGAACCGCTACGCTGGGTTTTGTTCGCCGCTCTAAACTCGGCGCAAGCCGATAGTGGTCGCGGCACGGCGAGGCTATCAGGCCGCCGTGCCTACTGCGTTTTTCTGAACGGACTGACTTCATGTTCTGGTGGCGTACTGCCGCGCTGCTGTTAGGCGCAATCTTCCTGGCCCTGCTGCTGCAGCCCATTGTCGGTTGGCGGATATCGCTGGCCGTGCTGTCGGGCAGCCTGCTGGCCCTGCTGGGCTATCACCTCTACAACCTGGATCGGCTGGGCCGCTGGCTCAACGACCCCACTCCCGATACCGTCCCGGAAAGCTACGGCGCCTGGGAAGGCGTCTACAGCCGGCTGTACCGCATGGTGCGGGCGCAGGGCAAGAGCCAGCGCAAACTCTCCGCCGCCCTCGATCGCTTTGTGGCCGCTGGCGAAGCCATGCCCGAGGGCGTGGTGGTGCTGGACAGCAATGACCGCATCGAATGGTGCAACCCGCGCTCCATGCAGCACCTGGGGCTGGATCGCAAGAAAGACCTGGGCCAGCATGTGGCCTATCTGGTGCGCCTGCCCGCCTTCCAGCACTACCTCACCACCCAGGATTACAGCCAGCCTGTCATCCTCCGCAACGTGGCCGGCAGCGACACCATACTCAGCGTGCAACTGGTGCCCTTCGACAGCACCCGCAAGCTGCTGCTGACTCGCGACATCACCCAACTGGAGCGAGTGCAGACCGTGCACCGCGACTTTGTCGCCAATGTCTCGCACGAGCTGCGCACGCCGCTGACCGTGGTAGGCGGCTTCCTCGAAACACTGATCGACATGCCCGACATGGATGTCGCCACCCGCCAGTCGCAGCTGAAAATGATGTTCGACCAGACTGGCCGCATGCAGCGGCTGGTGGAAGACCTGCTGACGCTGTCGCGGCTGGAAAGCGGTGCCGAAGGCCGCGAGGACAGGGTCGATGCAGTGCAGCTGGCGCAGATACTGGCTGCCGAAGCCGAGGGCCTGTCCAAGGGCCGCCACCAGGTGTGCGTGGAAGTACTCAGCGAAGCCGGCCTGCGCGGCAATTACGACGAGCTGCACAGCGCCTTTGGCAACCTGGTCAGCAATGCCGTGCGCTATACCCCCGAAGGCGGCCAGATCAGGCTGAAGTGGCGGCTAGAAGACGGCTGCGGGGTGTTCGCCGTGGAAGATACCGGCCTGGGCGTCGAAGCCCAGCACATCCCCCGCCTGACCGAGCGCTTCTACCGGGTCGATCGCGGCCGCTCCCGCTCCACCGGCGGTACCGGCCTGGGCTTGGCCATCGTCAAGCATATCGCCCAGCGCCACCAGGCCAAGCTCGAAGTGAGCAGCGAGTTAGGCAAGGGCAGTTGCTTCCGTATCCGCTTTCCCGCCAACCGGGTGCTGGAGCCCCAGGAGTTGCTGCTGAGCAGCAAGTAGTGGTGCTGGTCCTGCGGCAAGGCGAGTAAGGCGCCTGTGCAGGCGTTACACCCATCAATGACTGAACCCAAAGCAAGAGCTGAAGCCCATTCAGAATGATCACGAGCGCCAGCGAGGCCCCCTCGCGGCGGCGAGGGCGTGGGGAGTGGACTAAAACAGGGGGAGCCTTTAGGTTCAGACTGCACTGACATCCAGCGCCAGGGTTGCCCTGGCGCCTGCTTTGCACCTTATCCTCCATCAATGACTCGAGTTCATAACTAGGCGACCTGTTGCCCAGGGCTCACGGTCTACCCTAAGATGGGCCTCTTTGTTCCACCTGCAAAGCGTTGCCATGAACCCCCTGCTTGTCGCCAAATCCCTGGGCCAGCGCATCTGGCTGGACAACCTCTCCCGCGAACTGCTGGCCGGTCCGCTACAGAAACTGATCACCGAAGACGGACTGGCCGGCGTAACCTCCAATCCGGCCATCTTCCAGAAATCCATTTCCTCCGGTGCCGGCTACGGCGACGACTTGGCGCGCCTGAAAGCCCGGCCGCTGAGCGCCGAGCAACGCTTCGAGGCCCTGGCCGTGCCCGATGTGCAGGGGGCCTGCGACCAGTTTGCCGCCAGCTATCGTGAATCCGCCGGCCTGGATGGCTATGTCAGCCTGGAGGTCTCGCCCTACCTGGCCCGCGATGGCGCTGGCACCCTGGCCGCTGCCCAGCGCCTGTGGGCGGCAATAGACCGCCCCAATGCCATGATCAAGATACCGGCCACGGCCGAGAGCCTGCCTGCGTTTACCGCCGCCATTGCCGCCGGCATCAATGTCAACGTCACCCTGATGTTTGGCCAGCAGCACTGCGACGCCGTGTTCGATGCCTATGTCGCCGGCCTGCGCCAGCGTCTTGCCAGCGGCGGCAGCGTGTCCCAGCTGCGCTCGGTGGCCAGCCTGTTCCTGTCCCGCGTCGACACCCTGGTGGACGCCAGGCTCGATGGTCTGGGACAGGCCGGCCAGGCGCTCAAGGGCAAGGTCGCCGTGTCGGTCGTGCGGCAGGCCTATGCCCGCTGGCAAGCCCGCTGGCACGGCCCCGAATGCGCCGACCTGCGTGCCGCAGGCGCCCACATGCAGCGCCTGCTGTGGGCCAGTACCGGCACCAAGAATCCCGCCTATCCCGACACCCTCTATGTCGATGAGCTGATCGGCCCCGACACCGTCAACACCCTGCCCGACGCCACCCTGGTCGCCTTCCGCGACCACGGCAAGGCCCAGCCACGGCTGCTGGAAGACCACGAGCAGGCAGCCGCAGTGCTGGCGCAGCTGGCGGAACTGGGCGTGGACATGGATGCTGTCTCGGCGCAATTGCAGGCAGATGGCCTCAAGCTGTTCGACGAAGCCTTCGACAAGCTGCTGTCCCTGCTGGCCTGAGCGATAAGCCCAGAAATGCAAGAAGCCGGATCACTGATCCGGCTTTTTGCATTTTGCCGGTCGCTACATCTCGACCTGCGTCCCCATCTCCACCACCCGGTTGGCCGGAATCTTGTAGAAATCGGTGGGGCGGGAGGCATTGCGCTGCATCCAGGTAAACACCTTGAGCTGGGGCCAGGACATATCGTAGCGCTTGGCCGGATGGCGATCGCAGATAATGGTCTCGCGCGAGAGGAAGTAGGAGGTGGTCATCTCGTCGCAGACCAGGCCATGGTCGCGCTCCGCCAGCACCAGTATCTCAGGCACCGAAGGGTCTTCGGTAAAGCCATAGGTCGCCACGATCTGCCAGAACGACTCCGACAACCGCGTCACCTTGAGCCTGTCCTTGTCCGCCACCTTGGGCACATCGGTAGAGCCTATGGTGAGGAAGATCACCTGCTCGTGCAGCACCTTGTTGTGCTTGAGGTTATGCAGCAGGGCATGTGGCGTGGTATCGGCGCTGCCGGTCATGAAGATGGCCGTCCCCTCCACCCGGTGCGGCGGGCTGGCCTCTATGCTCTGTACGAACATTTCCAGCGGCAGCTCGCCATCGTGTATGCGGTGGAACAACTGACGCCGGCCACGCTTCCAGGTAAACATCATCACCAGCATGACCAGTCCTACTGCCATGGGGAACCAGCCCCCGGTAGGTATCTTGGGCACATTGGCCGCCAGCAGGGCAATGTCGATGACGGCAAATGCCACCAGCAGCACCCGTATGGCGCGGGTGCGGCCAGGGTTGTTCACCTGCTTGAGCGCCACAAACGCCGTGGCGGTGGTCATGATCATGATGCCGCAAATGGCAAAACCATAGGCCGGCAAAATGTTGGCCGAGGTCTTGAAGCTGAAAACCAGCAGCAACACGGCCACGCACAGCGCCCAGTTCACACCGGGGATGTATATCTGGCCGATCTCGCTATCGGAGGTGTGCTCGATGTTCATACGCGGCATATAGCCCAGCTGTATGGCCTGGCGGGTTATGGAGAACACCCCGGAGATCAGTGCCTGCGAGGCGATCACCGTGGCGCCGGTAGCCAGTATCACCAGCGGCAAGATCATGCCTTTGGGCGCCAACAGGAAGAAGGCCTGGCCGACGGTACTGGGGTCATGCAGCGCCAGCGCCCCCTGGCCGTAGTAGTTGAGCAGCAGTGCCGGCAGCACCACGCCAAACCAGCCGTACTGTATGGGCTTGCGGCCAAAATGGCCCATGTCGGCATAGATGGCCTCGCCGCCCGTCACCACCAGCACCACGGCACCCAGCGACAGGAACGCCAACAAAGGCTGGGCTGCAAAAAACTGGATCGCGTAATACGGCGACAGGGCCTTCAACACGCTGGGGTCGCGCAGGATGCCGCCTATGCCCAGCACCGCCAGCGACAAAAACCAGAGCACCACCACCGGGCCGAAGAACTTGCCCACGCCAGCCGTTCCGTGCCGCTGGACGGCAAACAGCACGATGATGATGACCACGGTCAACGGCAGCACAAAGCGCTCAAACGCGGGATCGATGACCTTGAGCCCCTCCACCGCAGACAGCACCGATACCGCAGGCGTCAGCACACCATCGCCATAGAACAGTGCAGCGCCGGCTATGCCCAGCAGGATAAAGATGGAGAACTGGCCGCGCTTGCGCTGGGTATTGCGCAAGGCCAGGGCCATCAGCGCCAGGATGCCGCCTTCGCCATTGTTGTCGGCGCGCAGCATGAACAGCACGTACTTGAACGAGATCACCAGCAGCAGCGCCCAGGTGATCAGCGACAGGATGCCCAGCACATTGGCCGGATTGGGCACCAGCCCATGGTGCGGACTGAAGCACTCGGCAAAGGCGTAGAGCGGGCTGGTGCCGATATCGCCGTAAACCACCCCAAGGGCGGTCAGCGTCAGGGCAGCAATCTTCTTAGGATCTTGTGGGTCTTGCGTGGCGCTCATGTCAGCTTTCTATGCAGCGAACAAGGTAAGGGGCGGGTCCAACCACACGAGCTTGCATTGCAAAGCGAGCAGGCGTGACGGCATGCGCCCTGATGGCGGCGGATTATAGACCTGCCGCGCCAGCATGGTGCGCTGCAATAAGGATAATGCCGCCGAATGGTGCAGCCTTCGCCACACTAGCTTGCCGGTTTTGCCACCTAGCCCGGTACATCCCGCCCCGCCTGGAAGGTGGCCGGGTAGCGCCCCCAGTCAAAATAAGGACCAGGATCGGTCTTGCGCTCAGGGGCAATATGGCAATGCCCCAGCAGGTGCCGTATGGGATAAGCCTCGGCCAGGGCCGCCAGCAGTTCATCCAGCGCGTCGTACTGGGCTGCCTCATAGGGCCAGGCGTCGCCTCCCTCCAGCTCGATGCCGATGGAGAAATCATTGCAGCGTTCGCGCCCCTGCCAGCGCGACACCCCGGCATGCCAGGCACGCGCAAGGCAAGGTACAAACTGGATGATCTCGCCATCGCGGCGGACAAAGAAATGCGAGGAGACCCGTACATGCTGCAGCTCTTCGAAGCAGGCATGTTCAGCCGGATCACAGGTATTGGTAAACAACCGTATCGGGCCGTCTCCGCCAAACTTGCCAGGCGGCAGGCTGATCGAGTGGATCACCACCATATCGACGGCCATGCCCTCAGCCCGTGCGTCCTGGTTGGGCGACACAATGCGCCGCACGCCATCCAGCCAGCCGTCAGCGTCTATCTTCATGGTGCCAGGCCTCCATCAGTTCACCAAAGCCGTCGGGGTTGCCGGGGTAGCACAGCCCCTGCAATGCGGGCCGCAACCAGGGCTGGGCACTGTCGGTCCAGATATGGCCAACCGGCTGCAAGCCGGTGCTGTCGTCCAGACTACCGGGCTTGATGCTCAGTATCTCGCTGCCGACTACTTGATGGAACAAGCGGCTACCGCAAACCGGACAGAAGCGGCATGCCATCTGCCCACCCGAGGGCAGATCACGCGTCCAGCTGGCCAGGCTGCCGCGCAGCAGTGTCAGTTCCACCCCCCGCAGCCACAAGGCCATGCCGAATGCACTGGCAGATTGTCGCTGGCAATCGGTGCAGTGGCAGGCAAACAAGGTCAGCGCTTCGCCGCTGACGCGGTAGGCCACCGCCCCGCATTGGCAAGCACCGCCGTAGGTCTTCACTCGCTCTTGCCCCGGTAATCGCACAGGTCGCGCACGATGCACACTGGGCAATCCGGCTTGCGCGCCTTGCAGACATAACGCCCGTGCAGTATCAGCCAATGGTGCGCATCCAGCATGAACTCGCGGGGTATCACCTTCACCAGCTTGTCCTCCACCGCCCGCACATCCTTGCCCGGCGCCAGCCCGGTACGGTTGGACACCCGGAATATATGGGTATCAACCGCCATGGCAGGCTGGCCAAACGCCGTGTTCAACACCACATTGGCCGTCTTGCGGCCCACCCCCGGCAGCGCCTCCAGCGCCTCGCGGGTCTGCGGCACCTCGCCATCATGCAGCTCCATCAGCATGCGGCATAACGCAATCACATGCTTGGCCTTGCTGCGATACAGGCCTATGGTCTGGATATATCGCTCCAGCCCATCCTGCCCCAGCGCATAAATGGCAGCCGGTGTATTGGCCACCGGGTACAGCTTGCGGGTGGCCTTGTTGACGCCCACGTCGGTCGCCTGGGCCGACAACACCACGGCCACCAGCAGCTCAAACGGGCTGCTGTATTCCAGTTCGGTGCGGGGCTCAGGGTTCTGCGCGCGCAGGCGCTCAAAAAAGGCGCGGCGACTGTCTTTGTTCAAGGTGTGATTTCCGGCGGCGTGGCTACGCGGTCTGCTCAACGTGGCGGATAAAAGATTCGATCAGGGTCGCGGTGGCGCGCGGGTCAGACACAAAATCGACGAAGGCCAGGCCCACGTGATAGCGGTTGCCCTCTATCGGCCGGCAACTGGCAATGCGGCAATGGGCCTGCACGATATTCTCGCGGCCATCCAGCGGCAGCATGAAATAGACATGGCAGTCACCGCCCGTAGCGATCATGCGGTCATGCTCGATACCAAGGCCGGCACTGGAAATATCCTCGATATTCCCCAACAGGCCAGGGCCTTGCCTGGGGACAACCTTGACCCAGGTCTTGAAGCGGATGCGGTTATGCAGTCGGGTATTGAGCTTCATGATCCACGTATAGGTCGTCCGCCAACCCGTGCCGGGCTATTGCGGCTTTTTGTCTTTTTTCTCTGGCAGCACCATGACGGTCTGCCAGACCTCCGCCTCGCGCATTTGCGCCAGCTCGCGCTTGTGCCGCATATGCCTGACACCGAGCACGGCCAGCAGCAGTGGCAGCAGCAGCAAGAGCAGCAAAGCCAGCGAGTTATAGCCGTAAAACAACAGGACGAGAAACAGGACGGTAAAGCCTGCCGCCCCCCAGATACCCATATTCATTGCGATTCATCTCCGTTTTTGCCGGGCGGCGCCAACCTGGCGGCGGCCTTAGCCATGATGGCCTCAAGTTTGGCACGGCGCGCCGCCGCCGGGTCTAGCGCTGGGGCGGCCAGATCGGCCGCTTGTCGGCTCGCCGCCTTGTCCAGGGCCGCAGCAATCTTCGCCTGCTTGGCCGCATCGGCAAAATACGGGTCATCGCGCTTGGCCAGCGCCTTGGCCGCCAGCCTGTCCGCCCGCTCACGTTTGTCGCGGGCCACCCGCGCCAGATGAAAACGATGGCGCGCACGCCAATGCCCCGCCTGCGCCTCCCGCGCCGCCGTGGCGGCAGGGCGCATGGCCGGCACCATGCTGATGCAATCCACCGGGCACGGCGCAATGCACAGCTCGCAGCCAGTACACTCGTCCACCAGCACCGTATGCATCAGCTTGGCCGCGCCGAGTATGGCATCCACCGGGCAGGCCTGGATGCACAGGGTGCAGCCTATGCAATGGGTTTCATCTATCAGCGCCAGCGCAAACGGCTTGGTCTCGCCGTGTATGGGATTAAGCGGCACCAGCGGCAGCCCGGTCAAGCCCGCCAGCAGCGCCACCCCCTCCTCGCCGCCGGGCGGGCATTGGTCTATACCCGCCTCCTCCGCCGCGATGGCCTCGGCATAGCGATGGCAGTCGGGGTAGCCACATTGCGTGCACTGGGTCTGCGGCAAAACCGCATCAATGCGCTCGACCAGGGTCAGGTTCACTGCAGATCCTCGGCAATCAGCGAGTACCAGGCACTATCGCTGGCCGAGCCATCAGGCCGCTTGCAGTAGCGGCGCAACACGCCCTCAAACTGGAAGCCCGCCTTCTCGGCCACCCGCCGGCTGGCGATATTGTCGGCCAGGGCATAGATATGTACCCGTGGCAGGCCCAGCTCGCGCAGGCCGAATTCGGCCAGCATGCGCGCGGCACGGGTCATGACCCCGCGGCCATGGCAGTCGCTGCGCAGCCAGTAACCCAGGTTGGCATGGTGGGTCAGCGGGCTGTTCTCTATCATCAGCCCTATGCCCCCCAGCAGGCTGCCGTCGCGGACATCCTCGATCACGCAGGCGTACTTCTGGCCAGATGGCCAATCCTGTATGCAGCGTGCCACCCATTGCTCCGCCGCCGCCATGTCGTAATCCGCATTGCACCAGGCCAGCCAGCGGCCTACCACCTCGCGCGACACATCCACCATGGCATGGAACGGCACCACATCGTCAAAGCGGAAAGGCCGCAGCCGTATCGTGCCGTCCTGCAGCTGCCAGTCTCGCGGCAAGGTCTGCGCAGCCATGCCTCAGCCCTTGCGCGCGCGGATGGCGCGTATGCTCTCGGCCACCAGGGCCGGGCCACGGTAGATCAGGCCGCTATAGATCTGCACCAGCGAGGCACCCGCCTCCATCTTCTCGGCGGCATGGCTACCTTCCAGTATGCCGCCCACACCGATGATAGGTACGCGGCCGTTCAAGGCGGTAGCCAGCGCCCGTATCACGGCGGTGGACTTGGCCCGTACCGGCGTGCCAGACAAGCCGCCGGTCTCCTTGCCATGGGCCAGATGCTCAACCCCCACCCGCGACAGCGTGGTGTTGGTGGCAATCACCCCATCAAAGCGATACTCCACCAGCAAACGGGCAATCTCCTGTATCTGCTCGCCTTCCAGATCCGGCGCAATCTTCAGCGCCAGCGGCACATAGCGGCCATGCCGCACGGTCAGCCGCGCTTGCTCGTCCTTCAGTGCCGACAGCAGCTTCTCCAGCTCATCCGCCCCCTGCAGCTGCCGCAGGTTCTTGGTATTGGGCGAAGAGATATTCACCGTCACATAGCTGGCATAGGGATAGACCCGGGTCAGACAGGTCAGGTAGTCATTGGCCGCCTGCTCTATCGGGGTATCGAAGTTCTTGCCGATATTGATACCCAATATGCCCCGGTACTGCGAGGCTTCCACATTCTTGACCAGGGTATCGAGGCCGCCATTGTTGAAGCCCATGCGGTTGATGATGCCCTCGGCTGCCGGCAACCGGAACAGACGCGGCTGCGGATTGCCGGGCTGCGGCCTGGGCGTCACCGTCCCGATCTCGATAAAGCCAAAACCCAGGTCGGCCAGCGCATCGATATGTTCGCCATTCTTGTCCAGGCCGGCACCCAGGCCCACCGGATTGGGGAAGGTCAGGCCCATCACATCCAGCGGCCGATCCTCCTCGCGGCTCCCCAGCACCGTGGCAAAGCCCAGGGCATGCAAGGCCTCCAGGCTGGTAAAGGTGAGCTTGTGCGCGGTTTCCGGCTCAAACGCAAACAGTAGCGGACGCAACAGGGGGTAAAGCATGGGCAGGCTCGATTCAGGGGTTCAGGTTGATGCTGGCGTCCAGCGTATTGCGCATCAGCATGGCGATGGTCATGGGGCCGACACCGCCGGGCACAGGGGTAATCCAGCTGGCACGCTCACGTGCCGGCTCAAACTCCACATCGCCGCACAGCTTGCCATTGTCCAGCCGGTTGATGCCCACATCAATCACAATGGCGCCCGGCTTGATCCAGTCGCCCTTCACGAAATTCGGTATGCCCACCCCCGCCACCACCACATCCGCCGCCCTGACCTTGTCGGCCAGGTCACGGGTCTTGCTGTGGCAGACCGTCACAGTAGCGCGCGCCAGCAGCAGTTCCAGCGCTGCCGGGCGGCCGACGATATTGGAGGCGCCCACCACCACGGCATCCTTGCCCACCAGGTCCACACCCGTCTTTTCCAGCATCACCATCACGCCATGGGGGGTGCAGGGGCGCAGCAGCGGCATCTTCAAGGCCAGACGGCCAAAGTTATAGGGGTGAAAGCCATCCACATCCTTCAAGGGGTTGATGGCCTCGATCACCTTTTCGGCATCGATATGCTTGGGCAGGGGAAGCTGCACCAGGATGCCATCCACACTCGGGTCGGCATTGAGCTTTTCCACCAGCGCCAGCAGATCCGTCTCGCTCAGGCTGGCCGGGAACTCATAGGACAGCGAGCGAAAACCGGCCCGCTCACAGGCTTTTTTCTTGTTGCTGACATAAACCGCGGAGGCTGGATCATCGCCCACCAGCACCACGGCCAAGGCCGGCGCCCGCCGCCCCAACGCCACCCGGGCGTCGACCTGACTGCGAACTTCATCGATGATTTCAGCAGAAATCAGCTTGCCATCAAGTAGTTGTGCGCTCATTGCGTGCTCCGATCGGCGGTGGCCAGTTGATGCAAAGGGCTGAATTCTCGCATTTTTTGCGTTTTGCCCCAAGTAGTAGCTTGACAAGGGTGCTGCCCCACCTTAGTATTCTGCCCTCTTCGGGGCGTAGCGCAGCCTGGTAGCGCACCTGGTTTGGGACCAGGTGGTCGTGAGTTCGAATCCCACCGCCCCGACCAAGATTTTCAGTAGTACTAGGCAGTAGAATCAACCAGGCCCGGCGCCCGTAGCTCAACCGGATAGAGCAACGGCCTTCTAAGCCGTAGGTTACAGGTTCGATTCCTGTCGGGCGCGCCAATCAGTATGATCGGTTGGATGTCGCCAAGGTAGTGCCGCAGGTTTAACGGCGGTGGATGTAGCTCAGTTGGTAGAGTCCAGGATTGTGATTCCTGTCGTCGTGGGTTCGAGTCCCATCATCCACCCCAAGTATCAAAGCAATGGCCCAGTCGCGAGACTGGGCCATTTGTTTTTCCAGCTCCCAATCACGCTGTCCTCACCGATACGCCACCGAACAGCCATCCCCCCAATGCCAGGGCCGGCATAGCGCCATGCAGCAATACAGACACCACCCAACCGAAGTACCAGCGGCACGATACCGCACAAAGCGCTTACCCGCCTCTCCCCATGAGCGACGATGACATGAACACGCATGCGCTACTGCTAAGTGACCCTGTCAATTTTGCTGTCGTGCAATTGCCAGATAGAAAATTTCCTGGTGTTGTATGCCAAGGAGATACCCTCAACTCACTCGTCCAAGCGCTGGATTCGATGATGCAAGCCTTGAAGGATAGAGATCTGGATGAAGTGGAAGGCCAAATCCGTAACATGAGGGAGGTACTCTCTAGTGCGCAGACCTACTATGAAAGTGTATGCCTGACACACGAAATGGATCTGCCTTATTTGAAGTGAATCCCGTGACCAAGGTCGATCGCCCAGGAAGGCCCCGCCCTGCGGGCGGGCTCGGAGCGCTGATAAGCACGACCCCGCCTACCCCCTCTTCGACCAAACGCTAGGCAACCAAGGCACAACGCGCTACAGTTAGCGTGACTGTAGCGCCCAACCTCTAAACAAAATAACCACGAACTAGCGAGGCAACCGAATCGCCGTAGCAAGAGGGGCTTTACACACAAACAACCCCATTAAATTCAATGCCACCACCTGAGCCATGCTTGATTTAATAAACGCACTTCCTGATGACAGGGTCGTCAACCAACTGACAGCCGCATTAAGAATGCTCCGCCCACCAGAGGCAAACTCAGTACTGGAAGGAATGCTTGCTCATGAATCACGCCACGTACGCCTCGCGGGATTGAAAATAAGTCGGCGAATTGTTCGTACTACAAACACATTCACTCACTTTCTGGACATTGGTCTTTCCCGCAAAGATGAGACAGAAATAAGACTCTGGATTTCATCCGTAGGCAGCGCCATCGGCTACAAGAAACTCCTGAAACACTTTGAGGTCATTGCCAACACAAGGCCGGAACTACTTGTGTTCGCTTGGTATCAGCTGGCACCACTGGTAAAAAATAATGCCTCTGAGCTGTCCTCGGCATTGAACAATTTATCGCAAGCCATAGATTTTAATCTAGACAAAGAAAATATGGTGCTTCTGGAATTTTGGGGCAGAGTAAAGCAAGCCGTTTCTTAAGGACGCCCAAGCCCCCTGATCAACCAGCAGAAGTACACACCCAACAGCCACCACATCGCACTACGCCCAGACCAAAAATTGACACGGCAGATAAAATTGCACAATCTAAATGAGCTTAAGCGTTTTATTGGATGCGAATCCGGTGCGAAAAGATTATTCCCAGTTAAGACAACCGATGTCACACAAGCGGAACTGGAATTGGGATTTGAACTGCCTGCAACCCTTAAGGATTTCTACATCCAGATTGGTTACGGCTGGCTAGGCCCCAAATCAAGGTCAGATGTAAGCAACTTAATTGTGCACCCGCTTGATCTGGTCGACCTGCATAAAGGTGAATCCGAATTCTCACCTCCAGAAGGGTTTATAGAGGGTGATCTTCCGGTATTTCATTGTGGCGGCTACCGATTCCTGGTCATGCGCCCCAATTCAGGTTCACAGACGATTTATTATGATGACGGCAGCAGCCGTGTGATAGCGGAAAATTTTACAGACCTGATTTGCAATCTTGCAAACCATCCTACTTTCTACGAATGCATATAAACCATCGAAGATTTATATGCGCACGGAAAAACCATACCTATTTCCGCCTCGAAGTGATGTGCAATGTACTATCTAACGATAATAAAGAACGGTGAGGAAGTGTGCAGCCGCCAGCCCTTTACTGATTATATGGCAGCTATTTCTGCGTGCTCTGCTTACTGCAAGCCGCGCAGAAAAACCTCGACACTGTATTTCACTACCGAGGTTGTCAATGGTATTTGTGTGCGCTCTTATGCCGCCCTTGACGACCCAGAAGACATTGCCGGCGATGATAGTGCAAGCCTGGCTAGGTACCATGCTGCGGCAAAGTACTCCAATAGTTTTGAGTATGAGGGGTCATTAATGTTTCTAGTTGAAAGTGAGTATGCAAAGAGAGGATTTGATGACGACAAAGACGATGAATGATGCAGCCGCCCTGTTGTCCTAATCGGCATTCACAGCAGCCCCCCCCCCCCCCCCCCACCATGATGGCTGCGCATCCGCACCAGCATGATGGTCAAGCAGCCAGCCTCAAACTCACTACCACCAGCACCCGCCCTGTCACGCAGACCTATCCACCCAGCGCAGCCAAAGCCTTGATGAATTTACGCTTGGCCTTATAGCTTGCCCGTATGGACGCCAAGTCCACAGCAAACTTGGCAGACTCGCCCTGCTGCGTGCGCAGCTTGCCTGTGGCTCGGACGACCTCGGCAGCTTCTTCATAACGGGCATTGCTACCCCCCTCGTTGACCTTGATCGGCAACAGCTTGAATTCAGGGCCAGCGCTTCATCCGGGTGGCTGGTACTGCGCATGGCAGCCGCCCGGCACCATAGCGCGGTAGACCTTGGGCCACCCTGTAGCGTGCGCCAAGCTTCCTCGCCCTCCTGTTCTTGCAGGTACTGTAGGGACGCGTACCCTGCACCACGGCACTGACAAAGTCCGCATCGCTCTCCAGCAGCCCCACCGCTTCGGCATGGTAGTTGTCGAGCCCACGGGCAAAGGTTTTGACATCCACCAATTGCTTAATGCCGGACAAGGTGAGGTGTTCCAGAAGGGACATGGGGATGCCAGAGCAATGTGTTAGATATCGGGCGGGACAGGCACCCACCCCAAGGCTGCAGACTCTACGCCAAGGCCGGCCCAATCACCGCTGGCCGCCCGCGCCACGATGGCACTTTGTCTTTTTCCCCGCTCCCACCATAATCGCAGCCAATCTCAGCCCGCAGGATGCCCATGAAAAACGCGCTCAATGTGCTCGGCCTACCGCTGGAGCCGTGCAGCCTCAAGCCGCTGACCGGTTTTTTCCGCGATGGTTGCTGCAATACCAGTCCCGAGGACGTCGGTCGCCATACGGTCTGCGTGCAGCTTACCCGCGAGTTCCTGGCTTTTTCCATGGCCCGCGGCAATGACCTCAGCACACCCCGGCCCGAGTTCGAGTTCCCCGGACTCAAGCCCGGTGATCGCTGGTGCGTCTGTGCCGCCCGCTGGGTAGAGGCCCTGGTGGAAGGCGCAGCCGCCCCCATCGTGCTGGCCGCCACCCACGAAGACGTTCTGGAGCTGGTGTCGCTGGAAACCCTGGTGGACTACGCGCTGGAGCTACCGCCCATTTAGAGCCGCTGATAAAGCCCTCCTGGCGTTGTTGTGCGAGCTTGCCGTACCCGCGTACTGTCTGCTGCGCGCGCCAGCTGCGAGCGCCAGCTCTCGCAAGCCTAGCCAGAACCGCTACGCAGGTTTTTGTGAGCCGCTCTTAAGCGCCCTGCCATACGAACACCCCCTATTCACCGCAAACCGAGGAGCTTTCAACGCATGAGCAATGATCTCGACAACCTGTTTGCCAACAATCGCCGCTGGGCGGACAAGGTCAAGGCCGAGGTACCCGATTTCTTCGAGCAACTGGCCAAGCAGCAAACGCCGGAATACATGTGGATAGGCTGCGCTGACAGCCGCGTGCCGGCGAACGAGCTGATAGGCCTGCTGCCGGGCGAAGTCTTCGTCCACCGCAATGTGGCCAACCTGATCGTCCACTCCGACCTCAACTGCCTGTCGGCGGTGCAGTTCGCCGTCGATATGCTGCAGGTCAAGCACCTGATCGTGTGCGGCCACTATGGCTGCGGCGGTGTGCGTGCAGCGCTGGAGGATCGTCGCGTGGGCCTTGCCGATAACTGGCTGCGACACATCCATGACCTGCGCCGGGTACATGGCCGCTGGCTGGAAAAGTTCCCGCCCGAGTTGCACCTGGACAAGCTGTGCGAACTCAATGTGATCGAGCAGGTGGTGAATGCCTCGCAGACCACGGTGGTACAGGATGCCTGGGCGCGCGGCCAGCAGGTCACCGTGCATGGCTGGGTGTATAGGCTGTCTGACGGGCTGCTGCACGATATGCAGATTACCGTAGGCCACCCCGAGGAACTGATGGACCGCTACCGCGATTTCTTCAAGCGCGACCTGCCCTGATCACCCGGAAACCCGCCCAGGCACTCGCCCGGGCGGGCTTAAGCCGCTGATACAGAAAAGAAAACTGGACACATTCCAGCGACTTGCGTAGCATCCGCGCCCCTCTTGAAAAAGGTGCGTTCCGATGTATTCCTCCCCTGCCCGTGCCTGCGGCATCGACTTCGGCACCTCCAATTCCACCGCAGGCTGGCTGCGGCCGGGCCAATCGGCGCTGCTTGCGCTGGAAGACGGCAAGCTGACACTGCCCTCAGTGGTGTTCTTCAATGCCGAGGAAGAATCGGTGGCCTTTGGCCGCCAAGGCCTGGCCGAATACCTGGACGGCTACGAAGGCCGCCTGATGCGCTCGCTCAAGAGCCTGCTGGGTTCCAGCCTGATCGACGGCCAGACCGAAGTGCTGGGCCGCGCCCTGCCCTTCCGCGAGCTGCTGTCGCGCTTTATCGGCGAACTCAAGCTGCGGGCCGAGCAGTCGGCCGACCGCGAATTCGATACGGCCGTGTTCGGCCGGCCCGTGCATTTCGTGGACGACAGCCCCGCCGCCGACCAGCAAGCTCAGCGCACCCTGGAGGAAACCGCTCGCGCCGTGGGCTTCAAGGAAGTCAGCTTCCAGTTCGAGCCCATTGCCGCCGCCTTCCACTACGAACAAACCATCACCCGCGAGGAGCTGGTGCTGATTGCCGATATCGGCGGCGGTACCTCGGACTTCTCGCTGGTCCGCCTGTCGCCCCAGCGCACCCGGCAGTTGGACAGGCGCGACGATCTGCTGGCCAACGGCGGCGTGCACATAGGTGGCACCGACTTCGACAAATACCTCAGCCTGGCTGGCCTGATGCCGCTGCTGGGCTACCGCACGCGCCTGCGCAACAACGCCGAGGTGCCGTCGAGCTACTACTTCAACCTGGCCACCTGGCACACCATCAACTTCACCTATACCCGCAAGATCTGGATGGAGCTGCAGGAGGTCTACCGCGACGCCATGGAGAAGGACAAGCTGGATCGCCTGCTGAGCCTGATCGAACAGCGGGCCGGCCACTGGCTGGCCCTGCGGGTGGAGGAAGCCAAGATCGCCCTGTCCGATCAGCCCAGCACCACCCTGCTGCTGGACAGGCTGCAAACCGGCCTGACCCACGATATCGACCGCCCCACCTTCGAGCAGGCCACCAGCAGCCTGGTGGACGATGTGGAGAGGACCGTGGCCAACCTGCTGCGCGATGCCGGGGTGCAGGCTGAGGGCATAGACACGGTGTTCTTCACCGGCGGCTCCAGCGGCATACCATTGCTGCGCCGCCGCATCGCCGCCCTGCTGCCCGCCGCCCGTGCCGTCGAAGGTGACCTGTTCGGCAGCATAGGCGCCGGCTTGGCCGTGGAAGCCATGCGACGCTACGGCCCTGCCAACTGAAGCACTGCGCATCTGGCTGATCACCCAAGCAAAAGCCCGCTCTCTGTAGCGGGCTTTTGCTTGGGAGGCATCGGCCGCACCGGCCGACTTGCGGGACTCGCTTGCGCCTAGTTGATACCCAGGCGCTCCATCCGATAGCGCAGCGATCGAAAGGTCACGCCCAGTATCTTGGCCGCCTGGGTCCGGTTGAAACGGGTCTTGTCCAGCGCTTCCAGTATGGCTTCGCGCTCGGTCCGGTCCAGGTAGTCCTGCAGCGGATACTTGTCGCCTATGGCGGCAGCCGGCAGCGCCTCATCACCATCGCGCAGGCTCAGCTGCAGGTCTGCCACCCGTATCTGGCGGCCATCGCACAGCGCCAGCGCACGCTCCAGCACGTTCTCCAGCTCGCGCACATTGCCGGGGAAGTCATAGGCACTGAGCGCCTGCAGTGCATCAGGCGCCAGCTTGGGCTCATCCATGCCATTGCGTACCGCCAGCCTCGCCAGCACGCCCTTGGCGATCACCGGTATATCCTCGCGCATCTCGCGCAGCGCCGGCATCTTCAGCTCGATCACATTCAGGCGGTAATACAAGTCCTGCCGGAAGCGCCCCTCCTCCACGCACTTGGCCAGGTTCTGGTGGGTGGCGCAGATGATGCGCACATCGGTGGGGATTTCCTTGGTATCGCCCAGCTTGCGCACGCTTTTTTCCTGTATGGCCCGCAGCAGCTTGACCTGCATTGCCAGCGGCAGATCCGCCACTTCATCAAGGAACAGGGTGCCGCCATTGGCCGCCTGAAAAAAACCATCACGCTCGGCGTCGGCACCGGTGAATGCCCCCTTGCGGGTGCCAAAGAACTCGCTCTCCATCAGATTCTCGGGGATGGCGCCGCAGTTCACCGCCACAAAGGGCTGGGATGCCCGACTGGATTGGGCATGGATCAGCCGTGCCGCCCGCTCCTTGCCGCTGCCTGATTCGCCGGTCAGGTAAACCGGCGCCTGGTTGCGCGCCAGCCTGTCTATCAGCTGCAACGCCTGCTGCAGGGCCGGCGATTCGCCGATGAAGGTTCTATCGCCCGGCTCCACCACCTTGGCGGCCGGGGTGTCCAGCACCAGGGCCGAGCGTACCAGGGTGCGCAGCTGGTCCAGCGATACCGGCTTGGCCAGGTAGTCAAAGGCACCGGCCTTGAGCGCCTCCACCGCGTTGTCTAGGCTGCCATAGGCAGTAATCACGGCTATCGGCACATCGAAACCCTGCGTCTGGATATGCCTGACCACATCCAGGCCGGAACCATCGCCCATGCGCATATCGGTCAGGCACAGGTCTACGCCGCCGGCGTCCAGCACGACCTTGGCTTCTTCCACGCCGCTGGCCATCTTGACGTCCAGACCCATCTTCAGCAGGGTTAGTTCGACCAGCTCGCGCAGGTCCGGTTCGTCATCAACAACCAGGATGCAGGGGACTTTGCTTGTACGTTTGCTCATGCAGGGCGGGCCGGAAAAGTGATACGGAAACAGGCACCACCCAGCTTGTCGCCCGGTGGTGAAGACACATATTCGAGCACGCTGGCATTGCCAGCGCAAATCTCGCGGGCAATATACAGGCCCAAGCCCGTCCCTTTGGCATCGGTGGTAAAGAAAGGCTCGAACAGCTTGCTCACATCGGCTGCCGGTACACCGGGGCCATCGTCATGCACATCCAGCACCCAGGCATCCGCCAGCCGCGCCACCCGCAAACCCAGGGCGCCATCCTGCCGAGTACTGTAACGCCAACCATTGCGGCACAGATTCCACAGCACCTGGTGCAACTGCCCCTCATCAAAGCGGGCCACAGCCCCCTTGGGGCAGTGCAGGGTCAGCTCGGCAGCAATGCCTTCCACCTCGCGAAACTCCTCCACAAAGGCGGTCAGCCATTCATGCAGGCGTATATCCACCGGCTCGGCCCGATCGCGCCGGTTCAGGTCCAGCACGGCGCGCACGATGCCATCCAGCCGCCGGCTGTTTTCCACCATGATACGCGTCAGCCTCAAGCTGGCCGGGTCCTGCGCCTCCTCCGCCATCAATTGGGCAGCATGGCCTATGGCCGACAAGGGATTGCGTATCTCGTGGGCAATGTTCGCCGTCAGGCGGCCCAGCGCAGCCAGCTTCATCTGCTGCGCCTCGCGCCGCAGCCGCTCTATGTCTTCCAGAAACACCACCGTGCCGCCCTCGGCATTGCCCACCTTGATGGGCATGAAGCGGGGGCGCACCACTTGACGGGTAATCTCCAGGTCCACCGGCAGCAGGCTGTGGCCGGCCTGCCAGCTGGCCAGCGCGCCGGTCAGCAAGGGGTTGAATTCGCACAGCCGGGTCTTGCCGGCCGCCATGCCCGGCCCCAGCAGCCGCTCGGCCTGCTGGTTGAACTGCCGTATCACGCCGGCCTCGTCCAGCACCAGCACGCCGTCCGACACATCCTGCAAGATCAGGCGGTTGATCTGCGCCATATTGGCCAGCTCACTGCCGCGCCGCGCCGCCAGCCGCTCCGACTCGGTGGCATAGCTGGCCAGCCGGTGCGCCAGCCAGGCCGTGGCAAAACAGGCAATGCTGAGCATGGCCGCTTGGAAGAAATCAGCGGTGCCCCCCTCGGTGGCGACATACTGCAAGGCCTGCTGCAGCAGCAGGGCAATACTGGCAAGCGCCGCATGGAACAAGGTGGTGCGGCCACGGCTGATCAGCCCCGCACCAGCCAGATAAGGCAACAGCATCAGGCCCATACCGGTCCGTAAGCCACCGACGATATCCATGACCGCCACGATAAAGCCGATGTCGCAGGCCACCTGTAGTGTCAGCAGCAGGCGGAAGTTGGGCCAGCGCCGTTGCAGGCAGATGCCGAATACCACGGCCAGCAGCAGATAGACCATCGACAGCCAGACCAGCGACACCCTGTCGCCCAGGGTCGGGAAGAAGGCATCGCTCAGGCGCCAGCTGACAAAAGCCAGGGCAACGGCAATCAGGGCGCGGAACCAGTTGAATATCCTGGCGGAACGCCAGAGGTCGCTCGAAATCAGGGTGCGTGTCTGTAGCATGGCGGAAGTTTATAAAGGTCTTGCGCCAAAAGCACCAGTCCGGCTGATGATAAGCTATGCCGCCGTGCCGACCGCTGCCTTACCCGGCACTGGTTAGCCAGCCTTGCCTACCTGCCCCCGCCCATGCCATCCACCTCCCGCCTGTTCCTGCCATTCTGCCTTGCCGCCACCTGGCTTGTGTGGGGTTCCACCTATCTGGCCATCAAGTATGCACTACTGAGTTTTCCGCCCTACGTCCTCTCTGGCACCCGCTATCTGTTTGCCGGCGGCCTGCTGCTGGCCTGGCTCAAATGGCGCGGCACACCCTGGCCTACGCTACGCCAGTTGGGCAATACCAGCCTGATCGGCCTGCTAATGCTAACCCTGGGCAACGGCCTCACCTGCGTGGCCGAGCTGACCCTGCCCTCGGGCGCCACCGCCCTGATCGTGGCCGGCACCCCCTTGCTGACGGTAGGACTAAGCCAGCTGCTAGGTAGCCGCATACGTGGCCTGGAATGGTGCGGTATCGCGTTGGGCCTGGCCGGTATGGTGGTCATGTACAACGATGCCAGCTTGGCAAGCGATCCCAGAGGCGTAGCCCTGATGGGTGCCGCCTGCCTCGCCTGGGCGGTGGCCTCGGTACTGATGCCCAGGCTGGATCTGCCGGCAGGGCCGATGTCGGCCGCCATGCAGATGCTGGCAGGCGGCCTGATCTCGCTGCCGGTGGCCCTGATCGCCGGCGAGCGCTTTCCCCCGTCCCCCAGGCTGGAGGCGGTCGCCGCACTGGCCTATCTGGTGGTGTTCGGCTCCATCATTGCCTACTCTGCCTTTGTCTGGCTGCTGCGGCACGCCAGGCCTGCGCTGGCCACCAGCTCAAGCTACGTCAACCCCCTGGTGGCCCTGTCGCTGGGCTGGCTGTTTGCCGATGAGCAGGTCAGCCCCTCGCTGCTGCTGGGCATGGTCATCATCCTGGCCGGGGTGGGCCTGATAGGCTGGGCAACGGCACGCAAATAACCGGCGGCAAGCGCGCATTGACGTCTGCGGCAACTCGCCCGGCCGGCCGAATCCTGTTAGCTTTCCAGGTTCCCTGCACCCGACACCCGCGCCGCCATGCCCGCCCAGGACTACCTAGAACGCATATTGACCGCCCGCGTCTACGACGTGGCCATCGAAACCCCGCTGGACCCCATGCCCAACCTGGCCGAGCGCCTGGGCAACCGGGTGCTGATCAAGCGCGAGGACATGCAGCCTGTCTTTACCTACAAGCTGCGCGGTGCCTACAACAAGATGTCCAAGCTGAGCCCCGCAGCCCTGGCCTGCGGCGTGATCACCGCCTCGGCCGGCAACCACGCCCAAGGCGTAGCCATGTCGGCCCAGAAGCTGGGTTGCAAGGTCACCATCGTGATGCCGGCGACCACCCCCTCGATCAAGATCAACGGCGTCACCCGGCGCGGAGCCAAGGTGGTGCTGCATGGCGATTCCTACAGCGACGCCTACGCCCATGCCATGGAACTGGTCGCCCAGACGGGCGCCACCTATGTCTCGCCCTTTGACGATCCGGATGTGATTGCCGGCCAGGGTACGGTGGGCATGGAAATCCTGCGCCAGCACCCCGATCCCATCCGCGCCATCTTCGTGCCCATAGGTGGTGGCGGCCTGGCGGCCGGCCTGGGTGCCTATGTCAAGCGCCTGCGGCCGGAGATACGCCTCATCGGTGTCGAACCAATAGACAGCGATGCCATGCGCCGCTCGATTGCAGCGGGCGAGCGCATTACCCTGGAGCACGTGGGGCTGTTTGCCGATGGTGTGGCCGTCAAGCAGGTGGGCGAGGAGACTTTCCGCCTCTGCCGCGAGGTACTCGACGAAATCATCCTGGTAGATACCGATGCCATGTGCGCGGCCATCAAGGATGTCTTCGAAGATACCCGTTCCATCCTGGAGCCCTCCGGGGCGCTGGCGCTGGCGGGGCTCAAGGCCTGGGCAGAACGCGAAGGCGTGCAGGGCGAAACCCTGATCGCCATCGCCAGCGGCGCCAACATGAACTTCGACCGCCTGCGCCACGTCAGCGAGCGGGCTGAAATTGGCGAGGCGCGCGAAGCCATCCTGGCTGTCACCATACCCGAGCAACCAGGCAGCTTCCGGCACTTTTGCGAACTCTTGGGCAACCGTGCCATCACCGAATTCAACTACCGTGCGGCCGACCCTGCCGAGGCCCATATCTTTGTCGGCGTCAAGATCAACACCCGCCAGGAAGCCGCCGAACTGGTGGCCACGCTCAATGCCGCCGGGCTCAAGGCGCTGGACCTCACCGACAACGAGATGGCCAAGCTGCATATCCGCCACCTGGTTGGCGGCCGCGCGCCGCAGATCAGCCACGAGCTGGTCTATCGCTTCGAGTTCCCCGAGCGACCCGGCGCCCTGCTCAACTTCCTCACCCACATGGGCCGGGGCTGGAACATCAGCCTGTTCCACTACCGCAATCATGGTGCCGACTACGGCCGGGTGCTGGTAGGCATGCAGGTACCGCCCGAGGATGAGGCTGCCCTGCAGTCCTTCCTGGCCGAACTGGGCTACGACTACAGCGACGAGCGCAACAACCCGGCCTATCGCCTGTTCCTGGCCTGAACCTCGGCGACAAACGCGCGTCCAAACCGGACAAGGGGGTATTTGCTTGCTTGGCAAGCAAATACCCGCGTCCTATAGTGCCGCAACCACAGTTACCGATTGCTACCATGACGTACCTGCGCCTACCGTGCTGCTGCCTGTTAGCCCTGCTGGGCTACGGCACGGCACATGCCGGCCCCGCCGACAACCTGCGGGCCGGCAGCATTGCCGTGCTCCCCCTGAACCTGGAGCCACCCGCCGCGTATGAACGCACACCCGCCTATGTGGTGTCGCCCATCTTCCGTACCTATGTCGAGCCCATGGCACAGGGCAGGCCGCTGCAGGACATCAACAGCAGCGACCCCAACCTGGCCAATGAGCAACTGGTACGGTCGCTGGAGATACGAGCGCTGGCCGCTGCCAGCAACAGCGAAGTCTGCCTCAACCGGCAGGGCGGCGATGCAACCGGTGGCGGCATACGCTGGTCGCTCAACGATGGCTTCGGCTTCTACCTGCAAGGCAAGGGCTTCAAGCAGCTGCAGCGCCTGCTCAAACACAACAAGATCACCGGCATCTGCCCACCGGGCGATCCCAGCCCGATGTGCAAGACACTGCCCAAACAGGTGTGCGACTGACGTTGACGTAAACGTCACTGTTGCAAAACCCTGTTTTTACTGCGGTTTTCCTGTCCCAGCCAGGCAATACCGGGTCGCTTAAGCGTTCGATGCAATGCAACATTTCAGCTAGAATCGATCCTCCCGATCCCCGCCGAAATGGTTAGCCTCCCGATGGTCGCCGACGCCCCCCGCTTGCGCGAAATCCCCTACAACTACACCTCGTTCTCGGATCGCGAAATCGTGATCAGGCTACTGGGTGAAGATGCCTGGTCCGTGCTCGACATCCTGCGCAGCGAGCGCCGTACCGGTCGCTCTGCCCGCATGCTGTTCGAGGTACTGGGCGATATCTGGGTGGTGCAGCGCAACCCCTACCTGCAGGATGACCTGCTCGACAATCCCAAGCGCCTGACCGCCCTGACCGATGCCATGCGCCACCGCCTGCGCGAGATCGAGGCACGGCGCGGCGACAACCCAGGCGTGGGCGATCTGCTGACCCGCGCCCAGACCGCCGTACAGGCGTTCGAGGCATCCTTCCCCGCCACGGCCGAACTACGCCGCAAGGTGATGAAGCGCATGGCCGGCCTGACCCGCAAGGACAATATCTGCTTCGATGGCCTGGCCCGCGTCAGCCATGTGACCGACGCCACCGACTGGCGGGTGGAGTACCCCTTCGTGGTGCTCAACCCCGACCACGAGGACGAAATGGCCAGCCTTGTCAAGGCCTGCATAGAGCTGGGCCTCACCATCATCCCGCGCGGGGGTGGCACCGGCTACACCGGCGGCGCCGTACCGCTGACGCCCATGTCGGCCGTGATCAACACCGAGAAGCTCGACCGCCACAACGGCGTGGAATACCTCGACCTGCCCGGCGTCGAAGGCAAGGTCGCCACCATCAACTGCGGCGCCGGCGTCGTCACCAAGCGGGTGATGGAAGCCGCCGAAGCCGAGGGCCTGGTGTTTGCCGTCGATCCCACCTCGGCCGAAGCCAGCTGCATAGGTGGCAACGTGGCCATGAATGCCGGCGGCAAGAAGGCCGTGCTATGGGGCACGGCGCTCGACAACCTGGCCTCCTGGAAAATGGTGGACCCCGACGGCAACTGGCTGCTGGTGGAGCGCATCAACCATAACCGCGGCAAGATCCATGACGCCGAGATGGTCCGCTTCAAGGTGCGCCGGCTGCAGCCCGATGGCAAGACCCTGATCAGCGAGACCCTGCTCGACGTGCCCGGCCCGCAGTTCCGCAAGGTGGGCCTGGGCAAGGACGTCACCGACAAATTCCTGGCCGGCCTGCCCGGCGTGCAGAAGGAAGGCACCGACGGCATCATCACCTCGGCCCGCTTCATCCTGCACAAGATGCCCGCGCACAGCCGCACCGTCTGCCTGGAGTTCTTCGGTACCGTGGCGCAGGCCACGCCGGCCATTGTCGAGATCAAGGACTACCTGGACGCCCATCCCAAGGCCATCCTGGCCGGCCTGGAGCATCTGGACTGGCGCTACGTACGCGCCGTGGGCTACGCCACCAAGGCCAAGAGCCGAGGCCGGCCCAAGATGGTGCTGCTGGCCGACATCGTCTCGGACGACGAAAACGCCGTAGGCGAAGCCTCCAGCCATGTCGTAAGGCTGGCCAATGCCCGCCACGGCGAAGGGTTTGTGGCAGTCACCGCCGAAGCGCGCAAGAAGTTCTGGCTGGATCGCAGCCGCACGGCCGCCATCGCCCGCCATACCAACGCCTTCAAGATCAATGAAGACGTGGTCATCCCGCTGCCGCGCCTGGGCGACTACTCAGACGGCATCGAGCGCATCAATATCGAGCTCAGCACCCAGAACAAGCTGCAGCTGTTGTCACGGCTCGATGATTTCTTCAGCCATGGCAAGCTCATCGTGGATGCCGGCGACACGGCCGTCAGCCATGAGGAGCTGATAGCCGACCGGCGCGAAGCGGCACTGAACCTGATACGGGCCGTCCATGGCCGCTGGAATTGGCTGCTGCAACACCTGGACGACGCCTACGAGCAATACACCAGCAACTATCCCGACGCCCCGCTGGAGCCGGCCAGCGATATCGAGCCGCCGCAGTCGGTGTTCCACGCCCTGCGCGACTTTGCCTTGCGCATCTCCTGGAAGCGCGAACTGCTGGCCGACCTCGATGCCCTATTCTCGGGCGAAGCCGACGCGCCCATCCGCGAAGCCATCCGCGCCATCCACAAGAAGACCCTGCACGGCCGCGTCTTCGTGGCCCTGCACATGCACGCCGGCGACGGCAATGTGCACACCAACCTGCCGGTGAACTCCGACGACTACGACATGCTGCAGACCGCCCACAAGGCCGTAGCCCGCATCATGGTGCTGGCCCGTCAGCTCAACGGCGTGATCTCGGGCGAACACGGCATAGGCATCACCAAGCTGGAGTTCCTGACCGAAGAGGAGATCGGCCCCTTCCGCGCCTACAAGCAGCGGATAGACCCGCACGGTCGCTTCAACAAGGGCAAGCTGCTGGCCGGCGCCGACCTGCGCAACGCCTACACGCCCTCGTTCGGCCTGCTGGGCGCAGAGTCGTTGATACTGGAGCAATCCGACCTCGGCCATATCTCCGACATGGTCAAGGACTGCCTGCGCTGCGGCAAATGCAAGCCGGTGTGCGCCACCCATGTGCCGCGCGCCAACCTGCTGTATTCGCCCCGTAACAAGATACTGGGCGTAGGCCTGCTGACCGAAGCCTTCCTGTACGAAGAACAGACCCGCCGTGGCGTCAGCTTCAAGCACTTCGAGGAACTGGGCGACGTGGCCGACCATTGCACGGTCTGCCACAAATGCGTCAACCCCTGCCCGGTCAAGATCGACTTCGGCGATGTCACCATCGCCATGCGCAACTTCCTGCGCAAGACCGGCAACCGCAAGTTCAACCCCGGCACGGCAGCAGCCATGGCCTTCCTCACGGCCAAGGACCCAACCACCATCAAGACCCTGCGCACCGGCATGATGGGCATGGGTTTCAAGCTGCAGCGCCTGGGCCACGATGTGCTCAAGGTGGCCGCCAAGGCACAGACGGCGGCGCCACCAGCCAGCGTAGGCAAGCCTTCGGTCAAGACCCAGATCATCCACTTCATCAACAAGAAGATGCCGGGCAACCTGCCCAAGAAAACCGCCCGCGCCCTGCTGGATGTGGAAGACAGCGATATCGTGCCAGTGATACGCAACCCCAAGCTGGCCGCCGAAGACAGCGAAGCGGTGTTCTACTTCCCCGGCTGCGGCTCGGAGCGGCTGTTTTCCCAGGTCGGCCTCGCCACTCAGGCCATGCTCTGGCATGTGGGCACCACCACGGTGCTGCCGCCCGGCTACCTGTGCTGCGGCTATCCACAGACCTCATCAGGCTTTGCCGACAAGGGTGAGCAGATCACCACCGAGAACCGGGTGCTGTTCCACCGCCTGGCCAATACCCTCAACTATCTCGACATCAAGACCGTGATCGTCAGCTGCGGCACCTGCATGGACCAGCTGCAGAAATACCAGTTCGAGCAGATATTCCCCGGCTGCCGCCTGCTGGATATCCACGAGTACCTGCTGGAGAAGGGCATCAAGCTGAGCGGCCTGACTGGTACCCGCTACATGTACCACGACCCCTGCCACACCCCCATCAAGACCATGAGCCCGATCAAGCTGGCCAATGAACTGATGGGCACCGACGTGACATTGAACGAGCGCTGCTGCGGCGAGTCGGGCACCTTTGGCGCCTCCACCCCGCATATCGCCACCCAGGTGCGCTTCCGCAAGGAAGAAGAAATGCGCAAGGGCGCCGACAAGGCGCGGGCTGGTAGCGAGGACAAGGTCAAGATACTGACCTCCTGCCCCAGCTGCCTGCAAGGCCTGTCCCGCTACAACGACGACGCGGGCACCGAGGCGGACTACATCGTGGTGGAGATGGCCAAGCACGTGCTGGGCGAGAACTGGATGCCGACCTATGTGGAAACCGCCCGCAACGGCGGTATCGAGCGGGTATTGCTGTAAGCAGCGGGATGGTGAGCTGTATGAGGGCCGCCCATGCGGCCCTCATCGCATTGCATTCAGTCCAACGCCGGCTATGCTGATGACTGCTGAATTGGGCCTGGCCGCACGCCGCCCAGAACCTGCCACCGCAGCTGCCGCGCAGGCCCCGGCACCATCAGGGCCTGCATACCTGCCACCGACCTACGTCATATCCGTCAGCAGCACAAGCCGCTGGCCGTATTACCAGAACAGCCAAACGGTAGCCAGCACACTTGAGTTCGTTGGCTTACGGCCGCACAATGCCAACGTAATAGAATTGGCATTTTTTGATATTAGGCAGCCATCATGACCGCATCCCCCTGCCCGCTGTGCGCCACCCCCGGCGGCGAATTGCTCTGGCAATCAGCCCTGTATCGCGTGGTACTGGTGGACGAACCCGGCTACCCTGGTTTTTGCCGTGTCATACTCAACCAGCACCTGGCCGAGATGACCGAACTTGCCAGCGAAGACCGGGTCGCAATCATGAATGCCGTCTGGGCCGTTGAAGAAGTCCTGCGCAGCGAACTGTCGCCGGACAAAATCAACTTGGCCAGCCTGGGCAATGTCGTGCCCCATGTGCATTGGCATGTCATCCCCCGCTGGCTGGATGACAGGCACTTCCCGGCCCCCATCTGGGCGCAGCCCATGCGCGAGGGCCATGACAAGGCCATCGATACCACCCGCCTCAAGGCCGCGCTGGCGTCCAGGCTGCTGATGCTAGAGTCGTTCAAGGAATAAACATGCACGCACTCGATCTACCGCCCTTCGATGCCTCCCTGCCCATGGAGTTTGCCGACGCGCGCGGCTTCCGGGACTGGCTAAAACTGGTGCCCATGATCAATGTGCGGCAGGCCCACGGCGAGGTGCTGGACACACTGGCCCGCCTCAACGTCAGCCCGGTGCTGCCGATAGAGCGGCTGAAAATGCTGGAGATGCTGCGCGAGCCGGTCGCCATGCTGCAGGAGGAAAACGCCAAGCGCTACTTCGGCAAGCCCTTCCCCCTGGCCCTGACCGAAGACGGCATCTGGCTGGCCAACAACCAGCTCTGGCTGGCCATGAGCACAGGCTACCGGCATTGCTGGCAAGCAGCCATCAAGGGCGACGTGATGGTGGCCGATCACAAGGCCCTGGCTGGCCAACGTGCCCTGCGCTATGCCGCCCTGGCCATACGCGAGCACCACTTGGCCTACCGGGTCGTGCCGCAAGCCCGTTGGGATGATCTGTACGCGCTCTACCAGATCGCAACCGATGCCGATGTCGCCACCAAGATCGTCAAGGACAGCCTCAACAAGCAGACCGAGCTTTCGTCCTGCCATGCGGCCTTCCTGCAGGCCCTGCTGCTGGCGGCCGCCAATCCCAGCTCCATGCCGGTGCGGCAGATCATCTGGACAGATCGCTTGCTGGATCGCTGGTCCAATCAGGCCGCCATGGCCACCGTCTCCCCCGCAGACCAGGACAAAGGGGTATTGGCCTTCAATCTGGCGGCACCGGGAGAACTCAAGCGGCACGACCCGCCGCCCAGCGGCGAAGGCTGGCGTTTCCTCGATATTGACCCCATAGGCAAGAGCATCAAGAAGCGCATCAAGTACCTGCGTGCCGGCGAATCGCCCGCCCAGTTGGGCCTGGGCGAAGAATACGCCGCCACCACGGTAGAAAACCACCTGATCGGGCTCTACCAGGAATGGTGTGACCTGCCGATAGAACGCGGCATGCCCCGTCGCCCTGCCAGGGATGATGCGCCCGAGGCCCAGGTAGGCCTGGGACTGGTGGCCACCCACTTTGCCGTCGGCGGCGAGCGCTTTGGCCAGCCGGCCGAACCCATGGAAGTCCGTGGCCGCGCCATCGCCGACTTCCAGCTGTTCGGCGGCCAGGCCCATCACCTGAGCGCTGCCAAGGTCAATCGCGATGCCGAGCCGGAACCCGAGATGGAGGCCTGGCGGGTACACAATGAGAGCGCGCTGGGCTTCAAGCTGGAGCGCAACGAGCCCGGTGGCCGCCTGATGCATGGCCAACTGGTTGCCGTGCGCCCCCGCCCAGGCCAGGGATACATGGTCGGCACCGTGCGCTGGCTGCTGGAAGGCAGCAACGGCGAGATCGCCATGGGCGTGCGCGCCCTGCCCGGCATGCCGCAAGCCGTGGCCGTACGCGCCACCGGCCTCAATACCTTCTCCAATCGCTTCACCCAGGCCCTGCTGCTACCGGGCATGCCCACCCTGCAGGCACTGCCCAGCCTGTTGCTGCCGCCCACCTGGTTCAAGGCAGGCCGCATCATCGAAGTACATATCGAAGGTCAGATCAAGAAGGTCAGGCTGGACCAGTTGATAGAGCGTGGTCAGGATTTCGAGCGTGTCGCCTTCCAGGGCGAGATAGGCTAGCCCACACCCGCCACCAAGCCGGCGCCGCTACCAGGGCAGGGTGCCATTCCAAGACCCCTGGGCCTGCGGCGCCTCGTCGGCATCGCGCAGCACCTCTCGCACCAGGGGCAAGGTCAAAGGGCGGCCACGTGCCAAGGCCGCCCGGTCCAGGCTATCGAGCAGGCGGGTCAGCTCGCCCAGGTCGCGGCTGCGATGCAGCAACAACCAGCGGCAAACCGCCTCATCGACCTCGCAACCACGGGCACGCGCCCGATGGCGCAGCAGCGCGGCCTTGTCCTCATCGTCAGGCTCGCCTATCTCGAACACCAGGCCCCAGCCCAGGCGGGTCGTCAGGTCCTCGCGCAGCAGCTGGCGGGCCGGCGGCTGCAGGCCGGCTGTCAGTATCACCCGTCCCGCTTCGCGCTGGGCATTGATCAGACCAAACAGCACGATCTGTTCCTCCTCGCCCAGGCCATCCACATGGTCCACCGCCAGCAATTCGTAGCCATGGGCCGCCTCGGCCAGCGGCTGCCGGGCAGCGTCCCAGTAATAGGCAAACAGGCCCTGGGCCATGGCCCGCTGGACGGTAGCACGCAGCAGATGACTCTTGCCGGTGCCGTGAGCACCCCACAGATACACGCACCCCTCCCCCCCCTGGCCATCAGCCAGGCTCTGCAAGGCCATAAAGGCCTCCATATTGGGGCCGATGAGGAAATCATCGAAGCCAAAGGGCTCAGGTAGCTGTAGATCCAGCGGCAGCTGCTTCATCGCAGGTACAGGGGGCTATCCAGATATTGCTGCCGAACATGGCGCAGACCCACCAGCAGGGCCGCCGCCAGCGGCAGCGCCAGCAACACGCCGACAAAGCCGAACAGCTGACCAAAGGCCATCAAGGCAAAGATCACGGCCACAGGATGCAGGCCGATACGCTCGCCCACCAGCTTGGGGGTAATCACAAAGCCTTCCAGCAACTGGCCCATCAGGAACACCCCCCACACCGGCAGCAAGCCGCCCAGCGACTGGAACTGCAGGCCCGCAGCCAAGGTAGCCAGCAGCACGCCGACTATCACCCCCAGGTAGGGGATGAACACCAGGATGCCGGCGATGATGCCGATGGGCAGGGCCGACTTCACGCCGCAGAGCCACAGGCCCAGGCTGTAGAACACCGCCATCAGCAGCATGACCGAGATCTGGCCACGCAGGAATTCCCCCAGCACATCGTCCACCTCCGCCACCAGGCCGGTGACGGTCGCCTGCAGGCGTACCGGTATCAAGGCCCTGACATGGCCTATCAGCACATGCCAGTCGCGCATGAAATAGAACAGCACCACCGGCAGCAGCACCAGATTGGCCAGCAGCCCCACCACAGCCAAACCACCCGATGTCAGCGAGGGCAGCACCGCCTTGAAGGCCTGCCCAGCCTCGGCCCCATGGGCAGTCAGCCAGGTCTTGATGGATTCGGTATCCAGCGACAGCTCCAGACCCAGCCGCTGCGACAGCAAGGGCGCCACCCGGTCACGCAGCCAGGCCAGCAGCTCCGGCACATAGCCATATAGCGCACTCAGTTGCTGCACAAACAGCGGCACCACGATCAACACCAGCGCCACCAGCATCAGCAGAAGGCCCGCCAGCACCACACCCACCGCCACGCTGCGGTCCCAGCCCCGCGCTGCCAGCCTGCCCACCAGGGGTTCCAGGATATACGCCAGCACGGCAGCCGTGACAAAGGGTGCCAGTACCGGTGCCAGCAGGTAGAGGACGATCAGTATGGCCAGCCCCAGGCCAAGCGGCCAGTAGCGGGTCCAGGTAGGTTTGAGCGGGCGGCGACGTTTCATTTCGGGTAAAATGCGCGCGAATTCCGGTGCTTACAGTGATAAGGCCTATAAATCTGGCATGGCTTGTTGCCGCCAGTGCTGCATTGTAACCGCACCGCCGTCGCCAACGCGCCGGTTTTCGCGGCCTGATGGCCGCAACACAGACCCGCAACCCCGCCAGCGTGCGCAGCCCGCCTCCAACCCGATGGAGGGCCAGGGCGCGAATGGCAGGGGCGGCCCAGATTCCAACGTTCACCGAGCCTACCATGAGCCAAGCCCCACAAAGCCTTTCCTATCGCGATGCCGGCGTCGATATCGATGCGGGTGACCAGCTGGTCGAGAACATCAAGCCCTTCGCCAAGCGCACCATGCGGCCGGAAGTCCTGTCCGGCATCGGTGGCTTCGGCGGCCTGGTCGAGATCAGCAAGAAGTTCAAGGAACCGGTGCTGGTATCGGGCACCGATGGCGTGGGCACCAAGCTCAAGCTGGCATTCGAACTGAACCGCCACGACACCGTAGGCATAGACCTGGTGGCCATGAGCGTCAACGACATCCTGGTGCAAGGCGCCGAACCCCTGTTCTTCCTCGATTACTTCGCCTGCGGCAAGCTGGATGTCACCAGCGCCACCGAAGTCATCAAGGGCATAGCCAGCGGCTGCGAGCAATCGGGCTGCGCCCTGATCGGCGGCGAAACTGCCGAAATGCCAGGCATGTACCCCCTGGGCGAGTACGATCTGGCCGGCTTTGCCGTCGGCGTGGTGGAAAAGAGCAAGATCATCACCGGCGAGCACATCGCCCCCGGTGATGTGGTGCTGGGCCTGGCCTCCAATGGCGCCCACTCCAATGGCTATTCGCTGATCCGCAAGATCCTGCATCTGACAGAAGCCGACTACAACGCCTCCTTCGACGGCGGACGCTCGCTGGCCGATGTGGTGATGGCCCCCACCCGTCTCTATGTGAAACCCATCCTCAAGCTGATGGAAAGCCTCACCGTGAAGGGCATGGCCCATATCACCGGCGGCGGCATCACCGAGAACGTGCCGCGCGTGCTGCCCGACCACACCGTGGCCCAGATCGACGCCAAGTCCTGGCAGTTGCCCAAGCTGTTCCAATGGCTGCAAGCCCAGGGCAATGTCGAAACGCAGGAAATGTACCGTACCTTCAACTGCGGCATCGGCATGGTGGTGATCGTTTCGGCGGCAGATGCCGAAGCCGCCAGCAAGCTGCTGGCCGCCGAAGGCGAGACCGTCTACCGCCTGGGCACCATCCGTGCCCGCAACGGTGACGAGCACCAGACCCAGGTTGCCTGAGTCCCATCGGTCCTTCCGGGCCAGGCCGGCACTGCCGGCACCGGCCCGGGGCTGATCCGCCCGTTCGATACGCCATCGCGGCGCCTGGCCAAGCAGCCAGGCCCGCAGGATAGCCGCTGCACCTATGAAAAACATCGTCATCCTGATCTCCGGCCGTGGCTCCAATATGCAGGCCATCGTCGAAGCCGCCATCCCCGGCGCGCACATCGCCGCCGTCATTGCCAACCGGCCCGATGCGGCCGGCCTGGCCTGGGCGGCTGAACGCGGTATTGCCACCGTCGCGCTCGATCACAAGCAATACGCCAGCCGTGAAGCCTTCGATACCGAACTGGCCGCCCGCATAGACAGCTTCCAGCCCGATCTGGTGGTGCTGGCCGGCTTCATGCGCATACTGACGCCAGCCTTCACCCAGCATTACGCAGGCCGGATGTTCAATATCCACCCCTCCTTGCTACCCGCCTTCCCCGGCCTGCATACCCACCAGCGTGCCATCGATGCCGGCTGCAAGCTGGCCGGCTGTACCGTCCACTTCGTCACGGCCGAGCTCGATCATGGCCCCATCGTGTTCCAGGCTGCTGTGCCGGTGCTGGACGACGACACCGAGACCAGTCTGGCCCAGCGGGTGCTGGCAGAGGAACACCGGCTCTACCCCGCCGCCGTGCAGGCGTTTGTCGAAGGTCGGCTGGAAGTGGACGGACTGCGTGTCCGTCACCTCGGATAGGTCTATGCGAGCCAGGCTGTCGCCGCTCTTCCTCATCGCCCTACTCGCCTCCCTGCTGCTGCACCTCACTGCCAGCCTGGGCGATACCCTGTGGCTGTGGTGGCAGCACGACCCACTGACCGACATCCCGCTGATCCAGCCCTCGCAGCGCAAGCTCCAGGGCAGGCAGCTGACAGACCATGCCAGCCGTCGGCTGCTGGCAGGCATCCAGCCGCTCGATGCCCTGCAGGTGCAGCTAGGCCTGCCGGCCGAGCCGGCCAGCCCACCCACGCCCCTGGCTGAGGCCAAAACCCCGGCTGCGCCCGTGGCACCACCCCAACCCTCCGCGCCGCCTCCCAAGCCGGCCGCCCCCCCACCCAAGCCCAGCACACCAGCGCCCCAAGTGCCGGTATCACCCCCCCAGGTGGCCGCAACCGCCGAACCCAGCCCACCCGCCGCCGCCACCGCTACGGTAGCGACGCCACCCGAGTCCACCGTCACCGTCGTACCTGCCGCCGCCGCCGCCGCGCGCCCGGTGCTGGATGGCCCCTTCCCCCGCCAGATCGACGTCAGCTACCTGATCAAAGGGGTGGCACTGGCCAAGCTCAAATGGCGCCAGGATGGTGATGAATATGAGATCGACCTGCTGGGTAGCTTCCTGGGCCAGACCTACGAATGGAAAAGCGAGGGCGAGGTCGGCCCCCATGGCCTACGGCCCAAGCGCTTTACCGAGTGGCGCAACCGCAAGCCCGCCCCCCGCTACCTGGTGGAGTTCGACTGGCCCGCACAGCAGGTCAGCTTTGGCGAGCCCGCCAAGCGCCAGACTGCGCCGCTGCAGGAAGGCGCCCAGGACCTGTTCTCCGCACCCTACCAGTTCGCCCTGCAGGGCAGCAGGCTGCCCGACTTCACCATGCAGGTGGTCAGCGGCCGCAAGACCTATACTGTGCCATTCAAGCTGATAGGCGAAACGACGCTGACCCTGTCCGGCATCAAGGTGCCCACCCTGGTCCTGTCCGGCAGCCATGAGAAGCGCCGCTTCGAGTTCTACCTGGCGCCCGACTGGCACAATCTGCCCGTGCGCATACGCAGCGATGATGGCGAAGCCGTGCAGGACATGATCGCCGTCGAGGTCGCTTTTGACGGCAATACCGTGCTAGCACGCGCCGCACCCCGCGAGAGAGACCGTTGATTCAGCAGGAGGTCAGCCGCCAGCCACTAAGCTGGTCGCCATCCCCAACGCTCAAGGCACGCATCATGATTGCACGTTCCCTGCTACTGACCCTCAGCCTCCTGGCCGCCACCGCGCCCCAGGCCGCCGACCTGCCACGCCAGGCCCGCATCACCTACGAAGCAAGGCTGAGCGGCCTGCCGGTGGGCGAGGCCGTACAACGCTGGCAGCGCGAAGGCAGCAAGTACACGCTGGATACCGAGATCACCCCCATACTGGGTTCCCGCATCCGCTATCACAGCGAAGGCGAGCTGACGCCCGCCGGCTTGCGCCCCAGCAGCTACGGCGAGTTCCGTGGCAGCAGCAGCACCCCGCGCCAGCAGGCCCAGTTTGACTGGCGCACCCGGCAAGTCAGCTATGGCCCGGCCGACGCCTTGCAAAGCGCCCCGCTAGACAGCGGCGCGCAGGATCTCAACACCCTGCCCTTCCAGCTCGCCTGGCTGGGCACCAAGACCACCGCCAATCTGCAGATCATCACCGGCCGCAAGCTGCGTGATGACGCCTTTACCGCCAGCACCGGCAGCCCGTTCGCCCTCATGGGCAAGCAAACGGCCACCCGTATCTGGCGCGCCCCGGACGGTGACAAGCGCACCGAATTCTGGCTCGCCACCGATTACGCCAACCTGCCCGTCAAGATCGTCCGCCACGACGACAAGGGCGAGCTGCAGCTGATCGCCAAACACATCGAATACCAACTGGAATAACCATGCCCCCACTGAATCAAGAACAATTCCACGCCGCCCTGGATGCCTTGCGCAACGCCCTGTCCTTCGCCGCACCGGCCGATGCCGTACTGTCGCGCTACTTCCGCGAGAACCCCAAGCTGGGCAGCCAGAACCGGCACTTCATCGCCGAAGCGGTGTTTGGCGTCATGCGGCAGAAGTTCGCACTGGACCGCATCTGCGGCGAAGACAACAGCCCCCGCCGGTTGCTGCTCGCCTGGCTGATACGTGGTGGCCGCAACCTGCGCGAATTCGAGCCCATCGTCTCGCGCGAAGACGAGCGCGCCTTCCTGGCCGGCGTCAAAGCCTTCAAGCTTGAGACTCTGACCCTGGCCGAACGGGCCGAGCTGCCCGAGTGGGTAGGTAGCGAGCTGCAGGCCAGTGGCATGAGCGACGACGACATCCTCAGCCTGGGCCGGGCCCTGTCCCAGCCCGCCCCGCTGGACCTGCGCGTCAACACCCTCAAGATGAAGCGCGAGGCCGTCCAGGCCGAGCTGGAAGCCCTGGGCTACGAACACAGCCCCACGCCCTACTCGCCTTTCGGCCTGCGGCTGGCAGGCAAGCCCGCCATCAACCGCCACACCCTGTTCACCGAAGGCGCCATCGAAGTGCAGGACGAAGGCAGCCAGCTGCTGGGCCTGCTGGTCGGCCCCAAGCGCGGCGAGATGGTGGCCGACTTCTGTGCCGGTGCTGGCGGCAAGACGCTGCTGCTAGGCATGCTGATGGCCTCCAGCGGCCGCCTGTATGCGTTTGATGTTTCCGAGAAGCGGCTGGCCAACCTCAAGCCCCGCCTGGCACGTTCCGGCCTGTCCAATGTCCAGCCGCAACGCATAGAGAGCGAAAACGACAGCCGCATCAAGCGCCTGGCCGGCAAGCTGGACCGCGTGCTGGTCGACGCCCCCTGCTCCGGCATGGGCACCCTGCGCCGCAATCCCGACCTCAAGTTCCGCCAGAGCGCCACCAGCGTGGACGAGCTGAACCAGAAGCAGACCGCCATCCTGGCCTCGGCCGCCCGCCTGGTAAAGGTCGGTGGCCGGCTGGTCTACGCCACCTGCAGCATACTGCCGCGCGAAAACCAAGGCATAGTCGAAGCCTTCCTGGCCGCCCACCCCGGCTTCGAGCTGGTCCCCGCCAACCAGGTCTTGAAGGAACAGCGGGTAGACCTCGACACAGGCAACTACCTGCAGCTGCACCCGCAGATACACGGCTGCGACGGCTTCTTCGCTGCCGTGATGACACGCAAGGCCTGATCTCGCGATGATGGGCCGCCAGCCCGGCAGGTGCGGGCGGCCCTGATCACCGGCCCAGCGCTGAGCGCTCATCCAAGGCTGGCGTAGGTATAGGACGGGTACGGGCGCCCCCGCGCGGCGATCGACGTGGTTTGAATCCGCTGCAGCGCTCAGTGACTGAAGTTCATAAATCACGCCGAGGTGGCAGGAAATGTTGGCTATGCTGCTCATATAGCCAATATATTCTTGTGCGCCCGGAGGCCCATGCGCCTACTGCCCAGAAGCAGCCTGACCCAGCGCCTGCTGCTGCCCATACTGCTGGTGGGCGCTGCCGTGGCGCTGGCCTGCGTTGCCCTTACCATGCAATTGCGTGAACAGATGGTGCGCACCGCCGGCATCAAGGCCGCCCAGACCCTGGCCCAGCAGACCACCGTGCTGCGCGCCTTCTATACCAGCGAGATCACCACCCGGGCGGGTGCCGCAGGCATGCATTTCGGTGCCAACTTCCGCGAGCAGCCCAATACCCTGCCCTTGCCCGCCACCCTGGTCAAAGCCCTGGGCACCGCCATCAGCAAGGAGTACCCCGGCACGGCTATCCGCCTCTATAGCCGCCACCCCTTCCCCAACCGGGTGGCCACCGAAAGCTACGATGCCTTCGAGCTGGCCAGCATCACCGCGCTGGAACGCAATCCCGACATCCCCCAGCAAACCCTGCAGCGTGTGGGCGAGCGGCTCTACGCTCGCTATGCCGTTGCCGACCGCATGCAGCAGGCCTGCGTCAGCTGCCATAACAGCCACCCCGATTCCCCCAAGCGCGACTGGAAGGTGGGCGATGTACGTGGTGTAGTTTCAGTGACAGTGCCAGTGGAGGACGTTGCCGCCCAGGTCAGCCATGGCATGGCCAGCCTGGGCCTGCTGGTGCTGGCCGGCTTCTGCCTGATCACCGGCGTAGCACTGTGGCTGACTCGCCAGGTACTCAGGCAGGTAGGTGGCGAGCCTGAATACGCGGCCGATATCGCCAGGCGGGTAGCAGAGGGCGATCTGTCGGTTGCCGTGCAAACGCACCGCAACGACAGAGACAGCCAGTTGCATGCCATGCAGCATATGGTCGACAGCCTGCGCCAGGTCGTGACCGAGCTGCATGCTTCTGCGGCCGTCACCGTTTCGGCTTCCGGCCACGTGGCCGCCGCTTCGCAGGCGCTCAGCGCCACTACCTCGGAGCAAGCCGCCAATGTGGAAGAAGCCAGCGCCGCACTGACCCAGATAAGCGCCAGCGTCAGCCTCAACGCCAGCCATGCCCAGACCACCGATGCCATTGCCTGGCAGGCGGCAGACGCCGCCAGTCAGGCCAGGATATCGGCGCAGCAGACCGTACAGGCCATGCGTGAAATTGCCCGCAAAGTAGCCTTGATAGACGATATCGCCTTCCAGACCAATATGCTGGCCCTGAATGCCGCCATAGAGGCTGCCCGCGCCGGGCAAAGCGGCAAGGGCTTTGGCGTAGTCGCCACCGAGGTACGCAAACTGGCCGAGCGTAGCCGTACTGCCGCCGAGGAGATAGGCCGGCTATCCCTGAACAGCGTGGACCAGGCCGAACAGGCCGGCCACCTGCTTGACCAGGTCGAGCCATCCATACGGCGAACCGCCGAACTGGTACAACAGATCGCCGCCGCTAGCCGCGAACAACGCAATGGCCTGGAACAGATAGCCCTGTCCGCCAGTCGCCTGTCTGCCACCACTCAGACCAATGCCGCCTCCTCCGAAGAGCTGTCCGCCACGTCTGAGCGCCTGAATGAACAGTCCCAGCAATTGCAGGAAATAGCGCACCGCTTCCGGTTGCCGCCGGATGGGCTGGCGTAGTACTACCAGCGACATCCCAACGGCCTTGCTGTGGTGCTCGCAGCCCAGATTGTCAGACCGATAAAGCAAAAAAACACGCCATCGGCGTGTTTTTTTGGATGCGCAGCAGTAAAAGCCTGTTCAAAGGCCTACTTCACCACGCGCAGATGCCCACGCCCTGCAGGCGGCGCAGCGGGTGGCGGTTCTTCATCATCGGCCGGCGGTGCCTCCTTGGCATCCTCCTTCAGCACCACGGCTTCCGGCACGCTGGGCGACACCGGCCGCAAGGCGCTGACGCGTTCCTCGCCGTGCTCCTCCTCACCTGCTTCGGCGAACTCCGGCTCCCAGGCCATGCCCTCGCCCGTCTCGCGGGCAAACAGGGATACCACGGCGCCTATGGGCACGGCGATGTCGCGGGACACGCCATTGAAGCGTGCCGAGAAGTGCACATAATCGTCACCCAGCTGCATATTGCGGGTGGCGTTATAGCTCACATTGAGGGTGATCTCACCATTCTTCACGAACTCCATGGGCACCTGCATCTTGCCGCGTACGGCGACCACCAGATAAGGCGTGTAGCCATGGTCGGAGCACCATTCGTGGATGGCGCGCATCAGGTAAGGCTTGATCGGAACTGGTTTCATGCGCTTCGCGTAGGAGAAGGAAGGAGTCGGTACAAGGCAACAGGCCCGACACGGCATGGCCGGTCGGGCCCATCACGCCTTACATCATTTGCGCATGGCTTTTTCGTTAGGCGTCATCGAATCGATAAACGCCTGACGGCCGAACAGACGCTCGGCGTACTTGAGGATGGGTGCCATCGGCTTGGACACTTCCACGCCGTAGTGCTCCAGACGCCACAGCAGGGGCGCAATCGCCACGTCCAGCATGGAGAACTCTTCGCCCAGCATGAACTTCTGCTTGGCAAACAGCGGCGCGATCTGGCCCAGGTTGTCACGGATGGTGGTGCGGGCCTTCTCCAGGTCCTTCTTGCTGGACGCGCTGTTCTCCAGGGTGCGCACATGCACGAACAGTTCGCGCTCGAAGTTGAACAGCATCAGGCGGGCACGGCCGCGCATGATGGGGTCGGCCGGCATCAGCTGCGGATGCGGGAAGCGCTCATCAATGTATTCGTTGATGATGTTGGATTCGTACAGGCACAGGTCGCGCTCGACCAGCACAGGCACTTCGTTGTACGGGTTCATCACGGCCAGGTCTTCCGGCTTGTTGTGTATGTCCACGTCAACGATCTGGAAGTCCATGCCCTTTTCGAACAGGACAATACGGCAGCGGTGGCTGAAAGGGCAGGAAGTGCCGGAGTACAGGGTCATCATAAGCGGGGGATCTCCATCAACGGCAATAGTCGTAAACGATCGAGTTTAGCATTTTGCCTAGGCAAATAGCCAGAAAAGCAACATAAGCAACTGATTCAAAAAAGAAAACGGGAGGAATCACCTCCCGTTTCCGACTGCAGGACCACACAGCTGCGGGGCAGGCTTAGTGCAGGTCGCTCCAGTACTCGCGCTTCAGGATATAGGTCATGGGCACCAACAGGAAGATCAGGAACAGCAGCACGCTGTAGCCTATGCTCTCGCGCTTCACCTGGGCCGGTTCGCTCATCCACACCATGTAGTTGGTCAGGTCGGTCATACGCTCGTCAAAGTCGAGCATATTGGCCTTGCCGTCTTCCAGGCGGGTCAGTTCGCCCGCTTTGGTCAGCACCAGCTGGTGGGTGGTGATCTTATCCTTGCCGTTCACATGCTCCACCGTCTCCCAGGAGCGGGCCACCGGGCCCTTGGCCTCGGCCTTGCCCTCGACGGTACGCAGTTCCAGGTCGCCCTGCAGCTGCCACAGCACATGCGGCATGCCAACCTTGTCGAACACCGCGTTGTTCCAGCCAGTGGGACGGCTGCTGTCGCGGTAGAAGCTGCGCAGATAGGTGTAGAGCCAATCGGCACCACGCGAGCGGGCAATCAGGGTCAGGTCGGGCGGGGTGGCGCCAAACCAGGCCTTGCCGTCCTTGGCCTGCATGGCCACGCGCATCGGGTCGCCCACCTTGTCGGTGGCGAACATCAGGTTGTCCTTGATCTGCTGCTCGCTCAACCCCAGGTCGGTCAGGCGGTTGTAGCGCATGGAGCTGGCGCCATGGCACGACAAGCAGTAGTTCACGAACACCTTGGCGCCGCGCTGAACCGATTCGGCATTGGCGACACGCAGCTCAACCTTGTCCAGCGCGACACCGCCAGAGGCCGCCAGGGCGGTCAGCGGGGCCAGCAAGGCACAGGCGGCGATAATCCGGGCAATCTTGTTTTTCATCTTATTCGTCTCCCTCGATCAAACCAGCTTGGCGAACACAAACGAACCAAGGATGGCGATACCCACGTACATCAGGAATGCCAGCTGGCGCGAGGTATTGGTTTCGGTAACGCGTGCCGGCACCGGCTCGGTGCCTGGGTCGTTCTTGGTATAGAACGGCATGGCCAGGAAGAAGCCGAAGTAGATGACACTGAAGATCTGCGACAGGATGGTGCGCAGCTCAGTCGGTGCCTTGGCACCCAGGATACCCAGGCCGATAAAGGAGATCAGGAACAGCACCAGGGCCGTCTTGAACTTCTTGCCACGATAGCGGATGGACTTGACCGGGCTGCGATCCAGCCAGGGCAAGAAGGCAATGATCACCACAGCCGCACCCATGCCTATCACACCCCATACCTGGGTACCCAGGAAGGACGGAATGGCGCGCAGGATGGCGTAGTAAGGCGTGAAGTACCAGACCGGTGCAATATGCGGCGGGGTCTTCAGCGGGTCAGCCGGATCGAAGTTCGGGTGCTCCAGGAAGAAGCCGCCCATCTCCGGCGCAAAGAACACCACATAGCTGAAGATCACCAGGAACACCGCCACACCAAAGATATCCTTGATGGTGTAGTAGGGGTGCATGGGGATGCCATCCAGCGGAATGCCGGTCTTGGGATCCTTGTTCTTCTTGATTTCGACGCCATCGGGGTTGTTCGAACCCACTTCGTGCAGCGCTACCAGGTGAGCCACCACCAAGCCCAGCAGGACCAGCGGCACGGCAATCACGTGCAGGGCAAAGAAGCGGTTCAGGGTCGCATCGGACACCACGAAGTCACCCCGTATCCACACCGACAGGTCAGGCCCGATCACCGGGATGGAAGCAAACAGGTTGACGATCACCTGCGCACCCCAGAACGACATCTGGCCCCATGGCAGCAGATAGCCCAGGAAGGCTTCGGCCATCAGGCACAGGAAGATCAGCATGCCGAAGATCCAGATCAGTTCGCGTGGCTGCTTGTAGGAGCCATAGACCAGACCGCGGAACATGTGCAGATACACCACCACGAAGAACATGGAGGCGCCGGTGGAGTGCATGTAGCGGATGATCCAGCCACCCGCCACGTCACGCATGATGTATTCGACCGAATTGAAGGCGACCGACACATTGGTGCCGGGAATCAGCGACCCATCCGGCTTGTAGTTCATCGTCAGGAAGATACCGGTGACGATCTGTATCACCAGCACCAACAGGGCCAGCGAACCGAAGTAGTACCAGAAGTTGAAGTTCTTGGGCGCATAGTACTCGGACATATGCGCTTTCCATGATGCCGTCACCGGGAACCGGTCATCCACCCAGTTCACCACGGTATTCGTCAGGGCTTGCAGCTTGCTCATTTCAGGCCTTCCCTCTTATTTGTCTTCGCCGACCAGCAACACCGCATCATTCAGGTACTTGTAGGGCGGTATGTCGAGGTTCTTGGGAGCGGGCACGCCGGAATAAACGCGGCCTGCCAGGTCGAACTTGGAGCCGTGGCAAGGGCAGTAGAAACCACCCATCCAGTCCGCACCGAGATCAGCCGGGGCCAGATCGGGACGGAAAGTCGGCGAGCAGCCGAGGTGGGTACACACCCCCAGGGCCACCAGTATATTGGCCTTGTCGGCACGGGCACGCGTCTTGTTCTTGGCGTACTCCGGCTGATCGCTGCCGTTCGAGTCGGGGTCGGTCAGCTTGCTTTCGATCTTGGCAAGGCTATCCACCATTTCCTTGGTGCGGTTCACGACCCACACCGGCTTGCCGCGCCACTCGACGTCTATCTTCTGGCCTGGCTCGAGCTTGCTGATGTCCACCTCTACCGGCGCACCGGCAGCCTTGGCACGCTCAGACGGGAAGAAGCTGGCAATAAAGGGCGTGGCGACCCCGACCACGGCGACGCCACCCACGGCGCCGGTCGCGAGCGTCAGGAAGCGCCGCTTGCTGTTGTCCACTTGATTCGTCATACCCAGTCCCTGACTTTCTGACTTTTTTGAAATGTGTAAACCCAGGATGCCGGCAGCAGGTCTGCTTACCGAGACCGACGGCACTGAGAGCAACCGACAAGACCCAGCACAGCAACACCGGCCATGCGCGCAAGCGTCGGCTGTACCTGGGGTACGGCAAGCTTGCGCCACAACACCGGGAGGGTTTTGTCAGCGGCTCTTAGGCTCTGTTGTCATCTGCCTCAGGCAGAAGCACATCACAACAGAACCTAAACTAGGTGATTTTAACCGATTCCCCCAGCTTGGATAAGCCTTTGCCGCAATGGGGTTATTGAAAGCCCCCCTGGCACTGTGCTTTCGGCGCCACAGCAACACCCAAACAACTACCTGCAACAGCCCGCCACGGCTAGGCGGCATCAGATCGGGTTGGCCAATTCCACATAGTGGGTATCCAGCCCAAACTGGCCGGCCAGATGGGCCGCCAGCGCCTGCACGCCGTAGCGTTCGGTGGCATGGTGGCCTGCCGCGACAAAGGCCACACCATGCTCCAGCGCAGCATGGTAGTTATGCTCGGACGCCTCGCCGGTCAGAAAGACATCGCAACCCGCCGCAATCGCCCCGGCAAAATAACCCTGCGCCCCGCCCGTACACCACCCCACCCGCCGCACCGGCCGGTCGCCCTCACCAATCACCAGGGGCCGCCTCCCCAGGCTGGCCTCGACCCGCTGGGCAAACCCCGCCAGGCTGCACGCCTGCTGCGGCACACCCAGCCAGCCCAGCTCCTGCTCACCAAAGCGCCCCTCCGCCACCAGGCCCAGCAACGCCCCCAGGCTGGCGTTGTTGCCCAGCTCCGGATGCGCATCCAGCGGCAGATGGTAGGCCAGCAGGCTGATATCATGCTGCAGCAGCTTGCCCAGGCGGCGACGCTTGCTGCCCACCACCCGGGCATCCTCGCCTTTCCAGAAATAGCCGTGATGCACCAGGATGGCATCTGCCTCCCAGGCGATGGCAGCATCGATCAAAGCTTCGCTGGCCGTCACGCCACACAGCAGGCGCTGCACTTGGGCACGCCCCTCGACTTGCACGCCATTGGGGGCATAGTCTTTGTAACGGTCTTGCTGGAGCAGTTGTCCGGTATAATTTTCCAACTCACGCAATAACATAGCGGCCGCCGTTCGCAAATCACATGAAAAAACTCTGGCTGATTTTCGCACAAACCACCACCGTGGGTCTGGCGGTCTGGTTTTTGCTCACCCTACTCAAGCCGGGCTGGATACCCAAGCAGATGGCCGATGTGGTCACGCTGCGCGAAGCACCCGCGGTGGAAGCCCCCGTGCACCTGCCTGGCAATATCAGCTACCGCGAAGCGGTACGCCATGCCATGCCCAGCGTGGTAAACATCTATACCAGCAAGGAAATCAAGAAACGGCGCCACCCGCTGCTGGACGACCCGCTGTTCCGCCGCTTCTTCGGCGACCGCTTTGAGAATAGCGAGAGCCAGCGCACCTCCAGCCTGGGCTCGGGGGTCATCGTGTCGGCACAGGGCTATATCATCACCAACAACCATGTGGTGGCCTCGGCCGACGAAATCCAGGTGGCCCTGTCGGACGGCCGCACCACCACCGCCATCGTAGTGGGCGCCGACCCTGAAACCGATCTGGCCGTGATCAAGATCGATCTGCCCAACCTGCCTGCCATCACCTTCGGCCAGGTCGAAAAGCTCAATGTCGGCGACGTGGTCCTGGCCATAGGCAACCCCTTTGGCGTGGGCCAGACCGTCACCATGGGCATCGTCTCGGCCTTGGGGCGCACCAATCTGGGCATCAATCCCTTCGAGAACTTCATCCAGACCGATGCCGCCATCAATCCCGGCAACTCTGGCGGCGCGCTGGTCGATAACGCCGGCAACCTGGTGGGCATCAACAGCGCCATCTATTCGCAAACCGGCAGCGCCGTGGGCATAGGCTTCGCCATTCCCGCCAGCACGGTAAAGAGCGTGATGGAACAGATCATCAAGGACGGCGCCGTCACCCGTGGCTGGATAGGGGTGGACACCCAGGATCTGACGCCCGAGCTGGCGGCCAGCTTCAACCTGGCCGAGGGCACCGAAGGCGTACTGATCAATGGCGTGGTAAGAGGCGGCCCGGCCGACCGTGGCGGCGTCAAGCCTGGCGATGTGCTGATTGCCGTCAACGGTGAAGCCATCCATGACTTCAACGGCATGCTGAACCTGGTGGCCAACCAGAAGCCCGGCCAGGAGGCCAGCATCAAGGTACTGCGCGGCGGCAAGCCGCAGGAATACAAGGTCAAGATAGGCAAGCGCCCACCACTGGCCAGCGACCCAGGCGAAGAATAAGCGCCGCCAGCGCGCACCTAGCCCGAACCGCTACGCCGGGTTTTGCTAGCGACGCCGACCCCCCGCCTGATGCAAAACACCCTAAGGCCTGGACACAGATCCAGGCCTTGGGGTGTTTTACATGGCGAATCCAGCGCGGAAAATCGGCCGTGCCTCGCCCGCCAGCCTAGCCCGAAGCCTCGGTATTCTCCGCCTGCTTGGGCACCATCAGCCAGGCGGCCAGCACCACACCCAGCTCGAACAACAGCCACAGCGGCACCGCCAGCATGACCTGGGACAACACATCAGGCGGGGTCACCACGGCCGCAATCACAAAAGCACCCACGATCACATAGGGCCGGGCCTCGCGCAGCTTGGCCACGGTCACGATGCCCATGCGCACCAGCACCATCACGATTACCGGTGTCTCAAAGGTAGCGCCAAAGGCCAGGAACATACCCAGCACAAAGCTCAGGTATTTATCGATATCCGTCATCATGGCCACCCCCTCGGGTGTGACACCGGTCATAAAACCGAACACCACGGGGAACACCAGGAAATAGGCAAAGGCCATGCCGACTAGGAACAGCACCAGGCTGGAGACGATCAAGGGCAGTATCAAGCGCTTCTCATGCTGGTACAGGCCCGGCGCCACAAAGGCCCAGGCCTGGTACAGGGTATGCGGCAAGGTCAGCAGAAAAGCCACCATGCCCGCCACCTTCATGGGCACAAAGAAACTGGAGGTCACATCGGTGGCTATCATCTGGCTGCCCACCTTCATGGCCTTGAGCATGGGCATGGCGAGCAGGTGATAGAGATCGCCAGCCCAATTGAACAGCAGGCAAAATGCCACCACCATCAGCAGTACGGCGCGCACCAGCCGGCTGCGAAGCTCGATCAGGTGCTCGATCAGGGGTTGCAGGTCTTGTTGCATGACTATCCTGTCGCTCAGCGACGGTCACGCACAGCGCTGGACTGTGCGGCAGGCTCGGGCAGGGGGCTGATAGGCGCTATCTCAAGCGGCGGCGTGGTGGTGGTAGGCGGGGCAAACAGGTCGAACTGCGGCGCCTCGGGCGTGCCGGCCGCCAACGCAGCCTGATCCGCCGCAGAATGCCCGAGGGGATCCGCCGCAGCATCGCGCGCCTCGCCCAGCACCCCCTGCAGATCCTGGTTCACCTCTTTCAGCTCGCCATTCAGCTGCTGGTGCATCGTGCGCCCAGCCTCATTCATCTCGGCTTCGATCTGGCGCAGGCTATCGAGGTCTATCTCACGCTGGATATCGGCCTTCACGCCGGCCACATAGCGTTGCAAACGCCCCACCATGCTGCCCAGCGTGCGGGCGACCTTGGGCAAGCGCTCCGGGCCGATGACCACCAGGGCCACCACCCCCACCACCAAGAGCTCGCCAAAACTGATATCAAACACGGCTTAGCGCTTGTCCTTGCTGGCTTCGTTCTCGAACACCCGGGCGCCTTCCACAGGTTTCTCGGCGATCTTGGGCTTGTCCTCATCCGACTTCATGCCTTCCTTGAAGCCCTTGATGGCCGAACCCAGATCCTTGCCCACGCCGCCCAGCTTCTTGGTGCCGAATACCAGCACCACGATAACCAGCACGAGCAGCCAATGCCATATACTGAAGGAACCCATTTTGCTACCTCTCCCAACGTTGCCGCCGTGCTCAAGCACGGCGTTGTTTACTGTACCAGCTGCGCCATCATGGTTTCGGCCTTGCCACCGCCGCCGAACACATGCAGATGCAAGTGGAAAACCGATTGACCGCCCTTGGCGCCCGTATTGATCATGGTGCGGAAGCCCTCACCCAGACCCTGCTCACGCGCCAGCTGCGGCGCCAGCGCCAGCACCTTGCCCAGCAAGGCCTGGTCATCCGGCACCAGGGTCAACAGCGATTCGATATGGCGCTTAGGCACAATCAGGAAGTGAACGTTCGCAATAGGGTGTATATCGTGGAAGGCGATCACATCGTCATCCTCGTACACCTTGTTCGACGGTATCTGCCCCTGCGCTATCTTGCAGAAAATGCAGTTATCACTCATTGCCTACTCCTTGCCCGCCGTGCGCGCATTTTTTTCATCTATGCCCGAAATCCCCTCGCGCCGGGCCAATTCAGCCAGCACATCATTCGGGCCCAGGCCCTGGTGCGACAACAGCACCAGGGTGTGAAACCACAGGTCGGCCACCTCGTACACCAGATGCAGGCGGTCGCCATCCTTGGCCGCCATCACGGTCTCCACCGCCTCCTCGCCCACCTTCTTCAGGATGGCATCCAGGCCCTTGTCCATCAGCTTGGCGGTATAGGAAGACGCCGGGTCAGTCCCTTTGCGGTCTTCCAGGGTCTGGGCGATGCGATAGAGTATGTCGGGGTTGATCATATGGGCGGCTCAACAAGACGGGCGATTATAGGCGGGGAAAAAGACAGTTGGGTGACAAGTCTGCGCGTATGCGCATGGCGCGCAACACTGGCGCGGTAAAAAAAGCCGCAGCCGCCAGCGGGTCGTTGCAAATGCGCCTATCCAGCGCAAGCCCGGCTCTTTCTTGGGAGCAGGCTACGCTGCCGGCTAATGGCCGGTGTGGCCACCATAGATGGCATCAGGGTCTTTCAGTACCGCATCCGTCACCACCCACTGCTCATCCACCAGCTTGCGGTACAAGCAGCTCTCGCGGCCGGTATGGCAGGCAATGCCACCGGCCTGGGCAATCTGCATCACAATCACATCGCCATCGCAGTCCAGCCGTAACTCGCTGACGGTTTGCAGATGCCCGGATGCCTCGCCTTTTTTCCACAGCCGCTGGCGCGAGCGGGAAAAATAATGGGCGATACCGGTCTGCGCCGTCAGCTGCAGCGACTCCCGGTTCATATAGGCCACCATCAGTATCCGCTGGCTGTGCGCATCCTGCGCAATCGCCGTCACCAGGCCCTGGGCATCCCAGCGCACCTCATCCAGCCAACTGCTCATAGCCTTACCTCTATACCCTGCTGGCGCATCAGCTGCTTAGCTTCTCCCACGGTATGGTCGCCAAAATGGAAGATGCTGGCTGCCAGCACCGCATCGGCACGGCCCAGCTTGATACCGTCGGCCAGGTCCTGCAGCTTGCCCACACCACCGGAGGCTATCACCGGTATGGTCAGCGCATCGCTGACTGCACGGGTCAGCGCCAGGTCAAAACCCGAACGCGTGCCATCGCGATCCATGCTGGTCAGCAGTATCTCGCCAGCCCCCCGGCGCTGCATCTCCAGCGCCCACGCCACCGCATCCAGCCCGGTGGCATTGCGTCCGCCGTGGGTATAGACCTCCCAGCAAGGCGCGGCATCGGGTGCGCTGACCCGCTTGGCGTCGATGGCCACCACAATGGCTTGCGAGCCAAAATAGCCGGCCGCCTCCTCCACCACCTCCGGCCGGGTCACCGCCGTGGTGTTGATACCCACTTTGTCGGCACCGGCATTGAGCAGGCGCCGCACATCCTCGACCTTGCGCACACCGCCACCGACCGTCAGCGGGATAAACACCTGCTCGGCCACAGCCTCGATGATGTGCAGTATCAGGTCGCGGTTATCGGAGCTGGCCGTGATATCCAGGAAAGTCAGCTCATCGGCGCCCTGCTGGTCGTAACGGCGGGCAATCTCCACCGGGTCGCCGGCATCGCGCAGGCCAACAAAATTCACGCCCTTGACCACGCGGCCATCGGTAACGTCCAGACAGGGAATGATGCGTTTGGCGAGCATGGCGGGCCTGTGCAGCGAAATCGAAAAAGAGAATGAGAAGGAACAAGGCAGCCGGCTCAGGTCCAGCACTGCCGCCCCGCCCCGACAAGCAGTTCAGCCACCCAGCTCGTCAGCCAGTTGCTGGGCAGCGGCAAAGTCCAGCGTTCCCTGGTAGATGGAGCGGCCGGCAATCACCCCGCTGACGCCCTCGCCTTCAACAGCGCAGAGCTTTTGCACATCATCCAGATTGGTCAGCCCGCCCGAGGCAATGACCGGTATGGTCAGGCTCTGAGCCAGCTTGACCGTCGCCTCGATATTCACGCCACTGAGCATGCCATCGCGGCCTATGTCGGTGTAGATCACCGATTCCACGCCGTAATCCTCGAAACGCTTGGCCAGATCGACCACATCATGGCCGGTGATCTTGCTCCAGCCATCAATGGCCACCTTGCCGTCCTTGGCATCCAGGCCCACGATCACCGAGCCGGGAAACGCATCGCAAGCCTCATGCAGAAAGCCCGGCGTCTTGACGGCCGCCGTACCAATGATGACGTAGCGCAGACCGGCCTCCAGATACTTCTCTATGGTCTCCAGGTCGCGTATGCCCCCACCCAGCTGTACCGGTATCTCGCTACCCACCACCTCCAGGATGGCGCGCACAGCCTCCAGGTTCTTGGGTTTGCCGGCAAAGGCCCCGTTGAGGTCCACCAGATGCAGGCGGCGGGCACCCGCATCCAGCCAGCGCTGCGCCATTTCGGCCGGGTCGCCAAAGACGTCGGCGGAGTCCATTTCGCCTTGTTTCAGGCGCACGCACTGACCGTCTTTCAGGTCGATTGCGGGAATGATGAGCATGATGTTCTTCAGCTTATTGAGCAGGTTGAACCGTGCCGTCCCAGGCTACGAAATTCTTCAGCAATTGCAGGCCGGCAGCATGGCTTTTCTCGGGGTGGAACTGGGTGGCAAAGATATTAGCGCGGGCCACGGCAACGGTGAAGGGAAACGGATAGTCGCTACGCCCCACTGGCAGCGCCGCATCAGGCGTATCCATATAGTAGCTGTGGACAAAATAGAAGCGCGACCCGTCTGCAATACCCTCCCACAAGGGATGCGGCCGGGTTTGCCATACCTCGTTCCAGCCCATGTGCGGCACCTTCAGCCTGCTGCCGTCGGCGGCCACCATGCGCTCGGCCTCAAAACGCCTGACCTGCCCGGGGAACAAGCCCAGCGCCGGCGTGTTGCCGCCCTCCTCGCTCAACTCGAACAACAGTTGCGCCCCCACGCATATCCCCAGAAAAGGCTTGCTGGCTGCGGCCGCCAACACAGTCGGGCGCAGATCGCGGGCCAGCAGCTCACGCATGCAGTCGCGCATGGCCCCCTGGCCGGGAAACACAATCTTGTCGGCTGCGGCAATCACCGCCGGATCACTGCTCAGCTGTATTGTCGCCTCCGGTGCCACATGCTCCAGCGCATGGGTCACCGAGCGCAGATTACCCATACCGTAATCAATCACGGCTATCTTCATCGACATGCTCTCACGCAATGCCAACCGCCTCAGGCGGTCAGCGTTCCCTTGGTCGAGGGCATACTGCCCGCCGCCCGCTCATCCACCTCTACCGCCATGCGCAAGGCACGGCCAAAGGCCTTGAAGATGGTCTCGGCCTGGTGATGGGCGTTCTTGCCCTTCAGGTTGTCGATATGCAGGGTCACCATGCCGTGGTTGACGAAGCCATGGAAGAACTCGCTGAACAGGTCCACATCGAACTGGCCTATGCTGGCGCGCGTGTACTCCACCCCATAGTCCAACCCCGGCCTGCCCGACAGGTCTATCACCACCCTGCTCAAGGCCTCGTCCAGCGGCACATAGGCATGGCCGTAGCGGCGTATGCCCTTCTTGTCACCCAGGGCCTTGGCCAGGGCCTGGCCCACGGTAATGCCGATATCCTCGACCGTATGGTGGGCATCGATATGCAGGTCACCCCGCGCCACGATATCGAGATCCACCAGACCATGGCGTGCCACCTGGTCCAGCATGTGCTCAAGAAACGGCACGCCGGTATCAAAACGGCTCTGGCCCGTGCCATCAAGGTTCAGGGTCACGGTAATCTGGGTTTCCAGGGTGTTGCGGCTGACGGTAGCTGTTCTCATGACTAAGGCTCTGAAGGGTTCCAGGCAGGAGGAAAAGTGGCAAGCTTGCCCGCGCAGATAGCTGGCACGCGCTACAGGCACGCCGGCAGGCTGGACAATACCCGGCTGTTCTCGTCCGGGGTACCCACGGTAAAACGCAGGCAGTGCTGCAGCAGCGGATGGGCGCCATGCAGGTTCTTGATCAGTATGCCGGCCGCCTTGAGCGCCGCAAAGCAACGCGGCGCATCAGGCACCCGCGCCAGCACGAAGTTGGCTTCGGAGGGAAACACCGTCACCCCGGCCATGCCAGCCAGCCCCTCGGCCAGCCTGGCCCGCTCCTGCCGCAGCAACAGCGCCTGCTGATCGAACACCGCCTTGTGCTCCAGGGCAAACATGGCCGCCACCTGGGTCAGCACATTCACGTTATACGGTGGCCTCACCTTGTCCAGTTGGTCTATCCACTGTGGCTGGGCCGCCGCATAGCCCAGCCGTATACCGGCCAAGCCCAGCTTGGACAGCGTACGCATCACCAACAGGCGCGGATGCTCACCGGCCAGGGCCATCAGGCTGTCATCGGCAAAGGCAGTATAGGCCTCATCCACCACCACCAGCCCTGGCGCCTGCGCCAGGATCGCCTCCACCTCGGCGCGGGCATAGCGCGGCCCGGTCGGGTTGTTGGGGTAGGACAGGAACACCACGGCAGGCTGATGCAGGGCCATGGCGGCCAGCATGGCGGGCAGATCCAGCGCAAAATCCGGCCGCAGGGGTACGCCCACATAATCCAACCGGCTGAATACCGCGTTCATGCGATACATCACAAAGGACGGCTCGGCCGCCAACAGCTTGGCGCCTGGCCGGGCCAGCGCCTGGCAGATCAAGGTAATGATTTCGTCCGAGCCATTGCCCAGCAGCACACCAGCCGTTGCCGGAATGGCAAACGCCTCGCGCAGGCGCGCCTTCAACCCACCACCATGCGGATCGGGATAGCGGTTGAGCGCCGCCACGGCCAGGCGCCGGCCGAGCTCGGCCTGCAGATCGGGCGGCAGGCCAAAGGGATTCTCCATGGCATCGAGCTTGATCAAGCCAGTGGCATCGGCCACATGGTAGGCCGACAGCGCCGCAATCTCGGGGCGGACATAATCCAGGGCCGAAGTCATCAGCAGCCCTCCTGCAAGCGGTATTCCGCCGACAGGGCGTGCGCCTGCAGCCCCTCGCCATGGGCCAGGGTACTGGCAATCCGCCCCAGCGTCTGCGCCCCGGCTGCCGACACATAGATCAGGCTGCTGCGCTTCTGGAAATCGTAAACGCCCAGGGGGCTGGCAAACCGCGCCGTGCGCGAGGTCGGCAGCACATGGTTGGGGCCGGCGCAGTAGTCGCCCAGCGCTTCCGACGCATAGCGGCCCAGAAAGATGGCCCCGGCATGGCGTATCTGCGCCTGCAGCGCCCAGGGGTCGGCCACCGACAATTCCAGGTGCTCAGGCGCAATCTGATTGGCAATCTCGGCCGCCTCGGCCAGGTCGCGCACCTGTATCAAGGCCCCCCGGTTGGCCAGGCTGGCGCGGATGATGTCCTGCCTCGGCATGCCCGGCAGCAGGCGCGCCATGCTCTCGGCCACCTGCGTCAGGTAGGCCGCGTCAGGGCACAGCAGGATGCTCTGGGCTATTTCGTCATGCTCGGCCTGGCTGAACAGATCCATGGCCACCCAGTCAGGGTCGGTCTGGCCGTCGCAGATCACCAGTATCTCGGACGGCCCGGCCACCATATCGATGCCCACCACACCGAACACCGCCCGCTTGGCGGCAGCCACATACTGGTTGCCCGGCCCGGTGATCTTGTCGACCTGCGGTATGGTCGCCGTACCATAGGCCAATGCTGCCACCGCCTGGGCACCGCCCAGGGTGTATACCCGGTCCACCCCGGCAATATGCGCCGCGGCCAGCACCAGGTCGTTACGCTCGCCCCTGGGGGTGGGCACCACCATGATGATTTCGGCCACCCCGGCCACCTTGGCGGGAATGGCATTCATCAGCACCGACGAGGGATAGCTGGCCTTGCCGCCGGGCACATAGAGGCCAACCCGGTCCAGCGGGGTCACCGCCTGGCCCAGCACGGTACCGTCCTCCTCGGTGTACTGCCAGCTGGCCTGTAGCTGCCGCTGGTGATAGCGCCGCACCCTGTCGGCAGCCGCCTCCAGCGCCTCTCGCTGGACGGGTGCCAGACGCTGGTAGGCGGCCAACAACTCGGCCGGCTGCAGCGTCAACGCAGCCATATCCGCGGCCTCCAGGCCATCAAAGCGACGGGTGTACTCCAGCAGGGCGGCATCGCCACGCTGCCGGACCGCCTGCAGTATGGCCGCGACATCAGCGTCCACCTGCGGATTCTGGGCCGTCTCGAAGGCCAGCAAATCAGCCAACTGGGGCTGGAAATCAATCTGGGTGGTGCTGAGGCGTTTCATCATGGAGAGGCTCTGCTTCACTGTTCGGGCCGCGCCCGACGTTGTTATAGACGTAGCGGGCGGATGCAACAGCGATCCGCTTCAGGCGTGATGATGCACATTCGCCTGGGCGAATGCGTCGATGATGGGCTGTACGCCCAGGCGCTTGAGCTTGAGCGAAGCCTGGTTCACCACCAGGCGGGAACTGACATCCTGCACGTGCTCCACCGCCACCAGCTGGTTGGCGCGCAAGGTGCCACCGGTGCTGACCAGATCGACGATGGCATCCGCCAGCCCCACCAGGGGCGCCAGCTCCATCGAGCCATACAGCTTGATCAGGTCAACGTGCACACCCTTGCGGGCAAAGTGCTCGCGGGCCGACTCGACATACTTGGTCGCCACCCGCAGGCGGGCACCCTGCTTGACCGCCCCGAAGTAATCAAAGCCCTCGCGCACGGCCACCATCAGCTTGCACTGGGCTATCTCCAGATCCAGCGGCTGATACAGTCCCGCACCGCCATGCTCCAGCAGCACGTCATATCCGGCGATGCCCAGGTCGGCAGCGCCATATTGCACATAGGTGGGTACATCGGTAGCCCGTACGATCACCAGCCGCACATCAGCGCGGTTGGTACCCAGTATCAGCTTGCGCGACGATTCCGGGTCCTCGCTCGGCACGATGCCCGCGGCGGCCAGCAGCGGTACGGTTTCTTCGAAGATGCGTCCTTTGGACAGGGCGATGGTGATCATGGCAAGGCAGAAAACGACAGAAGGCGGATTATGCCGGTGTGCGGCAAGGCTGGCGAGCAATAGTTGTCTACCATCATCATAATGAAATGTTATTTACACCTCAGTCGCTTAGACAAGCAATCAGACAACTTGTCTAGATGAATTTACCTAAAACCCACCTCCCGCACCGCCTGCCAGCGCCCATAAAAAACCCCGCTCACAGCGGGGTTCTCTCACGCAGTCAGGCCAGCCTCAATGGGCTGCCGTACCTACCCGCTTGATATCGGCGCCCACGCCACCGAGCTTGGCCTCGATATGCTCGTAACCACGGTCCAGATGGTAGATGCGATCCACGATGGTTTCGCCCTCAGCCGCCAACCCCGCAATCACCAGCGAGGCCGAAGCGCGCAGATCGGTCGCCATCACGGTGGCGCCCGACAGCTTATCCACGCCCTTCACCACGGCGGTATGACCATCGATATGGATATCGGCCCCCATCCGCGCCAGCTCGGAGACGTGCATGAAGCGGTTCTCGAAGATGGTTTCGGTAATGACACTGGTACCGGTAGCCAGGGTATTCATGGCCATGAACTGGGCCTGCATATCGGTGGGGAAGGCAGGATACGGCAGGGTGCGGATGCTGACGGCCTTGGCCCGCTCCCGCATTTCGATGGCAATCCAGCCGTCGCCAGCCTCGATATAAGCACCGGCTTCGCGCAGCTTGTCCAATACCGAATCCAGAATATCGGCACGGGTATTGCGCAGCACCACCCGGCCACGGGCCATCATCACGGCACAGAGGAAAGTGCCGGTCTCGATCCGGTCCGGCATCACGGCATGCTCGGCGCCGTGCAGCCGCTCCACCCCTTCGATGCGTATGGTATCGGTGCCGTGACCGGTAATCCTGGCACCCATCTTGATCAGGCACTCAGCCAGGTCGACCACCTCGGGTTCCCGCGCGGCGTTCTCTATGGTACTCACGCCATCGGCCAGCACAGCAGCCATCAGCAGGTTCTCGGTACCGGTCACCGTCACCATGTCGGTGATGATACGGGCGCCCTTGAGCCGCTTGGCGCGGGCATGGATATAACCATGCTCGATATTGATCTCCGCCCCCATGGCCTGCAGGCCCTTGATGTGCTCACCCACTGGCCGGCTGCCTATGGCGCAGCCACCGGGCAGCGACACTCGGGCCTCGCCGAAGCGCGCCAGCGTAGGGCCCAGCACCAGGATGGAAGCCCGCATGGTCTTCACCAGCTCATACGGCGCCTCCAGCTTGTCCACGCTGGCACCGGTCAGTTCGAACTCGTGCACATTGTCAGTCATCACCCGCATGCCCATGCCCTGCAGCAGCTTCTGGGTGGTCATCACGTCACGCAGTTGCGGCACATTGGTCAGCCGCAGCGTATCGGCCGTCAGCAGCGAGGCGCACAGTATGGGCAAGGCCGCGTTCTTGGCGCCCGAGATGGTGATCTCGCCGCTGAGGGGGTTGCCGCCGGTAATACTCAGTTTGTCCATGTCTTGCTCTCAAGGCGGCAACAGGCCGCCAGCTAAGGTTCGCAACCGGGTCAGACTGCCAGCCACCAGATCAGCAGCAACAGCAACCACGGCAGATTGATCAACACCAGTCCCAGCCGGTCGCTTAAGGGCCGACGCTTGGGCTCAGGCTGCTTCAGGGCTGGTTTTTCCATTCGTGCGGACTATAGGTCTTCATCGACAGCGCGTGTATCTCTTCACGCATGCGCTCACCCAACGCCTGGTAGACCAGCTGATGCTGGCGCACCCGCGGCAGGCCATCGAAGGCGCGCGCCACAATGACGGCCTCGAAGTGATGGCCATCACCGCTGACCTCGAGCACTTCGCAGGCCAGGCCGGCGGCGATGTATTGTTTGACTTGTTCAGGAGTAACCATGACGTTTCTGTTTTCTGGAGTCCCGGCGGACGGCAGCCGCCAGCTTGTCAGTGTTTGAGCTTGTAGCCCGTACGCAGGAGTTGCAAGGTAAATGCAGCCAGCACCACCACCGTGCCCGAGACCACGGCCAGGCTCAGCCAGGGCGATACATCAGATGCCCCGAAGAAACCATAGCGGAAGCCATCGATCATGTAGAACACCGGGTTGAGGTGCGATACGCCCAGCCAGAAGGCCGGCAGCGAGTGGATGGAATAGAACACACCGCTGAGAAAGGTCAGCGGCACAATGATGAAATTCTGAAAAGCGGCCAGCTGGTCGAACTTCTCCGCCCAGATACCGGCAATCAGGCCCAGGATGGCCATCACCGACGAACCCAGCAAGGCAAAGGCCAGTATCCACAGGGGATACTTGAACTCCGGCCAGGCCAGCCACATGGTCACCGCCAGCACCCCCGACCCCACCACCAGGCCACGGACCACCGCAGCCAGCACATAGGCCAGGAAGAACTCCAGGTGCGACAGCGGCGGCAGCAGGATATACACGATATTGCCAGTGATTTTGGACTGGATCAGGCTGCTGGAGGTATTGGCGAACGCATTCTGCAGCATGGACATCATGGCCAGGCCCGGTATCAGGAAGGCGGTATAGCGCACCCCCGGATAGGCCTCCACATGCGACTCCAGCACATGCGAGAAGATCAGCAGATACAGCACCGCCGTCAGGACGGGCGCAGCCACGGTCTGGAAGCTGACCTTCCAGAAACGCAGGATTTCCTTGTAGAACAGGGTACTGAAGCCTTGCATGGCGTATGGAGCAGAACCAGGGCGCTGTGCGCGCACCGGCCTACCCGCGTTTCCTTCCCATCACGTCGAGGAATACCGATTCCAGATCGGGCTTGAGTATTTCCATGTCCTGCACCGCCACACCTGCTTCACGCAGGGTGGCCAACATAGCCTCCAGCGTACCGCAGTCATCGAGCTTGAGCTGATAGGCCCCACCCTCCTGGCTGACCAGCAAAGGCTGCAGCGCCGCTGGCAGCACATCGGGGAACAAGCGCAGCGACAGCACCCGCGCCGAATGAGAGGCCATCAAGGCCGCCTTGTCGTCCAGCGCCACCAGTTCACCCTGCTTGAGCATGGCAATCCGGTTGCACAACGTCTCGGCCTCCTCCAGATAATGGGTGGTCAGCACAATAGTATGGCCTTCGCCATTGAGTCGCTGGATAAACGCCCACAGGGTCTGGCGCAAGGCGACATCCACGCCGGCCGTAGGCTCGTCCAGCACAATGACCGGCGGCTTGTGCACCAGCGCCTGAGCCACCATCACCCGCCGCTTCATGCCGCCAGAGAGAGATCGCATATTGGCGTCCGCCTTACTGGCCAGGCCTAGCTGCTCCAGCAGCTCATCTATCCAGGCATGGTTGCGGCGCAGGCCAAAATAGCCGGACTGGAACTGCAAGGTCTCGCGCACGGTAAAGAAAGGGTCGAAGGTCAGTTCCTGCGGCACGATGCCGACCTTGCGGCGGGCCGCCCGGTAGTCGCGCTGCACATCGCTGCCCAGCACCTCGGCCTTGCCACTGTCGGCCTGGGTCAGGCCGCCCAGCACCGAGATCAGGGTGGTCTTGCCAGCGCCATTGGGGCCCAGCAGGGCAAAGAACTCGCCCTCGCGCACCTCAAGGTCTATCCCCTTGAGGGCTTCAAGCTCCCCAAAGCGCTTCTTGACGGCGGAAAAGCGGATAGCTACGGACATGGCGATAAAAGGCGGAAAACGTGAATTCTACCCGAGCCGGGCGAGGAGCAAACCAACATTACGCAGGACGGCCCCAGACCGCCTGCGACAGTCGCACTCAGGGGGCAGGCAGCAGGGGGGCTGCCTCAGGTTCGGCAGCGGCAGGCTCGGCCGCCAGCGGTTCTGCCATGGCCGCCGGCTGCGGCACGGGCGCCGGCACAGGCTCCGACACGTTCTCAGCCGGCTGTTGCTGTGGCGCTGCAGGTGCAGCGGGATTGGCCGGTGCCGGTTCAGTCTCTTCCGCCTCAACCTCACCCAGTGGCAAGGGCTGGGCCGGTGCGCCATCCCAGACCAGGTTGTAGCGGCGCTGCAGATAGCTGTCGCGCACAAAACCGTACTCGTCGCCAAACGAGGCCGATTCGATCAGCGCATCAGCCGGCAACAGCGTGGCGCGGGTATCCACCAGCTTGAGCAGGTTCAGCCCCAGGCTGGTGTCGTCATCATGCAGGGCACGCATGGGGTTGAGGGCATAGCTGCCCACCCAGTCGCCGCTGTCCCGCAAGGTCTTGGGGCCCAGGAACGGCATCACGATATAAGGGCCGGACGGCACACCCCAGGCACCCAGCACCTGGCCAAAGTCTTCATCATGCTTGGGCAGGCCAGCCGGCGTGGCGATATCAATCAGGCCAAACAGGCCCAGAGTGGAGTTGAACACCACCCGGCCACCGTCGCTGACCGCCTCACGCCATTTGCCCTGCAGCAGGTTGGACGCACCGATATAGATGTCTTCCAGATTGCCGAAGAAATTACTCACCCCCGCCCGCACCGGCTTGGGCGTGATCGCCACATAACCCTGCGCCACCGGCTTGAGCACCGCCTTGTCCAAGGCACTGTTGAAGGCATAGACCTTACGGTTCACCGGCTCCAGCGGGTCGTAATGATTGGCGGGCGTAGCACAGGCCACCAGCAGCAGCGGGCTGAGCAGCAAGGTGTAGGGGTGGCGCATAAAAACTCCGTAGCCGTTTAGACTGAAGCATAGAGCCTGTCCCGAACAATTTCGCGGACGAAACGGTTCACGGACAGGCTCCAGGCAAGCAGCAACGGCGCCCGTAGGCGCCGATGCTGTTGGGTAGACACTAGGACATCATCCCTGCACGCTGGGCAGGAACGCCTCAACACCATACAAGGCGGCAAGGCTGGTGAGGTTGGCAGGCGGCTGCGACAAGGCAATCCGCCGGCCCTGCGCCAGCGCATCACGCTGCCAGTGCAGCAGCAGGCTGATAGCGGTGGAATCAATCTCGCTGACCTCGGACAGATCAATCAGCAAGTCCGGCGCCGACAACCTGCCGGCCACCTCGGCCTGTACCCGGCAGATCGAATCCAGCGTCAGCGCACCGCTGAGCTTGACGGTCTCAGCCATGATTACTTGGCCGGCGCCTTGGCCGACTGGGCCGCATTGCGGTCAGCCAGCGCTTTTACCAGGCCGTCGATGCCATCCTTCTGGATGGTCTGGGTGAAGCTGGTGCGGTAGTTGGTCACCAGGCTCACACCTTCAACGGTCACGTCATAGACCTTCCAGTCGCTGCCGGTCTTGCCCAGACGGTAATCGATGGGGAAAGGCTGGCCGCTGGCGGCCGACACTTCGGTACGCACGATCACATCGGTGTCGGTATCGGCCATCTTGACCGGCTTCACTTCAATACCTTGCAGCTTGTTCACACCGATGGCGGTGGAGTAGGTACGCACCAGCAGGGTACGGAACTCGCGCGACAGGGCGGCCTGCTGCTCGGGGGTAGCCTGTTTCCAGTACTTGCCCACGGCCAGCGAGGTCAGCCGGTTGAAGTCGAAGCTGGGCAGCACCTTAGCCTCCACCAGCTCGCGGAAGCGCTTGTCGGCCGGAGTCAGGTTTTCCTTCTTGATCACCTCCAGCACATCCTTGCTGGTGGTGCGCACCAGTTGCTCGGGCGCGGGTACATCGGCGGTAGCGGTCAGGCCGGCCACCAGCATCATGAAAGCAAAAAATTTACGCATAGTCGTCGTGTCCTGTTATGGGGCGGGTTGTGCCTGAGAGGGATTCTCCGCAGCCTTGCTGAACATGAACTGACTGATCAGTTTCTCCAGCACGACAGCAGACGAAGTCAGGGTGATTCGATCGCCAGACTTCAACATGGTTTCATCTCCGCCAGCTTCAAGCCCTATGTACTGATCGCCCAGTATGCCCGAGGTCAGGATTTCAGCCGAAGTATCGCGGCTGAACTGATAGCCCTGCTCGATATCGAGGTCCACCACGGCACGGTAGGTAGTGGAATCCAGATGGATGCCGGCCACCCGGCCCACCAGCACACCCGCGCTCTTGATGGGCGCGCGGGCCTTCAGGCCACCGATATTGTCGAAGGCAGCCGTCACCCGATAGGTAGGCTTGGTGCCCCCATTGGAAACGTTGCTGACACGCAACGCCAGGAAGGCCAGCGCGGCCACGCCCAGTATTACAAACAGGCCGACCCAGAAATCATAAACGCGGCGATTCATCAAATACCCCTAAACATGAATGCGGTCAGGATGAAATCCAGACCCAGAATAACCAGCGAAGAAGTCACCACCGTGCGAGTGGTCGCACCGGATACCCCTTCCGCAGTGGGCGGGGCATCAAAGCCCTCAAACACCGCAATGATCGAAACAGCCACGCCGAACACCACGCTCTTGACGAGGCCATTGCCCACATCGTTGAACAGATCGACCTGGGCCTGCATCTGCGACCAGAACGTACCGGCATCGACACCGATCAGCACCACGCCGACCACGTAACCACCCAGGATGCCCATGGCCGAGAACAACGCAGCCAGGATAGGCATGGACAGCACGCCCGCCCAGAACCGCGGCGCCACCACCCGGGCCACCGGGTTCACGGCCATCATCTCCATGGCGGCCAGCTGCTCGGTCGCCTTCATCATGCCAATTTCGGCCGTAATGGCAGAACCTGCCCGGCTGGCAAACAACAGACCCGCCACCACCGGCCCAAGTTCACGCAACAGGCTCAGGGACACCAGCACACCCAGCGCCTCCGACGCACCAAAGCGCACCAGGGTGTCGTAGCCCTGCAAGCCCAGCACCATGCCCACAAACAGGCCCGATACCAGAATGATGACCAGCGACAGCACGCCGGTAAAAAACACTTCGCGTATCACCAGCCCCGGCCGGCGGAAGGAAGTGCCGGAATGCCACAACACCGCCATCAGGAAACGGAAACCGAAACCCAGCTTCTCCATCGTGTTGACGACAGGCTCGCCCAGACGGCGCACCCGCTTTTCCAGCCAATCAAGCACGGCGCACTCCCATCAGTTCATCGGTATACGGCTTGGCCGGGTATTGGAAAGGCACGGGGCCATCAGGCAGGCCATCGACGAACTGATGCACATAGGGCTCAGCCGAAGCCGTGATCTCGGCCGGCGTACCTTCAGCCACGATCTTGCCTTCGGACACAAAATAGACATAGTCGACTATGCGCAGCGACTCCTGCACCGAATGCGTCACCATGATGGAGGTAGCACCCAGGGCATCATTCAGGTCGCGTATCAGCTTGCCTATCACCCCCAGCGAAATGGGGTCGAGGCCGGCGAACGGCTCGTCATACAGCATCAGCACCGGGTCCAGCGCAATGGCGCGGGCCAGCGCCACCCGGCGGGCCATGCCGCCAGACAGCTCCGACGGCATCAGCTTGGCAGCGCCACGCAGGCCCACCGCATTGAGCTTCATCAGCACCAGGTCCCGTATCATCGACTCGGGCAGCTCGGTATGCTCACGCATCTGAAAAGCCACGTTGTCGAACACCGACATATCGGTGAACAGGGCGCCGAACTGGAACAGCATGCCCATCTTGCGGCGCAAGTGGTACAGCCCATCGCTGTCTAGCTCATGGACCACGCGACCAGCGACACGGACCTCGCCCTTGGAAGGCTTGATCTGGCCGCCGATAAGGCGCAGCAGGGTGGTCTTACCGCAGCCGGAGCCACCCATGATGGCAACCACCTTCCCCTTGGGTATCTTGAGGCTGATACCTTTAAGTATGGTACGGCGGTCGTAGGAAAATGTTACGTTGTCGATGTCGACAAGCGAGTCGGCGGGCACGTCGGGGGAGCTCAAGGGCATTGGGGGATTCGTAATTCTAAAGTAAGCCAGCCTCCGACAACAATTTTCATGCCGGGTTCATGTTGCAATGCAACAACACGGCCTTTCGTGGCAAGCACCAAACAGGTGCACCCATGACGCCATGAAATTACTTCAACAGCCTCGTAACCGGGTGCTAGGATTGTCGAAACTTCGACGCCCCTGCGCGCATTGGGAACGCTGAATGGATATTGCCAAGCCCGGCCTCCTGCTGGTGGACGACGACCCGCTGATACGCGACACCTTGGGCTTTGTGCTCGGCGAAGCCTTCGAGGTCCGCAGCGCCGCCAGCCGGCCAGAAGCCGTCGCACTCGCCAGCTCGGTCGAGTTCCGCCCCGCCATCGCCCTGGTCGATCTGGGCTTGCCCCCCTCCCCACACCAGCCCGACGAAGGCTTCCGCCTGATCGTCGAGTTGGCTGCCCTGGTGCCCGCCATCAAGATACTGGCACTCAGCGGCCAGACCAGCGAACACAACGCCCGCCATGCCCGCACCCTGGGCGCCATCGACTTCATCGCCAAGCCCGCCAGCCCGGACCATATCCTGGCCGCCCTCACCCGCGCGCTGAACTGGCGTGCCGCCGAAGTCACGTTGGCGCCACAACTGCAGGTCGCCGGCCTGATAGGCCAGAGCCCCTCGATGGAACGGCTCAAGCGGCAGATACACCAGTTTGCCAACTCCCCCTTCCCGGTACTGGTCACCGGCGAGTCCGGCTCCGGCAAGGAAGGCGTGGCGCGGGCCCTGCATGCCGCCTCCCGCCGCAGCGAGCAACCCTACCTGGCCCTCAACTGCGCCGCCCTGGCCGAAAACCTGATCGAAGCCACCCTGTTCGGCCACGCTAAGGGCGCCTACACCGGCGCCACCACGGCCCGTGCAGGCTATTTCGAGGAGGTCGGCGAAGGCACCCTGTTCCTCGACGAGATAGGCGAGCTGCCCCTGGGCCTGCAGGCCAAGCTGCTGCGCGTACTGGAGAACGGCGAGTTCCAGCGACTGGGCGAAACCCAGACCCGTGTCAGCCAGGCCAGGGTGGTGGCCGCCACCAATCGCGATCTGCGCAAGCAGTCGCGCAGCGGCGACTTCCGCGCCGACCTCTATCACCGGCTGTCTGTGCTAGCCATCGACACCCCACCCCTGCGGGAACTAGGCGACGACCGCAGCCTGCTGCTGGAACACTTTCTGCGCCTCTACGCCCAGCAACTGGCAGTCACCCCCTTCCAGCTCGACCCCGAGGCCAGGCAGGCCTGGCAGCGTTACCGCTTTCCCGGCAATGTAAGGGAACTGCGCAACATCACCATCCGGCTGCTGGCCAAGCACCCTGGCGAGCAGATAGACAAGGCCACACTGGCAGACGAGTTCGACAGCGAGCAGATGGACGCCGAGGCTGCGACCACCCAACCCGATCTGGCCGCCGCCATCCAGTTGCTACGCAGCCAGCCCGATTTCAACCTGGATGACTGGCTGGCCGCTTGGGAGCAAAGCTGCATCGCCGCCGCCCTTCAACTGGCAGACGGCAATATGAGCCAGGCTGCCCGCCTGCTGGGCGTCAACCGAACCACCCTGTACAGCCGGCTCGATAGCCAGCGGAAGGTAAGCTAGCCATGTACCTGGAGCACTACGGCCTGACCGAGCCGCCATTCCGCATCACCCCTCACACCGAGTTCTTCTACCAGGGCGCCAACCGCGGCGCCACGCTGGAAGCCCTGCAATACGCCATCCTGCACGGCGAAGGCCTGGTCAAGGTCACCGGCGAGGTCGGTGCCGGCAAGACCATGCTGTGCCGGGTACTGATGGAACGGCTGCCGGCCAATATCGACACCGTCTACCTGGCCAACCCCAGCCTGAGCAAGGACGAAATCCTGCTGGCTATCGCCGACGACCTGCACCTGGACCTGGGCACCGCCCGCGCCAAGGTATTGATACGCGCCCTGCAGGAAGCCCTGATCGCCCGCTATGCCGAAGGCCGCCAGGTGGTGGTGCTGATAGACGAGGCCCATGCCATGCCCGAGGAAAGCCTGGAAGAAGTCAGGCTGCTGTCCAACCTGGAGCATGGCCACCACAAGCTGATGCAGATCGTCCTGTTTGGCCAGCCCGAGCTGAACGACAAGCTGGCCGCCCAGCATATGCGCCAGTTGCGTGAGCGCATCACCCATGGCTTCGAGCTGGCACCCCTGCGCCAGACCGATGTCGGCGACTACCTCATGTTCCGGCTGCGCGCCGCCGGCTACAAGGGCCCGGACATCTTCACCGCCAAGGCAGTGCAACTGATCTCGGCCGAATCCGAAGGCCTGACCCGCCGCATCAACATCCTGGCAGACAAATCCCTGATCGCCTCGTTTGCCGCCGGCCGCCACCAGGTGGACCAGGCCGAAGCCCGCGCCGCCATCAAGGACAGCGGCTTTCGCCACCGCCGCCCCCAGCGCTTGGGCTGGCCCCTGGCCAGCACTGGCCTGGTTAGCCTAGGCCTGATCGCCGGCGCCACCGGCGGCCATTGGCTCACCCCCCAGGTAGCGCCTCCCGCCCACACCACCCAGCCGGCAGCCCAGGCCAGCCCCGCGCCAGCTATCACGCCACCCGCCGCCGCACCAGCCCCGCTGCCGGCCAGCCAGCCCGCCACGGCCGATGCGCTGTTCGACACCCGGCTGGCACAAAGCCGCAGCGCACTGAACCAGCAAGCTGCAGGCACCTACACCATCCTGCTGTCGGTCACCCCCAGGCAGCGCCGGGCCGAGCTGGCCGATTTCCTGGGGCAGGCCGCACGCAAGCTGCCGGCAGACAGCCTGTATCTCTACCCCACCACCACCCGCGAAGGCACGCCGCACTACGGCCTGGCCTACGGCCTGTTTACCGACCAGCGCGCAGCCGCCCAGGCACTGGCGCAGCTACCGCCCAACCTGCAGCGCAACCAACCCATACTGCGCACCGTGGGCGGCATACGCGAAGAAATGTGGAAACAGCAATAAATCTTATAAATCAGCCGTTTCCAAGCTAAAGCTAAAGTACAGGTATAGAATCAGAGCAAATGCCCTACCACGCCATGAGCCGCCACCGCCTACTCCTACTCGCCCCGCTGCTTGCCGTCGGCTGCGCCACCCAACCCATGCAGGTGGAACAGGGTCGCCACGTCAACGCACCAGCCGCCACACCCGCCGGCCTGCCGCAGCTGGTGGAGCGCCCGGCCTTCCTGCCCAAGCCCAGCGCCCAGAACCGCAGCGACACCTACAGCGTGGTGGTGAACAACGTCCCGGTACGCGACCTGATGTTCGCCCTGGCCCGCGACGCCAAGCTCAATGTGGACGTGCACCCGCTGATCACCGGCACCGTCACCGTCAATGCGCTGAACCAGACCCTGCCGCAGATACTGGATCGCATCTCGCGCCAGATAGACATGCGCTACACCATGGAAAACGGTGTGCTGTCCGTGGTGCCCGACCGTCCCTACGTCAAGACTTACACGGTGGACTACGTCAACACCGCCCGCACAGCCACCGGCAAGGTCGTCATCGCCACCTCGGTAGCCTCAACCGGCGGTGCATCCGGGGGAGGCGGCAGCAACAGCTCCAACACCGAAATCACCAACCTCTCCGAGAACAAGTTCTGGGAACGGCTGGAAGCCAATATCCGCAGCCTGCTGACCTCCACCCGGCGTGTCACTGAAGGCGAAAAGGTCGAACGCGAAGCCCTGGCCAGCAAGGACGAGTCGCTGCGCCAAAGTGAGCTTAGCCAGCAGCGCAAGACCACCGAGCGGAACGAGAAGCTCGAGGCCGCCAAGATCGCCGTGCAGGCCGGCCCCGGTGCCGGCGATGTGCTGGAAAAGCTGACTGCCCCCCCCGCCACGCCCTCGACAGGTGGCAGCGGCGATAGCGCCGACGACGTCTTCGTCCACCCCGAAACCGGCGTCATTACCATCAATGCCAGCAGCCGCGAACACGCCAAGGTGCAGGAATACCTGGACCGTGTCACCGCTGGCGCCCGCCGGCAGGTGCTGATCGAAGCCACCATCGTCGAGGTGACCCTGGGTGACCAATACCAGGCCGGCATAGACTGGAGCGTGCTGAAGAACCAGGAGAACCGGCTCAATTTCAACCAGAACCTGACCGGTTCCAACCCACTGACCTCGGCCTACGACAAGGTCAAGTCCATCACCGGCCCGCTGTCCATCCTGTCCTACACCAATACCGCCAGCAGCCTGTTCAAGGGCGCGGACTTCAACGTCACCATCAAGGCACTGGAACAGTTCGGCAAGACCAAGGTGCTGTCCAGCCCCAAGATCATGGCGCTGAACAACCAGACCGCCGTGCTCAAGGTAGTGGACGAAAAAGTCTACTTCCAGCTGACCTACACCCCACCGCAGACCAATGAGAACGGCACCACCACAGCCGCCACCTACACCAGCGATATCAAGACCGTACCGGTAGGCATGGTCATGAGCGTCACACCGCAGATATCGGCGCAGGACATGGTCTCGCTCAATGTCCGACCCACCATCTCCCGCATCACCGGCTACAAGCCCGACCCAGCCGTGCGCATACTGGGCTCACCCATAGACAGCATGATCCCCGAGATACAGGTCAGGGAGCTGGAATCCACCCTGACCCTGGCCGATGGCCAGGTCGCCGTGCTGGGTGGCCTGATCCAGGACAATGTCCAGACCAGCCGCAACGGCCTGCCCGGCCTGTCGCGCCTGCCCTGGGGCGTGGGCGACCTGTTCAGCTCGCGTGACGACATCGCCGGCAAAAGTGAGCTGGTCATCTTCATGCGCCCCATCGTGGTACGCGACCCCAGCCTCAACGGCGACCTGTCGGCCTATCGCCAGTACCTGCCGGATGACAAGTTCTTCCAGAACGCCAAGGACGAGATGTCCGTCTTCAACAGTGGCCTGACGGCGCACTGAGGGGGCCGCATGAGTTTATTGCTCGACGCGCTGAAGAAAGCAGAGGCGGCCAAGCGCCGTAAGCAAGAGGGGGCCACCGCAAGCCCCCTGCCGGCCAGCACCGAGAGCGGGGCCGAGACCAGGGCCGCCCCGGCGCCGGATCTGCCCGCGCCGGTAGAGGCCGTCACACCCGACTACCCCAGCCTCAGCCTGGAGGATGTCGTCGAGGAAACCGCCACGGCCTCGCCCGAGGCACCGGCCAACCCGGAACCAGTACTGGAGCCGGTACCGGAACCGGTACCCATCGCCACCCCGGCCAAGCCCGACCTACCCGAACTTCGCTTCGAACTCCTGCCACAGCCGCCCGCCGAGCCGGTCGACGTCCCACCAGCCGCTCACCCTGCCAGCCATTTGCTGGCACTGGATCCCGAGCACGCAGGCAACCACGATGTAACGCCGGACAAGCCGACAGCCGTGGAAGCTGCCTCTGTCGCGCAGCCCAAGGCAGAGCCTGCCGCCGCCCCCGCAGCCATACCGGCAAGCCCGCCGCCCACCGAACCCGCCAGACCAAGCGAACCCGTGCTGGCAGCCCCCGCACCGCTGATGCCCCCCACTGCGCGCAGCGAGGCCCCGCCCGCCCAGCTCTCGCCCGAAGCCGCACGGCAGTTATTCGACAGCAAGCAGAAAACCCAGCGCAGCGGCCCTTCACCAGGCCAGCGGCTGGCCCTGATTGCCGGCGTGGGTGTACTCGGCCTGCTGGCAGCAGGTGGCTGGCTATGGTGGCAAACCCGCGAGGTCGGCAGTTTCAACCCCGGCGCGGCCGTCCAGCCCGCACCGGCAGAACTGACAGACCCCGCCGCCACACCGGCTGCAGGCGAGCCGAGCCCCCCTCCCGGCACCGATGCTGCGGAAGCCGAGGCCGGTGCAACCACCCAGATACCGGCACCCGCCGCGCCCAGCAGCGGCCCTCAGTCGGTGCTGCCCCCAAGCCCGCTGCAGCCACTGCCCGTCGCATCAGCAAGCATCGGCCAAGCCACACCAGCCCAGGTCGCAGCCCAGACCAGCTTGCCAGTCAGCCCCAAGCCTGGCGACCGTGCCCAGGTGGTCGAGCTGCCCGCCGGCCTCGCCGCACCCGATGTCCGCTTTGTCCGCGACAACCCGCCCCCCAGTATCGCCCGCAACGTGGCGCAGGGCTTCGAGGCCTTTCAGCAAGGCGATTACGGCCGCGCCGCCGAGCTGTACCGCGCCCAGTTGCAGCAGGACAGCCGCAACCGCGATGCCCTGCTGGGCCTCGCCGCCGTGGCCGTCAAACGCAACCAGCTCGATGAGGCACGCAATCTGTATCGCCGACTGCTGGCCAACGACCCCAAGGACGCCCTGGCCGCCACCGCCCTGCTGAGCCTCAGCACCGATGCTGACGCCGATGGCAACGAGGGCCGGCTCAAGGCCGCCGAAGCCAGCCAGCCCGGCCCCGAAACCGCCACCGCCCTGGCAGGCCTGCTGGCCCGGCAGGGCCGCTGGCGCGAGGCACAGGAGTATTACTTCAAGGCCCATGCCGCCGCCCCGGCCGAGCCCGACTACGCCTACAACCTGGCTGTCGCCCTGGATGCACTGGGCGAGGCCAGGCTGGCCAGCCAGTACTACGGCACCGCCCTCAAGCTGCGCGGCAGCAAGCCAGGCAGCTTCAACCCGGATGTGGTGCAGCAACGCCTGCAGACGCTGGGGGCGAACTAGTGGCCGAGATGCGCAAGAAACTGCCGCTGGGAGAGCTGCTGGTTCACAAGGGTGTGATCAGCCCCGACCAGCTGCGCATCGCCCTCACCGAACAGAAAAAGACCGGCACCCCACTGGGCAAGGAACTGGTCAGGCTGGGTTTCGTCTCCGACGCCACCCTGCGCGAAGCCCTGTCCGAGAACCTGGGCCAGGACTCAGTCGACCTCGCCACCATCATCCCGACAGCCAGTGCCATCAGCCTGATACCCAAGGACGTGGCCAAGCGCAACCTGATGCTGCCCATGTCGCTGGACCCCGAGACGCGCAAGCTGACCGTGGCCATGGCCAACCCCAACAACCTGGTGGCACAGGATCAGGTGCGGGCACTGCTGCGCAATGCCTACGAGATCGAAGCCATGCTGGCGGCGGAAGCCGACATCATCCGTGCCATCGATCAGTACTACGGCTTCGAGCTGTCCATAGACGGCATCCTGCACGAAATCGAAACCGGCCAGATCGACTACGCCAGCCTGTCCAACGCCGATGCCGAATACAGCCAGCCAGTAGTGCGGCTGATCGACGCCCTGCTGGCCGACGCCGTCCACCAGGGCGCCTCCGATGTCCACTTCGAGCCCGAGCCGCAATTCGTCCGCATCCGCTACCGCATCGACGGCGTGCTGCGGCAGATACGCTCGCTGCACAAGACCTACTGGCCTGCCATGGTGGTCCGGCTCAAGGTCATGAGCCATATGAACATCGCCGAGACCCGCGCACCGCAGGACGGCCGCATCTCGCTGACCATCTCAGGCCGCCAGTTGGATTTCCGGGTCGCCGCCCAGCCCACCGTCTATGGCGAAAACGTGGTGCTGCGCATACTGGACAAACAGAAAGGCCTGGTACCGCTGGATCAGCTGGGCCTGCCCGAGGACAACCTCAACCTGCTCAAGCTGATGATCGCCCGGCCCGAGGGCATCATCTTGGTCACCGGCCCCACCGGCTCCGGCAAGACCACCACGCTGTACTCCATCCTCAGCCATATCAACGAGGAAGGGGTCAACATCATGACCCTGGAAGACCCGGTGGAATACCCGCTGCCCATGATCCGGCAGACCAGCGTCACCGACAAGATAGACTTCGCCTCCGGCATCCGCTCCATGATGCGGCAGGATCCGGACATCATCCTGGTCGGCGAAATCCGCGACCGGGACACCGCCGAGATGGGTCTGCGCGCCGCCATGACCGGCCACCAGGTGTATTCCACCCTGCACAGCAACTCCGCCATCGGCGCCATTCCCCGGCTGCTGGATATTGGCGTACAGCCCGACATCATGGCCGGCAACATCATCGGCATCGTGGCCCAGCGGCTGGTACGCAAGCTCTGCCTGCGCTGCCGCAGCCCCTACGAGCCCGATGCCTTCGAGCGGATGATACTGGGGCTGGACAGCAGCGCCCCGCTCACCCTGTACCGCGCCGAGGGCTGCGAGCATTGCAACAACCAGGGCTACAAAGGCCGCATCTCGGTGCTGGAAATCCTCAAGCTCGATGCCGAGCTGGACGAGATGATCGCCCGTCGCGCCACCGCCCGCGAACTGCGCCTGGCCGCACTGGCCAAGGGATTCCGGCCGCTGGCAGATGACGCCATCCGGCGGGTGGCCGAGGGGGTGACCTCGCTGGACGAGATCTCCCGCGTGGTCGACCTCACCGATCGCATCTGAGAGGCCCGCCGTGCTCTTCAAGTACCGCGCCATCGACCAGGAAGGACTCACCGTCCGCGGCAAGCTGGAGGCCAGCAATGTGGTCGACCTCGAGGCCCGGCTGGTCAAGCTGGGCCTGTTCCTCATCCAGGAGCAGGCACTGTCCGACCGACCCAGCCTGTTCACCAGCAAAAAGGTCGGGCGCAAGGAGCTGATCACCTTCTGCTTCCATATGGAGCAGATGACACGCGCCGGCGTGCCCCTGCTGGAAGGCCTGACCGACCTGCGCGACACCCTGGAGCATCCGCGTTTTCGCGACGTGATCGCCAACATCATCGAAGACATCGAGGGCGGCCTGCAGATGTCGCAGGCCATGGCCAACCACCCGGCCGTCTTCGCCCCCGTCTTCGTCAACCTGATACAGGCCGGCGAAGCCACCGGCAGGCTGCCCGACGTACTGAAAAACCTGGTGGACACCATCAAGTGGCAGGACGAACTGGCCGCCCAGACCAAGAAACTGCTGATGTACCCCCTGTTTGTCGGCAGCGTGGTCGGTGGCGTGGTGATCTTCCTGATGACCTGGCTGGTGCCGCAGTTGGTCAAGTTCATCCAGAGCATGCAGCAGGAACTGCCCTGGAACACCCGGCTGCTGATCGCCATCTCCGACTTCATGGTGCACCAGTGGTGGGTGATCGTGCTGGCCGTAGTGGGCACGGTAGCCGCCTGGGCCCTGTGGAAGGTCAGCGACCCGCGCTACCAGTTCAAGGTCGACAAGCTCAAGCTCAAGCTGCCCTTTATCGGCGCCGTGCTGGAGAAAATCATGCTGGCCCGCTTTGCCAACTACTTCGCCCTGATGTACGACGCCGGCATCGCCATCCTCGACAGCCTCAAGATCCTGGAGGGCGTCGTTGGCAACAAGGTCGTCGAACAAGGCCTCAAGGATGTGCGCGCCCAGATAGGCGAAGGCCAGGGCGTGGCCGCCAGCTTCGAGCGGGTAAGGCTCTTCCCGCCGCTGGTCATACGCATGCTGCGGGTGGGCGAAAGCACGGGCGCGCTGGATAAATCGCTGCAGAACGTCAGCTACTTCTACAACCGCGACGTCAAGGAATCGATAGAGAAGGTGCAAGCCCTGATCGAACCCGCCATGACCGTGCTGCTGGGCTTTATCCTGGGCTCGGTCATGCTGTCCGTACTCGGCCCCATTTACGACCTGCTGACCAAGATCAAAACCTGATGGCCATTACGCGCTATTACCTGTTCGTCACCGACACCGGCCTCACGCTGTGGCAAGGCGATGCCGCCCACCTGGCCGAAGCCGTCCGTTTCGAAGCCCACCCCGGCGGCGTAGCCGAGTTCGAGTTGCTGGTCGCCAGCCAGCCCAAGGCGCAGTGGCATGTGGTGCTCGACCTGCAGGAAGAAGACTACCGGATCGAGACCGTACCCCACGTCAACGCGCGGGACCGCGCCATGGTCATGCGCCGCCGGCTGGACCAGCTCTACCGGGAATCACACTACCGCAGCGCCACTCTGCAAGGCCGCGAGCCAGACGGCCGGCGCGACGACAGAGTGCTGTTCGCCGCCCTGACCAACCGGCTGCCGCTGGACATGTGGCTGCAGCCCCTGGTCAAGCGCGACGCCCAGCTGGTCGGCGTCTACTCCATCGCCCTCCTTACCGCCCGCCACCTGCGCAAGGTAACGCACATCCCCCCGCGCGCCCTGGTGGTCAGCCGCCAGGCAGGTAGCGGCCTGCGCCAAAGCTACCTGGCTGAGGGCGGGCTGCGTTTCTCCCGCCTCACCGTGCTGGAAGGCGACGACCACGAAGCCCTCGCCAACCAGCTGGCCGCCGAAGCCGCCCGCGCCCGCCAGTTCCTGGCCAGCCTGCGGGCCGTAGACCGTACCGAAGCCCTGCAGGTGGTCATGCTGTGCAGCACCACCGAGCAAGGCGCCCTGCGCGCCGCCTGCCCCGATACCGAACTGCTGCACTATCACTTCATGCCGGTCCACCAGGTCGCCCATGCCCTGGGCATCACCGTCGCGCCCGAGCAGGCCACGGCCGAACCCTTCTGGCTACGCTTCGTCGCCAGCAAACACCCCGGCAACCAGTACGCCACGGCAGATCAGCGCAAACCCCATACCGCCTGGCAGATAGGCCGCGCCCTGCGCTACCTGTCCGTCGCCATCCTGCTGGGCACGCTGGCAGCCGGCGCCGTGCTCACCCGCCAGACCAGCGCGCTGGAGCAGCAAAGCCAGGTCAACGAACAGCGGCGGCAGGCAGCCGAACGCCTGTTCGCCGCCAATGTGCCCAACCTCAAGCCAGGCGAGCTCACCCCCAGCGGCATGAAAAACGCCGTCAACGCCTATCGCACGCTGGTAGAGCAATGGCCCGCCCTGGAAGGCGCCATGCGCGACGTCGCCACCGTCATGGCCCGCTTCCCCATGGCCGAGCTGGACGAAATGGGCTGGCTGGTCGGCAGCAACCCGGCTGAACTACCCCTGGGCTTTGCCACACCCGGCCAGACACCCGCCGCCGTGCAAGCCGCCGACCCCAACGCTGTCGACGCCAACGGCATGCCTCTCGCCCCACCACCCGGCAAGCGCTATGTCATCGTCGCCATCAAAGCCAGGCTGCTGGGCTACGAAGACCGCTACCGCGAGGCCCTGGCCCTGGTAGACCAGATCGCGTCCGCCTTCGTCCTGCGCCCCGACGTAGTCGTCGAAAAAATCACCCTGCCTATCGATATCCGCCCCGAAGCCAGTATCAAGCTGGGTGGTGACAGCGCCGAGCAAACGCTGGGTGCCCCCTTCAGCCTCAAGTTTGTCATCCCGCTTACCCCGCCCACGCCTGCCGAGGCTACATCATGAGCTGGCAGACCCGAGACCTGCGCCGCATCCGCCTGCCGCTGATCTACACCGGCCTGTCACTGGCCTTCTGTGGCCTGGTGGTGGGCGGCGCCTGGTTGCTGCGGCAGGCCGCCCAGCAACAGCAGATGCAAAGCGAAGCCGTTGCCGTCGAAGCCGAAACCCGCGCCGCTGCCGCTGTGGCAGACAGCCAGGACATTGCCACCTACCGGGCCGCCTACACCAGCCTGCAGCAACGCGCCGTCATCAGCCCGGAGCAGCGCCTGCCCTGGGTCGAGTACTACACCGCCCTGAGCCGTGCCGGCAACCCCGCCGACCTGAGCCTGCAAATCGAACCACGGCGCCCGCTGGAAGATCCACCCGACACCGCTATGCTGGAAAACCTGCAGTTCTACGCCAGCAAGCTCACCCTCGATACCAAGCTGCTGCACGAGGTCGATGCCCTGCGCATGCTGGACAGGCTGCGCACCGTGCAAGGCGCCGCCATCGTCCGCCAATGCGCGCTCAAGCGCAGCGACGGCACCGGCTCCGCCCGCCCCTTCCTGCTGCTCATGACCTGCGAGGGCGACATCATCACCCTGGACACGCCCCCTGCAGAGGCCATCCCGCAATGAAACTGCCCGCCACCCTCCTCGCCCTCTGCACCTGCCTGCCGCCCGCCCATGCTGCCCAGCCCGGTGACGGCCTGGGCCGCCTGTTCTTCAGCCCCGCCGAGCGCATGGAGCTAGACCGCATCCGGGTCGGCATACAGGACAGCGCCGACGCCTCCCGCACCGTCAGGCTGGACGGCATCGTCCAGCAGAACAACCAGCCCCCCGTCCTCTGGATCAACGGCACTCGCTACCAGGGCCGCGACATCGCCGGTGCCAGCATCGCCAACCACAACCTCAGCGCCAGCACCCTGGTGGTCAGCATGCCCCCGCCCCAGGCCCGCGATATGGTCTTGAAGGTAGGCCAGACGCTGGACCCCGCCGGCGGCAACCTGCGCGAGGTCTACCAACGCCCCCCACAAGAGCTCAATCAACTGCTGCAGCTGCTGTCCCGCCGCAGCGGCACAGCTCAACCACAAGCCGCTGAAGCAAAAGACAAAAAGCCCGCCAAACCCGGCCAACCCAAGCTGCCCTGAGTGTCGCCCCATAAAAACTTTGCACGCAGACGCTTGACGCCCTGCCGGCTTTCCTGTTTAATGCGGCCTCTCAACGCAGGCCAGTTAGCTCAGTTGGTAGAGCAGCGGATTGAAAATCCGCGTGTCCGTGGTTCGATTCCGCGACTGGCCACCAAACACCCCAGACGGCCTTCAACACTGAAGGCCGTTTGTCCTCCAAGGCTTGATACGCACCGCCCGGTGCCCATCACATCCAGATTGGAAGCCCATGTAGCTCAGGGGTAGAGCACTCCCTTGGTAAGGGAGAGGTCGGCAGTTCGAATCTGCCCATGGGCACCAGCAGTAAACACAAAGCCCGGTACGCAAGTACCGGGCTTTGTCGCATCTACATCGCTCAGTCGTACTCCAGGCAGCAGCACTCACAGACAGGTACCAACGAACGAGAGCCCACGCCTTAAGATGAGTCGTCGGACATCCAAGACTGACTCAAGCATCTGAGACTGCTATCATCACAGCAGGATGGAGTGGCTATGCTAATCAATCACCACCGCGAGAAGCTAGTACAGGCGGTACTATACTTCGCCAGCAACACGCGCAATCTAGGGAAAACGAAGCTCTTTAAGCTCCTCTATTTCCTGGATTTTGAGCATTTCAGGGATACCGGGCGCTCCGTAACCGGGCTTCATTATTTTGCTTGGCCCAAAGGGCCTGTTCCCAAATCACTATTTGATGAGCTCAGCGCCCCCGAAGCCGACTGGCAGGGCAAAGTCGCATTTCAAGAACGGCAAACCCGTGCAGGGTCAATGCTGGCCGTGGAGCCCCTTGCTACTTTCGATGCCTCACACTTCACCAAGCGAGAGCTGCGACTCTTGGAAAAGCTAGCCACTGAGTTTCGTGATTCCCTAGCAGAGGCCATGGTAGAGGAAACGCATCTAGAGAATCAGCCTTGGCATAAAGTTTACGTAACGGAAAATCGCAAACAGAAGGAAATCCCTTACCAGTATGCGATTCGAGGCCAAGAAGTCGACGCAATGAGCTCGACTATCAGCGAGCGCAATGAATTCATTGAAACTTTCAAACCAACTTAGCTCATGCAAGCTGGACACATCCTATTCCATAGGAACTTTCTATTCGCCGACGGCAGCTCCAAGGGCAAGTACCTCATCGTACTAGGATCAACGGAGAGCACTCTAATTGCCGCCAAAACCACATCGCAAGGGCACTGGTATAGAAATGATGCGGGGTGCCAATCAGCAAACCGGTTCCCCGCGTATTTTTTGCCCCGAGGCAGTTGTTGCTTACCCAAAGACACGTGGGTCTGCTTGCAGGAGCTTTATGAACTAGAGGTCCGCAAAGTCACTGCAGGGATAGTAAACGGCGAAGTCTTCCAGCACGGGACACTTACAAATAGTGAGCAAACGAGAGACTTGCAAGTATGCGCAACGTCTTGCGACGACATTTCCCGTCATCAGGAACTAGTTATTCGCAACTGCTTTGCCCCAGCCTAAGCTTCAGCGTGTAGGGCGCCCCACCACCGCGCTAACCAGCCACGCCAGATACCGCACCACCACCGAGACAGCGCCTCGAACACGCGCCGCCACCACACAGTAATGCCACTCTGCCGCCCGCTAACTATACTTCATGCGTAAGTGCCTCACCCATACGCAAGCGGCCGTCAACGACATGGCCGCAAATCCCGAGGTCACGAGGAGGCAGCATGGTTACGTTCCGTCATTGCCTGTTGCTGATACTGGCCGCACCTGCCATGGCAGAAGAAGTACTGAATGCCTACAACACCTACTTATCGCAACCGTTTGTGCTGGACAAAGGTGGTTTAGCCGCCGATGTTGTCACCTATCTGAATAGCAAGCTCAAAGGCCGCTACCAGTTTGCGCTCCAGACCATGCCGCGCGAAAGGCTGAACACCACGGTCATCCATCAGCCAGACTTCAAAGGCATCGTACTATTCATGAGTCCGCGCTTTGTTGGCGATATCAACAAGACCCGCTATAGATGGTCCATCCCCCTGATGGAAGATGCGAACGCCGTACTGTCCCACCCCGCACGAAAGGTCGAATACACAGGCCCGGATTCATTGAAGGGAAAACTGTTCGCCGGGGTTTTGGGCCATCGATATGTGGATCTGGATGACCGGTTTGGCAAGGACATACAAAGGGAAGATGTCGCCTCGGAGCTAGCCAACCTGCACAAAGTGGCAGCGAGACGCTGCGATGTCACCATCACCCCTCAGACCATCTACCGCTACCTGGTCAACCAGCACGGGCTGCAGAACCGCTTATATGTTTCCGCTCGCCCCCACATCAGCTTCAGCCGCCATATCCTGGCCGCCAGGCACGAAGACAAAATGGTCGCTGCGCTTGATGAAGTCTTGCTGGCAAGCAAGGCTGACCCAGCGTGGCAGACGATATTGGCCAAGTACAGCATACAATGACTCGGCCAGCGCACAGCGGCAATGGTCAAAGGCACGCTCGCACATCCACGCCAAAAGAGCTTGCTCAGCTGCACCAAAACAAAAAGCCCGGCACAACTACGCCGGGCTCTACACATCTGGCCAACGCCCTGTCAGGCGCCGCCTATCTTGAAGAAGCGCGCCAGCGGCACCGAAGTCTCCGGCCCGAACCAGCGCTGGAAGATACGGGCGGCCTCGCCGCTTTGCTCGGCCTCGATCAGGGCCTCGTTCACCAGCTTGAGCATGCGCGGCTCGCCCTTGCGCACCGCCATGCCATAAGCCTCGGTGGAGAGCGAGAACACCGATATCTCGTACTGCTGGCGATTCGGCAGCTTGGCCTGCAAGCCCGCCAGGGCCGGCTCGTCGGCGGTTACGCCATCAATCTTGCCGCCCTGCAAAAAACCCACAGCGGCATTGGTGTCATCCATGGAGACCAAGGTAGCCTTGGGGAACAGCTGCTTGAACTGCGCTTCCGAGGTCGTCCCCCGCGCCACGCCTATGCTGCCCGTCTCCAGCGCTTTCAGGTCGGCAAAACGGCCCTTGCGCGCCAACACCTTCTGGCCGGTCACAAAATAGCCATAAGAGAAATCCACCTGCCGCTCCCGCTCCACCGTCTTGGTCAACATGGCGGCAATCAGGTCCACCTTCTTGCCGCGCAGCAGCTCTATCCGCTGTGCCGGGTCCAGGTTCTGCACCACAAACTTCACCCCCAGCTTCTTGGCGACCAGCGCAGCCATATCCACGTCGTAGCCAGAGATGGTCTTGTCGCGGTTATGAAAACCGAACGGCGGTGCATCGGCATTGGTACCCACTACCAACTGGCCACGGGCGCGGATGTCATCCACCAGGTCGGCCTGGGCCGTCAGCGACAGGGCCGCAATTACAAGATAAGAGATAAGGCTTCGAGTCATCATGGCTATTCCGTCTAACAATCCAAATAAAAAAACGGCCGCAAGACGATGTCCGCGCAAGCCGCTTATCCCATTAGCATGCCATTATCCGCTTGGCATGTATGCTGCGGTTTACCCTGCCCTCAAGACGAAATTTGTCGAGCAACGCCTGCTCATGAGGCATGAAGGCTTCTCGCCCCTCCAACAATCGACGCTGCTCCATATGCCACTATAGGCAGAAATCCATCAGTCGCCGCCCAGATCAGAAAGCACTGCAAGCATCAGATCAACGAACGCGATGGCGACCATGGCAACAGACCGCCGGCCTTCCAATAGTCCGCTATGCCATTGAATCGTAGTGTATTGCTGCCCATACAGATGATGGCAGCCATCAGTCTGCCCCAGCCCCGTATCGTGCAGCGTAGACTTCCGGCGCGGCGACGAGGGATGTGTGGGGGTGGCTTCAATCAGGGGAGGCATGCTGGGCATACAAGGCAACCAGCCCCTTCGCACCTACCTAGGTGGAATAGGTCCTGAACAAAAAGGGGAATACTGCCAAGCCGCGCGGCTGCCATTTGCGGCAGCCCTGGCGCAAAATGCCTCAGCGACGGCAGCTACCGTAGCATCCCTTAGCCCACTCCCCCGCAAGGCAAAAAAAAACGGCCGCCAAACATCGGCGGCCAGAGGAGGAGGAAGGCTTCATTATCCCCCATTTGAGGGATAACGGAAGTGACAACGGCATAGTTTCCGACAATCGGTCATTTCAGCCGCACGCGCCACTGTGGCTAGCCAGCCGCATCTTTAGGGCAATCCCAGCAACAGCCGGCACCTGCCCGGCGCCGCGCCGCCCAGGTATCCAAACCCCGCCCTTGCCCCCGCATAAAACGCCAGAGGCCATGCCAGGCAAGGCAGTCACCCTCCATGCCGCCAGCCAGCCAGCACGCCGTCCATCCACAACACCAGCCCGCTCCTCGCCCACGCCGGCCCGATTGCCCATATTGCCAGCCTGGCAGGCTGGTAGCCCCCTGCAGAACGTGTTAGAAAAGCAGTGCGGTGACAGCGCGCCACCTTATCGAATGGATGCACAACACCATGCCGAAAAAACCCGCCAGTCCCAAGGCTCCAGCCAACGACTCCCTCGCCGCCATGATGACGCTACCCCTGGTCAGCGCCGAGGGCTACCTCAAGGAAATGGTGCGCCGGCGCGATGTCCGCAGGAAGATAGAAGACCTGCGCGACAAGGCCAGCGTGGCCAAGGAACTCTGGTAGCGACCACTCACCCGTCCCGGCCGCTATTCCGGCCGGGCGCTGTCCTGGCTGCGGCGGCCTATGCAGCGTCCAAGCCCGCGCGCCCCTGCGCCAGCCGCTAACCCGGCTTTGCGGTGCAGCCCAAGAGCGATGCCCCATCATGCTGCTGCAACACACTGGTCAAGCCTGCCCCTTCCACAGCACCATCGCGCTTTCCCATTTCCCGTACCGGCTCCGTCATGCGTTCAATCTGGCTCTACGCCCTCGCCCTGCTGTGCAGTCTCTCGCTAACCGCCCAGGCATGCGATAGCGGCACGCTCTACCTGATGCGCCACGCCGAAAAATCTGCCCAGGGCGGCAGCGATCCTGCCCTGTCGGCCCAGGGCGAGGCACGAGCCCAGGCCCTGGTAGATAAATTCAGCCAGCAGTCCATCGCCGCCGTATTCAGCACCGATTATCAGCGCACCCGCGCCACCGCCACGCCCTTGGCCAAGGCCAGGCAGCTGGATGTCATCCTCTACAACCCCGATCAACCGGCCCAGCTATTACAGCGACTGGCGCAGGACTACTGCGGCAAGCATGTCGTCATCGTCGGCCATAGCAACACAGTGCCCGAGCTGATCAAGCTGGCAGGCATCACCCAGCCTGTGGTCATCGCCGAAACCGCCTTTGGCGACATTTACCAAGTGCAACGCAGCCCCCACGGCAATCGCCTCAGCCAGTTCAACTAAGCGCCATGACCAGCGCCGCCCACACCATCCCCGAGATCTTGCTGCAAGCCTTGCGCCAGGCCCGGCATGTGGTGGTATTCAGCGGCGCCGGCATATCGGCAGAAAGCGGCGTACCCACATTCCGCGACGCCCAGACCGGGCTCTGGAGCCAGTTCCGTGCCGAGGACCTAGCCACCGCCGAAGCCTACCGGCAAGACAAGCTGCTGGTCTGGCGCTGGTACCAATGGCGTCGGCAACTATTGGCCCAGGCCCAACCCAATGCCGGCCACCACGCCATCGCCGCACTGGAGCAATATGTCCCACAGGTGACGGTGATTACCCAGAACGTCGATGATCTGCACCAACAGTCCGGCAGCACCTGCGTACTGGCCCTGCACGGCAATCTGCGCGAGAACATCTGCTTTGCCTGCCGCAGACCGGGCCACGCCGGCCCTGACGACGACACCCCACCACGCTGCCTGCTCTGCGGCGGCAGCCTGCGCCCCAACGTCGTCTGGTTTGGCGAGCAGCTGCCTACGGCCATCTACCGCGCTGCCGAGCAAGCCGCAGCAGATTGCGACCTGTTCCTGATCATCGGCACCTCGGGCCTGGTCATGCCCGCCGCCAGCCTGCCCCAACTGGCACAGCGCAAGGGTGCAACCATCGCCCTCATCAATACCGAGGCCACCGCCCATCAGGATCTGGCCCAACACACCCTGCTAGGTCCATCCGGCACCTGGCTCCCCGCCCTGCTGGCCCAGGCTTGGCCGCCATCCGGCACTGCCCGGAACGCTGGGTGAGAAATTTGTGAACAGGCTCCAAGAAAAGACGGCTATTTAAAACAACGACGATCGCCAGCAAGGCCAGGCTTGGGGTAGAACCAATCAAGAGCGAGTCTACGGGCTCAGGCTGCGCTGACTACCCGCACCAAGATTACCCAGGCGTCCGCTCAGTCCGTCTTCTACAACCAACCGTCTGAACTCAGCACAGGCGCTCAACGCCGCCAATCCTCCAAACCATACTTGGCCAATATGCGCGCCAGCTCACCCGATTGCCGCAGGGCCTGCACCCCACTGTCGAACATGGCGACCCACTGCTTGGCCTGGGGGTTGCCTGGCGGCACCGAGATATACACCTCACCACTATCAAGGCAGCCAGCCAGCCGAAACTCCGACTGCCGGGCCGACTGCTTGAGCCAGTCCCGGATCACATACTCATCCTCCAGCGTGGCCTCCACCTGACCACGGGCCACGGCCTCCATCTGGCGCGGAAAGTAATCGCTGCCGGTACCAAAAAAGATATACAGCCGGTTCAGCGGGTCGTTGACCGCCTTGTCCACCGGGTCGCCAAAGGTCTGGTCCTTGTTCACCGCCAGCCGCAAGCGTTTGAGGCTGCGTTCACCCCGATACTGCCAGTTCGACACGCTGCGCGTTACAAAGCAGCTACGGCTATGGCCAAACGCCTGCTTGCCAAAAACAAAATCCGGCGTATCCGTCTTCAGCGTCCCCGCCAGCGCGGCCTGCTGGCCAGCGCGGGTAGTGATGATGGCCCGACGCCAGGGTTGTTCCACATACTCCACCGCAAAACCCTGCTTGGCAGCGATGGCATACAACATGTCGAACATAAAACCGCGCCGCTCGGGGTTGTTGTCGATCATGCAGTTGTAGGGGCACCAAACCGCCCCCGCCACCCGTAAGGTCGTTGGCTCTTCCGCCTTGGCGGCCAACGCCAGCGCCGCCAGCGCCATACTGGCCACGACGCGCACAAAAAAGCCCGGCACAAACATGCCGGGCTGTATGGGTTGGCGCCAATCACGCATAGATCGAGATACCCGAGAGCCCCAGCGCAGCGGCGCCCGCACCTATCTCGCGCCGCACCAGGTTATCCACCACATTGGATGACAAGCCGCTCAAGCCAGGATTCGCCGTGGTAATACCCGTCTTGATGCTATCCAGCAGGCTCAGCTGCTGCGCCAGCAAACCATTGGCCGGATTGGTATTGGCCGCATCGGTATAACCCGCGCTGGTCCCCTTCAGGGCCGAAACCGCCTGCGCCAGCAAGGACAGCGTCCCGCTGGTATCGCTATTGAGCGCCGCCTGCAGCGTCGTGGTATTCAGCGCCAGGGGGCTGGTGGCATCGCCATTGCTCAGGCTGAACCCCAACTGGCTCAGGCTGGTCAGGCTGGACGGCGCATTGACATAGGTAGCCGTGGCCTGGCTGCGCAAATCGGTCGCCAACTGGTTGGCCGTACCGGCATTGGTATTCACAGCCCCACCCGTACCGGTAGCCTGCTTGATGCTGCCTTGCAGGGCGTTGTAGGCACTGGTCAGATTCTGCGCCAGGGTCGTGGCATCCACGGTGGCCAGGGTAGTCGTTCCCACCGCCTTCAAGGTGGCATTGATCCCGGTACCCACCGGCACATTATTGGTCGTGCTGGTCTGCACGCTACCGCCGTTGACCGTATAGCTGGCATTGGTCGCCGCCTGGGTCTGGGCAAAATTCAGTATGTTGAAATTGGCGGTGTAGTTGACGAAAGGGTCCGAGGTATTGGTCTGCAGCTGAAAGCTGTTACCCGCGCCAATCTGGTTCCCGGTAATCTTCAGGCGGTAGCCATAGGCATCATTCTCGACCGCAGCAGTCACCCCCGCACCGCTCTGATTGATGGCCGTCGCCAGGCCGGCCAGCGAACCATCGGTCACCGTCACCGTCTTGGCCTCGCTGCTATCCGCCGTAAACGCCCCCACCCCATCCACCGTGCCGGTCTGAATGGTAAAGCTGCCCACGCTGACCACGCCCTCAGACGATGACGCGAAGTAAGCGCTCGCCACGCTACGGCCCTTGGCCAGCTCAGTCACGTTCAGGCTATACGCTGCAGCGGCGGCAGACGCATCATAGCTGGCCGTAGCCACACTGCTGCTGGTGCTGTTGGCATCGCGGGTACCGCTGAAGCTACCTGCACCGGCCGCCAGGGTATCGTTGAAGCGGGAGGCGGCCGACAGCAACTGGCCATAGCCCGACAACTCCACCAGCTTGCTGGGGTCCGGCGCATAGACATCGCCCGAACTGGCCGTGCCGCCAGCACCAGCCGTTGGCAAAGCCTGCAAACCCGCTTGGCTCAGGCGATTGGAAAGTACGGCGTCAACCAATGAAAGTTGCATGGCTCCTGCTCCCAGAATATCCAGCAAGGTAATAATTTTAAGCAATTTTTCAGTATATTGCTGGGTAATTGATCACATCCCGCCCCAGCATCACGCCCTCAACCGGGCTACTCCCACTATAGTCCCCCAGCACGCTTTGTGTAGTGTCCCAGCCCCGCCAACAACAATCCGAAGCAGCTTACTGGACAAGCGGGCTTGCAGTTGCCAAGCTGCTAGAACACCTCTGCCCTCAACGAGCCATGCGCCCTAACGCACTACGCCTCTGCCTGTGTCTCCTTCTGGCCAGCCTTACCGCCCAGGCCGGGGGCACCCTGCGTGTCCTGGCCTGGCCCGGCTACGCCGATCCCGATCTGGTGCAAGCCTTCGAACGGCAACACGATGCCCGGGTCGAAGTCACCTTCGTCACCACCGACGACGACCTCTGGGAACGCGCCAGCGCCCAAGGCGGTGAATCCTTCGACGTACTGGCCGTCAACCTCGCCGAACTGCAGCGCCTGGTCAATCGCGGCCTGGTCGTGCCCATCAAGCCCGACGGCATCCCCAACACCCGCCACCAGCTCAAGCGTTTCCGCGATCCCGCCACCCTGCCCGCCCTGCAGCGCGACGGCAAGCTCTATGCCGTGCCCTACACCTACGCCGAAATGGGCCTGATCTACAACCGCAAGCTGGTCAAGACCACCCCCACCTCCATGGCAGCGCTCTGGGAGCCCCGCTATCGCGGCCGCATCCTGCTCTACGAAGGCAGCAGCCACAACTTCAGCATGGCCGCCCTGTTGGCCGGCATCAGCAATCCCTTCCAGCTGTCCGACGCCAACTTCAACAAAACCGTCAAGCAACTGATCGCCCTGCGCGCAAACCGCCCGCTGCTATACAGCTCACCCGAAGACGTAGTGAAACTGTTCCGCACCAAGCCCGTCGCCCTGGCCTTCGGCAACTACGGCGGCCAGCAGATCAAGGCCCTGCGCGCCAGCGGCCAGGACGTCGGCTACATCATCCCCAGCGAAGGCGCACTGGCCTGGCTGGACTGCTGGGCTGTAATGATGGGCGGCCGCGACAACCCGCTGGCCAGCGCCTGGATCAACTACACCCTCAACCGCGATGTCAGCCGCCAGCTCACCCTGCGCCACGGCCTCTCCAATACCATCGAGCCCTCCACCGACAGCACCGAAGAAGACAAACTGGTCTGGCTGCAGCCGGTCGAAGACCCGGAGCGCCGAGCCCAATTCTGGCAACGCATCCTGTCAGGCTACCGCCGCGGCATGTTCTGACCCCACCCGCATGGCCGGCGGCACCGCCCCCTGCGTTACAATGCCGCCTTCCCCCCTTCAGCGATCTCCCCGTGCCGCCCAGCAGCCGCCAACTCTACCTACGCATACTGCGCCATACCCTGGCCTATAAATGGCCCCTGCTCGCCTCCATGGTATCGCTCGCCCTGGTCGCCGCCACCGAAGCCAGCTTCGGCTGGCTGATGCAGCCGCTGATCGACCACAACTTCGGCCAGCAGGGCGGCGCCATGCCCGCCCTGGGCAAGCTGCTGCCCGACAACCTCACCGCCGCCTGGCCGCTGTGGGGCGTGCCGGTCGCCCTGGTCATCGTCGGCCTCATCCGCTTCATCGCCACCTACGTCAACGCCTACGCCGCCTCCTGGCTGGCCTCGCGGGTGCAGCACGATGTACGCAAACTCATGTTCAACCGGCTGATGCGGCTGCCCGTCGCCGCCTTCGACCGCGAATCCGCCGGCGTGCTGCTGTCACGCGTCACCTACGACGTCAGCATCATCACCCAGGCCAATACCCAAGTACTCACCGTCCTGTTCAAGGACAGCCTCACCGTGGTCTTCCTGCTGGGCTCGCTACTGCTGATAGACTGGCAGCTCACCCTGTTCTGCTTTGCCGTCATCCCCGCCATCGCCATCTGCGTCACCGTCATGGGACGCCGCCTCCGTCGTCTCAGCCTGCTCAACCAAAGCACCATGGGCGAGCTGACCCGCATCCTCGACGAAGCCCTGGGCGGCCAGCGCATCGTCAAGGTCTTCGGTGGCCAGCGCTACGAAGAAGCCCGGTTCGACGACGCCGCCAAGCAGGTGCGCCAAGCCATGGTCAAGCTGGACAGCAGCTCAGCGCTCAACTCCGGCGTGGTGATGCTCATCGTCGCCATCGTGCTGGCCACCATCATCTATTTCGCCAGCCTGCGCAGCCAGGCCCATGTTCTCAGCGCCGGCGACTTCATCGCCTTCATGGTGTGGATGCTGCAACTGCAGCAACCTATCAAGAACCTCACCAAGATGAACGAACAGCTGCAGCGCGGCCTCGCCGCCGCCCAGACCGCGTTCGGCCTGATAGACCAGCCCATCGAGCCCGATAACGGCAAGCAGGAGCTGACCCACACCCAAGGCGCCATCCGCTTCCAGCAGGTACGCTTCCGCTACAGCGACGAAGCCGCCTGGGCACTCAACGGCGTCGACCTCGACATCGCCCCCGGCGAAGTGATCGCCCTGGTCGGCGGCTCCGGCGGCGGCAAGACCACCATCGCCACCCTGCTACCCCGCTTCTACGACCCCATCGAAGGCGCCGTCCTGCTGGACGGACACGACCTGCGCGACTACACACTGGCCAGCCTGCGCCGACAGATCGCCCTGGTCAGCCAGGATGTCATCCTGTTCAACGACAGCATCGCCGCCAACATCGCCTATGGCGCAGAACAGCTAGACCAGCCCCGCATCGAAGCCGCCGCCCGCGCCGCCTACGCCCACGACTTCATCAGCGCCATGCCCAAGGGCTACGAAACCCAGATAGGCGAGAACGGCACCCGCCTTTCCGGCGGTCAGCGCCAGCGTCTCGCCATCGCCCGCGCCCTCTACAAGAACGCCCCCATCCTGATACTGGACGAAGCCACCAGCGCACTCGATACCGAATCCGAACGCCAGGTACAGGCCGCCCTCGACGTCCTCATGCAGGGCCGCACCACCCTGGTCATCGCCCACCGCCTCAGCACCATAGAAAAAGCCGACCGCATCGTCGCCATGCAGGGCGGACGCATCGCCGAAGTCGGCAGCCACGATGAACTGCTGCAGCAAAACGGCGTCTATGCCAACCTGTACCGGCAACAGCGCAGCGATGCCCCCTGATCCACACCCAGCCGGGCATCGGCACCCAGCGCACACACCCTAGGCCACACCTGCCGCATCCATTACACTCTCCCATCCATTCCAGCCCCGCTCCGGCAATGACCCCAGACCCCCACTCCGTAGGCATCGTCAGCGCACAATGCGCCGAATTCGATGAACCGCTCGTACTCCAGGGCGGCGCCGTCATTCCTCGCTATCAGCTGATGTACGAAACCTATGGCACGCTGAACGCCGAGCGCTCCAACGCCATCCTGATCTGCCACGCGCTGTCCGGCAGCCATCACGTAGCCGGCCGCTACCAGCCCGACGACAAATACCCCGGCTGGTGGGACACCATGATAGGCCCCGGCAAACCCATCGATACCAACCGCTTCTTCGTGGTGGGAGTCAACAACCTGGGCGGCTGCCACGGCTCCACCGGCCCCAGCAGCATCAACCCCGCCACCGGCCAGCCCTGGGGCTCCGCCTTCCCGGTAGTGGTGGTCAACGACTGGGTACATGCCCAGGCCCGCCTGGCCGACCGCCTCGGCATCGAACGCTGGGCCGCCGTCATCGGCGGCAGCCTGGGCGGCATGCAGGCACTGCGCTGGACCGTCACCTTCCCACACCGGGTAAGGCACTGCCTCAGCATCGCCTCCGCCCCCAAGCTCACCGCCCAGAACATCGCCTTCAACGACGTCGCCCGCAACGCCATCCTCACCGATCCCGAATTCCACGGCGGCGACTACTACCAGCATGGCGTCTGGCCCAAGCGCGGCCTCAAGCTCGCCCGCATGCTGGGGCACATCACCTATCTGTCCGACGAAGGCCTGGGCGGAAAATTCGGCCGCCAACTGCTGGCCGAAGGCTACCAGTTCGGCTACGGCACCGAATTCGAGATCGAAAGCTACCTGCGCTACCAGGGCGACCGCTTTGCCGACGTATTCGACGCCAACTCCTACCTGCTGATGACCAAGGCGCTCGACTACTTCGACCCGGCCCGCCACTACGGCGGCAGCCTGCCCGCCGCCCTGGCCGCCTCACCCGCCAAATACCTGATCGTCGCCTTCACCACCGACTGGCGCTTCTCGCCCGAACGCTCCAAGGAGACGGTCAAAGCCCTGCTCGACGCCAAGAAACCCGTGGTCTACGCCGAAATCGAATCGGTCCACGGCCACGACGCCTTCCTGATGACAGATGAACCCTATATGCGCCTGATGGATGCCTACCTCAAACGCGTCGCCGAAGAGGTGGGCGCATGAGCGAACTACGTCCCGACCTGGCCCGCATCGCCGGCTGGATCGCCCCCGAAAGCCGCGTACTCGACCTCGGTTGCGGCGATGGCGAACTGCTGGCCCACCTGCGCGACCACAAGCAGGTCAGCGGCTACGGCATAGAAATCGACATGGACAGCGTCATCGGCGCCGTCGGCCGAGGTGTCAACGTCATCCAGCGCGACCTCGAATCCGGCCTCGCCGGCTTCGAAGCCAGCAGCTTCGACTACGTCGTGCTATCGCTGACCATCCAGTCCATGCGCCATGTCGAAGCCATCATCGACGAAATGCTGCGGGTAGGCCGCACCGGCATCGTCACCTTCCCCAACTTCGGCTACTGGGAAAACCGCTGGCAACTGGCCCTGGGCCGTATGCCCGTGTCCGAGACCATACCCTACCAGTGGTACAACACCCCCAACATCCACCTTTGCACGCTGAATGACTTCGACGCCCTGCTGGTCTCGCATGGCGCCCGCATCACCAGCCAGATCGTCATGCACCAAGGCCGCCGCATCACCTTCCTGCCCAACCTGCTGGGCAGCCTCGCCCTGGTCCGCTTCGAAAAGGATTGAGCATGTACACCCTCTATGGTTGCAAAGGCTGCGGCTCCGCCGCCATTGAAGCCGCCCTCACCCTGGTCGGCGCCCCCTACCAGTACATCGAGGCCGAACCATGGAGCGGCGGCCCCGCCGTCGACGAGCTGCGCCGGCTCAACCCGCTGGCCCAGGTGCCCACCCTGCTCACCCCGGATGGCACCGTCCTCACCGAGAGCGTCGCCATCCTGATCTGGCTGTCAGAGCAATATCCCGCCAGCCACCTGCTGCCCACCGATGCCACCGCCAGGGCCACTGTACTGCGCTGGCTGGTCTACCTCACCGCCAACGCCTACGCCGCCATCGGCATCGGCGACTTCCCCGAACGCTGGATTGCCGGCGAAGCCGAACAAGGCTCCCTTAAAGCCTTCGCCCGCGCCCGCCTGGAAGACTACTGGCGCACGCTAGAACGCCAACTGGGCGACACCCCCTTCCTGTTCACCCAGCAGCTCACCGTCCTCGATCTCCTGGCCGCCACCATGAGCCACTGGCGCCCCGGTCGCGACTGGTTCCAGCAGGAATGCCCCAAACTCACGGCAGCGCTGCAAAGCACTCTCAGCCACACCGCGCTCGCCCCCATCTGGATACGCAATTTCACCGCATGAATGATTTTGAAGCACAACTGCCCGCGCTGATCGACGCGCTGGCCCATACCGGCTGGGTGGTCTACGACGACTTCCTCAGCCAGGATCAAGCCACCGCCTTGCGGGTCGAAGGCCAACGCCGCCAACAGCAGGGCGAATTCCACCGCGCCGCCGTAGGCCGCGCCGATGCCCGCTCCCAGCGCGACGAAATCCGTGGCGACGACGTCCGCTGGCTGGACCCCCAGCAGCCCTCCGACCCCGAACACGCTTACTGGCAGCGCATCAACGCCCTGCAAGGCGGCCTCAACCGTGAACTGTTCCTGGGCATACGCGAAGGTGAATTCCACTACGCCCACTACCCCGTAGGCAGCTTCTACAAGCGCCACCTCGACCGCTTCCGCGACAACGATGCCCGCGTGGTATCGGTGGTCTGCTACCTCAACAGCGACTGGCAGACCCACGACGGCGGCCAGCTCAGGCTATGGCACGACCCCGACCAGGCCGACCACTACATCGACATCGCCCCCCAGGCAGGCCGACTGGTCCTGTTCCTGTCTGAGCGCTACTGGCACGAAGTCCTGCCCGCACAACAACCGCGCTGGTCCATCACCGGCTGGATGAGGCGCTGACATGGCCCACCCCATGCAAGCCCCCGCCATCACACTCAGCCAGGTCAGCAAGCACTACGACCTCCACGCCAACCCCGCAGACCGCCTGCGCAAACTGCTGCTGGGTCGCTTCTACCGCAGCGCCCCACCCTTTGTCGCGCTCGACAACATCAACCTCGACATCGCCCAAGGCGACGTCATCGGCCTGGTCGGACGCAATGGCGCCGGCAAATCCACCCTGCTGCAACTGGTGTCCGGCACCGTCACCCCCTCCACCGGCAGCTGCGTGGTGCGTGGCCGCGTCGCCGCCCTGCTGGAGCTGGGTGCCGGCTTCAACCCCGACTTCAGCGGCCGCGAAAACGTCCTGCTCAACGCCGCCATCCTCGGCCTGTCGCAAGAAGAAACCCTGGCCCGCTTCGACGAGATCGTCGCCTTCTCCGGCATAGGCGACTTCATCGACCGCCCGGTCAAGACCTACTCCAGCGGCATGTACGTCCGGCTCGCCTTCTCTGTCGCCATCCACGTCGACCCCCAGATACTGATCATCGACGAAGCCCTGTCGGTCGGCGACGGCATGTTCGCCCGCAAGTCCTTCGAGCGCATCATGCAGCTCAAGGCCGCCGGTACCACCATCCTGTTCTGCTCCCACTCCATGTACCAGGTCGAAGCCCTCTGCAACAAGGTCGTCTGGCTGGAGAAAGGCAAGGTCATGGCCGCTGGCGACCCCGCCAGCGTCGTCACCGCCTATACCGGCTTCCTGCGCAGCCAGGAGGCCGCCGAACAGAACGACACCCCGTTCCAACCCACCCAGGCCACCGAACCCACCGCCTCCGTCCGCGACAACACCGACACCCCCTGCCGCATCCTCGACGTCAAAGCCATCGCCCACGACGGCGAAGCCGTATCCGAGATCGAAGCCACCACCGGCGTCACCGACCTCACCCTGCGCATCCGCTTCGAATGCGCCCCCGGCCTACCCACCCCCTCCGTCGCCATCGGCATACTTACCGAAGACCGCCGCATCGTCTGCTCCAGCGGCACCCACAACGACAACATCAACCTCAGGCTCAACCCCCAAGGCCAGGGCGAAGTACAACTCACCTACCCCACCCTGCCCCTGCTCAAGGGCCACTACCTGGTCGATGTCTGGCTGCTTGATGAGAACGCCATCCAACCCTACGATACGGTAGAAGCCGCCGTCAGCCTCCGGGTTTATCAAAAAGGCCTGGAAATCGGCGTCGTCAGCCTGCCCCACAGCTGGCAGGTTGGCGAAAACACCCGATGAACCGCCCCTATATTGCCGCCGCCACGCCCACCGGGACACCCGCCAGGGCCTGTCCGCATCCCCTACACTGAACCGGCCCAGACGCCGCCATCCCACCATGCAAACCCTCACCCCACTGACCCTCGAAGCCCGCCAGTTCCCGTTCCCGCTCAATGTCTATGCCGAACTCCTGCAACTGCAGACCGGCCATATCGACTCACTGCACTACGGCCTGTTCGAAACCGCCGACGAACCCGTCACCGCCGCCCAGGCACGCTCCACCGCCTGGCTGTTCCAGCAACTCCCCCCCGCCCCCCTCAGGCTGCTCGAAGTCGGCATCGGCCTCAGCACCACCCTGGGCAAGCTGGTCCACGCCGGCTACCAGGTCACCGGCCTCACGCCCGATCCCGCCCAGGTACGCATCGCAGCCGAGCGCTGCCCCGGCACCCAGGTCGTGCACTCCACCTTCGAGCAATACCAGACCGACGAACAGTACGACCTCATCCTGTTCCAGGAATCCAGCCAATACATCCCCACCGCCGAGCTCTGGCAACAGATAGACCGCCTGCTCGCCCCCCAGGGCCGGGTCCTGGTGCTCGATGAGTTCGCCCGCGATACCCACATCGCCGGCCTGCACGCCCTCACCACCTTCCTCGACACCGCAGCAGCGCACGGCTACAGCCTAATCAAGAACCACGATCACTCCACCGCCGCCGCCCACACCGTCAGCTACCTGCAACGCACCGTCGCCCAGCTGCGCCCTCAGCTCCTGGCCACCCTGCCCATCGACGACGCCATGCTCGATCACCTGCAGACCGCCAACCAGCGCTACCAGCGCCACTACGCCCAGGGCGAATACCAGTACCGCTACCTGGAATTCATCCGCCCCAGCCCGGCCCAAGCCGCCTGACCCCGCCATGACCGACGCCGCCACCCTGCGCCTCCTCACCGAAGCCGACGCAAGCGCCATGAACGACCTGTTCAGCGTCGCCTTCGGCAGCGCCATGCCCCCCGACCTCTGGCACTGGAAGTATGGCGAAGGACGTGGCCTAGCCATGGGCCTATGGCAGGCCGACGGCCACCTGACCGCCCACTACGGCGCCATGCCGCGCCCCGTGCTAGACGCCGGCAAACCCTGCCTGGCCGTACAGATAGGCGACGTCATGGTCAGACAGCAGGATCGCAGCTCGCTCAGCCGCAAAGGCCCCTTCTTCGAAGTCGCCTCCACCTTCCTCGACCGCTACATCGGCCACGGCCGCCCCTATCTGCACGGCTTCGGCTTCCCCAACCGCCGCGCCATGCAGGTCGCCCAACGGCTGGGCCTGTACCAGCCCACCGGCGAAGTCATCGAACTGCACTGGCTCACCGCCCAGGTCGCCCCCCTCCCCTGGTCGCAGCAAGCCGAGCGCCTGCAACAGCTGCAAGCGCACAGCCGCGAGCTGGCCCAACTCTGGCAGGCCATGCACACCGCCCTGCCACACGACATCCTGGGCCTGCGCGACGCCGCCCGCCTGCAGCAGCGCTATCTCAACCACCCCACAGTGGACTACCAACTCTGGCTGCTGCGCCATCGCCTCAGCCGCCAGCCCATCGGCCTGGTCGTACTACGGCGCCACGCCAGCAGCATGGAACTGCTCGACCTGGTCGCCGCCCCCCAGGACTGGGACGCCTGTGCCCAAGCCGCCGCCCAGATCGCCCGCCAGCAGGACACCCCCCTGCTCACCATGTGGCTCAGCCAGGCACATGCCCGCCACTTCCACAGCCGCCCCAAGCAGATCGACATCGACGTCCTCATCCCCTGCAACGCCTGGTCCCCCGGTCCCAGCCCCGATGCCGTTGCCAACCGCTGGCTGCTCACCGCCGGCGATACCGACTTCCGGTGAGAGCCTGCTATGGATGCAGGCATTGGTAAGTGATGAGTGCTGTGCAAGCGCCAGGGCAACCCTGGCGCTAAGCGGCAGCGCAGCCTGAACCAACAGGCTCTACCCTGATCCAGCCCCGCCCCTACCCCCGCCCGCCGGCGGGGAACCTCGCTGACGCTCGTCATCATATTGAATGAGCTTCAGCGCCTGTTATGGATGCAGGTCATTGGTAGGTGATGACAGCGATGAGGTACTGTGCAAGCGCCAGGGCAACCCTGGCGCTAAGCGGCAGCGCAGCCTGAACCGGCCCACAAAGCCGCAGGCGAAACGAATTTCAGCCGCCCGCGAACTCCCCCCGGCAGCCCCCTGTCCCAGCACTCCCTCCCAACAGGAAGCCGCCCATGCACCTGCCCGGTATCCACCCCATCCCCGCCCTGCTGGCCTGCCTGCTGCTCGGTAGCCTACAGGCCCATGCCGATGGCCTGGCCGACCTCAAGGCCGCCCTGTCCCGCCTGCAGGGGCAAATGCCACTGAAAGCCGCCTTGGAGATCAAGACCAGCAGCCGTCAGGGCGACGGCAAAGAAGCAGAAGACCGCCAGGGCCAAGCCAGCCTCACCCTGGAAGACAGCAGCCGCGGCCTGCAACTGCTGTACGGCAAGGACATTCTGACGCGGGCCGAGAACGAACAACGCGCTAACAGCAAGGACAAAAACAGCAAGACCCCCACCCTGTACGCCCTGCGCGCGCTGGATTTCACCGAACTGCGCAGCATGACCTCAGCCGCCACCGCGCTGGCGCGCGAGATCGAAGACAGCACCTACAAGGGCGAAACCGCCGACACCTACAACGGCAAACCCGCCCGCAAGCTGACCTTCGAGAAAACCATAGATAAGCTGGCCGAGCGCGACCGGAAATACGTCAAGGACTTCGAAGGACGCCTGACCATCTGGATCGCCACAGACGGCACACCACTCGCCAGCACCATGCGCCTCAACCTCTCCGGCCGCGCCTTCATCGTCGTCAGCTTCGAACAGCAAAGCGACGAAGACCGCAGCTACAGCGTAGTCGGCGACCGCCTGGTCCTGATCCGCAAGGAAGAAAAAAACCGCTCATCCGGCGCCGGCGAACGACAGGAAAACAAGTCCAGCATGGTGCTGCAACCACTCACCTGATCCCACGCCGTGCTGCCACCACCCCGTAGGGCGCAATAAGCGAAGCGCATTGCGCCGCATGGCACGCTTGGCAGATTCAACTACGGTCGCAATCTCAACATCCACAGGAAAAACTACGCAAAGCGCCCCCCAGACGCAGTCGAGCCAACGCCACCCAAAGGCACGATGGCTTGCCCACACAATGCCCCCTTACCCAGCAAACACCCCAATGCAGGGCATGCCACCACCACCGTAGGGCGCAATAAGCGCAGCGCATTGCGCCGCATCTCCTCGCACGGCATTGCCCACCTTGATGTGTGTCGACACACCAAGGCCGCACCCGCTTATAACCGGATCATGCCTCCCACGCGCGCAGGTGCCACTAAACTACAACGTCCGGCCACGTCAGGAGCACACCATGCGCCCGCTTCGCTACTCCATCAATATCACACTGGATGGCTGCTACGATCACACCATGATGCCCTCAGACGAAGCGCTGCATCGTCACGCCATCGAAAACCTCAAGCAGGCCGATGCCCTACTCTTCGGCAGGGTGACTTACCAAATGATGGAGGCCGCGTTTCGGTCACCAGCGCAAACAGGAACAAGACCCGACTGGATGGCGCCCTGGATGGAACCCTTCGCCCGGACTATAGACGCCGCAAGAAAGTACGTGGTGTCCAGCACCCTGGAGCAGGTCGATTGGAACGCAGAACGCTTACGCGGCAACCTGGGCAGCGCGGTGCAGCAACTCAAGCAGCAACCCGGCAAAGGGCTGTTCGTCGGCGGCGTGCAGCTCCCCCAAGCCTTGGCTGAGCTGGGCCTGATAGATGAGTACGAGTTTGTGATACATCCCAGGCTGGTAGGCCATGGCCCAACCTTGTTCGCGGGCTTGTCAAAACCGCTCGATCTGCAGTTCGTCAGCCGGCTGGATTTCGGCTCGGGCGCGGTAGCGATGCGGTATGAACCGAGAAGATAGCCATCACCAGGGAAGTAGGCCCCCAGAAAACGCCATGCGTAGGGCGCAATAAGCAAAGCGCATTGCGCCGTATTCTACCGTTCGGCAAAATCCCGCCAGCCGCCATCCCCATGCATGCAACAGATACGCCAAGCAAAGATGGCCATCAGGCCCTTCAAGCGCGCTATGGGAAAACACACCAGACTTGCTCGCAGGGCGCCCCAAGCATGGTCCCCTCAATGCGCAAATCAACCAGGTAAACCCGCGTGACCACCTTCTCCCTCTCCCCCGTCGAGCGTGGCCCGGCTCTCGAGTTACAACTGGCAGACACCAGCATCAGAAACCTGATGGCGAGGCCGGTAGAAGCAACAGGCTGCGCCAGCGCGTGGCTGGTTCATTGCGACACCCGTCATCCACTGGCCAGCGCCGCACACGATGCCTTCTATTATCACTACCCTCTGATTATCCGGCCTGACGATATCTGGTTCTGCATTGCGCAGGGCTTCGCCACGCATCTGAAGCTGAACGCCCAGGCACTGAGAGGCCGCCTGGTACAGCACGAGGGCCAAAAGAAACTAAGCGTCGCCCGACCTGATTTCCGACTGGGCCAGGACAACCCGTGGCCAGAAGTATTCGACGCATTCTCCCAGCAGATCCGCACCGAGGTCGGCAAGCCAGCAGACCTGCTGGCGGCACACTTCAGCACCAGCACGCAGCTAGAGGTAGCAGCATTCGACATCTGCCTGATGGACGGATTTCAAGCCTATTTCGAATACGAACTGTTGATAGGCTGCGGCATTCCAGAGATCACCGTACACGGTACATCAGACGATTGGCTCTCGATGATCCCACGCCTCAGAGCGATGGCCGAATACGGCCTTGAACAATGGGTCAAAGCACTGGAGCCGGTGTTGCAACAGATTGCCGCTACCGCCTCCGGCCAGGTGGACAAGGACTTCTGGCTGTCGTTCTTCCGCTATCAGAGCGGGTCTGGCCCTGCCGAGCTGACAGGCTGGCTGCTGACGCTGTTCCCCTACTTGATTGGGGATGATTGCACCGAGGCGCTGGAACCCAACCCCTACCTCGCAAACTGGCACCAGCGCTTCGACATCGCCAATCAACGCAGCAGCCCATTCATAGATCACCAAGACATCCAGGGCCCATGCATCTCCCGCATACCCCAGGCCTTGGTCAGCGCACCAGTACGCCTCAAGGACCAGCGTACCGGTGAAGAACACGCCCTAAGGGTAGTGGCTGGGCCATTCGGCGTTGCCCAACAACCAGAAACCCTGGCGCTCTACCCAGCTTTCGGCTGGGCTGTTGTGCATGACGTCCCAGCGACAACATCACGAAACCAGGCAGAAGGGGACGAGCCAGGCACACGCGGCAGCACTGACGAGATCGACGAAGTCACCGGATTGTGGCGCACGCACCGCTAAATGAGGATATCCGGAAACCGCCCGTGCCAAGCAAGACACAGCACGGCCGTATAATCTTGACATCGCATGCATCTGATATGATTAAGCAAACAGCGTAGCCATCGCAACAACGCGTGAAGTTTCTGGCCACTCCCAACAGGCCGCGCTTCAGGCACGTGAACAGGAAATGGAACTTGCCGACGGCGCCCACGCGGCGCGAGTCCCTTAAGTGAGTTAGCGCAACCCATTATCCTGGTGCAATAAGCGCCGCTAAAAATCCTCCCGGCTTTGCTGCTCAAGCGTGCTGTACCCACGTACAGCCTGTTGCACACACCTCGCCAGAACCGCCACGCTGGTTGGATGTTTACCGCTCTTGGTCGTTAGTAAGCAAAAAATGAAAGTACATGTAAATGGATCATAGGTTTCAAATCAATCTGACAGGCCTGATTGACCTGCTCTCCAACCACCTATACACACGGCCCGACGTATTCGTACGTGAACTGATGCAAAATGCCACAGATGCGATTCATGCCCGCTGCCAATTAGCCCCCCAGCACCAGGGCAGTATTCACATCCACCTCGACGATGATGCCCAGGCCGTGACGTTTGTCGACAATGGCATAGGGCTGACCGAAGCAGAAATGCATCGCTTCCTCGCCGTCATTGGCGAGTCCTCCAAGCGAGGAGAGTGGGTCGGCCAGACGCAGGATTACATCGGCCAGTTTGGTATCGGACTACTGGCATGCTTTATCGTCGCCGATCAGATCGAGCTGGTAAGCCGCTCCGCTGCCGACGCTGATGCACCCACCCTGCGCTGGAGTGGGCGTCCTGATGGTACCTACGACATCGGCGAAGCCCCGCCACGCACTGAACCAGGCACCTCTGTTCGCTTGGTATGCAAACCGGCATTCCAGCACCTGTTCAGCCTCGATACGCTGCGGGAGTCTGCCCAACACTACGGGGGCATACTGCCCTGGCCGATAGATCTGGTACATCTCGGCCAAAATAACCGGGTCAACACCAGCGAAAGAATCGACGCCTTCCCGTGGGATGCATCGCATCTGCCGCACACACAGCAACGACAATACTGGATTGAGCTTGGGGAACGCATGCTGGGTGCCGAGATATTCGACGCCATCCCCCTGGAATCAACCGTCGGTGGCGTGGATGGCATCGCCTTTGTACTGGCACGAGCCTCTCTGCAATCCGGTAGAAACCGCCATCATGTCTACCTTAAGCGCATGCTGCTGTCCGATAGTGTCGACAACCTGTTGCCGTCCTGGGCCTTCTTTGTACGGTGCATAGTCAACTGCACCGATCTGCATCCCACTGCAGCCCGAAACGCCTTCAGTGAGGACGACAAACTGCGCCTTACCCAAGCAGAGTTAGGCCATTGCCTGCGCCGCTACTTGATCAACCTGGCCGAGCAAGAGCCACAGCGCCTGCAACAACTACTGTCCTACCACCATGTCGCCCTGAAGGCGCTTGCCCTGGAGGACGACGAATTCTTCAAATTGTTCGCACAATGGTTCCCCCTGGAAACCAATTACGGCAACACCACCTTGCAGGAATATCTCAAACGCAATCAGCAAATCCTCTACACACAAAAAGTGGATGAGTTCCGCCAGATCGCCCAAATCGCGGCGGCGCAACATATCGACGTGATCAACGGCGGCTACATCTATGATGCCGAGTTGTTGGCCCGCCATGGCGAATTGTTTCCGCTGGTGCCTGTCCGCAGCGTCCAGCCATCGGATATCAGCCATGAACTGCAAGGTTTGAGTCCAGACCAGGAAGCACGTTATCAGCCCTTCCTGAAAGTAGCAGCAACCGTACTCGAGCCCTTCGACTGCCGCCCCAAACTGAAGATTTTCGAGCCCGCAGATCTACCCACACTATTCATATCCAACCGAGAAGCCACGATAAACAGACAAGTCGATCACTGCACCGAGGTAGCCGATGATCTGTGGCAAGGCGTCTTGGTTCAATTGCAGTCAGAAGCCAAAAGTGAACTTTGCTTCAATTTCGGCCATACCCTGATACGTCGCTTGGCACAGCACCCCGATCTTGCGCTGGTCGAGCGGGTCATCCAGGTGCTGTATGTGCAATCCTTGCTTATGGGGCACTATCCGCTAGGCCGCAGCGAATTGGCTATGATGAGCGACGGCTTGTCCGGGCTGCTCGAATGGAGCGTAATGGGAACAAAGGGTACGGCAACATGGCACTAGAGATTGATTCAAATCCTTACCAACTCATAGAAGAGTCCAATCTGCTGCCCTATGGGTCTGCCCAGAAGGCCGACTTGCTTGATCGAGCGGTCGTACTGGCGGATAAATCCGGATCAGTACGCACACAATTCGATGCACGGATGGCGCGGCTCTTCTGTGCCACGTTCGGCGGCGAACCCCAGTTGATGTTGGCACTATTCGCCTGGTGCCAGAGCACGGCCGACAAACGCCCAGACATCATCAACCCATCAGAATTGCTCTGGTCTGCCAAGTTTGTGTTGATAAAGCTACCGAAATATGCCCGCATTACACAGCAGCAGATCGATAGCATCCAACATGACATGGTCCGACGCTACGAGGCCCACGGTGCAAGCTTGCGAGGTGTGTACACCTCATTGATGCAAGCTGCCTTGTCTCAAGGCAGAGTGCCTGAAGCACGGGTATTCTGGGACAAGGCCATGAAACTGCCGAGAGATAACTATGCAGACTGCCGTGCCTGCGAAGTTTCCAATTCGCTCAGTTTGCTCGCTTCAGAACATCGTTATGAAGAGCTGCTATCAACCGCCAAACCCATTCTGGCCGGGCAGCTACGTTGTGCCGAGGTACCCCATTTCGCCTATCCGTCCGTGCTGCAAGCCATGCATGGGCTTGAGCAACAGGAAGACACGCGCCCTCTCAGCAACAAAGGCTACCGCTTGATCCAATCGAACGCGAAATTCATTGGATGCGTTGCCACTTTGATCGAGCTGCTTGTCTTGGATGACGAGTTGATACGGGCCGCACAACTGGTCACACGCCACCTGCCATGGCTGCAAGCCACAACCTTGGACACAGAGCGGCTGCACTATACCCACGCCCTGCACCGTCTCTTGCTAGCGATTTGGGCAAAACCCATCCGGGCCGCCCAATGGCGGCAACAACTATTCGCTGCGCTGGAGGAAATCTACGGTGCAGGCGCAGGCCAGGACGACGACAAAGCCAGGCTGGAATGGTTGCTACAGCAAACAACGACAGCCGGCCTGGCCATCGCCGACGCCTTGGATCAGCGCAATGCCAACCGCTATTACCGAGAACATTGGAATTTAGCCACCTATTAACCCACAGCATCGCAACCCATGGTTGGCAGGAGCTCGCGCAGCCTGCCTTCCAGCACCGCCATGGTTTGCAGGCAAGAATCGCCAAAGGGTACCGCTGGCCGTGCTGATGACCGGAGCAAGGCGGCACCAAGACATGGCAGTTGCCCTCCGACAGATTGGCTCCCAGCTCTGCATGTCTTGACTCCTGCGGTTCGCAGGCGATAAACCATCTTGCGTTCAGACAGCAACCCGCTGCATGGCATCACCCTGGTCTAGGTTCCCCATCACGCCCGCCCCGGCAACCAAGCCCGCATGCGCCGCAACCCCAGCCGCACCACCTGCCGCCGGGCATACAGCCAGCGCAGGCCCGGCCAGGTCTGGAACATATGGCGTAGCGACGACTTGGTGATATAGACCACCGTCTGGCTGCGGTTGAAATCCCCCACCAGCGCCAATATCTCCTGCGGCGTCATGGTCAGCTTCATCTCGGCCTGCTTGGCCAGCGCATACTGGTAAGCCTCGTCCAGCTTGCCCTGCCGTGCCTGTTGCACCTCGGCATTGGCCGGCACCCGGTACTTGGAGGTGGTCTTTTCCACCATCACAAAGTCATCATGCAGGGTATAGCGGGTCCACAGGTTCCAGTCTTCCAGCTGGTCCATCTCGGTGGCAAAGCCGCCATGCCGCTCAAACAGGCTGCGGTGGAACAGCACCGCCTGGATGGGCAGGTAATTGTGGTGCCACATGGTCAGGCGCGAAAACGGCTGCCTGTGCACCGTCGCATGGTTCAGCTCGCGGTAGCGGAAAGGACTGTAGGAGTCGATCTCGGTCGCCACCTCCCAGGCCAGGCCATAGGCGCCGCGCTTGCCCTGGCTCAGGGCCGTTTCCAGCAGCACTTCCACATGGTCGGCAAACAGCTGGTCGTCGTCGTCCAGAAAATTCATCCACTCGCCCTGGGCCGCAGCCATGGCGCGGTTACCGGCCTCCGAGCGCCCCACCTTCTCCCCGGTGGCGAAGTAACGCACATTCATGCGCCCGGCAAACTCAGCCTCCACCATGGCCTGGGCCGTGGGTGCGCCATCCTCCACCACCATCACTTCCAGCCGTGGGTAGGTCTGGTTCGCCAGCGATTGCAGCGCCTCGCGCAGCACGTCCGGGCGGGCGTGCGTACGCACGATCACCGATACCAGCGGCAGCTCGGCCACCTCCACACCCACGCGCGACTTGAACACCTCGAAGGCGCCATCGCGGTGCATGGCATAGTTCCAGAACAGGAACTGCGACTGCCCCTTGCCGCGCCACTCCCGGCCACTGCGCCAGAAATACGGGAAACGCAGCCAGAAGCGGAAGAACAGCTTGATCAGTCCCCAGCGCCGGCCAGGGAAACTGGACGGCATCATGATCTCGGTGCCCAGCATGGCTAGGCCCCGTGCCACATTGCTCCAATTGCCAAAGCGGGCCCGCAGGCACAGATTGGTCAGCGTGCCCTCCAGCGCCTGCAAAGGCTTGACCTCATGGGCATAGCGATAGGTATGGTGCACCACCGCCGCCTGCGGCAGGTAGCAGGTACGCCAGCCCTTGGCCTGTAGCCGCCAGGCCAGGTCTACATCTTCACCATACATGAAGATGCGCGGCTCAAATCCCCCCACCTGCAGCATGGCCGTACGCCGTATCAGGAAGGCCGCACCGCTGAACCAGGGCGTATCCAGGCTGCTGGGGTCATATACCTTGGGATGCTCATAGGGCAGCTGGCGCATCTCCCATACCGCCACATCGGCGGCACTGCTGGCGCGTTGCTGCAACTGGCCCAGTGCATCGGGCTCCAGCGTCAGGTCCTGGTTCAGCAACAACAGCCAATCGGCCTTGGCATGGGCCAGCAAGGCATTATGGCCACCGCCAAAACCCAGGTTGCCGCCATCACGCCATACCTGTGCCGCAAACGCAGCTGGCGCCGCAGCCACCCACTGGTTCACCCGCTCGCGCGCGTCCTCGCTGATCGAGTTGTCCCACACCAGCAGCCGCAACGACACCCCGCTGCGCAGCCTTTCCCTGTCCAGGCTCTGCAACAGCTCATCCAGGCCTTCCCGTGCTGGCTGGTAACAGACAACCAGCACATCCATTTCTTTGACCAAATCCGACATGGCTTCCAAACACTTCAATACGTTGCGGCGGGCGCTGATGATAAAGGCATGCGGCTCAACGAGCCAGAAAACTTGTCAGCCAGCGCAAGGGCCGGGTCCAGCGCCACGATCGGCTGGCCTCATACTGCTGGGCCTGCCACCGCAACGCGTCAGCCTGCGCAAGCTGTGCCTGCGCCTGCTGCTCGGCCTGCCTTTGTGCCATTTCCAGGCGCTGTTGCTCGGCCTGTACCTGCGCCTGCTGCAGTTGCTGCTGCAGCTGCGCGCTAGCCTCGCGTGCCTGCGCCACAGCCAGCCGCTCAGCCCCCAAGTCCCGCTCCAACGCCACCTGCTGCGCCAGCAACTGGCCATTGGCCGCCAGTTGTGCGGCCAGCTCATGCCGCTCCGCCGCAATCGTCGCCCGCAGGCTCGCCATATCCCCCAACAGGTGCGCCAGCTCCGCATCCCGTGCAGCCAGTGTCGCCTCCCGCTGGGCCAGGGTGGTATCCCGCTCGGCCAGGCTACGCCGCAAGCCGACTACGGCAGGCGCATATTGCTCCAGCGAAGTCAGCAATGCCGTCTCGCGGGCCAGTTGCACCGCCCCGATCTGGCTCACTACCCCCAGCAACTCGCGTATCGTCTCCGCACCCACGTTACGCCCAAACCGCGCCAGGATAGCGGCCACCCCCTGGTAATCCGGCACCGGCAGGCGCTCAAGCAGGTGTACGGTGGGCTGTGGCAGGCACAGCACGCGCCCATACTTGGCCGTGGCCAGCGCATGCACCCAGTCCGATTGCACAGCGCCCGCATCAGGGCAGACCACCCCATCCAGCCTGAACAAATAGGCCGCCGCAGGCAACAAGGGCGCCAGGGGCCACCAGGCCGCAGCGCTGCCTGCAGGCGGCAGCAAGCCCTCCTGCGCATGCGCCAGGTGGGCATCGGCAGCACAGGCCGCCACGGCCAGCACGGCGCCATCATCGTCCTGCAGGCTGGCCAGCAGCTTGGCCAGATGGTCAGGCAGCAGCCTTACGCCACCCCGTAGCACCATGCCAAAGTGGCCGCTGGCAGCCCCCCACAGGCCACCGGGATGCGCCTCTGCCACGCCCACAATCGCCAGCGCCTCGCTCAAGCCTGCCGGCAGCACTGCCGCCGCCAATACCTCGCGGTCCACCAGCACCTCTACCGCAGCATGGGTCTGGTGTGCCAGGTCGGCCAGCAGCGAGGGCAGCAGGGCCGGTGTTACCTCGGGCAGGCACACACTCACCGTCGCAGGCCGGCTGGTAGCCAGCTTGTGCTGGATAACGCGGCGGTAGCCGGCAATCCCCTGCAGGCTGTCCGGCAGGCCATGGCGGCAATCCTCCGCCTCCGTCACATGGAAAGCCTCCACCGCCTCGGCCGCAGCCAGCGTATAGCTGCGAAACCGGTTCAACCCGCTGATCTGCCTGTCGTAGCGCTGCACGCCCAACTGGCTGGCAAACACCGCCATGGCGGCTTCCTTGGCCGCAAACGTGGTGGTGATGTCAAACAGGGCGTTCGGCTGCAGCGCCGATCCCACCTCGTATCCCAGCAGGCGGGCCGTCGGTGCCGCCCAGCGGCGAAAAGCCTCCAGGGCCGCCAGGGCAGTATTTACATGGTCAGGGTGGACCTCCCACACCGAGGGGGCAAACACCAGCTCAGGTGCAAACTCGCTCATCAGGGCCAGCATGCGGCCCACCAGGGCCTCGTCGCACACCACCCCCCGGTCCGGCAAGCCCCAGAACACCGGCGTGGCATAACCGAGCAGGCTGGCTGCTTGGGCGCTTTCGTTTCGCCTGGCCGCCGGGTCCTTGCCGAACTCTCCATGCTCTCCACTGGTCAATACCACCACCTGGATTGCCGCCCCCGTGGCGGCATGCAGGGCCAGGGTGCCGCCACAGCCGAACACCTCGTCATCAGGGTGCGGCGCAAAGACCAGCAGGCGGCCCGCGGTCACGGGTTCAGCCGTAAAAGGAACCAGGTTCTCTTCGCTTAGGGTGTGGGTGTCCGGCATGGTTATCCAATGTCTGTAGCGCGTCGGCCGCATTTTACCCCTGCATCTGCCGCAGGGTGCGGCGGCATGGCAGGGTGGCTGCCCTGCGCCAGGCATGTGCTGCAGCAGGCAATCGCGCTGCGCAGCCTATGCTGTTCGGCCAGTATGATAAGATTTTCTCAGGCTGACGGATCATTCCAGGTTCTCGGAACCGCTTCCTCCCTATACATAGATTGGCCAGCCCCCTCCAGAGACGACACTCAAACGATGCCAAGCAAAATCAGCAAGCCCACGCCCCGCCTTCCGGACTGCACCCGGAACATCGTTCTGACACTGGCACTGACCACAGCCCTGGCCGAAGAAACCCCGCCGCCGCCTGCCCCCGCCGCCGCACCCACGCTGCTGGATGCCATACGGCAGATGCAGCGCAACCTGCCGCCCGGCGTGCCGCCACCGCCGGCCCAGCCTGCCACACCCACGGCCGTCACGCCCGCCCCGGCCACGCCGCCGGCCGTCACGCCCGCCCCGGCCACGCCGCCGGCCGCGCTGCCCGTAGCCAAGCCCTTGCCCACCGAGACACGGGTCAAACCCGCCAGCACCACGGCAGCCAAGCCCGCGGCGGCCACGCCGGCAGCCGCCACCCCGGCAACCACCGCTACCGCCCCCACCACGCAGACGGTCGCCGCCATCGAGCCCATCGCCCCGCGCGATAGGGTACTGACACAGCAGCCGCAACTGGTCGGCGCGGGTGGCGTCACCCTGCGGTTCGACAATGCCGATGTCTACGAGGTGGTGCAGACCATCATGGGCGACATCCTGCAGCTCAACTACATCGTCGATCCGGGCATCACAGGCAAGGTCAACATCAACGGCCTCAGCCCGGTCAGCTCAGAAGACCTGCTGGGCGTACTGCAGAGCGTGCTGGCGCTCAACAACATCTCCATCATCCGCGACGGCAATCTGTACAAGGTGGTGCGCGACAACCTGGCCGCCCGCGATACCGTCTCCAGCACCGCCGTTGGCGACAACGGCAGCGTGGTGCAGATCTTCGCGCCCCGCCATGTGCAGCCCTCTGCCCTGATCGCCACCCTGCGCAACTTCATCGGTCCGCAGGCCACCCTGGTCAACGACCCCACCGATCACTACCTGATCGTGGTCGACCGCGCCCGCAACGTCAAAAAACTGCAGGAACTGGTGCAGTCGCTGGATATCGACTATCTGGCCAAGGTCCAGACCGAGATGGTGCAGATAGAAAACGGCGATGCCACCGAAGTAGCCCGCGAGATGGAAACCCTGTTCAAGACCTCGCAGATGTACAACTGGCGGGGCACAGAAGCCAACAAGGTGTTCTTCATGCCAATCAAGCGCATGAATGCCATCCTGGTGGCCGCCTCCAACCGCGACGTGCTGGAAGCCGCCCGCAAGCAGATACGCGAAGTCGATATCGCCCCCAAGGAAGGCCTCAACTCCCGCATCAACATCTACACCGTCAAGAACAGCACGGCCGCCTACCTGGCCGGCCTGATCAGCCAGATCTACGGTGGCGCCGCACCGGCCACCAGCACCGGGGCCACCAAGGTGGTGCAAAAAGGCAACGTACCCACCACCAGCGCCTCGGGCACCGGCCTGTCGGGCGAGGTACAGATCATCCCCAACGAGAAATCCAACTCGCTGATCATCAAGGCCAGCCGGCAAGACTATCTGCAGATACTGCAATTGCTGGAGCAGCTCGACACCGTCTCCCGCCAGGTGCTGATACAGGCCAATGTGATCGAGGTCGGCCTGAGCAAGCAGAACCGCCTGGGCATAGAGTGGACCCTGCTGCACGAGAAGCTGAGCATAGACGGCCAGATCTACAAGGCAGCCGCCAAGCTGGGCGGCACCATAGACGCTAAAGCCGGCGGCCTGCTCTATAGCGTCACCGACAGCGTGGGCACCGCCATGGGCGCCATCCAGGCCGTGGCCAACGACGACGACATCACCATCCTCGCCTCGCCCCGCATCGTCGCCAGCGATGGCAAGGAAGCCAAGATAGAAATCGGCCAGGAAGTCCCGGTACGGACCCAGCAGATCAGCAACGCCAACACCGGCACCACTGGCTCCACCATCGCCGAAAGCTTCACCTACCGCACCGTCGGCATCATCCTGCAGGTCAAGCCCAGCATCAACGAATCGGGCCTGGTCAACCTGGAAATCAACCAGGAAGTCAGTACCGTGGCCAACGATACCAATGGCGCCACCACCCTGCCCCGCTTCACCAAGCGCAGCGTACAGACCGAGGTCAGCCTGCAGGAAGGCAAGACCCTGGTCATAGGCGGGCTGATCCAGGACAACGGCAGCGTCAACGAAACAGGCGTGCCCTATCTGAAGGACATCCCCGTCCTGGGCAATCTGTTCCGGGCACAGACCAAGAAGACAGAACGGACCGAATTGCTGCTGACCCTGACCCCCTACGTCATCAACAACCAGAGCGACGCCGACCGGCTGAACCGCCAGCTGGACGACGCCATGGAGGAAGTCCGCGAACTGCTGAACACCGCCAGGCGCCAGAAAGCCGGCCTGCCGCCCACTCTGGCCATAGACGCGGCCAAACCATGAGAAAGCTGCGTTCACTGCTGTATCTGGTTGGCCAGTTGTCGCGGCGCGAGATCGCCGCCCGCTACCGGGGCACCACTCTGGGGTGGTTCTGGACCGTGCTGACACCGCTGCTCACCCTGGCGGTCTACACCTGGGTGTTCAGCGAGGTATTCAAGGCACGCTGGGTAGGCGATGCCGCCAACGATAAAACCGCCTTTGCCCTCAATGTCTTTGCCGGCATGCTGTTCCTGCAGTTCTTCGCCGAAAGCCTGGGGCGGGCGCCCGGCCTGTTGCAGGCCAACGCCAACTACGTCAAGAAAGTCATCTTTCCCCTGCCGGCCCTACCGCTGGTTACCATCGCCACCGCCGGCTTCAACTGGCTGATCGGCGTACTGGTGTGGTCAGTGCTCTATACCATGGTCCATCACAGCCTGCCGCTGGGCCTGCTGTGGCTGCCGCTGGTCATGCTGCCGCTGGCCCTGATGACCCTGGGCCTGTGCTGGCTGGTCTCGGCCTTCGGCGTCTATCTGCGCGATCTGGCCCCGGTGGTCGCCTTTATCCTGACCCTGCTGTCCTTCCTCAGCCCGATTTTCTATCCGGTCGAGATCCTCCCCGACTGGATAGCCGGGCTGTTGATCATCAACCCGCTGACCCTGCCCATCGAGTTCTCCCGCAGCTGGCTGCTGGGCGCCGCACAACCTGCAGGCGAGCTGCTGCTGGCCTACTGGCTGGTGGCCGGCCTGGTCGCCCTGCTGGGCTTGTCGGCATTCCGCTTGCTGCGCAAGGGCTTTGCCGACGTGCTGTGATCGCACCATGCCCCAACCCCGCCGACGCCAACAGGGTTTCACGCTGATCGAGCTACTGATCGCCATGCTGCTGGCGGCCACCATAGGCATCGCCCTGTCCAGCGCCTTCCGCCTGGGCCTGCAGCACACCCAACGCACCCGTGCCTTCTACAGCGAACTACAAGAGATGCAGGCAGTGGCCAGCTATCTGCGCCTGCGCTTTGCCCCTGGGCTAGCCATCACCAAGGGTAGCGATACCGAACTATGGGTAGGCCGGAAAAACACCGCAGAACAAGGCCTGCGCTGCCAGCAGGACGGTGAGCAAACCTGGCGGCTGGAGCTGATCAGCACCGAGCGCCTCAAGACTGACAAGGCCGCCACGGCCAGCGACGAAGAACCGGTCATCCAGGCCGAGACCCTGCTGGACCAGCTGACGCAATGTCGCTTCGAATACCTGCAGGCCGATCCAGACAGCCCCAAGCCCACGGCCGCCCAGGAGGGTAGCGAGCGCCAGCCTACCGCCTACCGCTGGCTTGACAGCAGCGCAGCCACCCCGCCGGTCGCCTTCCGACTCCACCTTGGCGGCAGCTATTTCGAGTTGCCGCCACTGGTCTTCAGCCGTGGCTAGCCCCTTGCGCACACCCGGCCATCCCGCCCATGCCCGGCCTGCTGCCGGCCAGTCAGGCTATGTCCTGCTGTACGTCATGGCCGTGCTGATCGCCCTGGCCAGCCTGGCCCTGACCGTGGCTTACCGCGAACGGCTGGGCATGCAGCTGGTGATCAACCAGGTCAGCGGCACCCAGGACGAGCACACCCTGCAGGCTGCCCATACCCTGCTGCTGGCGCAGCTCGATCTGGCCCAGCAACTGGCAGCGCCCGCACATGCTGGCGACCCGGTACTGGGCAAGCTGCCGCGCTGGGGTGCCGGCGACGAGCAGGAAGTCGCCATAGGCGAGCAGCAGGTCCGCATCACCCTGGAAGACCGCGCCGCCCAGCCCGACTTCAACCTGCTCGATGAAAAGGAATACACCCGGCTACTGCAGGAACTGGGTATAGCGCCCGAAGCCGCCGCACAGTACGCCAGCCTCATCGTTGCAGCCCGGCCCGATACCGGCTTTACCGATCGCAGCAGCTTCCGTGACATCGCCGGCCTTCCCCCCGCCTTGCTGCAAACCAGCGAAGCAGGCAGCGACAGCCCCGGCTTCTACGACCTCATCACCCTGGGCAGCGGCGGCAAATGGGTAGACCCCGAAACCACACCCCTGCCTGTGGTCGCCGCCCTGACAGGCTACACTGCGGAACAACTGGCAACGCTCAAACGCTTGCGCTCTGACGGCAAGGTCGATAGAAAGCTATGGCTGGACACTTTCGGCAGCGATAGCGGCCGCTTCCTCTCACCTGGCACGGCCTTGCTGGCACGTCTCAAGCTGGATGGCAGCCCACTGTACGCCGAAGTGCAGTTGCTCAGGCGCGACAGCGGCTGGCACAGCCAACCTCTGATACTGCTCACCGAAACCGAAGATAGCCGTAGCGATACAACGAGCCCGCCGTGAAACTGGTCATAGTCCTGAATGCCGCTCATCTCGAGGTCAGTCTCTTCCGCCGTGACTGGCGCGGCTGGTATCGTGCCGAGCACGCCACCCTGCCCTGGCGGCTGGACAGCGGCGAAGCCCCCTTGCTGGAACAACTGCCCGGCACCCTGCGTCCCTGCCTGCTGGCCTGGGGCGTCCCCCCAGGCTGCCGGGTACTGGCCGTGCCCGACGCCGCCAGTGGCGGACTGCTGCAGGCCCCCCGCAGCAAAACCCTGGCACCGCCGGAGCAGGAGGCCGAACTGCTGGCCAGTCAGCTGCCCTACCCAGCCGCCTCGCTGGCCATTTGCAGCCAGGCCGGCCCGGCCGACCAGCTCAGGCTGTGCTGGATCGCCGCCAGCGAGCTGCAGAACCTGCGCACCACGCTCGACAAGCTGGGCATGCGCCTGCAGGAATGCTACCCGGCAGCGCAACTGCTGGCCCAGGCCAGCCCAGCCAGCCGCAATGCCTACTGGCTCTGGTGCCAGGCCAGTCAGCTGATCGTCTGGCGTTGCGATGGCGCCGGCATCCCCATCACCGTCGCCTCTCTCAGCACCGCCCAGACCGGCTGGCCGCAACGGCTGTCACTGCTGCTGGCCAGCCTGGGGCACGGCGAAGGCGCGCCCGTGCTGCATTCCGGCTTCCCTGCCGAGCAGCAGGCCCAGCTGGAAGCCACCCTGGGCAGCCGCCATGTGCTCAGCCCGCAGACCCCGCCCGATCTGTCCCAACAGGTATTCAGCCATTGGCTGGCCGGTGCCAGGGGCTGGTGGCAGCCGCCCTCGCGCGATTGGCTGGTCTCGCGCTTTACCCCCTGGGCCGCAGCGGTCGGCCTGCTGCTGGTTGCCGGCATGGGCGGCCTGCATTGGCAGCAGCAGAAACTCCGGGCCGACACCGACAAGCTCAACGAAACCGCCGACAAGCTGCAGCCGGCCCACAAGCGCCTGCAGGCCAAGCGCCGCGAACTCTTGACGCTGCGCGAGCAACTGCTGGCCGCCGAGAGCTTTGCCCGTGGCCCTGCCCTGCTCGATGCGCTGGCCCTGTCCACCCCCCTGCTGCCCGATGGCAGCTGGCTCACCCGCTATCGGCATGATGGCAAGCAGGTGCTGATCGCCGGCGAAGGCGCCAGCCAGGCCGACATGCAGAAACGGCTGAAGCAGCTGGGCCTGGCGCCGCTAGATACTGGCAAACCAGCCCCCACCATAGACCCACCCAAACAGTTCAGTCTGGAATTCCATGCCCGCAAGCCTGCCCAAGCCTCCTGAGCCCATGCGGCTACCCCGGCTATCACCCTGGCCCCGCTGGCGCCGCAACCTTGAGCGGCTGTACCGGCTGCTGGGTTTCAAGGTGCTGGGCGTGCTGGCCATCGTGCTGCTGGGCTGCCTGCTGTGGCTGGACAGCACGCTGGCCGAGCTGGCCGGCCAGCGCAAGCTGCATGGCCGCGCCGCCGCAGACCTGGCCGAGATCAAAACCCTGGCCGAGCAGAAAAAACGCATAGAACAAGGCCTGCGCGATAGCCAGCCCGAACATGCCGCCATGCTGCAGAACGCCCTGCAGGGCGCCACCGCCGAAGCCGCCCAGGCCGCCTGGCAGCAAGAATGGTTGAGCCAACTGAGCAGCCAGGGCATCAACGATGCCACCGCCCAGCCAGGCAGCATCAGCCGCGGCCAGCCCAGCCAGCTAGGCCTCACCCTCACTTTCTCGGCCATACCGCAGCAGTTGCTGGCCATACACCAGCTGGTCAACAGCAGCGGTCGCCTGCAGCGCATGACACGTATCGACATCAATGCCGCCGACGGTGTGGCGCGCCAGCAGTTCCGGGTGCAGCTGGAGCTGGCCGCACTTTATTTTCCGCCCAAGGCGGATAATCGCCCCGGCAAGCCACTCAAAGCAGCATCGCCCGCAGGGAGCAAGATGCCATGATGATCGCCCTACTGTTTGCCGGCTCGCTGGCCCAGGCCACCCCCCCGGCCCCGCCCGCCCAGGCCAAGCCAGCCAAGCCCAGCCTGGAACGCATCGTCACCAGCAATCCCTTCGACCCCAAGCGGCAAAGCTGGCAGGCGCCGGTTCCACCGCCCCCACCCCCACCGGCACTGACCGAGTCCGAAGTCCGGGTGCGGGGCATCATCCTGGCAGGCAGCACCCGCAAGGCCCTGCTGGAGGTGCTGTCACCCAAGCTGCAGGCACCGCCGCAGGCCGGCAAGCCCGCCCGGCCCTTGCGGCTGGTCGGCGTGGGCGACAACCTGGGTGAATACCGCATCAGCCAGATCAATGCCAGCGAGGTGGTACTGGATGCCGACAGCGGCACCACTACCCTGCCCTACCAGATCGTCAAGGGCCGACCCGCCGTCGGCACCGCCCTGCCACCGCCCGATCAAGTCGCCATCGTGCTGGCCGCACCCGTACCCACCATCGTCAACGACAATGGCGAGGCCAGCCCGGCCGTCGCGGCCGAAGTCCAGGCGCTGCCCGCCCCCGTCATCGCCGCCCCGCCGGTGCAGGAACCCCCTGCCAGCAACCCGGCAGCGCCGCAACCGGGCCAGCAGCCCGAGACCAACCAGCCTGCCACGCCCGCCCCCACCGGCATGACCCTGCTGGAAGCCATCCAGCTGGCCAGGCGCAATCAGCAGAATCAGCAAAACCAGCAGAACAACCCGCCCAAATAGATGATCGCCACTCCTTCGCTCCCACCGCTGGATCTGGCAGCGGCAGCCCGGCAACTGGGGCTGCCCCTGCTGGGCGCCGACGCACTGGACCCACCGCCGCTGCCAATGCAGGGCGTGCCCAGCGCCTTCCTGGCAGCCAACAGCCTGCTGCCGCTGGGTTTCGATGGTGAAACCCTGAAGGTCGCCTGCAGCTACCCCCTCAACTGGGCGGCACTGGAGGCGCTCAGGCAGTTTGCCGGCCAGCGCGAACTGCACCTGGCCCTGGCCCCCCCCGAGCTGATTGCTCAGGGTCTCGCCCTCCTGGCCGGCCAGCACGACGGCCGCAGCATGGCCAACACCCCCGAAGACGCTCAGGCTGGCGATGAAGACGACCTGGAAAGCCTGCGCAGCCAGGCCGAAGACGCACCGGTGGTCCGGCTGGCCCAATACCTGATACAGACAGCAGCCGAACGCGGCGCCTCCGATATCCACCTGGAGATCTACCAGGACGTCTTCAAGGTCCGCTACCGGCTCGATGGCGTGCTGCACGATGTGGAATCGCCGCCCCGGCGCATGTTCCTGCCTACCATCTCGCACCTCAAGCTCAGGGCAAGGATGAACATCGCCGAACGGCGCCTGCCGCAGGACGGACGCATCAAGATGGCCCTGGGCGAGCGCGAGATCGACATGCGCGTCTCCACCCTGCCCACGGTCTACGGCGAGAGCATGGCCATCCGCCTGCTGGACCAGCGTGATGCCAGCCTGTCGCTGGCACGGCTGGGCTTCGAAGCCGACACCCTGGCGGCGTTCCGCCATGCTATAGCCCAACCCCACGGCATGATTCTGGTGACCGGCCCCACCGGCTCGGGCAAGACCACCTCGCTCTACGCCGCCCTGTCCGAGATCAACCGCCCCGACGTCAAGGTCATCACGGTGGAAGACCCGGTGGAGTACCAGATACACGGCATCAACCAGGTCCAGGTCAAGCCGCAGATAGACCTGACCTTTGCCCGTGCCTTGCGCGCCATCGTGCGGCAAGACCCCGACATCATCATGATCGGCGAAATCCGCGACCCCGAGACCGTGGACATCGCCATCCAATCCGCCCTGACCGGCCACCTGGTACTGTCCACCCTGCATACCAATGACAGCTTCAGCGCCCCCCACCGGCTGCAGGACATGGGCGCAGAAAGCTATCTGATCGCCAGCAGCCTCATCATGGTGCTGGCCCAACGGCTGGTCAGGCTGATCTGTCCGCACTGCCGCGAGCCCCGCCCCGCCGACGCAGCCGACCGCCTGTTCCTGGCGCAGGAAGGCTACCAGGCCGACGCGGCCACCACGCTATGGCATGGTCGCGGTTGCGGCCACTGCAGCCATACCGGCTACAGCGGCAGGCAGAGCATCTACGAGATCATGCCGGTCACCGAGGCCATCAAGTCCGCCATCCTGCGCAAGGCGCCCAGCACCGAGCTACGCAGCATCGCCCTGTCGGAAGGGGTACGCACCATGCGCCAGGCCGGCATACTCAAGGCCCTGGCAGGCGAGACCACCCTGGAAGAACTGGGCCGCGTCACGCGGGAGGACGGTTAGTGCAGTTCAACTACCGCATCCGCCTGGCCGACACCGACCGCGAGGTCAGCGGCCGCCTCGAAGCCAGCGACCTGGCCCAGGCCGAAGCCGCCTTGCGGGCAGATGGCTTCCACATACTCTCGATCAAGCCCCGTGTCAGCCTAGGTCAATTGCTGACCCAGCGGCCAGCGGCGCGCCTCAGCCGCAGCCAGGTACTGGAGCTGACCGAACAGCTGGGCAGCCTGCTGGATGCCGGCCTGCCCATAGACAGGGCGCTCAAGTTGCTACGCGGCACCCTGCCCGGCGAGTCTGCACGCCATATCGTGGGCGAGCTGCTGCTCGACATCGAACGCGGCAGCACCTTGGCCGCTGCCTTTGAGCGCCATGGCGCAACCTTTCCCGGGCTGTACGTCAATATGGTACGGGCGGGTGAAGAGGGCGGCATCCTGCCGCTGACCTTGCGACGCCTGATCGAGTTCTACGAACGCAGCATCGAGTTCCGCAACTTCCTCATCTCCTCCTCCATCTACCCCATCACCCTGCTGCTGTTCGGCATCTCCGCCATCGCTGTACTGACGCTGGCCGTCATCCCCAAGTTTGCCGATGTCTTCGACAGCATGGGGCAGGAGCTGCCCGGCAGCGCCGCCTTTCTCATCGGTGTCTCCAGCCTGCTGAGCCAGCATGGCCTGGAACTGCTGGCGGCCGGACTGATACTTGGCATCACCGCCTGGGCCTATGGCCGCACCCGCCCTGGCCAGCTGTGGTGGCACGGCCTGGTACTGCGCCTGCCCTTGCTGGGCTCGCTGCTGCTCAAGGCCAACCTCAGTCGCGCCTGTCGGACCATGGGAACCCTTTTGCAGGCCGGCGTACCCATACTCAAGTCCTTGCACATCGTCTCGCGGCTATCCGAGAATATCCACGTCAACCAGGCGCTCGGCCGGCTGGAACGCGGCATACGCGACGGCGAGGGGCTGGCGGCACCGATGCGCAACGACCCGTTCTTCCCGCCCCTGCTGTCCAATCTGGTCAGCGTGGGGGAGGAGACCGGCGATGTCGGCGCCATGCTGATCAAGGTTGCCGAGCAATACGACGCCGATGTGCGCAAGGCCGCCAAGCGCCTGATCGCACTGTTCGAGCCCACCATGATCATTATCATGGGTGGCTTGATCGGCGCCATTGTTTTGTCCATGCTATCGGCCATCTTTTCCATCAACGACATGGGCTTGTAAGGCAGTCACCCGCTTGTCCACAACAAACCCGCTACCATCCAGGCATCCAGCTCGCCATCCGCGCAATACCAGGAAATCTATGCACAAACCACACGCCCGCCGCGCACTCGGCTTTACCCTGATCGAACTCCTGATCGTGATGGTCATACTGGGCCTGCTGGCCGCCATCGTGGTGCCCAAGCTGTTCGGCAAGGTGGACGGCGCCAAGCTCGACGCCACCCGCACCCAGCTCACTGCAGTGGAGACAGCGCTGGACGCCTTCCGCCTCGATATCGGCCGCTATCCCACCACCGAGGAAGGCCTGCTGCTGCTGCAGACCGCCCCGGCAGAAGACACCCCCGGCGCCAATCGCTGGCGCGGCCCCTATCTCAAGAAAACGCCCAGGGATGCCTGGGGCAATGTGTTCCAGTACCGCGCCCCCGGTGAACACGGCGATTTCGATCTATGGTCCAACGGTGCCGACAACAAGGAAGGTGGCGAGGGCAACGACGCCGACCTGACGAATTGGGAAGCCGGCAGTGACACGGACAAGGCCCAGTAGCCAAGCCCAGCGGCACGGCTTTACCCTGCTGGAGCTGATGGTGGTGATGGCCTTGCTGGCCATCGCCGCCAGCCTCACCGGCCCCCGCCTGTGGGCCATGCTGCAGCCCTCGCCGGAACGGGATCTACCCCGACAGCTGGTGGAACAGATAGACCGCCTACGCAGCGATGCCGTTTTCCGCCGCAAGACCCAGGCTGCCGAAATCGATATCGAAGCCAACGTCCTGCACACCCCGCGCGGCGACTGGCGCCCGCCCGAAGGCTGGCTGTTTGTCGCACTGCCAGATGTGGCGACAACCGCCGATCCCGCGACAGCCCCGGCAGCCCCCCCCGCAATACTGAGCCTGGAATTCCTCGCCGATGGCAGCGCCAGCAGCATGCGCTTTGCCCTGCAAGGCCCATCCCACCCCGGCTGGCAGTTCCATATCTCCCCCCACACCGGCCGCCTGAGCATCCAGCCTCTCGCCAGCGAGACGCCCGATGTCTAGACAGAGCAAGCGACAGCGCGGCTTCACCCTGCTGGAAGTCCTGGTGGCCCTGACCATACTGGGCCTGGGGCTGGCCAGCCTGCTGATCGCCTACAGCGGCTCGCTGCGCCTCACACAGCGCGCGCAGGACCAGACCGTTGCCGCCACACTGGCCCGCAGCAAGCTGGACGAAACCCTGGCCAGCAAGAACGCCGACATCAAGGGCGATGAAGCAGAAGAGATCTACAACGGCACCCGCTACACCTACCGTATCACCAGCACCCCCTATCCCCTGCTGGACGAAGGCCTTTACCAGCGCCTACCCGACGCCCCCCGGCTGGAAGTCATACAAGTAGACGTATATTGGGGCAGCGAAGCGCGCCCGCAGCACTACCAGTTGCTCAACTACCACCGACTCCCCCTCCGCCCTGCCGCCGCCAGCGGCACAGCACCGCCCCCCGCCAACCCGCCCACCTGAGCGCCGCTCACGCCCCCCGGGCGCAACGGTTCTGACCAGGCTAGGCAGCAGGCGTCGTGGGTAGGGCAAGCTCACACCACTCGACCAGAAGTGTTTTCTTGGCGGCGCCAGATAGCCACCGCCCAGTCCGTTCGGGCGCGCGATAGCAAGGGCCACAAGCCATGGCAGCACCGGGTCCGGTTCAAGCCGCCATGCGAGGCCACACACGGCCCCCAGTTCGCCACGGCGATAGGTACACAGCGCCGGCCAAGCTCGTATACTGCCAACATAGCCTCGTCGCATCCGTTGCATGGAGACCATCATGTTTCACGCCTGCAGCCGCCTCTCACTGGTAGCCATCAGCCTCGTCAACGCCTGCTGGGCCGCTGAACCGCCCGCGCCCATCCTCGACCCGGCACGAATGGTTCACCCACCCAAGGCTACCAGGCTGCACGCTGCAGCAAGCACCGTCACCCCCAAGGGCGTACTGCTCTATGACATGCCCGCCCGCTGGGCCAATGGTCAGGTCACCTGGTATTACAACCCCAGCGGCCGCCCCAGCGATGTCAGCGATAGCGAGATCATCAACTTCTTCAAGAATGCGTTTGCTGACTGGGAGAACGTCTGCCAGGTCACCGGCACCTATGGCGGCGTCACCTCGGTAGATGTCAACAATGCCAACGAAATCGTGGTGGTCGGCTACAAGGACATAGGCGAATTTGCCTTCATGGACGCCGGCCCCCGTTTTGGCAGCAGCATGCCTTACCCCTATTTTTCCGGCGGCGCCATACGCATCAATATCAACAGCACCCAGTCCTCACTGCGCAGCCGCCTGGACAACGGCGGCATCCGCGCCGCCCGGCACGAGCTGGGCCACCTGCTGAACTTCCACCACAGCGACGACCCCTACTCCATACTCTACGCCGCCCCCTATCTCAGTGAGATAGAAGATCTGACCGGCGACGACATCGCCATCTGCGCCGAACTCTACGGCGGACGCGGCATGATCACCCTGCCCGACCACAGCAACGCCCCGCTGGAACCCGGCAGCAGCGGCATGCGCATACTGATCGCAGACCGCTTCGACAACGGCGGCACCCCGCCTCCCGCACTACAGACGCTGGATGTTTCCAGCAACGCCTACTTCTACTTTAACCTGGCCTGGAACAGCCTCACCATCGGCGACGCCATCGCCTGGCGCTTCATCACACCCGCCGGCACCACCTGGGAAACCTACGACACCACAGCCCGCAACAGCGCAGGCGGCACGGCACTACCGCGCAAGAACTTCCCTTTTAACGGAAAATGGCAGATACAAGCCGTAGTAAAAGGCAAAGTCGCCGCCAAACAGGAATTCACCGTCCAGGGCGGCAGCCTCGCGCCACTCAACCGGATCGAATACGCCCTAATCGCCGAACAGGCCAGCAACGGCAATATCACCCCAAGACTGGACAACTACTCCAGCATCGGCGCCAAGCGCATCGAGTTCTACCCCAACGGCAGCACCGGCCCCCTGGTCACAGGCGCCCCCTTTGTCCCGCTGGCAGGCAGCAATAATCAGGTCGAACTCTGGCTGCAATCCGACCAGCCACGCTACCCCTATGACCCAAATAAATACTATGGCGGAAACGATAGCGATAGTGCAAATAATATACGCCGCCTGAACTTCACCACCAACGCCCAAGGCCGCATAGACCGCGACCTCATCAATTATGACCATACCGGCAGCCAATTCAGCTATTTCGGCACCGCCCACATCCAGATCGCCCAAACCGGCCCCATGAAAATCTACCAGGCCGCACTGGTAGGAACAAAGTGGTACTACCGCACCCGCCAAGGCTGGAGCGACATCCCCGCCGAACTCAGCACCCTCACCGCCCCCGCCGCCATCACCTTCAGCGCCCTCACCGCCATGGACATCCGCTGGCTCCCAGCCGGCACCACACTCTACATCGGCTACGGCACCTCTCTAGAAGACGTCGTCAACCGCGGCCAATACAAACTGGTACAGACCTTCTGAAACCCACTCCGGTCAATGCTATAGCTGGGATCCCGGGGCCAATAACGCACTAATGCCTCGTCAGCAAAGGGCTCTCGGCGCGCAATGGCCAGCGACATTCAAGGCATCGCCATAAACCAACTTGCGGATTTTCATGGCGAAAGTAGCGACACTAAAAAGCGCGCTCCTATAAGCCCATCTGCCACCAAGCCACATTCCTAAGCGGCTTTTCCCCCTCACCCTCGAGAAAGCAGCCCCCCCCCCC
>NZ_JAUFPU010000018.1:376446-545521 GCF_030409555.1 Chitinimonas viridis
CATTCTGTTACGACAATAAAAAACGGGGGCCGAAGCCCCCGTTTTCAGATCTCAACTAACGTCAAATATTACTGACGGGTGTTGAAGTCGTGGGTGTGCAGCTGGGTCACAGTGCCATTCGGTGCGAAGGAGAATTGCACGACATCCATCGTCGGGAATTCGCCGGTCACGCGCACGTAGTGGAAGTCTTGGTTGCCAGCTTGAGCATCGAAGTTACAGGCCTCAACCACCTTGTTACCGGCCAGCACGGTCGACTGGTAAGCACCCAGCAGGTTCAGCAGGGTAGCAGTCTTCACGACGCTGTCCACTTCAGGCGTACCACCGTCGAACTCGTAACCCTTGCCCTTGTTACGGAAGCACTGGACGGTCACGCGGCCAGCAGTGGCCGAAGTGTTCTGGATACGAACGAAGGTTTGGTAGCCAGCAGCAATAGTGTCGGTCTTGTAGACCAGCGGCACAGCCAGGGTGGTACCGTTGTTGATCAGCGGAGCCAGGGTCTTGTCTTCAACATTGCGCTTGATGTAACGCGGGTTGAACCAGTTGACTTCGTACGAAGGCTTCCAGCCCAGATCCTTCACTTCTTCCACAGCGTCAGTACCGTTGGAACGGACACAAACATTGTAGGTAGAAGTAGCCTGGGTGGTGTTGGAAGCAACCGAACCCGAGTTGATGGCGATGGTGATGGTACCAGCGGTATCATTCACCGCAGCCAGGTAACGCAGGCCAGCAGCCGAAGCGGTTGGGGCCGAGTCACCAGCTTCGCACTCGAGCGGGTCAGCCGACAGCCAGATACCCGCGCCGGTAGCAACAGCACCCACGAAGGACTTCAGTTTGCCAGCCTCAGCACCACTCAAGGTCAGCTTGATGTCATCCGAACCGTTAAAGTCGTAAGCAGCGCCATCTTCCTTGTTCACGCCAGCCACCAGATTCAGCGTAACTTGGCCGATCACAGCAGTACGGTTCGCATCGGTGAACGATGCCGCGGTCTGGGTGAAGGACTTACGCTGATCACCAACCTGAATGTACAGCGGAGTGCTAGGAACGGCAAAGTTGTTAACACCGTTGGTGGTCGCATCGATCATGGCATTGCCAACAACCGTCGCAGTCAAGGCTTCCTTGGATTCCAACATAGGCACAGCAGTCGTAGTCTGAATACCATTCGCGGAAGCGGTGGTAGCACGGAACTCCTGACCCAACGAAACCTTGGTACCGGGAGTTGCGAAGCCGGCAGTCTTCAACAGCTTAACCTTGATTGCACCAAACTTAAAGTCAGAACCCGCAACGCCATCCGTACCAGGGATGTTAGCAACGGCTTGCAGTGTCAATTGGATAGTGACGGTGTTATCACCGATCTCACCGCCCGACAACTTGACAGGGTTCGTGTACCGAGCGCCGTTGTAGACGAAGAAAGCTTGACCAGCCACTGGCGTGGAAAGTACAAGAGCGTCGGTAGCAACACCGAAGGCATTGTTAGTCGAGCTAACTGCCGAGTTGGTACCATTATTGGCGCCACCATTGGCCTCAGCAGCGTTAATGCGCACTGCTTCACCGAACACAGCACCCTTGTCCAGAGTGTACTTGACAGTAACCAGCTGAGCAGCAGCGACGGTAACCGGATCCAGATTCATGTTGACGTTGCTGAGCTGGATCAGGGTATCGTCGGAGCTGGTGCCGAACATGTGGGTAGCGACCTTGACGGTTGCGCCAGTGGTCGCAGTCAGGCTACCAGTCGAGCTGGTAACTGCGAAGGCAGAGGCAGCAACGCCAGCGAAGGCGAGAGCTACAGCAGCCTTAATCATTTGATTCTTTGTTTTCACAGTGATCTTCCTTCCAGATTGATCGGCGTGGGACTAATAACTAGGTAATGTCTTTCGAAAGACAGGCGCAGTATAGCAAAGGGGAGAAGGGTGTCAACGCCATAACTCCCAGCAGCGGCGCGGCTTTCGGGGCTTCTGTCTGGCAATATGACACATCAGCCAAAAAACCCGAAAAGCAGCAGCATAATCATGGGCTTACATAGCTTTCCAAAGAAAACCCCCGCCACATTGCCGATAACCAATCCGCCACCCTTACCATCAATGGCTGCAACATTTACACCACAGCCAATCTTAATATTCACTACTTGCCCTGCCCCTTGGCAGCCCGCAGTATTTCATCCAGCAAGGCCTTATCGGTCACTACCGTTTCTCTTGGCGCCCCAGCTTTAGGTGCGGCGGCAGGTGCGGCCGCCTTGGGCGCTACTGGTACAGGAGCAGCAGGAGCGGCTACAGGACGAGCCGCATCATTGACACCGGCTGCCTCTTGCATCGGCACAGGCGTTTCTGCTCTGGGCGTTTCAACAGCAGTCGTCTCATCTGCCTTGCTGCCATCACTCAAGCTGGTCGCTGGTACTGGCTCGGCGGGCTCAGCCACAACCGGGGTGGGAGCCGCGGGGATCATGGCCTGGGGAGCTTCCATAGCAGGCGGGGTTGCGGGCCGTTTGGGCATGACAGACAAGCCATCGGATGTAGCGCGCCCCCAGCCATCCTTGGTTTGGGCCCTCAGCGCATCGCTGATCGCTTCGGTTTCGTAGTCGTCATTCAAGATATAGGGGGTGATCAGCACCAGCAACTCGGTACGGTCATCGTCCTTCTGGGTGCGGCCAAACAATTGGCCCACCAAGGGCAGATCTTTCAGGAAGGGGACACCCGCATTGTTGTCGGTGCCCCGCTGCTCAATCAGCCCCCCTATCAGCACGGTGGCGCCATCCCGTATCGATAGTTTGGTGTCCACTCGCTTGGTGCTGAAGGTCGGGCTGCTGCTCACACCGGTATCGGTCGCAGTCGGGCTGCTGACCTCCTGGCTGATTTCCAGCTCTACCCTGCCGCCAGCGTGAATCACGGGGCGTACCTTGAGCACGACGCCAGAGGTACGGTACTGCACCGTCTGCAAGGGGCCGCCATTATTGGTATTGGTATTTGAATCACTCTGCTGGCTGGTAATAATGGGCACTTCCTGGCCCACTTGGATAGTTGCTGATTCGCCGTTGCGCGCCATGATACGCGGGGTAAATAACAAGGTCGCCCGATTGGCACTGGCCAAGGCACTGAGATTCCCTTTCAGCCTCGCCAGATCCGTAACAAAGTTAGCTGTTACGCCCGAGGACTTTGCGGTGGCGTTGATTAGGGCGGTTCCGGAAATGCCTGCCGCAGCACCTGCTGCAGGGCGCGACCACTCCCACTCCACTCCCAGGCTGAACTTATCCGCCAGCTTCACTTCTGCCACAGTCACCTCGATCAGTGCCGTTTTCACGGGCCTGTCCAGGTCTTTAAGCAGATTCAACCACTGCGTGTATTCTTCAGCGCTGCCCTGCAGTATCAAGCTGTTGGTAGGTGCGCTCACCACCACGCGCGCACCGGCAGTCTTGCCACCGGCCGCAGCTGCACCGCCGGCGATGATGGACTGTAGAGTCTGCGCAATCGCCTGTGCATCGGCATGCTTGACGTTGTAAATAAAGTAGCCCGCGCCGCTGCGACTATTCTGAGATGAATCCAGATAGGCAGCCCATTTGGCGACATGCTCCAAGGTCTTGGCATCGCTACCAAATACCAGCAGCGACCCAATGCCATTGATGGGCAGGATGGAAATCGGTGTTGAGGTCGACACCCCGATACCCACGCCGTAGCCCTCGTTCTGCAGCACCTCGGACAAGCGCTTGGCAAAATCGTCCACAGCCCAGAACTCGGGCGATATCTTGATGCTGTTGCGCCCCTTCATGGTGGGCTGATCCAGGATACGTATCACCTCCAGCGCAGCGGACACATCCTCGGACTGGCCGCTCAGCATGATGGCATTGCGCGGTGCATCCTCGTTGATCTGCAGGCGGCTGCCATATAGCGTGCGCAGCCAGGACATGATCTCGCCGCCTCGCACCGTGGACATTTCCACCCAATAAAACACGGGCCGCAGGGGCAGCGGCGTATCAGGCAATGCACGGCCACGGCGTATTTGCGGCAGATAGGCATTCTGGTTGCTATCGGGTGCGATTCGCAGGAAGCCACCACCCATGTCGTTCACGGCCACGCCATAGCCCTTGAGCACCAGGCGCGCCGTGTCTGCGACTTCCGATGGGGTCTGCGGCTTGGAGGTGCGCAAGGTCACCAGATCCTGGCGCGATGCAATTTGGGGGTCCATGCTGAAATTGGATTTCAGGATGGACCCATACACCGCCTGAACAAACGTAGGCAGCGGCATCTGATCGAAGGTCAGGCTGATGTCGGCCTTCTCGTCCACCTTGGGCTTGGCCGGACCACCTTTTTGATTGCTTGTCGGGCTATCAGGCAAGGCCTTGGGGGTATCGCGTGCGATCGTCGGCTTTTTAGCCGCAGCGGCCAGTGATGCAGCGCTGGCCTCGCTGCCGTCTCGCACAATGACTGCCGAAGCAGGCACCATGGGGGGAGGCGTAGCACAACCTGCAAGCAAGGTAGCAATGACCGCGTAAGACAGGCTCGGTTTCAATACAGCACTCATTCTCTAAAAATCCTCAAAGCGCGGGCATGACGCCCAACCTGGACGCCAATCCGATCCGACTCGATCGCAATGATTTGGTGCCCACCGGGCAACACATCCCCAACACGAAGCGTTTCCACCTGCCTGCCATCTATGCGTAGGTACAGCACCCACTCACCCGACACATTCGACACCCCCACGATCCGCCAGTTTGGGGGCGTCAGTGGCGCAGCCTCCACAGCAGCCTCTCCCTCACCAAGCAGACGGCTATCCTTCAGGCTCTTGGCCTGTGCCTCCACATCAGGTAGCGCGGGGATAGCCGGGAGTGGAGGCGGCGCCTGCGTGTGCAAGGCAGGCGGAGGCGGTAACTTGACAGGCTGCTTCCAAACCCAGGCAGTCCAGCCGACGAGTAGCGCGATCGTCAACAACGCGATGCGATACTTCATTTAGGTATTCTTCCCATTTTCTTGAACGGCAGGTGCTTTGCGCACCAAGGTATTCACTACCAGCGTGACCTTGCTATTGCTGCGTTGAATGGTGAGCCCATCAATTACCAGCATGGGCTTACCCATGGAGAGGCGAGCCAGCGCCTGCTGCAGGGTGTCCACAGTGAACTTGAACTCCACCTTGGCGCCCACCCGCCAATAGCCTGGCACTTCGTTGTCCCGGCTCTGGTCCTCTGCCATGACGATGTTCAGCCCTGAGACCCCGGCAGCCAACATCTGCTTCTCAAGCCAGTCCTGCATATGTGCCTCTGCCAGGGCATAGGATGCGTCCTGCCAGGTACGCGCCTCGACCTCCAGATTGAGCGCATTCAAGGCACGCTCCTGGTTCACCCAGGGGGCAACCTCTGCGCCTGCAGACAGGCTCTTGACCTTGAGCATGGTTTTTTTGTAGTCGACCAGCGCGGCCCGCTCTTGGTCGAGCAGATCCAGCACCTGCGACAGTGCCAGTATGCCTATGATCAGCGCCAGGGCCATGCGATCGCGCCGGTTTTCACGTAAACGGCGGAGCAAGAGATCAAGATTCAAGCTCATCCTCCTTCACAACCGCACCTTTCACATCCAGCGACAATGTCAATCCTCTGGCATTGGCATCAGCCACACTGCGAATATTTTCGAACAAACCCAGGTTTTCTATGCGCTGCAACACGTCTTCCGTAGGGAATCGCGTCTCCTTGCTGGACAACACCATGCGCAACTTGCCTGCCTGATAATCCCAGTCGATCAAGGTGACACTATCGGTCGGCAAAGCCTTGCCCAGCGCATTCATCAGCGCAAGATTGGAGGGCTTGGACCACTCTCGGGCCACGCGTTCCATATCGGCATGCATTACCCGCATCGCCTCCAGGTCAACGCTTTTGCTACCGGACTTCTGGCTCTGGGCGATGCGCTGCTTCAATATCTTGGTCTGCGCTTCAATGCCAGAGATGCGCGCCTGGTACCAAACGGCTGCACCAAGCAGCAAGAGGGCGGAGCCTGCGTAAGCAACGGTTTCCAGCAGATCGTAGGTACCCAGCAAAGGATCAATCGCCGAGGGCTCGCCCCAGACTGCACTGTCCAGCGTTGTCTTGATCAGCGCAGGCAGCGCGGCAACGGGTGCTGCGCCGTTGTCGCGCAGGAACAGATTCCAGGCCGACAAGGCCGGCGACTCCGGCCACCAGCGAGAGGACAGCAGGGCGCCGTTCACCCAAAACTGCCCCTCCACCCCTTCCTGGCGCTGTAGCAGGACGGCGCCATCGGCAGGCACCGCCCCGAACAAGGACTCCGGATAGACGATGGCATTGCGCAGTAAGGGCCGCTCTGCACAAAGCCCATCCATCCAAGCCGCGTCCCAGTACCAGACCAAGGCGCGATCCCCTTGCCAGACTATGGCAAAACCCGCCTGGGCATAAGGATTGAACTGATCCAGCCGCAACTTCAAAGCTGCAGAACGGCGACGGCGGGGGATATCTTTCAGGTCAAAACAGTGGAAACGACAGGCTGCACGAGAAACCACCGCAGCAGGCTTGGCCCATCTAAAACCCGCTCGGACGACCTCACAACCCGCTCTCTGACAGCGGATTAACGGGGACGAGCGCCGCTGCAGCGGGCCTCGGCGGAAGCGGAGGAAACTTGGTTTCATTTATCAACACATGTCCAGGTGGAAGCGGCAAGCGCATGTAGTTTCGCAACTGCCACGGCATCAACCGCCCGTTCGGCGTCAACCTTACATTGTACCTTACAATCCAGGATGCACCGGGCACATGCAGATTGACGGCGACTTCATCGGCGGGAAGGTAGATCAGTTTGAACAGCAGCTGTTCCTCTGGGACACCGGTGATTGCGGAAAAATCCGCGCCGTGGGCAATCGGCTGCATTTCGCGCCGGGTAATCACCGCCTTCGCCGCCTCCTCGGTCACACCCGGCAAGGTGGCCAGCACTTCCCAAGGTGCCGTATTGGGATTGAGCGCTACCTGGTCGCTGGTGGACAAAAGCTCAATAAAGCGTCCATCCTCCCACAGCGCCGTATAGGCAGACCAGCCCAGCACACTCTTGAGCTCATAAGGATTGCGCAGCTCCCGGTTAGGCGGCCCAGGCAGGCCAGCCGCCTTGTATTCCGGCAGCTCTGCCCCATTCAGATGCCGGTATTCGTCCGCATCCTTATAGTCAGCCAGCCTATCCAGCAGAATATTCCTGTCGCGTGAGGGCACCCCGAATACACCCAACAAACGCGAAAACTGCTCTCGCTCCAACCGATTGAGGCGCAGCAAGCCACGCTCATCCTGCAAGGCAATCTGTACCCCACTACCCTGGTAATAGCGGGAGTCCATGGCCATCAGATCCGCGCCCTCACCCAGACCATGCCCTGTGATGCGCGCCACACCCAGCCGGAACATGATGTCCGCCTCGGCATCCATCAGCACAATGCGTTCGCGATTGTTCTGCTCGGCCGCCTCCAACAACAGCCTGGCCTCATCGACACTGCGGGCAAAGTAAGCAGCGGCGATCATAAAAGCCGCCATCATCCACAGGGTCAGCACCAGAATGTAGCCGCGCTGGCGACGCTGCCGGTATCGCATTAGATACCTCCAAAGGGTAGCGTAGGCTTTTGCTCATCCTGCAAATCGCCTCGGGGCACGGCAACCCAGCTGATGGCATCCTCGCCAACCGACTGTATGGTGATGGCGCTTGGCAGCTGCGCCGGCTTCAATGCACTCACAGGCGGCCAACTGTCATATTCCGAACCATCCACATCCTGATAGCGAAATGTCGCCTTCAACGCAGGCCAGCGATACACCTCGAAATCCGCTTGGGTCTCCTCCGCCCTGTACACCAGCGTCATCTCCCCGCCATCGGGCCGCAAGACCAGTGAGAAGGCCTGGGGCGCACCATAGCGTGGCGACAATGGCATGGTGGTCAGGCCAGACAAGCGCATGGCACCGCCAGTAAACTTGTCTTTGCCGTCGTTGTAATCCGGCACCAGGCCGCCAACCAATTGGCGATACCACTCTGCCCGCACGCCACCCCGCCCCATCTCTGCCAACTGGGCATCGAAACCCTGCTGTGCTCGGTTGATCATGGCCATGGATTGAAACAGCAAGCCGGTCACCAGCGAGGTGATCACCATCACCACCAGTATCTCGACCAGGGTAAAGCCTCGCTGGCGCAGCGAGCCAACCACGATGGGCGGATGCGGAGAGGCTGGGCGTACCGGTGCCAGCGCAAGGTGAAGATCAGCCATTGCCTCCGAATGCCTCCGTGTAGTCCTTGGTCCGCTTGTAACCCACCTGGTTGACCGTAAAGGTGAACCAGGGCTGCCTGGCATCCCGATACACCGTGACGTCCACCTTGTGCACGGAAATCGCGAACGAACTGGAGCCTCGCGGATAGGAACTGCCGTCCAGCGGCCCGGCAATCGGCTTGGATTCCCACTCCAGCCTGAACGCCCTCAAGGGAGCCTTGCCAAAGGGGCGAATTGCCGGATTGATGGAGCGGGTGAACTCGATAGCATCCGCCATGGCGACCTGCTTGCGATACTGTTCCTTGAGGCGAAACTGGGCATCAAAGCTACTGTTGATCCAGGCGATGGCCAGCATCCCCACAGTAGAGACAATCACCAGCGCGACGATGGCCTCCAGCAGGGAGAAGCCCTGCTGCCTGACCAGGCGACTCATTCCACCACCTCGGCGCGGCAATCGGGCGCCTTCAGTCGTATCTGCGAAACCGTACCGTCTGGTGCCGTCAGTTGCAGGCTACCGCCACCACAAAGACCATTGAACTCCATGATCACCGGGGTAAGGATCGTCAGCTGCCAATCCGGCGGCAAAGCCAGCACTGGTGCGCCATCCTTGTAGAGCATGTCAGCCGATTCCGGCGTTGCCAGCTTGATGCCTGCACCGGCCCGATAAACACGCTCAGACAGCGAGTCCAGGCTATGCAGCACCCTGGCCCGATCAAAGCGAAAAGCCAACCCTTCGGAATAGCGCTTGATATTGGGGAACACCATGCCGCTGAGCAAGCCCACCACGCACAGCACCACCAGCAGCTCCACCAGGGTAAAGCCCAGCCCAGCCCGCAGAATAGGCCGCGCCTGCACCCGGCCAACATCACCAGCAGAAATCCGGCTCAGGCAATGGCCCACTCGCGCCACCCGCTTATGCACGCCGCCGATCAATTACGGCAACATGCCGATGTCGGCGTCGCCACCTTCGCCGCCAGGCACACCATCGGCACCGAACGAGTACAAGGCGTAAGGCCGACCGGACGAGCCCGGCAACGAATACTGATAAGCATTGCCCCATGGGTCCAGCGGCACAGTCACTTCATCCAGATAAGGGCCGCGCCATTTGTTGCGCAGCTTCTCGTCAGTAGGCGCCGTCACCAGCAGCTCAATGCCCTCGCTGGCATTGGGGAAGCGATTGATATCGAGCCGCATGGTCTCCAGCGAGCCCTTGAGCATCTTGACCTGGGCTTCGGCGGTCGTGACCTTGGAGGTATCGACGTGTCCCAGCACCCTGGGGCCGATCAATCCTGCCAGCAAACCGATGATGACCAGCACCACCAACAGTTCCACCAGGGTGAAACCCTGCATTTTTTTCCTGTGCTTCATTTACTCACCCGATTCAAATGCGGCTCACCTGCCCAGCAAACAGGGATGCCGCCATAAAGACTATCTTGCAAAATTAGACATGCTGGTGATCGCAAGCATGATGGCCACCATGATGAAGCCGATAACCGCACCAATGACCAGGATGGTGATGGGCTCCAGCAGGATGACAAAACGTTTCATGCGGGCCCGGCTACTGGTTTCGTACAGTCCCGCCAAGGTGCGCAGCATGGCCGGCAGCTCGCCCGACAACTCCCCCACCCTGATCAGGTTCAAACCCATGGGATTGACTGCCTGGTGGCTGGCCAGCGCATCGGCCAGCTTCTTGCCCGCCCGTAGATCCCGAACCGCCAGCTCCAGCTTGTGCCGCAAGGAACTCAGCGCCACGCCGCTCTCGGCAAGTTCCATGGCACGGACTATGGGCACACGATTTTCCAGCAGCACCCCCAGCATGGATGACCAGCGGCCGATCTCGCCATCAACCAGCCAGCCGCCCATCAAGGGCAGGCCCGCCGCAAACTCGAATAACTTACGCCGGCGCTCGGGGCTGGACAACGCCACCCAGCCGGCAAAGAACACGACGGCCGCCAACAGACCCACCCAGCTCAGATTGGTTTTGACGAACAGGCCCGCCTTCAGCACCCATAGCGATATCTCGGGGATGTCAGCCTTGGTGTTGCGCAGCATGCCGGCAAACTTGGGCACCACAATGATGAAGATCAGCAAGGTCGCGGCAATACCGGAGAACACCAGCACCGCAGGATAGATCAAGGCATTGCGTATCTCCTGCCGCAAGCCTTCCTCATACTCCATCTGGTTGGCAGCCGCCGTGAGGCTGGCCGCCAAACGCCCGGTCAACTCGCCTGCCGCCACCAACTGATAAAGATAGCCGGGCAGTTCCAGCTTGACGCTGGCCATGGCAACCGACAAGGCATCGCCCGCCCGCAAGCGGGTATGCATGGCCTTGAAGATATCGCCAAAGAAATCTTCGGCATGGGCATCCGCCATGGACTGGACTGCCTCAGCCAGCGGCACCCCGGCGCCCAGCAAGGTCGCCAGTTCGCGCACCACCACCGCCTTATCGCGGGTACTGGGCGATCGGGAGAAACGGACCTGGCGCTTACCTGAGGCCACGACACCGGTAGACGACAGTGCCTTGATCTCTACAGGCTGCATGCCCTGCGACACCAACAGGCGATAGGCGTCGCTCTCCAGGGCCGCATCCAGCTCGCCCTTGATAACCTTGCCCTCCTTGTTGATGGCCTCGTACTTGAAGCGCATCAAACCTCTCCCTCGCCGGAGAGACCTGTCACCCGCATCACCTCATCCACGCTGGTCTGGCCACGCCATGCCTTGACCAAGCCGTCCTCGCGCAGATTGCGGTAGCCATCTTCGCGTGCCATGGCGACCAGCTCATGGGCCGGCAGGCGCTGCATGATGGCGCTCTGGATACGCGTCGAAACCTCAACAAACTCGTATATGCCTACCCGGCCACGGTAGCCAGTATGGCCACAATGGCTACAACCCTGAGCTTCGCGGAAATTGGGCGCGGTCTGGAACAGGGTCGGGAACTGCTGCTTCAGGCTGGCCAGCAGATCAGCCAGGGCGGCAGGTGGCGCGGCAGGCGTGGAACACTTCTCACACAACCGCCGAACCAGTCGCTGGGCCTCTACCGCACGGACCGACGAGGCGACCAGGAAGGGCTCCACCCCCATATCGGTCAAGCGGGTAAACGTCGAGATCGCATCATTGGTGTGCAGGGTGGAGAACACCATATGGCCGGTCAGCGCCGACTGCACGGCAATCTGCGCCGTTTCCAGGTCGCGGATTTCACCAATCATGATGATGTCGGGGTCATGCCGCAAAATGGCGCGCAACGCCTGGCCAAAGGTATAGCCTATCTCGGCGTGGGTCTGTATCTGGGTAATGCCCGGCATATTGTATTCAACCGGGTCTTCCACCGTAATGATCTTGCTATGGCGATCATTGGCCACTGCCAGTGCTGCATACAGGCTGGTTGACTTACCCGAGCCCGTGGGGCCGGTCACCAGCACAATGCCATGCGGCTCCTTGGCCCAGCGCTCAAAGGCTTGTAGATGGTCGGCCTCCATACCCAGCTTGGCCAGGTTGAAATCCTTGCGCTCCTTGGGCAGCAGACGCATCACGATGGACTCGCCATGTACCTGCGGTATCACCGATACCCGCACATCCATCTCGACACCGGCCGCGCGCACCGTGATACGGCCATCCTGCGGCAAACGGCGCTCACCGATATCCAGGCCGGAGATCAGCTTGATACGGGAGGCCACGGCATCAAAGCGCTCGCGTGGGAACTCAGCCCGCGTCTGCAATACCCCGTCAATACGGTAGCGCACCAGAAAGGCGTGCTCCTCGGGCTCGACGTGAATATCCGAAGCCCGTTCATCCGCAGCACCTGCCAGCAGATTATTGACCAGCTCAATGACCGGTGCCTCTTCTGCCAGCTCGCGCAGATGGGCGACATCGTCGGAATAGCCCGTATCGTCGGGCGAGGCATAAAGCTTACAGAGCCGCTCGACATCGCGGCTGCGGGCAAAATGCCAACTCAGCGCCCGCCCAGGCAGGGCAACGGCCACCAGCTCCTGCAAGTTGGTGTCGATAGGGTTGCGGCTGGCGCAGTGGAACACACCTTCCGCCCCCTCCCACAGCAAGACCCCGTTGTCGGCAAACCAAGGCACGCTCAGGCCGGTCTGCTCGATGGCATTGCGGTAATCAGCGGCACGCGCAGGCAAGGCCTCTTCACCCAGCAGCGGCAGGCAGAGCTGCTCGGCCAGCACCGGCAGCAGCATATCCTCGGAGATCGCCCCCAGACGCACCAGCGTGGAACCAATTCGGGTGCCCATGCGTCCCTGTAGGGAGAGTGCCCGCTCCAGATCGGCCGCAGTGACCAATTCACGTTCGAGCAGTAGCTGCCCCAGGGGCGCCAGTAGCGGGACACAATTAAGCTGATTCATCTAAAAGAGTTCACCCACATTTAAACTGTGATAATTTCCAAGAGGCATACGTAGACTACGAACGCCTCGAGTAATATCCCGCCCCATGGAAAAAAAAGTAACACGACGCAACCTTGTTCGCGGCCTTGTCGCCATGCCCATCGCCTGGGCTGCACTGGCACTGAAGCCCATCAAAGCCATGGCTGGAGAATGGCCACAGGCACTGTTCAACGCCCCTACCAGCCAGGCAGCGCTAGGTTTGCTGCAAGCCGGCACGGCCTTGCCCGGGCCTCGCATTTTGCTGGATGTGGCAGAAATCGTCGAGGACGGTGATCGGGTGGTTGTCAGGGTGATGTCCACCTTGCCTTCAACCGACCAGATCACCCTGCTGGCGGACACCGAATTAAAGCCGGTCCTGGCGCAATTCAATATCTCGCCAGACCTGGAGCCCGACATCACCACCCACATCAGGTTGTCTGGCACCGGCACACTGCGCGCCGTGGTGCGGGCTGGCGGCAAGATATACAGCGTCACCAAGGAAGTGAAGGTCGCTGAAATGCCCTGGACCAGCTCTACCCCCCGCAGCAAGCGCAAAAAGGCCGACCCATCATGAGCATCCGTATTGCGGCCAAGCTGCTGAAGGATATAACGGAAATCGAAGTACGCGCCACCGGCCCCAGCGAGGACGGCCAGCGTGCCGACCCCAAGACCGGCAAACTGATTCCCATCAACTACCTGCAGCAGTTGCTGATCAAGGTCGATGGCCGCTTATTGACCGAAGCACATTTGGGTGGCGGTCTGTCGGCCAATAATGCCTTCCTGTTCAAGGCCCGTAGCTTGCGCCCAGGCGCCACCATCACGGTTGAATGGACACGCTCGGAAGAAACCCGCGGCAAGGACGGTCGCCCCTCGACCGCGCAAAAGACCGGCAGCGAAACCCTCATCCTGGGCAAGTAAACGCAGCGGCGCCCCCGCTGCGCGCCAACCAGCGCAATTGAACCCGGACTGTGCCATATGGCATGTCCCGTGCACCGTCAGTCACTTAGAGCCGCTAACAAAACCCTTCTGGCGTTGTTGTGCGAGCTTGCCGTACCCACGTACTGTCATCGCTCCCACGCCTAGCCAGAACCGCTACGCTGGGTTTTGTTAGCCGCTCATACCGTTCGGAAGACTGGCTTGATCTAGGCTATAAACAATCTACGAACCTGTTCGAGGATTGTCCATGATGCACCGAGTTCAATTGCGCCCCGCATCCCTATTGAAGTCGGCTCTCAGGCTGGTCTTGCTTGCGCTTTTTCCTGCCCTTGCGTTCGCTGCGGCCACTGTCACCGGTGTCAGCGCCACCACAGGCCGCTATGGCCTCAGCCAGAATCTCAGTATCACCGTCACCTTCAACGAGGCTGTCAATGTCGTCGGCGCCCCCGAGCTGGCGCTGAATGCCACCGGCTCGCCCGTGGCCATCTGCGCCACCGCGAGCAATAGCGTCACCATGGCCTGCACCTACACGATTGCAGCAGGCCAGACCGCCGCCACGCTGGATTACACCGCCACCACGGCGCTGACCCTGCCACTCGGCTCCACCATTACCACCGTATCAGACAGCAATGCCGCGAGCCTGACCCTAGCCACACCGGGGGCCGCAGGCTCGCTGGCCACCAGCAATGTGGTGATCGATACCACGGCACCGACCTTGCCGGCCGCCAACATCGCGGTCAACAACAGCGTCCGGCCCAATACCATCACCCTGACTTTCAGCGAGGACATGACCAACAACGCCGCGCTGACCACGGCCAGCAATTACACCGTCAGCAATAACAGCAGCAGCGTCACCTACAGCATTGCCAGCGCTGCGCGCACCTCGGCCACCGTGGTGACACTCACCCTGGCAACCGCCAACCCCGCCAATACCGCCACCTATATCACCAACGCCGACATCACCGGCCATATCAAGGTTACCCTGGCCAGCGGCCTGACCGACCTGGCCGGCAATGCCCTGGCCGCAACCACGGTGACCGAGGCCGGCGCCACGGCCACCACGGACAGTACCGCCCCCACCCTGCCGGCAGCTGGCATACGCGCCATCAACAGCAGCCAGCCCCATTCTGTGGTCCTGACCTTCAGCGAGCCCTTGGCGGCTACGGCAGCCGTAACCGATACCAGCAAGTACACCCTGACCAATAACGCCAGCAGCATCACCTACACCCTGGCCAGTGCCAGCCAGGCCTCGGCTGGCGTGGTGACGCTGACCCTGGCCACAGCCGATCCCGCAAGTACAGCAAGCTATCTCACCAACAGCGATATCACCGGCCACCTGAAAGTCGCGCTGGCCAGCGGCTTTACCGACCTGGCCGGCAATACCCTGGCCGCCACCACCATCACCGAGGCCGCCGCCAGCCCTGCACCAAGTACCGACACGACTCCTCCTACCCTCAGCAGCACGCTCGCACTGGTGGATGCCACCCACGTCAGGCTCAGCTTCAACGAGAAGCTGACCAAGACGCAGGCCGAGACGGCCAGCAATTACACCCTGACCGGCACTGGCGCCATCTCTGCCATCACCGGCGCCCCCAGCGCCGCTGTACTGGCCAGCAACGGCCTGGACGTCACACTGACGGTGCCATCGCTGGCAGCCATGGCCACCGGCAATACCCTCACCGTGGCCGCCAATACCAATCTGCGCGACCTGGCCGGCAATACCATGCTGAGCTCGGCCAATGCTGTCTTCACCGCCACCAACTCGCCCAGCAGCCTGGTCTTCGACGCGGTCACCAACGCCTTGCTGAACAGCAAGGTGGAGTCCAATGCCGTCACCATCATTGGGCTCAGCCTGTCGGCCACCGTCAGCGTCATCAGTGGCTCGGACGCCACGCTGCAGTGCGCCATCGCCCCTGCCGCAACCGGTACCTTCCCGGCCTTCAGCACCTGCGCCCCAGGCACGCCGCTGTCGGTCAGCAATGGCGACCAGATCAAGGTGCAACTGACCAGTGCCACCACCGCCAATACGGCAGTCAGCGGCGGCATCCGCATAGGCGGCGTCGATGCCAATTTCAGCGTGACCACCGCCCCCCTGGCGCCGGTACCCAGCGGCATCACGGTCGCCAGCCTGCCCAATCTGGCGGTGGCCTTTGCCACCCCAGACCCAGCCATCACCCTCAGCGCCAACGGCGTCGCTATCATTCCCAGCTCAGTCACCGGCCAGATTGCCGTCAAACCCAGCGTACCGGCCAACAGCGGCTTGCTGGTCAAGAACGGCGGCACCGCGCAGTTCCTGTTCGGCGGCATCAGCGTCTCGGTCAAGCCGGTCAACAGCGATGTGCTGCTGGTCACCAAGTCCTTCACCATCGACACCATACCCAGCAACCCACTGTTCGAGATCGCGACTGGCGAGGCCACCGTCAGCTACTCAGGCATACCCGCCGCCGTCGCCAGCGTGCAGCTGGGCCTGGGCAGCACCGCCAAGCAACTGCTGCTGACCTCAACCAGCAACAGTGCCCTCAACGTCACCATACGCAAGAACCAGGATGGCACCGCCCTCCTGGCAGTCAGCAGCGGGCGCATGACAACACGTCTCGCCTCTGGCGCCTCCACCGTCGCCACTACCGATGCCGCCAGCACGGTGTACAAGAACGAAGTGGCTACCATGAATGTACTGGGCCAGTTCACCAACCTCCGCATCGGCTCCATCAGCGGCACCCAGACCGGCATCGTGGGCGATGCCATGGCGCTGTCGCTACCGGCCAATACCACCTCGCGCGGCAAGGTGCCCTACCTGGGGCAGCCATCGGAACGTGCCGACCCCAACAAGAACCTGATGGTGGCACTGTTCGACTTCATCGGCTCGCGCACCACCATGAGCCAGAACATACAGGGTGGCTTCGGCCAGCTCCCCCTGATACTGGACAATGCCCCGCTCCACGTCATGCCCTATGGCGATGTACTGGTTGATCCCAGCCGGCCGGATGGCATCACCCTGGCCGATGACGGGCACTTCGAGGTCAGTCGCAACGGCGTCTACGTCAAGGTAAGCCGCACCATCAGCAACCTCAGCCAGTTCTCCCAGGCCATACAGACAGCCTACAACGGCACCGTGGTGCTCACTGAGGACGCCTCGCTGGAAGTCAACAACGGTGGCCGCACCGTACTGATGAAACCCAATCTGGTCACCACGCCCAACGGCAGCACCTCAGTGGGGCTGGACCAATCCCCCGACGGCGTATTGATCTTCCGCACCCCTGGCGCCGACCAGCTACTGTTTCCGCACTTTTTCAACCTGTCGCAGCTGGCCGTCACCTTCAAGGATCTCGACCCGGCGATGACCCTGATCGACAACCTCAATGGCACCGTCACCGCCAAACTGGCCGGCATCAGCTACCTGCTGATTCCCTCCTACGAGGTACTCAGCCCCATAGGCGGCATCCCGCCCGAACACCGGAACGACCCCTGGTGGAATGGCCCAGATGGCCTGATCTACTTCAAGTACCCCACAGGGGGCGCACAGGGCTTCCGGATACAGTAAGCCAGCAGGTCAGGCAGGCTTGCATGGCAAAAAAACAGGGGGCGATGCCCCCTGTGTCTTGCTTAGCTTGCCGCATGGCCAACAAAACCTGCTGCTTGCTTCTCATCTGGGCGGCACCGCTTGGCGCCAACGCCCCTGCCGCTCCGAACGGTCAGTGCTTGCCCTGCATCAGCTTGTCGGTCCAGGCCATCACCAGCGCAGATAGCAGGAAGGTGCAGTGTATGATGACCTGCCACATCACCCCCTGCTCCGAGACCGTGCTGGTAGGCGCGCCCATATCCGAAGCACTGATAAAGGTCTTAAGCAAGTGTATCGACGAGATGCTGATCAGCGCCAGTGCCAGCTTGGTCTTAAGCACCCCGGCATTCACATGGGACAGCCACTCGGGCCGGTCTTCATGCGACACAAGGCCATCAATCTTGGATACAAAGGTCTCGTAGCCACCGATCACCACCATGATCAGCAGGTTGGCGATCATCACGACATCGATCAGTCCCAGCACGATCAGCATGATCTGGGTTTCGGTCATGGTGGGCGCATCTGCCACCAGATGGATCAGTTCACGCACGAACTTGTAGACATAAACGCCCTGCGCCACGATCAGGCCCAGATAAAGCGGCGCCTGCAGCCAGCGGCTGGCGAAGATGAAAGACTCCATGCGGGAGACTAGCGGTTTCATGGTCTTCCTTGTGATATCAACAACGGGATGCGTAAGTATCCATATGTAGCGGGGGATGGCAAGCCACCTGGCTCCCTGTAGCGCCTCCCCTGTGTATCCGGGTACCGTCTGGCCGCAACTCCCACACCAGTTCACGCAGGATCGGCCCCCCCTCCAAGCACTCAGACCAGCACGTGCCGGGTTTCCTTGAAGAACAGGAAAATCTCCTGCGCCACCGCCGGGTCTATCGGCGCTGCGGGCTTGCAGCCATTCGGGCAGGCCAGCCTGGGTGTGGTGCCAAACAAGCGGCAGACCAGGGGGCGCTCGTGATAGACAGTACAGCCGTTTTCACCCAGGTGCGGACAGCGAAGATCCGTCAACGCAGCCTCACGGGCCTGCCGGCTCTTGCGGGGAAGACGGGCCATCTCCTCGGTCGAGGCCAATACCGGGCCACAGCAATCATGGCAGCCGGGCTTGCAGGCAAACACAGGGATCTGCGACCGTAGGTGTCGGATCTTGTCAGCGTTGGGTGTCATCCGGTTTTCATTAGTAGCGTCACTTTCAAAAGGCAAGCTCAGGTTATTCGCGACGACGATATACAACCCACGCTGGCACTTTTGGGTATACCAACAACTCCCCGCTTACAAGCACATGTAAGTCGTAACCAATTCCTTTCTCCTGAAGCGCCTCGAACTCATCCACAACATCATAAATTTCTTCGCGGTCTTCCGCATCCTCGCGCTCCAATACAAAGGTAAGCTGCCACCGCCCATTTTCAGAACTCAACATGACCATCCTGAAGTTTGGCGAAACAGCTCCATACAAGGCTTTGACCAGACGTAATACCTGGATACTAAAATCATCCATTATCTAACGTCCTAAAGGGTGGCCCCGGCTTCTCATCCAAATCTAAACGCAAAAATCTCACAATGCACATCAGACGGCGTAGCCGGTTTTCCAAGTGCTGCGAAACACCACATAGAGAGCAAAGCGCCAGACAGGGCGAAACAATACCAACCCACCCCAGTAACAGAAAACCCGCATCGCCAAAGGCCATGCGGGTTTTCTGGACTACAGCAGGCCTGCGGGCAGGCCCGCCAGATTACAGCGAATAGTACATATCGAATTCCACCGGGTGGGTGGTCATGCGGAACTTGGTGACTTCTTCCATCTTCAGTTCGATGTAGGCATCGATCCAGTCATTGGAGAAGACGCCGCCACGGGTCAGGAACTCGCGGTCCTTGTCCAGCGCTTCCAGGGCTTGCTCAAGGCTGTGGCAGACCTTGGGAACCAGCTTGTCTTCTTCGGGCGGCAGGTCGTACAGGTTCTTGTCAGCCGGGTCGCCGGGGTGGATCTTGTTCTGCACGCCATCCAGGCCGGCCATCATCAGGGCGGTGAAGGCCAGGTAGGGGTTGGCGAGAGGATCGGGGAAGCGGGCTTCGATACGGCGTGCCTTGTCGCTAGCCACATAAGGAATACGGATGGAAGCCGAGCGGTTCTTGGCAGAGTAGGCCAGCATCACCGGTGCTTCGTAGCCGGGCACCAGGCGCTTGTAGGAGTTGGTGCCGGGGTTGGTGATGGCGTTCAGTGCCTTGGCGTGCTTGATGATACCGCCAATGTAGTACAGGGCGAATTCCGACAGGCCGGCGTAGCCGTTACCTGCAAACAGGTTCTTGCCGTCTTTCCAGATCGACTGGTGCACGTGCATGCCGCTGCCGTTGTCGCCAACGATGGGCTTGGGCATGAAGGTGGCGGTCTTGCCGTACTGGTGGGCCACGTTGTGGACCACATACTTCAGGCGCTGGGTCCAATCGGCGCGTTGCACCAGGGTGCTGAACTTGGTGCCGATTTCGTTCTGGCCAGCGGTAGCCACTTCATGGTGATGCACTTCAACCGGAATGCCCAGTTCTTCCAGCGCCAGGCACATGGCCGAGCGGATGTCCTGGAAGCTGTCGACCGGTGCCACGGGGAAGTAACCACCCTTGACGCCAGGACGGTGGCCGGTGTTACCGGCTTCATAGGCCTCGCTGGAGGACCAGGCAGCTTCTTCGGAGCGGATCTTGACGTGGGTGCCCGACATGTCGGTGCCCCAGGTAACGCTGTCGAAGATGAAGAATTCGGGTTCCGGGCCGAAGAAGGCGGTATCGCCCAGACCGGAAGCCTTCAGGTAGGCCTCGCCACGCTTGGCGATGGAACGCGGGTCGCGGTCATAGCCCTTGCCATCGGTCGGATCGATCACGTCACAGGTGATGAACAGAGTCGGTTCGTCGTAGAACGGGTCGATGGCGGCCGAGGACGGATCCGGAATCAGCAGCATGTCCGAAGCCTGGATGCCCTTCCAGCCGGCAATCGAGGAGCCATCAAAAGCATGGCCGCGCTCGAACCACTCTTCATCGACCACATGCGACGGCACGGAAACATGCTGTTCCTTACCCTTGGTGTCGGTAAAGCGCAGATCGACGAAACGGATATCGTTTTCTTGGATTTGCTTGAGTACGTCGGCGACCGCCATTTGCATAACTCCTGATGAGAAACTGGGAAACCGGCACGCAGGCCGGCAGGGAATCCGATTGTAGAGCCTTGTCGCTCGCCTTGCCTCATGGCGGCGCGCGTCCGGCGACTAATTAGCAGGAAGCATGCCACAGGCTGCAAACCCCTGCCATGCGCCATTCAGGGGCGTGTTGATACCACTTCACGCACCATATTAATGCAGCACAAACACAATCGCACTGAAATGGTGCGTCCGTACTGTGCGCCCTATCTGTACTGCTACCCAAGACGCCGCATGAACGCGGCCTCCGTGGCCGAACAACCCACCAAGACAGGTAGCTGGGCCCAGCACAGACCAGCCAACCGCCGCCAAGTTCGCATTGCCATCTCGGCGCGCCCCAGGGCGGGCTCGGCACTTTCCAGGCCGCTTCAATCGCCGCATGAACTCAGCAGAGAGTCTGTCGGTTCAAGCTGCGCTGACAACTATCGCCCTCCCCCCCGAAGCGCCCGCTCAGGTGTCACCGACCATCAATGACTTGAGTCCATAACAGGCGCTTAGCTGCCATAATTGAAATCTGAATCTTTCACACATAGCCGTCGGCGGAGAACACCATGAGCCTGACCAATGAAATCCTGCAACGTGCCCATAGCCGGGCAGAGGAAATGAAGCTGCCCTACTCCGGCGCGCTGACACCGGAAGAGGCCCATACGCTGCTGAGCACCCTGCCCACCTGCAAGCTGGTGGATGTACGCACCAGCGCCGAATGGCAGTTTGTAGGCACACCGCTGCATGCGGTAAAGATAGAGTGGAAGAGCTGGCCCGGCATGGCGGCCAATCCCAACTTCATGGAACAGTTGAAAAACCAGGTGGATACCGAGGATGCCCTGCTGTTCCTGTGCCGTACTGGTGGCCGCTCACACGAGGCCGCCGCCCTGGCCGCGGCCAATGGCTATAGCGAGTGCTACAACGTGCTGGAAGGCTTTGAGGGCGACCGTAACGATGCCGGCCAGCGTGGCCAAGTCAATGGCTGGAAAGCCCGCGGCCTGCCCTGGTCGCAGGGCTGACGCCCGCGTCTGATAGCACGCAGCACCGATAAGCACCTACCCGCGACCACGGGTACGAGCACCGACCCGATTTTTGCCCGCTCCGCCAGGCCAGCCTCGCGGCGGCGGGGATCGCCCATCTCATCCTCACGCCCGACTACTGACATGACCGACCGCTACGCCGTCATCGGCAACCCTGTTGCCCATAGCAAATCGCCCTTGATCCACGCCGCCTTTGCTCGCCAGACCGGCCAGAAGCTGGTGTACGAGCGGCTGGAGGCGCCGCTGGATGGTTTTGTCGATACGGCAGCACAATTTCTGGCTATGGGTGGCAGCGGCTGCAATGTCACCGTGCCGTTCAAGGAAGAGGCCTTCCGCTTTGCCAACCTGCTGAGCGACCGGGCCGAACTGGCTGGCGCGGTCAATACCCTATGGCTGGATGATGAGGGCGTAGTAGGCGACAACACCGACGGTGCCGGGCTGGTGGCCGACCTGTTGCTGCACACCACGCTGGCCGGCAAGCGCATTCTGCTGCTGGGGGCGGGCGGTGCGGCACGTGGGGTGATTGCGCCCCTGCTGGACGAGGAACCGGCCAGCCTGTGCATAGCCAACCGCAGCGCCGACAAGGCCGTGGCGCTGGCTGGGCATTTTGCCGAGCTGGGCGAGGTCGCTGGCATGGGGCTGGCGGGTTTGGATGGTCAGTCGTTCGACCTAGTCATCAATGCCACCTCCGCCAGCCTAGCCGGCGCCAGCCTACCCTTACCCGCCAGCCTGTGGCAAACCGGGCCCGTGGCTTACGACATGATGTATGGCACGCAGGAAACCCCTTTTCTGGCTCAGGCCCGGGCGGCAGGGGTGCAGCAACGACTGGACGGACTGGGCATGCTGGTGGCGCAGGCAGCCGAGGCGTTCTATCTGTGGCGTGGCCTCCGGCCAGACACAGCCCCGGTGCTGATAGAGCTGCGCGCCCAACTCTAAGAGCCCACCAAATAAAACGCCACCGGCTAAGGTGGCGTTTTATTTGGGCAGTGTCCGGCCAGGCCTACCAGTTCGGCAGCTCGCTGCCGAAGGCAGTACGGTAGTCTGCCGACAGGCTGCTGCGGCTGAACGTGTGGTTCTGCGCACCGCGCGAGGCGATCTTGATGGCGCCCAGCAGGGAGGCCAGGCGACCGGTGGTCTCCCAGTCCCAGCCCCGTTCGATACCAAACAGCAGGCCTGCGCGATAGGCATCGCCACAGCCGGTCGGATCCTGCAACGAAGCCGCAGGTGCCGCCGGGATGATGATTTCACGGCCATCGGCGTAGATGGTGGAGCCTTCGCCGCCACGGGTCACGATCAATGCCTTGACCATGCCGGCGAGCTCGGCGATGGATTTGCCGGTTTTTTCTTCCAGCATGGCGGCTTCGTAATCGTTCAGGGTGACGTAGTCGGCCGCCAGCGAGCAGGCCAACAACTCCTCGCCCGACAGCAGGGGCAGGCCCTGGCCCGGATCGAAGATGAAGGGAATGCCGGCAGCCTTGAGCTCACGCGCGTGGGCCAGCATGCCGTCGCGGCCATCGGGGCCGATGATGGCAAGGCGAATACCGTCCACGTGATCGAAGCGGTTGTTATGCGATTCGCTCATGGCGCCTGGATGGAAGGCGGTGATCTGGTTGTCGTCCAGGTCGGTGGTGATAAAGCACTGGGGCGTGAACTGGTCGGGTATCACCCGCACGCAATCCTGCCGCAGGCCCAGCGACTTGAGGCGGTCGGCATAGGGTGCAAAGTCCTGCCCCACGGTAGCCATGATGATGGGTTCGCCGCCCAGCAGGTGCAGGTTATAGGCGATATTGCCAGCACAGCCGCCAAACTCGCGGCGCATCTCGGGCACCAGGAAGGACACCGACAGCATGTGCACCTTGTCCGGCAGGATGTGGTGCTTGAAGCGGTCGGGGAAGACCATAATGGTGTCGTAAGCGACGGAGCCGCAGATCAACGTGGGCATGAATATATCTCGAGCGTGCAAAAAAAACGCGATTCTACGCCCACTGACCCGGTAACGCGCATGACGGTACGAAGAATGCTGCACCGTTGATCGCCTCGGTGCAGCGCAACCGTGGATCGCGAGTGCCGTCGCGACGCGTCAACATGCCGTTCAACCAGCGATTGCAGGCAAGGGTGCTAGGCCAGCAAGGGATGGATACCCACCCTCCACACTACCGTAGGGCATAGGCAGGCACACGGTTTGCGGCACGACATGGCGCTCCCCCATCACCAACCAGGCGATAGGGATGCTGTCGGGTTTGTTGACGTCGCCCATCTCCATATCGCCCTGCTTGCAGCAGCCGCTGACGCGCTGCTGAATTGGCGCCGGGGGATGTTGCCAATTCGCCATTCTGTGTACAAAACGCCGCACATGCAGATAACTGCAACCTGCATAAGGCCACCCCTTGCCGGTAGCACAGGGTTTATCAAACCTGCCATGCCGGATAATCTATGGGTTGCTACCCGACAGGCCGATAGACATGACCACACCCACCTTGCTCGCGACCGAAGTTTTCCCCATGCGTTGGGGCGACATGGATGCCCTGGGCCATCTGAACAACACACTGTACTTCCGGTTTTGCGAGGAAGCACGGGTGCGCTGGCTGGATCAACGGGGCTGGGGCGTCAGGCTGGATGCAGGCGATGGCCCCATCCTGGCGGCCACCAGTTGCCAGTTCAAGGTGCCGCTGGTCTACCCATGCAATATCCGGCTGGAGATCTACCTGAAAAAACTGGGCAACAGCAGCTTTACCCTGGGTCACCGCATCATGCGCGATGACGCGCCTGACCAGATCGCGGCGGAAGCCGAGGCAGTGATCGTCTGGTGCGACTACGCCGCCGGCACAGCCAAACCCTTGCCCGAGGCACTGCGCCAGCAACTGGAAGGAGCGGCGGTATGAAGCAGGTTTTCAGCGTACGCGACGCCCAGCCAGGCGATGCCCCGGCCCTGTACGAACTGGTGCGTGAGCTGGCCGCTTATGAAAAGCTCACCCATCAATGCACCGGCACACCAGAGCAGTTGCACCAGCACCTGTGGGGGCCGCGCCCTTATATAGAAGCCTTGATTGCCGAAGTGCAGCGCAACGGCAAGCAGCACCCGGTAGGGTTTGCCTTGTATTTCCACAACTATTCCACCTTCCTGGCCAAGCCTGGGCTGTACCTGGAAGACCTGTTCGTACTGCCCGAGTATCGCCGCAACGGCATAGGCGAAGCCTTGTTCCGCGAGGTAGCCCAGCGTGCCGTGGCACGTGATTGCGGCCGCTTTGAGTGGGCCGTGCTGGACTGGAACACCCCGGCACTGGATTTCTACCGGGCCCTGGGGGCCACGGTCATGCCGGAGTGGCGCATCTGCCGGGCCACCGGCAGTACCTTGCGCGCCATGGCGGAGCCCGGCTGAACAAGGCCGCCCACCCTCACTGGCGCTCGCTATCCTTTTGAATGCGTTAATACTTTTCAGCGACATAGGTTGCTGACAGACGCCGAGGAGGCGCGCTGCAGCTCATCCTCGATTTTTCGTATTTCGTCACCTAAAGGCATCCCACTGCAACCGAAAGCAGTAGGATCGCTCCCCGGCTACCAACTGCACCCAGAACCGGTTCTGGCCAAACCTACAAAGGAGCAAGCATGCGTTTCACCCCCTTAAGTCTCGCCCTCGCCCTGTCGCTGGGCTTTGCCCTGCCGACTGCGGCCGCTGACGCCCCGGCAGCCCCCCCTGCCGGCACGCCCGCAGCGCAGGCGCCGGCCGCCGCCCCCACCAAGCTCAGCTCGGTCGAGGGGATAACCGAATACCGCCTGGCCAACGGCCTGCGCGTGTTGCTGGCGCCCGATGCATCCAAGCCCACCACCACGGTCAACATCACCTATCTGGTCGGTAGCCGGCACGAGAACTACGGTGAAACCGGCATGGCCCACCTGCTGGAGCATCTGGTGTTCAAGGGCACCCCCAGCCTGCCGGGCAAGAGCATCGTCGAGAACTTTGCCAAGCGTGGCATGCGCTACAACGGCACCACCTGGTACGACCGCACCAATTACTACGAAACCTTCGCCGCCAGCGAAGACAACCTGGATTGGGCGCTCAGGATGGAAGCCGACCGCATGGTTAACAGCTTCATCGCCCGCAGCGATCTGGAATCAGAGTTCTCGGTCGTACGCAACGAAATGGAAAGCGGCGAGAACAACCCCACCCGCATCCTGATGCAGCAGATGGCCGCCAGCGCCTATCAATGGCACAACTACGGCAAGAGCACCATCGGCGCCCGCACCGACGTGGAAAACGTCAAGATCGAAAATCTGCAGGCCTTCTATCGCAACTACTATCAGCCGGATAACGCCACCCTGACAGTGACCGGCAAGTTCGACGAAGCCAAGACCCTGGCCAAGATCGCCCAGCACTTCGGCAGTATCCCCAAGCCGGCCCGCAAGCTGCAGGACACCTACACGCTGGACCCGCAACAGGATGGCGCCCGAGAGCTGACCATCACCCGCGTGGGTGACACCCAGATCGTGGCCGCGCTCTACCATATGGCGCCCGGCGCCCACCCCGATGCCGCCGCCATGAGCCTGCTGGCGCAAATCATGGGCGATACCCCGACTGGCCGCCTGCACAAGGCCCTGGTCGAGAAGAAAAAGGCTGCCGGCGTCTGGGCCTATCCCTTCTCGTTGAAGGAGCCCGGCTACACCCTGTTCGTGGCTGATCTGAACAAGACCCAATCGCGCGAGGAAGCCCGCAAGATCATCCTGGCCGAACTGGAGAACGTGGCCAAGCAGCCTATCACCGAAGCCGAGCTCAAGCGTGCCAAGACCGCCCTGCTCAATGGCTATGAAAAGGCGATGTCCGATCCGGTCGCCTTTGGCGTAGCGCTGTCCGAGGAAATCGCCAAGGGCGACTGGCGCCTGTTCTTCCTGCAACGCGACCAGATCGAAGCCGCTACCGTGGCCGATGTACAGCGCGTAGCCGAGAACTATCTGCGCGAATCGAACCGCACCCTGGGCCAATTCGTACCGACCGACAAGCCGCAGCGCGCCGCCATCCCTGGCGCACCTGATGTGCAAAAGCTGGTGGAAGGCTACAAGGGTAAGGCCGCCATGGCCGAGGGCGAAAGCTTCGACCCCAGCCCGGCCAATATCGAGAGCCGCACCACCCGCTTGACGCTGGGCAACGGCATGCAGGTCGCCCTGCTGCCCAAGAAAACCCGTGGCAATACGGTGAATGGCAGCATTACCCTGCGCATGGGTGACGAGAAGAGCCTGTTCGGCCAAAGCACCAATGCCGAGCTGGCTGGCGCCATGCTGCAACGCGGCGCCGGCAAGCTGAGCCGCCAGGAGCTGGCCGACAAGCTGGAAGAACTGAAGGCCAAGCTGAGTGTCTCGGCCAACGCCACCCAGGTGCGCGTGGGCTTCGAAACCCGCCGCGACAAGCTGCCTGAACTGCTGGCCGTGATCCGTGACGTGCTGCGCAGCCCCACCTTCCCAGCCGCCGAGTTCGAAAGCCTGCGTACCGAGTCCATCACTGGGCTGGAAGAGCAGATGCGCCAACCTGAGGCGGTGGCACAGAAGGCCGTGGAAAAGCATGGCAACAACTACCCCAAGGGTGATGTGCGTGCCAGCATGAGCTTCGACGAAGCCATCGCCAGCTACAAGACTGCCAAGCTGGCCGATGCCAAGGCTTTCTACAGCCGCTTCTATGGTGCGCAGAATGGCCAGCTGGCTCTGGTGGGCGACTTTGACAAGGCCGAAGCCGAAGCCCAGTTGAAGCAGCTGTTTGGCGACTGGAAGGCGAAGGCTGCCTACCAGCGCGTGGAAATGCCGTTTGTGGTCACCAAGCCGGCAGCATTGACGCTGGAAACCCCGGACAAGGCCAATGCCGCCTATATCGCCAGCCTGCCGCTGAAGCTGGCCGATACCTCGCCCGATCTGCAAGCCCTGCAACTGGCCACCCGCGTGCTGGGTGGCGGTGCGTTGAAGAACCGGCTGATGGACAGGCTGCGCCAAAAGGAAGGTATCAGCTACGGTGCCGGCAGTTGGCTAAGCGTACCTAGCCTGGATGATGATGCCTCGCTGGGCATGTATGCCATCTATGCACCGCAGAACCTCGACAAGCTGAAGAATGGCGTCGCCGAGGAGATCGCCAAGCTGGTGAAGGAAGGCGTGACCGAACAGGAACTGAGCGACGCCAAGAGCGGCCTGCTGCAGGAAGCCACCATGGGCCGCACCCAGGATGCACGCCTGGCCGGCGCACTGGTGGGCCAGCTCTACCTGAAGCGCACCATGGCCTTTACCGCCGATGCCGAAGCCAAGCTCAAGGCCACCACGCTGGAGCAGGTGAACGCCGCCATCAAGCGCTATGTCGATCCTGAGAAGCTGGTACAAGCCTGGGCCGGTGACTTTGCCAATGCGGCCAAGAAAGCTGCCGAAGCAAAGAAGGCCGAAGAGCAGAAGAAGACCGCCTCAGCGCAGTAAGCTGACTGCCCTCAGCCAACGCCCGGTTAGCCGGGCGTTTTTTATGGCTCCGTGGCAGACGGGTCGATGCCGGCGTAGGCCAGCACCTCAGGCAGCATGGCCTGCCAGTGCTGGAAGCCATGGTCGCCCCCGTCGAACACGGTCTGGCGTGCACCGGCGTAGTAGTCCACTGCCTGACGGTAGTCGAGTGTTTCGTCACCGGTCTCCACCAACAGCCAGTAGCGCGCTGGGGTCAGACGGGTGGGCAGCAGCGTCACCAGCTCGGCCATATGGTCGGTGGTCAGCAGGTATTCCTCGCCGGTGTAGAGATTACGCTGCGGCCCCAGCAAACCATCCAGCAAGGTATGCGGGCGCACTGCCGGGTTGATCAGCACCGCCCTGCAGCCATAGCGCTCAGCCACCCAGGTGGCGTAAAACCCACCCAGCGAGCTACCCACGCACGTCACGTCCGCCGGGTTGCGGTCAGCCAACCAGCTGGCAATCTGGCTGGCTGCTCTGGCCGGTGAATAGTGCAGTGCCGGGCAATGGAAATGCTGACCCAGATTGCGCTCGGCCAGCCAGGCCACAGTTTGTTGCGCCTTGATGGAGGCGGGGCTGCTGTTGAAGCCGTGCAGATAGAGTAGGGTTTTCATGATGGGCGCGAGAAAGCAGACATGGCCTGCGCACGCTAGTGCGGGCGACAGGCCAAGCGGAGTGGACATGGTGGTGGCATGCCCCTGGGCAGGGCTTACCCAGGCGGGCTCAATCCAACTCGAACAGACGGCCGAAGTTGGCGACGTCCAGTACGGCGCGTACCGTGCCACGGGTATTGGTCAGGCGTATCGGGCTTTGTCCCAGCCGCTCCCTCAGCAGTAGCAGCATGCCCAGCGCCGCACTATCCATGTAGTCCACGCCATCAAAGTCAATCTCCAGCGAGGCGATATCCAGATTGGCCATGACCTGCTGGCTGGCATCCTTGAAGGGCCGATGCGCCTCAAAGGTAAAGTCGCCGGACAAGGCTATGCGGGCGTGGCCGCCGTTGAGGCTGACAATGGCTTCCATGGTGAGTGCTTCCTGACTTGGGTTGGTACTCAATCAGTCTAGTGCCTGCGGCGACTGATTGCTGGGTGAGTGCAAGGCATCGATACGCGGCCGTAGCCACCACAGCAGCAGCAGGCCGGGTAGCGCCGCCACCACGGTGTAGACAAAGAAGGTACTCCAGCCGAGCTGATCCACCAACACCCCCGATGCCGGGCCGACATAGACCCGGCCAAAGGCGGCCAGCGCCGACAGCAGGGCAAACTGGGTGGCTGTGTAGCGGGCGTTGCAAAGCGTCATCAGCAGGGCGACAAACGCGGCCGTACCCATGCCGCCACAGAGGTTCTCCACCCCCACGGCCGCCACCATGATCTGGAACACATAGGGATGCTGGCCCGAGATCGATAGCCACCAATACATCAGGTTGGAGACCGCCTGCAGGGCGCCGAACAGCATAAGGGCACGCCACAGGCCAAGCTTGACCATCCACAAGCCGCCCAGCACGGCGCCGACCAAGGTGGCCAGCAGGCCAAAGACCTTGTTGACCTCGCCCACGGCGGTCTGGCTAAAACCCATGCCGCGCAGCAGAAAGGCCGTGGTCAGGCTGCCGGCAAAGGCATCGCCCAGCTTGTAGAAAATGATCAGCGCCAGGATGGCCCACGCGCCCTTGCGCGAGATGAACTCATCCAGCGGCCCCAGCAGCGCCGGAAAGCCCATTTGCCGTGCCAGCCACAAGGCCAGCACGCCACCGGCGGTGACCTCTGCCACCAGGTAGAACAGCGCCCAGCCCTTGCTGTCGGTCGGCACGCCCAGCAGGGCCAACCCGCGCGAGGCCAGCCAATAACCGAGCAAGGCGCCGGCCAGCATGGCCAGGAAACCCTTCAGCTCCTGCCCGGCGGGGCTTCTTGGGCCTTCCGGCAACGCCAGCCTGGGGCCGAACAAGGTCACCAGCGCCATGCCGCCCATCAAGGCCGCCATCAGCTTGTAGGTGTTGTTCCAGCCCAGGAACTTCTCGGCAATGATCAGCGCCAGGGCCCCCGAGGTCAGCATGGCCAGGCGATAGCCCAGGGTGGTCACGGCCGCCCCTGCGCCGCGCTCATCCTCCTGCAGCAGCTCGGTGCGGTAGGCATCGAACACCACGTCCTGGCTGGCCGATAGAAACGCCACGATCACACCGAAGACCGCCAGCCAGCCAGCCGAGGCCACCGGGTCCAGCAGCGACATGGCGAAAATGGCGACTGCCAGCGCTAACTGGGTCAGCACCAACCAACCACGCCGCCGCCCCAGCCAAGTGGGCTCAAAGCGATCAAGCAGGGGTGACCAGAGAAACTTGAAGGTATAGGGCAGGCCCACCAGGGTGAACCAGCCTATGGTCGTGATATCCACCCCCGATACCGTCAGCCAGGCCTGCAGGCTGGCTGCAGTGAGCGCCAGCGGCAACCCGGAGGCAAAGCCCAGCAGCAGGACGATGGCAACCCGGCGATTGCCGAAAACCGACAGATAGTTGGAGAGCGTCATCGCTTACAGCTCGCCCGTGTAGTCCATGATCAGGGGCGCATGATCGGAGAATTTGATCTCCTTGTAGATGCTGGCGCTGAGCGCACGCTGCGCCAGGCCCGGCGTGGTGATCTGGTAGTCGATGCGCCAACCGACATCCTTGGCGTAGGCCTGGCCACGATTGCTCCACCAGGTGTAGCCCGGTGCCTCCGGGTAAAGAGTGCGCCACACATCCACCCAGCCCAAGCCCAGCAGCTCGGTCAGCCAGGCACGCTCCTCAGGCAGGAAACCGGAATTCTTCAGATTGCCCTTCCAGTTTTTCAGATCGATGGGCTGGTGGGCGATGTTCCAGTCGCCGCACACCACAATCTCCCGCCCTTCTGCCAGCATCTGCCGCATATGGGGCAGGAAGCGCTCCAGGAAGGCGAACTTGATGGTCTGGCGCTCCTCGCCGCTGGAACCTGAGGGTAGATAAAGCGAGATGACCGACAGCGGGCCGAAATCGGCGCGCAGGTAGCGTCCCTCCATGTCGATATCAGGTATGCCCAGGCCCTCGATGACGGCATCGGGCTGCTTGCGGCTGTAGATACCCACGCCGCTGTAGCCTTTTTTCTCGGCAGGATGGAAAAAACCGTGGTAGCCGGCCGGGGCCAGCATGGCCTCGCTCATATCCGGCAATTGCGCCTTGAGTTCCTGCAGGCACACCACGTCCGCCCCGGTCTGGGGCAGCCAATCGAAGAAGCCTTTGTTGGCTGCGGAGCGGATGCCATTGAGGTTGGCGGAAATTATTCGCATGGATGATGACCGGCAGGGCAGATAAGGAAACGGAATGATATGCTATAAATCCTTGAACCCCGCATAGCCACTTGTTTTCATGAGCATGTCACGCACCGATTTCATTGCCTTCGCCGTCCAGCAGAATGTGCTGCGCTTCGGCGAGTTCCAGACCAAGGCCGGCCGACTGTCGCCCTACTTCTTCAACGCAGGGCTGTTTCACGACGGCGCCAGCATCGGCCGCCTGGCTGATTTCTACGCCGACGCGGCCATCGCCTCGGGCGTGAGCTTCGACATGCTGTTCGGTCCGGCCTACAAGGGCATCTCCCTGGCCGCCACCACGGCAGTCGCACTTGCCGAAAAAGGTCGGAATGTGCCGTTTTGTTTCAATCGCAAGGAAGCCAAGGACCACGGCGAAGGCGGCACCCTGATCGGTGCGCCGCTCAAGGGCCGGGTCATGATCATCGACGATGTCATCTCGGCCGGCACCTCGGTGCGGGAGTCGGTGGAACTGATCCGTGCGCAGGGCGCAGAGCCTGCTGGCGTGCTGATTGCGCTGGATAGGCAGGAGCGCGGACAAGGTACGCAATCGGCGGTACAGGAGGTCACGGCACGCTACGGCATACCCGTGGTGGCCATCGCCAATCTGACCGATCTGATCGCTTTTTTGAACGGTCAACCGGAGCTGGAACGCAATTTGCAAGCGGTTGAGCGTTATCGCGCCGAATTTGGCGTGGCCTGAGGAAAACCGTCATGTCTCACCACCGTCTGCTCATACTGCCCCTGATCGCCATGGCGCTCACCGCCCATGCTGGCGAAACGCTTTACAAGTGGGTAGATGAAAACGGCAAGGTGCAGTACAGCGACAAGCCCCCCATGCAGCAAAACAAGCGGGGCATGACCGAGCTGAACAAGCAAGGCATGCCCATACGCCAGACCGAGGGCATACTGACACCCGAGCAGCAGGCCGCCCGCAATGCCGAGCTGGCCAAGCTGCGGGAAGAAGAACGCAAGGCACTGGAAGCACGCCGCCGCGACAATGCTCTGGTCAACAGCTTCAGCAAGACCAGCGAAATCGACGCCATACGTGACCGCAATCTGGAACAGCTGCAGGCCAATATACAGTCTGACCGCCTGCGGCTGGAGGCGGCCACCAAGCGCGTCAACAGCTTTCAGACACAGATCGACAAGCTGACCAAGGCCAAGAAGAAGGTGCCCAACGATCTGATGACGGATTTGACGGAACGCCAGGCCGAAGTGGCCAAGATCAATGCCAGCATTGCCGCACGCAATCTGGAGATCGAAGAAGTGAAGAACCGCGCCGAAGCCGACAAAAAGCGGCTGGTGGAGCTGCGCGGCGAGAGCGTACGGCGCTAGCCCATGCGGTTGGCTTCTGCCTGCAGCGCCAGCACCAGGCCACGGAAGCTGTCGGCCGCGGGCAGTCTGACCTCGCGGCTACGCAAGGCATGGTCGGCATCCCAGACATCGAGCGGGCCCAGACCATCCACCACCCGGTAGTACCAGGACTGCACCACCCTGAAGGGATTTGGCCCCTCCGTCGCCAGCAGCAAACTGGTGGCGCGCACCGAAGTCACCTCGCTGAGTGGTGGATCGTCATCCTGGCTCTGCATCCACAAGGCCCCCATGGCGGCAGACAGCGCATGTTCATCAAGGGCGCTGACCTCACCGGGGCCAGCCACCACCCTGCCGGTGAGCAGTTCGCCGTCGGGACACAGTTCAACCACCGATAAGCCCCCCTCGGCAGAGCGCGAGACTTCGAGCGAGAAATTGCTGACCTTGCCCTGATGGAACACGCTGACATTGCTACGCAAGGTCAGTGGCACAGACATCAATAGGCGCAAGGTGCTTTGCAGGGCTTGTTCGGATTGCATGGGATGAGTAATAAGGAGGCCGGGACGAATGACGTTATTGATAACCGGTATGGCAAATAAATGCAGTGTTTTTACTACCAATCCCGCAGCGGAATCATACGCAAAAACAGCATGCCAATCACATATTATAAGTGATAGCCCCAGCCGGCCCCGCCGCCACCAACCCCGCCAAATGGCGGCGGGGCTTGCTTCCATAGACTGCTGTGCTAGGCTCCGACGACCATGCGCGTAGCTCCCTGTCCTTCTTGCGGTGCTCAAGTTGAGTTCCATTCTGCAGCCTCCATCATGGCGGTCTGCGGCTTTTGCCGCAGCACCCTGGTGCGCCACGATGCCGACCTGGAAAACCTGGGCAAGATGGCCGAACTGGCCGAGGATCGCAGCCCTTTCAAACTACGGTTTCGCGGCAAATACCGCACCGTCGGCTTCGAACTGATAGGCCGCTTGCAGCTCAAGTATGAGCACGGCTACTGGAACGAATGGTACGCCCGCTTTGATGACGGCCGCCTGGGCTGGGTCTCCGAGGGATCCGGTCTTTGCTATGTGACGTTTGAGCAGACAATCAAGACCCTGCTGCCCGAATTGACCGCGTTCAAGCCAGGCATGACTGCCAAGCTGGGGGGCAACGCCTATACCGTCAGCAATATCGAGCTGGCCCACTGTGTGGCTGCCGAGGGTGAGCTGCCGTTCCAGGCAACACCGGGCTATGAGGCGCCAGCGGTGGATCTGCGCTCGGAGACGGGCTTTGCCAGCCTTGATTACAGCGAATCCCCACCCAAGGTCTACCTGGGCCATGTGGCAACACTGGACGAGTTGATCGACCCTGCCGCCCCCACCGACACGCCCAAACCCACCCGCACCCAGGCTCGCGCCTTCAAGTGCAGCAGTTGCGGTGCGCCACTGTCTGCCAGCGGGCCGGACATTCGTGCCGTTGGCTGTGGCCATTGTGGCGCGGTGGTCGATCCTAAAGATGCCAATCTGGCCATTATCAGCAAGAGCCACCCGTTCACATACCAGCCCAAGCTGGCAATGGGCGCACAGGGCAGGCTGCGAGGTCGCCGTTATACCGTCATCGGCTATCTGCGCCGCAGCACCCGCATCGATGGCCTCAGCTACTACTGGGACGAATACCTGCTGCACTCGACCGAAGTCGGCTATGTCTGGCTGACGGAGTCCGACGGCCATTGGAACCTGGCCAAGCCGGTGACGCGCCAACCCGCGCTCAAACCGGGCGCCCAGCCCATCGCCCGCTTTCTGGATCGCGACTACAAGCATTTCCAGCGCTGCCAGGCCGAGGTCATCCAGGTGCTGGGGGAATTCACCTGGAAGGTGCGGGTAGGCGAAACCAGTTCGGTGGATGACTATATCAGCCCGCCCTACCTGCTCTCGGCCGAATGGACCAAGCAGGAACTCAGCTGGACGATGTCGGAATACCTACCGGTGGCAGAAGTCGCCGCCGCCTTCAAACCCGCCAGACCCTTGCCGGAGCCGGTAGGGATAGCGCCCAACCAGCCCGCCCCCAGCAGCGGCAGCGGCCGCTACTGGGCGGGCTTTGCCGGCTTTGCCGCACTGGCGCTGCTACTGCAGTTTGTCTTTGTCACCCGCGCTTGGGAGAAACCCGTCTGGCAAGGGCAGTTGGACTTGCCGCTGGGTGAGGCCAAAGCCAACCTGACTACGCCGCCCATACGTATTGAAGGCGAGCGGAATCTGGTGATCAAGCAGGATGCCAACCTCGATAACCGTTGGCTGTACTCGGATATCTCCCTGGTCAACAGCAAGACCGGCGAGACTTTCCGCCTGGGCCGCGAAGTCAGCTACTACCATGGCAGCGACTCGGACGGCAGCTGGAGCGAAGGCAGCAGCGACGATGAGGCCTTGATCAGCGATGTGCCTGCTGGCGACTATGTACTGGAAGTGGAAGTCGAAACCGAGCCAGGCAAACCCGAACTGAGCAACCGTATCCAGCTGGTGCGCGATGTCCCGATCTGGAGCAATTTCTGGATGCTGTTGCTGCTGCTCTTGGTTGCTCCCCTGCTTGCCTGGTTCCGCAGCCATAGCTTCGAATCCCAGCGCTGGGCACAGAGTGACTACGCATCGGGGCAAGCGGACGATGATTAACGCACGCTCCAGACATGGTCCATCGCTCCGATCACTACTGGAACGCCAGCCCGGCTATTCGACTGTTGAAAGGTGTAACAATCTGGAGCAGTGCCTGGCTCATGCTCCTCGCTCTGCTGGCGATACCATGGGCGTACTGGGGATGGTTGAGACGCCGGGACAGATACAACCGTTACTTCTGACCCGCTAGCACAGGAAAGCATCATGTTTCGCATGTATCTGGTGGCCGCCAGCCTGGCCACCGCATTATTCGGCTACGGGCAGTACAAAGGACAGCCGCTGTTCGGCGACGACACCGAGACGCGTGAACGCAGCGGGTCGGTCTCAGCCGGCGGCCGGCTTTATCATAAATAAGTGGAGTCACACCCATGGATATACTCAAGCTCGATTACGTACTGGCCTCCCTGGTCTATTCCCTGCTCGGCGTGGCCGTGTTCTGGGTGGCCTTTATCATCATCGACAAGATCACACCCTACGACCTATGGAAGAATCTGGTGGAGGAGCGCAACCAAGCCCTGGCTACCGTGGTAGCCGCCATGTGCCTGGGCATTGCCATCATTGTTGCCTCCGCCATCCATTAAGCCCTGGCAACACACACCAGCGGTACGGTGTCGGCAGCCGTGCCCAGGGACAGCCTGTTGCGTGCCAGGCCGCCCGAGGCAGCGGCCAGCCCCGCCACCGAGCGACAGGCATGCAGGTGCCATGCCGCAACCCCAGGCATAGCCCCGCCCTGACCCGTCATTGCAAGGAGTTGAACGCCGTCACCTTCCGACGATAGCGCACGCCCGGCTGTCGTATGCCACACCGCAGCCTCCCTTCGCCTATACCCCTAAGCCATGCCCTACGCCCTGCTGTTCTCCGTTTTTGTCGTCGCCGCCTGCGGGCTGGCCTACGAGCTGGTCGCGGCTGCGCTGTCCAGCTACCTGGTCGGCGATTCCGTCACCCAGTTCTCCACCGTCATCGGTGTCTACCTATCGGCCATGGGTGTGGGCTCCTGGCTGTCGCGCTATTTCCAGCGCGATCTGATCGGCAGTTTTATCCGCATCGAACTGGCTGTGGGCTTGCTGGGCGGCTTTTCGGCGGCCGCCCTTTTCTTTGCCTTCACCTGGCTGAGCGGCCCTTTCCTGCTGCTACTCTACCTGCTGGTCTTTGTCATCGGGATGCTGGTGGGGCTGGAGATTCCCTTGGTGATGCGCCTGCTGGAGCATCGCCTGCAGTTCAAGGATCTGGTCTCGCGGGTGCTGAGCATCGACTATCTGGGCGCACTGGCCGTCTCCCTGCTGTTTCCGCTTTGGCTGGCCCCCAAGCTGGGCATGGTACGCACGGCCCTGCTGTTTGGCCTGCTCAATGTGCTGGTGGCCCTATGGACCACCTGGCTGTTCCGTCATGAACTGGTCAGCCGCCGGGTGCTCTGGCTGCAGGGTGGATCTGCCCTGGTGCTGATCGTGGCCGGCTTTGCCGCCGCCGACAGGCTCAGCAGCATTGCCGAAACGGCCTTGTATGAAGACCGTATCGTGCTGGCCGAAAGCACCCCCTACCAGCGTATCGTACTGACCCGCTGGCGCGACGACGTGCGCCTGTTTCTCAACAACAATCTGCAGTTCAGCGCCCGCGATGAATATCGCTACCACGAGGCGCTGATCCATCCTGGCCTGGCCAGCCTGCCCTGGGCCAAACGTGTACTGGTACTGGGCGGTGGCGATGGCCTGGCCATACGCGAGATCCTGCGCTATCCGCAGGTGGAATCCGTCACCCTGGTGGAGCTGGACCCCGCCATGCCCGCCCTGTTCAAGCAACATCCCGCGCTGCGGGAGTTGAATGGGGATGCGCTCAACTCGCCACGGGTACGTATCATCAACACCGATGCCTTCCGCTGGCTGGAAAGCCAGGCCAATGCCTACGACTTTATCGTGGTGGATTTCCCCGATCCGACCAATTTCGCCGTCGGCAAACTCTATACCAACACCTTCTATCGCATGGCGGAGCGGGCCTTGGGTGCACGCGGCCGCATGGTGGTGCAATCCACATCGCCCCTGTATGCGCGGCAAAGCTACTGGACCGTGGTGCAGACGATAGAGAGCGTGGGCCTGCAGACCCGCCCCTACCACGCCCTGGTTCCCAGCTTCGGCGAGTGGGGTTTCATCCTGGCGGGTCGCGAGCCCTACACCCCACCCCAACGGCTACCCACCGGCCTGCGCTTTATCAACGCCGATACCGTACCTGGCCTGTTCAACTTTCCTCCCGACATGGCCCGCACCCCGGCCGAGGTCAACCGCCTCAACAACCAGCTGCTGGTGCGTACCTTCGAGCAGGAGTGGAAGCAGGTGCAGCGATGAAGCGGCGGGATTTCCTGCGGGCCGGCTCGCTAGCAGCTGGCAGCCTGGGGCTGGCTGGCTGCAGCCGCACGCCCCCATCCGGCCTGCCGCCTGGACAGTTGCTGGGACCATCGCAGGCGCTGGGGCACAGGCTGCGTGACGGCACTGGCTTTCCTGCTGCCAGCGAAACCCGCAAGGTGGAAGCCCTGATAATAGGTGGCGGCATGGCCGGCCTCAGCTGCGGCTGGTGGCTCAAGCGCCAGGGCCATGCCAGTTTCGCCGTGCTGGAACTGGAAAACGAAGCTGGCGGTAATGCCCGGAGTGGCAGCAACCCCATATCGGCCTACCCCTGGGGCGCCCACTACCTGCCATTGCCGGGGCCAGAGGCACCCGAGCTGCGCTTGATGCTGGCCGAATTCGGTGCGCTCAAGGGCGACCCGCACGCCTTGCGGCCGGAGTATGAGGAGCGCTATCTATGTTTCGCCCCGCAAGAGCGCCTGCATATCCACGGCGCCTGGCAGGAGGGCCTGCTGCCGCAGTTCGGTATTGCCCAGGTCGAGCGCCATCAACAACAGCGTTTCATCGAGCAAATAGCCAGCCTGAAAGCCACCCTGGACGGCCGCGGTCGTCCTGCATTTGCCACACCCAGCGCACGCGGCGGCTCGCCTACCGCTGCGCTGGCCGGCATCAGCATGGCCGACTGGCTGCAGCAGCAAGGCTACGATGCGCCCAGCCTGCACTGGTGGGTAAACTACGGTTGCCGCGACGATTACGGTACCGATTATCGCCAGACCTCGGCCTGGGCCGGCCTGCACTACCACGCCGGCCGGCACGGCCAGGCCAGCAATGCCGACAGCGACGACGTACTGACCTGGCCTGAGGGCAATAGCTGGCTGACACGACGCATGGCCCAGGGCTTGGGTGATGCGCTACAGCCCAATGCCATGGCCTGGCAGATCGAACAGACGGCGCAGGGCTGCAGCGTGCTGGTCTATCTGGCGCAGGAAAATCGCAGTGTGCGCTACCTGGCCGACAAGCTGGTGTGGGCCGCACCGACCGGCTTTCTAGCCCATGTCATGCCCAGCTTGCCGCCGCCCTGGCAAACCGCCATGGCGCAACTGAGCTATGCGCCCTGGCTGGTCGCCAACCTGAGCTTGCGTGCCCCACCCGCCGAGCGGGGGCAACAGCCGCTATGCTGGGACAATGTCCTGTATGGCGCTGCCGGGCTGGGCTATGTGGTGGCCAACCATCAATCCCTGCAGCTGCATGATCAGGGCTGTGTCCTGAGCTACTATCGCCCACTCACCGAGGCCACGCCTGCCGCCGGCCGCAAGCTGCTGCAGACCGCCCCCCACGCATACTGGGCGCGCAGCATTCTGGCCGAACTGGGGCGTGTGCACCCCGACCTGCCGGGCCTGACCGAGCAACTCGATGTCTGGCGCTGGGGCCACGCCATGCTGCGCCCCACCCCCAGCCTGTTCAGCAGTGATGTCCTGCCGCGCCTGCGGCAGCCACAAGGCCGTATCATGCTGGCACACAGTGATCTCAGCGGCTTTTCGCTGGCCGAGGAAGCCCATTACTGGGGCGTGCGCGCAGCGCGCTGGTTGCTGGAGCACAAGGATGAATTCGCATGAACGGCCTGCATCTCACTGCCGACCTGTATGACTGCCAGCAGCCCTCCCTGCTGACCGACGAAGTCGCGCTGCAGCAGCTATGCCTGAGCCAGGTCGAGCTGGCCGGCCTCAAGGCAGTATCCGCCTGCTGGCATCAATTCCCCGCCAGCGAGGCTGGCCCAGGCGGCATCACCGGCGTGGTGCTGCTGGCCGAGTCGCATCTGGCCCTGCATACCTGGCCGGAGCGTAGCGGTGTGACGCTGGACGTATATGTTTGCAACTTCGGCGCCGACAACAGCAATAAAGCCGAAGCCTTACTGGCAGCCTTGCTGGCAGCCTTTGCGCCGCGACAGCAGCAACTGGGCCGCCTGCAGCGCGGCGATGCAACCACCGGTCACGCCATCTAGACAAAGTAAAACGGGGCACTAACTGCCCCGTCCTACTTGCTTCCCAGCATCTGCGCCAGGTTGGCGAAGCCCTCTTACTGCTGGGCCCGATACGTCACCTTCAGATTGAAGGTCGATGCCGCATAGCCGTTCACCATGACATAAACGTCGCCATTGGCCGTGACCGCCACACTGCAGCTCTCGGCCGAACCGGACTTGTAAGGCCGGCAGTCGTAGCTGCTGGTGGTGGGCGCAGCACCCTTGCGCACATACAGGTCGGCGTCACCAGTGCCGGTAAGGTCGGCCTTGAAGGTCGTGCCACCGGCCACCTTGAACGGACCGTAGTTGGCCTTCTGGCCCCTGGCCAGTGTGCCGGAGAAGTTCTCCACAGTATCGCCAGGAACCGGGTCGGACGGACCATCGCTACCCAGTTCCACCGCAAAGGCGGCAGCCAGCCTGGCGAACTTGAGCGCATGCTGCGCCTGGTTGCCCATATTGGCATAGGTATCGTTGGCCGTGTGAATGCGCGGATTGGACTGGCTGAAGGTCGCCTCGAACGGCAAGGAGGCGGCAAAACCCTGGCCAGTCCAGGAGGCATGGTCCGAACAGCCATAGCCACACTTGTCGTAGCCCAGCTTCAGCGTGGGCAGGTAGGTGGTGACCAGGTTGCCAATAAAGGTGTTCTGCTGGCTGTCGGTGTAGTCGGTATAGATATAGATGTCGTTGACCGAGCCCTTGTAGTTGGTCATGTCCAGCTGCATGACGCCCACCACATTGACGTTGTCGGTCTTGAACTTCCTGGCGATCTCCTGCGAACCGCGCAGGCCGACCTCTTCTGCCGCATAGCCCATGAACTTGATGGTGCGGCGTGGCTTGTAGCCGCTACTGATCATCACCCGGGCGGCCTCGGTGAGGCTGGCGATACCGGAGGCATCATCGTCGGCGCCGGGTGCACGGGTGTTTTCACCGGTGCTGCCCACGGTGGAATCCAGGTGGCCGCCCAGCACCACGACTTCGCTGCCGTTGTCGGTACCCCGGATGGTCAGGATCACCGACTTCTGCGGCCAGCTGGCATGGCTGAACTGCTCCACGGTCACATCGCTGCGGCCGGCTGCCAGTTGCTGCCAGCGTTGCAGCAGCCAGTTGGAAGCTGCCACACCGTGGCTGGTGGTGTAGTAGCGATTGGTGAAGGCGGCCAGGTCATTGATGGTGCCCGCGATATTGCTGTCCTGCAGCTGCGGCAGCAGCGGGTTGACCGTGGTCTGGTTGTCGATCACATAGCTGGGGCGGCTGGCCATGGCCACAGCGGGTGGCGGCTGCAGTGCAGCGATGGCAGCGGCGCGGCTGGGATGGGCCATATAGCCGCCGCAACGGCGCAGCTCATGGTGTACGGCTTCGCTCAAGCCACCCAGCAGGCCTTCATCCACTTCTACGGCATAGGCGCGCTCCAGCCCTACGGCCCGGCCCAGGCCGGCACTGGCCGGCTGGACGCGGCTCTCGCCGGCCATCACCTGTGGCGCCAGCTTCTTCAGCTGTACATAGGCCGCATCGCCCACCGTAATCCAAACCTTCTTGCCGCTGGGGGCGCTATCGGCCCAGGCCGTCAGGCACAGGCCCGCCAACAGCAACGGCATGATCTTCTTTTGCATGGTGTTACTCCTTGGTCCATCTGGCAGATGGCTCTGGCTGTTCGGTCACTCATGGAAAAACCCCGCACCTTGCGGTGCGGGGTTCAAGAACGGCTTACTGATGGTTGGCAACCAGCGAGACGCCGCTGAAGGCCGAGTAGCCGTTGATCATGACGTAGTAGGTACCGGTCTTCGGCGTGGCGATGTTCACCGTCTCGTTGTTACCGCTCCGATAGGGACGGAAGTCATACGAGGTGGTGGTCGGAGCCGAGCCGAACTTGATGTAGATGTCAGCATCACCCGTACCGCCCGACATGACGAAGGACAGGTTCCTGGCGCCAGCCGGTATCACCATGGTGTAGTTGAGCTTGGCGCTGCGTGCACCAGACAGACCTGTTACCGGCACACCCTTCTGCAGCACGGTGCCAGTCGGTGGCTGGGTACCGCCGCTGCACGACACGCCAACGGACGCGAAGGCCGAAGTCACATCAGCCTTGGAGTAGCCGCGCGACTCTGCCGCCTTTTCCACACCGCAAGCGCCCTGATCCCAGGTGCTGTTCGCGGTCCAGTGCAGGCGGTTGGCATCCACCATCACCTCGAAGGCCTTGCGGGTATTCCAGCCGGCCTTGGTGGCAAGCAGGTAGAAGGCCTTGTTGTAGACCCCGCTGGAGTAGTGGACGTCCATACCGCTGGTGAAGTCATTGGCGTGGCCAATGGAACGGCCGTCCTGCGGCGGATTGTCCATATAGCGCAATGCGCCGCTGGCTTTGAAGATTTCTGCGCCGACCTTCCAGTCGTTGGTGCCCTTCATGAAGTATTCGGCAGCCTCGCCAGCCATGTCAGAGAAGGCTTCGTTCATACCGCCGGAGCGGCCCGAATACACCAGCCCGGAGTTCTGCTCGGTAAAGCCATGGCTGACTTCGTGAGCCGAAACATCGAGCGACACCAACGGGTAGAAGGTGCTGCCGCCATCACCGAAGGTCATGGCAGTGCCATCCCAGAAGGCATTCTGGTAGTTGTTGCTGTAATGCACCCGCATCTGCAGGGTCTGGCTGATGGGGCGCAAGTTGAACCAGGCCTGGTACATATTGAACACGACGTTGCCGAAGTAGTGGGCATCGTTCAAGGGCGAGTAGGCGCCATTGATCTGCTTCACCGTATTGCGAGGGCAGGTGAACTGGTAGGGGGTGCTGCCACTGGTGCCATGGTTGAGGTTGACCGTGATGACGTTGCCGCTGTTCATCTTGCAGTCATCGGTCACCACCAGGGGGCCAAAGTCGGTGCCATATTCATACTGGCCGGTCTTGGTGTTGCCGCCAGGGCCGGTCGCGTCACGGTGGTTCAGGCCTTCCCAGCGCTCCACCACCGCGCCAGTATTGGCGTCGATCAGGAAGTGGGGACGGCTGGGCTTCTTGGCGTCATGGACCATGAACGACACCAGGTAGACCAGGCGTGCCACATTGTTCTTGTCCATCTTCACAAACAGGGTGGACTGGTCGTTCTCAGTGGGGCCATAGATGCGTGCTGCATTCTTGGCTTGCGAGATCACCTGGTTACCGCTGAACACCGGCTTGGCGCTGGGCAGATCGTTGGCCAGGCTCTTGAGCATGGCGCCCGACAACTGCGGGGCGGCCTGGCCGGCCTTGCGCTGTTCGACCACGGCCTCACCCCAGACGGGCACGCCCTGGTGGAACTGCTGGTAGCGGGTGACCACATTGCCATTGGCGTAGCTTTGGCTGCGTTGCACCCGCAACTCGCTGTCACTGAGGCCCAGCATGCTATGTATGGTCTTGTCACTGCCAGTACTGGCAGTAGCGGACATACGCTCGGATGTGAAACCCTCCAGTTCAACACGCTCAGCAGCCATGGCGCTAAGGGCACCGGCAACCAGCATGGACAGGAGAACGGGACGGGCTACTGCGTTAAACGCTTGCTCCATTATTTTTGTTTCCTCTACTCAGTTTCCATGGGGACCATTCCCCAAAAACTGACCTGTTTGCCGTCGATAGTCGGCCAACAGGTCCCCCGTGCACCTTGCCGATAGGTAAGGCGCTACGTTGCTGGCAACCACCCCTTGGGAGGGTGGATGTACCGTCCTGGTGCCCGCCCGGCACGCGGGCAGGCGGAATCTACTGGGCCGTGCTGCACACATCAGGGCAACCGGTTCAGGTGCAAACTGCAATCAGCAGGGGAGAGATGTGGCCGGGTGTGTACGCACCGGTCACCGGGCATCTGCCACCCCCTGGCAACAGGTGGTGTGACAGCACCCTCGGCATCCCGGTGGAGTGCATCCCCAGGCGGCCTTTTTTCTTGTAGACCTACTGGGTAGTAGTAGATGGAATGGGCGGAATCAAAATGCCAACGTCATCAAGCCGACGAACGGTAGGCCATGACTTGTCTACGCAACACGGATGTAAGCGATTTTTAACCGTATCGTCTTGTACATGACACAAGCACGAGGCACTGGCCAAGCGCGCCAGATATAGACTTACCCTATCTGGGTAATCCTTGTATGGGGTATTGAATCCCACAAGTCATGTACAAGACAAAATTTCAGCGGCGGTAAAAAAACAACACCGTATAGATGCCGAAAGCGGTCATGAAAAATGAGCCGAACAGGTGGCTGGCCGCAGTGGATAGCGCCCAGCCGAACTGTCCGCGCAGCATCATGTCGACCACTTCAGCCGAATAGGAAGAGAAGGTGGTCAGGCCACCGAGAAAGCCGGTGATGACAAACAGGCGCCATTCCGGTGCAAGGCCGGGGTGCTGGGCAAAATAGCTGACGGCGATGCCGACCAGATAGCCCCCCACCAGGTTGGAGGCCAATGTACCCACGGACAGATTGCTCGACAGGGTGCTGAGCCAGTTGGTCAGCCCCCAGCGCGCCAGCGCACCCAAGGCGGCCCCCAGGGCAACAGCCAGGACGGGAAGTAGCATGATGACGTACCGCAGCCGGTTATGAAGCTATGCCATTGAAAAACCCAAGCCCACCGAAGACAGGCGCCAACGGAGAAAGATGCAGAACCGACCCGGAGAGTGCCCAGTGATTTGGGCTACCCTGGCGCCGGCCCAGTCCTTCACCCATCAATGACTTGAGTCTACAACAGGCCCTGAAGCCCATTCAAAATGATAGCCAGCGGCGGCGAGGCGCCCTTCACCCACCGCAATGTGGATACCGTCTTAGCGCCGATGGATGGATTCAATCAAGGGAGATTCGGCCGGCTCAGGCTGCGCAGGCGACTAGCGCCAGGGTTCCCCTAGCGCCTGCCCAGCCATGACTTGAATTCATGCCCTGCTCGGCAGCGGGGTGGATGCACGCACCCACCCACATCAAATCAAGGACGCGGACGCTTGATCACCTGCACGCCCAACTGCTTGAGCTTGCGGTACAGGTGGGTACGCTCCAGCCCCACCTTGTCGGCCACCCGGCTCATATTGCCGCCTTCCAGGCCGATATGGTGGTCGAAATAGGCACGCTCGAACTCGTCGCGCGCTTCGCGCAGCGGCTGGTCGAAATTGAACTGCGGGCCGCTCATGGCCACCGACTGTGCACGCGGCGGCGAGAACTGCGACAGCACCCGGTTGACCGGCGTGGCATCGATGTCCACCTCGGCCGAGGTCAGCGCCAGGCTCTTGACGATGTTGTGCAGCTGCTCGTGGTTACCCGGCCAGTCATGCTGGCGCAGGGCATTAAGCGCCGACGAGGCAAACCGGCGCGGGCCTGTCTTGTTCGATTCCACCACGCTGGCCAGGATATGCTCGGCCAGCTCAGGGATATCATCCCTATGCTCGCGCAGCGCCGGCAAAGGCACCACGATCTGCGACAGATAGGTGAACAGCGCCGGGTCAAACCGGTCTATCAGCTCCGGCAGGCTGCGGCTGGTTGCGCAGATCAGCCTGACATTGTGCTTATCCAGCTTGGGCAGCAAGGCCACCAACGCTCCCTGTGCCTTGCGCTCGTAATGGCCGATATCGCGCAGGAACAGCGTGCCATTGGCCGCCCTGGTCACCAGATCCGCCCCCGACTCCACCAGGGCATCCTGGCTATCCGGCGCCACAAAGGGCGCGGTGGCCACACTGAGATAACGGGCACAGGCGACAAAGCCGCTGCCGGGCTCTCCCGTCAGCAGCAAGGGGTAGGAAAGGTTCTGTGCCTGGTCCAGCTGCTTTTTCAGGATCAGGATCAGCGGGCTCTTGCCCAATGCCGCCAGCGAGTTCTCAGCCACCTTGGGCTGCACTTCGCCGTGCTTGAGCGCACGCTTCACCGTCGCCAGCAGTTTTTGCAGGCCTATGGGTTTTTCCAGGAAGTCAAAAGCCCCGATACGGGTGGCTTCGACTGCGGTATCGATGGTGGCATGGCCAGACATCATCACCACCGGCATGGTCAACTGACCATTGCTGCCCCATTCCTTGAGCAGCGTCACCCCATCGGTGTCCGGCATCCAGATATCCAGCAGCACCAGCGCCGGTCGGCCCTGATTGCGCAGTTGCCGAGCCTGGGCTGCATTCTCCGCTACCACGACCCGGTAGCCTTCGTCCTGCAGGATCTCCGACAGCAACTCCCGGATACCGATCTCGTCATCGACGATCAGAATATCGTTACTACCCACTCGTTTTCTCCCCTTGCTCTGCCGGGCCGGCTTGATTCCGGCCCACCTGCATTTGATCCGCAATCGGTAAGTCTATCCTGACGCAGGCGCCATGCGGCTCCACGTTATAGGCCACGATCTGACCGTGATGCTCATCGATGATTTTTTTCACCACAGCGAGTCCCAGCCCGGTTCCCTTGAGCTTGGTTGTCGCATATGGCTCAAATATGCGTTGTAGAATAGCATCACTGAAGCCAGAACCGTTGTCTTCTACCGACAATCGTACCGTTTTCTCGCGTCTTTCGGTGCGCAGTTTGATGCAGCCGAGCATATCGCCCGCCACAGCCTCCTGTGCATTCTTCAGAAGATTGTGCACAACCTGGCGCAACTGGGTGATGTCGGCCACCACCCACAATCCCCCTTCACCCACCTGGCTACGCTCTATTGGCGCCGTTTCATACAGCACCAGCACCTCATCCAGCAGCTTGGCCAGGTTTACTGGCGCCAGTTCGGCCGAAGGCTGCCGGGCATATTCGCGGAACTCATCCACCATGCGCTTGAGCGCCCCCACCTGCGCCACGATGGTGGTGGTGGAGCGGGTCAGCACATCACGGCTGGCATCATCGAGCTTATCGGCCAGTTTATGCTCCAATCGCTCGGCAGCAAGCTGTATGGGGGTCAGCGGATTACGTATCTCATGCGCCAGGCGCTTGGCCACCTCGCCCCAGGCGGCATCGCGCTGGGCGCGCAGCAAATCGGTGACATCGTCGAACACCACCACCGCCCCACCCTGGTCAACCTCGCCATGGAGGCGAGCGCCATGCACCAGCAACATGCGGGTACTGCCATCAAAGCCGACCTCCAGCTGACGGTGCCAATCCTGCTGCGAAGCATTGAAGGCCTGTATCACCCCCTCGGCAAAACTGCCCAGGTGGGGGTAGTCCTCCAGCCAGTCCGTCAGCTTGAGTACGTCCAGCCGGTCGATATCGGCATGCAGTATCTGGCCCGCGCTGACATTGGCGGCCCGCAGTCGCCACTTTTCATCGAAGGTCAGCACCCCAGCCGTCAGGCTGCCCAGCACGGTTTCCAGGTAAGCCTTGGCAGAGGCTGTCTCCTGCTGCTTCTGCTCCACCTGATCGCGTGCCTCCGACAACTGCCGGGTCATGCGGTTGAAACTGTGGGTAAGCGTCCCCAGCTCGTCCTGGCTGACCACGGGCTGCACCTGAGAATAATCCCCCTGCGCGACTGCGCGGGTACCCGCCGCCAGCACCGTCAGCGGCGCCGCCAGCTTCTCCGACAGATACATGCCCAGCACCACGGCACTGAGCAAGGCCAGCAGCAGGGCCAGGGTCAGGGTCAGGCCGAAGCTCTGCTTCAGCGCAGTGCGGGAGAGTGCCAGCAGCTTGTAGGCATTGCGCATCTCCTCTACCTTCTCGGCATCACTGGCCAGTTGCTTGGGCACAGGCTGTATCAGCTGCAGGGCGCGGGTTTCGGTACCAAAGCTGCTCTGGCTGGCATAGTTGGGATTGACCGGTACGATGACCCGCAGGCTGAGGCCGTAGTCAGGCGTAGTCTCCAGCGCCCGGTAAGGCAGCTGCGCCTGCACCTGCTTGAGCATATTGCGGTCAGGCACCAGCGGCACCGGGTTGGCATACTCATCACCCACATGGGCGATCACCTTGCCGCGGCCATCAAACAGGCTGGCTTCCTGCACATTGGTGGTTTCGCGCAGGCGCGTCAGCGTCCCCAATGCCTCGGCGTCGTACTCATCGGACAACTGCCCCGCCATCACCTCGGCCTTCTTCATCAGGTCGTCCAGCGAGTAATTGAGCACCTGGTTGCCCAGGTTGAGGCCGCTATCCAGGGCGGTATCCACATTGACGTCGAACCAGGTCTCGATGGACTTGGTGAGGAACTGCACCGACAGCATATAGACCAGGGCGCCAGGCAGGACCGCCACCATGGCAAACATCAGGGTCAATCGCCAGGCCAGGCGGGAGCCGAACTGGCGCGCCCTCACCTGCTTGCGCAACCGCATCAGGCGGGTGCCCACCAATGCCACCAGACCCACCACCATCAGGATGTTCAGCGCCAGCAGCGGCTCATAGTAGCGGCCGAACACGGTGGAGTTGCCGATGGACGTGGCCAGCATGAACAGCAGGATCACTGCCAAGGAACCCAGCAGAATGAGGGTATTACGCATGGGCATGGCTATTGGGCCTCTTCGAACTCGACTGTAGTCTGCTCGGAGTTCAGCTTCCACTCGGCATCGCCCAGCAAACCCAGTTGCAGGGGCTTGGGCAGCTTGTCGGTATCCAGCCGCATTGTCAGGTGGCCGGCAAAGCGGCTGTCGAGCTTCTTGGTCACCGACCCGCGCTCAGCCACCATCCAGTCGCGCACCACGCCCAGGCTGCGCAAGGCGCCATCCAGGGTATCGTAGCTGCGGTAGAGCGTGCCCACACCCACCCGGTAGCTGCGGGTGAGGCCATGGTAGGACAGGCGGTATTCAATGCGCGCGGTAGGGTCAAACCAATCGGCCACCCGCCGCCAGGCCCAGTACCAGCGGGGCTTGGTGAGCGTGAACTCGACCGCAAAGGTTAGCGGCACCCCGGATAGCAAGGCATTTTCATGCATGGCATCGAGGCTGACCAGGAAGCGGGCATCAATGCTGAGCCGCCCCTCCTGCTCCACCCCATGATAGGACTCCAGCGCTATGCCACCGGCCCATAGCGGCAGGCAGCACAACAGGGCACAAAGCTGCAGCAGCAGGCGCTGTATGTTAGTCCTTGGCAAGCAGGGTGTAGAAAAAGCCATCGTGGCGTTCGTTAGGCAGCAGTTGCCCGCTTTCCGGCATGCCTGGTAGCAGGGACAGCCGCCGTGCGTCGGGGTGGCGCGTCAGGAAATCAGCGACATGTTGTTCGTTTTCCTGCGGAAACACCGAGCAGGTTACATAAAGCAGTTTACCACCCGGTTTGAGACATCCCCATAAAGCTTCCAGCATGGCGGCCTGCTGCGTGGCGAATTGCGCAAAATCGTCGGGCCGACGCAGCCATTTGATGTCGGCATGGCGCCTTGCCACCCCCGAGGCCGAACACGGCACATCGGCCAGGATGCGGTCAAACTGCTGGCCGTCCCACCACCCGGCAGGCTGGGCCGCATCGCCCACCACCAGCCTGGCCTTGAGGCCCAGCCGGTCGAGGTTGGACTGCACCCGCTTGAGCCTGGCCTCATCAACATCCAGCCCCGTCAGGTCCAGCGCAGCCAGCTCCAGCAGATGGCCAGTCTTGCCCCCGGGGGCACAACAGGCATCCAGCACCCGCATGCCATCGGCCACATCCAGCAGGGGAGCGGCCCACTGCGCACCGATATCCTGCACCGAGCATACGCCCTCGAAGAAACCGGGCAGCTTGTCGACCGGCACCGGCTCCTGCAGGCGTATGCCTGCCTCGCCATCCCCCTCTGCAGCCATGCCCGCAGCCCTCAGGCTGGCCAGATAGGTATCGCGCTGCTGCTGCCGGCGATTGACCCGCAAGCTCATCGGCGGATGCAGGTTGTTGGCTGTCAGCACCGCCTGCCAATCCTGCGGATAGGCTGTGCGCATGGCCGCCACCCACCATGCCGGATGGTTCCAGCGGGCCTTGTCATCCTGGCCGGCAGCGGCCAGCAAGGCGTCCTTCTGCCGAAGGAAGTTGCGCAGCACAGCATTGACCATGCCCTTGGCGTAGCCCCCGTTGAGCTGGGTAGCCACCTTGACGGCATGATCCACCACCGCGTGGGGGGCGCTACGGCCCCAAGCCAGTTGGCTGATGCCGGTTGCCAGCAAGGCACGGACGGCAGGGTCGGTATCCGGCCGCTTGAGCAAGCGCCCCAGTACAAAATCCACCTCGCCGTAATGGCGCAGGGTGGTGTAGGCGATATCCTGGATGGCCGCACGCTGGCGCGGCTCCAGCTCGGGGCTGCGCTGGCGCTGGCGGGCCAGCACATCGGTCAGGTTGCGGCCGGCCAGGACGGCGGCAACCGCCTCGCTGGCCAGGCGTTGAGTCAGGAACATGGCAAAGCTTCTATGAGTAAGGTGATGCGGTAACGATCAAACGGCGCCGAGCACGGGCATCAGCCCAGCACATCGCCGACGGCCAGCTTGCCCGCCGCCAGGAAATCCCGCACTGGCAGACGCTTGCCGCCAGGACGCTGCAATTCAGTCAGGCACAACACGCCCTGGCCTGTGGCGACCCGCACACCGTCGGCGCCTATCTGCAGCACCGTGCCGGGTACACCGCCACCCGCTTCTGCCTGGGCCGCCCAGCATTTGATCAGTTCCTCGCCGTGGCGGGCGGTGGTGCCGGGGAAGGGATCGAAGGCCCGCACGCGGCGGGCCAGCAGTTCGGCCGGCAGCTGCCAATCCAGCGCGGCCTCCTCCTTGCGTATCTTCTCGGCATAGGTCACGCCTTCTACCGGTTGCGGTACCACCGCCGCCTGCAGTGCGGGCAGGTCGACCAGGGCCGCGACGATGGCCTCAGCACCGCAAAGCGCCAGTTTGTCATGCAGGCTACGGGTGGTATCGGTGGCTGCGATCGCAACCGGGTGGCAACTGAGCATGCCACCGGTGTCAAGACCGGCATCCATCTGCATGATGGTGATGCCGGTAAGCGGATCACCCGCTTCGATGGCTCGCTGTATGGGCGCTGCGCCGCGCCAGCGTGGCAGCAGCGAACCATGGATGTTGAGGCAACCCAGCCTGGGCATATCCAGCACCACCTGCGGCAGGATGATGCCGTAGGCCGCGACCACCATGACATCGGCCGCCATCGCCGCCACCGGCGCCTGCTGCTCGGCAGTACGCAGCTTCTCGGGTTGGTAGACCGGCAAGCCATGGCGCTCGGCCAGTTGCTTGACCGGCGAAGCCAGCAATTTCATACCTCTTCCAGCCGGCCTGTCAGGCTGGGTCAATACCAGCACGATCTCGTGGCCCGCATCGATCAGGGCCTGCATGGCGGTAGCGGCAAATTCAGGTGTGCCGGCAAAAATCAGCTTCATCGGTTCTACTCTATCTGCAGGCGCAGATGACAAGGTGCCAGGGCAATGTGGCGCGCAACGCACGGCGCCCTGGCCAGGAGAGAAAATGCCCATATCGGCCAGCGCGGCACCAGGCCAAGCCACCGCAGGCCAGCACAAATACCACACCGCCAAAACCGGCAAGGGCGCCTAATACCGCGCTTGCCAGATCGCTTTAGAGTGTCTTGCGCTGGTTCTTTTTCAGGCGCGACAAAATGCGGGTTTGCTTCAGACGGGAGAGTTTTTCCACAAAAACCCTACCCTCCAGATGATCCATTTCATGCTGTATGCAGATAGCCAACAGGCCCTCTGCTTCCAGCTTGAAGGGCTTGCCATCGCGGTCCAGCGCCTCGACCACCACATGCTCGGCCCGCTCCACCTCTTCATAGATACCGGGCACCGACAGGCAGCCTTCTTCAAAAACCGTGTAGCCATCGGCACTGACTATGCGCGGGTTGATCAAAGCCAGCAAACCGCTTTTATCCTCGCTCACATCAATGACCACCACCCGTTTATGCACGTCCACCTGGGTGGCCGCTAGGCCGATGCCAGGGGCTTCATACATGGTCTCGGCCATGTCATCGATTAATCGACGAATATCGTCATCGACTTTTTCAACCGGCGTTGCAACCTTATGCAAACGCGCGTCCGGATAATGCAGGATATTCAGGATCGCCATATTTTCTTGCTAGCCTATCTATTTGGATGCAGAATTTGAGCAATTGGTTTTAAATGACCTTAGCATATACTTAGTGGCATTATGCCACGTTGCCATCAGCGTCCAGGCCCCGACCAAACAAGGAAGCCAGTCATGCGCCCGTCCAGTATCCGCGCCAAACTCATTTCCCGTATCGCTCCAGCCGTCATTATAACGCTGGCAGCGATCTTGCCGGCTGCGGCCGATGAGCTGACCCTGCAGGAAAATGCCCCAGACCGCTATGTCGTGGTCAAGGGCGATACCCTCTGGGACATCTCCGGGAAGTTTCTCAAACACCCTTGGAAGTGGCCAGAAATCTGGAACATGAACAAGGACGAAATCAAGGATCCGCACTGGATTTACCCCGGTGACGTGATCGTGCTCGACATGAGCAGCGGCAACCCGCGCCTGCGCCTGCTGGGCAACGACGCCAACGATGCCCGTCGCAGCCGCGACAAGCTGAACCCCAAGGTGCGGGTCACCCAGTTCGACAATATGTCGTCGCCCCCCATCCCCACTAGCGCCATTGTGCCCTTCCTGACCCAGCCGCTGGTGGTCGAGGAAAGCGAGTTCCTGCAGGCGCCCCGCATTGCGCAGAACGCCGATGACCGGGTTACCCTGACCACGGGCGACACGGCCTATGCCGTCGGCGTTACCGGCAACCCTGGCGACCAGTGGCAGGTATTCAACGGCGGCAAGCTGTTGCGCGACCCCGACACCAAGGAAGTGCTGGGCTACGAAGTGCTGTATGTGGGCGATGCCGTGACGCGTCAGGTGGCTGACGTCAGCACCATCAGCGTCACCAAGGTCGCCAGGGAACTGGCGCTTGGCGATCGCCTGATCCCCAAGCCCCGCATGGCCTATCCCAATTACGTGCCGCATATCCCCACCCGCGATGTGGAGGGCAAGATCATCTCCACCGTCGGTGGCGTGAATGATGCCGGCCCGTACACCACGGTGGTGATCAACCGTGGCGAACGTGACGGCCTGGAGCTGGGCCACGTACTCAACGCCTACAAGGCACCACGCCCGATCAAGGCCGCCAGCAAGGCCGAGAAGGGCATGATGACCCCGGCGGAACGCAATGGTTATGTCTTTATCTATCGCGTCTTCCCCAAGGTGTCGTACGGCCTGGCCCTGAACGGCACCCGTCCGCTCAACCTGCTGGACGTGGTGCGCAAGCCCTGATCCCGTAGTTTTGCGGCAAAGCCGGACAACATGGCGCGACCTAACCGGTCGCGCTGTTGTTTGTGCCCAAGCAGATCGCTGGCGCCAGGCAGGCGCCAGGCTGCCATACCAATGCAGTACGACGGCACGAGACAGTGCCGCGGCGCCGGGGAGGCGACCATGCGGGACACCGATAGCGAAGACTGGTTACGGCTCAGCCTGACGCCCGGCATGGGCCCGGCGCATACCTGCCGGCTGCTGGCCGCCTTTGGTACGCCAGCCCAGGTATTGGCCGCCAGCCAGGCCAGCCTGGCGCGGCATGTGCCCGACAAGCTGGCACAGGCGCTGAAGCAGGGGCCAGACCCTGAGCAACTGGCCCGCTCGCTGGCCTGGCTCGACACCCCCGAAAACCGCCTGCTGACCCTGGCCGACAGCGACTATCCGTCCAGCCTGCTGGAAATCAGCGATCCGCCTCCCGTGCTATATGCCAAGGGCCAGGTCGGGCTGCTGGGCAGCGCCAGCCTGGGCGTGGTGGGCAGCCGCAATGCCACCCCCCAGGGCGTGCAGAACGCCGAAGCCTTCAGCCGTGACCTGTCGCAACGCGGCTGGTGCATCGTCTCGGGCCTGGCCTTGGGCATCGACACCGCCGCCCATCGTGGCGGGCTCAGCGGCCCCGGCAGCACCATCGCCGTGGTCGGCACCGGGCTGGATATCGTCTACCCAGCCCGCAACCATGCGCTGGCACACCAGATCGCGGCGGAGGGCCTCATCCTCTCCGAGTTCGCGCTGGGCACGCCTGGCCGTGCAGGCAACTTCCCCCGCCGCAACCGCATCATCTCCGGCCTGGCCCGTGGCGTGCTGGTGGTGGAGGCAGCCTTGCAGAGCGGTTCTTTGATTACCGCCCGCGAAGCTGCCGAACAGGGGCGCGAGGTGTTCGCCATTCCCGGCTCCATCCATTCGACCTTGTCCAAGGGCTGCCATCAGCTGATCAAGCACGGCGCCAAGCTGGTGGAAACCGCCGCCGACATCTTGGAAGAGCTGGGGGCAGCGCCGGCACCCACTGTTTTACGACCAACGGCAAAAAACCCGGCAGCACCGGCCGATGCGGCAGAAGCCAGCTTGCTGGCGGCTTTGGGCCATGATCCCCTCGATATTGACAGCCTGGTCATGCGCGCCAACTTGACGCCCGACCGGGTCTACGCGATGCTGTTGACGCTGGAGTTGACAGGACAGGTCGCCAAACTACCCGGAGGCCGCTATCAACGCTTGGCCTGAATGTAACCGTTACCCGCAATACCAGAGGTCTCCCGTGTTCGACGTACTCGCCTTTCTCTTCGAACAATATTTCTCGCTGGACAACTGCCCGGACCGCAGCACCTTGGCCAAACAGTTGTCGGCTGCGGGCTTTGACGACGAGGAAATTGGTGAGGCACTGGACTGGCTGAGCGAGTTCGATGAACTCGACAATGCCCCCTATGCCTTGCTTGATGAACGCAGCATCGCCATGGCACGCGTGCTGCACCCCAGGGAAGAAAGCCGCCTGACCGTAGAGGCGCAGGCGTTTTTTCACTACCTGTCGAGTTCGGGTGCCCTCAGTGCGGGCAAACGCGAACAGCTGATAGACCGGCTGATGCAGAGCAACGCGCAGTCCATCGATGCCGAAGCGGTCAAGCGTGTGGCACTGATGGTGCTCTGGCGGCAGGGCGATGATCTCGCCAATCTGCTGATTGAAGAGCTGCTGTTCGCCGAGTCTGACGGTCAGATGCATTAGTCCAATGCGCTGGCAGGATTGGCTTTTCCTGCTGCCGCACCTACATTACCCCTAGATATCGCGTTGCAGCCCGCTTGCCAAGCCGGGCTGTACGCACTCCAACTCACCGCCTCTTGCGGAGCCCGCATGGCTGATAATCTGTTGATCGTCGAATCGCCCTCCAAGGCGAAAACGCTGAAGAAGTACCTCGGTAGCGATTTTGAAATCCTGGCGTCGTACGGCCATGTCCGCGGCCTGGTGCGCAAGGATGGCTCGGTCGATGTGGACCATGGTTTTGCCATGAAGTACCAGGTCATCGCCAAGAACGCCAAGCACGTTGACGCCATCGTCACCGCAGCCAAAGCCGCCAAGAACGTCTATCTGGCAACTGACCCGGACCGCGAAGGCGAGGCCATCTCCTGGCACCTGCTGGAGATACTCAACGGCAAGAAGGCTCTGGACAAGAAACTGGTGAAGCGCGTGGTGTTCCACGAAATCACCGAAACCGCCGTCAAGGCCGCCGTGGCCAACCCGCGTGATGTGGACAGCCATCTGGTGAATGCCCAGCAGGCACGCAGCGCGCTGGACTATCTGGTGGGCTTCAACCTGTCGCCGCTGCTGTGGCGCAAGGTCCGTTCCGGCCTCTCTGCCGGCCGCGTGCAGAGCCCGGCGCTGCGCCTGATCTGCGAGCGCGAGAACGAGATACGGGCATTTACTGCCCAGGAATACTGGTCGGTCCATCTGGACAGCCACAAGGGCAAGACCAAGTTCGGTGCCCGCCTGCACGAATGGCGCGGCAAGAAGCTGGAACAGTTCGATGTGCCGGACGAGGCCACCCAGGCCGAGATATTGGCCGCCCTGGCAGGCAAGCCGGCCAGCGTCAGCAATGTGGAAAAGAAGCGCAAGAGCCGCAACCCCACGGCGCCCTTCACGACCTCCACCATGCAGCAGGAGGCGGTGCGCAAGCTGGGCATGACTACCGACCGCACCATGCGCACGGCCCAGCAGCTGTACGAAGGTATTGCCCTGGGTGACGGCACCGCCGGTCTGATTACCTATATGCGTACCGACTCGGTGGCCCTGGCCAACGAAGCGGTGGCCGAGATACGCGAGTACATAGGCAGCCAGTTCGATGCCGAGTCGCTACCGGCCAGCCCGGTGGTCTACAAGAACAAGTCCAAGAATGCCCAGGAGGCGCACGAAGCCATACGGCCGACCTCCATCCTGCGCACGCCTGCTTCGGTCAAGGCCTATCTGTCAGCCGAGCAGTTCAAGCTGTATGAAATGATCTGGAAGCGCACCCTGGCCAGCCAGATGTCGCCCGCCAAGTTCGATACCACCAGTGTGGATATCGCCATGGGTGAGGCCATCTTCCGCGCCAGCGGCCAGGTGCTGGTGTTTGCCGGCTTCCTTGCCGTCTACGAGGAAGACGTGGATGACGCCGAGGATGAGGACAACGCCAAGCTGCCGGTACTGGAAGCCGGTGAAGACCTGCCGGTAGACAAGCTCTACGGCGAGCAGCACTTTACCCAGCCACCGCCCCGTTACTCGGAAGCCTCGCTGGTGAAGGCGCTGGAAGAGTTCGGCATAGGCCGCCCCTCCACCTACGCCTCCATCATCAAGACGCTGAAGGATCGCGAGTACGTCAACCTGGACAAGAAGCGCTTCCTGCCGACCGATACCGGCGAGGTAGTGAACAAGTTCCTGACCGACCATTTCGGTCAGTACGTCGATTACCAGTTCACCTCCAAGCTCGAAGACAAGCTCGATGAGATCTCAAACGGCGAGCGTGACTGGATACCGGTGATGGAGGAGTTCTGGACCGGCTTCTCGCAGCAGGTGGAAGAAAAGAAGTCACTCAAGCGCAGCGAAGTCACGCATGAGGCTCTGGATGAAGCCTGCCCCAAGTGCAGCAAGCAGCTCACCGTGCGGCTGGGCAAGCGTGGGCGCTTTGTGGGCTGCACCGGCTACCCCGAGTGCGACTACACCCGCGACATGAACGAGACGGCCGAGCAGAAGGCCGAGGAGCAGGTGCAGGTCATCGAAGACCGCGTCTGCCCCGATGACGGCGGTCAGTTGATCGTCAAGTCCGGCCGCTACGGCAAGTTTATCGGCTGCGCCAACTACCCCAAGTGCAAGCATATCGAGCCGCTGGAAAAACCCAAGGACACCGGCGTCACCTGCCCTGTCTGCAACACCGGCATGCTGATCGAACGCAAGTCGCGCTATGGCAAGCTGTTCTATAGTTGCAATACCTACCCCAAGTGCACCTACGCCACCTGGAATCCGCCCATCGCCGAGACCTGCCCCAAGTGCCAGTGGCCGGTGTTGACGCTGAAGACCACCAAGCGGCGCGGCCTGGAAAAAGTCTGTCCGCAGAAGGAGTGCGGCCATGCCGAGACGGTGATGACACCGGAGCAGCTGGCGGCGCAGGCAGAGAGCAGCGAGTGAGCGCCTGGTCAGGCCAAAGAGGCCCGCCTGTAGGCGGGCTTTTTTGCGCTCAGGCGGTGTCCGCCCTTGCAGCTGGCAGCGATGCCCGGCACTGCCATCCGGGCTGGGCAGGTGCCGGTAGCGACCGGGGTAGGCGTAGTAGATTTAGTCTATGCGGGTAAGACATGTGGCTGGTCGCGTGGGGCATCAGCCGTGCCGACTGCCTGGACCACCACCGCCACCCGCACAGGCAGCGGCACGAATAGCGAATAAAATCATGGCCTTGGTTTATTCGATGACACCAACACCCATCGCCGGCGACGGAATTAGGCAGCGAACAAGGCAGGCGGCAAAATAACCGTGTGCGCCAGCTGACATGTTGACGTCATTTCGGGAGTAAGATGGCTGTTCGCCCCGCAGAGGGCAGGAGATACCCCATGAATGCCCGTCGCGATCTCGACGACGCTACGCCCGCGCAAGGCAATACCACCCGTGACTACCTCGAGGCACTGGATGCTGCCGGACAGTTGATCAACGATGCCAGCCCCGATGCACTGGAGCGCGCCTTGGCGGCCATTGCCCGGGCCGCCGATGCTGATGCCGCAGCGCTGTACCGGCATGGTGCAGGCAGCATGCGAGCCGACAATGCGGGTGCCTGGCGCGGCAAGATCGTGCTACCGCGTGCCGTGGCCGAATCGCTGAACCGGCTCGATTACCGCCTCTATCGCGATCTGCATGAGACCCTCTCGGCCGGCCTGATGCTGGAGCGTCGCGCCAGCGAGTTACTGCCGGCCACCCAGGTCATGCTGGGGCCAGCGGGCGTGCAATACCTGCTATGCGTGCCACTGCTGGATGCCGGCGAGCTGATCGGCTTTCTGGCCCTGGCCTACCTGGAGCAGCCCCGCCGCCGCGTATCGGGCGAGCCGCGTTTTCTGGCCACCCTGGCCAACTACCTGGCCTTGGCTCTGGTCAGGCAACAAGCTGAACAGCGCATGGGCGTCAACGCACTGCGGCTGGCGACCCTGGTGGGCGCCACCGAAGACATGGTGTTCGAACTCAGTGCTGATGGCATCGTGGTAAACGTCTGGTCGCACCACCCGGCCCTGCCCAGCGCCAGCCTGATCGGCCTGCCGCTGGACATGGCCTTTCCGCAGGACATGGCCTGGGCCTTGGGCCAAGCCCTGCCGCGTGCACTGGCCAGCGAAGCCCGCGAGCAATTCGAATTCACCCTGCCCAGGCTGGAGGGCGTGATCTACTGCATAGGCCGGTTGCAGGCCGTGCCCAGCGAGGATGGCGGCCGCCGCAATGCGGTGGCGCTGATACGCGACGTGACCGAGCTGATGCGCGAGGAGGCGCGTCGCCGCGCCATGATAGACACGCTGGACCAACTGGAAGAGGCTGTGATCGAGCTGACCCAGGAAGGCCGGCTGACCCGCCTCTCTGCCGCCTGGAGCACCCTGCGTGGCCGCAACAATGCCAGCCGCGAAGACCTGGAGCAGATGCTGACCGACTTTGTGGACGGCAACGACCACCCTCCCCTGCTGCACGCCTACAACCAAGTGCTAAGCCAGGGAGAACCGCTGTCAGTGCGCTTCCGCTTGCTGCGCGACGGCGCCGAGCCGCTGTGGCTGGAAGCCCGCTTGCTGCCCAATTGGGGCGCCGATGGCCAGAGCCACGGCCTGCGCGGCGTGCTGCGCGATGTCACCGCCGCCCATCTGAGCGAGGAACATATCCGCCAGCTGGCGCTGTATGACGGCCTGACCGGCCTGCCCAACCGGGTACTGCTGGACGACCTGCTGCACCAGGCCCTGGCCCGCGCCAAGCGCAGCGGCGGCCGGGTGGCGCTGGGCTTTATCGACCTGGATCATTTCAAGCAGATCAACGACGCCTTTGGCCACCAGGCCGGCGACCAGGTGCTGGCCACCCTGGCCAGGCAGATACGCTCGGTGCTCCGCGAGGAAGATGTGCTGGCTCGCTGGGGCGGCGATGAGTTCATCGTCATGCTGCCCGACCTGCCCGACCTGGCCACCCTCAGCCAGGTGGCCGAGCGCCTGCGCGAGATTGCCCGCCAGGGCATCGTGCTGGAAGGCATAGAGACCCGCCCTACCATCTCCATCGGCATGGCGGTCTACCCCGACAATGCAGAAAGCGCCGAGGCCCTGCTGCGGGTAGCCGACAGCACCATGTACCACGCCAAGTCCATGGGCCGTAACAATGTGCAGTTCTATGGCGACATCGTGCACCTGAAGAGCATAGGCCGCGAGCACATGGCCATCCAGACCCGCCTTAACCACGCGGTGCTGGGCAATGAGTTGCAGGTGTTCTACCAGCCCATCGTCAATGCACGCACCGGCCAGGTCAGCTCCATCGAGGCACTGGCGCGCTGGCATGATGACAGCGTGGGCTGGATCACCCCGCAGTTGTTCATCCCCATGGCCGAGAAGCTGGGTCTGATCAGCGAGTTGTCCGAGCAGATCACCGTACAGGCGCTGACCAAGCTGCGCGGCTGGCGTGACCGGGGCTTTATGCAGCCATTGGCACTCAACGTCTCGCGCAACCTGCTGTTCTCGCCGCGCTTTGTCCGCAACCTCATCAAGACGGTCGAGGAATTCAAGCTGCGGCCGGCCGATGTCATCGTCGAGATCACCGAGAGTCTCGCCCTGACCGATCAGGCCCGGCAGTCACGCCATCTCAAGCAACTGCACGAGTCCGGCTTCAAGATCGCCATCGACGACTTCGGCACCGGCTATTCCTCGCTGTCGCAGCTGCACGATATGCCCATCGACATACTCAAGGTGGATCTGAGCTTTACCGCCCGACTCAACAATGAATCGGGACGCCGCATCATGCAGGCCATCGTACAAATGTCACACGCCCTGGGGCTGGACGTCGTGGTGGAAGGGGTGGAGACCCTGGAGGCGGCCCGCTTCCTGCAAGGCCTTGGGGTGGAGCTGATGCAGGGCTTCCATTTCAGCGAGCCGGTACCTGCGGGCGTCTGCGAGCTGTATTTGCAACTGGGGCTGGACGGCAAGATTTGAGAGCCTGTGATGAACCCGGTCATTGCTTGGTTTGTCGAGCCTTTCATGGGCTGAGGGCATCGACGGGTGATGACGTGAGAAGCAGGCGCCAGAGGGACCCTGGCGCTAAACATCAGCGCAGCCTGAACCCATAGGCTCTCCCCTTGATTGAATCCACACCCCCCGCCCGCGCCGCCGCGCGGGAGCCTCGCTGACGCTCGTTGTCGAGCCTTTCATGAGCGGAAGGCATAGATAGGTGATGACGTGAGAAGCAGGCGCCAGGGGGACCCTGGCGCTAAACATCAGCGCAGCCTGAACCCATAGGCTCTCCCCTTGATTGATTCCACTCCCCCCGCCCGCACCGCCGCGCGGGAGCCTCGCTGACGCTCGTTGTCGAGCTTATCTTGTGCGGAGGGCATCGATGGGGGTAACGCCTGAGCAGGCGCCAGGGGGCCCCTGCTTGCACCGATCAGCCCACCACCGTCTGGCGGCTGTGATAGTGAACAGCTGTTCATTGAGCGCAGAAAGCCGCAGAATGCCGTCCGGTTCCACCACGAGTTGCCGCAATGCGTTTCATCAAGGCGATCTACAGCGTTTATGTTGGCCTGCTGTTCCTGATCGGCGTCGCTGCCGTCATCCCCTTTTACTTGCCAGCCTTGCTGCTGGATGAACACCGTCGGCTGGCTGTCATGTACGCCGCCAATCGTATCTCCATGCGCTGCTGGTCGTGGCTGACCGGCATACGGCTGCAGATTGAGGGCCAGGCCGCCTGGCAGCCTGCACCTGTCATCATCGGCAACCATTGCAATATGCTGGACATGCCCATCTGTGCGATGGCATGCGCCCGTGCAGTGAAAGTGCTGGCCAAGCAGGAGTTTGCCCGTATTCCGCTGCTGGGCTTCCTGTTCAAGAGTTTTGCCGTGCTGGTGGCACGCGATTCGGCCGAGAGCCGGCAACGCAGCGTGGCCGCGCTGAGCAAGGCATTGGGCCAGGGCTGGCCGGTATTCATCTTCCCCGAGGGCACCCGTAACCGCGGCAGTACCCCTTTGCAGGACTTCCGCGACGGCCCTTTCCGCTTTGCCATCGGCGCCCAGGCGCCCATCCAGCCCTTCGTGCAACTGAATATGCGCAGCGTGCAGCAGCTCAACACCCTGCTGTTCCAGCCGGGCAAGGTGATCTTTCGCTGGCTGCCCCCCATCCCCACGACCGGCATGACCGAGGCCGACGTACCCGCCCTGCGCGACCGCGTCTACGCCCTGATAGAAGCCGAGCTGCGGCGCGACGACCCCGCCTTTAAACCCGCCGGTTAGCCTGCCTGCGTAGGCTGCACCGCCGTGATGACCGGTGCGTCCTTGGGTGCGATAAAGAAGCGCTGCGGCGACCGCAGGAAACGTTGCAGCAGCTTCAGCACCAGCGTGCTGCCATCCACAAAGCGGATGCGCCGCGAGCGCAGGGCCACAAACAACGCCAGGCTGAAACTCACTGCCAGGTTGGTAAGGCCGATCAGGGCGATGCCGATGATGGACATGGTCCATAGCTGCCACCCCAACTGGAAATCCAGCGCTACCGCCGCGTAGGCCAGGTAGGCAGACGAGAAGGTGATGTGGCGGATATCGAGCGGCAAGCCCAGCAGGAAGCCCAGCGTGCCCATGGACCCCAGCATGATGCCGAAGAAAAAGTTACCGGCCAGTGCGCCGAGATTGTTCTCGATATAGGTGCAGATGCGCTGCCAGCGGGGGAAACCGAACAGCCGGCGTGGCCAGCGCAGTTGCAGCAAACGCTCGGGAATGCGGTTGTAGACCGCCTTGTTGTCGTAGTAACCCGAGATCAAACCCGACAGGAACAGACAACAGCCGGCGATGGCCGCATGCGGTAACGCCAGGCTGCGTATGGGGTCGAGGTCATGCAGCAGGTACAGGGCTTTTTCCGGTGTGACCCACACCTCGCCCAGACCATATTTGACCGTCAGGGCAATGGCAAAGGCAGTGGGAATGGCCACCCCCACATTACCCAGGATGGCCACGAACTGGGTGCGTGCCACCGCCTCTATCAAATCCACCAAGGCGTCCAGCCGGTTCTTGCCGCCGACACCATGCTGCTCGATGGTGGCGGCAATGCGGGCGGCCGTCATGGCGGGTTGCTTGGTGGCAATGGTGAAATGCAGCACATGCACCAGCATGAAGCCCAGCGAGTAATTCATGCTGAAGGCAAAGGCCTCGATCAACGGTGCCAGCTTGAGCTTGGTCGTCAGTATCTTGAGCAATGCCATGAAGCCGACGATCAGGCCGGCGCCCATGGCTGACTTGGCCATGGCCTTCCACTCGCTGCGATTGCTGGCGATGTAATGCTCGCCAGTGCGGCCGGCATGCTCGGTAATCTGCAGTGCCAGCAAATCGGTATTGGTGGCAAACAGGTCGCGCAGGCTGGTCTTGCGGTTATCTGCCTCCACCAGCACCTTGAAAAAGCGCACCGCCCGTTCGGGCAGTTGTTGCGCCTGTTCGGGCGCCAGCAAATCCAACACCAGCCGCAATCGGGCCAGATGCTGCTGCAGCCGCACCATCAGATAGGTGAGGCTGACGCTGACCCCCTCCTGTGCCGCCGTCTTGCGCAGCTTGCCGATGATCTCCTCGCACTGGCTCAGCAGGATGCGTACATGGCTGTCATCCTCGTGCGCCACCGTCGGGTCTACCAGGCAGGCCTTGTAGCGCTCCAGATAATCGCGCAGTGCCACATTCTGGGTCAGGAAGGGCGACTCGAACTGCTCAATGGCCGGGTGATTACGGACCAGTTCCGGTTCCAGCCCAATCGCCGAGATACGGTAGGACAGCACCTGGGCTGCCTCCAGCAACTCCAGCCGGGTATTGCGGGCATCGCGCTCATGCTGACCCTCGCCAAACTGCATGGCCTGCCATACTTCCAGCCAGACTGCATCGGGCACGGCACCGACCCACAGGTGGTCGTCCTTGCGGGCGAACACCTGGCCAAACACATCCTTCAGGTAACCATCTCGGTATTCACCCGGCAGCAGCTTCTCGCCCAAGCGGCGGCGAAAGGCACTCCACACCCCCTCGTTGGAGAGAATGCCGGTGTCGGTATAGAGGTGCAGCTGCCGGCGAGTGCCAATCAGCCTCATCAGATAGTCACGCAAGCCACGCCGGAACTCCGGCCGCTGCGACAGCAGAAAAGCCAGGGAGCGAAGGACATTGACGGCATATTCGCCATCGTCAGCCCGTCTGGGGCGTATGGCGGCAATCAGGTCTGCCATAGCATCTGGCGTGGCATCCTGAGTGGCAGTAATGCGCTGCAGGGCGGATTCGAGCGAGGCGTTCTGGGTCATAGGCAAGGCTCCATGCGAGTCGCTGTCAGGGTGGTTCCCCCAAGGTTGCTCCGCCACGGGCGACGCACCAGGGCGGGATGGACCGAAATCACTATTGAGGCAAAGACTAACGCAAAAGTTCTGCGCGGCGCAGTCTGGTGTGTACGGCCATCTTCCCTGAGCCCTGCCGGATTGACTATAGTGCCTGCTGCATTGCAACAGGAAACCCCACCATGCCAGCCCCCCGCATCGAGATCCACTACTGCACCCAATGCCGCTGGCTATTGCGGGCCGCCTGGTTGGCCCAGGAGCTGCTGTCGACATTTGAACAGGAACTGGGCGAAGTGGCCCTGCAACCGGGTACCGGCGGCGTTTTTGAGATCCGCGCCAACGGCCATACAGTATGGGAGCGCAAGGCAGATGGCGGCTTCCCTGAAGCCGCCGAACTAAAGCAGAGGGTGAGGGACGTCATCGCCCCAGACAAAGCGTTGGGACATAGCGAGCGCAAGACCGACCCGGCCTGAGGCTGATAACGGTCGGCCAGCCGGGCGCCGCGCAACGGCCGGCGCCCTACCATCAACGGACCTGCAGCTTGCCTGCGCCTGCGTTACGCTTAACCGAATCACGCACACTGCTGGCCGGCAGCGGTTGGACCGCATAGGGCACCTGCCAGCCTATGGCGGAATTGAAAGCGCAGTCCTTGCCTGGGCCCACGCTCAGTACCGACCCATTCAACAGGGAGCCACTATCGGTCATAGCCCCGGTCTTGCTGGCCGAACCCGGATTGATGATCACATCCTTGCAGGCTGCCGCGCCAGCTACGTCGAATACATTGTTTTGCGACAGTATCTTGGCCTTGTAGCCCACCCCTATGCTGTACTTGTGAGGGTAGATGCCCTTGCCCTTGGTGCCTTCATAATAATTGTTATACAGATGCACCTTGCCAAAGCGCACGCGGGGCGAACGCTCGGACACGTTGCGGAAGTAGTTATTATTGAAGGTCACCGTCAGGTGCCCTTCATCCTCACTGGCTGAATCGGACGAGCCCACAAGGTTATTCTTGCTGTGCAGCTCGAACAGGTTGTTGGACACGGTGATGTAATCAGCGGCCTTCTTCACGTCCAGCGCACCGTCGTGGCATTGTTTGATTTTGCCCTTCTCCACCGGTGCGCGGTCATCTGTATCAGGAAAATCCGTAAAGCTGTTGTGGTCTATCCAGACATGGCGGGCGCCCTCCACCACCAGTCCATCGTATTCCGAGTTCCAGTTGCCTGACGAACCATCGTTAGGATCCCACACCGGCGCGATATCGCAGGGATTCACTATCTGCAGGTTGCGGACAATGACGTTTTCCACATTCTTGATCACGATACGGCCATTGCGTATCTGGGCCGACTCTCCCAAGCCAATCAAGGTTGTGTTGGACGGCAGCACGATGGCGTTGCGCGCCGACTGATCCGAAGCACTCTTGAACTTGCCGCCATTATCGGCCGACGCCATATCTATGTTGCCATAGACCTTGATAATGCGTGGCTGGGTGCCGCTGCGCTTAAGCGCTTCCTGCAACTGCCAGGCCGAGCTGACGGTGTAGATAGACGTGGCGCCAGCCCCTCGGCCACCTGTCGTCCCCTTACCGTAGCCGGCCCAGCCGGTGGCAGGCGCGGCTTCGTTGCTAGCATCGCCCGTATTACCACCACCTGGCGGCGGCGTGGTGGTCACTAAGGGTCCCAGCGCACACTTCTTGATCTTGTTCGGTAGCGGGTCGCTACCAAAGGTCGCCTTGTCACAGGTCACCACGCCTTTCTGCGGTTTGACCACCCATTGATCCCTAGCACCAAACGACACCAGCCTGGGCTGATCGCCCACTTGGCAGACGCCGGCTTCATCAGCGCACTTGGAATATCCACTAGGCCAGTCCTTGGCAGAGGCCGTTGTACTGAACAAAGCAAAGATCGCTGCAAGAGGCAATAGCTTGAAATACGCGTGCGGAACGTGCATGGAAAATCCTTAAGATGACAGGGCACATGGTTATGCCAGAGACATAACCTAGCATATGTCATATACATCAATGTGGTTGCGATGGGGAAATAGTGGTAGCGGTGTGGTAGATGACTCAGTTCGAGGGCGGCATGGCCTGCAGTTTCCCTCATCTGCTTGCTCTATCGGAAATTGACCCATGCCTGGACATAAATAACGTCCAATACACGAAACGTATCACCGAGATATCGCTGAGCGCGTCCACGCATGAAAAACCCGCCTTGATGGCGGGCCTACCCGACTACTGTCTGCTGTCCAACAACCGCCGACAGGCTATCCATGACAAGACGTCTTGCCCCGCGCCTAATCCGCCACCGGCAAGGTAAAGTAAAAACACGCCCCCTCACCCTCGGCCGACTCCGCCCATATCCGCCCACCATGCAGGTGGACGATGCGTTGCGCCATGGCGAGGCCTATGCCGGTGCCATTGAACTCGCGGTCGCTGTGGTAGCGCTGAAAGGGGCTGAACAGCTTGCTGGCCCTGCTGCTGTCAAAACCCACGCCATTATCGCGCACATAGAACACCTCATCGGCATGGGCGCTGGGTTGCACACCCACTTCGATCACAGCGCCTGGGCTGCGGTTGGTGTACTTCCAGGCGTTGCCCAGCAGGTGCTCCAGCGCGATCATCAGCAGCCCATGGTCGGCGCTGACGGTCAGGTTGGGGGCGATACTGACGGCAGCGGTACGGCGACCGTCCTGCTGCCGCAGACGGCCCATCACACCGCTGGCCATCAGACTCAGGTTGACGGTGCTGCGCCGTACCGGCTGGCTTGATAGCAGGAACAGCTTGTGCAGATCGTCGATCTGATCGTTCATGCGGGCCGCTTCGGCACAGATGCGCAACAGGTAGTGCCGGCCATCGGGTGACAAGGATTGCAGGTGTTCTTCCAGCAGAATATTGCCAAAGCCGTTGATGGCACGCAGCGGCGCACGCAGATCGTGGGAGAGAGAATAGGAGAAGGCCTCCAGCTCGTGGTTGACGGCCCTGAGCTGGTCTGCCCGGTTGTTCAGCTTTTGCTGCAGGCTATCGTAGCTGGTGACATTCTCCAGTGCCAGCGCCACGCTGTCCGCCAGGTCTTGCAGCAGGGCCAGCTCGTCGTGGCTGGGCAGGCAGGGTTGCGCCCAGTAGGTGCCGATGGCGGCGATGGGGTCGGTTTGGCGCACCGGCGTCATCACCATGCTTTTGACAAAGGTGGGGCGATAGGCGGCATGAGGCACCCGGTCATCCAGATAAATATCGGGTATGACCACCTGCTGCTTGTGCTGCATGGCCCAGCCACTGACGCAGGCCGACATGGGAAAACGCCTGCCCTGCCATAGCGGGCTGATGGCATCCTCGGCCAGGTAGTAGCACTGTTCGCCCTCGCGCAGCACAAAGGTGGCGCCATCGGCCAGCACCAGCTCGCGGGTAACGGTACGCACCACATGGTCGATGTCATCCAGGCAGCGGGCACGTCCCAGCTGCTTCACCGCCTGTATCAACTGGGCCTGGCGGCGGCTGTAGTCATGCAGCAGGGCGGTGTCGCTATTGCCGTCCGGGCGCTCAAGCAGCATGCGCACCGTGTGCTTGAGCCGCCACAGGTCGCGCTTGTCGATAAAATCCTGGGCGCCTGCATCCAGGCCTGCTTCGGCAGCCAGTTGATCGGCGTGGCCGCTGAAATAGAGAAACGGCACGCCGGGCTGTATCTGCTGCGCCAGCCAGAGTGACTCATGCCCCTCGCAGCCGGGTACCCCGCTGTCGGAGATCACCAGGTCGTAGGCTTCACGCGCCAAGGCACCGCGATAGTCATCCGCCGTCTCCACCACATGAAGATCCACCATCACCCCCAGGCGCTGCAGGGCATTGCCTGCCAGCTGGGCATCGAGCGGATTGTCTTCCAGATAAAGCACTTTCCGGGCAGCCATGGCTTCCTTCCTCGTCCGTGGCATATCTACCGCTGCAAGGCATGGCCCATCATGACTGATGGGTCACCGAATGCGGGTACGCTTTTTTACCAGCTTATCGGCTGATTTATAAGCCATTGCTAACGCTTTTTCCATACCCTTTGGTCTGCCGGTCTCCCGCCTTGTTCCCCTCAGAGCTTGGTCAGCAGCATGAAGAACTCACGATTGCCATCGCCGCCCGCAATGGGGCTGTCCAGCCAGGCATCCAACCTCAACCCTTGATCCTGCACCGCCTGGGTCACCTTGAGTCTGACGCCTTCATACAATGACGCATCACGGACGATGCCCCCCTTGGCAATGCCTTCGCGGCCGACCTCGAACTGCGGCTTGACCAGCCAGAGCAGGCGGCCACCCGGCCGCACCAGCGGCGCCACGGCAGGCAGTACCAGGGTCAGCGAGATAAAGGATAGATCCGCCACCACCAGGTCATACGCCTGTCCGCCATTGGCCGCCAATAGCTCGGCGGCATCCAGCGCACGGGCGTTGACCCCCTCGAACAGGCTGACACGCGGGTCGTCCTGCAGCTCCGGGTGCAGCTGGCCGTGGCCAACATCCACCCCTACCACGGCGGCGGCGCCTGCCTGCAGCAGGCAGTCGCAGAAGCCGCCGGTCGAGATGCCCACATCCAGGCAGCGCCAACCGGATACGTCCAGCCTGGTCTCGGCCAGCGCGCCGGCCAGCTTGAGGCCACCGCGCGAGACAAAGCGGTCGGCCGGGTCGGGCACCACCTCCAGCTGGGCATCGGCCAGCAACTTCTGGCTGGGCTTGCTGACCAAGGTGCGGCGCCCGGCCTCCAGCAGGTGTACCCGCCCCCCGGCGATATAGCTTTGGGCAGCGGTACGAGAGGGGGCGAAGCCCAGTTCGGTGAGCAGTATGTCGGCGCGTATCAGTTCAGTCATGGGGGGATTTTAAGCCAGGTAGGCGGCAGGATAGGTGCCCACACCCAACAATTTCAACAGCTAACAACCCTATGGCATGGCGACCACCTCATATTGCTGCCGACAATTCGTTTGGCATAAGCGACAATTAGACTGAAGCCGACTTGAATGCCGGAACAACCGCGAGATTTCTGCCCATGAAAAAGTTCTTTCCCGTGCGTGGCCATGGCGACCACCGCCTGTCCATCAAGGCCCTGGTCGATACCTTGACGGAAGAGGGGCATATTCCTGCCGGTACGGCGGCGGCCTTTCTGATACCGGCCCGTACCTCGGCCCACGGCAAGACCCACCCTTTCAATGCCATTGCGCCACAGGGCTGGCGCAGCCAGATCAACGACGAGCTGATCGACGTGGAATGGCTGGGACACTGGCTGGGTGCCAAGGTGGGGCTGGCCTGGTTCCATATCGACCCACTGAAGATCGACGTGGCCAGCGTCTCAGGCGTACTGAGCCACGGCTATGCCAGCCGCTACGGCATCCTGCCTATTGCGGTAGATGCCACCTCCGCCACCCTGGCCACGGCCGAGCCCTTTGTGCGGGACTGGGAAGACGAGCTGAGCCGCATACTCAAGCGCGAAATCAAGCGGGTGATGGCCAACCCGGAGGACATCGCCCGCTTCCTGCCCGAGTTCTACAACCTGTCGCGCTTCGTCAAGCAGGCGGTGGCGCAGTCTGGCACGCAGAACAACCTGGCCAACTTCGAGCAGTTGGTACAGCTGGGCCGCACCGGCAATGTCGATGCCAACGACCACCATATCGTGGCGCTGGTGGACTGGCTGTTCCAGTACGCCTTTACCCAGCGTGCCTCGGATATCCACCTGGAACCCCGCCGCGAGGCCGGCCATGTGCGCTTCCGTATCGATGGCCTGCTGCATGCCGTCTACCAGGTGCCACCCACCGTGATGAACGCACTGATCTCGCGCATCAAGGTGCTGGGCCGGATGGACCTGGCGGAGAAACGCCGGCCGCAGGATGGCCGGGTCAAGACCAAGACCCCCGATGGCCGCGAAATCGAGCTGCGGCTATCAACCATGCCCACCGCCTTTGGTGAGAAGCTGGTGATGCGTATCTTCGACCCGGCCATCCTGGTACGGGACTTCGCCGCCCTGGGCTTCGGCCCGGACGAGCAGCAACGCTGGCAGGGCTATGTGCGCCAGCCGCACGGCATTGTGCTGGTGACCGGCCCCACCGGCTCGGGCAAGACCACCACGCTCTACACCACGCTAAAGCAGCTGGCGACCGAAGAAGTCAATGTCTGCACGGTGGAAGACCCCATCGAAATGATAGAGACCAGCTTCAACCAGATGCAGGTGCAGCCGATGATAGACCTGACCTTTGCCGAAGGCGTGCGTACCCTGTTGCGGCAGGATCCGGACATCATCATGGTCGGTGAAATCCGTGACCGGGAGACTGCCGACATGGCCATACAGGCTGCCCTGACCGGCCACCTGGTGCTCTCCACACTGCACACCAACGATGCCCCCAGTGCCGTGACCCGCCTGTTGGAACTGGGTGTGCCGCCCTATCTCGTCAGCTCCACCCTGGTGGGCGTGATGGCCCAGCGCCTGGTGCGCACGCTCTGCCCCCATTGCAAACAGCCCGGCACACCGCTGGAGGCCGAGTGGAATGCGCTGGTGGCCCCCTGGAAAGCCGCCCTGCCCAAGACCGCCTACAAGGCCGTGGGCTGTTTGGAGTGCCGCAATACCGGGTTTCTGGGCCGGATAGGCCTGTACGAGATGCTGAGCATCAGCAATGAGCTGCGCCGCCTGGTGGCATCTGTGGCGCATCCGGGGCTGATCAAGGAACAAGCCATCAAGGATGGGCTCAAACCGCTCAAACTGGCGGGCGCGCAGAAGATTGCCGCTGGTCTGACCACACTGGAAGAAGTCATGAAGGTCGTGCCATCCGACTTCGACTGACTTACTATCGCGCCTTCAACCCGTCCCACTATCCCGGTATCTCATGCAACGCCGCTCATTGCTGCTCGCCCTGCCCCTGCTCCTGGCTGCCTGTACCACCACGCCCGACGCCCCGCCGGCCGTGGCGGCGCCCGTGCCCCCCAAGCCACTCAAGCTGCCGCGCATCGGTATTGCGCTCGGCGGCGGTGCCGCCAAGGGCTTTGCCCATATCGGCGTGATCAAGACACTGGAAGGGCAAGGCCTGACACCCGCCGTCGTATCCGGCACCAGCGCTGGTAGCGTGGTGGGAGCGCTCTACGCCAGCGGGATGAATGGTTTCAGCCTGCAGGAGCAATCATTCGCCCTGGACGAAGCCCGCGTGCGTGACCTGACGCTGGGCTCCGGTGGCCTGGTCAAGGGTGAGAAGCTGCAGGAGTATGTCAACGAACTGGTGAAGAACCGCACCCTGGACAAGATGGTCAAGCCCTTTGCGGCAGTCGCCACCGAGCTCGATACCGGTCGCCGGGTCGCCTTCAAGCGCGGCAATACCGGCCAGGCGGTGCGGGCATCGTGCAGCATCCCTGGGGTGTTCCAGCCTACGCTGGTCAACGGCAAGCGCTTTGTGGACGGTGGCCTGGTGAGCCCGGTGCCGGTGGATACTGCCCGCGAGCTCGGGGCGGATATCGTCATCGCAGTGGATATCTCCACCAAGGCGGATTACGGCAAGACCAATGAAGGCATGTTCGCCATCCTGAACCAGACCATCATCATCATGGGTCAGAAACTGGGCGAACAGGAGCTGGCCCGGGCTGACGTAGTGATACGGCCCAGGGTAGGCAGCATAGGCTCGGCCGATTTCGAGCAGAAGCACAACGCCATACTGGAAGGCGAGCGGGCAGCCCAGGCCGCCCTGCCCGCCATCAGGGCAGCCATTGCCCGCTGGCAGGCGGCACAGAAATGATCGCCCAGCTGGAAAAACTGCTGGACGGCCCCCGCGATGGCGCCCTGCTGCGCTTTTCGCTGGGCAATGAATACCTCAAGGCAGGGCAGGCCGCGCAGGCGGCCAGCTACTACCGCGACGCCTTGGTGCGCGACCCGGCCTACTCCGCCGCCTACAAGGGCCTGGGCAAGGCACTGGAGCAGGCCGGCCAGCCCCAGGAGGCACTGGCGACCTATCAACAGGGCATAGCGACGGCCACTACACGCGGCGATATGCAGGCCGCCCGCGAGATGACCGTCTTTGCCAAACGATTGCGCAAGGCGCAACAAGGACCGCAACCATGAATCAGCACACCGTCGAGCTCAAGGGCGAGTACATCGAACTGCATAACCTGCTCAAATTCCTGGCCATTGCCGATTCGGGCGGGCAGGCCAAGATGATCGTGGCCGAAGGCCTGGTCGAAGTGGATGGCGAGATCGAGTTCCGCAAGACCCGCAAGGTCTATGCCGGCAGCGTGGTCAAGGTGTTCGATGAAGAGATACAGGTTGTGGCCAATCCCAATCAAGCCGGTTGACATGACGCACGCCCAGGCTGTTGACCACGACCTCGTAGCGAATCGGGTACGCAATCGCCAGTTGGAGTGTCTCGAATTGTGGTGTGGCTACCCTAGCTATCAGCCCGGCTTTGATATCAACGGCCTGATCAATATCTGGGGTGAATGGGTTGATGAAACCCTCTGGCAGGATGCAGCAAATATCTCTTGCTATACGCCCGAAGAATGGACACTACTCCAACAAACCCATATGGCGATCGAGGCTTTCTGCAAGGTCACACCGCGTAATATTATCGACCAGCAAGCAGCAGTTACGCGGCCTGAATGGGCAAGGCTGATTACCTGCGCACGAGCTGCTTTGCAGGCATTCCAGCAACGCGGTCGCCTGGCCGAGGACTAATCGTCACCATTTGCCATACCCTGGCTACGGCGTGCCGCCCACCAGCGAAACAGCCAACTCTGCGGCTGTACCTTACCGGTACGGACGTAATCGATCAGCCGGTACTGGTTGATAACTGCCTCCTGCGCCCGATGGGCCTCGCCCCGACCTATGAACAGGATGCGCGCATCGAACATCAACGGAGTCTCGGGCGGCGGCAGCAGGATTTCCTCGCCGCCCTGTATCAGCAATAAGGGCAGGCAGGGTAACTGCAAGGTGGGCTCCTGCGGATCCAGCAGCAGATGCCGCAACACCAGCCTGGGCTGCGGGTTGAGCAGCAGCGCGTAGCAGGCCGCCTGGTTTTGCCCGTTCAAGGTCAGCACCCAGCTCTCCGGCACCCGATCGCCGCACAGCGCCTCCATCTCGCGTAGCACAGCGCCGGCCCAGACTTCGCTGCGGGTCTGGATCAGCTCCAGAAAGCGCGCCAAGGTGGGCGACACCATGGCGCGCAGGCATTCCTGCGCCACCACTTCGCTGCGCACCGCTGTGGCATCGGGCTTGAATGCCTCGAACAACACCCGGTTGGATGAGGCATTCTGGCGCGCCACCACAAACAGCGAGGGCCGTATCTGCCTGGCGGTGGCAACGGCAGACAGGTTGTTGGCATCGTGATCAGTGCAGGCCACCACACCCACCGCCTGTTCCAGCCCTGCCAGGGTCAGGGTATGGGCATCCACGCCCAGGCCCACCACATACTCCCCTGCCTGCAGATCGGCCGGGATGCTCAGATCGATCACCGTAACGCTGGATCCCTCTGCCAGTAAGGCGGCCCGGATGGCATGGCCCATACGGCCGTAGCCCACCACGACCCAATGACCGCGCGGCGGCTGGCTCAAGGGCGGCAGGGGGTCGCCGGCAAAGGCCGACAGCACGCTCCACAGGCGGCTGGCCTGGGGTGCATGCAGCGCCATGCGAAAGCGCCGGCCCACCGCCTCGAACATATTGACCACGTGGTTGGCACCAAAGCTGGCCATGTTCTCGGCCACCGCCTGGCTCTTGGCACGGCATACCGACAATAGCTGTGGCCTGAGCACATAGGCAGCAATGGCAATGGCCAGGTTGACCTCCTCGTCTCCCGTCAGCGCCAGCACACCCTTGCAGTGGGGGTTCAGTATGCCGGCCGTCTGCAGCATCTGTGGGTTGCCGGCATCGCCAGAGTAAGCCGGCACGTCAAAGCGATAGTCGGCCAGCATCACATCAGTCACCCGCTCTTCACGCGGTTCCAGCACCACAAAGCGGATACCGCGCTCTTCCAGCACCTGGCACAGCCGCCGGCCGGTCTGGCCGTAGCCGCAAACGAGATAGAAGGGTTCGCCCAGCCGCCGAACAGCGCCGCTGAATCGCGCCAGCAGCACCGCCTGCTGGAAGCGCTTGTCCTGCAGTATGGAAAACAGGGTACCCAGGCCATAGGCCCAGCCGATCACGCTCAGGTAGATGCAGACCACCACCCACATACGCTGCAGGTAGGTAAAGGGATAGGGCACCTCGCCAAAGCCGATGGTGGTGGCGGTATAGCTGATGAAATAAAAGGCATGAAAGAAATCCATGCTGTAAGGCTGGCCATTGCCATCCTCGCCCGGTATCAGCACCAGGCCCAATACCGAAATCGCATAGATCAGGATCAGGGTGATCAACGGCGCCCGCATGCGCCGCAATACCAGAAAGAAGATATTCGGCATGCCGCTAGCGCCGCAGTTGCAGGGTTTCGCCTATCAGCAACACCACCGATACCAGATTGGCCATCAGCGCACCGCCCGAGAAGGAAACCACGCTGGACATGACCCCTGGTGTCATGCCATGGCCGGAGACATACACGGCATAGCCCCAGATACAGGCGGCTGCGATCAGCTGCAAGTCTGCCACCAGGCTGGTGGCCAGGTGAACCGCCCCCACCTGGGTGCGGTCGCCGAACTTGAGCACAGTGGCGATCAGGTTAACCACAATGGCCGCAAACAGCTCGAACACATCATGCTGGTGCGGTACATCGATCTCGCCCACGAAAAAACCGAAGTTCAGTGTAAAGGCAAAAACGATGAAGAAGCCGAAGATGACTTTTTCCAGATTCATGGGGATGGCGCTCGCGTAACGATGTCGATCTGGATTGTAGAGCCTGCCCTGGCAGACCGCGCGGAATCTGCAGCGGCGTCCAGCCTCTCCGCTAATACGACTGGATCAAGGCCAGGCCGTCAGCATCCAGCTCACACCATGCACCCTCGGCAAGCTGCTGCAAGGGCGGCGCATCAAGCCGCAAGCCCCCCATGGCTACGCGGTGCAGTGCCACCACCCGGTTGCCGGCGGCCGCCACCATGCGCTTGACCTGATGGTATTTGCCCTGGTCCAGGGTCAGCAGCAACTGGTGTTCATCCAGCAGGCAGCAGGCCCGGGCGGCTAATGGGGCAGGCTCGTCATGCAGCTGCACGCCGGCCAGCAAAGCCGCCACCAGCGAGGTATCGGCCGCATGCTTGAGGCTGACCTGGTAGGTCTTGGGTACGTGCCGCTTGGGCGAGGCCAGTGCATGATTGTAGGGGCCGTCATCGGTCAGCAGCAGCAGGCCGGTGGTGTCGGCATCCAGCCGGCCTATGGGCTGCACCCCACGCTCAATGAAATGCTCGGGCAGCAGGCTGAACACCGAGGCATGGTGCTGTGGCGTGCGCGAGCACTCGTAGTTGGCCGGCTTGTACAGCGCCAGGTAGAGCCGTTCGCGATAGGGCCAGGGCTGCTCGTCCACCGTCAGCAGCAGGCCATCAGTAGCAAAACTGGCGTCGGGCTGGTGGCAGGGCTGACCGTTGACGGCCACGCGGCCGGCCTGCACCAGGGCGCGGGCCGTCTTACGGCTACCAAAGCCTTGCGATTGCAGGATGCGTTCCAGCGGTTGGGGGCGATTCGATACGGGCATGGCGGGACCAGAAACAAAGAAGCCCCGCCGCAAGCGGCGGGGCCGAGCCCGAATGATACCGGGCTCTGCTGATGTTTGTGTCCTTGTGGCGCCGCCCGAGTTTAGGCGCTGGAAGAAGACAAACTCAGCTTAATCGGTCTGGCTCAACGACCGTGGTGGCCGTGATGATGGCCGTGGCCGTGCCGGCGATGGTGCTTCCAATGCTTGCCATGACCACGGTGCCGCTCTACCGGCACGTAGACCACCTGCTGCACGGGGCGGTACACCACGCGGGGCTCGTCATAGTATCGGACCGGGTAGACATTGCGGTACTCGGTGCGATGCACCACCACTTCGCGGCGGTCTGAGCGGTGTGCCACTGCAGCCCCTACGGCGCCACCCAGTGCAGCGCCTACGATGGCGCCGTTGCGGCCGTCCAGCTCGTAACCGATGGCCGACCCGGCTGCGCCGCCCAGGGCACCGCCGACGATCACGCGGGAAGAGTTGTCAGCCAGCGCAGCCGTGCCACTCAAAGCCACAGCCAGTATCAGGATGGAAATCGGTTTGAACATGATCTTGCCTCCGTTGATGCAGCCGCAGTGGCTGCCTGTGAAGCGCAGTTTGCTGCCGCAGCGCTGAATCCTTCCTGAACGTACGGTTTGGCAGTTTTCACTGTGCCCCCTCCAGGCAAGCACGATGCGCCCTCCCTTGCGCCATGGTCACAAGACAGGCTTTACCCCATGGCTATCGGAACGATAGTTACAATCAAATTGTGTACAATTTAATTGCTAGCTATATTCCATCTCACCAAGCGGCACCCAGTGCCATCGATAACCCAGCAAGGAAAACACCATGTCCGTACAAGTGCTCTATACCGCCCAAGCCACTGCCACCGGCGGCCGTGAAGGCCAGATCGAATCGTCCGACGGCGTACTGCAGGCCAAGCTGGCCCTGCCCCGTGAAATGGGCGGCCCCGGCGGCGCAGCCACCAATCCCGAGCAACTGTTTGCCGCCGGCTATGCGGCTTGCTTCGAAGGTGCCGTCCGCTTCGTGGCTCGCCAAAAAGGCATCAAGATCGAACAGGCCTCGGTAACGGCCCAGGTTGGCGTCGGCCCTCGCGCCGCTGGCGGCTTTGGCATCACCGCCGCCCTGACGGTGTCGCTGCCCGGCCTTGATCGTGCCGTGGCCACCGAGCTGGCCGAGATTGCCCACCGCGACATCTGCCCCTACTCGCACGCTACCCGCGGCAATGTGGATGTGCAGATCACGGTAGCCTGATGCCCCAATGCCCGGCCGGGCACCGCCAGGATAGGGCGGCCCGGTCTGGCGCCAAGGCGATAGAATCACAAGCAATCTGCTTAGGCCGGCATCATGCCGGCCTACCGCCATTGCCAACGAGTACACACCATGACCGCGCAACCCGACTGGCTCAGGCTGGATGCCCAGCTCTGCTTCCGCCTCTATGCCGCCTCCCGCACCGTCACCCGCTGCTACCAGCCGCTGCTGGCCGAGCTGGGGCTGACCTATCCGCAGTACCTGGCCATGCTGGTGCTATGGGAGCGTGACGATCTGACGGTCAAGGCCCTGGGCCAGCGCTTGCTGCTGGACTCGGGCACCCTCACACCCCTGCTCAAGCGGTTGGAGCAAGGGGGGCTGATACGCCGCGAGCGGCGGGCCGAGAATGAACGCGAGGTCCGCATCATGCTGACTCCTGCCGGCCAGGATCTTCGGCAACGGGCCGAAAGCGTCCCCCCTGCCCTGCTGGCCGCCACCGGGCTGAGCCTGGATGAAGCACAGCAGATCAACACCCTGCTGGACAGGCTGCTGGTGCAGGTAGAGCCATGATGGCAGTTACCACGGCCTGAATCACGGGCACCCACCGATGCGACAAGGCCTACTCATGCACAGCCTGTTCCTTCAGCCGCAAGATCTCCACTGGAAGCACGTACCCGCACTGCGCGTGGGCAGCATGTCAGCACAGGGCGCTGTTGTGGCCCAGGTAGGGATAACACACCAGGGCAGGCCGCTACTGCGCATCGACATAGATGCGGCGGCAGGGCATACCTGTTTTTCTGCCACCCATGCCTCGCATGGTCTGGTTGCCATAGGCTACGGGCAAAGTGTATTTGTCATTGATCCCGCCACGCACGCCACATCCCAAATCGGGCTGGATGGGTATTTTGGTCACCTGTATCCCGCCAGCGACTTTCCGGACGCCACCACGCCTTTTGCTTTTCTGGTCACCTCCGCAACAGCGCTGCTATGCATCAACCCAGCGGGGCAGGTGGCATGGCACCTACAGGCACTAGGTATCGATGGTGTATTGGTTCATGCCATCGTCGGGGAGCAACTAGAAGGCAGCGGAGAATGGGATCCACCTAGCGGCTGGGCGCCTTTCACGCTACGCATGCAAGCCACTCAGGCCATTCTGACTCCATAAAGCACACGCGGACAGGGGTCCCAAAACCACGACTGAGCGAGCATATGCGCAATGGCGAAGCCATCGCGCATATGCAAGCCCTGACCTGGCCCTTGCTGCGATCGCAGCCCGCCCTGCTGAACACTCTCTGCAGCGCCTTGCTGACCACTTCCGACATCGCCGGTGCCATAGATTGCCTGCAAAGCGCGCTGGTGTTGGCGCCCGGCTTCCTGGAGGCATCCCTCAACCTGTGCCAGGCAATGCTCGGGGCAAAATCTTATGAGCAAGGGCTCAAGCTGCTAAAGCAGGCAGCAGATCAACACCCAAACAGCCTGGATGCTCGCCTGGCCCTGGCCATTGCGCGCATGGACCTGGGTTTCGCTGCCGGGGCTCGCCCATTGTTTGCGCAGACACTGTATCTGGGTAACGACAGCCCACTGGTACGGCGCGGACTGGCCGCCAGCGACACCGCGCTGACAAGTGTGATAACCGGACCCCATATACAGCTGCGGCCCTTCTGCTGTGGTCGCGCCGATTTCATCCAGCGCGCCTTCAATGACCGGTCGTTTCTCCGCCGCATGGGTCGTACCTGGTCGGTTCCTGGCGCCAGGGAGGCCCTGGAAACCCAGCTTGGACAGCAGTTGCAGGCGACCGTTACCACCCGCACTGCCTTGGAATGGGTGCTGGAAGCCGCCTTGTTGACACTGGATCTGGCATTCAACCATGCGCGGCTGAAAAAAACTGGTGTCCTATGTCTAGGAAGACATCCCTAGGGCACAGGGCAACACGCTGTCACCGGGTTTCCATCAGGAAGGCTATGTCCGCGACCAACTTTACGACGAAACAGATCAGCGATGGCTCTCGCTCTACCAGAACAACATGCTGGAGTCGGAATGCCGTGCCAACGCACGCCTGGCAAGATTGAGTAGCCGCTTGCTAGGCCGCGACATTACCCAAGCTCCCCTCGCCTGATTCAGACGCTTGGGCAACGGGCTTACGCCCGCTGCCCGGGGGTTGCCTAGCGCCTGCAGGCCGCCGGCGGCGTTGCCGCCACCACGCTGCTGTAGTGATAGCTGTAGTCTGCGCCAACGCTGCGGGTGCCCTCCTTGCCGGCATGCTGGCCTATGATCCAGGTTTCGGCCTTGGCTATGCCGCCGTTGGCATAAGCCGCAATATCGGTAGTGGCATTGCCATAGGCGCGGACGATGTTGAGGCCGACTGTCTCGCGCAGGTAGCGCACATAGTTGGTCTTGTGTTCCTCGGTATTGGGCGGGATGGGGCCGTCGCCATAGGGATTGCTGCGATAGTGCCAGCCCAGCAGGCTTTGCTTGCCAAACCATTCGCGGGCATCGCGCGTCACCCAGTAGGGCCGGGCGGTCAGATAGATGATCTGGTAGCCCTTCTGCTGGTAGGCCCGCACCGTCTCGGGGGCGTAGTAATAGGCAGCGGCGGTCTTCAGGCCGGCGTAGTCGGCATAGGCCTCGAAATCGTTGATGGTGAGGGTGCCGTCGATATCGAACAGCACGGTGTCGCGGCCGGGCTCGACCACGCTCAGATAGCCTTCCACGGCAGAACCATCGCCCTCCACCACCATGCGTACCTTGTATTCACCGGCCGGCCGGGGGCCCAGGGTGACGAAGATCTTGCCGTCGCTATTGGTCATCTGGCTACCCAGGTATTCCCAGGCCGCCATGCCGGTACCGTAGAGGTAGACATGCACGCGCTCGTCTTCCAGATCCTTGTGTAGTACGGCGTCGTAGTCGAACTTACCCACCAGGGTGGCGGACTGGCCTTGCGCCACCAGCGTGTCATGCACCATGTGCCAGGGCTGGTAGAGTCCCGACAGTATCTTGCTGCCGAGATGGCGGAAGCTCTTCTTGGCCGGCTTGGGCGCGGCAGGCGCCTGCTGCGGTGTTGTGTAGTCGGGGCAGGCGGCCTGGGCGGTGAGGCTGCCCGCCAGGGCCAGCGCTACGGCCAGCGATATGCGGCGTGTCATCGATGTGTCTCCGTTTGTATTTGAATGTCTCACCCTTGCGGTGAAGCAGGTGAGTGTGGAGAAGATAGATGACGCGAGCATGAAAGCAAGCGCTTGAATGCAGACGACCTGAAAACGCGACACCCAGAAATTGCGGCGTCCAGGCCGCACAAGGTGTAAGAGAAAAACCGTCACGCCACATACCGTTGATATACAAGGAGAATTTCTCTATCCGCAACACCGTAAGGCAAGCAAAGTGCGGCTGCTGGCTGTGCCCAAAAGCCACACTGCATGCCCACTCTGGCCCGGCCATCGGGTGATGCCGCAAGTGCAATCCACGCCGAATCACAGTACCATGAAAAAATACGGGCTAGTTTCGCCCCCCCAGCTTCTTACGCATATCGAATGTCTAGCGCCGGCCATGGATTCAAGCCATGGAGGGGTGGTGGCAGACTGAGCAGGCATCAGGAAGACACCGGCGCTGGACATCAGCGCAGCCTGGATCAGCGGGCTCTCCCTTGATCAAGTTCCCGCCCTTCGAGAGGGCGGCTCACTGAAGCCAGTCTTCACCTGCATGGGCTTCGGCTTTGCAACGAATCAAGTTCACAACAGGCTCTCCCCCGTCACTCGGCCTTGGGGGCATCTGGCCTCCATGAAATGCGCGCAATGCCCACGGCGTCCAGTCGCTGTCGTGGGCAGGCAGTAGCAGTGGGGCTTTGGGGCGCTATTTTGGAGTTCTCTCATGGAAATTAAGGTCAACTTTCTCGACAAGCTTCGCCTTGAAGCCAAATTCGATGATTTCACGGTGGTGGCCGATCAGCCCATCCGCTACAAGGGCGATGGCTCGGCGCCAGGCCCGTTCGACTACTTCCTGGCCTCTTCGGCTTTGTGCGCCGCTTACTTCGTCAAGCTGTATTGCGTCACACGCAATATCTCTACCGAAAACATCCGCCTGTCACAAAACAACATTGTTGATCCGGAGAACCGCTACCAGCAGATTTTCAAGATACAGGTCGAGTTACCGGAAGATATCTCCGCCAAAGACCGCCAGGGCATCTTGCGGTCGATCGAACGCTGCACAGTGAAAAAAGTCGTGCAAGCCGGGCCCGAGTTCGTGATTGAAGAGGTGGACAATCTCGATGCCAATGCCCAGGCGCTGTTGATGCCCAATTCGGCTTCGGAGGCGCGCACGTATATCGCGGGCAAGGATCTGCCGTTGGAACAGACCATTGCCAATATGTCGGGCATTCTGGCCGACCTGGGCATGAAGATTGAAATCGCTTCCTGGCGCAATATCGTTCCTGGCGTCTGGTCGCTGCATATACGCGACGCACACTCGCCCATGTGCTTTACCAATGGCAAGGGCGCAACCAAGGACAGCGCACTGGCATCGGCGCTGGGCGAGTTCATCGAGCGGCTGAACTGCAATCATTTCTATGCCAGTAGCTTTCTGGGCCAGGACATCGCCAACGCCCCCTTCGTGCATTACCCGAACGAGCGCTGGTTCAAGCCAGGCCCTGACGATGCAATACCGGCTGAAATCCTCGATGAGCACTGCCTGGCGGTCTACAACCCCGATGGCGAGCTACTTGGCACGCATCTGTACGACACCAACTCCGGCAATATGCAACGCGGTATCTGCTCCCTGCCCTTTGTGCGGCAGTCGGATGGCGAAGTAGTGTACTTCCCCTCCAATCTGGTGGAGAACCTGTACGGCAGCAATGGCATGAGCGCTGGCAATACCCTGGCCGAAGCGCAGGTACAGTGCCTGTCGGAAATCTTTGAACGGGCCGTCAAACGCGAAATTCTGGAAGGCGAAATCGCACTGCCCGATGTGCCGCAAGACGTGCTGGCAAAGTACCCCGGCATCGTGGCCGGCATACAGGGCCTGGAAGAGCAGGGTTTTCCGGTGTTGGTGAAGGATGCCTCGCTGGGCGGGGTGTATCCCGTGATGTGCGTCACCTTGATGAACCCGCGTACCGGCGGTGTGTTTGCTTCGTTCGGCGCGCACCCCAGCCTGGAGGTAGCGCTGGAGCGCAGCCTGACGGAACTGCTACAGGGGCGCAGCTTTGAAGGCCTGAACGACTTGCCTCAGCCCACCTTCGAAAGCCAGGCGGTGACAGAGCCAAACAACTTTGTGGAACACTTCATTGATTCCAGTGGCGTGGTGTCCTGGCGCTTTTTCAGCGCCAAGGCAGATTACGCCTTTGTGGAGTGGGATTTCTCCGGCCAGGGAGACGATTCCAATGCCGAGGAAGCCGCGACCTTGTTCGGCATACTCGAAGACATGGATCAGGAAGTGTACATGGCAGTGTACGAGCATCTGGGTGCGACAGCCTGCCGCATCCTGGTGCCAGGCTATTCGGAAGTTTTTCCGGTAGAGGACCTGGTGTGGGACAACACCAACAAGGCGCTACTGTTCCGCACCGATGTGCTGAACCTGCATCAGCTGGATGATGCCAGCCTGGCCGACCTGCTGGAGCGCCTGGAAAACAACGAACTGGATGAATACGGCGATATCGCCACCTTGATCGGCATCGAGTTCGACGAGAATACGGCCTGGGGCCAGTTGACTGTGCTGGAGTTGAAGCTGCTGATTCATCTCGCCTTGCAGCAGTTTGAAGCGGCACAGGAACTGGTGGGCGCCTTCCTGCAATACAACGACAACACGGTTGAGCGCGGTCTGTTCTACCAGGCCCTCAATGTCGTGCTGGAAGTGCTGCTGGACGATGAGCTGGAACTGGACGACTACGTGGTCAATTTCCGCCGCATGTTTGGCGCGGCGCGCATGGACGCGGCGCTGGGCTCGGTGGACGGCAGCGTACGCTTCTACGGCCTGACGCCGACGAGCCTGCAACTGGAGGGCTTGGATCGGCACCAGCGCCTGCTCGACAGCTACAAGAAACTGCACACGGCACGGGCGCGGGTGGCGACGAAATCCGGCCAGGCTTAGTCGCGCTCGGTAAACCTTAGAGCCTGTTCACAATCTTCTCGCCACAGGGTGAAAAATCGTGAACAAGCTCTAAGGTCGCGCATCACCGCTTGCAGGCTGCCAGCGGTGTCGCCGCCACCACCGTGCGGTGGTGTGCCTGGTAATCCTTGCCCACCGCGCGGGTCTGCTCCTTGCCTGCGTGCGGGCCTATGATCCAGGTTTCAGCCTTGGGCAGCCCGGCACTGGCATAGGCGGCAATATCGGTCAGCGCATTGCCGTAGGCTCGCACTATGTTCAACCCCACCGTCTCGCGCAGGTAGCGCACATAGTCGGCCTTATGCTGCTCGGTATTGGGTGGGATAGGGCCACTGCTGTAGACATTGCTGCGGTAATGTCCGTCGAGCAGGCCGTGGCTGGCAAACCAGCTACGGGCCTTGGGCGTCACCCAATAGGGGCGTGCCGTCAGGTAGATGATCTGGTAGCCCTTCTGCCGGTAGGCCTGCACAGTCTGGGGTGACTGTGCATAGGCCTCGGCCATGGCCAGGCCGGCGTAATCGGCATAGGCCTCGAAGTCGCTCAGCGTCAAGGTGCCATCCACATCGAACAGCACCGCATCACGTCCTGGCTGCACCACACTGAGGTTGCCCTCTGCCACCGAGCCATCGCCCTCCACCACCATGCGTAAGCGGTATTCCCCCACCGGGCGGGCATCCAGACCGATCGAGATCTTGCCATCGTCGTCCGTCAGCCAGCTGCCCAGATATTCCCAGGCGGCCATGCCGCTACCGTAGAGGTAGGCGTGCACACGCTCGTCCTCAAGATCCTTGTGCAGCGCAGCGTCGTAGTCGAACTTGGCTACCACAGTGGCCGCTTGGCCTTGCGCCACCAGGCTGTCGTGCACCATATGCCAGGGGCGATACACGCTGGCCAGCACGCTGCTGCGCACATGGCGGAAACTCTGCTTGGCAGGCAGCGGCGCCGCTGGCGCAGCCGCCAGGCCATCGTAATCGGGGCAGGCGGCCTGGGCAGCCAGGCTGGTGGCCAGCAGCCATGCCACGGCCAGCGCCGGCCTGCCAGCCTGACGGCCGTACTTGCTATACCGCATAGGGCCTTACCTCAAAAGAAATCGGCATAGCGCTTACGCTCCCAGTCCGATACATGGCGGGAGTACTCCACCCACTCCATGCGCTTGATCCTGGCGAACTCGGCAACAAAATCGGCCCCCAGCGCCTCCAGCATGACCTGGTCAGCCTCCAGGGCGGCGACTGCCTCGCCCAGATTCTGCGGCACAGGACGTATGCCCGCGCGTTCGAGCTGGCCTTCATCGTATTCATACAGATCGTCGTCCACCTTGCGGCCCGGCTGCAACTGCCGGCTGATACCGTCCAGCCCGGCAGCAATCAGGGCGGCAGTCACCAGATAGGGGTTGGCGCCAGCATCGGCCAGGCGCCACTCTATGCGTCCCCCCGGGCAGCGTGCCAGCACGGTGCGATTGTCGCCGTAGGCCACATAGGCTGGCGCCCAGGTGGCGCCGGACAGCGAGTTGCCGACCACCAGCCGCTTGTAGCTATTGACGGTGGGCGCACAAATGGCGGTGAGCGCCGGGGCATGCTGCAATATGCCGGCCAGGAAGTGATAGCCCAGTGAGCTGAGACCATACCCCTGCGGATCGCTCGTATCCTCGAACAGATTGCGGCCCGTCGCATCAGCGATAGAAAGATGGAAATGCAGGCCTGAGCCGGCCCTGTCGGCAAACGGCTTGGGCATGAAGCTGCACAGCATGCCCAACTGCTCGGCCGCATGGCTGGCTGCCATCTTGAAGTAGATATAGCGATCGGCGCTGGTCAGCGCGTCCGAATAGACGTAATTGATTTCGTACTGTCCTGGCGCATCCTCGTGGTCTATTTGGTAGACGTCAGCGCCAACGGCTGCCATGGCTTCGGTCACCCGTTCGAGGAACACCCGGTTGGCCTCGCGCGACAGGCCCTTGTAGTCATAGCTGGCCTTGTCCAGCACATCGAGCTCGTCGGCCGGCCGGTAGTCGCCATCGGCAGTCCGGCGCAGCAGGATGAACTCCGGCTCCAGCCCAGTGTTGAGTGTCCAGCCACGTACCGCCAGCCTGGCCAGCTGTTGCTTGAGCAGCACCCGCGAACACAGGGGATGCGGCTGGCCGTGCACATGGCCGTCCCCTACCACCCGGGCATAACCGGGCTGCCAGGGCACCAGCGCCAGGGTGTCGAGATCGGCCCGAGCGTAGTAGTCACCGCCGTTGCGGGCGATGCCGGTTCCCCATATGGCATAGCCAGAGAAGCCGGCGCCGGTATGGGTGATCATGTCCAGATGGCGGGCGGGAACCACCTTGGTCTTGGCCGCACCGTGGATATCCACAAACTGCGCCAACAGGTATTTCACCTGGTGCTGCTGCAGCCACTGCTGCGCCTGGGCCAATGCGGCCTGCTTGCTTTCGTCCTTGGCCATGTGCTGCTCGTGCGGGTTGGAATCCCGCATCCTAACCGGCCACTGGCCGCTTGCAAATGTGCAGCGCAGCAGTCGGCACCGGCTCAGTTGCGGCGATAGAAACGCCAGACCAAGGTGATACCCGCGCTGACATTGTTATCCCGGCGCACTAAAGGGCTATCGGCAAACCGGGCGCCAGCCAGGTGATCGGTGCGCAGAAAGGCCCCCAGCCAATAATCACCCAGGTCACGGCTGGCACTGAAGGTCAGCTGCGTACCGCCGTAGCCACCGCGCGCATCATAAGCGGCGCGGCCCGGGCGAACATACTGCGGTGCAACCCCGTAAACATACTGGTGCAGATCGCGGTCACCCACCAGCACACCGAGTGAGCCGCCCAGCTTCCAGGCTTCGTCACCCTGCCCCAGCTTCCAGTCGGCCGCCAGGCGGGGGTTGAGCAGATTGCCGCGATGCCGGGTACGCCAGTCGTCAAAGCCGATGACTGCTCTGACCGGCAGTACCAACTCAGTACGGACAGCCGCATCCGTGGCGCTCAGTCGATAGCGCAGCGAGGGGCCAACCTCCAGCATCGGGTCCAGCTCCGGCATGCCCAGCCGAGCCTGGTTGCGGCCTGCCCGCACCGGTGGCGTAGCGCCGAAGCTGAGATCCAGCTCGGCCCGCTCGCTCAGCGCCAGCTTGCCCCGCAGACCGGTGCGCGACACCTCCAGATGCTCACTGCGGTAGCTGATATAGGGAACCGGCAGCAGATAGGCACGCTGCTCATCGCTACCACGGTAGTCCGGCAGGCTGATGGCGCTGGCACCGACGCCCAGCTCCAGTGTAGCGGCCTGGGTGGCCATGGACAGCAGTGCGGCCGACAGGCCTGTGTAAATACGTATCATGGTGGTGTACTCGGTGTTGGGCAGAACAAACCAATAACTCAAGCTTCTGTGAGGTTGGGATGTGTGGATACAGCCAGGGAGCGCCAGAGAAGCGCCCACCATCAGTGATGAGTATCCATACAGGCCCCCAATGCTTCTGCCAAGCCCAGGGGCGCATCCTGCACCTGTACCCGGGGCGTACCATGCCAGGTGGCGCATCGCTGCAAGGCCGTACCGATATCGCCCAGCAGGCGCTGGCTGATACGCACGCCAGGTTCGATGAACAAGGCCTTGACCTCGAACGCCCCGTCCTTGCGATGGGCCTTGGCATCTACACGCCCCACCAGCCGCCCCCGGCTGAGCAGGGGCAACACAAAATAGCCGTACTTGCGCTTGGCTGCCGGGGTATAGCACTCGATGCGGTAGTCGAAATCGAACAACTCTGCTGCCCGCTTGCGATCCCATACCACCGGGTCGAACGGCGACAGCAGCGTGGTGACCGTGGATTGCAAGCGCCCGGCAACGGCATCGTCCAGCAGGTGGGCAAGGCTTTGGTGCACATAGGCATCGTGCCGGCTGTCCTCCAAGCGCACCGGAATCAGCTCCCCGGCGTCGGCCAGGCCATGCAGGGCCTGCTCGTATTTGCCGCGCTTCAAGCGGTAGTAATCGGCCACCCAACCGGCTTTGACCACGCCCAATGCCTGGCAGCTGCGGCTTACCATGCGCGCCTGTGCCGCCTCCGGCGTAGGCAGGTCGCGGGCGTCGTCCCAATCGGGGAGCACCCGATCGGCCAGGTCGTAGACCCGCTGGAAATTGCGCCGCTCTGCCACCATCAAGCGGCCCGCAGTGAACAACACCTCGAGATGGCGCTTTTCCGGCTTCCAATCCCACCAGCCCGTACCCTTGCCGCCCCCCTTGCGTTCGAAATCAGCCGAGCGCACCGGCCCCTGCGCCGCAATATGCGCCAGCAAGGCTTCAATCTCGGCCTTGTGGGTCTCCATCCAGCGCACCGAGAATTTCCAGCCCATGCCGGCCGGATCCAGCATGCGGTGGCGCAGCAGACCGTAATCCTCGGTCGGCACGAAGCAGGCTTCATGCGCCCAATATTCGTACAGCCGGCCTTCGGCCAGCAGTTGCTCCAGCCAGGCCGGATCGTACTGCCCCAGCCGGCTGAACAGCACCAGATAGGGGCTGCGGGCCACCACATTGATGGTATCAATCTGCAGCAACGCCATGCGCTGGATGGCCGCCAGCACATCCGCCTTGCTGGCCTTGCGCCGATTGGGCGTTAGCAGGCCCTGTGCTGCCAGATGAAGGTTGCGGGCGGCCGTGAGGGATAGATGCAGGCTCATGAATTTCTGAGGAACAGGTAGATGACCAGCCCGCAATATGCTGGAGTACCCAGCTATTGCCAAGCAGCTCGCATCCATTCGCCCAGCCTGAACTTGCATCACACCCCTGTCGCAGGTAGGCGCAGCCATAGAAAAGGGCGGACCTTGGTCCGCCCTTGCTGGCTAGCCAAAGACCGACCCTATCATTCAAACGGGCCGGTCGAATACCTTATAGCGCCAAGCAGTTGCTACCTTTGGCACAAGCAGCAAGGTAAGGCTTGCCGGTCTTGCAACTGACCTTGTAGGTCTCGCCCGATGCATCGCTGCTGACCACCCAGGCTCCACTACCTTCGCAACCAGCCGCCTTGGCCATCTGCTCCACTTCGTACGACGCGGGCCCCTGGCGCAACTTGGACTCCTCCAGCTTGGCCAAGTTGGCCAGTTGCTGTTCAGACGCGGCCTCTGCTTCCACTGGCTTAGCAAGTACAGCAGCAGGTGCCGGCGCTGCTACGGCAGCAGGAGCAACCGGCTGCTGGGTCTCGGCGGCCAGCGGGCTGACCTGCACAGCGGCGGCGACAGGCATTGCCGCACCATCACGCAGCGCTGCCGCCGCGGCCAGCTGCGCACGGAACTTCTGCAGTGCATCAGCCGAGGCACGGCGGGCGGCCAGCGGAAAATCGCGCTTGAACTCGCTGAACTCGGCGTGGCCATTGCCGGTCACGCTGCCCTCCCACACCGCTTGACCATGGATATCGGCCACTTTGGACGAAATGGTGACCGAGAAGTCCGTAGGAGGCCAAGTGAAGGCGCTGTTCGAAGAGGAGGTCGTCTGCAGCGTAGGCACCAGTACGTAATCCACACCCGCCAACTTGTTTGCCTCTTCAACGGAAGCGGCTACCTGCACCTTGGGGAACACGTCGGACAATGCTTTGTAGATAGGTACTTCCAGATCGCGGTAGGGGACGTAACGGACCTTGTCGCCGCCGCCGCCTGGCGTGGTGACTTCCAAGGTACGCTGTGCAGGGGTAATCACATAAGCGATCTGCTTGTTGATCTTGCTGACCGCAGGGAGGGTAGTAGCGTCGTTGGGCACCAGGACGATAGGGTGGGCACAGGCACCCAGCAACAGGCCCAGGCCCGCGATCAACAACGACTTGGTACGGGTAAACAAGGTCATGCTTGGTCTCTCCTTATTTGGTCGCAGCAATAAAATCAGCGTCGTCATACAGGTTGGCAAACAGGCGCTGCAGCAGCAGCGCATAGTTTTCTATGCCGCGAGGAATGGCCACGGCACCAACAAAGGACGACTCCCACTGTGACTCGGCGGATATCTGCTTGCGGAAGGCTTCCTGAGCGTTCTTTTTGACCACAAACTGGACCTTGATCTTGCCATTGCCGGTGGAGAACCCGGAGATATCAATGTCATGTGCCAACAACTCGCCACTGATCTCGGTCGAAGCAGCGGGCTCCAGCTTCTTTGCCAGCGCCAGATCCTGGCCCAACGCCTGCTTGATGTAGTCACCGTAGTTGCTACCCACCGACGAACGCATGGATGAACCACGCAGACCTATGCTGTCGAGCTTGGGATCAGCAACCCGGAATTCACCCACTTTAAGCGGCTGCAAGGCGTTCAATTTTTGCACATTGGCGATCGACGGCTGATAGACCGGAGTTTGGGTAGCGCAGGCAGTCAACAACAGCGCGGCAGCTAGGACAAATAGGCGTTTCATAGGAAAAATCACTCTCTGACTTTGACGTTATGTCATTGGTTTATTTGGCGTTTAAGATAAAAACCCGGCCCCACGACTGGATCGGGGCGCGATACTACACTTGAAGCTGTCAAGATGCCCAGCCCACTGGTCGTGTCTGTTGCAAAGTCGAATCGCGTTGATGTGGACCACATACACCGAAGCACCCCTATCTCGATGAAAAAAAAGAAGTTTTTCAAAAAAATACGCAAATCTGCGACAATGGTCGATTGACCTAGCTCGGCACTACGCATAATGACCGTTACCGCAACACCCACTCCGCTCCATCAATACCCCAGCTACTGGGGCACGCAGGGACGCATTGCGCCCTTCCTGCCCATGAGCCGGGCCGAGATGGATGAGCTGGGCTGGGACGAATGCGACATCATCCTGGTATCAGGCGATTGCTATATCGACCATCCCAGTTTCGGCATGGCGCTGATAGGCCGGCTGCTGGAGCAGCAGGGATTCCGGGTAGGGGTGATCGCCCAGCCGGACTGGCACTCGGCCGATGCCTTCAAGGCGCTGGGCAAGCCAAGGCTGTTCTTTGGCGTCACTGCCGGCAATATGGACTCGATGATCAACCGCTACACGGCGGACAAGAAGCCGCGCTCGGACGACGCCTACACGCCGCACGGCGCGCCCGACAAACGCCCGGATCGTGCCGTCACCATCTATTCACAGCGCTGCCGCGAGGCCTACCCCGGCGTGCAGATCATGATAGGCGGTATCGAGGCCAGCCTGCGCCGCATTGCCCAGTATGACTACTGGAGCGACAAGGTACGCCAGTCCGCCCTGGTCTACGCCAAGGCCGACATCCTGCTCTACGGCAACGCCGAACGGGCCTTGGTCGAGATCGCCCAGCGCGCAGGCCGAGGCGAGAAGCTGCGCGACATGCGCGATATACGCGGCACCGCCTTCATGGCGCCACTGGGCTGGAAGCCCGACGCCAGCTGGCGCGAGGAAGATTCCAGCACGGTAGATACCCCGGGCCGGGTGGACGCCCACATCGACCCCTATGCCATGGAGCCCGAACAGCCCAAGCAGATTGCCGGCGAAGTGCTGCCCGAGGGCACCCAGGCCATACGCATAGTCAGCAAATCCGAGCGGGTGCGTGCCAAGCTGGAGGCCCGCCTCAAGACCGTGGTGCGCATACCGGCCTACGAGGCAGTGGCCCACGACCCAGTACTCTACGCCCACGCCAGCCGGGTGCTGCACCTGGAATCCAACCCCGGCAATGCCCGCGCGCTGGTGCAACAGCATGGTGAACGCGAGGTCTGGATCAATCCGCCTCCCATCCCCCTCACCACTCCGGAGATGGATCACGTCTACGGCCTCTACTATGCGCGCAACCCGCATCCGGCCTATGGCAACGCCCATATCCCGGCGTGGGAGATGATACGGTTCTCGGTCAACATCATGCGCGGCTGCTTTGGCGGCTGCACCTTCTGTTCGATTACCGAGCACGAGGGCCGCATCATCCAGAGCCGCTCCGAAGAATCCATCCTGGCCGAGATCGAGGAAATTCGCGACAAGACCCGCGGCTTCAAAGGCCATATCACCGACATTGGTGGCCCCACCGCCAATATGTACCGGCTGGCCTGCAAGGACACCAAGATAGAATCGGCCTGCCGACGCCTCAGTTGCGTCTACCCGGGCATCTGCGAGAACCTCAATACCGATCACGCACCTCTGATACAGCTCTACCGCAAGGCACGCGCCATACCGGGGGTGAAGAAGATCACCATAGGCTCTGGCCTGCGCTACGACATTGCCGTGCGTTCGCCCGAGTACATCAAGGAGCTGGTCACCCATCACGTCAGCGGCTATCTCAAGATCGCGCCCGAGCATACCGAGGAAGGTGCGCTGAGCAAGATGATGAAGCCCGGGGTGGATGCCTTCGAGCGCTTCCGCGAGCTGTTTGATCGCTTCAGCAAGCAGGCTGGCAAGGAACAGTATCTGATCCCCTACTTTATCGCCGCCCACCCAGGCACCAGCGATGAGGACATGCTGAACCTGGCGCTATGGCTGAAGAAGAACAACTTCCGCCCAGACCAGGTGCAGGCCTTTACCCCCACGCCGATGGCCCTGGCCACCACCATGTGGCATACCCGCCGCAATCCGCTGAAGAAGCTGAGCCGCAGCTCGGAAAAGGTCGATATCGTCCGCGATGCCTACCGCCGCAAGCTGCACAAGGCCTTTTTGCGCTACCACGATCCCAAGCACTGGCCCATTCTGCGCGAAGCCCTGAGCAATATGGGACGGGCTGACCTGATAGGCAATGGCAGCCAGCATCTGGTACCCCATCCCACGGCCGAGGAGCGCCAGTTGCAGGCGCCTCGCGGCAATGCCCGTGGTGGTGGTGGCCCTGGCACGGTGGGCCGTATTGCACCGCCAAGGCAACCCAACCTACGTGGCGGCAAGGGCAAGTCGCCCAGTAAACCGCGTGGTCGTTAGTCCACCAAGCACTGGCCGGAAGCCGTGCAGGTAGCCTGCAGCACAGTGCCGGTCTCGCACTGGATACGATAGTACTGTTCGCTGCTGTCGCCGCCGGTCAGCCAGGCGCCGCTGCCCTTGCAGCCTTGGGTACGCGCCAGCTCTTCCACTTCGTAGGACCAGGTACCCAGCTTGGGGGCGGGTGCAGGCAGCGTGGCAGCCAGCTTGGTGCCGGGCAGGTATACCGCATCGGCGCGGAGAGGGGGTTGGGTCAGGGGCATGACTACCACGCCAGCCTCGGGCGTCGGTGCAGGTGCTGCAGGTGCCGCTTCCACCGCCAGCGACAACAGCATCCAGCCGGCCATCACCATAGCGCGACGCTTGTTTCCAGTATTCAACATGATGTCATCCTTCTGTGTACGGCCCCCTGCCTTACAGGGCATGCCGTATGAATGTGGCTGGCAGCAGACTGCTGCCGAAAACCGGATAATACCATGCCAATATCATTATGCCATAGGCATACATAACATAAGCATCTGATTGAATTGGGTTCTTCCATCGCAATCTGATGCCTACGATGCAGGCGGCCACCGCGCCCATACCCGCCATGCAGCAGCAAAGCCGCTTACTGCTGCCGGCTAGTGCCTAGCGGCCTGGCAGTACAAAATATCTGGGCCAGCTTTGCGACTTTGGCACCCACTAGGGCTAAACTCGCGCCTTTCTCAAATCGACTGCATACCTGCCATGGCACTCAAGGCCACCATACATAAAGCCGACATCTCCATCAGCGACATGGATCGCGGCTACTACGCCAACCACAGCCTGACCCTGGCTCAGCATCCATCCGAAACACTGGAGCGGCTGATGCTGCGCCTGGCCGTGTTTGTGCTGCACGCGAGCGAACGGCTGACCTTTACCCGTGATATCGCCAGCGACAATGACGAACCCGCGCTCTGGCAGAAAAGCTATGCCGACGAGATCGAACTGTGGATAGACCTGGGCGAGCCGGACGAGCGCAGGCTGCGCCAGTCCTGCGGCCGTGCCGATCAGGTATGGGTCTACAGCTACGGCGGCCGTGCTGCCGATATCTGGTGGAAAGGCATGGAGGGCAAGCTGGGTCGACTGGACAATCTCAGCGTGATCAGCATCAGCCCGGAAACCCTGGCGGAATTGGCCGCCATGAATCAGCGCGGCATGCAGCTGCAGGCAACCCTGCAGGATGGTCAGCTGTGGCTCAGCGATGGCACGAATACCGTGCTGGTGGAAGGCGAGAAGTTGAAGCAGGTTGCTTGATGCCATCGCCCCCCGCTTCAGCCATTTTCACCCATCCGGAAGCATGGTGCGGCGGCAGTCTGGATCTGCTGATGTATTGGCCAGCCAATACCATCGTATTTGCCGAAGTACAGGGGATCATCTGGCGATGGCCCCGGCTGACTGGGCCTTATACACGTAACGATATAGAACCCGATCAGCAGGCTGTATCTACCGCTACCGAGCCCTTAGCCCGGTTTGGTGTGGCTCAGCTTCCTGCTGCTGACACACGAATAGCCTTCTCAACCTACACCGTAAATGATGAGGCTGGAAGTTGGGTTTACGCCGGCCTACCGATAGGCTCACTTGGACAAGTCTATCCAGTAGGTGCTTACCCCGACAACACGGACCCCGGCATGATTGCCTGGGAAAGCGAGGTTCACGCTTGGTTAACAGATTTGGCCAACCATGTCTTCGCCTACGCACCGTTTGAACGCGGTGCCATTGGCCCCATGAGCGCCTACGAGGTGGATGAGCTCAGCCGCAAATTCATCCCGAGTCGGCGGTGGCACACCTATTTGCTGGCGCAGCACGGTACCCTCGCGGTTTACCCACCGAATAGAGACTAGGCGGTCTAGCACCTGGCAAGCTCGTTGTGATAAGCAATCCGGCACTCTCCCGCCATCCCGGCCCAGCGTGACTGGATCAGCTCTGTATCTTGAATATGCGCTGCAGCGGCGCGCTGGAGGTCGGGCCGAACCAGCGCTCGAAAATACGGGCGGCTTCGCCGCTGTCTTCCAGCTCGGACAGGGTGTCGTTGATCACCCCAACCAGCCGCTTCTCTCCCTTGACCACTGCCAGGCCATAGGCCTTGGTGGAGAGTGATACCGGGCTGATCTCATACTGCTGCTTGCCTGGCATGGCAAACAGCTTGGCGGCCAGGATGGGCTCGTCATAGGTGATGGCATCGATCTTGCCTTGCTGCAGGAAGCGAAAGGCCTCGTCCACATCGGTGAAGCTGATGATGGTGGTGCCGGCCAGTTCCTTCTTGGCCAGCTTCTCCGAGGTAGTGTCGCGGATGGCGCCCACCGACAGGGACTTGACGTCGTCCAGCGTCTGTATCTTGCGCAGCTTGGCCACGAACTTCTGGCCGGTCACAAAATAGCCGTAGCTGAAACTGACCTGCTTTTCCCGCTCGGCCGTCTTGGTGTAGGCGGTCAGGATGTCGATCTTGTTGGTATTGAGGGCGTTGACACGCTCATCCGTGTCCAGCTCCAGGATCACCGGCTTGACGCCCAGCTTCTTGGCAATGGCGATGGCGAAATCCACGTCGTAGCCTGAGAGCGTGCCATTCTTGTTCTTGATGCCAAATGGCGGGTCGATGACCACGCCTACCGTCAGCACGCCCTTGCTCTTGACCCGGTCAAGCACATCGGCCAATACCGTGGACGTCATCAACAAACCAGATAGGCAGCCTAGCAGCAGGGTGCGGTTCAGGCGCATGTAAGCGTACTCCTTAAGAATTGGCGCAGTGCCCGCCGGCCCGCATTATCGCGGTAGCGCACGGCGAAGCCGCAGGTGATGGATGTCCCCAATGGAGGATCTGTAGCGGTAGTGTAGTACCCAAACAAGGTGGCCGTCTCAGCTTTGCGTGGCTGGCAGCGGTTTAGAGGGGCCTTCGTGCACATTCTGCCGCACCGGAAAGCCATCATGCACGCTGCCATCGCCCGCCACGGCCAGATAGGGCTGGCCACAGCGCTCCAGCCAATCCAGGCCGCCAGCAGCATCATGCAGCATGGCCACCGTACTGACCGTACCCGCCAGCAGACAGCGCGCGGCTGTCACACTGATCGCCTGCCAGCCCTGCGAGGGATAACCGGTATGCGGGTCCAGAATATGGCAATAGCGGCGGCCTGCCACATCCATGTAGCGCTCATAATCGCCGCTGCTGGCCAGGCCGCCCTCGCTTAGCAGCACGGTTGCCAAGACTTGCTCAGGCGCACGCGGGTGTCGCAGGCCGATGCGCCAAGGCCTGCCATCGGCTTGCGGCCCCAACACCCGCAGATCGCCGCCCAGGTTGACCAGCCCCTGGCGCCAGCCCGCCGCCAGACAAAGGTCGGCGGCGCTATCGACAGCATATTCCTTGCCGAAGCCACCAAAATCCAGTTCCATGCCGGCCTCGGGCAGGCGCACCCAGCCGGGGCCGCGCTCCACCCTGTCCCAGCCTATGCGCTGCAATGCTTGGGCCAGCCGCGCCCCGTTGGGCAGCCGGGCGCTACGAAAATCCCACACCTGCCTGAGCACACCCGAGGTGATATCGAATCGCCCGCTGCTTTGCAGCCAGGCTGCATGGGCATAGTCCAGCAGGCGCTCGGTCTCCAGATCTATGGCCACCGGCTCGCCACCGGCACCGCCGTTGATGCGCGCCACCACGCTGTCGGCACGGTAGCGCGAGTACTTGGCCTCGATGCGGCGGACCTCGGCCATGGCCTGCTCGGCCATACGGGCAGCGGCAGCAGCCTCACCCACCAGTTGCAGCTCGTTGTCACAGGCCATGGCCCGGAAGATAAAGCGGTGGCAGGCGTCGGCTTCACTCAAAGCGATGGCCCACCCCCAGCGATAGCCAGTTGGCCTTGAACGGCATCATTGCGGTGCTGCCCTGCCCGCCGGCATGCCAGCTGGCACGCTGCTGGTAGTGCTCGGCCAGCAGTGCCACGGTGGTCTGCGCGCTGTAGTGCCAGCTGGCTTTGAGGCCCACCGTGACGGCGCCCAACGCGCCTAGCCGGCTGTCGGCCGAATACAGCGTATTGAAGCGTGCAGGCGGGAAACGATCGCTGTAGAAGCGGGCAGCAGCCTGGCTGTGGTAACGCAGACTGGGCTGCAACAGCCAGCGCTCGCCTACCGGCTGGTACCAGCTGGTCTCCAGGCTGTGCGCCCTGACACCCCAGCTGTCGCGATAGTAACGGTAGTCCAGATGCACGGCAGCCTGCAGAGCCGGCAGGTAATGCCGGTATCGGGTTAGCCAGGCCAGCTGGTGGCGGCTGTCGGGCCGTCGGTCCAGCGCCTTGTAGGAGTCCGAAAAATAACCATGGCCACGGCTGTAGGTGAGATTGCTTTGCACGATGGCCACCGGCGACAACACCTGGGTCAGCCCCAGCATGGCCTCTTTGCCATGGCGCCGCTGCTGTATCAGCGGCCGGTCGGTAGCACTGATATGGTCGCTGCTGCTACCCAGCCCTGCCACCAGGGTGGTGTTCTGGTCCTCGCTCAGCCACTGCACATCCAAGCCGGCTCCGCGTGAGCGGTAGTCGTCTTCATCCGAATAGGCCAGGCCCAAGCCCAGCACCACCCTGTCGAAATAGTGGCTGAGCTTGGCATCGGCAGCGCGCCGACGGTCGGCTATGCCCTTACCGGAGGCACCACTGAGCGCATTGTGGAACTCCGGGGAAGCACCCGACATGGTCTCCACCGTGGCCGCCATCTCCAGGCCAAAACGCTCGCCCAGCGCAGTACGCAGGTGCAGCTGCGGGGCATGCACCTGCATGCGATCACGCTGGGCATCGTAATCCTGGTAGCTGAGGTAGCTCACCGTCACGCTAGTGCTATCAGGTGGCGCCACTGCCTGGGCTGTGGCCGGCATCAGGGCCAGGGCTGCGGCCGTCAACAAGCCCAGCGGATGGCTGATGGCATGGTCGGTCTGCAGGTCTGGTGTCAGTTGCATCCACAGCCCCCCGTGCCCACGCCCTGGCCGCCGCTGGCGGCTTCCTTGCTGGTGTAGATCTGCTTGTGCTGGCGTGCCGTCAGCGGATCGGGGTCAAATGCCATGATGGGCTTGGCCAGGTGGCCTTTCTCCCAGGGCTGCACGGTGGCGCAGCCAGCCAGCAGGGTCATGCTCAGTAACAGGCAGATACGCATGCAAGGTCCTCAGGGGGTTTGCAGCAGGGCTGCGATTTGGGCGTCGAGTTCAGCGGCGCTGCTGGGGCGGAAACCAATATGGCGGCTACGAATGGCCCCCTGCCTATCGATCAGGTAACTGCTGGGCATGGCCTTGACGCCCCAGGCCTTGGCACTGGCGCCGGCGGCGTCGTACAGCACGCTGAAGCTGGCCGGGTAGCGCGCCAGAAAGGTCGCTGCATCCTTGGCTTCCGTATCGAGATTGACGGCTACTACCGCCAGGCCGTCCTTGGCATGCCGTTGCTGCAGCTGATTCATCCAGGGAAAGGACTGACGGCAGGGCCCGCACCAGGAGGCCCAGAAATCCAGGTAGACCACCTTGCCACGCAAGCCCGCCAGATCATGCTGGCGTCCCTGGCCATCCAGCAGCCGGAGCGCAGGCGCGGGTACACCGGTGTCGGCGGCGCGGGCTGGTACCCAGGCCAGGGTCAACAACAGGCAGGTGAGGCTTGCAAGCCCAACCTCAGTAACCCGCCGGCTCAGCCAGCAGCAGGAAGCTGTCCATGCTGCCCAAGTTGAGCGGGTCGCCAGGCTGGCTGGGGTCATAGAAAAAAACGTCACGGTTCTGCGTGCCCACATAGACATTGGTGATCGGATAATACCGATAGTAGTAGCCCAGTGCGGTACCAACCAGCGGTACGCCACTCAGCAGCTCGGGATAGGTTGCCTGCCCCCAATCGAACAAGCGATCGGAATCCGTGGTGGTGGGCTTGGCAAGATACTTGGCAATGTCGCGCAATTCGCTGTCGGTGAAGGCACCATTGAGAAAGCTCATCTGCGGCTGGATATTGAAGGCATTGCGTATGGCGTTGGGATTATCCGCCGCTATCATCACCTTGGGCCGTATCAGATTATCGGGCGGTGTGCCATGGCACACGGCGCAGTTGCCCTCGAACACATGGCGGCCGTTGTCCACGCTGGCCGCCTGCACGTCGGACTGCCACAGTACCAGCAGGGCCATTCCGCCCAGGAAAACGGTTTTCATGCCACACCTCCCATGCCTGCATGTCCATGCCGATAAGGTAGACCTATCCGTGGCAGGCCGGGTGTTTCAGCGACGAATGACTGTGCGCTGCTGGGGCAGTGCAAAGCCGCTGCCCTGAGTCTCATCGTCCGCCGCCACCGCAGCAGGTGCCTTCTCCGCCAGCAGTACGCTGACTAGGCTGTTGGTCTCCCGCAGGCGGCCGGCCATCAGCGTGCCCACATTGCGGTACAGCTTGGCCAGCAGCATGGGTGGCAGCTTGACCACGTCCAGTCGATCAAAACGCAGTAGGCGGCAGGGCTCGGTCGTGGTCACCGAAGCCGAGCGCTCGCCGAAATCCACCAGGGCCAGCTCACCGAACACATCGCCGGCCCGGAGTACCGCCAGTTGCACCGGCTCGGCCTCGCCCGCCTTGCGGCTGACCTTGAGGCCGCCACTCATCACCGCATAGAGATGCCGGCCACGCTCACCCTGTTCGATCAGCACATAGCCGGCCGGCACTTCCTCCTGCCGGCAATGGCTCAGAAAGGTAGCCAGCTCGTCAGGCGTCAGCTCATGGAATAACGGCACGGCAGCCAGCAGCTTGTGCAAGGGTGATTCAGCGTTCATGGCATTCCCCGACGGCAAACCTATCCGCCCAGTGTAGTGCGCCGGCGCCGGACTAACCAAGGGCGGAGGATGGGCAATACCATCAAGGGAGCGCCGCCGTATCAGGCAGCGCCAGGGTCGCCCTGGCGTCTGCGCTGTCCGTCACGCCCCGCTATGGCTTGAGTGCAATCCAGCCTCTCAGCGCATGAACCAGACCCGCTCTATACCCTGCGCCCCCACCTGGTAGATCACCACCAGCGCAGCCTCACCCATGATGGGGTGACCAGTGATCTGCTCATGGTCGATGACGCGATTGCCCACCACTATGCGCTGGGTCACCACGGCATGCACGGTGGAACCCGGGAACAAGATGCGGCCATAGCGTTCGCGCAGGGCAGCCTTGCCCTCCAGCACCGGCGTAGCGGGAAACTCATGCACCACCACATCATCGGCATAGAGGGCCAGAAAGCCTTCCAGGTCGAGCTGGTTGTAGCAATCGAGCTGCGCCTGGGCGTAATCGGCCGGCCGCATCATCAGATCAGGCCACGCTTGGCCAGCATGGGCTCTACCTTGGGGTCGCGACCGCGGAAGGCCCGGTAGGCGGCGGCAGGCTCCTGCTTGTTGCCTGCGCTGTAGATATGGCGGTACAGCCGCTCCGCCGTCTCGGCATGGAAGGGGTCGCCGGCTTCGACAAAGGCGTCGTAGCCATCGGCATCCAGCACCTCGGCCCACATGTAGACATAGTAGCCAGCGGCATAGCCGGGGCCGGCAAACAAGTGCTGGAAATGCGACAGGTAGTGGCGCAGGCCGATGTCCTCGGGCACCCCCAGCGCCGCGCATTGCTCGGCCTCGAAGGCGGCAACGTCCACCTCGGTGCCATTGGGCAGCGAATGCAGCGCCATGTCTATCAGGGCCGGCGCGACATACTGGATGGTGGCCCAGGCCTGGTTGAACTGGCGTGCCGCCTTGAGTTTCTGCAGCAGCGCGGCGGGAATGGCTTCGCCGGTCTGGTAGTGCCGGGCATGCTGCTTGAGCACGGACTCTTCGTCGGCCCAGTTCTCGAATATCTGCGAGGGCAGCTCGACAAAATCGCTTAGCACCTGGGTACCGGCCAGATGCTCATAGCGCACCTGCGACAGCAGGCCATGCAGGCCGTGGCCGAATTCATGGAACAGGGTACGCAGGTCATCCGCGCTCAGCAGCGTGGTATCGGCCTTGGCAAAGTTGTTGTTGTTGATGACGATGGGCAGTGTGCCGCCAGCGATACCGCTCTGGCTGCGGAAGATGCTCATCCAGGCGCCACTGCGCTTGCTGGGCCGTGCGTAGTTGTCGCCAATGAACAGGCCAACCAGTTGATCAGCGCGGTCGCGCACTTCCCACAGGCGGGCATCGGCGTGGTAAAGCGGTATGCCCTTCTGTTCCACGAAACGTACGCCGAACAATTTGCCGGCACAGTCGAACATGGCGGTGATCATGTTCTCCAGCGCAAAGTAGGGCTTGATCTCGGCATCGTCCAGATCGTAGCGCTGCTGCCTGACCTTCTCCGCCAGATAGCGCCAGTCCCAGGCTGCGATCGGGGTCGGCTCACCCAGCGAGCGGGCCATCTCGGTCAGCGCCAGACGGTCCTGCTCAGCCTTGCGTTTGGCTGGCTCCCAGGCGCGGCTCAGTAGATCGTGCACGGCGGCCGGCTTGCCGGCCATGCGGTCCACCAGCTCATAGTCGGCATAACTAGCATAGCCATGCAGCGCAGCCTGCTCCTGCCGTAGCACCATGATCTGGGCGGCCAGGGGGCGATTATCGTGCTCGCCGGCATGGGCGCCACGGGCCACCCGTTCGCGCCAGACAGTCTCACGCAGATCGCGGCGCGAGGAGAACGTCAGGAAGGGTTCTGCCAGCGAAGGCGACAGGGTGATGGCATGGCTGCCTTCGGGCAGGCCCAGTTGGCGGGCGGCGCCCTGGGCCGACGCCAGCAAGAAATCCGGCAGGCCAGCCAGATCAGCGGCATCCTTGAGCTGCAGCGAGAAACCGGCTTCGTCGGCCAGCACATTCTGGGTAAAGCGGGTGCACAGGCCGGCCAGCGCCTCCATCACCTCGCCATAGCGCTGGCGCTTGTCCTCGGGCAGTTTGGCGCCGGCACGGACGAAATCCAGGTGGATGCGCTCCAGCAGGCGCAGCTGCTCGCTATCCAGGCCCAATTCGGCACGCTGGCCGTATAGCGCGTCTATGCGGCTGAACAGCGCGGCATGCATATAGATGGCGTTCTTATGCGCCGCAATACGCGGCGCCATGATCAATTCCACCTCCTGCAGGGCCGGCGAGGTCTCACTGGAGGAAAGATTGTCGAACAGCAGCTCTATGCGAGTGAGCAGACGACCTGCAGCGTCGAAAGCCACCACGGTATTGTCGAAACTGGCGGGCGCAGCCTGGCTGGCGATGGCATCCAGTTCGGCCAAGTGGGCCGGCATGGCCAGATCAAAGGCTGGAATGAAATGCCCGGCATTGACCTGATCGAACGGGGGCAGGCCATAGGGCGTGTGCCAATCTTGCAGCAGCGGGTTGATGGCGAGTGTATCGCGCAGTGCGTCATTCATTGCGGCGGCTTCCGAGCTTGTCAGGAGCTAACCATTCTACTGTGCGGACCGGCCACTCGCCCACTGCTGCGATAAAGTGCCCAAAGCCGCGACGGATGGAGATCAGCCGCCTGCACCATGGCCGCAGCCTGCCCGCTCCGTAGCGGTACCGTCACCTGCCCAGCTACAGCGCCGGCACGAAGAAGCGCTCCTGCATGTCCTGCAGGCCCACCTCGGCCAGCACAGCGTTGAGCCGCTGGGCGGCTTGCTTGCGCGGCCGGTTCTGGTATTGGGCAATGATCAGTTCGTTCTTCATCGAATGCTCCCAGCCCACCAGCTCGGTCACCGTCACCTGGTAGCCATGGGCCTCCAGCTGCAGGCAGCGCAATACATTGGTGAGCTGGCTGCCGAACTCACGGGTGTGGATGGGATGCCGCCATATCTCGGTCAGCGGATTGGCCAGCATGCTGCCCTTGTGCTTGCGCAGCGCAGCCGCCACCTCGGCCTGGCAGCAAGGCACCAGGACGATGCTCTGCGCCCCCTTGGCCAGGGCAAAGCGGATGGCATCGTCGGTCGCGGTATTGCAGGCGTGCAGGGCCGTCACCACGTCTATGCGCTCAGGCAGCTCGCTGGAGCTGATCGAATCGGCCACCGACAGATTGAGAAAGCGCATGCCCTTGAAGCCCGCCTTGTCGGCCAGCTCGCGCGAGCGGCTTACCAGCTCGTCGCGGGTCTCGATGCCGTAGATCAGGCCGTCGGGCGCCTGTGCCTTGAAGAACAGGTCGTACAGGATAAAACCCAGATAGGACTTGCCGGCACCGTGATCCACCAGCCGGATATCGGGATGAACGGCCAGCGCCGCCTGCAGCAGGGGCTCGATGAAGTGGAACAGGTGGTAGACCTGCTTGAGCTTGCGCCGGCTGTCCTGGTTGAGCTTGCCGTCGCGGGTCAGGATGTGCAGCGCCTTGAGCAACTCAACGGACTGGTCGGGGCGGATGTCGTACTTCTCGGTCATAACGATGCTTTTCACCTATCAAGACCGGAATGCTACGCGGCTAAGCAAAAATCGGTAAGCTCCGCCCGTCTTTTGAAAGCGAGTAGGTCATGGAAGATCGCATTACCGAACTGGAAATCCGCCTGGCGTTGCAGGACGACCTGCTGGATGAGCTGAACCGCGTGGTCGCCCGCCAGCAGCAGCAAATGGAGTGGCTGGCACAGGAACTACGCCGCCTGAACGACCAGATGCGCACGCCCGACGGCAGCAAGGGCGGCCCCCAGCATGAGATTCCGCCACATTATTAAGTGGTTAGCCGCGCCGGACAGGTTAAAATGATCGATTGATCTAATTGAAGCGTCTGGCCCGCCATGCGGCGTATCAGCGCTTGACCCGGAGTATTCATGTCCAGCACCACCCTGACCCCGCTGCTGCAAGCCGCCTTTGATGCCCGTACCGAGCTGCTGGCCCGCCTGCACGGTGAAGCCACCGATGCCTACCGACTGTTCCATGGCAGCGTGGAAGGTGAAGCCGGCCTCACCATAGACCGCTATGGCAGCCTGCTGCTGGTGCAGACTTTCCACAGCAGCCTGAGCCCAGCCCAGCTGGACGAGATCGAGGACTTCTACGAGCACGCCAGCCCCGGTCTCGCCATGGTCTACAACGATCGCAGCGGCGCCAACTCGCGCATAGGCAACCCCCTGCCCGAGGATGAACTGGAAGCCGCCATGCTGCCGCGCGAGTTCCAGGAGCTGGGCGTGAGCTACCATGTGCAGGCTCGTCATGGCGGCCAGGACCCCTGGCTGTTCCTGGACATGCGCGCCGGCCGCCGTCGGGTGATGCAGGAGGCCGAGGGCAAGTCTGTGCTGAATCTGTTTGCCTACACCTGCGGCATCGGCATCGCCGCCGCCAAGGCCGGCGCCAGCCACGTGGTGAATGTGGACTTCGCTGAATCCAGCCTGCGCGTGGGCAAGCAGAATGCCCGCCTGAACAACCTGCCCATACGCCCCCGTTTTGTGCAGAGCGATGTCTTCCCCGCCGTGCGCCAGCTGTCGGGCCTGGGACAGCCCACCATGGTGCGCGGCAAGCGCATGCCCCCCTTCCCCAAATTGGAAGCCAAGCAGTTCGACCTGGTATTCCTGGATCCGCCCCGCTATGCCAAGAGCCTGTTCGGCGTGGTGGATCTGGTCAACGACTACTCCTCGGTTTTCAAGCCTGCCCTGCTGGCCACCGCCGAAGGCGGCACCCTCATCTGCTGCAACAATGTAGCCCAGGTGGATGCCGATGCCTGGCTGGACCTGCTGCAACGTAGCGCCGCCAAGGCCGGCCGCACGGTGCGCGAGGTGGAATGGATCACCCCGGAAGGCGACTTCCCCAGCCATGATGGCAAGCACCCGCTGAAGATGGTACTGCTACGCGTTTAAGAGCCTGATCACCCTGGATAACTGCCATGCCCTCGCTGCGCCATTTGCTACTGACCCTGCTTATGCTGATTGCCCCGCTGGCCCATGCCGATGACCGTGCAGATGTCGGTGCCGTACTGGATCGTTTTCACGGCGCTGCCGCCAAGGCACAGTTCGAGCCTTATTTCGCGCTGTTTACCGCAGATGGCGTATTTATCGGCACCGATGCCAGCGAGCGCTGGACGGTGGCGCAGTTCAAAGCCTACGCCAAACCGCATTTCGACAAGGGTCGTGGCTGGACCTACACCCAGGCCGAGCGGCATATCAGCCTGGCACCGGACGGCAGCCACGCCTTCTTTGACGAGCTGCTGGACAATGCCAACCTGGGCCGCTGCCGGGGTACTGGGGTACTGCGCAAGGAAGCGGGCCAGTGGAAGATCGCCCAGTACCACCTGACCATCCCAGTACCGAATGCGCTGGCCGACAGCGTGGTCAAGCAGATACGGGCGGCCCAGCCCTAAGCGCCTAGTTATGGACTCAAGTCATTCACTGTTGATATCAGGTTGTGCTGGCGCCAGGAAAATCCTGGCGCTAAGCGCCAATGCAGCCTGATACAGCAGGCTTCCCCCGATTTAGTCCGCACACCCCGCCCTCACGAGGCCAGCAACAACACCGTATTGCACGGCATACGGAGTTGCCGGCAGTGACCTCAAGGCATGGGCACCTGGAATGCCTCCCCGGTCTCAAAGAAGGTGCCGCCAGCCACATAGTGGATGGAGCGCTCACGGCCCGGTGCGAAATGCCAATGTCCCTGGCTGAAGTCGCGCGGGTCTGCCCAGGCGGCGACCACTTCGGCAATGAACAGATCGTAAGCCTGCTGGATATGCGGCTCGGCCATCACCCTGCACTCCAGCCAGCCCACGCAGCCTGCCAGCAGCGGTGCCGCAACCTGGCTGCCGGCAAAGGTCGCCAGCTGGTATTCGGCAAACTTGTCCAGCTCCCTGCCGCTCTGGTTGCCCACCGCCACGGTGGCCTGAGCCAGACTGCGGCCTGGGATATTGAGCACGAACTCTCCCGACGCCTCGACAAGCTCACGAGTCAGGGTGTGCTTGTCTATGACCACCGTAATCTTGGGTGGCGAGAAATCCAGCGGCATGCTCCAGGCTGCTGCCATCACATTGCGGCGCTCGCCGTGCGCGCTGGAAACCAGCACGGTAGGGCCATGGTTGAGCAGGCGATAAGCCTTGGCGAGGTCGACGGGTTGGTGCATGGCGGGCTCGGCGTTAGAGGGAATCAACCAGCCAGATGGGGGCGATGGCGGCAGACTGCAAGGCAAGGGACAGGTGCGTGCATTATGTTGCAGGCAGCAGGGCCGGTCAGCGCACTCGCGCCAACCAATCGAGCACCCCCTGCCCCGCCTTGCGGCCGCTGGCAAAGCAGGCGGTGAGCAGGTAGCCGCCGGTGGGCGCCTCCCAATCCAGCATCTCGCCTGCACAGAATACACCGGGCAGTTGGCGCAGCATCAGGCCACCCTCCAAGGCCTCGAACCGCACGCCACCGGCCGTGCTGATGGCCTCTGCCAAGGGGCGCGGCTCGCCCAGGGTGATGGGTAGGGCCTTGATGCCCTCTGCCAGACGCACGGGGTCATTGAATGACTCCTTGCTCAGACACTCGCGCAGCAGGCCGGCCTTGACGCCGGTGATACCCAGCTTGCTCTGCAGATGGCTGGACAGCGAACGCGAGCCCCTTGGATGGGCCACTTCGGCCCGCACCCGCGCCAGATCACGCCCTGGCGCCAGGTCGATATGGATGGTGGCATGCCCCTGCCTGGCCACCTCTTCACGCAAGGCGGCCGCATGGGCGTAGATCAGGCTGCCCTCCACCCCGGCATCGCTGACCACGAACTCGCCTTGCTTGCGGTATTCCTTGCCGCTGCCATCGGCAAACGACAGCACCACTGATTTCAGTGGGGCGCCGGCGAATTTTTCCCGGAAATGCTCGCTCCAGGCCACCTCAAAGCCGCAGTTGGCCGGTCTGAGCGGCGCAATATCCACCCCCTGCGCTGCCAGCATTGGCTGCCAGGCACCATCCGACCCCAACCTGGGCCAGCTGGCGCCGCCCAAGGCCAGTACGGTGGCGCTGGCCTTGCAGTGCTTTTCGCCTTCGGCCGTAGCCAGCCGCAGGCTGCCATCCGCCGTCCACCCCAGCCAACGGTGCCGCACATGGATGCGCACGCCCATGCCCTTGAGCCGGTGCAGCCAGGCGCGCAGCAGGGGTGCAGCCTTCATATCAGTGGGGAAGACCCGCCCTGAGCTGCCCACAAAGGTGGCAATGCCCAAGCCATGTATCCAGTCGCACAGTGCGTCGGGGCCGAAGTCCGCCAGCAACTGGCCCAGCTCGCGCTCCCGCTCGCCATAGCGGCTGAGAAAAGGCGCCAAGGGTTCGGAGTGGGTAATGTTCATGCCACCCACGCCGGCCAGCAGGAACTTGCGGCCAACCGAGGGCATGGCGTCGTAGACATCCACCGCCATGCCGGCCTGCACCAGCACCTCGGCCGCCATCAGGCCGGCAGGGCCGCCACCGATGATGGCTATGGCAGGAGAGGAGGCAATCGCGATATCAGACATGGCTCGGGGACGACCCCTGGTGACAATATCCAGGGACTATAGCGTTAATGGCGGGGGCGCATGGTACACCTTGCGGCATGTCGGGCGGTGAGTGGACATCGAGCCGCCACAGCAAATTGTCCCAGGCTACGTCGCCCGGCACCGCTCACCCAGCAACCTCCGCGCACGATCCGTACCCGGTGCCAATGCGCCATGAACGTATGCTTAGAGCGGCTAACAAAACCCAGCGTAGCGGTTCTGGCTAGGCGTGCGAGCGCAGGCGCGCGCAGCTGACAGTACGTGGGTACGGCAAGCCCGCACAACTACGCCAGAAGGGTTTTGTTAGCCGCTCTTATAACCCCAAGGCGGCCGCGCCCGGTGTCTCCGCCACCTTGCGGCGCAGCTGGCGCAAGCTATCAGCGTCGGGCCAGCCTGCAGGCAGCACCATGCCGCGAGCCAGTTCCTGCCCGCCTGCCGCCAGGGGCGCATACTCGGCCACCATGACCGGCCTGGCGCTGGCCGCAAAGTGTCGTGCCAGCAGGGCCTGTACAGCACCCAAATCTGGCGCTTCGCCATAGGCCAGCTGCGGCGCCAGCCACAGGCGCTTGGGCAGGCAGCACCACAGGCTGTCTGGCCGGGTTTGCGGCCATGCCTCACCCCAGCAGCGCCACCAGCCACGCAGGTGGTCGCCAGCCAGCATGGCGGGGGCGGGTGACGAAGGCTCGCGATAGAACATGCGCCCACGCAGCCAGGGCATGGCCTGGACCGGCCCCAGACCATGCAGCGCCGCCAGCCCGGCAGGCGTATGTGGTAGTTGCAACTGGTGGTGCAGCAGGCGTGCCAACTTGAGGCTGAGTGCATCGTGCAGGCCCGGCCCCACCAGGAACAAGCCTTGCGGGTCGGGCAGGGCCAGATAGAACTTTACCGCCAGTTCAATATGCCATACCCGCCCGGTGGGTGGGCGTAGCAGGAAATCGTACTCGCCCAGGCTGCGGCCGGCTTCCCGCACGGCCAACTGGCTGGCCAGCAGGTCGTGGCCGGGCAGGTGGAGCAAGGCCTGCCGCATCAGATCCTCGGCGTAGCGTCCCAGCCTGTAGCCCTGGCCCACCGTTTGCAGGGCCGCCAGCCCTGGCAACAGCGCCGTCCTGTCCAGCGCCCGCCACCAGGCCTCACCCAAGACGGCATCGCCAGCGAGCGCATCGGCCGGCAGCCAAGCCGGTGCCAATAGCGAGGGCGAGGTCAGCAGCCAGTGCAAATCGGCAACAGCGTTGGTTTGTCGTATTTCTGGCAACATCTTTGTGGTATTCCAACCGGTAGGCAGCAAGACAAGTAGTCAAGGCAAGGCTGCGCTACGATACGCCAACTCCGGAAGCAGCACTTGCGAACCGGGGCCTGTCTCCATATAACGCATAGGGGGCAGTGAAACACGGCCAGGGAACCTGGCCGGTTTTGGCGGTTCCCAATGTGCGGCGGGCAACAAGCACGCCACATCCAAGCCAGCGAGGACGACATGGGCCACCACGACAGATCACCGCGCGGCGCGCGCGAACAGATCATCCACCTCGCAGCCCGTCTGATGGCCGAAGAGCACATCGACGACTTTGCCCTGGCAAAGCGCAAGGCCATCAAACGGCTGGGCTTACCCGAGGGCAAGAACCTGCCCGGCAACGACGAGATCGAGGCCGCCCTGCGCGAATACCGCAGCCTGTTCACCCCCAACCATGCCGACGTGGTGACCGAGCTACGCAAGAAAGCCCTCTCGGCCATGCGGCTGTTCACCGAGTTCAAGCCCTATCTGGTCGGTTCGGTCCTGTCCGGCCTGGCTGGGCCGCATTCTGACATCAACCTGGTGGTCTACACCGATGACGACAAGTCGGTAGAGATACGCTGCCTCAACCTGGGCATAGACTACCGGATTGAATCGCCCCCCTCCGGCCACACCACGCTGGCTTTTTATGAGGAAGGCAGTCTGGTGCGGCTCAGCGTCCGGCCCACCAATGACGAACGGCTGGGCGCCCGCGCCGCCTCCGAACCGCTGGAGCGCGCGCGCCTGTCCCAGGTGGAAAACCTGCTTACCTGCCCCGCGACGCCGTGAGTCAGGCTACAGCCCGCCTGGGTGGCCATCTGGTTGCCGATGCCCTGGTGAGCCAGGGCGTCAGCCTGGCTTTTGGGGTGCCGGGCGAGAGCTATCTGTCGGTGCTGGATGGTCTCTATCGCCATGCCGACTTCCGGTTCATCGTCACCCGGCATGAGGGCGGGGCCGCCTTCATGGCAGATGCCTACGCCAAGCTCACCGGCAAGCCCGGTGTCTGCCTGGTGACGCGCGGGCCGGGCGCTACCAATGCAGCCATAGGCATACACACGGCCCAGCAGGATTCCACCCCGCTGGTGCTGCTGGTCGGCCAGGTAGGGCAGGATGTGGTGGAACGCGAGGCCTTCCAGGAGATCGACTACCGCCGCATGTTCGGCAGTATGGCCAAGTGGGTCGCCCAGATAGATCAGGCCGAGCGGGTACCCGAGATGCTTGCCCATGCCTTCCAGCTGGCTACCTCAGGCCGGCCCGGCCCCGTGGTGCTGGCCCTGCCCGAGGACATGCTGGCCGCCAGCACCGACGTGGCTGATGCCCACCCGCATCAGCCGCTGCAGGCCAGCCCTTCGGCGGCCCAACTAGCGCAGCTCACCCGCATGCTGGAGGCCGCCCGGCAGCCTATCGTCATCGTCGGCGGCTCGGGCTGGAGCCGCCAAGCTTGCACCGACCTGCGCCTGTTTGCCGAGGCCTGGCAGTTGCCGGTGGCCTGTGCCTTCCGTTTTCAGGATCTGTTCGACAACCAGCACCCGCTCTATGCTGGCGATGTCGGCATAGGCATCAACCCCAGGCTGGCCGAGCGCCTGCGGCAGGCCGATCTGGTGCTGTGCCTGGGTGCCCGCCTGGGTGAAATGACCAGCTCAGGCTACAGCCTGTTTGATATCCCCATCCCAAGCCAGCAGCTGGTGCATGTGCATGCCGGGGTGGAGGAGCTGGGGCGGGTCTACCAGGCAGCGCTGATGATCAATGCCGGCATGGCCGAGATGGCCGCCGCGCTGCGACTGATACCCTGCCGCCATGCGGGCTATGCCGCCGGGGCCGCCGAGGCGCGGGCCGACTACGAAGCCTGGCAGGGCATACCGCCCATCTATCTGGGTAGGCAGGCCAGGCTGGACTTATGGCAGGTGGTGATGGAAGCACGCCAGCAGCTCCCAGCCGACACCCTGGTCTGCAACGGCGCCGGTAACTTTGCCAGCTGGGCCCATCGCTTCTGGCGCTATGGCAGCCAGGAACAAGCCCGCTGCCAGCTGGCACCGACCTCAGGCGCCATGGGCTATGGCCTGCCCGCCGGCGTGATGGCCAGCATCGTGGCACCCGAACGCACGGTACTGGTGTTTGCCGGTGACGGCGATTTCCTGATGAATGGGCAGGAGCTGGCGACCGCACTGCAATATGGTGGCGCCCCTATCGTGCTGCTGTTCAACAACAGCCAGTACGGCACCATACGCATGCACCAGGAGAAGCACTTCCCCGGCCGCGTCTACGGCACCCAGCTGCACAACCCGGACTTTGCCCGCTATGCCGAGAGCTTTGGCGCCCTGGGCCTGGTGGTGGAAACCACGGCCCAGTTCGGCCCTGCCCTGTCTCAGGCACTGGCTCATCGCCGCCAGACCGGCAAGCCCGCGCTGATAGAACTGCGCATGGATGCTGCCGATCTGGCGCCAGGCCTGCGCCTGGCCAGCTGATGCGGAACCTTCGTCGGCCAGCCGGCATATTTACGCCCTTCCCGGGCTTTCGTTACACGCTCCCCTGCGCCACACTGTATATCTGACCCGCAAGGCACTATCCCGATATGCCGCCCTCCGACGACGATCTCAAGCGCCAGCTGCAACGCCTGCAAGCCATCCAGCAGGCCATCCTCACGGTGAGCCGCCAGGCCAATGCCGGCCATGACCTAGCTGGTTTCGCCGCCCTGGTGCATGGCCAGCTCAATAGCCTGATGATGGCGGAGAACTGCTATATCGCGGTGTGCGACCCGACCAATGAACGCATACGCTATGCCTACTTCTCGGACCAGTGCGAGCCGGCGCCGGAGCCCGAAGCCTGGGAGGGGCTGGGCGATGCCGAAAGCGGCCCCACCGCCTGGGTGATCCGCCAGGGCCAGCCCTTGCTGATGACGGCCGAGGAAGACCGCAACCGCACAGCCACCGGACAGCCCTGGGGCGACGGCAAGGTGGCCGAGCACTGGATGGGCATGCCGCTGCGTGGCAGCAATGATCGCGTCATTGGCGCGCTGGTGACCCAGACCTATCTACCTGGCTATCACTACAGCAAGGAAGACCAGGAAATCTTTGGCGTGATGGCCAGCCATGTGGCGGTCGCGCTGGAGAGGGTGATGCACCAGCAGTGGATGGACCAGCTGGTGGACGAGCGTACCCGCGAACTGGCGCGCGAAGCCCATGAGCGGCGCAAGGGCGAGACCCTTAACCGGGTGTTCTACCAGATAGCCGAACGCGCCACGGCGGGGGATTCGTTCTATGACTTCCTGCAGGCCGTACACCACCTGCTGGGTGAGTTGCTGTATGCCCGCAATTGCTATGTCTGCCTGTATGACGCCGCCAAGGGCGTGCTTAACTTCCCCTACTATGTGGACGAGCGCGACGGCGACACCATGCAGGAATACGACGTGCCCATGCGGCGCGGGCTGACCGAATATGTATTGCGCAGCGGCACGCCGCAGCTGATAGACCGTGACCGCATGCAGGCACTGAGCCAGGCCGGCGAGATCACCGAGGCCACCGGCGACCTGACCTTCTACAGCTGGCTGGGCGTGCCCATGCAGATACGCGGCAGCCTGGGCGGGGTGCTGACCATCCAGAGCTATGAGGCCGACCACCTCTATGACGCCGCCGATGCCGACGTCCTGTCCTTTGTGGCAAACCATATCAGCAGCGCCATCGAACGCAAGCAGGCCTACGATGCGCTGCGTGAGGCCACCCAGGTGGCCGAAAACGCCTCCCGTCTTAAGAGCGAGTTCCTGGCCAATATGAGCCACGAGATACGCACACCCATGAATGCCGTCATCGGCATGGCCTATCTGGCGCTCAAGACCGAACTGACACCGAAGCAGCGTGACTATGTCAGCAAGATCCACAAAGCCGGTAACTCCTTGTTGGCCATCATCAACGACGTGCTGGACTTCACCAAGATCGAGGCCGGCAAGCTGGATATGGAGCGGATCGAGTTCTCACTCGACGAGGTGCTGGCCAATGTAGCGACCGTGACGGCCCAGCGAGCGCAGGACAAGGGACTGGAGTACCTGTTCCATGTGCCGCTCAATATCCCCCGCCAACTGATAGGCGACCCTCTGCGGCTGGGTCAGGTGCTGATCAATCTGGCCAACAACGCCATCAAATTCACCGAACACGGCCAGATCGATCTGCATTGCCGGCTGCTGCGCGAGGAAACCGGCCAGGTACGGCTGGAATTCACCGTGCGCGACAGCGGCATAGGCATGAGCCAGGCACAGGTCGCCGCGCTGTTCCAGCCATTTACCCAGGCGGATGGTTCCACCACCCGCAAGTACGGCGGCACCGGTCTGGGGCTGACTATCAGCAAGCGGCTGGTCAGCATGATGGGGGGCGACATCTCGGTGGAAAGCCATGTCGGCGTAGGGTCGGCATTTCATTTCGCGGTGGATTTCCAGCTGCCTGTCACCCCGCAGCCCACCCTGCGCGGCCTGCTGGATACCCTGCAGGGTAAGAGCGCGCTGGTGGTAGATGACAACAGTGCTGCCAGCGAGATACTGGCCGACGCGCTGCTGCATTTCTCCATCGGTGCCGATACCGCCGATAGCGGCGCGGCCGCCCTGGCCAGCATCAGGCTGGCCGATGCACACGCGCCCTACGACCTGGTGCTGTGCGACTGGCATATGCCCGGCATGGATGGCGTGGCGCTGGCCGAAGCGCTGCAGGCAGCCCGTTTGCGCCACCCGCCCAAGGTCGTACTGGTAACGACCTTCGGCCATGAATCCACCCTGCAGCGGCCTGCCAGCCATGGGGTGGATGCCGTGCTGACCAAGCCCATCAGCCAGGCCGGCCTGCTCAACACCCTGCTGCCCCTGTTTGCGCTGCACGCGCCTGGCGACACCAGCACGGTAGACACCGCCCAGCCAGGTATCGGCTATCGGGTGCTGCTGGCCGAAGACAACGAGATCAACCAGCAGATTGCGGTCGAGCTGCTGCAAGCCCAGGGCTATGCGGTGGAGGTAGCCCAGAATGGCCGCCAGGCACTGGCCATGCTGCATGCCCAGCCGGCCGATTACTACCATCTGGTACTGATGGACCTGCAGATGCCCGAGATGGATGGCCACGAGGCCGTGCTGAACCTGCGGCGGGACGCACACTACAACCGCTTGCCGGTCATCGCCATGACAGCCCACGCCCTGCTGGAGGAACGCGAGCGCTGCCTGCGCGAAGGCATGCAGGACACCATCACCAAGCCGATAGACCCCGACCTGATGTTCCGCACCATGGCACAGTGGCTGGCACCACAGATAGCCGAAGTCAGCCAGTAAGCGCTACCATCGCGGCCCCGCACCCCTGCCGTACCGAGAGACCTGCCATGACCGATGCCACCCCGCTCACCCCCAAACCCTGCAAGAAATGCGGCTCGCCAGGCGAAGTATTGAAGGCCGGCTCCAATCGCTGGTGGGTGGAATGTGCCAAGTTCGGCCGCAACGGCAACTGCAATGTCATCAGCGCCCAGGCCAGCAGCCGCAAGGCCGCCATACAGGACTGGAACGCCCACTGCGCATGAGCAACTGCCTTACCGGGCCTTGCCATAGCGAACTGCTGATCAAGAAAAGCCGCTTTATCGGTTGCGTTGAACCCATGGCCGACCGCGCTGCCGCCCAGGCCCGCGTAGCCGCCCTGCGGCAGGCCCACCCAGCAGCGGCCCATGTCTGCTGGGCCTTGCTGGCAAGTGGGCATTCTGCTGCGGTGGATGACGGTGAACCCAGCGGCACAGCCGGGCGCCCCATGCTTGATGTGCTGCGCCACCAGGATCTGGAAGGGGTGCTGGCCACCGTGGTGCGCTACTACGGCGGCGTCAAGCTGGGTGCCGGTGGCCTGGTAAGAGCGTATACCGACGCCGTCGCCCAAGCCTTGCTGGATGCCCCCCGCATCCCCTTGCAAACCCTCACCAGCCTGCACTGCAGCCTACCCTACGCCCTGGAGGGCCATGTGCGGCGCCAGCTCAGCGTAGCTGGCGCGCAGTTGCTGGGCGTAGAGCACGGCAGCCTGGTACACATGCAATTTTGCCTCCCGGCCAGCGCGGCCGATGCGCTGGTCCGTCAACTCAACGAGTCCTGCCACGGCCAACTGGTCTGGCGCCATCCCTAATTTGCAGGATGGCAAGGCCGCGCCGCCTCTCTACAATAGGATGGTCATGCCATGCGCGGGTGTTCTCGCCCCGCATGTATGGCATGCCCGCCCACCCGCCGGCCCAGCCGGCATCGCGAGAGGAAAGCCATGACCGAGCAGCAGCTGCCACGCCCAGGCCTGGGCGCCTACCTGCTGCTACCCCTGCTTTACTTCGTCGCCGCCCGCTTTTGTGGCGCGTATACCGTCTCGCCTGAGGGCATGGGCATCATCTGGGCTCCCAATGCGGTGTTGCTGGCCGTATTGCTGTATTACCAGGGCCAAGGCTATCTGCGCTTTGCCGTGCTCGCCGTCATTGCCGAAATGCTGGGCGACCTGCCCTACTACCCCGTGCAGCAATCCTTCTTCTTTGGCCTGGTGGATACGCTGGAGGCCACCCTGGCCTGGCTGCTGATGCGCCGCGCCCGTATGTCCACCCAGTTGGGCACGGTAGAGGACCTAGCCAAGTTCATGCTGGCCGGCCCCGTGCTGGCGGCACTGGCTGGCGGCACTCTGGGGGCGCTCACCCTGTATGCTCTGGGCGTCAGCCAGAATGGCCTGCTCAGCATGACCAGGGTATGGTGGTTTGGCGACGCGCTGGGCTATATGATCATGACCCCCCTGCTGCTCTACCTGGCCCAGCCCGCCAGCCGCTGCGGCTACCAGTACCGGCAGGGCGATCTGGTAGCGCTGGTCTTTACCCTGGCCGTTGCCGCCGCCATGGTTGCGGCCGAAAACGGCAGCCTGCAGGGCGTATCCGTCACCCCCGCTGTCCTGCTGCCCTCGCTGCTTTACCTGGCCACCCGCTTCCACCCCGCCTGGTCGGCGCTGGGAGTGGCCCTGGTCGCCATGACGGTAGCCGTGCTGATCACCGGCGGCCACCACCCCTTCGGCAAGCTGCCGCTGAACGAGGAAGTCATGCGCGGGCAGGAGTTCATCCTGATCATGAGCCTGCTGGGCACCGGCTTTGCCGCACTGATGAGCGAGATACGCGAGCACAAGCGCAGCCTGGAAGCCAGGGTGGCAGAACGTACATCACTACTGCTCAAGCTCAATGCCGACCTGGCCCACCAGGCTCAGACCGATGCCCTTACCGGCCTGCTCAACCGCCGGGCCTTCTATGAGGCCGCACAGCGGGAGGTCGAGCGCAGTACCCGCTTCGAGCGGCCGCTGGCGGTGTTGATGCTGGATCTGGACCACTTCAAGGCCATCAACGACAGCCATGGTCACCTAGTCGGCGACAAAGTGCTGAGCCACTTTGCCAGCCTGCTGCGGCAGACGGCACGTGGCTCCGATGTGGTGGCGCGCTATGGCGGCGAGGAGTTCGTGGTGTTGCTGCCGGAAAGCAGCCTGGAACCCGGCCTGGCGCTGGCAGAGCGCTTGCGCGAGAACCTGCGGGACTCGCCTATGCAGATCGACGGCCAAGCCATCGCGGTCACCGCCAGTATGGGCCTGACCGTACTGCGCCCGCCCGAGGGCGTGGAAGCCATGCTTAGCCGCGCCGATACCGCGCTGTATCACGCCAAATCCGGCGGGCGCGACCGCATCATGGAGGCATCCTGAGGCGGCGATAGCTCAGGGTTTCTGCATCCAGGGCACCACAGCCTGCTTGAATTCAGCCGACTCTCTTACCACCGCCACCGTATCCCACAGGCGCTGGGCCCACGCCGGGTGCTGGGCCACAAACCGGCGCGACAGCATGATGAAATTGGGGCGCCGGTCGAGCGGCGGACCTACTTTTTCCAAATTAGCAGCCAGCTCAGGGTTGACCTGCAACAAGCGGTCGCCGTTATGGGTCAGCAAGGCCGCGCCGTCAGCCACGCCCAGTTGCACCTGTCGCAACACATCCTCAGCGTCTTTGGACAACTCCAGCACGTTCGCCCCAGCTGCCCGCAAGGGACCGATGATGGAAAAACGATACTGCACGGCAATGCCACGCTTGAGGTTGCTGAAGCGGCGGCCATCCCAATTCAGCTCGCCCCCCTTGGGCCGATACAAGGAGTAGGTGATTTCCAGCATGCGCTTGTCGATGTCAGGCTTGCCATCCCGCATGGGGTAGACCCCCATCTCCAGCCGCTCCGGCACAAAGCTGGCATTGACCACGCCATCGACCACGTTCTGCTGCATCTCTGCCAGGCAGCGCTTCCAGGGCTTGGCCACCAGCACCACATGCAGGCCGCTGCGCTGGCCGACCATCTCCACCATGGTGATCACATAGCCACTGGGCCCAGGCAATATCCAGGGATGATTCTCCTGATCCTCGAAGCACAAAGTGACGCTGGCGGGCTTGTCGGCCAAGGCGGGCAGCGTCAGCAGGAGGCAGATCAGCCAGCGCAGCGAGGTCATGGTATTCCTCCGGGTATCAGAGAAATATAGATGAACAGAACGATCCTGCGCCGTGCTGAGTGAAGGAATAACGCTAGAACTGCCTGACCCCACCCTGGAAATAATCGCCATAGTCGAGGCGCTGCAGCAGGAAATGCTCCTGCCGGATATGGTTCTCGCTGGGCATCCACTCACCTGGCCGGCGCATCAGGCCCACGGTTTCGCCTTCATCGGTACCCGTCGCGACTATCCTGGCCTGCCGCATTGCCGGCCTTTGCGCCGGCAGGGCATTGAATTCATCCAATGCAGACCGACGAAACATGGTCGCCCCATGTGCATTGCGCCAAGCATGCACCAACTCATGGCCCAGCCCAATGAAATTGGGCCGCCGCTCGGCTCCGACCACCAAATTGTCCGGATTCCAGTTGACCGTGGTGCCTATGCCGCCGGCACCACGTTGGCCATTGGCTTGCCGATACAGGCCCAGGTTGGGGTTATGCCGGTTGGCCACCTGGGCTTCGGCATCATTCACGTTGGCAGAGCGCTGTATATCCACCCAGCCATGACTGGCCCGCAAGGTAGCATTGGTTTCAGTAAACATCCGGTTGGCCGTGTACTTGGTATCCAGCTTGGCCATGGCGCGGCGGGTCTGCACTGTGAAATCGGCAAACTCGACATTGGACAATCCGCCACGGCGCACCGTAAATCGCTCATGCGTGCTGCTTGCCACACCCCGGTCGGCAGGCCGTAGCGCTGCGCGTCCCGCTGCAAGCAAATCTGGGGTGACTCCGTGTCGGTTCATCCTGCGCTCCTCCTGGCCATCGGCCATGGCCACCATGGCCATGAACGCGGTCCGTCAATGAACTATCTAGACGTTCACGCCAGTAATGGCAAACTGTGGCGTGCCGCGCCGCCCGATCCGCTACCCTCGGCACCGGCACGGTCACTTGCTCCTTCCCGCTCCACTGTTGAAAGTGCATTCCATGGCAGACCCCAAGCAACCCCTGGCTGGCGTCAAGGTTGTCGAACTTGGCTCGCTGATCGCCGGGCCGTTCTGTACCCGCCTGATGGCCGACTTCGGCGCGGAAGTCACCAAGATAGAGCCGCCCGAGGGCGACCCCTTGCGGCGCTGGCGGCGGCTGCACCAGGGTACATCGCTGTGGTGGTATGTGCAGAGCCGTGGCAAGCGCTGCATCACCCTCAATCTCAAGCTCGATGCCGACCGCCAGCGCGCCCGCGAGCTCTGTGCCGGCGCCGATATCGTAGTGGAGAACTTCCGCCCCGGCGTGATGGAGAAACTGGGCCTGGGTTGGGACACCCTCTCGGCCCTCAATCCCAGGCTGGTGATGGTGCGTATCTCCGGTTTTGGCCAGAGCGGGCCCTATCGCGATCTGCCCGGCTTTGGCGCGGTGGGGGAATCCATGGGCGGCCTGCGCTATGTGACCGGCTTTGCCGACAGGCCACCGGTACGCACCGGGGTGTCGATAGGCGATTCCATTGCGGCGCTCTACGCCGTCATGGGCGCCCTGATGGCCCTGCGCCAGGTCGAGGTCAACGGCGGCCGGGGGCAGATAGTCGATGTGGCGCTGTACGAGGCCGTGTTCGCCATGATGGAGAGCCTGGTGCCCGAGTTCGACCACGACGGCTTTATCCGCGAACGCAGCGGCAACATCATGCCCGGCATCACGCCCTCGAACACCCATACCACCGCCGATGGCCGGCATATCACCATCGGTGCCAATGGCGATGCCATCTTTGTCCGGCTGATGCGCGCCATAGGCCGCCATGATCTGGCGGCAGCACCCGACCTGGCGGACAACGCCGGCCGCGATGCCCGCCGTGACGAGATCTATGCCGTGATAGACCAGTGGGTAGGCCGCCACAGCCACGACGAAGTCATGGCCGCCCTCAAGCAAGCCGAAGTCCCCGCATCCAAGGTCTATTCGGTGGCCGACATGCTGGCCAACCCACACTTCCACGCCCGCGAGATGTTCATCCCCCTGACCCTGCCCGATGGCAAGGTGATACGGATGCCGGGCATCGTCCCCAAGCTGGTCGGATAGGCCGAGGCGGGACTTGTAAGAAAACCGTCACGGCCACCGGCCCACAGGCTGGCTATGCTGGGATGCAGCCCCCTGCCGACCCGCCCGCCATGCTCTATGACCGCCTGCCCGAACTTGCCCAACTGGAGCGCCTGATCGCGCATGGCCAGGGCTACTTGCGGGCGCAGACCGTGGCTGAGGTGCGCGCGGGTGGGCATGCCCTGCCGGTCAAGCTGCTGAGCATGGGCAGCGAGCGGCCGGATGCGCCGGTGGTGGGTTTCTTTGGCGGTGTGCATGGGCTGGAGCGTATAGGCACCCAGGTGGTGCTGGCCTTTATCCACAACCTGCTGATGCGGCTGCGCTGGGACCCGCTACTGGAACACCAGTTGAGCCAGGTACGGCTGCTGTTCATGCCGCTGGTGAACCCTGGCGGCATGCTGCAGCGGCGTCGCGCCAACCCGGCCGGGATAGACCTGATGCGCAATGCCCCCATCAATGCCAGCGAGCCGGTGGCCTGGCTGGTGGGCGGGCATCGCCTGGGCGGCTGGCTGCCTTGGTATCGTGGCCCCGATGGCGAGGACATGGCTCCCGAAAGCCAGGCCCTGTGCGAGGTGGTGGCCGCCGAGATGCTGGGACGGCCGCTGGCGCTGGCGCTGGATTGCCATTCCGGCTTTGGGCTGCGCGACCGTATCTGGTTTCCCCTGGCGGGCAGCCGCCGGCCTATTGATGTACTGGGCGAGATCTACACCCTCAAGACCCTGTTCGACCAGGCTTACCCGCACCATCGCTATGTATTCGAGCCGCAAAGCCGGCAGTACCTGACCCATGGGGATTTGTGGGACCACCTCTACCTGCAGTCGCGCCAGCTGGGGCAAGGCTTGTTCCTGCCACTGACGCTGGAGATGGGTTCGTGGAACTGGGTACGCAAGAACCCGCGCCAGTTGTTCTCGCGCCTGGGGGTGTTCAATCCGGTGGCACCGCATAGGCAGCAGCGGGTGATGCGCACCCACCTTGCCTTCATGGAATTCCTGACCCGCCTGGCCGGCAGCGAGCAGCGCTGGCTGGCCGGCCACCTGCGCAGTGCCCGCCACCGCATGGACGCCATGCACCTATGGTATCGCGATGCCTGAGCCTCACCCCTGGGTGTTGCTACGCGGGCTGGGGCGGGAGGCACGCCACTGGGGTAGCCTGCCGGGCCTGCTGGCGGCTGCAACCGGCAGCCGTATCTACACCCCGGACCTGCCCGGCAATGGCCGGCTATGGCGCCAACCGAGCGCCAGCAGCATTGCGGGGCAGCTACGCCAGTTGCGCCTGCAACTGGCCACGCCCTTGAGCCATGGGCCGGTACAGGTGCTGGCGATCTCGCTGGGCGGCATGGTGGCGCTGGAATGGGCCACCCGCCATCCCGAGGAGGTGGCGCGGCTGGCGCTGGTGAACACCAGCCTGGCGGGTTTGGCTGCCCCCTGGCAACGACTGCGCTGGCAGCGCTACCCGGCGCTGCTGCGCCTGCTGTGGCAAGACGCGGCAATGCGTGAGCACGGTATTTTGCAGATCACCAGCAATCTGCCGGTGCGGCGCCAGGCGGTGCTGCACGACTGGCAGCAGTGGCAGCAAGCCTGTCCCGTTTCGGCCAGCAACCTGCTGCGCCAGTTGGCCGCGGCCGCCCGCTACCGACCCCCCGCAGCCTGGCCCCGCTGCCCGGCACTCTTGCTGAACAGCCAAGAAGACCAGCTGGTACACCCACGCTGCTCGCAGCGGCTGGCCCAGGCCAGCGGCTGGCCGCTACGGCTACACCCCTATGCCGGCCACGATCTGGCGCTGGACGACCCGCTCTGGCTGGCCCAGCAGGTGGCTGGCTGGGCACGACATAAGGCCGAACCAGCACTGGCAATAGAACCAGGGGAGTACGCAGCGCCCCCCGGAGCGCGGTAGGATTAGCCCGGTGCTACCCGCAAGGCCGGTCAGGCATTATGGGTAGCGTTTATCCGCCCACGGCATATGCTGCCGCGTGTTGCACCGGTGTGGTGCAAGGCGCAAGCCGGGGGCCAGACCCACCACCAGCCTACCCTGTCGCCATCATGATCCTCGACTTCGAACTCTCTCCCGCCGACGACGCTCGCAAGGAAATCGCCAGCGTACTGACCCATATCGACCGTTTTCTGCAAGGCCGCGAAAATGGCCTAGCGCACGCCAGCAAAGACGATCTCAAGGCCTATCTCAAGTCCATGTTCAACTTCTCCACCGATGTGCTGAGTATGGTGGTGACCAAGGAAGCCTACGCGCTGGAGCTTGAACTGGGCTACGTCAAAGTGGTCTGCAAGCTGAAACGCTACTGACCTGTCACTTGCAATATAATCAGTAACTTACCCTGCTGTTGCCACGGGCATCCGGGGGCCGTAGCAGGGGCTGGCTGCGCCTGTTCCTTGTTTCCAGGTGGATAGGCCACCACCGCCATGCCCCGTCGTACCTCTCCCTGTTGTTTCATTGATTGAGTATTGGTTTCATACGCATGCGATTTCATGGCTTATTGCTGACCGCCCTGCTGGGCGTTGCTTACACCTCCCCCCTGCACGCCTACGCAGCCACCGCCAACCCGGCCCGCGAGCAGGATATCCTGGCCCGCAGCTTCAGCCGGGGTGCGCCACTGCCCCAATGGGCACAACCCCTGGCCGAGATTCCCGCCACCCGGCGCGAAGACCCGCTGGTAGTTAGGCTAGCCGAGACCCAGTCTTATGCCGGCGCCACCCAGGCCACCCTGATCAACCGCGCCGTGCAGGTCAACGACCGCAATATGCTCGATCGTATCGGCCAGCTTTCGCTGACCTACTACCCCGATTACCAGAAGCTCAAGCTGCACCGCCTGACCATACTGCGCGACGACAAGCCGCTGGACCATACCCGCACCGTCAACGCGCGCCTGCTGCAGCGCGAGCAGGCACTGGAGCAAGGCATGTACACCGGTGCCAGCACGGTACAACTGCTGGTCGAAGACGTCCGCCTGGGCGATACCCTCTGGCTGACCTACAGCATCGAGGGCAGCAACCCGGTATTTGGCAACCGCCTGACCGAGGACTACTCCTGGGATAGCGCCGACCCGGTGGAACTACGCAGCCTGACTGTCTTCTACCCGGCGCAGCGGCCGGTGCGCTGGCAGCAGTTTGGTGATTTCCGCACCGATGCCATCAGCCCCAAAGTAGATGACTACAACGGCATGAAGCGCCTGCGCTTCGAGGCACGTGGGGTGGAGGCCCTGGAGTACGAAGGCGGCATCCCCTCAGAATACTTCCCCGCCCGTTTCCTGCAGTTCAGCGAATACCGCGACTGGAACGAAGTGGCGCGCTGGGCCACCGGCCTGTTCCCCGAGCCCAAGACCACCCCGGCACTGGCCGCGCTGGTGAAGCAGTTCAATGCCGAAGCCACCCCGGCTGCGCGTGCTGCCGCTGCGCTGCGCTGGGTGCAGAATGAAGTGCGTTACTTCAGCGTCTCCATCGGCGAGAACTCGCACAAGCCGCAAGACCCCAATGTGGTGATCAAGCGCCGCTATGGCGACTGCAAGGACAAGACCTATCTGCTGGTCACCCTGCTGCGCGCCATGGGCATCACCGCCCACCCCTTGCTGGTATCGGCCCAGGCCCCGCTCTTGCCCGGCCGTATGATGGCCTCGCCCACGCTGTTCGACCATGTCATCGTGCAACTGCAAGTGGACGGCAAGACCTACCATGTCGACCCCACCCGCACCGGCCAGCCCTCGCCGCTGGACAAGCTGGCCCTGCCGCTGCCCGGCGCCAAGGGCCTGCTGGTGGCAGCCGACACCACCACGCTCAGCACCCTGCCCGAGCGCGACAATAGCGCGATACGGTTCGAGCGGGACGAGCGCATCGTCATCCAGAGCTTTGATGGCGACGCTACCCTGGAAACCAACGAGACCTTCAGCGACAGCCATGCCGAATCGGCCCGGCTCAATTTTCCCAGCATGTCGCGCACCGAGTTCAAGCGAGACCTGCTGGCCATCTACGAGAAGCAATACCCCGGCATTACCCTGGCCGCCGATCCCGAGTACCGCGACGATGTCGCCAGCAACAAGTTCTATCTGAAGGCCCGCTTCAAGCTGCCCAAGCCGCTGCAGCTAAAGGATGGCCGCTACCGCATCGAGTACGACAGCAGCATCATCAGCGGCTCGCTGGGCATACCGGACAAGATAGTCCGCAACTACCCGCTGCAACTGGCACGCGGCACCTTCACTGCCCGTTACCGGCTGCGACTGCAATGGCCAGATAGCGTGCGTCTGAACAAGGATCCGCAGAACACCACGCTCGATACGCCTTATTTCCGCGCCGCCGAGGAATACTCGGTACGCGGCAACAGCATGGATTACCTGCTCGACTACCAAGTCAAGGTCGACAGCGTGGCGGCCAAGGACGTACCCGACCTGCAGCAGCAGGCCAAGCAGTTGACCAACTACACCAGCGGCAATTTCAACGTGGATGCGCACTTTGCCAACCAGCAGCGTGACGGCAAGCTGTCCATGCGGGCGCTGGATGGCACATCCACCAGCCAGGATGCCCAACAGATCGTCGGCCAAGCCGCCAAGACCCGGCCCAGCAGCGAGGAAGACATCGCCACGCTCTGCCATGCCCTGTTGACGGTCAACCAACTCAATGACAACAAGGCCGCACGCAGCCAGGTACAGGCCGTGGAATCGCTGGTCCGGCAGTTCCGCAAGAGCGTGGCCGCCCAGCGCTGCCAGGCCCGCGCCCTGCTCGAGGACGCCCGGTTCGCCGAGAGTGTGGCCGCCCATGAGAAGGCCGGCGAACTGGCCGATGACGACAGCGATATGCAGGACCTTGCCTGGGCCCGCTATTACGCTGGCGACACCGACAAGGCACTGCAGGACATGGCGCGCTACAGCCAGGCCATGCGCGAGGAGAACGGCGCCCTGCCCGGCTTCGTGGCCGTCAACCAGCTGGCCCTGCTGAAACTGGCCGGACGCGAGATACCCGCCGACGCCCTGCAGTATGCCCAGCAGCTGCCCAACGGCCCCTGGCCCCGCCCGCTGCTGGGCATGCAGGCCGGCCTGATCAGCCCCGAGACCCTGCTGAAGCAGCTGCAGAGCCTGCCGGCCGATGAACGTGATCTGGCCTTGTCGGAAGCCTGGTACTACATCGGCCTGCAGCGCCTGGCCGAGCAAAAACCCGAGGAAGCCCGCAAGGCCTTCCAGTGGGTGGCCGACAATGGCATGCCCAGCTACGAGGAAACCGTCCAGGCCCGCATCCAGTTGCGGCGGCTGGGACAGTAAGAGCCTGTTCACCCCGCTCTCCCTTTTCGGGGGCGGGGTGTACCGCCGGCCGCACGGCGCACTCGCCGCCAAGCAGCGTGCACCTGCAAGCGCCGCCATCCCCACCCTGGTGGATGCCGTACCCGCCCCACCCTTGCTACACTGCCGCCTCAGTCACACCATCCCAAAGTGCAGGCCGCAGCGTGTTCCAATGGTTTGAAAACCGCGTCAACCCCTACCCCGACGCCCCACCTTCCCAACCGCCCCATGGCTTCTTCCCCTTCGTCTGGTCCGCCACCCGCGGCATGCGTGGGCTGATTGCCGCCATCATCCTGCTCACGGCCAGCATCGGCGCCTTCGAAGCCCTGTTGTTCAGCATGCTGGGCAGCGTGGTGGACTGGCTCTCGGCCACCGCCCCCAGCGAGCTATGGCAGAAGGAGCGCAGCAACCTGCTGCTGTTGGGCGGCATCCTGCTGGCCAGCCCCCTGGTCATCGCCCTGCAGGCCATGTGCAAGTACCAGGGCCTGTTTGCCAACTTCCCCATGCGGCTGCGCTGGCATTACCACCGCCATCTGCTGGGCCAGAGCATGGGCTTCTACCAGGACGAGTTCGCCGGCCGGGTCGCCGCCAAGGTCATGCAGACAGCACTGGCGGTGCGCGATACCGTGGTCATCGTCTGCGACATCCTGGTGTTCGTGGTCATCTACTTCATCACCATGGTGGCCGTGGTCGGCGGCTTCGACCTGATCCTGCTGCTGCCTTTCATGGGCTGGCTGCTGGCCTACGGGCTGACGCTGTGGTTCTTTGTCCCCCGCCTGGGCAAGGTGGCCAGTGCTCAGGCCGATGCCCGCAGCCTGATGACAGGCCGCGTCACCGACGCCTACACCAATATCGCCACCGTCAAGCTGTTTGCCCATAGCCAGCGCGAAGCCACCTTTGCCCGCCACGCCATGGAAGAATTCATGCTCACCGCCCGCCAGCAAAACCGGCTGGTCAGCGGCTTCGAGGTCATCAACCACATCCTCAGCATGCTGCTGATAGGCAGCACGGCCGGTGCCACCCTCTGGCTATGGAGCCATGGCCAGGTCGGCATAGGCGCCGTGGCGGCCGCCACCGCCATGGCCCTGCGGCTCAACGGCATCTCGCACTGGATCATGTGGGAGATGGCCGCCCTGTTCGAGCAGATCGGCACCGTACAGGATGGCATCAGCACCCTGGCCCGCCCCATCACCATCCAGGACCAGGCGGGCGCCCAGCCGCTGCAGGTAAACCAGGGCGAAATCCGCTTCGAGCAGGTGCACTTTGCCTACGGCGGCAGCAAGGCCGTGCTGCAGGATCTCAACCTCACCATCCGCCCCGGCGAAAAAGTGGGCCTGGTGGGCCGCTCCGGCGCCGGCAAGAGCACCCTGGTCAACCTGCTGCTGCGCTTTTACGACGTGGAGCAGGGCCGCATCCTGATCGACGGCCAGGACATTGCCCAGGTCACGCAAGACAGCCTGCGCCGCCAGATCGGCATGGTCACCCAGGACACTTCGCTGCTGCACCGCTCAGTGCGCGACAACCTGCTCTACGGCCGCCCCGATGCCAGCGACGAACAGATGATCGCTGCCGCCCGCCGCGCCGAAGCGCATGAATTCATCGAACTCCTGACCGACCCCAAGGGCCGCACCGCCTACGAGGCCCATGTGGGCGAGCGTGGCGTCAAGCTCAGCGGCGGCCAGCGCCAACGCGTCGCCATCGCCCGCGTCATGCTCAAGGACGCCCCCATCCTGCTGCTGGACGAAGCCACCAGCGCACTCGACAGCGAAGTGGAAGCCGCCATCCAGAGCAGCCTCTACCGCCTGATGGAAGGCAAGACCGTGGTGGCCATTGCCCATCGCTTGTCCACAATCGCCGCCATGGACAGGCTGATCGTGATGGACGAAGGCCGGATAGTGGAACAAGGCAGCCATGCGGAGTTGCTGGCCCAGGGCGGGTTGTATGCGCGGCTATGGGCGCACCAGAGTGGGGGATTCTTGGGCGAGGAGAGTGGTTAATTCTGGCAAACAATTGAAATCCCATCAACCACCAATACTAACCCTGTATGCGAGAACAACCCATATGATGAAACTCATCCCTGAACTCAAAAAAATACCCAAAAAAATCCTCATATACTTATTGCTTTACACACTTCTCATCTCATTAATACATATCACTTATATATGCACGACCACCCCAGGGAAAGCTACCGAGACAACTAACAGCTTCCTTACCATAACAATGACAGCCTTGGGACTGTATATTGCATACGAAGGACTATCAACATGGAAAGCACAGCTCAAGGGACAGGCCGACCACGACCTAGCAAAACGGATATTGACAAACACACACCGATACAGAATTTCAATAAAACAATTTAGGGCATATATCAGCAACTACGACTTGACTCTTCCCGAAAACAAGTCCAAAGAACACTTGACCAAAGAATGGGAAAAATACTATTGCTACGAGCAACTTTACACACTGCGTCAAGACAAAGTTAGGCACGCCGAAACTAACTTATCTGAAGATCTTTATGAAGCCTGCGCCCTTTGGGGCAGCCAAGGTTACGCACTGGAAGAGGAACTCCATAACTTATTTCAACATGGCCGTCGACTAAAGTATGAATCCGACCAACTCCTCAAAGACATGCGAATGGAAGTGGACCCAACCTACACTCCCAGCATAATTCAAGTAGACAAAAGTGGCAGAGAAATTCTGTATACACCTGACAACCCCAGAAGTGATATTTTTCTTTACACTTTAGAAAGTTCAACACAGGCCATCAGCAATATACTACGTGAAAAACTAGCCAACTAATCAAACCCACGCATTGTACAAATACACTTCATACGTACAAATAAATTATGATCATTACCAACGGTTATGCCACCGCTCAACTTGCATACTTGGGCGACGCCAGCTTGGAAGCAGCCTCATTCGCAACTCAAAGTGCTGCAGAGAATAGTGCCGCAGACACCTTGATTTCCCCAGTACTACCCCCACCCTCTACCTATCCCCACTTCCCGGTGCCCCCATGTCCTACCACCTTGCCCAGGTCAACCTCGCCTATGCACGCGAGCCCATAGACGCGCCCCTGATGGCGGACTTTGTGGCGCGCATTGCCGAAATCAATGCATTGGCCGAGGCCAGCCCCGGCTTTGTCTGGCGCTACCAGACCGACGCGGGCTACCCGCAGGAGTTTGGCGACCAGCTGGTGCTGTTCAATATGTCGGTATGGGATAGCGTGGAGGCCCTGCACGCCTATACCTACCGCAGCGCCCACGCCGAGGTGTTTGCCGCGCGCAAACGCTGGTTTGAGGATATCAAGGCCAAGCTGGGCCTGCCTCATATGGCGCTGTGGTGGGTCAAGGCGGGCGAACTGCCCACGGTGGCCGAGGCCAAAGCCAGGCTGGAATACCTGGGCGAGCACGGCCCCAGCCCCCATGCCTTCAGCTTCAAGCAGCGCTACTCGCCCACTGGCTTAGCCTTGGCCTACCCCAAACCGGCGCTAGCCACAGCCTGACGCAACAGCGCATGGTACTAACACCGCCTGCCCCTTGGGTGGCAGGCTTTATCATGGTGGCCGTTGCCGCAAACCCTTTGAGCCCCTGGCTACCATGCCCCTGACACTTCTGTACCGCCCCGCCCTGCTTGGCCTGCTGCTGACCAGCACCCTTACCCTGGCCGACGACACAGAGCGGGGCTACGACCCCAGCGCCACCCACCCCGACCCCACCAACGGTGCCATCGTGCTGATGGATGGCCGCCTGTCCCGCCCTGCCGATGCGACCGCCGCCCAATGGCCGGCCGGCAAGCATCTGGCGGGCCGCCATTTCAAGGCCGGCAGTGGCTGGTGGGCCTTGGCCTGCCAGGATACCTGCACGCTGACTGCGACGCAGCTTAGCCTGCGCCACCTCAAGCACCCTACTTATGATGGGCCGTCCATGCCCGGCCAGTACCTGAGCTGGTCGCCGCTACCCTACCAGCTGGACCAGCCCGATGCCGCTACGGCCGGCAACACTGTGCTGCTGGCGCTGTTCAAGCCCAAGCCGGCCCAGGTGGCACTGAAGCTGGCATCTGGCCCGGTCAAGACCTGGCTGCACCAGGGCATGGATGCGTACCCGGTCAGCCAGAAGAAGGGAACCGGCTCGGAGACCGTTCGCATCAAGCTGGACAAAGGTAGCGCCACCATCGTGCCCGTCCTGGCCGACGAGCCTGAGCGCCACGGCGAGACCAACCAGCCCACCGAATCGCAGCTGGAACTGCGCGCCTATGGCCGCAAGCAGAACCTGGGCGAGGTAACCTTTGGCATTGATGGCGGCATGCCGCTGCTAGCCAAGAGCTATCTGCACTGGGCCGGCGATCTGGACGGCGATGGCCGGCTGGACCTGCTTTTGGACCACGACCAAGCACGCGGCAAGCTGGTGCTCTATCTCTCCAGCTTGGCCCAGGCGGGTGAGCTGGTAGGCGAGGCCGGTGCTTTCAACTACATTGCTCCCGACGACCCTGGCTGTTGAACCCGCCAGGGCGCTTCCAGAGGCCTTAGCGTCCAAGCAGCCAGACTGTATCGCGACGACGCGTGATGCCCAGCGTCGCCCATCACCCACACACCACTGCCCCCATGCGCCCTACTCTGCTGATTGCCGCTCTTGCCGCCACCCATCTGGCCAGCCAAGCCGCCACCTTGCCGGTTTACCGCGAGTTCAAGGATTGGCTGGTGGCCTGCAGCAACAGCGGTCACTGCGTAGCCAAGGGCTTTGACCAGTACGCGGGCACCACCGTGATGCTGCTGGAGCAGGCGCCCGGGCCGGCGGGCGAGACCTCGTTGACACTGGGCTTTCAGACCACCGGCAAAGTGCCGCCACAGCCACTACGCCTGGGTGGCCTGCCCTTGTCCTCGGAGGCATGGGCGCTACAGCAGGAAGCCGACGACTACGCAGAAATCCATAGCCTGGACGATGCTGCAGCACGCAAGCTGCTGGCGGCCATCAGCCGCAAGCAGACGCTGGCGTTGACCGGCAGCCAGGGCGAAGTGCTGGCCAACTTCAATGCCGACGGCCTGGCCGCCTCGCTCCTGTTGGTAGACGAAGCACAGGGCCGGTTGGGCAGCCGCCATGCCCTGCTGCGCGTTGGCAACAAGCCCGCCAGCAGCATTCCACCGGCCCGAGCCCTGCCCGTGCTGCGCCCAGGCGCGCCGGGTAGCCCTACCGTGGACGACGAGGAAGCTGCCCGCCTGCTGCATGCCGTGCGCAAGCTGGAACCCGACTGCGTGATGGAGGGCAATACCCAGCCCGATGGCGAGGTATCGGCGCTCTCCCCCCGCGAGGCCATCGTCCTGCTGCAGTGCGGCCAGGGCGCCTACAACACCTCCTACGTGGTGTATCGTACCCAACGGCAGGGCAAGGCCAGGCCGGTGCGGGTGAATCTGCCTGGCCTGGGCACCTTGCTGCAGCCGGGCTATTGGGTCATGAATGCCAGCTATGACAGCGCCAGCCAGACGCTGAGCCAGTATGGCAAGGGCCGGGGCCTAGGCGACTGCGGCGATAGCACCAGCTGGGTGTTCAACGGTAGCCATTTTCTGCTGAGCCACTACAGCCACCAGGGCCGCTGCGGTGGCATGGCGCTGATGGATTGGCCCCTGCTGTGGGACACCACGATCCTGCCGCGCAAACCATGATGCGCTGACCAGCTAACCGGCAACATGACCTGCACGATGCCGCTATCCGCCATACGTGGATGCAATCACTGCTGCCAGGCTCTAGGATGTAGATGTCCTGTCCCGTGCATGACTGGTTGACTGTGCCCAAGCGACTGATTGCCTACTATTACCACGCGCTACCGCGCGGCACCCGGCTGGCCATGGCGGGTGTCACGCTATTGCTGGTACTGGTAGCGTCGATGACGATCTGGTGGTTGCAGAACAGCCACCAGAGCGCCGGGCAAAGGGCGGCAGCCGAAGCAGACAATGCCGCCCGCCTGCTGGAACAAAGAGTACTGGCCACCAATCGCGAGATCGATCTGATGCTGGACGATATTGCCCGCGATGCGGCACGCATGCCCATGGCGCCGCCACTGGAGTGGAGCGAGCCGACGGGTTTTGAAGCCATCATGATGCTGCGGCACAAGCCGGAGCGCCTGCCCCATGTGACCGTACTGACCATATTGGATCCACAAGGCCGGGTAGCCTACTCGGCCAAGGCCAACCGTGGCGACAACTTTTCCGACCTCCCCTTCATCCGGCAACTGATTGCCAACCCCAGCCTGCGGCTGGTCATCTCGCCGCCCTATACGCTGCGCACAACGGGCAAGCTAGGCACGGTGTTCGCCAGGCCAGTACTCGATGACCAGGGCAAGCTGCACGCCATCGTGGTGGCCGGCGTGCACCTGGATGCTTGGCAACGCCACCTGACAGGTATTGAGTTGGGCCAATATGGTTCGGTCATCCTGATGGATACCCAGTATCGCCTGATCGCTCGCGAACCTCTGACCGATCGTGCCAGCCTGGGCACCCAGGTGCAGCCCAGCCAGATGCAACCTAGCGGGCTGCGTGACCAGACCTACTTCGTGGTATCGCCACTTGATAATGAGCGACGCCTGTCGGGGGTGCGCAAGCTGGCAGAGTACCCTTTTATCCTGGGCGTGGGCCTGTCGGAGCGGGATTACTTGGCGGAATGGCGGGCCGCCTTGCTGGTGTGCGTGTTTGGCATGATCAGCCTGCTGGCCTTTGGTGGCTGGCTCATGTACCTGCTGTGGCAAAGCGGCCGGCATGCCAAGCTGCTGGCCGAGCGCGAGGCCAGGCTGGCAGCCCAGGAGTCCCGCATGCGCAGCATGGTCGAAGCCTCGCCCTGCGCACTGGGCCTGATCGACTTTACCCATGACCGCATACGCTATGTGAACCCAGACATGGGCTTGCTGTTTGGCATGGCCGCCGAGGACATGGCCGGCAAGGAGCTGGCCGAGCTGTTTGTACGGCCGGAGGAGTGGCGCGCCTGCCGCAAGGCCCTGCACGAAGCCACCACCCTGCGTGAGCTGGAGTACGCCGTACGCAATGGTGACAGCGAGCGCTGGGTCATCCTGTCGGCCACGGTGCTGGACGGTGATGGCGACAGCGAAGGCGACGATGTGCTGGTCAGCCTGATCGACGTGACCAGCCGCCATGTGCGTGAAACCCGGCTGAGCCACGAAGCTGGTACCGACTCCCTGACCGGCCTGGCCAACCGCCGTCGCTTCTTCGAGCGCGGCAGCGAGACCTTCGAGCTGGCACGACGGCACCGGCGTCCGTTCTCCCTGCTGATGATAGACATTGATCACTTCAAGCAGGTAAACGATATCCATGGCCACGCGGTGGGTGACGAGGTGCTGGTACGGCTGGCCCGCCTGCTGGAGGTTACCCTGCGGCAGGGCGACCTGGCGGTGCGGCTGGGAGGTGAGGAATTTGTGGCGGTATTGCCCGAAACGAATCTGGAGCACGCCATCGAAGCCGCCGAGCGAATACGCGAAGCAGTTGAAAATGCACCGCTGACCCTGGAAGATGGCACCCTGATCGAGTTCACGGTGAGCGTGGGCGCGGCGCAGATGCAGGAAGACGACAAGGAATTACAGTCGCTGCTGATTGCAGCCGATGCCGCCCTCTATCGTGCCAAGGCCAATGGCCGCAACCGCGTGGAAGCCGACAACCTTTGACTACGCCCGATGACCGCCAGCTGGCGGAGTTCCGCGACTATCTGCTGCGTTATGCCCTGTACCGCCTGCGTGATGAAGCCGCCGCCGAAGAAGCCGTGCAGGACACCCTGCTGGCAGCCATACAGGCCAAATCCGGCTTTGCCGCCCAATCCAGCATCAAGACCTGGCTAACCGGCATACTCAAGCACAAGATCATCGACGCCCAGCGCAAGCTATGCCGAGACCCGTTCCAACTGGACGACAAGCTCGATGATGAAGGCGAATTGAGCGACTTTGACAGCCTGTTCGACAAGACCGGCCACTGGGGCAGCGACGGCCCACGCACCTGGGCCAACCCCGAAGCCGCGCTGGAACAGCAAGACTTCTGGCGAGTCTACGAAGAGTGCGCCCAGCGCCTGCCCAAGCGCACCGCCATGGTATTCGCCATGCGAGAGTCGCTGGGCCACGAGATAGAAGAAATTTGTCAGAACCTTGATATCACAGCGACCAACTGTTCAGTGCTGTTGTACCGGGCGCGCATGAGCTTGCGCCTGTGCCTGGAAAAAAACTGGTTTGGCCGGGAAGATTAAGCGCATGAACTGCAAGGAAGCCACCCGTTATATCTCCGAATCCATGGACAGGCCGCTGAGCACCGGCGAGCGCCTGCGGCTAAGGCTGCATCTGTTCATCTGCCACTATTGCAGCGATTTCTCGCGCCAAGCGGCCTTCTTGCGCAAGGTCAACCAGCAGAAGCCCAAATCCAAGCCCTGAGTCTTGCGCTGCCGCGCTGCACCGACAGCCACCCCATCCCGCTATAATCGGCCGCCATGAAACCCCTACGCCTGATCGGCCGTGCCCTGCTGGTTCTTATCCTGCTATTGCTGGCCTACCAGCTATGGCTGTTCGGCCATGTGGTGTGGTGGAAGTATTACAACCCGTCCGAAACCTCGTTCATGGATCAGCAACTTGATGTGCTGCAAGACAAGAACCCGGATGCGGAGCTCAAACATGTGTGGGTGCCCTACGCCAAGATTTCGCCCAATCTGAAACGGGCGCTGGTGGCTGGCGAAGACGCCAAGTTTCTGGAGCACGAGGGTTTTGACTGGGAAGGCATGCAGGCCGCCTGGGAGAAGAACCAGAAGAAGGGCCGTATCTCGGCCGGCGGCTCCACCATCAGCCAGCAACTGGCCAAGAACCTCTTCCTCAGCGGCAAGCGCAGCTATTTCCGCAAGGCCGAGGAGGCTGCCATCACGCTGATGCTGGAGGCGGTGATGGACAAGCAGCGCATCTTCGAGATCTATCTGAATGTGATCGAGTGGGGCAATGGCGTGTTTGGTGCCGAGGCGGCCGCCCGCCATTACTACAAGACCAGCGCGGCCAACCTCAGCGCCGGCCAGGCCGCCAAGATGGCCGCCATGGTGCCCAACCCGCGCTACTTCGACAAAAACCGCAACCATCGCCGCCTGCTGCGCAAAGCCGCCATCATCCAGCGCCGCATGGCCTACGCCGATGTTCCTTGAGCGCCTGTTACGGACTTAAGTCATTGTTGGGCGTGACGGGTAGCGCAACCTGAGGCAGTAGGCGCTACGCCGATTTAATCCACGCCCCCGCCGCTATGCCAGCGCCGGCTTCATGCCACCCCGCTTGACCAGGATCGCGATGGCCGGCGGGAACACCAGCCAGAATCCAGATGCCGGCATCAGTACCACGCCCAGCACGCCCAATGCCAGCAAGCTCCAGCCCATACCCTTGGGCAGTCCCGCTGGCAAGCTTGCCTCCAACCTGGAGACGGCTTGCCCGCAAATGAACAGCACGGCACCAAAGAGCACAAACCAGACCACTGCGCCCGTCATGGGGTCGGTGCCCACGGTGTCGAAGACCCCGCGCTGCACAATGCCCAGCAGTTCCTTGCCAAACACCGCAACGCCAAACACGGTGTGGATGACGGCGACGCCGATAAGCCAGCGACCTATCCAATGCTTCATCTGCTTCCTCCTGGGTATGGGTATCCATAAAGGCAATGCTGCGCTAGCAGCCAGCCGAGCCTGTGTATGCTCACAGCGCGGTCAACTATGGGGCATGGCCCCCCGGCCAGGCAAGCCATTACAAGCTAGCGAACCCCTCGGTGATATCCGCCAACGCGCCAGGCTCCAGCTCAAAACCACCTGAAACCAGGGTGCGCCACGGCGCCGGCCCACTGCTGTACTGATGCCTGACCAAACACACTTCCGCCACCAGATGTCCGAGAGTATCGCGGGATCGCAGGGTCAGGACGAATTCATCCGGGCTCATGCTACGCAAGGTCGCCACCCCCTGCCGACGCGCCTCCAGCGCGCGCAAATCCACCACAAATGCCTGCAGCGCATCGGCCTCCAGCCAGACTGCGTCATGCCTACCCGCAAAGTCCTGTAGCCGGACACTGACGGACACACGGGCATCCCCCGCGTGTATGGTCCCCTGCGGCGTTTTCTCCAATAAGGTAATCTCGGCACATTCGTAATCCGTGCCCACTTTGATCTGCATGCACTCCCCTTTGACGGCCGTACCCGGCCCGAAGCAGGCTTGTACGCACGACCCTGCATATCGGAATCGCCCCATAACCATGCAAGGCCCGCTGCGCAAAATCATCCAGGCCATCAGCTACGAGGCCATTGCCATGCTGTTCATCACCCCGGCCATGGCCCTGGTGTACCAGCAGCAGCTGGCGCATTCAGCAGCCCTGTCGCTGATGATCTCAACCGTGGCGCTGGGCTGGAATATGCTGTTCAACCTGCTGTTCGAAGCCTGGGAGCGGCGGCAGTCGCGGCGCGAGCGTACTTTCTGGCGGCGCACCTTGCATGCCACCGGTTTCGAGGGTGGCTTGGTGATCCTGCTGGTACCTTTGATGGCCTGGTGGTTGCAAATAAGTCTCATACAGGCGCTGTTCGCCGACATCGCCTTATTCGTGTTTTTCTTCTTCTACGCCTTCGCCTTCCAGTGGGGCTTTGACCGGGTGTTCGGCGTACCCGATTCGGCACAAGCCGCAGCCGCAACACACGCCGTTTAATAAAAACAAACACTTAGCTTTACAAGCCCAAATGCATTGTGTTAAAGTTTGGCCTTCAGTCGGATCAATCCGGCTGTTTGCCTTACTTTGCAGTACTTCAAGCCGTTCTCTCAGGCCATGTTCCAACGCGTGGAACAGCCTTCCCTGATGTCTTCTGCTTGTTTATCGAATGGTGCAATCCGCACCCACTTCTGCTGTAATGAAGGTTCGTGCCAAAACGAAACCTGCTCGTAACAATCGAGCATTACGATAACACCGTCTCGTTCTGGCTAATTTGACCCGATATGGCTTGGTCCATATCAGCGGCGCAAGTGCATGGCCTGCCGTGGCCGTGGCGTAGTACGCCACCCATGGATAGGGTCTGATCGCGTTCGTCCCATGTTGTCGAAATTGAACTCGGCCTGGAACACACGGTCTAGCTGCAATGCAGCCCGGCAACGCACCGGTGCGCTACAAAAAACAAAAAATAGGAAACAAGTATGAAAGTTCAAGAACTGAAGGCCGGCGACCATTTCGTCCAGGATCGTCACGGCGAGTCCATCCGCTTTGAAGTATTGGCCGTGGAATGCGTAGGTCGCCAATTCCAGGTCAGCTTCCAGTCCCGTCTGGGCCAGGGTAGTGCCCGTTACTTCGGTAACGCCTACCTGCCTGGTACCCGTGCAGCCAACCGCACGGTGAACTGATCCGCCAACCAGGCTGATCAGCGCAGTACCCGCCAACGGTGGCAGCACCACCGTGGCAAGACAAGCCGATTCCGGTCTAGCCGGGGTCGGCTTTTTGCTGCTTGCTCGCCCTGCGCGTGCAGGCAGCGTCGTGTGGATGCCCCCTCTCGCCTTGTGAGGCGGCATAGCCACACCCTCTCCGCTGTCATCGCATTGTCCACGTTCTCTGCTAAAACAATGTTTCGGCCAAGCGTTTGCTTGACCGTGTCAAAACAACAAAGGAGACAACATGGTAAAGCTGGGTACATGGCTGGCCGGCGCGCTGGCCACTTGCATGGCACTGCCGCTGCTGGCTGGAGAGGTAGATGACTTTCAGCACAGCTGGGTGCGCAAGGCACTGCGTCTGCAGGAGCGGATAGACCGGCAGGCGCCGATAGGCGAGGCGCTCTGGCCGGCCACGCACAACTCATACAACAGCAAGGCTTACACCAATGCGGTGAGCTACTACGATCCCAACCATATCCATAGCATCTACGACCAGCTGCGTATGGGAGCCCGTGGGCTGGAGCTGGATATCCATTCCTACTTCAACATGCGGGGCTGGCCTTGGCAGTGGCGCAACGACATCCTGCTGTGCCATGCCGGTGGCAACAATGTCGGCTGCTCGCCTGGCGACCGCCCCTTTGTCGATGGTCTGAACGAGATACGCCGCTGGCTGGATGAAACCCGCAACGACCCCGAGGCATTGCTGCTTTACCTGGAAAGCCATCTGAATGGTGGCGACTACGACGATGCCCAGCGACATATCCAGAACATACTGGGCAACGATGTCTACCAGCCCCCCGGCGGTGCCTGCCAAGGCATACCCGCCAGCATGAGCAAACAGGCCGTGCTCAATGCCGGCAAGCGGGTGCTGATCATTACCGATGGCTGCAAGGACACGGCCCATTTCAATCGCTGGGTGTTTACCGGCGCCACCAGCGAAAGTGGCTACCCCACCGACAATCAGGACAAGTACCAGCGCTACCCCAGCTGTACTTCGGCCCAGTTTGGCGCCGCCGATTTCCGCCGGCTACTGGTACGCTTCAATGAAGACCGCACCAAAATCGCCGATGTGTTCGCACCCAAGATGCGCATAGACGCCGAGGTCACCGAGGGCCTGATGCGTTGTGGTGCCAATCTGTTCGGCTTTGACATGCTCACCCCCGGTGATGGCCGCCTGGCCAGGCTGGTGTGGAGCTGGGATGTGAACGAGCCCAACAACTGGGGCGGCGGCGAGCATTGTGCCGAGAACTGGTACAACGGCCGCTATAACGATGCCAGTTGCGGCCAGGCCAAACCCTTTGCCTGCAAGCAGCTGCATGGCGACGGCTGGCTGATCAGCCGCAGCCAGGGCCGCTGGCAGGATGGCCGGCTGACATGCAGCAACGAGACCGGCGGCGCCTACCGCTTCGCCATGCCCGCGACCCCGCTGGAGAACGAAGCCCTCAAGCAGGCCAAAGCGGCAGCGGGCTACGCCTCGGTCTGGGTGGATTACACCGACGAGGGCAACGAGGGAAGCTGGCGGCGCAGCCAGTAAGCCCAGCCCGGCAGGGGTTGATGGCCCCTTACCTGAGGGGCCGGCAGACAACTGCCGGCCCTTTTGCGATTGGCACCAAGCGGTTGATAGATAGGCCAGCCGGCGCAACCGTCAAAATCACATGACTTCCCGTTCGCCACAATTGCACGCTTTCCATTACCATGCCCGGCATATTGCCTTTGGATAGCACCATGAATCGCCCCAAACCCTTTTCGATGATCCGCGAGTTCCACCTGGCAGACTGGTTCACCCTGTCCAACGCCTTCTGTGGCGTAGGCTCGCTGTTCGCGGTCATGACCTACCTGCAGACCCACGATGTCCTGCACCTCTACTTCGCCTGCGGCCTGATCCCCTTCGCCCTGCTGTTCGACGTGCTGGATGGCCGCATCGCCCGTTGGCGCCAGCAAAGCTCGGCCATGGGCCGCGAACTGGATTCGCTGGCCGATGTGATCTCCTTTGGCGTGGCACCGGCCGTCATCGCCTATGGCTGCGGCATGCAAGGCCTGTTCGATCGCATCGTGCTGCTGTTCTTTGTCGCCTGCGGCGTATCGCGCCTGGCCCGCTACAACGTCACTGCAGAAAAACTTTCGGATGGTGGCGACAAGGTCAAGTACTTCGAAGGCACCCCCATCCCCACCTCGCTATTGCTGGTGGGGGTGCTGGCCGTCGCTGTTTGGCAGGGCGCCTTGGGCACGGAGCTGTGGTTCGGCGTCTACCATATCGGCGGTTTCCGCTTCCATCCGCTGGTACTGATGTTTGCTATTTCCGGCTCGCTGATGATCAGCCGCATCCGCATCCCCAAGCTCTGATCGGCTACCCGCCGCAACCCCGACAGCCCCGCGACAAGCGGGGCTTTGTTGTTATTTCTCTACCTGTTTACCCTGTAAAAACCGCCATTAAAATGTAGCTTACTTACCAAAGCGTTTTGGGTTATCATCCAAACCGCTTTGGGTGTTTTACCACCGGCGTGGGAATCCCCATGGCAATACCCCAACAGGGTATGTCCGACACTTTTTTTGAAGTAGCCCCCAGGGCTGCTTTGCTGTTCACTCCTCTCTGGCGCGGTTAGTTGGCTGCTTAAACCACAGCTTGCTACGCGCCTGCTTTTTTTGTGGCAACCGTTTGTGCAGCCCAGCGCGCCGCCGTGATAACGTTGCACCGCCATGGATCTCAAAGCCCTCGCCGCCCATCTCAACCTTTCCGCCACTACCGTCAGCCGCGCACTCAACGGCTATTCCGACGTCAGCGCCAAAACGCGGCAACGCGTGGTGGAGGCTGCCCAGGCCCTGGGCTACCAGCCCAATCCGGTCGCGCGCAGCCTGGCCATGGGGCGTGCCAACGCCATCGGCATCGTCTACCCGCTGGAAGCCGACGATGTGGCCGACCCGCGTTTTCTGCAGGTGGTGTCTGGCCTGACCGAAGGCCTGATGGAAGTGAATATGGACCTGCTGCTGGCCTCGGCCACCCACAAGGGTGAGCTCGATACCTACGACAGGCTGGTGCATGGGCGCCGGGTCGATGCCTTTATCGTGGCCCGCACCCTCTGCCAGGACGAGCGCATCGATTATCTGCAGCAGGCGGGCGTGCCCTTTCTCGCCTACGGCCGCAGCGCCGACTGCCAGGCTTACCCCTGGTTCGATTTCGACAACGAAGCCGGTAGCGTGCTGGCAGTGGCGCGCTTGGCCGGCTTGGGCCATCGCCATATCGGCTATATCCACGCCTCGCTGCACTACAACTTCGCCCATCAACGCCACGCCGGCTTTCTACGCGGCATGGCCGAGGCAGGCCTGCCGGTCGCCAGCCAATGGCTGTTGCAGGCGGGCCTGGCGCGCCGCAGCGGCTATCAGGCCATGATGGGCCTGCTGGACCAGGACCAGCGCCCCAGCGCCGTCATCGTGGACAACAACCTGGCGGGGGTGGGCGCCGTCCGCGCCCTGCTGGATCGCGGCATCGTCATGGGCCGGGATATCTCCGTCATCGTCTACGACGGCATCCCGCCCGATACCCTGCTGACCCAGCACATCACATCGGTGGTGCAGCCCACCCAGCACCGCACCGGCAAGCACATGGCCACGCTGATGAGCCGCCTGCTGGCGGGCGGCCATCCACTCAGCGAACTGCAGATGCTGTGCCAGCCCGAGCTGCAGGCTGGCGATTCGGACGGCCCGGCACCGGGCTGAGCCATGCCGAGCCACCGCCCAGGTCAAGCCATGGATAGTCTGCGCGGCGCCGCCTAGGCGTTGTACCCCAGGTTCGGTGCCAGATCGCGCTCAGCCTGCTCCACCCTGACGCCACGGCGTGCGGCGTAATCCTCGACCTGATCTTTCTCCAGCTTGCCCACGGCAAAGTACTGCGACTGGGGATGACTGAAATACAGCCCGCTGACTGCGGCGGTGGGCAACATGGCATAACCCTCGGTCAGCTCCATGCCTATGCCTTCGGCACCCAGCAGGCGGAACAGGTCGGTCTTGGTGGTGTGGTCGGGGCAAGCCGGGTAGCCGGGCGCCGGGCGTATGCCCTGGTAGCGCTCCTCTATCATGGCCTCGTTGTCCAGCTGCTCGCCCTCGGCATAGCCCCACAGCTCGCGCCGCACCTTGGTATGCATCAGCTCGGCAAAGGCCTCGGCCAGGCGGTCGGCCAACGCCTTGACCATGATGGCGCTGTAGTCGTCGTTGGCATCCTCAAAGCGTTTCACATGAGGATCGATATTGAGTCCAGCGGTAACGGCAAACAAGCCCACGTAATCCGCCTTGCCGCAGGTCTTGGGTGCCACGAAGTCGGCCAGGCACCAGTTAGGCTTGCCTTCCGCCTTGCGGTTTTGCTGGCGCAGGCAATGCATGACCATCAGCTTGTCGCCGCTGGCGGGGTCGTACAACTCGATATCGTCACCCACGCTATTGGCTGGGAACAAGCCGATCACGCCGTTCGCCTGCACCCAGTCGCCCGCAATCATCTGCGCCAGCATGGCCTGTCCCTCGGCAAACAGACTGCGGGCCGATTCCCCGACTACCTCGTCCTCCAGGATGCGCGGGTACTTGCCAAACAGTTCCCAGGCATTGAAGAAGGGGCTCCAGTCTATGTACTCGGCAATCTCGGCCAGCGGGTAGTGCTCGAATCGCATCACCCCCAACTGCCGTGGACGGGGCGGCGTATAGGCAGCCCAGTCCACCGCAAAGGCATTGGCGCGGGCATCAGCCAGCTTGAGCAGATCCAGCTTGCCCTTGTTGGCATGGATGGTGCGTATATTGTCGTACTCTTCCGCCACCTTCTGCACAAAGGGTGCGCTGAGGTCTTCTGACAGCAGGTTGGAGCAGACGCCCACTGCACGGCTGGCATCGGGCACATAGACCACCGGGTGGCCATAGTTGGGCGATATCTTGACGGCGGTATGCACCTTGGAGGTGGTGGCGCCACCGATCAGCAGCGGGATATCAAAGCCCTGGCGCGCCATCTCCTTGGCCATGTGGGCCATTTCCTCCAGCGAAGGGGTGATCAGGCCGGACAGGCCGATGATGTCAGCCTTCACCTCGCGGGCGGTATCCAATATCTTCTGCGCCGGCACCATGACCCCAAGGTCTATCACCTCGTAGTTGTTACAGCGCAGCACCACGCCCACGATGTTCTTGCCGATATCATGCACATCGCCCTTGACCGTGGCCATCACGATACGGCCCTTGGCCGACGAATCCGATATGCCCAGGCGCCGCTTCTCTTCCTCGATGAAAGGCTCCAGATAGGCAACCGCCGCCTTCATGACACGGGCCGACTTGACCACCTGGGGCAGGAACATCTTGCCCGAGCCGAACAGGTCGCCCACATGGTTCATGCCGTTCATCAAGGGGCCTTCAATCACATTGATGGGCCGTGGCAGGCTCAGCCGCGCCTCTTCGGTGTCCTCGACGATATAGGTGGTGATGCCCTTGACCAGGGCATGGGTGATGCGATCCTGCAGGCTGCCGCTACGCCAGGCCAGGTCTTCGCCCTGGGCCTGGGCCGCATCGCCCTTGAAGCGCTCGGCCAGGGCGATCAGTTTCTCGGTGGTATCGCCGCCATCCCGTGCCTGCCGGTTCAGCACCACATCCTCGATGGCCTCGCGCAGTTCCGCTGGCACCTCCTCATACACCTCCAGCGCACCGGCATTGACGATGCCCATGGTCATGCCGCGCTGGATGGCGTGATAGAGGAACACCGCGTGGATGGCCTCGCGCACCTTGTTGTTGCCGCGGAAGCTGAACGACACATTGGAGACGCCGCCCGATATCTTGGCGTGCGGCAGGCTCTGCTTGATCCAGCCGGTCGCCTCGATGAAGTCCAGCCCATACTTGGCATGCTCTTCTATGCCTGTGGCCACGGCAAAGATATTGGGGTCGAAGATGATGTCGGCCGGATCGAACCCGACCTCGTCCACCAGCACACGGTAGCTGCGCTCGCAGATCTCGACCTTGCGGGCATAAGTATCAGCCTGGCCAGCTTCGTCGAAGGCCATCACGATCACGGCTGCGCCATAGCGCTTGACCAGGCGCGCGTGCTTGACGAACTCCTCGTAGCCTTCCTTCAGCGAGATGGAGTTGACGATGCCCTTGCCCTGTATGCACTTGAGGCCCGCCTCGATCACCGTCCACTTGGACGAGTCGATCATGATGGGCACCCGGCTGATATCAGGCTCGGAAGCAATCAGGTTGAGAAAGGTCACCATGGCCTTCTCGGCATCCAGCATGCCTTCGTCCATATTGATGTCGATGACCTGGGCACCGTTCACCACCTGCTGGCGGGCCACCTCCAGCGCAGCCGGATAGTCGCCAGCCAGGATCAGCTTGGCAAAAGCGCGCGAGCCGGTGACGTTGGTACGCTCCCCTACGTTCACGAACAGATCACCGTCGCCGATATTGAAAGGCTCCAGGCCGGACAGCCTGGCCTTGGCTTCGATCTCAGGCAACGGTCGCGGTGCGACCTGCGCCACCGCCTGGGCAATGGCGGCTATATGCTCAGGCGTGGTGCCACAGCAGCCACCGACGATATTGACCAGGCCCGATTCGGCCCACTCCTTGACCTGTACGGCCATCACCTCGGGTGACAGGTCATAGCCACCGAACTCGTTGGGCAGGCCAGCATTGGCATGCACCGAGACAAAGCTCTCGGCCACCCGGGCGATCTCTTCCACATAGGGGCGCAACAGATCCGGCCCCAGCGCGCAGTTCAAGCCATAGCTGATGGCATCGGCGTGGCGCAAAGAGTTATAAAAAGCTTCCGTGGTCTGGCCGGTCAGGGTGCGGCCAGACTGGTCGGTAATGGTGCCAGATACCATGATGGGCAGCCGCTCCACGCCGGGGCGCTCATCAAAGTACTGATGGATGGCAAACACCGCCGCCTTGGCGTTGAGGGTGTCGAACACCGTCTCGACCAGCAGCAGATCGGCGCCCCCCAGCACCAGGCCATCAATGGCCTCGGTATAGCTTTCGACCAGGGCGTCGAAAGTGACATTGCGATAGCCAGGATCGTTCACGTCCGGGCTGATGGAGCAAGTACGGTTGGTCGGCCCCAGCACCCCGGCACAAAAGCGCGGCTTCTCCGGCGTACGGGCCGTCTGCGCCTGGCACAATTCCTTTACCAGCCTGGCTGCCTCAAAGTTCAGCTCATGCACCAGCGACTGCATGTCGTAATCGGCCATGGCGATGCTGGTGGCGTTGAAGCTGTTGGTCTCGATGATGTCGGCGCCGGCATCCAGATAAGCCTGGTGGATGCCGCCTATGATGTCGGGGCGGGTAATCGTCAGTAGGTCGTTGTTGCCCTTGAGGTCGCTGGGCCAGTCGGCAAAACGGGTGCCCCGGTAGCCTCTTTCGTCCAGTAGATGACGCTGTATCATGGTCCCCATGCCGCCATCCAGTATCAGGATGCGTTGTTGCAACAGGTCGGTCAGCTGGGTGCGGCGTGAGGTCATGGAAGCGTTTGATATTGCGAGGGAAAGGCGCAAATTCTAACACGCCGGGCGTGCCCCTCCGGCGGCCAAAGGGTACTAAGCATATGAATGCAATTCATGCAGACGTCCCCCAAAAAGCAAAAGGCGCATACCCTCATGCGCCTTTGTTCATACTTTGTTATCCGCACCTCGTGGTCACTCACCGCCGATTTCGCGCTCCAGCCCCAGTTCCTGGATTTTGCGGGTCAGGGTATTGCGCCCCAGCCCCAGCCTTTCGGCCGCCTCGATACGCTTGCCGCCGGTAGCCGCCAGCGCCCGCAATATCAGGGTGCGCTCGAACAGCTGTGTCAGGTCGTCGATAAACCCCCGCTCGCCGGCCCGCAGCCGACGGTCTGCCTCGGCAGCCAGCTGCGTCACCCAATCGCCCACCCCACCGCCACTTGCCCCCTCGCCCTTGAGTTCTGGCGGCAGGTCGTTCACCCCTACCGCCTGGCCGGGGGCCATCACGGTAATCCAGTGGCAGAGGTTCTCCAGTTGCCGCACATTGCCGGGGAAATCAAACCCGGCCAGCAGGCGCATGGCATCCTCAGTCAGGCGCTTGACCTCGGCCCCCAGCTCGCGGGCCGATTTGGCCAGGAAATGCCGGGCCAGCAGCGGTATGTCCTCGCGCCGCTCGCGCAAGGCTGGCAGGCGCAGCCGTATCACATTGAGGCGATGGAACAGATCCTCGCGGAACAGATTGGCCTTGACCCGCTCTTCCAGGGCCTGGTGGGTCGCGGCGATCACCCGCACATTGGCCTTGATGGGTGCATGCCCGCCCACACGGTAGAAATAGCCGTCCGACAGCACCCGTAGCAAGCGGGTCTGCAGCTCGGGCGGCATATCGCCGATTTCATCAAGGAATAGCGTGCCACCCTCGGCCTGCTCGAACCGGCCGGTGCGCTGGGCCTGGGCACCGGTAAAGGCGCCACGCTCGTGTCCGAACAACTCGCTTTCCAGCAGATCCTTGGGGATGGCCGCCGTATTGATGGCCACAAAGGTCTTGCTGGCGCGGGGGCTATGGCGATGCAGGGCACGCGCCACCAGCTCCTTGCCGGCGCCCGATTCCCCGGTGATCAGCACGGTCGCAGCCGACTGGCTCAAGCGGCCAATGGCGCGGAACACCTCCTGCATGGCCGGTGCCTGCCCCAGTATCTCCGGGGTTTCCTCCAGCGGGGCATCGACCACCTCCTGCTTCAGGCTTTCGTCCATGGCCCGGCGTATCAGCTCTACCGCGTGGTCCACATCAAACGGCTTGGGCAGGTATTCAAACGCCCCTCCCTGGAACGCCGCCACCGCACTTTCCAGGTCGGAATGGGCCGTCATGATGATGACCGGCAGCCGAGGAAAGCGCTCCTTCAGCTGGGCCAGTAAATCCAGCCCCGATTCACCGGGCATGCGGATATCGCTGACCACCACCGAGGGGGTTTCGCGCCGCAGGGCATCGACTGCTTCGCTGGCCGAGGCATAGCAGTGAAAGGCAATGCCCTCGCGGCCCAGTGCCTTCTCGAACACCCAGCGGATGGAACGGTCGTCATCAATGATCCAGACAGGTTTCATGTAGCGGTCATCTTGTTATTTGCTGGCATCCAGCGGGGTCCAGCCGTTCAACGGCAAGGTCAGCGTAAAGCAGGTACGGCCCGGCTGCGATTCGAAATCGATGGTGCCGTTGTGCTGCTGGATAAAGGTGTGCGCCAGATGCAGGCCTATGCCGGTGCCACCGGGACGGGCCGACACCAGCGGGTAAAAAATCGTCTCGCGTATGTGCTCGGGTATGCCGGGGCCGTTGTCGATGATCTCCAGCGTCAATCCCAGGGGAAAGCGCCGCCGGTTCAGTGTCACCTGCCGGGCAATACGGGTCTTCAGTACGATCTGCCCAGCGCCATGCATGGCCTGGGCCGCATTGCGCACGATATTGAGTACCGCCTGTATCAGTTGCTCCTTGTCGCCATACAGGTCCGGCACGCTGGTATCGTAATCACGCCGCACAGCCAGGCCATTGGGATACTCGGCCAGCAACACGCTGCGCACCCGCTCCAGTACCTCGTGAATATTCAACTCACCCAGTTGCGGCAAGCGGTGCGGCGTCAACAGCCTGTCCAGCAGCCCTTGCAGCCGGTCGGCCTCGTCGGTAATCACCTTGGTGTATTCATGCAGGGCCGGGTCGGGCAGCTCCTTGCGCAGCAATTGCGCCGCCCCCCGTATGCCACCGAGCGGGTTCTTGATCTCATGCGCCAGATTGCGTATCAGCTGCCGATTCGCCTGCTGCTGCGCCGCCAGCCGCTCCTCATTGGCAATCCGCCGTTGCTGGTCGGTCTGGCGGAACTCCAGCACCGTATAGGGGGGCGACTCCACCTCACGCACGGTAAACGCCACATGGATGGTATTGGTCAGCCTGACGGCCAGCGCCACATCATGCTCGGTCACGCTGGCATTCTGCTTCTCGGCCGCATCCAGCGCCGCCAGTATCTCGGCCGGCTCCGAAAAACAGGCCGACAGCGGCCGCCCCACCGTCTCGCGCGCCGGCAGCTCAAACAGGGTCTCGGCAGCAGGATTGAGGTAACGCACCGTACGGGCGGTATCCAGCACCATTACGGCGGTTTCCAGCAACTCCAGGCCTAGGAAGGCAGGGTGGGACATGGCGTCATTCAGCTAAGCATTGGTTGGGTCTTAGCAATTACTGGGCCACGCCCTAGGTCTTTGCAAAGGCCAAACTGAATCAATGGCTTACCTAAATCCAGCTGGCAAACCACCGGCGTGCGCCGCCCAGGCACAAAAAACGGGCAGGTCACTGCACCATTTTAGTGCATAAACAGGCGGGCTATAGTGAACCGCCCCAATTCAGGGCAGGGATCGTGACTGGCGACCAGATACCGCCCATGAAAAAGCGGCCCGCAGGCCGCTGTTCACTTCACCCTGGCTATTTCCTTGTGCAGGGTTTCGATGTTTTTCTCGTGCATCAGCACATTGTCGCGTTGCTTGGTATCCGCAGGGGTGGCGGCCGCCTTCTGCTTGGCCTGGGCTAGCAGGCGTTGCTCGTTGCCCAGTTCGTCCTGCAGTATCTGCAGCTTGGTCTGGTCGCGGCTATGCTGGGTGGCTGCATCCACGCGAGGGAAACTGGCTGGGGTAGGCTGGCGGGCATTGCTGCCGCCGCTGGACTTGCCGCCGCCACTGCTGCGCGGTGCCGGCACACTCAGTGGTATGGGGCCCAGATCCAGCTTCTTGGCACCCTTGATGGGCACGTTCGAATAGGTGATGCGGCCCTCGGCATCGACATGCTTGTAGATATCGGCCATGGCCGGCATGGCCAGTAATGCCAGAATCAGATAGCGCTTCATGCCCCAGCCTCCACGTTCTCGGCGCTGATCAGCGCCACCCGGTAAGGGTAAACCTCGGCCTGTACCACGCCTGCCGCCACAGCGGGGTCGTGGCGGGCAAAGTCCGCTGCCTCGATCGCATCAGCTGCGTTATAGATCGCGATACCGAAACCGCGTTCATCCGCCTCCAGAGTACGGCCAGCCAGTATCAGCCGGCCTTCGGCCTGGGCCGACTGCAGATAGGCAAAGTGCGCGGACATGGCAGCAGACTCGGCCTCGGTGAGGCCGGTGCGCAGCATGTCGGTACGTGTAGGGCGTATTAGGTAGAGAAACTGCATGACAATGGCGTAGCAAGAATATTCGCGATCATAGCATGGGCTATGACAGTCAAGCTCAAGCCAGGTTCGCCAACTTTACCAAAGCGCGTCCTGCCATGGTCATGCCAAAGCTGGCCGTCACCGCCACGGCCGAGCCATAACCCGCACAGCTAAGCCCGCCAGAGACCGGTTCGCATGCCTCGGCCTTGGGCCGGATGATGGGCTCGGTGGAGTACACCGCTTCCACCCCGAACTTCTTGCCCTCGCGTGGGTAGCCATGGTTGCGGCGCAGTTCGGCACGCACCTTGGACAGCAAGGCATCGCCGCTGGTCTGGGCGATATCGGCTATGGCCACCCTGCTGGCGTCCAAGCGCCCGCCGGCCCCGCCCGACACCACCAACGGTATCTTGTGCCGCTTGCAATGCACGACCAGTGCCACCTTGACACGCAACTGGTCCATGCAATCGACCACGTAGTCAAACCGCCCCGGTGCAATCAGGCTGGCCAGATTGTCGGCCGTCAGAAAGTCATCCACCACGGCCACCTGGGCACGCGGGTTGATCTCGGCAATGCGCTCGCGCATGGCCTCGACCTTGGCTTGCCCCAGGGTGCTGCTGAGTGCATGCAGCTGGCGGTTCACATTGGAAGGTGCGATATGGTCCAGGTCGATCAGGGTCAGGCGCCCTATCGCACTGCGCGCCAGCGCCTCGGCGGCCCAGGAGCCCACCCCACCGATGCCGATGACGCAAACATGCGCCGCCTCGAAGCGCGCCAGGCCCGCGGCGCCATACAGCCGGGCAATGCCGCCAAAACGGCGTTGGTATTCCAGATCATCAGAGCTTTCCATGGCGGTATTTTACCCTGTGATAGCGGGAATATCGTGCCGGCATCCAAGCTGTGGCCACCGCAAGCCGCCGGGCCACGCTGCCGCTGGCGGCGACATATTCGCCGGCTTCCTTGGGTAGTCACCGCAGCCGGGGTTAAAATAGGGTTTTAGTGCAGGGAACACCATCATGACCGACGCGCAGGAAACCCTACGCCTATCCAAACGCATGGCCGAACTGGGCTTATGCTCGCGGCGCGAAGCGGACGATTACATCGAACGCGGCTGGGTCAAGGTCGATGGCATCGTGGTCGATGTGCTCGGCAGCCGGGTGCTGCCCACCCAGCGCATCGAGCTGGACAAGCGCGCCGCCCTGGCACAGACCCAGCGCGTCACCATACTGCTGAACAAGCCGATAGGCTTTGTCTCGGCCCAGGCCGAACAAGGCTACAAGCCCGCCTCGCTGCTGATCACCCCGGAGAACCGCTATGTGGGCGACCGCTCCGGCATTGAGTTCTCGCGCCGCCACCTCAATGGACTGGCACCGGCAGGCCGCCTCGATATCGACTCCACCGGCATGCTGGTACTGACCCAGGACGGCCGCGTGGCCAAGGCCCTGATAGGCGACGATACCAAGGTGGAAAAAGAGTACCTGGTGCGGGTGGAAGGCCAGCTCGACGAAGCCGGCATGAAGCTGCTCAACCATGGCCTGAGCCTGGATGGCCAGGCATTGCGGCCCGCCAAGGTCAGCTGGCAGAACGAGCATCAGCTGCGCTTTGTACTGCGCGAGGGCAAGAAGCGGCAGATACGCCGCATGTGTGAGCTGGTGGGGCTCAAGGTCATCGGCCTCAAGCGCATACGCATAGGCCGCATTCCGCTGTCCGACCTACCCATGGGCCAATGGCGCTACCTGGGACCATTCGAGAAATTCTGAGGGGCTGGCGTGCCCTCGCCAACGGTGTAGGGTCGGTACCGGCATAGGCTGACACCCGCTGTTACGCCTCGGCGCACCCCACTGCACTTGAACACCAAGCAAAAGAGACGCCTAGGCGTCTCTTTTGCTTGGTGCGGCCAGTGTATCAGGATTTGCTGGCCAACCTGGCCAAGGCCTGCTCCACCGTGGGGCGGTCCAGCCGGGTCAGGTGCAGCACGCTTTGGCGCACGTCTGGCGACAGCACATAGCGTGATTCAGCCGCAGCCGAACGCACCGCGCCATTGAAGGTCAGCTTGCCGGCCTCGTCCTCGGCCGCCAGGCCTGCCTGCTTCAGCGTTGTGATAAAGGTACGGAAAATGGCCCGGTCGAAGAACTCTGGCGCATTGAACTCGCGCAGCAAGCTCAGCCGCTGGGCCAGCAGGTGGCACAGGCCTTCCAGCTCGTCGGTACTGACCACACCACTGCCCTGCTGGGTCAGCACTGACAGCGAGATGAAATAGCGCACCAGCGCCGGCCTGACCGCCTGGCCCAGCAAGGCCAGTTGGGCGTACTCATCGCTATTGAGGTTGGGTGCATGAAAGATACCCTCGCGCCCAGGGCTGCTGGACAGCCAGCCCATCTCCACCAGGGCAGCTAGATAGCTGTCCAACGCCGCCTCCAGTTCATCGGGCTGCCAGCGCAGGTAGAGCTCGGCCCGCAGGAAGGGATAGACGGTACGGGTCAGGTTGGCCAGCTGCTCGCGGCTCAGGCTGGCATTGCGCGAGAACAGGCAAGCAATCAGGCCCGGCAGCGCCACGCAATGCAGCACGTTGTTGCGCATATAGCTGCACAGCACTGCGTCTTCCGGGTAGAAGTGCATGACATCGCCCAGGGCATGGGGGTGGCGCTGTATCAGACGCAGCTTCTCGCAATGATCCACCATGGCGCGGCCATCCATGGCAGTCAGCTGCGAACGGGCAGCATAGGGCACGGCAGACAGCAGGCGGCGGTAGCCATCCAGCTGGGCCACCAGTTGATCCTCATCCATGGCATGGCGCGGTGTGGCCAGCAGGGCCAGGCTGACCAGGTTGACCGGGTTGGCCACGGCAGCGCTATTGAGACCATCGGCGATACGCTGGCCCAACTCGCGTATGCCCTGGGTAAACCAGGCCGGTCGGCTCTCCTCCAGCGGCGGTTCATTGCGCCACTCGGGGTGGGACTGCCCCAATACTTCAGCCAGCTTGATGGGCTCGCCAAAATTCACATGCACCTTGCCGAAGTTCTTCTTCAGCTCGCGCACGCTCATCAGCAGGCTGAACAGCGATTCCTTCTGCTTGGGCTTGCCCATCAGCTCGCCCACATAGCTGCGCCCTTCAAACAGCTTTTCGTAGCCGATATATACCGGGATGAAAACGATGGGCCGGTTGGAATCACGCAAGAAGCTCTGCACCGTCATGGCCAGCATGCCGGGGCGCGGCTGCAGCAGCCGTCCGGTACGACTGCGGCCGCCCTCGACGAAGTATTCGATGGGATTGCCGCGGGCAATCACCATATGCAGGTATTCGTTGAACACCGCACCGTACAGCGGATTACCCTTGAACGAACGCCGCAGGAAGAAGGCCCCGCCGCGCCGCAATATGCCGCCGACGATAGGCAGGTTGAGGTTGGCACCCGCCGCGATGTGCGGAATCATCAAGCCCTGCTGGTAGACGATATAGCTCAGCAGCAGATAATCGATATGGCTGCGATGGCAGGGTACATAGACGATTTCATGGTCCGGCGCGACGCCGGTCACCGTCTCGAAGTTGCTCAGCTCAACGCCGTCGTACAGGCGTGTCCACACCCAGGTGAGGAAGCGATGGAATACCCGCACCACCGGGTAGCTATAGTCGGCAGCAATCTCCCAGGCGTAGTGGCGGGCCTTCTCTTCGGCCTTGAGCATGGCGCTCGCCCCGCCCCCCTGCTCGGCGGCCAGCGCTGAAATGGCGGCCCGCACCGACTCGGTCTCCAGCAAGCCTTCAACCTGCGTGCGGCGGTGCGATAGATCGGGGCCGATGGCCATTTCGCGCTGTTGCCGGAAATGCACCCGGAACACCCGTGCGATCTTGCGCAGCGCGCGCTCCTCATCCTCGGTGTCGGTCACCAGTTCCTTCAAGGAAATGGGCTGACCAAACCGCACTAGCGTCTGGCGACCATGCAGCAGGATCGTGAACAGCTGCAGCAGGCTGCCACGGGGCGCCCAGCTTTCCGAAAAGATAAGCTTCCAGATCGAGCTTTCCTTGTCGGGCGTGCGGCCCCACAGGATATTGACTGGCACCAGTTGCACATCGAAGTCGGCACGATTGCGTGCTGCCTGCACCAGGCGGGCCAGCCGAGGCGAGTAGCCGACATTGCTGCTGCGGCCAAACCAACGCTCTGCCCGGGTGGTAAAGAAGAAGGCCCGCGACTCACGCACGCCCTGGTGCGTCAGCTCGGCCAGGGGCGAGGCCAGGCCCGCTGCGCTGACTTCCTTGTCCAGCACCAGGATATTGCTGAGAAAGCGCCGCTGCAGCACATAGACCACCGGCTTGTCTGGCGACAAGCCCAGGCTTTGCAAGCCGTCGGACATGACGTGGGTACGCACCACGCTGAACAGCAGCTTTTTGGCGAGCAACAAAAAAGGCCTGTCGAGGCCGAGATACTTGAGCATGTAGCGAGGAAATTCTGGAATAAGCGAGCGATTATAAACGCCAACCGGCCAAGCGCATGCTTGACCGGTCGAACGGTGCTGCATAGACCTTCAGCTTAGCAGCTTATTCACGTGTCCACGCTCGGCGGCGGCGCCAGCAATACGGCGCCTGGGCGGGCTACAGGCCCAGTCTTTGCCAGATGGTGGAAACATTGCCGGCGGCGTTGAGCGTGTAGAAGTGCAGGCCTGGTGCACCACCCTCCAGCAGCTTGCGGCACAGGTCGGTGATCACATCCAGGCCCAGCGCCTTGATGGAGGCCGTGTCATCGCCGTAGCTCTGCAGCTTGAGCCGCAGCCAGCGCGGTATCTCGGCCCCGCAGCTGTCGGAGAAACGGGCCAGCTGCGAGAAATTGTTGATGGGCATGATGCCCGGCACGATGGGTAGGGTTACGCCGCGTGCTCGCACTTCGTCAACAAAGGCAAAGTAGGCATCGGGGTTGAAGAAATACTGGGTAATGGCCGAGTTGGCGCCGGCCTGGGCCTTGCGCACGAAATTGGCCAGATCATCATGGGCCGAACGTGCCTGCGGGTGGTATTCGGGGTAGGCCGCCACCTCGATATGGAACCAGTCGCCGTGTTCGCGGCGGATGAATTCAACCAGCTCATTGGCGTAGCGGAATTCACCGAACTCCACCATGCCGCTGGGTATATCGCCCCGCAGCGCGACAATACGATGGATGTTTTCATTACGGTAGATCTGCAGCAACTCGGCCACATTGGCGCGGGTAGCACCGACACAGGACAGGTGCGGCGCAGCAGCAAAACCCTCGGCCTGTATCTCGCGCACGGCAGCCAGCGTGCCCTCCTGGGTGGTACCCCCGGCACCAAAGGTGACGGAGAAGAAGGCCGGCTTGAACTGCGCCAGCTGGCGGCGGGTATTGCGCAGTTTTTCCACGCCTTCGGGCGTCTTGGGCGGGAAGAATTCGAAACTGAAGGTCTGGCTCATGGGATACCCAATCAATGCAATCGTTGAATGAATGCTAACACCGTAAAACAAGCCAGCTAATGAATTCGATGCATGTTCTTATGCAGCAGACCGTGTTTTCTCCAGTATGGTCATCGTCGGGCTGGATGCCAGCCCATCCACCACCATGCCCAATTTGCGAGCGACCGCCAGGGAGGCCAGGTTGGCGGGCTCGATATGCGCCTCCACCCTTGCCACCTGTACCACCTCCAGCGCATAGGACAGCGCCGCCTGGCCCGCTTCGCTGGCATAGCCACGGCCCCAGTAGTCCCGGTGTATCAGCCAGCCAATTTCCATGGCCGGGTAACCGGTCGGGTTGATCAGCCCGGCCTGGCCCACGATCTCACCACTGGCGCGCTCGCGTACCGACCACAGCCCATACCCGCGCAGCAGAAAATGCCCCAGCGCCACGGCAATCTTGTTCCAGCTGCCAGCCCGGTCAAACGTTTGCCCGCCCCGGATATGAGCCATGAGCTCGGGGTCGCCATACATGGCTGCATAGACATCTAGGTGGGATTCAGCCGGCGCCACCAGCTCAAGGCGGTCGGTCTGCAGTACGGGTATGTGCAATTGCATGGTCGCTCCGTCATAGGCTTGCTTGCGCTGGCCAAACAAAACCCCGCACTTGGCGGGGTTTTGTGATCCAGGCGCCAGGGGGCAATCTACCCCAGGCTGCGCCGCTGCGGCAGTGACACAGCCAGGCCAGCACCATCGGTACAGCGCGAGACGATCAATAGCGGTAGTGGTCAGGCTTGTACGGGCCCTGCTTCTGCACACCGATATAGGCGGCCTGGGCATCGGACAACTCGGTCAGCTGCACATTGAGCTTGCGCAGCTGCAGGCGAGCCACCTTCTCATCCAGGTGCTTAGGCAGGGTGTAGACGCCCACCGGGTAGTCGCTATGGCGGGTGTACAGCTCGATCTGGGCTATGGTCTGGTTGGCGAAGCTGGACGACATCACATAGCTGGGGTGGCCCGTACCACAACCGAGGTTCACCAGGCGCCCCTTGGCCAGCAGGATGATGCGCTTGCCGTCCGGGAAGATCACATGGTCAACCTGCGGCTTGATCTCTTCCCACTGGTACTTCTCCAGCGCCGCCACTTCGATCTCGTTATCAAAGTGACCGATATTGCAGACGATGGCCTGATCCTTCATCCGTGCCATGTGGTCATGGGTAATGATGTGGTAGTTGCCGGTGGCGGTGACGAAGATGTCGGCCTTGTCGGCAGCGTAATCCATGGTCACCACGCGGTAGCCTTCCATGGCGGCCTGCAGGGCGCAGATGGGGTCGATCTCGGTCACCCATACCTGGGCCGACAAGGCGCGCAAGGCCTGGGCCGAGCCCTTGCCCACATCGCCGTAGCCGCACACCACGGCCACCTTGCCGGCGACCATGACATCGGTAGCGCGCTTGATGCCATCGACCAGCGATTCGCGGCAGCCGTACAGGTTGTCGAACTTGGACTTGGTCACCGAGTCGTTGACGTTGATGGCGGGGAACTTGAGTTCGCCGCGCTGGTGCATCTGGTACAGGCGATGCACGCCGGTGGTGGTTTCCTCGGTCACGCCCTGGATCTTGCCCAAGCGAGTCGAGTACCAGTGTGGATCGGTCTTGAGCTTGGCGCGGATGGCCGCGAACAGGATGGTTTCTTCCTCGCTGCCGGGCTTGCTCAGCACGGTCTCATCCTGCTCGGCACGGGCACCCAGGTGCAGCAGTACGGTGGCATCGCCGCCATCGTCCAGAATCATGTTGGAGTAGCCACCGTCCGCCCACTCGAAGATGCGGTGGGTGTATTCCCAGTAATCGGCCAGCGATTCTCCCTTGACGGCGAACACCGGGGTGCCGGTGGCCGCAATGGCGGCGGCGGCATGATCCTGGGTGGAGAAGATGTTGCACGAAGCCCAGCGTACCTGGGCGCCCAGTGCCTGCAGGGTCTCGATCAGCACGGCGGTCTGGATGGTCATGTGCAGCGAACCGGTAATGCGAGCGCCCTTGAGCGGCTGAACCGCGGCGAACTCCTCGCGGATGGCCATCAGGCCCGGCATTTCGGTTTCGGCGATGCGTATCTCCTTGCGGCCCCAATCGGCCAGGGAGAGATCGGCAATAACATAGTCGTTGAAGTCAGCCACAGCGTATTCCTTGTGCATGTGGCCGGGTAATGCGGGATGCGGTTCTCACCTGTTTGCATCCCGTGCCCGGCACGGGGGTTGGTCAGGTGAGCGCAGTTTTGAGATACCGGGCCTGGGATCGATCGATCTCGCAACGCTCCCCGGTAAGGCAGCAGTATAAAACAAAACACCCCAGACTGGCTGGGGTGTGGTGCCGATATATCAGCGTATTACAGACCAGCGTCGGCGCGCAGTGCCGCCGCCTTGTCGGTCGCTTCCCAGCTGAACTCCGGCTCTTCGCGGCCAAAGTGGCCATAGGCCGCGGTCTTGCCGTAGATGGGACGCAGCAGGTCCAGCGATTGCACAATGCCCTTGGGACGCAGGTCGAAATGGCGCTGGATCAGCTCGACGATCTTCTCGTTGCTGATCTTGCCGGTCTCCCAGGTATCCACCATGATGGACACCGGCTTGGCGATACCAATGGCGTAAGCCACCTGCACCTGGCATTGGCGGGCAATCCCGGCCGCCACGATGTTCTTGGCGATGTAGCGGCCCATGTAGGCAGCCGACCGGTCCACCTTGCTGGGGTCCTTGCCCGAGAAGGCACCGCCACCATGGGGTGCAGCACCGCCATAGGTGTCGACGATGATCTTGCGGCCGGTCAGGCCGCTATCACCCTGCGGGCCACCGATGACAAAGCGCCCGGTGGGGTTGATGAAGTACTTGATGTCGCCGTTGATCAGCTCGGGCGGCAGCACCGGCTTGATGATGTCCTCGATCACCGCCTCTTTCAGCACGTCGTAGGCGATATCGGGATGGTGCTGGGTCGACAGCACGATGGTATCTATACCCACCGGACGGCCGGTATCGGCGTCGTAGCGCAGGGTGACCTGCGACTTGGCATCCGGGCGCAACCACGGCAGACGGCCATCCTTGCGCAATTCGGACTGGCGCTGCACCAGGCGATGGGCCATATAGATGGCAGCCGGCATCAGGGTGGGCGTCTCGTCGCAGGCATAGCCAAACATCAGGCCCTGGTCACCGGCGCCCTGGTCCAGATCCAGGCCTTGTCCCTCGTTCACCCCCTGGGCGATATCGGGCGACTGCTTGTCATAGGCCACCAGCACGGCGCAGCCTTTGTAATCGAAACCCAGATCAGAACTGTCGTAACCGATCTTCTTGATGGTCTCGCGAGCCACCTGGATGTAATCGACATTGGCATGGGTAGTGATCTCACCTGCCAGCACGCACAGACCGGTATTCACCAGGGTCTCGGCGGCCACACGGGCGTGCTTGTCCTGGGCCAGGATGGCGTCCAGGATGGCATCCGAAATCTGGTCGGCAACCTTGTCAGGGTGGCCTTCCGAAACCGATTCGGAAGAGAACAGGAACTCGCGCATGGATTTTTCCTCTTGTCGCTATGCCACCAGATCGGCGGCGAAATGGGCAACCCGCTAAAATAAGCGGATTAGATTTGAAATGTGATGTGGATGCTGACTCTACTACTGAAGTTCCTCGCCCGATTCCCGCTGCTGGTCCTCCACGCTGCGGGTATTCTCCTGGGCTGGCTGGCATGGCTGTTGGATCGCCGCTATCACCGCCAACTGGCCGACAACCTGCGTCAGTCCGGCTTGGGCGATTATAACGACTTGTTACGCAATAGTATTGCCCAGCATGGCAAGGGGGCGCTGGAGCTACTGGCTGCCTGGGGCCGGCCGGCCGACGCCGTCAGCCGGCTGGTGCGCGAGTGCCAGGGCTGGGAGCACGCCGAGGCCGCCCTGGCTGCCGGCCGGCCGCTGATCTTCGTCACCCCACACCTGGGCGCCTTCGATATCGCCGGCCGTTATGTCAGCGGCCTGCTGCCCTTCCCCATCACCGCCATGTACCGGCCGCCCAAGCTGCGCTGGCTGGAGCCCTTGATGCAGGCCGGCCGCGCACGTGACAATGCGCGCACGGCACCAGCCACCGGGGCCGGCGTACGCCTGCTGATGAAAGCACTCAAGGCCGGCGAGGCCACCGTTATCCTGCCCGACCAAGCGCCCGGCGCTGGCGAAGGCGTGTGGTCACCGTTTTTCGGCAAGCCGGCCTATACCATGACCCTCCTGCCCAGGCTGGCCCAGGCCACCGGGGCCACAGTACTGTTCTTCTTTGCCGAGCGGCTGGACTGGGGCCGTGGCTATAAAGTCCGTATCCAACCCATGCAAGGCGAGTTCACCGGCGACCGGCAGGACGATGCCGCCACCCTCAATGCCAATGTGGAAGCCCTGATACGGCTGGCCCCCAGCCAGTACCTGTGGAGCTACAACCGCTACAAACAACCGGCAGGCGCACCGCCCGCTGTAGAACAAGACAAACAATGATCTGGTTACTCTCCGTCTTCCTCTGGCTGCTGCACTGGCTGCCCTTCCGCGCTGTCGCCCTGCTGGGCAAGGTGCTCGGCAGCCTGCTCTATAGCGTGGCCGGCCGCCGCCGCCGCGTTGGAGCCACCAATCTGCAGCTGTGCTTTCCCCACCTCTCGGACGCGGAGCGCGCGCAACTGCTGCGCCGTCACTTCCAGCTGATGGCCACGGCCATGCTGGAATATGGCTACTGCTGGTATGCCCCGGCGACGCGCTTGCGCCAGTTGGTGCGGGTCGAAGGCATGCAGCATCTCGACGCCCTCAAGGATCAGCCCGTCATCCTGTTCGCCGGCCATTTTGTCGGGTTGGAAATAGGCGGACTGCGGCTATCGGCCGATGTGCCGATGATGGATCTCTACACCCGCCAGAGCAATGCCGGCCTGGATGCCCGCCTGGCCGCCATCCGTGGCCGCTTCGGCGGTAGGCTGGTGGTACGTACCGAAGGCGTACGCCCCATGATCAAGGGCCTGCGCGAAGGCCTGCGGCTCTATTACCTGCCCGACCAGGACTACGGCCCCCGCGACGCTGAATTCCTGCCCTTCTTTGGCGTCAAGGCCGCCACCATCACCGGCATGTCACGCCTGGCTCGCGTCAGCGGCGCCGCTGTGGTGCCCTGCTTTGTCTATCGCGAACTCGACGGCTACCGACTGGTACTCGACGCCCCACTGGCCAACTTCCCCAGCGACGACGCCGTAGCCGACGCCCTGCGCATGAACACCGAGCTGGAAGCCCGCATACGGCTGGCGCCCGAACAGTATTTCTGGCTGCACAAGCGCTTCAAGACCCGGCCCGAGGGCGAGGCGCGGTTTTACGGGGACTAGCCGCTGCACTGGCCATGCACATGAAAAAGCCCGGCAAGCCGGGCTTTTCATGTCTAGCGGATAAGCGTCGGCTCAAGGCGCTCAAAACACAAACCGCGCCGGCTGCGGTGCATTGGCAAACGGCGCCACCACGGTCTCGAACAGCTTGGTGGCGACCACCGAGCCGCCCTGTTTCTGGAACAGGGTGCCGCTCATGGCGGGCTCGTCGCCAACAATGGCGAACAGGCGGCCGCCTTCGGCCAGTTGTTCGAACAGGAACTCGGGCGCCACGGGGTAGGAGCCGGTGGCCACGATCACGTCGTAAGGGCCGTGCTTGCTCCAGCCACGTACGGCATCGCCGGTTTCCACGGTCACATTCTGGATACCTGCGGCAGCCAGGTGTTCAGCGGCCTGCGCGGCCAGGGCGGCGTCGCTCTCCACGGTGTAGACCTGCTTGGCCAGCTTGCCCAGCAGGGCGGCGACATAGCCGGTGCCCGTGCCTATCTCCAGTACACGCTCCTTGCCGGTCAAGGCGACTTCCTGCACCACGCGGGCTTCCAGCTTGGGCGACCAGGTCTTGCGGCCGGGGGCCAGGGGTAGTTCCATGTCCACCAGGGCCATCTCGCGGTGCACGGCGGAGATGAAATCCTCACGCTTGACGACAGACAAGAGCTGGAGCACGGTCAGGTCGAGCACATCCCAGGGCCGTATCTGTTGCTCTACCATATTGAAGCGGGCTTGATCCCAATCCATCTCGTGCATCCTTTCCAGACGAAGGCGCCACCGGACGGGTGGCGACTGCTTGTGTTGTATCAAATCCTTGTAATTATTTCATACTTGCCTTAGCTTCACACGATCTCTGGCTGCATTTGGCAGCCATGACGGTGCCTGGAGACGGTCCATACCGCGGCCGGGCGCCAAGACGCTAGGGGTTCCGCCAGATCGGCGGATGAGAAAAACCCTCAGCACCTGATCCGGTTAACACCGGCGTAGGGAAGCGTCGCACGGCTTGCCCCGTCTCCGCCCCTGCGCCGTTCATAGGAAGCCCGCATGAACGCGCCCAGCAAGTTCCTCTCCCAGACGGCCCACGTCGACGAAGCCTCGGTCCAGCCTTTCCCGGCCTCCCGCAAGATCTATGTAGAAGGCAGCCGGCCCGATATCCGCGTGCCCATGCGGGAAATCAGCCAGACCGATACGCCGACCAGCTTTGGCGGCGAAAAGAATCCGCCTATCTATGTCTATGACACCAGCGGCCCCTACACCGACCCTGCGGTGAAGATAGACGTGCGTCGCGGCCTGAGCCCGCTGCGGGCGCAATGGATAGCCGAGCGCAACGATACCGAGCAACTGGACGGCATGAGCAGCGACTACGGCCGCAGCCGCGAGGCCGACCACAGCCTGGACGAACTGCGCTTCGAGCTGACCCGCAAACCGTTGCGCGCCAAGGCCGGTAGCAATGTCAGCCAGATGCACTATGCCCGCCGAGGCATCATCACCCCCGAGATGGAATACATCGCGCTGCGTGAAGACCTCAAGCGCAAGGACTATATCGAATCGCTGCGCCAGGCCGGCGGCAAGCTGGGTGACCGGATGGTGGAGCTGCTGACCCGCCAGCACCCAGGCCAGAGCTTTGGTGCGGCCATTCCGCAGGACATCACGCCCGAGTTCGTCCGCCAGGAAGTTGCCCGTGGCCGCGCCATCATTCCGGCCAACATCAATCACCCGGAAAGCGAGCCCATGATCATAGGCCGCAACTTCCTGGTGAAGATCAACGGCAATATCGGTAACTCGGCCGTCACCTCCAGCATCGAGGAGGAGGTCGCCAAGATGACCTGGGGCATACGCTGGGGCGCCGACACCATCATGGACCTCTCCACCGGCAAGCACATCCACGAGACGCGCGAGTGGATCATCCGCAACTCGCCCGTGCCCATCGGCACAGTGCCCATCTACCAGGCACTGGAGAAAGTGGACGGCAAGGCCGAGGAGCTGACCTGGGAGCTGTTCCGCGACACCTTGATCGAGCAGGCAGAACAAGGGGTGGACTACTTCACCATCCATGCAGGCGTGCTGCTGCGCTATGTGCCCATGACGGCCAAGCGCATGACCGGCATCGTCTCGCGCGGCGGCTCCATCATGGCCAAGTGGTGCCTGGCGCATCACAAGGAGAACTTCCTCTACACGCATTTTGAGGATATCTGCGAAATCATGAAGGCCTATGACGTCAGCTTCTCGCTGGGTGATGGCCTGCGCCCCGGCTCGGGCTGGGATGCCAATGACGACGCGCAGCTGGGTGAGCTGAAGACCCTGGGCGAGCTGACCCAACTGGCCTGGAAGCACGATGTGCAGACCATGATAGAAGGGCCGGGCCATGTACCCATGCAACTGATCAAGGAGAACATGGACCTGCAGCTGGACTGGTGCGATGAAGCGCCCTTCTACACGCTGGGCCCGTTGACCACCGACATCGCCCCCGGTTACGACCATATCACCAGCGCCATCGGTGCAGCTCAGATAGGCTGGTATGGCACGGCCATGCTGTGCTACGTCACCCCCAAGGAACACTTGGGCCTGCCAGACAAGGATGACGTCAAGGAAGGCATCATGGCCTACAAGATTGCGGCCCATGCTGCGGATCTGGCCAAGGGCCATCCCGGCGCACAGATACGCGACAACGCGCTATCCAAAGCCCGCTTCGAGTTCCGCTGGGAAGACCAGTTCAACCTGGGCCTGGACCCGGACCGTGCCCGTGAGTACCACGACGAGACCCTGCCGCAGCAGGGTGCCAAGGTGGCGCACTTCTGCTCCATGTGCGGGCCGCATTTCTGCTCGATGAAGATCACCCAGGACGTGCGCGACTTTGCGGAGAAGCAGGGTATTGCGGCGGAAGCCGCGCTGCAAAAAGGCATGGAAGTGAAATCCATCGAGTTCGTGCAGCGCGGGGCCGAGGTGTACCACAAAGAATAAGGCGGCTACCGAACATCAAGTCATGGAACCAGGGCTGCGCATGCGGCCCTTGTTCTTTGACAGGCCGGCTACAATTGAAAGCTGCAGCGGGCCTATTGGCCCTGCCCCTATTGATCAGAAAGCTTGTGAACCCCCAATGACCGCCCCCCTACCCGCCCTGACCGCCGAACAGGAAGCCCGTCTGCCGCAGGATTGGCCAACCATTGCTGCACAACTGAGCCATTACCACGGCGAATTCCCGCTGCTGGCGCTGGCTGCCGCCCTGCGCCAGCCTGCCGTGGCTATCCCCGGCCTGGTGGCCGAATTGGCCGATTGCGCGGCCCAGCCAGGCAAGCGCACAGACGACGATGAAGGCTGGATGCTGCACCTGTATGCCATGCACCTGCTGGCGGCCTTGCGCGAACCTGCGGCATTCGCCCCGCTGCTGGCGATGACTCGCCTGGACGGCGAGACGCTGGAGGAATTGCTGGGCGATCACCTGACTGAGGGACTGCCACGCGCCCTGGCCGCCACCTGCCCCGGCGACGAAGCCGCCCTGCAGGCACTGGCAGACGACAGCCAGGCGTATTTCTGGAGTCGTTCGGCCGCCTTGCGGGCGTTGGCCTTGCGCACGCTGGAGGGTGATTACCCACGCGCCAGCCTGCTGGCCTGGCTGACGGAAGCCAGCCAGCGCGAAGCCGAGCGGATGGTGGACCAAGGTTTGCAGCCGGAACAGGGCAGCGCAACTGACTACCTGTCGGAGCTGGTAGTAACGATGGAAGAAATCGGTGCCGCCGAGTTGGCTGAGCAGGTAGCCGAATGGTTTGAAGACGGCCTGGTGGATGACGCCTTCCTGCAACTGGAGGAATCCCAGCAGCGGATGCAGCGCGACTGGGCCACCTGTCAGGCCGAGGAACTGGACCATGGCTGGGGCTACCCCCGCGACATCGCCGCCGAGATCGGCCGCTGGGCCTGCTTCCACCCCGATGAAGATGACGACGAGGATGAGGAAACCGAGCGCGAGCCACAGCAACCCTTCAAGCGCGATGCGCCCAAGGTGGGTCGCAATGACCCCTGCCCTTGCGGCAGCGGCAAGAAATACAAGAAGTGCTGTGGTGCAAACGCCTGATAGCAGGGAGTAGGCCGCGCATGGCGATTGTATTGCACGCCTGGCCGGTGTACACCCAATGCAACCTCTACCCAGATTGCGCAGATGGACTTCTACGCCGACGACAGCCACGTCGCCACACTTGAATCCCGCCTTAGCCTTGGCCAGCTTCTGCTGGAGCAGCGGGTGGAGCTGGCCTGGTTCTTACGCCAGCGAGACAGCCGTCGCGCACTGCAGCTTGCAGACGAGGCCGCCGCCGCCCTGCCACCAGGCCATCCACTCCATGCCAGGCTGGATCTGCTGCGGGCCGAGGTAGCGGGCCTGTTGGCCGAGTTCGAGCGGTCCACGCAACTACTGGCGCAGTCCAAGAGCGCCTTCGAGGCTGCGCACGACGCACTGGGGGTAGGCGACAGCTATATGCTGTCCGCCCTGCTGGCCGCCCTGCGGGGCGACAATAGGGGCAACCTCGCCGCTGCCGGCCTGGCCGCCCAGGCCTATGGTCTGACGGAAGACCTGGAACGCAGCCGTATTGCTGCCGCCTGGGCCGCCCAAGCCAGCGTCTATGCCGCCCCCGACAGCACGCTGAGGCGCCTGGCCGAAGCCCGGGCACTCGCGCCTTGGCCATCGGCGCCGGTGGCGACCCTGCTAGGTCTGGCCGAAGCGCTGCGGCAGTTCGATACCGGCGAACAGATGCAGGCCGCCGCCCAGCTGATGACCCTGGCCACACAGGCAGGCCAGGCCGGCATGGTGCATATGCGCATACGCATAGGCCTGTCGCTGGCGGCCGCGCTTTCCAATGTCGACGACAACGACAACGCCTATGCCTGGACCGACCAGGCCCTGGCCCTGGCACGGCGGGCCGGCTGGCCGTTGGCCATAGGTGATGCCCTGGCACTGCTGGGTAGCCTGGCGCGGGAGACCGGCCAACTGGATCGCTCGCTGCTGCTGCTCAAGGAGGCCGTGGAATGGCTGGGCATTGCACCGGAATCCCGTGGCAATGTACTGGCCCACGCTTATCTATCGCATTCGGAACTCGATGCCGGCCATGCCGAACAGGCACTGCTGACCGCCCAACGGGCCGAGCAGCTGGGACGGCCCGTTGGCGCCTGGGCCGGCGTGATCGACGCCATGACGGTCGCCGCCAGGGCGCAGGCCATGCTGGGCGAGGTTGATACAGCCCGCTCGCTGGCGCAGGAGGCCCTGCTGCTGGCCGAACAGCATGAGCTGCCGATGTGGCAGCCCGACATCTATCGTGCCCTGGCCGAAATACACTGCAACCATCCCAGGCCCAATGAGCAGCAGCTGCCCATGACCTATCTGGAGCGGGCACTGGAACTAACCGCCAAGCAGGGCAATGACAAGGAGCAGCTGGAGATACTGGATGCGCTCTCCAGCGCCTGCGAGCGCGCAGGCGATTACGCCCGGGCCCTGCGTTACGAGCGCCGGGCGCGCGAGCGACTGGCGGTGACGGAGCAGCGCCGTTTGAGCAATCGCATGGCGGCCCTGGAAATGCGCTATCGCGGCGAGCAGCAGCGCGAAGAGGCACAGCACCAGCGCATGCTGGCCGAGGCCGAAGCAGCCAGGGCGCAGGAGCTGAGCACCTCGCTGCAGGTGCTGGAAAATCTCGGCCGCATCGGTCGCGAGATCACTGTCAACCTCGATCTTTCCAGCGTGCTGCAAACCCTGGTGGCACACCTGGGCAAGCTGGCACGGGTCAGCTATGTAGGCTTGTCGGTACTCGATGCGCAGGGCCGGTTGCTGATACGGCGCGGCGTGGAGGATGGACGACCCATGCCGGAACGGCGTGTCTCGCTGGACGACCCCAACTCCAAGGCAGCCCAATGCGCCCGCGAGCGGCGCGAGATACTGCTGGAATACGCGGCCGGGCAGCGGGCGGCTTCCCATATCCCTGGCACCCGCGAGATGCACGCCTCCTGGTTCGGCCCCCTGCTGGTGGGCGAAGACCTGGTAGGCGTGCTGACAATACAATCAGCCGAAGAACATGCTTACGGCGCCCGTGAGCAGCTGATCTTCCGCACCCTGAGTGCCTATGTGGGCGTGGCCGTTTCCAATGCCCGCGTCTATGCCCGCCTTGGGGAGCAGCATGCCCGGCTGGCCGAGGCAGAGGCCGAGATGCGCAAGCTGGCCACCACCGATGCCCTGACCGGCATACCCAACCGCCGGCATTTCCTGGCCGCGCTGGATGCAGAGGCCCGCCGCAGCCAGCGTAGCCAGCGGCCCATGGCTGTGGTGATGGCCGACATCGATTACTTCAAGGCCATCAACGACACCCTGGGCCATGCTGCCGGTGATGCCGTACTGGTACATGTGTCGAAACTGCTGGACGACAACAAGCGCACCATAGACACGGTAGGCCGGCTGGGCGGCGAGGAATTTGCCATCCTGCTGCCTGAAACCGATGTGGACGGTGCCGCCGAGGTGGCCGACCGGCTGCGCCGCCTGATACTGAGCGATGCCACCCAATGGCAGAACCAGCCCATCGCCGTCAGCATGAGCTTTGGCTGCGCCGCCTTACCGGCCCAATTGCCAGCGGAAGCCACCGACCAGGCCGCCACCGAGTTGTTGCAGGCAGCAGACCGGGCGCTATACCAGGCCAAGAATGCCGGCCGAAACCTGACAGCGCTACTGCGCGATGGCCAGGGCGAGCTGTATAGCGCGGCGGAGTAGGCTGGTGGTACGGGATATTTTTAATGCGTGCCCCCGAACGGCCAGCCCGGTTAACATCACGGTCTTCGCCGCACTTTACCTAGACAAGCCATGAAGCAACTCTCCCCCACCGAGCTGGCCAGTTGGCTGGCCGATACCCAGACACCGGCGCCCCTGTTGCTGGATGTACGTGAAGCCTGGGAATACGCGCTATGCCATATCGCCGGCTCGGAAAACCGCCCGATGAACAGCATACCGACCACCGTTACCGAACTGGACGCCGAGCGGCCTACCGTGGTGATCTGCCATCACGGCATGCGCAGCTATCAGGTTGCTGCCTTTCTGGAGCGTGCCGGCTTCGACGACATCTACAACCTGGCAGGCGGGGTTGCCGCCTGGGCGGATGCTGTCGAACCCGCCATGGCACGCTACTGAAAACCGCAAAAAAAGCGGCGCGATCAAAAGATCACGCCGACAAGCTTATCCTGTTGGGGAGACAGGATACGAGGAGCAGTACGCGATGAAGCGGAGCAACACTTCGCGCAACACTGCCTCCGACCGTGCCTGGCAGCCCGGGTTCCGTAATTTTATGACGGGCTTGGTTCTGCTGGGCCTGGCCGCTTGCTCCGTCCCGCCGCCGCCCACCAGCGTGCAGCAGGCATGGCGTAGCTCCGAGGCCCTGCTGCTGGACCGGCATGGTCAGCCCCTGCAACAGACTCGGGTAGACAAGCAGGCACGGCGGCTGGCATGGGTGCCACTCAAGCAGTTGCCGGCCGAACTGGGTAGCAGCGTACTTGCCGCAGAAGACCGCCGCTTTCAGGAACACGGCGGCGTGGACTGGCTGGCTCTGTTTGGGGCTGCCCGCGATACCGCCGGTGGCGATACCCGTGGTGCCAGTACCATCACCATGCAGCTCGCCGGCCTGCTGGACGACAGCCTCAGCCCCGCCGACGGCCGCCGCAGCCTCTGGCAGAAGATTATGCAGATGCGGGTGGCCGGCCACCTGGAAGCCGATTGGAACAAGCCCGAGATACTAGAGGCCTATCTCAATTTGGCACCGTTCCGTGGCGAACTGGTAGGTATTGATGCTGTCAGCCGGGTGCTGTTGGGCAAGGCGCCCAGCGAGCTGGATCAACGCGACAGCCTGATCCTGGCCAGCCTGCTGCGCGCCCCCAATGCCAGACCGGAGCGGGTAGCCCAACGGGCCTGCGCCCTGGCGCTGAGCCTGCCCAGGCCACCGGCCTGCCCGGCACTACGCGCCTACACCCTGGCCGTGTTGAATGCGCCACAGCAGCCCTTGCCCGGCCCCGCAGACAGCCCCGAGCTGCTACCCCAATTGCAGCCGCAGGCCGGCCAGCAATTGCGCACCACACTGGATGCCCGCTTGCAGCGCCAGGTCCGCGCCCAGTTGCGCGAACAACTGGCGCAGCTGTACGGCCGCAATGTGCGCGATGCCGCCGCCGTGGTACTCGATAATGCCAGCGGCGAGGTATTGGCCTGGGTAGGCACACCCGGCGCCGGCGGCAGCGCCCGCTTTGTAGACGGCGTCCTGGCACCCCGCCAGGCCGGCTCCACGCTCAAGCCCTTTCTCTATGGCCTGGCCATGGAACGGCAGCTGATCACGGCCGCCACCCTGCTGGACGACAGCCCGGTTGCCCTGGCCACCCCGGCCGGCCAATATGTGCCGCAGAACTATGACCGCAGTTTTCGCGGCCCGGTCAGCGTACGCACTTCCCTGGCATCCTCACTCAATATCCCGGCTGTACGCACCTTGCTGCTGGTGGGCCTGGACGACTTCCACGGCCGGCTCAGGCAGTTGGGGTTGCAGCTGGATCGTCCCGCTGCCCACTATGGCTACGGCCTGGCACTGGGTTCGGCCGAGGTCAGGCTGATCGACCTGGCCAATGCCTATCGCAGCCTGGCCAACGGCGGCCAACTCAGTCCCTGGCGCCTGGTTGCCGCAGCGCCCGTGCCTGGCAGGCAGGTCAGCGACCGCGCCACCAGCTGGCTGGTGGGCGATATCCTGGCCGACCGCAGCGCCCGCGCCGCCGCCTTTGGTTTCGACAACGCGCTCGCCACCCCGGTATGGGCGGCCGTCAAGACCGGCACCAGCAAGGACATGCGCGACAACTGGGCGGTGGGTTATACCGCCCGCCATACCGTAGCCGTGTGGGTGGGCAATGCCGATGGCGAAGCCATGTGGGATGTCTCCGGCGTCAGCGGTGCGGCGCCGGCCTGGCGGGCCATCATCGCCCTGCTGGGCCAGCCAGGCGAGCCACCCGGCCCGCCAGCCGGGCTGGAGCAAAGGACGTTGCGCTACCTGCCTGCCGTCGAAGCCCCCAGGCAGGAGTATTTTCTGGCCGGCACCGCCACCGATACGGTGGAATTGACCGGCAACCAACCGGGCCCAGCCATTGTCTACCCCGCAGAGGGCATGATCGTGGCGCTGGACCCAGATATCCCCGCTGCGCGGCAACGCATATGGTTACGTGCCAGTAATGCAGAAGGCTTACACTGGTCATTGGATGGTCAGCAGCTTGGGCGCGCCGACACCGATCTGGCTTGGACCCCCAACCCAGGCAAGCATCAACTGGCGCTGCAAGATGCCCAGGGGCGCACAAAAAGGCAGGTTATATTTCAAGTACGCGGTCAATATGGCCGATAAAGAAGAGTCATCAAGGCAAAAAACGCCGACAAATGATGCAATAAGCATACTTTGATACAATTCCGGGCTAAACATCGTTCGGCGCAAGCAGTAGAATCGGCACACCGTGCGGCTTTGCACAGGTAATCGGGGTCAGAATCTGTGGTGTTTTCCTTCTTCAAGAAAAAAGATGCAGAGCCGGATGAGCCGCTGCCCAGGCAGCCGCGCATTATCCAGCCCAAGCCTGTAGCGCCGCCTCCCGGCGCACAGGCAGGTGGTTCGTCGTCCAGCAAGGAAGAGGCCGAAGACCAGCGCGAATTACCGATACTGGATTTCACCACCATAGGGCCGACCACCATCTCGGGCGCCCGTATCGATGTCGTCGAATCCAGCGATCAGCTCTCTCCGGCCATGGAGCAGGCTGCCATCAGCTTCGCCAATGACCAGATAGACGACGCCATCGGCATCCTGGCGGCCGATATCGAGACCACCGAAGGACAGCATGCCTTCGATACCTGGTTGATGCTGTTCGACCTGTACCAGATGCGCAATCGCCGTGCCGAGTTCGACGAACTGGCCATGAAGTTCGTGGTGGTCTACGAGCGCAGCGCCCCGGTCTGGCGCGATACAGACACCAGCAAGCCCAAGCCGGCGGCCACGCCGCAAGCCAAGGCTGGCGGCCCATATTTCCTGTTCCCGCAGAAGGTGATAGCCGACGGCATCGAAGTCCTGCTGGATCAGCTGGAAAAGCACACACAAGGCGGTGTGGCGGTTAGGCTGGATTTCGGCCGTATTGAAGACATCGAACCGGCCGCCGCCGCCGCCATCGTGGCGCGCTGGGTAAAATTCAAGAAAAAGAAAGCCAAGTTCCAGCCCACCGGTGGCCCAGCCCTGGCGGAAAAGCTCAAGGCCCGCATCGAGGTCATGCGCAAGGTCGACGACGAGGCCCCCTACTGGCTGTTGCTGCTGGAGATATTCCAGTTGCTGGGCTTGCAGGAAGATTTCGAGAACACGGCAGTGGATTACGCCGTGACCTATGAGATGTCGCCGCCATCCTGGGATGCCACCGCCAAGACCAAGACCGTCGCCGAAGTCGCTGCCGAAGAAGCCAAGCTGCGTGCCGAGGCCCCGCCGCCTGAGCCGGTGCTGGATGCCTACCGTTTTGATGGCGCCATCATCTCCGCCACCGAAGCGGTGTTTACTGCGCTCAATACCTACGCCAACAGCCATGACGAAGTCCGCATCGACTTCTCCCATGTGCCACGGGTGGACTTTGTCAGCGCAGGCATGCTGATGAACGTGCTGGTAGGTCTCACAGCCCAGTCCAAGCGCGTCACCATCTTTGGCGCCAATGAGCTGATCGTAGCGCTGTTCCGCATCATGGGCATCTCGGATGTCGCAACGATAGTCCGCAAGAAGTAGCCTGCAGCGACCCCTAAGCCCGCGCCCTTCTGGCGCAGCGCGGGGTATGGCCTAGCTGTAGCAACCGGATACTAGGCTTAGCGCCTTATTCTAAGAGTCTTAGCGCCTGTATCCCTGCCGCCCACCGGCAGGGAGTCTCATCGCTACGCCGCCGTGGCGCAGGTGGTGTGCATTGCGTAGACCGATCCGGGCTCCTCCTACCCAACGTCACGCAGTGCTTGCATTTTCTCCGGCCAATCCCATCTTAGAAACTATCGTTTCACACCAACGGGATTCCCCCTATGCAGCAATTCGACGGCACCACCATCGTCTCGGTGCGCCGCGGTGATCTGGTCGCGCTCGGCGGCGACGGCCAGGTCACCCTGGGCAACGTGGTCATCAAATCCACCGCCCGCAAGGTACGCAAGCTTTATCACGACAAGGTGCTGGTTGGCTTTGCCGGCGGCACGGCCGATGCCTTTACGCTGTTTGAGCGGTTCGAAGCCAAACTGGAGAAGCACCAAGGCCATCTGCTCCGCTCAGCGGTGGAGCTCGCCAAGGACTGGCGTACCGACCGCATGCTGCGCCGGCTTGAGGCCATGCTGATCGTGGCCGACAAGACAGCCACCCTGGTGATCACTGGCAATGGCGATGTGCTGGAACCGGAGCAAGGCATTGCTGCCATAGGTTCAGGCGGCGCCTTTGCCCAGGCGGCGGCCCGCGCCCTGTTCGAGAATACGGCACTGGCACCGGCCGACATCGTCAAGAAGTCGCTGGAGATAGCCGGCGACATCTGTATCTATACCAATCAGAACCACCTGATCGAAACGCTGTAAGGCCACGCTATGACCCAGATGACTCCCCAGGAAATCGTCCACGAACTGGACAAACATATCGTCGGACAGCATCGGGCCAAGCGCGCCGTGGCCGTCGCCCTGCGCAACCGCTGGCGCCGCCAGCAGGTGGCCGAACCCCTGCGCAGCGAGATCACCCCCAAGAACATCCTGATGATAGGCCCGACCGGTGTGGGCAAGACCGAGATCGCCCGGCGCCTGGCCAAACTCTCCAATGCCCCCTTCATCAAGGTGGAGGCCACCAAGTTCACCGAAGTGGGCTATGTGGGCCGCGATGTGGACAGCATCATCCGTGACCTGGTGGAGATGGCGCTGAAGCAGACCCGCGATATTGCTACCCGCCGGGTACGGGCGCTGGCCGAAGATGCTGCCGAAGAACGCGTGCTCGATGCCTTGCTGCCACCACCGCCAGCCCAGTTCGGCATCCATCCGGCCGCCACGCCGGAGAACAGCGAAACCCGCCAGAAATTCCGCAAGATGCTGCGCGAGGGCAAGCTGGACGACAAGGAAATCGAGATTGAAGTGCTGGATGCCCAGATGAGCACCGAGATCTTTGCCCCGCCCGGCATGGAAGACCTGAGCAACCAGATACAAAGCATGTTCCAGGGCATGGCACAGCAAAAGCGCAAGACCAAGAAGCTCAAGGTGGCTGACGCCCTCAAGCTGCTGGTGGACGAGGAGGCCAGCAAGCTGGTCAATCAGGACGACCTCAAGGCCGAGGCGCTGGCTGCGGTGGAGCAGAACGGCATCGTCTTTATCGATGAGATAGACAAGGTCACCAGCCGTAGCGAGGGCCAGGGCGGCGAGGTGTCGCGCCAGGGCGTGCAGCGCGATCTGCTGCCGCTGGTGGAGGGCACCACGGTCAGCACCAAGTACGGCATGATCAAGACCGACCACATTCTGTTCATCGCCTCAGGCGCCTTCCACCTGGCCAAGCCCAGCGACCTGATACCGGAACTGCAAGGGCGCTTCCCCATCCGGGTGGAACTGGATTCGCTGAGCGTGGCCGACTTTGAGCAGATATTGACCGGCACCGACGCCTGCCTTACCCGCCAATACCAGGCCCTGCTGGCCACCGAATCGGTCCAGCTGGACTGGACCGATGACGGCATCCGCCGGCTGGCCGAGATTGCCTACCAGGTCAACGAGAAAACCGAGAATATCGGAGCCCGCCGACTGTACACCGTGATGGAAAGACTGCTGGAAGAAGTGGCCTTTGGCGCCCTGGCAGGCCAGGTCACGGTAGATGCGGCTTTCGTAGATAGCCGTCTGGGTGAGTTGGCGCAGTCCGAGGATCTGGCCCGCTACGTATTGTGAGAGCCCGTTAGGGATTCAGGTCATTGCTGGATGGTGAGGGCAGTGCAGGCGCCAGGGCAACCCTGGCGCTAAACGCCTGCGCAGTCTGAACCAGTAGGCTCTTCCTTGATTTATTCCAACTCCCCCGCCCTCGCCGCCGCGCGGGAGCCTCGCTAACGCTCGATATCTTTCTGAATGAGCTTCAGCGCCTGTTTTGGACTCAATTCATATCAGGGTGGTGAGGGCAGCGCAGGCGCCAGGGTAACCCTGGCGCAGGACGGCACTCGGCGCTGCCGTTTCATCGCGCAAACAGATAGGCAAACAGAGGGTGGCAAGGGTCACCCTCTGTCATTTATCCCGCCTGCCAGCTATTCGCACCACGATTTCTACATGTCGTCGCCTTCCGCGTTCCTTGCGTGCTGGCTTTTGCCAAGATACGCCTATCGAAACACAACGCCACTACCAAGGAGCTACACCATGAAGACCCAGACCCAAGACCTGATCGTTCGCCTGACCACCGCTGCCTCCGTTGCCATGGTCATGCTGGTTACCCTGCAAGGCATAGGCAATGTGTCGCAGCACCGCATCGAACGCAGCCTGGCCCAGGACGCAGCGAAGACCGCTACTGT
>NZ_JAUFPU010000018.1:545531-829685 GCF_030409555.1 Chitinimonas viridis
ACCGACGCAAGCTCCCTTCCGCATTCCGCCCAAAGGCATAGCCTGCAGGCAAACCGTGATCAGGCCATGGTCAGACGCGCGACAACGCACACTGGGGCGCCACGCCATGCTGCCAGACGGTCGCCCTGACATCGCATCGCATGATCAAGGCAGACTCAACTCGCCATCCTGCAACCGCACCCACTGCCTAGCCACCTATCGTGCCTTGCACTAGTGGCAACCGTGCCCGGCCTAACGCGGTTGGATGTGCAATCGCCCTGCCATCCATCTCCTGCTAGCCCATGCCGTGTCATTTATCCGGCCAGCTTGTAGTTCGTCCCCCGATTTCTGCATATCGTCGCCTTCCGCGTTTCTTGCGTGCTGGCTTTTGCCAAGATACGCCTATCGAAACACAACGCCACTACCAAGGAGCTACACCATGAAGACCCAGACCCAAGACCTGATCGTTCGCCTGACTACCGCTGCTTCCGTTGCCATGGTCATGCTGGTTACCCTGCAAGGCATAGGCAATGTGTCGCAGCACCGCATCGAACGCAGCCTGGCCCAGGACGCAGCGAAGACCGCTACTGTGCAACTGGCCCGCGCCACCAACCAACAGCAGGCCTGATCATGTGCAGCCAGGCAGGAGCCGGCAGGTACACACGCCTCGCCCTCCTGCCACCCACTAGCTACGCCGCCACGGCACGCTAGCCCGCCATAGCAGCAACATCGCCGTCAAGGCTGCGCAAGGCAGCCAGATCCAGACGAATTCGGACTGCACCACCTCCCAGCCCCGCGCCGACCAGAACCGCGACCAGCCTATGGGCGATACCTCGATCGGGCGCCAGCCGGCAAACCAGCGCGTATCCGACCAGGGCCAAAGCAAGGCCACGCCCTTGCCGCCGTCGGTCAGGCTATCGAGCAAGCCGTGTGACGCCATGGCGAAGAACAGAAACCACCACGCCCACGCATTGCGCCAGCGCGCCACCACCCCACAGGCCAGCCCCGACACGATCAATGCCGTCAGCAGTGCATGGCTGGCGCCACGATGACCCAGGTTGTCGCTGTAGGGGATGCCCAGCTTGAAGGCAATCACATCGGCATCGGGCAAGACAGCGGCCAGCATACCCTCCAGCAGCAGCACAGGCGGTACCCGGTTACGCCCCAAACCCAGGCCGACGGCCAGTGGCAATAGGGCGTGGCTGAAGATAGTTGGCATGAATTTAATGCTCCGAGAGGTCTGCAGCACTATCTGCCGATAGCCTGCGACAGTAATGCAATCCCTTGTTTTCAATCATGGCAGGACAAAGGCGCGGGCTACTTCCCTGCAATTTGTCAGGCCTGCCCGTAGTTCATCCCGCCGTTCCTGCATACCGTCGCCTTTCGGATTCCCTTTGCCTTGGCATTTGCCAAGATACGTCCATCGAAACGCAACGCCATCCAGGAGCCACACCATGAAGAGCCAGACCCAAGACCTGATCGTCCGCCTGAGCGCCGCCGCCGCAGTTGCCGTGGCCATGATGCTGACCCTGCAAGGCTTCAGCGCCGTCTCCCAGCATCACTTCGAACGCAGCCTGGCCCAGCATGATCAGCCCGCAGCTGCCCAAACAAAGGCCCAGGCATGAGCCAGCAGCAGGGATGGCGCTAAACACCATCCCTTCGCCATGCCGAGGCTCAGCGCTTCAATGCCTGCCCGGCATCAACACGGTGGCCGTCTCGCATCGGCCAGGCCAGTAGGCTCGTCACCCCAGCTTTTTGCCATCTGCCGACATTGCTGCTGTTGCATCCGTTGCTCCTCCACCTTGCCCGCCACCACCGCATAACCTATGGCCAGGGGGAAGTTGGCCAGCAACAGGCCCAAGGCCACCCCCATCCCCGGCAGGGTGCGCCCGGTTTGCAGGTAGAGTGCATACACCAGGCCCAGGCCGGCGCCGAACAGGGCGATGCCCAGCACCACGTTCAGCCCGCCCAACAAAGGCAGCAGATTGCTGCCCGTCGCCACCCAGCCCAGCAGTATCAAGCTGCCAGCCAGCATGGGCAGCAAGCCACACCATTGTGCTGCCTTGACCAAGCGCCGCCGGCTTTGCTCCTGCCGCCGGGTATCCACATAGCTCATGCTGATCGCACTCATGCTTCGCTCCCTTGCGCGACCTTCACGTAATCGGCCGAGTTATCCGAGCCCAGCTCATACCAGTCCAGCTTGCGGGTCAGCACCATGACTACCGTCAGCAGGCCGAAGATCAGCAGTGAACCCAGCAGCAGGGCAAAGTCCTCGGAGCACAGCAGCAGGTAGAGCATGCCGTACAAACCACTCAGCAGCGCTGCAAACCCCAGGCCACGCCAGCGGCTGCCCAGCGCATGGCTGGCATAGAAACCGTTCTGTAACACGCAGGCTGCCGCCGCCAGGGCATAGGCCGGGGCAAACTGCAGTTGCTCGGCAAATGACAGCAGCAAGAGGAAGAACACCGCCAGAGACAGCCCCACCAGACCGTACTGCACCGGATGTATGCTCACCCGCTTGAGTACCTCAGTCAGGAAGAAGGTCGAGAAGGTCAGGAACACGAACAGAAAGCCATACTTGCCGGCCCGGTCGGACTGCAGGTAGACATCCACCGGGTCGATCAGGCGCACACCCAGGCTGCTGCTGTTCATGGCATCGCATTCGGCGCTGATGGCGCACTGGTCAAAGCGCTCGTTCAGGTTGCTGGCAAACCAGCTGGTACGCCAGCGGGCGGTAAATCCCTCGTCACCGGTCTTGCGCATCTCTGGCAGAAAGCGGCCGACAAAGCTTGGATGCCGCCATTCCGACTGCAGCGACACCTCGGTATCCCGCCCCAGCGGCAGCACATGCAGGTCATCCATCCCGCCCAGGCTCAGGCGGAAGCTGAAGGGCACACTGGCGGCCACCCCGGTGTGGCGCGGCAGGCTGGCATGAATGCCGCCCCCCAGTGCCTTGAGCCGGGTACCCGGTGCAAACTGGGTGGTGCCGCCCGCCCACTGCGCAATCGGGCTGGCCTTGATGCCACGCACGTCCTCTATGCCGACGCTGAGATAGGGCTGGCCCCACTCTATCGGGCCTTCGCCATCACGCTGCACCAGATCCGGCAGCTTGAACAGCCCAGTCACCGTCAGGTCCGCCATATAGCGGCGGGTCTGGTAGATGCCAAGCTGCAGGGGCTCGGTGCCCAGCTTGCCGGCCACCGCCAGCTTGTCCGGCAACACCCGTATCTCACGCTCGTGCCACACCGTGCGGACGGTGCCGGCTGCGGCATTCACGGTTTCTGTCACCTGCTGCCGGTAGGGCAGCACCCACACGGGTCCGCTCAGCGTCTGGCTGCCTGCCGTACCGTCAGCAATCGACCGCAGCGCATCGGCACGGTAGGCCTGCCGCTCGGCCACCAGGCCCCGCACCATGCTCAGCGGGATCAACAGCAGCAAGGCCAGCACCGCCACTGCCAGCAATTTCCACATCATGGATCTGGACATCTTGTAACTCCCCTTTGAATAACGGGAGCCAGTGTGACCAGCCCATGTGCGCTGACGATGTGCTGTTTGTGAAGTTGTATGAAGTCGCGCCGGCCACTTGGCATAGACCAGCGGGTCAGATGGGTAGCGCGGTATCAGGACAAGGTTGCCGCCGGCGCCGCCACCAAGCAGCCAGATTGGCCAGGCGCCTGAGCAGCGCCTACCTGCACCACATCGTTTGTGCCCATGAAGCCGCTCACCCTGGCAGTAGCAAGGTCGCCACTGCGCCGCCCTGCGGGTGATTGACCAGACTGATGCTGCCGCCATGCAGCGCCGCCACCTCTTGCACCAAAGGCAGGCCCAGACCGGTGGACTTGGGGGCGCCATCAGGGCGCGGCAGCGAGTAGAAGCGCTCGAACACCCTGGCCTGGGCATAGTCGGGTACGCCCGATCCCTGGTCGCGCACACTCAGCGCCAACTGCCCGCCCTGGCGGCTGGCCGTCAGGGTAATCTGGCTACCCGCAGGCGCAAACGCCATGGCATTGTCCAGCAGGTTGGATAGGGCCTGCCCCAGCAGGAAGCGTTCGCCCTTGACCTGCAGCCCTACCGGCACCTGCCGTATGATGGTTTGCTGCCGCGCCGCCAGGGCAATCGCCTTGCTTGCGCAGACTTCCTCGCATAGATCAGCCACTTCGACAGGCTCGACCGCATCCAGCGTTTGCCGGCTCTCCAGCCTGGCCAGTGCCAGCAAACGGTCGATGATCTCGGTCATGCGCTCGGTCTGCTGGCGGATATTGCCGAGGAAACGCGCCTGGTCGTCGGCCGGCATGCTGGGCTCGATCAGCTCGGCCGCCCCCCGTATACCGGCCAGCGGGCTCTTCAATTCGTGGGTCAGGCTGTGCACATAGTGCTCCACATATTGCTTGCCCTCCAACCTGGCGCGCATACCCTCCAGCGCCCGTCCCAGCACCCTCACCTCACGCCCCGACAGCTCGGGCAGGCTGACCCGCTCACCGCGCGCGACAGCATGGGCATAGTCCTCCAGCCGGGTCAGCGAGCGAGTAATCCACCACGACAGCAGCAGGCCCAGCAGCATGCCCGCCACCAGCACGAACACACCCGCTTTGGTCAACCCTGCCAGCGCCTGGTCAAAGAAAGGCTGCACACTGCCGGACTGCTTGGCCACCGTGACCACGCCTATGCGCTGGCCCTGGTGCATGACAGGGGCCGCCACATACATCACCGAGGTGGCCGGGTCGTCTGGGTCGCCCCGGCTGGTGCGGGCACCATAGCGGCCGCGCAGGGTCAGGTAGACATCGTTCCAGCGCGAGTAATCCTGCCCCACGGCCAACTGGTCGGAGTCGTACAGCACCCTACCCTGGGCATCGGTCAGATAGATGCGGTGATTGGGGCGGTCCTTGCGCACCCCCCAGATCTCGGCATTGAGCCGCCGTTCGCTGAAACTGGCCACATTGCGGGCGAAAGTACCCTGGCCGGCAGTATCGGCCACCAGGTCGGCCCGGGCAAACTCAGCCAGCAGGTTGGCAGTGTCCACCAGGGTGTCTTCCATAGATTGGCGCAAAGCCGGCTGCAGCCGCTCGCGCGCCGTATCAAGCAGGAACCAGGCGACCAGCCCTATCATGACGAAGTAGCCGAGAAAGATGCGTATGCCTATGCGCATGGGGCTAGGCCGTCCAGCTCAGGCTATAGCCCAGGCCACGGTGGGTACGGATGGGATCGCAGGCAGGGTCGGCCTCGCGCAGCTTGGCGCGGAGGCTCTTGATATGGGCGTCGACGGTGCGCTCGAAGCTGGCGGCCGGGTCTTGCCAGACAGCATCCATCAGCTGGCTGCGGCTGAACACCCGCTCGGGCTGGGCCATCAACTGGGCCAGCAGGCGGTATTCATAGCGTGTCAGCTCCAGTGGCTGGCCATGCAGGCAGATGCGGGCACGGCCCACATCATGCTGCAGGCCACCGCTGGCTGGTGCTGTCGCCACCGGCGCACCACGCCGCAAAATGGCCTTGATGCGGGCAACCAGTTCACGCGGGCTGAAGGGCTTGACCACATAATCATCGGCACCCAGCTCCAGACCTACCACCCGGTCTATCTCATCGCCACGCGCCGTCAGAAAGATCACCGGGGTAGCATGGCGCTGGCGGAGCTCGCGACAGAGATCAAAGCCGCTGCCATCCGGCAGGCCCACGTCCAGCACCACCAGCGCCGCACCGTCGGCATCCAGCGCCGCCAGTCCATCACGGCCCAAGCCATGCCAGCTCACCTGATAGCCCTCACGCTGCAAGGCATAAACAATGGTGTCGGCAATGGCCGCTTCGTCTTCGATCAGCAGGATACGTTTGCTCATGGTGCCGATTGTAGCGGCTACCCCGGTGACCATGGTGCCCGTCACACCTCGACTACACGGTCGCGGCCAAGTGCGGTCCGGCACCACAAAAGGACAGCTGCACTGCCGAGCTTACGATGACGCAGCGTGGTTTGGCCAAACCCATAAGGGTAACGACATGCGGGCGGCGGTGCTGCCTGCCACCCACAGCGCCGTCCTTGGTGCCATCTGCGGCAGCATCCAGCCGCGCCGTTCCACGCAGGGGGCATGTCCTCTGGGCTAGGCGTCCACTCGCGGGCGGCAAGTTGCGGCCTGACACTTCGGTCTATACTTTGTAAGCCATCCCGCCATGGAGTGCTGCATGCGCCTGACCTCTGCCCTGCTGAGCCTCATCGCCACCCTTGCCCTGCCGGCGTCGGCCGGCACCCTGCATGACAGGCTGGGCGAAGCGAGTGTCGCCGCCATTGCAGCCGAACAGCCAGGCCAACTCAGCAACAGCCCCGGCCTACGCTCGGGTAAGGCTATGCAGCAATTGCATGCCAGCCGCCACATCGCCGAGCTGGCGCGGTTGGCCCCCCTAATGCAGGCTTTGGTGGAGGCAAAACCATGATGCAAGGCGGCTTACCCCGGCTATTGATGGCGCTGTCCAGCCTCTGCACACTGGCCGTACCGGTGGAAATCCAGGTGCAGGATGCCGCCGGCAAGCCGCTGGACGAGGTGGTGGCCTATGCGGAGCCCCTCTCGGCCAAGGCGCCCAAGGGCAAGCTCAGCCATATCATCGACCAGGTGGACAAGGAATTCGTGCCACTGGTGAATGTGGTACAGGTGGGTACGGCGATCAGCTTCCCCAACAAGGACAATATCCGCCACAACATCTATTCCTTCTCGCCCCCGAAGCCCTTCGATCTCAAGCTCTATTCGGGCACGCCCTCCTCGCCTGTGGTGTTCGACAAACCAGGCCAGGTGGTGCTGGGCTGCAATATCCATGACTGGATGGTGAGCTATCTGCTGATCGTCGATACCCCCTGGTTCGACAAGACCGACGCCCGTGGCATGGCCAGGCTGGGCGATCTGCCAGCCGGTGAGTATGAGCTCAAGGTCTGGCATCCCTACCAGGCCAGCGCCGCACCGGCACAGAAGATCAAGCTGGGCGCCGGGGCGGCAAGCGCCTTTGCATTCAGGCTCAAGCTGACGCCACCGCCTGCCTCCGGCAACCATAACTACTGAACCCACTACCCTCCGTGCGCATACGCAGCCTGACTTCCCGCATCGTTGTCTTCTTTACCAGCCTGCTGGCCCTGGTACTGGTCGCCACCTTCGTGCTGGTCAGCGTGGCCAACCTGCGTATTTCGCGCCAGAACGCCGCCCATGAGCTGGTCACTGGCGAGCGCATCTTCCGCCGGCTGCTCGAGCAGCAGGGCCAGCAGCTGACCCAGGCGGTCAGCGCCTTGGCCACCGACTACGGCTTCCGCCAGGCCATAGGTACCGGCGATACCGATACCATCGCCTCTGCCCTGGCCAACCATGGTGGCCGCATCAAGGCCGACCTGGTCATGCTGTCCCGGCTAGACAACACCATACAGGCCGATACCCTCAAACCCGAGCGGGTGGGCAAGTCCTATCCCTTTGTGGACTTGCTTGCCAAGGCCGGCGAGCGGGGCGGCGCCAGCGGCATAGAGCGCATAGATGGCAAGCTCTATCAGTTGGTGGTGGTGCCGATCAAGGCCCCCATCGTCATCGGCTGGGTCACCATGGGCTTCGAGATCAACGACGAGATCGCCGCCGACCTGAAAGCCCTGGCAGGCCTGCAGGTGTCTTTCCTGGGCCGCAACCAAGGCGGCTGGAACCTGCTGGCCTCCACCCTGCCACCAGCCCAGCGCATTGCTCTCAACGGCACCCTCAGTGACCGGCAGATGGCCGGCCGCCTGGCGCTGGAAGAGGAAGACTACGAAATCCGCCTGGCCAAGCTGGCCGATACGCCGGAAGGCCCCATCCATGCCCTGCTGGCCCGCTCCCTGAAGGAAGCCATGGCCCCTTTCTATGCCTTGCAGGGCACCCTGGTGGTATTGGCGCTGGTTGCCATTGTGGTCTTCCTGCTAGCCGGAATACGCATCGCCAGCCGCATCACCGGCCCCTTGCGCGATCTGGCCGGGGTGGCGGAGCGGATACAGCAGGGTGATTACCAGCAGACACCAGCCACCCAGGACACCCGTGAAATTGCGCAGCTGGCCGGCAGCCTGGCCCATATGCAAACCGCCATCGCCGAGCGCGAAGCCGAGATCACCAAGCTGGCCTTCCAGGACCCGCTGACCGGCCTGCCCAACCGCGTGCGCTTCAACCAGTTGCTGGACGAAGCCATCGCCCGCGCCCGCGAGCACGACGACAGCCTGACGGTACTGCTGATCAATCTCGACCGCTTCCAGCAGATCAACGACACCCTGGGCCATCCTACCGGCGACCGGGTACTGGCCTTGGTCGGCGAGCGCCTGCGCGAGGCGGTCCGCTTTGAAGACCAGGTGGCGCGGCTGTCGGGTGATGAGTACGCCGTACTGCTGCCCGGTGTGCAGGTTGGGCAGTCGCTGTCCACGCTGGAGCGCATACACCGCACCTTTGACCGGCGCTTCGAGCTGGGTGGCCGCACCCTGGACGTGCGGGCCGGCATGGGTGCCGCGGGCTTCCCCGAGCATGGGCAGAACGCCACAGACCTGCTGCGCTGTGCCGACATGGCCATGTACCGCGCCAAGCGCAGCGGCGAGCCACAGATGCTGTACGACCCCGGCATGCAGAGTTTCCGCGAGGAGCACCTGTCCTTGCTGGGCGACCTGCAGCAGGCGGTGGAACGCAACGAGCTGACCCTCTACTACCAACCCAAGGTCAGCCTGGCCGATGGCCGCGCGGATGAGGCCGAGGCGCTGGTACGCTGGATACACCCTGACAAGGGCTTTATCCCGCCGGGCGAGTTCATCCCCTTTGCCGAACAAACCGGCTATATCCGGGAGGTCACCCGCTGGGTACTGGCCCATGCCATCGCCCAGGCCGGCCAATGGGTGGCAGCTGACCACCCCATCAAGATATCGGTCAACCTCTCCACCCGCGATCTGCTGGACCCCGGCCTGCCCGACCAGGTAGCTGCCCTGCTGGCGCAGCACGCCATGCCGGCGCAGTATCTATGCCTGGAGATCACCGAAAGCGGCCTGATGGAAGACCCGAGCCGCGCCCTCGATGTGCTGAACAGGCTGCGCGCTCTGGGCTTGTCGCTGGCCATAGACGACTACGGTACAGGCTATTCCTCGCTGGCCTATATCCGCCGGCTACCGGTGACCGAGCTCAAGATAGACCGGGCCTTTGTGATCGAGTTGGCGCACAACGACGGCGACGCCCAGATCGTGCAGTCCACCATAGACCTGGGCCACAGGCTGGGGCTCAAGGTGGTGGCCGAAGGCGTGGAGGACCAGCCCACGGTGGCCATTCTGGCCCGCATGGGCTGTGATCGCATACAGGGTTATGTGTTCGGCAAGCCCATGCCGGCCGATGCCTTTGTGCGATGGCAGCAGGAACATGCCGCCAGCCCGGCCTGACGAGGGATTCCCCTTGTTGCAAGCGCACAAAACAAGCCCCATAAAGCCCGTGGATCACGGGCTTTTTTTGTTACTCTTGGCCCCGTCCCTACCCCGCCCTCGTTGCTCCGGAGCGCTTACCCCATGCCCGATATCGGCTCCCCCGAATTCGTCTTCTGGTTTCGCCAGGCGGCCCCCTATATCCATGCCTTCCGCAACCGCACCTTTGTGGTGGCCTTCGGCGGCGACCTGGTACGCGACGGTGATTTTGTCAGCCTGGCGCATGATCTCAACACCCTGGTCAGCCTGGGGGTCAACCTGGTATTGGTGCATGGCGCCCGCCCCCAGATCAATGCCCGGCTGCAGGAAGGCGGCCTGCCCTGCCGCTTCGAGCAGGGCATACGCATCACCGAGCGTGAATCCATCTCCGCCGTCCTGCAGGCCATAGGCCAGGTACGTTTCGAGATCGAGGCCGGGCTATCCATGGGCCTGGCCAACTCGCCCATGGCCAATGCCGATATCCGGGTGGCAGGTGGCAACTTCGTCACCGCCCAGCCCATGGGCGTGCGCGAGGGCGAAGACATGCAATACAGCGGCGAGGTACGCAAGCTCGACGTCGCCGCCATGCGTGACCGGCTGGAGTTCGGTGAGACCATCTTGCTGTCGCCGGTCGGCTACTCCCCCACCGGCGAGGCATTCAACCTGACGCTGGAGGATGTGGCCACCACGGCAGCCGTGGCGTTGCAGGCCGACAAGCTGATCTTCCTGCTGGACCAGCCTGGCGTGGTCGACGAAAACGGCCACCTGCACAACGAACTGACAGCCGCCGAGGCCGAACGCTTTGTGCGCGAAGAGATACGCGTTACCGACGATATCGACTTCTACCTGCCCTGCTGCATACGTGCCGTGCGCCACGGCGTAGCGCGCGCCCACCTGATCTCGCGCCACCTGGACGGGGGCCTGCTGACCGAGCTGTTCACCCACGAGGGCATAGGCACCATGATCTCGCGCGAGCCGCTGGAGACCCTGCGGCGCGCCACCATCGACGACGTCGGCGGCATTCTGGCGCTGATCGAACCACTGGAGGAGCAAGGGGTGCTGGTCAAGCGCAGCCGCGAGTTGCTGGAGCGCGAAATCGAGCGCTTTGCCGTACTCGAGCATGACCGCAAGATCATCGGCTCGGTGGCACTCTATACGTTCGAGGACAGCGATATCGCCGAACTGGCAGGCCTTGCGGTCCATCCCGACTACCGTGACGGTGGGCGCGGTGAACAACTGATGAAGCACGTGGAACGCGAAGCCCGCCGGCTCAAGCTCAAGCAGTTGTTCGTGCTGACCACCCGTACCGCCCACTGGTTCGTGGAACGTGGCTTCAAGCTGGCCGACGTGGAAGTACTGCCCATGAAGAAAAAGGCCATGTACAACTGGCAGCGCCGCTCCAAGGTGTTTATCAAGGCACTGTGAGCGCACCCGCCAGCAAGCCAAGCCCTTGCAGGGAGATGACGGCTTGAGCCGGTGCCAGGGCACCCCTGGCGCTGGCCGTCGCCCCAGCCTGATCCATGGGCCTTCCCCTGATTACCACCTCCCGCCCTCGCTGGTTCGGGAGTGAAGTCGGCAGCCGTATTTCAGCTCATCACAGCTGTCGAGTCCGGTGTCAGGCTGAACAAGTACTGGTCGGATACTGTCTGATTTTCCCCGCACCCGGCGCAAGGCAAGCCAGGCAAGGGATTGCCCTCTCCCCACCGCGCTGACCGCCGTACCGGCCTGCTTGATAGGTCTCCGTGGCGGCCGAGCATCTGCTAGGCTTGTTCTAATCGGCATTGCTGCGCAGGAGGCCCCTGGCCCGGCCTCCCCTGCGCCGCGCACAAGCCCAGGGAGACAATCCATGTACAGGTGGCTTTGCCTATGCGCCATCATCGCCAACAGCTTTTTTGCCCATGCCGCGGGTAAGGAAGTCAGCATAGGGCTGGAGCCCTATTTCACCCCACGCCTGCTGATTTCCAGTTTCCAGCCGCTGCGCGATGCCTTGCAGACCAGCCTGGGCCAGCCCGTGGTGCTGCTGACCGCGCCCGACTATCGCCAGTTCGTCCGCCGCATGGAGGCGCAAGAGTTCGATATTGTCGTCATCGGCCCCCATACCGCCCGCTATGCCGAACAACTGGCCGCCTACGTGCCCACGCTGATAGGCCGCAGCAAGCTGATAGGCCTGGTGGTAGTGCAGCGCGAAGGCAGTCTCCGGCAGGTCAGCGAGCTGGGCGAGGTCACCGTGGCCATGCCCGATCCGCTCACCGCCACGGCCATGCTGGGCGAGGAATGGTTGCGCAAGCAGAACCTCAAGCCCGCCCTGCGCTATTACGATTTCCACAATGCTGCCGCCATGGCCGTGATACGCAACGATGCCCAGGCCGCCATCGTCAACAAGACCGCCTTTGCCAATATGCCTCCCGATATACGCGACAAGCTGCGCGTGCTGGCTGAGACCCGTACGCTGCCGCATATGGTGGTCTTGATCAGTACCCGGCTGGACGCCGCCACCCGTAAACGCTATGCCGACACCCTGGCCAACTTCGTCAACTCACGCGAACACGGCGAAAGCTTTGCCGGCAAGATAGGTTTCGCCGGTGCCGATCCAGTCAAGGAAGGGGAACTGAATCAGGTAGAGCCCTTTGTGGTCGAACTCAAGCGCCGACTGAAAGCCGAGTAAGCATGCAGGTTCCGTTTTTCCGTACCCTCCGGGCCAGACTGGTGCTGGCCATCTTGCTGGTGCAGTTCGCCGTGCTTGGTGTCCTGCTTACCAACGTCAATCGCGTCTGGTCCGACATGGTACTCAGGGCTACCGATGTACGGGTACAGGAACTGGCTCGCCTGCTCAATGCCGCACTGGCGCCCCCCATGGCCTCGCTGGACTACGCCCCGGCAGCCGAGCTGCTGGACGGGGTACGCACTCCCGAGGGCATTGATTACCTGGTGCTGTTCGACCGCCAGGGCAAGGTCGTCGCCAAGCGGGGCTGGGATGCCGAGCCGGGTAGCGGCACGCCGCTGCCGCCACCGGACGACCTCAAGCAGCTGAATGATGGTCGCGATATCCCACCCATCGTGCATGCCAGCACCCCCATAGAATTGGCTGGCCAGCAATATGGCCTGCTGCGATTCGGCATCTCGACCGAGTTGCTGCGCGAATCGGTCGATCGCATTGTCTGGCAGATCGCCTCGGTGGTGGTGGTGGGCGCCGTCGTTTCCGCCCTGCTGTTGGCCTTGATCGGCTTTTGGCTTACCCGCCGGCTCTACCATCTGATTGACGCGGCAGAGCGGCAGACGGCAGCAGGCACGCCCGAACGCATACTGGTGGAAGGGGATGACGAGGTCAGCCAGTTGGCTCAGCGCTTCAATCAGATGTCGACCGGCATACAAGAGCGGCTGGATGCGCTCAAGCAAAGCGAGGAGAAATTCCTCGCCATCGCCGACTACACCTATGGGGTGGAGCTCTGGCTGGACCCGGAAGGCAAGCTGGTATGGGTCAACGCCTCGGTCACCCGCCTGACTGGCTATACCGTGCGCGAATGCATGGACATGCTGAACTTCCCGGTGCCACTGGCCGCACTGGAGGAGCGTGGCAAGCTGGGCGCCGCCGTGCAACAGGCCCTGCAAGGTACTGCCGGCCAGGATTTCGAATTCCGTGCCATGCGCCGCGACGGCAAAACCTTCTGGGCCGCTATGAGCTGGCAGCCCATCTACGATGCCCAGGCCAACTACCGGGGCATACGAGCCTCCATCAACGACAACAGCCAGTTCAAGGAAGACCGCCTGGCACTGAAGCGTGCCGTCTACGAGCTGCAGCAGTCCCAATCGCTGAACCAGACCTATCTGTCGCGCGCCGAAGGCGAGCGCGCTCGCCTGACGGCACTGTTGTCGGCCATGCGCTTTGGCGTGCTGTTCGTCGATAACGACAACCTGGTGGTATTCCACAACCCCGCCTTCAAGACGCTATGGCTGATAGACGACAGCACCCCCATCATCGACAAGCCCATAGGCCAGGTGCTGCAGACGGCGCTGAACCGGCCGGCCAACTATGATTTCGGCACCCACCTGGAGGCCAGCGAGGCCATGGCAGCCATGGATGTCTACCCCGGCGACCTGACCATGAACGATGGCCGCATCGTCACCCAGCACTGCTACACCGTGCGGGACGAGACGGGTATCTTCACCGGCCGGCTCTGGGTGTACGAGGATGTCACGCAGGAGCACTTCCTGAACGAGCGCATGGTGTTCCTGGCGGAACGCGATGCCCTAACCGGCCTCTATAACCGCCATGCCTTCCAGGAACAGCTGACCCGCATGCTGGCCGAGGCGGAACGTAGCCAGGATGCCCTGGCCGTGCTGTATTTCGACCTGGACGAGTTCAAGTACGTCAACGATACCTTTGGCCACGGCGCCGGGGACGAACTGCTCAAGCGGGTGGCGCAGGAAATATCAGGCCAGGTGCGGCGCAATGAGTTCTTTGCGCGCCTGGGCGGGGATGAATTCGCCATCCTGGTGCCCAATGGCAGCGAAGTGGAGGTCAGCCATCTGGCCGGCCGCATCGTGCAAACGGTGTCGGGCATACAGCTGAATGTGGACAACCAGCCCCTGCGGCTGTCATCCAGCCTGGGCGTGGCCATGTATCCGCAGCATGCCGAGAATGCCGAAGACCTGGTGGCACACGCCGATACCGCCATGTACCAGGCCAAGTCTGCCGGCAAGGCAACCTGGCGCATGTATCAGGCCGAGCGCGATGCCAGCCGCGAGATGGTGAACCGCCTCACCTGGAACGAACGTATCCAGCAGGCACTGGAGCACGATGGCCTGGTACTGTACTTCCAGGGCATCTACGAAGCCAGGACGCTGGAGGTGGCCCACCTGGAGGCGCTGGTCCGCATGAAGGACAGCAACAACCCCGGCCAGATCATTCCGCCTGGTCACTTCATTCCCCACGCCGAGAAGAGCGGCAAGATACTCGACATAGACCGCTGGGTCATAGGCCAGAGCATACGGTTGCTGGCCAGTAATCCCCACATGCCGCCGGTGGCAGTCAACATCTCCGGACGCAGCTTCGACGAAACCAGCCTGCCCAGCTATATCAATGATTTGCTACAGGAGCATGAGGTCAGGCCTGAGCGCTTGATGGTGGAACTGACCGAAACGGCTGCCGTCAGCGATATGCGCGATGCGCAGCGCTTTATCGAGGCTTTGCGCGCCACCGGCTGTACCGTCTGCCTGGATGACTTCGGAGCGGGCTTCTCCTCCTTCGCCTATCTCAAGCACCTCAAGGCCCATGTGCTGAAGATAGACGGCCTGTTCATCCGCGATCTGCCACGCGATCACGACAGCCAGGTTTTCGTCAAAGGCATGGCCGCCATCGCCCGCGACATGGGCAAGCAGACGGTAGCCGAGTTCGTCGAGAACGAGGAAACCCTCAAGATGCTGGTGGAGTTTGGCGTGGACATGGTGCAAGGCTATTACCTCGACAAACCCACGCCAGACCATCCGGCTTTGCAAAATAGCGACTACCAGCTGATGGTCCACCGCTAGCCGGCCAACGCATGATATAAAACCGGGCCGCGCTGCCCTGGGGCAAAATTCCCCCATGCCCGCCATGCCATCTACCCTGCGCCTGATCGCCCCCTTTGCCCTGGGCTATTTCTTTTCCTATGGGCTGCGCACGGTCAACGCCGCCATCGCCCCCAAGCTGATCGCCGAACTGGGCATCAGCGAAGCAGCGCTGGGTTTGATGACCGCGGCCTACTTCCTCAGTTTCGCGGCTGCCCAACTCCCCATCGGCATCGCCATCGACCGTTACGGCCCACGCCGGGTCAACGCCCTGCTGCTGCTGGTCGCCGTGGCCGGCTGTGGCCTGTTTGCCGTGGGGCGTGCCGAATCCACCCTGCTCCTGGCCCGCGCCCTGATCGGCCTGGGTGTATCGGGCGCCTTGATGACAGCGATCAAATCCAATGCCCAATGGTTCGATCTGCACCATCTGCCCGCCATGAATGCCTGGGTCCATGTGTGGGGCTTGCTGGGTGCGGTGGCCTCCACCGTGCCCATCGCCTGGCTGGTCGGGGTGGCCGGCATACCCGGCGCCTTTATGGCCGCAGCCGCCGTGGGGCTAGCGGCCAGCCTGCTGCTGTGGGGGTGCTACCCCGACAAGCCACAGGCCGGCCCAGCCGAAACCCTGGGCCAGAACCTGGCGGGAACCTGGCGGGTGTTCCGTGCGCGCGAATTCTGGAGCCTGGCCACCGTGGCCTCCATCGCGCTGGGCTCGCACATGGCCATGCAGGGCCTGTGGGTAGGGCAATGGCTACGCCATGTGCGACTGTTGAACGAGGCGGACGTGACCCAGGCACTGTTCTGGATGATGGTGGCGGGGGCGGTAGGCGCGCTGGGCTGGGGGCAGGTAGCAACCCGGCTGGCACGCCACGGCGTTGCACCGCTGAGCGTCTATGGCGCGGCCTGTGGCCTGCATGTACTGACCCTGCTGCTGCTGGCCGCCAACCCGGCCCTGCCAGCGGCCTGGCTGACTGCTGCCTACGCCCTCACCGGCATGGGAGGTAGCCTTTGCTATGCGGTATTGACGGCACGCTTTCCCATTGCACTGGCTGGCCGCGCCAACACCTCGGTCAATCTGCTGATCTTTGTGGTGGCATTTGGCGTGCAGGCCGGCGCCGGCTTTGCCCTGCACAGCCTGGAACATCGCTGGAATCTGGACACAAGCGCAGCCTACGCCACCCTCTTGGGCGGCCTGGCACTGCTGATCACAGCAAGCCTGCTATGGGCTTTGCTGGACAAACGCCACCAGCCCAGCCCAGCGTAGCCGCGCCGGCCAGGTGCGCCGCAATCAGTCAGGATGCCGGCTGCTGTGCTACCGGCTGGCGTATGGTGGGATAGTGCACCCAATGAACCTGGCCACCACCAATACGGGCACCACGATTCACCGCATCCACATACTTGGCATCCACCACATACTCATAGTCGGTGTGGGTCGCACAGCCCGTCAGCAGGGCGGCCATGGCCGCAACAATCAGCAAGCGCATGATGTTCTCCCGGATACCGCAAGTGGCATCCAGCTCCCAGACTAGGCGCTTGTCCGGCAGGCTATCAAGACACCCGACAAGCGGCGCGGGCAGCCTCCAGCCGCTCTACTGTACCCACATCCAGCCATTGCCCGGCATAGCACTCCCCGGTGATGCGGCCCTCGACCATGCCTGCCAGAAACCAGGGCAGCAAGGGGCCGGGTTGCCCCTTGGGTACGTCGGCGAAGAATGCCGGGGTGTATAGCGCCATGCCACTGAACGTCAGCGGCTGCAGGCCATCTGCGTGGGGTAGCAGCTTGCCATCCGGCTGCAGCGCCAGATCAAAGCCCGTCTTGTAATCGGGCTTGGGCACCAGCACCAGGTGGGCACGCGCCCCGCCGGTCACTGCCAGTTGCTGCGCCTGCGGCTGCAACTGGGCAAACGGATAATCGGTATAGACATCGCCATTGACCACCAGGAAGGGCGCATCACCCAGCAAGGGCAATGCCTGGGCGATACCGCCGGCGGTTTCCAAGGGGACGGGCTCTGGCGAGTACTGGATCTTTACCCCCCAATCGCTGCCGTCACCCAGGGTGGTTTCTATCTGCCGGCCCAGCCAGGCATGGTTGATCACCACCTCGCGGATGCCTGCAGCGGCAAGGCGGCGCAAATGCCAGCCTATCAAGGGCAGGCCGCCCACTTCCAGCAAGGGCTTGGGCGTGGTGTCGGTCAATGGCCGCATGCGCTCGCCCCTGCCTGCGGCCAAGATCATCGCCCGCATCTCAGCGTCCCTCGAAATAGCGGGCGGCAATCGCCAGCGCTGCAGCAACCGCCTGGGCATCCACATCCAGGTGGGTTACCCAGCGCTGGGCCGTACCCACGCTGCTGACCAGCAGGCCCTGTTCGGCCAGATGGGTACTGAAGCCTTGGGCCATACCCGGTTCCAGGTGTACGAACACCATATTGGTCTGGGCCTCCACCGTCAGCCCCGGTAGCTTACGCAAGCCGTCCGCCAGCAGGGCCGCGTTGGCATGGTCATCGGCCAGCCGTGCCAGATTGTGTTCCAGCGCATACAGCCCGGCAGCGGCCAGCATGCCGGACTGGCGCATGCCGCCGCCCAGCACCTTGCGCCAACGGCGTCCCGCCTGGATGAAATCACGCTTGCCCAGTAGCACCGAACCCACCGGTGCCCCCAAACCCTTGGACAGGCAGACCGAGACCGAATCGAAGCCACTGGCGATCTCGGCCGGCGCAACATGGCTGGCCACGGCAGCGTTCCACAAGCGGGCGCCATCCAGATGAGTAGCCAGGCCCAGACCGTGGGCCCAGTCTGTCACCATGCGGACATAGCTGGCCGGTAATACCTTGCCGCCTATGGTGTTTTCCAGCGCCAGCAGGCGGGTACGGGCAAAGTGGGCATCATCGGGCTTCACGGCCCGCTTCAGCTTCTCCAGCGGCAGGCTGCCATCGGCTAGGTTCTCTATCGGCTGCGGCTGTATGCTGCCCAGCACGGCGGCGCCCCCACCCTCGTACTTGTAGGTATGGGCGTCCTGGCCCACCAGGTATTCATCACCGCGCTGGCAATGCACCATCAGGCCTATCAGGTTGGACTGGGTGCCGCTGGGCACGAACAGCCCCGCCTCAAAGCCCAGCAGCTCAGCACAATAGGCCTCCAGCCGCTGCACCGTGGGGTCATCGCCCCAGACATCATCGCCTACCGGCGCCGCCACCATCGCTGCACGCATGGCATCAGACGGCCGGGTCACCGTATCGGACCGGAAATCGTACAGCACGGGGCCGCTTGCAACCTGGGGGTAGCTCATGGCAAATCCTATCAATGGCTTGTTGCTAAATCATGCCGCCCTCATCACCCGGACAGCGCCTTGTTCAACTGTGCTCGCAGCATACTACGCAGAATAGACAGGGACAGAACCGCGACCTGCAGGTTCAAGCCGGCGCCAGGGCCAGCTGTGCCGATGGGCCCAGCGTCTGCGATGAGCGGGTAGCGCTGAACCACAGACGCGCTTCAACAAAGATGGCAAGCACCCGCGAGGGGTGGACTGGCACAGGGTCTACGGGTTGAGAGCCTGTTCAAAGTCTTTTCGCCGCGCGCCGGCCCGCCCACCCATCAATGCCGCAAACGCATGGCCAGCTATCAAAAGGTGTAACCCACGCCCGGCACAAAATCAGTCAGCCGGTTGAGCAGCTTGTACAGCGGATGCAGCTCGGTATAGCGGGCGCAGGTTTCACGCAGATAGGCCACGGCCACCGGCATGTCGTCTATATAGCGCTGCTTGCCATCGCGGTGAGCCAACCGGGCAAAGGTGCCCAACGTCCGTATCTGGCGAAACACGCCCATGATCTCGAACTGTGCATAGAAATCATCAAACGCGGCCGGCACCGGCAAACCGGCCTGGCGTGCCGCCTCCCAATAGCGCACAGCCAGATCCAGCCGGAAATCCTCGGGCCACTGTACGTACATATCCTTCAGCAGCGAAGCCAGGTCGTAGCAGATGGGGCCGACGCGGGCATCCTGGAAATCTATCACCCCAACCCGCTCATCCAGCCCGGTCTGGCGGCTGCCGGTGACGATCAGGTTGCGGCTATGAAAATCGAAATGGATGGCGACCTTGCCCTGCATCTGGGCGCGCGCCACCAGCAGCGCACGGCTGCGCTCCCAGATGGCCAGGTCCTCGCCTGCCAGCGGCTTGCCCAGATGGCGGTCGGCATACCACTCGGCAAAGCGATTGAGGTCTTCCACCATGATCTCGGCACTGTAGCTGGGCAGGCTGGCGACCGGCACATCGCGCTGCAGGGAAACCAGACTGGCGATCACCCAGCGATACAGCACCTCGGCACCGGCCTCATCAGTGGCGGCCAGGGCCATCTGCAGGTCGACCTCGCCTAGATCATCCAGCAGCAGAAAACCTTGCTGCAGATCCTGCGCCAGCACCCGTGGCACCCGCAGCGCGGGTTGCAGCAGGGCGGCTACCTGCACAAAGGGTGTCAGGTCGTTGCGGTCCGGCGGTGCGTCCATCACCATGCGACTGCTGCCATCAGCCAGCAAAACCCGAAAATAACGCCGACTGCTGGCATCGCCTATCGGGTCCGACAGGCTATGGTCACCAGGCAGTTGAGTATGTAGCCACTGACGCAGCGTATTGATTCGATCCATGGGGCGAGTTTGTGCGAAGCGGGAAAGTATGCGATTTTAGCGCACTTCCTATCAGGCTCCCTCCCTGCGTCACATGCCGCGTTTCTCTCCGCTCCCCCTCGCCCTGGCCCTCTGTACAGCCCTTGCAGCCCATGCCGAAGAAGTCTCCGGCCCTACCGTGCTGCAGGCCGACAAGATAGAAGGTACTGGCAATACCGAAGCGCGCGCCAGCGGCAATGTGGCGCTGGATCGGGATGGTCGCCGCATCGAGGCGCAGTGGCTCAAGCTGTTCGAGACCACCCGCGAGATCCGCGCCGGCGACCAGACCCGTCTCAGCCAGCAGGGCGATCTACTGGAAGGCGGCGAGCTGTACCTGAAGGAAGACACCCGTACCGGCGAGCTCGATGCCCCCCGTTACCGGCTGGGACAAAGGCAGGGGCGTGGCGACGCCGTCAAGCTGCTGTTCGAGGGCAAGGATAAATACCGCCTCAACAAGGCCCGCTTCACCACCTGCCAAGTCGGCCAGGACGACTGGTTCATCCGCGCCCGCGAACTGGAGCTGGATTACACTCGCAATGTCGGTGTGGCCCGCAACAGCACCATCGAATTCAAGGGCGTACCGCTGCTGTACTCCCCCTATCTGGATTTCAGCCTGGATGGCTCCCGCAAGTCCGGCTTCCTGTCGCCGTCCATCGGCTCCAGCGGTTCAGGCGGCTTTGAGCTGATTGTGCCTTACTACTGGAACATCGCGCCCAATATGGACGCCACCATCGCCCCGCGGCTGATCAGCAAGCGCGGGCTGATGTTCAACAATGAATTCCGCTATCTGGGCCAGGACATGGCCGGCCAGTTGACGGTCGAGACCATACTGAAGGACAGGGTGTACGGCAGTAGCCGTAGCGCCTTCCGCCTGCAGCACGAGCAAGGGCTGGCGCCCGGCCTGCGCACGGGCCTCAACCTGCAGAAAACCACCGACGATCGCTATTTCGCAGACTTCGGCGACCGTATCGCCGTGGCATCGCAGACCTTTTTGCCGCGTGAAGGCTATCTGAGCTACAGCCACGGCAACTTTGGCGCGGTACTGCGCATGCAGCGCTACCAGACGCTGCAGGATCCTACCAACCCGGTGGCCGTGCCCTATGCCCGCCTGCCGCAGCTGACCGTGAACTACCAACCCGTCCTGCCGGCGCCGTTCCGGCTGGATCTGAATGGCGAAGCCGTCTCCTTCCATCACCCCACCCAGTTGACCGGTGAGCGGGTGGTGGCCTACCCCAGCCTGAGCATGCCCATGGAGCAGGCCTGGGGCTTTGTCACGCCCAAGGTCGGCCTGCATCTGAGCCATTACAAACTGGACGATGGCCGCAGCCTCAGCCGCAACCTGCCCATCTTCAGCGTGGATTCCGGCCTGTATTTCGACCGCGAAGGCCAGTTCTTCGGCAAGGACATGGTGCAGTCGCTGGAGCCACGGGCCTACTATGTGCGCATACCGCACCGTGATCAGTCGGCCTTCCCCAATTTCGACTCGGGCGTGGCTGACTTCAATTTCGCCCAGATGTTCAGCGAGAACCAGTACACCGGCAGCGACCGCATCAACGATGCCAATCAGCTGACCCTGGCACTGACCTCGCGGCTGTTCGAAGCCGACAGCGGCATAGAACGTGCCCGCGTGGCCGTGGGCCAGCGCTTCTATTTCGACCGCCAGCGGGTCACGCTGAACGAAGCGGCGCGCAGCCAGGACACCAGCGCCTCCGACCTGATCGCCACCGCCGGCGGCCAGCCCTTTGATCACTGGTGGATGGATGGCGCCGTGCAGACCGACGGCAACGGCCATCAGACCCGCAAGGCCGCGCTCAACCTGCGCTACCAGCCCGAGGCCGGCAAGCTGCTCAACCTGCGCTACCGGCTCGATCGCCTGACTGATATCAAGCAGATAGACCTGTCGGCCCAATGGCCGGTCAGCGCCCGCTGGCACGTGGTGGCACGGCAGAACTGGTCCATCCGCGACAAGCGTTCTTTGGAGCGCTTGCTCGGCCTCGAATACAATGGCGGCTGTTGGGTATTCCGCATGGTGTCGCAACGTTTCGTCACCTCGGGCAACCAGACCAGCAGCCCCTTCTTCCTACAGCTGGAACTGAACGATGTAGGTCGACTCGGCTCCAATCCGCTGCAAACGCTCAAAGAGAGCATTCCCGGCTACACCAAGTTGAACTGACCATGACCGCTACCTTGTCCCGCCTTGCCGCCGCCCTGCTTGCCGCCAGCCTGCTGGCCACGGCCCATGCCGCCGACCCTCTGACGCTGGATCGCATCGTGGCGGTGGTGAACAAAACCGTCATCACCGAGTACGAACTCAATACCCGGGTACGCAGCGCGACTGCCAACCTGCAGCGCCAAAAGATCGCCCTCCCCGCCGAGGACGTGCTGCGGCGCCAGGTGCTGGACAGGCTGGTCAACGAGAAGGTGCTGTCCGATTACGCCGCTGATACCGGCATACGCGTGGATGAGCGCCAGCTCGACCAGACCATGGAACGGATAGCCGGCCAGAACCAGCTCAACCTGTCCCAGTTCAAGGCCGCCCTGGAAAAGGAAGGCACCAGCTACCCCGCCTTCCGCGAGCAGATACGCCAGGACATGCAGATACAGCGCCTGCGCGAGCGTGAGGTGGATAACCGCATCTACGTCACCGATGCCGAGATAGATCAATATCTGGCGGCCAATCCGGATCAGGCCAAGGCCGAGCTGGAATACCGGCTGTCGCACATTCTGGTCGCCATTCCCGAAGGCTCGGGCCAGGACGTGGTCACCACCAAGGGCCAGCGTGCCGCCGAAGCCGCCCGCCAACTGGCAGGCGGCAAGCCGTTTGCCGAAGTGGCGGCGGCCTTCTCCGATGCGGGCGATGCCCTTAGCGGTGGCGAGCTGGGCTGGCGCTCTGCCGGCCGCCTGCCGCCGCTGTTCCTGGAAGCGCTGAACAAGCTGGAAGCCGGGGGGGTAACCCAGGTGCTGCGTAGCCCGGCCGGTTTTCACCTGGTCAAGCTGCAGGAAAAACGCCAGCGCGACGGCAAGGAAATCATCAAGCAGACCCATACCCGCCATATCCTGGTCAAGGTCAACGAATTGACCTCGGATACCGACGCCAAGAACCGCATTCAGGAACTGCGCGAGCGCATCGTCAACGGCGCCGCCTTCGAGGAACAGGCCAAGCTGCATTCCGAGGATGGCTCGGCCCAGAAGGGTGGCGATCTGGACTGGATCTCGCCCGGCGATACCGTGCCCGAGTTCGAGCAGGCCATGAATGCACTCCAACCTGGCGAGCTGTCGCAGGCGGTGCGCTCGCCATTCGGCTGGCACCTGATACAGGTGATAGAACGCCGCGACCAGGATGTGACGCAGGACAAACGCCGCACCCGCGTGCGGATGGAGCTGCGCGAGCGCAAGTCGGACGAGCAGTATGAAGACTGGGCACGCCAGCAGCGCGACCAGGCCTTTGTGGAAATCCGCTTGGACGACAAGTAAGCATGACCGCGGCGCCGCTACTAGGCAGCTGCCTCTGTGGCGGTGTCCGTTACCAGATCGACGGGCCGCTGTCGCCCATCGATCTCTGCCACTGCGGCATGTGCCGCAAGGCCCACGGCACGGCCTACTCCAGCAATGCCGTGGCGGCAGCCGCTGATTTCCGCTGGCTGGCGGGCACCGCCCTGCTGACCGAGTATGCGTCCTCGCCCCACCGACGCAAGTACTTCTGCCGGCAGTGCGGCTCCCAGCTGCAGATACGCCGCACCGACAGGCCCGAGATCGTGGTGGTCTGCATGGGCAGCCTGGACAGCCCGACCGATAGCCGACCTGCGCACCATGTGTTCTGCGACGCCCGTGCAGACTGGGACGAGCCAGGCGCCGACCTGCCGCGCTACCGCATCTACCCTGGGCACGAGCCCGAGGACACCCCCGCATGAGCACGCCACGCATCGCCATCACCGTCGGCGAGCCGGCCGGCATAGGCCCGGAACTCTGTACCGCACTTCAGCCTGGCCAGCACGCCGCCAGGCTGATACTGCTGGGTGACAAGCCACTATTGCAGGCTCGTGCGCGCCAGACCGGCAGTACCGTGCAACTGGTGGACTACGCGCCGGAGACCCAGCCCGCGCCAGACAGCCTGGAAGTCCTGCATATTCCCCTTGCGGCCCCCTGTGTGGCAGGCCAGCTTGACCAGGCCAATGCCCCGCAGGTACTGGCCCTGCTGGACCGGGCGGTGGCAGGCTGCCAGTCGGGTGAATTTGCCGCCATGGTGACCGCCCCCCTGCACAAGGGCATCATCCGCGATGCCGGCTACGACCGCTTTACCGGCCATACCGAATACCTTGCCGAACTGACCGACACCCCCCAGGTGGTGATGCTGCTGGCAGGCCGTTGCGATGCCGTCAAACCCGGCTATGCCTTGCGCGTGGCCCTGGCGACCACCCACCTGCCGCTGCGCGAAGTGGCCGACGCCATTACCCCGGCCAGCCTGACCCAGACCCTGCGCATCCTGCATGCCGATCTGCAGCACAAGTTCGGCCTGGCCCAGCCCACCATACTGGTGGCCGGCCTCAACCCGCACGCCGGCGAGGGCGGCCACCTGGGTCGCGAGGAACTCGACACCCTCATTCCCGTATTGGAAAGCCTGCGCCTCGAAGGCATGCGCCTGGTCGGCCCGCTGCCGGCCGACACTCTGTTCAATCCACCGATACTGGCACAGGGCGATGCCGTGCTGGCCATGTACCACGACCAAGGCTTGCCCGTGCTCAAGCATGCCACCTTCGGCCAGGGCATCAATCTCACCCTGGGCCTGCCACTGATACGCACCTCGGTCGACCACGGCACCGCGCTGGACCTGGCAGGCACCGGCCGCGCCGATGGCGGCTCGCTGGTCGCCGCCGTGGACCTGGCCATCACACTGGCCGCCAACCAGGCCCAACGGGCCGGCTAGCCCGCGCCACCCTGCCGCCAGGGGTTTGTTCGCGGCATAGCGCGCCTTCGTTCGCACGCCCGGCCTGAAGGGTTTTGTTAGCGGCGCTTAGCCACTGAGGGCTGACGGCCCTACAATACAGCCCATGAGCTCCCATATCCCCCGCAAGCGCTTTGGTCAGAATTTCCTGCAGGACCAAGGCGTGATATCCGACATCGTCAGTTGTATCAACCCGCAACCGGCCGATGCCATGATAGAGATCGGTCCTGGCCTCGCCGCGCTGACCGAGCCTCTGCTGGCCAAGCTGGATGTATTGCACGCCGTGGAAATCGACCGCGACATCGTCGCCAAGCTGTCCGGCCGCTTCGCGCCAGGCAAGCTGGTCATCCACAATGCCGATGCACTGAAGTTCGACTTTGGCCAGTTGGCCGCGCAGATCGCACCGGGCCGCCAGGTGCGTCTGGTCGGCAACTTGCCCTACAACATCTCCACCCCTTTGCTGTTCCATCTGGCCGGCTATGCCAGCGTGATCAGCGATTGCCATTTCATGCTGCAGAACGAGGTGGTGCTGCGCATGGTGGCCGAACCCGCCTGCGCCGATTACGGCCGGCTCTCGGTAATGCTGCAGTATCACTTCCATATGGAAAAACTGCTGGATGTCCCCCCCGAAGCCTTCTTCCCGCCACCCAAGGTGGATTCGGCCATCGTCCGCATGATTCCCCGCCCCTTCCCCACGCCGGTACGCAATCTGGATGCGCTGGAGAAGCTGGTGGCACAGGCCTTCGCCCAGCGCCGCAAGACCCTGCGCAACAACCTCAAGGGCATCGTCGACGACGCGCTTTTCGATGCCACAGGCATAAATGCTGGCGACCGTGCGGAAAACCTGTCGGTACACGACTACGTGCGGCTGACCAACGCCCTGCCTGACTAGCTGGCCAGCCCCCTTTTGTGTGGGCTACAGCCCACACAAAAGGGCCTGGAACGGGCCTGAAAACCACCGGATCACTGCGGTTTTCCCTGCTTTTCCCCCATTATTAGGGATTCCCCGCTTGTTGCGCCTATACCGGCCGCTACACTTTGCCCATCCCGACGAGTTGCCGAATCAACCGGCAGCGTTCCATGACGGTTCAAGGACTTACCTGTCCTGAAGCACAAGGCCGGCCTGCCATCCCCGATGCAGGCTCGCGCATGCAGGGATGCGCCCGCCGTCATGTTGCAAGGTCGCAAGACACGCAGCAGTACAAACCCACGGAACCGATACGAATTGATGCCTAGGCCATGCCGGGAGCAGCTATAGTCTTTTCGTGAAGTGCGATGATCGAACAACCCTAAAGGAGCAAACCGCAATGCAGAAGTCCCTGATCCTGTCGGCCGCCGTGGCAGCCGTCTTTGCTGGCGGCGCACACGCCGAGGAGCTCACCGGCACGCTGAAGAAAATCAACGATACCGGCATCATCACCGTGGGCCACCGCGAGTCGTCCATCCCCTTCTCCTACCTGGATGACAAGCAAAAACCCGTCGGCTACGCCATGGACCTCTGCCATCAGGTTGTCGCTGCCGTTAAGAAGAAGCTGAACAAGCCTTCTCTAGTGGTCAAGCTGGTGCCCGTCACCTCACAGACCCGTATCCCGCTGATGGTCAACGGCACCATAGACATGGAATGCGGCTCCACCACCAACTCCAAGGAACGCCAGAAGCAGGTCGGCTTCAGCTACTCCTACTATGTCACCGCCGTACGCATGGCCGCCAAGGCCAGTGCCGGCATCAAAACGCTGGACGATCTGAACGGCAAGCCCGTGGTGACCACCACCGGCACCACCTCCGACCGTTATATCAAGCAGAACGAGCAGGGCAAGGCCATCGACGTGAAGAACGTCTACGGCAAGGACCACGCCGAGAGCTTCCTGATGGTGGATACCGGCCGCGCCGCCGCCTTCGTGATGGATGACATCCTGCTGGCCAGCCTGATCGCCAACTCGCGCAATCCCAAGGACTTCGCCATCGTCGGCCCCGCTCTGTCGGTCGAGCCCTACGGCATCATGCTGCGCAAGGATGACCCCCAGTTCAAGAAGGTAGCCGACGACACCCTGGCCGCCATCTTCAAGTCGGGTCAGATCAATACCATCTACAACAAGTGGTTCATGACCCCGATTCCGCCCAAGAACATCAATATCAACCTGCCCATGAGCGACAAGCTCAAGGAAGCCATCAAGACCCCGACCGACGTCGGTATCTGATCTCGTTGTCACCTGCTTGATGGCATTGCCTGCGGCCGCACCCTGCGGTGTGGCCGCTGCGAGGGGAGCTTAACGCTCCCCCTGTGTTTAAGGAGTTACCCATGGGTCAATACCAATGGAACTGGGGCATTATCCTCGAAGAGGTATATGGCACCGGTGAGTACTACTACCAGTGGCTGATAACCGGCCTGGGCTGGACGGTTGCGACCGCCCTCAGCGCCTGGGTCATCGCCCTGATACTGGGTTCGTTGATAGGCACCGTACGCACCATGCCCAACAAATGGCTGGCTGGCCTGGCTACCGCCTATGTGGAGCTGTTCCGCAATATTCCGCTGATCGTCCAGCTGTTCCTGTGGTTTTTCGTCCTGCCCGAGGTATTGCCCGAGCAGATGGGCACCTGGATGAAGCAGGACATGCCCATGCCCGAATTCATCACCGCCGTGATCGGCCTGGGCCTGTTCACCAGCGCCCGGGTGGCCGAGCAGGTACGGACCGGCATCATGGCCCTGCCACGCGGCCAGCGCTATGCCGGCCAGGCATTGGGCTTCACGCTGGGGCAGACCTATCGCTACGTGCTGCTGCCCATGGCCTTCCGCATCGTCATTCCGCCGCTGACATCCGAATTCATGAATGTGTTCAAGAACTCGGCCGTAGCGCTGGCCATAGGCGTGACCGAACTGACCTTCCAGATGCGCCAGATCACCGGCGAATATGCACCAGGCAACCCGATTGAGGTCATGACCATGGTCAGCGTCATCTACCTGATCATGGCCTTCTCGGTGAACCGCCTGATGGCCTTTATTGAGCGCCGCACTCAGGTGCCCGGCTACATCAGCGGAGGAAGCAAGTAATGGACTTCAATTTCTCCGCCATTGTCGATTCCAAGGACTTCCTCTGGGAAGGTCTAAAGTACTCGGCATCGCTGACCCTGTTCGCCACTTTTTTCGGCATCGTGTTTGGCACCCTGCTGGCCATGGCCCGCCTGTCCAGCATCAAACCGCTCAATCTGGCGGCGTCGGCCTATGTCAACCTGTTCCGCTCGGTACCACTGCTGCTGGTGATCTTCTGGTTCTACATCCTGGTGCCGCTGATCAGCGGGGTACAGGTGGGGGCAGACAAGTCGGCCTACATCACCTTTGCCATCTTCGAAGCGGCCTATTTCTGCGAGATCATTCGGGCTGGCATCCAGTCCATATCACGCGGGCAGGTATCGGCAGGCCAGGCCATGGGTTTCACCTATGCCCAGAACATGCGCTACGTGATCCTGCCGCAGGCCTTCCGCAACGTGGTGCCGCTACTGCTGACCCAAACCATCATCCTGTTCCAGGATACCTCGCTGGTCTACGTGGTAGGCGCCACCGACCTGCTGGGCGCCGCCAGCAAGGTTGCCAACCGCGACTACATACCCGTAGAGATGTATGTCACCGTCGCCGTCATCTATTTCACCATCAGCTTTGTGCTGTCGCGCCTGGTCAAGCGCCTGCATACCGCGATCGCAGTGATACGCTAAGGCATTGAGGACTCATACCATGATTTCCATCAAGAACGTTTCCAAGTGGTACGGCAACTTCCAGGTGCTGACCGATTGCACCACCGAGGTCAAAAAGGGCGAGGTCGTGGTGGTTTGCGGCCCCTCCGGCTCGGGCAAATCCACCCTGATCAAGACGGTGAACGCGCTGGAACCCTTCCAGAAGGGTGACATCGTGGTCGACGGCATATCTATTGCCGACCCCAAGACCAATCTGCCCAAGCTGCGCTCGCGGGTGGGGATGGTGTTCCAGCATTTCGAGCTATTTCCGCACCTCACCATCACCGACAACCTGGCCATCGCCCAGCAAAAAGTGCTGGGCCGTAGCCGCGATGAGGCACGGGCCAAGGGCGCCAAGCTGCTGGAGCGCGTAGGGTTGTCGGCGCATGCTGCCAAGTTCCCCGGCCAGCTCTCGGGTGGCCAGCAACAGCGCGTCGCCATCGCCCGCGCCCTGGCCATGGACCCCATCGTCATGCTGTTCGACGAACCCACCTCGGCCCTGGACCCGGAAATGGTCAACGAGGTGTTGGACGTGATGGTGCAACTGGCCCACGAGGGCATGACCATGATGTGCGTCACCCATGAGATGGGCTTTGCCCGCAAGGTGGCCAACCGGGTGATCTTCATGGACAAGGGCAAGATAGAGGAAGACTGCTCCAAGGAAGACTTTTTCGGCAGCCCCCGTGGCGAGCGGGCACAGCTGTTCCTGTCCAAGATCCTGCAGCACTGAGCGAGCGGCCGCCTCCCGTTTACAGCGGGAAGGCCATATCGAGCAACAGGCCCGAATCGGTGATTCGGGCCTGTTGCATTAACGCGCTATGGCATCCATGCCCCGCCTCAATGCTTGACCGCCCCCTGGTAGGGCGCCATCAGGCCTTGCATGGCCTTGCTGCGTATCAGCCGCTGTATGCCGGCATCCAGCGCATTGCGCAGTGGCACGGCCTGCTTGATGCGGCGGCTGACCAGGAAGTGCAATCCTACTGGTGCCTCTTCCGGCACCGGCCTGATCTGCAGGCTGCCATCCGTCAGCATGTCCTTCAGTCGGGTGTCAACCAGGTGCAAGGCAGCAATCACCTCGCGCTTGTCCAGAAACAGATCACAGTGGCCGGCATGCAGCTTGGCAATCAGCTGCGGATAATTGGCCGCCCCCACATCCACCTTGGCATTGTCCAGGCCATAGCTCTCGAAGGTGTGCCCCATCAGGCCGCAGACCCGGTAGCGATGCAAGTCATCCAGCAGCCTGATCGGCAAGCCGTTTGCGAAGTAACGGCTGCTGTAGAGATAGACGCTGTTTAGCTGTACATAGGGCTCGGTCACCAGAAAAGGCGCAGGATCGACCTGGGCCGTGGCGACATTCAGCGCCAGCGCATAGCGCCCCGATTGCACCAGGGCCAGGCAGCGCCGCCAGGGCAGCATCTCCACCTGTGCGGCAGGAAGGCCTGCCTCCTGCAGCAGGCGGGCCAGCATGTCCACAGTCATGCCTATGGTGCGGTTATGCTGGCTATAGGTAAACGGAGGGAGTTGGGCATCGGCCGCACAGGCCAACAGAGGCGCGGGTGCCGCCATGGCAGGCGCTGCCAACAGCAGCAAGGCAGTGAACAGGGATAGCAGACGCAGCATGGCAAGACCCGGTGAGGCGCTAGTTCGGTATAGCACCCCGCGCCCTTCACCGCCCTGTAAAGACAAGCGCCCGGGCTGGCCGGGCGCTTGGGGCAATCAGTCGCGGAAGGTCGGTTTTTCCTTCATCACATGTGCCATGGCTGCAGCCTCCAAGTCACGCGAGATCAGCATGGCTGCATTCCAGGTCGCCACATAGCGCAGGCCTTCGGCCACCGTATGGTCGCGCGCATAGTTTAGGTTGTCCTTGATGCCGCGCGTGGTCAGCGGCGCCTTGGCGGCGATCGATTCGGCCACCGTCATCACCTCCATCAGCAGGCTGGCCCGGTCGGCCAGGCAGTTGCTGACCAGCCCCATCCTGGCGGCGTCCTTGCCGCTGACCTCACGTGCGGTGAAGGCCAACTCGCGGGTACGGCCATCGCCTATAATCTTGGGCAGGCGCTGCAATACCCCCACATCGGCCACGATGCCCAAGTCCACCTCTTTCAAGCAGAAGCTGGCATCCGCCGAGCAGTAGCGCAGATCGCAGGCGGCGATCAGATCCAGTCCGCCCCCCACACAACTGCCGTGGACAGCAGCAATAACCGGCTTGCTGCATTGCTCTATGGCGGTCAGGCAATCCTGCAGGTCCAGGATAAAGCGCCGCAGCTTCTCTGCCTGCCTGCCCTGGCAATCGTCCTGTATGCGACCCTGCACCGCCATCAGCATGCCCAGGTCTATGCCAGAGCAGAAGTTGGCGCCGTTGCCCGATAGCACGGCCACCCGTGCAGCCGGCTCGCCATCAAGCCAGCGCATGGCATCGCGCAGCTCGCGCCACATGGGCTCATTCATGGCATTGGCCCGATCAGGTCGGTTCAGCGTGATCTGGGCTACATGGTTTTCCAGGGTAAGGGACAGGGTAGTATAGGTAGGCAGGCTCATGGGTGTAGGCTAGTCGCGCGGAGATACTTACAGGATAGTCAGTTCCTGCCGCACCACACGGCTACGGCAGGATTATTTCTTTGCCGCCAGCAGCGGGTGCTCAGTTGCGCTTCTTCGGGATCCAGGCCCAGACCATTTCGCAAATGATGGGTTCATTGCCCGATTCATCGGTCACCGTCACCGGCACCAGTACATCGCCCTTCTCCAGCGTGCGGACGCTGTTGATCTGCTCGGCCGTCAGGGCGGCCACGGCCTTGAGGTCGCCCTGGGCGCGCTTCTTGTACTCCACCTTCATGGACTTGAGCAGGGGCAGCTTGTCGTCCGGCAGGTTCATGCCCACGGCAAAGCCGGTGGCCGTCTCCGCCAGCAGCGCCATGGCAGCGGCGTGCACGCCCTTGATATGGTTCTGGTTCTTGCTGACATTGCGGATATGGCAGATCACCCGTGCGGTGCTGACTTCCTCGAAGTCGATACCGGCAGTACCGGCAAACTTCACATAGCGACCGAAAGCCTTGGAGCGCGCCCAGCGGCGCAAGGGGCCGGGGACCTTCTCGAACTTGGCGACGATACGGCTGAAGGCATTGCTGAAGGTCTGTTCCATCGTGTTTCCTTGGTGTGTCCCGTTATAGCCAGTGGCCGTTGTGCTCGAACGATACTGCGCGGGCACCGCTTTCAGCGGGCACCCAGGTCCAGCCTGAGCTGCTTCTTGACCGCATCCATCCAGGTCGGATCAAAACGGGCAAGCTGCAAGGCGCCCTGCAAGGTAGCCAGCAGGGTGGCCGCCTTGTCCTCGCAACTGCCGGCGAACTGAAAGTACCCGCCTGCTATGCCCTCGCGCAGCACCCCCAGGCACCATTGGTACAGCTCATGCATAAAGGCGCGGGCTTCCTCACGCACCGGCTCTGGCAGGGTAGCCCACTCAGCAGCCAGCATGCCGGTGGGGCACAGCCGCTCGCTGTCGGCATAATCCATGGTCAGCAGGTCTACATACCATTCCAGTTTCTGCCAGGGATCCTGGGTGGTGATGGCATGGTGCTCTGCCGTGCGCCGTATCCGCCGCCGATAGCGGCCTACCAGCGCCAGGCCAAGATCGGTCTTGGTCGGGTAGTGGTAGTGGATAGCCGCATTCTTCAACCCCAAAGGCTGCGCCAGGTGATGGTAGCTGAAGCCATTGAAGCCCCGCTCCAGCCAAAGCGCCTCCGCCAGATCGAGTATGCGTTTCGCGGTATCGTTCATGTGGCGCTCACTGTAACCAAGCAAGTGCTTGAAAGGCAACTAATCCTTAAGATATGCCCGGGGCTGACGGCACCCCTGCGACACGACCGCGTCGGCCGCCCTCGCCGCCCCCCGCTACCCTATAGCAGGCTGATACCCGGCAGGCTGCTGGCACAGGTGGCCCTGACAGTATCGACAAAGTCCTCCACATAGGCGAGGCCAGCGCGGCTGGGCGGCACGGCCGCGTACAGCTCGCCAAACAAGCCCTGCTCGCCTATGGGTCTTGCTGTCACGTAGCGCCGCTCCAGATAAGGCGCCACCGCCCACTCCGGTAGTGCTGCCACACCGCGCCGGCTGGCCACCAACTGCAATATGGCCACCGTCAGCTCACTGCTGCGGCGGCGCGGCTGCACACCAGCCGGCCGCAATACCTGGCGTATCACATCCAGCATATCGTCCGGCACCGGGTAGGTGATCAGGGTTTCGTCGGCAAAATCCTCGGCCTGCAGGGCAGTACGTCCGGCCAGCTGATGGTCATTGGCCAACAGGGCCACGATCTCGTAGCGGAACAGCGGGAAGTAATGCACCGGCTCAGCCTCATCGCGCTCCGACACGATGCCCAGGTCGGCCTCGTTCTGATGGATCAGACCCACCGGATCGGCATGAAAGCCAGAAACGATATCCAGTTCCACCTCCGGCCAGCGGGGGCGGAACTCGTCCATGGCCGGCATCAGCCAGTCAAAACAGGTATGGCATTCCACCGCAATACGCAGGCTGCCCGCCGCGCCATCGCGGATACGGCCGATATCACGCAAGGCGTCACCCACCTGGGGCAGCACCTGGTCGGATAGCGCAAGCAGGCGCTGGCCGGCCGGCGTCAGCTTGAGCGGTTGGGACTTGCGCTCGAACAGGCTGAGCCCGAACTGGTCCTCTAGCTGCTTGAGCTGGTGCGACAGGGCCGACTGGGTCAGATTGAGCCGCTCGGCGGCGCGGGCCACCCCGCCGGTTTCCACCAGGGCGGCAATGGTACGGAGGTGGCGTAGTTCCAGTGCTGTGCTCATGAGTAATTTCGATAACAAACCGTAAAAAGATGCGTTTTGATCATAGACGGAGCACGCGCATCATGCAAAGCGTTCATTGATGCATTACTCCATCGAAAGGATTACTCATGTTAACCACCCATACCCTGGGCTTCCCCCGCATAGGCAGCCAACGCGAGCTGAAGTTTGCCGTCGAGCAATTCTGGCGCGGTGAGCAGGACGAGGCCGGCCTCAATGCCACCGGCCGCGAACTGCGCCTGCGCCACTGGCAATGGCAGCACGCCGCCGGCTTGCGCTTTGTCGCTGTCGGGGATTTCTCCTATTACGACCAGATACTGGATACCACCGTACTGCTGGGCGCCATCCCCAAGCGCTTCGGCTTTGATGCAACCCAGCTCAGCCGCAGCCAGTATTTTGAACTGGCGCGTGGCAATGCCGCCCAGCCGGCTTGCGAAATGACCAAGTGGTTTGACACCAACTACCACTTCCTCAAGCCCGAGTTCGACCATGACACCCGTTTTGACGGCGGCCCGCAATGGCTACTGGACGAGCTGCAGGAGGCCACCCAGGCCGGCTTCCAGGCCAAGGTGCAGTTGGTGGGCCCGCTGACCCTGCTCAAGCTGGCCAGGGTGCAGGGCATAGACGCGCTGTCCCTGCTGCCGCGCCTGCTGCCTGCCTATGTACGCCTGCTCAGGCAGCTGGCAGCCGAAGGCTGCAACTGGGTGCAGCTGGATGAACCCATCCTGGGCCTGGACCTAGACAGCCACTGGCTGAATGCTTACGCCCCGGTCTACCGCGAACTGGCTGAAGCCCACCCCGGCATCCTCTTGACCACCTATTTCAGCGGTGTGGCCGAGCATGCCGAGCTGCTGAAGAGCCTGCCGGTAGCCGGCCTGCACCTGGACGCCGTGCGCGCCCCGCAACAGCTGGGCGCCTTTGGCGACTGGCCCGCCGGCAAGGTGCTGTCGGTCGGCATCGTCGATGGCCGCAATGTCTGGAAGACCGATCTGGATGCCGCGCTGGACAAGCTCACCCCGCTCTACCACCGCCTGGGCGACAATCTCTGGATAGGCAGCAGCTGCTCCCTGCTGCACGTACCGGTCGACCTGGACCAGGAAACCCGCCTGGCCGAAGAGATCAAGGATGGCCTCAGCTTTGCCCAGCAGAAACTGGCCGAGCTGGCCACCCTGTCGCGTGCCCTGTGCCTGGGCCGCAGCGTCTGCTTCCAGGCGCTGGAGCAGAACCGGGCGGCACTGACACGCTACCGCACCCTACCTGCCCGTAATGATGCTGCCGTCGCCCGCCGCCTGGCCAACCTGCCCGAGATCGAACGCGGGCTCAGCTACGGCGAACGCGCCCTGCTGCAGCGCGAGCGGCTGAAGCTGCCACTGCTGCCCACCACCACCATAGGCTCCTTCCCCCAGACCAATGCCATACGCGCCCAGCGCGGTGCCTACAAGCGCGGCGAGCTGAGCCAGGCCGACTACACCCGCGCCATGCAGGCCGAGATCGCCCACGCCGTCAGCCGGCAGGAAGCCCTGGGGCTGGATGTGCTGGTGCATGGCGAAGCCGAGCGCAGCGACATGGTCGATTACTTTGCCGAACAGCTGGCCGGCGTGGCGGTCTGCCAGCACGGCTGGGTACAGAGCTACGGCTCGCGCTGCGTCAAGCCGCCCATGATCTGGGGCGACGTCAGTCGGCCGGTGGCCATGACGGTAGAGTGGACCCGCTATGCGCAGTCCCTGACCAGCCTACCCATGAAGGGCATGCTGACCGGCCCAGTCACCCTGGTGCAATGGGCTTTTGTGCGCGACGACAAGCCGCGCGCCGAAGTGGCCAACCAGATGGCCCTGGCCCTGCGCGATGAAGTGGCCGAGCTGGATGCCGCCGGCATCGCCGCCATCCAGATTGACGAGCCGGCTTTCCGTGAAGGCCTGCCGCTGAAGCGCGCCGACTGGCCGGCCTATCTGGACTGGGCCGTGACCGCCTTCAAGCTCAGCGCCGCTGGCAGCCGGCCAGAAACCCAGGTGCACACCCATATGTGCTATTCGGAGTTCGAGGACATCCTGCCTGCCATCGCCGCCATGGATGCCGACGTGATCACCATAGAGACCTCACGCTCCGCCATGACCCTGCTGGATGCCTTTGGCGACTTCCGCTACCCCAATGAAATCGGCCCCGGCGTCTACGATATACACTCGCCACGGGTGCCACCCGTCACGGAAATGACCACCTTGCTGGAGAAAGCCCTCAAGGTGATCCCGGCAGAGCGGCTGTGGGTGAACCCGGATTGCGGCCTCAAGACCCGCGCCTGGCCAGAGACCGAAGCGGCGCTGATCAATATGCTGGCAGCCACTCGCCAGTTGCGCCAGCGCTTGGCCGCCGGCACGGCAGCATCCCTCTCGGCAGCCAGCGTAGCCACGGCAGCGCATGTGCATGAGGGCGAATGCTGCGGCCCACGCGGGGAGTAATCAGGCAGCAGCGGGTTTGCGGGCCTTGGGCGCCTTGGCGGCCCTGGCCCGCAATGCCACCTCCAACGCGGCGCGCGCCCATTGCAGCAGCTCGCCGCGTTCCTCCAGCACCTCGTCAGGTATGCGGTAGTAGTTCATCTTCGACAGCTTGCCGTCCTTGCCGCTGTATTCAAACGGCCCACAAGCCTGTGCCGTGAAGCTGGGTATGGTCTTCGCATCGGCCTTCAGGTAGGGCACCTCGTCCACCACGATGGCAAAGATCAGGCCATCGCAATACACACTCCAGCCACCAAACATGGCCCGGCTGCTCATATGCCCCATGGGCGACAGCTGCTCACACAGCCATTCGACAAACTCGTTACGCATCCAGCTACCTTCTATGGGTTTGGTCTATATCCCAGGCACCCGCGGGGCCGCTGGACAATGCTGACAGCGAATCACCAGGTTCCCGTCAATCCCCGGCCGCCTTAGGCGGCCATGCCTCTGCGATGCGCTGGTATTCGCCATTCTGCAGCAGCACCGCCATGCCCTGCTCGAACAACTTCAGATAGTGGGCCGACTTGGGATGGCGCTTGCTGAACACCGCATAGACCGGGAAGCGCTCGAACACGCCATAGGGCACCACCTTGCCAGCCAGGCCATGACGGCCAATCAGATAGCGGCCTATCTTTTCATCCATCAAGGTCACATCCACCCGGCCCAGGGCGATATTACGCAGGTTTACCGCATCGGAATCGGCTTCGACCTTGATGATGTCGCGATCATCGGCAATGGCAGCGGGGTACTCATATCCCTTGACCACGCCAAACTGGCGATGGCGTAAATCCGCATGGTCCAGGCTGCCGCTGACCAGCCCCGGCCGCCCCCATAGCACGCCCCGGACTTCCAGCAGGGGCTGCCTGGGCCATAGATAGGTGGGCTCACGGTCTGCCGTCTTGGCCATGTTCAAGGTCAGCACATACCTGCCCTGCTGGGTGAGCCGGATACAGCGCTGATAGCTACCGCTCTCGAACAGGGCTGTCACCCCCTTGTGGGCAAAGGCCGCCCTGGCCAGCTCGACCGACATGCCTACCGAGGTGCCATCCCGCAGGGCGGAGTAGGGGTACCAGTCATCTTCGGCGCAGATGGTCAGGCTCTCGGCCCAGGCGGGTACCGCCAGCACCCAGGCCAACACGCCCACGCACAGACGGGTGGCAAAGCCCTGCTTCAGCAAGCCGCATCGCACCATGGCAACCTCCTCCCCCTCAGCATAGGCGATGGCTACCCCAGCACAGCCAAAACCAGCGCCTGGGCGCCGGTCGGTTGCAGGGATGGAGTCAGTTCGACGAGCGTGGCGGAGGTGTGGGGATCAATCAGGGGCGAGCCGCGGCTTGAGATGACTCATAGGGTGAGCACCCGGGTTTCCCGGGTGCCAGCGCGGCAGGCCGCCTTACCTTGCCGTTTGCAATCTACCGTTAACGCCATCGAGCGTAGCGAGGTTCCCCGCCGGCTGGCGGGGCGGAGGGGTGGGGATAAATCAGGGGAGAGCCGCGGCTTGAGATGACTCAAAGGGTGAGCACCCGGGTTTCCCGGGTGCCTGCGCGTCAGGCCGCCTTGCCTTGCCGCTTGAAGCCCATAACAGGCTCTCAACCGTCAGCGTTGATCTTGCCCACCAGCTCCGCCAACACCGCCACCGCCTGGTCGTTCTCCACCTGGCAGGTGCCAGCTGCACCGTGGCCACCGCCGCCGTACTTGAGGCATAGCTCGCCGACATTGGTCACCGAACTGCGATCCAGTATGGACTTGCCAATGGCGAAGACCGTGTTCAGCTTCTCCCTACCCCACATCACGTGGATGGAGATGTTGGTCTCCGGGAACAGGGCGTAGATCATGAAGCGATTGGTGGCGTAGATTGTTTCTTCATTGCGCAGATCGAACACCGCCAGGTTGCCATGTACGGTAGTGCAACGCAGTATCTGTTCCTTGGCCCTGGGCTCGTGGTCAAAATACAGCTCCACCCGTTCGCGTACATCGGGCAAGGTCAGGATGTCTTCTATGCCATGGGTGCGGCAATAGTCGATCAGGTCCATCATCAGCTGGTAGTTGCTGACCCGGAAATCACGGAAGCGGCCCAGGCCGGTGCGGGCATCCATCAGGTAGTTCAGCAACACCCAGCCTTCCGGGCTCAGTATCTCGTCTGCGGTGAAATCGGCCGAATCGCCCTTGTCCACCGCCTCCATCATGTCCTCCCGCACTCGCGGGAAGGCCTTTTTACCGCCGTAGTACTCATACACCACGCGCGCCGCCGAGGGGGCACTGGGGATAATGATGTGGTTGTCGCGCTTTTCGTTGCGCAGGGTTTCCGACAAATGATGATCAAACGCCAGATGTATGCCCGGCACAAAGGGCAGGTTGGTGCTGATGTCGCGGTCGGTGACCGCCACCTTGCCGTCCTGCATGTCCTTGGGGTGGACGAACAGGATGTCGTCTATCAGGTCGAGCTCCTTCAGTAGCACGGCGCATACCAAGCCGTCGAAGTCACTGCGGGTGATCAGGCGGTATTTCTGTTGTGACATGGGTGGCTCCTACGGGGTCTCGACGATGGCTTCGCCTGTATAGCGGTGGACGACTTCCTTCAGTTTCGGACTTGCGGCCAGTTTTTTCCAGGCCGCATTTAAACGCTGCAAGGTATCGGCAGGCAGATGCTGCGACACCAGCAGGTGTATATCGAGTTCGCCTGCATCCAGCGGCTGCCAGCGCAGGCGGCTACTGAGCCCGACGCGGTCGGCTGATATCAGCAGGGCGCTCTCCAGGCCAAAGGCAAACCTTCCCCGCCCGGCCACCAGTTTCTGCAGCATCTGCTCCACATCCACCGGCGCGGCATCCAGTACCAGGCCGGTTTGTTTCAGCAGCAGTGCATGCGCCGTCGTGCCTGGTATCACCAGCACGGCAGCCCGTTCGCCATGTGCCGCCAGCGAGGCCAGGCTGTCTACCCGCAACGGCTCATCGGCACGGCTCAGCAAGCGCAGCCTTACCCTATGGATGGCCGGCTCCAGCACATGGTAGCGGGCGCCCCGCTCCGGCGTCTTGCCGCCCAGCGCCAGGTCCAGCCTGCCGGCATTCATTTCTTCCACTACCCGCCGCGCGGTCAGGAAGTTGTCCAACCCGACAAACTGCAGCGCCGGATCCAAGCGCGCCATTTCGCGCAGCAGCTCCACCTCCATGCCGGCCGGCTTGCCCTGCTCCAGATAGCTGTAGGGCGGGGTGTTGCCCACCCCTACCCGCAGCGGAAGTATCTCGGCCTGCGCCACCAAGGCTGCGGCCCAGGCCAGCAAGAGTGCCCGTAGGAACATGGTCAGCTGTTTTGCTGCTTCACCACGTTCATGGCCGTGGCCACCAAGCCGGCCACATCGGCAGCATTGGCCGGCAATATCATGGTGTTGCCTTCCTTGGCGATATTGCCGAAGGCCTCGATATAGCGCTCTGCCACCTTGAGGTTGACTGCCTCATAGCCGCCTGGCTGGCGTATGGTCTGCGCCACCATATGGATGGCTTCGGCCGTGGCACGGGCCACCAGCCGTATGGACTCTGCCTCGCCCTCTGCCCGGTTGATGGCCGCCGCCTTATCGCCCTCGGACTGGTTGATCGATGCCTGCCGCTCGCCTTCGGACGCCTGGATGGCGGCCTCGCGCTGGCCTGTGGCGATATTGATCTGCTCCTGCTTGCGCCCTTCCGAGGCGGCGATCAGCGCCCGCTTCTCCCGCTCGGCGGTAATCTGCGCCTGCATGGCATGCAGTATCTCCTTGGGCGGGGTCAGATCCTTGATCTCGTAGCGCAGCACCTTCACCCCCCAGTTGGCGGCGGCCTCGTCAAGTGCTGTCACCACCGTGTGGTTGATGTCATCGCGCTCCTCGAAGGTCTTGTCCAGCTCCATCCGGCCTATCACCGACCGGAGCGTGGTCTGCGCCAGCTGGGTGATGGCAAGCTCGAAGTTACTGGAGCCATACGAGGCCTGCTGCGGATTGGTCACCTGAAAATACAGAATGCCGTCCACCTGCAGCTGGGTATTGTCCTTGGTGATACAGATCTGGCTGGGTACGTCGAGCGGCACCTCGCGCAGGTCATGCTTGTAGGCGACCCGGTCAACAAAGGGCACCACAATATTGAGGCCCGGTTCCAGCGTGCCATGAAAGCGCCCCAGGCGCTCCACCACCCAGGCGTGCTGCTGGGGTACAACTTTGAGTGACTTCATGGCAAACACCAGTGCCACCACAAATAGGACTATGGCAAATTCCATCTATCGATCCTCCTGAACAAATCGTTTTAAAGTGATGGCAATCACGCGGCTGGCGGCTCAGCCGCCACCACCCAGGTATTGCTCCGCTGCGCCACGATGTAGAGAGAAGTTGGCCTATCCGACAGGGGAGCCAGCAGCTCAGCATCCCAGCTGGTGCCGCGATAGCGCACCCTTAACTGGGTGTCTGTCTTCCAGCTTTCCACCTCAACGCGCTGCCCTATATCCAGCGAATCGCTTCCCTTGCGCCGAGCGCTCATCGGATGCAGGCGCAACCAGACCGTACCGCTGACAGCCCCCAACGCAGCCACCACCAATTGCGGCACCACCGTCAGCCCAGCCCAGGCTGCAACACCTCCCAAGGCACAGGCAAGGCCGTATACCAGCAGGTAAAAGGTACCCACCAGCATCTCCAACCCTATGAGGGCGGCCGCCAGTACAAACCACACCAGATAATTTTCCATAAGTCCTTGCAAGATCACACTTCAGTCAGCCCCACGCCCAGGCAGCCAGACCATGGCCGAAAAACCACCGGGCATTCAAGCACTTGCTGCGCGCCAGCGGCCTTGGCAATCCGACCGCTCAGCAACTATCCGCCTTGTGTACCACCCAGGCGGCCCCTATGTTATAGCCTTGGCCGGCACTGGCGACCAGCCCCTCGCACCCCCTGCGCGGGTTTTAACGTGGCCTGTCAGCCGCAGTGCAGCATTTTGTCGTACAATACCGACCCTTTGCCTTTGATATTCAGGCACTTAACCAACAGGCACCCAATATGCTGTACCCCGAACGTTTCGATGTGATTGTGATCGGTGGTGGCCACGCCGGCACCGAGGCCGCGCTGGCTGCCGCCCGCATGGGCGTGCGCACCCTGCTGCTCAGCCACAGTATCGAGACCTTGGGGCAGATGAGCTGCAACCCCTCCATAGGCGGCATAGGCAAGGGCCACCTGGTCAAGGAGGTCGATGCCCTGGGCGGCGCCATGGCGCTGGCCACCGATATGGGCGGCATCCAGTTCCGCACCCTCAATGGCTCCAAGGGCCCGGCCGTGCGCGCCACCCGCGCCCAGGCAGACCGGGTGCTGTACAAGGCCGCCATACGCAGCATGCTGGAGAACCAGCCCAACCTCACCCTGTTCCAGCAGGCGGTGGACGACATCGTGGTCGAAGGCGACCGGGTGGTGGGCGTGGTCACCCAGATAGGCATACGCTTTGAGGCACCGACAGTTGTCCTGACGGCGGGCACCTTTCTGGCCGGCAAGATCCATGTGGGGCTGGAGAACCACACAGGTGGCCGCGCTGGCGACCCCGCCTCGGTCACCCTGTCATCCCGCCTGCGCGAGCTGAACCTGCCGGTAGGCCGGCTCAAGACCGGTACGCCGCCCCGCATCGATGGCCGCAGCATTGATTTCTCGGTGCTGGAAGCCCAGCCCGGTGACGACCCCACCCCGGTATTCTCGGTGCGCGGCAATCGCAGCATGCATCCGCAGCAACTGCCCTGCTGGATCACCCACACCAATGAGCGCACCCACGAGATCATCCGCTCGGGTTTTGATCGCTCCCCCATGTTTACCGGGGTCATCGAAGGCGTAGGGCCGCGCTACTGTCCCTCCATCGAGGACAAGATCAACCGCTTTGCCGACAAGGATTCGCACCAGATCTTCCTGGAGCCGGAAGGCCTGCAGACCCACGAGTTCTACCCCAACGGCATCAGCACCAGCCTGCCATTCGATATCCAGCTGGCCGCCGTGCGATCCATCCGTGGCCTGGAGCAGGCGCACATCCTGCGCCCCGGCTACGCCATCGAGTACGATTACTTCGACCCGCGGGCACTCAAGGCCAGCTTCGAGAGCAAGGCCATCAACGGCCTGTTCTTTGCCGGCCAGATCAATGGCACCACCGGTTATGAGGAAGCTGCCGCCCAAGGCCTGTTCGCTGGCCTCAATGCCGCCTTGCAGGTACAGGGCAAGCCCGCCTGGACACCCACGCGCGACCAGGCCTACCTGGGCGTGCTGGTGGACGACCTGATCACTCGCGGGGTGTCGGAACCCTATCGCATGTTCACCAGCCGGGCCGAGTTCCGCCTGCAGCTGCGTGAAGACAATGCCGATCTACGGTTGACCGAAGACGGCTACCGCCTGGGCGTGGTGAGCGAGGCGCAATGGGCGCTGTTTAGCCGCAAGCGCGATGCCGTGGCGTGCGAACTGGAGCGGCTCAAGTCCACCTGGGTCAACCCGCGCCTGGTCAGCCCCGAAGATGCCCAGCGTGTGCTGGGCCAGCAGATAGAGCGCGAATACACGCTGGAACAACTGCTGCGCCGGCCCAATGTGGATTACGCCAGCCTGCTGACCCTGCCGGTGGCGGGTGAGGCCGTGGCCGACCCGCTGGTGGCCGAGCAGGTGGAAATCCAGATCAAGTATGCCGGTTATGTCGAACGGCAAAAGGACGAAGTCGCCCGCCGCAGTGACATCGAGGACGTGCGCTTGCCCGCCGACCTGGATTACAGCAAAGTGCCGGGGCTGTCGAAGGAAGTACAGCAGCGCCTCAATCAGCACAGGCCTGAGACGCTGGGCCAGGCATCTCGCCTGCAGGGCATGACCCCGGCCGCCATCGGCCTGCTGCTGGTACACCTGAAGCGCGGTTTCAAGGCCGCCTAATACATAGCAATTCAGCCATCCTGGCACGCGCCGCCACCCCAGGGTACGGCCGGAACGGGATTGCAACAAAGCTGGCGTAAACAGGCAGCAGGCCTAGCCATACAGCCCTGTATCGCGAACACGACGAGGAATCAGCCGCATGATCGGCCAACAACAAGAAACACAATTGCGGGAAGGCCTGCAATCTCTGGGCCTGGCACTGGACGACAGCATTGTCGCCCGCCTGCTGGCCTACCTGGCCCTGCTGCTCAAGTGGAACAAGACCTACAGCCTCACGGCCATCACCGAGCCCGAGCGCATGGTGTCGCATCACCTGCTCGACAGCCTGGCGGCACTGCGCCCCATCGCCGGCCGCCAACCGCAGCGCCTGCTGGATGTTGGCAGCGGCGGCGGCCAGCCCGGCATCCCCTTCGCCATCGTCCAGCCCGACTGGCAGATCACCCTGCTGGACAGCAACCACAAGAAGACCGCATTCCTGCAGCAAGCGGTGATTGAGCTGGGCCTGCGCCAGGTCAGCGTGGTGTGCGACCGGGTCGAGAATGTGACGGCAGCGCCCTATGACCTGATCACCTCCCGCGCCTTTGCCGACCTGGCCGACTTTGTCCGGCTCACCCGCCCCCTTCTGGCGCAAGGCGGCAGCTGGGCCGCGCTCAAGGGCGTGCAGCCGTTCGAGGAAATCGCCGCCCTGCCCGCTGATATCGCAAGCCGCATCGAACCACTGACGGTGCCGGGCCTGGGTGCCGAGCGCTGCATCGTCTGGATGGAGCCCAAGGCATGAGCCGCGTACTCGCCATCACCAACCAGAAGGGTGGCGTAGGCAAGACCACCAGCGCGGTCAACCTAGCGGCGGGCCTCGCCCAGCTGGAGAAGAAAGTCCTGCTGATCGACCTGGACCCCCAGGGCAACGCCACCATGGGCTGCGGCGTGGACAAGCACTCGCTGGGCCGCAGCATCTACCACATGCTGCTGGGCCACGCCGAGCTGAGCGATGTACGCGTCAGCACCGAGTTTGGTTTCGACCTGCTGCCGGCCAACCGTGAACTGGGCGGCGCCGAAGTCGAGCTGATCGAGATGGAGCACCGCGAGGTACGCCTGCGGGTGGCGCTGGAAGACGTGCGCCGCGACTACGACTTCATCCTGATCGACTGCCCACCCGCACTGAATATGCTGACCCTGAACGGCCTGGTGGCCGCCGATGGTGTCATCATCCCCATGCAGTGCGAGTACTACGCACTGGAAGGCCTGACCGACCTGGTCAATACCCTGCGCAAGGTGCGGCTGGCGCTGAACCCGCGCATCGAGATCGATGGCCTGCTGCGCACCCTGTACGACCCTCGCTCCACCCTGGCACAGAATGTCGTGGCCCAACTGGCCCAGCATTTTGGCGACAAGGTATTCAAGACCGTGATCCCGCGCAATATCCGCCTGGCCGAAGCCCCCAGCTACGGCCGGCCCATATTCGCCTACGACAAATCCTCGCGCGGTGCGCTGGCTTATCTTGAGCTGGCAACCGAGCTGAATCAGCGTTTCGGAAAATAAACCATGGCCAAGCTCAAAGGTCTCGGTCGCGGTCTTGATGCCCTGCTGGGCAGCGCCGCACCCGTGGAAGAAAAACTGCAGACCCTGCCCATTCATTACCTGCAGCCCGGCAAATACCAGCCCCGCTCGCATATGGACGAGCACGCCCTGGCCGACCTGGCCGAGAGCATACGCACCCAGGGCGTGATCCAGCCCGTGCTGGTACGCGAGACCGGAGTGGATCGTTACGAGATCATCGCCGGCGAACGCCGCTGGCGGGCCGCCCAGAAGGCAGGCCTGACCGAATTGCCGGCGGTGGTGCGCAAGGTGTCCGACGAAGTCGTGCTGGTGATGGCGCTGATCGAGAACATCCAGCGCGAGAACCTCAACCCATTAGAAGAAGCCGTCGGCCTGCAGCGGCTGATAGACGAATTCGGCATGACTCACGAAGCCTGCGCCCACGCTATCGGCAAATCGCGCTCGGCCGTCACCAACCTGCTGCGCCTGCTCAACCTGGCCGAGCCGGTGCGCGAGTTGCTGATGCAGGGCGCCATCGACATGGGCCACGCCCGCGCCCTGCTCACCCTGCCCGTCATCAAGCAGGTGGAACTGGCCCGCATGATTGCCGAGAAAGGCCTGTCGGTACGCGAAACCGAAAAACTGGTACAAGCCCTGCAGGCCGGCAAGCCGGCACCAGCTGCCATCACCGACAAGAAGCTGGACCCCGATCTGGCCCGCCTGCAGGAAGACCTGTCCGACAAGCTGGGTGCCAAGGTGCAGATAGCCGCCAACCGCCAGGGTCGTGGCAAGGTCACCATAGAATATGGCTCGCTGGACCAGCTCGACAGCCTGTTGAACCTGCTGCGCAACTGAGCGCCTGTGCACGGTCTTTTCGCCCTGGAGTGAAAAAATCGCAAACAGACTCTAAGGCAGCAGGACAGCTGGCAGACCCCAACAGCACCCCAAGTAACTGACCCGGCAGGCCCGCAACTGGCCTGCCAGCAGTTGCACCGAGAAATTCGCCAGAAAAAACAGGCGATTACGCCCTGTTGCGGGGCGCGTGGCTTGACCAATGCACCAACAAAACGCTAATATCCGCGAGTTTTCCGGCCCCCTCTGCCCGGCAGAGAAGCTGAGAAAACAGATTCGTGCAGTGCTGATCGCGATGTCGGCCCTTACCGGGGTTGTTGCCGCGGCAGCATTTTTTATCGCCGATACCAAAGCGATGCTCGCCGCCCTGATGGGTGGCTTGAGCCAGATCGCGGCGGTAGTGGCATATGGCCGAGTCAGCCGATTCAATGGAATTCCGGCCCCGAAGGCGATGCTGGCACAGTTCTTACTGGCCGAAATCGTCAAGGTGGTAGTTGCGCTGATCCTCTTGATCGCCGGCTATCTCTTCTTCGGGGCGAGTGCACCGTGGTTTGCCGGTGCATTCGTGGCCGCACTGGCGGCCTATTTGCTGGTACTGATTCTCAAATAAATCACAAGATCAACACTATGTCGGCTGAACATCACGCACCCGCCAACGCAACGGAATACATTCAGCATCACCTGCTGAACCTGCGCGCCAATCCCGCTCTGGATCCCGTCGATCCTAGCAACATCCACCTGGACACCTTCTGGATCTCGCTGGTCCTGGGTTTTGTCTTCCTCTTCGTGTTCGGCATGGTGGCCCGCCGCGCATCGGTGGACAAGCCATCCAAGTTCCAGCTGTTCATCGAGCTGATCATCGAGCTGGTCGACAGCAATGTGAAGGAAATCTTCCACGGCAAGAGCAAGCTGGTTGCACCCTTGGCCCTGACGGTCTTCGTCTGGGTGGTGCTGATGAACGCCATGGACTTCCTGCCGGTTGACCTGCTGCCCAAGATCGCCGCCATGTTTGGCGTCGAGTACCTGAAGGTCGTGCCTACCGCTGACATCAACCAAGGCCTGGCCATGTCGCTGTCGGTCGTGCTGCTGTCGGTGCTGCTGGGCATACAGGCCAAGGGTCTGGTCGGCTTCGTGGTCGAATTCTTCACCGCCCCCTTCCATGCCGAAGGCCTGCTGATGAAGATCATCCTGATCCCAGTCAACGGCGCCATGCAATGTATCGAATACGGCTCGCGCGGCCTGTCGCTGGCCCTGCGTCTGGTCGGCAACATGTTTGCCGGCGAACTGGTGTTCATGCTGATCGCCCTGCTGGGAATGGGCTGGACCGGTGCCAACCCCGGTTCCATCCTGGGTGCGCTGGGTCAGGTGGTAGCAGGCTCCGCCTGGGCCATCTTCCACATCCTGATCGTGATACTGCAGGCTTATATCTTCATGATGCTGACCATTGTGTACTGTGGTCTGGCCGTCGAAGAGCACTAAGTCGCAACTGATTTCGCTGTACCTGGTTCTAACGTTTCACTTTTTTCTTTACATCACCATCCTCACTAGGAGTAACACATGGAACACGCAGTCCTGATCGCTAACGTTCAGCAATTCACCGCTATCGCCATCGGCCTGATGATTGGTCTGGCAGGCGTTGGCGCCGCTATCGGCGTGGCTCTGGTTGGTGCCAAGTTCCTGGAAGGCGCAGCTCGCCAGCCGGAATCCGCCGCTGCCCTGCAACCCAAGCTGTTCGTTATTGCTGGTCTGGTTGACGCCATCTTCATTATTACTGTTGCTGTTGCCCTGATGTTCGCCTTCGGCAACCCGCTCGTCGCCCTGATCAGAACCGCCGCCTAATTTAACCCTCTACAATTCAAGGGGTTAACTCATGAATATTAACGCCTCCCTGTTTCTGCAGGCGTTGGTCTTCGCGGTGCTGGTGCTGGTCACCTGGAAGTTCATCTGGCCGCCGCTGATGGCCACGCTGGATGAACGTGCCAAGCGCATATCTGATGGCCTTACCGCCGCAGACCGCGCCAAGCATGACCTCGAGCTCGCTGAAAAGCGTGCTGCTGAGGAACTGCGCAAGGCCAAAGCACAAGCGTCCGAGATCATCGCCCAAGCCGAGAAGCGCGCTACCCAGATCGTTGACGAAGCCAAGGACGCAGCACGCGTCGAAGGCGACCGTCTGATCGCCGGTGCCAAGTCGGAAGTCGACCAGCAAGTCCACCACGCCAAGGAAGAACTGCGTCAGCAGGTTTCCGCCCTGGCCGTGGCCGGTGCAGAGAAGATCCTGCGCAAGGAAATCGACGCTGCTCGTCACGCCGATCTGCTCGCTACCCTTAAAGCGGAGCTGTAAACGCTCATGGCTGAACTCATTACCGTCGCAAGACCCTACGCCGAGGCCGTATTCCGGTTGGCGCAGGAAGCGAACAGCCTGCCGGCCTGGTCGGAGGCGCTGGCTGTACTGGCCGCCGCCGCGCAAGACCCGCTGGCAGTCGAGTTCGCCGCCAATCCGAAGTTCTCCGCGAGCCAGGTACATGCGCTCCTGACCGAACTCCTGGGCGCGCGCGCCACCCCGCAGGTCAGCAACTTTGTTGCTACCGTGCTGGAAGGCCGCCGCTTTGTCCTGCTGCCCCATATTGCCGACCTGTTCGAGCAACTAAAGGCCGCTGCAGAAGGTTCGGTTACAGCGCACATCGAGTCGGCTTTCGAACTCAACGCAGCCCAGGTGGAAGAACTCAAGTCCATCCTGGCCCGCCGCGTTGGCAAGAAGATCGACACCACGGTTACCGTCACCCCCGAGCTGATCGGCGGTGTGCGGATGACCCTAGGTGATGACGTCATTGACGCCTCGGTGCGTGGCAAGCTGGCGGCCCTCTCGGCCCGCCTCACCAGTTAGGAGTGCAAACAATGCAATTGAATCCGTCCGAGATCAGCGACCTGATCAAGAGCAAGATTCAGAACCTGTCCGCTGGCACAGAAAGCCGCACCACCGGCACCGTGATTTCGGTGTCCGACGGCATCGTCCGTGTGCACGGCCTGTCTGACGTCATGCAGGGCGAAATGCTCGAATTCGTGGGCAACACCTTTGGCCTGGCACTGAACCTGGAGCGCGACTCGGTCGGCGCCGTGGTTCTGGGCGACTACGAACACATTTCCGAAGGTACGGAAGTCAAGTGTACCGGTCGCATCCTGGAAGTGCCGGTCGGCCCCGAGCTGCGTGGCCGCGTGGTTAACGCCCTGGGTCAGCCCATCGACGGCAAGGGCCCGATCAATGCCAAGCTGTCCAGCCCGATCGAAAAGATCGCCCCTGGCGTTATCGCCCGTCAGTCCGTGTCGCAACCACTGCAAACCGGTATCAAGGCGATTGACGCCATGGTGCCCGTTGGCCGTGGCCAGCGCGAACTGATCATTGGCGACCGCCAGACCGGCAAGACCGCCGTGGCCCTGGATGCCATCATCAACCAGAAGGGTAACGGCGTTACCTGTATCTATGTTGCTATCGGCCAGAAGGCTTCGTCGATCGCCAACGTGGTACGCAAGCTGGAAGAGCACGGCGCCCTGGATCACACCATCGTTGTCGCCGCCTCGGCTTCCGAATCGGCCGCCATGCAATACCTGTCGCCGTACGCAGGTTGCGCCATGGGCGAATACTTCCGCGACATCGGTGAAGATGCCCTGATCGTATACGACGACTTGTCCAAGCAAGCCGTGGCTTACCGTCAGATCTCGCTGCTGCTGCGTCGTCCGCCGGGCCGCGAAGCCTACCCAGGCGATGTGTTCTACATCCACTCGCGTCTGCTGGAACGTGCATCGCGCGTCAACGAAGACTACATCGAGAAGATCACCAATGGCGCCGTGAAGGGCAAGACCGGTTCGCTGACCGCCCTGCCTATCATCGAAACCCAGGCTGGTGACGTCTCCGCCTTCGTGCCGACCAACGTGATCTCGATTACCGACGGCCAGATCTTCCTGGAATCGGACCTGTTCAACGCTGGTATCCGCCCCGCCATCAACGCCGGTATCTCGGTGTCGCGCGTCGGTGGTGCAGCCCAGACCAAGGTCGTCAAGAAGCTCGCCGGTGGTATCCGTACCGCCCTGGCCCAGTACCGTGAACTCGCCGCTTTCGCCCAGTTCGCCTCCGACCTCGACGAAGCGACCCGCAAGCAGCTGGATCGCGGCCGTCTGGTGACCGAACTGCTGAAGCAAGGCCAATACGCTCCGTTCAAGGTGTCGCAGCTGTCCGTGACCCTGTACGCAGTGGAAAAGGGCCTGGCCGATGACGTGCCGGTTGAAAAGGCACTGGCTTTCGAAGCTGCCCTGTATGCCTACGTCAAAGCCAACCACGCCGATATCATCGCTGAGATGGACGGCAAGGGTGAGCTGTCTGGCGACAACGACAAGAAGCTGGCGGAAGCCATCAAGTCGTTCAAGGCCAACGGCGCTTTCTGATTTGATCTAACGATAGAAAGGTCAAGTCATGGCAGGCGGCAAAGAAATTCGCAACAAGATCAAGAGCGTGCAGAACACGCGCAAGATCACCCGCGCCATGGAAATGGTAGCCGCATCCAAGATGCGCAAGGCCCAAGCCCGGATGAAGGCGGCTCGTCCTTACGGTGAAAAAATCCGTAATGTGACCGCCCACCTGGCCCAAGCCCTGCTGGACTACGCTCACCCCTTCCTGACCAAGCGTGCGCAAGTGAAGCGCGTCGGCATTATCGTGGTAACCACCGACAAGGGTTTGTGCGGCGGCCTCAACACCAACGTGTTGCGTACCGCTGTCAACCAGATGAAGGCCTGGCAACAGGCCGGCATCGATGTCGATGTCACTGCCATCGGTAACAAAGGCTTTGGCTTCATGCAGCGTACTGGCGGCCGTGTGGTCTCGCACGTTGTGCAACTCGGTGATACGCCGCACCTCGACAAACTGATCGGCCCGGTCAAGGTCATGCTCGACGCATACCAGGCCGGCCAGATCGACGAACTGCATATCGTCTACACCCGCTTCATCAACACGATGAAGCAGGAACCGGTGATGGAACAGCTCCTGCCGGTACCGGCCGACCGCATGAAACCGGTCAGCGACCACCCGTTCGAGTACATCTACGAACCGGCGCCGGAAGTGGTGATTGACGATCTGTTGGTTCGCTATATCGAGGCGCTGGTGTACCAGGCAGTGTCCGAGAACATCGCTTCCGAACAAAGCGCCCGGATGGTGGCCATGAAGGCCGCATCCGACAACGCCGGAACGGTGATTGATGAGCTCAAGCTGGTCTACAACAAGACCCGCCAGGCAGCCATCACCAAGGAACTGTCGGAAATCGTCGCCGGTGCAGCAGCGGTTTGATCGCAGCGCGGAACAGTATTTAACATTAAGGAATGCAACGATGAGCCAAGGTAAAATCGTGCAAATCATTGGCCCGGTGGTTGACGTGGAATTCCCACGCGACGCCATGCCGAAGGTATTTGACGCGCTGACGCTGGCCAACCCCGAACTGACGCTGGAAGTTCAGCAGCAGCTGGGTGATGGCGTGGTCCGTGCAATCGCCATGGGTTCGACCGATGGCGTGAAGCGCGGCCAGGCTGTGCTGAACACCGGCAACCCGATTTCGGTGCCGGTCGGCAAGGCCACGCTGGGCCGTATCATGGACGTGCTGGGCAACCCCGTGGATGAAGTCGGTCCCGTGGTCGCTGAAGAGCGTTGGTCCATCCACCGCAAGGCCCCCAAGTTCGACGAACTGTCGAGCTCGGTGGACCTGCTGGAAACCGGTATCAAGGTGATCGACCTGATCTGCCCGTTCGCCAAGGGCGGCAAGGTGGGTCTGTTCGGTGGCGCCGGTGTGGGCAAGACCGTGAACATGCTGGAACTCATCAACAACATCGCCAAGGCTCACTCGGGTCTGTCGGTGTTTGCTGGTGTGGGCGAGCGGACTCGTGAAGGTAACGACTTCTATCACGAAATGGCCGACTCGGGCGTGATCAAGCTGGACAACCTGGCCGAATCGAAAGTGGCCATGGTTTACGGCCAGATGAACGAGCCTCCCGGAAACCGTCTGCGCGCAGCGCTGACCGGCCTGACCATGGCCGAGTACTTCCGCGACGAGAAGGACGAAAACGGCAAGGGCCGTGACGTGCTGTTCTTCGTGGATAACATCTACCGCTACACCCTGGCTGGTACCGAAGTATCCGCTCTGCTGGGCCGTATGCCGTCCGCCGTGGGCTACCAGCCCACCCTGGCCGACGAAATGGGCCGCCTGCAAGAGCGTATCACCTCGACCAAGACCGGTTCGATCACCTCCATCCAGGCCGTTTACGTGCCTGCCGATGACTTGACCGACCCGTCGCCTGCCACGACCTTCGCCCACTTGGACGCAACCGTCGTGCTGTCGCGTGATATTGCTTCGCTGGGTATCTACCCCGCCGTGGACCCGCTCGACTCGACCTCGCGTCAGCTGGACCCGCAAGTGGTTGGTGAAGAGCATTACCAAGTGGCCCGTGGCGTGCAACAAACGCTGCAGCGCTACAAGGAACTGCGCGACATCATCGCGATTCTGGGTATGGATGAACTGTCGCCGGAAGACAAGCTGGTCGTGGCTCGCGCCCGTAAGATCCAGCGTTTCCTGTCGCAGCCCTTCCACGTCGCCGAAGTGTTCACCGGCGCACCTGGCAAGTACGTGTCCCTGAAGGAAACCCTGCGTGGCTTCCGTGGCATTCTGAACGGTGAGTACGATCACCTGCCGGAGCAGGCCTTCTATATGGTCGGCGGCATCGACGAAGCTGTCGAAAAAGCCAAGACCCTGCAATAAGGGGTAGGAAATGGCCATGACCATGCATGTGGACGTAGTCAGCGCTGAAGAGCAGATCTACTCGGGTACGGCCGAATTCCTGGCCGCCCCCGGCGAGATGGGCGAAATCGGCGTGCTGCCGCGCCACGCTCCGCTGCTCACCCGTATCAAAGCGGGCGCGCTGCGCATCAAGGTCGCCAACAGCAACGACGAGGAAGTGCTGGTCTATGTATCCGGCGGCATCCTCGAAGTGCAACCGCATGTGGTGACGGTACTTGCCGACACCGCTATCCGCGGTAGCGACCTCGATGAGGCGAAAGCGTTGGAAGCCAAGAAACTGGCCGAAGAAGCCCTGGCCAACCGCTCGGGTTCGATGGACTACGCCTCGGCACAAGCCGAACTGGCGCAGGCTGTCGCCCAGCTGGCCGCGATCAAGAAACTCCGCAATCGCGCCTGACCCGTGGCTTAGCAGTACCAGGCAAAAGGGCAACCCCATGGGTTGCCCTTTTGCTTTTTTGGCTGCCTCACGCGGCCTCGGTATCACTTTTTCGAGGTCTAGTGAAATTCTGGTCATTTATGCAGTACGCCAAAGCGTCGTGCAGCAGTCCTGTTAGGCGATACAAATTTTCTGGCTTACCGATTACGACGCTTCCACCGCTAGATACATCTAACTTGGCCCTGGCAATTTCCATCCGGTGTGCATCCGATAGATCAATACCGAAAGACAGCGTCGGCACCTTCTTATCCCCTATGTAACGAATGAGCCACCGATTCGTTTTCCCTGCGTACAGTACGGCAAAGTAACTTTCTGTATCGTTCGCCTCAATCGGTGCATCTCCAAGGATGTCCTGGCAGATCTGGAATATCTGCTTCTCGGTACGTGTCGTGACTATCTTGCCGTTCACTTCATCGGCCATCGGATCACGTGTTGTTCCTACGACCACATCCTCGTCGACTACCGCAGCTGGCGCAGTAGGCGCCGATAGCCCGCTAGTAACCATCTCGCCAATCACCTGGGCAACCGCATGCCGCACAATAGGCGTAATACCCTCAATGAACTTGGCGGTAAACTGCCGCTGGATATGCGCCCTGTTCGCCACATGGCGAACAAATTCTGTCGTTGGCTCCCGCAGGTCTTCTGCGAGCACCTTCTTGAAGGCACTCAAGAACAGTGACTGCTCAGCCAATTCACGTAACGCTGAGGGCTGGATGTGATCATGGTGGAATCGATTCAACTGAGCAGCGTCGCCATCCTTGAGCGTATGAAAATCTACCGTGTAGAACGGCTCACTGTCCATCACATTGCGATTATCTAGATCAGTAAAGAACCGCCATTCCCGGCCATTTGTAATTGCTGCAACCACCACCTCCGGCGTGCTATTAAAGTAGCGGGCTAATTGCGGCGCATGATTGCTCAGATTGCTACCATGGGGTTTTGCCTCGATAAACATTACTGGTTGCCCATTACAGAACAGTGCGTAGTCCACTCGCTCTGATGCTTTGACGCCCGGCATGTCCGCTCCATGCTCCGCTCTGACGCGCGTCGGATCATAGGGACTGAACCCAAGGATATCGAGTAAGGGCAGGATGAGTGCCTGCTTAGTCGTTTCTTCCGTAGTACAGTGTCCACCAACCTTATGCACATGCTCCGCATGGAGCTTAAGGCGCTCATTGAATGTTTGCATATGTCCCCTTATTGGCATCACCAACTGATGCATTGATCTTCTTGACCCATTATGAATTGCCGATAGATTGCCAGGCATCATTCATATGGGGGATAAACCGCCAGCGCCTAGCTAGACGGGGGGCCTACCGCTTGTTGCTCAAGTCCTGCTAAGCCAAGCGCGGGCAAACGGTTCGGTACGCTGTTTGTGCAAAATCCAGGCGCATGGATTCCGCTTTCCCCCCAAGCCCGCGATAATCTCCCCTCTCATCCATCGCCGGACCGCTCACCATGTCCCTCAATGTCATCATCCTCGCTGCTGGCCAAGGCAAGCGCATGAACTCCAAGCTGCCCAAGGTATTGCAACCCTTGGCCGGCAAACCCATGCTGGGCCATGTGCTGGATGCCGGCAGGGCCTTGGCGGCCGAGCGCCTGGTGGTGGTGTATGGCCATGGTGGCGAGCAGGTGCAGGCGGCCTTTCATAGCCAGGTTGATGTGCGCTGGGCGCACCAGGCCCAGCAGCTCGGAACCGGCCATGCAGTGGCCCAGGCGCTGCCAGAGTGCAGCGAGGGCGTGGCGCTGATTTTGTATGGTGACTGCCCACTGATCACGCCGGCCACCCTGCAAGGCCTGCTGGCCGCAGCGGGTAGCGACAAACTGGCCGTGCTCACCGCCATCATGGACAACCCCAGCGGCTATGGCCGCATTGTTCGCAACGAGGCCGGCCAGGTGGTCAGCATCGTCGAGCAGAAGGATGCCAGCCCAGCCCAGCTGGCCATCCGTGAAATCAACACCGGCTTTATCGCCGCGCCGCTGGCCCGCCTGCGCGAGTGGCTGCCGCAGCTCAAGAACGCCAATGCCCAGGGCGAGTATTACCTGACTGATGTTATCGCCATGGCCGTGGCCAATGGCGTGGAAGTCGCCGGCCTGGTTGCAGCCGACGCCTGGGAGGCCGCCGGCGTCAATGACAAGCGCCAACTGGCCGAACTGGAGCGGGTTTACCAAAGACAGCAGGCCGACAAGCTGTTGGCCGCCGGCGTCACCCTGATCGACCCAGCCCGTTTCGACCTGCGTGGCACCGTCAGCCACGGCCAGGATGTGGAAATCGATATCAACGTTGTGCTGGAAGGGCAGATACGCCTGGGTGATGGCGTCAAGCTCGGCCCCAATGTCTATCTCAAGAACGTCACCCTGGGGGATGGCGTCATCGTCAAGGCCAATACGGTGATCGAGGACAGCACGGTCGGCGCTGGCTCGGACATAGGCCCCTTTGCCCGCATCCGGCCCGATTCGGTGCTGGGCGAAAAGGTGCATATAGGCAACTTCGTGGAACTCAAGAAGGCCAGGCTGGGTAATGGCACCAAGGCCGGGCACCTGGCCTACCTGGGCGATGCCGTCATCGGTGAGCGGGTCAATGTCTCGGCCGGTGTCATCACCTGCAACTACGATGGCGCCAACAAATTCGTCACCACCATAGGCGACGATGCCTTTATCGGCACCGACACCCAGTTGGTAGCACCGGTCACCATCGCCGAGCGTGCCTATATCGCCGCCGGCTCCACCATCACCCTGGATGCCCCCGCCGACGCCCTGACCATCTGCCGTGCACGGGGGCAGAAATCCCTGCCGGGCTGGAAACGGCCAAGCAAGAACAAATAGACAAGGCCACGCTTGCAAAGGCAAGATAAACCCATGAACCAGACCATGTGCCATCCGCGCCAGCACCCTAGCCCCTCGGCCCCTCCCGCCTAGCGGTCGCACGCGCGCATCTCTACCCCTCATCACGCGGCCGCTCCCAGAGCGGCCGTTTTTATTGGCCAGGCTATTAATGCACATCCCCATGGAGTAAGGCATGACCGAGCAAGTCACATTCCACAACCGTCGCGGCATACGCCTGGTGGCCGACCATTACCCTGCCCAGACCGACACCGTGGTGGTCATGGCCCACGGCTACACCAGCCACAAGCGCTGGGCTGGTCGCTTCCCCTATATTGCCGCGCAGCTCAACCAGCACGGTTATGCTGCCCTGGCCTTTGATTTTGCCGGTTGCGGCGATAGCGACGACGACGGCCTGCGTGCCGACAAGCTGGCGCAGGATGTCCACGCCGCCGTGGACCAGGCCAGGGCCATGGGCTACCAGCGCATTGCCCTGTGGGGCCACAGCCTGGGCGCGCGGCTGTGCCTGATGGCGAAACCGCTATGGGTCACTACCATGGTGCTATCTGGCGCGGGCACCACCCCCATGCACTACCACTGGCCCGACTACTACAGCGCCGAGGACCTGGCAGAACTGTCCGCCAACGGCCGCATGACGGTCGAAGCCGCCCCTGGCTGCAACCGCCAGACCCAGGTGATCGAAGCCCAGATGCTGCGTGACTTTGCCGAGTTCGAACAGGCAGCGCTGCTGCACGACCTGCCCTGCCCCGTGCTCATCGTCAACGGCAACCACCCCGACGATGCCGAGGAATGCGCCCTGCTGGCCGGCAACCGCGAAGGCCTGCATCTGCTGCCCACCGGCTCCCGCCACGCCGTGATCGAAGGCGCACGCCACACCTTTGCCGACCACCTGCCACAACTGGCCGAGCTGGGCGTGGCCTGGATACGTGAAAGGATGCCGCTCTGACACTGAATTATGCATATGTCATTTTCATTTCACATCTTGCAATGACGAAAACATACTCCCATCATGCGCGACTTTGCCTAGACTTCTAGTCACCCGCTGAACCCGCCCCTGGCGGACTCAGGCACTGACCCAAGTGCAGCAACCCAACACACGGAGAGATACCCTATGTGCGGCATAGTCGGCGCAATAGCGCAGCGTGATGTAGTAGCCCATCTGATCGACGGCCTGAAGCGGCTGGAGTACCGGGGTTACGACTCCTCTGGCATCGCCGTGCTCAACGGCGGCATAGAGCGCGTGCGCCGCGTGGGTCGTGTGGCCGAGATGGAATCCGCCGCACAGGCCCAAGGCACACACGGCAAGCTGGGCATAGGCCACACCCGCTGGGCTACCCATGGCGGCGTGACCGAACCCAATGCCCATCCGCATATCTCCGGCGGCGTGGCCGTGGTGCACAACGGCATCATCGAGAACCATGACGAACAACGCGAACGCCTCAAGGCCCTGGGCTATGTGTTCGAATCGCAGACCGATACCGAGGTCATCGCCCACCTGGTCGAGCACTACCTGAAGCAGACCGGCGAGCTGTTCGCCGCCGTGCAACAAGCCGTGCGTGAACTGCATGGCGCCTACGCCATCGGCGTGATGTCGCAAAGCCAGCCCGACCTGCTGGTCTGCGCCCGCATGGGCTGCCCGCTGCTGATCGGCCTGGGCGAGACCGAGAACTTCATCGCCTCCGATGTCTCGGCCGTGTTGTCCGCCACCCGCCGCGTCATCTTCCTGGAAGAAGGCGACGTGGCCGCCCTCACCACCAGCGGCGTCAAGATACTCGACAAGACCGGCGCCCCCGCGGAGCGCACGGTACACCTCTCCGATGTCTCGCTGGCTTCACTGGAGCTGGGCCCGTACAACCACTTCATGCAGAAGGAAATCCACGAGCAGCCCAAGGCCCTGGCCGACACCATAGAACAGGTGCTGGAAGAAGGCTTCAGCCCCGCCCTGTTCGGCGATGCCGATGGCGAGCTGCTGCGCCAGGTCGAAGGCGTGCAGATCCTGGCCTGCGGCACCAGCTTCTATGCCGGCTCGGTCGCCAAGTACTGGATAGAGAGCATCGCCAAGCTGCCCTGCACAGTCGAAATCGCCAGCGAATACCGCTACCGCGAAGCAGTGGCCAACCCCAAGTACCTGATTGTCACCATCTCGCAATCGGGCGAGACGCTGGACACCATGGAAGCGCTGAAATACGCCCAATCCCTGGGCCACGATCTCAGCCTGTCCATCTGCAACGTGCGCGAATCCGCCATCCCCCGCGCCAGCCGCCTGGTGTTCTACACCCGCGCCGGCGCCGAAATCGGCGTGGCCTCCACCAAGGCCTTCACCACCCAGCTGGTCGCCCTGTTCACCCTGGCCGCCACCCTGGCCAAGCTGGGCGGCAAGCTCAACAGCGACAGCGAAGCCCACCACCTGGATGCCCTGCGCCAGCTACCCGGCAGCGTACAGCACGCCCTCAACCTCGAACCCCAGATCAAACCCTGGGCCGACCGCTTCTCGCCCAAGCACCACGCCCTCTACCTGGGCCGTGGCGTGCACTACCCCATCGCCATGGAAGGCGCGCTCAAGCTCAAGGAAATCACCTACATCCACGCCGAGGCCTACGCTGCCGGCGAACTCAAGCACGGCCCCCTCGCCCTGGTGGACGAGGCCATGCCCGTGGTGGTGATCGCTCCCAACGACAGCCTGCTGGAGAAAGTGAAATCCAATATGCAGGAAGTCCGCGCCCGCGGCGGCGAACTGTTCGTCTTCGCCGACCTGGACAGCCATTTCGGCGAATCCGACGGCGTCCACGTCATCCGCACCCCCCGTCACGTCGGCGTCCTCTCCCCCATCCTGCACGCCATTCCGGTACAGCTACTGGCCTACCATACGGCACTGGCCAAGGGGACGGACGTGGATAAACCGAGGAATTTGGCGAAATCGGTGACTGTGGAGTAGGTGTGAGTATCGAATTTTGACGACAGGTAATAAAGTTCGTCGGGTAGGAATAAAGTTTGTCGGGCAGTCATAGTGCGACTGCCTGAGTAGAGCTCGGTTGGTTCCAGTGTTCTTTTCTTGGCTAAGATGCAGCTACAGCTGCCGGCCGACCACGAAAGGAACCGCCATGGACAAGTCGGATTACGAAGAAGCAAATACCCTACCGCTTTCGGTTTACGCCGCGCGAGTATTTGGCGATGAAGGCAAAGCACGAGCGTGGATGAGTAGTCATAACTCAGCTCTTGGGGCTGTACCAGCAGACCTTGTTGCACAGCCCGAAGGAGAGCGCGGAGTGCGTGCCATTTTGCTGAAGATTGAGCACGGCCTGGCGGTGTAGCTAGCCCAGGTGAAAACAATATGGCCCCGAGATCTCGGGGCCATATCTTACCTAGCGTCGTTCACCAGTAATGGGGCTGGGAGAGGACAAAGCCTAGGGCTGCGGGGCGATTATACCTCGACGCCTCAATTAGTCTCCAGATTCTGGCGGACAAGACCACCCATTTTGAAGCTGGTGATCACCATGCTATTAACGCATGCGCAGGCAAGTGGTTAACTGATCTTCGCCTATAGTCTTCATTTCGGCCAGAGCGGCCATTCGACAAGCGGGCTTCTTCTGGCTGCAGTGTGCCGATTACCGGCCGTTCCAAGTTGATCTACGCCGAACGTCAGCTTCTCGCCCCGTCGAACTCACACTACCGACCCAGTTCGGACGTTCGGCCTTGTGAGTAGTCAGCGGCAGAAAACAGAGCACAGCGGTCACTCAGGACTTTAGGCAAGTGAGTCCTTTGGCATGAAAAACACGCGCTTGTGATCTGTGTTACATCAATTTTGACAACAACTTGTTTTATGGTATTGCAGTAATGCATAGATCGGGGATCTATGAACTACTCCACGGTTTACCGCCGATGATCGATTTCAATCCTTCAACCTTCGAACGCCACATTCGAGCCATCCTAGACGACCCCGAGTCGGATTTTGAATTGGATGAGATCGACGATGCACTCCAACAGGTGACAGGCGACTCCGAAGATGCCAGGGTCTGTGCGTACATTGCAGTCGAAGTGCTATCGAGGGAAAACCGCCCATGGCCGTTGGCCTATGCTTTGAACACTGCGGTGTGTGCGAGCTGCATTTCCGGAGATACCGAGCGCGTCAGGCTATATCTTGAGCAACTCGTGGACTTAGCGATCGCGGAGGGCGTCGATCTTGCGGCACTTTCGGCGGCGGAGAACGTTAGCCGTTTGTTGCCCGGCAATGCCAAAGCTGACCACGTGCCCAACGTCCTCTACGAGGTAGTTCGGTTGTACTCGCACCTTGGAGAAATTGACAAGGCCATCGAAAACCTCATTGCCGTAGCTTACCTCTTCGCCGACTTCGGCGCGTTTCAGCCTGCTTACCACTCGTTGGGCCAGGCGGAGGCGCTAGCGCGCGAACACCGATTACTCCAGCCATATGCGGACGCCGTTACCGCGCTATATGCCATTTGCATTTTGGAAGAGGATCATGCTTACGCTGAGCAGATCTGGCCGGAGTTGGTACAGATGTATTCCGAGCTGGGTTCCCCCGTTCCCACGCATCTGGCAGTCAATCGCGGGACTTTTCTGTTTCAGACCGGACACCATCAATTAGCGCGGAACGCTTATGAGGAAGTCCTTGCGGCCATGCCACCATGCGATGCTGCGCGGCCTATGGCGCTGATGAACCTGTCTGCATGCCTTCGCGAGCTCGGCGAGCTTAGTCTTTCCGAGGAACGGATGTCCGTTGCGCGAGCGCTGATGTCGTCGTGCGAGAACGTCGACCCCGAGTATCTTCTTGAGTTGGAACTCATTGCATCGAAGAATGCCATCGGGAGATCAGATCCTGCCGAGGCCGTTGCCTGCTTGCATCGTGCGGTTCTGCATCTTGATGCCGCCGTCGCTCTGGTCGAGAAGCTGCATTACCGCCGCGGACTCCGCGATCGCTACATCCGACGAATCGAGTGGCTGCTAGCAAGGCTCCCTGTTACCGGCAATGCCATGGATGTTGTTCCTGTGATTGCCGCAACAAGGGCAAATCGGGTCTCGGATTGGCTTCACTTCTTGGAGTGGACTGCTGCGCTGGCCTTGAAGCTATCCCCTCAAGAAAGGGATGAGTTGAACCGCCTGGTCGATCGTCTCGCAGGTGAGGGATCACCCCACCTGTTTGGCTTGCTGGAGAAGTATGACGACCCGATGTCGGCGATCTCGAAGCCCGATCCATGGCGCGAAATCGCCGAGTACGCGGACAAGGTTAGTGCTCTTCATAACGTCAGCCGGCCTTTTCAAGATGCGACCTCCGAACGCCGGGCAGCTACCATTTATGAGAGGCTAAACGAGGGTTACGCCATCCTCGTGAACATGCTCACTGCTGACCACAAAATTTTGCTGATCCTCGGGAAACGGTATGTCCTGTGCGAGCTTCCCGAAGCACAATCACGTGGTTTCCATTGGGCCTTAGTGCAGCATCGTCAAGAGCCGGGAAAAGCCCAAGTGCTCGCTCATGCTGTCGGTGAGTACAAGAAGGCGTTGCTCGATGCACTCGCCCCCGTACTGAACGAACTTACGGAGGAGAGCTGCAAGGGCGTGATTTTCATTCCGGACGGGATGGACCTGACGCCGATTAATCTGGTGATGGTGGGACATCCCGGGATTCGTGCTCGCATGGCTACTGGGGAGTTCGATGTGCGCACATGCATAGCGCTTCATCCCGCCAAACGCGTAGCCGGCGCGCCGACTGCCTGCCTGGGCATTTTAGAAAGCGGCTCAGGCCTTCAATATGCCCGGACAGATGTAGAAGGGTTCTTCACAGGCGTCAGGGCAGTCGGAACCCTGATGGAGAATCCAGGATGGGATGAGTTTGCGCATCGCATGGCGTCGACCGATGCGCTTGTCTTGTCTCATCACGGCTCGTCCGTTGGCTTGTTCAGAGATCCGTTTTTCGCGGACATGGCAGGGCATGACACGACGAGCATCATGAGTCTGATGCGACTCCAAAGCGCGACCTTTCGGTGGCCCCATCGCGTCGTGGTTTTGGGTACATGCCACAGCGGCAGTCTCGTCAATCGCAACTACCAAAAGACGTTTCGTGCACATGAGCTTATGGGATTCCCGGTCGTTTTTCTGTTGAATGGTCGGTCGGAAGTGCTAGCTGCGTCATGGGCGGTTCTCGACCGATTCAATCTACTGCTCACGACTCTCTTCGCGCCGGGCCTGCGTGAGGCTCACCCTTCGTGCGCTATTAGCACTGCGTTGTCTAAACTCGTCAATCTTCCTAGCGAAGAGCTTCCGGCTCTGTTGCTTCGGGCATTTCCGTCTGGGACGCAAATCTCGCATTCCTTGCTATCCCAAATCGACAACTTACGGCAGCAGCCGTTCTGCTATGGTGCTTACCAAACCTATACCTTGCTTTAGCTATCCCCGGATAGACGGGTGTAGATCGAACATCAGCGCAAATCCTAACGGCTGGGAATGTTAGTTCGATGGATCGAAACGCTTGCGTTCAACATCGGTCAATGTTGAACGGCCGGTAAACATCACACTGCAGCCTGAACAGCCCTGTCTGTTGAATGACCGTTCTGGCCGATCAGCTGTCTCTGCAATTGCAGTGATGATCACATCCAAGCAGTCAACTTAGGCTAGCATCTGAAGTATTCTTCCATCGCACGCGTTTCAGCCTATGCAGGCTGCCTCATTCAGCGCGGACGAAATGGATCAGACGTTACCCGCCAAAACCATGCCAACAGGAAGGCTCGTCGAGGTGCGTGTTGCTAGAAATCCCGTGTTTCGAAGCCTCAGTCCCGGCGCTACAGCGCTTCAATCGCGAGTATGCGATCAGCGATCTCTTCTACAGACAGGTCTCGCCCAAGCGACTGGGCCTCCTTCTCAAGCGTCACTGCAAACCCAGCAACACTGTCTAAATAGTGCTCAGCGCGGAAATACCCAGAGCACGGTTCATGCAGGCACTTGGGGAAGACATAGTATTGATAATACTCGGCGAGTCCATACAGGACTCCGTGCTCGAACAACCACGGAGCAAGGGCATAGAGGCACCATCTGCACCAGTATGCTAGGACTTGCAATTCCTGGATCGCTCCCGCTTCGGCGGCAACGCGCATACATACGGTAATTACAGCTAAGCTCTCCAACGTTCCAAGCCGGATCAAAGACTTGCAACGATTCCGACCCCACCTTGGCGGAGGATCATTATGCCTACCAGACAAGGTGAGTACCCTTGTCAGCAGTTCGTCCCCCGCCTTATTTGTTTGCCCGATCAAGGCCGCAGCAGTCGACCTGGCACACCGATCAAACCTTAGCGCGTCCCAGAGCAGGGACTCAATCACTGCGCGCGACGTGGGGCAGACCTTTGCTGCACGAGCAATCACACTCTTTACAGGGGAGTGGCGTCCCTTGTGGTAGTCCCGATACCGCCGCTCCACAGTTTTGCACCGTTCGCTCGTTGCTTTGAGCAAGGATTCCACCGCCCGCGCAACTTCCGCTGCGGAGCAGGCGGAGAAGTGCAAGCGATTCTCATGAAACCAGCAAATAGTCGAAAACACGCTAACGATAAGCCTGGGCCGCATATGCAGCGACTTTCGCGTTGGTGATGCGAAAGCAAATTCATCGATGGATTTCAACGACGATTCAAGCACTTATCCATTTTCCGGCCAGCGAACTCTCCAGGAAGTATCACAGGTAGTCGTAAACCGGACAACGCCATACCATTGACGACAAAGCGATACGGGAGGCGGCATGGCTGAGACGACCTTTGAAACGCCGGAAATCCAGGCGCTCACCCGCGAATTGTCACAGGAGCTGACTGCGGAATACGGACCAATGCTGGGCTCAGAGGCCTTGGTAAAAGTCTTGGGGTATCGATCTTCAGGTGCATTCCAGCAAGCGCTGACACGCGGGACGATCCCTGTCCCCGTCTTTCGGATCGAATATCGTCGCGGCTGCTTTGCGCTGACGCGCGATGTGGCCCAGTGGCTGAGCCGACAACGGGCCACAGCAACACCCGCCGGCGAGCGCCAAACTTAAGGCTGGGGAGTTTGCTCGGGCTAGATGTGAACCCACCGACTGACAAGGAGTCGTGATGTAGATCCCAAAAAGACAAAACGCCGAAGGCTGGCCGGCCAACGGCGTTTGCTACTGCTGCTGAGGGAGGCCCTCAGGTGTGTCGCTACACGCACTAAATGTACTCGCGCCTCCGCGCGCGCGTCAAGGGCCTTCCTTTTCCGAAAGAACCAACATTCCGCCGATTTCGGCAGGGAAGGAAGCCCCATGTCCACTGCAGCCCGCATGAGCGAGGCGCGCCTACGCACCATCTACAAGCGCCAGGATCCGCCCCAGTTCGGACCAACCTACGACCCAGCTATCCGCGCCACTCGCGAGGAGGCCCCCTCCAGCAGCCGCTATTCCCAAATGTGGTCCGAGAAACTCCAGCGCCAATGCCACGTGCTTTCGACGCCCGAGCAAAAGGCCATGTTTCTTGTGCTATTCCAGCCTGGGCTCTTTGAGCTGCAGGAACAACGCATGCTCGCCATCCAGAGCAGACCCCATCCGCTAACCGGACATCCGTTCGCATCCGGTTTGAACCTGCGGCCCCTCCGAGGAACCCTCGATGTTTGCGAGCGCATACAGATGGTCGAGCGTCATGCCTGGATTTCCATACGCCACCCGGATAACGGAGCGAAGGCGTCAGTGCCGTACCCATTTATTGGCGATCTGTTGCTGTTCCTTCAGGATCAGCACGGCCCCTATTGTGTGAACTGGACCATCAAAAGGGATCGTGATGGTTTTGAGCGGTCAGTACATCGCGAGAGGCCTTCGCGGGATCCAAATGCTGATGCTGCGGCCGCTCGTGCACGGCATGCCATTGAGCAGCTCTACTACGACGATGCCAACATCCCTACTGTTCGCGTCACGGAGGATATGTTTCCGGAAAAGCTGCTGCGCAATCTCGAATGTCTTTATTTGACGCAGCACCTATCGGCAACGGTGGACAGTGTGCTCTATCAGGAGATGTGTGAGCGCCTGCGCGCTTCCATGATCCTCGGTGGCGCGCCGTTTGATGTCGTGCGCTCAATGATGACGCGCTACGACCTCCCATTCGATATCGCCAAATCCCTATTCCACCGAGCAATCTGGCGGCGCGATGTCCGGCCAGAGCTTGTGGATGAAGGCATCTTTATTGATATCCCCCTGCAGCCGGAGCGAACAGACCCGTTGGTCCGCTTTGGTCATCTGTTTCAACGGCGCACTGCATAGGGGAACGTCATGCATGTTGGAACACAACTGATCGCACCGATTGGCTGCGAGGTGCTCGCACGTGGCGTCGTCTACTACTTTCTTCGCAACGATGCGCAGTCGCAACGCGCCCTTCTGCTGGAGTTCCGCCAGAAGCTTGTGCAGGCCTCCAATGACAACAGGAAACAGAGAGGACAAGCTAAGCCACGGGGCGCTGACTGCTTCCAGCCAATCGTGCACTTCCTATCCCGCGCCCGCTTTGAATCAGCTCTGGACGAGGGGTTGATTGTCGCCTGCGATCAACAAGAGCCACTGCCACCCTGGCTCAATGGCATGACGCCGGGGGATTTGCGAGCGTACGAGCAGCAGCGGGAGGGGCGTAAGCAAGCTCACGGCGATCGGATCGATCGCATGTTGGTTCACATTTGGCCGCTTGTGCAGCACGTCGATGAAGTACTCGCGTCACCGTCGCCTGACGCGATGATCAACGCCCGAGCCAAAATGTGCGATCCACCGCAAAACGAGACCCGCCTGCGCCGCGCATTCTTCGCCTACATCTGCTTTGGCCGCCAGCGCTGGGCCCTTCACTATGCAGTAGCGCGTATCGGACGGTGGAACCGCGTCGGCACAGGGCACAAATTCGGTAGGACGCCCCTCTCGGGAAGCTGCGCTGGGTACAGCGCGGCCGATGAAGGGGTGATTGCAAAGTCGATAGAGGGATATCGTCGCTTTGCCCGCCCCGGCAGGCATCTGACGGAAATCTACCGAGATTGCCTGAAGCAGGTTTTCGGTTGCCAAACCCGACGTGTACCAGGGGACCGCTCTGAATTTTTCCACCCCGATGGCAATCCCTTTCCGTCTTTTGATCAGTTCATCTACCGGATTCGGAAGTCATTCAGCCAGGACGAGCGCTGGATTTATAAGTTCGGTCGCGCCCGTTGTCGGGACTTGCTTGAGCCGTCGCGGGGCTCGTATGCGCAAGGTGTGGCCAACCTGATGCAGGAGACCGTCCAAGACGGCTATCAGTGCGAGCAAATCTCGATCGGCTACTTGCCAGGCAGTCATTTGCCCCCGCTATGGGTGGTCCGGATCCTATGTATGGCCTCTGGGATGATCGTGGGTATTGGCTTTTCCTGGGGCAGCGAGACTGCATCGGCATACAAAGCCGCGATGTTCTGTGCGGCCATTGGGAAGAGCAGATTTGGGCGCCTATTCAACATGGACATCAAGCCGGAGGATTGGCCATCCGTTGGACTGTCACCCAAAGGGGTTTATGACCGAGGCCCAGGAGCAACGCCCAAAGGCGATCCAGAGAACCCCGCCTACCGTAGCACCATCAAGGAGGGGGCGCCGAGTCACGCTGGGCAATCCAAGGCCTCCATCGAAACCACGCACCCGAAAACCGTCAAGTTGCAGGGAGGGCCAAAGTTCACCACCACCAATATGAGTGTGCCCCAACTGGCGATGCAGGAGATTCGCCGAACCATCGCGCATAACAGAAGCAAGGACGTCAGCGATCGACTGAATCCAAATGCTATTGCCGCTAGGGTAGATGCGACACCTATCGGACTGTGGCGTTACTTGGATGCCAGAGGCAGAAACGATGCATTCCAGATCCCGTTCGACGAAGCAGTACGCGCCTTCCTGACCCCCATCGAACTCACCGTCCAGGATGATGCGGTCTACTACCTTTCACTACGGTTCAGCTCCAAGGCACTGGCGGAGTCGGGCGTCTTGGGCCGTGCGCATCGTACGGGCCGCTTCAAGATCAAGGGATTCATGCTTGAGGTGTGTCTGCGGCACCTCTGGCTCGATCTCGGCACGGAAGTGATCGAAGTCGATGCGCAACTTGCCATCAGGGATGACGAGGGTCAGCTCTATCTATCCGTAGGTGAGCTCGAGCAACTCGATCAGCTACGACGCATGAACCAATCGGAACTGCGGCCGTGTCGCGAAGCAGCGAAAGCCGAAGCCGGGGCGCAGTTCGAGGAAGAAACAGGCGTCGCGTTTGGGCAAAAGACGGTCAGAACACGCCGTAACAAGAAATACGCCAAGGCATCGCTTGATGACCGTCGTGTGCTTCAGCCCTACCTTCGCCCTAAAGGGGGGCGGCGATGAGCTTACGACCAGACTCCCAGGAACCGTGGTTGTATTGGTTCGATCGACTGGACGATGCGACGCTCAGGGCTCGCGCCACAGCACACGTGATCCCGATTTCGAATCTTGGTGCCAGCGGCATCGACGAAGCGTGCGAGCAGCTGGAAACTGCTTGGAGGGAGGTGTTCATCCCGACCGACCAGCACCTCGAAATTCTGCGCATGCTCGTCGACCGAGCAGGCCGCTATGCGCGATCACGTTTCCCGACTTTTCGGGCATACAACGCCTGGCGCGATGTCGTACGGTTAGAGCCGTGTGATTCGCCACACATCAGGTGCCTCACCGGCCTAGCCGGCGTTGGTAAGAGCGCACTGGCAAAAGCGTTCGTACGCGCATGTCAGCTCAATTCGGAACAGCGATTCAACATCCTTGGCCACTCGCTCCATATCGTACCGGTTCAGCGTGTTCGGGTTCGCCGTGGTCTAACTGCAACGGGGATACTCAATGAGCTGATGAGCCCGCTGTTTGACGGGGGGCGTAAGTTAGACAAATTGCAGTACCACGTCATGGACTGGTTACTGGCCACTGCCACCAGCCAGATCATTGTGGATGAAATGCAGTTCCTGACGCCGAGTGACACTGCAACCACGAGGGTCACGCAAATCCTTATGCAGCTCGGCGATCTGGGCCCACCACTACTTTATGCGGCTAACTACTCACTCGGCCACAAGCTGAAAAACGAGTGCAGCAGCGAACAAAAAAATAGGCTGCTGATCGACCCTATCGTCGTCCATCCACCTAAGCCAGATAGCGCGGAATGGCGGGCTGTTCTTTCGGAAATGCTGAGTGTTTCACCCAACAGCTTCGATCTAGACCACGAGCGAGATGGTGCGGAGCTCCATCGTCTGTCCTTCGGTCTTTTTCGTCACGTCGGTAGGCTCTTGATCCAGGCATACCGTGTAGCGCGGCATGAGGAACATGCGGTCACCATGTCTCATGTGCTCAAAGCATTCAGCAGCAGTGAGTTCACCGCTTACCGGGAAGAGGTAGAAGCCCTCCACTCGCTCACTGTGTGCGATCTGCACCATAAACGGAAAGACTTGGTCTGTCCGTTCAACGACATCTCTTCCGTGTACAAGACCCAACCATCGAAGCCAAGTGCATCGCCAATACCATCAGAATCCGAACGCGCCGCGACCCTGCTGGAAAGCACGTTGACGCCAGGCCAGCGGCAAACGCTAGGCAAACTACGGGAAGCACCAGCCAGTTCACCATCATCGCAGGCACGAGCAAAGGTAACGCCCTTGCGGCAACCCAAGCCACCGTTAGTCAGCTCTCTGCGTGAGGGTGACGACATCTTCCAGTCAATGCTCCGAACACCGCGCCCCAAGGGAGGACGCAATGAGCCTGATTGATGATCGACTCACGTTTGCTGTTGGGCCACCAGCGCTGCCGGACGAGACGCTGTTCAGTTGGTGCAGTCGCTACCATCGTCTGACGGCCAACGCACTGGACCGCTGGACGTGCATGCAGCTGTTTGGACACTGTCGGCAAGGCTCCGCACACGACATACCGGCGCGCCTGAATGTGCTGGCTCAACGCACAAAAGGGCTGATCGGGCAGCCACTGGAAATCATTCGTGGTCGCACTCTATTGCCGTTCTACCTGCCGTTCAAAGTGAAAACGGTAGCCGATGCTGCCATCGAGCATGTTTGTCACGAGGGTATCGGTAGCCTGAAATACCGCCTCGGCATGCTGACCAGCGGAATGGGGGCAGCACACCCCTTGAAGATATGCCCAGCTTGCCTTGAGGAGGCCAGGGACTTATATGGCTGGTCGTATTGGCGCCGCGTTCACCAGATGCCAGGTGTCTGGATCTGCCCTACTCACCGGACTTTCCTGCACTGTTCGTCCTGGAAAAGTCAGTCAGCCCATCGCTTTGCATGGGGACTACCCACAAAGGTCGGCTGCAAGCCCGTCGCAAGCCTCGATCACGCGGACGGCCGACTTTTTGAATGGATGATACGAGTCGCGCGGACGAGCATGGCCACGCTGGATGCTCGCCCCTCCTCGTTTGATGACCCGCAGCGCATCGCCTTGGTGTTCCGGCGCCGCTTTCAGCAAATCGGACTGGCGTCTGAAAGCGGTCGTGTCCGATGGGGCGACGTAAGATGCGAACTGCTCAGCCGCGTTGCCGATATCCAGGCCATACCGGAAATGTCGCACAAGGCGACCGAAGCGCTACTCGCAGCGCAGCTCTCCCGCCTTCTAACCGGCAGGGCCTTAGCACATCCATTGCGCTACGTTGTGTGGATTGCCTGCTGGTTCGATAGCTTCAGCGCCTTCTCCGGTGCTTACGCTCAGACCCATTCAGAGCCGACCGACATCGGTGAAACAACAGCAGAAGATCCACCACAAACCAGTGCAGCCAACCGTCAGCAATTGGCACAGACCCTACTGCGCCTTGGGCACATGTCCTCGACAGCCATTGCGCGACAGTTGGGCGTTACGCCTCACACGATTGCCGCCTGGGCTGCCGCTGGAAACATCGCGACGCCTCGGCGGCCAAAGAAGCTCGACGGCCAGCAATGGCAGGGCATCGTCACCCTGCTGCGAGAGGGACATGACAAGGCATCGGTAGCCCATTCACATGACATTGCCGAGTCGACCGTGACACGTATTCTGAGATCCGTACCGGGGCTACAGCTCGAATGGCACCGGGTCAGGCATGAGCAAGCTCGCGCCGAAGCACGGCAAGCTTTTCAGGCGGTAGCCACTTTGCTCGGACCACTGGGAATCAAGGCCATTCGCCGAATGATACCCAGCGCCTACGCTTGGCTTTATCGAAACGACAGGCAGTGGCTTCAGGAGAAGTCAGATGAACGACGCTCGCGTGGGTCAAACCATGCGGTTCAGCGTATTCAGCAAGCCGATCAGGCCTTGTCGTCGACGGTAAGGAGCGTCGCAGCTGCAATAGCTGCAGATTTGCCCCGCTTCACTTTTGAAGATATGAAACGTTCGGTGCCGGCGCTTGGGAAAGCTGTACGGTATCCCAATCGTTGGCCACTCACTGTAATGGCATTGGGCGAGGTATTTAGGGCCAACGCTCCGCGGAGCGCATCACTGATACCAAGCTAGTCGGTAGCCGCGAGAACAGGTCCAGCGGCAATGGCCTCACCCCTACCGCAAGCAACACGAAGATGGGCCTCAAGCACCGAAACGTCAGCATCGTGCATCACACATGCATCGTGCAATCCCAGGCCATTCAAGAACGCGCCAAGAGCATGCCGCTCGGCAGCCCCCTCCAGGTCGGATCTGCTTGAGCCAGCATGTCGCTTTGCCGTATCAGCGTTCCTCAGCTGCTCAAGCGCGTCATCAGCTGTATCGAATAGCGACGCGAGCAAAGCAGCGCACGCGAGCGATGGATAGGCAACGTGCTTATCAATACACGCGCCATCAATCTTTCTGAGGTACTGGCTTGGCTTCTTGTCGAGAACTGCCGGCATGTGCCGTCTCAACCAAGAGGCAGGTAGACGATCCCGGATTAGGTCACTGGCAGTATTTCGCTTACCCACTTCGCCACGCCGCAATCCAAGTGCTTCACAGCGTCTAGCAATCACATCGCTCCAAGCTTGCAGCGCAATGGGCTCCGGTGATGACAGCCATGCGAACTGGATCCGATGCAGTTGGTGCAACGTTTGAGACTCCTGCTCGAAATCCAGTTCGACCTTATCAATAACACCCGTGGCTTTTGCGTCTATGAGAACGTGGGGTTGCTTGTCCGTGGCAGAAAGATCTACGTCCTGGAGCGGCCGACGATGGATTTCGCACCAATCCAAACCTTCTATCTGATGGCGTCGGCGCCAGTGGCTGAAACCTGTAAGGCGTTCGTCCTCTCTCGCGCACTCGGTACAGAACAGAATTCTGGTGCGGCCGGTGGTCAGTCCCGCAGCGAATGCACGCTGCTTTGATGCCTGTGCTTCCTCTGGCACACCAACGTATGCCGAGATGGGGTATCGCAGAGGTAGCATAGTGTGCTCTGCCGCAAAGGCCTCCGGATCTAACGACAGCGTATTGGCGAGCACCCAAATTGCTGGCACTCGGCCATCACTTGGCCGCGTAAGTTTCAGCAACGACAGGAGTTGCTTCGTGGATACACTCCCATTCAAACGAGCAAGCCTGCCTGCTAGGCCGGCGGCCAACTCATCGGGCATGGGAGCCGGGAGGTTGGCTTGTGGGCTCAGCATTGAATGGCATCAATTCGATAAAAATTGATCATTTAGTCAGCCCGGACACGTTTTACTGCTAGCCGACCAAAATCATTTTTTCTGCAAAGAACAACTTTGCGCCATTCAACATCCTCACGTTTTAAGGAGTCTCGCGTCCTTCTGCTCACATAGAGGGGCGCCAATCCCGCCAGTGCTGCGTGAGCAAGAAGTTCTTCCACGCTCACCGCATACATCACACGCTCCTCACTTGGAGCTCCCAGGCGGAGTGTTATTGCAATGCATCCTTCCGAATCCAAAAGTGCGCTTAGCACCTTGAGCGATTGAAGACGCTGATGTGGCGGGACGTGCATCCAAACAGCGCTGAGAAGGATGAAGTTATATCGCTCCGGCATTGCCATTACCTTGGACAGGCGGGGCAGCGCATCAGCGACCCATCTGACCCTGCGATGGAAATGATACTTCTCCGCCAGGCGCCGCATACCTACGCTCGGCTCGACAGCCGTGACGTAGTATCCCTTCTTGGCTAGAGCAATAGCGTCACGTCCGGAACCCGCTCCGACATCCAGACAATTCGCGGGAAGCTGCGGCAAGAATCGGGAAAATGCACGATGCATATTCGAGAACTTGAGCCCCTCATAAGTCTGGAAGTACACCTCACTGGCGTTGTTATATGCCTTCCAGGCTACCGGTGGCATGTGCGCTTCCTAGCAGGCTGAGCGGGGAGAGCGGGTTTTGCGAGAGGTACCTCACAGCGCTGAGTCGGCAGGTCAATCGACACGTTACAGCACGCCCGCGTCGGCTCTTGAGTCTTCGGCTTGGAGACTGCCGAAGGGTGAAATGCACCTGCAATGCTTACAGCTGCAGCCGCCAGCAATGCAATCGTCCAGCACGTAATAACCGTGCGCTTGGGCCATGCACATGCCCATCTCCAACTGCATTTGGATTTGGCTTCGGCACTTTCCGGCGGAGAAAAACCACGCTGGTGTTCGATATGAACTTCGATCAACGAGCGGATCCGCCAAAGAATCACAACAGTCAGGAAGTCAACGATGGCTGTGAACCCAAACACCCATACACGTGGTGCTTCTGTCTCAAGCGTAGTTGCGCCGTACCAAAGCCCGCCCGTGATGGCGATAGCCATGCCTGGCACCTGCCACATCAGTTGATTGAGTGCGCGCTGATGCTGGCCTGCCTCCAGAAACTGCAGCTCCCTGGTCCGGTACTCCCATCGTTGGGCTTCGAGGGCCAGAGCGTGCTTTTGCTTCAGTTTCTCTATGTTCGTCATTGGCAATTTGTCCTACGGACACGCTAACAGTGTGAGAATTTGAAAGATGCTGGACAAACTGCCAGCCTCATACTAAGTAAAGACTGAGTAGAGTACAATTCTTAGAACTTCCCAATGCACAGCATAAGGCAAAGCACAGTGTCATGAAAGTACTATTTGATACTAAAACAGTACAAAAACTGGGGCGAATTGTCCTCAGTGACACATTGCTCCGGAATGCGGGCCTCCAAGAGGGGGACGCCGTGGACATTTACTTTGATGTTGCCAGCAAGCACATCATCATTCAGCGGGCTGAAAGCTCAGCTGCAGAGGCGCCTTCCGCAGAGGGCGCCTATCGCAAGAGGAACCATAAATAATGACAATCGGGTCAGAGCGCTTTGAGCGCTTCTCAGGTCATGAGTCTTTCGTTTGCCGCTACGGTTGGCTGCCTAAAGTTTTCCGTGCGGTGTTGGCTGATCCCCGTGTTCTCCGAAACGACGAGCAGGCGATGGTAATGCTTGGCATTGGACGAAACATGGTGAAGTCGCTCCAATTTTGGGCAGAGGCAACGGGTGTAATCACCCAGACCGAGGACGGTGGACATGCCCCCGGCCCCATCGGTGGCCGACTGTTTGGTGATGGATGGGATCCCTACCTTGAATCGCAAGAGTCTCTTTGGCTCATTCACTGGCAGCTGAGTACCCGCGCCAGCTTAGCGGCGTGGAACGAAGTATTTGGGGAGGGGCGCTTGATTCGTTTCGACCGAGCTCGTCTGGTACAGGCGCTTGCTCAACGTAGCACCCCTTTAGCCCGTCCTCTAGCACCGTCAACACTCGAACAGCACGGCTCTCTTTTCATTCAGAGCTATCTGCCTTCAGAAAAAAACGCGGACGATACTGCTTGGTGCCCACTACAGGACTTAGGGCTGCTCAAGGCCACGAAAACTGAGGATGGCCGGACGCTCTACAGTACCGACATTCACGTCCAAGTAGGTCTGACGCCCAGGGTTTTTGCGCTTGCACTGGTCGACTTCCTGCTCAGAAAAAACCGAAGTGGCACAGCTGACTTCAATAGCCTTCTCAAGGGTGATCACAGCCCCGGCGTGGTCTTTAGGCTCAGCGAACACCAACTCCGCGGGCTCATTGAGCGCACCATGGGTGAGGCCCTTTTCGGCGCCCTCCGATTCGTTGATACGGCCGACACACAGAGCATTGTTCTTACAACAACCCAAATAGATCCACAGTTCAAGTTGTGGCAACAAGAAGAGGCGCTGGAAAATGCCTGAGCAAGTCATTGCCCTACTGACGTTAGACGGACAGCACACCCGCTCAATTTCTCTTGAACGAGATTTGCACGATGACCGTGTAATTGATAACTATCTACTGACACCCAACAGCATTGGTGCGATTCGGCAGATTGCCAATGACATGGCCTCTGGGAATGCGCAGCGTGCCTGGAAAATCGTCGGCCCATACGGAAGCGGTAAGTCAGCGCTAGGTGTAATGCTTGCTCAGCTTATGGCTGGCCCAGAGGTGCATGGGCCTGCTGCAGCAAGTTTGCGTGCGGTGTCTCCCAATACTGCAGATCAGTTTCTGGCCGCCCGTCGCTACTGCTTGGCCGTAGTAGGCTCGCGCCTGTCATTCGGCGTTGCCCTTGCAGCTGCCATTTCCGATGCACTCGTCTCATTGGGCAAGAAAAAAGCACTGATCGCAGTGCACAAGCAGCTAGATATTGCCAAGGGAACCTACAAGAGTCGGCCCTTCAATAGTACAGCTGGCGAAATGGCCGCTGATTTTGCTGCTGCACTTCAAGCCGAGGGCTACCAGGGGCTTACCCTACTAATCGATGAGGTCGGAAAATTCATCGAATATGCAGCTCTACACCCTACAGATGGGGACCTGATTGCCATCCAGCAGGTGGCGGAGGTCGCATGCAAGGCCGATGATGACAAACTGGCCGTGATTGCAATGCTTCACCAACATTTCGCGAGCTACGCCGCAGGTGTTGGGCGTGCCTTGGGCGATGAGTGGCACAAGATATCCGCGCGCTTTGCGGAAATCCCCTTTGATGAGCCTGTTGAGCGTTATGCCTACTTCGCACGTCACGCCCTAGGAACAGCGAACCAATTGCAGCAGTGGCCGGCCCTGATCGCAGAAGCCCGATCGCTGTATGCGTTTGCGGTGAAACATGGCGTACTAAGGTCAGCATCCGACCAAGACCGTGTCTTGTTTGAGGAAGCGGAGTGTCTCTATCCCCTTCATCCTTTAACGCTGGCCGCAATGGCCACAGTCTCGAAACGCTTCGGTCAAAGTGAGCGTACCTTCCACTCCTTCCTGAAGGGAGCGGAACCAAGCGGGCTCCGTGATTTTGCACAGAACCATCCCGTTGGCGAGTGGTATCGCATTACGGAGCTCTACGATTTCTTGGCTGGCGGCTATGGGCTGCGCTTTAGAGACCTAGGCGCCGAACGTCGATGGGTGTTTGCGCAAGAGGCCATCCAACGCGTTACGCAAAACACTGCAGCACTTAATGTGCTGAAAGTGATCGCCATGCTTGAACTGGTTCAAGGCGGTCTAGGCATCCCTACCAGTGCAGAAACAATCGCATACGCACTAGGTGATGAAGACAGTTCCGAAGTAGCAGTCGCGCTAGCCAGCCTGGTTGAGCAAGGTGTGCTTGTTAAACGGAAGAGGAACACGGAGTTCGCCCTCGCCGTTTCTGACGCCGTCAACATAGAGGCATTGTACGAAGAGGCTGCTCGTCGCAATGAGAGCGAACTGATGCAGGCGGGTATTAACGCCGCGCTCTCCAAGCGTCCAGTCGTGGCTAATCGCCACTACGATGAAACTGGCACCATTCGAACAATGGGTGTGCTGGTTGGAACGCCCGATAGCTGGCCTCAAGCACCTATCCCGAAGCAAGATGAAGCGCTACCAGATGGTTGGCTTAAGATCGTTTTGGTTGTAGAAGGCGCAGACAGCGCTATGCGCGCCAAGCAACGCATGGCAGAGGAGCGTGACTTACTCAGCGTTAGCGGTTGTTTAGTGCTTTCCGCCGAAGGGCGAGCTGCACTAGCTGACTATGCAATTTGGCTGGAAATCATGCGGGAAGTGTCCGCCAAGCGGCTTGACCCATGGTCTACCCGCTATGTGGAAGGCCGCCTGCAGGAGGCAGCAAATGCTGTCGAGCGCGCAGTGACATCAGCCTTGATGCCTTCAGTTGAGCGCCCGGGGCCGACCTATTGGCATCTAGGCGCTCAGATCCAAGGTAGTGAGATGATGAATGCTAGTCAGCTCGCATCCTGGCTGTTTGAGCACGCATTCCCAGAGACACCTCGCATCGTCAATGAGCTGATCAACAAGGACCGACCGGCCTCCCCGATCGTGCTTGCTCGTCAGCGCTTATTTGAAGTCATCCTCGCTGGCGACGTCTCCCGGCCGATTTGCGGCCCAGACGAGTACCCACCTGAGCGTCTGATTCATACCTCGCTGTTACGCGAAACTGGGATATGGCGCGAACAGGATGGTCAGTGGTCACTTCATGAGCCAACTAGTTCAGCCCTGAATAACATCGAAGTTGTGTGGAAGGCCATTTCTGACGGCTTGAGCAACGATGATCCGCAAAGCTTCTCATCTCTCCTAGAACTTCTTAGCGCTCCACCTCTGGGGGTTCGTGCAGGCCCCGCGGGTATTTGGGTAGTGCTCTATCTGTTAGTGAATCGAAGCCGTTGCGCGGTGTTTGAACGAGGCTCACTCGTCCTGGAGCTGACTTCCGAGCATCTTCAGCGCATGTTCAAGAGCCCTCAAAACTTCACGCTGCGAGAGCTCTTGAATGTCGACGACAACCATCGACTGCTATCAGACTACCGAGATGCATTGTCTGCCATCGGGTGCGCACTAGACCAGGACGCCTCCTACCTGGACGTAGCGCGCTCTTTGATTCGATGGTTTTACCGTTTGCCTGACTTCACCAAGCAGACGCAACGTATCGGCAAAGATGCAGCCCTAGTTCGCTCCATGCTCGGCAAAGCAACAGATCCAATTGCGCTGCTGACGCAAACACTGCGCAAGGCCCATGTAGAGTCCAAGTCCAAAGCATCATTTGCGATCTGGCTTACTAGCGCTTTAACAGACCTAGGCATGGCCTACCGCAAGTTGCAAGAAGATGTTTCCTCAGAGCTAAGCCGTGGATTCCGAATCAGCGGACCTCTAAGTCGTGTCAGAAATCAGCTTCAAGCCGAATGCAGCAAAGAGAGCTCTACACTGGCGGATGCCAAACTTAAGAGCTTCATCTTGCGCTGCACGGATCTGATTTTAAGTGACGAAAAATGGCTCGACTCTGTCGGTAGCTTGATCGTGCAACGCCCTCTGGACTCGTGGTCAGACGACACCATTAGCCGCTATCAAGAGGGGCTGTCTGAGCTTTGTGGCCAGTATCAGCGATGGATGCAAGTGGCCATGCGCCGAGGCGTAGCACCTAGGGCCGCAGACCGCTTTGTAGGCTTGACGTTCACCATGGCAGGCGGTGAGGAGCAAGCGGTGTTTGTTGCAACGACAGAAACCTCGAAAGCACTCGCAAAAAATGTGCTGGCACTGGTCAAGAAGTCTGCACAAGGTGACACCCAAATGGCTGCAGCTGCACTGGCTCAAGCCATCATGGACTTACAACTAGCTGCAGAAAAGCAGCAGGACGAGGAAACCAAGCATGGCTGAAAAGAAACAAGTGCGGCACATCCTAAGCCTCTCAGGCGGCAAGGATAGCGCGGCCCTGGCTATCTACATGCGTGACCGTGTCCCGGAGATGGAGTACATCTTTAGCGACACCGGCAAAGAGCTTCCCGAGACCTACGAGTACTTGGATCGCATCGCAAGCTACTTAGGCAAGGAAGTCATCCGGCTGAACGCGGATATAGGCTTTGATCATTGGTACGAGATGTACGGTGGCATGATTCCGTCCAACCATCGCCGCTGGTGCACGCGAGCACTGAAGCTAAAACCATTCGAGCAACACTGCGGCGACGATGAGGTAATCAACTACGTCGGCCTGCGCGCCGAAGAGAACCGTAGCGGTTACATCAGTCACAAGCCCAACATCAAAGCGGTCTATCCCTTCCGCGAGGATGGATTGGTGCTTCGAGACATTGAAGAAATCTTGCGCACTTCGGGCGTGGGTATGCCCCCCTACACAAAGTGGGGACGTACGAGATCAGGTTGCTATTTTTGCTTCTACCAGCAAAAGATCGAGTGGGTTCGCCTCAAGGAAACCTACCCGGAGCTCTATGAGAAGGCCAAGGAATACGAACGGCCTTTCGAAAAGACTGGGAATTTCTTCACTTGGAGCCAAGGGGAAAGCTTAGCTGAGATGGAACAGCCGGAACGTGTTGAGCAAATTAAACGAGAGCATGTGATTCGCATCCAGCGCAATGCCGCGCGGCGAGAGAATCTAACGCTTATGGAAGTGTTCGCTTCTGCTGACACGGCAGAGGTGCCGGAGGAAGACGACAACCAGGGTTGCCTGGTTTGCTCGTTGTGACACGCCATGGCATTTAACGTTAAAGCAAGAGTTCTCCTGGAGCTTGGGGCTGAATTGATCAGTACGGACGGCATTGCGCTGTACGAGTTAATCAAGAATTCTGTCGATGCGGGCAGCGAGAGTGTCGAGATTCGAGTCAACGTGGCACTGATGGCATCAGGTTATCGCGTACTGCAATCGAAACTAGCTGCGCTGCCGACAGGTACACGATTGCGACGCGATTGGCTCGAGGCGGCCGTCCGGCAATGCTTCGAGGCGACTGCCTCCGACGAACTTCGCTCGGAATTTGTCCGCCGCCTGGAAGGCTTGGGTTCACAACGTGGCGCAACTGTCGCGGAGGAGTTTTACCGCGAATTCTCTTTCATTGAAGTGGAGGATTGGGGCTGTGGCATGTCCATGGGCGATCTGCGAACTAAGTTCCTGACCGTTGGCACGCCCAATCGTCATCTGGATCGGCAGCGCTTGGGTAGTGCGAGTAGGTTGCTGGGTGAGAAAGGCATTGGGCGGCTCTCTGCTATGCGCTTGGGGCTGTTCACTGGCGTGATCAGCGGCATGGAGGGTGAGGGCCACTGGAACACATTGGATATCGACTGGTCGACCCTTCGTGACACCCCGGACATGGATCTCGATGAGTTCTCACCTGAGCCAGAAAAGGGGGGAGAGAAAAAGACCAGTGCCTCGGGCACACTTATCCGCATCAGCGACTTGCAAAGCGACTGGTCGCTCGCACGCGTTACCGCCCTCGCGCGGGCCGAGTTCTCGAAACTGCAAGATCCATTCGAAACGTCTGGCGTAGTTCTAGATATCGATCTCTCGTTCAATGGGAAAAAGGTCACGGCAGTCGAGGAGATTGATACTGAATGGCTCAATAAGTGGCATGGCCACTTCAAAATGACGTTCGGTTACAAAAGGGTTAATCCCGACGACGAAGAGGATTTGCGTGAAGCTCCAGTACTCAGCGGGACGGCTAAGTTTCGGCTCCCCAAGCCGCCGGATGCCGCAGAGCCATTAGATGTGATTGACCAAAAGGACATTGCTGCCTCAGGAGATGGCCTTTACAGTCTTCTTGCATCCAGTGGATATGCGGTGTCTGGAGGCGGAACCTCGATTAATGACGCACCACGGTTTGCGGGAATCGAGACCCTCGGCCCTTTCACGGCAGAGGGCTTCTGGTTCAACCGGCAGCGGGCTCAACATGAGTTCGGCGACAACTACATTAAATTCAAGACGTGGCTTGAGCAGTGGGCCGGTGGTCTGCTCGTCTACCGCGACGGCTATCGTGTTTATCCCTATGCTGCTCCCGATGACGACTGGCTTGAGCTGGATCAGAGGGCGCTTCGCCGAAAGTCGTTCAAACTGAACCGTGGCCAGTTCGTAGGGTATGTGCGTATCACATCGCTCGGGAATCGAGAACTACGCGATCAGACCAATCGCCAAGGTCTCGTCGATACGCCCGAGAAGCGCGCACTAGTCCAATGCTTGCAGTATGTCATCTGGAAGGAATTAGGTTCGCTAGTAACCCAGCATGAAGAGCGAATGGCAACCAAGTCGCTTACCACCGTGCGCGAAATCGAAAAGCAAGTCACCGAACATGCGAAAGACGCCAAGGTTACGCTGCGAGAACTGGCCAAGCGAGTACCTGATGAACACCAGACCGTCGCCAACCTTCGCGGCTATGTCGAGGAGTTGGAGGCTGCCTGGGCCGCTGCAAAGAAGACCCTGAAGAGACAGGCTAATCAGGCTGACCTCTATTTGCATCTGGCGGGCGTAGGCATGCTACTGGAGTTCGTGATCCATGAACTGAATCGGGTCACCGGCGCCACTTTGCAAGATTTGCAAAAGATGAGCGACAGCGCATTGCCGCCGGGTCTTAAGTCCCTCGCGCGGCAGCTCCAGACGTTGGACAAGCGTCTGCGGATCCTAGATCCGGTGAGCACACCGGGTCGCCAGCGGAAGGAGGATACAGACGTCGTCGAAGTACTGGAGACGCTTCTGGATGCGCATGAGCAGCAGTTTGAAAGGCATCACATCAAAGTGGACCTCCAGCTTAATCCGGAGGGGACACGCCTGATGTCCAAGGTGATCGTCGGCCAGATGTATCAGATCTTTGAGAACCTGATCGTCAATTCCGTTTACTGGTTGAGCCATCACCGGGCGATGAGGCGCTTGGATGGATACGAAGATTTCGAGGCGACGATCAAGATCGAAGTTGATGCCGACGCGCATGCGATAACGTTCCGGGACAACGGGGCCGGCATCGAGTGGGCCGACCGCGAAAAGATCTTTGAGCCGTTCTTCAGCAAAAAGCCCTCGGGCCGCGGCATAGGCCTCTACATCGTCAGAAGCCTGTGCAAGGAAAATGCGATCACTCTGTCGCTGCTTGAGAGAACGGCGGCAGGAACAATTTCTGGTTTCAAGTTCGAGATGCCATAAGGCACGCAAGGGGGAACGATGGATATCGAGGTAGTGGCCGAAGCGGTGCCCCGCAAAGCTGTTCTGATTGATGATGCTTACCTTCGCCCGTCACCAGAGGACGTGAGGAAAAGCCTTCCTTCGCTGAGAAGCTTTCTGAGGAAGGCTCCTGAGGCCAAGGCGTGGTTCGACGCAACCTTTGGGCTTAGCGGTGGCGCGACAGACCGAGGCTATTTCGATCCTCTGCTCGCTGATCCTCAGCGCACGATTGAGCTTTGGGGTCGAAGGGCAGAGTGTCCAGAGAGCCAGCGGCTTTTGGAGGAGGGGATTGCGGATGTGGTTGCTGATGTCGGTCCGCTGAGACTCCCGCTTGAGCAGATCGAAACCACCCTGATCGCACAGAACTGGGAACTGGTTCGTTTTGGCGCATTGCCCGCACTGGATATAGTTCCCGCAGATGCGAGCCTCGTGGTTATTGACTATGTACTCACCTCGGAGACACCGAAGGACATGGCCGCGAAGGTCGATGAGAGCACCCAGTTCCTGCAAAGTCTGGTCCAGCGCGGGCTTACATCCGAGAGGGGCCTGCCCTTGATAGTGCTGGTTTCCAGCCGCCCGGGTGTCGCAAAGGGAGATGCAGAAGCATTTCGCAAGGCTGTCGGTCTGCATGGAGGCTACTTCCACTTCATCCGCAAGATGAATGTTTTGCAAGAGCTTGGGCAACGCATCGACGGGTTCACCGCGGAGGTTGCTGAGCTTGAAAGCTACCGCCGGGTTCACCTGGCGCTAAAAGACGCTCTTCAGAAGGCCTGCGAAGCACTGAAGGCAGACATCGACAGCATAGAGCTACAAGACCTCGCTGCCCTGCATGTTGGGCATCTCATTCATGAGGGCGAGCCCCTCAGTGACTATGTAGGTTGGATGCTTGGACAGGCTCTCACCGTCAAGCTTCAAGAGAGCGTGACGCTGGCTGGCGCTTCTGGCAAGTTGCCCCCGGAGAATCATCGCGTGCTGCTCGGCCACTTGGAGCCAACCCAAGGGATTCCGAAGCTCTTCACCGAAGCCTCGACTGTTCGAACTGCTTCAGGTCAGCACCACAAGCAGACGACTGGCTCGCGAGAGCTTCGTTTCGGCGATATCTTCGTTGGCAAACTCACCCGGAGAGGTAAGAAGGTCGATCTGACTCAATTCCGTCTGGTTCTTAGTCAGACCTGCGACCTTTTGCAGAAGAAGATTACCAACGGCCAGGTCCTGTGCGCAGAGGGCGTGGGCACGGAAGTACCAAACACAGAAGTCGAATTGATGCGATCCACCTTGCGTCAACTGGACGATAAGGGAAGTACGCTCATCCGTTTAGAAGAAGGTGGTGCGTACTATCAGGTCCGGTGGAACGAGGTTAACTTAGTCACCATTGAGCAGACAAAGTTAAAGAAGGAGCAAGGCTTCAGCTACATCGGTCGTCTGAACGAAATATATGCACTTGAAGTACAACACAATGCGCTGAACAAGCTTGGTCGAATCGGCGTCCCTGTCAAGCCTGGCTATAGCTTGGTCTTTGGAGCAGTGCGTCTCAGGGTTTGGGGACCCAAGGTGGAGCATGCGGCACTCGCGAAATCGCGTGACAATAAAACGGTGACGGCCGTGCTCAGGCCTACGCCAAAAAAGCAGATCGCGATTTTGCTGTCGTCGGATATCAAGCAGTGGTTGGTTGAGCAACTCGGTGATTTGCAGGACCAGCTTCCCAAGGAACTGACTGATGCCGCCAAAGAATTGAAAGCCTTGATGGAGTCAGATGGCGACTTCCGTTTCTTCTGCAAACAAGTGGCCAGCGGGGCGCTGCAGCTTGGAACGAACCAAGAAAGAGATAAGAACGGCCAGAAGGAAAAGGAATTAGTCTGGCAGAGCAAACTGTGGGTTGAACTCGGGTCTGCGACAGTCTTTCCCAACCCCACTGCGCCTGCTCTAGGAGCTAGACTGCAAATTGAATTTGATCCCATCCTGTGATCGCTGAAGCGTTTTGCGGCCAATAGAGCTACATATCCAGGCCGCAAAATGCTCTACCTGAATTAAGGCCAGTAGGTGCCAAAGAAGACTCAGGGGCTCAAGCACATGTGACGTCCACTCGGCATGGTCAATTGCTGACGCGCCTATTGAGCGTAGCTTGTCTCCAAGTTCGAGTACGGAGCTCGCGACCACACTGCTCGACGAACATTCCTTTGAACATCTATGAGTGCAGGGGCCAAAGCGATTGTCCGACGAACTTTGTGCGGGTTGCGCACCAACGTTAAATCAATGACTTACCTCTCCATATCTCGACGAACTTTATTACCTGTCGTCAATTTCTGACGACAGGTAATAAAGTTCGTCGGGTAGGAATAAAGTTTGTCGGGCAGTCGTAGCGCGACTGCCCGAGACAAACTGGGGCGGCTCCAGTGTTCTTTTCGTGGCTAAGATGCAGCTATAGCTGTCGGCCCCGCGAAAGGAGCCACCATGAACAAGTCGGATTACGAAGAAGCAAATACCCTACCGCTTACGGTCTGAGCGAACCAGTGTTACAGCCGTCGGCAAGGCCTACGGTGTCAGCGAGGCGTCCATCTACACTTGGCGGCAGAAATATGGCGGCATGGTCACCGACGAGTTACGGCGCCTACGGCAGCTCGAACAAGAGAATGCCCGGCTGAAGAAGCTGCTGGCCGAACGGGATCTCGAAGTCGAAGTGATGAAGGAGATCAACGCAAAAAAGTGGTGAGCGCGCCGGATCCCCGTCGGCAGGTCAGCTACGCCCAAAGCCGGTGTATTTCGATTCGTCGCGCTTGTCGCTTGATGCAGATTGCGCGGTCAGCTGTGCATTATCAGCCGCGCATGGCTGATCGGGATGCATCGGCCCTGGCTGCCAGGGTGATGCTACCGAGCATAAAGTCCCGGTTCAAAGCGACGCGGGAGGCCGCAAAGAACCCCCCGAGAAATTACTGACTTTGTTCTTTCAGTACTGACTTTAATCTTTCAGAACATCTTTCCGCTACCACCCAAACCCCATCGATACCGGTGCTGTCGTCGAGAGCGACGGCATCTACCATGAATCGCACTGAATCTCCCTGGGGAATTCCTTCGTCGACTAGGAAACTGCCTTTGATGATCGTAAAGCTCATGGTTGTCTCCTTCCTATGGATAGAGTGAATGCTAAACGTTGAATTCAGCGGCCGCCGTAGGCGGTCCGCTGGAATGAACGGTTACACGGCTGGGCAGCGTCCTCTCGATGGAAGGGTTAGGCCACACGCCCACCAATGCCGCCTCAGAACCAGTAGTCAGCGACGCATCGACCATCGCGAGGCAGGTCATCGAATGTGTCCAGGCCGTCGAAGTGATCGATGGGAATGTGGGCGACGGCCACAGGTTCAGCCAATCGCAGGTTGACGGCGATTCTTCTGCGGCCTTGTTCATCGAGATGCTTGCCCCGCCAGAAAGCAACACAGCCACAGGTGGGACAAAAGTGAAACTCAAGTGCGTTGCCTCTCGAGAACGGGTAAGTCGTGCCCGAGACCTTAATTCCTTCGTTCTCGTAGTCATACGCCCAGAGAACGCCATATCGTCTGCACGCAGTGCAATTGCAAGCTGTGGCGCCATCGGGCTCTCCTTCAAACGTCCAGCGGGCGGCACCACAGAGGCAGGATCCTTCAAGCATGGTTTTGTCCTCGTAACGTAGGGCAGATGGTCCTGCGCGGCCTAAAGTTTTAAATGAGGTGCGGCAAAGGGCGCTAACCCTTGGGCGCCCCCTCGATGAAAGGGTTAGGCTTTGGGTGCCGTGGCCAATGCTCGCGAACCTAATCAGATCATTTTTTTTGCAGAAGCGACTTGACCTTCTGTTGAATGTCTTCGCAGTTTCTCTTGTACGCATCGGATTCTGGATCCGTAAGCCTGACAAAGCCATTTGCGGTTTCAATGCCGCTTCTGAAGTCCGCTTTGAAGTGCTCGGGCGTGTAGTGCGGCACTTTGGATTGCGCTAGCTCACGGGTTGCCGCGAACTTGAGATTGAAGAGGTTCGTGATCTCGTCCTTCGACAACTTACAAGCTTGGGCGAAGCCAAAGAGTGTGCCGTCTGCCCTTACTTTTGCGACTAGCTCGGACTCGTCGTCTTGATGTGGTTGGGCTAATGCCAGACTATTTGCAAAGAGAGTAAGCGCGACTGCCGCGACCTTGTATCGGTCGTTGGAACGGATGTATGTCTTCATGGTGTAAATGGCTCGAAGAATGAATGAAATGCCAAACAGTTATCCAACGGACGCACAGGCCCGTATTTTGATAAAATGACAGGTGAACAGCGCACTAACAACGCCTTGATTTACATGAATATTTATCTGTCTATCAGTCAATGTGATGTGAGTGCAGACGTGCTACACCACGCTATGCTATCGAATTTAACCAGCCACTAGGCGCGACAATTATGGGGTGACCTTATCCAGGATGTGCATCTTGTAATTTGAGCACATTCTGCCGGAACCCAACCCAGCGAGACATGGTAAATGTGCCGGGGGCACCGCTACCTGATACAGGTTGAGGTCTACTCCTGCAGCGATCCTGACCTGAAGACCGGCTTGGCGATAAAGCCGCTCGACACGCTTATGGTTCACGGCCCATCCCGCTTGCCGGATTTTCAGGTAGATCATGCCGGCACCGTGGCGCCCAGCTAGCTCGACGAACCGTTCGCGCAACGCGATATTGCCGTCGGGCTTGGCGCGGTAGCGGAAGGCACTCGCGCTCATCCGAACGACCCGCCCTCCATGCCATAGCGCATCGGCCACATGGCCAATGGAACTGCGCTGGTTTGGTAGGTTCAGCGGTGGCGGTGGCTGCACCGCGCCCGGCTGGTTAGGCCGCTCATACCGGCGCCGTAGCCACAGGGACAAGCAGCCGTCATGTGGGCCCGCTCAACCCGCTAGCGATTGACCTGCCAGCATTGACGCGACGTACTAGATGCAGCCTTGGTGAAACAAGGCGAGCGCGCTGCTCAAACGGCTGTCTTGCTGCGCCACAGCGTGGTGAGGGCCGGATCAGTCCTTCCCAGCGCTTTCTTGCGCAGGTGAATATCCAGCGCCTGGTTGGCGAGCAGCCGATTGAGCCGGGCGTTCTCCTCTTGAATCGGCTTGGATCGCTTGCCGTCAGTTACGTCTGTGCCACCGAACTTGTTTCGCCAGTTGTAGGACGTCGCATTCGAGGTGCCGTCGGCGGCAGAGCACCGCCGCAACAGCACCGGTCGCAGCCTCCTTCAGGATGGCAATGATCAGCGCTTCGTTGAGTTGAGACTTTCTGGTGAGGGACGCCTGCACCTTTCATGCTGACGCTTTCTTGGTACTCCTCGGTGGGGAGGGACCAAAGGTGCTATGTTGAAGCCATATGCGTCAGCTCATATTGGGCATTGCTTATTCAAGCAAACATGTACGCACACATAAGAAAAGTTCGCGCAGTTCAGGAGGAATAAGTTGATATCGGCTATTGTTTCACTAGCCGCCATAGCGTTCGTCTTATGGTGGTTCAGTAGGCGCATGTTCAAGCGATCTCATGATCCAGCCAGGGTCGAATTGGGCGCTTTGCTACGTAATGCACCAACGCCTCTTCTCTTGATCAATGCATGCGGCACCATCACCAATGCCAACGAATTGGCCGCTACGCTTTGCGGCTACCCATTAAGTGAGCTGATCGGCATGCGGGTTGAGGCCCTGGTTCCTGAGCGATATCGAACCGCACACTCTGGCTTCAGGCATGGTTACCTTCAGGAGCCCCGCACCCGACGTATGGGCGCGGGACAGGAGTTATTCCTGCTGCGACGCGACGGGCGAGAGCTTCCAGTCGAAATAGGCCTAGGACCGTTGGAAACAGGTACCGCCGAGACTCACACGACCATGGTGTCCCTACTTGATCTGAGTGAGCGACTGAACGCCGTCACACGCATGCGTGAGGCCATCGAAGCTTCTCCTATTGCGATTCTGATCTGCAACGAAAAGGGAGCGATTGAGCTAGTCAACAGGGAAGCGGAGTCGCTGTTTGGCTATGCAAGGAGCGCCCTTATCGGCTCGCAGATTGAGATGCTTCTGCCGGAACAGTTGGCCGCCAACCATGGCGAATTGCGAGCCAAATTCAACGCCCAACCCACTGCCCGCTTGATGGGGGCTGGCCGCGAGCTTTTTGCCAGGCATAGCACGGGACGGGAAATACCGGTTGAAGTGGCGTTGGCGCCGTTGTACGAGGGCGAGACTGTGCTTGTACAAGCCACGGTGGTCGACATCAGCATGCGACGGACCCAGGAGGCGGCGATGAAGCATCACACGGAGGAGTTGGCCGCCGCCTCGCGCTACAAGTCGGAATTCCTGGCAAATATGTCCCATGAGCTGCGAACGCCGCTGAACAGCATCTTGATGCTCAGCGAACAATTGAAACTGAACCGCCAAGGTAACTTGAGCGAGAAGCAGAGTACCCATGCTGCTATTGTCCATCGCTCCGCCAGTGATCTACTTCTGCTGATCAACGACATACTGGATCTTGCCAAGATCGAGGCGGGCCGATTGCAGGCGCAATTTGAAGCAACTTCAGTTCGAGAAGTACTAGATAGGCTACGTCATGAATTTCAGCCTCAGTGCCAACAAAAACATCTGCAGTTGGTAACAGAGATAGATCTCCCCCCGGACTTCACGATTGCAACAGACCCGAGGAGACTGATGCAAATTCTGCGTAACCTCTTGGGCAACGCCTTGAAATTTACTGACCAGGGACAGATTGCCATTCGCGCATGCCTGGCTACCCATCAGGAGACTGGCCTATCTATCGCGGTATGTGACACCGGAATTGGTATTTCCGCCGAACTTCAAGACCGCGTGTTTGATGCATTTGTTCAGGCAGATGGCTCTTCGAGCCGGCGATACGGTGGAACTGGGCTGGGATTGGCTATTTCGAAAGAATTGGCAACATTGCTTGGCGGATCGTTGCATTTGATAAGCCACGAACAGGCCGGCAGTACTTTTACGCTGTGGCTACCACTTGATACCAAAATGCCAGAATTCGTGCCGGCTCGAGCCGCGGTGCCTTTAAACACCACACCTGTTCAATGTATGAAGGGTAATGCTGAGGTGCTATTGGTTGAAGATGACGTCCGTAACACGTATGCGATGCTGAGTACACTGGAGGCGGCCGGATACCGAGTTGAGGTGGCAAGCAATGGTCAAGAGGCGCTGGATGTATTTACTCGTATGCATCCCCAAGCAGTGCTGATGGACATGTCGATGCCAGTGATGGATGGGTTTGAGGCAACACGGCGCTTAAGGAGCGACGTGGGTTACAAAGGGCCAATTCTGGCATTGACGGCATTGGCAATGCCGGGAGATCGTGAGCGATGCATCGAGGCCGGTTGCGATGACTACCTCAGTAAACCAATCAGTGAGGCGGATCTGCTAGCGGCCCTGGGTCGCTGTAGCAGTGGGCGCCAGGAGTAATGTCATGCTCACAGAAACTTTGCCCATATTGTTACTGGTTGATGATAAGCCTGAAAACCTGGAATCGCTGGAAGCCGTTCTTGACGATGGTAAGCGCCGCTTCATACGTGTAGCGAGTGGCCAGGACGCTCTACGCATTCTGCTAAACGAAACCATCGCCCTGGTGCTGATGGACGTCGACATGCCAGAGCTGGATGGTATTGAAGCCGTGAAGCTCATGCGTAAGAACAGCCGAACAAGGCATATCCCTGTATTGCTGGTCACTGCGCACGGCGAAGATGAGTACGCCTCGATTGATGGTTTAGAGGCAGGTGCTTTCGATCTAATGCATAAACCTATTCAACCCCGCATCCTGGAGGCCAAGGTCCAGCAATTGTTAAATCAATGGGCATTGAGTGAAACCTCAAAAAGAGAGATGCATGACCTAGCCCAAGTCAATGCATTTCTGGGCGATATTCTTAATACAGTCAATGAAGGTATCTCTGTCGTGGCACCGGATCTGACGCAAATTTATGTCAACCCCGCTGGCAGCCGGCTTCAAGGCCTCACGCAGTCCGAGGTTAAAGGGCAAACACTGCATTGTTGGTCTGACCTGCAAATGGATATGCTACTTGGGGCTTACAGGTCACAGCATGCCATTCATAGCCATGCAGCAAGAATCATCTCCGCCAAGGAGGCGGCACTGCCTGTTCAGTTAAGTTGCGCGCCACTTCCTCAGCAGCAAGGTTGGGTTGTTGCTTATCAAGATATCACCGCGACGCTCACCCTTCAGGAGGAGTTGGCACAACTGATCGTGACCGACACGTTGACTGGTGCTCTTAATCGTAACGGCTTTTTTCAAGCAGTATCGACTGCCGTATCGCGAAGCCTGCGGCATTCGCAATCACTGTACTTGCTTTATATCGATCTGGACTACTTCAAGGATGTCAATGACACCTACGGGCACGCCACGGGAGATATGCTACTGCAAAGCTTCTGTGAACGGCTACGAAATCAGCTACGCACCCATGATGCACTTGGGCGCATAGGCGGTGATGAATTCGCCATCCTGATTGAGGGTGCGCTGAGTGAGACCGAAATATCCACCATTGCAGAAAAACTATTGCGTATCCAGACGCAACCTTATGTCATTGACGGGCACTCGCTACTAGTCAGTGTAAGCATAGGCATCGCAAATTGTCCCGGAGATAGCACCTCTGCTGGCGACATGCTGCGCGCGGCCGACATGGCGATGTACCAAGCCAAACGCAATGGCCGTCAATCCTATCGTCACTATTCAGCAGAGATGAATGCCCAAGTGACGGCCAGGACCATGTTGCGCGAAAGCTTGATGTACGCGTTGGAGAAGGAGCAATTCGAACTGGTATTCCAGCCACAGGTCTCGACCCTTGATGGCCGGATACATGGCATCGAAGCGCTACTTAGATGGCACCATCCCACTGCTGGGACGATATCGCCCGCCGTATTTATCCCAGTGCTTGAAGATAGTGGATTGATCGTCGAGGTCAGCCTCTGGATACTTCGGACCGCATGCGCCCAACGGATGGCCTGGGCAGATATACTGGACGACAGTGTCACCATGGCCGTCAATTTGTCCGCGCGACAATTCTCTGATGAATTAATCTGTAAGCACATTCAGGATGTTATATCAGATACCGGCATGCCTGCGCATTGGCTTGAAGTGGAAGTCACCGAAAGCACGGTGATTGAGGATATCGACAAAGGGCGAAGAATTCTGGAAGACTTGCATAAACTGGGAATTCGCACGGCCATGGATGATTTCGGCACAGGTTATTCTGCACTGGCCTACCTGAAGCAATTGCCGTTGGATGTACTAAAAATTGATCGTCTATTCGTGGCCAACTTGGCGAATGATACAAAAGACCAGGCAATTGCACGTGCCATCATCGGCCTCGCCCATGAGTTGGGTATGACACTCGTAGCAGAGGGGGTAGAAACCCACGAGCAGTACGGTTTGCTTTCATCTATGGGCTGTGAGTTGATTCAAGGCTATCTTTTTTCAAGGCCGATTCCTGCCATAGATTTCGCCAAGCTGGCACTCGGGCAACCCCTGATGAATGTCAGGTAGTGCGTTGTTTACCGGCAGCGCATTCTGGTGAGGTGGCATACAAGGCCCACGTGCATGCAGTGGATGGGCCTTGTTGCACAACGCTCCCGCCTTAGCACTACCCGTAAACCTCGGCCATGACTGGGCCCTCCCAGCCCAGTACAAAACAATCAACGGGCGTGAGTAGGATACCTTGCTAGGGGTGCGCGACTCGCTATCGATGTTGCGGGGGAGGTCAGCGGAGTTAATGGAAGTTGGGCACAACAGGAGAGCCCATCGAGGAATAGCATGACCAGTTCGTTGCCTGGACTCATTCCCCTTGGAAACATCAATTCAGTCAGTACAACACTTCATTCCCAAGTACCCGTCACACCTATTGCCATTACCTGATCTCGCCTTGGCGCAAGCCGCTTTCGCCCGCTACCCGGACATGCAGGGTGAAGGTGACCGGAAAGACTTGTGCCTCCTTCAGTTGGAGCGCTTCGAGAAAGCGCCTCCGATCCTGTCTATCTTGTTTCGGCGGGATGTATAGGTACTTGCCTTCGTGAAGCAGGATTCCATGGGAGATGTCGATTTCCTCATCCGTTGAGATGCCTATGAACCCTTTGATGATCTGGCCGGACACGGTCTGAAATGTGGCAGCAGCGGAGAGTGCATACCGCGCCAGTGGGATGGACGCGGCATTCAGGGGCCTAACCCATGTTTCATCCTGTTCATCAGCCCCCTCTTCGTCTTCGGCGAACTCCCATATTGGAAAAGCCTGGAGGTCTTCTGGTCCAAGCGTATCGATCGGCTTTCGTGTGCTCAGTGTGATTGCCATGTGGATTGGACCTCCAGTATTCCGAGTTGGGTATTCGAACGAGCGCACCGCTCCCCAAGACCCGTGCGCAGGCAACACTACTATGTAGTTCGCAGGTATGACCTGTGACGACGAGGCCAACGTAAGGTAACAAGCTCAACAGCTACCGCACCAAAAGCGTCAGTGTAGCAAGCATAGACTGCATGCGTGCATGCCCTGCCATGGCTCGCCGTGTACATGCGCTATTCGAAGCCCTGGCGCTCCAATCTGCCAGCTAGCGGCGCTAACCAGCGCCCCCACCATTTCGCTTGGCGTCGCCACGCCCACAAGGTGGGCTTGCCCACATCAAATACCTTTACTTGCAATAATCGCCTACTAAGCTCAATGCACACGCAGCGCGTGTCGTGCTTTTGACCATATCCACTTTTCTCGTGCTTGCAGCATTAGCTGCCAGCGCGGGATAGACCGTCAGCGATGCAGCCAAAGGCGGGTTTACGCTTGCCTTTGGTGGGTTCTCCTATTTGGTCCGGTGCAGAGGTACCGGTATCAGAGGGTGGAGGTTTGTCGCATCGGAGTGCGGGCTTGGGGGGATATTTCGGTTGCAAGTGACAGCAGTTTTCGGCCCACACTTTATTATGGAGCTAAGTTCCCCATGAGATCTCTGCACCCCCGCCAAACCCCCCATATGCGACTGCGTCCGCTCAGCTTGGCATTGGTCGTGATGCTGTCAACCACTGCGTTCGCTGTACCTACGTTCAACAATACGGCGACAACACCTAACCGGGCGGTTGGCGCCAATGTCACGCAGACGCTGACCCTGACACCCACCGCCCCGAATATGCCTGCCGTGATGGCTCAGGCCCAGACTGAGACGGTGACCATCAGCGGGACGGTAACCGATGGCGATACATTTAGCATTACCCTGCCTGGTACGGCCACCACCATCACGACCACGGTAGCCGCCACAGACACCCCGGCCAGCATGGCGACAGAACTCTACGATCTTATCGTTGCCCACGCCGACTACATCAGCAATACCACCTACCAGGTTACCGATAACACTTCGGGCGTGCTGACCTTCACTGCCACCACGCCGGGCACATCGTTTGCGATGTCCTTCCCGGCCGATGCGGCTAACCTTGCCACCAGTTCAAGCACCGCGACCATCGATGGTCTGGAGACGCAGGCCAATGTGCCTGCCGTGCCGGCACAAAGCCAGATTGATACGCTGACGATAGGCGGCAGTGTGGATATTGGGGATGTCTACAATATTGCCCTGCCAGGCTCGGGTACGGTGAGCTTTACGGCCACCACCACCAGCACTGCAGACGTGGCAACCGGCCTGAATGCCGCCATCCAGGCCGACTCCGGCGTGCCCTATGCGACGCAGGACTACACAACCAGCGTGGTTGGCAGTGACATTGTGTTCACCGCCAAGAGTGCGGGCACCGGCTGGACCCTGGGCGCGACCGGGAGCACCAATGCGACTGCTGTGGCACAGGTTAATACCTTGACGCCGGCCTCCATCATGGCAGGTAACACGTTTGCCGTGACGCTCAATGGCACAACCTATACCTTTGTGGCGACCACGACCTCGGCCACGGATGTGGTGAATGGCCTTATCGCTGCCATACCCAACACAACCGTGACCCCCACGCTTAACACCGGGACGCTGGTGCTGACCGCCAACACCCCTGGTACCGCCTTTACCGCAACCGCAGCCGCAGTCGACGTCGCCACGGCAGCCCAATCGACCTTGACCGTGGGCACGCCCAGCCTGATTACGGCGGGCACCACCTCCGCCATCCTCACGCTGAAGGATGCCAGCAGCACCAGCCTGTTCAATGTCAGCGCCAGCGGCGCGACCATTACCAGCAACAGCGCCAGTTGCACGGTAGGCACCCCGACGCGCAGCACCACCAACGGTACCGTTACCGCCACCATTACCGCGGTCAGCCCCGGTAGCTGCATCATTGGTGCGACCTTGAATGGCAGCACCGCCGTCACGGCGACCCAGGCGGTTACCGTCACCGCCGCGAACACCACGATCAACGGCGGCACGGGCACGATCGATGGTACCGGTACGGTGACGGGGTCGGCGAATGTCACGGTCACTGCCGGTAGCAGCGTAGATGTCTCGGCAACCGGTGCCAGCGGCAGCACCCTGACTGTCGACGCTTCAAGCAGGCCGGTCAGCCTGAATCTGGGCGGAAGCACACCATCGGTCTCGGTCTCCACGGGTTCATCGGGCGTGGTGCTGAACGTTCGTACCTCTTCGGGTGGGCAGAACGTGCTGGCTGTTTCGCAGGGTAGCGCAACCCTCTCCAGCGGGGGTGGAGGTGGGCTACTTTCGGTCGGTGGCAGCGGTGATTCGGCGGTGGTCCTCAGTACGGGCAGTACGGGTGCATCCATCAATGTATCGGCAAACAGCGGAGGCGGCACCACCGTTGCCGTGACCTCCGGCACGGTCACCACGCCGCATACCTGTGGGGCACGCCCCGCAATACCGACCACCCCGCCAAGCGGAAGTAGGTCCAGCGCATGGAATACCTACTTCTCGAGCGTGAAGGTCTATCAAAGAGAACTGTTGGCATACTCGCTATGCATAACCCAGGCCGGGACGGTCAACCTGCAAAGGTCCTTGCTCAGCGGCCGCGCCAACATGCTGACCTCGTCCACCTTGTTGCTGTTCAAGGGCGAGACCATCACCTACGACAGCGCGGGCAATGAGATAGGTGTCACGCTGGCAGATGGTGGCGCAGGCGTGGCACAAACCCTGAGTGCCATTCCTACCGGCATGACGCTGGAAAGCATACCGGTGTCCATAGATGGCAACCCTGCCCGCCTGAATGGTTCCTATCTGGGCACCGAGATTGTGACTACCCTGAGCAAGGAGCTGGGTATCCAGCTGACGCGCAGCGCCAATACCCCGATCGGTGGCATGGTCATGACCGCGCCGGACGGCACGCGTATCGCCGGTGTACCGGTTGGCCAGCTAATGGTCGCGCCAGGCGTTCCCAGTGGGCTGCAAAGCAACGGGCGGATGCGCGTGGTGGTGAGAGGTGCGGTCACGGAATTGGCCCCCAGCCTGGTGAGCCCAAGCAACTTCGCGGCGCAGCTCTTGGCCGTGGATAGCCAAGCTACCGGCATGGTCACGGCTGACGGCTTGATCAAGGCTACGGTGGGTGGTGCCAAGTACGTGGTCCGGCCGGCATGGACTGCAACGCCCAGCACCTTGAATGGCTTCTCCTACGACAGTGCTGGTCGCCTGATCCATGGCGATGGCAGTGCGCAGCAGACGCTCTACCCGGCGTTTGCCAACATTGATGTCGTGGCAGCCACACTGAGCACCATCATAGGCGCATCCGTGCCTGCAGTGGATGTCGATGGCTCCGTCACCACCACCATAGGTAACGTCAGCTATAAGCTGCGGGCTGGCTATATGCTCGTCAACACCCCAGAAGCACATGCTACCGACACCTGGTGGCAGGATGGCAGTACCTTCTATATCAACAACCAGGATGGGACCGCTCAGTCGTTCTCGGTTGAATAAGCCGTTTTACCAAAGCAGCTTGTCTCAAGGCGCAACGCCCGCAAGGGGTTGCGCCTTTTTCATGCTGGTGGCCAACTACCGGCCTGAAACGCAGAGGGACTGGCAAAGCCTGCAAGGTGTCACGGTGCCGCCACGGAGGTTGGTTCTTTAAACCTGCGCAAGGCAACCAACTGCCACGCCGAAAGCACCAACGTGGCGAGCAACAGCGCAACCGACATAGGCTGCATGAACGCCTCGCGGCCCAGGGCAAAGAAGGACGCATGGATGCCGACAGTGAGGAAGCCCAGCGCAGCCAGCAGCTTGTAATAGTTCAAGCCAGTGTGGAGGTTGGCGACGACCCGGCTGTGTGCATACAGAACCAGCGCAATGATGGGAATGTTCAGGAGCAGGTTGACCTGATTGCCACCAGGAATGTTGAACAACTCCCATTCGTGCCAATAGGCTGCGTCGATTTGATGCGTGACCAGAACCGTGGCATTTGCCAGGAAAAGCCAGCGAAGGTGCGATTGCGGGGACATGGGTAAACCTTTCGGTTGCCTTGGTTCAATAGCAAAAGAACCCATTGAAGGGCTCGAGACGCTGTGACGACGCGGCTTGCTCCGCGCCAGGCACCGTCGGCTGTTGGGGATAAAGGCGCTGCGGCTACCGGCTTTGCCCGGTGTCGGGACATCGCCAAGCCCATAGAAAACGCTTGGCGGAGTATCCCAGACTTTATTCCAGAATCACTAGCTGCTCTTGGGCGACCTACCCATGCAGATACGCGGGGCACAGCAATGCTGGCTCACCCTTATGGTGGGTCGCAGCCGCCAGTGCCGCTGGCTTACCCGGCGTTAGCGTGCCATCAGGCCTGCCAGCCCCGCCGCCCGGCCAGCCGCTGGCCGGCCTGGCGCAGTATCTTCTCGGTGGTCGGCCAGCTCACGCAGGCATCCGTCACTGAGCAGCCATAGCGCAGGTCGTCCAGGTCTGCGGGGATAGGCTGATTACCCGCCTCGATGAAGCTCTCTATCATCACGCCGCGGATGGCGCGGTTGCCTTCGCGTATCTGGTTCACCACATCGGCCAGCACGACAGGCTGCAGGGCATGCTGCTTCCAGGAGTTGGCATGGGCACAATCGACAATGATATTGGCCGGGATATGGTGTTTTTCCAGCGCCTTTTCGGCGAGGTGGATGCTGACCGTATCGTAGTTGGGCCGTCCGCCGCCGCCACGCATGACCAGGTGACAGTAGCGGTTGCCCTGGGTGCGGACGATGGCCGGCCTGCCATCCTGGTCCATCCCCATGAAGGCATGGGGGCAGGCTGCCGACAGGATGGCATTGACGGCTGTCTCGACGCTGCCGTCGGTACCGTTCTTGAACCCCACGGGCGTGGCCAGGCCCGATGACAGTTCGCGGTGCACCTGCGATTCGGTGGTGCGCGCACCAATCGCCGTCCAGCTGATCAGGTCGCCAAAATAATGGGGCGATAGTGGGTCCAGCGCCTCGGTCGCGACCGGCAGGCCCAGCGCATTGACCGCCAGCAGGAACTGCCGAGCGCGCGCCATGCCCTCGCCTATCCGGCAGGAATCGTCCATATGCGGGTCGTTGACCAGGCCCTTCCAGCCCACCGTGGTACGCGGCTTCTCGAAGTACGCCCGCATCACCACATACAGGGTATCGGACAGCTCGTCGGCCAAGGCAGCCAGCCGCTGCGCATAGTCCAGGCCTGCTTCGGTATCGTGGATGGAGCATGGCCCGACCACCACCAGCAGCCTGTCGTCCTTGCGATCCAGGATGTCGCGGATCGTCTGCCGCCCCGCCTGTACGGTCGCGGCAACCCTTTCGGACGCTGGCATCAGCCGATACATCTCCGCCGGTGCGGGCACCTGCTCGAAAATGGCGTCGGGCATACCCCCCGGCCCTCTCGGATACACCGCTCCCGTCCGGCCCGTTGCTGTAAAGGCTATCGTCATGTTTCCTCCAGTATTCGTGTTGTCGTAAGCCTGGGGCTTGCCTGTCTGCCTTCGCACAAGCCGCAAGGCCCACAACTGCATGCGCCCCGCCCGTGACCCACTGGGTTTCTTGCAAACATCATGCAGCCGTAAGTAATGATAGTCAATCTCATTTGCATTTAGATTTTTTTACCGTTACGATGCTTCGCCAATCCGGCGCCTGGCTCGCGTACGACAGCTGCAAACCATCCCTTCGCGACGCCATCGCTGCGCTACCGGGCACCTACAAGAACAGCCATCCCGCCCGGCGCAACGCACGCCTGCCACGGCTGATATCCAGCAGCGGCAGCGGTATTGGTCTTTCATGAGGAGCCTCTATGCAACCATCCCAGCACGATTCCGGCTTGACTACCCCCAAAGCCACCGACCTGCTCCGCCTCTACCCCATCGGTGGCTCGCTGTTCACCTCGCCACGCCGCACGGTACTGACGCTGGGCCGCCATGCCACGCTCGCACACGGGCCGGCCGACACCTTGGCACAACGTGCGGCCCAGTTGCTGCGGCAGGCGCAGGCAGAAGGCCTGGTGCAGCCCATCCTGCTGGGCGCGGTTCCCTTCAATGCCCAGGCACCGGCCCATCTGTTCATCCCCGAGAGCACGGTGCAAGGGCGGGGTGCCGGTGAAACCGCGCTGCCTACCCAGGCAGAATCTAACTCCCTGCGCGACATCAGCAGCGAGGCCCTGCCCCACCCCGACCGCTACCGCGACAATGTGGCGCAGGCACTGAGCCAGATCGGCGAAGGCGGGCTGGACAAGGTGGTGTTGTCGCGCTCGATCAAGGTCGATGCCAACATTGCCGTGCCTACGCTGCTGCAGCGCTTGGCCAACCGCAATCCCAGCGGCTATACCTTCGCCATCGACCTGCCGGAAACCGACGGCGAGCGCCGTACGCTGGTCGGCGCCAGCCCCGAGTTGCTGCTGTCGCGCCGTGGCCGGCAGGTGGTCTCGCACCCGCTGGCGGGCTCCATCCCCCGCAGCAGCGACCCGCTAGAAGACGCGCGGCGTGCCGAACAATTGTTCGGCTCGGCCAAGGACAGGCACGAGCACCAGCTGGTGGTCGATGCCGTGGTGGCCGCGCTGGGCCCCTATTGCAATGCGGTACACGTGCCCAGCGGCCCGTCGCTGGTCTCCACCCCCAGCATGTGGCACCTGGCCACCGAGATACGCGGCGACCTGGCAGACGGGGAATGCAGCGCGCTGGAACTGGCGCTGGCCCTGCACCCGACCCCCGCAGTCTGCGGCCACCCCACGGCGGCAGCGCGCTCCTTTATCGAGACGGTGGAAGGCTTCGACCGTGGTTTCTTCACCGGCTTGGTCGGCTGGTGCGATGCCAGCGGCGATGGTGAATGGGCCGTCACCATACGTTGTGCCGAAGTGGGCGAACACACTGCGACGCTCTATGCCGGGGCCGGCATCGTGGCTGGCTCCGAGCCCCATCTGGAACTGGCGGAAACCAGCGCCAAGCTGCGTACCATGCTCAGCGCCATGGCCTTGGAGAGCGTGCTGGAGGGGGCGGCATGAGCCAGCTGACCGGTTTTACCCCCTGGCCCGAGCAGGACGCGCAGCGCTACCGCGAGCTGGGCTACTGGGCCGGCGAAACACTGGGCGCCATGCTGCAGCGCAAGGCCGGCGAACACCCCGACCGTATCGCCATCGTCTGCGGCAAACGGCGATGGTCCTATGCCGAGCTCGATGCGAAAGCAGACCAATTGGCCGCAGGCTTCGCCCGCCTGGGCATAGGCGCGCAGGATCGCGTCGTGGTGCAACTACCCAATGTGGCCGAGTTCTTCTCGGTCTGCTTTGGCCTGTTCCGCCTGGGCGCCCTGCCCGTCTTCGCCCTGCCGGCGCACCGCCGGGCAGAGGTCAGTCACTTCTGCCGCTTTGCCGATGCCAAGGCCTATGTCATCGCCGACCTGGACGGTGGCTTTGACTACCGGACGCTGGCGCGGGAAGTACAGGCTGAAGTCCCGGCCCTGCGCCATGTGGTGGTGGCTGGCGAGGCCGCCGAGTTCACTGCGCTGGCCGACCTGCACGACACACCCATCGAGTTAGCCGGTCCATCGGCCGGCGAGGTGGCCTTCCTGCAGCTGTCTGGCGGCAGCACGGGCCTGCCCAAGCTGATCCCGCGCACCCATGACGACTACCTCTACAGCGTACGCGCCAGCGCAGATATCTGCGGGCTGGACCAAGATGCCGTCTACCTGTGCGCCTTGCCGGTGGCCCACAATTTCCCGCTCAGCTCACCGGGCACCCTGGGCGTGCTGCATGCAGGCGGGCGCATCGTGCTGGCGCGCCGCCCCAGCCCTGACGAGGTGTTCCCCTTGATCGGGACGGAAGGCGTGACGATCACCGCGCTGGTGCCGCCGCTGGCCATGGTGTGGCTGGAATCGGCCCGGCAGCGCCGACCGGAACTGAAGACACTGAAGCTGCTGCAGGTAGGTGGCGCCAAGTTCGGCGCTGAGGTGGCGTGCCGTGTACTGCCGGAACTGGGCTGCCGCCTGCAGCAGGTCTTTGGCATGGCCGAGGGGCTGGTCAACTACACCCGTCCTGAGGACAGCGACGAACTGTTGCACCATACCCAGGGCCGCGCCATCTCGCCGCACGACGAAGTTCGCGTGGTGGACGACGAGGATCGCGACCTGCCCGATGGTGAACTGGGCCATCTGCTGACCCGTGGCCCCTACACCATACGCGGCTACTACCTTGCCGATGAACACAACGCACGCGCCTTCACCGCCGACGGCTACTACCGCACCGGCGACCTGGTGCGCCGGCTACCCAGCGGGCACCTGACAGTAGAGGGCCGCGCCAAGGATCAGATCAACCGTGGCGGCGACAAGGTCGCTGCAGAAGAGGTGGAGAACCATTTGCTGGCCCACCCAGCCGTGCACGATGCCGCCCTGGTCGCCATGCCGGACGCCTACCTGGGTGAGCGCAGCTGCGCCTTTATCGTCACGCGCGGCGCCCCCTTGCGCCCTGTCGAACTGATGCGCTTTCTGCGCGAGCGCGGTGTTGCCCAGTACAAGATACCCGACCGCATCGAATTCGTGACCGAGTTTCCCAAGACCGGTGTGGGCAAGGTCAACAAGCGGGCACTGCGTGAGCGGATTGCCGAGCTGATCGCGGCCGCCGACTGAGCCACAGCCTGTACCGCATACCGCAATGCCCAGGGTAAACCTGGGCAGCGGGCAGGCACCTGCTCCTCTTTTTCCATTTCGATCGCCTGGCTTACACAATATGACCATACCCCGCATCGCCACCTATCCCATGCCCACCACCCTGCCCGAAAACCGGGTGGACTGGCTGCCGGAGCCCAACCGAGCCGTGCTGCTGATCCACGACATGCAGCAGTATTTCCTCGATTTCTACGACCAAACGGCGGCGCCCATCCCCTCGCTGATCGCCCATATCCAGGCACTGCGCCAGGCCTGCGACGCAGTGGGCATACCGGTGGTGTACACCGCCCAACCGGGTGAGCAATCGCCGGAGGAGCGGGGTTTGCTGACCGAGTGGTGGGGGCCGGGCATTACCGCGCAGCCGCAACTTGCGCCTGTGGTGGCTGCCCTGGCACCGCGCGAGCAGGATGTGGTGCTGACCAAGTGGCGATACAGCGCCTTTGCCCGCAGCGATCTCGAACAGCGCATGCGCGCCCAAGGCCGCGACCAGCTGATCATCTGCGGCATCTACGCCCATATCGGCTGCCAGGTGACGGCGGCGGATGCCTTTATGCGCGACATCCGCCCCATCTATGTGGGCGATGCGGTTGCCGATTTCTCGGCCGAGGAGCATGCCGGCGCGCTGGCCTATGTCTCGCGGCGCTGTGGTGCCGTACGCAGCACCCAGGACGTGCTGGCAGCGCTGCGCCCCCAGGGCAAGCTGCCGGCCGACCAGGCAGCGCTGCTGGCCGAGGTGGCCAGGATGCTGCAGATGCAGCCGTCGGATCTGTATGCCGACGACAACCTGATCCACGCCGGGCTCGATTCCATCCGCCTGATGAGCCTGGTGGAAGGCTGGCGGGCAGCAGGTGCCGAGGTCGGCTTTGCCGAAATGGCCGAGCAGCCCACCATCGCGCAGTGGTGGGCCTTGCTCAGCCGGCAGGGCAGCTAGCCATGGAGTTCGCGGGCAGGATTGCCTTGGTGACCGGCGCGGCGCAGGGCATAGGGCTGGCGGTAGCAACCATGCTGGCAAGCCGCGGCGCACGCGTGGCTGTGCTGGATAGACAGGCCGATCGCATCGCCACCGTGGCGGCCACCCTGCCCGGACAGGGCCATCTGGCCCTGGCCGTGGATCTGACCGAGGCCGCCGCCATCGATGCTGCCGTGGCACAAACCGAGCGCGAGCTGGGCGAGATCGATCTGCTCGCCAGCGTGGCCGGTGTACTGCATCTGGCCAGCACCCAGGCCACCACCGACGCGCAATGGCAGCAGACCTTCAGCGTCAACACCACCGCGGTGTTCCAGCTCTGCCGGGCGGTGGCGGGGCGTATGCAAGCGCGCCGCCGTGGTGCCATCGTGGTGGTCGGCTCCAATGCGGCCAGCACACCGCGCTTGAACATGGCCGCCTATGCCGCCTCCAAGGCCGCCACTGCACAACTGCTGCGCTGCCTGGCGCTGGAGCTGGCGCCACACGGCATACGCTGCAACATCGTGTCGCCCGGCTCCACCGAGACCGATATGCAGCGCCAGCTGTGGACCCGCCCTGACAGCGTGCAATCCATCATCGCCGGCTCGGCCGAAGGCTACAGGCTGGGCATACCCCTGGGGCGCATCGCCCAGCCCGAGGATATTGCCGAAGCGGTCTGCTATCTGGCATCGGATCGTGCCCGCCACATCACGCTGCACGACCTGCGGGTAGATGGCGGTGCGACACTGGACGCTTGAGGGCCTGATATTGGAATTGCAGGCGGAGAAATCAACGGTCTCGGGGAGCTAGCCCTAAGGGCTAGCCCTCATGGCGGGCTCAGATCCAGCGCCAGGGCGGCGCTGACGCCTGCCATGCCCAGGTCGAGGCGCTTGAGCTGCATGGTGCGGGCTGGCTGGATATGCCAGTGCAGCAGGTAGTCCGGTGTAGCTTGCGGCAGCACCGTGACGCTGGCCAGGTGGTCGGCCACGCCTACCCCCCAGGCCTTGAGCAGAGCCTCCTTGCCGCTCCAGACATCGAAGAATGCCGCCACCTCCTCTCCCCTTTGGCAGTGGGCCTGTTCCATCGGGGTATAGGCCTCTGCCAGCAAGGTCAGCGGGTGCCGGGTATCGTGCGCTTCCACGTCCACGCCTACCGGGTGAGTCTCTGAAATCGCGATCAGGGCATGTTGCCCCGCGTGGCTGACGTTGAACTGCGGGCCCCCAGCCTGCAGCACCGGTTTGCCGTGCGCGCCGGGCTGTATCTGCAATGCGCCGGCGGATTGACCCAGGTGCGCGCCCAGTAACTGCCGCAGGGTCGCGCGGGTGATGGCATAGCGCAGGCGATCAGCAGGCTGCCGATAGCGCAGGCAGGCCGCCTGCTCGGCCTCGCTCAGTTCGGCCCATACGGCGGACGGGAGCGGGGCAGCCAGATCCAGCAGCAGGTGCCAGACCGCCACCCCGCTGAAATCCAGCGGACGGATATCCAGTTGCCGACACCGTACCCTCGCGCCATCCCAACTCACTCACGCCCTCCTGTTCAGGCTGATCCGGCCACCACAGCCTTAGAGCCTGTTCAATGTCTTTTCGCCGCGTCGCTGATCTGGAAAATGGCCAGGCACAAGGCGTGGTGCGCAGGCAATAACAAGTTATTGCCAAGCGCCACAACGCAGTGAATGGCCGTTTTCCAGATCAGCCCTTCGGGTTCGCAGCCTTGCCGGCGAATGGCGGCGTTGCAAGCCGCTGACGGTACCCGTACCGCTGCGCGGCTTGCGCCTTGCCCTTCATCCGGCAAGGTTGCTAACGAAGCGGCGAAAAGACTTTGAACAGGCTCTTAGCCCCAGGCTGACGCCAGCGGCGTAATCGTGCGACCAAGCCATGTGTCAGCAGATAGGCCAGCGGCACAAAGAATATCGCCAGCAAGGTCGCCGTCACCACCCCGCCCAGCACGCCGGTGCCGACCGCATGCTGGCTGGCCGAGCCCGGCCCTGTGGCCAGCACCAAGGGCACGACGCCCGCGCCAAAGGCCAGCGAGGTCATCAGGATAGGCCGCAGGCGCAGGCTGGCACCCTGTAGCACACCATCCAGTGCGCTAGCGCCATTGCGTACGGCAGCCTCGGCGAACTCGATGATCAGGATGGCATTCTTGGCGGACAAGCCTACCGTGGTCAACAGCCCCACCTGGAAATAGATGTCGCTGGGCAGGCCTCGGATGCTGACAGCGAGCATGGCCCCGACCACCCCCAGTGGTATCACCATCAGCACCGCCACCGGTACCGACCAGCTCTCATACAGTGCCGCAAGGCACAGGAAGACGAATAGGATGGAGGCGGCATACAGCATGGGGGCCTGGCCGCTGGACAGCTTGTCCTGGTAGGAGAGGCCGCTCCACTCATAGCTGGTGCCGGGCAGGCGTGCCGCCAGTTGCTCTATGGCCGCCATGGCATCGCCGGAGCTGACGCCGGGCGCGGCGGAGCCGAATACCTGGGTCGCCATCATGCCGTTGTAGCGGCGCAGCTGCGCCGGGCCTTCCTCCCAGCGGGTCTGGGCGAAGGCGCTGAATGGCGTCATCTGGCCGCCGCCACCGCGTACCGCCCACAGCCCGATATCCTCGGGGCGCGAGCGGTACGGTGCATCTGCCTGCACCATGACCTTCTTGACCCGCCCCTGGTGGATGAAGTCATTGACGTAGCTACCGCCCCAGGCCGTGCCCAGGGTGCTGTTCACATCCGCGAGATCCAGGCCCAGCACGGCGGCCTTGACCTGGTCCACCTCCACCCGCAGTTGCGGCATGCTGTCGTTACCGTTGGCCCGCACCGCCATCAGACGCGGGTCGCGCTGGGCTTCGGCAACCAGTTGCTCCCTGGCCAATGCCAGGCTGGACTGCCCCTGTCCGCTGATGTCCTGCAACCAGAAATCAAAGCCATTGGTCTGGCCCAGGCCTTCGATGGGGGGCAGCACCATGCTGAAGACCTCGGCATCGCGCAGCTGGCTCAAGGCCTGGTTGGCGCGCTCGGCAATGGCCAGCGCGCTGTTCTCCTCGCCCTTGCGCTGTGACCAGTCCTTGAGCGAGATAAAGGCCATGCCGGCATTCTGCCCGGGGCCACCGAAGCTGAAGCCAGCCAGGGTGTAGATGGCATCGATATTGGCTTTTTCCGCCTCCAGGAAATGCCGCTCCACCGCCTCTACCACCTTGGCCGTGCGGGGATAGGTGGCGCCGCCGGGCAGGGTGAACTGCACCATGACCGTGCCCTGGTCATCGTCAGGTATGAAGGCCGTGGGCAGGCGGTAATGCAAGACCCCCATCAGCCCCACTATGGCCAGGTAGACCAGGCCGTAGCGCACCGGCCGTGCCAGCAGGGCAGCCAGCCAGCCGCCATAGCGCCGTTGGGCGGCATCGAAGCCGCGGTTGAAGCGCCCCAGCAAGCCGCCCTGCCGCATGGTGTGGCCAGGCTTGAGGAAGGTGGCGCACAGCGCTGGCGTAATGCAGACCGCCACCAGCACCGACAGCGCCATGGCCGCCACGATGGTGACCGAGAACTGGCGGTAGATCACACCGACCGATCCGCCGAAGAAGGCCATGGGCAGAAAAACCGCCCCCAGCACCATGGCGATACCGACCAGGGCGCCAGTGATCTCCCGCATGGAGGCCAGGGTGGCCGCCCGCGCGTCAAGGCCACGCTCCAACATGATGCGCTCGACGTTCTCGACCACCACGATGGCATCGTCCACCAGCAGGCCGATGGCCAGTACCATGGCGAACAGGGTCAGGGTGTTGATGGCGTACCCCGCCACGGCCAGCACGCCAAAGGTCCCCAGCAGCACGATGGGCACGGTGATGGCGGGAATCAGCGTGGCACGCCAGTTCTGCAGGAAGAGATACATCACCAGCACGACCAGCACCACGGCCTCCAGCAATGTCTTGCAGACTTCCCGGATGGAGAGCTTGACGAAGCGCGAGGTATCTTCGGGGAAGGACACTTCCATGCCCGGCGGGAAAGCCTTGCGCAGTTCGGCGACCTTGTCCTTGATCGCCTGGGCGGTGACCAGGGCATTGGCGTCCGGTGCCAGCATGAAGGCCAGCCCGGAGGCCGGGTAGCCGTTCAGCCGCGAGGTGCTGCCATAGTCCTCACTGCCCAGCTCAACCCGGGCAACATCGCCCAGCCGCACCACCGCACCATAGGGGCTGGTCTTGATGACGATGTGACGGAACTGCTCGGGCGTCTTCAGCCGCGACAGCGCCGTCACCGTTGCGTTGAGCTGCTGGGTATCGGCCGAGGGCCGCGCACCCATCTCGCCCACCGAGACTTCGGTATTCTGCTTGGCGATGGCGTTAGTCACATCCAGGGGCATCAGGCCATGGCTGCGCAGCTTGTGCGGGTCCAGCCAGATACGCATGGCATGGGGCGCGCCGAAATTCTGCACCCTGCCCACCCCTTCCACCCGGCTTAGCGGGTCTTGCAGCGTGCTGGCCAGCCAGTCCGAGATATCGGTGTCGCTGCGCTGGCGCGTGGTGTCGTAGAACGCCGCAATCATCAGAAAACCGCTCTGCAGCTTGGTGACGGTCAGTCCGTTCTGCTGTACCGGCCCTGGTAGCCGGCTGGCCACCTGGCTGGCCTTGTTCTGCACCTGTACCTGGGCGACGTCGGGATCGGTACCCTGCTTGAACGTCAGCATGATTTCGGCGCGCCCGGCGCCGCTGCTGTTCGAGCTGAAGTACATCAGGTTGTCGAGCCCCTTCAGCTCCTGCTCCAGTACCTGGGTGACGCTGTTTTCCACTACCTGAGCCGAGGCGCCGGGATAGCTGGCACTGATCATCACCGACGGCGGGGCGATGTCGGGATACTGCGAGATGGACAGACGGCTGACCGCCACGGCGCCGGCCAGCATGGTCATGATCGCCAGCACCCAGGCAAACACCGGGCGCTCGATGAAGAAGCGTGCCAGCATGGATCAGCCCCCCTTTCCGCGTCCGGGCGCGGGTGCGTCGGCACCTGCCACGGCCTGCACCGCCTCGACCGGCTGCCCCGGCCGCACCCGCTGCAAACCGTCGACGATCAGCCGATCGCCGCTGCGCAAGCCGGCGGTGACCACCCAGTAGTTGCCCAGGCTGCCCTGCACGGCCAGTTGCCGCGCTTCGGCCTGGTTGCGGGCATTGACCACCAGCGCCGTGGGCTCGCCCCTGGCGCTGTAGGCCACGCCTTGCTGTGGCACCAGGAAAACCCGCCGTTGTACCGCCTGTTCGACTTCTGCCCGCACATACATGCCAGGCAGCAGCAGGCCCTCAGGGTTGGGGAATTCTGCCCGCAGCGTCACCGCACCGGTTGCCGGGTCCACCCCCACCTCGGCGAACTTCAGCACACCCGCGTGCTGGTAGCGCTGGCCATCTTCCAGCCGCAGCGTGACCTTGGCACCCGCGGTGCGCAGCCCGCCCTGTGGAAAGGTGCGCTTGAGACTGAGCAGCGCCTGGCTGGACTGGACGATATCGACATAGATGGGATCAAGCTGCTGTATGGTCGCCATCGCCCCACCTTGCCCAGCAGAGACCAGCGCGCCCTCGGTCACCTCGGAGCGGCCTATGCGGCCGCTGATCGGTGCAGTAATCCGGGTCCGGTCCAGCTCCACCTGGGTGGCCTTGGTGCTGGCACGGCGCGCTGCAGCGGCCGCTGCACCCTGCTGGTAGGCCGACTTCATGTCGTCCAGCGCCTGGGGGCTGATGAAATTGAGCTTGCTCAGCTCGTCATAGCGACGCACCTTGCCTTGCAGGCTGGCCAGGTTGGCCTCGGCATCGGCCAGATTGGCCTGTGCCTGGTCGTGCGCCGCCTGGTAGCTGCCCGAGTCGATCTGGTACAGCACCTGGCCGGCGCGGACCAGGGCCCCCTCCTCGAACAGCCTGCGCTGCACGATGCCCGACACCTGCGGCCGGACTTCTGACACACGATACGCCGCCGTGCGCCCAGCCAACTCGGTCAGCACCGGTGCGTCCTGCGCCGCCAGGGTCAGGACGCCGACCTTGGGTGCCATGGTGGGCGGGCCTTCGGCCGCTGGGTCGCCTGCGGGGGCCTTGCTACAGCCCAGCAGACCAAGCGGCAGCAACAGAGCAAGACTTTTCTTCAGCATGGTCGATAGCCTCCCGTCAGCAGCCCGCGCTTGCGCTGGCTACTGTGGGCAGGCGACTCCTTGTTAACAGTGGGGAATTAACCTAGAAAAACCGGCCGGGCTTCTACCCTGGCCCTGTACGCAGCAGTAATTCTCATTGCCAGGATTTTAATGATAATACTTATCATTCGTAATAGAATTGCGCATGCAGGCCGCACCTGTCAATGGCTGGCGCAGGCCCCCTTCCCCCCAATATCCTGGAAAACATGCGTATCCCCTGCCTATTCAAGCGAGAAGCAGCTTCTGCCTCCACCACGGCCTGGCTGGCCACCTGCCTGCTGCTCGCCCTGCTTGGCGGCTGTGGCAAGCAGGCCGAGGCCCCCGCCGCCGCCAAAGCCAGCCCTGCCCAGGCCAGCGGCTGGCCGCGCAGCATCATGACCGCCAAGGGTGAAGTCGTCATTGACCGCCCGCCGCAGCGCATCGTCTCCACCAGCGTCACACTGACCGGCACCCTGCTCACCATCAACGCGCCCATCGTGGCCAGCGGTGCCACCCAGGGCGGTACTGCCATCACCGACGAACAGGGCTTCTTCACCCAATGGTCAGACGTTGCCAAGGCCCGCAAGCTGCAGCCGCTCTATCGCGGCGAGCCGAACGCCGAAGCCATCATCGCGGCCAATCCCGACCTCATCATCGTGGCCGGTACCGGTGGCGATTCGGCGCTCAAGCTGTATGAGCAGCTGAACCTGGTGGCACCGACCCTGGTGGTCAACTACGACGACAAGAGCTGGCAGGAACTGGCCACGCTGTTCGGCCGCGCCACCGGCCACGAGGCCGATGCCGCCGCTGCCATCCAGCGCTTCGACAGCCTGGCAGCCGCCACCCGCGCCAGCCTGGTGCTGCCGCCGCAACCCACCACGGCCCTGGTCTACTATGAGGACGATTCCGGCGCCAACGTCTGGACCGGCGCATCAGCCCAGGGCAAGCTGCTGACGGATCTGGGCTTCCAGCTCGCCGCCGTGCCCGACTCGGTCAAGGGCGACAAGAGCATGGGCATACGCAAGGACATCATCCAGCTGTCGGGTGAGAAATTCGCCGACGGCCTGCAGGGCCAGACCCTGCTGCTGTTCTCGGGCAATGCGCAGACCGCCGCACAGGTGAAGCGCAACCGCTTCCTGGCGGGCAGCCCGGCCATCAAGGCCGGTCATGTCTACCCCATGGGGCTAGACACCTTCCGCCTAGACTATTACAGCGCCACCCAGCTGCTGCGGCATATGCAGACGCTGTTCCACGGCAGCCAGGCGGCCGCGAGCGAGCAGGGCAAAGCGGCAACCAAGCCCGCCAGCCGGGGATAGGCGGAAACGACGCGCCTGAAGATGGCTTGCGCCATGGTCAGGCTCATGCGCTGCACCCGATACCCGGCAAACCCAGGCCTCGTCTGGCGTCGAGGCCCAGTCTGATAAACAAGGTCGCAAAGCGCTTGCAAGCGGGCACCGGCTGGGGGGTGGCGGCAAGCCAGCCACGCCCGCCTACCGCCAAGTGCCCCTACTCCGCAGCGGCAGCAGCAGGCAGGGGTGCAGGCGCGATCGACGCCTGGCCGCCCAGCCGGCGCAGGGTGCCAAAGCCCAGGCCCATCAGCACCACCAGGCCGGCAGCGACGCCGCCCAGCGTGGCGGCGGCACCCAGGGGTGCCACTACGCGTGCCAGCGCGCCCACACCCACCGCCCCAGCCGCATCGCCTACCACGTCCTGCGCATTCCACAGGCTGTTGATACGGCCCAGCAGGTGATCGGGCGTATGGCTTTGCACCAGGGTGAACTGCAGCAGCGAGGCGATTGAGCCCAGGTAGCCGATGATGGCCAGCGCCATCAGCGCCGGTAGGATGTGGCCCACCAGGCCCAGCACAGACACGGCCAGGGAGGAGCCCAGCACGGCGCCCAGCATCACCCTGCCTGGCCGGCGAAGGCCGCCCACCCAGCCACTGGTGAAGGCGCCCAGCATGGCGCCGAGCGGCACGGCGCCGTACATCAGGCCCACTTCGAATGCCCCGCCGCCGTAGCCGTCTTCTGCCAAGGCGGGAAACAACACACGCACTGCACTCAGCAAGGCCTGCAGGGTGCCCACTGCCACCACGGCCCCCACCACCTTGTTCTGCCACAGGAACTGCACGCCCTCGCGCAGCGCCTGCAGCGGGTGCTCCGGCTCGCCCCCCTGCGGCAGCACGGCAGGCAGACGAGTCAGCGGCAGCAGCGTACACAGGGTACCCACACCGGCCAGCAGGTAGTTCCAGCTGACACCCGCGCTCACGATCAGCACCCCGCCGATGGCTGGGGCCAATACGGCGCCAAAGCGCACGATCAGCATGCTCAAGGCGCCAGCGGCAGGCAGGTTCTCACGCCCCACCAGCGCAGGTGTGGCCGCCATCAGCGCCGTAATGCCCATGGCCCCGAAGAAGCCATCCCATAGCGATACCAGATAGAGCGCCGTCAGCGACGGCGCGGCGACAAAGCTGTTGGCAGCCAAGGCCAGGAAGCCAATGCCGCACAGCCCCCGCGCCAGCAGTATCAAGCTGCGCCGGTCATACCGGTCTGCCAGCACGCCGCCGCACATCAGGCCCACGAACATGCCGATACCATCGAGCGCCATGGCGAGGCCAACCTGCAGCGTGGAACCGGTCAGCTGATGGATCTGCACCGGCACGGCCACCATCAGGATGCCGAGGGCCAGCACTGACATCATGCGGGCCACGAACACGGCCCGGAAATTGGCGTTCTGCTTGAGCAGGCTGAAATCCAGGAAAATGCTGGGTCGACTCATGGGCGGGTGATCCGATGGACTGAGAGAATGGCGGCAAGGCGAGGCGCTTGCCGGGCTTTTGCCGGCCCGGCATGTTAACATGGTCAAATCTAAATACGAATGATTTGCATTTGTTAGTGCATAAAGCGCCCCTGTCCACCTCCTTACCTGCCGCCAACCGACTGGCCTGGCTGGTGCTTTGCCTAGGCCTGCTGTCGGTGCTGACCCTGCTCAGCCTGACCCTGGGCGCCAAGCCCATCTCCCTGGCGGTAGTGGCCGACAGCCTGTTCGGGCCGGGCCAGCACCCCGACGCCATCATCATCACCGAAGGCCGCCTGCCGCGTACCCTGCTGGGCCTGCTGGCCGGCGCCGCGCTGGGTCTCTCTGGCGCCATCATCCAGGCGCTCACCCGCAATCCGCTGGCCGATCCCGGCATATTGGGCGTCAACGCTGGCGCCAGCTTTGCCGTGGTGTTGGGCGCGGGCGTCTTCGGCATTACTTCGGCCGCGGGCTACTTGGCTTTTGCCTTTGTCGGCGCGCTGGCCACCACCTTGCTGGTCTATCTGGTCGGCGCCTATGGCACAGCCAGGCTGGAGCCCATGCGCTTCGTACTGGCCGGTGTGGCCATCAGCGCGGTGATGATGGGCTTTGCCTCCAGCATCACCTTGCTCAATCCCTGGGCCTTCGACCGCGTGCGCTTCTGGAGCGCCGGCTCGCTCGATGTACGCGATCTGGACCTGGTGCTGCAGGTGGCGCCTGCCCTGCTGCTGGGCATCGTCATCGCCCTGCTGCTGGCACGCCCGCTCAATGTGCTGGGCATGGGCGAGGACCTGGCCGTCTCGCTGGGCAGCCGGCCCAGGCTGATCCATGCGACGGCGGTACTGGCCATCACCCTGCTGTGCGGCGCCAGTACCGCCATCGCTGGCCCCATAGGCTTTGTCGGCTTGATGATTCCGCACATTGCCCGCTGGATGGTGGGTACCGACCAGCGCTGGATCATGGCCTGCACGCTGCTGCTGGCACCGGTACTGTTGCTGGCCTCCGACATCATCGGCCGGCTGCTGGTACCGGGCGAACTGCGTGTGTCCATCGTGACGGCCTTCGTCGGCGCCCCGGTGCTGATCTGGCTGGCGCGCCGGGCGCAGCCCAGCGGGAGCCGCACATGAGCCCATCCGATTACCTCTACCTGGGCCGGCCCACAGGCCCTATCTACCTGCGCGTGCGGGCCAAGGGCCTCTGGGCGGGCATGCTGCTGGCTCTGGCAGCCTTGATGCTGGCCGGACTCGCCCTCGGTGCCGGTGCGCTGGAACTGAGCCATGCCCAGGTCTGGCAGGCGCTGCTGGGTGAGGGCCCTGCACGGCTGGGCGCCGTGGTGCGTGAATGGCGGCTGCCGCGTGTGGTAATGGCACTGGTGGTCGGTGGCGCGCTGGGCATGAGCGGCGCCATCTTTCAGTCGCTGATACGCAACCCGCTGGGCAGCCCGGACGTCATCGGCTTCAACACCGGTGCCTATACCGGTGCCCTGGTCACCATCATCCTGCTGCAAGGCTCCTACTTCGAGATTGCCACTGGTGCTCTGGTGGGTGGCCTGGCTGCCGCCCTGCTGGTCTATCTGCTAGCCTATCGCCGCGGCATCCAGGGCTTTCGCCTGATCATCGTGGGCATCGCCATCAGTGCCATGCTGGCGGCTTTCAATACCTGGCTGATGATCAGCGCCAGCCTGGAATCGGCCATGACGGCTGCACTCTGGGGCGCCGGCTCTCTCAACGGCATCACCTGGGACAAGGCCCTGCCTTCCGCGCTGTTCAGCCTGGTCGCCATGATGCTGACGCTGCTGCTCGGCCGGCGCATGGCGCTGCTGGAAATGGGCGATGACAGCGCCAGCGCGCTAGGCGTGCCGGCCGAGCGCACGCGCCTGCAGCTGATGAGCCTGGGCGTGGTGCTCACGGCCGCCGCCACCGCCGCCGCCGGCCCCATCTCATTCATCGCCCTGGCCGCACCGCAGATCGCGCAGCGGCTCAGCCGCAGCCATGGCACGGCACTGCTCTGCGCCTTCTGGGTCGGTGCGCTGCTGCTGTTGCTGGCTGACTATTGCGCCCAGCACCTATTCGCCCCACGCCAGTTACCGGTCGGCATCGTTACCGTCAGCATAGGCGGCCTCTACCTGGTATGGCTGCTGTTCCGTCAATCCCGCCTGGCCTCATCATGACCCCTGCCCGCCTATCCCTCGCCCAACCCGTCCCTGACGAGGCCACCCCGCACTATACCGAGCCCGCTACGGTCCGGCTGCGTGGCCAGCACCTGCGGCTGGGCTATGGCGACCGGGTGATCTGCCCGCAACTGGATGTACGCATCCCCGACGGCTCCTTCACCGTCATCGTCGGCCCCAACGGCTGCGGCAAATCCACCCTGCTGCGCAGCCTGTGCCGCCTGATCACGCCACAGGCCGGCCAGGTCTATCTGGACGGCAGGCAGATACGCGACTATCCGGCGCGCACCGTGGCCCAGCAGCTGGGCCTGCTGCCGCAGAGCGCCACGGCGCCCGACGGCATCAGCGTGCTCGACCTGGTATCGCGCGGCCGCTACCCCCACCAAAGCCTGCTGCGACAATGGAGCCCGCAGGACGAGATCGCGGTACAGACCGCCATGCAGGCCACCGGCGTGGCCGACCTGGCCGGCCGCGCCGTGGATGAGCTATCGGGCGGCCAGCGCCAGCGCGTCTGGGTCGCCATGGCCCTGGCGCAAGAGACACCCCTGCTGCTCTTGGACGAACCCACCACCTATCTGGACATCGCCCATCAGATCGAGCTGCTGGAGCTGTTCCGCCATCTCAACCGCCACACCGGCCGCACCCTGATTGCCGTGCTGCACGACCTGAACCATGCCTGCCGCTACGCCACCCACCTGATCGCCATGCGCGAAGGCCGCATCGTGGCCGAGGGCGCACCTGGCGATGTGGTGACGGCCGACATGGTGGAACAGGTCTTTGGCCTGCCCTGCCTGGTGATGGCCGACCCCGTCAGCCACACCCCCATGGTGATTCCGCGGGGCAAGGTGCATATGGCCTGAGCATCGCTATGCTGGGGTTGGTTAGCAGAGCCAAATACTGCGCCAGCTAGCCCGATATGAAGGCCCCACGCAATACGGGAAGCGTTCTCCATGTCGGATGTCGGGCCCGCAGGAGGGTCGACGGCGATGCTTGGGCCGCCTGGGTTATTTGGGAATCTTTCCCGTCTTGCGGGCGACGTATTCCTGCTTGAGCGCTTTTCGACCCAGGTCATCGAGCTTGGTGAAATCGACCATGCCGGCCTTACTTGCCCACCATTTGCCGGGGACGACACTTCCCTTTTGCGCGTTGTTGAACTTGGCTGCAAACGCGTCTTTTGCCTGCCGAGAAGCATCCAGCTTAGCGGTATTGAAACCCGCGGCCGTCAGTGTGGCTTTGACATACGCGTGCTTCTCGCGCTTGTATCCTTGCGGATCCAAGGCCTTGTCCACGGTAGCCAACCCCTGTTCCTTGAAATGCTTTTTCGCCAGCGCTCGCGGTCCGAGAACATGTTCGACATTGTGTTTCTTGAGCTTTCTCGCGACGTAATCGGCGCGCGCCTCTTTGATACGCTGCCGGTCTGCCCCCAGATCCAATCCGGACAGGAAACCCTGGCTGGCATGCCACTGCTGGCCCAACGTCGCGGGATCCGCCCCCGCCTTGAAGTCAGTCAGCTTCTGATCAAAGCGTCGCTTGGCGGCCTCCCGGGCTTCGACATGAGCCTTGTATACGCTGCCCTTCATTCCCTGGTGGTGCTGGTAAACGCTTAATGCATTCGCCCCACCCAAGCGCACCTCATCATCCAGCGCCGAGGCGCCCATAAGCGGCTTGGTTCCGCCGTGATGCGTGAGTACATTCCAGCCAGCGTCCTTTACAGCCTGTTCCAACCCCCCCTTGCCAAGCTGAGGGAATGACTCAAGCAACTTGCGCCCAAAACCTGCTTCGCTAGTTGTGCCTGCAGTTTTCATGCGCCACTTCGAAGCAAGCGTCATGGCGCGCATGCCAGACCCTGTATTGCCGATGCCAACGCTGCGCTTGCCGGTAATTTCCTCGACGTACGACCCCATGGTGAGCCCGCCGAGGTAGCCGGTCTTGCTCGCATCGTCGAAGAGGACATCGTCGCCCGGAGCCTTGGGCGTGTATTTCGCGGCTTTGATGGCCAGGAACTTCATGGCCCGGCTCTCCACCGTCGCCGTCTTCAGGTCCAGATCGAGTGGCACCGCGCGACCGACGATAGGTCGGCCAATAACGGGGCCTGGCCTATCCTGGCCTGCCTTCTTGCCTGTCTTGTATTTCCCTGGGGATGGTCCGCGCACCTCGTTGACATCGAAATAAGACGTTGTGCCCATGGGCACCATCATGCCCTGCGTCCAGGCTTCGTCGCCGAACCGGGGGAGGACAGAATAGGTACCGAAGATATCGACCTCCTTCCCCCTTGCGTTGGCCATATCGGGGCCGATTGCGTAGGGTATCTTCAGTTGCGCCGTTACGCTTCCGACCGTGGTCGGCGTGCCTTGGGCGAGATGGGTGATGTTGGCAGTGAAATCCTTGCCGCGATATCTCGGCACCGGGGGCTGGGGATTGGCGTTCAGTACCGGTTCTGGCTCGGACTGCAACCTCCGCCTTTTTGTTGGTCTATCCACTTTCCTCGCTCCTATCGCCTGTTTTGTGCGGCCCCGGTGGTGTCCGGCGTGCTATTGACGTTAACGCGGACGGCTGATCAAAAGTCGCTGCCGGATCAGTATAGGTGCTTCGCACCGGCACCCAAGGTCTAGCATACCGGCCCACCCCAACGAGACACCCAAGCACCCAAACCGTCGCCGACTTCAAGACAGCACCGCCTCAACCCAAGGTATCTATCCCCCCCAGCAATTGCGCCAGGCACGGCCCCAGCACCTCCAGCGACGCCGGCGAGACGATGTCCTCGTGCGCGCAGTCGAACTCATGCACCGCTAGGCCGGCCACGAACGGTGCCCAGGTCTGCTGCACGTCCATGCCCTGCGGCAGGGTCCGCTTGGCGACGAACAGCACCGCCTGGCCCTCGAACCGCTTGGTACTGGCCTGTGACAACAGGCGGACGGCGTCCTGGTAGTTGGCCACGATATGGCCGAACATCTCGGTCTTCTCGCGCAGCATGAAATCGTCCGCTGCCTCTTCGGTCGCTGCCATGAACTGCGCCTGCTCGCGCGCCACCTCGGACTTAGCCTCCTCCTCTGTCGGGCCGCTCCAGTCCTGTCCCTCGGGTGGGTAGGTATCGAGCAGGCCCAGGAAGGCCACCGTCTCGCCTTCTGCCTGCAACCTTGCAGCCAGGCCCTGTGCCACCGTGCCGCCCAGCGAATAGCCGATCAGGTGATAGGGGCCCTGTGGCTGTAAGCGCCGTAGATTGGTCAGGTGCTGTTCCACCATGGCCGGCATGTCGGCGCTGGCCGCGATCGCACCTTGCGGCCGTGGCGACTGCAGCCCGACCAGGCCCAGGCCCTCGGGCAGGTAGCGGGAGAAGCCGCTGTACTGCCAGGCAAAGCCCGATGCCGGGTGGATGCAGAACAAGGGTTTGCCCTGGCCGGGCCGCAGGTGCAGCACCTCGCCGAAACCGGCATTGGCCGGGTCTGCCGCCTGCCCGGCATCGCCCAGTACGGCAGCCAGCTTGGCCACCGTGGGCGAGACCATGATCTGCCCGACCGACACACCCTGCCGCAATTCGCGCCGCAGTTCTGCCGCCAGTCGCATGGCCAGCAGCGAGTGTCCGCCCAGGGCAAAGAAATCGTCCTCCGCCAGCACGGCCGGCACCGCCAGGATACGGGCAAAGGCCGCCGCCACCTGGCTCTCCAGGCCTGGCCGCGGCAACCGGCCGCCGGATGCAGCCGCGCCGGATGGCTCGGGTAGAGCCTTGCGGTCCAGCTTGCCGTTGGCACTGAGCGGAAAACTGGCCAGGCTGACGATGGCCACCGGCACCATATGCGCGGGCATCCGGGCCGCCAGCGCCGCGCGCAAGGCCGTTGTGTCCAAGTCCGCCGCGGGATCGCTGGGAACCACATAGCCCACCAGTTGCCGGGTATCGGCTCCTGCCATGCCCGGCTGGCTGCCCAGGGTGCGGGCATGCACCACTGCCCATGCCACGCCGGGCTGTGCCAGCAGCACCGCCTCGATCTCGCCCAGCTCGATGCGCTGTCCGCGGATCTTGAGCTGGTCATCGCTGCGGCCCAGGTATTCCACATCGCCGGTCGGCAGCCAGCGCGCCACGTCGCCGGTACGGTACATGCGTTCGCCATCGCCCCAGGGGTCGGCCACAAAGCGGGTCGCTGTCAGGTCGGGCCGGCCCAGATAGCCATGGGCCAGCTGTATGCCGGCCAGGTACAGCTCGCCCGGCACGCCCACCGGCACCGGCCGCAGGTAGTGGTCGAGGATGCGCAGCTGGGTGTTCCAGACCGGGCGGCCGATAGGTACGCTGGCCGCCAGCCGGGTACCGGCGTCATCATCCGCCGCCGGCTTGTAGCTGACATCGACGGCCGCTTCGGTGGGGCCGTACAGATTATGCAGTGGCGCCGCCAGCAACACGCCATACAGGTCGGCCAGCTCGCGCGAGAGGGCTTCGCCGCTGCAGAATACCCGGCGCAGGCTGGCGCAATGGCCTGCCTGCGCGACCGGCAGCCCTTGCAGGTGGCCCACGAAGGCCGCCAGCATCGAGGGCACAAAGTGCGCTGTGGTAATGCCTTGCTCGTCGATCAAGCGCAGCAGGGCCTCCGGGTCGCGGTGCGACTCAGGCGGTGCCATGTAGAGGCGCGCGCCATACAGCAATGGCCAGAAGAACTCCCAGACCGACACATCGAAACTGCAGGGTGTCTTCTGCAGCACCACGTCCTCGGCGCTCAGGCCATACTCATGCTGCATCCACACCAGCCGGTTGACGATGGCCTGGTGCGATACCAGCACCCCCTTGGGCCGGCCCGTGGAGCCGGAGGTGTACAGCAGATAGGCCGGATGCTCAGGCGTGAGCCCGTCCGCCGCACAGGCCGGCAGAGGCTGGCCGGCATCCGGCTCCAGCGCATCGACCAGGAACAGCTTGCCCAGGTGTGCAAAGCGGGCTGCCAGTGCGCTGGTGGTCACGATCACGGCGGGCTTGGCGTCGCCGACCATATAGGCCAGGCGCTCGTCTGGGTAGCCGGTATCCAGCGGCAGGTAGGCCGCCCCGGCCTCTATCGCCGCCATCAGCGCCAGGCTGAGCAGGACCGAACGCGGCAGTGCCACGGCGACAATATCGCCCAAACCCACCCCGGCCGCCTGCATGCGCGCACCCAGCAGTGCTACCTGGCGGCGCGTCTGCCGGTAATCCAGCTGGTGCGCCTCATCCAGCAGCGCCGGCCACTGTGGCGTGCGCACTGCCTGCTCCGCCAGCATGGCGCGCAAGGTCGTACTCGGCACCTCGGCCTGGGTGGCGTTGATCGCGTTCACCAGCTGCAGCTCGGCGGGCGTCGGTGCCAGATAGGCGCCCCACGGCAGCTCAGGCCGGTAGGCCAGGTAGTCCAGCAGCATGCGTAGCCGCTCGGCCAGCAAGGCCGGCTCGCGCACCAGATTGCGATACTCGATCAGCAGCCGCAGCTGCTCGCCCGGCAGTACCAGGACGGTGAGCGGGTAATGGGTATGGCCACGGTTGCGCAGCGCGCCCAGTTGCGCACCGCGGTAGTCCCGGGCATGCAGATCATCCTGGTCCGGGTAGTTCTCCACCACCAGCAGGGTATCGAACAGATTGGCCTGCCCCGCCAGGCGCTGTATCTCGCCCAGGCCCAGGCCATCGTTCTCAAGCAGCTGTATCTGCTGCGCCTGCACGGCGGCCAGTTGCGCCAGCAGCGGCTGTTGCGGGTTGAGGCGGATACGTACCGGAATGGTGTTGCTGAACAGGCCGATATGCTCATCTATGCCATCTACCGGGCTGAAGCGGCCCGATACCGGCGAACCGAACACCACATCGTCGCGGCCGGTGAGGATGGACAGCAATGCCGCCCACACCCCCTGCATCAGGGTATTGAGCGTCACCCCCTGCTCGCGACAACGGGCCGTCAGTGCCTGATCCAGCTCGGCGGGGACGACCATCTCCAGCTCGTGCACCGCCGGTTCGGCTGTCTCGCCGCCATACAGCAAGGTGGGTTTGGCATGGTCCAGTACCTCGCGCCATAGCGTCCGCGCCGCAGCCAGGTCGCGCCGCGACAGGGCCTGTACCACGGTGGCGTAGTCCACCCGCGTAGGCCGCAGGCATGCGGGGCCGTCACCGTAGGCCAGCAGCAGGTCGCGCAACAGGATGGGCGTGGACCAGCCGTCCACCACCAAGTGGTGGGCGGTGATGAACAGGCTGTGCACGGCGTCGCCATGGTGCGCCAGCAGCGCATGCAGCAAGGGCGCCTTGCCGTCTGTGCCGATGACGAAATCGCGATCCAGCTCGGCGCGCTCCAGTTCCTGCAGGGCCGCCGCCTGTGCATCGCGTGGCAGGCTGCCCAGATCAACCTCCTGCCAGGGCCAGCGGTGCCCTGCCTGCGTGGGCGGCAAGGGCAGCACCTGCAGTGCCTCCTGCCGCGATTCTTCGTCAAATCGTGCCCCCAGCTGGGGATGGCGCCGCAGCACGGCCTCCAGCGCATCGCGCAGGCCGGCCACATCGATCGGCCCGGTGAAATCCAGCCGGGTGATGGAGTTGTACTTGCTCGCGGTCTCGCCCAGTTGTGCGTGGAACAGCAACCCTTCCTGCAAGGGCAAGACGGGCAGCACCGCCGCCAGGGGGCCATGCCGCTCGCGCAAGGCCGCCAGCTCGGCAGCGCTCAGCGTCAGCCCCGGCGCCAGCGGGGTCTGCGCCGCCACCAGCGTGTCGCTGGCGGCATCGGCATGCTGCTGCGCATACGCCGCCAGCTCGCCGGCATGCTGGGCCAGCGCCTGGTGCAGATGGGCGATGGTGGCCTCGTCGTGGATGGCTGGCGCCCAGCTCCAGTTCAGCGCCAGGCGCGGCCTGGCGGCACCCTCTTCAACGAAGGCATTGAGTTCCAGCCCGTACAACATCGCCATGTCCGGGTCCATGTCCACGGCAAAGGCATCGGCGAAGCAGCCGCCGGCCCGCTGCGGCATCCAGTCGCCCTCGCTGGCGCCGAAGCGGCCCAGGTAGTTGAACAGCATGGCCGGCCTATGCAGCGCCTCCAGCGCGGCCAGCGCCGGCCCATGGTCCTCGTCCAGATAGCGCAGCACGCCATAGCCCAGGCCCCGCTCAGGTATCTGCCGCAAGCCCTGCTTGATAGCCCGCACCGCCTCCACTGGCGTTGTCACGGCACGCAGATCAAGGCCCACCGGATATTCGGCCGTCAACCAGCCCACGGTGCGCCCCAGGTCTACACGCTCGTCGTCGCTCTGCCGCCCGTGCGATTCCATCGCCAGGCGCAGCTGGGGCGAGCCGAAGACGGTCTTGCAGGCCAGGCTCACGGCCGTCAGCAGAATTTCCTCGACGTTGGCGCGGTAGGCGGCTGGCAGGCTCAGCAGCAAGGCGTCGGTCAGGTCGGCGTCGAGCAGCGTGCGCTGCTGTCTGGCCGCGCCATAGTGATCCTGGGTGGCATCAAGCGGGCGCCGGCCCCAGGCTGGGAGCGGCTCGGCCAACATGCTTCGCCACATGGCCAGCTCGGCACGACGGGCAGGCACGCTGGCGGCCAGGCTGCGCGACCAGTCCGGCAGTGCCGTCTCCTCACGCGGCACCATGGGCGTCACACCGGCCATGGCGGCCTCGCAGGCAAGGGCCAGTTCGGACAGCAGGACGCGCCAGGACACCCCATCGACCGCCAGATGGTGGATCACCCACAGCAGCGAGGCCTCGCCTGCGCTGCTGGTCAGGCGGATCGCCTGCATCATCAAGCCTTGCGATGGCGCCAGGCGGGCAGCGGCCTGCCGGAACAGCGAGTCCAGCTCGCCATCGGCCAGCGCCGCTTCATGCAGGATGCGGCTATCGAGTTCGGCATGGATCTGGCCGAGCACCAGGCCATCGCCTTCCACCTTGCTGCGCAGGGCCGGGTGGGCGCGCTGCAGGGCCAACAGCGCCTGCGCCAGGTGGTGCTTGGCCACGCCTGCCGGCAGTTTCAGGAGCACGGCCTGGGCGTAGCGTCGATCCAACCCGTAGTGCTGGTGGAACCAACTGACTATGGGTAAGCGGCCTACCTTGCCGACCGCGTCGCCCACCACCGACTCGACGCCGGTGAGCGCCTGCATGGCCCCGGCCATGCGCGACGGCGTGCGCAAGGCAAAGATGTCACGTGGGCGCAGCAGAAAACCGCCACGGCGCAGCTCACTCCCCAGGCTCATGGCCGAGATGCTGTCGCCCCCCAGGCTGAAGAAATCATCGTCCGCGCCCACGCCTGCCAGGCCCAGCACCTTGGCCACGCCCTGGCAGACCAGCCGTTCAGCCTCGGTGGCTGCTTCGCGCTGCGTGGCCGCAGCCTGCGGCACGATAGCGGGCAGGGCCTTGCGGTCTATCTTGCCATTGACCGTCAAGGGCCAAGCCGGCAGCAGCATCAAGGCGGCCGGCACCATATAGTCCGGCAGGTGGCCGGCCAGCTCGGCCAGCAGGGCCTGTTCCCGGCCCGCTTCTGCCGCCTGGCCGTCGGCCAGCACACAGTAGGCGACCAGCCGGTGGCTGCTACCAACGGCCTGCGCCAGCACCACCGCACCCGTCACTCCCGGCAGCGCGACCAGTGCATGCTCAACCTCGCCCAGCTCGATGCGGAAGCCGCGTACCTTGACCTGCTGGTCACCCCGGCCGATGAATTCCAGCTGCCCGTCGGCACGCCAGCGCACCAGGTCGCCAGTGCGGTACATCAGCCCGCCATCAGCCCAGGGGTCGGCCACGAAGCGGCTGGCCGTCATGCCCGGCCGGCCCAGATAGCCCCGTGCCAGCCCCGGCCCGGCTACATACAGCTCGCCCACCACGCCGGTTGCCACCGGGCGCAGCTGGGCATCGAGCACATGGACGCGGGTGTTGGCCACCGGCCGCCCCACCACGGGTTCCTCGCTCAGGGCGACATCGGCACTCAGGGTATCGACGGTGTATTCGGTGGGGCCATAGAAATTGTGCACCCGCAGGCTGGGGTACTGCCGCACTGTCCGCCACAGGGCCGGCGAGACCGCCTCGCTACCCACCAGGGCCAGGCAGGGCTGGTGCCAGCCTGCCGCCAGCAGGCCGCAATCCAGCATCTGCTGCAACAGCGAGGGCGGCATATCGATGGCGTCGATGGCCTGGCTGCGCACCAGTTCAACCAGCGCCTGGGCATCGCGCCGTAGCATTTCGTCGCACAGGTGCAGTTCTTGCCCCAGCACCAGCCAGAACAACTGCTCCCACGAGGCATCAAAAGCGAACGAAGTGCTGTGCATGGCCCGTAAACGGCGCCCGCCCAGGGCCGCCAGGGTGTCGCCATAGAGGCCATGGCGGTGCGATGCCAGCAGGTTGTTCAGACCACCTCGGCAAACCATCACGCCCTTGGGTGTGCCGGTGGAACCCGAGGTATAAATCAGGTAGGCGAGGTGCGCGGCCTGCAATGGCTGGCGCCGCTCGCCATCATCGATAGGCATAAGCGACCGCGCAGCCATGCGCTGCACCACCACCGCGTCGTCCAGGCACAGCACGCTGTCCATGGCTGGCAGCCGGCCGCGCAAGGCCGTCGTGGTCAGCAGCAGTGCTGGCCGGGCATCCTCACACATCAAGGCCAGACGTTCATCGGGGTAGTCCAGCTCCAGTGGCAGATAGGCGGCGCCGGCCGCCAGTACGGCCAGGATGGCCACCACGGCCTGCGCGCCCCGTGGCAGTGCAATGGCGACCACATCGTCCGCCCCCAGGCCCTGTGCCAACAGCTCCCGGCCCAGTTGTGCCACCTGCCCGGCCAGCGTGGCAAAGTCGAGCGCCTGGCCATTGCACACCAGGGCGCGCTCCGCCGCCTGGCCCTCGGCCTGCTGCCAGAACACCGCCATGACATCGGCCGCATCGTCTACCATTGCCCCCTGCGACCACGCCGCCAGCCGGGCCAGCTCGGCCTGCCCCGGCAGTGCCGGCGCCGATAGCAGCGTCTGCTCACCGGCCAGCAGCCCGCGCAGCAGGGTATCGAGTCGTTCAGCGTGCAAAGCCAGCTCCTCGGCGCGGTAACGGGCGGGATTGGCCGCCAGTTCCAGCGTCAGCGCGCCGTCTTCCAGCCACAGGCCGAACTCCAGGTCTTCCACCGGGCCAGCGGCCAACAGATGGGTCATGCCGCTGGCACCTTCCAGCGCCAGCTGCTGGTCGTAGATCTTGAGATTGAGTGTCGGGCCATACAGTGCGCGGCGCGAGCCCACCAGGCCCATATCGCGCTGCAATTGCTCGGCATCATAGCGCTCATGCCGGCGTATTTGGCGCAGCCCAGCCACCATGCGCTGCGCCAGCTGGGGCAAGGTCTCCCCGGCCTGCACCGTCACCTGCAGGGGCAGCACATTCACCACCGGCCCGCAAGCGCGAACCGCCACCGAGCCCAGGCGCCGCATAAAGGGCACGCCCACCACAATGTCGGCCTGCCCGCTCAGGCGATGGAGGTAGGCCACGACCGCCGCCATGGCCAGTTCGGCCGGACTCAAGCGGTCGGCCTCGCCCTGCCGGGCCAGCTGTGCGACCTGTTGCACCGGCCATTGCAGCCGCTGCCGCAGCACCTCGACATTGGCGACACTGGCCGGGCCGGCGTCGCGGCTGGAGAGGCTGACCGGCAGGGCCAGGCGGCCCGCATAGTCCTGCCAAAAGGCCTTGTCGCGCTGCCAGGCTTCGCCCTGGCGATAAGCCTGGCTCTCTTCCACCACACGGCCGAACGGGACGAAAGGGCTGGCCGACGGTATCTCGCCACGGCGCAGCGCGTTGTAGATTTCAACCATGCGGCGGGTCAGCGCGGCAAAGCTGTAGCCATCGACACAGGCATGATGGTAGCGCTGATACCAGAACCAGCGATCGGCCCCCAGGCGCATCAGCTTATGGCAGAACAAGGGCGCCTCGCCATCGGCAGGCAGCGCGTGCTCAAGGTCTGAACGCATCAGTTGCAGCGCCGCCGCGGCCGGATCGGGCTCGGCGGTCAGGTCCACGCACACGGGCCCAGGCATGGCTGCCGGCAGCCTGTGCTGCGGCAATCGCTGCACAGGCCCCGCAGCCGTCTCGACAAAACGGGCATGCAGCGTATCTGCCTCGCTCAGCCCCTGCCGTATCGCCTGGGATAGCAGGTCGGTATCCACCTGGCCGGTCAATTCGGCATAGTGGGCCACGGTATAGAGATTCTTCCGGTCGGCAATCTGATCAGCCAGCCAGATGCCCAGCTGCGCGCCGAGCAAGGGCAGTTCCAGCAGGTCGTCGGCAGGCGACTGCGATTTTGCGGTATTCAACACGTCGTAGTTCCCTTGGCCTGGGCCGGCCCGCCTGGTAGGCCGGCCGCCATGGCGATAGACAGCGGCCGGGTCAGGCGCCGCGCAGTTGGCGGGGGCGGATATCGGCCCAGTTGGTATCGAGGTAGGCCATGCAGGCCGCGCGACTCTCGGGGCCCAGCACGCTATGCCAGCCGGCGGGCACGGCCGCCAGCATGGGCCACAGGCTGTACTGCGCCTGCGCATTGATCAGCACCAGAAAAGTCTGGCTTTCGTCGTCAAACGGATTGGGGGTGTCGGCATGCATGGTTTTCTCCTTCAGATCGCCACCCCGCCTGGGCTGGCTTATGGTGTATGCGGGCTAGCGGGCCTGGTCCGCCGCCATAGGTAACGCGGTATCCGTGCGAGTGCCGCTCGGCGCCGCCAGCAACCAGGCCAGGCCGTCAAGCAGGCCACCGCGCCAGCAAAGCCAGTCGTGGCCACCTTCGAACTGCTGGTAGGCCACGGCATGGCCAGCCTGGCACAAGCCCTCATGCACGCTGTCGTTCAGGTCTATCATCACGTCCTCGCGGCTGCCCACCTCCAGAAAAACCCGCAGGTGGCCAGGCGGCAAGGTGCCGTCGGTCAGCAGTTCGGCCAACCGGCCACGGCTGCCGGGTTTGCGTGGGCAGGCCTCGCCCGGCGGCGCCTGCAGGAGTTCCACATAGGGCCACCAGAATGAGCCCGACTGGCTCAGCACCGCACCAAAGCGCTGCGGATGGTGCAGCCCGGCATAGAGGGCGGCCAGCCCTCCCAGGCTCTGGCCCGCCACCACGGTGCGGGCCGGCTTGGAGCTGCTGGGTACTAGGCCGGCGACCCAAGGCAACAATTCATGCTGCACGGCCTGCCAGAACAGGGGATTGCACGACAGCTCCGCCTGGCGGCAGCCACCGTCGATGACATCGATCAGGACATAGACGGCGGCAGGCAGATCGCCCGCCTCGGTGCGGGCCTCAAGCGCCGAAAAGATGGGCATGCGCTCAGCCCAGTGCTGCCCGTCCAGCAGCAGCACCAAGGGTCGCGCCAGCTGCTCGGCCGGGGTATCGGCCTGGCCACAGGCATAGACCCAGACAGTTCGCTGATTGCCCAGCAAGTCGCTTTTCCAATGCAGCTTCTTCAGGTGCTGCGCAGCCTGGCCTTTGCCGTCACCACGGTCATGCACCCGCCAGGCAGACTGGTCGGGTGCGCCGGGCAGGTGCAAGGCGGACAGCATGCCGGCCCAGCCGCTGGCATGGGGCGGCAGTGGGTTCAGGGCATCGGCCTGCGCCAGCCCCATGACCGACCGCCACCACTGTCGGTGACGGTCACGCCTGTCCTCCAGCGTGCCCTCGGCATCCGGCGGCAACTGGCTGGCATCGACCGGAATAAAGGCATAGCTGCCCCGCCAACTGGCAGGCAGCAGCACCTGCCAGTACCACACATCGGTGCCGGCAATGCGCTGCAGCGATTCGGGGTAGAAGGCATGGTGGTTGGTCACCGAGTTCACATCGATATAGACCCGGTGGGTAGCAGAGCGGGATTCATCCCCTGCCGGATCGCGCCAGAGAAAGGTGATGCAATAGGTATCCTCGGCCACCGGCTCGCACAGCGGCGCGCCCAGCTTGGCAACTGCCTGCCACCATCGCTCACTGCCCACCTCCACCGCTTGCAGCCAGGCTGCCGTTTCGGATGCCACAGGGTTCAAATCCACTCTCCTCCAGAATGCCCAGCAACACAGCTAGGTTGGTAGCCTTGGCCGCACTGGGCTGATATCCCGCAACGTCTCTCCAGACCCAAAGCGGCGTAGCGCCCATCTAGGCTCGGTGCGGCGTTTCATGTAATAATGAGAAATATTATCATTTGTATTCTTAATTGAGAATACGCTGAGACGCTGTATAGATCACCACCAGGGAAAGAAATCACGATGGACAGAGGTAGACAGACCCACCGCCATGCCTTGCTGCTGGCTAGCAAACTGACACTTGCCTGCATGAGTGCCATGGCCACCATGGGCAGCGGCTGGGCCGCGGAAACCGCTGCCGTGCAGCAGCAATACCAGATCCCCGCCGGCGCACTGGCCAGCCAGCTCAAGCAGTTCATCCGGCAATCGGGCGTCCAAGTGACGGTGGACGAATCCCTGCTCACGAATCTGAATGGCCAGGCCGTACAGGGCAGCCACACCCCGCAAACCGCTCTGACCGCCCTGCTGGCGGGTACCGGTCTGCATATTGCGGTCCAGGGCAATGGCCGCTTTACGCTGTACACGGCCGAAGGTGAGCTGGCCACCATCACGGTGACGGGCGAGAAGATCAACCGCTCGCTGCAGGAGACCACCACGGCGGTAACCGTGCTGCGCGGCCGCGATGTCGACCAGGGCGGCTTGCGCTCGGTCTACGACGTCGTCAACCGTGCGCCCAATGTAAGCTTCAACGGCGCCGGCATTCCCAATATGCGCGGCATCTCCGGCACGGGCCCCTCGACCGGCGTCTTCTCCTTTGTCTCCGGCGCCCGTCCGCGCGTCAGCACCTCCGTCGACGGCGTCTCCGAGAGCTGGTCCGGCCAGCGCTATGTCGATGCCGGCCTGTGGGATATCGCCCAGGTCGAAGTCATGGCCGGCCCGCAGTCCACCACCCAGGGCCGCAATACCATAGGTGGCGCCATTGTCGTCAACACCAAGGATCCAAGCTTCCAGTGGGAAGGCGCGGCGCGCATCGGCTACGAGAACCAGGACGGCAAGACCCTGCTGGCCGGCGTGGTATCCGGCCCCCTGGTCGAGGACGAACTGGCCTTCCGTGTTGCCGCCGAAGGGCTGCGCGGCCACGGTTTCATCGACTATCCCGGCAACTGGCCGTGGGATCCCTCCGAGATCCGCCGCAACAATGTGCGCGCCAAACTGCTGTGGCTGCCCAAGGACGCCCCCCAGCTATCGGCCAAGCTGACCGTGTCCCATCGCGCCAACAAGGGCGAGTACCTCAACACCGTCGATGGCAACTTCTTCGACCACCAGTTCCGTGGCATCGCCTCGAACACTCGCTACCAGGATTCCGCCAATACCACCGTCAGTACCGACATCAGCTATGAGTTCTCGCCCGCGCTGACCGGCCACTTCCTCTACAGCCGCGGCAACTACGATGCGAACTTCCAGGAATCCGGCCCAGATCGCTTCTCGCTCAAGCTGGATGAAGAAAGCAATACCCTGGAATCGCGGCTGGTCTACGACGCCAGGGATAGCGGCGTTCGCGGCGTGATCGGCCTGTTCTACTACGATCGCCACCAAGACCTCTATGCCGGCCCGGATGGCTTCGAGGGCGACGACAAGGTCAAGACGATGGCGCTGTACGGTGAATCCACCATCGCGCTAGGCAGCAAGCTGGATCTGATCCTGGGCGGCCGCATCGAACGCGAGGAACAGGACCGCGACGTCATGGCCTGGCCGGGACGCCCCTGGGCCGGCCATATCCGGACCGATATCGGCGAAACCATGCTGCTGCCCAAGCTGGGCCTCAGCTACCGGCTGTCGCCCGAAACCACCCTGGGCTTCACTGCCCGCAAAGGCTATAACCCCGGCGCCGGCAGCATCGACTGGATCACCAGCGAGTTCTACGAGTACGGCAAGGAAGAGGTCAGCACCTATGAGCTGAGCACCCGTTCGGTCTTGCTGGACAAACGCCTGAACCTCAACACCAACCTCTTCTTCAACCGCTACGACGACTACCAGGCCCTGCTGAACCGCCGCTTCGTCAACATCCCCAAGGGTCGCAGCTACGGCCTGGAGATCAGCATCAATGGCATGGCCGCCCGCAACCTGGAGCTATTCGGCTCGGTGGGCCTGCTCAATACCAAGGTCACCGGCGCGCCCGCCGGCAGCCCTGCCATCGTGGGTATTCACTTCAATTACGCCCCCAGGCTGACCGCCAACCTGGGCTTCAAGCAACGCTTCGACAGTGGCTGGTTTGTCGGTGCCGATCTCAACCGCACCGGTGACTACTACTCAGAGATCGACAACAACCCGGCATTCAAGGCCGGCGGCTACACCGTCGTCAACCTTAATGCCGGCTACGCGGCCAGCAGCTACACGATACGGGCCTATATGAAAAACGCAACCGACGAAGACGTGCTCTATCACGTCAATACCGGCCGCAGCTCCAATATCGGCACCGTGGGCCAGCCGAGAACCGCTGGCATCACGCTGGACTACCGCTACTGATATCAAGCCAGGCCACCGCCCTCCCTACGGTGGTGGCCTTTTGGGTGCATCCCTAAGAGCCACCACTCCACAGACAGGACTCCTCCATGACACCCTCCACACCGCTGACCGTAGAACGCCTGCGGCACCCCCTGAAGTTCAGGCTGCTGCAGGTGCGCCGGGTCGTTCGCCTTTCGCCCTATATGGTGTGCATCACCTTTACCGGCGACGACCTGGCCGATTTCATCTCGGCCTCGTTCGACGATCACCTCAAGGTCTTTCTGCCCCACCCTGGCGAAACTGCACCCGCCCTGCCGACCCTGGGCCCGGATGGCCCCGTCTACCCCCAGGGCCGCAGCAAACCCATCACCCGCGACTACACCCCACGACGCTACGATGCCGCGACCGGCGAACTGGACATCGAATTCGTGCTGCACGATGCGGGACCGGCAACCCTCTGGGCCGCGCAAGCCCAGCCAGGGCAATGCATAGGCATAGGCGGGCCACGTGGCTCCTTCGTCATTCCCATCGGCCATGACTGGCACCTGCTGGTCGGCGACGAAAGCGCCCTGCCCGCCATTGCCCGCAGGCTGGAGGAGCTACCCGTCGGCTGCCAGGCCCATGCCTTCCTGTCTGTCGGCCACGAAGCGGCTCGGCTCACGCTGCAGAGCGCCGCCCAACTGCACCTTACCTGGATGACGGCAGACAGCCCCCATAGACAGGCGGACAGCATGCTCGCCGCCCTGCAGCAATGGGCCACGCCTGCGGGCCAGGGCTATGCCTGGGTAGCCGGCGAATTGGCTATGGTCAGGGCCGTACGCAGCCTGCTGCTGGAGCGGGGATGGGACAAGGCACGGGTGCGCGCCGCCAGCTACTGGAAACAAGGCGAGATTGCCTCGCACGAGACGCTGGACGACTGATACGGTCGGGGCGGGGTCATTCAGCCGCTTACCAGGCGTCGCGAGCAGGTCGGGCTCAGCTGGACCTTGTCCGGCACAAACGCTGCAATTGGGCAGGCAAAGCTGGTAAAGACGGTGTCCGGCTGGATGAAATCGAAGCTGATCTCACAGGCCTTGCCTGCCCCAAGGTAAACCGACAGGGTTTCCTGCAGCACCAGGGTGAGCCGCCCCTGCTGGACATCCAGGCAGGAGAGATGGGCTGCGTCAAAATCAAAGAAGCGGCCTACCTGGCGGAACGCACCCTTGAACAGGCTTTCCTTTGCAGAAAACGCAATGGTGAGCAAGGTAGCCAAGGGCAGTTCGGTGGTCAGAGTTTCCAGGTAGCGCAGCTCTGCGGCGGAGACAGCGGTGGCAAGCAGCGCGGGCTGCATGTCGGCGCTTACCGTACGCTCAATGTCGATACCCACGCCGCCAAAGCGGCGCCCATCCAACACCATGGCCGCGGCATACTCGTCGTTATGCGAGATGCTGCCCACCACGCCCAACGGCCACAGTGGCTCACGCGATGGCCCTATGGGGATAGGTGCAGGATCGAGACCTTGCGCGGCAAGGGCATGCGCTGCAGCCAACCGGCCAAAAAAGAACTCAGCCTGGCGCTTGCGCACACTGGCCGCGATGGTAGGCGGACAGTCTATGCCATGGGTGGCAAATGCCATGCCGTCAAACTGTTGGGGTTCGAACTGCACCAGGCTGGCCGACAGCCAGCGGCCGTCTGCCATACGCACCCGTAGTCGGCGGACACGGCCGGCGGCCGGTTCAGCTTGCAGCAGCACACCCGGCGCAATCTTTGCAGCCTGTAAACGCATGGCGGTTCGTATCATGATGCCATCAGCCCCCTTAAGCTACACCACAGCGTCTGCTGCTGCCCGGAAAACCCCTCCCAGCGGGCCGCCCACTGCTTTGCAATAGCGGCGGAAGGCCAAGGGGAACTGGGGATTGCTATTGATGAAGAAGTGTTTGCCCTGCATGGACAAACACTGGGCCTGGTCGAACATCTCCCGCCAGGCAAAAACGTCGGAGACCGCCATCTCATCCTGCTCGCCAGCCAGTATCAGCGCCGGTATCTGCCGGATGCCGGGATGCAAGGACTCTGCTACATAGTTCTCGCCCAAGGCAAAGTCGGCACGGATGGCAGGGGCGAACAGACGCATGATCTCGGGGTCGGCCAGCAGTTCCGGGGGGGTGCCATCCAGGCTCCTGAGTTTTTCCAGGAACTGCGCCTCGGGCAGTTGGCTCATGGGGGCACGGCTACGGTCGCTACCCGGCGCGGGTTTGGCCGAGAGTATGATGGCTTCAGGCGGCCGCGCACCTGCATGCAGCAGGCGGTTGAGCATGACAAATGCCATCAGTGCGCCGTTGCTATGCCCGTACAGGGCATAGGGGCGGTCCAGCATGGGCAGCAAGGCGGGCAGCAACTGCGTGGCCACTGTCCTTAAGTCCCCGATCAAGGGCTCGGCCATACGCATGCCGCGCCCCGGTAACTGTATGCCATGGAGTTCGACTTCGGCAGGCAGCCATTGCCCCCAAGAGGCATAGGCTCCTGCACTACCGCCAGAGAAGGGGAAGGCAAACAGCCTTACCGAGGCACTGGATAAGCCGCTCAGTCGAACAAGCCAAGGTGTGGTTTTCATTTGCATGTCATCCTCAAAAGGCGGGCCGCCATCCACCGCAACAGCACACGGCAGCCCTGCCGAGATTAGAAGCGATAGCGCATCTTCATCAGGATCTGGTCTGAATCACGCAGCCGCAGTGCCTCATCAAACAGGTCGACGGTGCCGATCTCGCTGCGGTCCAGCTCGCTGCTGCCGCCACGTGAATAGGCCAGGAAAAGATCCGACTGCGGCCCGAGTGAGTAGCGATACCGTAGCTGCAGGCCAAACTTGTTGATGTCGAAATCGGCCTTGGTCTGACCGGTGGCAGTGAGCCTACCCGTCGGCTGCAATTGATAGCCCTGCCCGTTCGAGGCACGCATGGCTATCCATTCGGACTTGAGCCTAAGCTCATGCTTGCTGCCGGGAAACCAGTTGAGGCTCAGGCTGCCAAAATCGGCCTTGCGCTGGTAACGACCAAAATTCCGGCCGCCATCCCATACCAGCCATTCACGCGTCCACTCCGGGGTAAACTCGAACTCGGCGTTAAAGCTATCGCTGGGGTACCAACTGAGTGTCATGCCGGCCATGCGCGACAGCTTGTCCGACATGCCGCGTGGGATCAGGCTCACCAGACCGCTGAAAGCCCAATCGCCATAGCGTCGGCTCAGAAACTGCGCCTCGTAGTTCTGCCTGCTGGGGCGACGCCACAGCCCATTGCCGCGCGATATCGTGTCATCCCAACCTGAACTACTGGCGCTGGCTTGCAGGAACAGCAACTCGCCGCTGCGGAAGTTGAGGTAGCTGTTGAGCACGGCAACACTAGGGAGGCGATCACCGCGATCATTGGCGCGAGCCTGAGTTTCCAGTTGCCAGCGGCTGCTGCGCAAGAGCGACTGCTTGTCGCCGTTGCGGTGTATATATTGGGCCGAGGCTTCCAGCTCATTCAGGCTGCCACGGCGCTGGTAGCCGAGATCGTTGAAATTGAGCTGGTTGCCGAAATGCGCCGCCTCCAGTTCGTAACTCCAATTACTCGACGGATTCCAGCCCAGCACCAGGCGTGCACCGCTGTCATTGGTAGTTTGCCCACGCTGCTTGATGAAGCTGCCCAGCACCTGGGCATCAACCGAGATTGCCGAGTCGGGCTTCCAGCTGAGGTCGACAGCCTGGACATTGGCGGTTCGATCAAGATGGGGGCGATCAGTCAGGCTACCGAGCCAGCCCAGGCTGAGCTTCGGTGAAAGCGGGTATTGCAGGCGCGCCACATAGAAGTCTCGCCCGGCCTTGCCGTCTTCCGTCGCCACAAGCACACCGTAGTTCATGCCACCTTGCGAGCCATTGAGCTTGACGGCGGCATTGATATCACTGGCACCCGTGCCATCATCGGCATCACCACCGATACGTCGGGTGTGTATCAACTTGCCGGAATCCGCCGTATTCATGCTGAATATGCTTTGATTCTCGGTAAAAAATGGTCGTTTGTCGCCGAAAAATGTCTCTACTGCATCGAAATTGATCACCAGGCTATCAGACTCGACCTGGCCAAAATCGGGGTTGACCGTGGCACTGAGCTGGAAGTTGGGCGAGGGCTTCCAGAATACATCCACACCACTGCGATAGCGCGTCTTGTCGTTGAGCAGATCATGGTTGGCCGTCAGATAGGGCCAGTAGTGGAACAAAGCAGTACGGTACTGGGGTATCTCTATGCGCTCAAACCCCGAGAGAAAGCGGCCGCGCTCGATCGAGATAGCCGGCTGTGCCTGCAGTACGCCGTTGTGGCCCAGGCTACGGCTGAAATAGACACCCACAGTACGCTGTGGACTGGCCGGACCACGCATTGGTGCGACCGTCCAGGGAATCAGCATCTCAACCTGCCACCCGGCATCCGTTTCTGTCACTGCGGAACTCCAGTCGGTGTCCCAATCCAGATTCAGCTCGGTTTCGTTGGTGACTACGCCATCACTGACGGCCCCGGACAGGCCCACGCTGAAGCTATAGGCCGACAGCCCATCACCATCGAAATCGATGACGACGTTGACCTTGTCCGACTTCTTGGTCTGATCACGCTGCAGACGCGGTTTGACGCGAGGTACGCCCGGCGCTTGCTCCAACTTGAAAGCCACGACGATGCCAGCTTGGGTGGAGAGCAGATAGGCCTGTGTCGCCGTGCCGCTATCCGGGTCGGTCAAGCTGTATGGCTCGGTGATCTTGAAGTTGGAAAATTGCTGGGCTTGCGCCCACTCAGACTCATTGACCTTGCCATCAATCACGATCGCTGCCTCGGCCTTGCCAGACAGGCCCGTCGTCAGGGCAAACAGTGTCGCCACAGACGACGCAAGCAAGCCTCGTTTCATAGCATTCCTCATAGAATTCGGTGGATATCAGGGTGATTCGGTCCCATTCCGGGCAGCAGTCGGCCTTCCGATGCAGCGTACCTTTCGGGGGTAGTGCTATCGGCCTGCGTCAGTCGCGAGGATCGAGATCGGGGCTAGGCTGATCCGGTGCCCAAAACGCACCGGACCCGCCGATATCGGCTACCAGGTCGGCCTGGTGCCGTAGTGCGCTATTTGCCTGCCAGCGAGTCTGGTTTAGCTCCCGCACCCAACAGGAATTGCCGGGTGCCGGCATCCTTGGCCTGGTTCAATGGGGTGCGCCAGCGATTGCCATCGGCCATCACGCCCAGATTGACATCGGCACCCTTGGCAACCAGGTACTGCACGGTCTTCAAGTGACCGCCCCGTGACGCATTGATCAAGGCAGTTTCGTCATATGGGCCAGCGGCATTGATGTCGGCACCAGCCCGCAGCAGCAGCTCCACCACCGCCAAATGACCCTTGGCGCTGGCGGCGGTCAGGGGTAGGCCGTCACTGCGCCAGGCCAGATTGACCTTGGCCTGGCGGGCCAGCAGCTCTTCAACCACTTTCACCTTGCCTGCGCGGGCTGCGGCAATCAAGGCGGTACCGTCACCATCCACCCCGGCGTCGATGTCCACCCCGCGCTCCAGCCACTGCCTCACTTCATCTAGCCGGCCGGCCTTGGCGGCCTCCACCAGTTCAATCACACCGGGCGCTGCCTTAACCACCTGAGTGGCATCTTCGACGGTCTCCTGGATGCGCGGCGTAGCAGCCCATACCAGTGTTGCCGCCGCGCCCAGCAGTGATACGCAGGCTAGGCGGGTCCAGGTTTGCCTGATCTTCAGTTGTTTTTTATCCATGCTTAATAGCTCCTCCACACGTTGATTGAGCCCGTGGCGGGAACTGAACATCCCGCTTGCGAGCAGATGATGGGTTTGATGCCTGGCCACGCTTTCCATGCTGGTCAACAACGACCTTGCGTACGCCTTGCCCTGACCAGCCGCCTGGGCAGCCAGTGCATCGCAGGCCATCTCCCGCGATAGTTCCAGCCGTGTACAGATGGCGCGCAAAGCTGGACTCCACCAGTAAACAGCCATGATCAGCCGCTGCAGCACCAGGCTCCACAGATCGCGCCGACGGACATGGGCAATCTCATGGTTGAGCACGTCCCGCAGCACGGCATCGGGCAGATCTGCCTGGAGCTGTCTGGGCATCAGGATGCAGGGCTTCATCAGGCCCACCACCATGGGGCCAGGCAGGTTCTCCACGGCCATGATGGCGGTGCCGGCAGGCAGCTGCTGCTGCATCATGCGTTGCAACTGGGGTGCAAGCCGGGCACTCCGCCTGAGCTGCAGCGAGACCCACCAGCCCTGTGCCAGCCGCGCAAGCTGCCACAGGCTGCCAGCCAGCCAGACCGTCAGAACCGCCGCGATCAACCAGGCCGGCAGCTCCCAGGTGTCGGCAGGCAACCCCAGCTGCGCCACCGTGCTGATGCCCACGTCGACGTTCGTGGCAACCGCCGGTTGGGTGGCCAACTGGCCTGCCGCCAGCAAGGCCTGCGGCGCTGCCGTCATGGCCGTTGCTGGCGCGGGCACCGGCGCGGGCACTGGCATGGTGGATAAGGCAAGCCCAGGCGCAAACATGGCCAGCGGTGCCAGCGCCGCCAGTACCAGCATGCCCAGCCACAGCCAGGATCGTTCGGTGACACCGAACACCCGCATCCTCACAACAACTGCCGCCAGCAGCAGCAGCGCCGTGCTCTGCCATAGATGCTGCATGACAAACATCTGCAGTAGCGTCACCCATTGCGTATTCATTGTGTTCCATCCTCTTCGGCGTCCGGGGCATCTGCCACCAGGCGTTTCAGCGCTTCCAACTCGTCGGGGCTCATCTCATGCTGCTCGATGAGGTGTTGCGCCAACACCTGGGGAGAACCATTGAAGAACTGCTTGAGCAAGCGCTCCAGCGCGCTCTTCCGCGCTTCTCCCCGACTGATGGTGGGGGTGTAGATAAAGGCCCGGCCTTCTTGGTGATAGGTAACCAGTCCCTTCTTCTCCAGCACCTTGAACATGGTCAACACCGTGGTGTAGGCAACCGACTTCTTCTTGGCTATCTCGTCCGTCACTTCACGCACCGAGGCTTGCTTCTTGCGCCACAGCACTTCCAGCAGTTCGCGCTCGGCATCGGTCAGTGCAGCTGCAGTCGGTCTTGTCATGGTCGGTTCCTTCCGTTCTATGGCAACCATTAAATAGGTCGCCACCTGCCACGTCAACTAAAAGATTAGTTGTAATAAATTAGTTGTAAGGTTTTAGTTGAAACCGTGCCCACCCGACTACAGCCTGGTCATGGCATCAGGCCCGGCTATTCCCAAACAGCCTGGCCAAAGACTGTATGCCGTGCGGCGAAGCCAGCGAACCGAGGGCCGAGCAACGCTCTTGGAACTCCTGCAAGCCCTGCTCGAACAAGCGATCGGGGCTCAGGGCCAGGGTAGGCTGGCGCCAGGGCACGTCGTAGAACTGCGGCACGCTTTCGAACAGGAAGGTGAACACATCCCGCCAGGACAGCAGCTTGACCTGGAAAACCAGGTGCAGGCTTTCGTCTATGTTCTCGGTGGTGTGCCAGTAACCCCTGGGCAAGAACATCACCGAGCCGGGCTCCATTTCGATGGTGTCCCAGGACTTGGGCGATTCCACCGGCCGCTGGGGGTCTTTCAGCTGCATTCGGATATCAGGCCGCTTTTCCGCGCCTGCCTGGCCACTCTTGGTGGGCCAATCTATGTAGTCGTTGGGGGCCACATGCCAAACCTTGCGTCCCTTCAGCTGCAGGATGAACAGCTCCTGTGGATCCCAGTGCCACGACAGGCCACGTCCTGGCATGGAGGCAAAGGCATTGACCTGGGTAGTACCTGGCAGCAGGCCAAGCGCGCCATCGAGCTCCCGGGTCCATTGCAATATCGGTTCGCTAGCCAGCCGCGTCATGTAGATGGTGCAGGCAGCGCGATAAAGCTCGATGGCCCGGTCCGGGGTGATGTCCTCTTCGCTACGCTTATCCTCTCGTGTGTAGTCGGCCCGTATCGAGCCCTGCAAAGGGCTGCGCAGCAGCGACTCTACACCGGCGAAATCGGGGTGCTCGACGATCTCTGCAAAACGCGACATCGGACCGGTGATATGGACGAATTCCTTGGGCCATTTACCCGCCAGGAAATCCGCCGGGGTGAACGGGTGTACCAGCGAGGCAAATCTCGCGGAATCGGCCAAGGTAGGGGCTGACACGGTCTGAGCATTCATGCGTAACTCCATTGGGAAGTGCTAGCGATCATGTTTACAGGATTGGGTATGCCGTTGATGCGTCCACCGGCATCGACTCAGGCACTGACCGTGGCGTAGTCGGGCGTGGCCACCGTCTGGTCGGTACGACTGGGGAAACGATTACTCTCGAGCCTGATCCGGCCGGCTTCGAAATCGACACGACGATCAGCGATAGGGAAGTACCGGTCATCGTGGGTCACGGCGACCACGGTTCGGCCGCTCTGCTGCAGCCAAGGAATGATTTCCTCGTAGAAGGTACGCCGGTATTGCGGGTCCTGATCGGCCGCCCACTCGTCCAGAACGTAGATATCCCGCTCGCGCGATATGGCCGATACCAACGCCAGGCGCTTGCGCTGGCCCTGCGACAGCCGCACCGTATCGAACACGCCGCCAAGGACCTTGACCACGCTGGCCATCTTGAAGCGTTCCAGCAAGGAGACGACTTGCGCATCGGCTGCTGCCTTGCCGCTGCCATCCAGTACCTGACCAAACAGGTAGAAATCCGACAGCACCATGGAGAACAAGGCACGGTAGCCTTCATTGTCCGCCCATGACTGCTTGACGCCATCAATGTAGATGCTGCCTGCGCTCGGCTCGTGCAGCCCCAGCAGCAGCTTGATGAAGGTGGACTTGCCACTGCCATTGCCGCCGGTGATGAAGATGACTTCGCCCTTGCGTATCTCGAGATCCAGCGGACCCAGCACAAAGGGGGCTTCAGCGCCTTCCTGCCTGTAGGTGAACTCGATCTGGGAAAACTGGATGGTGTTCCAGGCCGGCGCATGGGCTACCGGTGCTGCCAGCGACTTATCCCCATCGATCTGCAGGCTATCGATCTTGCTGAGGGAGACGCGCGCGTGGGCAAACTGCTGCAGCAGGTTCATGACCATGCCGAACGGCCCGGCACAGTAGGTGATGATGAGCGCGTAACTCATCACCAAGCCCTGATCACCCAGGCGGCGTCCTGCCTCAGTGACCACCCCCAGCAACAGGAATACCAGTGCCACGGTGACACCACGGTTGAGATCCCACATCATCCGGAATCCGCGCTCATGCTTGCGCAACTGCTCGGCCCGCCGCTGCAGATCATGCTCGTAGTAGTGCTGCTTGCGCGCAGCATCCACCGCCAATTGGGCGCTGCCCTCCAGCATGCCCTTGTAGCCATCCATCATGGCGTCCTGGCTATCGCGCATGTCGCGGCTACGCCGGGCAAGCTTGCCTATCAAGGTGCGCGACACCATGAAGGAGATACCTATCGCCACCGCCAGCACACCGAACAGCATGGGCGAAAGATAGGCCAGGTAGGAGAGGCAGCTGACCAGCAAGATCAGATTGAAGATAAAGGTGGGCAACTCGGAGAACGCATTGGAAATGCTGGTCACGTCGCTGATCAGTACGTTGTAGAGCCGGGACGAACCCGCCCGTTCCAGCTTGTCATAGGCCGTACCCAATATCCGCCGAATCAGAGAAACGCGGATCTGGAATACCGCATCGGCACTCAGACGCGACAGCAGTGTGGAGGTACCTATCGTCATGAGCAGCCAGATGCCCCAGACCGCGCCGTAGTACAACGGGCTGTATGGCAGGGAAGCCCCGCCCTTGGTCTGCGAGATCATGCTGAACAGGCTAAGTGCCAGCAAGGCGGAAACACCGCTGCTCACCGTGGCGAGTAACAGAAGTTTCCCGAGTTTCCTGATGAAGTAAGAAAGCATGAGTTGTTGTCCGAGTTCAGGATTGGCTAGCCAGCACATGGCCAGTGAGGTTGCAAAGCGACTGCTTGTAGGTCGCGAAGAAGTCCGGCAAGCCAAATGCAAGGCCCCGATCCAGTTGCAGCAGGCAGGAAACGCCGCCATCCGGTTCGACGCCCAGCGTGATGCCTATGGGGAAGCCAAAGTTATCCAGCGCGTAGGTGCCGGTGATGGCTGCATTACCCTCACCCAGGTCTTCGTTATGGAAATTGACGAAGTTGAAGCTGGCTCCGATACGCTGCGAAGGCTCGCCCAGCGCCTCGATACATGGCAGCGGGAAGCGGGCGTAGGGCTCCAGTCCCATCAATTGCGCCTGCACCCAGATGCTACGATCTACGCCCTCGCCTTCCGGCAGACGCGTGCCGAATGGCATCAGGTTCCAGTACAGACCCATGGCGTGGAACGGATCAGACAGCTGCTCGCTGCGACCATTGCTGACAACACCGATGACGGGATTTAGCCCCCGGACATGGAGTGCCTGCATGTAGGCGGTCAGAAAGATCGCCTTGGCCGTCAGATTGTGAGCCTGTCCCAGCTGGTTGACGGCATGCACCAAGCCGGTATCAATGGCTTGGGTCTGGGCCGCATAACGAGGCCCTGCCACCGTAGCGGTGACGGGATAGCTGGCGGCCATCCCTGCCATCCGCTGGCGCCAGAAAGCCGTCTGTTCCGGGTCTTGCACCAGTGCATGCTGTATCAGCGCGTATTCCTTGCAGACATTCACGGGCGCCAATGCCGCCGTTTCCACACCCTGGATAGCGTCGCGGTAGTACCGCGATACCCGGTTCAGGAAAACCACGTTTCCCCAGCCATCCTGGATGGCATGATGGTTGGAGAACACCACCTCGGCCTGGTCGGCGGCGAGCTGCATGATTGCGGCACGTGCCAGCGGTGCGGAGAGATCGAATGGATCAAAGCCGTGTTGCTGGTCTTCCTCCAGCCATTGCCGTACGGCCTGGCCTTGCGCTACCGCATCCCGTGCCCGCAAGTCGCGCTGGACGACCGTCACGCCGGATGCGGGCAGTTGTACCTGAAAGCAGGCACTGTCGTGGGCGATAAAACGGGTCTTGAAGTTAGGTGCATCGCTGGCCGCAAGAATCGCCTCTGCCAGTACCCCGATATCCAGCCCAGGCATGTGGATGCGTAGGGCCTGTTGGGCATGGAAGATGCCGTGCCGGGCGCTATCCTCGGCATACCTCGCTATCATGTAGCGTTGCATCTCGGTAGCCGGATAGACATCTTCATAAAGCTGCCGCAATCCGCCCGGAACAGGATCGCCCGCAGGGATGATGTGCTGGGCCGTCTTTGCCACACCGCCACTGGCCAGGTAGCTGGCCAGGGCACGGATGGTCTGGAACTTGAAAATATCCATGACCGTGAGTGCCAGCCCTTGCTGGCTAGCCTCATATACGACCTGGATGCTGCGGATGGAATCGCCGCCGATGGAGAAGAATCGGTCGGTGACACTGATCGCGGTGCGCCGCAGCACCTGCTGCCAGACCTGCAGCAACACATGCTCCAGCCGTGTCTGCGGCAGCTCCAGGGAAGTCCGCTCCTGCGCGGCTTCGGCCAACTTCACCATTGCAGCACGGTCAAGCTTGCCATTGGGCAAGATCGGAAACTGCTGGATGGCCAGCGTGCGCGACGGCACCATGTACGCAGGCAGAAACTGGCTCGCGTGCGCCAACAGTTGCGCCTGGGTGGTCGTTGCATGGCTTTGCACCAGGGCCACCAGTTGCGCCCCCTCGGCCACTACCGTGATGGCCCGCTGCACGCCAGGTGCAGTGCTCAGTACGGCGTCGATTTCCGCCAGCTCGATCCGCTGACCATGCAGCTTAACCTGCTGATCCATCCGCCCCAGGTAACGAAGCGCTCCGTCGGGCAGCAGCCGGGCGAGATCCCCCGTCCGGTAGAACAGCCGGTCCAGGCCGTCTGGCACGAAGCATTTTTCATCGGTCAGATCCTGACGGTTCAGGTAACCCGAAAACAGGCCGGCACCACCGATGCACAGCTCGCCAGGGATACCGATGCCTGCCAGGCGCCCATACGCATCGACCACGATGACCTGTGTATTGTCTATGGGGCCGCCTATGTCGGCAGCCTCGCCATCATTGGGTGTACATAGCTGATAGGTGGCGTCGATACAGGCTTCGGTAGGGCCATACAGATTGCAGAGGCTGGCTGACAGCCTGGTGAAACATTTCTGTCGCAGGGCCCGGGTAAGTGCTTCGCCGCCGGCAAACACACGGTTCAGCGCAGGCAGTGCCGTAAACGCAGGGTAATCCACCAGGGTATCCAGCAACGAAGGCACGAATTGCGCCACCGTGACCTCGCGCCGCGCCATCAGATCCATCAGGTAGGCCAGGTCGTAGGCATTGTCCTGCCTGGCAATGACCATCGTGCCGCCGACCAGCAGCGGTGCCCAGAACTCCCAGACCGACGCATCGAAGCTGGACGAGGTGCGCTGCAGAAAGACATCGGCAGCGGAGAATTCGAAACGCCCTATCATCCAGCGCATATGGTTGAACAGGGCACGGTGCGGAATCATCACCCCCTTTGGGGTGCCGGTAGAACCTGAGGTGTACAGCACATAGGCCAGGTCTTCGCCGGATATTGCCACGCCAAGCGGGGTGTCTGGCTGCGCTGCGGCGGCCCTTTCCAGTTCGGCCAATGCAAGGAATCGGGCATTTCCGGTAGATGGACCGGTCAGCTGCGGCAGGGTGTCTCCGTCAACAAGGACCAGGCCGGTACCCGAGTTGTCCAGCATGTAGGCCAGGCGCTCGCTCGGGTAATCCCTATCCAGCGGTATATAGGCCGCCCCAGCCTTGAGCACCGCCAGCATCGCCACGACGTAGCCAAGCGAGCGGTGCTGATACAGGCCGACCAGTTGCCCCTTGCCTATCCCCTCCTGCCGGAGTTGCCTGGCCAGTCGATTGGCACGTGCGTCGATCTCAGCAAGCGGGCTGCGATGCGTATCGTCCATCACCGCACCCTGGCCAGTGCCCGCCAAAGCAGACTCAAACCAGGCCACCACATTGGCGTTGGCCTCAAGTGGCACGACCGCACCCTGGCCCAGCGCCAGTACTTGCGCCTGCAAGGCAGGCATCAACCGCAGGCCCAGCTCGGCTTCAGCTTCGGTGTCGGCCAGCACTTCCAGCAGGCAGTACCACTGTTCGACCAGGCAGTCGATAGTAGCCTGCGAATAGCTATCTGCACCCGACTCTACCAGAAGGCAGCCATGCACCTGCTGCAGCCAGACCGAGCCCATAGCCCGGCAAGCACCGCTGCCTACAGACAGCGCATCGAGACATGCTAGCTGGTTGGCCATGGTCAGCATGCGGAAGGCGTAGCGAGTGGCGTCACCCCCTCCTTCCGCCACGAAGCAATCCTGCTGCGCACGCATTTCGGCGCTGGCATGGGCCACTGCCAGAAAGCTGGCGGGAGTGCGAAGATCACAGCCCTCGGGCAATGCAAATGGCAGCGCCCGCTCCAACGGCCCCAGGCTGTACGCCAACTCCGGCAGGCTTACGCCATCCATGATGCGTGTCACCGCCGGCAAGACCTGGTCTTCGCTTAAGGTCTGCAATAGCCACAGCCAGCTGCCGAAGTACAAATCTTCCACCGGCAGCCCCCAGCGCTCGGCCTGCCTCGCCAGCGCTAGGCAGAGCGCATCCGGCAGGGCGCGGCGCGCCTGCGGCAGCCTTGCCGGCCCGGCCTTCGCTACCGTATCGAAAACCAGCCCCTTGCCGGTGGGCGCCGCCTGCTGGCTACGCCAAAACCGCCGCCCAGCCTCACTCTCGTCAGCCAGTGCCACCTCCTCCAGCCATGCCGACAGGTCGGCATACTGGATAGGCTCGGCGTTTTCCGACAGCACAGCGCCCCCCAGCAACTGCAGCAGCTGGACCAGCGTACGGGCATCTGCCGCCAGCGGGGCCGCAGCCAGTATCAGGTACTGCCCACCATCGGGCAGCAAAGCGGCCAGCACGGCCAGGCCGGTTTCCACCCGCATCGATCCGCTGGCCTCGTTCCAATGCAAAGTCTTCATCTGCGCCACCGTGGCCTCATCCAGGTGACGCCAATCCTCTTCGCGCAAGCTCAGCATCTCGGCCGAATAGGCCAGCGGCACCTGTATGGGCTCAAGCAGGCCAGGTTGCCGTGCGAAGCGGGTTCGGAGTATCTCGTGCTCGGCCAGCATGGCCAGCAAGCGGTGCCGCAGTTGCGTACTTTCCAGTGCGCAGCCCAAGTGGCCGGCAATCGCGTGACAGTGGACCGGCCTATCCTCGCGGGAGCGCAGCGTCCACAGGCTGCGCTGCTGGGGTGAAAGGGCAAAGCCGTCCTGTGTGGCGACGGCGAGTTCGGTAAGGTTGTTCACTTTGTTCTATCCCAGGTTGGGTGAGCGGCCTGAGCCGGCACATAGGGCTGGCCCATGGCAACCACAATGGCGCGAGGACCTTGGAAGGGATTACGGCCATGGGCAATCAGCATGTTGTCCAGCAGCACCATGTCGCCTTGCTGCCAGGGAGTGACGAGCGTGGCCTGCCGATAGGCGGCATTGATATGGGCGATGATGCCGTCGTCGATCTGCTGACCGTCGCCCCAGCAGGTGGCATAGGGCAGCGCGTCATGTGCGAACTGAGCCAGCAACCCCTGCCGCACCGGTTCGGGCAGGCTGCTGGGATGCCAGAATGCAATATGGTTGAACCAGACATGCTCGGCGCTGACAGGGTGCTGCCGTATCGCAGGCCGCACCTGCCGCGTACGGATGTGCTCCTCGTCAAATATTTCGAGGGCGATGTCCGACTGTGCGCAGTACCGCCGCACCTCATCCAGGTCATCGGTATTGAAAGCCTTGCGCCAGCTCGGTCCCAGACCATTGCCATAGTTGCGGATCAGCATCCAGCCACGCTCGGAAAATTGCTGCACGATGGCTGGATCCAGATTCGCCAGCACCCGGCGGACATCCGTCAGTGGCGTCTCGCCGCCTTGGGCCGGTGCGGTTCGGCAGGCAAAGCAGATCTTCATCGGCCAGCGCATGACATAGGACAACTCGTTGTGCTGGGCGATGGTTTGATCGTGCGGAAACTCGGTGGAGGTGTAGACACCCTCACCCAGCTGGGTGCGCGGGGTAGCCCCTTCCATATAAGGCTGGATATCCGGAATGGTGGCCTTGACCAGCCCCTGGAACAGCCCATTGCCATCGCCGCCAAAGCCCCGGAACACCACGCCCCCATATTGCAGCAGCGCCGCCTCCACCTCGGGGCGGTTCTGCTGCAGCCAGCCGATCAGGTCCACCGCAGCATGCGCCGGTTCAAACAGCCGCAAGCGGGTCTGCCCCCCTTGCAGCTCGCTACGCAGGATCAAGTCGGTCACTGCAACTGATTTACGCACAGCATTCAGGCGCGATAGACGCGCCGCAACATCGATAGCCGTCATGGCAGAACTCCTTCGTGGGAGGAAACCGAGGGGATAGGTTTGCGCAGGCGGTTGGCGCCCGTAAGGCGCTGGCGCAGGCTGTCGATCTCATCGCGCTGCCGCTGCAGAAAGGTGTTGCGCACTGCGGCCAGGGTGCTGCCCGGCTGTGCGGCAATCTGCCCTGCCATGCTCAGCAGATTCGTTTCCAGGGCGCGGATCGTATGCGGCTTGAAGTAATCGGCATTGAACTCCCACTCCCCCCGCAGCCCCCCGTCCGCTTCGGCCAGGGTCAACATCAGGTCTAGCTTGCAGCTGCGGTTGCCGAGCACCAGCCGCTGCAGGGTGATTTCCGGCATGGCGGCTTCGCCAGATGCGGGGAAGTTCTGGAATACCAGCTTGGTCTGAAACAGGGGATGCTGTGAGAGGCCTCGCTCCAGCCCCAAGGCGGAAACGATCTGCTCTACCGGTACGTGTTTGTGACCGTAAGCCTCCAGCGTATTGGTCCGGGTACGCTGCAACAGCTGAGGGAAATCGCTGCAATCACGCAGGTCGGTGGCGATCGCTAGCTGGTGCACGAACAGGCCAACCAGGCGCTCTGTCTCTGCATGGTCTCGACCTGCCATGTCGGTACCCACCACGACGCTGTCCTGTTTGCTGTAGTCGGCGATGACCAGGTTGTAGATGGCCAGCAGCACCACAAACAGCGAAGTGTCGTACTCAACCGCAATACGTTTGAGCGCAGCTGTGGTATCGGCATCCATGGCGAAGCTGGACTCCCCCAGGGGATAGCTCGCAGCGGCATGGCGGGGGGCATCGGTAGGCAACAGCGGCAGCTCGCGTACGAAAGCCAACGCCTCCAGCCAATAGTCCAGGCCATGGGTCGCCGCATCATCCTGGGCCTGGGCACGCTGCCACGCAGCAAAGTCGGTGTACTGTATGGGGAGCGGCGGTACGGCCGTGTCTGTCTCGTGCCGCACCCGTTCCCGATAAAAGCTAACCAGCTCCGCCGAGATGACTTGCATGGACCACCCATCGGCAACGATATGATGCATGTTCAGCAGCAGCACATGCTCGTTGTCACCCAAGCGATACAGCGTCGCCGTAAATACGGGGCCCTGCTCCAGATCAAAGGGCTGCAGCACCTCGCGCTGCAGTGCCAGCATGCACACCGCCATGGGCTGGGCATGGCTGCTCAAGTCCACCTGTACCATGGACCAAGCGGAAAGCGGCGCGATCTGCTGGCGGCCAACGCCTTGCCTGTTGACATAGCGGCTGCGGAGTATCTGATGACGGGAGACCAATGCTTGCAGCGCTGCCGCCAGGGCCCCGGTGTCCAAGCGGCCATCCAGCTTCAGCGCCACCGGCAGGTTGTAGCTTGTGCTATTGCCCAGTAATGCCTCGAACCACAAGCGCTGCTGGGAGAACGACAAGGGATAGTCATCAGCGGGTGGCTGCGGTTCGATCGCCCGCCCCGTTGCCTGCCTGTCCTGAACCGATAGCCAGGCCGCCTGTTGCCGAATGGTAGGCTGCCCCAGGAACACCGCGAAAGCCGCGTCCACCCCCAGCTCATCACGTACGCGGCTGCATAGCCGCATCATCAGCAATGAATTGCCGCCCAGTTCGAAGAAACTGTCGGTCGCACCTACCGTGGTCAACCCCAGGACATCGCACCAGATGCTTGCGAGGGCTGTTTCCAGCGCGCCCTGCACGGCCACCTGCCCGGTATCGGCGAGCAAGGCAGATTCGGCGGGTGGAAGGCGATGGCGGTCAACCTTGCCATTGGCACTGATAGGCATGGCAGGCATCAGCACGATGGCCGCTGGCAGCATATAGGCGGGCAGACGAATCTGCAGTGCGGCCCGCAGGCTAGCCGCGCTGCATTGCACGCCCTGTGCCGGCACGACATAGGCGGCCAGGTACTTGCCTTTCTGAGGATGCTCGCAGACCATGACCATGGCCTCGCTCACCATGCCCAGATCCAGCAAGGCATGTTCAAGCTCTCCCAGTTCCACACGGAAGCCTCGTATCTTCACTTGATGATCCATGCGCGAGAGATACTGCAAGGTGCCATCAGCCAGCCAGCGCACCAGGTCGCCGGTTCGATACAGCGTGCCGCCTGCGGCAAAGGGGTCGCGCAGAAATTTCTCGGCGTTAAGCTCCGGGCGGTTCAGGTAGCCACGCGCGACGCCCTCTCCCCCCACATGCAGTTCGCCCACCGCCCCATAGGGAAGCAGCTCTTGATTGCTGCCCAGCACATAGCAACGGGTACCGCTGATCGGGCGCCCTATGGGGCAGGCATGCGGCAAGGCAGCATGCACCTCGTACCCCGTGGTGAAGGTGGTGTTCTCGGTGGGGCCATACATATTCAGCAGATGGCGTGGCTTGCCGGCTGCCACGACACGGTTGATCGATTGCGTCTCTGCCTTTTCGCCGCCAAACAGCAAGCACCTTAGACCGGCAAACATGCCTGGCCTCAAGGCCGCCGTCTGGTTGAACAGCGCCGTGGTCATCCACAGGATGCTGATACGCTGCTGCGTTAGCGTCGCCTCCAGGGCAGCAGGGTCTAGCAGCGTATCGGTAGGGACAAAGCAAAGGCAGGCACCGTTAAGCAGTGCTGCCCAGACTTCAAAGGTGGTGGCATCAAAGGCACTGCTGGAAGCCTGGGCAACAATGTCGGTGGGGGTGATATCGAGATAATCAGGTGCACAAACCAGGCGCACTATTCCCCGCTGCTCGACCATGGCCCCCTTGGGCATGCCGGTGGAACCCGAGGTGTACATCAAATAGGCCAGGCGCCGGCCATCGCCTGCAGCAGGCATGACGAGCGGTGCATCAAAGCTAACCCCGCCGTCGCACTCACCTACGATCATGGTGGTTGCCAGGCTCGCGACAAAGGGCGCTGTCCGGCGGGAACACAGCAATAGTTCGCAACCGGCGTCCTCGATGATCAGGCCTATGCGCTCCATGGGTGCAGCGGTATCGAGCGGCACATAGGCGGCACCCGCCAGCAACACCGCCAGCATAGCCACCACCATGTCGACACCGCGCTCCAGATAGAGGCCGACCGGTTGTTCGTCGTGCAAGCCGTGCTGCGTCAGCACATCCGCCAGCTGGCGCACGCGCTGGCCCAGTTCGGCGTAGCTCAGGGTTTGCTCGCCGTCGACCAAGGCAGGTCGATCCGGATAGCGTTTTACCTGTTCGAAGAAGACCTGTGGTACAGAGTCCCGCACGCCGGTCGTTTCAGCACCTGCCAATTGACCCAGCAATTGCTGGCGTTCGCTGGCCGGCAACATGTCTATTTCTGCCAGCGGCGTATCCGGCAAGGCCACCAGTGACTGCAGCAGCAGTTCAAACTGCGCCGCCATGCGCGCTATGGTTTCTGCCTTGAACAAGGCGCTGCAGTACTCCCATTGCAGGGCCAGCCCGCCGTCATGCTCAGCCACACTCAAGGTCAGATCGAACTTGGCCGTGTGGGCCGGCATGGTGACGGCCGACAGCGCCAAGCCATCCAGTGTCACGGCAGCCGACTGGTTGTTCTGCATGGCAAACATGATCTGCACCAGCGGCGGGTGGCTGCTGGAGCGTTCTGGGTTCAAGGTTTCCACCAGCAGATCGAAAGGCACGTCCTGATTGCCGTAATCCTGCGCAATCCGCGTCGCGGCTTCTGCCAGGGCAAGCCGAAACGAGCTGCTGGCATCGATCGTATTGCGCAGCACCAGGGTATTGACGAAGAAACCGATCAAACCCTCAAGCTCGGGACGCAGGCGATTGGCAATCGGCGTGCCGAAAACCACCTCGCGCTCATTGCTCCAGCGCGACAGCAATAGGGCAAATGCCAGTTGCAGGCCAATAAAGGGCGTCGTGCCGGTTTCACGGCAGAGCTGCCAAAACCTGCCCGTGCTTGCCCCATCCAGGGTGCTGGCATGCACTGCGCCGTCGTAGCGCTGCATGCCCGGCCGGGGAAAGTCGGTCGGTACGCCATGCAGGTGTGGAATACCGTCCAGGCGCTGCCGCCAATAGTCGAGCTGGCGGTTCAGCCCCCCTTGTGCCTGCCAGGCGCTCTGCCAGACGGCGTAGTCGCCATACTGGGCCGCCAGCGCCGGCAGCGACACCGCACGCCCGTGGGTGGCAGCGGCATACAGTTGCGTGAACTCGGCCACCAGAACGCCCATGGACCAACCATCGGACGCAATGTGGTGCATGTTCAACAGCAGCACATGCTGCTCTTCAGACAATCGCACCAGCGTGGCGCGTAGCAGCAGGTCGGTCGCCAACTGGAAGGGGCGCGCGCACTCTGCGGCCATGAGCGCCTGCAAGTCCGTCGCCTGGCTCTGGCCTGCCGGCAGTTCAAGGTATCCCAACTCAAACTGGACACCCTCGCGCACCTGGCATAGGGGCTCGCCATCCTGCTCAACATAGACCGTACGCAGTACGCTATGGCGCTCGATGATGGCCTGGAACGCCTGTGCCGCGGCCTGACGGTCAAGCTTGCCATCCACCCGCAGTGCCACGGGCATGTTGTAACTGGCACCTACACCGTTCATTCGATCCAGCAGCCACAGGCGCCGCTGGGCATAGGAAGGAGGGTAGTGGAGCTGCGTACCGGCGCTGATCGGGGGCGCACCGTGCTTTTCACGCGATTCGTGCTGGATCAGCAGGGCTAGCAAGGCATCCCGGTGCTGCCTGATCAGTGCGCCCAGTTCTTCGGTAATAACCCCCTGTGCAGCCCGCGTCACCAGCTTGCCGTCCTTGATGCGCAACTGTACGCCCAGCGCATTCAGGCGGTTGATTACTGCAATGGCATCTGTCATGGCCTACCACTCCATCTCTTCGCTCGCCTGTGGCTCGGCGTGCTCAAGCGACTGGCGAATGCTGCGCGTGGCGGCAATCAACTCTGCCATCTCGCGTATGGTTCGCGCACGCATCAATTCCGCCATCGATAGCGCCACATCGCATGACTGGCTGATACGCAGCAGCAGGCGTGTCAGCAGCAGGGAATGACCGCCCAGGGCAAAGAAATCGGCATCCACGCTGAGCGCCGAGCGCCCAAGTACGTCTTCCCACAGGCTTTGTATTTCACGTTCCAATTCGTTGGCGGGTGCCACATAGCGGTCTTGTGGGTTGAACTCGGGCCGCGGGAGCGCCTTGATATCCACCTTGCGATTGGCGGTCATGGGCAGTGACTCCAGACAGGCCCACGATGCGGGCCGCATGTAGCCGGGCAGCCGCTCCTTCACCTGGGCGATGACGCGATCCAGCCCGAGCTCCCTGCCCGTCCCATCCAGCACGACATAGGCTGCCAACTGTTTGGCGCCCGACACCCCTTGCACCGGCATGACAAAGCACTGCACCACACCCTGCACCTCGCCAATGACCTGGCGCACCTCTTCAATCTCGACGCGGAAGCCCCTGATCTTGACCTGTCCATCCTTGCGACCAACAAACTCAAGCTGCCCATCTGCCAGTAGCCGGACCAAGTCGCCCGTGCGATAGACGCGCTGCGACGGCATCCCCGCCAGGGCCAGCTGCACGAAGCGCTGCTGGGTCTGTTCCGGTTGGTTCAGGTAACCCGGCGACAAGGACAAGCCACCGATATGCAGCTCCCCTACCACGCCTTGCGGCAACGGCTGCATATCCTTGCCCAGCACCCAGCAGGGACCGTTGTCCAGGGGCAGGCCGATGGGCACGCCGCTGTAACGATCAGGCTCGGTCACCAAGGTACGGACATCGAAGGTCGTTGCCGTCACTGTTGCTTCGGCGGGGCCATAGACGTTGAGCAGGGCAACCTGCCCGCCAAACCGGCCTAGCCAGCGGTCTGCGTGCTCACGCGGCATGGCCTCGCCACCCACTGCGCAAACACGTAGGCAGTCGAGCGCTGCTGCCTCTGCCGGCAGCTCGGTACACAGCAGGTTCCAATAAGCTGTTGGCAAGGACAGCACGTTGATGCGCTCGCTGCCTATCAAGGCCCAGAACTCCGCCGCATCAGGTAGCCGGGGGGTCTCGCGCAAAACCAGTGTGCTGCCGCTGAACAGGCTGGCCAGCAATTCTTCGACAAACACGTCAAAGCCGGTATTCGATATCTGCAGCAGGCGCTCACCCGACTGCAGTCCATAGCGGCGCTGGATTGCGCCCAGGTAGGCCAAGGCATTGCCATGGTCTATCGTGACGCCCTTGGGACGCCCGGTCGACCCGGAGGTGTAGATCACATAGGCCAAATCGCCGGGGCGTACCACGGGCATCGCGTACGGTGCCGCCCCCTCGTTTGTGGCGGAAGCCAAGGCCTGCACCGGATGGACCTGCACGCCTTCCGGCAAGCTGCCGACCCAACGGCCAGAATCGGCCACGATATGCCGCAGGCCCGACTCGGTCACGATATCGTACAGGCGAGACTGGCTTTGCTCCGGGTCCAGCGGTACGAACACAGCGCCCAATCGCCAAGTCGCCAGCAGCGCAATCACCATGTCCACGGTGGGCTGGGTATCAAAGCCCACCAGTTGACCGGCTTGTATGCCCAGCTGCCGTAGCTGTTGCGCCGCTGCGGCGATACGTGCGCTCAATTCGACATAGCTGAGTACCCGTCCGCCCTGCTTGATGGCTGGGAAGTCTGCATGCTGTTGCACCAGTGCCATAAAGACCGACATCAGGCTATCAGGGGTAGCTGTCTGCTCAGGCACGGTGGCCAGCCTTGCTGTCAGCACGGCATCGTCCTGACTCAGTAACCGGGCCGCCGCATCCATCCCCTCGACCATATGGGCCAATGCCAGACAGAGATAGTGCTGCACGCGCCGGGCAAAGCCTGCATCAAACCGCGCGGCATCAAACGACACATGTATCTGGCCAAGGTCGCGCTTCATGTCCATCACCACGAAAGCAACGCCCAGGCCCGTGCTCTCGAACTCAAACGCCCGCTTGCTGCGGGTTGCCTCGATACCGATATCTTCTGCCTGCTCCGTCACTGAAAAGTGGTTGTAGGTAAAGCTGGTTTCAAACAGCTCCCTGTCAGCATGCAAACGCTTGATCTCGGATAGTGGATAGAAACGCTTGGCCCAGATATCCGCTTCAGCCCGATAACAACGGCTAACCAGTTCAGCCCAGGTAGCTGGCCCGCAATCGAGCCGTAGCGGATGGGTAGACACATACAGACCCAGCAGGTGGTCGCCACCAGCGATCTCAGGCCTACCGTGTGTGGTCAGCCCCACCAGCACATCGAGTTCGCCACTGAACAGGCTGATCACCTTGGCATAGGCCGCCAGGAACAAGGATTTCAGCGGCACGCCCAGGGCACCGGCCAGCCGGCGGCAATGCGCGAATTGCGCGGCAGGAATCTCAACCGGCGGGATCTGCTTGGCCGTCTGGTCCCCACCATGCTCGGTGTGTAGCTGGGTGTAGGGAGCATCAGCCATATAGGACGACCAGAACGCGGCCTGTGCCGGGTCAGCCAGTGCAGCCTGCTCCGCCTCGATCAACAGCCGGTAAGGCGCGGGGGGCAATTGCTGCGCGCTGACGCCTTGTTTTTCCAGCGCCGCATACTCCGTCATCAGTTGGGTCATGAAGCTGGCCAGCGACCAACCGTCCAGTATGGCGTGGTGTTCCAGCCAGATAAGCTCCAGCTCGCCCTCGGCAATCAGGTAGGCGTGTGCCTGGAACAAGGGCGGCGAAGCCAGGTCCAGCCTTTGCAGGCGCAGCCGGTCGAGTTCAGCGGCAAGATGGGCATGCTGCGCTTCGGCCGACATCGCCTGCAGATCGTAGACATGGATAGGTGGTTCAACGCAGGCATGCACCAGTTGAAGGGGTTCGGCATAGCCATGCAGCTGAAAGGATGTGCGGAGTATCTCGTGGGCAGCCATCACATTGCGCATGGCACTACGCATGCGCGCTATGTCCAGTCCGCCGCGATAACGCTGATTTAGTACATTGTGATACAGCGAGTTATCGCTGCTGGCCAGGTTGTGATACACCATGCCTTGCTGTAGCCGCGACATGGGATAAGCAGCCTCTATTCCGTCCGGCAGACGCGCACGATCCGCCTCGGATATCAGCTCGAACGCACCGACAACCCTGTCGGCAGGCGCGGTATCCTGTTGTAGCCGCAGCGCCAGATCGGCAATGCAGGGGCAATCGAACACATCCGCCACCGTCATATGCCTACCTGCCGCCTTGGCGCTGGCAACCAGGTTGACGGTTTTCAAGGAATCGCCGCCCAAGGCGAAAAAGTTGTCGTGCGTGCCTACCCGCTCCAGCTGCAGCAGCTCGCCGACCAGTCTGCAAAGCACTTGCTCTGCCTCGGTGACCGGGGCAACGTAGCGCTGCTGCCAGACATCATCGCTGCCCGGTTGGGGCAGGCTATCCCGGTCGATCTTGCCATTATTGGTCTGCGGCAACACCGCCAGAGTCACGACATGAGAGGGAATCATGTAGTCCGGCAGCACGCCTGCCAGATAGCGGTACAAGCTGGACTTCCAGTCCTCGCTCACCGGCTGTCCCAGTACCAGGTAGGCAGCCAGGCTGCGCTCCTCGCCCTGGCCCATGAGCGTGACCACCGCATCCCTGACCGCTTCATGGCCGATCAGATGCCGCTCGATATCACCCAGTTCGATACGAAAGCCGCGTAGCTTGACCTGGCCATCATTGCGGCCGATGTATTCCAGTACGCCGCCTTCCCGCTTGCGCGCCAGATCACCGGTGCGATACAGACGGCCGATTTCACCAAAGGGATTGTCGATAAACCGCTCGGCCGTCAGCTCGGGGCGATTCAGGTAGCCACGACTGACGCCTGCCCCGCCCACATAAAGCTCACCGACCACGCCCTGTGGCACCGGCTTCTGCCGCTCGTTCAGGACATACAGCTTGAGGTCGGCCAGGGGCAGGCCGATATCGCTGATGCCCTGTTCAACATCCTGGGCCAGTACGCGCTTGTAGGTCACGTGCACCGTGGTTTCGGTAATGCCGTACATATTGACCAAGGCCGGCGTCGCATCGCCGAAACGTGCCACCCAGCGCGCCAGCCGCTTGGGCTCCAGCGCCTCGCCGCCAAAGATGACATAGCGCAGCTTGCCGGCATCATTCCTGGCCAGCATCTCGGTCATCAGGTTGGAGAAGGCCGTCGGCGTCTGGTTGAGCACGGTCACACCTTCCTGCAGCAGCAGCTCCGCCACGGCAGCAGGAGTACGTGATACCTCATACGGCACGATAACCAGACGGCCGCCATACAGGAGTGCCCCCCAGATCTCCCAGACAGAGAAATCAAAGGCATAGGAATGGAACAGGCTCCAGACGTCCTGTTCCGAGAAGCCGAAGGGCCGCTCGGTGCTGGTAAACAGGCGGGCTACATTGCCGTGTTCAACCATCACGCCCTTGGGTTTGCCGGTTGAACCAGAGGTGTAGATCACATAGGCCAGATCCTTGCCCGTGACCTCGGGCAGGACCACGGCCGGTGCGGGCTCTGCCATCTCATCCAGAAAGCGCACCGGCGTACCGCAGTCCGCCAGGGCGGCCCGGTAGCGGGAGACCGACAGCACCAGGCGGGCTTGTGCATCCTCCCGGATAAAGCGCTGGCGTTCCTCCGGCACCGATGGGTCGATAGGCAGGTAGGCTGCGCCCGCCTTGAGCACGCCCAGTATGGCGACGACCAGCGGCAGCCCACGGTCCAGCGTGATCGCCACCAGCTCGCCCCGCTTTACTCCTGCGGCGACGATATGCCTTGCCAGCACATCTGCCTGGGCATCCAGTTCGCCATAACTCAGCTGCATTCCCTCGCAACTGACCGCGATCGCATCCGGCCTGCGCCTGGCCCACGCCTCGAAACGGCCATGCAGCTTGCCTGGATCATTCGTCTGGCGAGTCAGTGCCAGCAACCGCTGGCGTTGCTCCGGCGTCAGTTCTGCCAATCGAGCGCGCGCTTCGTCCGACACCTGCAGCGCGGGCTTGGTGTGTTCCTGCTTCATCATCGTATTGCTCCCTGATTATTCTTCTGATACGGCATCAAGCTCGCTAAGCAGCGACAGCAATTCGGCATCGCTGATCTCTGCCGGCTCCTCGGGCTGGTGTATGGCGTCATCCAGCCCATGTACCGGGCCATCGACCAACTCCGGCATGGCTGCAAGCAGGCTGGTGAAATGCACCAGGATCTGCTGGGCGCAGGTGTGGGAGAACTCCCCGGTCTGGTACTGCAGCTTGAGCGTCAGGGTCTGGCTGGGCATAAGCACCAAGGTCAGCCCGGTTCCCGTACTCTCTTCGCTACGCAGACCGCTCAGGCGCAGGCCGCTGCTGTTACCGACCGCCTCACGGATGCTGTCGACCGGATAGTTTTCGTAGACCAGTGCGCTGTTGAACAAGGCGGTGCGCGACCCGAGTGCTGATTGCGCCAGGATGTCGGGCAAGGGCAGATAGCCCTGTTCCAGCCGTTGCAGGTGGGACTGGTGTACCGTCTTCAGCCAGTCACCCAGCGTCGTCGCCCCATCCACCGCCAGCACCACCGGCATGGTGTTGATGAACAGACCCACCATGGCGTCCGCCCCTGCCAGCTCATGCGGCCGGCCGGCCGTGACCGAACCGAAACAGACTTGCGACCGACCGGTGTAGAGGTGCAGCAGGTAGGCCCAGGCGCATTGCGCCAGGCTATAGAGCGTCACCCCCTTGGCCTTGGCCAGCTGATCAAGCCGTGCGAACTGATCCGAGCCCAGCGTATGTTTCTGGCTGCCTGCCAGGGACACGGCCTCGATACCGCCGTCGTTGGGCAGCAGGCAGGGTGCGTCCATGGCTGCCAGCTGGCGCTGCCAATAATCCTTGGCAGCGCCCACATCCCTGTGCTGCAGCCATTGCAGGTAATGCTTGAACTGACGTCCTGGCGGCTGCAACTGGCCGGACTGCGCATAGCTGTCGAGCAGTGAGCGGAACACCAGCGGTAGGCTCCAGCCATCGATGATGGCGTGGTGGGTCGTCCACAGTACGCGGTAGCGGCCTGCCCCGAGATGCCATAGGGTGACGCGGCTGAGCGGTGCCACACCGATATCGAAGCCCTGCCTGCGGTCTTCGGCCATCTCGGCCGCGATAATCGCCTCCTGTTCAGCCAAGGACAGATGCGCCAGATCTTCGCTGCAGAACGGCAAGGAGACCTGCTCGGCTGCCTGCAGCAACATGGCCATGCCACCGCGCTGCATGGGCGCAAAGGCGGCGCGGAATACGTCATGCCGATGCGGCAGGCAGGCGAAGGCCTGCTGCAGGCGCAGCATGTCCAGCTGCCCATCGAGATCGAATACCAGCTGGTTCACAAAGGCCCCTTGTCGTTGCCCTGCATCCCGCAGCGACTGATAAAGCATGCCCTGCTGACTGCCGGTGGCGGGGAGCACATCGCTCAGTGCCGGCCATTGCGCCTGCCATTGCGACAGCTCACCCTGCGTCAGGGATAACAGGCCCACATCGCTGGGCGTCAGCTGCCGCAGCGGATGGCGCTGCCAGTAATCCGCCATGGCTGCAATGGACGCCTGCAGCAGGGTCACTAGCTCGCCTATGGCCTGACTATCGAACTGGTGCCGGTTGTACTTGATGCTGAAGCGCAGCTGCCCCCCCGACACCAGGCCGTCCAACGCCAGTAGGACATCGCGCCGCCGATCAGCGGAGATGTTGCGTCCGGGCTTCTCCCTGGCCGGCCGGAACAAGCCCCCGGCATTAACGACCTGATCAAACTGCCCCAGATAGTTGAAGGAGATGGCGCCGGCTTTGAAACCGCTGTCGTCCAGCCGCGCACCCTGGCCGGAAAGATACTTCAGCACGCCATAGTGCTCGCCCTTGGCCGGTATGCCGCGTAGTTGCTCCTTGGTATCGCGCAACAACTCGGCAAGGTCTGCCGCAGCATCGCCAAAGACCCAGGGATAGGTAGCGGTGAACCAACCTACGGTCTCACCCACGTCAAGCACCTCACCCAGCTCACCCCGGCCATGCCCCTCCATGACCACGGCCAGCCGTTTCACACCACGCCAGGCATGGCAGGCATGGCGCAGCGCGGCCATCAGTGTTTCTTCGATGTTCATGCCGTAGGCCAGATGGCTGCTGGTGAGCAGGCATTCGGTGAGTGCCTGGTCCAGTACCAGGGTCTCGCTTGCTTCGTCGGCAAAGGTACCCAACCCCACTGCCGGCACACCCCAGTCGCCCGGCGTGTGGCCAAGCACGGCTTCCCAGCAAGGCAATTCGGCCAGCACGTCGGTGGCAGCCGCACGCTGCTGCAACAGCGCCACCGCCTGCTGGAACGAGGCGGGCCGTGCCGGCAACACCCTGGCAGCGCCGGCTTCAGCCTGGCGATAGGCCAGCTCAAAGTCCTGCAGCAGCACGCGCCAGGAGATACCGTCGACCACCAAGTGGTGCACCACGATCAGCAGCCGCGCCGTACCGTCGTCCAGCTGCAGGTGCACTACTCGCATCAACGGGCCATCCAATGCCAGCGACTGCTGGATCAAGCCGGCTTCCTGCTCTATCGCCAGCCCCAGTCCCTGGGCTTGTGCAGTGACTGTGCGGGTACTGAGGCTGGCTGCTGCCAGCGCTGCAGTGTCGGTACGGTAGTTTGCCCGCCAATGGCCGTGGCTATCGATATCAAAGCGGAGCCTGAGCACATCGTGACGGTCAATCAGTGCAAGCAGAGCAAGTTCAGCATGCGCCAGTGAAAAGTCGGCAGTGAGCTCAAGCATTACCGACTGGTTGAAATGATGCAGATCCGTGGCATCGCCGCCCAATAGCCAGGCCTGCATCGGATGCAAGGCCTGCTCCCCCTGCGCGGGCTGTTGCTGGACTGGCGCTTGCACCACCACTTCGACCAGGCGTGCCATGGCCACAATGGTGGGTTCTGCGTAGAAGTCCTTGGCTGAGAAACGCAGCCCCTGCCGATTCAGATGCGCACTCAGCTTCAGCAACAAGATGGAGTCGCCGCCCAGCGAGAAGAAATCTTGATCGACCGGGATGGATTCGGCCTTGAGCACAGCGCACCAGGCATCATGTACCTGCTGCTCAGTGGCATTGGCCGGTCGCCGCTGGCCAGTCTCGAAAGCTGCCGGCTGCGGAATGGGCAAGCGCGTCAGGTCGACCTTGCCGTTGGGCAGCAGCGGCAGGTGCTCCAGTTCAACCACCAGTTGCGGCAGCATGAAGTCCGGTAAACCATCCGCCAGAAAGCGCCGGGCTTCTGACGTAGCCAGGCGGGCATCGCTGCCTGCCGCCAGACTGACATAGGCGACCAGCCTGTCATCGACCACCCTCGCCACCGCACGGACCACCGCGGGATGCCGCTCCAGCGCGGTGTCGATTTCGCTTAGCTCGATGCGATAGCCGCGCAGCTTCACCTGGTTATCGATACGGCCAAGTATTTCCAGCTCGCCATCGGCGCGCCAGCGCACCCGGTCACCAGAGCGGTACATGCGGGCATCAGCCTGCGCGGCATAGGGGTCGGGCACGAAGCGCTGTGCCGTCAGTTCTGGCTGGTGCAGATAGCCTGCCCCTACGCCATCGCCGCCGATGTACAGCTCACCCTCGACACCGATAGGTGCCAGCTCGAGCGCGTGGTTCAGCACATACAGGCGGGCATGGCCTGGGCTGCGGCCTATGGGCACAGTAGCCTCTCCGACTGCCGGATCGCACAGATAGTAGGTGCTCCATACGCTGCACTCAGTCGGCCCATACTCGTTGTACAGCTTGGCCCGTATGGTGGGGTGGGCAAAATGCCGGGTCTTGACTGCCGTGGTGAACATCTCCGCCGCCAGGATGACCACCTTCAGGCTGCGGCCGCTAATCACTGCCCCATCGATGAAATCCAGCACCGCGCAATAGACGGACGGCAGGCTGAGAAGATGGCTGACCTGCCAGCGCTCAATCAGCTCGGCAATTGCCGCAGCATCTCGCCGCTGATTGTCATCGCACAGGCAAAGGCAGCCACCTGTCAGCAAGGTGCCGAAAATGGTCGGAATGGAGGAATCGAAAGAGATGGAATTGAGCAGCAGCGCCGAGGTGGGCGCCTCGTAGAGCGCGAACCGACTGGCCAGCGATGCCATCATCTGCCGCTGGGTAATCACTACGCCCTTGGGTGCACCTGTCGATCCTGAGGTGTAGATCACATAGGCTGGTCCATCCACGCGCTGCAGCTCGCGCTGCGGCGGTGTCTGAGGCTGGCTTGCCAACAATCGGGTCAGCTCTGGGCTGGCCATGTCCAGCACCGGGCAGGAGACTTCGATGGCCGGCTGTACGGAAGCCGTTGTCACCAACGCCGACGGATTGCTGTTAGACAGCATATGGGTCAACCGGCCCAAGGGATATTTAGGATCCATGGGTACATAGGCAGCACCGCATTTGAGCGCAGCCAGCATGGCAACTACCATGTCGGCGCCCGGTGGCAGGCAGATGGCAACCAGGTTGTCTGCGACTACACCCTGTGCAATCAGCAGGTGCGCCAGTTGATTGGCCCGCATCTCCAGCTCGGCGTAACTGACAAGCTCCTGCTCGAATACCACCGCTGCTGCATCCGGGCAGCGTGCCGCGCAGGCCTCAAACATGGCCTCGATACGCTGCGGCTGTGCCGGTGCCGGCTGGTGCTGCTGCCAATCATGCAGCAGGACATGGCGTTCCTGCTCAGGCAGCAATGGCAGCCGCGATACCGGTTGGTCGGGCCGCGCCAGGATGGACGACAGCAGCAACTCGAACTGGTCGGCCATCCGTTCTATCGTGCGCGCATCAAACAGCGCCGTATCGTAGTACCAGTCGGTAAAGAGCCCATCCGGTGCTTCGGCGGTGATCAGCGTCAGGTCGAACTTGGCGGTCACGGTCTCTTCCACCCGTTCCAGTTCCAGCCCTTCCAGCGAGAATGAACCCCGCTCAAAGTTCTGCAATGCGAACAGCACCTGGAACAAGGGGGCATGGCTGCGTGACCGGGCCGGCGCCAGTTCCTCGACCAGCATCTCAAACGGTACGTGCTGGTGTTCAAAGGCCGATAGCGCCATTTCCTTGGTGCGTTGGAGCAGCTGCCGGAAGTCCGGGTCACCGCTCAGATCGCTACGCAACAGCAGCGTATTGACGAAGAAGCCGATCAGGGGCTCCAGCTGCTTGTGCAGGCGGCCGGCGATGGGCGTACCCATCACGATATCCTCGCTGTTGCTCCAACGAGCCAGCAGCAAGGCAAAGGCCGCCTGTAGGGTCATGAACAGGGTGGCGCCCTGCTCCTGGCCGAAATTGCGAAGCTGGCGCAGCAGCTGCGGCGACAGCTTGCGGCGAGACATGGCACCCGCATGGCTGGGAACCAGGGGACGCGGCCGGTCCAGCGGCAGGTTATGGACAGGCGGCATGCCCGCCAGACGCTGGCGCCAGAAGCCGAGTTCCGCCTCCAGCGTCTCCCCCACCAGCCAGTTGCGTTGCCAGGCAGCGAAATCGGCATACTGCATCGGCAGTGCGGGCAACACCGGCTCGCGCGCCGTCGCCAGTGCGCTATAGATTTCGCGGAATTCCTTCACCATCAGCGCTTCGGACCACCCGTCCGACACAATGTGGTGGATATTGAACAGCAGCAGGTGTTCACGCTCATCCAGCACCGCCAAGGTGACGCGCAGCGGGTGATCGTGGGCCAGGTCGAACGGGCGCAGCGCGTCCTCACGTACCAGATCGCGCTGACGCTGCGTGCGTTCGGCAGCGTCCAGCCCTTGCAGATCCACTTTCAGTATGGGCAAGGGGGCGGCGGGCAGGATGACCTGCATTGGCTCCCCCTCCACCTCGTGGAATACGGTACGTAGCGACTCATGCCGCAGCACCAGCATGTCGAGTGCGGCCTGCAATACGGCGTGGTCAAGTTTCCCATGCAGTATGAATGGCGAGGGCATGCTGTACTGGGCACTGCCGCCGCCCAGTCGGTCTATCATCCACAAACGACGCTGCTGGAACGATACGGGTATGGGCAAGGTGCGATCGGCAGCCTGCAAGGCCGGGTAGCGCGCGCCGTGCTCACCCGCCTGGGCCACCAGGGAGGCCAGCCCAGCGACCGTGGGCTGCTCGAACAGATCGTTAAGCGACAGCTCGGCATCGAACGCATCACGGATATCCGCCAGCAGGCGTGTCGCCAGCAGGGAGTGCCCGCCCAGCTCGAAGAAGTTGTCGGCCGTGCCAACCCGGTCGAGCTTGAACAGCGCCTGCCATACTGCGCACAACCGTTGCTCCATCTCGCTGGCCGGTACCACCATGGGAGTACTGAGCTGGGGGCGCGGATGCAGGATTTCCTGCCTTACTGCAGGCAAGGTGGCAACGGTGGTCGCCTCGGCGGCAACCCTAGCCGCACCGGCGACCTGGTCAAAACGCTGAGCAGCGAAACCGTAGGTAGGCAGGCTGATATAAGGAGCTTCGATACCCGCAGACAGCCGCTGCCAGTCCAGTGCATGGCCGTCGGTATACAGCCGGCCAACGGTACGCAACAGCACGGCATCGTCTGCTTCGGTCTCACGGGGGTGGCGCACGCTGCCCAGGCATAGCTGCATCGGGTCGAACTGCGCATGACTGCGCACAAAGCTCGCCAGGGTATTGCCCGGCCCTATCTCCACGAAAGCATGCTGACCCTTGGCCAGCAGGGTGCCCACCGCATCGGCGAAACGCACGCCATGGCGCAGATGGCGACACCAGTAGTCGGGATCGCATGCCTGCGCCGCTGTGATAGGCAGACCCGTCAGGTTGGACAGGTAGCTGCGCTGTGGCACATGTCGTGGTGTTGCCTCGACACGGGCACGGAACTCGGTCAGTACCCCATCCATCATGTGGCAGTGATAGGCGTGCGAGGTCTTGAGCCGCGAACAGCTGATCCCCTCACGCATCAGGCGTCGCTCCATCCCGGCCACGCGCTCCAGCGTACCGGCCACGACAACCAGCGACGAAGAATTGACGGCGGCCAGCTCAAGTCCGTCATCCAGATAGCTGGCGATTGCCGCTTCCGACAAACGCACACTGAGCATGGCACCGGTTTCCGCGGCGGCCATCAGGCGGCCACGCTCGCATACCAGCGCTAGCGCATCCGGCAGGGTAAAGACGCCTGCCAGGCAGGCAGCCACATATTCCCCCAGGCTGTGTCCCAGCATGGTGGTCGGTTGTATGCCCCACTGCATCAGCGTACTGGCCAGTGCGTACTCAACGATGAACAGCAACGGCTGTGCCAGATCGGTACGCGCAATCAGTGCGTCGTTGTCGGGGCTGGCATCAGCCAGCAGCAGCGTACGCAGCAGGCTGGCCAACGCCTGCGGCAGCAAGGCGAAGCACGCCTCCACCTGGGTACGGTACTGCGCTACGCCCTGATAAATATCGCGGGTCATACCGGGGTATTGCGCGCCCTGGCCGCTGAACATGAACACCACATCGCGCGCCTTACCCGGCTTGCCGACGGGCTGGTCAGCCAAAGCTGCGAGCTGTGCCAGCAATTGCTCATGCGACTGCGCGACCAGATACTCGCGCACCGGATAATGATGCCGCGCCTGCTGCAAGGTTTTGGCCAGCGCATCCAGTGCAGGGCGCTGCACCGCCACGGCTTGTCCCAGCTTGCTGGCATAGCGGCGCAATGCGTCCTCCGTCTTGGCAGACAACGGTATCAGCCTGGCCCGGCCACTGTCGGCTTCACTGCTACGGTGTTCGAGATATTCCTCGACGATGGCGTGGACATTGGTCCCCCCGATGCCAAACGAGCTGACGCCAGCACGCAAGGGCCGGTTCGGCCGGACCAGTGGCGTCAGTGCGTCGTTGACGCGAAAACGGCCGTGCGCCAAGTCCATCATGGGGTTGGCAGCGCGATAGTGCAGCGATGGCGGCAACTTGCCGTGCTTCACCGCCAGGACAGTCTTGATGAAGCCGATGACGCCTGCCGCTGCATCAAGATGGCCCACATTGGATTTTACCGAACCGATCAAGCACGGCTCAGCGCCCGGCTCCTTGCCGTAAGCCTGGCTGAGCGCCTCAACCTCAATCGGGTCGCCAATGCGGGTCGCCGTGCCATGGCACTCAACAAAGTCGATTTCCTCGGGTTTGACTTCGGCCAGCGCCAAAGCAGCACGGATGACGCGGCACTGACCCGATACCGAAGGGGCTGTGTAGCCGACCTTGTCGCAACCATCGTTGTTGATCGCCGAGGATTTCAGCACTGCCAGGATGGGGTTGCCATCAGCGATGGCATCGTCCAGGCGCTTCAGCGCAACGACGCCTACCCCCTGACCCGGCACCGTGCCCTTGGCGTCGGCATCGAATGGCCGACAGTGGCCGTCGGGCGACTGGATCATGCCCTCGTGGTAGGTATAGCCTTTCAGCAGTGGCGATACGCAGACCCCGCCAGCCAGCGCCACGTCGCAGTCACCGCTCAACAATCCCTGGGCCGCCAGATGGATGGCGACCAGGGAGGTGGAGCAGGTGGTATCCACCGCCAGCGCCGGACCCTTCAGGTTCAGCCTATAGGCTACCCGGGTCGCGAAAAACTCGCGCTGGTACAGCATCTTCAGATCGTAGATATCGCCAACCCGGTCGCCCACATGCTGGGATACCGCCCTCAGCCAATGCATGTTCTGGGACGAGCCCGCATACAGGCCAACGGCTGCATCATGCAGCTGCGGGTCGCAACCGGCGGACTCCAGCGCTTCCCAGCAGCACTCATGCAACAGCCGCAGTTGCGGGTCCATGAACTCCGCCTCGCGCGCCTTGTAGTCGAAAAACTCGGCATCAAACTCGAAGCGTCCATCGAGATAGCCCGTGGCTTTCACGTAGGCGGGATTCTGGATGTCCGCCTCGCTGACGCCGTGCTCTCGCAGCAGCGCGTCGTCCAGTGGACGTATCAGCTCCTCGCCACGGCAAAGGCGGTCAAACATTTCGTCGGGCGACATGGCCTGGGGCAGGCGCAGGGCCATGCCAACCACGGCGATTTCCAAACCGGTTGTATGTGTCGTCTTCATGCTGTACCCCGCTTGGCCAGGCGATCGGCTAACCTGCCCTTGGCCCGTTTCGGCGTGTCACCCACCGGTGCCGGTGCTTGTTGTCGCGCATTGATGAAGGCCGCCATCGCCCGTATGGTCGGATGCTCGAAATAGCTCACCACGTTGATCTCCTGTTGCAGCATCAGATTGGCCTTGCTGGCGATCTCGATCAGGTGGACCGAACTCCCCCCCAGCTCGAAGAAATTGCGATCCGCGCCTATGCGCTCACGCCCCAGAACCTGCTGCCAGATACCAGCCAGCAGCGACTCCAGATCGCCTTCCGGCTCGCAATAGCTGCTGTCGGCCTGCTCCCAGTCGGGTATGGGCAGTTGCTTGCGATCGACCTTGTTGTTGGCAGACAGCGGAAAGGCATCGAGCAGCACGTAATAGGCTGGCACCATGTAGTTAGGCACCAGCGCAGCCAGATAGCCGCGCAGCTGTTGTGCCCAGTCAACCACGCCGGCCTTTTCTTCCAGGCAGATATAGGCCACCAGTTGCTGTACCCCGGTGTGGTCTTTCAGCACCATGACCACGGCATCCGCCACCTGCTCATGCCGGCTCAGCGCCGCTTCGATCTCACCTAGCTCGATACGGAACCCACGCAGCTTGACCTGCAGATCCTTGCGGCCAACAAACTCGATATTGCCGTCAGGCAGGTAACGCCCAATGTCACCGGTCTTGTAGAGGCGGTCATTCAGGCCTGGATGAGTGACATAGCTGGCTGCGGTGCGCTCGGCGTCGCCGTAGTATTCGCGGGCCACACCGATACCGCCTATGTGCAGCTCACCCACCACGCCGACCGGGCACGGCACCAGGTCATCGGTCAGTACGTAGAAGGCCTGATTGGCCAGAGGCTTGCCGTAGGGCACGCTCTTGCGATCGCTCATGTCCTCCCGGATGGGATAGCTGATCGACCAGATGGAGCCTTCAGTCGCGCCCCCCAGGCTATGGATATCGACGCCGGGGAAAACCTTGGCAATACGGGCCGGCAGGGTGGGTGGAATCCAGTCACCGCTCATCATCAGCGTGCGTAATGCACCGCCGCCTTGTTGTTGGCGCCATTCATACTGTGCCGTCAGCAGCTCAGCCGAGGCCGGTACCGAATCCCATAGACTGATGCGGTGGCGCTCCACCAACTCGGCCCAGTGTTGCGGATCCTTCTGGCGCGCATCGTCAGGGAACACCACCCGCCCCCCTACTGCGAGCAAGCCGAACATGTCGTAGACCGACAGGTCAAAGCTCAGCGCCGACACCGCCAACACGGCATCGCCATAGCCCACACCGTAGCGTTGGTTGATGTCGAGTATGGTGTTCACCGCCGAACGATGCGCTATGGCCACCCCCTTGGGCTTGCCTGTCGAGCCGGAGGTGAAGATCACATAGGCGAGGTCAGCCGGCGATTGCGGCGATGCAAAGCAGGACAATGCCTGCCTGGTCTGCTCGCTCGACAAGGCGGGCAAACTGGCCAGGTCTATCTGCACCAGCGCAAGCTGAACCTCGGCTGCCAAGTCGGGCAGGGTCACCAGCGCACAAGCACCGCCATGGCTCATCACCTGATCGAGACGGGCACCAGGCCAGGCAGTATCCAGCGGCAGATAGGCTGCCCCTGCCATCATGATGCCCAGCGTAGCCACCAGTTGCAGACGTCCCTTGGGCAGCAGCACAGCCACCAGTGCTTCCGGTTGCACCACGTGCGTACGCAGTGCCTGCGCCAGCGCTGCAGCCTGGGCAAACAGCTCGGCGTAGCTGAGCTGGCCGTGCTCATCGATAGCCGCCACGGCCTCGGGCGTCCGCCGTACCTGTGCCACAAACAGGTCTTGCAAGGTCTGCTCGTAGGGAAGATCCAGCGCCGTATCGTTCCACTGCCGGACTATCTTGTCCGCCTCGGCCGCCGGCAACAGATTCAACGCCTGCAACCGGGTACGACTGTCGGCCACGACGGCATGCAGTATCTGCTCATAGCCATCGGCCATCCGCTCTATCGTTGCAGCATCAAACAGGTCGGCGTTGTAGTTCCAGGTCAGGTCCAGCCCATCACCACACTCGTTGGCATTGAGCAGCAGGTCGAACTTGGCCAGCACCTGTTGCCGCTCTGCCGCCCGCATATCCAAGCCTGGCAGGGCAAAGCTGGACTGCTCCTGGTTCTGCAGCACGAACATGATTTGGAACAGCGCCGGATGACTGAGGCTGCGTTCGGGCTTGAGCAGTTCCACCAGCATTTCGAACGGCACGTCCTGGTGTTCGAAGGCCGCCAGCACATTGGCCTTGGTTTGGCCCAGCAAGGTATCGAAACTGGGATTGCCGGCCAGATTGCTGCGCAGCACCAGGGTATTGAGGAAAAAGCCGATGAGCTTTTCCAGCTGCTGCTCGCCGCGCCCCGCCGCCGGCGTTCCGATCACCACATCCTGCTCGTTGCTCCAACGAGATACCAGGGCTGCCAGGGCAGCCTGCAGAGTCATGAACAAGGTTGCTTCAGATCGGATGGAAAGCTGCCTGAGCGCCCCCAGCAATTCTGCCGGCACACGGCGTGTCAGCACCGAACCACGGTAGGTCTGGCGTATGGGTCGCGGCTTGTCCAACGGCAAGCTATGCACCTGGGGCAGCGCAGCAAGTTGCTGCGACCAGTAGCTCAGCTGTGGCGCCAACACACCGTCGTCCAGCACCTGGCGCTGCCAGTGGGCATAGTCGCCATACTGGATGGGCAGCGGCGCCAGCATGGCCTGGCCGCCTTCGACGTAGGCGCGGTAGGCCTCGACGAATTCGTTGATCAGCAGGCTGATGGACCAGCCGTCCGAAGCGATGTGATGCATATTGAACGCCAGGACATGGCGTTCGGCCGAGAGACGCAGCAACTGCACCCGCAGCATTGTGTCCGCAGACAGGTCGAAAGGCTGGTGGGCATCATCCTGCAGCAGCGCTGCGACGGCATCGGCTTGTTCCAACGCCGCCATCGCGCTCAGGTCTGTGACGCTAAAAGGCAGCGAGGGTTCGGCCTGAATGTACTGTACCGGCTGCCCGTCCAGCATCACATAGCAGGTGCGCAGTATCTCGTGCCGGGACATGATCAGCGCCAGGCTACGGCGACAGGCCTGCTCGTCGAAACGGCCATACAGCTCGAACGCAGCGGGCATGTTGTACTGCGGACTGCCGCCTTCCAACCGATCTATCAGCCATAGCCGATGCTGTGCATGTGACAGCGGCGCATGCTGCCTATCGGCGACAGGCTTGATGGCAGGCAATGCCCGACGCCGCTCCAGCCCATCTACCACGACAGCCAGTTGGGCAATCGTGGGGGCGGCAAAGAACGCTGCCAACGGTAGCTCGACACCCAGTATTTCGCGTATCGCGCTGATGATACGGATAGCCAGAAGGGAGTGGCCACCCAGGGCAAAGAAATTGCCATCGAGCGTAACCTCGGTTCGCTTCAGGATGCGTGCCCAGATTGCGGCCAGCGCCTGCTCGGTAGCCGAGACAGGCTGCCGCACTAGCGACTCGGCAGGCACCTGCGGTGCCGGCAAGGCCTTGATGTCCAGCTTGCCGTTGCGGTTCAAGGGCAGGCCAGGCAGGTCAACGAATACCGATGGCACCATGTATTCCGGCAATCTGCCACGGCAGTGGGCCGCAAGCGCCTCGGGCAAGACAGGCTGGCCGTGTGCCACCACATAGGCCAGCAGTGTTTCCGTGCTTGATGAGACGATCACGGCTGCATCGGCAACGGCAGGATACTCGCGCAGCACCTGCTCGATTTCGCCCAATTCAATGCGATAGCCACGCAACTTGACTTGGGTATCACGACGGCCCAGATAGGCCAGCTTGCCATCTGGCAGCCAACGTACCAGATCGCCCGAGCGGTAGTAACGCCCGGCCCCCCCGGCCGTGGCCAGTTCGATGAAGCGCTCCTGTTCCAAGGCAGCTTGATTGAGGTAGCCCCTGGCCACGCCGGGGCCCGCAATACAGCATTCACCGACGGCACCCGGCGGCACCGGCTGTAGGCGTGCATCCAGCACCTGCACCCGCACATTGGGCAGCGGGCACCCGATGACGGATCGGCTATCCGGGTCTATCCTGGCCCAAGTGGCATCAACGGTGGTTTCTGTCGGGCCGTAGACATTCAGCGCCACCCTGCCGCTCTTCGCCATCCACTGGGCAATCTCCTGCCATTGCGCATCGTGTATGGCCTCGCCCCCCACCAGCAGGTGAGGCAAGGCGCAGCCACGCTGCTTTGCCTCCTGCAGTACCAGATCCAGCAAGCTGGGGGTACAGTCGAGCAGCCCGATATCGTGCTGCAACAGGTAGTCCAGCAGTTGGGACGGCTCAGTCCGCACCGCTTCCGGCAGGATGTGCAGTTCGCTGCCCACCGCGAGCTGGGACACCGCTTGCAGCGCGGCATCGAACACCAGCGGCGCATTCCAGGCCCAACGCAACGGTGTATCAATACCGTTGCCTGCCAGCACAGCATCCAGACCCGCCCCCAGGCTGCCCAGACTGCCGTGTTCGACCATGACACCCTTAGGCCGTCCGGTTGTGCCGGAGGTATAGATGACGTAGGCCAGACCATCGTTGCGTGACTTGTCAGGGTTGCCGGAGAATTCGGCCATCCATTGCGCATCCTCCCCGGCGCCATCGAGCAGCACCACATCCACCATGGACAGATCGAACAGATCGGCCGTGCGGGCAAAGGCCAATACCCAGTTTGCCCCGGCATCCTCGACCATCATGGCCAGACGCGCCTGGGGCGCCTGCGGATCCAAAGGCACAAAGCACGCACCTGCCTGCCAGATACCCAGCACCGCGATCAACTGTTCAACCGAGCGGCCGCAGCAAATACCGATACGATCGCCCGGCAGCACGCCCAGTTCGACCAGGTAGCCAGCCAGCCGGTCAGCACGCTCGGCCAGTTCCCCGTAACTGAGCACACTGTCGCCATGGCGCACAGCCAGTCGCGCTGGGGCAATATGGGCCTGGTGCAGGAACTGTGTCAGCACAGTTGTGTCCGGCAGTGTCAGTTCGATAGGTTCGCCATAGCCGGCCAATTGCCGCTGCTGCGCCTCGGTCACCAGCGGCAGCAGGCCGATATCCACACCAGGATCTCGGACGATGGCCTCCAGCAATAGGCCAAAGCTGTCGGCCCAGGATTGGAGGGTGGCCTGTTCAAACAGCTCGCTGTTGTAGACCCAATTGAATTCGATGGCGCCATCGCGTTCGGTCGCACTCAGCATCAGGTCGAACTTGGCCGCCACTTCCTCGCGCAGGACTTCCTCGATGCTCAGCCCAGGCAGTGCCAACTGACCGACATCCATGTTCTGCAGCACAAACCAGAGCTGGAACAAGGGCAGATGGCTGGCACTTCGGACTGGGTTGATATCCTCTACCAGCATATCGAACGGCAGTTGCTGGTGATCGAAGGCGTCCAGCACCATGCCGCGGCACGAAGCCAGGTAGTGGGCGAACGAATCGCGCTGCGGGATGCGGTTGCGCAGCACCAGCGTATTGACGAAACAGCCCACCAAGGCCTCGAACTCGCGCCGGTCACGTCCGGCGATGGGCGTGCCGACAACAATCTCGGACTCGCCACTGACGCGTGACAACAGCAAGGCGTAGCTGGCCTGCAGCAGCATGAAGAGGGACACGCCATGGGCCTGCGCCAAGGCATTGAGCCGTGCCGCCAGTGCGGGTGCAGCCCGGGTGCGGATCGCGGCCCCCTGGGTGCCCAGACGGGCCGGCCTTGCCTTATCGAGCGGCAAACCGTGCAGCGGAGGCAGATCACGCAACTGCTCGCGCCAATAAACCAGCAGTTCATCGCGCCGCTGCGATGACAACTGTTCGCGTTGCCAGGCCGCGTAATCAGCATACTGCACCGCCAGTGGTGGCAGCTCGCACACTTCGCCTTCGCAAGCCGCACGGTAGAGTGCGGCCAGGTCGCGCATCAGCACACCAACGGACCAACCATCGGACGCGATATGGTGCATGTTGAACAGCATCCGGTAGCTATGCTCGTCCAGCCTGACCAAGGTAGTGCGGAAGACCGGTCCTTGGGCGAGATCGAAATCGGCCTTGGCGTCGGCCAGCAGGATAGCCTCGGCGCGTGCCGGGCGCTGCGGCGACGGCAGTTCGCACAGATCGTGGTAGGCAATCCTGGCCGAGGCGGGCAGGATCAGTTGGGTGGCTTCACCCTCGACCTCGCGGTAGCAGGTGCGCAGTATCTCGTGCCGCTCTACCAGCGCCTGCAGCGCCTGCTGCAGCAGGGGCAGGTCCAGCTCACCGTGCAGATCGAACAGCGCCGGCATGTTGTATTGGCTGCTGCCGCCCTCCATCCTATCGATGAACCACAAGCGTTGCTGCGCATAGGAGGCAGTCATGGCCTCTGTGCGCGGTACGGTCTGGACAGCTTGTAGCTCGCCCGTGGGCTCGCAGCTGCCCAGCCAACGTGCCAGCGCACGGATGGTGCCGTACTGGAAGAGATCACGGATGGGCATGCGGTAGCCGGTTTTCTCGGCCAGCAGGCTGGCCATCCGCGTTGCCAGCAGCGAGTTGCCACCCAAGGCAAAGAAGTCGTCCTCTACACCTACCTGGTCCAGTCGCAGCAACTCGGCCCATAACTCGGCCAGGCACTGCTCCAGCGGGGTTTCTGCAGCCACAAACCGGGCGGCGGCGTAATCAGAAGCTTGCGGCATGGGCAAGGCACGGCGATCCAGCTTGCCGTTGACGGTGACTGGCATATGAGGCAACGCCACAATAGCGGCCGGCACCATGAAGCGCGGCAGCTCAGCCTGGAGCGCGCGCCGCAGCATGGCAGTCAGCGCGGCGACATCAGCCTGGCCATCCGCCGTGGCCGTGTAATAGGCCACCAGTTGGCGCTCGCCCTCTTCGCGTACGATGACACATGCTTCCATCACGCCATCCTGGGCCAGCAGGCAGCGCTCCACCTCTGCCAACTCGATCCGGTAGCCGCGCAGCTTTACCTGCGTATCCAAACGCCCCAAGTACTCCAGCACACCATCGGCACGCCAACGCACCAGATCGCCCGTGCGGTAGAAGGTCTCACCAGTTTGCCCATCCTGCGTGAACTGGGTTGCCGTCAGCGTGGCATTGCCCCAATAGCCCAGTGCAAGGCCTGCACCACCCGCCTGCAGCTCGCCTATCGCACCTACCGGTAGCAGTTGTCCAGCGGCATCGACGACACGCACATGCGTACCGGCAATAGGCCTGCCTATGGGCAGAGGCCGGTCCCCCAGGCTGTTGCGTTCGACGGTATGGCAGCAGGTGAACGTCGTATTCTCGGTCGGGCCATAGCCGTTGATGACGCTGACCTGCGCCAGCTTGGCGTAGAGACGGCCGACCGCGGCAGGCGATACGACATCGCCGCCTGCCAGAACCTGGCGCAGTTGCGGCAGTGGCTGGTCGAGATGGTGGGTCCACTGATCAAACAGGGCCGCAGTCAACCACATGCTGGTCACGCCATGGCGCGCCAGGAAATCGGTCAGCTGTGCCAGATCCAACGCCGGCTCGCTATAGATGGCCAGGGAGCCGCCATTCAGCAGCGGCCCCCAGATCTCCAGGGTCGAAGCATCGAAGGCCACAGAGGCCAGCTGCAGCATGGTCGTGGTCCGGTCCAGCTGCATGTAGTGGTTGCCGCAGACCAAGCGATGTATGGCACCCTGCGGAACGGCCACACCCTTGGGCGTGCCGGTCGAGCCGGAGGTGTACATGATGTAGCCCAGCCGTGCCGGGTCTACCGGCAGCATGGGCAACGCCGCCATCACGCTCTCGGCCAACGCAGCCACGGACAGGCTGGGTATGCCCAGCGCAGCCAGCATAGGCAGCATGGGCTCAGTCGAAATGGCCAGCGCCGCGCCGCAATCATCCGCAATCTGGCGCAGGCGGGCTTCGGGATAGCTGGCATCCACCGGGACATAGGCTGCGCCCAGGCGACTGATGGCCAATAGGCAGACAATCAGCTCGCGACCACGCGGCAGATGCAACATTACCCGGTCGCCCTCGGTCACCCCCCTGCCTGCCAGTCGGCAGGCCTGGCGCTCAGCGGCAATCGCCAGCTCGTCGTAGCGCATCGTGCCGTGCTCATCCACCAGCGCGGCTGCGCCAGGCTGGGCAGCAGCCATATCGCTGAAGCACTCATAGAGATTGGCAACGAAGGCAGCCGCATCACCACCACGGGCATGCTGCGCCAGGAATGCATGATCCTGCTCCGCCAACAGCGGTAGCTTGCCAACCGCTAGGGCCGGGTTGGTCAATAACGCAACCAGCATGGTATTGAACTGGGCGGCCATGCCTGCAATCGTGGCCGGCTCGAACAAGCAGGTGGCGTATAGCCACTCCAGGCTGAGTCCATCAGCCGACTCCACAGCCGACAGCATCAGATCGAACTTGGCGTCAGCCTGCGTCCTCGCGACCTGGCTGACCGACAATCCCGGTAGCGTCATGCGCTTGGTTTCGGCCTGCTTGAGCCCGAACGCCAACTGGAAAACCGGGTGATATGCCAGGCTGCGGTCCGGGTTCAGCATGTTTACCAGCAACTCGAACGGGTAGTGCTGGTGGTCCAGTGCACGGGTAAGCCGCTGGTGTGCCTGGGCCAGGTAGGCCTGCACCGGCATATCCCGGTCAATCTGGTGCCGCAGCGGCAGCATATTGGCGAACAAACCCACCAAGGGCTCAGTATCACCATGGCTACGACCGGATACCGCCGTGCCTATCACCACATCGTCGCTGCCACTCAGGCGGGCGATAAACAGCGCAAACAGGCTTTCCAGGCAGCCGAACAAGGTGGTGTCGGCGCTGCGTGCCAGTTGCTTGAGTGCATGCAGCTTGTCCGTATCCAACCGGGCGACCAGCGCACCGCCTTGGTGATCCAGCACCTGCGGCCGCTTCTTGTCCAGCGCCAAGCCGTGGAGCGGCGCCGCCCCGGCCAGTTCCTCGCGCCAGAAAGCCGCTTGCTGCGCCAGGCCGTCTCCCTGCTGTTGCGCGCGCTGCCATTCGGCATAGTCGCTGTATTCGATAGCCAGCGGAGCCAGTGCCACACTGTCGGGCGCCGCCGCATAGAGCACCTGCAACTCTTGCATCAGCAGTTCGATGGACCATCCGTCGCAAGCAGTATGGTGGATGTTCAGCACCAGCTGTGCGACATCCTGCTCCAGCAGCAGCACGCTGGCACGCAGCAGCATGCCGCCGGCCAGATCAAACTGGTGACGCAGCTCGGCTTCCATCCACGCGGCAACCGCAGCTTCACGATCAACGTCTGTCAGGCCACGATAGTCCTCGCGCTGCACCGGCAGATGCCAGGCATGATCGGTAAATTGCCGCACCTCGCCATCCACCTCGGCAAAGCGGGTGCGCAGCGCCGCATGGCGCGATACCAGCTGCACCAGCGCGTCGGTCAGGGCTGCCTGATCCAGGCTACCTTCCAGACGGTAGGCCGCCAGCATGTTGTAGTGGGCGCTGCCTTGCTCGATTCTGTCTATCAACCACAGTTGTTCCTGTGCATGAGACAGCCTTGCGGGCGCCGCCCCCATCCGGGAGGGAATAGGCGCCTGCAAGCCGCCCTGCAACGCGTCCCTGGCGCGGCCCTGCTCAATGTGCCGGGCCAAATCGGCCAGGACCGGGTGGGCAAAGATGGCCGGCAAGGCAAGTCCAGGCCAGATCCGGCCACGGACACGGTTCAGCATGCGTGTCGCCAGCAAGGAGTGCCCGCCCAGACCAAAGAAATCATCCTGCCGCCCAATGCTGGGCCGACCCAACAATTCGGCCCATATGGCCTGCAGCATCTGCTCGGTTTCACTGGCCGGCACCGCTACGCCGCCCTGCAGGTCGGCGGGGGCGGGCAAGGCCGCGCGATCAAGCCTGCCGTCGTGCGTCTGCGGCCAGCTCGTTACCGGCACGATGAGGCGAGGAATCTGATGCTGTGGCAGGCTTTGCTTCAGTTGCTGCAACAACGCATCGGGGTTTGCGTTGCTCATGACATGCGCCACCAGTTCGCCCGCGACGCCCATGTCGGCGTAGAAGGTGACCGCTGCAGCCTTGACGGCAGGCAGGCGCCGCAAAGCGGCGACCGTGACAGCGGGGTCTATCCGGAGGCCGTTCTTGATGGTGCATTCGTCGAAACGGCCGCCACAGACCACTTCGCCATCGATGTCCATCCGCGCGCGCAAACCGGTGCGATAGGCCTGCGGGGCATCGGTTTGGACAGCCAGCCGGAAGAAGCGGTCTGCCCCTGCTCCGGCATGGGCATAGCCCTGCGCAACCGACGGCCCCGCCAGTACCAGTTCGCCCCAGGCACCCAGCGGCGCAGCTTGTTGCCCTTGCAGTATCCAGGCCTGCACACTGCCGGGCCGGCCGCCGCCCGCCGACAGGCCGTCTTTCTCGCCGGTGCTATAGAACAAGCCGCTCAGGCCAGTCTCGGGCTGACCATAACGTGCAATGACGCGGCAACCCGCTGGGGTGCCCCTCAGCAGTGCGGGTTCCAGGTTTACGGGATCGTGGTACTCGGTCACGATCAAGCCATGGGCCGGCGTAACCTCGATTCCATCGGCCCGCCAGCATGCCAGTTGCTCGGTGCCGACGGCGACCACATCTATGGCTTGTGCTCGCACATAGCCTGCCAGCTCGGCAGCATCCGTCGGCAGTTGGTGCAACGTGCCGGCGCAGGCCAAGGCCAGTTGCATGGCCGTACCGGCCTCAACGGCTGAGCCACCGCCAAAGTGCATGCCGGGAGCGAATCCGCCACGCGCCTCCAGCGCCAGCAGATCGTGTGCCAGGTTGCCGTGGCTGACCACGGCATACCCATTGGCCGCAGGCAACAGGCAGGCGAGGTCATCCGCCGCCAGTGCTGCCGCAGAAGGCGTTGCATCGGCATATTCCGCCAGCCAGCCCTCGCTGGCCACACCCTGCAGCAGCACCAGTTCCAGCTTGCGCAAGGCATGGATTTCCGCGCCGGCTGGTGTGGTGAGCACCCATGCCGGAGCCGCCGTCGCCAGCGCCGCCTCCAGTGCGTCGGTGGGTGATGCGGCATCGATAGGCACACAGACTGCGGCCAGCCGCCAGCAAGCCAGTGTCGCAATCAGCGCCTCGACGGCACTGTCGGTACACACGCCCACGCGATCGCCCCGTGCCACACCCAGTTCGGTCAGCAAGGCTGCCAGGCGATCAACACGCAGCTCTACCTGGGCAAAGCTCAAGCAGGTATCGGCAGCGACGACCGCCGGATGCCCGGCACGCAAGGCCAGCGATTGCGCCCAGCGTACCGGCAGCAACGTAACCTCCGCCGCTGCACCGCTGACCAGTTCACTACCTTCCAGCGTCAAAGCCGACAGCGCCGTATCCGGTGCACTGACCATATACCGTAGCAACTGCGCGAAGTGTCGCTGGAAGCGGGTGATGCTATCGCCCTCGAACAGCCCCTTGTCGTATTCCCAGTTCAGGTGCAGTTGCAGGTCTTGCAGCTCCACTTCCAGTTTCAGGTCGTACCGGCCCTGCTGCCGGGTGATAGGACGCAGCCGCGTCTCAAGCCCTGTCAGCTCCAAGCTCGTGCGACGCCCTTCATGCATGGAAAACCACAGCTGGTAGAGCGGTGAATAGGCCGGGTCGCGCGCAACCTTGAGTTCATCTACCAACATGTCGAACGGGACATCCTGCTGGGATAACACGAAGCCAACGTTGGCCTTGGTCAAGGCCACTGCCTGGCGCAGGCTGTAGTCCTGCGGTAGTCGGTTGCGCAGCACCACGGTGTTGGAGAAATAGCCGCTGGTGGCTTCGAATTCGGCTCGGGTACGGTTGGCTACCGGCATGCCGAATACCACATCGGCTTCATTGCCCAGCTTGTGCAGCAACACCGAGTAGGCCGCTGCCAGCACGGTAAACAGCGTGGTCTGCTCCGCTTGTGCCAGCGCGCCCAACTGGCTTACCAGCCCATCATCCAGGCAGTATTCCAGGCGTCCAGCCTGGCTAGGCTTGCCGATCTCGCGCGGCATATCGACGGGCAGCGCATGCAGTCTGGGTGCATCCGCCAGGTAGTCCTGCCAGCGGGCCAGTTTGCTGTCCAGGCGGGCACCCTGCAGATGGCTCCGCTCCCAGCGAGCGTAGTCAAGATATTGGCAGGTAGGTGGTGCCAGCGCCGGTGCCACCTGATCGGCATGGGCGTTGTAGAACAGGCAGAAGTCCCGCAGCAGGATTTCCTGCGACCAGGCATCCGAGGTGATGTGATGCGTTACCAGGAGCAGCACATGATGCTCGGCCGACACGCTATAGAGCGTCGCCCGGATCAAGGTGTCGGCCGCCAGATCAAACGGCCTAGCCACGGCTTGCTGCATGGCTTGTTCCAGCGCATCACCCGCGTCGCAGCGCAGGGTGTCGTATTGCAACTCGATCACTGGCCGTACTTGCTGCCACGGCGTGCCATCCACCTCAACGAATGCAGTCCGCAGGCTCTCATGCCGTGCCACCAATTCGCGCAAGGCGGCGGCAAGCGCGTCATGATTCAGCTGCCCATGCAGCTCAAGTGCGCTACCGCCGTTGTAGGCGCCTTGATTCTCACCGCGCTGGACCGCCAGCTGCTGCAGGAACCACAGTCGCTGCTGATTGTATGAGCAAGGCTGCAGCGCAGCCCGCTCTGGCTCGGCCACGATCTCAACGGCCGCCTGCGCCTTATCCTGCTGGCTGGACTGCAGCAGCTCTATCAGGTCGGCCTTGTTAGCCCGCACCATCTCCAGCAGCCTGTCATCAACCGCATCCTTGCTGCCTATCAACCGCAGGCGCCCACCATCCAGCTTGAGCTCTACCGCACGTTCACGGCAGTACGCCAATGTCTCGAGAATCTGCATCGTCCCCTCCCTGGGGTTATCTTTGTTGTCAGTCGTTCCAGGTTCGGGCGTCGGCCATGGCGACCAGCACCTTGCGGGCACCGTCGTAAGGGTCGCGGCCGTGCGAATACAGCATGTTGTCCAGCAACATCAGATCGCCGCCCTGCCAGGCAAAGGACAGCTTTTCTTCCTCGTAGACGGTACGGATGGCCTCCAGCACGTCTTCTTCCAGTGGCTCACCGTCGCCGTAATAGGCATGCCGGGGCAGGCGCGCCTCGCCAAAGGTCTGCAGCAAGGCCTGACGGTTTTCCTCGGTATGGTTGGAGACGTGGAACAGATGGGCCTGGTTGAACCAGACCTTGTCGCCGGTGTGCGGGTGAACGGCCACGCCAGGGCAAACCTGCTCAGTGCGCAACTGGTCATCGTCCAGCCACTCGTAGCGGATGCCATTGCGCTCGCAGTAGGCATTGACCTCCTCGCGGGTATCGGCCTGGAATACCTCCTGCCAAGGCAAGCCCACGCTGCTGTAATTGCGCACGTACTTGACCCCCTTGCGCACAAACTTTTCACGTATGTCCGCTGGCATACGCTGGTACACCACGCGGCTGTCCGCCACAGGCGTGGCCCCGCCCTGTTCGGCCGCAACGAGGCACAGAAAGGCAATCTTCATTGGCCACTCGTGCGAATAGGCATTCTCGTTGTGCTGGGGAATGCTCTCTTCCTTGGGGTACTCGGTCGAGGTGTAGACGTTTCCCCGCAGCTCGGTCCGGGGCGTGGAGCGGTTGCTGTAGGACAGCAGCTCACCACCGAAGAGACCGGATGCGATGGTGGCGAACTGGCCGCTGCTGATGACATTGAGTCCGCGCATCAGCACGACGCCTTCACGCTCCAGCCGCGTATTGATGGCTGTGCGGTGGTGGCTTATCCAGTCACCCAGCTTCTGGCCTTCCAGCACCACGGGGTAGGTGATTTCCAGCAGCCGTTCAGGCGTGCAGTAGGGAGTTGTCTTCATCGCACTTTCCTCAGATTTCGATTTCAATCAAGTCTTCGCCAGCTTCCTGCGGGCGAGTAGTCAGCAGCAGGGCGTCGACCAGGGTGGCTAACGACCGGACAGAATGGTTTTCCATCAGCAGGCGGACCGGGATATGCACCCCCATCGCCAGTTGCAGTTCATTGGCCAGGCGGGTGACCAGCAGCGAGTTGCCGCCGGCATCGAAGAAACGCTGTTCGACCGAGAGCTGTTGGCGCTGCAGCAGGCCACTCATGATCCGGTGCAGGGTTTGCTCAGTTGGCGTCGCCGGCCCTTGCACGACCGGGACTGACTGCTCGCCGAGTCGCCGCAGCAAGGCCTGCCGGTCGGGCTTGCCGTTGCCGAGCAAAGGCATGTCGTCGAGCGCGACGATGACGCGAGGCAGCATGTAGTCGGGCAGGCTGCGGCGCAGCGCGGCCTGGGTTGTCGCCAGGTCAAACCGGCCTGAGTCCACCACGAAGCTGGCCAGGGCATCCTGCCCGGCAGCATCCCTATGGAGCAGGGTCACCGCATGGCTGATGCCGGGCAGGCGTAACAGGCTGGTATCGATTTCCGCCAGTTCCACACGGAAGCCACGCAGCTTGATCTGGTCATCGAAGCGCCCGCCGAACTCGATCCGCCCCAAGGCATCAAGGCGCACACGGTCGCCTGTGCGGTAATGGGGTATCCACTGCCCGCCGGCGCTTTCAAGCTGTATGAAGGCCTTATCGGTCAGGTCGGCTCGCTTGTTGTAGCCAAGGCTGACCGCTGGGCCACCTATTACCAGCTCACCCCAGCAGCCGTGCGGCACATCCCTGCCGTCTACCTGTATGCGCAAGGCCTCGCCTGGTAGTGGCAAGCCTAGCGGCGCCACGTCAGGCAAGGATTGCAGGTCGATCTCATGGGTGAGGCAGCCTATGGTGGCCTCGGTCGGGCCATAGTGATTGATCACGCGGCAGCCCCTCGCCTGGCAGGTAGCGCCTATGGCTTGCAGCAGCTCGCGCCGCAGCACTTCGCCGCCCAGTATCAGGAAACGCTGTGGCACGGGCGCCGGATACAGCGTGTCATCGCACAAGGCGGCAAAATGCCCCGGCGTAATTTTCATGACATCGATGCCCTGCTGCTGCACATAGCGGCTCACGGCGGCGCCATCGAGCATCAGTGCGCTGTTCATGAGATGCAGGCAGGCACCATGCCAAAGGCCCAGGTACAAGGTGGTGTTGCCCAGATCGGTATGGAAGGCCGAATTGACAGCATAGTGGCTACAGACCTCGAAACCGTAGCGTTCGGTCATGGCTGCCACATAGTGGGCGAGGTTGGCGCGGCTGACCCGCACGCCCTTGGGCATGCCGCTCGAGCCCGAGGTGTAGATCAGATAGGCCTCGGTATCGGGGGATATGCCGCCCTCCGGCAGTACCGTGCCTTGGTAGTCCGACAACCAGTCGGGGTCGGCTATACCGTCGAGCAGTACCACATCCACGGCGCCCACTGCCATGGGCGACAGTGTCTCGGCATACCCCAACAGCACCGTGGCGTCAGCGTCGGCCAGGACAAAGTCCAGGCGCGCTGCCGGCAGCTTGGCATCCACCGGCACATAGGCAGCACCCAAGGCCTGAGCCGCCAGCATGGCAACCAGGCCACCCACCGTACGGTCGGCACACACTGCCACGCGGCTGCCTTGCACCACGCCACACTCGGCCAGCAGGCAGCCGAGGCGGCATACCTTGTCGGCTAGCTGGGCATAGGTCAGCTGCAGATCGCCATCGCGGACGGCGGCGGCAGTGGGTGTCAGGCTAGCGTGGTGGAAAACCCGGTCGGCAATACAGGTGCTGGTCTCGTAGGGATGGGCCATGGCCACCGTTGGCCACGCCGCAGCCAGGCCCAATTGGGCAGGGATCTCGCAAACCGCTTGCTGCAGCAGCTCAGGCAGGCGACGCAGGAGTTGCAGGTAGCCATCCAGCATGCGCTGCATGCTGGCCTCGGAGAACAGCGACTCAGCGTAGAGCCACTCGATCTCCAGGCCCTGTGCGCCGGGTGCCGCCGATACCATGAGATCGAATTTGGTGTTGGCCTCGTCTGCACGCAGCATCTGTACGGCCAGCCCATCCAGCGCCAACTCGCCTGCCACCTGGGCATGCAGCACAAACCACAGTTGGAACAGCGGATTGAAGCTACGTGACTGGGCCGGTGCCAGGGCGTCGAGTACATGAGAGAACGGCACTTGGTGATGGCCGAGATGCTCAGTCCACTGCGCCGCATTCCGACTCGCCACCGCCAACAGGGAGTCTTGCGGTTGGTAGCAGGTACGCACCAGCTGCGTGTTGATGAAGCACCCAATATTGGGATACAGCTCGGTATGAAACCGCCCACTGACCGGGGTGCCTACCAGCACATCGCGCTGCTGGCTGTACTCCCCTACGATCACGGCAAACGCAGCTTGCAGCAGGCAGAAGAGCGATATCTGCTGCGACGCCGCCAATTGCTGCACCGCAGCCATGCTGCTTGGGTCCAGTTGCCCGCGCAGCACCCGTCCCTGGTGGTTTGCCTTTTCAGGCCTCGCCCTATCCAGGGGCAGCTCATGCTGCACCGGTACACCTGCTAGCTGATCACGCCAATACTGGGCAGCCTGCTCGAACGCTGGGCTGCCTTCCTGGGCCAACTGATGGAGGGCATAATCCTGGTAGCTCAACTGCAGCGGTGCAAGCTCTGCGGGCTCACCGCCCTTGCATTCCCTGTACAGGGCCGTCAGTTCTGCCAACAGCTTGCTCAGCGACCAGCCATCCACAGCCATGTGATGCAGGGTCACCAGCAACACATGCTCGTCCTGCCCCAGCGCCAACACGCGGGCGCGGATAGGGAGATCCCGTTCCAGGTCAAACGAGCGCAGCCGCTCCTCCTGCAGTGCTGCCGCCACCACGGACGCGCGCTCCGATGTCGACATAGCGGCCAGGTCTTGCCAGTCCAGGTCGAAATCCTGTGCATCGCGCGGGCACAACACTGCCGTCTGGCCCCGACGTACGACGCTGCAAGACAAGGGCTGATGCCGTGCAATGATGCGCCGCAAGGCTTCGGTCAGCGCGACCCGGTTCAAGGGGCCACTCAAGCGGTATGCGCCGGGTACGTTGTACTCATGGCTACCGCCATTCAGCAGATGACTCAGCCACATCTGCCGCTGCACGAACGACATGGGCACCTCATCCAGCGGCGCACTACGCGGTATTGGGGGCGTACTGTCGGTGAGCAGTGCCCGGCATGCATCCACCCGCTCAGCCTGCAATCGAATGGTGGGCAGCTTCAGGACGTCGACCAAGGTCAGCCGGATGCCATAGCATTCATTGAGGTCGGCCAGGATGCGCATGGCCGCCAGAGAATGCCCTCCCTGCTCGAAGAAGTTGTCATCCAGGGACGGTGTCGTACCAGGCAGCGCCTTCGTCCAGCACTGCCAGACTCGCTGTTCTGTCTCATTGGCGGCGCCGTGCACAGCGGTATCGTGCTGTGCCAGAGGCAGGCCCATGCTGCGCAGGCGCTCCCGGTCTATCTTGCCGTTGGGGTTGAGGGGCAGTTGGTCGATCAGCGCAATATGGGCCGGTACCATGTAATCCGGCAGGCTGTAGCGCAGATGGCTGGCCAGTGCCGCTGGCAGGCTACCGGCCTCGACATCACCGCGGGGCCGTACATGGGCGCACAAGCACTTGTCTGCCGCCATGCTACCCACCACCACCACCGCCACTTCCAGCACATCGGGATGTTGACGCAGACAGTTTTCTATCTCGTCGATCTCGATACGGAAGCCGCGTATCTTCACCTGCTGGTCTAGCCGGCCCAGGTAATCCAGCTGGCCGTCCGGCCGCCAGCGTACCTGGTCACCGGTCTTGTATAGGCGCCCCGGCATACCGGGGGCCGGATCAGCGATGAAACGCGCGCGTGTCAGTTCGTCCTGGTTCAGATACCCCAAGGCGACGCCAGCGCCGCCCACCCACAACTCGCCAGGCTCGCCCAGGGGCAGCAGGCGTCCGTGGGCATCTACGACATAGCAGGTCGAACCATTGACAGGCTTGCCTATAGGAATGGGCTGACAGGGGTCGCCATGCGCAACAACCACGGCACAGGCGCTGAATATCCCGTTTTCGGTGGGGCCATAGCCATTGATGAAGACGATATCCGGCTTCATGGCTTGCAGCTTGCAGACAGCGGCTGGCGGTACCACATCGCCACCCGCCAGCACAAAGCGCAAGCTGGGAGGCACCGCCTTGAGCTTGCCCACCCAGGTATCGAACAAACCTGCTGTCAGCCACAGGGTGTTGACGCCGTTGGCTTCGATCTGCCGGGTCAATTCATCCAGATCCGGCATGCTGCTGTTTCGCAGCACCAAGGTGCCGCCATTGAGCAGCGCGGTCCAGATTTCAAAGGCCGCAACATCAAAGGCGATATTGGCCGCCTGCAGCGTGACGGTGGCCGGTCCCAGCGGTAGGAAATCAGGGCCATCCACCAAACGCATGATGGCCGACTGCGGAATGATGACCCCCTTGGGGAGGCCAGTGGAACCCGAGGTGTAAAGTATCGAGGCTGGCAGGGTCGCGATCTCCTGCCCCAGGGGCGGTAGCAGTGCCGTACCATCAGTCAGTGCCAAGGCCGCGATGAAATCTGGGGCGTCCAGGTTCACGCAAGGCACGCCCAGCATCGTCGCCTTGGCTTGCCCTGCCGTATCCGTCAGCAGGAGTGCTGGCTGGGCGTCTGCCAGAATATGCATCAGCCGCTGCGGCGGGCAGGCTGGGTCCAGCGGCACACAGGGGCGACGCAACATGGCGATAGCCAGCAAGGCCACTATCGCAGCGGGCGCAGGCTGCAGGTGTATTGCCAGCGGTGCCGTGTCATCGGCTGTGTTCTCACGCAGCCAGCCAGCCAGGCGGCGCGCCTGCTGCTGCAGCGCTGCATACTGTAGTTCGCCGGCATGAGACTTTAGGGCCACTGCCTCAGGGTAGCGCTCACACATGGCATCGAAGCGGGTTGCCATGTCGATACCGCCGAGGGGGAAGGCCTTGCCTTGACCCCAGTCTTGCACCAGCAGCGCCTCTGCCGGCGGGACCAAGGCGACCTTGTCCAGCACCAACGACGGATCACGCTCAAACTGCTCGGCGATATACATCAGCCTGTCCAGTAGCAGCGCCGCCTCCATCGGCGTGAAGTACGCCTCGTTGACATCCACCTGCAGTTGCATGGCCTGGTGGCTGCCAAAATCGCAGACATTGAACGAGAAGGGAATCTGCGCCCAACGATTCGCCAGATAGTGCGTTTCCGTCTGCAGGTAGGTTTCGTCGGTCTGGTAGTCCAGCTTGAGATAGTTGAATTGCAGATCGAACATCCGGGCATGTCGCCCACCCACGGCGCGAGCCCCGCGTACCCGCTCTGCCATGGAGACCTCCTGGCTGCGCACGCAGTGCGTCATCGCCTGCTTGGTCATCGCCATCAATGCGCCTATGCCGCCCTGCTGAGCCAGTGACATCGTGCAGGGCACCACGTTGACGTAACTGCCGACGATGGTTTTCTCCTGCCCCCGGCGATTGTGGGTAGGTAAGCCTATGACCAGGCAGTCCTGCTGCTTCAACACCGAGAAATAGGAGAACACCAGCGACAGCAAGAAATGGTGCAACTGGAATCCATGGGCCTGGGCCAGCGCCGACCAGGCCTGGACCTGCTGTTCACTGAGATCGCGTACCACCCGTACGCTGGGCTGCGGCGTGGCTACCAGCGTTCTGGGGGACAACAGCGGCATAGCCGTGCCGCCTGCCTGGGCGGCTGGAATGGCAGCGGCAGGCCGACTCTCATGGCGCTGACGCCGTGCCGCAATGCTTTGCAGAAAGCTGGTTTCCGGTACGGCAGGTGGGGTGCCACGACCTGTCTGAGCTAGATAGCCCGCCACCAGCCGCCGCACCCATAGCCCAAAACCCCAGCCATCAATAACAAGGTGGTGTGCCACAGCGCAGTACCAGTATTCATGCGGCCCTACCTTGACCAGGGCAGAACGGTGCGGCGCCTCGCTATCCAGCTGGAACCGGTACTCGAACAAGCCATCCAGCCATTCCCTGGCAGCCTGGGCTGGCACCTTGGCCTGCGTGAAATCATGCAATGCCAGCACATGCACCTGCTGTTGCAGGTATTGCTGCGGCACGCCGGACTCAAGACGGAAGCGGATCTGGAAAGCATCGTGGCCCGCCACTGCGTGCTCGAAAGCACGGCAGAACGCCTCCTCATCCACCGCCTCGCGCAACACAACATAGCCGCCGATGTTGTAGAGCGGTACATGTGGATTGATGGCTTGGTCCAGAAAGATATCTAGCTGCGCCGGTGACAGGTCCACGCAGGAATTAGACTGGTTCATATGCATTGCTACCCATGATTGGCACAGCTTGGCCCCAGGCGGATTGCGCAATCGCAGGCAACAGACCCCCGATGCGCCCGCATTGCGGGGCATAAACACACGGAAACGGATTCAGCGGATGGCGAGGGAGAGCTCGCCATCCCTAGGTTCAACCTGCGTGGCGCAGGCTAGGGCACAGGCGGCTCCACGCGCTTGGGCTCCAGCCGCAAGTGATAGCGAGCCTGGCCAGCCATTAGCGGTAGCGGCTTACCTTGCTGCCACTCTTGATGACCACTACGGAAATAGGGCGAGAGCGGATTCGCCGACTGACCTGCCGGCATCGTCAGGAACCCGTCCTGTTCGTGGCCGGGCGATACCACCAGGCGCATTGCGGGACCAAACGATTGGGATTGCGCCAGCACGGTATTGCTATCGCCGTTCATCTCCACGCTGGGCATGTCGAGGAAGCGGCCAAGCAAGGGCAAGCTATTGCTCATTGGATGCCTGATCTCCGACCGGTTTGCATCGCCCCAGCGCGCCTTGGCCAAGTCACCGCCGTAGCGTGCCTTGTAGGGCTGGTAGACCTTCTCCAGCAGCACTTGGCGGTAGTAGTCGCCCCAACTGGCTTGCCCGGTTGGCACCAGTGCGGCTGGCTGTTGCGACACCACACGCCATAGCGGTGTTTCCCAATTGGGTACCAATTCATACCAGCGCAGCTCGGGTTCCCGCTTCAGCAAGTCCTGCAGCAAGGCGGGCATCACCCCATCGGCCAACTCATCGCGGAAGCGGCGGACCACCCGGTAGGCGGCAGAGTCCACACTGGCATGACCATTCCACTGCCCCAGTACCTTGGCCAGTTCATGCTTCTCTGGCGTATCCGGCATATCGGCCACCACATTGCTGACGAGGCCATGCCAGCGCTTCATCAGAGGCGCGGTATCATCGAGTTGCAAGGCATGCATATCCTGCTCGCGCAGCTTGCCACTGGATGCCAAGCGATCATGGATGCGCATCGCACGCACGCCCAGCGCAAATTGCGAGCCCTCACCGATCTTCTTCAGATCATCGCCATCAACCACGCGGTTGTTGGCCGTCCACAAGTAGTCACGATCACTACTGGAGCGCACCGGGTACTCGTCCGCACCCAGCCAGCCGGACCATCCCGTGCCAGCACCCCAGCCTTGCGGCAGCGTTCCGGCCAGACCAACCCGACGCGGTATGCGGCCTGCGATGGTCCAAGCCGCATTGCCCTGAGCATCGGCCAGAACGAGGTTCATATGTGGCATGCCTGCCACTGCGGCAATTTGCCTGGCCCCTGCGATGGACTGCTCGCGTATCAGTGGGAACAGGCTCAGGTTGTTGCCTTCCGCGTAGTGCGCCACCCAGCTCAATGCATATGCCGCCTGTTCGTCCTCCCCGACTATCGGCCCCCAGCGCGTTTCGCGTACCTCCAGAATGACATCGGCACCACCTTTGACTGCAATGGTCTCGCGCATCACCTTGCTTGCCCCAGCCAGCGCCGACTTCTCCACGCGGACCAGATCACTCCAGTCGCCGTTGGCATTGGTCAGGCCCCAGGCGATGCTGCCATTACTGCCAGCCACCAGCATAGGCAGGCCAGGTACGCTGACCCCAACGGCGGGCGCCAGTCGGTCTGCGCTGGCAATATTGATGCGGTAGAAAGTATTGGGTTGCTGCAAAGGCAAGTGCATGTCATTGGCCAGCAGCGCACGCCCATCTACGCTCTTGCGACCTGACACCACCCAGTTGTTGCTGCCGACGATGTTCTCGGTCATGCGCCGGCGACCATCGGTCTCCGTCACCCAGCCATCGCGCACCGCATCTGTGGCGGCAACCGCCAGTGGCTGCCTGAGCAACTTGGGCAGCGCCATGCTGATGCGCGCCTCAGGCGCATTTGCTGTTGTCATGGGGGTATCCCATTCCGTGCGGTTGGCCAGGATGAAATCGGCAAATTCTGCATCGTACTGGCGCACCAGCTTCTGCCTCGCCATCTCGGGGTGGGTGCCACCGTCTTCTTGCAGCAGCATGTACATCGCCATGTTCACCAAGAGCGTATCCTCTTCACGCCACGGCTGCGGAGAGGTAAACAACATCGCATACTCGAAAGGGGCTGCCTTCAGTTGCTTGAGGCCCTCATTCACCCCCGCCACGTATTCGCGCAGCACCACCCGCTGGTCGGCCGGCAGTAGGGTCACGAATGATTGCGCCCGGGCACGGAAGCGATGCAGGCGTGCTCGCTTGTCGCCTTCCACGGCACGGCTGCCGTAGAGCGCGGCCAGTTCGCCAGCTGCCTTACGCCGCATCAGATCCATCTGAAAGTAGCGCTCCTGTGCGTGCAGAAAGCCGATGGCGTAGGCGGCATCATGCATGTCGGCAGCCTTGATAACAGGCGTACCTCTCTCATCACGCTCTATCGACACCGCCTGCCGCACCCCTGCGACGTGCACCGTGCCGTCAAGCCGCGGCTTGCTGCGCACCATCGCCACATAAAGCAAGCCCAGCACTGTCACCAGTGCAACCAGGCAGACGCTGCATGCTATTGCCAAATACTTGGAAAACCGCTTCAAAATATCCCCCTGCTCTATTCAGATGGGAACCAACAGGTCCCGAGAATGCTTTACCCATACCACCCACATCAGGATCAGGTGATCAGTCCCCGACCGGCATCCACCTGCCTGGCCGTCGTGATACCCAAGGCAGATAGCGTCTGCTCATCGATTTCTATCCAGAACGCCAGAACAGGTTTGCCATCGATCAACTGTGGCGCTGAGACGCGATGGACATTCACCCCCATGCGGCGAAGCAGACGCTCATTGCCCACTGCGGAGAAGGCGATCAAGCGCTCGGCGCCCTGCTCTGAGGCCACCCGCACGATGTCGGCCATCAGCGCACAGGTATTGCGCCAGGCCTGTTCTCCGGTCAGCCGCATACCTTCGGGCGTGCTGATGGCAAAGCGCGACAACTCCCAGATCTGCGCCGAGCGCGGCAGCGGAATGTCACCCATCAAACCCGGGAAGACCTCACCCAGCAGGTAGGGGCCGCTGGTGGGCAGGAGCCGACCACAGCCACACACCCGGCCCTGGTCATCGTGTGCCACCACATAGAGCGTATCGGCGCGATCGAACGAATCACGCTCCAGCCCCTCTTCCGTCTGCAGGGGCCAGCCCAGCTCACGTATGAACACTCGATGGCGATACTGCGCCAGCGAAACCTCCATGCCTCCCCGCAGCTGCTCACGGGTGCCAGAAACCATCTGTAACATCGCGCGACCCACTCTTTTTGTTTATTGGATGGAGCGCATTTAACGAGTTAGCTAGGATTTGCAGTAGCTGCCCATTTGGGCAGGCAGCAGTACCGGTCTATGAACGCAGCATAATGCCAATTGAATAACGCATCACACTTCATTGTTTTTATTATAAAAACCCCACTGAATAACTCCCTGCCCTCCGTCTAAGCCACAATAAGCAATACACTCGCCTCGCCAACCACATGGGCCGATGCCGCAACAAAACTCGGTTTATGCACATAGCACAGGCATTCATCATACGAATACCCTTACAGGGTAATTAGCCCCACCAATAACCCTATAAGGGTAATAACGTTTAAGCCCAACGCGCATAGCCCACGGCAAAAATAAGAATTTTTGCTTACATATCAATCAGTTACAAACAAAAAAGCCCCTTTGCCAATAGCATGACAAAGGGGCTTTTACAGGCAAGCAAATAAGCCTCAGTGGCTATATCAGCAATTACTGCTTAATGGGGCAGGCCGGCATGACCTCCAATGCAAACAACACCTGCCAATCATATTCATTGATCCAGGACTCCAGTAACCGCCCCGTTTGAATCGCACCTAAGTCATAGCCTGCATCGCAACGAAGCATGACATTGCTGCTAATACCGCCAGGTGCCAGCATGATTCCGCCAGAAGGGTCGTACAAATACCACGCCCAACCTAAACTAATGCAAGGTTTACGTGCATCTGAAACATATTCACAGTAACCTGCATCAGTCGCCTGAACCCCTTGCTGCAGCAATTCTGAAAGCAAGTCCATATCCGACCAAGCCATGTTGAGATGAATGCGTACACAGCGGAGTTCCGTATAGGTCAGCCGTATCAATCCATCAGGTGCTAGCGTGTGCATACACGCCTCTCCCGGTTTGATCGACACTGCGTCCCCCACCATCCTGGGTCTATCCCTAAAGCGCTAGGTTTCATGCCCTTCTCATTTAATTTCATGTGCCTAAAAGTGACCCGTCGCCGCATCCTACCCACTTCGATCTCTCGCTGACACTGTCCGTTCGGGCATGCTGACAACCTCGGAATAAACCGCTATGGCCAACTGGCGCGAAACATACTTGGAGCTGTTTTCATCTGCCGATACCGATACGGTCCTGTTCGAACGACTCGCGAAGAGCGTCGTCGAACTAGGCTTCGAGCATTGCTCCTTTGGCTTGCGCATTCCCCTACCTGTCAGCGCCCCTAGCTTCTCCCTGCTTTCCAATTACCCAGATAGATGGGTGCAGCATTACGTTGCCAATGACTATTTCCTTCAGGACCCAACCGTCAAACACGGCCTGACGGAGTCCATGCCGCTGCAGTGGTCGGCTACGACCCAGCAGGACCACCATGAATTCTGGGAAGAAGCACAGCAGCACGGTCTAAGCCATGGGTGGTGCATGCCCTGCCATGGCAAATACGGCCTGACCGGCATGTTGTCCTTGGTGCGATCCGGAGAGGCGCTGGATGAAGCAGAGCTCAACGCCAAGGAACTGCAGATGGCCTGGATCTCCAAGCTGGTACATGGCGCCATGACCCAATTGATCGCCCCCAAGCTGATGCCGGAATGCGATATCGAACTGACTGCGCGTGAACGGGAAATCCTGCGTTGGACCGCCACCGGCAAGACCTATCTTGAAACGGGCATGATTCTGGGTATTGACGACCGGACAGTCAAATTCCACCTGGTCAACACCATGCGCAAACTCAACGCTGCCAACAAAACCGAGGCGGCGATCAAGGCCTCCATGCTGGGCATGTTGTTCTGACGCACCGGTAGTCACAGCCAATCTGCGAAAAACCTAACGCAACCCACTGACGGGCAATGACACCCCATCGCCCAGCCTCTTTTGCATGAATACACTGAGCGGATGCTCGGGGTAGTCACCGAACGCACCGCATAACTGAAAACCGTGCTTTTGGTAAAAGGCCAGTGCGGCAGTTTGATACGGACCGGTCTCAAGTTGCAGCAGGCGGCAACCACGCCGATATGATTCCGCTTCGAGTTTCGCCAGCACCTTGGCTGCCGCGCCCTGCGCGCGGTAGGCTGGGCGCACGAACATGCGCTTGAGCTCGCCCGCCTCAAGCTGCAGAACGACGGCACCACAAGCAACGGCCATACCCTCCTCATCCCTGGCAACGACAAACACGACGTTCTCTTGTTGCAGGGCAGAGAGGTCCAGCGCGTAACGTGCTTCGGCTGGATACAAGCTATCCTGATATGCATCCAGCTCCGCAATGAGCGACACTACTTCAGGCTGGTTGGGCGGTTCTAGTTCTATACGCATGGGGGATGTTGAGGCCTTAAAGCGATTGAACGGACATCAGGGTCCGCTGAGGAATTGTTATTGCAGGCCGCCATTGCCGTGCTTCAAACCCGCCGCGCCCGATTGCCCAGCGGCCATGGCTAACCTTCATGGTGATACTGGATTTACGCCAAGCAAGCTAGACATGAACGAAGCCCGCCCAGCGCCAGTCTGGCGCTGGTACCTGCTCAGCCCGTCACCCAGCCATGACTTGCGTTCCTCACAGGCTTTCCGCCGAATCGGGGGAAATCACCTCCCAGGTCCCGAACTGACTCAACCCAGCCGTCCTTGCCAAGGCGGCGGACACCTGGTTGTCCACCTGGCAGCGGTATTGCGGCTGGTAGCCCAGACCACAGGCATGGCGGCTGATCGCACGCACTACACGGCTGGCGTGGCCCCTGCCCCGGCTTGACGCCAGCGTGAGCACGCCCATATCGGCAAGTTTCTGGCCCTCCCAAGGGTACATGCTGGCGGCGCAGACCAGGCGCTCGCCCTCGAAGGCACCGAATACCAGCCAATGATCGAGTTCGACATAGGCATCGTCCAGATCCTGCTCAGAGACCGCTGCCTGGAACTCGGCAAACACCGCCTCATCAGCCGCAGTCAGCTGGCGTAGGGTGTGTACCGGGGCCTCTTCCAACAGCACACGCTTTGTGGCTTCGGAAAAATAGAAAACATAGTCGGCGCCATGCAGGGCAACCTGCCCATCGCGCAGCTTTTGCCGCAATACCTGCTCGGTCAGCCCCTGGCCGCTGCCCAGATCCAGCTGGTCCGCCAGTGCTGGCGTCATGACGGCACTCGTATGGCCATCCGCGGTCGCCAGCAGCATCACCCGCCTGTCCTCACTGAGTGCCGGGTTTACGGCCAGCGTCAATTTGCCCTCGCGGCACCGTATCTCGCCGCCGAGGAAAGCGGCCTGCCAAAAATTTTCAATCTCATGAGAAAACAAGGACATCTAATCTGATCACTTTACGGTCATGGCATGCTGCACGGCCTTCGCCGCAGGCAGGCGTACAGCACAAAAGATCAAGCATGCTACGGAGCCCAAGGCACTGCCATAGCAGCAGCTGGCCAGGGCCCTCCCAGCAAACCCGCGAAGGTCTGCCAGGCAGGCGCCAATGCCTCTGCTATGGCAAGACGGCACACCAAGCCAGCAAGGACTCGGCTACCCAAGCCTAGTGGTGATGGCCATGCTCACCGTGGACATGCTGGTGTTCGATTTCCTCAGCAGTCGCAGCGCGTACATCGATTACCTTGAGGATGAAGCGCATGGCTTTGCCGCACAGCGGGTGGTTGCCATCGAGCAGCACGGTTGGCCCCTTGATCTTGGTGACAAAGTAATAGCGCGGCTCGCCATCCGGCCCCCGGCGCTGTATCTGGCCACCGACCTTGACCCTCGGAGGAAACTCGGCCTTGGGCATGGTCGTCACCAGTGCTTCATCGCGCTGGCCAAATGCGTCTTCGGTAGCCAGTTCAACCGTGGCCTGGTAACCCGGCTCCTGCCCTTCCAGCGCAGCCTCGATCTTGGGGAAGAGGTTGTCGTAGCCGCCGTGCAGGTAGGCCGTCGGCTGTTTGCCCTCGTCGTATACAAAGCCTTGGGTGTCTGTCACCTTCATCAGCAGGGTGACTGCAGTATTCTTTTCTATCTTCATGGGGAGAACTTCTTGCGTAGGTAAAAGGTTTGCTACTTGCTACGGCCGCAGCAACTTGCTGATGCAGCCCCGCCTTGCTCGGCACAGCCTGCATCCAATGCCATATTGTTCCTTAGACAGCGCACCGACGGGAAGCAGAAGTTGGTCATAGGCGTAGAAGTGCTGTCTATCTACTCGCCGTTGTATAGGCAGACGGATAGATAGCCAGGAGCCCGTCTACCTGTTTGCAATCCAGTGCCGGCATGCGTATTTTCATGGCTTGTGGAAACGGAACGAGATAGACGGCATGCTTGCCAAGCCAACCAAGCCTACACGCTTGAGCATGCCTGGACGCCACGAAAGGCCCGCATGACTGACCGAGTACGATGTAAAAACCCCAGCTGTGAGCACCGGATCTTGCCGGATACGGCTGCGAGAAACGACGGCCTGTGCATGCCCTGCGTACACGCAGCGGCTAGGCGCGAAAAAGCCGCGTATATCCAAGCACACCGGCACGATGTGTATGCGTTCGAGGGCATTACCAGCCCTGTCGAAATACTGAAGCTGGTTCATCGCCCTCGCCCCTTCGATCCGCTCATCAACTGGTTACCCTACCCGACGCGAACAGACAGGCTTTACCTCAATCTCTCGGCCGAGGAGGCGCGCTGCCTGGCAGACCATGCAGCACGCTTGGCAGGTACCGAGCGCCACGAGGAAGCGGAAGAGATAAGCCTTTGCCTGGCGGCTTTTACCGACACCAACCTTGATGCCTGCCTGCGACGATTTGTCGACCTAGGCACGCTATGGCCAAGTCTACCGTTTCATCGTTCTCCACCTGATGTGAGGGATGCACTGATAGCCCGGCTGGAGTCTGATATCGATGTACTCCAGCGCAATCATGTCTTGTTGGCATTGGCATGGATAGGCGATGCCGTGGTCGTCGAACAATTCGCCCAATGGGTGCGTCATCCCCCCTGCTGGGGCGAGACGCTCCATATTGCCCCGCAGGATTATGCTCGTGAGGCGGGCTGGGAACTGACCAGCGGCGGCCAACGACGCAACTTGTATTTTTCCACCTGTACGCCGCTTGAGCGAGGCGCCAACGCTACGGATTCCGGCATCAGGACAACGATAGCGCGCACTGACAATTGCCCCCAATGCGCGATGCCACTTACCAACCTGTTCGAGCTGAGCCCCAACGCCTGCGACTTACCCGAGCTGGAAAACTGGCGTGTGTCGGTCGCCATCGCCAGCTGTGAACGCTGCACATGCGCGGCCACGGTTTTCGGATGCGTGGACGACAGCGGGCAAGCACATTGGTCGCCAAAAAACATCCTTCCGGCGCCTTTGCCAACGGATACAGGCGCATACGACAAGCTACCGAGCAACGTCCTGAGGGCTGGCCCACAACGCCCGCCCTTGTTTGCCGCACATGAGTTCCTGCCCACCACGTTCTCGCAGCTTGGTGGGCACCCTACGTGGATACAGGATGCTCGGTATCCCCTGTGCCCAGACTGCGAACAAACCATGATGTTCCTGGGTCAACTCGATCATCAAGACATGGAAGACGGTACGGAAGGCATCTATTACGCCTTCATCTGCCTGGCCTGCAGGACAACTGCAACGTCCTACCAGCAATCATAGCGATGCATCGATAGGTTACATACTGCGTAAAGGCAAGCTGGCACTGGGCCAGCACAAGTTGCGAGGCCATGCCGGGGCTAGCCATCGTGCTGCTGATCTGCGAGGAAATGGGCAATAAGCTGCTGCGTGTATTTGACCTCTGGATCGACATCCTCGGCATCACCCGGATGGTGATACTCGCCCTGATCAAACGCGCAATACACCTCGAACATGGCTTGCGGAATCGTTGCATCGTGATCAGCCCAGTACGGTGCACTGGTCCCAAGGCTGAAGACTGCATTCATGATGACGTCCGCGTCGTAGTAACACATGGCGCCACATGAATACTGGATTGCCACATGACGCGAAAGCCGATTCAGCACATCCGGCGCAGAAGCGGCCGAAGCAAGCGCCGCCTCCTTGAGCAAGCCGTATTCAATGACGCCGGAAAGCGCTGCGTCGAGTAAGGGCAATAACGGTTGCGGTAATGTTTGCATGGCATGGTTTTACGAGTAAGCGCTGGCTAAGCTGGTTCTGCCAGCCTGGCAGCAACGCTGCAAGGGACCGCTGTTGCGGGGCTATTGATCTTGACCAGCATGCTGCCCAGCATCGGGCGACTCTTTAGTCCGGCGCATGGACTCCAGCACGGCCAATGCTGCCCGCAATTGGGCGGCATTCTCAGGCTGGTGAAGGCTCACGCCAGACTGTTGCGCGACCCGTTCGATGACGGCCTCACGCGCCAGCCCCAGCTTATTGGCAACATGCAGCGCGCAAGAGCGCGCATGGGATGCCCGGTGCAAGAATGGCACCGTCTCGTCCAGCAATTTACGTCGATGCGAGCTGAACGACATTCAATGGCTCCCCTACTTGTCTCATGCCCTTGGTTTGGCGCTGTGTGAGTAGGGGGTAGCCTACTACATGCCTTGAGGGCGGCTCCAGCGTTTCAGTTTTGATGCGGCGCACCATTATCGGATGGACGGTATGGACGCCCCGCATGCCAGCCCTCCATGGAGTCACTATAAATATATTGCTACCGGCTGTTGCCTGCGTGGCAAGCATCGGTAAGGCACCACCCTTGTGGTGCATATATGGGGAGTCCACGACATGACACTGGCGAATATTCCTATCCGCGGCAAGCTCTTGTTGCTGCTGGCCCTGCCCTTGCTGTGCCTGTTGCTGGCGGCAGCCAGTTGGGCGTGGTCTGGCTATCAATTGGCCCAACAGCTGGAAGCCACCACACGCCTGACGGTGCTGGCCGACCGCGCCGGCACGCTGATCCATACCTTGCAGGTTGAGCGTGGCACTAGCGCCGGTTTCCTGTCCAAGGCTGATGGTAATGCCGGCGTGCTCACCGAACCGCGTGCCAAGGCGGATCAGGCCGCTGCAGATTGGCGTGCAGCCTTGGCCGCCAATCCGGCCGGCGGCGAGCTGGGCCAGGTGCTCACACGCAGCGTAGCGGGCCTGGCCTCGTTGTCGAACGTGCGCAGCGAGGTCGACCGCAGAAGCCTGGCGCCGGCTGCCGCCATCAGTGCCTACAGCGAACGCATCGAAACGCTGCTGGGCGTGGTCGATCAACTCGCCTTGGTGAATGATGAACCCGAGCTGTTGCGGCAAACCCAGGCGCTGATCGGCCTGCTTTGCTACAAGGAGGAATCCGGCCGCGAGCGGGCCTTGCTCAATGGCGCCTTCAGTGCCGGCAAGATAGACCTGGCGCAGGGGCTCAAGGTCAGCAGTAATGTGGCACGCCAGCAGGTCTGTGCCCGCCAGTTCGATCAATATGCGGGCGCTGCGCTACGCCAGCAGCACGCCGAACTGCAGCAATCGGCCGACTTTACCGGCACGACCGCCCTGCGGCAGCAGGCGCTGGCGGCCATAGGCGCGGAGCAGTTGCAAGGCGATGCCCAGCAATGGTTTGCTACCTCGACCGCCCGCATCAATGCCTTGCATGTGTTGCAGGGCCGTCTGCTGGGCGAGCTGTCCGGCACGGCGACCAGCAGCCGCGATGCGGCTTACCAGCAGCTCTATTGGTCGCTGGGCTTGCTGGCCGTGGTATTGCTGGTAGTCGGCGCCATCGTGTTGGTAGTGGCCCGCAGCATCATTCACCCTATCCAGCGGTTGGAGGGAGTGATGGATGGCGTGCGCGAGCATCTGGACCTGACCGAACGGGTACATCTAACGGGCACGGACGAGTTGGCCCGTATAGGCCGGGCGTTCGATCTGCTGCTGGACAAGCTGGCCGAAACCTTGGGCGATATCGGCCAGCGTGCAGTGGCAGTAACCGGCGCATCGCAGCAAATGGCCAGCACGGCCGGCGAGGTGGCCGGTGCCTCACACCTGCAATCCGAGGCGGTATCGGCCATTGCGGCGGCTGTAGAGGAAATGTCGGTCAGCATTTCGGCGGTGGCCGCCATCACCAGTGACTCGAAAACCCACGCCATGCGCACGCAGAGCCTGGCAGGGCAAGGCGCCGAGATCGCCGGCAAGACAGTAGGCGAGATGGAGCAGATGCGCGAGCAGGTCGATGAATCCAGCGCCGCACTGGCCCGCCTGCGCGAGCACTCAGGCGCCATTGGTGAGATAGTCGGGCTGATACGCGATATCTCTGACCAGACCAATCTGCTGGCACTGAATGCCGCCATAGAAGCCGCCCGTGCCGGCGAGCAGGGGCGCGGCTTTGCCGTGGTGGCCGACGAGGTACGCAAGCTGGCCGAGCGGGCAAGCAAGGCCACCAGCGAGATATCCCTGCTGATCAACCATATCCAGACCGATACGGTGCAGTCGGCCGATGCCATGCAGCAATCCTGCGGGCGCATGGACGGCGGCGTGCAACTGGTGCGAAGTGCCGCCGAGGCCTTGCAGCGCATCAACGACGAGGCCGTCATCACCGGCCAGGACAGCAACCAGATCGCCGCTGCCATGCAGGAGCAGCAGGTAGCCAGCGGACAAGTCGCCAACCGGGTGGAACAGATTGCCCAATTGGCAGAGGAAAACAGCCGCTCCATCGACCGGGCAGCCGACCTGGCGGGGCAACTGGACCAGCTGGCCGGCGAATTGCAGGGCTTGTTGCGGCGATTCCGACTGGCTTGATGCGTTTGCGCTCAGACTCTGACATTGAACGTCACTGCAGCTAAGCGAACGAAGACTGATGAGATGGTCATGCCGACTTGATTCAACAGATCACTTGCTGGCAAGGGGCAACAGCGCCGTTGTGCCCCCTTGCCTACTGGACTGATCGCCGCCGTAGGTGGCCCTACAGAGCGAGCAGGCTCCGTTTAGACCGGTACGCGCATCAGGTTAGGCGGCAAGTTGCCCCGGAAGATCGGCCGATTGGCGTTGTCGGTGATCAGCAGGTACTCATAGGTCGCGGCTGCATGGTGGCGTGAGTAGTAGAAGGCGCGGCGGCCACCCTGCGTGCGTATGGTCAGGCGCCCGTCCCTGCTGGCCGAAAGGTCGTACTCGCGCGCCGTGCCGGCACCGGCCGCGCCGGGGTTGGTGGTGTGGGGGCCACGGTCATGCCCGGGAAAGGGATTGTTGTTGTCTATCAGATTGCGCACAGCCGCCTGATAGACCAGGGGAATCTGGGCAAACCGGATATAGTTGCCCGGTGTACGGCCCCGCCAGGCGTGCTTCTGCACATCCAGCTCGGCATGGGCGGCAGCGACGCGCTCCACCACTTGCGACAGGAAGTCGCTTGTCGACACAAAAGCCATGTTGTCGCGGAATATTGCTGCGACCGCTTGGTCCAGGCAAAAACGGTTGAAATAGAAGTGCGGACGACCCGCCTGCTGCGCAGCGGAAAAGCGCTCTATCGTGGCCATCGCCTGTGCCTGGGCCAGCTGTATGCTGGCGCCGGTAATCAGTATCGTCATCATTTCTCCTTTGTTTGTTCTGTTTATCTCAGCCATTTATGAAAATGGCATGGGCGCGCACCATAGCATGAGATACGGCAAATCGGCGATAGCCCGCCGTGCCGAATTGGCGCGATGGTTGCGGCCTGCCAATTCAATGCCCGTTCTCCTAGCTGTGGGGATTTACCACGCCAAGTGATGCTCCAGCCCCCTATGAGCGGCATAGCCTCCTTCGTACCCCAGGGGAAAAGGCCTGTACTGTTGCCATGAGGCCTGGCGTATTGCTTGGTTTACCCCTCACAAACGGAACAACACTGGCAACCAGGCTCCGGCATATATAGTCTTGAGAGGTAGGTATTTCGCGTGTCATTGCGACTGCGAGTGGAGACTAATGTCAGGACAATGCCGCGCGCCCCTCAAACAGCTCGACCATGGGACGAGTGCCCTCAAACACCGCGTCAAACAGTTGCTTGATGCGTGGCACATGGCGCAATTCCAAACGGGTGAGGAGCCAAAGGTCGCTACTCCACACTTTGGGCGGCGACGGTAACACGCGGCATATGCTGGGCTCCAAATCGCCGAGATAGCACGGCAGCACGGCCAAGCCTGCGCCAGCTTTGACCAAATTCAATACGTTGACGTGGCTGTTGGTGCGCAGCACGGCGTTGGCGTCCAAGCCTTGCTGGTACAGCCACTTGGTGGAATCCAGGTGCGCGAAGGTCTCGTCGCCAGCAACCCAGGGGAAATCGGCCAGGTTGCTGGGTGTTGCGCCACCAATCTTCCGGGAGCGGTACACCGTGGACTCGATGCGGCACAGGCGCCTTGCCACCAGTGGATCCGCCGGCCGGCCGCCCGCACGAATGGCCACATCGGCCTCGCCTTTCAGAATGTCTTGCTGCACCGTGGAGGTGTTGATCAACAACTGCACACCAGCCCGCCGCTGGTAGACACTAAGCAAGGGTGCCAGGGCGGCATGCATGAGGGTGTCTGTGGTCGTCAACCGCACAACCCCTCCTGGCCAGGCCGCACGCTTACCGAGTTGCCGTGTTGCAGAGGCCAACTCGGTTTCCATATCAGCGGCAACTTGCAATAGCTCTTGCCCGGCCTCAGTCAGCGCGTAGCCAGCCCGGCTGCGCTCAAACAAACGCACGCCAAGCTCGGCTTCAAGAGATCCCAGGCGACGAAAAACGGTAGCATGGCTGACCCCTAATTTGTCGGCAGCTGCGGTCAGTGATCCAGCACGACCAATGTGTAAGAAGAAACGTAAGTCGTCCCAGGATTTAGGGCTTTGGGTCATGGTGGGTTACCACAGATTGCGAAAGCGCGAGTTTGCATTTTTGACATGATAGCTTGCACAGATGGATGAAAGGAAAACCGACCAACCACCTATACTTCGCTGCCTATATCGCCCACCCCAAGAGCAAACTGGCATGACAAACCCTACAACCAGCCTCCCCAGCACCGGTGCTGCTTCTGACTTCGATTTCTTTGTCGGTTCCTGGCAGATACAGCACAGTCGTCTCAAGGAACGGCTGACCGGCTGCCAGGAGTGGGAACACTTTGAGGGCAGCTCTTCCATGCAAAAGCTGCTGGGAGGCTGTGCCAATGTGGATGACAACGTGATCCACCTGCCCGATGGTTATTACCGGGCCTTGACCATCCGAAGCTTTGACGCATCAATTGGTTTGTGGTCGATTTGGTGGCTGGATGGTCGTCATCCAGGTCGGCTCGATACGCCCGTTGTAGGTGGCTTCAAAGACGGCAAGGGCTACTTCTACGCCGATGACACGCACAACGGCCAAGCCATTCGCGTTCGCTTCTTGTGGACTCAATGCTCTGAACTGGGGCAGCCACGCTGGGAGCAAGCGTTCTCCACCGATGGCGGGGACAACTGGGAAGTCAATTGGGTGATGGACTTCCGCCGTACCGATGGCATGGCAGGAACACCAGCATGCCTGTAATCGAGATCCGCAGCTACCGGCTTGTGCCAGGCAGCGGAGATCGGTTCCACCAGCTGATCAGCCAACAAAGCCTGCCCCTGATGCTGGCCTGGGGCATTGACGTCCTGGACTTTGGACCGTCGCTCCACGACAGGGATTGCTACTTCCTGATTCGCGCCTTCCAAGATTTAACCAACCTGGAAGCCGTCCAGGCGGCCTTCTATGCGAGCCCTAACTGGCGCAACGGTCCACGAGAAGCCATCGTGAGTCTGATCGCATCAGACAGCAATGTGGTGATAGAGATGAGCCACGATCGCGTCGAGGCCTTGCGCAACCGAACCATCACCAGCAATGGACAGCTCGCCGACTAACTTGCCCCGAAGCATTAGTCCAACATAGACCGATTACCGCCTTTGACACGAGGGCATAAAGCGAAACGAAGCTGCTCATGACCGTCCCAAACCACATCCATTTTTGCGCCCTGCACACCCAGCCGAAACCGCTGGTTCTACCCAATGCCTGGGACGCCGCCAGCGCAGCGATATTTCAACGCGCTGGCGCTCCCGCGGTGGCAACCTCCAGTGCGGCATTGGCCTGGTCTCTCGGATATGCAGATGGCAGCACCCTGCCGCGCCACGAGTTGTTGGCGGCCATTGCGCGAATTCAAAGGGTTTTAACAGTCCCGTTGACTGTCGACCTGGAAGATGGCTACAGCAACGACGCAAAGCAAGTGGCTGGTTTGGTCGTCGAGGTGGCGCAGATGGGCGTCACCGGAATTAACTTGGAGGACGGCGCACAACCTTACCACTTGCTGGCCGAGAAAATAGCAGCCTGTCGCCAGGCATTGTGCAAGAGGCCGCTGTTCATCAACGCCAGAACCGACGTCTACTTGCGTGGGTTGGCGACGGGAGCAGAGGCGCTCGAACTCACCTTGATGCGTGCCCAGGAGTATCAAGGAGTTGGGGCCGACGGCTTATTTGTGCCGGGCCTCTCAAGCATCGACGACACCGCATTTATCGCGGCCAGAACGGCATTGCCGGTCAACCTGATGCTGCTGCCAGACATGCCTCCCATCCCGGCGCTGTTTGCGGCAGGTGCGCGCCGTTTCACCGCCGGCCCGGCAAACTTTCTATTAGCCTATGGGCGCACATTCACAACAACTCAGGCCCTACTGGATGCGCACCAGGCGGCTGACTTGTTCGCCGACAGGGCTGTGGAGTATGCGGAGATGAATGCACTATTTTCGTAGCCCCCCAAGGTGTGCCTTGCTGGCGAACTTGGCGTCCCCGCTCTACCACCGCCATGACGTAGCAGCTGCTGGCGTTGTAGCGGGTACACATACGACAACGATCGAGTTTGGAGTCGATTGGCCGCTTCAGGGTGGACGTATGCGTGCTCAAACGCCGTCTCCATAAGAGCGAGGCACAAATTCAGCGACTTCCCGTTTGTACTCGTTTGGTCTCCCCTGGCACCGCTAGCGGTATTTCACAATCTGCTAACTACGCCTCCCAAGGGTTTGGGCGGTTGCCTGGTGTTCCTCGGTGTTTTCGGCAGCTTGCTTTGGTGCGGACTACGACGTATCAACCAAGGCGAACCGACAAGGTAAGCGGACGTTGGTCGGGCGATTTATCGCTTTGCTACCGGCAGCTGGCCTTTCATAAGTCGTACTGCCCGCTGCGGCCAGCTCACCCCGCTTGACGCAGGGTAACGGTGTCGCAGCAAACGACCGTCGTAAGCACTGCTGAGCCAGCCATCACCTAGGGGCAGCACATCGGTAGCAAAGTTGTCGTGCTGCGCTTCTGCTAGCAATCGCCCTTCCGGCCATTGCCAGATACGCACCCGATTATCTTCGCCGCAGCTGGCGAGACTATCAGGCGCAAGCCAGCGCAAACGGCGTATCGACGCACCATGTGCCTGCCAGTACCGCTCGACGGCCCAACCATCGTGATGCTGCTGCCAGACCGTTACGCGGCCATCCATATCACCGGTCACCACGCATCGATCCTGGATTGCGATAGCCCGCAACGGTACCTTGCCCGGCAGCGTGGCAATACAGTGGCACGAGTCGATCTGCCAGAGCTTGACCGTCCCATCCTCCGATGCGCTGGCCAGTTGCTGATCGCCCAGCATGGCCACCTGCCAGACCCAGCCTGCGTGGCCTGTCAGCGTCGCGATGGTAGCGCCCTGTTGCTGCCACAGCTTGATCAGGCCATCTGCAGCACAGCTTGCCAACATGCCATGGGGTAACGCGGTCACGCCAAGAATGGCGGCATCGTGTGCCGTGACGACGTTTTCACATCGGCCACTTGGCCAATGCCACAGCCGCAGGCTTCGATCGCGGGAGACGGAAGCAAGTCGATCTTCGGGCAACGCAGCCAGACCGAGCACAGACTGGCTATGCCCATGCAACTCGCGGATTGCTCGCCCGTGCTCATCCCAAAGCCGGATCACGGTGTCCCTGCCGCCGCTGGCCAGCAAGCCCTGCTCCAGTGCAGCCAAAGACCAGATATAGCCCTGGTGGGCTTGCTCAAACGAAGCGCCGCCGGCTAGCGCAGGCCTTGCACCCAGGCGATAGAGCACGTCGCTGCGCATCACGTGCTTGACCCCGCCAGTAACCTGCGCGCCCGCATGCCAGATCTGGTGGTCGAACAGGATCAGGGTACCAGCCTGTGGCCGTACGCGGCCGATCTCCCTGGCAGGTCTCCCATCAATATCCCCACCCGGCCCCGCTGAAAAGAACACCGTGTCTCCCCCGGCAAAGGCATCGCCATCGGTCAGATAGATCATGAAAGTCAGGCGCGAGCGCAGCAAGGGGCCGTGATGGTAGACGCCATCCTGATGCAGATTGAACGCCTGTCCGGGCAGATAGCGGCAAAACCGGAAGCGTGCATTAATGGATGCCAGCTGCCAATCCTGATGCTGTCCCTCCATAGCCGTCGCCGACAGCGTGGCCGGCGCGTGCTGGCGAAGGCGGGGCAGCAGTTGTTCCGCTAGCGCCATGTCATCCCACACCTGTCGCTCGTTATTGCGATAGGACGGCGGATAGTCGGCGCCAGCATCCACATAACCCCGTGCCTCGCTCTCCGCAATCAACGCCAAGCACTCAGCCTTGGATAGAAAACCCGGCACAACCTTGCAGAAGCCAGCCGATACCGGCAGCGGATGGCAGACAGGGTGCGCAGCGGTCGAAGAGGGGCAATCCAGCAAGGTCGACATAGCGGTTTCTCGGTTTGCAGGCGATAAATTTGGTTGCTTAACCAATTTTCATGCACTCTAATCCCACCGCCGATTTCGTTGCAACTATAATTTGGTTAAACGCCCAAATTAAACACTCCCTACATGCCAAGAAAACCGAATACCGACTGCCGTCGCGCCGAAATCATCACCGCCCTGCAGGCCGTGATCGCCCGGCAGGGCTACGAGAAAGCGTCGATTCAGGCCATTGCCAAGGAAGCCGGTCTGGCGCCTGGCTTGATTCATTACCACTTCAAGAACAAGCAGGAGATCCTGGTCTTATTGGTAAGGAAACTGGCCGACTACGGCCAGCAACGCTTCGAGCAGATTGCGGCACAGGCAGGCAGCCCCGAGGCGCGACTGCATGCTTATCTGGAGGCCCGCTTGGGGCTGGGGGAAGGCGCGGCACCCGATGCCGTGGCCGCCTGGGTCATGATAGGTGCCGAAGCCGTGCGCCAGAAGGAAGTGCGAGATATCTACCAGCAGGCAGTGGCTCAGGAATTACTGCTACTGACCGCCTTGCTGGGAGAATGCCTGATTGCGCAAGGTAGCGACGCGGGTAAGGCGGCAGAACTGGCGGCAGGGTTGCTGGCGATGATGGCTGGCGCCTACCAGCTCTCCAGTTCAGCTGGCAGCGTCATGCCTGTCGGCTATGCTGCCCATGCCGCAAAAACCTATGCCAGGCTATATCTGGATGCAGTGCCAACTGCCTAGCAGCGCTTGTTGACGCTCACCAGCGCCGCTTGGCCAATTCTCAGTTTGTTACCGTGCCGGACAATGTCCACGCAAGCCCTTAAGGTGCTTGATATCCTTAAGCGGTAGCCGCTATCAGAGAACGGGATAGCCCCAGAGGGGAAACACATGGTTTCGAGATGGATGACCAGCGCCGGGCTGGCCCTGATACTGCTGGCAGGTGCGCTCCCCGCCTGTGCCCGCGAACTGCTGGTGGTCGGCACCCAGTTTGGCCGGCTGTTCGAACAAGCCCCCAACGGGGAGTTCGAGGGACTGGCCGTGACACTGGTACGTGAATTTGCCAGGGCCGGTGGCCATACCGTGCGCTTTGATATCTACCCCTGGGCACGCGCGCAGATGATGGTACAGACCGGCAAGGCCGATATGCTGATCGGCCCCTACAAGACACCAGAGCGCGAGCTGCTGTTTGCCTTTTCCGACAAGGCTTTTTACCGCGATGAAATGGTGTTCTATGCGCGTACGGGCAGCAGTACGCGCTGGGATGGCGACTATGCCCAGCTGCGGGGGCTGCGCATTGCCGCCATCCGGGGCTGGGCCTATGGTGCGGGCTTTGAGGCAGCCCGGCTGCAGGCGGACATGACCAACAATCTGCAGAGCGGCATCCTGATGCTGAACGAAAAGCGGGTAGACCTGCTGGCCACCAATCGCCGCAATACCGAAGCCCTGCTGGCCACCATGGCCAACCCGCCGGACATCCAGGCGATCAGCCCGATCATCGAGGTGCTGGATGGCTATTTTGCCTTCCCCAAATCGGCAGAGGCCGGCCCCTTGCGCGCAGAGTTCAATGCCTTCTTCAACGGCCTGATACGCAAGGGTGAGCTGGCCAGGCTGGCCCGTCAGCATGGTGTGACCATACCCTGAGGTTCGTTGTCTGCGGCGACTTGTAAATCGCAGGCTGGCCGACGATAAAGAAGGCCAAACACAGGAGAGCGCCATGAATCGAAAAGGGAGCGGTGACCAGCAACCGTTCTTTGCACCTATCCCGGTTCCGCCAGTGCGCCCTGCTGTGCGACGCCCGCTCAACCCGGACGCGATTCCTTATGTGCCGCTGGCGCAGCGGCAAAGCCGTGCCTATATGTACACGCCGTTCGCCAATGAGGACAGCCTCAAGAGCGCACTGGGCGAGAACATGGTGCGCATACGCAAGGGCAAGCAGGCGCATGGCGTGCTGGCCCCTAGCCACAAGATGGCCGATAACCTGGAAGCCATCAGGCAGCAGCGCCTGCAGGAATGGGGTGGTGCCATACACCAGGCCAACCAGACACTGAACAGCCACGCACAGCGCGGCCGGGAACAGGATGCCTTGCTGCTTGATCGCATCAAGCGCATTACCGACCACAACAGGGGTAGCCCCTTGGCCAACATGAAGCTGAAGGCCTCGCAGATCAAGAAGCAGCAGTTTGCGCTGGATACTCTGAAAACCGAAAAGATCATGGCGCAGAGCGACCTGGGCCTGCACCAGGAGCGCTTTGCCGCGCTACAGCAGACCCGCATACTCAATACCTCGGCCCACCTGTATCCACAGCTGTTCCCCGACCCGCCACTGCAACACCTGGCACACAAGGACAAACTATATGTGCTGGGACACGGCGCCCCAGATAGCAGCAAGCTCTATGCGACACAGGACGGCAAGCAGTCGTTGGACGTGCCAGCCCTGCGCGAGCACCTGAAACAGGCCGGGTTGCCCAAGAACTTTGTTGATCTGCGGCTGACTGCTTGCCAGGGCGTGCCGCCAGTCGAAAACTCGCAGCAACGTAAAGCATCGCTGAAGTCCAATTACCTGGTGCCTACCCTGTACCAGGCCATCAAGGAGGACTTCCCCCGCATTCGGGTGACCGGCTATGCCGGTAATGGCGTCACCTTTCCCTTCAACTCGGACCACCATCTGCGGTCGGCGCCGAACAATGATCTGATACGGGGACGACGCAAGGAACTGGCCGTTCGCTATCCACGCTGACGCAGCGCTACGGGCACCTACTTGAAATGCTGCATTTCCGCCTTGTACTCGGGCGACTCCCGGACGGCGGCGACACTGTCCCAGATTTTCTGTGCGTAAGCCGGGTACTTGCCCACAAACGGTTTGGACAGCATCAGGAAGTAAGGCTTGGATACCAGGGGTGGCTCCACCCGCTCTATCCTGGCCCGGAACTCCGGCCGGCTCTCGATACTGGTATCCCCCCGCTGGGTTTGCAGGGCCACGCCGGATACCCGTCCCAGCAACAGCTTCTGGAAGTTCTCGTCGGTACTGCGCACGCCTTCATCCAGCTTCAGGCCCATGGCGGTCAGTTGGGCAACGATCGAGAAACCCGGCTGTACGCCTATAGGCAGGCTGGCATGGCGTATGGTGGTGCCATCCCAATCCAGCTTGCTACCCTTGAGGCGGTAAAGGCTATAGCTCTCGTCCAACATACGCTTGGTGGGGTCGGGCTTGTCACCCGACATGGGGTAGACACCCAGCTCCATCCGGTCGCGTGCAAAGCTGATCTTGAACAAGCCATCCATCTCCCCCGCACCAACCAGGGCCATGCAGCGCTTCCAGGGCAGGGGCGTAATGCGTATGGGCAGTGACAGCTGCTTCTCGACCATGCGCATCATGATGATATTGAGGCCAGGGCGGTCTTTCATCACCCAGGGATAGGCGTCTTCCTCTTCTGAACACAGATGCAACTGAGCGGGTCGCTCTGCTGCCCAGGCCTGCAGGGGCAGCAAGAGCAAGGCGGTGAGGGCAAGCAAACAAGACAGCTGTAGTCGCATGATGCACTCCCGGGACGACGCACGGGCACGCGGAGACATGCCCTTATCCCATCAGGGTAGCAGCCGGCGGGCGCATTGCCAGCGTAGCGCCAGCGTAGCGCCAGCTTTGCACCATTGCGCCTCGACGCCTACGCGGCACGGGCAAACGGGTATTTTTCTACCCGTCCCTGGGTAATAAACCACCCGGCATTGCCAAGCTGGCCCCTGGCAAACCCAGGGCGCCTCCCGATGGCCCAGCTTGGCTGGACACGGTTTCGGGCCTACCCCGCCCAGCCGGCCACCCCATGGTGCAGGATTTGCTAAGGCAAAGCGCATACAGGCCAAACCAAGGAAGCACCACGATGAGCTCGCGCGACGGCAAGGGTAAGGGAAAAAGGACGCTCGCCACTTTCGCATCAAGCAGCACAGTCAAGCCGGCACCCAAGGCCAAAAAACCCAAGCCAGCGGAACTGCCCGACCTGAACGTCCCCCATACCTACACCCGGCAGTCCAGCACCACCGTAGGCCCCTCCCACCCACTTGTCCCCAAGGTGGGCAAGCCATTCCACGATGCGATAGGCACCCTCCGTGATGGCGGCGACCAGATCGTCAAGACCCAATTCAACCTGAAGGTAAAACGTGGTACCGACAAGTCAGTGAGCGTGCCTGTCGAGGGGGAATTCAGCGTGATAGGCCAGGGCACCGGCCTGGTACAAGGCTCGCTGCATACCCCCAACCTGACCGCCTATTGGGGCTCCAGCGAGGATCACAGCGTACTGCCGGCCGATCTCAGCCTACAGCGTGCCCGGCTGGAGGGCCGCGCCATCAAGCAACTGACGGAGACCGGCTACCAGGCCGATGCCAAGAAATCACAGCTGGATGAGCTGACGCTGAACAAGGATGGCAGCTTCCCCAAAAAAACCACGCTAGGCGGCATCGCGCTGGGTTCTCACCTAGAGGACATTACCGCGTTCAGGGCGGTCAGCCTGCAGGATGTCGGTTCCGCCATACGGGCCAAAACCATGGCCACCAAATGGCAGATACTGGCCAGCGGCAACGAGGACGCTGGCCAGGGTTTCCGTAACGATCTGCTGACAGCGTTACCACAGCTGGGCAATGACAGCATAAAGGCAGCAGGCCTGAAAAAGACCGGTATCGCAGCGGTCAAGGCGCACTGGGATGCTGGCGGCACGGCGTTCAGTAAACGGAAGCAGACCAAGCATATCCAGGCCTATCACCAGGAGGCCCATCAGGCTGCCAGTGATCTCTTCGTGAAGAAGCTCAAGGATGTCCGGGCAAGCGGGGACTTTGCCCAGGCCGGCAAGTGGTGGACCAAGAAGAGCGCGAAGCTGCAGTCCATCTTTACCGATCTGGAATCGCCGGACGAAGCGACCCGCAAGGACGCAGCAGAACGCTACCAGGCCATAGGCACCAAATACGTGCAGCGCAAGTTCGATAGGCATGGCATCAAGCGCAGCTAGCCGACCAGAACTGCCCCACACTCACAATGGAACTCCAGAAACCTCGCTATCCAAGCAACGCATCATTGCGACGAAGACGAGATTTCTGGAATGTAGGCCATTTAGCGTCGCTAACAAAACCCGTCGTAACGGTTCTGGCTAACGGCGCCTATTCGACACGCTGCCAGCTGCCGGTCACGGTATCCACATTGTATTTCCAGCTGAGTTGCCGACCACAATGAGAGGTTCGCTTGTAGAAATGCTGCTGGTCAACTGCAACACCATCCACCAGCAAAGTCACTTTCAATGATGTAGAGAAGCAATCATTATTACCCAGCCTGATGCCAATTTCGTTTTGCCCAAGACGTAGCCTTTGGGCATTGACAAAGGGTAGCTGAACTGCCTTGTCCTTGAAGTTGAAAACATCGACGCCGTTGACTGACACCTCAATCCGGTCGTTGATATCGCTAAAGTCAATGGCAAAGCGATGCGGCACCGTGCCCGCAGCTTTGTAGTTCAGGGCAATGACATTTTCAATCAGATTCAGGTCGGGATAGTCAGCCATGACCAAACCAACACGATGGTGGGTATTGGGAGCAAGCGCCAGCTCTTTGAAATATTTATTTGCCTGTACATTCACATGCCGGGCAATATTTTCTGGATTAAAATCCATACCTATCGCCCAGGCGGTAGTCGGTGCACCACTGATGCCGTGAAACTGTATGACATTGCTGGCTGATAGGCTGGGGTTGGAAATCTTGTTAAAGACCTCCTTCTTTTTCTGCCAGTACTCTTCGCGCGCACCTGGATTGGGTACGGTGTAAAGGTTGTCCGTATTGATATAGTTGGCAAAGCGTGTACGCCACTCGTAACTATTTGGGCCTGGCAGGCCAAACCAACCTCTTGCCGATTCCTCATTGAAATCTTGCATGACCACAATCTTGCCACGCACATCCTTCAGGCTGGGCAGCTCTGGCAGGTTCTTGTTCTGCCCGCTAGGAAAGATATCTCCACTACCCTGGGGGTAGCTGGCATTACGATTGGGGGTGCTACCTTTCCAGAAATAAGGGTAATAACGTGCATTCCGCCAGTAGGTTTCATAAAACGCTTCAGTAAAATCCCTGTCCGCGGGCGTATTGCCTGTGGGCGAACCATCCGAACCATTGCCATTGGGATTGTTCATCACCATAAAGATGGTTTCACCACGATTCCTGCTCAAGAAATCGGTGGTGGCATCCAGGATTTCACTCAAATCCTTATTCAGATCATACCGACCATGGCGCAAGGCGCAGCGATTGTTCTTATGCTGGCAGCGTATATCAAACGCCCTGACACCCGCTTGTAATTGGCGCTGGATATCCATGCTCTGGGTCTTGGCGATATGAATCCAATTGAAGTCGATCACATCCCAGGTTGGCGTGTCATGCGTACCCAGTACCGATAATTGGCTGATGGGCGTAGCATCTGGCAAACGCGACATCCAGTCTGGATTATTGCGATTGACCCCGCCATTGGATTTGTCTGAGAACCCTTCCGCCGACAATACCGGTGCGGACATTGTTAAAGATAATGCAGCCACCATGACCAGGGGCAAACGTTGGAATGTGCTGGTGTACTTCTCTTTTTGCATATCGTTTCTTTACATAGATATATGGGCCTTTATTTTATTCAGCATTCAATCAGCCGGGCACTAGCAGTGTTTTGCTTGCGCGCCATGGTAATAGATGCCCGTCATCAACACCGCTGTTGCTGGCGCTTCCAGAAACCCACCTTGCGTTGCAGTACGCCGAGACTCACCAGGCTCAGTCATGCCCCAGCACCAGAAAACCCGCCTGCAGCCAACCGCGTAGCCAGATGGGGGCCAGGCTGTGGATCGCCTCACCAAGCTGGTCGGCCGTCGCCGCCAGCGCTTGCGCCAGCGTGCCATCAGCCTGTGCCAACCGGCTCAGCAGTGCGTACTGGGCTGGCTGCAGGCTAAAGATGCCCAGCCGGTAATGGGTACGCACCAGGGCCAGGTAAACCTGCTGTGCCAAGGGGAAAACAGGGTCATGTCCATCGGCTACCTGCTGGTAGTAAGCACCGACCGGAAATCGGTACTGCCGCAAAGCCAGGCAGGGCTGCAGCCGCAGCGCGGGGTGATCCTGCTGCGCCAGCGTTGCATAGCCCTGCTCCTCGGCGCCGGGGGCATCGAACAGGCTGTATAGCGTCCACTCGAAATCCGCCAGGTCCACCATGAAGTCTATCCAGGCTTCTGGTTGGGCGGCGTGGGCATCGGGCCGGTTCTGCTGCAGGTAGTCGGCAAACCCTGCCCCCAGGTGGGCCAAGGTAGGGCTGCAGGAAGGGTGGGCACGCAGGTACTCGCAGGCGAAGTCGCGGAACAGCTCTGACCCCAGTGCGTGGGCCAGTGCCTTGAACTGGCCCTGCATGCACTGCAGCAGGCGCGCAAAGTAGGCGCGCTGGTAGATGGCCAGGTGCTGTGCCGGGTCCAGCAGGCCGGTGGCCGCGATATAGCGTTCTATCAAGCCGTGATCCGGCCCCTCGGCTTGTTGCAGCAAGGCGGACTGCATGAATTGCTGCAGTTGGGCCAACGCCAGCGGCGCCACGTCGGCGCGACCATCACGCATCCTGGCGCTCCTGCTCCGTCATCGCCATCTGTCGTGCTTCTGCCATCAGGGGCGCAACCATGAAATCCACTGGGGTGGAAACCGCTTCTGCGGCATCCACCCTGCCCACATCGGCCGCCGCCCAGTGGTTGACCTGCTGCCCCTGCATGAAGCCTTTGGCCTTGTGCAGCTCGGCCAGGCAGGTATCGAAATCCGGGATATTGCCGTCCCACTCCAGCAGGATGGCCGCCGCCGGGCTGCGCCGCCAGACCTGCTGGAACAACTGCCAGACGGCGGCCGCCACCGGGCGGTCATGGGTGTCGATGATATGGCTGCCGCAGTGCTGATGCCCTGCGAGATGCAGCTGCACGATGGCCTCGTGCGGGAGGGCCTTTAGGTAGTCTTGTGGGTCCTGCCCGGCGTTGTAACAGCTGACATAGCAGTTGTTGACATCGAACAGCAGCCTGCAGCCTGTCTGGACCACCAACTCGGCCAGGAAGGCCGGTTCGGTCCAGCTTGATTGCGTATAGCTCAGGTAGCTGCTGGGGTTCTCCAGCACCAGCGGTCGCTCCAGCACCGCCTGGACTATGCGTATGCGCTCGGCCACATGCTGCAGGGTCTCGTCGGTCAGGGGCAGGGGCAGCAGATCGTGGGTGTGTTTGCCCTGTATCCCGGTCCAGCACAGGTGGTCGCTGATCCACTTCGGCTGTATCTCATCGGCCAGGGCTTTCAAGGCCTGCAGGTAGCGGAAATCCAGCGGATCGCTGCTGCCTATCGACATGGACACCCCATGCATGACCAGCGGGTAGCGCTCGGCCACCTGCCGCAGCACCTGGCGCGGCCGGCCGGCCGAGAACATGAAGTTCTCCGAGATCACCTCGAACCAATCCACAGCGGGCCAATGCTTGAGGATGTGCTCGACATGGACATGGCGCAGGCCCAGGCCCAAGCCCAGCCGTGGCCAGTTGTCGCCAGGATGTGGGGCGTGCATGCTCAGATGCAGCTACCGCCGCCGCTCATGCCACTGGCGCCGCAGGCGACGTAATCGGGATCGAAATTGGCATCCAGCCAGGCGGCCGTGGGGCCTACTGGCGATGGCGAGGGCAGCACCTGGCGCTTGGCATCCTTCATGCGCTGCTCGAACAGGGCGCGGGCGCGCAGCCATACGCTCTGGCCCTGGTTGGGGCCATTGGTGGAGAAGCGCTCGGCATTGATGGGCACGGCGCAGGACCCCAGCCAGGCACAGGGATTCTCGCCGGGGTGGTTCTGCTCTTCGCCCGTGCCATAGAGGCCGCAGCCACCCTGGCCTCGGCAGTTGTTGAGGGTGTGGCAGGAGTGGGCGGCGGCAGTGGCGCAAACACCGCTGCCGGCGCAGCTATTGGTACCCAGCCTGTCATGTCCTTTGCAGGCATTGAGGCCCATGCAGGCATGCAGTTCACGGGGCTGCTTGATCACGGGTGAAGTCATGGCATCTCTCGCTACGCATAGGATGGCGGTCGGCAAACCCGCCATCGGTCGTTGAACACAGGCATCAACAGGCCAAGCTGCTGCCTAGAAACGCACGATGCCGTCCGGCCCGACATTCACGTCGGGCAGGTCGCGTATGCGCCCCAGGATATTGCTGTCCAGCCCCAGGCTGGCGGGTACGGCCAGGCACAGGTCTATCAGCTCCTGCTTGGCGGTGGCCAAGCTGTTGAACTGATAGTTCTCGAAGGTCGGGGCCAGCACCTGGCCCGCCTGGTTGTTCAGGTACTGGTAGCGCATGCCCCCCAGTATCTTGTCGAGTATGAAGATCATGCCCTTGTGCATGCCCACGTAGAACAGCGATTCCTGCGCTTCGCCATCCAAGCGGTAGGCGGTTTCAGTCAGCAGGAACAAATAGGAGTACACAGCATTGGCCAGATCGACCAGGGGCAGGAAAGGGGCGGGATAGCCGGCACGGGTGGGGTTGACCGGAAAGGGCTGGATGATGAGGCTGAGGTCGCTGGCGCTGAAGCTGTTGATCTCCTGCCGCAATGCATCGTACTTGTACCAGTGCGATACCTCGTTGCGCTCGGGGTCGTCGCGCTTGTGGCTGGGGTCGTTGGTATAGCCCTCGCCCTGCAGCATGATGGCGTGGATGGCCATCTTGGCATCGTGCTTGCAGCGTATGCGCCGCAGGTGGCCGCTATCCTTGTTATTGGGATACTGGGCCTGCTCTGCCCCGCGCTTGACCGGATTGAACGGGTCTTCCGGCTGCTGGATGTAATAGGCGTCCTTGGGGTAGACGGTGTCGACATTGTTGGGCGAGTAATAGCCCCGGTGCGCTGCCAGTTGCTCATCGCCATGGCCATAGTCCTCGTCGCTGGTCTGGTCTAGCAGTTCGACGATATAGCGATAGAACTGGCCGATGGAATCCCAGTTGTCGCTCTGCGGCGGCGCGCCCTCGGCCTCGGGTACCTCGATGACCTTGAACTGGTCGAGCTGGTGCGCCGACAAGGGCTCCAAGCCCACGGCAAAGCCGGCCTTGTGGTGAGGCAGATTGGTCGGGTAGGCGCCGGGCGAGCGGCAGTACAGCTTGGGCTCGCCGCCCAGGCTACGCAGGATATTGCAGCTCAGCGACATATGCAGCATCTCTTCCACCGCCACACTCATCAGCAGACCGCCCGCCTTGTTGGCGAAGGTGGCCAGCGCCCGTCCATTGGGCAGGCTATCGGTATCCTGCGGCTGACGCTGTATGGAATAGTAGGTGTAGAGATAGATCGGGATGGTGGACAGCTCGATCTCGATGGCAGTCTGCAGATGCGTGTACAGCGCCTTGCGCAGTTCGGGGCTCATCATGGCCTTGCATTCCCAAGCGGAGATTCATCGGAAAACCGGCCCCGGCAAGGCGCACTCAGCCCATGCTGTCCATTGCAGCAACACAGCCGGGTCTGTGTTGCCTGCTGGAGCATAGAAAACAGCAAACCGGAAAAAATCATCCATATGGGGGAAGCGGCAAGCGGCGTGGTGCATGAAACTAGGCGGCGTGCATCAGCTACACGCGCCGCCTTTCATTCACGGCGCTAAGAGCGGCTAACAAAACCCAGCGTAGCGGTTCTGGCTAGGCGCGCGCCGCAGACAGTACGTGGGTACGGCAAGCTCGCACAACAACGCCAGAAGGGTTTTGTTAGCGGCTCTAAGCTGCTAAGACTGCTAATCACGGCCGCCAGTGCAGCGGCCCAACATCGATCGTATCCAGGAGACAGGAAAACATGGCCCGCAAAACCGCCGCTGGCAAAGCCCAGCCCGCCAGCCCCAAGAGCACCGAGATAGACCGTATCAAGCGCTTTATCCGGGCCAAGGGCGAACAGATGCTGGAGCACCGCAATGTCACCAGCCTCGGCATAGGCTACAAGGAAGAGGCCGGCAAACCAGGCAAGACATTGGCCCTGCAGTTCACCGTCGAGCGCAAGGTGGCGCTGGAATCGCTGGAGGCAGTGCATGGCGCGCCCATACCTGCCAGCTATGAGTTCGAGGGCATGGCCATCCCCACCGATGTGATACAGCGTAGCTACAAGCCCTCTTATATCCAGGTGGCACTGGAGGCCAAGTCGCCGCGCAAGTCGCGCTTGGATCCGGTACTGGGCGGCATCAGCATCTCCCATATCGAACTTAGCGCCGGCACCTTGGGCGCCGTAGTGCAGGATGCCGCCAGCGGGGAGGTGCTGCTGCTGTCGAACTGGCATGTGCTTTGCGGCGCCAACGGCAAGGAAGGCGACACCATCGTCCAGCCCGGCCCCTTTGACGACAGCCAGGTGCAGCGCAACAAGCTGGGCGTGCTCAGGCGCTCGCACCTGGGCCTAGCTGGCGATTGTGCCGTGGCCTCGCTGGCCGGCCGCAAGGTCGACACCACGGTGCTGGAGCTGGGCGTGGCCATAGAGAGCGTGGGCAAGCCCGAGCTGGGCGACCTGGTGGTCAAGTCGGGGCGTACCACGGGGGTGACCTATGGCGAGGTGACCCGCATCGAAACCCTGGTCAAGATGCCCTATGAGGGGATGGGCATCGTCAATATCTCCGGCTTCGAGATCGGCCCGTCTGCCGACCATCCGGCCGACGGTGACGAAATATCCAAGGGGGGTGACTCGGGCGCCGCCTGGCTGGCCGCCAACCCCAAGACCGGCAAGCCGACCTCGGTCATGCTGGGCCTGCATTTTGGCGGCGACGTGCAGGGCAGCGATGGCGAGTTCGCCTTGGCCTGTAGTGCCCCGGCCGTGTTCCAGAAACTGGAGATCACACCGCTGGACAAGACCGTCCGCACCAAGCCGGGCAAGCCACCCAAGGCCGGCAAGTCCTTGTTGCAGACCGGCTTTCAGACGGGGTTCCTGGACTTCGAGGTTGCCCTGCCCACCTTCAGCGGCAAGCTGGCCAAAGACCTGATCGGGCTGGATGACACTGACCGCATCGACTACTGCCACTACAGTGTGTGGCTGTCCAAATCGCGCAAGCTGGCCCGCTGCGTGGCCTGGAATATCGACGGCAACAGCAAGAAATCACTGAGCCGCAAAGGCATCGCCTTTAGCAAGGACACCCGTGGCGAGCTGGAGGACTATCAACTGGGGGACGAGCTCTATGCCAGCAACGACCTGGACCGGGGCCATGTGGCCCGCCGCGACGACCTGGTCTGGGGTGATATGGCGGAAGCCCAGCAGGCCAATATCGACAGCTTCTACTTCAGCAATATGACCCCCCAGCACAAGGCCTTCAACCAGGCTTCGCTCAAGGGCAAGTGGGGCGAACTGGAAGACGCCATTCTGGACGAGGTGGTGGTCAAGGACCTGAAGGTCAGCCTCTGGGGTGGCCCGATACTGGATGAAGACGACCGCCCCTATCGCGGCACCCAGCTACCCGACGAATTCTGGAAGGTAGTGTTCTTTACCGACGACGCCGACGGCAGCCACAAGGCCAGGGCCTTTATCCTCAGCCAGAAGGATCTGCTGGGCAAGCTCAAGCCCGAGGCCCTAGAGCTGGAGATGTTCCGCTGGTACCAGGTGCCCCTGGCCACGGTGGAGGCCCGTTGTGGTTTCAAGTTTGACGCCGCTATCAAGCGCTACGACGCCGCCACGACGCAAGGTCTGGGCAGCACCGGCGCCAGGCTGGTGGAGCCAGGCCGCTTCTTTGAAATCTGATGCAGCACTGAGTGCCTGAAGGCAGCTGCCGGACGCTCGCCCCAAAACCAGACAAGGCAGGCGCAAAGTTGCCTATAGCCTGTCTGGTCGGGGGACGCCGGCCAGTTAGCTCTCGGGCCGCCCCACGATAGCCTGGGCCCCTGGCAACTTGTCGGGCCGCCTGCTGTGCCCGGTTGGACAACGCGCCTGCAGCAAGCCATAGCACTCGCAGGCGTAGGCCTCCAGGCCCTCGGTATCGAGCAGTGCGACGTGTCCACGGGAGTAGCCGATCAGCCCAGCATCCTGCAGCTTGGCTGCCGCCGCCGACACACCTACCCGGCGGACGCCCAGAATGCGGGCCAGGAAGGCCTGGGTCATATAGAAGCGCTCAGTCTCTGCGCGGTCACGCGTTGTCAGCAGCCACCGCGCCAGGCGGGCTTCAACCGTATGGAAGCGATTGCAGATAACCGCCTGTGCCATCTGTCCCATCAACGCATCATTGAACTGCAGTAGTTCTGGATTCCATGAGCCATGCGACTTGAATTCCTTGCGCATGCGGGCAGCCGGTATGCGCGCCGCCATGCCAGCAACCTGCACCACGGCATGGAACTGCGACACCGCATCGCCCAGCGCAGCGGCGCCACCGATCACGCCTTCACGGCCAACAGCGGCGACTTCAACTGTGCGCAACGGCCCCAGCGTGCCCAGTAGGGACACCACGCTGCCGTAGGGAAAATATACCTGGGCGATCTCGGTGCCAGGCTCATACAGCACCTGTCCATACGCCAGCGAAACGGGTTCGAGGTGTGCGGAGAGCCGAAGAATGTTAGGCGGGGGTAGGCTATCGAGCAGCCAATTTTGTGTGGGAGTAGGGAGTGTGTGCTGCATGACTTTGCGGGTGGGAATTGTTGCCCCGCTCTATCGAACCTGACCAGGCTTGAACGTGGATGTTGATCAAGTATAGGTCACCACACAAAATCAATGCAAATCAATAGCTTATGTTCCATAACGAACATTTAACAATCCCACCAAGCCTGTCATGTCGCATTCGAACCCGTCACTATGTTCCATACCGTTCATATTATTTGTACGATATAGAGCATATAGACCAGCCCAACACTCAACCAGGACTGCCCTGCTGTTGACGCAGGCGCACCCACCGTGCAACAACCACTACATCGACTGAATCCGGCACACATCGGCATCAGTAGCGCAGCAGGTGGCGCCAGCCTTCGATTTATTCACTTGGAGCCGGCTCAAGTAGGCCGTCTCGGCACTGTCACCCACGCCATGCCTCGCCTGAAGGCCCAGGGTTCTGGAAGTCGCCATGCCGGCCCCACGACAGCGCGGTGGTTGGAAGTTCCCGCAAGTGTCCTATAACGTCTCTGTCGTCCCCTATGTATGTGCCTTTTCACACAGGGCTTGACCCATCCTTTCGCATTACAGCGTGCTATATATAACCCTTTTTGGGTAAACGCAGCTGCGTATCCAGAGGATGCATCATGGCGTGGCAGCCGCACATAGCAAATCAGCTTGATCATAGACAGGATGAACAGGGGTGGCAGGCCGCGCATCTGCACGGCGCGGCGCAGACCGCCATGCTGTTCGACGGCGTGCCGGGCTTTGCCTACGTCGTCAAGGATGCCGCCGGCCGTTATGTCTCCTTCAACCAGTCGGTGATGCAGCGGGTCAAAGCACGCCGGCCGGAAGACATACGTGGCCGCACGGCGGCAGAAATTTGGCCCGGCCCCATGGCGGCGCGATACAACCAGCAGGATCAATGGCTGATCAAGCGACAGCTGCCCATCTTCGACCAGCTCGATCCGACGCTCTATTCCGATGGCGAAGCCGGCTGGTGCGTGACCCACAAGTACCCGCTCTATGTCACCACCGGCGAGCTGGCAGGGATCTTGTGCCTGTCGCGCGATCTGCCGGAAATTTCGCGCAACGGCCTGATCAACGAACAGTTGGCCAATGCGGTGGACCGCATGGTCATTCACTTCGAGGACAAGTTGCAGATTGCCGATCTGGCCGAGCAGGCCGGCCTCAGCAGCAGCCAGTTTTCTGCCCGTATCCGCAAGATCTACGGCATCAGCCCGGCCGACCTGATACTGCGCAGCCGCATCCGCGCCGCCTGCGCCCTGCTCCGCCGCGACGACGCACCGCTCAGCCAGATTGCCCTGCAGTGCGGCTTCTATGACCATAGCCTGCTGAGCCGGCAGTTCCAGCGCGTGATCGGCACCAATCCCTCCAGCTACCGCAAGTGGCTGCAGACCCAGCCGCAATCCACCCTGGTGTCGTGGGAACCACACTGGCCCCGCTAGTGCCACTCTGGCTACTCCCCTGCCACCCCTTGCACCGACAGCCAAATCCTGCGACAACGCCGGCTGCACGGTACTTCAAGAGAACAAACGCATGAGCACGGAACTGCAGATCATCGACATACAACTGGGCGAGGGCAAGGCCGTCGTCAAGGGCGCCCTGATCACCACGCAGTACCGGGGTTATCTGGAGGACGGCACCCAGTTCGACTCCTCCTACGACAAGGGCAAGCCCTTCCAGTGCGTCATCGGCAGTGGCCGTGTCATCAAGGGCTGGGATCTGGGACTGATGGGCATGAAGGTAGGTGGCAAGCGCAAGCTGTTGGTGTCGGCCCACCTGGGCTATGGCGAGCGCCAGGTCGGCGCCCATATCAAGCCCAACTCCAACCTGATCTTCGAGATCGAGCTGCTGGAAGTGCTGACGCGGGACGATTGACCGGCACCAGCAACAAGCCGCTACGCTGAGTGCGGCAGCAGCCCCCGGCCGAAGCCGGGGGTGGTCAGGTCCAGACTAGGCGGTGACTTACTTGGGGAAGGTATAGGTAACCGAGAAGTTACCGGCGCCCGAGTAGGACTTCACCTCGAAGTAGTAGTGCCCTGCCGTGCCGGCGTAGTTGATGGTCTCGCTGGAGGTGGGGCCGGTGGCCGATGCCACTACCGCCCAGGCGGAACCATTCCATTTGTACAGCGCCAGTTCGAAGTCGGTGTTGGCCGGCCCGGTCAGTTGCAGCTTGAAGTTGCCGCCCAGGTTGCTGGTATGGGCGCCGGCAGCAGGCAGGTTGACCCATTGCTTGTTGGCCACCGAGCCCGTTACCGTCACCGGTGTGGTGCCATCACCGGGCTTGTAGTAGTTGGCAAACACCACGCCTGCGCGACGTTCGTTCACCGCGTGCCAGGGCTGGCCCAGGGTGCGCATGCGCGAGTTCTCGGTGGGCCGGTACATGCCGCTGGTGCAATAGCGGCCGCCGCGGAACAGGCCCAGGGTGCCGTTGGCGTAGGTGCCTGTCGGTGTGGGTAGCTGGACATTCGACGGGATCAGGCTGCCCCATTTGCCATTGCGATTGGCCTGCAGGGTAACGTTGGCTTCGGTCGGTTCACGGCTGGTATCGCAGCTGCCGTAGTCATATTCGTCAGCCAGCTTGAACGCTGTGTGGCCTATCTCGTGCAGCGCCAGTTCAATGGCTGAGGTGTGCATGGTCATGGTAGCGATGCTGCCGCCAGCGCCACCGTAGCGAGTGGAGTTGGCAATCACCACGATCACGTCGCGGCCATCGGCGGCGGTCACCGAACCCACGTTGGAATACACCAGGTTGTCATCGGCACAGACCAGACGGTCCAGGCCCCAGCAGCCTATCTGCACACCCAGGGCGGTGTTCTTGTAGATGCCCTTGTCCGGCTCATCCACGCCAGACTGGGCGCTGACCACATCGACGCGGCGGATGTTCATGCCGGCTTTGTTGGCACCAAACAGGGGGTCGGCCAGCAAGCCGTTGGCAACCTTCTGGGCATCGCTGGCCCATTTGTTCATTTCGGCGCTGGTGTAGCCATCGCCTATCAGCACGATGTCCATGCGGTTGTTCGATGGGCCGGTATTGTGCAGCAGCACTGAGCTGGCCTGGGCACGTACGGCCATCATGCGTTCGTTGCCATTGAGCAGCTTGTCCAGCAGCTTGCGGTCGAAGCGCTTGGCGGGCTTGGCAGCAGCGGCAGCAAAGGCGCGCTCATCGCCCAGCTCGGTATTCTGCCCACCTACCAGTTCAACATGGTCCAGCGTCTTGTAGCCCGGCACCCGTACTTCGAACACGGTCTGTGGCAGGGTGACCTTCTGGGCATGTTCTATCTCCCCGGTCTCGGGGTTGAACGATTCGGCATTCAAGGTGGCCGGGTTGGCTACCCGGCTACGGAACAGTTCCCTACCCTGGCGGTCGCGTCCCACCACATAGAGATCGGATGCACTGGGTTGTACTGGCTTGGGCGTGCTGGTGAACTCGCCGGTCTGGGCATGAACCAGCTCGTAGTCGCTGCTGCCTCTGTCGTTGTTCTGCTTCACTCGGAGCAGCAAGCCGTCCGCCGCGTATACCGCCTGACCAGCCAGGGCCAGCCCCAGCATAAAGGGTAGGGAATGCTTCATGATGCGCCTCTATTCTAATTATGCCGATGGGATATCGGCTGCAGCATCATGAACTTAGGGGAGTTTGTACGATTGTACGGATTTGTGCAGGCAGAGACCAAAAGCATGCAAATCTGCTGGATGGTATATGCAAATCGGGTAAAAAGCCGGGATTCCGACGGATGGCAGCCACTTGATCCGCATCAATACCGTGCTTGCCAGGCTCAGGTGTAATCCAGGCCAGGATTTCTCACCAACCTCGCAAAGGATATTCCCCATGAAAACCAGTACGCTCAAGCACTTGGGCCTCAGCCTGGCACTGGCCGCCACCGCTGCCCTGCCGCTGGCAGCACAAGCCGAGGAAGGCCCGTGGCTGGTACGCCTGCGCGCCGTCAACCTCGACAGCGCCAACAAGGACAACACCGGCCTGAATCTGTCCATCAACAACAAGGTGATACCGGAGTTCGATATCTCCTACTTCTTCACCCCGGAGCTGGCAGCCGAACTGGTGCTGACCTACCCGCAAAAGCAGACCATACGCTCAGGCAGCGTGGACATCGGCAGCCTCAAGCATCTGCCGCCCACCCTGACCCTGCAGTACCACTTCAATGGCCAGGGCGCGTTCAAGCCCTATGTCGGCGCAGGCATCAACTACACCCGCTTCTCCCAGGTGCAGTTCCACCCCGCCGTCGTGGCCGCGCTACAGCCCAGCATCAGCAAGAACAGCGTAGGCCTGGCCCTGCAGGCCGGCCTGGACTACAAGCTGAACGACAGCACCTATCTGAATTTCGACATCAAGAAGGTACAGATACGCACCGATGTGAAATCGGCCGGCACCAAGGTCGGCGAATTCAAGGTCGACCCCTGGCTGATCGGCGCAGGTGCTGGCTGGCGGTTCTGACAGCCTGCTGAGGTGGCACCCGGGAAACCCGGGTGCTGAACATTGCGGCAGCTCAAGTAGCGGTGCTCCCTGGACTGAGCTTGGACACATACCGCACCACCAATGTCATCCCGGTAGCTTCATTCCCGCCAGTACCTTCACCGCACCGGCCATCTCGTCCGGTGTCAGTGCCGCGTAGCCCAGTAGCCAGCCTTCCTGCCTGGGTGTGCCCAGATACAGGCTAGACAGACTGGGTGTGGCAATACCCAGGGCGGCAGCCTGCCGGCTTAGCGGCAGCTCCCAACCCGTGGGCAGGCTGGCTGCCAGTTGCAGGCCGCCGTTGGTGGCTTGCGGCGACAGCCAGGGCAGATGGGTGCTCAGCAGCGTCTGCAAGGTATCGCGCCGGCTGCGATAGAGCTGGCGCATCTGCCGCAGGTGGGCGGCGAAATGGCCCTGCTCGATAAAATCGGCCGTTACTGCCTGGGCTAGCTGGGCGCAATGGCCGTCCTGCACCGTCCGCGCTGTCACCATGGGCTCGACCAGGGCCGGTGGCAGCGCTAGGTAGGCTAAACGCAGGGACGGAAACAAGACCTTGGAGAAGGTGCCGAGGTAGATCACCCGCTGCTGGTGATCTAGCCCCTGCATGGCCGGCAAGGGCTGGCCGTCGTAATGGAATTCGCTGTCGTAATCATCCTCCACCAACCAGCTGCCGTGCTGGCGGGCATAGTCGATCAGGCCCAGGCGGCGCGGCAGGCTGAGCGTCGCGCCTAGCGGGTACTGGTGCGAGGGTGTCAGGCAGATCAGCCGTGGCGCGGCCGACTGCGGGCTGAACTGCAGACCGTCCTGGTCTACCGGCAGAGGCAGCAGACTGGCCCCTGCTGCCGCAAACGCGGTTTTGGCACCGCGATAGCCTGGTTCTTCCACCCAGACGGTGTCGCCGGTATCGAGCAGCATGGTGGCCAGCAGCTGCAAGGCCTGCTGCGAGCTGGTCAGCACCAGCACCTGCTCGGCACTGCAGCGCACCCCGCGAGATTGCCCCAGATAGTGGGCGATGGCCCGGCGCAGCGCCGGGTGCCCCTGTGGATCGCCGTAGCGCATCAGCGCCTCGCCATCCTGCCGCAGCCGACGGTTGAGCAGCTGCCGCCAGGTATCGGCCGGAAACGCCCGCAGCTCGGGGCTGCCGGCGCAGAATGCCTGTGGGCGTAGCGGATCCTGGCAGCCACCACCACGGCGTATCTGCTCGCCCCGGCGCGACAGGCCCAGGCCGATAGCAGGTGCGCCACCCTGCACCGACGCCTCCCGCCTGGGTATGGCGATGCGGACAAAGGTACCCTGGCCGACATGCCTGCCCAGATAACCCTCGGTCTCCAGCTGGGCATAGGCTGCCTCCACCGTCACCCGCGACAGGCCCAGGTCGGCCGCCAGCACCCGCGATGCCGGCAAGCGGGTGTGCTGCGCCAGGGTGCCGTTGGCAATGGCCTGCCGCAAGGCACGGCACAGCTGCTCGCGCAAGCTGGTGCCGGGTGCGGCGGTCTGGCGGAACAGCGACAACCATAGGCTGGGTATCGTCATGAATTGGCCTTATCCAGGCTAGGGAATTGGCCTTAATGATAGCGCCAAGCCTGCCTACAATGGCCTGGCCTTCCAACCACACCGGATACCTACCATGTCTGCCACCTCCCAAGTCCTCGCCTTCCCCGCCGCTGGCCCCGCCGACACCGCCAGCTTTATGCTGGCCAAGCTGGCCTACCACACCGATGCCTGGGATGTGGCCGAGGACCTGCGCAATGGTGTCAGCGGTATCGTGGTCATCGATACCCGCAGCGAAGCCCTCTATGCTGCCGGCCACGTACCCGGTGCCATCAGCCTGCCGCACCGCCTGATGGATGCGTCCAGCACGGCACAGCTCGACCGTAGCAAGACCTATATCACCTACTGCGATGGCATAGGCTGCAATGGCTCGACCAAGGGTGCCTACAAGCTGGCCAGCCTGGGCTTTTCGGTGAAGGAGATGCTGGGCGGCCTGGATTTCTGGCAGCGCGATGGCCACCCTCTGGCCACCGGCACCGAACCCGGCAGTCTGTCTGGCCATGCACCCGCCATTGAGTGCGGCTGCTGATATGACGGAGCCGGCGACCATACGGCTGGCCACAGCGGCCGATGCCGCCAGCCTGGCCCGCCTGTGCCAAGCGCATGCCCACTACGAGCGCATCCCCTACCAGTCTGAGGGCCATGCCCAGCGTCTGGCCACAGCACTGCAGCAGGCGCGCCTGCACGCCTGGCTAGCCGAGCAGTCCGGCGAAGTGCTGGGTTATGCCAGCACCACGCTGGATTACGCCACCCTGGCCGGCCGGTCCTATCTGCACCTCGATTGCCTCTACCTGCGTCCCGATGCGCGCGGCCAAGGCCTGGGCTCAGCCTTGCTGGCGGCGGTTTGCCAGCACGGTCGTAGCCTGGGCTGCCAGGAACTGCAGTGGCAAACCCCGGATTGGAACCAGGGCGCCATCCGCTTCTACCTGCGGCTGGGCGCCCAGCAGCGCAGCAAGGTACGGTTCAGCCTGGGGCTATAGACACGTCAATCAGGAGCGAGACGCGGGTTCAGGCGGCCCTAAAGCCAGCAGCGGGGCCGCCGTGCTGTCCGCTTAGTCCATCACCACCCAGCCATGACTTGAAGTCATCGCAGTCACTCAGTTGGTGGCCCGCCGGAAGGCCATCACCACCCGGTCGCCATAGGCTTCGTCGGTCACGACCGATACCGTGCGTATCAGTTGCGCACCCTGCAAGGCCACCCGGTCGCATATCATCGTGTCGCCGTCGTCATAGCGCAGGGTGGCCTGCTCGTGCTCTCCCTCGGGTGCGCCCCAGTCGAGATCGGGTACCAACAGGAAATGCTCGCCACCCTCGCTGTTGACCATGCCATCAAAGGGCACCACCTTCTCCTCCAGTACGCCGTTTGCCCCAAACCACTCAACCGCCGGCTCGCCACTGCAGGTCTGGCGGAAGCTGCCATCGGCCTGTACCTGCAAGGTAAGGCCGCCGGTGGCTTCCAGCTGTGCCAGCAATTCAGGGCTATGGCCGTACAGCCAATCCACTACGGCGCTATCGTCGTCGTCATCATCTGGCAGATCCAGATCCACATTGATGTGGGCACTGCCCACCAGATGCCATACGCCGACCAAGTCCTGTTCGTCCATTCCTCTACTCCTTGTCTGTCTGTTGTTGTTCGCTGGCTATCCACGCGCGCCAGGCTCGCCAATATAGTGGGGCGGGCGACGGTCAGTCCATGCCGCCACCACCCCGCCACATCCGATACCAACCCGCCAGCAGCATCAGCACGCTGCCCATAGACCTGCCCTGATGCGTCTTCGCTGCAATTTTTTTAGGCGAAAAGCCGCAGTCCAGGCTGCCCAAGGTCGCGCAAAATTTTCATTATTCTTATTTATTTACAATGCTTTACAAACAAATGCCAACAGCATTAAGCGCCACTTCAAGCTAACTTAAGCCGCCGCCGCGCTGACATGACGATTGCATGATGTTGTAGTGCGCTCCGCAATTATTCACCTGTCATCAAACCACTAAGGAGAGCTTCAATGACACAGAACAAGCGCGTGGGTGCGACACGGATTGCCCTGCTCGCCCTCGCGGTAGCCGGTGCGCTGCATGGCGAGGCCGCCACCCGTATCGACCTGGGCCAGAATGTACAACGCGATGGCGCATTGGCTTCGGCCGATCTGCGAGCCACCCAACACAGCATGGCTACCGCCGACGGCGGTCGCAAGATCAAGTATCAGCAGTACTACCAAGGCGTACGGGTATGGGGCGAAGCCGCACCCGTGGCCCATTTTGCCAAGCAGGGCAATGGCCTGGTCTCCAGCACGCCGACATTCAGCACCGGCGTAGTGGTGGACGGCATCGCCGCCGACCTGCCGTCGGCCCAGCCGCGCATGAGCAAGAACGATATCCAGAAACTGGTGCGCATACTGGCTACCCGCCAGGGCCTGATGGCCAACCGCGCTGAACTGGAGCAGGCCGAACTGCTGGTGCGCCTGGATGAAAAGAGCCGCGCCCAACTGGTCTACATCGCCTCGCTGCATATTCCTGGCGATGAGCCCACCAGCCCCACCTTCATGCTGGATGCCAACACCGGCGCCGTACTGATGAGCTGGGACAGCCTGGCCCACCGCGACGCGCACGGCCCTGGCGGCAATGAGAAGGTCGGCAAGTACATGTATGGCAAGGACTACAAGGCTCTGGACATCACCCAGGACTGCCGCTTCGATAGCGAGAATGTCACCACCATCGACCTGAAGAACGGCACGGCCAGCATCACTGCGCCCTACCAGATGGCCAGCTGCCCAGCCACCGGCACCCCGGTGAACGACTACCGCACCATTAACGGCGCCTACTCGCCGGTCAATGATGGCCATTACTTCGGTAACGTCATCTTCAATATGTACCGCGACTGGTACAACACCCGCCCGCTGACCCAAAAGCTGAAGGTGCGCGTGCACTACGGCAATGGTTATGAGAACGCCTTCTGGAACGGCGACAGCATGACCTTCGGCGATGGCGCCACCCGCTTCCATCCGCTGGTGTCGCTGGGCGTGATGGCCCACGAAGTGAGCCATGGCGTGACCACCCAAAGCTCGGGCCTGATCTACCGTGGCATGTCGGGCGGCATGAACGAAGCCTTCTCCGATATCGCTGCCATGGTGTCCGAGCAGTACATGTACGGCAAGCCAACCTGGCTGATCGGCGGCGAGATCGTCAAGGGCGGCGCTGACAAGGCCCTGCGCTACATGGCCGAGCCGGAGAAGGATGGCAAGTCCATCGGCCACGCCAGCAAGTTCACCGACAAGCTCAACGTGCACTACAGCAGCGGTGTCTATAACAAGGCCTTCTACACCCTGGCCACCACCAGCGGCTGGGATGCCCGCAAGGCATTCGACATCTTCCTGGGCGCCAACCGCCTGTACTGGAAGGCCAACAGCACCTTCAACGAAGGCGCTTGCGGTGTGATCCAGGCTGCGCGTGACAAGGCCTACAACACGGCCGACGTGATTGCCGCCTTCGACAAGGTCGGCGTGCGCTGCGATGGCACCACCCCGCCCGAGCCGCCCACTGGTGGCAGCCCCGTTGCACTGAAGAGTGGTACGGCCGTCACCGGCATCAGCATCAACGCTGCCGGCAAGCAGGTCTACACCATCGAAGTGCCGGCCAATGCCCGCTTCCTGGCCGTGCGTGCCGGTAGTGGCAGCGGCAATGCCAACCTCTACGCCAAGTTCGGCAGCGAACCCAGCAAGAGCAGCAGCGATGCCAAGTCCGAAGGTAGCGCCAATGCCGAAGCCCTGGTGATACCGCAGCCCAAGGCCGGTCGTTACTACGTGTTGCTGGATGCCCCGGCTGCCGTTGCTGGCGCCTCGGTCATCGCCATCGCCCGTTGATGCCGTCAAGAACCCCTAACCGGACTAGCCCAACATGAAAGCTCCCTACTCCATCCTGGCCGCCTCGGTAGCCGCTGCCCTGCTCAGCACCGGCGCATTCGCCGCCGCTGGCGACAATCCCGAACTGGAACTGCCGCGCCGCGTGCAGACCGCCACTGCCACCATCCAGGGCACCAATACCCAGATGACCTACACGGTCGTCAACGGCATGGCCCTGCTGGGTGACATTGCCCTGGGCCGCCACGAAGACATCCAGCGCACCGGCATTCCGCCGCTGTTCGTGGGTGACTGGACCAAGCCGGTGTCGTCGCAACGCGGCGCCACTGCCCAGGACAACCACTTCAAGAGCGCCACCCGCTGGCCCAACAACACCCTGTACTACACCTTCGACCCGGTGCTGACTCAGAAGAAGCGCGACGTCATCATCGCCGGCATGAAGCTGATCACCGACAAGACTGCCATCAAGTTTGTCGAGCGTACCAACCAGCCCAACTACGCCAAGTTCACCTCCTCCGGTGGCTGCTGGGCCTATGCCGGCATGAAGGGCGGCGAACAGCCGATCTCCATCGGTGATGGTTGCGAGAAGGCCGGCGTGGTAGCCCATGAAATCATCCACACCCTGGGTTGGATGCATGAGCATATGCGCCCGGATCGCGACAACTACGTGACCGTGTTCGAAGAGAATATCTCCGATACCCTCAAGAGCCAGTTCACCAAGTTGCGCGCCGACCAAGTCGATTCGACCGGCAGCTACGATATCGACTCGGTGATGCACTACCCCACCTGGGCCTTCAGCAAGAACCAGAAGCCCACCATCCTGCCCAAGGACAGCAGCGTCGACCCCAAGCGCCTGGGTCAGCGTAACGACCTCAGCCCTGGCGATGTGGCCTCGCTGAAGCAGTTCTACCCTGGCGATAGCGGCACGGTGGATCTGAAGATCGCCCTGTCGGCCCTGGAACTGCAACTGGACCAGGACAAGAGCGGTTCGCTGACGCTGGACGTAGCCGGTAGCGAAGCCGAGCTCAAGGGCCTGAAGCTGGAAGCCACCTCGGACAACAGCTCGGTGATCACCAGCAGCGGCGTGGTGTTCGGCGCCGGCATGGGCAACCAGCGCACCCTGCGCATCACCCCGGTGGCCAAGGCCTACGGCGTGGCCAATGTGACCGTGCGGGCCATTACCGCCAGCGGCAAGGAGGCCAAGGCCACCTTCAAGCTGACCGTGGTGAAGGATCCGAACGGCGGCGGCGGCAACGGTGGTGGTAATGGTGGCGGCAACGGCACAGAAAAGCCCTATGACAAGGCCGGCAAGTACCGTGGCGGTGATCGCGTCAGCTTCGAAGGCAAGGTTTACGAGCTGACCGTGATCGTCAAGGGCCAGAAGGTCACCAACTACTACATCTTCGGTTCGATGTGCCTGCCCGCCAGCTGCTCGGCCGAGAAGCAAGGCAACTACGGTGGCCTGACCTTCTACTGGTCGGTGGTCGGTGACAGCGGTGGCGGCGGTGGTCAGCCCAAGCCTGTTTGCGACACCGTGCTCGATACCCAGCGCAGCTACCAGATTGCCACGGCCGGTCAGCGTAAAGCACTGGTTGCCATGGCCGATGTGGCCGGCGCACCTGCCATCCTGTGGCAGGACGGCGGTGCCCAACGCTGGCAGCTGCAACGCAATGGCGAAGGCTTCTACAGCCTGGTAAGCCCCGCCGCCAAGCTGGCGCTGGAAGCCACCGGCACCGAACTGGTAGTGGCCAATGCCTCGGCCAATGCCAGCCAGCAGTTCTGCCCCAAGGCCAGCGGTTCGGCCTACCAGCTGGTATCCCGCCAAAGCGGCCGTGGTATCGGTGTTGCTAGCGAGGCCGATGGCGCCGCTGTCACACCGGCTGCTGCGTCCAACTGGCTGCTGACCGCACAGTAAAGCGGTCTGGACTCGCCTCGTTCCCGGTTCGTCCTCCTCTGCGAACCCACTGGGCGGGTCCTTCTCTCCCCTTTTTTCTCCTCATGCATCCTTGGGCCACTTCTGTGGCCCTTTTTTTGCCCGCTCAAAAAGCCGGGGCACGCAGATGAGAAAAACCAGGGGAGCGGCGGCGGCAGGCAACAGCGCAGCCCTGCAGCAGGCCAATGCCGGCGCGGCGAACATCAGTGTGAATAATATACAACGGAGCCGGACGGCTGGATGGGGAGCAGGCTGCAAGCCTTGTCAATGCTGGCTTTGCAGCTTGTCTATAACCCTGATCGGGTAAACGGAGCTTGCAAAACAGCGCGACCGTTCGTCCCAAAATATGACAATGTCATTGACATGATCTTGGTGATACGTGAGTATAACCTCACGTCATAACAATGCGCGAGCTATTCGCGCCTCGAAATCCCGTTTGCATACATGAATTTGCAGACAAACAGGGTCCGGATGCCTGCCCGGACCATGCCGTGGGTGACGAGATCTGCAATCCCAGGGAGCAGGCACAAAGGACGCCGTGAGCACGACGCAATAAAGACGTCGGCCGGGGACGTCTTCCCAAACATGTATACAAAGGATGCAATAGAGAAAATGGCTTTCAAACACGCCAAGCCTGCGCTTGCCCTGGTGGCCGCCGCAGTCAGCAGTTGCTTTATCACCGCCAACGCCGCCAGCTTGCTGGCACCCGCCCAGAGCAATATGCCGGTGGAGCCGCAAGAAGCGGTCGTCGGCACGGCCACCCGTACCGACCCCAGCCCGACCAGCGATCCACGCATGATGGAACGCCGGCCGCTGCTGAAGTCCATGATGGCCGACACCAACTGTAATGATTCGGCCTTCGGTACCGCCCAGGGCGCTGCCCTGGTGAGCCTGATCAAGTCGTCCACCACCAATTGCGTGAATGGTCTGTTCAGCCTGACTGGCAGCAATGCCCGCAATACCTTCAACGAAGCCAAGATCATCACGGCACTGGAAGAACTGGGCCGCTTGGGTGCACGTTACGATGGCAGCAACAAGGACAGCATCCATCAGGTTGTGTTGTTCCTGCGCGCCGGCTACTACGTGCAGTACTACCACGAGAAGGATGTGGGCGCTTACGGCCCGGCCGTCAAGGCAGCCCAGCAGAAGGCCCTGGATGCCTTCTTCGGCAACAAGGCTATCTACACGGTCTCGCCCGACAACGGCAAGATCCTGGGCGAAGCCATCATCTTCATCGACAGCGCGGAAGAGAACGCCCGCTACATGCCGCTGATGAAGCAGATGCTCAATAGCTTTGGCGATGCCCAGCTGAAGGACAATTCGGTTCGCAACGCCTACAACAGCATCTTCAGCGTGTATTTCCGTGGCCACCAGAATGCCGATTTCCAGGCCCTGGTAAAGGCTGACGGCAGCTACGCCACCGTCCTGCACGACTTCTACCGTCGCCAGTTCAAGCTGCGCGGCACCGGTTCCGAGTTCATGCTGGCCAACGCCGCCCGCGAGCTGGCCCGTTTCCTCAAGTATCCAGAGCGCAAGGCCGAAGTACAGCCCCTGCTGCGCGGCATGATCACCGACAACCCCATCAAGGGCGCCGGCTCCAGCATCTGGGCGGCCGCCGTGGATGGCGCAACCTATTACGACGGCAGCAACTGCAGCTACTACGGCACCTGTAACTACAAGGAAGACCTGAAGGCTGCCATCCTGCCGATTACCCACAAGTGCGGCCCCACCGTGACCATCCGCGCCCAGGAGATGAGCGCCGAGCAGTTGGCCAACTCCTGTGATGTGCTGTCCAAGGAAGAGAAGCTGTTCCACTACGGCACCTTTGGCAACACCGACCCGCTGGCCAGCCCGCCGGTGGCAAACGACAACAACACCAGCCTCGAAGTGGTGGTGTTCGACGACTACAACAATTACAACACCTACGCCGGCACGCTGTTCGGCATCAGCACCGACAACGGTGGCATGTATCTGGAAGGCAACCCGTCCAAGCCTGGCAACCAGGCTCGCTTCATCGCCCATGAAGCCTCGTGGAAGCGCCCGACCTTTGAAGTGTGGAACCTGCAGCACGAATACATCCACTACCTCGATGCCCGCTACAACCTGGAAGGCGACTTCGGCAAATCCAACAAGTACGAAACCACTTGGTGGGGTGAGGGCGTTGCTGAGTATCTGTCCTATCAGAACAACTACAGCGCAGCGATAGACGAAGGCCGCAAGAACACCTACAAGCTGAGCACCATCTTCAAGAACAACTACAGCATGGCCGATTACAGCAATCGCGCCTATCGCTGGGGCTACCTGGCCGTGCGCTTCATGTACGAGCGCCAGCGGGCCGATCTGGAGAGCCTGCTGAGCAACACCCGCAGCGGCGACTACGCCAGCTACACCACCAAGCTGGCCAGCATGGGCGCCCGCCACGATGCCGAGTTCGCCCAGTGGCTGACCACGGTCGGCACCGGCGGTGAATTTGTCGGTGGCAAGCCCTTTGGCCCCAGCGGCAGCAATACCGCCCCGCAGCTGAATGGCCTGCGCGATGTCAGCAGCAATGTCGGCCAAGCCATCCCGGCCCTGAGCTTTATCGTGGCCGACAAGGAAACCGCTTCCGGTGAACTGAAGGTCACCGCCGTCGCCAGCGACAGCAGCCTGATCCCTGCCAGCGGCCTGATCCTGGGCGGCAGCAATGGCCAGCGCACGCTGACCATCAACCCGGCAGCCGGCAAGAGTGGCGAGGCCACCGTGACGGTGACCGTGTCGGACGGCAAGCTCAGCAGCCAGAGCAGCTTCAAGGTCAAGATCGTGGCCGTGGCAGGCAACACCGCACCGCAGCTGAGTGGCCTTGCCAATGTCAGCACCAAGCTGGGCCAGGCCATACCCGCCATGCGCTTCAGCGTGACCGACAAGGAAACCGCTGCCGGTGAACTGAAGGTCACGGCCGTCGCCAGCGACAGCAGCCTGATCCCTGCCAGCGGCCTGATCCTGGGCGGCAGCAATGGCCAGCGCACCCTGAGCATCGCCCCGGCAGCCGGCAAGACCGGCGAGACCACCGTGACGGTGACCGTGTCGGACGGCAAGCTCAGCAGCCAGGCCAGCTTCAAGGTCACCATCGCGGCTGGCGCCGTCAACACCGCGCCGCAACTGAGCGGCCTGGTGGATATCGCCGCCAAGCTGGGCCAGGCCATACCCGCCATGCGCTTCAGCGTGGCCGACAAGGAAACCGCCGCCAGCCAGCTCAAGGTCACGGCCGTCGCCAGCGACAGCAGCCTGATCCCCGCCAGCGGCCTGATCCTGGGCGGCAGCGATGGCCAGCGCACCCTGAGCATCATCCCGGCAGCCGGCAAGACGGGCGAAAGCACTGTCACCGTGACGGTCTCGGATGGCGCCCTGAGCAGCCAGTCCAGCTTCAAGGTCAAGCTGTCGGCCGATGGTTCCACCTGCCCGGTCGAGCGCAAGGATTCGCTCAACGACGGCTGCGTGCGCACCAATATCGGCAGCAACTACTCGGCCTGGTACTGGATATACGTGCCGCAAGGCACCACCAGGCTGACCCTGACCACCAGCGGTGGCGAGGGCAATGCCGACATGTTCGTGAAGAGCCGCAACTGGCCGTCGCCGACTGACCACGACGCCCAGTCCAGCAACCCCGGCAACAACGAGCAGGTGGTGATAGAGAACCCGCAAGGGCGCACCTACTACCACATCCAGTTGCAAGCCAAGCAGAGCTTCAAGGGGCTTTCCCTCAGCGCCAAGCTGAACTAAGCCCAGGCGGGCGCGGCCCTGACGGGGCGTGCCCGCTGTTGTACAGCGCGACTATCCAGCGCATCGGATGTTCGCCTGACGGTGCGTCTGTCAGGGCTTGCCCTCGCAACGCATCGTCCTCCCTGGCAAGGAGCCAGGACAGCCCAGCCATACCTGACTGGAACGCATAAACAACAAAGGCAAAATGCATGATGAAGAGAAGAGTGCCAGGCGCAAGCCGGCAAGCAATGTTGACGATGGCCATCGTGGCTGCCCTGGGTAGCCAGGGCGCCACCCGTATCGAACTGGGTCAGGGCGTACAATTCGAGGGTGCCCTGAGCGCCGCCGAACTGCGCCCCACCAGCACCGAGATGACCACCGCAGATGGCAGCATCAAGCGCAAGTACCAGCAGTTCCACCAAGGTGTGCGCATCTGGGGTGAAGCAGCACCGGTCGCCCAGTTCAGCGTCGGTCAGGATGGCAAGCAGTCGGATGCGCCAGCCTTCAATGACGGCACCCTGATCAGCGGCCTGGCTGCTGATCTGCCCAATGCCAAGCCGGTGTTGTCGGAGGCTCAAGTGGCCTTCCTGACGCGCCAGCTGGCCCGTCGCCAAGGCCATGTGCTGAACGCGGTCGAGCTGGAAAAGTCGGAACTGGTGGTGCGCCTGGATGAAAAGTCCCGCGCCCAACTGGTCTACCTGACCTCCTTGCATATCCCGGGCGAAAAGCCTGCCAGCCCGAGCTTCATGATCGACGCCAACACCGGCGCGGTACTGATGAGCTGGGATGGCCTGGCCCACCGCGATGCGCACGGCCCCGGCGGCAACCCCAAGATGGGTCAGTACTACTATGGCAAGGAATACAAGGCCATGGAGATCACCAACGACTGCAGCTACGACAACGCCAATGTGGCTACCTATGACATGGGTAACCGCACCGCCGAAGTACGCAGCCCCTACAAGCTGGCCAACTGCCCGGCCACCGGCATTCCGGTCAACACCCAGCGCGTCGCCAACGGCGCCTACTCGCCCCTGAACGACGGCCACTTCTTCGGCGGCGTGGTGTTCAACATGTTCCGCGACTGGTACGGCATCCGTCCCCTCAAGGACAAGCTGATCGTCCGCGTGCACTACGGCAACAACTACCAGAACGCCTTCTGGGACGGCCAGCGCATGACCTTTGGTGATGGCGGCAGCAGCCTCTATCCGCTGGTGTCGCTGGGTGTGATGGCGCACGAAGTGAGCCACGGCGTGACCGAGCAGAATTCCGGCCTGGTGTATGCCCGCCAATCGGGTGGCATGAACGAAGCCTTCTCCGACATGTCGGCCCAAGCTGCCGAGTTCTACCACATGGGCAAGGCGTCCATGCTGATCGGCGCCGAGATCTACAAGCGCCAGGGCCAGGCCATGCGCTACATGCTGAACCCTGAGCAGGATGGCGCGTCCATCGGCCACGCCAGTAAGTACAACGACAATATGGACGTGCACCACTCCAGCGGCGTGTACAACAAGGCCTACGCCTTGCTGGCCACCACCAGCGGCTGGGATGCGCGCAAGGCGTTCGACGTGTTCCTGGGCGCCAACCGCCTGTACTGGAAGGCCAACAGCACCTTCAACGAAGGCGCTTGCGGCGTGATCTCGGCGACCCGCGACAAGGGTTACAACATCAACGACGTGATCTCGGCCTTCGACAAGGTTGGCGTGCGTTGCGCCAGCGTGCCGCCGCAGCCGGGTAACACCGCCACTGCGATCGCCAACGGCGCCACCGTGAGCAACCTGCAGGCCAATGCCGCCGGCCAGCTGATGTATGTGGTGGATGTGCCGGCCAATGCCAGCTTCCTGACCGTGCGTCTGGGCAATGGCAGCGGCAACGCCAACCTCTACGTCAAGCAGGGTGCCCTGGCTTCGACCAGCAGTTTCGACGCGTCCTCGACCGGCGCCAGCAATGCTGAAACCGTGCTGATCAAGTCGCCCCGTGCCGGCAAGGCCTATCTGCTGATCGACGCCAAGGCCGCCGTGTCTGGCCTGTCGCTCTACGCCTACGCCCGTTGATATCGCGCAGTATCCAAGGAATAACAGATGAAGAAACCGCAACTGGCCCTGTTGGCCACCGCCATCGCGATGATGGGCAGCACTGTCTGGGCCGATGTCGGCACCACCCCTGAGCTGGACACCCCGCGCCGCATCGAAACCGCAACCGCCAAGATCCGTGGCACCGACCAGAACATGACCTATATGGTCATCGATGGCCGCGCCATGCTGGGCGACATCATGCTGGGCATGCACAAGGATGTGCAGACCAACGGCATCAACCTGCCCAAGCTGGACCTGCCCAAGGCCCCTGGCGACAAGCTGGATTCCGGCCGCGTCGTGGCCAAGGACAACCATTACAAGTCCGCCACCAGCTGGACCAACAACACCATGCCGTACACGTTCGATCCCTCGCTGAGCAAGGCGAAGCGGGATGCGATTGCCGTCGGCATGAAGCTGATCAGCGACAACACCAATATCCGCTTCGTTCCGCGCAGCAGCGAGACCAACTACGTCAAGTTCGTGTCTGACGGCGGCTGCTGGTCCTATGTCGGCATGATAGGCAAGGAACAACCCATCTCCATCGGTGATGGCTGTGAGCGTAGCGGTACCGTCGCCCACGAAATCATGCACGCCCTGGGCTGGATGCACGAACAGATGCGTCCTGACCGCGACAACTATGTGCGTGTGGTGGAAGAAAACATCCAGGACGGCATGGCCAGCCAGTTCACCAAGCTGCGCGCCGACCAGGTCAACCCGGCTGGTGGCTACGATATCGACTCGGTGATGCACTACCCGAACTGGGCCTTCTCCAAGAACGGCAAGCCCACCATCGTTCCGCTGGACCCCAAGGTCGACCCCAGCCGTATGGGCCAGCGTAACCAGTTGAGTGCGGCCGATATCACCGCCATCAACAAGTTCTACCCGGCCGTGAACGGCAATGTGCCGCTGACCATGACCACCAGCACCAGCTCGGTCAGCTTCATGCAGGACAAGAGCGGCCAGTTCAGCCTGACTCTGGCCGGCAGCGATGCCGACCTGAAGTCGCTGCGCTTTGATATCCGCAGCGACAACAGCGCCGTGGTCGCCCCGGCAGGTGTGGTGGTGCAGGCCGGTACCGGTAGCCAGCGCACCGTGACCATCACCCCGGTGGCCAAGGCCTCGGGCGTGGCCACCATCACCCTTCGCGCCATTGCGGCCTCGGGCAAGGAAGTCACGGCCAGCGTCAAGGTCACCGTAGCCAAGGACACCACCGGCGGCGGTGGCGGCGGTACCAGCACGGCCAAGCCGTATGACCGCGCAGCCAAGTACACCACCGGCAACCAGGTGAGCTTCGGCGGCAAGACCTACAGCATGACCGTGATGATCGACGGCAAGGTCTCCACCACCTACTGGATCTGGGGCAGCTACTGCGAACCCGTCCGTTGCAGCCCGCAGACCCCGTTCGTCTACAGTAACTGGCTGAAGGTGTACTGGACTGAAGTCGGCGGCGGTGATGGCGGCGGCGGCACCACGCCCAAGCCTGCCTGCGAAACCGTGCTGGACGTCAACCGCCAGTACCAGATCACCAGCAGCAGCCAGCGCAAGTCGCTGGTACCGGCCGGTGATGTGCAGAACGCCCCGATGATGCTGTGGCCCGATGCCGGCCAGCAACGCTGGAAGCTCACCCGCAACGCCGAGGGTTACTACGTGATCGCCAGCGCCGCAACCGGCCTGGCCCTGGATGTCGCCAACGGCGCCACCCTGGCAGGTAGCGAAGTGATCGTCTGGCCGGTGCACGGCGGCGCCAACCAGCAGTTCTGCCCCCGCGCCAGCGGTAGCGGCTACCAGCTGGTGTCACGCGGTGCCAACCTGCCGCTGTCTGCTGCCAGCGAGAACGATGGCGCGGCAGTGAAGCTGTCCAGCGGCGCAGCCACCTGGTTGCTGTCACCACTGTAAGGTGCAAGTGGGCGCGCTGTCATGCAGCGCGCCTGCCGCAAGCCGGTACAGCCCTGCCACATGGCAGGGCAACAAGACCAGCGCCGGCCCCGCTACCCTATACTGTCCGACAGGCAGCACCCCCTATTTCCCCTGGGAGTACCCTGGGCCGCCGTGGCGGCCCTTTTTTACCCCCAAACAGGGCGCTTCCGGAAACCTCGGTTTCCCCGCCGTGGTCTGACCACAGAACTGCGGTTTCCGGAAATGCTCACAAGGAGCGCAACATGTCTCACGCACTGCATCTGCTCATGGCCGGTAGCCTGCTGTTGGCTGCCGGTTGCCAACAGCCCATGGCAGCCACCACCCCGCTGCTGATACAAAGCAACAGCAGCAGCTGGCAATGCCCTGCCAACCAGCGCTGCGATGGCACGCCGGACTACCGGGCGCTGCTGGTCAATGTCGGCAAGCAGGAGGTCTACCTGTCCTTCGGCCCTGAGCTGAAAGCGCCCTACACCCCGGCACAGCTGGCCCAGCATTTCCGCTTTGGTGATATTTACCATCCCACCGCCAAGGGCATGATTGCCATACACCTGGAAAACAGCGAGCGTGGTGAAGGCCGTATCGAGTTCCTCACCGCTGCCGATGGCCGCCTCAAGGCCCAGGTCACGGCCCAGCGCTATCGCTTGCAGAACCAGGGCAAACCAGGCCCAGACTGCCGTACCGACGATATCAAGGGCTATTGCCTGGAAGAAAAGCGCATTGAGGCGCCGCTGACCCTGCAACTGGATCTGGCCCTGCCCTGATGCCAGCTGTATCACCATGCCGTCTGTCGTGTAGATGCGTTGCCAAGCCATCGGTTGGGTAAGGATTACCACAGTCGAATGCAATGTTAGTATTTGCTTAATGCGCAACGCATACACGGATGGCATAATCTCTTATTAATCATAGGTTTTTGCTGCCATGCCTCTTTTTCGCTCAAGCCGGGGCTTTACCCTGCTCGAACTGCTGATCGCCCTCGTCATCATCGGCCTGCTGGTCGGCGTGGTCGGTCCCAATCTGTTCAAGAACCTGGGCAAGTCCGAGATCACCACGGCCCGCTCGCAGATAGACGCCATCAGCAAGGCGGTAGAGGCCTACCGGCTTGATAACGGGCACTTCCCCCGCAACGAGCAAGGCCTGGCCGCGCTGACCCAGCCCCCTTCGGGCGTCAGCACCTGGCGCGGCCCCTACCTGAAGAAAGCCGCCCCACCCGACCCCTGGGGCAATGCCTACCAGTACCGTATACCCGGCAGCAACGGCCGCGAGTTCGAAGTACTATCATTAGGCCGTGATGGTCGCCCTGGTGGCGCCGCCGAAGACGCGGATCTGAGCAATTGAAATGAGCCGGTCGTACCTGGTCAGCGCGCTCGATAGCGAGCGGCGCGTCGTCAGCCTTCGCCTTGAAGCGGCCTCGGATACCGAGGCCAGGGCGCAGCTGAGTGCGCGCGGGCTGACGCCGCTGACCCTGCGTCCGGCCGGCTTTGGCGCCTCGAAAGGCGCCGCCAAGGTCAAGTTCGACCTGCTGCTGTTTGCCCAGGAACTGGCCGCCCTCTTGTCTGCCGGCCTGGGGCTGAGCGAAGCCATCGCGACCCTGGCCGAAAAAGAGACCCGCCCCGGCACCCAGCAGATACTGGTTGAGGTGCGCGATGCCCTGCACCAGGGCCAATCGCTGTCGGCCGCCCTGGCCGCCAAGCCGGCCCTGTTCCCTGAACTGTTGGTGGCCAGCGTGCGTGCCAGCGAGACCACGGGCGACCTGGATCGTGCGCTGGGCCGCTATATCGCCTACCAGCAGCAGATAGACGCGCTGCGCAAGCGCCTGATCAGTGCCGCCACCTACCCTGCCATGCTGCTGTTCGCCGGCGGTGGCGTGTGTCTGTTCCTGGTTGGCTACTTGGTGCCCAAGTTCTCCCAGATCTACGACGGCATGCAGGGTGAGCTGCCGCTGATGTCGCGCCTGCTGCTGGGTTTCGGCGGCTTCCTGGCCGAGCACCGTGCCATGGCGGCCGGCGTGCTGTTTGCCACCATCGCCGGTAGCGTGGCCCTGCTGATGCAACCGGCCAGCCGCGCCAAACTGGCCGATCTGGCCTGGCGCAGCCCTGGCCTGGGCGCCCGCCTGCGGCTGTTCCAACTGGCTCGCTTCTACCGCGCCACCGGCATGCTGCTGCAGGGCGGCATACCGCTGGTCACCGCCTTCGAGCGGGTAACCGATCTGCTCCACCCGGCCCTGCGGCCGCCGCTGCGCCAGGCCATACAGGCTTTGCGCCAGGGCCAGCCGCTGGCCGAGACGCTGTCACGCGCCGGCCTCACCACAGCCATCGCCCTGCGGCTCTTGCAGGTGGGTGAGCGCACCGGCCAGCTGGGCGAGATGCTGGAGCGTACCGCCGCCTTCCATGATGAAGAGCTGAGCCGCTTTGTCGATACCGCCGCCAAGCTGGTAGAACCCATACTGATGCTGCTGATGGGCGGCTTTATTGGCATGATCGTACTGCTGATGTACCTGCCCATCTTCGATCTGGCGGGAGGCATGCAGTAATGGCCACGCCCAATACCCTGGAACGCAAGCTCAGCGCCGAACAGCTGGCCCGCGCCCGCGTGGAGGCGGAGACCGGTGGCCTGCACCTGCTGACGGCCCTGGCCGCGCAATCGCAGTCCAGCAAGGAGGCCGTGCTGGCCGCCTTGTCGTCGACCTTGCGGATCCCGCTGGTGCCCACCCAGAAGCTGGCCGACCTCAGCCCCGATTTCACCCGCCTGCCCTTCAGCGAAGCCTCGGCCCGGCTGTGCCTGCCCATCAAGCACAAGGACCGCACCATCGCCATCGTGGCCGACCCGCTACAGGCCGGCCTGCTGCACTGGCTGGAACACAAGCTGGATGGGGCCTACCAGTTGGCGCTGTGCGATGACGAAGCCCTGCGCGAGCGCCTGGGCGCCCTGGAGGAAGGCCGCCGCGCCATCGATGGCCTGCTGCCGCAAACCGAGGGCAAGAAGCGCGGCGAGGTGGTGGAAGTCATCACCCTGGCCACCATCGCCGAGGAATCCAGCGCCGCCGTCAGGCTGGTCAACTCCACCCTCTACGATGCCCTCAAGAGCGGCGCCAGCGACATCCATATCGAGAGCGAGCCTGATGGGCTGTGCGTCAAATACCGTATAGACGGTGTGCTGCACGCCGCCAGCCGGGTCAATGGCCAGGAGCTGGCCGAACAGGCCATCTCGCGTATCAAAATCATCAGCGAACTCGACATCGCCGAGCGCCGGGTACCCCAGGATGGCCGCTTCAAGGCCTTTATCCTGGAGCGGGAAGTGGATTTCCGCGTCTCCATCATGCCCAGCATGCACGGTGAGGACGCGGTCTTGCGGGTGCTGGACAAGCAGGCCGTCACTCAGCAGATCAATGGCCTCAGCCTGGCCAGCCTGGGGCTGGACGCCGCCACCTGCAGCACCATACTGAGCCTGGCCCGCGAGCCCTACGGCATGCTGCTGGTCACCGGCCCGACCGGCTCGGGCAAGACCACCACCCTGTATGCCGCGCTGGCCGAGGTGAACAGCAGCGAGGAAAAGCTCATCACCATCGAAGACCCGGTGGAATACCAGTTGCCCGGCGTGCTGCAGATACCGGTGAACGAGAAGAAGGGCCTGACCTTCGCCCGTGGCCTGCGCTCCATCCTGCGGCACGATCCCGACCGCATCATGGTGGGCGAAATCCGCGACCCGGAAACTGCCCAGATCGCCGTGCAGGCGGCGCTGACCGGCCACCTGGTACTCTCCACCGTGCACGCCAACAGCGTGTTCGACGTGATCAGCCGCTTCCTGCACATGGAAGTAGACCCCTACAGCCTGGTTTCCGCCCTCAACGGCGTGCTGGGCCAACGCCTGGTGCGGCGCATCTGCAGCCACTGCAGCGTGCCCTATCGGCCGCCATCGGACCTGCTGATCGCCTCTGGCATTCAGGCATCCTGGCTGCCCCGCTTCCAGTTCCGTATCGGCCGTGGCTGCCCGGCGTGCCGTCAATCCGGCTATCAGGGCCGGATTGCCATTGCCGAAGTGCTGCAACTGAACGACACCCTGCGCGAGCTGATATTAAGCCGCGCCCCCATGAGCGAGATCAAGGCCGCCGCCCGCAAGGCCGGCAGCCGGCCCTTGCGTCAGATCGCCCTGGCCGCCGTGGCCCAGGGCGCGACCACTTTGCAGGAAATCAACCGTGTTACCTTCGTTCGCTGAACTGCGCCCCGATAGGGTGGTGCTGTTCCTCGGCGCCGATTCCCTGCTTGCCGTCGAGCAACATGGCTGGCAACGCCGTCGCGCAGCCGAACTGCGCCTACCCCTGCGGCTGCAGGACGGCCTGCCGCAGCTTGACCTGCTGGCCCAGTGGCTGGGCGAACGCCGTGCCCGCCGGCTGGAAGTCCGGCTGTCCAGCGCCTGGGTGCGCTTCGCCATCCTGCCCTGGCAGAATGCCCTGAGCGACGAAACCGTTGCACAGGCCATGGCCCAGGCCCTGTTTGCCGAACAGTACGGCGCCGCCAGCGCCGGCTGGGAAATCACCCTGTCCCCGTTCAAGCCCGGCAGCGCCCGGGTTGCCAGTGCGCTGGATGGCCGCTGGCTGGCCGCCCTGCGCGAACTGGCACAGCAGCAACGCTACCGGCTGGTTTCCATGGAGCCGGTGCTGGTCTCGCTGTTCAACCGGCTGGCCGACAAGCTGCCCCAGGATGCCCTGCTGGCCGTGGTGGAACCACGCCGGCTGGCGCTGCTGCAACTGCAGCGTGGCCAGTGGGCCAGTCTTTACAACCGGGTACTGCCCGAGCCCTGGGAGCGCCGCCTGCCTAGCCTGATTACCCAGGCCAGCGCCACCCTGGACGCGCTCAACAGCCCCGTCTACATTGCTGCCCCGCTGTTCCAGCGGCCGGACCTGGGCAGGCTGTCCGCCACCTGGCTGCGGCTGCCGGCACAACGTGGCTATGATCCGCGCAGGGACCCCGAATGGGCCCTGTGCACAGGTGTTTGAATGGGACGCATGCAATTGGATTTCGTGGCGACGCGTCGCCATTTCAGTGTTTTCGGTTTGCTGCTGCTCACCGCGGGCTTGGCCTGCCTGCTGCTGGCCAGCTGGCGCATGAGCCAGACCCAGCAGGTGCAACAGCAACTGGAAGGCCAGCTATGGCAGTTGCAGGCCCCACCCGCCAGCGTCGAAACCGATACCGAGGCCACGGCCCTGGTTGCGGCCGACCGCCTGGCCCGGCAGTTCCGCCGGCCCTGGACCATGCTGTTCCAGCGGCTGGAGCAGATCAATGTCCCTGGCGTGCGCCTGGGCCAGATCTTGCCGCAGGCTGGCGACAAGGCCTCGGTGCAATTGGGCGGTGAAGCCAGCGATGCCGAATCACTGTATGAATACCTGCGTGCGCTGCGCCGCCAGGGCGGGGTAACCGACGTCTACCTGCTGCAACAGCACTGGGATGCCGAGAGCGAGGCGCTGCGCTTTGTGGTGCAGGCCCGCTGGGATGCCGGCCAAGAAGCGGTGGGTGCACCATGATGGTCTGGCCACGTTATATCTGGATGCTGCTGGGCACCTCGGGTCGCCTGGGCGTGTGGCTGCTGCTGGGTGCCGCCGTATTCTGGCTGGTGCAGGTGCAGCCTGCCGCCACCCAGTTGACCGAGACCCAGGCCAAGCTGCGCCTAGCGCAGCAGACGCAGACACTGTCCGCGCCAGCCAAGCCTCGCCGCATCAACGACTTCTATGCCCGCTTCCCACCGCTGGAGCAGCTACCCGACCAACTGGCGGCGCTGGACGTGGCCGCCGAGGCAGCGGACCTGGCTATCAATGAATCGTACTACCAGCTGCAGACCGTCAACGGCCTGGCGCTGCGGCGCTACCAGGTGAACCTGCCGCTGGATGGCGATTACCCGTCGCTGCGGCTGTTCCTCAACCGCGCGCTGGGCGACGCGCCCAATGCGGTGCTCGATGAAGTCCGCTTCGAGCGCGACCCCAAGAGTGATGTGGTCACGGCCCAGCTCAAGCTCAGCTACTACTATCGCGAAGCCACACCGGCAGGCGTGGACGTGCCGCTGCCAGCCAGCCTACCCGCCGTGGCCGGCACCGCAACACCTGCCGCAGTGCCGACCCCTGCCCCAGCTACGGCACCTGCACCTGCACCTGCAGCCGCCGCCGCATCGGTACCGGCAGCACCGACACCGCCCGCCGCGCCCATGCCACCTCCTGCGGGAGCCCGGCCATGAGCCTGAACCGCAAGCAGGCCATGGGTCTGGCCCTGGTGGTCGTGGTCGGCCTGTCCGTCTGGTCTACCCAGATGGGCGGCGATGAAGACGACCTGACGCCGGCAGGGCCGACTGTCAGCATCAGCGACCCAAATGTCGCTTCGTCCACCCCAGTGCTGCCGCCAGACGCCACTACAGCGCCCGCTAATGGCGAAAGCTGGCAGAGCGCCATGCAGCGCGACACCGGCTCGCTGCAAGGCGTGGTGGCCGATCCCTTTGGCTCCAGCAAGCCCAAGGCCACGCCCCCGGCCGAAGCCGCCGTGACCGAACCGGCCGCTGTCGTCGCTCCCCCGCCGCCACCGCCGCCCCTGGCACCGCCCTATCGCTACCTGGGCAAGCTGGAGAAAGGCGGCAAGCTGGATATCTATCTCGATAATCAGGGCAGCCCCCTGATAGCCCGCCCTGGCGATACCTTGCCCGGTGGCTGGCGGCTGGACAGCCTGACGGCCGGCCAGCTTGTTTTCACCCATCTCGCCACCAGCGAACAACACACCGTGGGCCTTACGCCATGAATCTGATACGCCCTGGCCTGACCGGCCTGATGTTGCTGACCCTGGTTGCCTGTGCCAGCCAGCCCCAGCAACGCTTCGACCAAGCCCGCCAGATGCTGGGTGAGAACCGCAGCGAAGAAGCCCTGCTGGCGCTGGAAGAACTGGTGAAGCAGGAGCCCGGCAACCAGGAGTTCCGCCGCTACTGGCTGCGCCAGCGCGATGCCATCGTCGAGCGCACCCTGCGCGAGGCCGAATCCCTGCGTATCAACCAGCGCTACAGCGAGGCCCAGGCAAGGATAGAGACCGTGCTACGGATACAGCCGGGCAACCCGCGCGCAGCCGACATGCGGCTGGCGCTGGACCGCGAGCTGGCGCACAACAGCCTGGTGGAGCAGGCCATAGCGGCCCAGCAGGCTGGCCAGACCACCCAGGCCCGCGCCCTGCTCAAGCAGGTACTGGCCGAATCGCCCCGCCACCTGGGCGCCCGCAAGCGCCTGGCCGAGCTGGACAAGGCCCGCAACAAGGCCGACATGGCGCCGATATCGGCCAACTCGCCACTGCGCGCCCCCGTCACCATGGAATTCCGCAACGCGCCGCTGCAAAGCATCTTCGACATGCTGAGCCAGAGCACCGGCGTCAATTTCGTGTTCGACCGCGATCTCAAGCTGGACGGCCAGGCCACCATCCTGGCCCGCGACACCCCGCTGGACGAGACCCTCAATGTGCTGCTGACCAGCCAGCAACTGGCCAAGCGGGTGCTGAACGACCGTACCGTGCTGATCTACCCGGCCACGCCCAATCGCCAGAAAGACCTGGAAGGCCTCAACGTCAAGACCTTCTACCTCAACAATATCGAGGCCAAGGCGGCCGCCGCGCTGATCAAGACCATCGTCAAGACCCGCGACATCTACACCGACGACAAACTCAACCTGCTGGTGATGCGCGACACCCCCGAGGCCATAGGCGTGGCCGAGAAGCTGGTGGCTGCCCATGACCTGGCCGAGGCCGAGGTCATGCTGGAAGTGGAAGTGATGGAAATCGGCAGCGAGCGCCTGGCCCAGCTGGGCGTGCAGTTCCCCGACCAGCTGTCGCTGTCGCTGCCCAAGGCCTTTGACGGCAGCAGCCTCAGCCTGGGCGAGCTGAAGAACCTGGGCCGCGATGGCCTCAAGTTGGGCATAGGCGATCCGGCCCTGCTGCTTAACCTCAAGCACACCGACGGCACCACCGATACCCTCGCCAACCCACGCATACGGGTACGCAACCGCGAGAAGGCCAAGATCCATATCGGCGACCGCGTGCCGGTGATCACCACCACCACCAATCCCACCTCGGGCTCGGTGGCCGAATCGGTGGCCTATCTGGACGTGGGCCTCAAGCTCGATGTGGAACCGCAGGTGTTCCAGGATGACGAGGTGGGCATACGCCTGAACCTGGAAGTCAGCAATATCGTCAAGGAAGTGCCCAGCAAGACCGGCCTCCTGACCTATCAGATCGGCACCCGCACCACCAGCACCGCCCTGCGCCTGCGTGATGGCGAGACCCAGGTGCTGGCCGGCCTGATCAAACAGGAAGAACTGGAATCGGCCTCGCGCCTGCCGGGCCTGGGCCAGCTGCCCATGCTGGGCAAGCTGTTCTCGTCGGAGAAGCGGCAACGCACCAAGTCCGAGCTGGTACTGCTGATCACCCCACGGATACTGCGCAACCTGGCCGTGCCCGACGCCAGCCAGACCGAGTTCACCAGCGGCACGGAAGACCATGTGGGCAGCGAAACCCTGCGCCTGCCGGACGGCAACAGCCAGATCAGCATCCCGGCCGAGGGCAGCCAGCCGCTGGCGCCCCCGCCCGCACCGCAGCCACAGGTAGAGCCGGTGCCACCACCGCAGGTTGACCCGGTGCCGCCGCCACCGCTACCGGTCCCGCCGCAGAACCCGAAATGAAACAACGTGGCTTTACCCTGATAGAGCTGCTGGTCACCCTGACCCTGCTGGCCATCCTGGCCGGCGCAGCGCTACCGTTGGCCCAGTTGCAGGCCCAGCGCAGCCGCGAGCAGAATCTGCGGCAGGCGCTGTGGTCGCTGCGCAATGCCATCGACGAGTACAAGCGCGCCTACGATGAAGGCCGGCTGGAAAAGACCGTGGGCAGCAGCGGCTATCCGGCCAACCTGCGGGTGCTGGTGGACGGGGTATCGGATATCTCCTCGCCAGATGCCCAGAAGCTGTACTTCCTGCGCCGCATCCCGCGCGACCCCTTCTTCCCCGACCAGACCGCGCCCCCCGAGACCACCTGGGGCCTGCGCAGCTACGCCTCGCCAGCCGAGGCCCCCAGGGCCGGCGCCGACGTGTACGATGTCTACAGCCTCAACCCCGGCACGGCGCTGGATGGCCAACCCTACCGACTATGGTGACCCCCATGCGCCATCGCGGCTTTACCCTGCTGGAACTGATGATCGCCATGGCCATCGTCGCCACCCTGCTCAGCATCGTGGCGCCGCGCTACCTGGGCAGTGTGGACCGCGCCAAGGAGACCGTGCTGCAGGATGACCTGCACACCATGCGCAAGGTACTGGACCAGTTCCATGCCGACCGTGGCCGCTACCCAAATGATCTGGAAGAGCTGGTCAGCGCCCGCTATCTGCGCAGCATCCCGGTCGACCCCCTGACCGAGCGCAACGATACCTGGCGGGTAGAACCACCGCCGCCCGGCAGCCAAGGCAATGTCGGTGATGTCCGCAGTGGCGCCAGCGGCCGGGGCAGCGACGGACGCGACTATGGCAGCTGGTGAGCGGGGCTCGGCCTATCTCTGGCTGATGGGCGTGCTGGTGGTGTTGGGCCTTATCATGGGCCGCGCCATCGAGGTGGCCAGCACCCAGGCAGATCGCCAGCGCGAACGCACCCTGCTGCAGGTGGGCGACGCCTACCGCCGCGCCATCGCCAGCTATGCCGCCCTGCCCGGCAGCGACGGCAGCCTGCCGCGCTCGGTGGAAGACCTGCTGCAAGACCCCCGCGCCAGCGAACCGGTACGCCACCTGCGCCGCGCCTATGCCGACCCGGTCAGCGGCCAGCCCATGCAACTGATACGGCGCGAAGACGAAGGCATCGTCGGCGTCCATAGCCCCTCCGACCGCCCACCCCTGATGCGCCGGGGCTTTGCCCTGCGCTACAAGGAATTCGAGAAGGCGGAGCGGATAGCAGACTGGCAGTTCCTGTTCCAGCCTAGCGGGCAGGCCAAGAACTAGGTTGGTTGGCGCGACCAGAAATATGTGTGGCGCAGCCACTCCCTGAAGTCCCACCGGACTCTACAATCGAACGCTAGCGAATTCAGGGGAACGTCAGCGACGCGACGAAAAGACTTGGAACAGGCTCAAAGAGCCGCTAACAAAACCCAGCGAAGCTAGTTCTGGCTAGGCGTGGAAATGCTGACAGTACGCGGGTACGGCAAGCTTGCACAAACACGCCATAAGGGGTTCGTTAGCAGCGCTAAACACAGAACTACTCAGATATAGAGCACATGAACAACGCTTTGCCCAAGTGATTTTGCATTCTTAAACACCTCAAGAATACTCCGGAGGAAAACAAAAAGATAATCGGCACTTTCACCGTCTTCCCCTTTCACATTTTTATCAAATGCAGGAGATGACGATACATAGTCACGCTCCAGCGCAGCCTCCACATCACCATCGGAATAAACATTCAAATCCCCTATGTCATAGGCAACATCTGGGTTTTTGATCAAATCAGAAATTAATCGCTCAAAATCAGCAATCACTTGCGCCTGCTGCGTTGGATTGACGATGGTAATTCTCGTTATATCTCCATACTCGCCTTCAAAACTGTATTGACAGCTGCTGGCATCACCAAGGAACGCGATAGCGGGGAAGTCCCCATGCTCGAGAAGTGCTTTTGTCGCATAGATAGCCCACCCACCCCTTGTGTCGCCAGAGACGCTGCAAAGCGCTTCTCCATGCTTTATTGCTCCAACAGAGGACTTAAAATCCTCGAACGCCTCAAGCGTGGGAAATGAAGCAGGGATAGAATTGGTATCTACTATGTAGGTTTTGGTAGCATAGGAATGCGACATGGAATTCACCTTAACATGAACATATTCATCATGTTACTGCAGGCGCCCCCTGACGTCAGCACAGTCAATCAGCCAGTGGCGTCATGAATACAAACGCCACTGTTTAACCACTCGGCTGCCAGAGACGCTACGCCAACTCCGCCACCCTATCCTCAACAGCCGCCGGTGCCATCCGCCAGGGTGGTGTTGGGCGGAAGTGGTCCTGCAGGAAGTTGAGAAAGGCCCGCAGGCGCATGGGCATGCCGTTGCGGTGGGGGACCAGGGCGACCACGTCGGCGTCGGCCACCTGCCAATCGGGCAGTACCCGTTGCAGCGTGCCAGCAGCCAGGTCGTCGGCCACATGCCATTCCGAGCGCAACATCAGGCCCTTGCCGGCCAGGGCCCATTGTCGCAGTACATCGCCATCGTTGACGCTGAGTGCCTCGCTGATGCGCACGTTGGTCTTTTCACCGTTCTGGTGGAAGGACCACAGGGTGGTGTCTTCGTCGTTCTCGCGCAGTACCAGGCACTGGTGCCGGCGCAGGTCTTCTGGTGTTTGGGGGTAGCCGTGGAGGGCCAGGTATTCGGGCGAGGCGCACAGTACGCGCCGGTTGGGGGCAATGGGGTAGGCTACCCAGTCGGAGTCGGGTAGCTCGCCTATGTGCAGCACCAGGTCGAAGCGCTCGTTGCGGTTGACCGAGAAACGGTCGCTCAGGATCAGCGAGATATCGAGCTCGGGGTGCTGGGCATGGAAGGCCGCCACGATGGGCGCCAGGTAGCGCCGGCCAAAACCCAGTGGGCCATGGATGCGCAGCGCCCCAGCAATGCGGCCGCTGCTGCCGCGCACGTCGTCCATCAGGCGGTCGAATTCGCGCAGCAGCTCCTGTCCCCGTACCAGTAGCAATTCACCCTCTTCGGTCAGCTTGATACCGCGCGCATTGCGGTCCAGCAGCCGCACGCCCAGTCGTCCCTCCAGCTGCTTCAGGCGCTGCGACATCGCCGCCGTGCTCAAGTCCAGTTGCTTGGCCGCGCCGGAAAAACTGCCGGCCTCGGCGATCGCCACAAACATGCGTATGGACTGAAGCTCGCTGTAATCATTCATGATTTTTGGGCGCCGCCGGGAGCTGCAACAGGCGGTTAGATACCGGTATTAATAAGGGCTTATATAATATCATTCCGTCATAACGCTAAATGACCGCTGGTCGGTTGTACGCCGCCAAGTAGCAGGAAGCGAGTTGCTGTCTAGACAGCTTCCCCTCCTGCCCGCTTGCGCTGCAACCCGCATTCCGCCTTTGTTTCAAGCGCTTGGCCTATCCTCAGCCAGGTTAGAGTGTGAGTATTACCGGGAAGACTGCCGTTACGGGTGCGCAAATTGAATGGGCAGGCCGGGCGGATGCGGCCGGGCTCCCCCGGTGCCAACGATTGCGGCAGCTCAGACCGCAGCGCTCCCTTGATCGCGCGCAGTCGCCAGTCCCTCCAGTATCGGGCAGTCTGGCCGGTGGTCGCCGCAGCAGGCCTGGGCCAGGGTCTGTAGGGTGGCCCGCATCTCGCTCAGCGCGGCGATGCGCGCATCCAGTTCGGCGATATGGCTTTCGGCCAGTTGCTTGACCGCTGCGCTTTCGCGCTGCTTGTCTTGCCATAGTGATAGCAGCACGCTGATCTGCTCCAGCGAGAAGCCCAGGTCGCGGGCGCGGCGGATAAAGCGCAGCAGGTGGATATCGCGCTGGCCGTACTGGCGGTAGCCCGACTGACTGCGGTGGCTGGCTGCCAGCAGGCCTATGCCTTCGTAGTGCCTGATCATCTTGGCACTGACCCCGCTGGCGCGGGCGGCTTCTCCGATATTCATGGCGTGCTTACCTGGCGGTGTCGCTGCGGACAAGCCTTTAGAGCCTGTTCAAAGTCTTTTCGCCGTGTCGTTCGCAACCTTGCCGGATGAAGGGCAAGGCGCAAGCCGCGCAGCGGTACGGGTACCGTCAGCGGCTTGCAACGCCGCCATTCGCCGGCAAGGCTGCGAACCCGAAGGGCTGATCTGGAAAACGGCCATTCACTGCGTTGTGGCGCTTGGCAATAACTTGTTATTGCCTGCGCACCACGCCTTGTGCCTGGCCGTTTTCCAGACCAGCGACGCGGCGAAAAGACTTTGAACAGGCTCTTAAGCGTACGTAACATTATCGTCCCCCCGGCTGCCAACGGCGCAGCAACAGGGCATTGGCCACCACACTGACGCTGGAGAACGCCATGGCTGCCCCTGCTACCACAGGGTTGAGCAGCCCCATGGCGGCCAGCGGAATGCCCACCACGTTGTAGCAGAAGGCCCAGAACAGGTTCTGCCGGATCTTGGCATAGCTACGGCGGGAGATGGCAATGGCGTCGGCCACCCGGGCCAGATCACCCCGCATCAAGGTGATGCCGGCTGCATGCATGGCCACATCGGTGCCGCTGCCCATGGCGATGCCGACATCGGCTGCCGCCAGTGCCGGTGCATCATTGATACCGTCGCCCACCATGGCCACCACATGGCCTTCGGCCTTGAGCGCCAGCAGGGCCTGGGCCTTGTCTGCCGGCAGGATACCGGCCTGGAACTGGCTCAGCCCCAGCTCGGCAGCCACCTGGGCGGCGGCGCCTTGGTTGTCGCCCGTCAGCATGATGGTCTGCACCCCCATGGCCTGTAGCCTGGCCAGTGCCGCTGCCGCGCCGGGCTTGACCGCATCGCCAAAGGCCAGCAGGCCCAGCACCGAGGGCTCGCCCACCCGAGCCAGCCAGGACAAGGTGCGGCCCTGTTGCTCCAGCGCAGCAGCCTGCTCAGCCAGGCCCGCCAGGGCAATGCCTTGCTCCTGCATCAGGCGGGCGGTGCCCAGCAGGTATCCCGCCCCGTCGATCTCGCCCTGTATGCCACGCCCCGGCAGGGCCTGCAGCTTGCTAGCCGGTAGCGCGGCAACACTAGCCTGCTGTGCCGCCCCGACCACGGCATGGGCCAGCGGATGCTCGCTACCCGCCTGCAGCCCGGCCGCCAGTGCCAGCAGGGTAGCGTCGCTTACACCATTGCCGGCTATGGCCAGCAGGCGCGGCTTGCCCTCGGTCAGGGTGCCGGTCTTGTCAAACGCCACTGCACTGATGCGATGGGCTGTTTCGAGCGCTTCGGCGTCCTTGATCAGTATGCCGTGCCTTGCCGCCACTCCAGTGCCCGCCATAATGGCGGTGGGCGTGGCCAGCCCCAGGGCACAGGGGCAGGCAATCACCAGCACGGCCACCGCATTGATGATGGCGGGTTCCAGTTGGCCAGCCAGCAGCCACCAGGCCAGCAGCGTAAGCAAGGCGATGACCAGCACCACCGGCACGAATACCGCGCTGACCTGGTCCACCAGACGCTGTATCGGCGCCTTGGCCGCCTGGGCATGTTCCACCAGCCGGATGATACGGGCCAGGGTGGTCTCCGCCCCGATGGCCACGGTACGGACCAGCAAGAGGCCATCGCCATTGATGGCACCGCCGGTTACCCGCTCGCCCGGCCCTTTGGGCACCGGCAGGCTCTCACCGGTCAGCAGTGCCTCGTCCAGCTGGCTGCTGCCTTCCACCACCTCGCCATCCACCGGCACCCGCTCACCGGGGCGCACTACCACCAGGTCACCCACGGTAATCAGGGCGATGGGCACATCCTCATCCCGCCCGTCACGGCGGCGCCTTGCGGTGGCCGGTCGCAGGGCCTGCAGGGCACGAATGGCCTCGCTGGTCTGGCGCTTGGCCCGGGCTTCCAGCCACTTGCCCAGCAGCACCAGGCTGATCACCACGGCAGAGGCTTCAAAGTAGAGGTGGGGCATGCCGTGCTCGCCATGCCGTAGCAAGAGGTAGACACTCAAGCCATAGGCCGCACTGGTACCCAGGGCGACCAGCAGATCCATATTGCCGCTCCCCGCCCGCAAGGCCAGGTAGCCGGCGCGGTAGAAGCGAGCGCCCAGCCAGAACTGCACCGGGGTGGCCAGCAGCAGCTGCAGCCAGCCCGGCAGCATCCAATGGCCACCTGCCAGCTCGGCCAGCATGGGCAACACCAGGGGCAGCGACAGCGCACCCGATACGGCCACCGGCCACCAGGCTGGCAGCGCAGGCCGTGGGCTGTCCTTGCCCTCCTGGTGCAGGCTGGCGCTGTAACCGGCGCGCGCCACGGCAGCCATCAGGCTGGCACTATCCACCCCTTGATCCACCAGCAGCGTAGCCTGCTCGGTCGCCAGATTGACGCTGACTTCGCGCACGCCGGGCTCCCGCGCCAGGACCTTCTCCACCCGCCCTACGCAGCTGGCACAGCTCATCCCGCCTATGGCCAGGGTCAGAGTCTGCTGCGGCACGCTGAAACCCGCCTGGGCGATGGCACTTCGCACCATGGCAAGCGTCAGCTCGGGCCCCGCCGTGAGCGTGGCCGATTCGCTAGCCAGGTTGACGCTGGCTGCCTGCACACCAGGTAGCCGTGCCAGCACTTTCTCCACTCGGCTAACGCAACTTGCACAGGTCATACCGGCCACCGGCACGGTCAGCTGACTGTTTTGCTCCTTTGTTTCGCTTTGCATGGTGTTATGCCTCGTCATGGATACTGTGATGACCGCAGTCTGAACCTTCCTATCATGGCAAGGTCAAGCACCTTGTGCACGGCTTGGCTGCCGCCAGTCGCCCGCGCTGTGCGCCGCGCAGGCGAGCCGCTATCATCCGGCTCCCGCGACCCCTTGATTAATAGCAATGATGGATTGGCAGCCCTGGCAATACACCGACTCCAACGGCCTTACCCTGCGCGGCTGGCATACCCCGCCATCGGGCAAGCCTGTGCTGCACTTCCTGCATGGCAATGGCTTCAGCGGCCGCACCTATGAGCCCATGCTGGCGCTGCTGGCGGTGGATTTCGACCTATGGCTGTGTGATCTGCCCGGCCATGGCCGCAGCGATGCCGGTGATCGCTTTCTGGGCTGGAACCGCAATGCCAGTCTGGCGCTGGACGCCTTCATGGCGCACCAGTCGCTGTGGGATGCCGGGCTGCCGCGCTACGCCCTGGGCCACAGCTTTGGCGGCGTGCTGACGGCACTATCGCTGGCAGAGCGGCCCGGCCTGTTCCAGCGTGCCGTGCTGCTGGACCCGGTGATCTTCACCCCCTGGATGAACCGGCTGCTGCGGGCAGCAGAATCCCTGGGGCTGGCACACCACACCCCGCTGGCCAGGCTGTCGCGCAAGCGCCGCCGGGTCTGGCCCAGTGCCGCTGCGGCGCAGGCAGCACTCAGCGGCCGTGGCATCTTCCGGGGCTGGACCGAGGCCGCCATGGCCGCCTATGTGGCCCACGCCATGGCCCCAGTTGCCGAGGGTGTCGGCCTGTGCACACCTGCCAGCCTGGAATCCACCATCTTCGGTTCGGCCCCGCAGCAGCTATGGCCCTCGCTATGTGCCAGCAACACCCCCGTGCGGCTGATCCACGGCGACCAGACCTACCCCTTCGTGCCGGTCTCGGCCCAGCGCTGGCAACGGCTCAACCCCCAGGTCGAAGTCATGCAGACCCGTGGTGGCCATTGCTTTATGCAGGAGGACCCGGCACAGGCGGCCGATTTGACGCGCGCCTACCTGCTGGGAAAAAGCTGAAAAACCTGAGGCATGGCCGCTTGTGCCACGGGCAGGCGGCTTGCTGAGGATGCTGGGCTGATTGCAGACCAGGCTAGAAGCAGCTATTCGCCCAGCAACTGCTGGACGCTGGCCAGGGTGCGCAACTGCCTGCGGACATGGCACACCACATCCTGTCGGCTCAGGCTATCGCCGCTGCAGATCACCTCATCGGGCGCCACGCCCAACTCGGCACACAGCAGCAGGGCATCGTCGTCGTAGTTGCTGACGGGCGGCAGGGCGCGGCCCAGGCGGCAGGCCGGCACCGACAGGTTGTCGTCCATCTCGTCGGCCGGCAGCAGGCTGATACCGAAGGAGGGTTCCTCGGCCTCTATCATGGCCAGCAGGTCATTGGGCGCCAGCGGCTCGCCTATGGCAACGCAGTGCTCGATCAGCACGCCGGCCATGGGTGTCAGCACCATATGGGTCTCGCCAGCCACGGCCAACCGCACCAGCGGGGTGTCGGCCGGAATATCGGCGCCTATGGCCACCAGCCATTCGGTCACGACCGTGGGGGTGCCAAGATCGTCGGGGGCGCAAACCAGATGGGTGGTGGAGAGCATGCTAGCGAACCTATTGGAAACAGGCTCCAAGGCTAGCACGCTGCCGCCCATAAAAAAACGCCGCTGGGAGCGGCGTTCTTGCCTTTGGGCAGGGGCCGGTATCAGCGCTTGTTGCGACGCTCGCTGACGGCAGCGGCCAGCTTCTTCAGCACGGCCACGCTGTCGTCCCAACCCAGGCAGGCATCGGTAATGCTGCAGCCGTATTTCAACTGCTGGCCTTCCACCAGATCCTGGCGGCCTTCGTTGATGTGGCTTTCTATCATCACGCCAAACACCGCGTGGTTGCCAGCGGCTATCTGGCCGGCCACATCGTCGGCCACCGTGATCTGCTTGCGGTAATCCTTGCTGCTGTTGGCATGGCTGAAGTCCACCATGACTTTTTCCGGCAGGCCGGCTGCCGCCAGGTCGTTGACGGCGCCCGCCACATGCTCGGCCGAGTAGTTGGGGGTCTTGCCGCCGCGCAGGATGACGTGGCAATCCGGGTTGCCGCCAGTGGCGACGATGGCGGAATGGCCGAACTTGGTCACCGACAGGAAATGGTGCGGCACGCTGGCCGAGCGGATAGCGTCGATGGCGATCTTGAGATTGCCGTCCGTACCGTTCTTGAAGCCCACCGGGCAGCTCAGGCCCGATGCCAGCTCACGGTGAACCTGCGACTCGGTGGTGCGGGCACCGATGGCGCCCCAGCTGATCAGGTCGGCAAAATACTGCGGCGTGATCATGTCGAGGAATTCGGTGGAGGCTGGCACCCCCATGTCGTTCAGATCCAGCAATAGCTTGCGGGCAATGCGCAGGCCGTTGTTGATATCGAAGCTGCCATCCAGGTGCGGGTCGTTGATCAGTCCCTTCCAGCCTACCGTGGTACGCGGCTTCTCAAAGTAGACACGCATGACGATCAACAGATCGCGCGCCAGTTCCTCGTGTATCGCCAGCAGGCGTCGGCCATAATCGAGCGCGGCCTCCGGGTCGTGTATCGAGCAGGGGCCCACTACCACCAACAGGCGATCATCCTCGCCAGTCAGGATACGGTGTATGGCCTGGCGGGCCTGGAAGGTCGTGGTCGTCGCCACCTCGGTCACCGGGTACTTTTCCAGTGCCGCGATGGGCGGGAGCAATTCCTTGATTTCCTTGATGCGTACGTCGTCGGTTTGGAACAGCATGGCGGGCGCTTGCGGTTGGATTCGGGGACTGCCTAGGTTATCGACAGCCCTGCTGCGGCGCAAATAACTTTGTTCGATGGCCACGATAGCGGCCACGCATATACGGGAGCCGACCTTGAAGATCCATCGACCTTGCTTGAGCAGGCTACTTGCATGGCTGCTGGCTGGCGTGGCCTTGCTGGCCGGCTACAGCCTGATCGGCACCCTGTGGCGCTGGTGGCAGTACGGTGGTGACGGCCGCCCCGAGATAGCCTGGCGCCTGACCCTGCAGGCTGGCCTATTACTGCTTGCCTCGCTGGCCCTGTATGCGATGCGCCGGACTGCAGTGCGCAAGCTGAGCTAAGAGCGGCTACCAAAACCCAGCGTGGCGTTTCTGGCTAGGCGTGCGAGCGACGGCAGTAGTAGGTACGGCAAGCTCGCACAACAACGCCAGAAGGGTTTTGTTAGCCGCTCTAAAAAACAAAACCGCCGGTTTCAAGCGGCGGTTTCGTCTTGGGCTGTTGCGGGCTCAGTCGGCGTATTGCTTCTTGAGCCGTTCACGCCGCTCCTGCGCCTCTACCGTCAGCGAAGCGGTAGGACGGGCCAGCAGACGGGCCAGGCCTATCGGTTCGCCGGTATCGTCACAGTAGCCGTAATCGCCATCGTCTATCTTCTTGACGGTGGATTCGATTTTCATCAGCAGCTTGCGCTCACGGTCACGCGTACGCAGCTCCAGCGCATATTCCTCTTCGAGGGTAGCGCGGTCAGCCGGATCAGGTGTCGCTTCCTGCTCTTGCAGGTGCTGGCTGGTGGCAGTGGCATTGGCGAGCAACTCGGCCTTCATATCGAGCAGGCGTTGACGGAAGAACGCGAGGTGATCCTCGTTCATATAATCGTCGCCCTGCCAGTTGAGGATATCTTCCTCGGTCAGTTTCTTGGCCATGGTGGTGCTTCTCCACGCTGGTTGACGGACACACCGCCCAGGTTAGGCGGCGATGCTCCAAAGTTGCGGGGCGCGAGCTTAACGGTGTGTCAGGCGCCTTGCAACCATCATCATCGGAACAGGACCGTGAATATTGCGGCTAAACAGGCCACGATGCTGTCCCTGTAAAGACACAAAGCCGACCAGGGCCGGCTTTGTTACCTTATTTCTGGCTCAACACCCACTTCACGATCACCTTCAGATCGGCGTCGGCGATCTGTTGCGGCGGCATCGGTATCTGCCCCCACACGCCTACGCCACCCTTCTTGATCTTGGCGATCAGCTTGGCTTCGGCAGCCTTGTCACCACGGTACTTGGCAGCCACATCCTTGTAGGAGGGGCCTACGACCTTGGTGGCTACCTGGTGGCAGGCCATGCAGTTGTTCTTGGCGGCAATGGCGGCGCCATCGGGAGCAGCCTGGGCGGCCAGGGCAGTGCCGGCCACGAGGGCGGCGAGCAGCAGTTTCATCAATGTCTCCTGACGAGGTGTTCGTCCTGCAATACGGTATGACAGCTATCCAGGCCCGCTGTTTCCAGGGCGACCTGTTGTTTTTGGTCTGACTTGGTCAATGATCTTAGCCCCCTGCGCAACACGATGCAATTGAGGCAGATCAAGGAGGCCAGCCAGCGTTGCGGCAGACCCGACCGATAACCGATGGCACCCAGCCATGACCTGCGTTCATCACAAGCTCGGCAACGAGCGACAGCGAGGCTCCCTTGCGGAGGCGAGGGCGGGGGGTGTGGACTCAATCAAGGGGAGAGCCCGCTGGTTCAGGCTGCAAATAAGGCTTAGCGCCAGGGCTACCCTGGCGCCTGCACTGCCCGTCATCACCCAGCCATGACCTGCGTTCATCACAGGCTCTCAGGACAGTGGAATATGCTGTGCTACACTGCCGCGCAGCTTGACCGGCCAGTAAACTATTCCCGATGCATGTTGATACCCTGAATCCTGACCAGCCCAATAACCGACTGTTCTCCATGACAGTGGGGTTCTCCCTGCTGGCCCATGTTGTTGTAATCGGCCTGGTCCATTTCACCCCGCCCGATCCGCGTACGCTGTTCAACCGCGCGCCGCTGGAGATCGTGCTGGTCAATGCACGCTCCAAAAATGCACCGGCCAAGGCCGATGTGCTGGCGCAGGCCAACCTGGATGGCGGCGGCAATACTGATGAGGCCAATCGCCGCATCAAGACGCCCTTGCCGGCCCAGCAGGTGCTGCAGCCCAGCAATGAGCTGGTGCATGCCACCCGCCAGCAGCAGGAGCAGGAAGAACGCCTGCGCAAATTGCTGGCGCAGGCCCAGATGGCACATAGTCTGAGCGCCGAGGCGGTATTGCGCCCCAGCCCGGTGCCGTCCACCAGCAAGCAGGAAACCGAGGCACTGAACAAGCAGGCCAGCGAGATCGCCCGCCGCGAAGGCGAGATTGCCCGCGAGATCGCCGCCTACCAGTCGCGCCCCCGCATGGCCTACGTGGCCGGCCGCTCCAAGGCGGTGGCCGAGGCCCGTTACGTGGATGACTGGCGTACGGTGGTGGAACGGGTGGGCAACGAGAACTTCCCCACCAGTGCCGGGGGTAAGCGCCTGTACGGCCGCCTGTTGGTCACGGTGGAGATCAACCGCGACGGCAGCCTGCGCAATGTCACCTTCGACAACTGCCGCACCTGCAACAATGATCCGGCACTGCAGAAAGCCGCTGCCCGCATCCTGGCCCGTTCTGCTCCGTTCCCAGGCTTGCCGCGCGGCATACTGGATCGCCAGGGCGCGCCTGCCGACATTCTGTCCATCACCCGCTCGTGGACCTTCTCACGCGGTGATAACGCCATGACGGCCGAGGAACCTACCGGGGGGTAGGCCGCCCGACGTGCGTTCAGCGCGGCGGCAAGTCGCGCTGGGCGCCGGCCTTGAGGAATTCAGAGGTGGCATCCACCAGTCTGCGTGCCTGTTCGACGGCACGCTTCAGATGCGGCAACGCACGCTCGGCGTCAGCCGGATTGCGTTCCAATATCTGCACAATCTGGCGTAGTTGATCCAGCGAGGGCATCAGTCCGGCGCTGACATTCTCCAGCAGCTTTTCCTTCAGCAGCTTGTCGCTCTCCAGCTCTTCTTTTTCACGCTTGAAGCGTTGCTCCTTGAGCTTCCACGGTGCAATGTCCTGGGCGATCAGGCTGTAACCCTTGAGGGCGCCGCCCTGCTTGTGCGCCAGCATGGTCAGCATCACCGGCAGGTTGCGACCGTCACGGCTCACCAAGGCCATCTCGCCGCGCCAGGCGCCATCCTTGGTCGCCAGCGGCAGACAGGTGTGCAGGAAGTGCGGCTGTGCCCAGGGCGGCAGCAGGTCGGTCATGAACAGCCCGTGCAGCCCCTCATTACCGATGCCCAGCCATTCACGGCCGGCGGCATTGAGATTCTGCAGCTGCCCGGCCGGGTCGGCCCAGGCAATCACCTCGCGGCTGCGCTCCACCACCTCGCTGGCCAGAGTGTGGCGCTCCCGCTCGCGATGCCGGTGATCGGTATCGCGCATGATGGTCAGCAGGCAGTCACGCCCGGCGTGGCGCAGGCTGGTGGTCATGGCCTCCACCCAGCAGGCTGGCCCCTCGCGCGGGGCCAGCAGCCAGTCGTAGCGCTGTGGCCTGCCATGGCGGACGGCATCCAGATAGGCGGCCTCGGCGCGGGCGTCGTAGCCCTCGGTGGTGGCCGAGAAGTCCACCAGCCTCTGCCGTAGCAGCTCTCCCCGGCTGCAACGCAATATGGCCAGGGTGGCGGCATTGGCATCGAGTATGTCCAGGGTCTGTGCGTCGCGCACCAGCAAGGGGTCGCCGGCCGCCACGAAAACTGCATTGCCTATCTCGTGCGGCACCGCCTGCAGCACCGCAGGCGGCTTGCAGGGTGTGACCAGGCAGTCGATGCGCACCGGCACGCCTGCCTCGTTGGTGGCTACCCTGCAACGGTGCAGTACCCAGCAGGTATCGCCATCACTGGCCATCAGACGGTAGGTGAACTCGACTTCATTGCTGCCGCTCTCGCGCAGCTTGTCCATGCCCAGCCACACTGCCGGCTGGTCTTCGGGGTGGATGGCTTCCAACCAGAAATTGGGGTGCTGGGCCAGCAGGTTAACCTGCTCGCCGTATAGATCGGTGGCCGACTGCGACAGGTACAGCAGGGCATCGCGGCTCAGCGTCATGGCAAAGGCCACCACCTTCAAACCAGACAGGATCGCCCCCCCCTGCTTGTAGCCATCTATCATGGCTTCCGCATTCAGGCTGGGGTTGCTGGGAAAGTATTTCCGAACGAGCACGATATCAAACCGAATTTGTGGGGGGCGGACGATATAATTGCCAGCATAGCACTGCAACCTGCAAGGGCACTCCCATCCGTATACTTGGCATAGATCCCGGACTGCGTACCACCGGCTTTGGCGTCATCGACGCTGTGGGCCAGACACGCGTCTACGTGGCCAGCGGCTGCATACGCAGCGGCGAGGGCAGCCTGCCGGCACGGCTCAAGGTACTGCTGGAAGGCATCAGCGAGGTCTGCCAGCGCTATCAGCCGCAACAATCCGCCATTGAGCAGGTGTTCGTCAATGTGAATCCTCAATCCACCCTGCTGCTGGGGCAGGCCCGTGGCGCCGCCATCTCGGCCCTGGTACTGGCCAACCTGCCGGTGGCAGAGTACACCGCCCTGCAGGTAAAGCAGGCCGTGGTCGGCAACGGCCATGCCGCCAAGGAGCAGGTTAGCCATATGGTGCAACGGCTGCTCAGCCTCAGCGGGGAACCCCAGTCGGATGCCGCCGACGCCCTGGCCTGCGCCCTGGCGCACGCCAACCACGCCACCGGCGGCCTCGCCAATATCGGCATGAAGTCGCGGCGTGGCCGCTGGGTCAGTATCTGACGCCCTACCCTGATGACTCGCGGCCCCATCCCGCACCAACCCCACGGAAAGCCCCAGCATGATAGGCAAACTCACCGGCAAGCTATTGGAAAAACACCCCCCGCAAGTGCTGCTGGATGTCGGCGGCGTGGGTTACGAGGTGGATGTGCCCATGTCCACTCTCTATGTCTTGCCGCATGCAGGCGAAACCGCCTCGCTCTACACCCATTTCGTGGTGCGCGAGGATGCCCAGCTGCTGTTCGGCTTTGCCAGCCGGGCCGAGCGCGAGACTTTCCGGCAGTTGATCAAGGTCAGTGGCATCGGCCCCAAGATTGCCCTGGCCGTGCTCTCGGGCATGACAGCAGACGAGCTGGCCGCCACGGTGGAACGCGAGGATGCCGGCCGCCTGGCCAAGGTGCCCGGCATAGGCAAGAAGACAGCCGAGCGGCTGGTACTGGAACTGCGCGGCAAGCTGGCCGGCACCACGGCGCTGCAGGCGCACGCCAGCGGCCTGTTTGCACCGCCTGCCAGCACCCGCGATGATGTGGTGAATGCCCTGCTGGCGCTGGGATACAACGAGAAAGAGGCCAATACCGCCATCAAGGCGCTGCCCGAAGATGTCAGCGTCAACGATGGCATACGACAGGCGCTGAAGTCGCTGGCCAAGGTCTGACGCGGTAGACGGTAAATATGCCGATTGCCCCCGCCGGGGATTATCCCGCCAGGCCAGTTAGTGTACGATCGTTCTCTATTACCATGGAATAAAGTACGGCGACCATGATCCAGTCCGACAATCTCAGCAGCGCACCCGAGCGCATCGTCACCCCGGTGCGGCAGTCCAGCCAGGAGGAAGCGCTGGAGCGCGCCCTACGGCCCAAGCTGCTGGACGAATACGTGGGCCAGGAAAAAGCCCGCGGCCAGCTGGAGATCTTTATCGAGGCCGCCAAGCGGCGGGCCGAGGCGCTGGACCATGTGCTGCTGTTCGGCCCACCCGGCCTGGGCAAGACCACCCTGGCCAACATCATCGCCCGGGAGCTGGGCGTCAACCTGCGCCAAACCTCCGGCCCGGTGCTGGAACGGGCGGGCGACCTGGCGGCCATGCTGACCAATCTGGAACCGCATGATGTGCTGTTCATCGACGAAATCCACCGGCTGAGCCCGGTGGTGGAGGAAATCCTCTACCCGGCACTGGAGGATTTCCAGCTCGACATCATGATAGGCGAGGGCCCGGCCGCTCGATCGGTCAAGCTGGACCTGCCGCCCTTCACCCTGGTGGGCGCCACCACCCGCGCCGGCATGCTGACCAATCCGCTGCGCGACCGTTTCGGCATTGTGGCGCGGCTGGAGTTCTATACCCCGGCCGAGCTGACCCGTATCGTCAATCGCTCTGCCAGCCTGCTGAACATGGAGATCGATGACGAGGGCGCTTACGAGGTGGCACGCCGCTCGCGCGGCACCCCCCGTATTGCCAACCGCCTGCTGCGGCGGGTGCGCGACTTTGCCGAGGTCAAGCACGATGGCCGCGTCAGCCGCACGGTGGCAGACGCCGCACTGTCCATGCTGGATGTGGACCATGCCGGCCTTGATGTGATGGACCGCAAGCTGCTGTCTGCCGTGATTGAGAAGTTTGGTGGCGGGCCGGTAGGATTGGACAATGTGGCCGCCGCCATAGGCGAAGCAGCCGATACCATAGAAGATGTGCTGGAACCGTACCTGATCCAGCAGGGTCTGTTGCAACGCACACCGCGTGGCCGCATGGCCACCCTGCTGGCCTATGAACACTTCGGGCTCAAGCCGGCCGGCCAATAGTTCTTCGACACGCCATGCCTCCCTGCGCTGCCGGGCGGCAGCGTGTCGCGGTTTTAAGCTGCCGTTCAGCTTGCGCTCAGTTAACCATTAGCATACTCCGCGGCTCGCACGCCGCTGATCGTCCCGTAAAGAAGGAACCCGAGCTTGGAAGCCACCCTCACCACCGATGAATTGTCCATCTTCAGCCTGATAGGCAACGCCAGCATAGTGGTGCAGATCGTGATGGCGATACTGCTGCTGATGTCCCTGCTGTCGTGGTGGCATATCTTCGTCAAATGGTTTGGCCTGCGTAATGCCGCCAGCAAGACCGACAGCTTCGAGACTTCCTTCTGGGGCGGTTCGGATCTCAACACCCTGTACCAGCAGGTCAGCCGCGACAACAACAGCGCCGGCATGGAAAAGATCTTCGAGGCCGGCTTTGCCGAGTTTCTCAAGCTGCGCCGGCAGAACGGCCACGATATGGGCGCCCTGATGGAAGGCACCCGCCGCGCCATGAAGGCCGCCTGCCAGCGCGAGGTGGACAGGCTGGACGCCCACACCAATTTCCTTGCCACCGTGGGCTCCATCTCCCCCTATGTGGGCCTGCTGGGTACCGTCTGGGGCATCATGAATGCCTTCCGGGGCTTGGCCAACGTGGGCCAGGCCACCCTGTCGCACGTGGCGCCAGGGATTGCCGAGGCGCTGGTGGCCACAGCCATTGGCCTGTTTGCCGCCATTCCGGCCGTGGTGGCCTACAACCGCTTCTCGCATGATGTAGACCGCCTGGCCAACCGCTTCGACAGCTTTATCGAAGAGTTCAGCAATATCCTGCAACGGCAGGCCACCAAATGACGCACCAACTGCCGCAAACCCTGCTGCGCCTGGCCCTGCTGCTGATACTGGCGGCCACTTCGCTGGCGGCACAGGCCAAGGTGTTCCTGTGGGAAGCGGAGCGCGATGGCCAGCGTATCTGGCTGCTGGGCTCCATCCACCTGGGCCGCGCCGATCTCTACCCCCTGCCCGCTGCCATTGAGGCGGCCTACAAGGAAGCCGACACCCTGGCGGTGGAGGCCGATATCAGCGACCCGGTGGCATTCGTGCCGCTGACCGCCATGGCCATGCTGCCGGCCGAGCAAAGCCTGGGCAGCATGCTGAGCCCGGCGCAGAACCGCCAGCTCAACCAGGCCCTGGCCCGCGTCAACCTGCCACGCGTGGCGGCAGACCGGATGAAGCCCTGGCTGCTGGCGCTGACCCTGGGTGTGCTGGAGATGCAGCGCCTGGGCTTTCAGCCCCAGAACGGCATAGACATGCACTTTCTGCAGCGCGCCCGTAGCGATCGCAAGAAGGTGCTGGAGCTGGAATCCGTCAAGGCCCAGTTCGAGCTGTTCGACAGCCTGACGCAGGAAGAAAGTCTGAATTTTCTGCTCAGCACCCTGGAGCCCATCAACAAGCAGCAGCTCAAGCCCATGCTGGAAGCCACCATGTCGGCCTGGCAGCGTGGCGACGCCAATGCCCTGCGCCGGGTGATTGATGACGCCATGCCCAACGACCCGCTGAGTCGCCGCCTGAACGACAAGCTGCTGGGTCAACGCAACCGCACCATGGCCGACAAGATTGCCAGCATGGCCGCCGCCCGCCCGCCGCTGGTGGTGGTGGGTGCCGGCCACCTGGCCGGCGACGACAGTGTGCTGGAACTGTTGAAGACCCGCGGTTTCCGTATCAAACAATATTGAGCTACCACCGCCCCGGCGCATGAGCAGCCAGGGCAGTTGGTCAGGAAGAAGGTGTACATATGGCCAGACGACAACGCCGCGCCAAGGCTGAAATCAACGTCGTGCCCTATATCGACGTGATGCTGGTATTGCTGGTCATCTTCATGGTGGCCACCCCCATGATGCAGCCTGGCGTCGTCAATCTGCCCTCGGTGGACAAAGCCGACCGAGCCTTGGACGTCAAGCCTCTGCGGGTGGAAGTCAGCCGTGATGAATTGATGACGCTGGAAGATGCGGGCAAGTCCGACAAGCTGGCCACCACCGACGACCTGATCGCTGCGGTGAAGGCCAGAACCGTGGCGCAGGCGCGACCGGTATTGATCAGAGGTGACAAAGAAGTGCGATATGACGCTATCATTAAGGTGATGAACGCCTTGAAGAAGAGCGGCGTCGAGCGAGTGGGCCTGGAGGTCATGCCGGAACGATGAGCAGATCGGACCCGCGCGAAGAGCATCGCGCCCTCTCGTTTGTACTCGCCGTCACCATGCACGGCGTGATCGCCGCTCTGCTCTACTTTGGCGTGCAATGGCAAACCCAGCCTGCCGCACCAGTCGAGGTGGAGCTGTGGGCCGGTGCGCAGGAAGCCGTGCGAGAACCGCAAACCAAGCCACAGCCCAAACCTAGGGAGGTGACGCCCGAACCCGAGCCGGAACCCACCCCGGCCAAGCCCGACATACAGCTGGAGCCTGCCAAACCGCAGAAAAAACCGGAAAAGCCCAAGCCTGAACCCAAACCCGAACCGCCCAAACCCGTGGTCGAGCCCAGGAAGGTGGAGCCCAAGCCGGAGAAGAAACCCAACAAGGTGCTGCAGGAACTGGCCGGCAAGCTCGACAAACCACCGGTGGATGCCAGCGTCTCGCTCAATGCCCTGGCTGCTCGCCAACAGGCGGCCGAAGCCGGCGCCAAGGCCAGCGCCATGGAAGCCTACTACGCCCGCGTACGTAATCTGATACGCCGCAATATGAACTACCCCGACGATCAGGCGGGGAACCCGGAGGCCGAGTTCAGTGTCACCTTACTGCCGGATATGTCGGTGCTGAGCGCCGAACTGAGCAAATCCAGTGGCAATGCGGCTTTCGATGAAGCGGCCAAACGCGCCATTCTGCGTACCAGCCAGTACCCAACCCTGCCGGCCGGGGTCGATTTCTCCAGCCTGCGCAAACACAAGCTGAAATTCCGTCTGCGTGATGCCTAGTCCCTGTTATGAACCTGCCTACGTTTTCCGCCAGTAGCACGACTACGGCAGCGCATTGCCTACCCCACCCCAGGCGCGCACGCCTGAGCCGGTGCGGCGTACTGGCAGCCACCTTGCTGGCCCTAGGGTTGGCGGGCTGTGCCAAGCCCAGCGCCCCACCGCCGGTCGAGGCGCCCACCCCTGTGGTCAGCCCAGCGCCGGCACCAGTGGTGGCCACACCATCGCGCGATGAGCTGCTGGCGCAGTATGTGGACAAAGTACGTCGCCTGATACGCAGCAAGATGGTCTACAAAGGCAAGACTGGCAACCCCGATGCCCTGTTCGAAGTCACCCTGCAGCCCGACATGCGCATCCAGGCCGTACGCCGCGTCAGCTCCAGTGGCAACAAGGCTTTTGACCAGGCGGTGCAACGTGCCATACAAAAAGCGGGCAGCTACCCGCCCCTGCCCGAGGGGCTGGAGTTTTCCCTGTTCATGACCCACAAGATCAAATATCGACTCAATGACCTGCGCTAATCCACTCCGCTACCTTGCCACCCTGCTGCTGGCCTGTTGCGCCCTGAGCAGCCGGGCCGATATCACCATAGACGTGACCGGCACCGGGACACGCCAGTTCCCGGTTGCCATCGGCACCCTGTCCGGCGAGGCCGTGCTGAAGGAGCCGCTGACCGCCATCATCCGCGCCGACCTGGCCGGCAGTGGCCGCTTCAAGCTGGTAGAGACCGGCACCACCCCGCCGGTCGAGTCGCCGGTGGCGGCCGAACTGGCCGACTGGAAAGCCCGTGGCGCCGATGCCCTGAGTAGCGGCACGGTGCAACTGGCTGCCGACGGCAGCGCCGTGATACGGCTGCGGCTGCACGATACCGTGACCCAGAAGCCGATTGCCGGCTTTGAGGTACGGGCCCGGGCCAGCGAGCTGCGCGGCGTGGCCCACCAGCTGGCCGACCAGATCTATGAAGCGCTGACTGGTGAGCGCGGCGTGTTTGCCACTCGCATTGCCTATGTGCTCAAGCAGGGCAAGCGCTACTCGCTGCAGGTGGCCGATGCCGATGGCCACAATACCCAGACGGTGATGGCCTCGAACGAGCCCATCATGTCGCCGGTGTGGTCCATGGACGGCAGCAAGCTGGCCTATGTCAGCTTCGAGCGCAAGAAGGCCATCGTCTTCGTGCAGGATCTGCTGAGCGGCGCCCGCCGCCCGGTCGCCGCCTTCAAGGGCAGCAACAGCGCCCCGGCCTTCTCCCCCGATGGCGGTACCCTGGCGGTGACCCTGACCATAGACGGTATTTCGCAGATCTATCTGGTGGATGCCAGCGGCAGCGGTTCGCCCCGCCGGCTGACCCGGAGCAGCGCCATCGATACCGAGCCCACCTTCTCGCCAGATGGCCGCACCATCGCCTTCACCTCGGACCGGGGAGGCAGCCCGCAGATCTACACCGTGCCGGTAGGCGGCGGCGAGCCACAGCGCCTGACCTTCGACAGCAGCTACAACGTCTCGCCGGCTTTCTCGCCCGATGGCAAATCGCTTACCTATATCCGCCGCGATGAAGGCCGCTTTGTGGTCGCCTCCATGGACCTGGCCTCGCGCCAGAGCCTTACGCTCAGCCAGGGCAGCTACGACGAATCGCCGAGCTTTGCCCCCAATGGCAAGCTGATTCTTTACGCCAGCGAGACCGGCAACCGAGGCACGTTGGGCACGGTGTCCAGCGACGGCCAGACTCGCCAGCGCCTGTCGGCCAACGGCGATGCCCGTGAGCCGGCCTGGGGGCCCTACATCGGGCAAATTGCCGTGACTCGACTATCCTCAAACCCATAATCCCTATCACCACAACATGATGAAATATTTCAGCCAGGAGATCGCCATGAAGAAAACCCTCGCCAGCCTCACGCTCGTTGGCCTGCTTGCCGCCTGTGCCAGCACCACCCCCGCACCGGTCGAGAACAAGGCCCCGGATGCGACGCCTACGCCTAGCACCAACAACAGCAATACCAGCACCCAGCCAGTGCAGCCCAGCCAGGGTAGCAAGCTGGATCCGCTGAATGACCCGGCCAGCATGCTGTCCAAGCGCGGTGTGTACTTCGATTACGACAAGTATGATGTCCGTGCCGACCAGCAAGCCCTGGTCGAGGCCCACGGCCGCTACCTGGCCGCCAATCCCGGCCGCTCGGTGCGGGTGGAAGGCAATGCCGACGAGCGCGGCAGCCGTGAATACAACCTGGCCCTGGGCCAGAAGCGTGCCGAAGCCGTGCGCAAGGCCCTGAGCGTGGTCGGCGCCAAGGACGGCCAGATCGAAGCCACCAGCAATGGCGAAGAGAAGCCCCGCGCCACCGACAAGGACGAGGCCAGCTACGCTGAGAACCGTCGCGCCGACATGGTCTACAACGGCGAGTAATCCCCCCGGGGGCTGGCCTGCCAGCCCCCGTCTGTTTCCCCACCCCGTGTCCGCACGGGGTTTTGCATGACAGGATGACAACGATGCAGATGCGGCTTCTTTCCCTAGCCCTGCTGTCGGCCCTGGCCCTACCGGCCCAGGCCGGGCTGTTCGATGACGACGAAGCCCGCAAGCAGATTGCCGAAGTGCGCAACCAGGCTGAGGCCAAGCTGACGGCAGTGAATGAGCGGGTAGACCAGCTCGACAGCCGCAGCAGCCAGAAGCTGGTTGAGATTACCGGCCAGTTGAGCGAGCTGAGCCAGCAGATAGCCCAGCTGCGCGGCCAGCTGGAGGTGATCACCTTTAATCTGCAAGGTCTGCAGAAGCGCCAGCAGGACCTATACGTCGACCTCGATACCCGCTTGCGCAATATCGAGGAAGGCAAGACCAAGCCGCTGACAGCGAGTGCCGAAGCGCAGAATGCCGCGCTGGAAGCCGAGGCGGCCAGCGCCTATGAGGCGGCCTACAACCAGTACCGCGAAGGCAAGCTCAAGCCTGCCATCGAGGCCCTGGGCAGTATCAGCAGCAAATACGCCACCAGCCAAGTCGCACCCAATGCCCTGTTCTGGCTAGGCATGGCCCAGGCACAGGCCGGCAGCATAGCGGCGGCCCAGCTCAGCTGGCGCAAGCTGGTCGATGCCTACCCGGAGCATGCCAAGTCACCCGATGCACTGCGGGCCATCGCCAGCGTGCAACTGGAAAAAGGCGACAAGAAGGGCGCTGCCCGTACGCTGAAAGAACTGACCGCCAGCTACCCTGGCACCGAAGCGGCCAAGGAAGCAGAAAAGCAGCTCAAGAAACTGTAAGAGCCTGCTCAAGTAAGCGCCTGCCATGGTGCAAGGTGACGGAATGCATGGGCGCCAGGGCAACCCTGGTGCCGGGCGTCAGCTCAGCCGGAATCTGTAGGCGCCCCCTGATTGAACCCCCACCGCTGCGACGGAAGCCCACCTTGCACGCAGCGTGGCGGGCGCCTCGCTGGCGCTCGCCATCATTTTGAATTAGCTTCCGCTGTTCAATTTTTAAGTTCATAACAGGCGCCTAAGGACTGTTTGCCATGACTGCACGTACCGAGCTGTACCCGGCCATCGAACCCCATCGCCATGGCATGCTGCCGCTGGATGCACGACACACCATGTATTGGGAAGAATCAGGGAACCCCGACGGGGTGCCGGTGCTGTTCCTGCACGGCGGGCCTGGTGCTGGCGCAGGGGCCAAGCATAGGCAGTTCTTTGATCCGGCCTACTACCGCATCGTCATCTTCGACCAGCGAGGTGCCGGCCGCTCCACGCCGCTGGGCGAGCTGCAGGACAACACTACCCAGCACCTGATTGCCGATATCGAGCAGCTGCGCACCACCCTGGGGGTGGAGCGCTGGCTGGTATTCGGCGGTTCCTGGGGCTCCACCCTGGCGCTGGCCTATGGCGAGGCCCATCCCGAGCGTTGCCTGGGCTTTGTGCTGCGCGGCGTGTTTCTGTGCCGGCCATGGGAGATAGACTGGTTCATGCGCGGCATGCGGCAGTTCTTCCCCGAGGCCTGGGACCGCTTCGCAAGCTATCTGCCAAATGACGAGCGCGGCGACCTGCTGGGCAACTACCACCGCCGCCTCAACGACCCCGCGCACAGTGTGCATATGCCCGCCGCCCGCATCTGGAGCGTCTATGAGGGTGAATGCGCCACCCTGTTCCCTGATCCGGCGGTGCAGGCCAACTACGGCAGCGACACGGTCGCCCTTGGGGTGGGCCGCATCGAGGCGCACTACTTCGTCAACCGCATCTTCCTGCCCGAAAACGACCTGCTAGCTCAGGTAGGCCGCATCCAGCATCTGCCCATGATTACCGTGCAAGGGCGCTACGACGTGCTGTGCCCGCCAGTCTCGGCCTGGGAGCTGCACCAGGCCTGGCCGGGCTCGGAACTGACCATTGTGCAGGATGCCGGCCATTCGGCCTGGGAGCCGGGCATCACCCGTGGCCTGGTCACTGCCTGCGAAGCGATGAAGACCCGGATGGCGACCAGCGTTTGATGGCCGGGGCCGGCTCACTTCGCCAGGCCGTGAGCTAAAGGCCTTAGGCTTGCCCGACCATCTTCATCGCTGCAGCTACTGCTGGGCAGCAAGTACACGGCGATTGCTTGAAGTAAGCCTTACCTTGCACCGCAGGTGCATTATCCCAAGCCTCTCATCTTGTCCTGTCGCAGGGGCGAGGCGAGAGGCTTTTGGCAGCCCGCCAGGAAGGCAGCTACCTGACGAAACACGGCAGCTAGTGCCGGCATATGTCAAATGGGTAGGATATATGCGAGCAAGAAGATGTCCTTGCTTTGTGCATTTTCACGGTTTGCGTTGTGCTGGCATGCTAATTGACTAGCTGCATCCTCCCGCTGTGGCTGGGTACCGATGATGACCTGTCATCGCGGCTCGCCAGCGTCGATGAGGACACCCATGACTTACCTGCAACGCCCTATCCGCCGCGCGCTGCTGGCATCCCTGATTGCCACCGCATTTCAGGCGCCCGCCATGGCTTTCGAGTGCCAGACACCGATGTATGCCAAGAGCGGCCGGCTCTGCCTGCCGGCGGTGAACGTCAGCGCCGGCAGCTGGGTGGATCAGTACGATGCCTTGCTGACACTGGTGCCAGGGAGCGACCCCATGCGGTTCAGGCTGGAGCAGGGCAACCTGACCACCGACCGCCCCGGCATGGCAGTGCTCAATCTGCATGATGGCAGGTTGCTGATACCGGCGCTGTCGGTGGACCTGGGCAGTGGCTTGCAGGTGATGGAGGCCGAGCTGGCGCTGCTGGCTGGGGTGGAGCCAATAGAATTTGTACTGTCCAACGCCAAGGCCGGGCCCTTGGTGCCGAACCCGGCCGAGATCGCCATTCAGGATGGCAAGCTGTTGCTGCCCGATGTGGTGACCACGCTGGGCGAAAAAGGCGCGGTGCGGCGACTACGTGGCGTGTTTGCGGCCAGCAGCGAGAGCGGCGTGCTCAAGCTGCGCCTGCTCGATCATGGCGAGGCCACAACCACCAGCCGCCCGGCGCTCTATTCGGTGGCCGACGGCAATCTGGTGGTGCCGGCTATGCGGCTGGACGGCAAGCTGGTGCGCGCCCTGTTTGCACCCGACCGCGAGGGCTGGACCCTGCACGCCAGCACCGAACTGACCGAGCCCCAGCCTGGCGGGGGTGAAGGCGGCGGAGACGGGGATGGTGGCGGCACGGGAGGCGGCACCGGCGGAGGGAACGGCGGGGGCACGGGTAGCGGTGAGCCCAATCCGGCCAGCTTTCTCAGCACCCCCAGGCTGGGGGCACATGATGTCGATGCTGGCGGTAAACCGCGCAGCCTGCGCAATGATCTCAAAGGGAGCCTCACTGCCATGGTGCAGTTTGGCCAGAGCCACACCATACAGCCCCAGGGCAATCGTGCGCTGAATCTGCCTACGCTGGTAGCCCAGCGGGCGGCCCTGCTGCTGGTCAGCCCGGCCAGCGAGGTCAAGTCGCTCAAGGTCAGGGTGACAATCAACGGCCAGGACAAAGGCAGTTACGCCCTCAAGCACCCTAACCTGATACCGCGTTCGGACTATGCCGACAATTCAGGACGGGAGGACGTGCTGTACTCGCGCCGGGCCTGGACAGTGACCCTGCCCTGGGAGCTGGTGCAGCCCGGCATGGCGCTGCAGTTCGAGGATGAGCAGGGACGCAGCGGCACCCTGGCGGCCGACCAGATCGAGATGGCAGCACCGGCCGAGATGGTGATACACAACCTGCGCCTGGGCATGCTGACCGATGCCCCGGTCAGCGACGACCATTACATGCTGACGCAACCGGCCAAGGCGGCAGCCGACTATTTTCAGACCGTGCCGCTGGCTCGCCTGACGCTGGCCCACTACGAGACCATGAAGCTAGACAAGGTCATGGTGGCGAGCGGGGAAATCTATACCACGGCCAGCAAGGACCAGGGCGGTACCTACGACGGAGACATGCGCGAGAACGTGGCCAAGGCCCAGGTCAGCACCGGTATCAATCTGGCGAACTTCGGCATAGCCAGCGCCCGCATGAATCAATCCAACCCGCATGTGTATAACCGCCGCACCCTGCACCATGCCCAGGGCCTGTACGCCAACGGCGTGCAAGGCCACGGCCTGAGCGGCGGCAATGGCATGGCCACCCTCTACAGCTCCTGGGGCAATGAGCTGAGCCATGAGCTGGGGCACTCCTATGAGCTGGGCCACTACCCAGGGGCCGATTTCTCCGACCCGGTCACCGACCAGAAGCTGATGCACGCCTCCCACCATAGCGAAAGCGGCTGGGGCTATATCGCCTATCGTGACCGCATGCGCGCCAACCTGCACTGGGGCTGGGCTTATGGCGATGGCAAATCCGACATCAATGGCAAACCCTTCGGCCAGAGCTTCGCCGGCCTCTACCTCTACAACCGCGACGCCATGGCGGGTGGCGAAGTGGTGAGCGCGTTGTCCCGCTACACTCATCACACCGGTTATAGCGCCCTGCGCATACAGGATCACCTGACGCTGGAACGCTATCGCTACCCCAGCCATGTCGCCCGCCCGGTGCCCGATGCTAGCTACCCCAGCGGCTACAAGAGCTGGAGCGTAGCACTGGGCAAGTACATCGATACCCGCCAGGCCAACCCGGCATTCAACTACCTGGCACCCAGCAAGGTGGGCGTACCGGTGTTTACCCTGCTGGGCGGCTACAACCCGGCCAATGCCGCGCAAAACCTCATCTATCCGGCTTTCCGCAGCAACTACGGCAACGTCTTCAAGCTGCCGGAGCCGGATCTGAATGCCGCGTCGCGCCAATGCTGGATGGCCATCAGCTACCGTGATGGCAAGCTGCAGCGGGTCAATCTCGACCCCAGCGATGGTGTCAAACAGTTCCAGATCAATCTGGAGGAAGCCGCCGCCCCGACCGATGCCAGGCTCACCTGCCGCCAGGCCGGCCAGGATACCGTGCTGTTCCGTCAGTCCATTCCTACCGGCCTGCCCGCCATGCCCGCCCCGGCGATCGTGGGGCAGGAGGCCGGCTATGAAGTGCTGCGCAAGCAGGAGATGGCCGAGCTGGATGGCCAACTGCAGGCGCTGGCAGGACAAGCTGTCCCCTTGTTGCCCGCAGAAGCCGCCACCAAGCTGGCCGGCTGGGGCAACCAGTTGCAGGGCCTGGGCGCCAATGCCGGCAAAGTGGCCGAGCGCATTGCCGCCCAGCGGGCTGCAGCCCAGGAAATCGATGCCTTCCTCAATCGCTATCGTACCGAACTGGACCAAGGCAGCCAGGACCACAAGCGCCAGCTGGCCGAGCTGCTACGCCGCACCGGCCTGGCCGAAGGCAGCGAACGTCTGCTGCCCCAGGGTGGACGGCTGACGGTGTACGGCGGCAAATGTCTCAAGCTCGACACTGCAGCCTATCCACCGCTGCCTGTCACCGTCCCCGCCGCCAGCTGCAGCAATGAGGCTGAGCAGCAATGGTTCAGCGATGCCCGTGGCGCCATCCACAACCGTGCCCGGCCCGAGCTATGCCTGAGCAGCGACGGCAGCTGGGCCAAGGCCGTGACCATGGCGCCATGCAGCCTGGCGGCTACCGGCCAAATCTGGCGACAGCAGGCAGACGGCCATATCCAGTACGGCCCCAACACTGGGCGGGTGCTGGATCTGGCTACCGGCCCCAACCATCTGGTGTTGTACTCTCAGCACAGCGGCAGCAACCAACTGTTCAGCGCCCTGCCCGTCAGCGCCAGCGCGGCGGTGGTGCTGCTACCAAGCGAGCAGATTGCCCGCCTGTATGGCTTGCGCATGGATTGAGCACGGCCAAAAGCAAGACGGCCCTGCAGGGGCCGTCTTGTAGGCAGTCTATTGGCGATACGGTCTAGACCACTTCCTCCACCCACAGCAAGGCCTCTATCTGTGCCCGGTTGGCTTCGGATTTGCTGACGCCGGCAGCAGCGAACAGCTTGGGGTCTTCCGGCAGGTCGCCGTCTTCGCAGGCCAGTGCCAGCGCCAGCAAGGGGCCGAAGCGGCCTTCCTGGGTGAGCAGGGCCTGGTTGATCTGGTCGGGCAGGTTCAGCTTCTCCACGATCTTTTCCATGGGCTGGCGCAGCAGTGCATCGAGCATGGAGAACATGCCGGTGGTGAACAGCTGGTCCAGTTCCTCGCGCTTGAACTGCTTGGCGCCCAGGGTTTCCATGATGCGGCCCCGTAGCAGGGCGGTTTCCAGTAGCAGGCTGTGGTCGCCTTCCTGCCGCTCATGGCTGAACAGCAGCAGGGTCAGCCAGCGGTAGAGCTGCTTGTGGCCCAGCACGATCATGGCGCGGTCCAGTGTCTCCACCTTGGCCAGCAGGCCGGCGCCGGGCGAGTTGACATAGCGCAGCAGCTTGAAGCTGAGCATGGGGTCGTACTTCATGGCGTTGGCGATCACCGGTGGCTCTGCCTCGGCGCGTACCAGGTTCAGCACCTCAAGCAGCCGCAGATAGCTGGCATCCACGGCATCAGCCTCGGATAGCTCCTTGCGGCGCAGGTAGCTGCCTTGCAGATAGTGCACCTGCAACTGGCGGCAGACCTGCAGTTCCTCGAAGAAATGAATGTCGCCCACCAGCAACTCGGCGTCCGGCGCGGCATTGGCTGTGGCCGAAATGATCTTGGACAGCTCGGTGACGTCCTTATCGGACACCGACAGCTTGTGGTAATCGGCCATCTGGAACAGGGGGATCAGAGCCGCATCCAGGGGGAAATTGTCGAAGCCCAGCTGGAAGCCATGGTCCTTGAGAGCCTGCAGCATCTCGATATGTTCGAGCGCATCCTGAAAGAACTCGGCATTGTAGTGCAGCATGAGCACGAAGCGGCCCTTGGGCAGCTTGGCCAGCAGGGGGCTGTCCAGCGCCCAGACCGAGACTTCCAGGAAGATGCGCTTGGCACCGAAGGGCTTGGTGGATTCCTCGGCCAGGAAATTGCGCAGCAGCACCTCGTCGTACAGCTTCCAGACCGAGTGCGCCATCTTGTCCTTGCGCTTGAGCACACTGTCGCGCAGGCGGAAGTCATAACCTACCACCTTGAGTTCGCGATCCAGCACGATTTCCCGCTGCAGCATAGTCTCGGTAGGAACACCTGCCACGAAACCAGCCTGCCCCGGTGCCGCGCCCAAGGCACTGGTGGCCGGTGTGACGGTGTTGGGCGAAGTACGTGCAGCCTGGGCGGCGGGAGTAGGCGGGGGAGGCGTTTCCTCGCCACCGAACAGCTTTTTGATCAGCCCGAAGACCATATGTAGCCTGCCATTTCGTGTGGATTCATACCCTGTCGTTCATCAGGATAGACCGAGAAATGTGCCGCCCCCAAGGTGTTGCAGTGCAAGGTGGCTGTTTTTTATGGGGCGATGGGCCAGTGCAAGGACGGGTGCCGCGGCGCCAGCCACGACAGCGCACGCCCTGCCTTGGCCACTGGGTGGCCGTCGGCAAGGCGGTGGTACTTAGAGCGGCTAACAAAACCCTTCTGGCGTCGTTGTGCGAGCTTGCCGTACCCAAGTACTGCCATCGCACGCACGCCTAGCCAGAACCGCTACGCTGGGTTTTGTTAGCCGCTCTTACTGCTGAGGCGGAGCGGGATCAGCCTGTCAGTTTTTCCAGCGCTTCGCGGTACTTGGCCGCGGTTTTCTCGCCTACTTCGACCGGCAGGGCGGGCGCAGGCGGGGTCTTGTTCCACCCGGTGGTTTCCAGCCAGTCGCGCACGAACTGCTTGTCGTAGCTGGGTGGGTTGCTGCCGGGCTGGTATTGGTCGGCCGGCCAGAATCGGCTGGAATCCGGTGTCAGCGCCTCGTCCATCAGGGTTAATGTGCCGTCGGCATCCAGGCCGAACTCGAACTTGGTGTCGGCGATGATGATGCCACGGGTGGCAGCATACTCACTGGCAGCCAGGTAGAGCTTGATGGCGGTATCACGCACCTGGGCGGCCAGCTCGGCGCCCACCAGCTCGCTCATCTGCTCGAAGGAGATGGGCTCGTCATGGTCGCCCACGGCCGCCTTGGTGGAAGGGGTGAAGATGGGCTCGGGCAGCTTCTGGGCCTCGACCAGCCCGGCGGGCAGGGTGATACCGCTGACCTTGCCCGTGGCCTTGTAATCCTTCCAGCCGCCACCGACGATATAGCCGCGCACCACGGCTTCCACCGGCACGGGTTTGAGGCGCTTGCATACCACGGCGCGGCCTTCGACCTGCGGCAGGTCCTCGGCGCTGACCATGTCCTCCGGCTTGTCGCCGGTGAAGTGGCTGGGCACCAGGTGCTTGAGCTTGTCGAACCAGAAGTTGGAGATGGCGGTCAGTATCTTGCCCTTGGCCGGGATGGGCTCGTTGAGGATGACATCGAAGGCCGACAGGCGATCGGTGGCGATCATCAGCATGCGCTGCTCGTCGATCTCGTACAGATCGCGCACCTTGCCGCTGTAGATCTTCTTCAGGCTCTTGAGATTGGTTTGGGTCAGGCCGTCCATGCTGGCGCTCCTAGGTCAGATGTTTCAGTGCTTCCCGCCGCGACAGGGGCGAGAGCGGGGTGTTGGTGACGAAGACACGTACTGCGTCTGCATCGGTATAGGCATATTCGCGCAGCGCCCAGCCTATGGCCTTGCGGATGAAGAACTCGGTATCGGCCGCGTTGGCCGCGCAGTAATGGAACAGCCGGCGGCTGTCGGTATCCTGCTTCCAGCCCAGTTGGTGCAGGATGGCCACCCGCCGCAGCCAGTGGTCAGGCACGCCGGCCAGTTGATCCATGCGGGCCTGCAGCTTGCGATGGCGGTGTACCAGCCCGCCGACAACCCAGGACGCCAGGCCATCCACCGTATCCCACCAGGGCTTACTGCTGGCCAGGGCTTCCAGTGCCGGCAGGCTGTCGGCATCCAGCTGCTTGCCGTGCTTGTCGAGCAGGTCTACCGCTACATACTGGAATTCTCGCTCGGGCTGATCCCACAAGGCCTGCGCCAATGCCAGCAAGGCGGTGGCATCCAGCTCGGCCGCCTCGCGGATAAAGCTGGCACTGGCCTTGCGCCGCGCAGGTGTGGGGACGCCCAGGAAATCGAACTGCTCGCGCATATAGGCGCGCATGGCGGGTGCGCGCTCGGGCTGGGCGCTGGCTGCCAGTGCACTGCGCAGCGCTGCCAGCCCGGTGTTCATGTGCCCAGGGTGTCCTTGAGCGCCTCGGCCTGTTCCAACGCTCCAGCGGCGGTGTCGGCCAGCACGCAGTAGTGGCCCATCTTGCGGCCAGGGCGGGCCTCACGCTTGCCGTAGAGGTGCAGGTGGGCATTGGGCGCCTGCATCAGCACGGCCCAGTTGGGCTCGCCGCCATCGTCCTGCCACACATCGCCCAGCAGATTGACCATCACCACCGGCGACAGCAGGTCGGTGCGGCCCGGGTGCAGGCCGCACATGGCGCGCACTTGCTGCTCGTACTGGCTGGTGACGCAGGCATCGATGGTGTAGTGGCCGGAATTATGCGGCCGGGGGGCGATTTCGTTGATGACCAGTTCGCCACCGTCGAGCACAAAGAACTCCACCGCCAGCACGCCGATGTAATCCAGGGCCTCGGCCAGTTGCCGGGCCATCTGTTGGGCCTGGGCGGCCAGTGCAGCATCCACCTGGGCAGGCACGATGCTGACATCGAGTATGCCCTTGGCGTGGCGATTCTCGGCCACCGGGAAGACGGCCACCTCGTGCGGATTGCTGCGGGTGACGATGGCCGAGACTTCGCAGGCCAGCGGCAGCATTTTCTCCAGCACGCAGGGCTGCCCACCCAGGTCGGCATAGGCCGCACGGGCTTCCACGGCAGTCGCGACCCGGACCTGGCCCTTGCCATCGTAGCCCAGCCGGGCGGTCTTGAGTATGCCGGGCAGGTAGGGTGCCAGGTCGTGGTTGAGGTCTTCCACGGTCTCCAGCGCCAGATAGGGCGCGGTCGCAAGGCCAGCCTTGCGTATCCAGGCTTTTTCCTGGATGCGGTCCTGGGCGATGGCCAGGCAATCGCCCGAGGGGCTGACCGGCACATGCTGGGCCAGCCAGCGCATGGAATCGGCGTTGACGTTCTCGAATTCGGTGGTGATGGCAGCGCAGGTCTCAGCCAGCTCCTTGAGGGCAGCGTGGTCGTTATAGGCGGCGCGCAGATGCACATCGGCAAACTCGGCTGCCGGGGCATTGCCATCGGGATCCAGCACGGTTACCCGGTAGCCCATGGTCTTGGCTGCCACGGTAAACATGCGGCCCAGTTGGCCGCCGCCCAGTATGCCCAGCATGGCGGGCGGCAGTATCGGCTTGTGGCTGGCCATGCTTACTCGACCTCGGGCAGGCTCATGGCCAGCACCGCATTCTTCTGCGTTTCGCGGAAGGTATTGAGGGCGGCGCGCAGCTCAGGCAACTCGTTGGCCAGCAGGGCCACGGCAAACAGGCCGGCATTGGCCGCACCGGCTTCGCCTATGGCAAAGGTGGCCACGGGTATGCCCTTGGGCATCTGCACGATGGACAGCAGCGAATCTTCGCCACGCAGGTATTTGCTGGGGACAGGGACACCCAGTACCGGGACGGTGGTCTTGGCCGCCAGCATGCCAGGCAGGTGGGCTGCGCCGCCGGCACCGGCAATGATGGCCTTCAGGCCACGCGCCTCGGCCGCCTCTGCGTATTCATAGAGCAGATCCGGCGTACGGTGGGCGGAGACCACCCGTGCCTCGAAGGCAATGCCGAAGGCTTTGAGCTGGCGGGCAGCATGTTGCATGACTTCCCAGTCAGAATTGCTACCCATCACGAGGCCGACTTGGATCATCGGATAATCCCCTGTTTCAAAAAGTGGATTTTACAGAAATTCGGCTGGCCGCCAAAACCTTGATGCAACATGAAAAGTAGCGCTTGGAATATAGGCCGTATTCGCCATGGTGTACTGCCGCCGGGGGCATAGTAGGGCCTCTTTGTCCGGCATGCACGCGCGGGGTGACAAGCTGGGCGGGGCTGATGCGGTCACCGCCGCCTTTGGGGCCGCTAATCAGCCTGGAGGGTAGCGGCCAGCGGCCGTTGCGGGCATACCCATAGACGGCAAAACGGCCCATCTTGCGAGGGGCCGTTCTGTTGTAGCGCTAAGTCTGCTTAGACGTTGTAGGCCTTTTCGCCATGGCTGGTGACGTCCAGGCCTTCGCGCTCTTCGTCTTCGGGCACGCGCAGGCCGATGACCAGATCGACCAACTTGTAGGCCACCACCGACACCACGGCCGACCAAACCACGGTGAGCAGCACGCTCTGGGTCTGTATCCATACTTGCGAGGCGATGGAGTAGTTGGGGGCCACAGCATTGGTGACATAGTCCCACACACCCAGGCCACCCAAGGCCGGGTCGGCAAACACACCGGTGAGGATAGCACCCAGGATGCCGCCCACGCCGTGGACACCGAATACATCGAGGGCATCGTCAGCACCCAGCAGGCGCTTGAGACCATGCACGCCCCACAGGCAGATCACACCCGCCGAAAGGCCAATGGCCATGGCGCCGCCGACACCGACAAAGCCGCAGGCCGGGGTGATGGCCACCAGGCCGGCCACGGCGCCCGAAGCGGCACCCAGCATGGAGGGCTTGCCCTTCCAGATCCATTCCACGCCCATCCAGGCCACGGCGGCCAGCGCGGTGGCAACCCAGGTGTTCACGAAGGCCAGCGCGGCGATGCCGTTGGCTTCCAGTGCGGAACCGGCGTTGAAGCCAAACCAACCCACCCACAGCAGCGAGGCGCCTATCATGGTCATGGTCAGGCTGTGCGGGGTCATGGCTTCCCTGCCGTAACCCACGCGCTTGCCGACAAAGTAGGCACCCACGAGGCCGGCCACGGCGGCATTGATATGCACCACGGTGCCGCCGGCAAAATCCAGCGCACCCTTCTGGAACAGCAAGCCAGCGGTGAGCAAGGCCTTGGCACCGGCTTCTGCATCGGTGTAGGCATCCGGGCCAGCCCAGTACCACACCATGTGAGCCATGGGCAGGTAGCTGAGGGTGAACCAGATCACCAGGAAGGCCAGTACGGCGGAGAACTTGGCGCGCTCGGCAAAGGCACCGACGATCAGGCCGCAGGTGATGGCCGCGAAGGCACCCTGGAACACGATGTAGATGAACTCGGACAGATAGATGCCCTTGGACCAGGTGGCGGCCAGCGAGGTGTCGTTTACCCCCTTCAGGAACAGCTTGGAGAAGCCGCCGAAGATGGCGTTGCCCTCGGTGAAGGCGACGCTGTAGCCATAGGCGACCCACAGCACCGAGATCAGCGAGAACACCACGAACACCTGCATCAGCACGCTGAGCATGTTCTTGGAGCGCACCAGGCCACCATAGAAAAGCGCCAGGCCGGGAATAGACATCAATATCACCAGGGCGGCAGCGACAAACACCCAGGCGTTGTCAGGCTTGCTCAAGGTGGGCGCGGGTGCAGCAGCCGGAGCGGCCGCCTCTGCCGGTGCGGCTGTCGCCGCTGGAGCAGGCGCCGCTTCAGCGGTGGTGGCCGGCGCTGCAGCGGGTGCTTCAGCTGGGGTAGTCTCCGTCACGGCGGCGGCCGCAGGGGCGGCGGCCGGCTCTTCGGCCCAGGCGATGCCCAGGCTCATGGCACTTGCCAGTGCCAGCGCGGTAAACAGTTTTTTCATGGGTCAGTCCTCCCTTGCGGGCTTACAGGGCGTCTGCGCCGGTTTCACCGGTGCGGATGCGGATGACTTGTTCAAGATCAAAGACGAAGACCTTGCCGTCGCCTATCTTGCCGGTATTGGCCGCCTTCTCGATGGCCTCGATCACCTGCTCGAGCAGGTCATCCTTGACGGCAATCTCGAGCTTTACCTTGGGCAGGAAATCGACCACGTATTCCGCACCGCGATACAGCTCGGTGTGGCCTTTCTGACGGCCGAAACCCTTGACCTCGGTCACGGTAACGCCCTGCACGCCTATGGCGGACAGTGCCTCCCTGACCTCGTCAAGCTTGAACGGCTTGATGATGGCGCTAACGAACTTCATCTTCGCTCCTTAAGGTGGTGAACCAGTGGATACCTCGGTAGGGTAGCGTTAGCATGGGCCGTGCCATGTTTATGTTGTCTATTTATTCAAGCACTTACTCTTAATGTCGGCGCGTGCGCCGTGGGATCTGCACTGCTTTGGTGCGATGCAATGGTCGGCCGCCTATCGCTGGTGCGGCGGGCCGCCGTAACGGTGGTTTGCTAGACTAGAGGGTGACGAGATAACGCCAGGAGTAAAACCATGCTAGCCCAACGCCTGTTTGATGAAGTCAGCGGCAAACTGTCCGAAGTAATGGCCGCCGGCCCCGCCAAGGATATCGAGAAGAATATGCGGGCCGTGCTGACGGCGGCCTTTGCCAAGCTGGATCTGGTGACCCGCGAGGAATTCGAAGTGCAACAGGCCGTGCTGGCCAAGACCCGCGAGACCCTGGTGGCACTGGAAAACCGCATCGCCGCGCTGGAAGCCCGCTCGGGGGCCGTCAGCGACGCGGTGAATCCTCAAGACGATTTTTGAGGGTCTGTCTAAACTGAGGCCATTGATGGCTGTTAGGGGCGGCGCTGTCTGAGCCGCCAGCATGATTGACACCCGGGTTTCCCCTGGGGCCAGCACCACGATGGTCCCAACCTTGGCGCTTGCCGCTGCATGGCAGGTGCTAGCCCAGGCTAGCCGCCTTGCGCTGGAACACATAGACCGCAGCACCCAGCTCGGGCGGCAGCACCAACCGGCTGAGCGCCGGATCTTCGGCCATGTCGAAATGCTGCTGCTCGCGGTAATCGGCCCAGTTGCCGGTGATGAACTGGGAGCGGCTGCCGATAACGATATAGGTCTCCACGCTGCGGGTGCGGAATACCTGGCGCTCGAAACGGTTGTTGGCGGGCGGCCAGGAGCAGATCACCACCTGGGGCGACTGGCTCAAGGCCTCGCGGGCGTCCATCCTGCTGACCGAGTCGGGGTATTGGATGGCGCCGTGCCAGCTGCCATCGTCGCTAGGCTGTACTGCCACGCCCTGTTGCTGCAGAAAGCGGCTGAGGGTGCCATCACCGGCAGCGATTTCCACGCAGTGGCGGCCGGCAATCAAAGCGGCCAGTGCCTGTACCAGATCGGCCGAGTAAAAGCAGTAGATGCCGCGCTTCTCCACCAGCGGCATCAGCCGGCGCCGCTGCCATAGCAGGGGCCACAGCAGGCGGAACCAGAACAGCGACACCGGCTTGCGTTCCAGATCGCGCTTGAACAACAGCCGCTGTGCCACCCAGCCGTTGAAAAGATTGAAGCGTACCCTGCCCTGCTGTACGCCGGTGGCTTGCGAGAAGGCGTACTGCCGTATCGCCTCCTCGGTCATGGCATGGCGTACCTGCTGGGCCACGAACAGGGCAAAAGCACGGCCATCGCGCTCGCCGCTGAGAAAGTTCTGCTGCATGCGGCGGCGCATGGCGGCTTGCTCCACCAGCGATTTCAGCTCGCCCGGGCGGCGCCGGGCGATGGCTGCGGCCAGCTCGGCCTGCACCTCGGCCCACTCGGCCGGGTGGGCGGCGCATAGCTCCGCCAGCCGTGGCCGGCCCTGCAGCCACTGCCAGGTCTGCTGCGCGCTACGCTGGCCGGCCGGCATCGTCAGCGCTTACAGTTTGGCAAAAACACGCTGGGCCGCCGCAACGGTAGCCTCGATATCGGCATCGCTGTGGGCGGCCGAGACAAAGCCGGCTTCGTACAGGGCTGGGGCGATATACACACCTTCGTCCAGCAGGCCGTGGAAAAAGGCATTGAAGCGTGGCTTGTCCGTCGCCATGACCTCGGCGTAGGTCTTGGGTGGCTGGGCATTGAAATAGACGCCGAACATACCGCCCACCGCATCGGCCGAGAAAGTCTGGCCAGCGGCCTTGCCTGCAGCTGCCAGGCCATCGGCCAACTTGCGGGTCTTGGCACCCAGGCTGTCGAAGAAGCCGGGCTGGCGTATCAGGCCCAGGGTGGCAAGGCCTGCGGCGACGGCGACCGGATTGCCCGACAAGGTGCCGGCCTGGTAGACCGGGCCCAGCGGCGCGATCTTGGCCATGACATCGGCGCGGCCACCAAAGGCGGCCAGCGGCATGCCGCCGCCAACGACCTTGCCCAGGGTGGTCAGGTCGGGGGTGATGCCATGCAGGCCTTGGGCACAGCCCAAGCCCACGCGGAAGCCAGTCATCACTTCGTCGTAGATCAGCAGGGCACCGTGCTTTTCGGTCAGGGCACGCATGGCGGTGACAAACGCCTCGGACGGCCGCACCAGATTCATGTTGCCGCAGAAGGGCTCGACGATGATGGCGGCAATCTGCTCACCCTGGGTGGCGAAGACTTCCTCCAGTTGGGCGACATCGTTATAGGTCAGCACGATGGTGTGCTCGGCCACCGAAGCCGGCACGCCGGCGCTGGAAGGGTTGCCGAAGGTCAGCAGGCCGGAGCCCGCCTTGACCAGCAGGCTGTCGGAGTGGCCGTGGTAGCAGCCCTCGAACTTGATCAGCTTGTCGCGGCCGGTATAGCCGCGTGCCAGCCGGATGGCGCTCATGGTGGCTTCGGTGCCGCTGGACACCAGGCGCACCTGCTGCATGGACGGCAGCATCTCGCACAGCAGGTCGGCCAGGTCGATCTCGGCCTCGGTAGGGGCGCCAAAGCTCATGCCGGTGGCGGCCGCCTTCTGTACGGCTTCCACCACGGCCGGGTGGGTATGGCCCAGGATCAGCGGGCCCCAGGAGCCGACATAGTCGATATAGCGCTTGTCGTCCGCATCCCAGACATAGGCGCCGGCACCACGGGCAAAGAAGCGCGGGGTGCCGCCAACGGCGCCAAAGGCTCGCACGGGCGAGTTCACGCCGCCGGGGATATGGCGCTGGGCGCGCTGGAACAGTTGTTCGTTCTTGCTCATGGTCGATCCTGTCAGTTGATTGCTGCCGGTACGGTGGCCACGCCCCCGGTGGGTGCCGGCCGCCGTACGCTCGTGGGCGGGTATGCGGTGTATCAGCGGGCTGTCGTCCGCCATGTTCAGCCGCGCCCCCAGGTGGGCCAGGGGTAGCGGCTCAGATGGGCATTGGTGTAGCGCGGGTCCTCGGTCACTTCCTCGCCCAGCCAGTCGGGCCGCTCATAGGCCTCGGCCTCGTCGGACAACTCGATCTCGGCCAGCACCAGGCCGGCATTCTGGCCGGAGAACTCGTCCACCTCCCAGACATGGCCGCCCAACGCGATGCGGTGGCGGCGTTTCTCCACCAGCATGGGGCACATGGCACTCATGATGGTTTCCGCATCGGCCAGCGGGATGGGGTATTCAAACTCATGGCGCGACACATTGCTGATATTGGCCTTGAGCGTCAACCAGGCCTGGTCGCCCTTGATACGCACCCGCACGGTGCGCTCACGCTCAACCGACAAATAGCCCTGCTTGAGCCATTCACCTTCCGCCAGGCCGCGCCAGCCCTCATTTTTGAGCAGGAAGCGGCGTTCTATCTCTTTTGCCATGATGTCATTCCAGTTGTGCGGCGAGCTTGCGGGCAGCCTGTTGGGTGGTGTTGAGCTTGTCGCCGTAGTGATTCATGGTGGACGCACCCACGCAGATCACCATCTTGCCAGCCGGGTTGTAGGCCCAGCGCAGGGCGGGGTCGCAATAACCAGCCGTGGCGGGGTCGGGGTTGGCGACATCGGCATAGATATCGCGCAGGTCGTTCAGGGTGGCATTGGGCTGGATAAACCAGTCGGCAGCCTTGCTGGCCCAACTAGCCTGACCCGCCTGCATTTTGGCTTCTGCGATCCCATGGGCGAAAAAGCGCAGCTCGCCCTGCAGATTGGTCTGTAGTACTTGACCCATGTCCAGTTTGGCAAGTCGCTGCAGCTGGCTAGCAGTGGCTGCAGCCAGGGCGGGCTTGAGCTCGGGTTGTTGCAATGCCAGTTGTTCCAGCAGCTGCAGCTGGCTGCGCAGCTGGGCATTGGCCACCATTGCATCGATCAGCACGGTGCTGCTCTCCAGCACGGTAGTCCAGAAGCGCAGGTTCTGCGCCAGTACCGCCAGGCTGGCGGTATCGCCAGGCTGGCGGTATCGCCATCACGCAGGCGCAGTAGCTGCTCGGCTGTAGCCAATTGCTGCAGCCTCTGCGAAGAGGAGAACAGCAGCGATTCCTCCGGTGCCACATTGTGGTAGCCAGGTGCGGCAATCAGCCGGTAGTAGCGCTGTAGCGCCGCCTGCTCGCGGGTGATCAGCGCGCGGTAGCGCGCCTCATCGCGATAGACCTGGGCTAGCTGCTCGGCGGGCTTCAGCCCCTGCCAGCGGGGCAGGTCGTTGATGCTGTGACGCTTGAGGGCAGGTAGGGCGGCCGGCACGGTACCAGCTTGCTGCCGAGCAGCACTGACAATCAGCTGCGCCACTTTCAAAGGCTCATCGGTGACCACGTTCAGGGTCAGCAGATAGTAATAGCCATTCTCGGCATCGCTGACGCGATTGGGTGGCGTGACCAGCCAGACCTGGGTTTCCGGCGTCAGCTCGGTGTCGAAGCCGTTGATCAATACGATGACCAGCAACAACAGCAGGATAGTACCGAGCAGCCAGGCCACGGCCTTGAACAGGCGGCGGATAAGAGTGCGTAGCATGCCGGGCTCAGAACGGTTTGACCACCACCAGGATGACGATGGCCATCATGATCAGGGTGGGAATTTCGTTGAACAAACGATACCAGCGATGGCTGCGCTGGTTGCGGCCGGCGGCAAAATCGCGCACCAGCTTGCCGCAATAGGCATGGAAGCCGATCAGCCCCATGACCAGGGTCAGCTTGGCATGCATCCAGCCGGCTGCCATCCAAGGCCGCAGCAGCCAGAGGCCAAACACCAGGGCCAGCACGCCCAGCAACGTGGTGAAGCGGAACAGCTTGCGCTCCATCAGCGCCAGTTGCGCCTGGGTGGCCGGGTCGGTCGCCATGGCATGGTTGACGAACAAGCGTGGCAGGTACAGCAGGCCGGCCATCCAGCTGATGACGAAGATGATATGTAGGGCTTTGACCCAGAGCATGGATATTCCTGAAAAGTGGGGAAGCTAGGGCCGGGCGCGCTGTCCCGGTCTATGGGCGCCGTGGGCTGCAGCTTTAGAGCGGCTAACAAAACCCAGCGTAGCGGTTCTGGCTAGGCGTGCGAGCGCAGGCGCGCGCCGCAGACAGTACATGGGTACGGCAAGCTCGCACAACAACGCCAGAAGGGTTTTGTTAGCCGCTCTTAGCGCCGTTTGCGGGCCTCGTCGTACAGTGGCTGCACCCGTGGGATCAGCGCTTGCAGCTCGTGTATGCGGGTCTGGTTGGAGGGGTGGGTGGAGAGAAACTGGGGCGGCTGGCCCTGGCTGGCCTCGGCCATCTTCTGCCACAGGGTCACCGCGGCTGCCGGGTTGTAGCCGGCACGGGCCGCCAGCTCCAGACCCATGGCATCGGCCTCGGTCTCGTTCTGGCGGCTGTTGGGCAGGTTGACAGCCAGCTGGAAGCCATCCAGGCCCAGATCAACATACTGGTCGTACTTGCCCTTGGTCAGCAGCGAGATGCCCTGGGCCAGCAACTGCTGGCTGTAGACCTTGCTCATGCGCTCCCGGCCATGCTCACGCAGGGCATGGGCCATCTCGTGGCCCATGATGGCGGCAATTTCGTCGTCGCTCAGCTTGAGCTGGTCGATGATGCCGGTAAAGAACATGATCTTGCCGCCGGGGGCGCAATAGGCGTTCAGCTCGGGGCTGCTCTCGACATTGACCTCCCATTGCCAGTTGGGTGCATCCTTGCGGAACACCGCCACCTGCGGGATCAGCTTGTCGGCAATGGCGCGTACCCGCCGGGTGGCCTTGGCATCGCGGTTGAGCTTGCCCTTGCTTTCGGCATCTCGCAGCGAGGCGGCATAGGATTGGGCCGCCATCTTGTTGACCTGCTCGTTGGAGAGCAGCGAGAACATGGCTTGCTTGCGTTCCACTCCCACCGTTCCGCTCTCGGTGGTCTGTACCTGCTGGCAGGCGGCGAGCAGCAGGGCAAGGCACAAGGTGGTCAGTCTGGGGAATCGGCTGGGGGTCATCACATTACTCCTGCATCTATCGGGGATTGCCAAGTACAGTGCAGGCCTGCTGCCTGCGATGGTCAAATGTTCTGTATGCAATTGATACTAAAGAAAAACCATATGCTCATCACCCAGCTGTAGCCAGGGCGAAGCGCGTGTCATCTGCGGTCAGCGGCCATATTTTTCGGCGTACTTGATGCGGTCAAATTCAGATTGGGTCTTGGCCAGTTCCCTGGCTTGGTAATAGCGGCGCTCGCTAAGCAGGCGGTTGAACATGGCCTGTCGTTCCCGCTCCAGCCGGGCGATGGCATCTGCCTCATCGCGCTCGCGTTGCCTATCCCGTTCGCGTTCCTCGCGCTCGCGCTCCGACCGCTTGCGCGCCTCGTTGCGTTCCTTCTCGTCTTGCGCCCGCTCATACTCGCGCGACACCTTGCGGTTCCAGTCGGCGTACTCCCGGTCGCGCGCCTCTATTGCCAGGCGGGCAGCCCTTTGCTCGGCCGTCTCCATGCCATCCTCGGCATAGCGCTCGCTGGCCATGACGGCGGCTTCCTGCTCATTGGCCCGACGGATGGCCTCTTGTTGCATGCTCAAGGCCCGTTCCTGCATGGCCTTCACATTGGTCTGGTAGGCATCCAGGGTGGCCTGCTGGCGCCAAGCAAAGTACAGGTAGCCCACCACCAGCAGGCCCAGCAGACCGACGCCAACCTTGATCAGCGGATTGCTGCCCAGGCTGTGTGATGTCCGCACCGAGGGCGCCGGCTCGCTTTGCAACACGACGCGCTGGGCCTGCCCGGCCTGCAGGCTGGCATCGTAGACCGAACGCCGCAAGGGGTTGGAAAGCAGTTGGTAGACCTCTTCCAGCTTTTGCAGACGCGACTCGCGCACGCGGCTGTCTACCACCTCGGCCAGCACTTTCTGCATGGCGATAAAGGCAGCGTCCAGTTCTGCCTGGCTGGCCTGGGGGCCGACACCGAGCAAGCTGTAATAGGTTTTACCTTGGGTATGGGACATGGTACGGGGCTCGGATTCCGACGGTTTGACGGTGCTGCTAAGGCTTGGTGCCAGCGCGGGACTGCTCCTGCTTGGCCTTCTCGGCCACCTTGGCTGCTTGCCAGTGCCAGCCTGCATAGCCGCCTATCAGCAGCACGCCTGCCACGGCCAACCCGATGATCACAGGCTGTTTATTGCTGCGGGTGCCTGGCCGAGCCGCCTTGGCCGAGGATGCTCCTATCACCACGGTTTGGGCTTGACCTGCCTGCAGGCTGGCATCGTAGATGGCGCGCCGCGTGGTGTTCGACAGCAGCTGGTAGGCTTCCTCAAGCTGGTGTTGGCGTGCTTCGCGCGCCTTGATGTCGATGATCTCGGACAGGATGGCCTGCATGCTGCGATAGGCCGCATCGAGTTCCATCTGGCTGGCGCTGGGGCTGACGCCCAGCAGGCCATAGTAGGTCTTGCCAACAGGTCTGGTCATGGTCTTTGGTTAGATCTCGACCATTTCAAAGTCTTCCTTGCGGGCGCCACAGTCCGGGCAGGTCCAGTTCATGGGGATGTCTTCCCAGCGGGTGCCGGGCGCAATATTGTCGTCCGGGCTGCCGGCAGCTTCGTCATAGATGAAGCCGCAGATGAGACACATATACTTTTTCATGGGGTTTAGTCGGGTTGGGGTGGTGAATGGGATAAAATTCTACCGTATATAGACTCTATCCTCGATTCCCATACCTCATGACAGACGCTCCCCCCATTGTTCTGGTGCTGGCCGGCAACGATCCTTCCGGCGGTGCCGGATTGGCTGCCGATATCCTCACCATCTCCTCGCTGGGCTGTCACCCGCTGCCGGTCGTCACTGCCATCACGGTGCAGGACACGGCAGGCATGGAGGGCTTCCTGGCCATGGAGGCGGAATGGGTATCGGATCAAGCCCGCTTCGTGCTGGAAGACATGCAGATTGCGGCCATCAAGGTCGGTGTGCTGGGCAGCATGGAGAACCTGACCGTGCTGGCCGAGATTGCGGCTGACTATCCCGACATACCGCTGATACTGGACCCGGTGTTTGCCACTGGCGATGGCAGCGAGTTTGCCGACGAGGACATGGTGAGCGCCATGCGTGAGTTGCTGCTGCCGCATACCACGGTGCTGACCCCCAACAGCCTGGAAGCCCGCCGGCTGGCTACCGATGACCCGGACGAGCAGGATGGGCTGACGGTGGACGAGGCCGCCCTGCGCCTGCGCCAGTTTGGCCCCGAATTCGTGCTGGTGACCGGCACGCACGAGCTGACGCCCAATGTGACCAATACCCTGTTCGGCCGTGCCGGGCGGGTGCGCAGCGACAGCTGGGACCGCCTGCCCGGCAGCTACCATGGCTCGGGCTGCACCCTGGCGTCGGCGCTGGCTGCCTTCCTGGCCAATGGCCTGGAGATGTCGCAAGCCGCCCGCGAAGCCCAGGAATACACCTGGCACTCGCTGAAGAATGGCTATCGCCCCGGTATGGGGCAGTTCATCCCCGACCGCCTGTTCTGGGCACGGGGCAAGGGCGACGAGGATGAGCCGGCGTGAGCACGGCTTACTTGCCGCGTGGGCTTTATGCCATTACCCCGGACTGGACTGATACCGACCGTTTGTTGACGGCGGTGGAGCAGGTGCTGGCGGCGGGCGCGGTGGTACTGCAGTACCGTAACAAACTGGCCGATGCCGACCTGCGGCTGCAGCAGGCACAGGCCTTGCAGGCACGCTGCCGGTACCACCACGTCCCCTTGATCATCAACGACCATCTTGAGCTGGCCCTGGCTATCGACGCCGATGGCCTGCACCTGGGGGGCGATGACGGCGAGCTGGCGGCGGCGCGCCGGGCACTGGGGCCGCAACGGTTGCTGGGCGCCTCCTGCTACAACCAACTGGCCTTGGCGCAGTCTGCCCAGGCGGCCGGTGCCAGCTATGTGGCCTTTGGCGCGGCCTATGTCTCGGCCACCAAGCCCTCGGCAGTGCAGGCGCCGCTGGCGCTCTACCAGGCAGCCTGCGCCCAGCTGGATTGCCCGGTGGTGGCCATAGGCGGCATCACCCCGCTCAACGCCGGCCCCTTGCTGGCGGCAGGCGTACCGAGCCTGGCGGTCATAGGCGGCTTGTACGAAGGCGGACAGCCAGCTGAGCGGGCCGCAGCCTATACGGCCCTGTTTGAACATAGCTAAACGGCCGCACCCGGACTGACGGTGTGGCACGAAGCAGCAAACGGCCCAGCTGACCATCAAGTCAGGCTGG
>NZ_JAUFPU010000018.1:829805-845063 GCF_030409555.1 Chitinimonas viridis
TCTTCAGCGTGGCTACCGGCAGCCGGTGGGCCACCGCTGCACCCAGAGGGGCCATCAGCACGCTGGCCACCACGATGCCGGCCAGCGCTGGCAGATAGACGAAACCCAGGCTCCAGGGCGGCAGGTGATCCAGCCCTGCTCCGTTGACGGCATAGCCCAGCAGGCCCCCCACCGCGATGGGGAAACCCAGCGCGGCCGAGGTGCCCACTGCCGTCTGCAGCGGCACATTGCACCAGCTCATGAAGGGGACCGACAGCGAGCCGCCGCCTATGCCGACAAAGGCCGACACGCCACCGATCAGCCCACCTGCGGTACTGAGGCCCGCCGCACCCGGCAACTGCCGGCTGGGCTTGGGTTTGTAGCCCGACAGCATCTGCGCCGCCACCAGGTAGGCAAAGGCCACGAAAAACCACTTCAGCCACAGGCTATCGACTTGCGCTGCCAGCCAGGAACCCGCAAAAGTGCCCAGCGCCAGGCCCAGCCCCATCCGCTTGACGGTAGCCCACTGCACGGCTCCCCGGCCATGATGGGCCCGCACGCTGGAAAGCGAGGTGAACACGATGCTGGCCAAGGAGGTGCCCAGCGCCAGATGCAGCGTGTGCTGGGGCGGAAAACCATGCTGCTCGAACACCCATACCAGGGCCGGCACGATGATCAGGCCACCGCCCACCCCCAGCAGGCCCGCCAGAAAGCCGGCCGCACAGCCGGTGGCCAGGAAGGCCAGCAGGGTCAGGCTCATGCAGGCTCACCCAGCAGCGCCATGACGGCCCGCCAATGGCTTGGCTCAACCGGGGTGATGGAGAGGCGATTGCCACGCGCCAGCACCAGCATGCCATCCAGGGCCGGTGCCGCCCGCATGTCGGCCAGACTGAGGAAGCGGGTCTTCCTGACCAGGCGCACATCCACCTGCTGCCAGCGTGGTTGGGCGGGGGTCGACTTGGGGTCGTAATAGTGATGGGCCGGGTCGAACTGGGTGGGGTCAGGGTAAGGACCGGAGCATACCTCGGCAATGCCGGCTACGCCCGGCACAGCGCAGCCGGAATGGTAGTACAGCACCTGATCGCCCTGGCGCATCTGGTCGCGCATGAAGTTGCGGGCCTGATAATTGCGGACGCCATACCAGCCCACGGTCTGCCCGGGCATGGCGGCCAGATCGTCGATACTCACGTCGTCAGGTTCGGCTTTCATCAACCAGTAGGCCATGGGCTTGCTCCACCGTCAAAACCCGCAGTCTAGAGCCAGTTGGGGATGTGCCACCAGATGCAGTGGCCATTTCTGCAGTCCGGCCGCCGCGCTGTATACCGCTGCGGCCATGCTGGTGGTCCGTATTGGAGCGAAAAGACTTAGAGCGGCGCTTAAGCGCGGTACAGCGCAGCCTCGCTGATCACCCCATCCAGCGGCGCATCATGAGGCTCGCGCGGTATGGCGGCCACCCGCTGGCATTCGAAGCCCACGCCCCACAGCCTGGGTTTTCTCCATTGCTGGCGATGGGCGCGGAAGGCAAACGTGGTGTCGTAATACCCGCCCCCCTGCCCCAATCGCCCCCCCTGGGCATCAAAGCCCACCAGCGGCAGCAGCACCATGTCCAGCGCGCGGGCGCTGATCAGCTTGCGGGCGTGGTACTCACGTATGCCATAGCGGTTGCGGCGCCACACGCCCTGCGGGTCGGCCAGGGCAGCAAAGCGCATGCGGCGGCCACGGCGCGGTACCACCGGCAGGTAGACCGCCACGCCACGCGCTTGCGCCAGGCTGATCAAGGGTGCCAGGGAGAGTTCCGAACCCAGCGCCACATAGGCAGCCAAGCGCATGCCGCGCCGCAGCAGGGGCCGCAAGCGGGCGGCCACCAGGCGCTCGGCCCGCTCGCGCTCGGCAGCGGGCACGGCCATGCGCCGCCGGCGCAGTTGGCGGCGGAGCGTGGCTTTGTCGGTCATGGGTGGGGTCTGCAAGGGCGGGGAATGGGGGTCCCCGCGGGCGCCGTTCCGGCTCTCATCTTGAACCTAACGGTTCAAGTGGTCGCAAGCGGCACGCCTTCAGGTGCATCGGATGAACGATGCGCACAACAGGCGCGGCCAGCCATACAACCCGGGTCAATATATTGGTTCAAAGAATATAGAGCCGGAACAAACGCCGCAGGGAAACTGGAAAATCTGCGGAGGAGACCCGGGGCCTAGAACAACTGCTGCTGTTCCTTCAGCGCCTCGTCGATAGTCTCCTGCATGTGGCCGATTCTACGCCTAAAGTCGGCTACGTCAAAACCGCCTGCAATTCGGGTGCCCATAAACTCATGCGCGATATTGAGCGCAGCCATGATGGCGATCTTGTCCACCCCCATCACATTGCCGCTATCGCGTATCTCGCGCATGCGCCTGTCCACGAAGGCCACGGCCTCCATCAGGGCCACTTCTTCCTCGGGCGGACAAGCCACCCGGAACTCGCGCCCCATGATGGTCACGTCCAGTTGCTTGGCCTCGCTCATTCGGCTTCCTCCTGCTCATCGACCAGCGGCAGCTGGCCCAGCAGTGCTTCCACACGGGTCTTGGCCCCCTCCACCTTCTCGTTCAGGCGGCGGTTGTCATTCTTCAGCGTCAGCACCGTCTTGCGTAGCTCGACGTTCTCGCTGCGCAGCTGCTGGCACAACATGGCCAGGGTCTTGATGCGGTCTTCCAGGCTGTTGAGTTCGGCTTCCATGGCGTTCCGGGCTGATGTCCTGCGGCAAATTCTAGTCGATTTTTGCGGGCGTGGCCCGCCGTAGCGTATCCAGCCGGCTGCACAAGGCCGTGGCAGCCGCCAGGAGGCGCGGCCCTGGGCGGCCCAGGGTATCGGGCGCCACGCTCAGGTAGGCCGGCTTGAACGGCAGCTTGCGCCATTGGCCCAGCCATTGCTCGGCCGCAGCCCGATCAGCCAAGGCCACCACGGCATCGGGCCGCATGGCCAGCAGTGATTCGGCGGACAGCAAGGGCACTGCAGCGCGCTCGGTGCCAAAGGGATTACGTGTGCCACAGGCGCGGAACACCGCTGCCACGAACTGCTGGTCGTTCACCGTCATGGCGGGCTCATGGCCTACCTGGGGCACCACCCTGAGTATGGCGCTACCGGCATAGCGCTGCTCCAGGCTGCGCCAGGCGGATTCAAACTGCTGCGCCGCCAGATCGGCCTGCCCAGCCAAGCCGGCCAACTTGCCCAGATCACGCATGGCGGCGGGTATGGCCGACACCCTGGCCGGCTGGCTGGCATACACGACGATACCCAGCTCTCGCAGCCGCGCCGTCGCCTGGCCTGCCTGCGGGCCTTCCCAGGCCACAACCAGATCAGGCCGCAAGGCCACGATGCTCTCAACATTGAAGGCGCCATACAGCCCCACGGCCGGCAGCCGGGTGGCCGCCTGCGGGTAATCGCTGGCACCGTCGCGGCCCACCAGCTTGCCGCCGGCACCGATGGCATACAGCAGCTCGGTGGCATGGGGGCTGAGGCTGACGATGCGCTGGGCCGGCTGGGCCAGCTGTACGGTCTTACCGGCGTCGTCCTGCACGGTCACGGCCGCCAAGGCCGGCAGGCACAGCAGCCAGGCCAGCCAGGCCAGCCAGGCCCGCTTCACGGTTGCGCCTCGTCCAGGGTACCGGCCTGGGCATCCGGCACACCCAGGTGGGCGTCGGGCTCGTCCTCACCCAGGTCCAGGTCCAGGCTATCGGCCGGCCTTTCCAGCGAGATACGGCCCAGTGTGGCGGCGCGGAAGTCGGTCAGTATGCGCTCGGCCGCTTTCTGCGCGTCGATACGGTTGCCCGACTGTACGCAACCGAGCGCCCGGGCAGCCTGCTCGAACAGCACATCGCCCGGTGCGGCCAGGTCGGGCAGCTTGTAGCGGCCACGTATCACCTCGGGATAATGCAGCGCCAGCCAGCCCATGGCATACCAGGCCACCTCCTCGGCATCAAAGGCATTGCGGCCTATGGTGCCCGACAGCGCCAGCTTGTAGCCGTCGTTGTTGGAGGCAATTTTGGGCCACATCATGCCGGGGGTATCGACCAGGATGGTGCCGTCGGGCAGCTCGATACGCTGCTGCGACTGGGTCACGCCCGGGGTATCGGCCACCTTGGCCAGCTTGCGCTTGGCCAGGGCATTGATGAGGGTGGACTTGCCCACATTGGGCACGCCCAGGATCATGGCCCGCACCGGCTTCTCACCACCGGTGCGATGCGGTACCAGCTGGCGGCAGGCAGCCAGCACCTTGGCGGTATCACGCAGCTTGCCCGCCTCGTCCATGGTCAGCACGGCCGTATTGGCCTCCTGCTTGAAATGCTGCACCCAGGCGGCGGTCACCTTGGGGTCGGCCAGATCGGCCTTGTTCAGTATCTTCAGGCTGGGCCGCTGCCGATGCACCCGCAGCTCATGTATCAGCGGGTTGGTGGTGATCCGGGGCAGCCGGGCATCCAGCACCTCGATCACCATGTCCACCTTGGCCATGGTCTCGGCGATCTGCTTCTTGGCCTTGTTCATATGGCCGGGGAACCACTGGATCGCCATAGCTGTGCTCGTCTCGTTTCAAAGGGCGCGGATTATAACGCCGGCAGCGAAAGCACCGGAAAATCAATACAATACCGCCTTTCGCAACTTTAGCAGGCTCTGGCGCTCTATTGCGCCATGATCCAGCATTCCGCGGTACATTCCCAACCATGAAACCCCTCGTCAAATTGGGCCTGGGCCTGGCTATCGCCGGTGCCATCGCCACCTTCTTCTTTGCCGACAACCTGGGCCGCAGCGCCGCCCCAGCCGTGCAATACACCTCGCTCAAGGGCGAACAGCTCACCCAGGCCAGCCTGAAGGGCAAGGTGGTACTGGTGAATTTCTGGTACCCCAGTTGCGTAGGCTGCGTCAGCGAGACCCCCAAGCTGGTCGCCACCCACCACAAATTCAAGGGCCGCGATTTTGCTACCGTAGGCGTGACCATGAATATCGACCCGCCCCAGGTCATCAACGCCTTCGCCGAGCGGTTCCAGATACCCTATTTCATCGCACTGGATATCGACGGCAGCATCGCCCAGCGCTTTGGTGACGTCCGGCTGGCCCCCACCAGCTTCCTGATCGACAAGCAGGGCCGCATCGTCCGCCGCTACCTGGGCGAACCCGATTTCGAACAGTTGCACGCCCTGATCGAGGAAAAACTCAAGGAAAGCTGAACGCCGGTGGCCAGGCATCTGTCCTAGCCCTAAGTGACTGCAATGCCCGATTGGTACGGGCGTTCCAAGCTGACAAACGGCCGCTTATAGCGGCCGTTTGGTTATGGGCTTGTGGCTAGCAGCACCTATGCTCATATGACAGGTATTACCGCTACATACCGAGCCTTCCGGAGGATGAAATGATTTCGTGGAAAAACCACTTCCTGTATCAGGCCGACTACCAGCACTGGGCCAGCGACAAGCTGTTCGAAAGCCTGGACAAGCTATCGGACGAGGCGCGCAAGCGCGATGAGGGGCTGTTCTTCAAAAGTGTGCATGGCACGGTCAACCACCTGCTGGTCACCAACCTGCTGTGGTGGGGACGCCTGCGGGGCGAACCGCAGGATCTGCGGCCCGATCAGCAGCTGCATGAAGACTGGCGCGAACTGAAGCAGGCCCTAAAGCAAACCCTGCGCCAAACCCAGCACTGGCTGCAGGCGCAGCCGGCCGACTTCTTCGAGGGCGAGCTGCGCTACCGCACCACCTCGGGCAAGGAGCACACCCTCTGGGTGCATGACATCCTCACCCATATCGCCACCGACTGCGCCCATCAGCGCGGCCAGGCCTCGGCCGCCGCCACCCGCCTGGGCGCCCCGGCACCGGAGATGGATTACAGCTACTACCGGCGCGAGATGCAGGACAGCCTGGCGAATGCGCGGGTGGCGGCAAACGGCTAGCAAGCTGCAGCACATAGCCATTCAAATGAAGAACGCCACCTCGAAGGGTGGCGTTCTTCATTCCAGGTTCCAGCCTGTCACAGCCTTACCGGTGCCGGCTTGGCAGCCGCCGCCGCGGGAGCGGCCATGCCCTGGTATTGCTTGAGCTTGGCATCCCAGTCGGGCTTGACTGCATCGTAGGCCGCCAGCTTGATATGGCCGTAGCCACGAATCTGCTGGATCAGGCCGACGATCTCGGCAGCCTGGGCCAGCTTCTCGCCGCTCAGGCCAGCCAGCAGAGTTTCCAGACCTTGCTCGAACTCGGTGATCAAGCGGCGTTCCATCTTGCGGTCTTCGGCGTAGCCAAACAGGTCGAGCTTGCCGCCACGCAGGCCCTTCATCTTGGCCAGCATGCCGAACGCGCCCATCACCCAGCCACCGAGCTTGAACTTCTTGGCCTGGCCGTTCTTGGCCAGCCATTGCAGCCAGGTCGGGCCCAGGCTGAAGTTCAGGGTATAGCTGCCGTCGAACTGCTCGGCCAGTTGCTTCCTGAATTCGCCGTCGGTGTAGAGCCGCGCTACTTCATATTCGTCCTTGTAGGCCAGTACCTTGAAGTAGGCCCGGGCAGCGGCCCAGGTCAGTAGCTCGGATTCCGGTGCGGCGCGGCGTTCTGCGTTGCGCACCTTGTCCACCATGGCACTGTAGCGGGCAGCATAGGCGGCGTCCTGGTACTGGGTCAGGTCGGCCACACGGCGGGCGATGAATTCGTCCAGGGTCTGGTTGGCCAGCTTGATGGCCTCGCGCACCTGCGGGAAGGCGATCTTCTCGACCATGACGCGGTCCACTGCGGCATGGCGACCCCAGACAAAGGCCTGCTGGTTCATGGCCACGGCGGCGCCGTTCAGTTCGATGGCCTGCATGATGGACTCGCCCGTCACCGGGATCAGGCCCTTCTGCCAGGCAAAGCCGAGCATGAACATATTGGTGGCAATGGAATCGCCCATCAGCGCGGTGGCGATCTGGGTAGCATCCACCTGGTCGAAATGCGCCTCACCCACGGCCTGCTTGACCGTGTTCAGCATGGAGCTCGCGGGGAACTTCATGTCCGGTTTCTTGGTGAAGTCGCCGGTAGCTGCCTCGAAGCCATTGAGCAGCGCATAGGTGTGGTTGTGCCGCATCTTGCCCAGGCAGTCGTTGGTGGCAGTCACCACCATGTCGCAACCCAGCACCACGTTGGCATCGCCCGCGGCAATGCGCACCGCGTGCAGCTTGCTCTGCTCGCTGGCAAAGCGCAGGTGGGTCGTCACCGCGCCGCCCTTCTGCGCCAGGCCGGTCTGGTCCAGCACAGTCGAGCCGATCTCGTCGATGCGGGCCGCCATGCCCAGCACGCCACCGATGGTGACCACGCCGGTGCCACCCACGCCGGTGACCAACACGCTCCAGGGGTGATCCAGGCCGGGCAGGACGGGCTCAGGCAGCGCTGGCAGGGTGGCGTAGGCTTCAGCACCCAGCTTGGAGCGCTTGGGCTTGACCTCGCCTTCCAGCGTGACAAAGCTGGGGCAATAGCCCTTGAGGCAGCTGAAGTCCTTGTTGCAGCTGGACTGGTCGATCTTGCGCTTGCGGCCGTACTCGGTCTCGGCCGGGATGACCGACAGGCAGTTGGACTGCTTGGAGCAATCGCCGCAGCCTTCGCACACTCGCTCGTTGATGAACACGCGGCGGGGCGGGTCTATCATCTTGCCGCGCTTGCGCCGGCGACGCTTCTCGGCGGCGCAGGTCTGGTCGTGGATCAGGATGGTGACGCCGGGCAGTTCGCGCAGTTCGCGCTGGATGCGATCCAGCTCTTCACGCGGGTGGATGGTGATGCCGGCGGCGAGGCCGGTCACGCCCTGGTATTTCTCCGGCTCATCGGTGGTGATGATGATCTTGTTGACGCCTTCGGCCTCCAGCTGGCGGGTCAGCATGGGCACCGTGAGCGTGCCGTCCACCGCCTGTCCGCCGGTCATGGCCACGGCGTCGTTGTAGAGCAGCTTGTAGGTGATGTTGAGCTTGGCGGCCACGGCCTGGCGTATGGCCAGTATGCCGGAGTGGAAATAGGTGCCGTCGCCCAGGTTCACGAACATGTGCTTGGTGTCGGTAAACGGCTGGATACCGGCCCAGGTGACGCCCTCGCCACCCATCTGGCTGAACATCTTGGTACCTGGCGTCACCCACATGGCCATGTAGTGGCAGCCGATACCGGCCAGGGCCAGCGAGCCCTCGGGCAGCTTGGTGGAGGTATTGTGCGGGCAGCCGGAACAGAAGTAGGGCTGGCGCAGGATAATGTCGCGCGGCTTCTTCAGCGCGTGTTCCTTCTCGTCGAGGAAGCGCAGGCGCTCTTCGATGACTTCGCTGGTATAGAAGCGGGCAATGCGGCTGGCGATCACCTTGGCGATCATGGCCGGGGTCAGTTCGCCGGCGGCCGGCAGCAGCCAGTTGCCTTCGGGCAGGGTCCATTCGCCCTTTTCGTCGAACTTGCCGATCACGCGGGGGCGGACTTCCTCGCGCCAGTTGTAGAGCTGTTCCTTCAGCTGGTATTCCAGCACCTGGCGCTTTTCTTCCACCACCAGGATTTCATCCAGGCCCTCGGCAAAGGCGTGGGTGCCTTCGCTCTCCAGCGGCCAGGTCAGGCCAACCTTGAAGATACGCAGGCCGATATCGGCTGCCAGCTTTTCGTCTATGCCCAGGTCGTCCAGCGCCTGCATCACGTCCAGGTAGCTCTTGCCCGAGGTCATGATGCCAAGGCGCGGCTTAGGCGAATCGACCACGATGCGATTGAGCTTGTTGGCGCGCACATAGGCCAGCACGGCATACAGCTTGTGGTGCAGCAGGCGTTCTTCCTGCTCGAGGGGGGGATCGGGCCAGCGGATATTGAGGCCGCCCTCGGGCATCTTGAAGTCGGTGGGCAGCACTGGCTGCACCCGGTCCGGGTCGATATCGACGATGGCCGACGATTCCACCGTGTCGGAGATCGCCTTGAGCGTGACCCAGCAGCCGGAGTAGCGGCTCATGGCCCAGCCGTGGATGCCGAAATCGAGGAATTCCTGCACGCCGGCCGGATTGAGCACGGGCACCATGAAGGCGTCGAAGGCGTGGTCGGTCTGGTGTGGCAGGGTGGACGACTTGGCTGCGTGATCGTCACCGGCAATCAGCAGCACACCGCCATGCTGGCTGGATCCCGCTGCGTTACCGTGGCGAATGACATCGCCGGAGCGGTCCACGCCTGGGCCTTTGCCGTACCACATGGCAAACACGCCGTCGTAACGGGCGCCAGGGAACAGGCCAACCTGCTGCGAGCCCCACACTGCGGTGGCGCCCAGGTCTTCGTTCACGCCTGGGGTAAAGACGATGCCGTGCGGCTCGAGGTATTTCTTGGCGCGAACCAGTTCCTGATCCAGCCCGCCCAGGGGCGAGCCGCGATAGCCGGAGATAAAGCCAGCGGTATTGAGGCCGGCGGCCTGGTCTCGCTGGTGTTGCAACATGGGCAGGCGCACCAGCGCCTGAGTACCGGTCATGAAGGCGCGGCCCTTGGCCAGCGCGTACTTATCGTTAAGGGAAACGATATTTCCCATGATGTCTCCTTCTTTTGGCTGCAGGCCGCATGCTCGATAGGCTGCGGTCGTGGCTAGCTTCGTTGTAGCTTGTGGCTGGGCGAAGCGGGTTCCTATCGCCATCGTACATGCACACAATGGCAGGTAGGCCTGGCTACGACGACAGCGATGCGCGCGCATTCTAGGCGCTTTTTTGAGCAAATGCTCGGCTTATTTGACGTTAACGTCAATTGCGGGTTTTAACACACCTAGCAAGTGCTCGATTGACTACTTACTAATTAGTAAGTATCTTGCCTATCAAAGACTTGGCGAATAATTATCGTAAGGGTCATGGAGGCAAGATGAGCATCGAATCCACACTGGAAATCCACACTGCTGATGGCTATCCGCTGGCGGCGCGGCTGTATCGCCCTGATGGTGAGGCACGCGGCGTCGTGCTATTGGTTTCGGCCATGGGCGTGCCGCAAAGTTTCTATGCGCCGTTCGCCCGTTGGCTGGCCCAGCAGGGTTGGACGGCTCTCAGTTTCGACTACCGTGGCATGGGCGATTCGCGCCATGTGCCGCTGCCCAAGCTGGATATCGACGTCATCGGCTGGGGCCAGCACGACTGCGCCGCCATGCTCGAGTCCGCCCAGGCCCAGGCACCGGGCAAGCCGCTGCTGTGGATAGGCCACAGCCTGGGCGGCCAGTTGCCTGCCTTCACTCCCAACATCAACCAGGCCAGCCGTATCCTGACCATCGCCGCCGGCAGCGGCTATTGGCTGGAAAATGCCTGGGCCCTGAAGCGCCGCGCCTGGCTGCTATGGTATTTCTTCGCCCCGCTGCTGACGCCTATCTGGGGCTATTTTCCCGGCCGTCGCCTCAATATGGTGGGCGACCTGCCCCGTGGGGTGATGCAGCAGTGGCGCCGCTGGTGCCTGCATCGCGATTACGCCGTAGGGGTGGAAGGCGAAGCGGTACGTCAGCGCTTTGCCGCCGTGCGGTCGCCCATCGTGTCGCTGGGTTTCACCGACGACGAAATGATGTCTCAGCGCAATGTGGCCTCACTACATGGTTTTTACACCGGCAGTACACTGAGCCGTCAACGCTATAGCCCGCAGGAGCTGGGCCTCCAGCGTATCGGTCACTTTGGCTTTTTCCGCAAGGAGAACCAGGCTGCCCTGTGGCAGCGGCTGATCGCCCCCGAACTGACAGCGCTCAGCGCTTGAACTACCTTTGATTGAATCACAGATAAATCGCCGGCCAAGCCCCGGCGCCAACCCTACCGTACTGGAGCCCATGATGTCGCACGCCCGCTACCCCCACCTGCTTGAACCCCTGGACCTGGGCTTCACCACGCTGAAAAACCGTGTGCTGATGGGGTCCATGCATACCGGTCTGGAAGAATCGCCCAATGGCTTCGAGCGCATGGCCGCTTTCTATGCCGAGCGCGCCGCAGGCGGCGTTGGCCTGATCGTGACCGGTGGCGTGGCCCCCAACGAGGCAGGCCGCGTCTACGAAGGTGGCGCCATGCTGCATAACGCCGACGAAGTGGCCCATCACCGCATCGTCACCGATGCCGTGCACCAGGCTGGCGGCAAGATCTGCCTGCAGATACTGCACACCGGCCGCTACAGCTTCCAGCCCAAGCCGGTCGCCCCCTCGCCCATCACCTCGCCCATCGCCTTCTACGAGCCGATCGAGATGACCGACGAGCAGATACTGCAGACCATAGACGAGTTTGCCCGCTGTGCCGAGCTGGCCAAGGAAGCCGGCTACGATGGCGTGGAAGTGATGGGCAGCGAGGGCTACCTGATCAACCAGTTCATCGCCGAGAAGACCAACAAGCGCACCGACCGTTGGGGCGGCAGCTACGAAAACCGCATGCGCTTCCCCATCGAAACCGTCCGCGCCGTGCGCGAACGGGTGGGTCGCGACTTCATCATCATCTACCGCCTCTCCATGCTGGATCTGGTGGACAACGGCTCGGTGTTGGACGAGACCATACAGCTGGCCCAAGCCGTCGAAGCCGCCGGCACCACCATCATCAATACCGGCATAGGCTGGCATGAGGCCCGCATCCCCACCATCGCCACCATGGTGCCCCGCGCCGGCTTTACCTGGGTGACCCGCAAACTCAAGGGCAAGGTCGGCATTCCCTTGGTCACCACCAACCGTATCAATATGCCGGACGTGGCCGAAGAAGTGCTGGCACGCGGCGACGCCGACATGATCTCGATGGCACGGCCCTTCCTGGCCGACAGCGACTGGGTGAAGAAGGCCGAGGAAGACCGCGCCCTGGATATCAACACCTGCATAGGTTGCAACCAGGCCTGCCTCGACCATATCTTCCAGGCCAAGATGACCACCTGCCTGGTCAACCCACGCGCCTGCCACGAGACCGAGCTGAACTACACTCCCACCCAGCAGCAGAAGCGCTTGGCTGTCGTCGGTGCAGGCCCCGCCGGCTTGGCTTTCGCATCGGTCGCCGCCCAGCGCGGCCATGATGTCACCCTGTTTGAATCCGCCAACGAGATCGGCGGCCAGTTCAATGTAGCCAAGCAGGTGCCGGGCAAGGAGGAGTTCCACGAGACCCTGCGCTACTTCAAGCGCCGGCTGGACCAGACCGGCGTCAAGATCCGGCTGAACCATCGCGCCACGGCCGCCGAGCTGAGCGACTTCGATGAAGTCATCCTGGCCACCGGCATCGCACCGCGCAAACTCGACATTGTCGGCATAGACCACCCCAAGGTGCTCAGCTACCTGGACGTACTGCGCCACAAGAAGCCGGTGGGCGAGAAGGTCGCCATCATCGGCGCCGGCGGCATCGGCTTTGATACCGCCGAATACCTGACCACCGAGGGCGTACCCACCAGCCTGGATGTAGATGGCTTCCTGAAAGAATGGGGCATAGACAAGACCCTGACCGAGAAGGGTGGCCTGGCCGCCGCTGGCGTGCAGCCCCATCCCTCGCCACGCAAGGTCTGGCTGTTGCAGCGCAAGAGCAGCAAGGTCGGCGACGGCCTGGGCAAAACTACCGGCTGGATCCATCGCCAGGCCCTGAAGATGAAGCAGGTGGAGATGATCTCGGCCGTGCAGTACGACAAGATCGACGATGCCGGCCTGCATATCCGCATCAAGGATAAGGCCGAGATACTGCCGGTGGACAACGTCATCATCTGCGCCGGACAGGAGCCGCTGCGCGAGCTGGAAGAAGCCCTCAAGCAGGCCGGTAAGACAGTGCACCTGATCGGCGGTGCCGATGTCGCCGCCGAACTGGATGCCAAGCGTGCCATCAACCAGGGCTCACGCCTGGCAGCGGCAATCTGATCGCTGTACCCTGCCCTTGCCAGAATGTATCTGGCAGCTGACTACCCCCGGCCCAGCCCGGGGGTTTTTCATGCCCGCGCCGACTCAATGAGAGCCTGTGCAAAGTCTTTTCGCCGCGCGCCGGCCCGCTAGGCTCGCAACCTTGCCGGGTGAAGGGCAAGGCTGCGAAAAGACTTTGAACAGGCTCTTAGAACCTGATCTGCCCCCGTAGCATCTGCCAGAACATCACCCAGTCGCCCATCAGGCTATAGAGCGGGTGCTTGAAGGTAGCTGGCCGGTTCTTCTCGAAGAAGAAATGGCCCACCCAGGCAAAGCCATAGCCTATGACCGGTAGCAGCCACAGCAAAGCGGCCTGGCCACGCAACAAGGCTGCCAGCAATAGCAGCAGCACCAGGGCACTGCCGACAAAATGCAGCCGTCTACAGGTGCGGTTCTGGTGCTCGCCCAGGTAATAGGGGTAGAAATCCTTGAAGCTGGTGTAGGGCATGGCGCATGCATCCTGAGGGTCGGGTAGCTTGAATGTAGCGCTCAGCGGGGCGGCTGCGCCAGCCCCTTGGATCAGCGATATGGTTTACGCTACAGGCTTCGAGATCCCCCCAACCAAGGCTGAACCGTGCGCTTCCGACAGATGCCGCTGACCCTGAAACTGACCCTGCCTATCTGCCTGCTGGTTTGCATCAGCAGCGTCGCCCAGGCCCTGCTGACGCTGCCAGCGCTGCTGCTGTTCATGGACCTGGCCCCGGAACCGGCCGATCGCCTCGTGCTGTTCCTGCCGGTGCTGGGGCTGCTGCTGGCCATGTTTGCCGGCTTCAGTTTTCTGCGCATCCTGCTGCGTCATTCCCGGCTGGTTGCCCGGCTGTTCCTGATGGTGGTGTTCGGCCTATCGGCACTTGCCCTGCTGCTCACCTCAATAAGCCAGCTCAGCGGTCTGCTCTGGGGCGCGCTGTGGCTGGCCCTGCTTGCCACGCTGTTCTTTACCCTACCCCGCCATGGCCCCGATGCCGATGCCGGCTAGCGGGCGGGTCAACCACAAGGCAGGTGAACTGGCGCGCGCCAGGCGCTAGGATGTAGCGTCGTGCAGCCTGCTCCCTGTAGTCAGGCTGTAGCAAGCCTGCCTTAGCATGCGCCTGCCGGCCTTGTCCCTGGCCGACCGCGCTAACGCATCTTCAATATGATGGTTAACGGGAGTACTACTTGCATGGACAATAGCCTGCCTGTTTTTCGCGTTGTGGCCGCCGGTCGCGGCTGGGACTGGATCGTTCAGGGTTTCGAGCTGTTCAAGCGCAACCCGGGTATCTGGGTGGCCATTACGGTGATCTGGATACTGCTCAACATGGCCGCCAGCATCACGGGTGCCGGTGCACTGGCAGCCCCCCTGTTCGCCCCCGTGCTGCTGGGCGGCATGCTCATAGGCTGTGCCCGGCTGGTGCGCGACCAGGAGCTGGAGATCAGCCATCTGTTTGCCGGCTTCAAGCAGCCCTTCCTGCCCCTGCTGGGCGTGGGCTTGGGCCTGCTGATCGCGCAATGGGCGGTCGCGCTGATTGCCGGCATGCTGGCCCTGACGTTGGGCGCCGGCACCTTCCTCAGTGGCGCCACCCTCAGCGGTTCCGCATCCGAAGCCGCCATCGCGGCCAGTGTGCTGGCCGGTCTGGGCGTCGGCATCCTGGTGGTGATCCTGGTCGCCCTGCTGCTGTATGGCGTGGTGCTGATGGCCTTTACCTTCGCCCCCGCCTTGGCGGTGTTGGGCAATGTGGCACCGATCGCCGCCATCCAGAGTTCGTTCAAGGCCGCCTGGGCCAACTGGCGGCCGCTGACCATCGCCGGGCTGATCGCCCTGCCCCTGTGCATCATCGCGGCCATTCCGCTGATGCTGGGCTACCTGGTGCTGATACCTGTGCTGATAGGTGCCAGCTACGCAGCCTATCGCGACATCTACCCGGAACTGCCAGAGCAACTGGCCGAGGACACCCCGTGAGCCCAACCGAAGAGAGCCCCTTCAAGGGCAAGACCGGCCTGCGCCGATTGATCAACGCAACCGGCTATTCCCTGGATGGCTTCAAGGCCGCTTGGCAGCATGAATCGGCATTCCGCCAGGTCTGTCTGCTGGCGCTGGCCGGCATCGCCCTGGCGCTATGGCTGCCGCTGCCACACTGGGCCAGGGCACTGATCGTGTTCGCCCACTTTCTCAGCGTGGTGGTGGAGCTGCTCAACTCTGCCATCGAAGCCGCCGTGGACCACACCTCGCTGGACCACCATACCCTCGCCAAGCGGGCCAAGGACCTGGGCAGCGCCGCGCAATTGTTCAGCCTGATCAATATGGCCTGCTTGTGGGCGTTTGGCCTGATGAATCTTTGAGAGCCTGGATGGGCTGAGGGCATCGATGAGTGTGACGCCAGTGCAGGCGCCAGGGCAACCCTGGCGCTGGACGTGCACGCAGCCTGAACCAGTAGGCTCTCCCCCTTATTCGAATCCACCCCCCCCGCCCGCGCC
>NZ_JAUFPU010000018.1:845190-907069 GCF_030409555.1 Chitinimonas viridis
GCTGATGGCGGCATCCAGTGTCTGCTGCTGCTTGGCGAAGCAGAACCGCACAATATGGTGGTCTCGCCCATCGGCATAGAAAGCCGATACCGGGATGCTGGCCACGCCGTGTTCGCGGGTCAGCCATTCGGCAAAGGCCAGCTCGCCCAGATCGGGCCGGATGGCGGAATAATCGACCAGTTGGAAATAAGTGGCGGCACTGGGTAGCAGGGTAAAGCCCGCTGCCTGCAGTCCTGCCGCCAGGTGATCGCGCTTTTGCTGGTAGAAGGCCGCCAGGCCCTGCCAGGAGGCTGCCTGCTGCAGATGGGCGGCCAGGGCGTGCTGCATGGGGGTGGAGACTGAGAACACCAGGTACTGGTGCAGTTTGCGGAACTCCGCCATCAAGGCTGGAGCGGCCACACAGTAGCCCACCTTCCAGCCAGTGGCATGGAAGGTCTTGCCGAAGGAGTACACAGCAAAGCTGCGTGGGCGTAGCTGCGGGTGGCTGAGTACGCTGGCATGCTGCTGGCCGTCGAACACCAGATGCTCGTACACCTCATCGCTGAGTACCAGCAGATCATGCTGTTCGGCAATGCCGGCCAGGGCGTCGAGATCGGCGCGGGAGAAGATGCTGGTGGCCGGATTGTTGGGGTTGTTGACGATGATCAATCGGGTGCGCGGGGTCACGGCAGCGGCCACGGCCTGCCAATCCACGGCGAAGCGGGGTGGCGCCAGGCTGACGCGGACCGGCACCGCACCCTGCGCCACAATAGCGGGCGCATAACTGTCGTAGGCCGGCTCCAGGATGATGGCCTCGTCACCCGCCCGCAGCACTGTGGCAATGGCGGTGTACAGCGCCTGGGTGGCACCAGCGGTGATGGTGATCTCGCGCTCAGGGTCGACCAGCAGGCCAGCGCTGGCTTCGAACTTGTGGGCGATGGCCTGGCGCAGCAGTGGCAGGCCTGGCATGGGGGCGTACTGATTGTGCCCGGCCTGCAGCGCAGCGTTGACGCCGTCCAGCAATGCGGCATCGCAGGCGAAATCAGGAAAGCCCTGCGACAGGTTGATGGCACCGGTCTCCGCCGCCAGCGTACTCATGCGGCTGAAGATGGTGAGGCCGAGATCAGGGAACTTGGACTGTAAGGGCATGGCGGCTGGGCCTTTGGGTAGCGACCCAGCCATGCTGCCCGTGCTTGGGGCTACTGCCAAATAGCCATTGGCAATGAGCTGAAAACCGTCTGCACCAAGGCAGTGCGCGTATCCGGCGCCACAAAGAAAAACCCCGCGCAAGGCGGGGTAAGTCTTTCGAAAGTACCGCTTTCTCGGGCGGCGGCAAACCGAATCAAGCTCACGCGTATATTCTCAGATACGACTAAATTCTGATAGTTCAGTATAGTCTTTCAAAACAAGATTTTATTGCTTTCTTATTTTACCACAGCCGCCAGCTCTCCGCGCTTGTAAAGATCGGACATCTTCTCCATGGAGATCGCCTTGATCTTGCTGGCCTGGCCGGCACAGCCAAACGCTTCGAAACGGGCCTTGCAGATATCCTTGGCCGCGCTGGTGGCTTCCTTGAGGAACTTGCGCGGGTCGAACTCGCTCTTGTGCTGGGCCAGGAAGCGGCGGGTAGCACCGGTCATGGCCAAGCGGATGTCGGTATCGATATTGATCTTGCGCACGCCGTACTTGATGCCGGTGACGATCTCCTCCACTGGCACACCATAGGTCTCCTTCATCTCACCGCCAAACTCGCGGATGATGTCCAGCCACTCTTGCGGTACCGAACTGGAGCCATGCATGACCAGGTGGGTATTGGGGATGCGGGCGTGGATCTGCTTGATGCGCTCGATGGCCAGAATGTCGCCAGTGGGCTTGCGGGTGAACTTGTAGGCGCCGTGGCTGGTGCCAATGGCAATGGCCAGGGCATCGACCTGGGTGCGCTTGACGAAATCGGCAGCCTCATCCGGATCGGTCAGCAGTTGGTCGTGGGTCAGCACGCCTTCGGCACCGTGGCCGTCTTCCTTCTCGCCCATGCCGCTTTCCAGCGAACCCAGGCAGCCCAGCTCGCCTTCCACGCTCACGCCGATGGCGTGGGCCATGTCCACCACGCGACGGGTCACGTCGACGTTGTAGTCATAGCTTGATGGGGTCTTGGCATCTTCCAGCAAGGACCCGTCCATCATCACGCTGGAGAAGCCCGAGCGCATGGCCTGGATACAGACGGCGGGCGAAGCACCGTGATCCTGGTGCATCACGATGGGAATGTGCGGGTAGGCTTCGGCCGCAGCCAGGATCAGGTGGCGCAGAAAGGCTTCGCCAGCGTATTTGCGGGCACCGGCCGAGCCCTGCATGATCACCGGGCTGTTGCACTCGTCGGCGGCCTGCATGATGGCCTGGACCTGTTCCAGGTTGTTCACGTTGAAAGCCGGCAGGCCGTAACCGTTTTCGGCGGCGTGGTCGAGCAGCTGGCGCATCGAGACGAGGGACATAGTTCACTCCAAGAACAATGGGTGCCAATAGGCAATGGTTTGTGCGGGATTTTAGCAGGCTTGTAGCACTGTAATCTCGACTACATTTTAGCCGCGCGGCGTTTGCGCCAGGCGCGGCGGATAAATAGACCCACGGGTATCAGCAGCAACAGCCAGGGCAGCAGGGCCGCCACAAAGGTCAACAGGCCGGCCAGGCTGGCAGAGGCCGTGTAGCCCACCGAATGCCAGGCGTCCCGCAGGGGGCTCAGGGCACTCCGCTCGATCACGCTGCGCGGTGGGTGCAGGGTCAGGTCCAGCTTGACCTTGTCGGTCTGGTCGGCCAGCGCCTTGCGTTGGCCGGTAAAGCTGTCCAGCTGGCTTTGGGTTTCGGTCAGCGCCTGCTGCACCTCCAGCACATCGCTCAGCTTGCCCGGCCGCTCCGCCAACATCTGCCGCAGCCGGTCGCGGGCTTCGGTCAGGTTCTTGAGGCGGGCCTCCACATCCACCACCTCGGCCGTCTTGTCTTCGCTGTCGGTGCGGGTATTGACCAGCTCGCCCCCTTGCGCCAGCAAGGCGTACAGGCTGGGCACATGCTGGGGCGGCAGGCGCAGCGACAAAGTCGCCGTCGGCTGGCGGGCGTCACCGCGCGACAACTCCGCACTCACGACCTCGCCACCCAGCGATACCACCTTGGCCTGCAATTGCCGCCACATGGGCTCGACCTGCTCAGCCGCTGTTTCCACCTCTAGATAATGGCTGATCGCCAGGTAGCGACGCGGCGTAGCTCCCGGCTTGGCTTCCGCCATGTCGGCTGCCGGTGCAGCGGCGGCCGCCAGCGACATCTCCGGCGCGGTTTCGGCCGACTTTTGGCCACAGGCGGTCAGCGCCAGGACCAGCAGCAGGGGCATCAGTACCTTGGGGAAGGAACTAGACTCAGCGAGCGACATGGTCAGGTTCAAGCCCGCTGTTCCAGCATCGCCACTGCCGGCAGGGTCTTGCCTTCAAGGAATTCCAGGAAAGCGCCACCGCCGGTGGAGATATAACCGACCTGCTCGGTAATACCATACTTGGCCACGGCAGCCAGGGTGTCACCGCCACCGGCAATGGAGAAGCCCGGGCTTGCCGCAATGGCGCGGGCCAGGGTCTCGGTGCCCTTGCCGAACTGGTCGAACTCGAATACGCCGACCGGGCCATTCCAGACGATGGTGCCCGCCTGGGCCACCACGGCAGCCAGTTGCGCGGCCGAATCGGGGCCGATGTCGAATATCATGTCGCTGTCGGTCACGGCGGCCAACGGCTTGGTTACAGCGGGCTCGGCCGGGTCGAATTTCTGCCCCACCACCACATCGACCGGCAGCGGCACATCGCCGCCGCGTGCGCGTATCTTGGCGATCACGGCACGGGCCTGGTCAACCAGATCGGCTTCGGCCAGCGACTTGCCTATCTGCTTGCCCTCGGCCAGCAGGAAGGTGTTGGCGATGCCGCCACCGACGATCAGCTGGTCTACCTTGTCGGCCAGCGATTCCAGTATGGTGAGCTTGGTCGACACCTTGGAACCGGCCACGATGGCCACCAGGGGCCGCTTGGGTTGCGCCAGCGCACGGCCCAACGCATCCAGCTCGGCTGCCAGCAGAATGCCGGCGCAGGCCACCGGGGCGAACCGCGCCACCGCATGGGTGGAGGCCTCGGCACGATGGGCCGTGCCAAAGGCATCGTTGACAAAGACATCACACAGGGCCGCATATTGCTGGCCCAGGGCATCGGCATTCTTCTTCTCGCCGACATTGGTACGCACATTCTCCAGCAGTACCAGCTCGCCTGCCTGCACTGTATGGCCGACCCAGTCGGCAATCACGGGCACATCCCGGCCCAGCAGCTCGCCCAGGCGACGGGCCACCGGGGCCAGCCTGTCTTCCTCGGCAATCGTGCCCTCGGTGGGGCGGCCCAGATGGGTCATCAGAATCACGCCGGCACCGGCCGCCAGGGCATGGCTGATACTGGGCAGCGAGGCGCGGATACGGGTGTCGTCGCCGATCACGCCATCCTTGACCGGGACATTCATGTCCACGCGGATCAGCACTTTCTTGCCGGCAAGTTCGAGGTCGGTAAGCTTCTTGAAGTTCATGGCGAGTCTCGGGTGAGGGTGGGCGTATGCCCTCAATGTAGCAGCGTGGGCGCCTGTAGTGCGTTCGGGGCGCTTACGCGCCCCGAACCTGTTACTGCAACGCTGGCAGAGTAGCCTTGGCGTTGCGCTTACTTGGCCTGCATCATGGCGCGGGCGGTATTCAGCATCTGCACCGAGAAGCCCCATTCGTTGTCATACCAGGCACCGACCTTGACCAGATCGCCATTGCTGACCTTGGTAAGGGTGCTGTCGAAGATGGACGCTTCGTTGGTGTGGTTGAAATCGATGGAGACCAGCGGCAGGTCGTTGTAACCCAGCACGCCCTTGAGCTTGCCGCCGCCTGCGGCATCGCGCATCAGGGCGTTGATCTCTTCCTTGCTGGTGGCGCGGGCGGCCTGGAAGGTCAGGTCGACCATCGAGACATTGATGGTGGGTACGCGTACGGCAAAGCCGTCGAGCTTGCCATTGAGCTCAGGCAGCACCAGGCCCACGGCAGCAGCGGCACCGGTCTTGGTGGGGATCAGGCTCTGCGTGGCAGAACGGGCGCGGCGCAGGTCCTTGTGACGCACATCGGTCAGCACCTGGTCGTTGGTGTAGGCGTGGATGGTGGTCATCAGGCCCTTGACGATGCCGATGTGGTCGTTCAGTACCTGGGCCACGGGTGCCAGGCAGTTGGTGGTGCAGGACGCGTTCGACACCACGGTCATGTCACGCGTCAGGATGTCATGGTTGACGCCGTAGACCACGGTGGCATCCACGTCCTTGTCGCCCGGTGCGGAGATCAGCACCTTCTTGGCGCCGGCATTGAGGTGGGCCTGGCACTTGGCCTTGCTGGTAAAGGCGCCGGTACATTCCAGCACGATGTCGATGCCCAGCTCGCCCCAGGGCAGCTCGGCCGGATTGCGGGTGGAGAAGAAGCGGATGTTCTCGCCATTGATGCGCAACCAGTCGCCATCGGCCTTCACTTCAGCGTTGAAGCGGCCATGCACGGTATCGAAGCGGGTCAGATGCGCGTTGGTCTCGATGTCACCCGAGGCGTTGATGGCGACGATCTTGAAATCTTCGTTGCGATTGAGTTCATACAGCGCGCGCAACACGTTGCGACCGATGCGTCCGTAGCCGTTGATGGCGATGCGGATGGACATACTGGAGTTCTCCATGACGATGGCAGCTCAAAATGTAGTCGCTACCATTATGACTACAAGGGCGCGATTGTAACCGTCCAAATGCTTGAAAGGGAGCTACAAACACGACCATTTGTTGCAGCGCGGCGAAAGAACCGGGTCGCGATCCTGCCTACGCGCAAGCAAAACGGCCCCGCTGATCGGCGGGGCCGTTCTGACCTATCGGCTTACAGCACGGACTTGGCCGTGGCGACCACCTGCTCCACGGTAAAGCCGAAGGCCTTGAACAGCGCGGGTGCCGGGGCCGATTCACCGAAGGTGTCCATCCCGATGACGGCGCCGTCCAGGCCCACATACTTGCGCCAGAAGTCAGATACGCCGGCCTCGATGGCCACGCGCGGCACGCCACGGGTCAGCACGCTGGCGCGGTAGGCCGCATCCTGGCGATCGAACACATTGGTCGAGGGCATGGACACCACGCGGGCACGGATGCCCTCGGTGGCCAGCTGGGTCTGGGCCTTCAGTGCCAGTTCGATTTCCGAGCCGGTGGCGATCAGGATCAGCTGGGCAGCACCGCCCTCGGCCTCGCGCAGCACATAGCCACCCTTGGCGATATCGGCAATCTGGCCCGCATCGCGGCTGACGAAGGGCAGGTTCTGGCGGCTCAGCACCAGGTTGCTGGGGCGGTTCTTCTGTTCGATGGCATGGGCCCAGGCCACCGCCGTTTCGGTGGTGTCGCAAGGACGCCAGGTGTCCATATTGGGCACGTAGCGCAGGGTGGCGGTCTGTTCCACCGGCTGGTGGGTAGGACCGTCTTCGCCCAGGCCGATCGAATCGTGGGTGAACACGAAGATGGGGTTGATCTTCATCAGGGCCGACATGCGCAGGGCATTGCGGGCGTATTCGCTGAACATCAGGAAGGTGCCGCCATAGGGGCGCAGACCGCCGTGCAGGGTCATGCCGTTCATGATGGCGGCCATGCCGAACTCGCGCACGCCATAGCTGATGTAGTTGCCATTGCCCTCGCCGTCTATCCACTTGGAACCCGACCAGTTGGTCAGGTTGGAGCCGGTCAGGTCGGCCGAGCCGGCCAGGAATTCAGGCAGCTTGGGCGAGAAGGCTTCCAGCGCAATCTGGCTGGCCTTGCGGGTAGCCACGGTCTGCGCTGCGTCATTGATCTTGGCGATGGCGGCCGCCTTGAACTCGGTCCAGTCGGCCGGCAGCTCGCCCGCCATGCGGCGCTCGAACTCGGCAGCCAGCTCGGGGTGGGCAGCACGGTAGGCAGCAAAGCGCTGGTTCCAGTCGCTCTCGCTGGCCGCACCCTTGGCCTTGGCATCCCAGCCAGCATAGACGTCGGCCGGTACCTCAAACGGTGCGTGGCTCCAGCCCAGGTGCTCGCGGGTAGCGGCAATCTCGGCCGCGCCCAGGGCGGCGCCATGCACATCGTGGGTGCCCTGCTTGTTGGGCGAACCCTTGCCGATCACCGTCTTGCAGCAGATCAGGGTGGGCTTGCCGGTCTCAGCCTTGGCAGCCTGGATGGCGGCATTCACGGCATCCACATCGTGGCCGTCCACATCGGCAATCACATGCCAGCCATAGGCTTCGAAACGCTTGGGCGTGTTGTCGGTAAACCAGCCTTCGACATGGCCGTCGATGGAGATGCCATTGTCGTCCCAGAAGGCAATCAGCTTGCCCAGGCCCCAGGTGCCGGCCAACGAGCAGGCTTCGTGCGAGATGCCTTCCATCAGGCAGCCATCGCCCAGAAAGACATAGGTGTGATGGTCAACGATGTCGTGGCCGGGGCGGTTGAACTGACGGGCCAGCAGCTTCTCGGCCATGGCCATGCCCACGGCATTGGTAATGCCCTGGCCCAGCGGGCCGGTGGTGGTCTCCACGCCCGGGGCGTAGCCGTACTCGGGGTGGCCCGGCGTCTTGCTATGCAGTTGGCGGAACTGCTTGAGATCGTCGATGGACAAGGCATAGCCGGTGAGGTGCAGCAGGCTGTAGATCAGCATGGAACCGTGCCCGTTGGACAGCACGAAGCGGTCACGATCAGCCCACTCGGGGTTCTGCGGGTTGTGCTTGAGATGGCCGCCCCACAAGGCCAGCGCGATCTCGGCCATGCCCATGGGCGCGCCGGGATGACCGGAGTTGGCTTGTTGCACCGCATCCATGGACAGGGCGCGGATTGCATTGGCAAGTTGGGTACGGGTAGCGGCCATCTAGGTTCTCTTTCGCTTGGGGTAGGCGGAAAACAAACGGCCCGCAATAAGGGGTCGGGCCGGTTCAAAAGCGCGCGCATTATCCCTTTTTAGGCCCACCAGGGCAAGCCAAGTCTTTGATATTTCGTTGGAATTCATGCTCTAGCCGTAGTTTTGTTACAGCTACGGAGGCGGGTTTTATTGTGTGCCGCTACAGCCAGCGCCATGGCGGATGCCACTGCGCCGGTGACTGGAAAGCGCCTGCTCAGCGCCAATTCACCGCCCGCTGTATCAGTGCATGCCGGATTAATGATGCTACTTGCATATTGACCGAGTGCTTGCTCTATAACGTGTAAGCGTCGCCACCACCTTGTTTTGTTTGGCGTTTTTTAGCCGGCGGCGCGGCACATATAAGGACGCCACCCGTCACCCGGCCCTGCCAGGGCTATCTGACAGGCGGCCCCAAACATAAAACTGGAGCAGACATGTATCGAACCGCACACTGGGTGGCCGCCCTGCTGGGCCTGGCTACCTTGACGGCGAATGCCGCCAACAACGACCCCTTGGTACTGGTACACGGCTTTGCCGGCTGGGACCGCGACGAGCTATGGGGCCTGTACCCCCACTGGGGCGGCACCACCGACCTGCAGGAGGAGCTGAAAAAGCTGGGCCACCCTACCGTCACCGCCGCAGTCGGCCCTTTCAGCTCCACTTGGGACCGCAGCGTGGAGCTGTATTTCCAGCTCAAGGGCGGCTGCGTGGACTATGGCGCCGCCCATGCCGCGCAGCACGGCCATGCCCGCATGGGCCGCTGCTACAACGGCAACCGCCCCTACGAGGATGCCAGGCGCCTGCCACAATGGGATGCCGCCAACCGTATCCACCTGATTGCCCACAGCCAGGGTGCGCCTACCGTCAACATGCTGGTGGAACTGCTGCGCAACGGCTCGGCCGCCGAGCGGGCCGCCAGTGGCAGCGGGGTGTCCGAACTCTATCTGGGCGGCAAGGACTGGGTACGCTCCATCACCACCATCGCTGGCGCCAACAATGGCACCACCTTTGGCAAGCTGAGTGGCTTCAATGAATTCGCCAAGCAGCTCCTCAAGCTGGCCGGCGCCGCCGTGGGCATGGGCGGCAATCCGGAAGACTTTCCCTATGACTTCAAGCTGGATCAATGGGGCTTGGCGCGCGCCGCCGGCGAAAGCCAGCAGCATTACTGGAACCGGGTCTGGGCCTCGCCCATCTGGCAAAGCCGGGACGTGGGCCTCTACACCCTCAGCCCCGAGGGCGCTGCCGCCGAACGGGCCTGGGTACGCACCTCGCCGCAGGTGTATTACTTCTCTTTCACCAACGCCACTACCCTGCCCGGCCTGATCACCGGTAACCACTATGCCGACCCCAGCACCAACCTGCCCTTGATCCCCTTCGCTACCGGCATGGGCGCCTATCGCGCCTACGGCGAGAGCTGGCGCCAGAACGATGGTGTGGTCAACACCATCAGCATGAAGGCGCCCTTCGGCGCACCGTTGGTGGAATACAACGGCACGCCCCAGCAGGGCAAGTGGAACCATATGGGCTACAGCCAGCAAGATCACTGGGAGGTGATAGGCAGTGGCGATGTGGCCGGCAACCTGTTCTACAACTGGCGGCTGGTGAACTTCTACAGCCAGCACGCGGATATGCTGAAGCGCCTGTAGGTGTGACGCCTCAGCCAGCCGTAGCAAGGCCGCGTATCGCTGCACCAAGCCCAGGTGGGCCGCCACCCAGCCCCCTGGGCACGATCTGCGCGCCCACCTGGCTACCCCACGGGATGGTGGCGTTGCCAGGTCTTAGTCGAATCGGGTGTAATGGGGCTCGCCTTGCACCTGGCACGTTCCCGCTTCAGCCCTGCGGGTAGGTACGGTGCGAAAAGACTTTGAGCAAGCCCTCGCTATATTCCCTTATCCAGCCATTCCATACCCTATGAACAACTTGAAAATTCCTCCGGTACAAACCTTCGAGATCGGCGCCCTACCCGAATTGGTGCGCAAGGAGCTGGCCACCGCGCTGGCGCCCAAGACCGCCTGTCCTGGCCTGATATTCGCCAACCGGCGTAGCCTGATCGTGCAACTGCTGTCCTACACCTGCTTGCTAGCCCTGGCCGGCTTTGTACTGTTCCTGTATGCGCAGGGCGGCTTTGGCGAGGTCAGCTCGCCCGAGATGCATGACGGCCCCTACTCCCTGCTGGTCTACGGCGGTAGCCTGGCGACCATCGCACTGGCCATCCTGGGAGCCTGGCGTGCCATCGTGCTGCATAGGCGGCTGCCCTTTGCACCGGGCAGCTATCTGTTTCCCCGTTCCATGCTGGTGGCAGATTCGACCGCGCTGACGCTGCTGGACCTGAACCAGCTCACCGATGAGCAGGTAGCGCACAAGCGGGATGGCAACGGCCAGTACCAGGGCACCGACATCACCTTCCAGTTCGGCCCCAAGAGCAAGTACGTCTTCAGCATACGCAACCGCAATGCGGAGAAGATGGCACAGCTGCTACAGCAGATCCCGGCCCTGCGCGACCAGGAACAGGCCATGGCCCAGGCACAGGACTTGAAAGGCCTGCTCCAGTTCGATCCCCTGTACCCCGTCCGCACCGGTCGCATCAAACTTGGCGCCAGCAAGCCAGGCAAGCATGCCATTGCCCCGCTGGCACCATTCTTCCGCTGGCGTATCGGCATCGCCCTGCTGCTGGGCGGCCTGATCAGCCTGCCGCTCTGGTACCTGCGCAACAAGCTGAGCGACGATGCCGCCTACGCATCGCTGGCCTCCCAGCCCTATGAGGCGCCCCACCAGCAATACCTGCAGCATGGCCGCTACCATATCGCCGAGGTGCAGGCCGCCCTGCCCCGCGTTGCATTCAAGGAAGCCCTGGACAAGCGCAGCGTGACTGCCATCCGTACCGTGCTGCAGCGCTACCCGGCTGCCGGGCTGGAGGGCGAAGGCAAGGTGGCAATCCACAAGCTCTATCAAAGTGCGTTCGAGAAGTTCAAGCGGCAGGCCGCGGCATCAGACCCTACCCTGGTGCCCTTCATGCAAGCGCTGTTGGCCAACCTGGAAGCCTCTGGCAACCCTTCGGTGCAGATACGCTTCAGCCGACCGACCACCGAGGCCCTGGCGGAGATGGATGAAAAGCTGTCGGCCTATGCGCGCCAGAACCAGGGCACGATGGCGCCTGCCGCACCGCAGTTTGAGGCCGATACCGCAGCGGCCCGTGAAACGCGCATCATCGAGGGCCTGCAGCGGGGCTTCTCGGTCATCTTCCCCAACGATGTGCTGAGCCTCAGCCACACCAAGCGCATCAACGAGAAGCTGCCGCTGCTGGACATCGCCTACCAGATCCAGCCCTCGGGCCAGGTCTATACCTCCAAGGATGAACCGAATGACAAGCGCATGTTCGTCGGCCTGATCTGCAACTTCGACGCCAACGTGGCCCTACCAGACCAGCCGCTAGGCTGGCAGTTTGCGCTGTCGGTCGAGCCACCTGATGTCTTCGAGGTGCCCAATGAGGACAACAGCCCGACAGGCAATATACCGCCGACCGAGCGCGTCTACCGCGTGATGGCCGAGCGGGCTTTCGATACCTTGAACGCCAAGCTGCGGGCCGCCCTGTTCAACCCCGAGAGCGAGGCCTACAAGCGCTTTGCCGTCTCGAAGCGCGTGCCCTAAAAGGCTCGCAGCGTTCAAAGCCTGCAGCCGATTCAGCTGATGACAAGCGCCAGGGTCTCCCTGGCGCCCGCTCAGGCGTCACCGCCTATCCTTGTCTTGAGTCCGAAGCCGGCTCTCACGGCCCTGTCAGCTGGTCCACCTGGCCCTGCGCCAAGTCTACATCCCGCCCATACTCGGCAAGATAGCGGTCGCGCTCCTCGCTGGTCCATTCATCGGCCGAGAAACCATTGAGGCTATAGGCCTTGCTGACATGCACCGTGCCCATTAGCCGTGGCAGCAAAGCGCGGTCGGGGTGGGTGTTTTCTTTCAGTAGATAGCCATCCACATCGCGCAAGGTAAGCGGAAAACTGGGCTTGAGGTCGCGCAGCAGCTTGCCGAATACCGTCAGTTTGATCTGCTGCAGGCCGGCCGGCAGCACATCGTTGAAGCTCAGCAGCGCCAGGGGCTTGCCGCTGGCGTCGTCCAGACGACCGCTGACCAGGTAGCGACCGGGCGTGCTGACCTGCACCGGCATATAGAGGTAGAGCGATCCCCGCTCCACTACCTCGCGCACCGGTCCAGCCCAGACGGCAGGTTGTTCGGGCGAGTAATACACATCAAAACCATGCAGGCCCTCCCGCCCGGCCAGCTTCAGTTTGACCTCGACGCGTATGGCACCATCGTACTGAGCAAATGGCCCCTGGGCGGGGGCCAGCAAGGCGCTCTGTACGCCGTCACCAGCGCGGGCATCTCCCTGCAGGCCTGCGTCACCAAACACCACGGCCTGCTGAGGCAGCTGCCCACCCCGGCCCGGCGAGGGCATGCCCAGGGCGCGGGCCTGGGTCACGGTAAAGGCCACCGGCTGGCCACTGCGATCACTGGCGGCGATGGTGAACACCACGCTTTCGCCCGCCGCCATGAAGACGCGGCTTTGCGAAGTCTTGACGTTGATGGTGGGGTCGGTCTGACCGTCCTCGGTGCGTAGCGCGCTGTCTTCCGCTACCGGTCGGTTGGGATAGGTCTGGTCGGCATGCTCGCTGATGGGGCGCGACTCGAAAGGGTAGCGGGTGCCTTCACGATAGCTGGCCAGGGTGTGCTTGGCCCGCTCCAGCCGCTCGGTCCAGACCGCCAGTTGCTTGGCCCGCTCATCAGGCGACATGGCCGGCGACTGGGTCTGGCCCAGTGCGGGCCAACCGGTAGGCGTGGGTGCCACCGCAGCAGTGCTGTCTTTTGCGGTGGCTGCCTGCACGGCCGTCGGGCCATCGCCATCGAGCCACCAGGTAAGGCCAGCCAGCACGGCCAGCCCGCCGGCGATGCAGGCTAGCCATGCGCGCCAGCCTGCTGCGGCCGGCGCGGGTGCTGCAGGTGTCGCCTTACTGGGCATTGGTCACCGTATCGGCACGCACCACCGAGATGATGCCGCCCCAATTGCCATTGGCGTAGTGGTTATAGCTCTCGTTGTTGTCGCGGAACTTGACCGAGTGATAGGACCATTTGGTGCTCCCCCCCTCGTTGGCAGCGGTGCCCATGTTCAGGTCGTTGCAGAACCAATCGCTGGGGTTGCACAGGCCTTGGCCGCCACTGCCCGATACCCCACCGGTAGAGTGGTAGGCCACGGCTTCGTCATCCTGGCCCGGCAGGATGCCCGAGTACAGCGTGCCGCTGGCGCCAGCAAACATGTAGAACCACACATTGCGGGTGCTGTTGTGGTTGTAGAGCGCCCGGGCAGTGGTGGTCTTGAGGTCCTTCACCAGTGGCTCGGACGTAGTCCACGAGCCCACGTCGCTGAGCTCGGAGCCGCCGCCGGCGCCCGAGGCGACATTGACCCACTTGATGTTCCAACCCACCTGGGTGCTGCCGTCGCTATTGCCGCACTGGCCGGCAGCATTGGGCGAGGCATTCTTCTTGTAGCGGGTGGAGCCACCGTAGTTGGCCAGGGTGTAGCCCATCATCAGGTCGCCTGCGCTATGGGCGGCGATATAGCACCAGTTGGTGCCGGTGCAGAAGCAGTCCAATGCGTCGCGTATCAGATAGTTCTGGCTGGAGACATTGCTGCGGCCATCCCAGTTGACCGCCTTCTTGTTGACGCCAGCGGCTGTCGTCGCGGGGCCCCAATAGGTAAAGCTGTTGTAGTTGCCGATCTGGCCACCGCCGGTACGGCCGTTGACCCATAGCGTGTAGTTGGCGGCATAGGCTGGCAGCGCGGTGGCGGCTACCACAAAGAGTGCGACAAGACTGCGGTACAGCTTGATCATGCTAACCCCTTTCGTTTCATGCTCCATTCGGATCACCAGGCACCAGGACGGGGCCGGGCGTTGATTCCGGTACGGCAATTGCCCATCTAGCGTGAGGCTGCCATGCGCTGCCGACCGGACAGCTACAACGGCGAAACGGCACCGGCAAACGACGCGCCGCAGGTGCGATACAGCAGGATGAAGTCGGTGTTTCTGCAGGCCTGCCAGCGATGCGACTTTGCAGCCAGGGCAGCCTGTTGGCGCTAACCCGCCCCTTGCTGGGGCGTGTGCGTGCATCCTAGAGCAAATGATCTAATTCGCAAGCCTAGCAACCGCTTGGGAGGCAGGCTGTTGCGGAAATGCCGGTGCATGACCAAAAAATCGGGTTTGGTATCAGTGGCTTGCAAATGGGCGAGTGGTGGCCATAGAGCCTGTTGCCTGGCGATGGCAGGCAGATGGCAAGGCGCTAGACGGGGATTTGGGCGTGGGGAAACCTGGCCGTGCCGCAGCAGGCGGCTCGCCACGCCCTAAAAATACGCGTGGCGATCAGTAGGTAGAAATCAGGCAGGAGGTACGAAAGATAGGGGCAGATCTGCGGCGGACGCTACCCACCCGCTCAGCGGCACATAGGCAGCGTCACCGCGGTGATTGGCCTATGCACTCCAGCGATGCAGGCGCCAAGCCTGCTGCTGGCGCTTGTCGAGGAAGGTCCAGGCGACAATGCGGCTGATTTTCTGGCCCTGGGCCATCTCTATGGTCTTGCTCTCCACCACGCCCGCCTCGGCCAGTGCGCGGTAGATGGCCGGCAGGCTGGTGGCCTTGGAAACCAGCGAGGTGTACCAGAAGCAGCTGGCAGGCCACTGCGCACTCTCCGCCACCATGCGGCTGATAAAGGCCTCTTCGCCACCATCGCACCACAGCTCGCCGGCCTGGCCGCCAAAGTTGAGCACGGGCTGCTTGCCGGCGGCCTCGGCGCGGCCCAGGTTCTTCCATTTGCGCTGGGTGCCGGCCACTGCCTCGGCGTGGGAGCCATGGAAGGGCGGGTTGCACAGGCACAGGTCATACCATTCTCCCGGCTGTATCACCCCATGCAGGATGGCAGGCGGAGCCGCCTGCAAGCGCAGGGTGATGGCATCTTGCAGCCCCGGATTGCCATTGACGATGGCCTGGGCACTGGCCAGCGCCGCCGGGTCGATTTCGCTGCCGGTAAAATGCCAGCCGTAGCTGCTGTGGCCTATCAGGGGGTAGATGCAGTTAGCGCCCACACCGATATCCAGCACCTGTATGCCGGCACCGCGCGGCACCTTGCCGCCGTTGTGGCCAGCCATCAGGTCGGCCAGGTAGTGCAGGTAATCGGCCCGCCCAGGTATGGGGGGACACAGGTACTGGGCTGGGATATCCCAGTAGCCCACCTTGTAGTGGTGCTTGAGCAAGGCGCGATTGAGCGCCTTTACCGCTGCTGGGTCGGCAAAATCGATGGATTCGTTGCCGTAGGCATTGATGGCGACAAAGGCCGCCAGCTCGGGGCTGGCGGCGATCAGCTGGGCAAAATCATAGCGGCTGCGATGGGCGTTGCGCGGATGCAGATCGGTCTTTTCGGCCACCGGGGTACGAATGGCGGCCTGCTTGGGGTGGTGAGGTTTATTCGACATGATCAACCTAGTTTGCGACGGAACAGCGCCAAGGCCAACTGGTATCCCAGTTGGGCCAGTTCGGGATCATAGCGTTCGCCCTCATCGCGCATAAAGGCATGCTGGCCGTTGAACTCGTGCCAGGTAAAGCGCAGGCCGGCCTGCGCCAGGCTGGCGTAGACTTGGGCACGGCCCTCGGCGGGGATATGCGGGTCCTGCTTGCCCCAGATCATCAGCAGCTCACCCGTGATATCGGCCAGCCGCGCCATGCTGTGCTGGCCTGCGGAGCTGGGGATGACCTGGGTATGCAGATCGGTGGCATAAAAGCAGGCGGTAGCGCTGACCTGCGGCTGCAGGGCGGCACGGAACGCCAGGTGGCCGCCCAGACAAAAACCCATGGCGCCAAACTGGCCGCTACACCATGGCTGGGCCTGCGCCCAAGTTATCAGCGCGATGTTGTCGGCATCGTAGCTGGCCACAGGCTTGGCCGCCTTGTCGGCATTGCCCTTGTCGCGGCCGGCCTCATCGTAGGCCAGCACGGTGCCCGCCGGGTTCAATTCGTGGAATACCTCGGGCACCAGCACCACATAGCCATGGCCAGCCATCAGCCTGGCGGAGCGCTCAATGGGGCCGGTCTGCTGGAAGATCTCGGAGTAGAACAGGATGACTGGATAGCGGCCATCGCCCTGCGGCCTGTGCACATAGGTGCGCATGGGGCCGCTGGGTGTGGCGAGATCAACGGTGTGGGACTGGATAAGCATGGACCGGCCTGGGTGATCGTTATGGCCCTGATTTTACCCTGCTGTCCCAGCAAGCTCGCGGGTATCTGCAAGTGCAAGTTCATCCCGTACCGGCAGCGCCTGGGCGATGCCCCAGGCCAGCTCGACCACCAGAAAACCTGCCACAAGCCAGCTGGCGCCCTGCAGCAGCGCATACGCCTGCCACAAGGCAAACAGGCCCCGGGCCACCGCGTCGTAACGGCCAAACTGCTGCTGTGGATCACGCAGGCGCAAGACCGACCAGACGCAGACGATGGAACCCAACAGATTGGCCATCAGCATGGGTACGGCCGAGAAAGCCGGAAACTCACCCGGCAAGGCCAGCGCCGTGGCCAAGGCGGTCAGGGCGGCGTGCAGCAGGGCAAAGCTCCAGGGTGTGGCGAAGGCGGCGGTGACGACCAGATCGTAGGCAGCACTGGCCCGTACCAGACGGCGATATTGCGCGGGGGTCCACATGGGGCGGTTCCTTGAGGGTAGTGAGGTAGAGCACGCAGGCTAAGGCCTGGAGTAAACTCCAAGGTCAAGGAGATATCCATGCGTATCGGTGAACTAGCCAGCGCCAGCGGCATCAGCCGTGACAGCCTGCGTTTCTATGAAAGAGCCGGCCTGCTGAAGGCGCGGCGGCAGCAGAATGGCTATCGCGATTACCCGGCTGAGGCGGTGCAACTACTGCTGTATATCAAGACGGCGCAGAAGCTGGGCTTCAGCCTGGCCGAGATCGGCACCAACCTGGCCCGCTTGCGCAAGGCACCCGACCAGGACGCGGCTGTCGGCGCACTACTGGCAGATAAGCTGCAGGTGGTCGAACAGCGCCTGGACGAACTGACTGCCCTGCGCAACGAGCTACGGAACAGGCTAGGGCAGACCTGCCCCCTGCGGCTCCAACCAGGTGTTGGCGTTGAGACCCGCACCGACCCTGAAAGGGCAGCCAGAAGGCTCGACTTCTAGCGCGAGTGTCTAACGCTCACCGCCACCACCACGCGCGCCAACCACAAACCCACCCATGACCGCTGCGCCACCAGCCAGGCCAGACGGGTCACCGACGACCCGGCAGTGTCACTCGTGCGGCCTTCAGACGGCATTTGAAGAAGGCCCGCCTGATCGCAGCCCATATCAAGGCATTGCCATCCTGGCTGGAATGGAACAGCTGGTGCAGCTGCGATGCGCCAACGGATAAATGCCGGCTTGATCCAGGCGCGCCTGGCCTACTTGGCCTTGTGGGCCGCCGCACGCGGGTCGTAACCCATGGGGTGGGGCTGGTTGCGGGCCTTGGCCAGTTCGATCTGTTTCTGCCTTTCCCGGGCGCTGGCGCGGGTCTTCTCGCTCAGGCTATCCCAGCAATTGGGGCAGCTGATGCCGGGGCTGTAGTGCGGCGAGGCACGATCGGCCACCGATACCGGCTGGCGACAGGCGTGGCACAGATCGTAATCCCCCTCACTAAGGTCATGCCTTACCGTCACCCGGTTATCAAACACAAAGCAGTCGCCCTGCCATTTGCTTTGGTCCTGCGGCACCCGCTCCAGGTATTTGAGGATGCCGCCCCTGAGGTGGTAGACCGCTTCGTAACCCTCGCCCAGCATGAAACTGGAGGCCTTCTCGCAGCGTATGCCGCCTGTGCAGAACATGGCGACCTTCTTGTGCTTGCTGGGGTCGAAGTGCTTGCGCACATACTCGGGAAACTCGCGGAAGCTCTCGGTATGCGGGTCGATGGCGCCTTCGAAGGTACCGATGGCCACTTCATAGTCGTTGCGGGTGTCGATCAGCAGCACTTCCGGGTCGTTGATCAGCGCGTTCCAGTCCTCGGGCTCCACATAGGTACCCACCTGGGTATTGGGATTCACGCCCTTGACCCCCATGGTGACGATCTCTTTCTTGAGCTTCACCTTGGTGCGATAAAACGGCTGCGCGTCGCAATAACTTTCCTTGTGGTCGATATCCACAAAGCGCGGATCGCGCTTGAGCCAGTCCAGCAGGCCATCTATGCCGGCGCGGGTAGCGGACACCGTACCGTTAATGCCCTCCTCGGCCAGCAACAGAGTGCCTTTGACGCCGTTGTCTTCCATGCATTGCTGCAGCGGTGCGCGCAGATCCTGGTAATCGTTGAGGGTGACGAACTTGTATAGCGCCGCCACCACGATCGCTTGCGTCATGGTCTTCTCTTTGCCAGTGGTCGCTCCCGTAAAGAGCGGACCGGTTAAAAATAGGGGCACCAAGCTGCAGCCTTGATTGTCCACAGGTTGGCGCGGCCCGCATTTTACATTGAAGAATCAATCTATTACAGCCATTGCTGCGAATAGCGCAACAAACCGTGCCGCCTTAGTGCGCAATGCCAGGGGAAACCCTAATATTTCGCGCTTTCTCTATAGCTTTTCCCAATCATGCGCAAACGTCTGTCCCGCTGGCTGCTCGGCTCTCTGATCCTGATCACCCTGCTGTGCCTGGGGCTGATCTGGCTCACCCATTTCGAGACCACCCGCCATGGCGTGCACACCGGTCTGCGGGTAGACCTGCCAGGCGGTGACCTGCGCCTGCGCACCTATGCCGGTACCGGCGATGCACCGCGGATACCAGGCTTTGTCGATGGCCCGCTGGTGCGTACCGGGGCCGATGGTCAGTGGCAGGCAAAATGGTTCTGCGAGGACAAGACCACCAGCCAGCAAGGCCGTGGCACGCAGCTGCAATTCCACTGCGGTGGCCGTGAGTACCGCTATGCCTTGGCCCAGCCAGCCACCGTGCCGGAGGTGCAGGCCGAGATGCCTGAGCGGCTGGTGGTGCTGAGCGATATCGAAGGCAATCTGGCCTTTCTGGATGCTGCCCTGCGCAAGCTGGAGATCATCGACGCCCAGGGCAACTGGCGCTTCGGCCGCAACCAGCTGCTGTTCAACGGCGATCTGGTGGACCGTGGCCGGGATGCCCAGGCCGTCCTGTGGCGGGTGCATAACCTGACCCTGCAGGCCCAGGCTGCCGGGGGCCAAGTACATACGCTGCTGGGCAACCACGAACAGTACGATCTGCGCGGCAACCTCTCCCGTGCCCATCCCGAGCACATCTATGCCAGCCGCCAGTTGGGTGGCTTTAACGCCACCTATGGTGCTGAAACGGTGCTGGGGCGGTGGCTGCGGCAGCAACCGGTTGTCGTCAAACTAGGCAAGGTACTGTTTGCCCACGGCGGCATCAGCCCGGCCGTGGCGCAGAGCGGTTTGTCGGTATCGGCGCTGAACCAGACCATGCGCGATTACTGGCAGGCCAAGCCCACCAGCACCGCCAGACTGGATGCCGTACTAGGTCGCCAGGGGGTGACCCAGTACCGTGGCTACCTGCCCGACGAAACGGGCAAGTCGCTGGCACCCGCCGAACTGGCGCAGGTACTGCAGGCTTACGGGGCGGAGCGCATGGTGGTTGCCCACACCTTGGTGGACAAAGTGGAGGCGCTGTACGACGGCCGCGTGTATGCGGTCGACGTCAATACCAACCAGGCCCAGCCACAGGTGCTGGTGTTCGAGCATGGCCAGCCCACCGTCGTCGACCTGGGTGTGCCGCGAGGACTGCCCGAGGACAGCCCCGCCCTGATCCGGCCATTCCGCCTGGCCTCGACCGAGGACTGGCGCGCTATCGATGCAATGGTGGACAGCCTGCGTACCCTGTCCAGGCTGCCGCACCCCTACTAGCGGTGCACGGCAGCGCCGCAGCCTTGGAGCAGCTAACAAACCCAGCGTAGCGGTTCTGGCTGGGCGCGCGCAGCAGGCAGTACGCGGGTACGGCAAGCTCGCACAACAACGCCAGAAGGGTTTTGATAGCGGCTCTTACTCGAACACATAGCTGCCCGGCGCTTCGATCAGCTTGGGGTATTGCTTGTTGCTCAGGGGTGGCGGCTTGATCTGCGCACCGCAACGGGGGCGCAGCCAATCCACCCAGCTGGGCCACCAGGAGCCAGGGGTCTTCTGCTGGCGGGCCAGCCAGGCCTCGGGCTGCTCTCTGGTACCCACGCTACCCTGCCAGTAGCTGCGCTTGGAATTGGCCAGCGGTGGATTGACCATGCCCAGGATATGGCCGGAGGTGGAAAGGGTGAAGGTGGCCGGCTCGGGCAGGTGTTTGAGCAGGCTATAGGTGGTCTTCCACGGCGCGATATGGTCTTCCTCGGCCGCTACCATGAAGAGTGGCTGCCGTATGCGGCTCAGGTCCAGCGCCTGACCGGCCATACACAGGCTGTCCGGCTCGATCAGCCGGTTATGCAGGTAGAACTCGCGCAGATAGTAGCGATGCATGGCGGCCGGCATGCGGGTCATGTCGGTATTCCAGTAAAGCACGTCCATGGCCCGTGGCGTCTCGCCCAGCAAGTAGTTGCTGACCACATAGTTCCAGATCAGGCTGTTGGGCCGCAGCATACGGAAGCTCGACGACATCTCCTTGCCGTCGAGGAAACCCTGTTTCTGCATGATGCCGTCAATGACATCGAGACCGTCCTCGTCGATGAAGACTTCGATATCGCCCGGATTAGCAAAATCGGTCAGGGTCGTCAGCAAGGTCCAGTGCGCGACCGGTACCTTCTCGGGGTCTTTCCGGTTGGCCCAGGCCATATAGAGTGCCAGCAGCGTGCCGCCTATGCAGTAGCCCAGGGCATGCACCTGCTCGCTCTTGCCCACGCTCCGTGCCACTTCGATGATGCGGGCGGCGCCTTCGACGATATAGTCGTCGAAGCTCACCTCGGCCATGTCCTCGTCGGGGTTCTTCCAGCTGGTGATGAAGACATTGAAGCCCTGCCCCACCAGGTACTCCACCAGCGACTTGCCCGGCGCCAGATCAAGTATGTAGTACTTGTTGATCCAGGGCGTGATCAGCACCAGTGGCATGGCATGGACGGTCGGGGTGGTCGGCGCGTAATGGATCACCTCCAGCAGCTTGCCACGATAGACCACCACACCCGGTGTCAGCGCCAGGTTGCCGCCCACCGTGTAGGGCGTGCGGTCGGTCATGCTGACATCGCCACCGCCCGCATCTCGGGCCAGGTTCTGCAGGCCCTTGAGCAGGCTCTCGCCCCGGCTCTCCCAGGCTTTTTGCTGGGCAATGGGATTGAGTGCCAGAAAATTGGTCGGGGCCAGGGCATTCAGGCTCTGCCGCAGCCAGAAGGCGCTCTTGCGCCGTTCGGCATCGCTCAGGCCCGGGCTCTGGTACAGCATGTCCTGAATCCAGCGGGTCTGCATCAGATAGGCTTCCTTGACGTAGTCCCAACCGGGGTGATCGCGCCAGACCGGATCGGCAAAACGCTGATCCTCAGGGTTGGGCGGAAACAGATCGGTGTCCGGCTCGCCCAGCCAACGGCCCACGCCCTGCTGCTGCAGGGTGGCAACATCATGGACATAGCGGGTCATGGCCGATGCCAGTTCCACCGGATGGCTCAGCCAGGAGAACGCGGCCTTGCTGTGTATGGCCACCAGGCCCCAAGGATCGAACGCCTGGCGCAGCTGGTGCTTGAGGTTGGCATAGCGGACTTCCTGCTCTTCCAGGAAGCGGGCACGGCGGGCGGCGGGTGAATCAGACATGGCGGGATACTCCGGTAGCCTGGGTGTACTGGGCAACGGCCCTGCTTGCGCGGGCAGCACGGCAGACTTCACTCTAGTAGTCATGACGCACTGCAACAAGTTCAACATGGCGTCGCGTGGATACCACGGCAGCCCAGCCGCGACTGATTATCAGGCACGGAATGGCCTAGACTGCGCGCTTTCCTGCCCTGCTGGACGCCGCTATGCGCCTGACCCTGCTGCTCGCCACCTTGCCCCTGTTTGCCCAGGCCGCCCCCCTGCTATACGAACCCGCCATCTCGCCCGATGGCCAGACCCTGGCCTTTGTCTCGGGCGGCGACATCTGGACAGCCCCTAGCCAGGGCGGCGAAGCCCGCCTGCTGGTGGCCCACCCAGCCACCGAATCTCGCCCGCTGTGGTCGCCCGACGGCAGCAAGCTGGTCTTCAGCTCCAGCCGCAGCGGCAACGGCGACCTCTACCTGCTCGATATCGCCAGCAACCAGCTGCGCCGCCTCAGCCATGACGACCGGGCCGAACAGGCCAGTGCCTGGTCGGCCGACAGCCGCTGGGTGTACTTCCACCATGCCTCCCACGATATCCAGCGCATGAACGATGTGTACCGGGTGGCCGCCAGCGGCGGCACGCCCATGCCGGTGCTGGCCCAGCGCTATCTGGACGAAAGCCAGGCCAGCCCCTCGCCCGATGGCCAGTGGCTGGCGCTGAATGCCCGCAGTTTTGGCCAGTGGTGGCGGCGCAATGGCGCCCATATCGACCAGGACGAGCTGTGGCTGGCCCCGCTGGGCGGCCAGGGTAGCTGGCGCAAACTCTCCACCGATGGCGCCCGTGCCAGTTGGCCCATGTGGGCAGCAGATGGCCGCAGTATCTGGTTTGTGGGCAACCCCGGCGGGCAGGACAACCTCTACCAGCAGGCACTGGATGGCCAGCCCAGGCCCGTGACGCAGTTCACCACCGGCCGGGTGCTGTGGCCCAGCCTCTCGGCCAATGGCCAGACGCTGGCATTTGAGCGCGACCATGGCTTGTGGACGCTGGACACCCGTAGCGGCGCCAGCCGGCAGATTCACGTGAAACTATCGGGCAGCGGCCCTACCCCGGCTACCGAGAAATTTGCCGTGGGCGACAAGCTGGAAGAGCTGCATCTCTCGCCCGACGGCAAGCAGCTGGCCTTTGTAGCCCGTGGTGACATCTGGCTGGCAGCCGTGGCAGGCGGCAGCGCCACCCGGCTGACCCGCAGCGCCGCGGCCGAATCGCAGCTGGCCTGGTCGCCCGATGGCAAGCAGCTGGCCTATACCTCCTTGCGCAACGGCCCGGCCGAGATATGGCGCTACAACCTGGCCAGCAAGACCGAGCAGCGTGTCAGCCAATCGGCCGAGAGCGATGCCTTTCCCCGCTGGTCGCCCGATGGCAGCCAGATTGCCTATATCCGCAACGGCAAGGCACTGCATAGCGCCAACCTGGCCGATGGCAAGACCCGGATGCTGACTGCCGTGCAAACCGGCCGGCCGCCCATCTGGGCCGACTCCCCGCTGGCCTGGTCGCCCGATGGTCAACACCTGGCCGTGGTGGAGCTGGGCCACAAGCTGCTGGCCCAAGTGACGCTGGTAGCGCTGAAGGACGGCAGCAAGCAGGCCCTGACCCAGCTGGCCAGCCCCGGCACCGGCAAGAAACTGTGGTTCCGCCCCGAGGACCAGGGCTATGGCCAGCCCAGCCTGCAATGGCGCGCCGATGGCCAATTGCTGTGGTGGCGTGCCTTCCAGCACAGCGAGGCAGGTGGCCGCATCGTCGAGATCCCGCTGGCGCCACCCGCACCGCTGGGCGCCGACGGCGAACCGGCCAAGGCAACCAGCCAGCCCGATGCCGCCTGGGCCCGCAGCCATGCCAGCCTGCTGCCCAGCCTTATCGACAGCCAGTACTTTGCCGCCAGCCGCGATGGCAAGACCCTGGCCCTGGTGGGCATCGTAGCCGGCCAGCCCAATATCTGGCGCTACAAGGCCGGCGAGCTGCCGCGCCAGCTGAGCTTCAGCACGGCCACCAAGCATGGCCTGCAACTGAGTACCGACGAGAAGGAGGCCTACTACCTGGAAGGCGGCAAGGCCATGGTGGTGGCGCTGGACGGCGGCACCCCGCGTGCCATCCCGCTGCAGGCCGAGACCGAAGTGGCATTCGAGGCCGAGAAACAGGCCGTCTTCGACGAGGCCTGGCGCACCCTGGGCGACTTCTTCTTCGACCCGGCCATGCGCGGCCAGGATTGGGCAGCCCTGAAAACCCGCTACCAGCCCTGGGTGGACGCGGCACTGACCCGCGACGAACTGCGCCGGGTGGTGTGGCTGATGCTGGGCGAGCTGGACACCTCCCACACCGGCCTGGCCGCCCCGCGCGGCGAGACCCAGACCACACTGGGCCGGCTGGGCCTGGATCTGGATCGCAGCACCTATGAGCGCGATGGCCAACTGCGGGTGGCCCAGGTGGTTGCCAACAGCCCGGCAGCATTGGCCGGCGTGGCCGTGGGCGACACCCTGATCGCCCTCGATGGCCAGGCAGTGGAACGCCATGACAACCTTGATCGCCTGCTGGACGGCAAGATAGGCAAGCTGGTGGCGCTGAGCTTGCGCGGCCAGGATGGCAAGCAACGTACTGCCTATACCAAGCCGGTGGCCGCCGCAGACGAAAGTACCCTGCGCTACAAGCAATGGGCCGCTGCCAAGCGGGCCGAGGTGCAGCGGCTCAGCGGCGGCAAGCTCGACTACATACACATGGTGGACATGCGCGAGGCTTCGCTGGACCAGTTCCACCTGGATCTCGACCGCCTCAGCCATGCCGCCCAGGGCGTGGTGCTCGACGTGCGCAACAACTATGGCGGCATGGTCGATAGCTGGGAGCTCGATACCCTGGCGCGCCAAAGCCACTACAGCTTTACCGCCCGCCAGCTACCCACCGCACCGGGCCGCCTGGCCGTGGGCCAGCAGACGCTGGAAAAGCCCACCATCCTGCTAACCAACAAGATCACCCTGTCGGACGGCGAAGTCTTCACCGAAGGCTATCGTGCCATGCAGCTGGGCAAGGTAGTGGGCGAGCCAGGTGCAGGCTGGGTGATCTTCACCTCGTTCAAGGTACTGGTGGATGGCTCGGTCTTGCGCCTACCCTTCAGCCGGGTGGTATCCACCCGCAACGGCGACGACCTGGAGAGCGGCCCCAGGCCGGTAGACATCGCCGTCGCCGACAGGCTGGGCGAACAGACCGATGCACAACTGGAAACCGCCGTGCAGGTACTGATGGGGGGCAAGGCACCCTGAGGGCAAATCGTCGGTACCGCATTGTCGATGCAACAGTGCGGTACTGATTTACTCCTGGCCCGGCAGCACCCCGCCGCTGTCCTCACCGGCCGCCAGCTCGCTGCGCCGGCCATCCATGGTGCCGCGCCACAGCTTGCCGTCCTGCCATAGCAGCAGCTCGCCACGTTCGCCGTCCTTGATGCCAGCGTCCACCCCTATCACCCTGCCGCCATACAGCGATACCAGCTCGCGCTGGGTGGTGTGTCCCACCACGATGCGGCGGGCGCCCAGGCGATCCAGCAGGGCCTCCACATCGGCCAGGGTAGCCCGCTCGGGCAGGAAATAGCCGCGATACCAGAGTGGACCCTTGCTGCCCATCAGGTAGCTGGCTTCAGGATCCTGCGCCAGTTCGGCCTTGCTGGCACCCAGCCGCTCGCGAAAGCGCTGGTTGATATGCTTGAGGTCTATCGCAGCCTGGGCCAGCTCCGGATGCAGGCCGCCGTGCAGGAATACAGTGTCGCCCAGCTTGAGCACAGTGGCACGGTTACGCAGCCACTGGCCCAGCTCGGTATCGCGGCCATACAGCTGGTCGTAGCTACGGCCCAGCAGTTGGGCCACCGCCTGGTAGCGCGGGTGGATATAGCGCAGATCGCCGCGCAGCACCATGGCCTCGTGGTTGCCCAGGACAAAATGGACGGCGCCACCGGCTGCACGGGCCTGCTGTTCCAGCTGGTAAACCTGCCACAAGGCCTCGTTCACCGTGGGGCCACGGTCAAAGATATCGCCGGCAATCACCAGCACACCCTTGCCCCAGGCCCAGTTGCCCTTGCCGTCGATTACCCCCTGGGCCTTGAGCAGGCTCTGGAAGATGCCCGCCTGGCCATGGATATCAGACAGCGCGGCCCAGCGCTGCGGTTGCGGCTGGATATCGGGTGCCACCGGATTGCTGCGGTTGAGCGCCAGGCCCTTGAGTTCGCCACACGGTATGGCCAGCTTGCGGTCAGACTGGACCGGCAGACGCTGTACCCGGCCCTGGCACACCCAGGCCGCCTCGCTGGTCTGCCCTTGGTGGATTACATAGGGGCCGTCATTGAGGCTGTCGTCAGCCCAGGTGACAAGGCAGGCAAGGCTGAGCAGCAGGGGAGCAAGGCGCATGGTGGCAAGGACCGGTTTGGAGAGCCGACATTCTGGGGAGATGGGGCGGTCCAGGCAAGCGGCGCAGGTATTTATGCCTATGGGCTAGACCAGCCAATAGATCTTGGCCATCGATCATGCTGATTTTCTGACCTACTCCCTATGCAGAAAGCTTCCATCGCCCAGCAGGACTTGGCGCGAATTACCCAACCGGTGCGGCATGGCCACGCGGGATCAGGTCTTCGCCAACGCCATAAGCAAGGCCGCGGCAAGCACCATACAAGCGGGCGTATCGGACTCAAAGGAGTAGCATGAAGCGCCAACTCCCCCTGGCTATCCCTGCCTCCCACATTCCTTCTGCGCACCTGTCACCGACAGCGAATGGGTAATCAAAAACCGCTCCCCGGCTCCGCCAGATAGGCGATCTCTGCCTCGCTCGACGGCCGTCCCAGCACACTATTGCGGTGGGGGAAGCGGCCAAAGCGCTGGATGACCTCGCGGTGGCGGTAGGCGTAGTCCAGATAGGGCGACAACTCGGGCTGATCAGCCGCCAGTGCCCTGAACAGGACAACGGCTTGGTCCTGCATAGCCAGGGATTCGGCGTGCTCGAAGGGCAGGTAGATGAATATCCGCTGCAAGGGGCTGAGCTGTTGATCCAGGCCATGGGCCACGGCCTGTTGCGCTGCCGCAAGGGCCAGCGGGTCTGCCAAGAAGGCGCGGGGCTGCTGGCGGAAGGCATTGCGGCAGAACTGGTCCAGCAGCAACAGATAGGCCAGCAGGCCCTGCGGGCTGGCACGCCAGCGTTGCAAGCCACCGGCCTGGGCGGCCGTGATCAGGTTGCCGAAGCGCTGGATGATGGCGTCGTCGAAAGCGGCGTCGCGCTGGAACCAGGCCGGTCGCGGGGCAGCGGCATCACCAAACCAGAATGCCAAGACAGCGGCAATCTCGGCGGTTGTATCGGGCGGCGCGGCATCCATGGCGCCGGACAGACGCAGCATCTGGACGGGGTGGCCGGCCATCTCGTCCGGCTGCAGGCTGTCGATCTCGGCCGCCAGGCCCATGGCGCGGTAGAAGTCCACCGCACCACCATTGCCGGCCGCCACCCACACACTGATGCGGGTATGGCCGGCGGCTTGCAAACCCGCCACACCAGCCTGCCATAGCTGGCGCCCCAGGCCCTGGCCTAGCCAGGCCGGGTCCAGATAGATGGCCCAGATTTCGCCCTGGCAGGCGTCGGCGCCAGCGTCGCGGCAATGGCCGTAGGACAGCCAACCCACCACCCGCCCGGCCTGCTCCAGCACCAGGGTGGTGGAATCGCCTTGCGGCAGCAGGGTCTGCCAGCGTGCCTCGCGCTGGTCTATGGAGAGTGCGGCCAAGGCCTCGGCCGGCAACAGGCCTACGTAGGTAGCCTGCCAGGACTGCACTTGTATCTCGGCGATACGGCGGCAGTCAGCCAAGGTGGCTGGCCGTATCAACGCGGCATCCGCCAACATCTACAGCACCACCATATTGTCGCGGTGTATCAGCTCGGGTTCATCGACAAAGCCCAGCACCGCCTCGATCTGGCTGGTGGGCAGGCGGACGATGCGGCGGGCATCGGCGGCATCGTAATTACACAGGCCTCGGGCCATCTCGCTGCCGTCGGGGCCGACGCAGCGCACCATCTCGCCACGCAGGAAATCGCCTTCTATGCTGGCCACGCCTATGGGCAGCAGGCTGGTGCCTTGTTGCGCCACGGCGCGCACGGCGCCAGCATCGAGCTGCAGGGTGCCGCGTACCTGCAGGTGATCGGCCAGCCATTGCTTGCGGGCGGCCAGGCGGGTGGTGCGGGCCGTCAGCTGCGTGCCTATGGCCTCACCCTTGGCCAGGCGACCCAGCACCTGGTCTTCGCGGCCGCTGGCAATCACCGTGCTGGCACCGCTGCGGGCGGCGCGCTTGGCAGCAATGATCTTGGTGTACATGCCGCCCGTGCCCACGCTGCTGCCGGCACCACCGGCCATGGCTTCCAGCTCGGGCTGGCCGGCCTCGTACTCGTCGATAAAGCGGGCATCGGGGTGTTTGCGCGGGTCGGCGCTGTACAGGCCACGCTGGTCGGTCAGGATGATCAGCGCATCGGCGTCGATCAAATTGGTGACCAGTGCCCCCAGGGTATCGTTGTCGCCCACCTTGATCTCGTCGGTGGAGACGGTGTCGTTCTCGTTGATGATGGGTATGACCCCCAGGCCCAGCAAGGTCAGCAAGGTGGAGCGGGCGTTCAGGTAGCGGGTGCGGTCGGCCAGGTCTTCGTGGGTCAGCAGAATCTGCGCGGTCTTGAGCCCATGCGCCTTGAAACAGCGCTCGTAGGCCTCGACCAACCCCATCTGCCCCACTGCCGCTGCGGCCTGCAGCTCGTGCAGGGCGCTAGGTCGACGGGGCCAGCCCAACCGGGCCACGCCCTCGGCAATGGCACCGGAACTGACCAGCACCACCTGCTTGCCCATGCGGGTAAGAGCGGCCATTTCGGCGGCCCAGCGGCCCAGGGCGGCATGGTCCAGGCCACGGCCATCGTTGGTGACAAGACTGGAGCCCACTTTGACGACAAGGCGGTTGGCGGTGGCAATGCAACTCTGCATGGCAAAGACTCGGCTTAGGGTTGGTGGAACAAAACTCCGATTATGCCGTCATGTCGGCACACTACAAGCGACTAAGAGCCTAGTTATGAACTCAGGACATCAATAGGTGATGACGGATTGCGCAGGCGCCAGGGTAACCCTGGCGCCAGAGCTCAGGGCAGACTGATACATGGGGCTCTTCCCTGATTTATCCCACACCCCCCGCCCGCGCCGCCGCGCGGGAGCCTCGCTGACGCTCGTTATCCATTGCGAACCCGCTTCAGCGCCCCTTATGAACTCAGGACATCAACAGGTGATGGCGAATCGTGCAGGCACCAGGGAGACCCTGGCGCTAAAGGTCGGGGCAGCCTGATGCTTTGGGCGCTTCCCTTATTGAACTGCCTGCCCTCGCCACTAGACTTGGTGTCAGGCCGCGGATAATTAGCGCAAGCTGCCGAACAGTACTACCACGATCATGCCCAGCCTTCCATCAACCTCGCCTACCCTAGCCATGAAACCACTGTCCGGCGCCCTCTCTATCGGTCTTATCAAGGCCATGGTCTTCATCCTTTGCCTGCTACCGCTGGGCAGGGCGGCTTATATCGTGCTCAGTGGCGAGGCGGTCAACCCCATCGAGTTCATTACTCGCTCCACCGGCACCTGGACATTGGTGTTCCTGTTGCTGACCCTGGCCATCACCCCCCTGCGGCGGCTGAGCGGTTACACCGTGCTGATCAAGCTGCGACGCATGCTGGGCCTGTATGCCTTCTTCTATGCCAGCCTGCACTTCACCACCTATCTGTGGCTGGACCAGTTCTTTGATGTGGCCGCCATCATCCGTGATATCGCCAAGCGGCCCTTCATCTCTTTGGGTTTTGCCGCCTTCGTGCTGTTGATCCCGCTGGCACTCACCTCCACCGATGCCATGATGCGGCGGTTGAAGCGCAACTGGGGGCGCCTGCACAAGCTGGTCTACGGCATCGCCCTGCTGGGCGTGCTGCACTACTGGTGGCTGGTCAAGAAAGACCTGACCCAGCCGCTGATCTACGCAGCCATCCTGGGCCTGCTATTGGGGCTGCGCCTGTGGTGGCGTTGGCGGGGAGCCTAGCCAGCCTTGTAGGTCGTGTCGTGTGGCTACATGCGGCACCGGTACTCGGGAATCTTGGGTGGTGCCGGAGCTGATGATAGACGCCTGTTCTCGACATTTTCGCCGTGAATTTTCCACCCGCCACCAAGGCGGGGTGGCAATCCCACACGGCTTGGCCTTGAATGATGGGATGCAAGAAGCACCATACCCCTACGTCTGGCTGGGGGAGGATGGCATCCTGCGGCTGGATTACGGGCGTAATCCCCGCATAGACCTGGAAGCCATACAGTCAGCCTTGCGCCAGCACGTCGCGATCTCCACCGTGCCGCGCCCGGTACTGGTCAAAGGCCAGGGTATGGTCACGTCTACTGCCGAGGCAGAGGACTATGCCGCCACCCCCGAGGTCATGGCCGTCACCACCGCTGTCGCGCTAATGCAGCCCACCACCATTGCCCGCATTGCCGCCAAGCTCTACCTGACCTATCGCCAGCCGCCCTACCCTTGCCGCGCCTTCGACCGGGAGGCCGATGCCATAGACTGGTTGCTGCAGTACGTGCCCAGGGAGTGAGAGCCTGTGATGGACGCAAGTCATAGCAGCTTGGGGCAGGCGACACAGGCGCCAGGGAAACCCTGGCGCTAGACGTCAGCGTCGCCTGATACGGTAGGCTCTCCCCTGATTTATCCCACACCCCCCGCCCGCGCCGCCGCGCGGGAGCCTCGCTCTCGCTCGACACCTGTGATGGACGCAAGTCATAGCAGGCGGGACAGGCGCAACAGGCGCCAGGAAAACCCTCGCGCTAGACGTCAGCGTCGCCTGATACGGTAGGCTCTCCCCTGATTTATCCCACACCCCCCGCCCGCGCCGCCGCGCGGGAGCCTCGCTCTCGCTCGACACCTTTTATGCACGCAAGTCATAGCAGGTGGGACAGGCGCAACAGGCGCCAGGGAAACCCTGGCGCTAGACGTCAGCGCAGCCGGGTACGACAAGCTCAGCAGCCGTTGAGCGTGCTACTTCCCCGCCAGGTCGCGCACTTCCGCCGTGGTATTCAGCTTGATGGACTTACCATCCTGTTCCACGTGGAGCACCAGCGGCAGTTGCTCGCCCACCTTGAGCGGCGCCTTCAGCTGCATCAGCATCAAGTGGTAGCTACCAGGCTTGAGCGCCATGGTCTGGCCGGCGGGCAGGGGCAGTTTGTCCAGCTGGCGCATCTTCATTACGCCGCCTTCCATCTTCATTTCGTGCACCTCCACCATGGCGGCAGCTGGGCTGCTGGCGCCGGTCAGCACGGCTGCCTTGCCGGCGGTGATCTCCAGGAATGCCCCCGAAACCGGCTGGCCCGGCACAGTGGCGCGCGCCCAGGCGTGCTTGACGGTGATATCGGCGGCCAGGGTGGCGCTTGCAGCCAGGAGCAGGCTGGTGATCAGGGCGATTTTCATGGGGGTCTCGGGCTGGGTTAAGGGGATAGCTTAGCCGCCTGGGCGGGCTGCCGGGCTGCGGCACAATGTCGCAGCCCGCTGCCATCAGACATAGGGTGTCGGGTCGGCCACACCGGCCGCCTCGAAGCCGGCGCGGCGCAGACGGCAGGCATCGCAGGCACCGCAGGCACGGCCTTGCAGGTCGGCCTTGTAGCAGGAGACGGTCAGCGCATAGTGTACGCCCAGGGCCACACCGGTCTTGATGATCTCCGCCTTGGTCAGCTTGATCAGGGGGGTGCGTATGCTGAGCGTGGCACCCTCCACCCCGACCTTGGTGGCCAGATTGGCCATCATCTCGAAGGCCGAGATGAATTCGGGGCGGCAATCGGGGTAGCCGGAGTAGTCCACCGCGTTGACGCCGATAAAGATGTCATTGGCGCCCAGCACTTCGGTCCAGCCCAGGGCGAAGGACAGCATGATGGTATTGCGGGCCGGTACATAGGTCACCGGTATCTCGCCCTCCTTCACCCCATCCACCGGCACATCGATGGCGGCGTCGGTCAGGGCCGAGCCGCCGAAGGCGGCCAGGTCTATGGTCGCGATGCGGTGTTCCTTGGCGCCCAACCCCAGGGCCACGCGCCGGGCGGCTGCCAGCTCGGCATTGTGGCGTTGGCCGTAGTCAAAGCTCAGGCAATAGCACTCATAGCCCTGGTTCTGTGCCAAGGCCAGTACGGTGGCGGAGTCCAATCCGCCCGAAAGCAGGATGACAGCTTTTTTCTGCATGGTGTGTCCCGTTGTATCGGTTATGGGGGCTTCCAAAGGCCGCAGTGTCTACGCAAGGCAGGGTGCGAGCGCCCCACTCGATGCAACATAGGCTTGCTATGCAAGCAGCCATCTTGCACGAGCAAGGCCGTATCGCAACGAGAATGCGGTGTCTGGAAGTTCCCTTAAATCAATTGGCCTGCGCCGCTTCGCTGGCAAGCAGGGCTGGGGCCGGGCCGCCTGCAGGCTGACCTTCACGCTATACCCCCGGCTTGTCGCCCCACAATATCTTGTGCAACTGCACCTGCACCCTGACCGGCAGCTTGTCTGCCAGCACCCACTCGGCCAGGTCCCTGGGCGGCAGCGACTCCCACACCGGGCTGAAAATCACCGGGCACAGCGTGAACAGCTGGTTGTCCTGCAGCAGGTCCCGCGCCCATTCGTAGTCGTGCCGGTGCACCAGCACCAGCTTGAGTTCATCGCGCGCCGTCAGGTGCTGCAGATTGGCCCACAGGTTCTTTTCCACCTCGCCAGAGCCTGGCGTCTTGATATCAACGATACGCGACACGCGCGGGTCTACCGTTTCTATCGGCAGGTGGCCGCTGGTTTCCAGGCTGACCGAAAAACCGGCATCGCACAGCTGCGTCAGCAGCGCGTGGCAGCCGGCCTGGGCCAAGGGCTCGCCCCCGGTGACGCAGACATAAGGCGTGCCGTGCTGCGCCACTTCTTCCAGTATGGCGGCCAGGCTCATGCGTTTGCCGCCATGGAAGGCATAGGCGCTATCGCAGTAGCCACAGCGCAAGGGGCAGCCGGTCAGGCGCACGAAGACCGTGGGCAGGCCCAGCCGGCTGGTTTCGCCCTGCAGCGAGTAGAAGATTTCGGTAATGCGTAGGGAGCTAGACATCCTGTACCCAGAAAAGCCAACGGCATGGGCGGCCGCCCATGCCGTATTGCAACTGGCTGAATTATCTCAGAAATCCCCCCGGACGCGAAGCTTGCCTGTGCGCTTCTGACGACTGCGCGAAAACCCCTGCCTGATACAGGTGGTAACCCCCGTATCCATCGCTGTCCGCCGCGCTGTCCTCAGTTACCCGCGCTGACGCTGCCTATGCCAGACACCGTCTTGCTTACCTTGGCGGGCTTGCCGTAGTAGGTCAGCGAACCGATACCATCAACAGCGGCAGTCAGCGACTCGCTGGCGTAGACACTGATAGCCCCCACGCCTTCCAGGCTGACGCTGACGTCGCGTGCCTTGAGGGCATCCAGGTCCAGCGCGCCGGCACCAGACGCCTGCACGGACAGCTTGCCTACCCGGCCGGTAGCAGTGACCAGGCCAGCACCTTCGTACTCCAGGCTGAACTGCTCGCTGTTGATGTCGTGGAATATCGTCTTGCCGGCGCCTTCATGGCTGTAGGCCGTCAGCTTGGGTACCGTCACCTCGATGCGCAGCTTGCTGTCGTCCTTCAGGTGCACGGTCTGCTTGCCATCCTTGAAGCGGATATGCAGCTGCTTGTTCTGCACCACGGTCTCGATCAGCGGCTGCAGGTTGTCGTCGGCCTTGACCTTGACCGAAGGCGCGGGGCCGACCTTCACATCGAGTATCCAGACACCATCGCTGCGGATGGACTGGAAGTCGGTCACCGGTCGTTGCTGCTCCACCACGCGGCCACTGCCGCGCACTTCTTCGGCCAGTACCGGGGTGATCAGGGCAAGGGCAATCAAGGCTGCAGGCATTTGCATGGCGGTCTCCTAGTTAGCATACTAATTAGTATGTTACTAATCCGGTGTAATTGCAAACCACCCAGCCTACTGACCCAGGCTAGCCGTGGTGCATTGGATCACGGGCCATACGCTCCCAGCTAGGCCAGTCTATCTCCCTGCCCGGATAGGCCACCGCGGCAAAAGGCCAACACGCCGCCAGCCACGGCTGCAATGCCTGCAAAACCTGCTGCGCATCGATATCCGACTGCAATGAAGATAGCCAGAAAAACAACTGCGCCTGAAAACGCGTCTTCCTGAGGTCGCCATCCAACCTGGACTTGATCGGCCTGATATAGACACAGCCAAGATAGCGCTCCCCGCAGGGGTCGAGCATGGCGTAGGCAAATGCCTTGCGCTGCTGGAACTCCACCTCGTGGCGCGCAAGATCGGCCAGGTTCTCCGCGTATTCCATGTCCGCATCAGGCCAGCCGTTGGCTGGGCCGAAAACATACCGGATATCGCCAGCGCTGGCCCTTACTGCGGCCAGATCCTGTTCGACGTATCGGGGTGCCAACACCTGTAACTGAAAATGCTCGCCGTGCCATTCAAGCGGTGGTGTAAAGCTGTCAGGAACAAAGCTCATTGAACTCCCTTCAGCATCAAGCTGAGCGCCTTAAAACCCAGCCAGCTTCAACCCACCCACCAAGGGCTTGCCCTTCTTGGCCCGCTTGCCCACATAGGGCGCCAGGTCGTTGGCGTCGAAGGTCAGGCTCATGCTCTTGCCGCCACGGCCGGTGCCGTTCAGCGTCAGGCTCTTGCCATCGCTGATGGTGATGGCCGCCAGCTTATCACCCTCGTCCAGTGCCATGGCGATCATGCCGCGCCCGCCGCCCGACAGCGCCTTGAGCTCAGCCAGGGGGAAGGCATGCAGGCGGGCCGATACCGACAGGCAGCAGACCAGGTTACCCTCGGCCGGGCTGAAGGTGGCGATCTTCAGCAGCTCTTCCCCGTCATCCAGCGACAGGAAGGCCTTGCCAGCCTTCTGCCGGGTCAGCAGATCCTTGAACTCGCAGTGGAAGGCATAGCCGTTGGCGCCGGCGATCAACAAGGCCTGCTCCGGCCGCGCCGCCAGCAACTGCACGATGCGGCTCTTGGCTGCCAGGTCGATCACCGAAGCCACCGGCACCCCGTCACCGCGCCCGCCCGGCAGATTGCCCGCCAGCAGGTTGTAGACCCGGCCATCCGAGCCAAACAGCGCCACCGTATCGACCGAGCGGCACTCCAGCGCCGCCAGCAAGCTGTCGCCTTCCTTGAAGGTCAGGTTCTGGATCTCTAGGCCATGGCCGTTGCGGCTGCGTATCCAGCCTTTTTGCGAGACGATGACGGTCAACGGCTCATCCACCACGGCCACCGTGATGCTGGCCTTCTCGGTGGCTTCAATCAAGGTGCGGCGGTCATCGCCAAAAGCCTTGGCGTCGTCGCGTATCTCCTTGACGATCAGTTTCTGCATGGCCGATTCATTGCCCAGCAGATGCTCCAGGCCGGCCTTCTCGTCACGCAGCTTGGCCAGTTCCTGCTCGATCTTGATACCTTCAAGCCGGGCCAGCTGGCGCAGGCGGATTTCCAGGATATCGTCGGCCTGCCGCTCGCTGAGCTGGAAGGCCTGCATCAGGGCCGACTTGGGCTCATCGCTCTCGCGGATGATGCGAATCACCTCGTCGATATTGAGGTAGACCACCATGCGGCCTTCCAGGATATGGATGCGGTCATCCACCTGCCCCAGGCGGTGCGCGGTGCGGCGGCGCACGGTGGCAAAGCGGTACTGCACCCACTCCGCCAGCAGCTGCTTCAGCGATTTCTGCTGCGGCCGGCCATCAATGCCTATGGCCACCAGGTTGATGGACGAACTGCCCTCCAGACTGGTGTGGGTCAGCAGCATGTTGGCGAACTCGTCCGGGCTCTGGGTCCGCGACTTGGGTTCGAACACCAGCCGCACGGCCACGTCCTTGCCCGATTCATCGCGCACGGTATCGAGCTGGCTCAGCAGCAATTGCTTGAGCTGCACCTGCTCCTGGGTCAGTGCCTTCTTGCCCTTCTTGATCTTGGGGTTGGTCAGGTCCTCTATCTCTTCCAGCACCCGCTGCGACGAGGTATTGGGCGGCAGCTCGGTCACCACCAACTGCCACTGGCCGCGTGCCAGTTCCTCTATCTTCCAGCGTGCCCGCACCGCCAGGCTGCCACGGCCGCCCTCATAGGCTGTGCGTATCTGCTCGCGGCTGGAGATGATCTGGCCGCCACCAGGAAAATCCGGCCCCTGGATATGGTCCAGCAGCTCGTCCAGGCTGATCTGCGGCCGCTGTATCAGCGCCACTGCTGCATCGGCCACCTCGCGCAGATTGTGCGGCGGCATTTCGGTGGCCATGCCCACGGCGATACCCGATGCGCCGTTCAGCAGCAACATGGGCAGGCGGGCCGGCAGCAGCTTGGGCTCTTCGAATGCGCCATCGTAGTTGGGCACGAAGTCGGCGGTGCCCATATCGATTTCCGACAGCAGCAGCTCGGCGATCTTGGTCAAGCGCGCTTCGGTGTAGCGCATGGCCGCAGCGCCGTCGCCATCGCGCGAGCCGAAGTTGCCCTGGCCGTCCACCAACGGATAGCGCAGGGAGAAATTCTGCGCCAGCCGCACCATGGCGTCATAGGCCGAGGTATCGCCGTGCGGATGGTACTTACCCAGCACCTCACCCACCACCCGGGCCGATTTCACCGGCTTGGCCGTGGCACCCAGGCCCATCTCGTGCATGGCGTAGAGGATGCGGCGCTGCACCGGCTTCTGCCCATCGCAGACATCCGGCAGGGCACGCCCCTTCACCACCGAGACGGCATATTCCAGGTAGGCCCGCTCGGCATAGCGCCCCAGCGGCACGCTGTCGGCGCCAGCAAAGTCGGTCAGGCTGGGAGGCGGTGGCAGATCATTGCTGCCGGGCTCCGCAGCGACTGCCTCGGGCAGTTCGTCTTCCGGTTCATCGAGTGGCAGGTCTGGGATATCGGTCATGGTGCTTACGGCTAAGAGGGTTCGGGCGGGCGGATGATGGCACGACGCAGGGGGCCAGGACAAATGAGGGCCGCAAAAAAAGGCAACGCCAGGCCAGCCTGACAACAGGCGGCAGAGGGCAGGCAAACCTGCTATGCCAATAGGGCCATCACCAGCTGGAGTCTACATCATGCGCCTTGTCCCCCTACTGCTCATGCTGGCCGGCCTGACGGCCCAGGCGGCCGAGACGCTGCACATTGCCACTGCCGAATACCTGGGCTACGCCGAACCCAGCGGCAATGGCTACTACCTGGATCTGTTGCGCAAGATCTACCCGGCACCGGATTACCAGCTGAAGATCAGCTTCGTACCCTATGAAAGGGCGCGGGTGATGCTGGAGTCCGGCTCGGCCGACATCCTACCCAGCACCAGCCACTCACAGCGCAACAAGATGCCGCTGTCGGCCCAGATGACCGATATGGATGTGGTGGATGCCGCCGTGCAGGCTAGCCGCTTTCCCGCCTGGCAGGGCAAGGCCTCGCTGGCCGGCATGCGGGTGGGCGCGCAGATAGGCTATGCCTTTACCGAATACGCGCCAGACATACGCATGGACTACCAGGAGAAGACTTCGCTGTCCGCCATGCTGGAGATGCTGGCCGCCAACCGGCTGGATGTGGTGCTCGACTACGAGGCCGAGATGAAACCGCTGCTGGCCAAGCAGTCCAGGCAGGTCGGCATCGTGATCAAGCCAGCGGTACTGACCAAGCCCCTGTATTTCGGCTTTGTCGATAAGCCACGCGGCAAACAGCTCAAGGCCCGCTTTGATGCCGAGCTGACCAAGCTCAAGCAATCGGGTGAGCTAAAGCGCTTGTTCATGGCCTACCCCAGCAACAACCCGAATGCGTTTCCCCCTTGATGGGCGGGCCTTGCACAGCCTCCAGAAACAACAAGGCCGCCCCTTGGGCGGCCTTGTCGCGATAGCACCAACGGGTGCTTAGCGCGGCGCTTATTCCTTGGCCTTCAGTGCTTCGACCAGGTCGATGTACTTTTGCTTAGCAGCGTCTTGCTCGGTGCCGGCCAGTTCAGCCCAGGCGTTGTACTTGGCGGCGCCGACAAAGTCGAACATGGAAGGCTTGTCGCCCTTCACATCGCCTTCACTGGCTTGCTTGAACAGCGCGTACAGCTTGAGCTTGACCGAATTGTCAGGGGCTTCGGAGAGCTTGGTGACGTCTTCGGCGGCTTGCTTGAAGTTTGCATCGATATCGGACATGGCGTATTCCTCACTAATTCAGGGGTTCTGGTCGTGCTCGGGTCGGGGTCCATGGACCCTGTTAGAAGCTTGGCGTGCGTTTCACGCTGCGCCCGGTTCGGTATAGGCCAGTCGGCCACCGACCAGGGTATGGCGGACTCTACCACGCATCTCCATCCCGACAAACGGTGTGTGCTTGCCACTGCTGAGCAGCGTTTCCGGCATGACACGCCATGTTGCATGCGGATCATACAGACACAGGTCGGCCGGAGCGCCTACGGCAATACGTCCGGCATCCAGGCCCAGCAGCTCGGCCGGGCCGCTGGTGATGCGGGCCAGCGCCTGTGCCAGGGGCACCCGCTTCTGCTCGGCCCAGGCCAGCACCAGCGGCAACAGCAGCTCCAGCCCGCTGGCACCGGGTTTGGCCTCGCCAAACGGCAGCAGCTTGTCGTCGTTGCCCACCGGGCTATGGTCAGAACAGATGGCGCTGATGGTGCCATCGAGCAGGGCATGCTGGATGGCATCGCGGTCGGTCACCCCGCGCAGGGGCGGGCTCAGGCGCATATTGCTGTCGAAGTAACCGATATCGATATCGGCCAGATGCACATGGTTGATGCTGACATCGGCCGTCAGCTTGAGGCCGTAGTTACGGGCGGCGGCGATCATCTCCAGGCCTTCGCGGGTGGATACACGCTCCAGGTGCACGCTGGCGCCGCTGTCCTTCATCAGGATCACGATGGTGGAAATGGCGACCGTCTCGGCCACCGAGGGAATGGCCGGCAGGCCCAACCGGGTGGCGACCTGGCCATCATGGGCCACGCCGCCGGAGGCCAGCCGCACATCTTGCGGCCGCAGGCGCAGGGTGATGCCATAGGTGGCGGCATACTGCATGGCGCGGTAGAGCACGCGGGTATCGGCCAACGGCGCATCGGCCTGGCTAAACGAGACGCAGCCGGCATCGCGCAGCTTGGCAAATTCAGTCAGCTCCGAGCCCGCCAGTCCTCGGGTCAGCGCGCCCAGCGGCAGCACCTTGGCCAGGCCCAGGCCATCGGCCCGCTGGCGCAGCATCTGCACCAGGCCGGGCTCATCCAGCGCCGGATGGGTGTCGGGCATGGCGCACAGCGTGGTCACCCCACCGGCCACCGCGGCACGCAACTCGCTCTGCAGCTTGTTCTTGTGCTCGCCTCCCGGCTCGCCCAGGCGGGCAGCCAGGTCGATCAGGCCCGGTATCACGGTCAGGCCTGCCGCATCCAGGGTCTGGTCGGCCACATGGCCGGCCGGGGCCTCGCCGATGCCTGCGATGCGGCCATCGGCCAGGTAGAGGTCGGCGACCGTCTCATGGCCGCTGGCCGGGTCCAACAGGCGGCCGTTCTGTATCAGGGTAATCATGCGCGGGCCTCCGACAAGATGCTCATCACGGCCATGCGTACCGCGATACCGAAAGTGACTTGATCCAGGATGACGCTCTGCTTGCCATCCGCCACGGCGGAATCAATCTCCACGCCACGGTTCATGGGGCCAGGATGCATCACGATGGCATCGGGCTGGGCCAGCGCCAGCTTCTCGCGGCTGAGGCCGTAGAACTGGTTGAACTCGTTGGCCGAGGGCAGCAGGGCGCCGTTCATGCGCTCGTTCTGCAAACGCAGGGCGATCACCACGTCCACGCCCTTGAGGCCTTCCTTCAGGTCGTGGAACACCCGCACGCCCAGCTGCTCCACATCTCGCGGCAGCAGGGTCTTGGGGCCGATCACCCTGACCTCGGGGCAGCCCAGGGTGGTCAGCGCATGGATCTGCGAGCGGGCTACCCGTGAATGCAGGATATCGCCGACGATGGCCACGGTGAGGTTGCGGAAGTCGCCCTTGAAATGGCGGATGGTGTACATGTCCAGCAGGGCCTGGGTGGGGTGGGCATGGCGGCCGTCACCGGCGTTCACCACGGCCACGCCCGGCCGCACATGCTTGGCGATCAGGAAGGGCGCACCCGATTCGGCGTGCCGCACCACAAACATGTCGGCGCCCATGGCCTCAAGATTGTGGATGGTATCGAGCAGGGTCTCGCCCTTGGCCGTGGAGCTGGCCTGGATATTGAGGCTGTGTACATCGGCGCTGAGGCGCTTCTGGGCGATCTCGAAGGTGGTACGGGTGCGCGTGGAGTTCTCGAAGAACAGGTTGAACACGCTCTTGCCGGCCAGGTCGCTGTGCTTCTTCTCGCCGGCATCGCCCGCTGCCACATAGCCGGCGGCACGGTCCAGTATCTGGTGCAGGATGCGCGCCGGCAGCGATTCGGTGCTGAGCAGGTGTATCAGCTCGCCGTGGCTGTTCAGTTGGGGGTTATACATCGGTCGATGCCTTTCAGATGACGGTCGCTGCACTGTGTTTCTCGAATACGAAACTGGGCCGCTTGGAATAGTCGAGATGCTCGTAGAACTTGTGGGCCTCGGTACGGTGGACGCCGGAACCCAGCCTGATGCGGCCGCCGCCCAGCTGCGCCACTACCCAGTGTTCGACCTGCGCCAGCAGCTTTCGTCCCACGCCCTGGCCCTGGCACGCCGGATCTACCGTCAACACATAGACCTCGGCATAGCCATCGCTGGCGGTCTGGCACACCTGGGCCACATGCACCCACCCCACCACCCGGCCTTGCCAGTCCGCCACGAACACCGCATGCGGCAATCCTTGCGCCAGGCGTGCCAGCCGGCGCTGCATGGTGGCGGCATCAGCGGGGGCGTAGTCCAGGGCCGTCAGCAACTGGCCCATGGCAGCCGCGTCATCCATCATATAGGGGCGTATCAGCACGTCCATTCAGGCCCCCTGCTGATCAAACCATACCTGCAGGATGCGCATGGCTGCCACCTGGTCCAGCGCGGCCTTGCGCTTCTTGCCAAAGGTCTGGGCCTCGCTCAGCAGCTCCTCGGCCTCGACCGAGGTCAGGCGCTCGTCCACCAGTGCCACCGGCAGGTTGAAGCGGCCATTCAGGCGGTTGGCGAAAGTGCGTGCCAGCCGGCTCATGTCGTGTTCGGTGCCATCCAGATGGCTGGGCAGGCCCACCACCAGCTGGCTGGGCTGCCATTCGGCGATCAGCTTGGCGATGGCGGCAAACTTGTCGTCGTTGCTGGCACCGGTGATGGTGGTCAGCGGCGATGCCAGGCACAGCTCGGTACTGCCGCCGGCGACACCGATGCGGACTTCGCCAAAATCGAAAGCGAGTACGTAGCCGGCCATGGGCTCAGGCGTGGCCGGCCGTGTCGGACAGCATGGCCATGTCTATGCCCAGCAGGCCCAGGGCCGCTTCATAGCGTTGCTCCGACGGCAGACTGAAGATCACCTCGATATCGGCATCGACCGTCAGCCAGGCATTCTGGCCCAGCTCGCTCTCCAATTGGCCGGCTTCCCAGCCGGCGTAGCCCAGCGAGATGAACATGCGATCCGGCCCACCCCCCTCGCCCATGGCCAACAGCACGTCCTTGGAGGTGGTCAGGCCCAGCTCATCCTCCACCGCCAGGGTGGATTGCCAGTTGCCCAGCGGCTGGTGCAGCACAAAGCCCCGGTCGGTCTGGACCGGCCCGCCGAAATAGACTTCCTGCTCGGCCACGTCCTCGCGGCGGAGCTCGATGTCTACCTGCTGGAACAGGGTGCGCATATTCATGCCCAGGGGGCGATTGACGATGACACCCATGGCGCCCTGGTCGTTATGGTCGCAGACGAACACCAACGACTTGGCGAAGATGGGGTCGGCCATGGCGGGCATGGCGATAAGAAATTGGCGGCTCAGATTCATGGCTTCCATGCGGCGAATTATCGCATACCCGCACCACACTTGCCCGTGCGGCAAACAGCCCGTTCTTGAAATCCCGCCCCTGCGCATTGGGCACCCTGACCGCTGCGCGCCCCGTCCGCCCGCTGCGGGCCATGTTTCACGTGAAATAACGGCAGGACACAGCTGCAAGCAAGCTGCATTATCCCTACAATTGCATTAGACATAATATTGACAAAACACATGAAACCCTACACTACCGCCCTGCTCTGGCTGCGCCGCGATCTGCGGCTGGATGACCAGGCCGCGCTATACCACGCACTGAAGGCCGCCGAGCAAGTGCAGCCGGTATTCGTGTTCGACCGCGCCATCCTGGACGCCTTGCCCAGGCAGGATCGCCGGGTGGAATTCATCTGGGAAACCCTGGCCGCGCTCAAGGCCGAGCTGCAGGCGCTGGGCAGCGATGTGCTGGTACGCCATGCCGTGGCCGCGGAGGAAATCCCCCGCCTGGCACAGGAGCTTGGGGCCCAGGCCGTCTACACCAATGCCGATTACGAACCCGCCGCCCTGGCGCGCGATGCCCAGGTCGCCGCCGCCCTGGCGGCGGACGGCATAGATTTCCATAGCAGCAAGGATCAGGTGATCTTCGAGCGTGACGAGGTGCTGACCCAGGCGGGTCGGTTCTTCACCGTATTTACCCCCTACAAGAACGCCTGGCTGAAAAAGCTGGACCCGTTCTACCTGCAGTCCTACCCGGTCGCCCGCTACCTGCCGGCGCTGCGCCGCTGCCCTGCCGAGCCGCTGCCGGCCTTGTCGCAACTGGGATTCGAGCGCAGCAATCTGCAGCAGATAGGCATCAAGACCGGCGCAGCGGGCGCCTCGCAGTTGTTCGAGGATTTCCACGACCGCATCGACAACTACAAGGTTGCGCGCGACTACCCCGGCATCAAGGGGGTGTCCTATCTGTCGGTACACCTGCGATTTGGCACGGTATCGGTACGGCGGCTGGCCAGCCATGCCTGGCAGCGCGGCACCGCCGGCAGCCTGTGCTGGCTGAACGAACTGATCTGGCGCGATTTCTACCAGCAGATACTGTGGCACCGCCCCGATGTGGTGAGCCACGCCTTCAAGCCCGAATACGCGCAACTGACCTTTCCCAACGACCCCGCGCTATACGCCGCCTGGTGCGAGGGCCGTACCGGCTACCCCATCGTCGATGCCGCCATGCGCCAGCTCAACCAGACCGGCTTCATGCACAACCGCCTGCGCATGGTGGCCGCCAGTTTTCTGGTCAAGGATCTGCTGATCGACTGGCGCTGGGGCGAGCGCTACTTTGCCGAAAAATTGATCGATTTCGACCTGGCCGCCAACAACGGCGGCTGGCAATGGGCCGCCAGCACCGGCTGTGATGCCCAGCCCTATTTCCGCATCTTCAACCCCGTCAGCCAGTCAGAGCGCTTCGACCCGGAAGGCCGGTTCATCCGTCGCTATGTGCCTGAGCTGGCCCGGTTGCCGACCGATGCCCTGCACGCCCCCTGGCAGGCCAAACCCTTGGTGTTGGCAGGGGCGGGCATACGGCTGGGGCAGGACTACCCGGAACCGGTAGTCGATCACGCCACCCAGCGCGCCCTGGCGCTGGCGCTGTTCAAGCGGACTGGCTAGGCAATATCCCAGCGCATCTCATGCTGCAGGGCGACCGAGGTGGCGCCCAGCTTAAGCAGCAACTGCACCGACGGGCTATCGGCATCGAGATTGTTGAAATACAGCGGTTTATCGCTACGGGCTGCCGCGCTGGCGATCAGTGCTTGTCCCAGGCCCTGCCGGCGGTAGCCGGGGTGGACGGCGAACAGCGGCAGCTCGCCGCTGATGGGATTGAGCAGCGCCAGCGCTTGCAGCTGGCCCTGGCCATACAGGCCCACCCGCTCGAACCGCTGCGGGCTGGCGGCCAGCGCCCGCACGCTGTTTTGCCAGGCGGGCTCAGCAGCTAACCAGCCCAGGCAGCCTACCGGCCAGTCATTACTGGCTTCCACCACCAAGGTCATGGCCTCGGGCAGGGCCAGCGGGGGCCGGGCCTGCAGTTGCAGGCAGTCAAACTGCCGGCTCAGGGCAAAGCCCGTGGCTGTGTAGCTGCGCCGGGCGGCCGTGTTCTCTGCCAGCACTTCCAGCAGGGCTTGCTGCACCCCCTGTTCACGCCAACGTGGTGCCAGCCAGGCAAACAGCCGCTGACTCAACCTTTGGCCACGCGCCTCGGGCAGCACACCGCTGGCGGTATCGTAAGCCGTACGGCGGCCTTGCCAGTCGCCCTGGCAGATAAAGTGAAAACCGATCAAGCGCCCACCGGCAAACACCCCACCCGACAAGCCGGGCACATAGCCGCGCCGTTGCAGCATGGTGTGCAGGCCGGCTTCGTCCAGCTGCATGGGCAGCAGGTAATCGGCAAAAGCCGCAGCAAAAGCCTGGTAGAGCTGCGCCAGCGGCACCCCTTCCAGGCTGGCAAAGTGCCAGTCCTTCATTCCTGCCCCGCCGGAGGAAAGCGTCGGTTCAGCCATACCCGTATGCCATGCCAGACCGCTTCCTTGTTGGTCTCGTTCAGCAGTTCATGGCGGCCCTTGTCGAACAGGGTCACCACCACATCGCGCAGGCCGATGCGCAGGTAGCGCTCAGACAGCTGGCGGCAGCCGCGCCCGCCCATGCTGACCGGATCATGGGTGCCGGCCAGCAGCATCACCGACATCTTGGCTGGCAGGGTGGAGCCACCGGCTTCCCGGTTCTCCATATCGACTATGGCCGCGAACAGGTCAGACCACAGCCTGGGGCTGCAATCAAAACCACACATCGGGTCGGCAATATAGGCATCCACCACGGCCGGGTCGCGGCTCAGCCAGTCGAACGGCGTGCGCGCCGGCCGAAAGCGCAGGTTGAACGTGCCAAACACCAGCTTGCCCATGAAGGCCGAGGGCTGATCCATGCCCTTGCGGCCTTTCCAGCGGGCGATCCGGCCCATCCAGCGCGCCAGCGGCGCCTGCCTGAAACCGGTGGCCGAGAGTATCAGGCCATCGATCAGGCCCGGTCGGGTCAACAGCAGGGAACGGGCGATAAAGGAGCCCATGCTGTGGCCCAGCAGCACCACCGGCAGACCGGGATGCTGCTGGCGGGCATAGGCGATCAGCTCCATCAGATCGGCCACCACCCGACGAAACCCGTCGTGATCGGCAAAATGCCCAAGCTTGCCGTTTTGTACGCTGCCGCCGTGGCCACGATGGTCCAGCGCCCACACATCGCAATCGTGCTCGTTCAGGAACTCGGCAAAGGCATCGTAGCGCGCAGCATGCTCGGCCATGCCATGGGAGATCACCACGATGATGCGAGGCTCACGCCCGGCCCAGTGGTAGCGCGCCAAGGTAGCGCCATCGCTGGCGGTAAAGGTGTCTCTTGTCATATTGATGGTCATGGCGAACAGGCTGCAGGCAGGATGGCAAAACGCGCAGCATAAACCATGTCATGGGGGCAGGTGGCGAGCGTCAGCATTTACGCCGTAGTGCTGCCGTGGTTTTTGGTAAGCTCTCGGCTGGCCACCAGGGGGCCAATAAGATTCTTATAAATCAGAGGCTTGGATTGATAGACTATCTCTATACCCCGATCAACCCGGGGGAGCTGCCATGAGCTGGTGGCAGGTTGTAGGCGTTGCAGGCTTGGTACTGGTGGGCATAGGCCTGACCTGGACCCGTTGGGCTACCGCCACCCTGGCGTTGATGCGCCGCCGTGCTGGCTATGTCCGGCACAGCATAGGGGTCGATGGCTTCGAGCTGGTCTACCACGAATCCGGCCGGCGCGACGCGCCGCCCATGCTGCTCTTGCATGGCTTTGGTGGCGATGGCGACAACTGGGTGCGCTTCACCCCGCATATGCGCGGCGACTACCGCGTGCTGGTGCCCGATCTGCCTGGCTTTGGCCAGACCGGCTATTTGCCGGGCCAATCCTATTCGCTGGAACGCCAGATCGCCCGTCTCAAGGATTTTGTCGACATGCTGCACCTGGAGCAGGTGCATCTGGTCGGCAACTCCATGGGGGGCTATATCGCTGCCGGTTTCGCTGCCGCTTACCCTGAACGCGTGGCCAGCCTGGGGCTGTTCAATGCCGCGGGGGTGGATATGCCCAAGCGCAGTCCCTTCTACGACGCCGCGCTGGCGGGCGAGAACTGGCTGCTGGTGCGTGAACCCAGCGATTTCGACCGCATCATCAAGCTGGTCTACCACAAACAACCCTGGATACCGGGCTTTCTGCGCGACTATCTGGTGGCCCAGCGCATGACGGTAGCGGACGACCAGGATCTGGTCTTCCACGAAATCTTTACCGAACGCGTTTGGCTCGATGACCGCCTGCCCGCCATCAAGGCCCCCACCCTGATACTGTGGGGTGACGACGACAGGGTGCTGGACATCTCATCCATCAAGCTGTTCCAGGCGGGCATACGCCACGCCCAGGTGGCAATCATCCCGGCCTGCGGCCATGTTCCCATGCTAGAGAAACCGGCCGCTACCGCCAGGGTGTATCGCGGTTTCCTGGCCAACCAGGGCGACAAGGTCAGCCCTGCCATGCATATCGGTGCTCCCGGCACCAGCACGGCCTGAGGCTATCAAACCAGGGCGGGTGGTGTTCAGCGCCACTCGCCCTTCAGCATCACCGCCGCCAGCAATCCACTGGTGCCCACCAGCACCAGCACCGTCATACCCCAGCCCTGCCAGCTACCCAGGCTCTCGCCACCAGACAGCTGCATCAGGCCCAGGGCTATCAAGGTCCCCACCACTGCCCCACCTAGCGTCCAGCGCGATTGACGCCGCTGCCTGGCCAACCGCTGCCGGGCTACAGCCAATGCCTGCGCGGCAGGCAGGGATGGCAGCGGCGAGTTATACACCTGCGCCATCACAATCTGGCTGAAGCCATCGTCCGCCAGATCAAACGGCCCTGCGGTGGCGTACAACATGGCATCCAGCGCCTCGTCCGTTGCCATCTCCGGTTTGATCGGTGTCATTTCTGCTCTCCTGCCTGCCAGGCCGCCAGCCACGTGCGCAACCTGGCTTTGCCACGCGTCACATGCGATTTCAGGGTGCCCAAGGGCAAACCCAGTACTGCAGCGGCTTCTTCATGGCTTAAATCCATTTGAAAACAATGGACTATCGCTATCCGTTCCATCTCCGGCAGCCGTTTGACGGCCTCTTCGATGTCCAGCCGCAAGACATTATCCACCTCGCTGGCGGCGATGTCCCAGCTATCGGGCAAGGTCTGCTGCACCGGGTGGCTACGCTGATGCATCAGGAACTGGTGGTAGGCAATCCGGTATAGCCAGGTGCTGAACCGGGCTGTTCCCCGAAAACCTGCAATATGCCGCCAGGCCTGCACAAAGGCCTCCTGTGCCAGATCATCGGCCAAGGCGATATCGCCCTTGGTCAATCGGCGCAGCTGCATCCGCACCCGTGCCTGATGCAGCCTTACCAGTTCGCCAAAAGCAGCCCTGTCGCCCGCGCTTGCCCGGCCCAGCAGGGCAGATTCCGCCTCCGTCTGGGTAATGGTGGCGCCGTCCACCGTCAGTCAGCCGCGTTGTCCGACTTGTTACCCTGGCGGCCTTCTATCCACAGCGCCAGCAACTGTGCCGCACCGATGCAGAACACCAAGGCGCCGATGCCGCTCAAAAAGCGCAGACCCAACATGTAGAACATGATCGCCAAGCCCACACCGACACCCAACAGGGTAATGGCCTGAAACAGCGGGGAGCCTTCCTTCTCATCTTGCCGGGGCGGATCAAGCAACTCAGGCGGTATGGGCTGGCCTCTATCGCTCAGATACTTGATGGCCTCAACCATTTGCACAGTGCGCTGCTGCCGAAAATACAGCACCACAAACACAATGACGGCCGGCAAGGCAATGGCAGCCAAGGGAATCATGGCAAGCAGCCAGAGATGTTCGTTGAAGAGTTGTGCATCCATGTAACGTGTCCTCGGTGTGTGGGCAAATTTACGAGCCGGCGTTGCAGCGGCTGGTGGCATCTGCCGAAAAGGCGGTAAAGACCCGCCACATTGTTTACACCGACTTGGATGCAGGCATTCAGCCTGCTGGATGCAGAGAGCAGAAAAATATTTTGACCAGGGCGATCAGGGTGCTTGCTTCAGGCGTCACCTCGGCGGAATTCCCTCACCACATGGGCTTGCCGGCGACTGACCGGCAATTTCTCGGCGCAGCCATCCAGTATTGCCATCCAATGGCCTTCGCCTTCTTCGTGGCCACGCTCAAAGCCCTGCAGCTTGTTGCGGGCAATCAGACAATTGCGATGGATACGCAAAAAGCGGTCGCCAAATTCGGCTTCCAGCTGGGTGAGCGATTCTTCCAGCAGAAACTCGGCTTCGCGGGTCTTGAGGGTAACGTACTTCAGCTCGGCTTTCAGGAATAACACTGAATCCACCGGCACCAGCCTGACCCTGCCGCGCTCTGCCACGCTGAAATACCGCCTTGCCGTGGTCGCCAAGGAGGCCAATGCATCGGTACTGGCATGCGGCAATTCACGCGCACGGGCCAGCGCAGCGGCCAGCCGCTCCTGCCGTATGGGTTTCAGCAGGTAATCGAGCGCATGCACTTCGAAAGCTTGTACCGCGAATTCATCGAAGGCTGTGCAAAAGATCACGGCTGGCCTGTGGTGCAGACGCCCCAGGTGGCGAGCCAGCTCCAGGCCATTCATGCCGGGCATGTTGATGTCGGTCAGCACCAGGTCGGCAGGCTGCTGCACCAGTTTCTCTATGGCTTCCGGGCCGTTTTGGGCCGTGCCGACCACTTCGTGCGGAAACTCGGCACGGCAGTCGGCCAGGATATCCTGCAGCCGGTTCAGGGCTGGTGGTTCGTCGTCCACCAGAAACACTCGGAGCGTAGCAGTCATAGTTTTGCCGTGCGGTAAGGCATAGTTACATGCACTTGATAATAGTCGTTGCCCACGGTGGTTTTCAGGCTAGCTTCAGCATCAAAGTGCAAACGCAGCCTTTCCCGGATGTTGCCCATCGCCATCTTGTTGCCGGAATGATGATCCCCACCCTCTTTGTAATAGGGGTTACGGATATCAATATGCAACTCATCTCGTGATCGAAATATATTGATGCTGATGATACCGGGTGCAATGGCAGGTTCAATACCGTGATACACGGCGTTTTCCAGCAAGGGTTGCAGCACCAGTGGCGGCACCAGCGCATCAGCTGGCATGCGTTCACTGTGCCATTCCAGCTGCATCCGCCCTCCTAGCCGCAAACCCTCTATCCGCAAGTACTGGCTGGCCAGCGCCACCTCGCGTGCCAACGGCACCAGATCACGGTTCTCGGCCATAAAAACTCGGAACAGATCAGCCAGATCTTCCAATGCTTCTTCTGCCTTGCGCGGCTCGCTGCGTATCAGGCTCAACACCGCATTCAGGCTGTTGAACAGAAAATGGGGCCGTATCCGGGCTTGCAGTGCTTGCAGCCTGGCCTCGGTCAGCAGTGGCGACATGGCACGGCTGCGTAGCCGGAAGTAGCCCAAAAGCAACAGAGTCAGTGCCGAGCTGGCAACCAGCGTGCGCAGATAGCTTTGTGCCACCAGCGGGTAGAAATCAGCCAGGCCAATACGGACCAGCATGCCGACAGCAGTGCATAGCAGCACGCAGACAGTCACACCCATGCCATAGGGCAAGCGCAGCAAGCGATCGCGTAGCAGCGCCAGGCTGCCGAGTGCAAACAGCAAAGTGGGCTGTAGCAAGGCGGCTTGCGCGATGTATTCACGCATCGCATCGCGCACGCTATCGGTGCTCCACAAAGCCAGACCCACCGCGAACAGGTTGGCTGACAGCAGCACGCGCAGCATGACGCCGAGGTTGCGGGTATCGGGCAGCTTGTCTGGCACGGACTGGGGTAGCGGGCTATTCACAGGGCGGCTTGATTAAGTAAGTGTGTAAAGATGGATAAAGATTAATAAAGGTAGCCGAAATCTGTGGAAAACCCAGATAACGTTTACTTTTCACAGGCTTAAGCCCCCTGTACCCGGTGCATAACTGTGTACTTGCGGGCAGAACGCTTAGTGGATGCTTTTTGGGCCTGTGCAAAAGGGCCGAATTATCCCCAATCCATACCCACGTTCACGCCATCGCCCGGCCATCCGGTAGGGCAAGCCGGATGGACGGCACAAACAGCGTGGTTTTGGGGCAGCTGGCAGCCGCCAACAGCCCTGCCAGACCGGGTTTCAGCCCCCATGGCGGTCGCCAGGTTCGCCACAGCAAGCGGTGGAAATCGCATTGTGGTTTTCTTTTTGCGCTGCCAGCGTATAGAACGTTGTTAGAGCCGTAGCGTAGCGAACTGACCAAGATGTGTGGTTTGCGACGCTTGCAACGTGCCCCTACATCGAAGCCGCAGGAGGAAACCATGGACGAAGAGACCGTCAAACTCGTCTATTTCATCGCCGTGACTGGGCTGGTGACGCTGATTTTGCTATCGGTGCTGGCCGCCATACGCCGCGCCCTGATCAAGCAAGGGTGGCGTATTGCCGAAGCCATGAGCGAAGAGCTTGATGCCGCCTCCTTGCCCGCCGCGATGGCCAACCCCGCCCCACAGGCCACCCCAACAGCGACAGACACCTACCAGTTGCCCGGTCACCTGATCCCCAGTGCCAGCCGTCTGATTGGCATGGTGGGCCTGGTCATCATGGCCGCCATGTATGTCGGCATCGGCTATTTCGCCCTCTACGCCGCCTTTTTTAGCCCGGCTTCGCTGGCCTATATCGACGATCTGGCCAAGTACTTCCTGGTCGGCTCTGCCCTGTTTGCCCCTTATGCCTTCAACCAGCTGTCGAGCATGATGAAGTGAACATGTAAGAGAAAAACAATACGCGCAGGAGGATGGCAATGGGTTTTCAGGCAGGATTCGACACCTCGCACTACCCTGGCGATAGCCAGATGGCCTGGCTCAAGGCCAACACCAACCTAGCCTGGTGCGGCTTTTACCTGGCGCCCGCCCCCAGCCACGGCGATACCGGCTGGATGAACACCCGCGCCACCCTGGTCGCCCAAGGCTGGGGCCTCGCCCCGGTCTACCTCGGCCAACAGACCGCCGGCCCCGGCTCGCACATCATCACCGCCGCCCAAGGCAGTCTCGACGGTGCCAATGCCGCACAACTGGTCGGGCAGGCCGGTTTTGCCCAAGGCAGCTACGTCTATCTCGACGTAGAAGACGGCTCCGCCCCCACCGCCGCCAGCCAGGCCTATATCAAAGCCTGGGCCCAGGCACTGGCCCAGCAAGGCTATGGCGTTGGTATCTACTGCTCACACGTCATCGCCGCCAGCCTGTTTAACCTGCTGCAGACACTGGAATTGAACGCCACACCGCGCATCTGGGCCTATAAGGTGAGCACCACCGCCACCCATGCCTACACCGGCAGCATCGCCACCTTCCCAACGCCTGATCCCGCCGGCAGCGGCTATGCCAGCGCCAGCATCTGGCAGCGCGAACAGAATTGCACGCTTAGTTTGCCGGGGGCGCCGGTAACGGCGATGACGGTGGATTTGAGTACGGCGGGAGTGGATTTATAGAGTAAGCGAGAATGGCGAATGATTTTTTGCACTTTCAGATATAACGTTGGTACCTTATCAGCGGTTCTCATTGCAGGCCTAATTTCTTTGCCGGGGTTGATCGTTAGTAAAGAGCTGAAAATTTCAGAGTTCCGGTAGGCTTGGATTGACGGGTTGCGATCGGAAATTTCTACTTTGATTGCGAATATCTTCTAAAAACGAATGGATGCATGTACAAGCAGTCGTAAATGTTTACCGAATACCCAGGTTTGCTACCTTATTTTTGTCGCAAGGGTTGTTTTCGGCATACATTATGAGAACGACCTCACTAGAGTTCTAACGAGATGGTGAGAAACTCGCCAGTTCCTGTATAGGATTTTTCTCTACTGCTTTTCGATTTAGCAGCTAAGCCCTGGTCGGTGAGTCAGGGTGGCTAATAATTAGCGGCCGACTTGGCAAAAAGGATAGTAAATGCGCTCTAATCAATTGGATACGATTACTCCTCGACTAGTTACTATGAAATCTATAAGTGTTTTGTAATCACAGTAAGATTCGCATTGCTTTCTCAACTCAAGCACTGACATATGCCGGTTCTGATTCAAACTCTCCAGCGCAGAACGTACTTTCCCATGATTAACAACACGGTGAGAATAGCCGCGAGAATATATATAAATAACATTATTATGTACATGCGTAACAAGGGGAAATTCATTTGCCAAACTAATTATAGAATTGTCGGACCAATGGGCACTTTCCTTAATTGGAGAGCCAGAAAACAGCATATTACTCCAAGAACGATGGCGAGCATTAGTTAGGATATTCTCCACCGTAACCCCAACCAACTCATTACTATTTTCAGCTCCTAAGCGATGTAAAATAACGTCACTGAGTGTTGTACCAAGATCCTTGTTACCTTGATCAATAAGCAGCCCTATGGTGTGCGAAATTATTTCGTCTGTGCTACGAAAGGTCAGTTTAAAAGAAATATCTATGCTAAATTCAGGAGCATCACCTATATGAGCATAGTTTGCCGGTAGAACAAATCCATCTCCAGGTTCGATAGTGTAACGTGTAGCGTCTTGCAACGATCGAGGTATGCCTAATAAAGCATCTTTTTCGAATATAAAAATATCCTTAGGGCATGGGCCGAGATTAAAATGAATAACCGACGCGCAAGGCTCGTCATAATGTACTCCGAACGGCGTGAATCCATAGTCACCCGCAAATATGACAGCCTCGATGCCAAGATGCAGTGGATCCTCCTCATATATTTTTGGTCGGATCCAAGCAGCAAACTTTGCGCATGCTCTTAGTGCCCAGCGCTCCGCCCCGTTAAGGATTAGACCTGATTTTCTGCATTCAAAAATATCATTAAACCAAGACTGAAAATTGCCTGCAGTATTAATCGGCGATTTCCATATCTTTCGTTCTAAGCTTGGGAACATTTCACCATTTACGTAAGCCCGAAGATACGGGCGCTTCTTCACTGCTTGATCACCTGGCAAGTAAAAAAACACCTCGGATATGTCGTCTATGGTAAATCCCAACGCATCAACCGCTCGTGGTAGAACTAAGGGAGGTAACAGCTGGTGTGGCTTTCTAGCTAGACTTAGCCAAGATTTGTCACATAGCCCCCTGGCATCAATAGATTGGTTCAATTTTGGCTCATTTACTATATTTAGATTAGCATCAGCCGCCACTAACTGCATGAACTATTACCAATTCATCGCTATCCATGAACGTAGCGTGAAAGAAATCCATCTCATAAATACGTTGATTGTTAATAAAATACGCTAAACCAAGTGCCGTTTTATCGCCACAGCGCAGTGGTAATAATTCCTTCAGTTTATAGTTGTTGATAGTAAGCTCTTCAATTATCTGACGCCAATAACGCCCCGCACACTGATAATCTCTTTCGAGAAGACTAAACTTGGGACCAATCAAAGTCAATGTTGGCATAAATTACCTTACACATAAGATGCAGCATAATGTGACATTCGGTCGAATACTGCCTGACCTAATGGTGAGAGATCGGCTCCAATCGGTATTTTAGTTGCTTGGCGCATGTACCAGAGCACATAATGAAGTCGCTCCGCACGTCGCCCTATCAATGGGACTGTTGTTGCGCTTTCCAGTAAATATCGATGTACCGCGCAAGAGAAATGTAGTGCGAGTAAGACACCTCTCGCGTCTTTGGAGCCTGTCCCCGATGGCAATGTATGTATCTGCTTGGCATCCCGGTGTTGCAGATCTAGCAATTCACACATCATACCCATCCAAACGTGGGCGAATTCATGAACTAATACTTCTTCAAGAATACCGAAGGATGATTGAAGTGCACCTTCACCTAGAAAAATGGTTTGAGGGATCTTGGGATTTGTCATACTAATTTTCTGACATTGCCATCGAAGTAGACGAATTGGCAGTTCAAATAGTGGTGCGAGTGATTTGGAGCGCACCTTTACCTCACGAAGGGCGGTGTTTACCCACGCTGATTCTTTCTCCGTCAGCGCGGAGCAATCTGGGATTAAATCTTGTCGGAATACTTTACTACTAGCCACTTCACAGACATGCTCTGGACTTAATAATCTTAGATAATCATCTCGGCCACGACTAGGCTCCAGCCAACCCGCTCGCGTACCAGCCACTATCGAAAGGAAGCGCGAGGCATCAAAATCGTCGTCAATGAATGGAAGACCACCTAGTTCGGTCAGTTTTATTTTTGAGCAGCTTAGCGATTTCGATGTGTAGCTTACTGGATTTTTGATTTCCCACGGACGTAATTCTATGAATTTTTGAAGATCCAGATATTTTATTCTATGAGGGTTAAGTGCTAAATCTAGATCCCTAGGATTGATGAGAATATTACCGAACTTAGCTAATAGGCAGGACCCATATTCAACTGTTCTCTCACCATACCACCTGCATGACATATGTGACAATATATGTTCTTTGGCAGGCGCGGATAAAACTCCGCTTTCCTCTTGGCATTGAAGATAATGCCGCCAATGAATCAAAGGTTCACTTATTGCAGTATAAGGATAGTTTGGCAAATGAAGTAAAGTGACTTCATCATCCGGCAGCGCAGGATTGGCGTGAAATGCCTGGAAAACATCACCAAACCCACACATTCCTACATGTCCCAGCTCTACAGCACGAATCGCACCTATTGAACAAAGCCCCCAAATACGGGCCCCAGAACGAATTGCATCTCGAATTTCCGCATGACCGACAGCAGGCCGTTGATGAAATAACCCATCGGCAATCGCAATTAATGCATCTGGCTCATCTTTAATTAGCGCTTGTATATCCCCTCTGCCAATGGGTTGATGCAAAACTATGCCTTCTGCGCTTAATCGAGTTTGCGTCGTCAATCCAAGGCTTGGACCTGCAAAGAGGTGTAAATGGTGATTAATCACGGGCCTTGATCTCATGTAGTATCCGAGGTCCAACTCGACGAGATTCCGGGTCAAATTGCTCTAGGCCCGGAGCAATTACTCGTACAACCTGTATAGGTAGATGCTCCGGAGTCAATGTGACCACGATAGGAGAGGGAAGACCTTCTGATTTGACTATCTTATTCAAAGTTGTCCACGCCGTAGCTAGGTCTACACAGCATTGTTCCTGATCAGCGATCCGCCCAAAATCGATGACACAATCATTATGTGAGATACGCGCGCGTAAGCCCTCATTCGCTGCAAGTTCAGCGCTTGGCCCCGACGCCATGAACATTTCATGGCGCCGCACTATGTCATCTCGCCCACCATGAATGTGACTTAATCGCGCCTGCGCTGCTTCAGTTATAGCACGGGTCATCGCAATAGACTTATTTAGATGTAGTCCATAGCCCGCAGCAATTGCGATTGGTGATGTTAGATTTGGTTCAAGAATATAGGCTTCGAAATATGGTAGCCCTCCTAAAGCGGATGTATAACGTACGAATATTTCGAGATCTGCTTGAATAATTAGATCTACAAGCATCTCCAGATGATCAGGGAGGTCCTTTAAGCTAACGAGTTGTGATGAAGGCCTTATGCAATTTAATGCTGTGGTGTCACGCTCAATTAATTCTGCTAAACCGTGCACACTCGCTTCTAGAATAGAGTTGCCTGATGCTAGGCCACTTGTGCTGCCGCCGAACGTTCCAGTATAAGGAAGGTCATGTGTCGGCATCCAAATTAGTTCCGCAGGAACCCAAATCATCTCCTCACTGTCAGGGTGCCGCACCTGAATCGCTGCAGTCTGTTTTTCTGGGTTTAGGTCAGCTTGCCACTTAGGGCAAAATAAGCGGATATCAAAGGGCTGCGGAAAAGACGCGGCGATATCACCTAATGCAATAACATCGTGCTGCAAGAGGCTTGCGCCAGGTTCAGCAAATGCAAACTCAATGGATTCAAGTAACGCACCCGCGATCGCTTCCTGCAACGAGAGTCCTTTTCCTGCATTTACACATAAATGTGACCGTGCAGCAGTAGGTCGGATGCTCGCAGCAACTGGTATGCCTATACGATCAAGCCATGTAACGTCAACGACGCGACTAACACCCAGCCGTCTTGCGATCGGCTGGGCAATTTCAATGGTTTGCATAAGCGTTCGCTGCCGCAGCCCTGAATGGCTGTGAAACAGCCTGCTTTGAGCCACGGAAAGCACTTATAGTTCGTTATTTGCTTGGTGTGCTACCCAAGCGGTGCTGTTTAGTAGTGACTCATCTGATAGGAATTTCTCGAATCGACGAGCCAGATCCTCGTCAATATCCAATAATCCCTCGGCCGCCTTGGGCTCCCCTTGCTGTCGCGCAACCCTTGGAAACGCTATACGCGCTTCCGTACTAAGGAGTTGTTCTACTGTCCCGGCGTGAACATCCAGAGCAATAGATTGCGAGCAGCGACCCACAGACCACATTTTAACTGGTGCCATCCACCCGCAGCCAACAGACGTAGTCCCTTCACCATTCAGCAGTAAAATCCGGCGTTCACGCACAGCAACACATAGCTCCTTCCAGCCCCAACCCTTAACAAGTACTGGTGTAAGGCCGTGATATGCCGAATTTTTGTCAAATTTCAAAAGCAGGCCGTCAAGTGCCTCGCCATAGACAAAAATATTTAAGTCTTGGGATGCAAGTTCTTCAACGTTCATTACAAATTCCTCCTAAAGATCAACGGTAACTGCTAGAACAGTTACAGCTTATGGTGGGGCGGTCGAAACCAAATTACCACCCACTTATGTTAGCCAGCACTTTAGGCTTAGACTAGCTAGCCCTATTTGTAAAGAGCTGCGCACTTTAGCTGTAAAATACGAACATCAGGTTAGGTGAATCTGCAACGGATTGAGGCGTGCGAATAGGAATCGCGAAGTTGATGGTCTTAGTCAGAATTATTTTATTACCCCCGCCCTTGAACCCCACCCACCCCCATGCTCTAATCCCCCCAAACAACCATACAAAATCAAGGGGGAAGCAGTGTCTCTGGCCGTACTCTACAGCCGCGCACTCAACGGGGTAGCCGCGCCCGAAGTGGTGGTGGAAGCCCATCTGGCGAACGGATTGCCGTCTTTCACCATTGTTGGCCTGCCCGATGCCGAGGTGAAGGAGGCCCGCGACCGGGTGCGGGCGGCCATACAGACGGCGCGCTATGAGTTCCCGGCCCGGCGTATAACCGTCAATCTGGCACCGGCCGATTTGCCCAAGGAAAGTGGCCGGTTCGATCTGCCCATTGCGCTGGGCATTTTGGCGGCCAGCGGGCAGATACCGGCCGACAAGCTGGCCGAGTATGAGTTTGCCGGCGAACTGGCGCTGACCGGCGAGTTGCGGCCGGTGCGTGGTGCGCTGGCGATGTCGCTGGCGGCCAGCAAGGCGGGGCGGCGTTTTGTGTTGCCGCAGGCCAATGCCGATGAGGCGGCGCTGATAGGTGATAGCACGGTGTTTGGCGCGGCCAGCCTGCTGGCCGTGTGCGCTCACCTGGGCGGCCATACCCTGCTGCCACGCCACCCTGTGCCAGCCCATCTGCAACTGGCGCACTATCCCGACCTGGCCGATGTAAAAGGCCAGCAGCCCGCCAAGCGTGCGCTGGAGATTGCGGCGGCTGGTGGGCATTCGCTGCTGATGGTGGGCCCACCTGGCACCGGCAAATCCATGCTGGCTTCGCGCCTGCCTGGCCTCTTGCCACCCATGGACGAGGCCTCGGCGCTGGAAGCGGCAGCACTGCAGTCGCTGGGTTCGCAGGGTTTCCAGGCAGAGCGGTTTGGCCAGCGGCCCTATAGGGCGCCGCACCATACCGCCTCGGCCGTGGCCCTGGTTGGGGGCGGTTCAGAGCCCCGGCCCGGCGAGATATCCCTGTCGCACAATGGGGTGTTGTTTCTGGACGAGCTGCCAGAGTTCGACCGCAAGGTGCTGGAGGTGCTGCGCGAGCCGCTGGAAAACCGCCGTATCGTGATCTCCCGCGCCGCCCGGCAGGCGGAGTTTCCCGCTGCCTTTCAGCTGGTTGCGGCCATGAACCCCTGCCCCTGCGGTTATCGCGGCCACCCATCGGGGCGCTGCCGTTGTACGCCAGACCAGGTGAGTCGTTATGCCGGCAAGCTCTCCGGCCCGTTTCTGGATCGTATTGACCTGATCATCGAAGTCCCCGCTGTCAGCCAATCGGAGTTGAGCGCGCCCGCCGCAGGCGAGGACAGTGCACGGGTGCGTGAGCGGGTGGGGCGAGCCCATGCGCGGCAGCACGCCCGTCAGGGCAGGGACAACGCCCGGCTAGGCAGCCGCGAGCTGGACACCGTGGCCAAGCTCGATGGCGAAGGCCAGCAGTTGCTGGATCTGGCCATGCAAAGGCTGGATCTCTCCGCCCGCGCCTACCACCGCATATTGCGGGTGGCGCGCACCATTGCCGATCTGGCCGGCAGCGAGCTGATTGCGGCAGGCCATCTGGCCGAGGCGATCCAGTATCGCCGCGCCATCTAGGGGAGTGTCTGCCATGTTCGACCCTCTGCAAACCACCCTGCCTGCGCTCTCTGCCGAGCTGCTGGCCGCTGCCCTGGGTGCAGCCGCCGGGCAGGCGGTGCCGCTGTATCAGCCACGGATGTGGATACCGCAGTTCCCTGATTATCAGCAGGATGCCTGGTCGGTGCGGCAGGTGCCCATGCTGACCATGAAGGGTTACTGGGGCAGCCCCTACCTGGTCGCCAACACTACCATGCTGATGCGCCACGGCCGTGAGAGCTGGATGTCGGTTACGCCGTCCGAGCTGGAGAGCCAGGAGCTGGGTTGCCGGCTGGCCCAGGGCCACACCGTGGTACTGGGTTTCGGCATGGGTATCGCCGCTTGCAATGCTGCGCTCAACCCGGCAGTGAGCAAGGTCACCGTCGTTGAATACGACCCAATTGTGCTCGATCTGGCTGAAACAGCCGGCATCATCGCCCAATTACCCGTCGACATCGCCGCCAAGGTGACCCTGCTGCAGGGTGACGCCCACCACTGGCAGCCTGGTGAGGCGGTCGATACCCTGCTGGCCGATTATTGGTTCCCCTTCTACGACCCCGAGCGGCTAGCCGAGATGCGTGCTGTGCAAGCACGTGTGGCGGCCAAGCAGGTGTTCTTCTGGGGCCAGGAATTGAACCTGGCCTGGCTGATACACCAACGCCACGGCGAAGTCTGCGCGCTGGACGATACCGCCCTGGCCGAGCTGATCGCCACCGACGCTGGCCTGCCCCTGCTATGGCCACGCGGCGAAGATTACGGGACGGCGATCAGCACCGCCGCACGGCATTGGCTACCCCTAGCCGTAAGGCAAGGTATGCGCTGGCCGATGCCGGCCTGAACAGCCGCTTAGCTGGGCGCATACCGGCACAGCATCATCTGCACCGCCTCCTCCAGCTGGTCGGCCAGATAGCTTGCGTCCAACGCCGGCAGGCCCAGTTGCAGGCGGATCAGTGATTCCCCCTGCAGCATCGCCAGAAACAGGTCGGCGGCCAGCCGTGGCTGGGGAATGCGCAGCACACCGGCGGCATCCACCTGCGTCAGGTATTGAGCCACCATGGTGATGGCCTTGTCCGGACCTTCCTGAAAAAACGCCATGCTGGCCTCGGGTTGCTGGCCCAGCGTGGCTTCCATCATACGGAAATGTGCCCGAACACTTTCGTGCTGCACCAGACCCAAAAACTGTCGGGCGATGCTGCGCAGGCTTTCGGCAGGCTTGCGCGGGTCCAGCTGCTGGGTGGGTGCCTGCTCGAATGCGCCGTTGGTACGAGCGCCTACCACCGCCTCAAATAAGGCCTGCTTGGATGGGAAGTAGCTGTAGATGGTCATCTTGGAGACGCCTGACGCTTGTGCGATGGCGTCCAGACTGGCGCGCTCGTAGCCTTGGGCCAGGAAGTGCACACGGGCTGCTTCGAGCAGGCGACGCATGCGTTCTGGGTCGCGCGGGCGACCGCGTTGACGGTGCTCTGTGGTGTTTTTCATTTATTTACTTTACCAGATAGTAAATACTACTTGCATTGGTTTACTCGGCAGTATAAAAAATAGCGCCTGGCCGGCCAAGCACCGGCGTGGCACCCGCCTGCCCAAGCGGAATCCAAACCGAACGAGGCGATCTTCGCCTACAGGAGCTATTCATGCTGCGTACTACCCTGATTGCGGCGCTGCTTGCGCCTTTCCCGCTCACCACGCTGGCCCAGACCGAACCCTGGTCTGTTGGCATCGGTGTGGGCGGTGGCCAAGCGATATACCACGATCAAGACAACAAGCCGATGCCGCTACCCCTGCTGCGCTACCGTGGTGAGCATTTCTTCGTGGAAGGCGATACTGTGGGCGTCACGGTATTCAACACGGCCAAACTGAGTGGGGCGCTGCTGCTGCGGAGCGAGATGCAGGAATACAATCCCGCCGATGCCAAGCAGCTTGCCTTTGCCAGGCTGGATAAACGGCGCGCCAGCCCGCTGGCCGGGATGCAGCTCAGTTATCGGCCAGGGCAGTTCGACAGCCTGGCATTCACGGTCTATGGCGACATCAGCCAGCACCATCGCAGTGTCATCCCGGCGATAGGCTGGCAACACCGGTTCGCGGCATCGGGGCCGGATACCCAGTATTTCAGCAGCGCAGAGCTGCGCTTTCATGGCAAGAAGTACAATCGCTATTACTACGGCATCAGCACGGCCGAATCGGCCCGCAGCGGCTTGGCGGCCCATGCGCCCGCTGCCAGTGAGCAGTTCGAGTACGCACTAGGGGTCAATCACCGCATCAGCCCCTCCTGGTCGCTGACCGCCATCGCCAGCGTGCGCAATATCGGCCGGGAACTCGACAACAGCCCCATGGTGGCGCGTCGCCGGGTAGGCAGTCTATTGGTGGGGGCCAGCTACCGGCTGGACTAGCCACCCACCACCACAGCACAATTCTGCTAGGGCTGCTTGAACGGCCGCGCGCGGCAAACCGGGCAGTACAGGTAGACCGGCTCGCCCTCACCCAGGCGCAAGCTGCCCTGGCGGAACTGGCTGATCTGCCATAGGCCTACCCGGCCGTCCTTGAAACGCACTTCGCCGCTGGCATAGCAGGGCGACCAGTCCAACTGGTGCAGGGCGTCCTGCTTGTCGACCTCGCCCGCCCGGGCAAGAAACTGTCTAACTTGCCGCACGCTCAGCTTGAAGCCATCGCAGCGTACGGCGGGGTTGGTTTCCTGGGCGGATTTCATGCCGTTTTGCTGGATGATCACCTGCTTGATGGCGGGCAGCTTGCTGGGGCAGAGCCGGGGTTCGAATTCGCTGCCGGCGCTGCAGCCATCATTGGCCTGGGCCAGGCTGGCGGCAAGCCCCAGCGTAGCCGCTATCCACCAGCGGCCTACCATGCGGCGGTACTCGCTTCGGTGGGGTTCTTGCGCGACACATCGGGGTGACGGAACACCTCTGTCGGTGCAATACCCAGCGTTTGCGATAGCTCGGCCACCAGCCATTTCAGCGAGCCGTTCTGTGCAGCCGTCACCGCCACATAGCTACCGTTGGCCTGGGCCTCGCCCACCAGCTCAATACCGATGGAATCCTGGTTGGCTGGAAAACGTGCCGGTGCCTGCTTGGCTATTTCGCGCTTGTTCTCGGCCGTGGGGGAGAAAGTCTTGAGCGCCTTGATCTCGACCGGCGTACACCGGTTCTCCAGCAAACAACGGGCTTTGAGCTTGCCCACATGCCAGGTCTGCTGACTGAGCGAGGCGGTCTGGTAGATCGTGCCGTCTTTCTCAATCAGGAAGTGGGCGCCGTTGGCCGATGCGTTCTTATAGCTGCTTAGCGATGACTGGGCGGTGCTGCCACCGGTCTGGTGCACGATGATGCCGCTGACCAGCTTCATCTGGCCGCGTTCGATACTGGTGGCGCGTGCGGCGTGTACGCGTGGATTGACCACCATGCCCTCCTTGTCGATCAACAGCATATTTTTCCTTATTGGTGGGGATGCTTGGCACAGGGGGTGGCAGGCAGCAAACTATGCATGTGTCATTGCCAGGCCGCAAGTGGTGTTATGCCCTTGGCCGGCACCCCGCCAGCCCCGGCAAGGCGGGGCTGGCGGGGCGACACACCCTGGCTAGGC
>NZ_JAUFPU010000018.1:907142-1243977 GCF_030409555.1 Chitinimonas viridis
GCTACCCATTCAAAGCTGGGCGCACCGTGGCTTGCCCCGGCACTGCCGTCCAGCGGCAGGGTCATCATCTCCTGGGCAATGGGGGTCATGCCGTGCATGCCGTTGACAATGGCGTCGTACAGCACGGCCGGGTGGCCGTTAAAGGCTTGCTCCAGCTGGCTCAGCATCAAGGAATACTGGCGGTTGAACTGCTCGTTGAGTGTGGCCAGGCGCGAGCCCGCGGCATAGTCGCCGTGGCGGGGGTTGCGCTTGATGGGGTAGACGGCCTGGTAGTCCACCGTAAAGGCCTCGCCTGTGGGCGGTTCATTCGGCTTGTCGCCGGGGCGGTAGCGACGACCTTGGGCGATTTCATTGAAGCGGAAGTAATGGGCGACTTCTTCGGCTTGGTCGAAGTAATGCTCGTCGCCATCAAAAATACTGTCGTCGCCCCCCTCCCCTTGCTTGATGATTACCTCCAGTGCCGCTTTGGCCTGGGCCAGGCTGCTGATGATGACGGGCTTGCCTCCGCCGCCCCAGTAATACTGCTCGCTGATCTGCCGCCCAGGGTCGCCATTGAATACGGCGGATTCCGGGTAGGCGGCGCACAGGGCATCCAGCGCGGCGATGATGCGCTGGTAGAACTCGCCCAGGGTGATGCCGGGTACGGTGATCTTGGGCCGTGCCATCAGCCGCTGGGGTTGGCGGGCCAGGCTGGTAGGCAGCTCTATCTGCAAGAAGGTCTGGACGGCCTGGGGCGAGAAGGCCTCGAGGTTGATGTCGAACTCTCTGTCCTTGAAGCCATGGCCTTCAAACTCCAGCCGCAGGGGGTAGCTGGGCAGGGTGTCCTGGTTCAGGCAGATCCGGCCGCCCAGGCTGGACATCAGGTTACCCACCAGCACCAAATGCAGCATTTCTTCCATCATGACGCTACGTATCAGGCCAGCCGCCACCCGGTTGGCCTCGCGCTTGATGCTGAGTAAGGCGGTCAGATAGGGCGGAATGGTCGAAAGCTCCAGTTCCATGGCGGTCTGCAGCAGCGGATAGAGTCGCGATTTATGTTGTTCCAGAGTCATGTTGGGCATCCTCAGGGCTGGCAGGTGGCTTGGTTCAGGTGGTCGCCCAGGCGCAGGGCAAGCGCCGCCAGCGTCAACGTGGGGTTGACCGCACCGGTAGAAGGAAAGGTGGCGTTGGAGCAGACATAGAGATTGTCCACGCCGTGTACCCGCATATGCCGGTCGGTCACGCCCTCGCTGTCGTCATCGCTCATGCGCAGGGTGCAGGCGGCATGGTCGGCCCGCCACGAGATGGTGGGCTTGGCATTCATGGTGGCGCCCATGGCCTCGAACAAGCGCTGCACATGGCCCTGAATCGCCTGCATGCGGGGGTCGAACCCGGCGGCTTGGCCAAAGTCGACCAGGGTTTCCTGCATGCCCAGGTGGTTGAGCTTGTCGATATTGGCAATGCGGTTCTGTGGCTCGCTAAAAATCTCGACCATGCCATGCAGCTGTATCTGGCGTGGGCCGGCCACATAGCGGTCCATGTCCAAGCGGCTGACACCGGCCTGCATCTTGCTGAGCAGGTTGACCGCGGGCGAGCTGGGCGGGTTGATCAGGATGAACTTGCCCTTGGCCTGCTCGGCCGGGCTGTCGAAGTGGCGCGAGCAGAGGGTGGGGAAGTTCATCTCCGGCTGCAGCTTGAGCGGATTGCCAGGGGCGCTGCCACTGAAGATGAAATAGGGGTGAGTCACGATATTGCGGCCGACCAGATCGTGGTCGTTGCCTATGCCTTGCTGCCAGTGATCAGAGCGTGAGCGCAGCAGCAACTTGGTCGATTCCAGCGTACCGGCGGCCACGATGATGCGGTCGGCCTCCACCACGACCTGCTGGCCCGTTTCCCTGTCCAGATAGACCACCCCGCCTGCCTGCTGCCGGCTGCGCATGCTGATCTGCTGGACGATGCTGTTGAGCCGTATCTGCAGGCCGGGGAAGTTGCCCCAGTTCTGCATATCGTCGAGGAAGTTGTTGGCCGAGTAGCGGGCCCCGAAGGGGCAGTACTTGCAGGTGCCCGTGGTCTGGCAGGGGGCATGGCGCGAGGTGGTGTCGGTGATGCCATGGCGGGCGATGGGCAGGTGCGAATAGGCCATGCCCAGGGAGGCCATGGCCTCGGCGGCCGGCTGGTCTTCCAGGGTGTAGGGGAAAGCCGGGAAAGGGTAGTCGCAATGGCGCGGCACCGTGGTGTCGTGCGAATCGCCTGATACCCCGATGTAATGCTCAGCCTGGCTGTAGTAGGGCTCCAGGTCGGCGTAGCTGAAGGGCCAGTCCAGACTATGGCCGGTGTTGGTACGCAGGGCGAAGTCCTCCGGCTTGAGCCGGAACGACCAGCCACCCCAGTGTATGGTGGAGCCGCCATAGGTTAGCGCTCGCGATCCATCCAGGGGTACGGTGGTGGTGCCGGCGCTGAGGTTTTCGCCGGGCTGGTCGCGGTCGGGGTAAGGCAGATCGTAATACTGGGTATAAGGCAGCTTGCCGGAGACGACATAGTCCTGCCAGATGGCGGCGTCCTGCATCTTGACCTTGCGGCCGGCCTCCAGCATCAGGATGCTGGCATTGGGGTTCTTGGCCAGCAGCCGCTGGGCCAGGGCAGCGGCGGCTACGCCCGAACCGATGATCAGGGTTTCAACCTTCATGGTCGGCCTCCATGGTGCGGTAGGGTGCGGCCTGGCCAGGAATATTGGCACCGCCGATAAAGCCGCAGTAATTGATGGCGCCAAACGCCTTGAAGCCGCCCAGCGACAACTGCAGTGCCATGAATTCGTTGGCGACCTTCTGCCGGGTCACGGCCAACGCCGTCTCGGGCGGCGCCTTGTTGGCATCGGCATCCGTAAACAGAAAGGCATAGGCGCCCTCCTCGCCATGTTGCTCTATCAGCCCCCGCAGGGTCGCGGCGGCAAACAGGTAGTAGTCGCGGTAGACCGGCCGCAGATTGATGCGGTTGAGCATGAAGCTGTAAAGCTGTGAGCGGAACGGCTCGGGGTCGGGCATGTTCTGCCAGTACTTGCCGATATGGCAGAACAAAGCCCACATGGCGGCGTAGGTGGCATCGTCCAGCGCGGGCAGTTCGGCGCTGAGCGGATGCTTGGCGGGTGTCTGGTACATGAGGTTACTCCTGGCCAGTAGGAATGGCGGGAAGCGCATTGGCGCCATGGCAGCCCTACCTGGACTGCCCCGGCGTCTTGCACCGGTTAGTTTTTCAGTCGCTGAAGCGCGTACAAGATCCAGTGGAGTGGCAAGGGCGGGAGTGGACTCAACCAGGGGTGAGCCTTAGGTTCAGACCACTCCAACGTCCAGCACCAGGGTTCCCCAGGTGCCTGCTCAAGCCGTCGCACCGATCGACGAGATATATTCATTACAGGCGCCGAAGCCTATTCAAAATGATGATGAGCGCTAGCGAAGCTCCCTCGCGGCGGCGAGGGCGGGGGGTGTGGGCTCAATCAGGGGAGAGCCCTTGGTTCAGACTGCTCCAACGTCCAGCACCAGGGTTCCCCTGGTGCCTGCTCAAGCCGTCACACCCATCAGCGAGGTGCATTCATCGCAGGCTCGACAATCAGGGGCGCGTAAAACCGGCGAACGCTTGGTTCAACACATAGGCGATGCGGGCACCGCCACGGGCCAGTTGCAGCGGGATATCCTTGCCCGCCTGCGCCTGGTAGGCCGCATCCAGCGTCACCTGGGTGCCTGCCGTGTTGGCTGGGCACTGAAACCCACCCAGGCCGCCATAGACATCCTGGATGGCAAGCTGATGCGCTTCCTGTATCCAGCTCTGCACGGTGCCGGACTGCCAGCCCTTGATCTGGTCGCGATAGGTGGTCCGCAGTCCCTCGGCATAGCGCTGCTCGCTGCTGCCACGCAAGCTGGCCCGCACCAGGCCGGTATCCCAGGCGGCATGCAGGTTGGTATTGCGGCCATTCAGCAGCACCGATATCTGGTTGCCGCCGCGATCGTGGTTGTCGGCCGAGTGCAGGGGCTGGTGTATGTCGCCCACCATATGCACGACCAGCCGCAGGGCCAGGGTGCGGTCGTCCTTGGTGGCATCGCTGTCGGACAGCACCCGGTCAAAGCTGGCGATCTTGTTGGAAGCACAATTGCCGTTGGGGCAGGTGTCCACGCTGGGGTCCGGGCAGACCGGCACATCATCGAAATGCCAGGCCGATGAGCCTGGAAACTGGTTGCCCAGGGTGGGCCGGTTCTGGTCCATCCACACGGCCGCTGCCGCCAGATCGTCCGAACCCAGGTAATAGCGCACGGCGGCGCGGGCTTGTGGGGTGAGCAGTTCGTAGGCGACCAGGCCGGTGATGCGGTGGCCTTCGGGGCCCCAGGCATGGGCAGTGAGCGGGAAGGTAAAGACAGACAGGCCAAGACTGACGGACAGCAGGGTACGTTGCACCTTCATGGCGCTTCCTCCTAGACGATATTTATTGGTATGGGGCTGCTTATGGACGCGCCCTTGTGTGTTTCTAGCAAAGTCCGGCGGGAACACAAGCGCAGCAGGCGAGCCTGGCGGCAGATACCCGAACTGGCTGACCGCCGGTAGCGGCATGGCAGGGGCAGAAATGACAACGCCCCAGCATAAGGCCGGGGCGTTGTCGTCATGCCTGCTGCTTGCACCCTAAGCCGTGGGTGGCCTGGAGAGGGTTGCAGCACACGGGGAGACAGGGCATCTCCCCGCGCTATATCAGAACATGAAGGTGCTGTTGATACCGACGTGCGAGCCGTCCACCTTGAGATTGTTGCGGCTGTTCTCCAGCTCGTACTCTTCCTTCACATAGCGCAGGTTGAGTCCAATGGACGGCGTAAAGAAGTAACCGGCCTCGATCACGGCACCGGTGGCATCCTTGAAGTTGAGGTCGTAGCCACTACCCACGTCGTAGGAGTAGTTGGGGTTAAAGACGCGACGCAGGCCCAGGCCCACGCGGAACTTGTCGTTGATGTTGTAGAAGCCGATCAGTTCAACCGGGAAGCGGTTGAAGGTGGCGCTACCGTTCTTGGCGAACACGCCGGCAACCTGGTAGTTACCAGTCAGTTGGGCCGAGAACGGGCTGTTTTGCGGCTGCCAGGTGATACCGGCGCCCATGTTGACATTGCCGCCGGCACGGATGCTTTGGTCGTGACCATTGTCGAACTGGATCTGGTCTATCTTGTCGCCACCTGCAGTCAGGCCGGCGGTCATGGTGAAGCGCAGGGCCTTGTGTGGCACCGATACTTCAGCCGTGGCACCCACGGCGGCGGAAATCAACAAGCCCTGCACTGCAAGGCGCATAAATGGACGGCGCATAACCGTACTCCCTTGTGTTTTTATGGAAAGCAGGCCGGGCACAGGGTTGCTGTGCCTAGCCTTTGGAAAAGCGAACGATTGGATTCGAAGCTATCAGGCGCCCTGCACTGCGGGCGCGGTAGACAGGCTGGGCAAGGCCAGCCTAGGCGCTAGCTTAGAGCGGCGCTTAGAACAGGACGGCGCCGGTCACACCAACATGGTTGCCATCAAACTTGGCGCCGTCGATCTCGTACTCTTCGGCGACATAGCGCAAGGTCAGCAGCAGGTCGGCTACCGGTTCCCAGCCCAGTTCGGCAACCAGGCCCGGCTTGCTGTCCACATCCACGCGCGAAAAGCTGCCATTCCGCTCCAGGGTAAACTTGGACTTGGCCGCGTAGCGCAGGCCACCGCCGACATACAGATTGTTTTCGAAGTGATAGTGGCCCAGGAACTCAATCGGGTAGCGCTTGAAATCCACCCGGCCATTCGCGGCGCTGGCGTTGTCTGTATGGTAGTTGGCCGTCAGCTGCAGCGACCAAGGGCTGTTCTCTCGGCGCCAGTAGGCACCCACGCCCAGGTTGACCTTGTCACCGGCACGGATAGAGGAATTGGAGCCATCGTTGTAGTTGGCGACGTAGATGGTATCGCCACCTGCCGTAATGCCGCCGGTCATCATCAGGCGCAGCGAAGGATGCGGTACACGGCCGCCGTCAGCCAGGGCAGTAAGGGGGGCGCTCAGCAGCAGGCCGGCACAGGCCAGCTTCAAACCACGGGTAATCATAGATTTCCTAGGCTTATCAGTAATTTTATAAAGGGCGACATTGTATCAATCTGGCAAAGAAAAGTCGGCTCCACAAATTTAAATGCTTGCTCTGCTGTGGCATAGACGCCTAGAATCTGCCCCGCTGCGGGCGTCGTATAATGGTAATACCCTAGCTTCCCAAGCTAGAGCCGTGGGTTCGATTCCCATCGCCCGCTCCAGATTCCAGGCCGTATCCCGGCCACAGACAAGGCCAGCCGACAAGGTTGGCCTTGTTGCTTTCTGCCCTGTGGCAGGCCAAATTATTCATGTTGCATATATGCCATAGTCGTGGGGTAAAGCGGGCCGTCACACCGCCAGCCTAGCAACTGCTTGGCAAGCTACACTGTGATTTTTCCCGCTCTGGGCACATACATCATGACCGAACGCACACTGCGCCGCGTTGCCATCCTGGGCGGCAGCCGCATCCCTTTCTGCCGCTCCAATACCCAATATCAGGATCTCTCCAACCTCGACATGCTGACCGCCGCCCTCAATGGCCTGGCGGATCGCTACCAGCTGGCCGGGGTGGAAATCGACGAGGTGGGAGCAGGCGCGGTCATTTCGCATTCCAAGGACTGGAATCTGGCGCGTGAAGCGGTGCTGTCGAGCAAGCTGTCGCCGCTGACTACTGCCTACACCGTGCAGATGGCTTGCGGCACCAGCCTGCAGGCCGCCGTGCAACTGGGTGCCAAGATCGCCATCGGCCAGATAGACAGCGCCATCGCGGCCGGCACCGATACCACCTCGGACGCCCCTATCGTATTTGGTGCCCGCTTTGCCAAGCGGCTGATCAAGCTGGCCAATGCCAAAAGCCTGGGTGAGCGCTTTGCGGCCTTCAAGGGCTTCCGGCCGGGTGAGCTCAAGCCGGCGTCGCCCAATGCGGGTGAGCCGCGCACCCGCATGTCCATGGGCCAGCATTGCGAGATCATGGCCAAGCAATGGGGCATCAGCCGCGAGGAGCAGGACAAGCTGGCCTGGGAAAGCCACCAGAAAGGCGCCCGTGCCTTGGCCGAGGGGTTTTTCGACGACCTGATCGTGCCCTGCGCCGGGGTGAGCCGCGACAACCATCTGCGGCCCGACAGCACGCTGGAAAAACTGGCCACCCTCAAGCCGGCCTTCGACAAGGAGTCCGGCAAGGGCACGCTGACAGCGGGCAACAGTACGCCGCTGACCGATGGCGCCTCCAGCGTGCTGCTGGCATCCGAGGACTGGGCCGCAAAGCGTGGCCTGCCGGTGCAGGCCTACCTGACCTTCGCCAAGACCGCCTCGGTCGATTTTGTGGCGGGCGAAGGCCTGCTGATGGCCCCTACCATCGCGGTAGCCCGCCTGCTGCAGGATGCCGGCCTGACGCTGCAGGACTTCGATTTCTATGAGATACACGAAGCCTTCGCCGCCCAGGTGCTGTGCACCCTGCGCGCCTGGGAGTCGGACCAGTACTGCCGCGAACGCCTGGGCCTGCAGGGGGCGCTGGGCGCCATCGACCCGGCCAAGCTCAATGTAAACGGCAGCTCGCTGGCCTTTGGCCACCCGTTTGCCGCCACCGGCGGACGGGTGCTGGCGACACTGGCCAAGCTGCTGAACCAGCGTGGCAGTGGCCGCGGCCTGATCTCCATCTGTACGGCGGGCGGCATGGGTATCGCCGCCATACTCGAGAAACCGTGACCCCCCATGCACACCCTGCTGATAGCCAACCCCAAGGGCGGTGCCGGTAAATCCACCCTCGCCACCAACCTGGCCACCTACTATGCCTGGCGCGGCAAAGCGGTGGCACTGGGCGACCTGGATAGGCAGCAGTCGTCGGCCCACTGGCTGGGCCTGCGCTCCGCCAGCTTCCCGGCCATTGCCCGCTGGGAAGGCGACGAGGACGAACTGACCAAGCCCCCCAGGGGAACCGAGGTCGCCATACTGGATACCCCGGCCGGGCTGCGCGGCAAGCGGCTGGAGGCGGCGCTCAAATGCAGCGACCATATCCTGGTGCCGGTACAGCCTTCCAGTTTCGATATGTGGGCCAGCCAGGACTTCTTCGCCCGCCTGGCCGAGGAAAAACAGGTGCGCAAAGGCAAGGTAAAGGTCGGTGTGGTGGGCATGCGGGTAAAGACCGGCACCCGTGCCAGCCAGCAGTTGGTCGATTTCCTGGCCCAGTTCGACCTGCCGGTGCTGAGCAGCCTGCGCGATACCCAATACTATCTGCAGACCCTGCCCCGCGGCCTGGGTCTGTTCGACCTGCCCGCCCCCCGCGTGGCCCGTGATCTGGAACAATGGCAACCGATATTGGATTGGCTGGAACACCGATGAAGCAAAAAGTCCCGGTGAACGTGATCACCGGTTTTCTGGGCGTGGGCAAGACCACCGCCATAAGGTGCCTGCTGGCCGAAAAGCCACCACAGGAATACTGGGCGGTGCTGGTGAACGAGTTTGGCGAAGTCGGCATCGATGGCGCGGCCATCAGCGCGGCCAGCGACGAGCTCAATGTGGTCGAGGTGCCGGGTGGCTGCATCTGCTGTACCACCAGCCCCATGCTGCGGGTCAGCCTGACGCGGCTGCTGCGCGATCGCCGCCCGGACCGGCTGATCATCGAACCCAGCGGCCTGGGACACCCGGCCGGCATCATTGATGTACTGCGCGATCCCTTTCTTGCCGCCGCGCTGGAAATCCGTGCCACGGTCACGCTGGTAGATCCACGCCAGCTGGACGATAGCCGCTACACCACCCACGAGACCTGGCGCGACCAGATCAGCCTGGCCGAGGTACTGATCGCCAACAAATGCGACCGCGCCGACGCCGCCCAGGTGGATCGCTTCCTGGCCATGGCACAGGCCATGTTCCCCCCCAAGCTGGCTATCATCACCACCCGTGATGGCGTGTTCGACCGCGCGCTGCTGGACCTGGCAGCCGAGGTGCCGACAGCTGGCCAAGCCGCCGGCCCGGCGCTGGGCCATGCCACGCTCGCGCCGGCACGCCGCAGCAAGCCTGCGCTATCCCACGATGCACCGCCGCCGCAGGGCGTCAGCAGCAAGGATCATAGCGAGCCGGGGCAGACCAGCCGGGGCTGGGTCTGGCCGGCGGCACAGCGTTTCTCGGCCGAGCAGCTGGCTCTGTTGTTCCAGCGCCTGCACGACCACGCCGCGCTGGGCCTGCCGCCGCTCTCCCGCGCCAAGGGGGTATTCCACACCGATCACGGCTGGCTGCTGTTCAACTGGGTAGGCGGCGAAACCAGCGCCGTGGAAATCGCCTGGCGCCGGGATAGCCGGGCGGAACTGATCGCCCAGGCGGATAGCGCCGACTGGCAGCGGCTGGAGACAGCCCTGACGGACTGTCTCCTGGCGGACACGGCTTCCTAGCAGCGCTTAGAGCCTGTTCAATTCGTTCGGCCAGCTACGGTAGTTGCGGGCGTTCATCAGCAGAAAGCCGTTGCGTTGCCGGTTGCCGACCAGATAAACAGCGGTAAAGGTCAGGGCCATGGCCAACCAGTCCAGGCCGTGGTAGGGGCTCATGCCGCCACCGTCGCTTCCTGTGCAGCTGCAGCCAGCCGGCCCTGCACGATATCCTCCACATTGAGCACCACCAGGCCATGCTGCTCGGCATACCGTATCACCTCGTCGCCGCGCAGCATCTCGCCATCGTCACGGGTCAGCTCGCACAGCAAGGCCGCCGGGCGCAGGCCGGCCATACTGGCCAGATCGACCGAGCCTTCGGTATGGCCCCGCCGTGCCAGTACGCCACCGGCCTGGGCGCGGATAGGGAACAGGTGGCCGGGGCTGACCAGGGCGGCCGGGTTGCCGCTCAAGGCGGCCAGGGTGGTGGTGATGCGGTCGCGTGCCGATACCCCTGTGCTGACCCCCTCACGCGCCTCGATCGAAACGGTAAAGGCTGTGCCATAGCGGCTGCCGCCGTTACGCACCGGCATGGCGGGAAGCGCCAGCTGCCTTAGTTGGGCATCGGGCAGGCAGAGACAGACGATGCCGCTGCAATCACGTATCAGTTGGGCCATCACCGGCAGGGTGATCAACTCGGCTGCCACGATCAGGTCGGCCTCGTTCTCCCGGTTCTCGTCATCGCGCAACACCACGGGCTCGCCCCGGCGTATTGCGGCGAGGGCTGCGGCCAGGCGGCTTTGCGGGGTGCTTTGGGCAAAATAGTGCTGGAACAAACTCATAAAACGCTCCTTGTCGGATAGTGGCAAGTAAGCGTTCAGGGCGCAGCGCAGCACCCAGGCTATGCCCAGGGACTGGCCAATGGGAAGCGCGTGCCGCTGCCACGGGGGCAGGACACGACCTCTCGTCTTCTCTCATCCGGACTATGACCGTCGGCTCCGGCCTTGAACCGGATCTGCTGACCCTGCATGGCTTTGACCCAAGGGACAAAGACGGTGCAGGCGCTCGCGGGCTTGGTGTGATGGACTACACCCTACCGCCGGTGGGGAATTTCACCCCGCCCTGAAGACGCACCGCCCAGGCGGGCGGCGCCAGCATGGTAGCAGGGAGACTGTCCTGTCCGCAAAAACAGCAGGCTCTGAGCGCCTGCCATGAATCGGGCTCCTTGAAGAACCGACGCTAATTCAGCGCCATCACCCGCGCCACGGTCACGCCTCCCAGCGCTCCACGTGAAACCGTTTGCTTGGCACCCAAGCCCTGCCCCACCAACCCCCGCAACATGGCCAGGCAAAAAAACAGCCGCCTGGGCGGCGGCTGAAGCGTCTGTTATGGACGGTCTTTCGAAAGAGGCGGTCAGTGCGCGACCGCTTTAAGCATGTCTTCCACTACCTTCTTGGCATCGCCGAACACCATCATGGTCTTGTCAAGATAGAACAATTCGTTGTCGAGTCCAGCATAACCCGCACTCATGGAGCGTTTGACCACGATCACCGTGCGGGCCTTGTGCGCCTCCAGTATAGGCATGCCATAGATGGGGCTCTGCTTATCTTTCAAGGCGGCCGGGTTGACCACGTCGTTGGCGCCTATCACCAGTACCACATCGGTGTTGGAGAAGTCCGAGTTGATCTCCTCCATCTCCTGTACTTGCTCGTAGGGCACTTCGGCCTCGGCCAGCAGCACATTCATATGGCCGGGCATGCGGCCCGCCACCGGGTGGATGGCATAGCGCACCTTCACACCCTTTTCGGTCAGGGCGTTGGCGTATTCCTGCAGCGCATGCTGGGCACGCGATACGGCCAGGCCGTAGCCAGGCACGATCACCACCGAATCGGCATTGCTCATCATGAAGGCCGCATCGTCGGCGCTGCCGGACTTGTAGGCCTTTTGCACCGCATCGCCAGCCGCACCGGCTGCCTCATCGCCCCCCATACCGCCGCCGAAGATCACATTCATCAGCGATCGGTTCATGGCCTTGCACATGATGTAGCTGAGGATGGCACCCGAAGAACCCACCAGCGAGCCAGCGATGATCAGCACCGAGTTGTTGAGGGTAAAGCCGATGCCGGCTGCCGCCCAACCCGAGTAGCTGTTGAGCATGGACACCACTACCGGCATGTCGCCGCCGCCTATGGGGGCGATCAGGAAGTAACCGAGCACCACCGAGAAGGCCGTCATCACCCAGAAGGAGGTGAGCGATTCGGTGATGAAGTAGTGCCCGCCAAAGCCCACCATGCCCAGCGCCAGGCCGATCTGCACCGGCTTGACCCAGCCGCCCTTGAGCGGCTTGGCCGCCAGCTTGGCGCTGAGCTTGCCCCAGGCCACCACCGACGCGGTGAAGGTGATGCCACCGATAAAGCAGCCGATGAACAGCTCTACCCGCTGCACCGTGCTGTGGTGCTGGTCGCCGTTGTGTACGGCAGCCAGGGCAATCAGCACGGCGGCCAGGCCCACCAGCGAATGCATCAGCGCCACGGTCTCGGGCATCTGCGTCATGGGCACGGTCTTGGCGCGGTACAGGCCTACCGCCGCACCGGCCACCATGGCCAGGACGATGAGCGCAAAGTTGGGGCTGGGGGCAATCACCAGGGTGACCAGCACGGCCAGAGCCATGCCCACCATGCCGTAGCGGTTGCCGGCGATGGCACCGGTGGGGCTGGACAGGCCTTTCAGCGTCAAGATGAAGAGAACGGCGGCGACCAGGTAGATCCAGTCTGCGTATTGCGCGATCAGGTTCATGGGGTTCGCCTCACTTCTTCTTTTTCTTGAACATTTCAAGCATCCGCGAAGTCACCGCGAAGCCGCCGAAAATGTTCACACTGGCCAGAAAGACCGACACCGCACCCAGCACCGAAGTGAGGGTGATGGCCTGGCCGCCGATATCGACCGTCTGCAGCACGGCGCCCACCACGATGATGGACGACAGGGCATTGGTCACCGCCATCAAGGGGGTATGCAGGGCGGGGGTGACGCTCCACACCACGTGATAGCCGATGAAGATGGCCAGCACGAAGATGGTGAAGGTGGCCACAAAGGGGGTTTGCACCAGCTGCTCCACCGGCAGGCTGGCTGCCGCCGTCTGGGCGGCCTGGGTCGCGGCTTGCGCGACGGTTTCTGTGCTACTCATGGAAGGCTCCCTGAATGCTGTGTAATCGAAGCGGGCTTCAGCCCTTGCCGAACAGGACGTCACCCGCATGGGTGACGAGGCTGGCGGCCACAATGTCGTCTTCGCGGTTCACCACATAGCCTTTTTCCTTGTCCAGGATCAGGCCTGCGAAGTTGAGCAGGTTGCGGGCATACAGGGCCGAGGCATCGGCCGCCACCATGCCAGCCAGGTTGCCGTAGCCCACCAGCTTGACGCCGTTGTCGGTGGTGACCACCTCATTGAGCCGCGACAGCGGGCAGTTGCCGCCGTTCTCCACCGCCAGGTCTACCAGCACCGCACCGTATTTCATGCCGGCCACCGTCTCGGGCTTGATCAGCACGGGGGCGGGGCGGCCTGGTATCAGGGCGGTGGTGATGACGATATCGGCATTGCGGGCATGTTTATCGACCAAGGCGGCCTGCCGCTGCTTGTAATCGTCCGACATCTCGCGGGCATAACCACCCGCCGTCTCGGCCTGCTTCTTTTCCTCTTCGTTCAGGGGCACTTCCACAAACTTGCCGCCCAGCGATTCCACCTGCTCCTTGGCGACCGGCCGCACATCAAAGGCCTCCACCACAGCCCCCAGGCGCTTGGCCGTGGCGATGGCCTGCAGGCCCGCCACACCGGCACCCAGTATCAGCACCCGCGCCGGCTTTACCGTACCGGCAGCCGTCATCATCATGGGGAAGAAACGCGGGTAGTACTCGGCCGCCAGCAGTACAGCCTTGTAGCCGGCGATATTGGCCTGCGACGACAGCACATCCATGGCCTGCGCCCGGGTGGTGCGGGGCACCAGCTCCATGGCGTAGACATCGAGCTTGCGGGCGGCGTAATCGGCCAGCAGCGGGTTGCGGTAGGGATCGCACAGGGCGATGACGGCCGCGCCGTCCTTCAGTGCCGGCAATTCTTCTGCCGATGGCGCACGCACCTTGAAGACCACGTCGGCACCATCCACCGTGGCCGCGTAGTCGGCCGCGATGCTGGCGCCCGCCTCGGCATAGGCCGTATCGGGGACGGCCGATGCCACGCCAGCGCCGCTTTGCACGGCAACGGCATGGCCCATGGCCACGTATTTCTTCACCGTCTCGGGGGTGGCCGCCACGCGGGTCTCGCGCAGGGCTGTTTCCCTGGGTATGGCTATTTTCATTGCTACACCTCGCCTTGTTTCATTTCCAAATCAAAGGCGTGCAACCCTATGGGATGCGGCCTTGGATTTGGCAACGAAGCCCGCCTGCGCGGGAGAACCACCGCTGCCGCACCACTTGCCCAAGGGGCAGTACATGGCGCGGATACTCAATCGCGGATGGCAGCTGGGCTGCACCCGTCTCAATGTAGTTTGCGAACTGGCTTGCTGCAGCCCGATCATGCGGCGGGCTGTCGAACCCGGCTGGGTTCGGTGTCGCCGCGGATGGCGGCGAGGTGTAGGGGCTGGCGTATGGCCGACCCGGTCGCTTGCACACGGACGTGTCGTATCACGCCGCGCGTTTCAAACAAGCGTTTGAACGGTTGCCCTATTCAAGCACGCTTTTGGGGCATTGGGAAGATGTTGCAGCACACAATGGCAGATAGGCCACAGTGTGGTGGCGGTCTGGCATCAGCGCCCTACCTTAGAGCCTGTTCAAAGTCTTTTCGCCTCGCGCCGGCCCGGTGAAAAGACTTTGAACAGGCTCTTACCACCCCAAGGTTACTTGCCTATGCAGAAGCGGCTGAATATCTCGCCCAGCAGGTCGTCAGCGCTGAATTCGCCAGTAATGCTGGCCAGGGCGTTCTGGGCCAGGCGTAGTTCCTCGGCGAACAGTTCTACCTGCTGCCAGACCAGGGCCGCAGTTTCGAGATGGCTGGCGGCGCGGCGGATGGCATCGAGGTGGCGTTCGCGGGCCAGGAATACGCCGGCGTCGGTGCCGCCCCAGCCCACCATATCCAGCAGGGTGCGCTTGAGTTCATCCAGGCCCAGGCCTGCCTTGGCCGACAGGCGCAGCACGGCATGGCCGTCTTCCTCGGCGTGGCCCACCGCCTCGCCGGTCAGATCGACCTTGTTGAACACATGCACACGGGGCAGGCGCTCGGGCAGGCGGCCCAGGATGTCGCGGTCGTGCTCGGTAATGCCCTCGCGGCTGTCTATCAGCAGCAGGGCCAGGTCGGCTTTCTCCACTGCCGCCCAGGTGCGGGCTATGCCTATTTGTTCCACCGTGTCGTCGGTCTGGCGCAGGCCGGCGGTGTCGATGATATGCATGGGCACGCCATCGAGCTGTATCAGCTCGCGCACGGTATCGCGGGTGGTGCCGGCGATATCGGTGACGATGGCCACATCCTCGCCGGCTAGGGCGTTCATCAGGCTGGATTTGCCCACATTGGGCTGGCCTATCAACACCACATGCATGCCCTCGCGTAGCAGGCTGCCCTGGCGGGCGGTGCCAAACACCTTTTGCAGCTGGCCGTGCAGGCTGGCCAGCTTGCCACGGGCGTCGGCGGCCTCCAGAAAATCGATGTCTTCCTCGGGGAAGTCCAGTGTGGCCTCCACCAGCATGCGCAGATTGATCAACTGCTCCACCAGGGTGTGGATCTCGCCGGAAAAAGCCCCGGCCAGCGAGCGCAGGGCCGAGCGGGCGGCGGCTTCGGAACCGGCGTCGATCAGATCAGCCACGCTTTCGGCCTGGGCCAGGTCCAGCTTGTCGTTGAGGAAGGCGCGGCGGGTGAATTCGCCCGGCTCGGCCAGGCGGGCGCCCAATTCCAGGCAACGGCGCAGCAGCATCTGCATTACCACCGGGCCACCGTGGCCTTGCAGTTCCAGCACATCTTCACCGGTAAATGAGTGCGGGCCGGGGAAAAACAGCGCCAGGCCTTGGTCTATCAGCTCGCCATCACTGCTACGGAAATCCGCATAGTGGGCATGCCGTGGCTTGAGCGGCTTGCCGGCAAGGGTGAGGCCCAGTTCGGCCAGGCCGCTGCCGGATATCCGTACCACCCCTACGCCTCCCCTGCCGGGAGCGGTGGCGATAGCGGCGATGGTGTCGCGACGGGGGGGCTGGGTCATGTTGGGCATCCTGATGGCACAAACAATTATGCCGCCCATAGGGCGGCATAATCGATCTTTCTCACAAGCTAGCCGGGCTTACTTGCCCTTGGCCTTGCTGGCCTTGGCCGGTTTGGCCGGCGTAGTCTTGACCGTGCTGTCCTCGCGTTCGATCTTGCGGGTGATGTACCACTGCTGACCGATGGAGAACACGTTGTTGATCACATAGTAGAGCACCAGACCGGCCGGGAACCAGATGAACATCACACCGAACACTACCGGCATGATCTTCATCATGCGATCCTGCATCGGGTCGCCGCTGGGCGGGTTGAAGCGGGTCTGTATCCACATGGTCAATATCATCAGGATGGGCAGAACCCAGTACGGGTCGGCCACCGACAGATCATGTATCCACAGCATCCATGGCGCCTGGCGCAGTTCCACCACGGCCTGCAGCATGTAGAACAGGCCCATGAAGATAGGCATCTGGATCAGGATGGGCAGGCAACCGGACAGCGGGTTGGCCTTCTCACTCTTGTACAGCTCCATCACAGCCTGCTGGAACTTCATGCGGTCGTCGCCGTATTGTTCCTTCAGCTTCTGCATGCGCGGGGCCAGCTTCTTCATCTTGGCCATGGAGCGGTACTGGGTCACGGCCAGCGGGTACAGCGCCAGCTTGATCAGCAGCGTAAACAGCACGATGGACCAACCCCAGTTGCCTATGCCGGGTATCTGCACACCGCTGATGCTGGCACCGCCGTGTATCAGATCCAGCAGCGCAAACATGGGCTGGGCGATGATCTTGAAGATGCCGTAGTCCTTGACCAGATCCAGGCCAGGTGCAGCGGCCTGCAGGGCGCGGGTCTCCTGTGGGCCGGCATACAGCGGCACGCTGACGCGATAGTTGGCGCCGGCGGCGATGGTGGGCTGGTTCACCTGCACGGCCGATTGATACAGCTCGCCCGGCTTCTTGGTGACCTGCACGGTACAGGCCGACTTGGCGCACAGATTGGCGCCGCCGTTGGGCGACATCAGCCAGGCGCTGACAAAGTAATGCTGCACCATGGCCACCCAGCCATCAGCCGGCTTGGCCACGTATTCGGCCTTGTCCTTGTCGATATCGCTGAAGGTGACCTTCTGGAACTTCTTCTCTTCGGTGTAGACCGCCGGGCCGGTGAAGGCCGCGCCGCCGGTAAAGAAGCCACCGGTACCGCGTGGGTCCTTACCGTCACGCACCAGGCTGTAGTAGGCGCTCAGATTGAGCGGCGCCTGGCTGCCGTTGACGATTTCATAGGCCACATCGATGACATAGCTATCGCGCTTGAAGGTATAGATCTTGGCGACCTTGATACCGTTGACCTCGGGCGCATCCAGCCGCACCGACACGCTGCTCTGGCCAGGCTGCAGGCTGACGGCCGTATCCTTGCTGCTGAACAGGGTGCGATGGGTGGGCAGGTTGAGGCCGTTGCTGATCAGGCCGGTATGCGCCACATAGGTATGCTCGGGGCCTTCCTGGAACAGCACGAAGGGCACCTTGGCATTGTCGTGCTGGCCGTGCTCGATCAGCGTGAGCTTGCGCAGGTCGCCGCCCATGGTGTCGATCTCGGCATCAAGCAGATCGGTCTTGACCTTGATGCGGCCGGCACGGGTGAGCGCACCTTCAGCAGTCGCGGTGGCGGTACCCGTGGCTGCAGCGGCGGCGGGCGTGCCAGTGGCGGCAGCCTGTTGCTGAGCAGCGATTTGGGCGGGAGTCGGCTTGGGTGCGAACCAGTGTTGCCAGCCGTACAGGATGGCAAAGGAAAGCACCACGAAAGCTATGAGACGTTTGGTATCCATGCTTGGAATCTCGTCGTGGGAATCAGGGCACGGGGTCGTGCCCGTGGCCACCCCAGGGGTGGCAGCGGCAAAGCCGGCGGATTGTAAGCCATCCACCCCGCGCCGCGCCATGGCGGTTTAGCGCCTGGATGGCGTACTCGGAGCAGTGCGGGGTATAGCGGCAACGCGGGCCGATGAGCGGCCGCAAGGTATAGCGGTAGGCGTAGATCAGCCCGATCAGGAGCCGCGACATGGCGCAAACCGATCGAACAGGCGCAACAAAGCCGCCCGAGCTGCCGGGGCTTCGCTACGGTGAAAGCTGCGTTTGGCACGCACAATCAGATCCAGTCCGGCCAGTTTGTCGGCTTCGCGTCTAAACAGCTCGCGCGCTGTGCGCTTGATGAAGTTGCGGCCTACCGCCCGGCGTTCGATCTTTTTGGAGACCACCACGCCGAGCCGTGCCTTGCCCAGTTCATTGGGCTTGATCCAGACCTGGAAGAAGGCATTGGCCTGGATACGGCGCAAACTAAAAACGGATGAAAACTCATCCGTTTTTAACAGGCGTTGCTGCCTGGTGAAGCGTTGCGTCAACCGCTACGCTCAGACCGACAGGCTGTGACGGCCCTTGGCGCGGCGTGCGGCCAGCACGGCGCGACCACCACGGGTACGGCTGCGAACCAGGAAACCGTGGGTACGCTTGCGACGAATAACGGAAGGTTGGTAAGTACGTTTCATGGCAATGCCCCTGAGACTTGTTCGTGTCGTGTGAAGAAACGTGCGATTAGACGGAAAAAAGCCTTAGTTGTCAATACCCTTTATTTTCCACAGCCTGTGGATAAGCCTGTTGAAAATGACTAGAATACGTGGCCGATTAACCCTGTTGTCTGCCAAGACGACAGTGCAACGGCCACCCGCCCCATAAGGGCAGCCGCACCGGTATGCCGTTTGCATAACCTATCGGCCGTGCCGCACGATTTCCAATAAAAACATGACCTTACCCGCCGAAGACTTTTGGCCGAGCTGCCTTGCCCGGTTCGCCGAAGAATTGTCTGCGCAGCAGTTCAACACGTGGATCAAGCCGCTGGCCTGCTCTGTGGAGAACGAGGCGGTGTCGCTGTACGCGCCCAACCAGTTCTCGCTTCAATTCGTCAAAGATCGCTTCCTCGTCCGTATCGAAAAATACGCCGCCGAATACTTTGGCGAGCTGGCCCACACCATCGAACTGACGGTGGGCAAGGCCCAGACTGCGCGCCCTGCCGCCGCCAGTACCAGCAGCAACAGCGCCGGCCGCAACGAAACCGCCGCCCCCCAGGCCCAAGCCACCACCGCCAAGCCCACCCCGCTGCGGTCGCTGGCCATGGCCAACGAGACCACCCGTCTCAACCCCAATTTCACCTTCGAGACCCTGGTGACCGGTAAGGCCAACCAGTTGGCCCGTGCCGCCGCCATCCAGATCGGCGAAAACCCCGGCACGGCCTACAACCCCCTGTTTGTCTATGGTGGTGTGGGCTTGGGCAAGACTCACCTGATTCAGGCCATAGGCAACCTGGTGCACCAGCACCGGCCCGACGCCAAGATCCGCTACATCCATGCCGAGCGCTATGTGGCCGACGTGGTGCGGGCCTATCAGCACAAGTCTTTCGACGAGTTCAAGCGTTACTACCACTCGCTCGATCTGCTGCTGATCGATGACATCCAGTTCTTCTCGGGCAAGAACCGCACGCAGGAAGAGTTCTTCTATGCGTTCAACGCCCTGATCGAAGGCCATCGCCAGGTCATCATCACCTCGGACCGCTATCCCAAGGAGATCGAGGGCATAGAAGACCGGCTGATCTCGCGCTTTGGCTGGGGCCTGACCGTGGCCATCGAACCGCCCGAGCTGGAAATGCGGGTGGCGATTCTGCACAAGAAAGCCGAATCGGAAGGTTTCAAGCTGGAATCCAGCGTCTCCTTCTTTATCGCCAAGCATATCCGCTCCAATGTGCGCGAGCTGGAAGGCGCACTCAAGCGGGTGCTAGCCTATTCGCGCTTCACTGGCGAGCAGATCACCCTGGAAGTCGCCAAGGAAGCCCTCAAGGACATCCTGGCCTCGGGCAACAAACTGATCTCGGTGGAAAACATCCAGAAGACGGTAGCCGACTTCTACAAGATCAAGGTGGCGGACATGCACTCCAAGAAGCGCACCCGCGATATCGCCCGCCCCCGCCAGATCGCCATGGCACTGGCCAAGGACCTGACCCAGATGAGCCTGCCGGCCATAGGCGAAGCGTTTGGCGGCCGCGATCACACCACCGTGCTGCATGCCTGCAAGACCATCGCAGCGTTGCGCCAAGGCGACGCCACCATGAACCACGATTACAACGTTTTGGCGCAGATACTGCGCAACTGAACACAACGGGATAACAATGCATCAAATGTGGATAAGCTGGCGTACCGAGTTGAGGCAAAATTCGGGACACAATTCATACACAACAGCGTAGCAGAGCTGTCCACAAGGCAAAAAAGCGGCAAGTTGTTGAAAAGTAAGCGCAAGCAGACTTATCCACAGAAAACGGTCGCTCTTATTTATCTATCTTCAGGAACTACTCTATTATGTTGCTGATACAAGCAGAACGCGATTCCCTCCTCAAACCGCTGACTACCGTCACCGGCATCGTCGAACGTCGCCACACCCTGCCCATCCTGTCGAACGTGCTGATTGCCAAGCAAGACGGCCAGCTGACCTTCCTGGCGACTGATCTGGAAATCCAGATCACCACCCAGCACGCCAGCAATGAAGGGGGTGACTTCCAGTTCACCGTATCAGCCAAGAAGTTCCAGGACATACTGCGAGCCATGCCTGATGGCTCTACCGTCAGCCTGGACCAGGATGACAGCCGTCTCACGGTGAAAGCCGGCAAGAGCCGCTTCAACCTGCAGACCCTGCCAGCACCGGATTTCCCCAAGCTCGCCATCGACACCAACGTCAAGAGCGTGATCAAGCTGCCGCAAAGCCAGCTCAAGCAGCTGATTGCCCGCGTGCAGTACGCCATGGCGCATCAGGACATCCGCTACTACCTCAACGGCCTGTTCATGCTGACCGAGGGTAATTCGTTCAAGCTGGTGGCCACCGACGGCCATCGCCTGGCTTTTGTCTCCAGCGATCTGGAGAACGCGGTTGAACGCAATGAAGTGATCCTGCCGCGCAAGACCATCGTGGAGCTGTACAAGCTGCTGGCCGATATCGACGACGATGTCACCATCGAGATTGCGCAGAACCAGGTGAAGTTTGCCTTTGGCAATATCGTCATCCACAGCAAGGTGGTGGACGGCAAGTTCCCCGACTACAACCGCGTGGTGCCGACTGGCAATGACAAGCTGGTACCGCTGAACCGCGCCCAGCTGCTGGCATCGCTGCAGCGTGCCGCCATCCTGTCGAACGAGAAATTCCGTGGTGTACGGCTGGTATTGAGCGACGGTACGCTCAAGATCATCTGCAACAACAGCGAGCAGGAAGAAGCCACCGAAGAGCTGGAGATCCCCTACCAGGGCGACCCGCTCGATATCGGCTTCAACATCGGCTACCTGCTTGATGTTTTGACCAATCTGGACCACGAAGCACTGGTGTTTGCCTTTGGCGACCATGCCACCAGCAGTACCCTGGTGACCGTGCCGGAAGAGCCCAACTTCAAATACGTTGTAATGCCCATGCGCATTTAAGTGCGCCTAGCATTGCCAAGCCGGCTATCATGGCCGGCTTTGGTGTTTTTATCAGTACAGCGGCAGGCCGCCGCAAACCGTTGCAAACCACGGTTGCTGGCCACAGCCGATAGCTCCAGGTGGATAGGTAGATGAGCGATCAGGAATACGGTGCAGACAGTATCAAGATGTTGAAAGGCCTGGAGGCGGTACGTAAACGCCCCGGCATGTACATTGGCGATACGCAGGACGGTACAGGCTTGCATCACATGGTGTTCGAAGTGCTGGACAACGCCATTGACGAAGCCTTGGCAGGCCACTGCAACGACATCAAGGTCATCATCCACCCCGACAACTCCATCTCGGTGGAAGACAACGGCCGTGGCATACCCACCGCCATCAAGGAAGACGACGAATTCAAGCGCTCTGCTGCCGAAATCGTCATGACCGAGCTGCATGCCGGCGGCAAGTTCGACCAGAACAGCTACAAGGTATCGGGTGGTCTGCATGGTGTGGGCGTCTCGGTGGTCAACGCCCTGTCTGACTGGCTGCGCCTGACCATACGCCGCGATGGCAAGGTCCACAGCATGGAATTCCGCCGGGGTGAGCGGGTAGAACCGCTGAAGGAAGTCGGCAAAACCGAACATCGCGGTACCGAAGTCCATTTTCTGGCCAGCACCGAGACCTTCGGCAATGTCGAATTCCATTACGAGATCCTGGCCAAGCGTATCCGTGAGCTGAGCTTCCTCAACAACGGCGTGGGCATCGTGCTGATCGACCGCCGCAACGGCAAGGAAGAAAACTTCTCCTACTCCGGTGGCGTGAAGGGCTTTGTCGAATACATGAACCGCAACAAAACCGCCCTGCATCCCAAGGTCTTCTACGGCTTTGGCGAGAAGGACGGCATGAGCGTGGAAGTGGCCATGCAGTGGAACGATTCCTACCAGGAATCCGTCCAGTGCTTCACCAACAACATCCCCCAGCGCGACGGCGGCAGCCATATGACCGCGCTGCGCCAGGTGATGACCCGCACGCTCAACACCTACATCGAAAAAAGCGAAGTCGCCAAGAAAGCCAAGATCGAAACGGCCGGCGACGATATGCGCGAAGGCTTGACCTGCGTATTGAGCGTCAAGCTGCCCGACCCCAAGTTCAGCAGCCAGACCAAGGACAAGCTGGTCTCCAGTGAAATCGGCCCGGTCGTGAACGAAGTGGTGGCCGATGCGCTGAACGACTTCCTGCAGGAAAATCCGCTCGACGCCAAGACCATTGTCGGCAAGATCATCGACGCCGCCCGTGCCCGTGATGCCGCCCGCCGTGCGCGCGAACTGACACGCCGCAAAGGCGTGATGGACGGCCTGGGCCTGCCCGGCAAGCTGGCCGACTGCCAGGAAAAAGACCCCGCTCTGTCAGAAATCTACCTGGTGGAGGGTGATTCGGCCGGTGGATCGGCCAAGCAGGGCCGCGACCGCAAGTTCCAGGCCATCCTGCCACTGCGCGGTAAGGTGCTGAACGTGGAACGCGCCCGCTTCGACAAGCTGATCTCGTCCGAACAGATCGCCACCCTGATCACCGCTCTGGGCTGCGGCATAGGCAAGGACGATTTCTCGCTGGAGAAACTGCGTTACCACCGCATCATCATCATGACCGATGCCGACGTGGACGGCGCCCACATCCGTACCCTGCTGCTGACCTTCCTCTACCGCCAGCTGCCCGAGCTGGTAGAGCGCGGCTACATCTACATCGCCCAGCCACCGCTGTACAAGGTGAAGCACGGCAAGAACGAGCAATACCAGAAGGACGACCAGGAACTGAACCAGTACCTGCTCAAGCTGGCCCTGAGCGGCGCCCAGCTGATCCCCCGCAAAGGAGCCGACCCGCTGGAAGGCGCCGCGCTGGACGCCATCGCCCGCCAATACCTGCTGGCCCAGGCCGTGATCGAGCGCGAAAAACGCCTGATCGACCCCACCGTGCTCTACGCCCTGCTCAAGTCGCCGGCTCTCGACATGAGCAGCGAAGCCGCCGCCACCGAATCGGCCAAGCAACTGATGGCCGCCATCGGCGACAGCGCCTTTGTGCTGGAACCCGTGCACGACGACAAGAACGACGCCTTCATCCTGCGCCTCAAGAAAATTGTCCACGGCAATATCAGCATGCAGTACCTGGACCACGACTTCCTGCACTCGGGCGACTACCTGCAACTGCGCCGTACGGCAGACCTGCTGACCGGCCTATTGGACGCCGACGCCGTGGTGCGCCGTGGCGACCACGAAAAGCAGATCACCGAGTTTGGCGAAGCGCTGGAATGGCTGCTGAACGAAGTCCGCCGCAATATGACCGTGCAGCGCTACAAAGGCCTGGGCGAAATGAACCCCGACCAGCTGTGGGAAACCACCATGGACCCCACCGTGCGCCGCCTGATGAAGGTGCAGATAGAAGACGCTATGGCGGCGGACGATATCTTCACGACTCTGATGGGCGACAATGTGGAACCGCGTAGGGCGTTTATCGAGCAGAATGCTTTGATTGCGCGGAATATTGACGTGTGATGTGTTTGTCGTTGTCGGGTGACACAGAAAGTGAAAACTGTGCCAAGTTAGTGAAAAATCAGTGACAGAGTTACTGAAAAATTCCGACACCTCGAGCCCAAATCGGCTACACAGAAACTGACAATTGTCCTGAGTAACCTTGTGTGTGCTGTCGTTTGATGGCAAAAGAGTCAATCCCCGGGTTGGCTCTTTTGTATTGAGCATTCTGGAGCAGCTCCAGATGCTGGTGTATCTTGACAACCGCGCCTGTTATAGCTAGCAGGTTACAATAGCTTGTATGGATAAGCGCTTTCTTCAACCTCCTTCTGCCTTTTCGATTCACGACATTCAGGTTGCCACCTTAGGGCCAGATGTCTCTACGACGTCCACCCGGATTTGAGTAGCACCACGATTTGGAGTCCAATCCCATCGAAGGAGATTGGACATGAGGAAGCGCTTCACCGAAGAACAGATCATCACCCTTCTGCGCGAGTGCCTTCCGCTATCGTGCCAGGCCCAACGGCAGGGGATTGGGTGTTTGTTCCAAAGGCCAGGAACTCATCAAGTTGTCGTACATGGATCATTGCTGCATATGGACGCACCCTTGCTGTGAGTGCGTGATCTAGGGCGGGTTAACTTTTACCGCTTCCTAGCCTGTCGTCAAGGTTGCTCCTGTACCGGCTTGAGCACCACCCTGCTTGCCGCATGGCTCCACGTGAAACCCGATCCAGCAATCAATTGCCTGCGCTGGCGATTCGCGCTGCCCCAGATACGCCCTAGCGTTGGCCAACCGGGAAGGCACACTCCAGGGTGCGCCTTGTGTTTCACCTGTGAGATCATGTTTCCTATATGAAACGTTACACAGCCTGTCGGCCAGGACCACCCTGCCCGCCATGCTGGTATATCGTTGATTCCAAACACCGTGCCTGGGCCTATGCTGGTCTGGCATGGTAACTGCTCAGTGCCTCGCCATCCCTCATTCAGGAGTGCCTTATGACCCAAGTCTCCGCCGGCCGTCGCTTTCGCGATGCCGTTGCCGCCGAAGCCCCTTTGCAGATTGTGGGCGCCATCAATGCCTATGCGGCCATTCTGGCCGAGCATAGTGGCCATAAGGCTTTGTATGTGTCGGGTGGTGGTGTCGCGGCCAGCTCTTGCGGCATCCCCGATCTGGGCATTACCACGCTGGAAGACGTGCTGATCGATGTGCGGCGGATTACCGACCGTACCCAGTTGCCGGTGCTGGTGGATATCGATACCGGTTGGGGTGGCGCCTTCAATATTGCCCGTACCGTGCGCGAGATGATACGGGCCGGTGCGGCTGCCGTGCATATCGAGGACCAGGTGCTGGCCAAGCGTTGCGGCCACCGTCCGGGCAAGGCGATTGTGTCGGCCGACGAGATGGTGGATAGGGTGAAGGCTGCGGTGGATGCCAAGACCGATGCCGAGTTCGTGATCATGGCGCGTACCGATGCCTTGGCGGTGGAGGGCCTGGATGCGGCCATCGACCGGGCTTGCCGTTGCGTGGAGGCGGGGGCCGACATGATATTCCCCGAGGCCATGGAGAGCCTGGAGATGTACCAGCGCTTTGTGGAGGCGGTGAAGGTGCCGGTGCTGGCGAATATCACCGAGTTTGGCAAGACGCCGCTGTTTACCCGCGACGAACTGGGCAGCGTGGGGGTGAGCATGATGCTGTATCCGCTGTCGGCCTTCCGCACCATGGCGCAGGCGGCCTTGCATAGCTACCAGACCATTGCGGCCGAGGGTACCCAGAAGAACTTGATAGACCGCATGCAGACCCGCATGGATCTGTATGAGCACCTGGGTTACCACGAGTATGAGCAAAAGCTGGATGCGCTGTTTGCGCAGAGCGGGCAGTAAGAGCGCCTAACAAAACCCTTCTGGCGTTGTTGTGCGAGCTTGCCGTACACACGTACTGTCTGCTGCGCGCGCCATCGCTCACACGCCTAGCCAGAACCGCTACGCTGGGTTTTGTTAGCCGCTCTAAGCGCCGTTAGCTGTATCGGGGCGAGGCGGCCCGCCAGGCGCGGCGGCCTTGTCCAACCCGGCGGGGCGGCGCGATTCGCCCTACGGCGTGCTGCAAGGTTTGCCCTGGTGGCCATACGCTGCCCGCCGTTCAAGTTACATCAGACCCAAGATCAATCTAACCCTGCCCGCCATTCGGGCCGTGAAGGAGTACAGCATGTCCGATACCCAATCCGTTCTGCCCAAGCCGAAGAAGTCTGTTGCCCTGTCGGGCGTTGCTGCCGGTAATACCGAGCTGTGTACCGTGGGCCGCACCGGTAACGATCTGCATTACCGGGGTTACGACATTCTGGACGTGGCCGATGCCTGTGAGTTTGAGGAGATTGCCTACCTGCTGGTGCACGGCAAGCTGCCGAATGCGGCGGAGCTGCGTGGCTACAAGAACAAGCTGAAGGCGTTGCGCGGCATACCGGCCAGCGTGAAGGCGGTGCTGGAGGCCTTGCCGGCCAGCGCCCACCCGATGGATGTGATGCGCTCTGCCGTATCGGCCCTGGGTTGCACCCTGCCGGAGAAGGACGACCACAATATGCCGGGCGCGCGCGATATCGCCGACAGGCTGATGGCGTCGCTGGGTTCGATGCTGCTGTATTGGTATCACTTCAGCCATAACGGCCGCCGTATCGAGGTGGAGACCGACGATGATTCGATAGGTGGCCACTTCCTGCACCTGCTGCATGGCGAGAAGCCGTCGGCAGAGTGGGTGAAGGCCATGCATACCTCGCTGGTGTTGTATGCCGAGCATGAGTTCAATGCCTCGACCTTTACAGCACGGGTGATAGCCGGCACCGGTTCGGACATTTACTCGGCCATTACCGGCGCCATCGGTGCGCTGCGCGGCCCCAAGCACGGTGGCGCCAACGAGGTGGCATTCGAGGTGCAGAAGCGCTACGAATCGCCCGATGCAGCCGAGGCGGATATCCGCGCCCGGGTGGAACGCAAGGAGGTGGTGATCGGCTTTGGCCACCCGGTCTATACCATCAGCGATCCGCGCAACAAGGTGATCAAGGAAGTGGCACGTACGCTGTCGCAGCAGGCCGACGACATGAAGATGTTCGATATTGCCGAGCGTCTGGAATCGGTGATGTGGGATATCAAGAAGATGTTCCCCAATCTGGATTGGTTCAGCGCGGTCAGCTACCACATGATGGGTGTGCCGACGGCCATGTTCACGCCCTTGTTTGTCATCTCGCGCACCAGCGGCTGGAGTGCGCATGTGATCGAGCAGAGGGTAGACGGCAAGATCATCCGCCCCAGTGCGAACTACACCGGGCCGGAAAACCTGCGGTTCGTGCCGCTGGCACAGCGCTGACCGGCGCCGCTGCGGTGGCGGGGCCTGGCGCCCTGCCCCGCCGGCTGCCCTGCATCACTCAAAAAACATACCGTACCGTAGTGACACGTAGCAGATGGGGACATCCATGAATACCGCCCACCGCAAACCCCTTCCCGGCACCCGGCTGGATTATTTTGACGCCCGCGAGGCGGTCGATGCCATCCAGCCTGGGGCCTGGGATGGCTTGCCCTATACCTCCCGCGTGCTGGCCGAGAACCTGGTGCGCCGTTGCGAGCCGGCCAATCTGGTCGATGCGCTGCGGCAGCTGATCGAGCGCAAGCGGGATCTCGACTTCCCCTGGTTCCCGGCGCGGGTGGTGTGCCATGACATTCTGGGCCAGACCGCCCTGGTGGACCTGGCCGGTCTGCGCGATGCCATTGCCGACCAGGGTGGTGACCCGGCCAAAGTGAACCCGGTGGTGCCGGTGCAACTGATCGTGGACCACTCGCTGGCGGTGGAGTGCGGTGGTTTCGACCCCGATGCTTTTGCCAAGAACCGTGCGATCGAGGATCGCCGCAACGAGGATCGCTTCCACTTTATCGATTGGACCAAGCGGGCCTTCAAGAACGTGGATGTGATCCCGCCGGGCAACGGCATCATGCACCAGATCAATCTGGAGCGGATGTCGCCGGTGATAGGGGTGCTGGATGGCGTGGCCTACCCCGATACCTGCGTCGGCACCGATAGCCACACACCGCATGTGGATGCGCTGGGGGTGATTGCCATCGGCGTCGGCGGGCTGGAGGCCGAGAACGTGATGCTGGGCCGCGCGTCGTGGATGCGCCTGCCCGATATCGTGGGCGTGGAACTCTCGGGCCGGCCTGGGCCTGGCATTACGGCGACCGATGTGGTGCTGGCGTTGACCGAGTTCCTGCGCAAGGAAAAGGTGGTGGGGGCTTATCTGGAGTTCCGCGGCGAAGGCGCGGCGGCGCTGACCCTGGGTGACCGGGCTACCATCTCCAATATGGCGCCGGAGTATGGTGCGACGGCGGCCATGTTCTTTATCGACCAGCAGACGCTGGACTACCTGCGGCTGACCGGCCGCGAGGATGAGCAGGTCCAGCTGGTGGAGACCTATGCCCGGCATACCGGTCTGTGGGCCGATGCCCTGGCGGGCGCCCAATACGAGCGGGTGTTGCGGTTCGACCTGGCGACCGTGGTGCGCAATATGGCGGGGCCATCCAACCCGCACAAGCGCCTGCCCACCAGCGATCTGGCCGAGCGCGGCATCGCCGTGGGCCTGGACCAGGCCCGAGCGCAGGAGGCCCAGGGCCTGATGCCTGACGGTGCAGTCATCATTGCGGCCATTACCAGCTGCACCAACACCAGCAACCCGCGCAACGTGATCGCCGCCGGCCTGCTGGCCCGTAATGCCAACCGCCTGGGCCTGGTGCGCAAGCCCTGGGTGAAGTCGTCACTGGCGCCGGGCTCCAAGGCGGTGCAGCTGTATCTGGAGGCCGCCGGGCTGATGCCCGATCTCGAAAAGCTGGGCTTTGGGGTGGTGGCGTTTGCCTGTACCACCTGCAACGGCATGTCGGGCGCGCTGGACGCCAAGATCCAGCAGGAAATCATAGACCGCAAGCTGTACGCGACCGCCGTGCTCTCGGGCAACCGCAACTTTGATGGCCGCATCCACCCTTACGCCAAGCAGGCCTTCCTGGCCTCGCCACCCCTGGTGGTGGCCTATGCCATTGCCGGCACCATACGCTTCGATATCGAGAAAGATGTGCTGGGTGTGGTGGATGGCCGCGAGATACGGCTGAAGGATATCTGGCCCTCGGACGAGGAGATCGATGCGGTAGTGAAGCAGGCGGTGCAGCCGGCGCAGTTCCGCCAGGTGTATATCCCCATGTTTGCGCCGCAGCAGGATGCGGGCCAGCAGGTCAGCCCGCTGTATGCCTGGCGCGGCCAGAGCACGTATATCCGCCGTCCGCCGTATTGGGAGGGTGCGCTGGCCGGCGAACGCACACTGCAGGGCATGCGCCCCCTGGCGGTGCTGGGTGACAACATCACCACCGACCATCTGTCGCCCTCCAATGCCATTCTGCTGGATAGCGCCGCGGGCGAGTATCTGGCCAGGATGGGCTTGCCGGAAGAGGATTTCAATTCCTACGCCACCCACCGTGGCGACCACCTGACGGCCCAGCGGGCTACCTTTGCCAACCCGACGCTGCTGAACGAGATGGTGCGCGAGGATGGCAAGGTCAAGCCCGGTTCGCTGGCGCGGATCGAGCCCGAGGGCCAGGTCACCCGCATGTGGGAGGCCATCGAGACCTATATGGCGCGCAAGCAGCCGTTGGTGGTGATCGCTGGGGCCGACTACGGCCAGGGCTCATCGCGCGACTGGGCAGCCAAGGGCGTGCGCCTGGCGGGGGTGGAGGCCATTGTGGCCGAGGGTTTCGAGCGCATCCACCGCACCAACCTGGTGGGCATGGGTGTGCTGCCGCTGGAGTTCAAGCCGGGCGTGAACCGCCTGACCCTGGGCCTGGATGGTACCGAAACCTATGACGTGATCGGCGAACGCCGGCCACGGGCGACATTGACGCTGGTGGTGCATCGCCGCAGCGGCGAGCGGGTGGAGGTGCCGGTGACCTGTCGTCTCGATAGCGACGAGGAGGTTTCGATCTACGAGGCCGGCGGCGTGCTGCAGCGCTTTGCTCAGGATTTTCTGGCATCTGCCAGGGGGTGATGGGCCTCCCCCTCTCCCCCGGCCCCTCTCCCGCGGGGGGAGAGGGGTGACGAATGGATGGCGGGTAGGGGTGGGTGTGGGGGTGTTGGGGTTTTCTGAGCGAGCTGATGGGATGGGATGGGCGGCTGTTGGCCTCGTTAGAACAAAGCAAGCGACACAACAGCGAACTCGTTCTCTAGCACCTCTCCCCCTGCGGGAGAGGGGTTGGGGAGAGGGGGCCGGTGGCACAGCAAGCAATGTATCCACCTCACCCACCCCCAAACCAACCAGAACACAGCAGCAAGCACAAAATCATTCAGCAGCCCCTCTCCCCTCGCGGGAGAGGGGTTGGGGAGAGGGGGCCGGTGGCACCGCAAGCAATGTATCCACCCCACCCGCCCCCAAACCAACCAGAACGCAGCAGCAAGCACTAAATCATTCAGCAGCCCCTCTCCCCTCACGAGAGAGGGGTTGGGGAGAGGGGGCCGGTGGCACAGCAAGCAATGTATCCACCTCACCCACCCCCAAACCAACCGGAACACAGCAGCAAGCACTAAATCATTCAGCAGCCCCTCTCCCCTCACGAGAGAGGGGTTGGGGAGAGGGGGCAGCATGGAACAGCGGCAGTTCGCCAAAGCCCTGCGGCAGAACATGACCGATGCCGAGCGGCTGTTGTGGCGGCATTTACGTGCGCATCGCCTTGATGGCGAGAAATTCCGCCGGCAGCAGCCTTTGGGCCCCTACATCGTGGACTTCGTCCATTTCGGCGCGCGGTTGATCGTGGAGGCCGATGGCGGCCAGCATGGCGGCGCGGTGGATGAGGTCAGGGATGCCTGGCTGCGACGGCAGGGCTTTCGGGTCTTGCGGTTCTGGAACAAAGAGATATTGCAGCAGACCGATGCAGTCCTGACGGCTATCTGGGCGGCGACCGGTTCTGCCCTCACCCGCACGCTGGCCGCCGGGGCGGATTATTCAATACAGGAAGACGAGACATGAGCAAGCACGCGCCGCAGATCAAGATTCCCGCCAGCTATATGCGTGGCGGCACCAGCAAGGGTGTGTTCTTTCGCCTGCAGGATCTGCCCGATGCGGCCCAGGTGGCGGGTGCCGCCCGTGATGCCCTGCTGTTGCGGGTGATAGGCAGCCCGGACCCCTATGGCAAGCAGATCGATGGCATGGGTGGGGCGACCTCCAGTACCAGCAAGGCGGTGATCGTCAGCAAGAGCAGCCGGCCGGATCATGATGTGGATTATCTGTTCGGTCAGGTGGCCATCGACAAGGCTTTTGTCGATTGGAGCGGCAACTGCGGCAACCTGTCTGCGGCGGTGGGGCCGTTTGCCATCAGCAATGGCTTCATCGATGCGGCGCGTGTTCCGCAGGATGGCATGGCTACCGTGCGTATCTGGCAGGCCAATATTGGCAAGACCATCGTGGCCCAGGTGCCGGTCAGCAACGGCATGGTGCAGGAGACGGGCGATTTCGAGCTGGACGGCGTGACCTTTGCCGCGGCGGAAATCCAGCTGGACTTCCTGGACCCGGCTGCGGACGAGGACGGCGGGGGGGGCGCCATGTTCCCTACTGGCAACCTGGTGGATGAGCTGGAAGTACCGGGCCTAGGCAGGCTCAAGGCCACGCTGATCAATGCCGGTATCCCGACCATATTCGTGGACGCAGCGGCCATCGGTTATACCGGCACCGAACTGCAGGACGCCATCAATGGCGATGCCAAGGCCCTGGCCATGTTTGAGACATTGCGGGCCCATGGTGCGCTGCGCATGGGCTTGATTCAGCACCTGGACGAAGCGGCCAACCGTCAGCACACGCCCAAGGTGGCCTTTGTGGCCAAGCCGGCCGACTATGTGGCGTCCAGCGGCAAGGTCGTGGCGGCGGCCGATATCGATCTGCTGGTGCGGGCGCTGTCCATGGGCAAGCTGCACCACGCCATGATGGGTACGGCGGCGGTGGCGATAGGTACGGCGGCGGCCATACCCGGCACCCTGGTCAATCTGGCGGCGGGTGGTGGTGCTCGTACGGCAGTCCGCTTCGGCCACCCCTCCGGCACCTTGCGGGTTGGGGCGGAGGCTCGCCAGCAGGATGGCGATTGGGTGGTGAGCAAGGCCATCATGAGCCGTAGCGCCCGGGTGCTGATGGAGGGCTGGGTGCGGGTGCCCGGCTAGACCGGCCTGGGCGTTCCACGTGAAACGCCCCGCTCCCCACCCTGGCTGGCAAGTGGAAAAGCACCCATGCCAGCGCCATAGGCAAGCCCCTGCCCGATCCCTATAATCGTCCGCCACGATGGCTACGACCATCTCTGGCGAATACGGGAGGGGGCAGTTTGACTACGCACAATATGGCCACGGGCGCGATTGCGCTTTTCCGGCCCGGGGCCGAACCCTTGCAGCTGACGCTGGCGCTGTCGCCGGCGGATGACGGCGGCTATTGGGTGGTATTGAGCCAAGGTGCGCCGGGCGAAGCCTTGGTGGCGCTGCACAAGAACAACGCCCCCTTGCCCCTGGCGGCCGCTCAGGCCCTGCTGGCGCGCACCGTGGCGGCCAAGCTCGATGATGGTTTTGTGGGCCTGGAGAGCGCGGTGCCGGCGGTGGATGCCTCGGCGTTGGGTGTGACGGCGGCGCAGCAGGCAGGTTTGCTGGCCCGGCTGGAGCACGGCCAGTGGCGTTTGCTGGCGGCCCGGCAGCGCTCGCGCCTGGTCTGGCGGGTGGGCGAGTTGCGGGTGGCGGCTGCCGTGCCCCGCCTGGTCGAGTTGCTGGCCACTGGCGATGCCATGCTGGATTACTGCTTGGCCTGGGCCATAGGCCGCTGCGGCGATGCCGGGGCGAAGGAGGCCATGGCGGGTTTGTCGCGGCGTGGTGGTAGCGAGATGGTCAAGCGCATGGCGCTGCTGGCCTGGCTGCAACTGGCGTCGGCGGACGAGCGCGCAGCCCATGCTGTGCGGCTGGTGGGTGACTGGCCCCTGCCCCTGCGCGAGGCCTGGCAGGCGGGCGAGCCGGCGCAGTTGGCGCGAGTGCTGGCCGATGCCGATACATGGCAGCGGCATAAGCGTGCCGAGTGGCTGGAACAGCTGGATCAGGTTGCGCTGGCCCAGCCGCTGGCGCGGCAGTTGCTGCTGGATGAGTTGGCGCAGCTACCGTTTGCGGCCGGCAGCTTCCGTACCGCCAGGCGCTTGTACAAGGCGGCGGAGTTCCGCGGCGATGCGACGGTGTGGGCCTTGCTGCAGCGGCGCTTCGAGCAGACTGGCGCCGCTTTCCATCATGCTTACGAAGGCCAGGGCAGGTATCTGGATGGCCGCTGGGTACGCATCAGCGACGAGCTGGTCCGCCAGGACAGTCGCCTGGCCTACTCGCAACGTACCCGCCGCTACCTGGTGCAGCGCGGTTGGCGCACGTTGCGCCGCTTGGGCGGTGCAGGCAGCGCGGAGTTTCCACCGCTGGCCTTTGCGGCCCTGCTGCAGTATGACGATGCGGCGGCCAAGCCCGATATGGAAGTCAGCCGTAGCGTATGGGATGGCCGCCGCTACCAGACCCGGCGCGAATACCATTACCGCCACCACGATGCTACCCTGTTCAACCGCCTGTTGTTCCGCCCTGGTGGGCTGGTGCGCAGCAACCGTCATGCCAGCAGTTGGGCTGCCGATCAGGCTCTGCCGGTCACGCTAGGGGCACGGCTGGAGCCCCTGGCCGAGCGCTGGGATCAGCGGCCCGATCTGCTGCTGAGGCTGGCGCTGGAATCCCGCGCCGAGCAGGTGCAGTGCTTTGCCGCCCGTGCCCTGGCTGGGCAGCCGGCCTATTGCGCTGGCATCAGCGATACCTTGTGGCGCCGCCTGCTCAACAGCCCATATACCGCTACCGCCCAGTTTGCCTACGATTACCTGTTCCAGCGCATTGCCGCCGAGCCCGGCCGCGAGCGGCGCGAGGCCTGGCTGGCGCTGCTGGTGGGCAGCCGCCACCCAGCCATCTGCGATGCGGCCCTGGCCTTGCTGGAGGCAGACCCGGCCGGCCATGCCAGCAGCCCCACACTGGTCACGGCGGTGCTGCTGGCTCGCACTGCCAGGGTACGCAAGCTGAGCCGCCTGCTATGCCAGGCCGCCCTGGCCATGCCAGGGGTGGCCGAGGCCACGGTGCAAAGGCTGCTCGATTGGCTGGATGATGCCGACCCGGCCACCGAAGCGCTGGAACCTATCTGCGACAACCTGGCCTGGCTGGTGAGCAATACCTTCCGCCCGGCGGCCGGCAAGGTGGACCATGGCCGCCTGCAAGGGCTGCTGCAGCATGCCGCCGTGCCGGTGGTCTGCCTGGCCATGGATTGGCTGATCGCCCACGAGCAACCCGTCAGCAGCCTGCCGCCGGCCAGTTACCGCCCCTTGCTACAGAGCGAGGACGAGCGGGTGCTGGCCGCTGCCATCCGCTTGCTGGGCGCCCTGCCCGAGCCGGTGTTGCTGACCCAGGCCGAGTTGATTGCCCGCTTTGCCCTGTGCCCGGCGGCTACCGTGCGCCACGCCGTGCAGCCGCTGATGCTGCGTTTGGCCGGGCTGGATGCGGCCTTCCTGGCGGGCCTGATGCCCAACCTGCTGGACGTGGTGTTCCGGGCCGAGACCATAGCGGGCCTGCAGGACGAGGTGCTGGCCCTGTTGACCGGGCCGCTGGCCCAGGCCAGCCGTGAGCAGCCGCATGACACCACCCAGCGCCTGCTGGAAGCCCGCAGCCGTGCGGCCCAGCGCCTGGGTAGCTGGTTGCTGGACGGTTATAGCGACGCCGAGCTGCCGCTGAGCCTGTGGGTCAGGCTGACCCGCCACGAGACCCTGGCCGTGCGGCAACGGGCGCTGGCGATGGTGGCGGCCAATTTTGCTGCGCTGGGCGTGGACGGCCTGCTGCCAGCCCTGGCCAACCGCTGGGATGACGCCCGTGGCGCCTTGATTGCCTGCCTGCAGGCGCGGGTGGCGGCGGCAGACTGGCAGATGGCGCAGCTGATTCAGCTGTGCGACCACGAGCATGCCGATGTGCAGGCCCTGGGCTGTGCTCTGCTGGGCGGCCGGCTGGCCCAGGGTAGCGATACCGAGGCCCTGATGGCGCTGGCCCAGCACCCTTCGCTCAAGGTGCAGCGTTTTGTGGCCGACTATCTGCAGCATGCGGTGGCTGACGACGTGGCATCCCTGGTGCGGCTGCGGCCTTACTTCCTGACCGTGCTGGCCCAGGTGAACCGTGGCCGTGCGGCCAAGACTGCGGTGCTGGATTTCCTGCGCCAGCGGGCGGCCGCATCCGAGCCCGCCGCGCGCGAGGTGGCCACGCTGTTCGAGCACCTGGCCGTGACGGTAGCCCTGACCGACCGGGCGCAGTACATCGCCGGTCTTTACGATATACGCCGGCGTTATCCCGCCATTGCAACGGGTCTGGCCGTGCATGCGGCGGCTGTGCGAGAGGTGGCTTGATGGAGTTTCAGTACCGTTATTACGGCGAGAGCCGGGTCAGCAACGATGCCAGCAGCACCGGTATCAGCTTTGCGCCCGACACCCTGCGCAAGCCCGTGCATTTCGTGGCCGACATCAATCGCCATCTGCCCTTCCGCGAGGCGATCTCGGCTTTGCATGACGTAGTGGTGTCGGATCTGCGTACCCGCCAGCGCGATCACAGCGAATACCAGGCCTGGCTGCAGTCGCAGGAAGGCGCCCTGCTGGCCGAGTTCATGGAACGGGCCGGCGAACTGCAGGGCCAGGCCAAGGCGGTGCAGGCCCAGCTGGGCGAGGTGCAGCGGCGCAAGCAGGCCATGCTGGCCCCTTTCTGGAAGGCCAGGCAGCGCTACTTCGACCATATCTACGCCAGCGATCGCAGCCTGTGGATCATGCTGGATCCGGTAATCACCGTGCATCCGGACCGGGTGTTCTTCGAGTGCTTTAGCCGCGATGAATCGACCTATGCCAGCGTCAGTTGCAGCCATGAGGCGTTTGATCACCGTGGCGAGTTTGCCTGCGGCACCACCAATATCGATTACTCGGCCGCGCTGTATGACGAGTTCCAGAAGATACGCGACTACAAGACCACGCGGCTGGCGGTGGCGGCCGAGGGCTTTACCGTCCAGACCGGCGACGACCCTGGGTTTGTGGAACACAAGATAGACGTGCCCGATAGCTGGGTGCGCGGCTTCCTGCAGGTCAGCGCGGCCATGGCCCAGCCGGGCCACAGGCTCCATCTGCACCCCATGGATCTGCACAACTTCTGTCTGCTGCTACGGCGTCGCAAGGAGAAGGCCGGGCCGCGCGCCATCCGCTTCGAGCTGGAGCCGGGTAAGCCGGTGCGGGCCGTGTTCGAGCCCTGGGGCGTGGAAGTGGTATGCCCGCGTTCCAGCCACACGGCCACCGAGCCGCAGACCATACGGGTTTGGGGCCGCCGCCGCTTGCTGACGCTGGAGCGCTTCATTGCGCTGGCGCAGACGGTGGAAGTCCATCTGCTGGGCACCGGCCTGCCCAGCTTCTGGGTGGTGGAAGGCTCGGGCCTGCGCTTTACCCTGGGGCTGTCGGGCTGGACCGCCAATGACTGGTCGGGCGCCGGCCAGTTCGACCTGCTGGGCCCTCGCAAGCATGCCGATGCGCTGACCCGCGAGAAGGTCTACCAGACCCTGGCCCAGCACTGGAAGCTGACGCCCACCGAGCTGGGTGCCGCCGCCGGGCTGGACCCACAGGTGGCGGAATCCTGCCTGCTGCTGTTTGCCGAGGCTGGGCGGGTGGTCTACGACCTGGGCGATCGTGCCTACCGGCTGCGCGAGCTGTCGCGCGAGCCGCTGCCGCTGGATCAGCTGCGCTACGGCAACGAGCGGGAGGAGCGTGCGGCCGGCATGGTGGCCGCCGGCCAAGTGGGCAAGCTGGCGATACAGGCCCAGGCGGCCGGTCGGGTGATAGAGGCCCTGGTAGACGACGCTGGCCGCAAGCGGCCGGTCAGGCTGGTGCTGGATGGCGATGAGCGGCTGGTGGAGGCCAGCTGCCAATGCGATTACTTTGTCCGCAACCGGCTCAACAAAGGCCCCTGCGAGCACATGCTGGCCGCGCGACTGGCGGCTGGCCGCCAGCGTGCAGGCCAGGCGACGCAATAGCGATACCGGATACCGGCCCATGCTGGGCCGGCTTGGAATGAACCCAGTCTTTACCTTGAGGAGAAAACGCCGGGTCTGATAGACTCGGGCTCGCGTATGGCGGGGTGGCTCTTGCAACCCGGACGGTGGATCGCCGTCCTTGTACCTAGCTGCCCCACGCGTCACTGGCCTGCTCTTCACTGGGCCGTAACACACCCCTAGCGCCATGACGGTGCGGCTTGTGCCAAGCCCGATGGCGCTAGGGGTGCGTTACGGCTTCGAGTGGAACAGTCCAGTCTACAAGGCTCTTCGATGAGAACCCCGCCATCGCGTTCCCCCTCTGTCCTGCCCGGCGTAGCGCCACCTTATGAGCGACGCCGCCCAAACCAGCCGCGAAGCAGTCATCGCGCGCATCCGTAACAGCAGCAAGGACGCCGTCGTCCTGGAAGAAATGCGCCGCCTGGGCTTCTGGCCCCAGGGCCAGGCTTCGCCCGGTGAGGGCGAGGTGGCTGCGCTGATCGAACAGGAAGCCGCGCTGATCCAGGAGCTGCAACATATCAACCGCAACCTGGCCCGTGTGCGCGACCCACAGGCCGCGCTGCTGGAGATGAAGAAAGAGCGCATGGCGGCTGCCAAGCGCCGCCGCGAGGAAACCCGCCAGCGCCATGCCCAGCTGCGCTACGAGCGTGCCACCGCATGGCATGCCCGCATGCAACAGGACATCACCTACCTGGGCGCCGGTGTATCGGCGGGCCTGGTTGACGCGCGCCACGATGCCGCCAGGCTGACAAGCAAGCAGCTGCCGCTGCTCGATGGGCCGCAAGCGCTGGCCGATGCCATGGGTGTGCCATTGGCCGAGCTGCGCTTTCTGGCTTATCACCGCAGTGTCTCGCGCATCAGTCATTACCGCCGCTTCGGAATTGCCAAGAAGACCGGTGGCGTGCGGCTGATCTCGGCCCCCATGCCGCGCCTGAAGCGTGCCCAGTACTGGGTGCTGGACCGTATCCTGGCCAAGCTGCCACTGCATGAGGCGGCGCACGGCTTTGTGCCGGGGCGTTCCATCGTCGGTAACGCCCTGCCCCATGTCGGCCGCGCCGTGGTGCTGAACCTGGATCTGCAGAATTTCTTCCCCTCCATCGCCTATCCGCGCGTGCGGGGCCTGTTCCAGTCGTTTGGCTATTCGCGCCAGATGGCGACCTTGCTGGCCTTGATCTGTACCGAGACGCCCAGCGAGGAGGTGGAGCTGGATGGCAACCGCTACCATGTGCAGACGGGTGAACGCTGCCTGCCGCAAGGCGCGCCGTCCAGCCCGGCCATCACCAATCTGCTGTGCCGGCGGCTGGACCGGCGGCTCACTGCCACGGCGGCGAAGCTGGGCTTTAGCTATACCCGCTATGCCGACGATATGACCTTCTCGGCCGATGCCCCCCAGGCCGACGGCCTGGCCCGGCTGCTCTGGCGGGTCAAGCGCATTATCGCCGACGAGGGCTTTACCCTGCACCCGGACAAGCAGCGCATCATGCGCGCTGCCAGCCGGCAGGAAGTGACCGGCGTGGTGGTGAACCGGCAGCCGGCCATCTGCCGCGATACGCTGCGTCGTTTCCGGGCGACGCTGTTCCAGGTGGAAAAGGATGGCCCGCTGGGCAAGCAGTGGAATGGCAACAGCAACGTCATTGCCGCGCTGGAGGGCTATGCCCGCTTTATCGCCATGGTGGACCCCGCCAAGGGCGAGCCGCTGTGCCAGCGGGCCGCTTTGCTGCGTGCCAAGTGGGGCTCGGTACTGCCGGCGCCCGCCAGCACCGGCTATCGCCGCGCTTTCCGCTCGGCCAGCGCCGAAGGCCGGCAGACGCCGGGCCGCATCTGGCTGCCGGCTGCACGGCCTGTGCCCCAGTTGGAGCAGACCGACCAGCAGCAACGCGAGCAGCGTGCCGCAGCGCGCGAGGCCGCGAAGCCCGCCCCGGTGCCACAGAGTACATCCAGCCGCCCCACGGCCACACCGCCTGCAGCCCAGCCGCAGGGCGCCAACCCGGCTGGCGCTGGCTGGGTGCAGCAGTACTACGGCCTGCTGGCCGTAGGCCAGTTCATGGCCCTGCTGGCCATCGGAGTGCTGGGGCGCTTCTGGTTACTGCCGCTATGTGGCCTGGCATTGATGCTGTATGCCCTGCGCACCCGCCATATCAGCGGCTGGCATTTTGCCCTGGCCTTGGTGGTGGGCATCCTGTTCGATGGGGTGTTGCACTAAGCGCGCCAACAAAACCCTGTTGGCGGCGCAAAGCGTCGTTAGCCATCCCCCTGTGGAGCACTCCCCGGATTCTGGTCGCAGGCATGCCGGCCAGTGCCGGGCCGCTCAGCTTCGGCGATAGATGGCCATGGCTATTGCGCCCAGCAGGCAGGCGGCGCCAACGCCAAGCAGGAAATCCGAGCTATCTGCGTGATTGGACAGCACGACGACCTGGGTGTCCTCGGGCAGATAGCGTATCTCCAATGGCGGCATATCGCGCGGAGATTGATTCCGCAGGCTCTTGCCCAGGCGGTCGGATAGATCAACCGAGGCCCGCACCGAACGTCCGCTTTCGGTTTCATATTGGATGCTGGCCGAGTAGTTCCGGTTGCGCCAGTCTATGGTCTGCCAGTCCACACTTTCGATGGTGGCTTCGGTCGTTACGCCATGATCTTCCAGCGCCCGGTTGTCGCGGCGTTCCTGATAGCCTTGGTACAACATGATGGCGCCCACCACAGCAAGGACGGGTAGGGTTAGCGCATCTCTTGTCGACTCGAACATCGGTCTATTCCTTCTGTTTTGCAGCTGTATTGCCTTAAACCAGGCAAACAAAAACCATGTGGGTACAGGTGCAAGGTGCCTCGCTGTACTTCAAGATAGGGAAACTATCGGGGGGAAGGGAACAAATAAGCACACCGGCCTTGAGCCGGTGTGTTTGTTTTCTGCCTGGCTACCGTAGATCAGGCAGCAGCCGTTTCCATCTCGCCAGCGGATTTCTTCTTGTAGCGACGGTAGAGCACCACGCCTACGGCAGCCAGCAGGGCCACGGCGCCGCCGCCGAACATGCCGGCGGAGTTGTCCTGGTGGTCGGCCAGTTCTACCACCGTGGTGTCTTCCGGCAGGTACTTCACCTTCAGCGTGCCGGGGGCGTCGCTGTCGCGCAGTTGCTTGCCTTGCGTATCGGGCAGCTCGACCGAACCGGCGATTTCCTGGCCGGCTTCGGTGGTGAAGCGGATATCGGCCTTGAAGTTGCGGTCACGGCCACGCTTGGTGGACCAGTTCACCTGTTCGATCACGGCCTCAGCCAGCTTGCCGTGGTCATTCAGGGCCTTGCTGTGGCGGTATTCCTGCACGCCGCTATAGAGCAGGCCTATGCCGACGAGGATAAGGACGGGTACTAGCAGAAAGCTTTTGATTTTATCGATCATGACAGAATGTAAGTATCGGTATGCAATGAAGGAAAGAGCGCAGCCCAGCCTGCTGGCTGGGCTGCGCCAAAGGATTGCGGCGGTGGCGGCATTCATGCCGCCGGGGCAGCGATCAATCGTCGCTGCTGGCCAGCGACAGCAGTATGCGCAGCACGTACCAGAGCATCAGCGCGATGGATGCGAACAGGTGGAGGGCGGCGCCGGCGGGGCGGTCGGTGGGGTAGTGATGAATGATGTTGGAGGTGTCGTACAGCACACAGCCACCAGCAAACACCACCATGATGGCGGAGAACCAGATGCCCAATTGGAAGCCGAAGATCACGCTGGCGATGATGGCGCCCACGGCGACCATGCCACCGATGCGCAGCATGCCGCCCATGAAAGAGAAGTCCTTCTTGGTGGAGAAGGCCGTCCAGGTCAGGCCACCGACCAGCAGCAGGGTGATAAAGCCGGCGGCGGGGATGGCGGCAGGCGAGATGACGGCCGCCAGGGCGAACAGCGGGGCAAAGATCAGGCTCTCTGCCAGCACGTAGATGCTCAGGCCAACCAGCTGCTTCTGGTTGCTCTCGGCATTATCGGCCAGATGGGTGGCCAGCCAGCCCACCACCATGAAGCCGCCCATGAAGGCCAGCCACATATACTTGCCGCCGGCCAGTACGCTTAGCATGGCGCGGCCCAGGCCGGCGACATGGAAGACGGCCGAGATGGCCACGAACGACAGCATGGCCACACTGAGGTGGACATAGGTGGAGCGGATGAACTCGGCGCGGCTGTTTACCGCCATGCCGCCACTGGGGCCGCCCTCATAGATTTCTTGCACAGTATTTCTCCCTGATTATCAGATAGTTCGCATGCATTTGGCATGTCGGGGCGAATTCTAGCAGCCGCTTGCGGGCATGCCCGCCTGCTTGGGGGCGAGTGTGAATAGTTGTGTCGCGACCAGGATGGGCCAGGCAGCCAGACTGCTGCTGCCTGGCCCATCCCGATGGCTATGTCGCCTAGCCGGTCAGGCGCGACCAGAGCCGCGACAAGCCGCCCTGCTTGGGCAGGACGCGCTCCAGATCGCTGAGTTGGCCCACTCCCTGGCTGATCAGCTGCTTGAGCAAGGCTGGCGTGCCGGACTTGCGCGACAGCGTGACTTCCTCGTCGGTGATGACGGTGATCACCAGCATCTCAACCGGGCCAGCGGCCGACTGCAGGGTCTGCGGCAGCGGGGCGAAAGCCTTGGTGATCATCAGGTTGACCGGCGCCGCTACGCCGATATCCAGCCCGCCGGTGGTCATGCCATCGTGTGCTTCCACGATTTCCAGAAAACCTGCCTCGTTGACCACCTCGGCATACAGGGTCTGTGCGATTACCTGTAGCGCCCAGTCGGCGGGGCCCTGGCTGATCACCAGCAGCTCATAACCCAAGCCGGCTTCCCGCTCTCCGCCGAAGGCCTCGGGATCGCTGAGCCCGCAGGACGCATAGATATGGGTGCCTGGCCCGTAGATATCGGACGCTATGCTCAGGATGCGGCCCTGCCAGTAACCGTCCAGCGCTTCGGCGTGGAATGGGGTGGCTGATACCTTGCCCAGCTGTTGTTCATAGAAGGCCAGCAAGGCCGTGTCGTCGAACCCGGTTGCAGGCAGGCCCTGCAGCAGCGCATGCGCCGTGGACAATGTTTGATTGGTGGCATTGGCCTGATCGGTCATCTGACTACCCTCTCCCTTTGGTGTTTTATATGACCGGCTGCATGCTACGCAGTGGGCGCAGGCCGGTCATACCCCATATGGGTGAGTGGTGGCGAGATTCGGTGCGGGTACAACAGGCCCGTGAGTGTTCGATTCATTACTGGCGTGCGGCCTGTTCCGTTGCTGATGAAAGCCAGTGAGGGCGGGGGGCAAACTGGGAAAGCCTGCTGCACCCGTTATCACCCGGCTATGACTTTATCCACAAGCAGGCGCTAGTCCGGCGGGGTATCCAGGGTGATGAACAACTCGTCTATGCGGCAATCGAACAGATTGAGCAGGGCATCGAGGACATTGGTATTGAGCTTTTCGGCCTGGTTGTCGACGATGCGCTTGAACTGCGAATAGGAGATATCGCAGCCACGGCTGATGAGCTCGCGGTAGAGCTTGGAGATATCGCGGTAGCCGTGCTGGGCCATCAGCACCCGGACATTGAGTGCAAGGCGGCGTTGGCCATACTTATAGCCCTGGCCGGCCGGTGTGCTGGCGGAATCGGTGGTATCTGGCATGCATGTCGTTCCTCACTACGACATTCGCATCATACCGCAGCGGGTCGCCAGGCGCACTTTATGGCCCTTTGGTGAAGAAAATGTGCATCAGATGGAAATAAATTGATTGCAGGGGCTTGCGCGCGGCTTTTTTATCGTGCCATACTGCATCCCATACCAGCCCGATAGCGGGCCGGCACACTTGAATTTCGAACTGGAGCTGCAAACGTGAACACCCTTTCCATCAACCTGATAGCAGTCAGCCGGCGCATGACGTCGTGGCTGGCTGTTGCGGCCGGCGCTGGCGCCGCTCGCCTCGGGTTGCCGGAGAGCGTGGCTCAGGCGTTTGCCGCCAAGCCGACGCTGGCAGGCCAGCCAGTCGGCCGCCATGAGCGCAAGCACCAAGAAGTCTGCCTGGGCAAGCTCAATCAGTACCAACAGGCATGGCATATGTACAGGATGCATCCGGGGTTTACCCCACAGGTCGCTGGAGGAATACGCTAGCGACGGATCGAAACACTCGATCAGGCTCCAAGCCCGGATGCTCCAAATGGACTCCGGGCTTTTTGTTTTCTTGGCATTGGAGTTATCGATGAACCTTCACCTCAAGCGGGCGGCGTGCCTGCCGGACATTGGCACCGGCCCGCAACCCAGCAGCAGTAAAGCCCTCGCTCGGCGGGGCCTGTTCCCGGTACTTATCGGATACGGACAGCAACGATCTTTCACAACATGGCGTCGTACTGCCCCCCTCCCCCGTGCCCAGCATGTGCATGGCGTGGTTGCCGGGGCAGCCGCGTGGATGTAGCTCAATCGGTAGAGCGCGACCCAATGTGGTCGAGGCCGTGGGTTCGAATCCCACCTTCCGCGCATTCACGTAAGTGGCTTCTGTGCTGGCTGTTGCCTGCCTGTGCCGGCAAGGTCGCGGGTGCGATGGCTGCCAGGTTAGGGGCAGCGGTGCAGAGGCTGCTTACGTGAATTTGATACATCTTAGAGTCTGTTATGGATCTAAGTGCTTGAAAAATGCCGTCCTTTGCTGAGCGGTATACCAGTTTCGCGTGTACTTCGGGGAGATCGTAGCTCAGTTGGCAGAGCCCCAGGTTGTGGTCCCGGTGGTCATCGGTTCGAATCCGATCGGTCTCCCCCAAGTACATGCTTTTCATTCATTCAATCGTGCCCAGGTGTGGCAGGAAGGAGAGTCATCATGGCAAACCCTACAAGCATCAAGAAGCCGTCGCTCGATGCCTTCGAGCCGCTGACCCCATTGGCCATGCAGGCCGCGCGCGAGTTGCTGAGCCGTGGCGGGGTGTTGGTCAGGGCCAGTCGCAGCATGGTTGAGATACGCAGGCAGAACCAGCTGGCCACGATAGATGGCGCGGCTCGTGTGACCTGGCGGCCCGCGCTGTAGGGCACGGCCTGCATTGCCGTCGAACCGGTGTCATTCTTTTGTTGGGGTGTAGCTCAGTGGGTAGAGCACATGGCTTTGATCCATGTGGTCGGGGGTTCGAATCCCTCCACCCTTGCCAATTCAGGTAGATAAACAACTCGGGTAATTAAAAAGTGCTGACCGTAGTGGGGCAATTCGCGGCGCTTAATAGCGCTGCGCCCTACCCTTGGCGGCCAGATTTTCGGCGGGAGCCTGCTGGTAAGGCGGGCGGCGGTTGGCTGCCTTCGTGGGTTCGAATCCCACGCCCGTAATGGCATCTGCCAGGCGCTCCCGGCGCTTGTGCCAGATATTGATCTGTTCTCGAAGCGTAGCGCAGCCCGGTAGCGCACCTGGTTTGGGACCAGGGGGTCGTCAGTTCGAACCTGACCGCTTCGACCAAGTAACCCTAACAGCTTTGGCTCTTTAATCAGAATCTGTTCGGCCACACTCTGCCTCAGCGGGCATCTATATCCGGCTCAGTAGCGCAATTGGCAGCGCAGCGGATTCCAAATCCGAAGGTTGGAGGTTCGATTCCTTCCTGGGTCGCCATCTTCACCTCCTGGCAACTTGCACGTAGGCACTGGCTTGCGATGCCGGTGTGCCGGGGGAGACACATCCATGCAGCACCAGGGCGCCCTCACGCCCGTCTGGCAGATGCCGGGGTGCTGCGCCCGATAGGGGAGGCAGGCTGCCTCCCACCAGAACGCCACGGTCTGGCTGGCTGTGGAAAGGGAGGCCCGCCATGCCCTTGCACCGTAGGTGCCTGGGGTAGATGGGGATGGGCCACGCACGGGCATGGCGGGGGCCTGTGTGGATATATTCAGGTGTCGGGCGGTGGCCCGGTTGCCGTCGCTTGGTTCGGTTTTCCGCTGCGGCGGCGGCCGGCCGGTGCTGTCGTGCCTATGCCAGCAAGTTATTGATTCACATGGCGCCATAGAGACTACACTGCAGGCAAGGGTGGGGTCTTGTGATGCCCGGATGCCGTATATCGCGCGCGGCCCTTGGCGCGATACCAACCCAGAGAAAACCAGATACATGTAACCAAGGTGACATCATGACCATGAAGCAAGTGCTGACCCTCGATATCGCCGGCCGACCCTATGCCTGGCTGAATCCCGAAGAAGCCGTAACCTACTACGCCAAGAACAAGGTGGCGTGGGAACTGGGCCGTGCCCGTGCCGTATTCCGTGGCGGCTACAACCACCATGGTGCCCGTTCGCGCATTGAAGTGGCGCCCATCATTGCCATTGCCGGCAGCGAGATCATGGCCTCCATGGCTTGGGATCAGCTGGTGCTGAGCGACCGCGACAATACCCTGCTGTTCAAGCGAGACCAGAATACCTGTGGCTACTGTGGCCGCCGTCTTGCCCGCCGCTACCTGACCCGTGACCACATCCTGGCCCGCAGCCGTGGTGGCAAGGATACCTGGACCAATTGCGTGACTGCCTGCCGTGACTGCAACCAGGCCAAAGGCGCCAAGATGGTGGAGGATTTCCGCCCCCTGATCTATGTGCCTTACGCACCCTGCCGGTTCGAGCATTTCCTGCTCAGTGGCCGCAATGTGCTGGCCGATCAGCATGCCTACCTCAGGGCCAAGCTGCCCAAACACAGTCGCCTGCGGGCACACTGAAAGCCAAGCGTTCCAGCCGGACACTTGGCTTTTTTTCTGCCTGCCGGGTTTGCAGGCCTGTGAACCTGCCCACAGGCAAACCGCCAGGGCGGCTGCTAGGATGGCGCCATTGTCTGCCGCCTACCGGAGCCTGTGCGTGTCTCTACCCCCCTTGCATCCCGATGGCCAGCCCGTACGCCTAGCCGTGCTGGGCTTGGGCTATGTGGGGCTACCGCTGGCGGTGGCCTTTGCCCGATTATTCCCGGTGCTGGGTTTTGATACCGATGCGGCCAGGGTGGCCGCCATCCAGCAGGGCCACGACGCCACCCGCTCGCTGAGCGCCGCCGAACTGGTGGCGGCAAGCCAGCTGCGTTGCAGCAGCGAGGCTGCCGACCTGGCAGGCTGCAATGTCTATATCGTCACCGTGCCTACTCCCCTGGATGCGGCGCTGCAGCCTGATCTTGCCGCAGTGCTGGCGGCCACCCGGCTGGTCGGCCAGGCCATGGCGGCGGGCGCGGTGGTCATCTACGAATCCACCGTCTACCCCGGGGTGACCGAGGCGCATTGCGCCCCGCTGCTGGCCCAGGTATCGGGTCTCTCCTTCAACACCGGCTTTGTGGTGGGCTATAGCCCTGAACGGGTCAGCCCTGGCGATGGCACGCGGCGGCTGGCCGATATCTGCAAGCTGGTGTCGGGTTCTACCCCGGCGGCGGCAGAATTCATCGAGGCCCTGTACGGCTGCGTCGTGCCGGCGGGCGTCTATCGTACCGGCAGCATTGCCGTGGCCGAGGCGGCCAAGCTGATAGAAAACACCCAGCGCGATCTCAATATCGCCTTGGTGAACGAGCTGGCCATGGTGTTCTCGCGCCTGGGGCTGGATACCGTGGAGGTGCTGGAAGCGGCCGGTAGCAAGTGGAACTTCCAGCCCTACCGGCCTGGCCTGGTGGGGGGGCACTGCATCAGCGTCGATCCCTATTATCTGTGCCACCAGGCCCGCACCGTTGGCCATACGCCGCAGCTGGTGCTGGCAGCCAGGCAGGTGAATGAGGGCATGGCCCACCATGTGGCGGGCGAGGTGCTACGGCTGATGGCACGGGCTGGCCTGGCCGTGGCGGGCGCCCCGGTGTTGGTGCTGGGCTTTGCCTTCAAGGAAGCCTGCCCCGATATCCGCAATACCAAGGTGGCAGACCTGGTGCGCGAGCTGCAGGCCTGCGGTGCCAGGGTGGATATCTACGACCCCTGGGTCGATGCCACCGAGGCCTTCAGGCAGTACGACCTCCGCCTCCTGAGCCAACCACCCCAACCGGGCCGCTATGCCGCCCTGGTGCTGGCCGTGCCGCAGCCGGAGTTTTTGCACTGGGGCGTGGCGGGCCTGCGGGCGCTGGGTCAGCCCGGCCATGTGCTATACGACCTCAAGTCGGCCCTGCCGCAGGGTGCGGCGGATGGGCGATTGTAGCTACTGGCTGTCTGCAACCGACAGGGCCGTCTTGTCGACCTTGCCGCTGCTGGTGCGTGGCAGCTGCTCCACCAGGCTCAGGTACTGGGGTACATGGCTGGGTTCCAATTGCCGCCGGCAGGCGGCCAGCAGGCTGTCGACATCCAGCAAGGCACCGCTGGCTGGCAGTACATAGGCCTTGATGGCGTGGCCCCAGACGGGGTCGGGCACACCGATGACCGCCGCCTCCCTGACGCCGGGCTGTGCCAGCAGGGCCAGCTCCACCTCGCGCGGCGCCACCTTTTCGCCGCGTGATTTGATCACCTCGTCCATCCGCGCCACAAAGTACAGATAGCCCGCTTCGTCCTGCCGACACAGGTCGCCGGTGTACAGCACCTGCTCGCCGGGCAGGGGGCCGGGCCGCAGGCGGCGAGCGGTGGCCTCGGGTTTGTTCCAGTAGCCCCGCATGACGGTGGCACCGCGTATCACCAGCTGTCCTACCTGCCCCGGCCCCAGCTTCTGGTCGGCCTCGTCCACCAGCCACAGTTCGGTGCCGGGTATGGCCAGGCCCACACTGTCGGGTTTGTGCGGCAAGTCCTGCGGCGGCAGATAGCTGCAGCGCTTGCACTCGGTCAGACCATACATGGCAAAGAGCTGGGCCTGGGGGAACAGCCGCTGTGCGGTGGCGATATGGCCCGGCGCCAATGCAGCGCCAGTGCTGCTGAGATAGCGCAGATGAGGCAGCCCGACCCTGTCCAAGGGCATTTCGGCCAGCAGCGCCAGCACGCTGGGGACTAAAGGCCAGGCGGTGACTGCCTCGCGCCTGGCGCGGGCCAGCAGTTGCGGCAGGATGGCGTGGGAGCGCTCCAGCAGCACCCTGGCGCCGACAGCGGTGGCCAGGATCAGCTGGTACAGGCCGTAGTCGAACGACAGCGGCAAGGCCGCCAGGATCACATCATCCTGCCGATTGCCCAGGTAGTGGTTGATGGCTGCGGTGGCGGCCAGCATGTTGCGGTGGCTCAGCATCACCCCCTTGGGCTCGCCGGTGCTGCCCGACGTATAGAGGATGGCGGCCAGATCGATATCCAGGTTCTGCCCCGGTGGCTGGAAGCCGGGTGGCAAAGCGGCCAGCGCGGCATCATGGCTGCATAGCCCGGGCAGCGGCTGGGTGGCAACGCCGTCGACCAGCACGCAGGCGAGCTGGTGGGATTGCCTTAGCAGGGGGGCGTGCTGGTCGGCCAGTGCGGCATCGGCCATCAGGGCACGGGCGCCGGTGTCGTGCAGGTAGTAGGCCAGCTTGTCGCTACGGGTATGCGGGCTCACCGGGCAGACCACCGCGTCGGCCTTGAGCACCGCCCACAGGGCGAGCACGCTGGCGACGCTGTTATCGGCCAGTACGATGACCCGATCACCGCGCACCAGGCCGGCCTGCAGCAGGGCGTGGGCCAGGGCGTCGCTCTGGCGGGCCAGCTCGGCGTAGCTGAGACGCTGGTGGCCGTAGACCAGGGCGATCTTGTCGGGCAGTTGCTGTGCGCTGCGCGCCAGATAATCCTGCAGCAGGGAGCCGGGCAGACGCATCTGTGAAGTCCTTCACTATGCCCAGTTGGGCGATGAACTAACATGGCGCTAAACCTTTGGTGATGCAAGCCATCACTGCATGACTTGTGAAGCGCGTCACAGGGCATGGGCCCGAGCGCTGACCTGATCAGGTACAGACAGGAGGAAGAGCATTGGATGAAGTCGCACGCCAACCGTCGGTGCAGGAGAGTGCCTGGCGCCTGCTCAAGGGCCTGCGGCCCCGTGCCGTAGACCTGGCCAGGCTGTCGCTGATCCAGCAGCAGCCGGCCGAGTGGCTGGCCCAGCCCGACCATCTCGTCACGCTGCTGCCGCAACTGGGCCTCAATGACGAAGGCTTGGCGGAGTTTCCGCCCGCACTGCATGGTAGTTGCGGCCAGGGCCTGCGCATCTGGCAGTACCCCATCCAGTTCGGCCCCTATCTGGCCCAGCTGGCCTGCCTGCAGGTGCGCTCCTATCTGGAGCTGGGCATACGCCACGGCGGCAGCTACCTGGCCACGGTGGCACTGCTGGAGCGGTTTCGGCCGCTGGATTTTGCCGTGGGGGTGGACATCATTCCTTGCGCTGCCATGACCGAATACCAGGCCATCAACCCGCGCAGCCGGTTTGCCTGCCTCAACAGCCAGTCCGCCGAGTTCACGGCGCTGCTGCAGCAGTACGGCACCGTAGACCTGGTGTTCATCGATTCGCACCATGAGGAAAACCAGTGTCGGCGGGAGTTCGCCGCGTTGGCGCCCTACGCCAACATGATTGCCTTCCACGATATCAGCAATATCGGCTGTCCCGGCATAGCCAAGGTCTGGCAGGAGATCAAGGCGCTGCCCGGCTGGACCTGCCATGAGTACACCGAGCAATACCCCGGTCTGGGCCCCTACATGGGGATAGGCCTGGCCATCAAGAACAGCCGTCTGGACGAGTTGGGCTAGCGTGCCAGGACGGCGGAGGAAAACATGCAAACCACCATCGCAACCATCAAGGCCATCGTGGCCAAACTCAAGCGTGAACCTGCCCTGGCCCAGAGCCTGGGTGATACCGCCGACCTGATCAACGAGGTCGGGCTTGATTCCTTGGAGATGCTGCAGTTCATGCTGGAGGTGGAGGAGCGCCTGGGCATAGAGATCGACTTCGACGCGTTGGAGTTCGATTACCTGCGCTCCATCGCCACCCTGGCGGGCTTTCTGCAGAACATGCCACGGCGCCAGGCGGCAACGGGGCTGGCATGAGTGCGCCGGTCGCCGTCATCCTTACCTCGGCCGTCGGGCTGGGGGTTTATATCCCCGCCCTGTTGATACAGGGACGCTTGCGCCAGCAGGGGCTGGTCGTGCGCTGTGAGGTGCTGGAGGACTATTACACCGCCAGCCGCCAGCAAAGCCATATTGCCCACGGCGAGGCACATCACGCCGATTTTGCCCTGGCGCAGCTGGCCCACCGCATGGCCCGCGACGTGCAGGGCTGCCTCGACGGCGAACGGCTGCAGACCTTGCTGGCGGACTGGGCCCGGCAAGGCTGCCGCCATTTCATGGTGTGGTCAGGCTTCTGGCTGCCCATCCTGGCGCGCTACCAGGCCCAGACCGGCTGGGCGCTGGAGATAGACCATTGCCGCATCGATGCCGAGATGTCGGCGTCTTTCCGGGTGCATGCCGATCTCGCCGCCCAGGGCCGGGAAATCTGGCTATGGCATGGCGATGCCGGCCGGCTGGTGCATGAGATACCCGTGGGTAGCGCCCCACCCCTGCCCTGGCAGCAGCGGCAGGCGCGGCTGACCGTCCATGGCGGCGGCTGGGGCATAGGCACCTACCAGGCGCGGGCCGAGGCGCTGGCGCAGGCCGGCTTCGCGCTGGATCGCGTCATCCACACCGAGGCGGAGGCCACCGTCGCCCGGCCCGGCGACGCCTGCTTCCTGCTGCAGCCCGGCTGGCGGGCCTGGCACCGCGATGCTGCCGGTGAGCTGCAGTTCCCAGCCATGGGCGAAGTCACTGCTTCACGTGAAACCCTCTATCTGCGGCGTGCCCAATACCATGTGCTGTATGACGTGATACGCCGTAACCAGGCCATCGTCAGTAAGCCGGGCGGTTGCACGCTGATCGATTCGCTGGCATCGGCCACGCCGGTCGTGCTGCTGGAACCCTATGGCTATGCCGAGGCCCGCAATGCCGACATCTGGCTGCAGCTGGGCTTTGGCATACGCTACGAGGACTGGCGCGACAGTGGTTTCGACCCCGCCCTGTTGGCACAGCTGCATCACAATCTGCTGGCCCACGCCGGGCGCGGCACCGACTATCCGCAGGCCTATGCAGCCAGGCTGCTGCAGGAGCAAGCCGCATGATACGGTTGTCCGACGCACTGGCCGCCCCTTCCTGGGTGGTGATACAGCTGCTGGAGCAGTGCAATCTGCGCTGCACCATGTGCTACGAGTGGGGTGACAATGGCGCCTACCATGGCTTGGACAAACTGGCGACGCTGGATCTCGAGCTGGTGCTGCGCACGGTGGACGAGTGCCTGCCGAGCAAGCCCACCTTCGAGTTCTTCGGCGGCGAACCCCTGCTCTACCCCGGCATCTGGCAGGTGATACGCCGCATACGCGAGGGCGGCTGCGAGCTGGCCTTCCCCACCAATGGCACGCTGCTGGAGAAATACGCCGAACAGCTGGTCGACCAAGGCCCCACCCGCTTGTGGATATCGCTGGATGGCCCGGCGGCCATCAATGACAGGCAACGCGGCCGTGGTGTGTTCAAGCGGGTGATGCGCGGGCTGGCCAAGCTGCAGGCGGTGAAGCAGGCCAGGGGCAGTCGCTACCCCGAGCTGGGCATCACCTATGTGGTGACACCGGCCAATTGCGATTTCGTGGCGTCCTTCTTTTTGCAGGATATCGATCTCAGCCTGTTGTCCTGCGTCAGCATCGAGCTGCAGAGCTATGCCACCCATGCCCAGACCGAGGCCTATGCCGAGGTGCTCAAGACCGAATTCGGCGTGCAGGGCGCCCCCTGTGCCCGTGCCTATGCGCGCGACCCGGCCATTTTCGCCGGCATAGACAGCGACAGCCTGACAGCCCAGCTGCAGGCCGTGGCACAGGCCTGTGCAGAGCGCGGCATCCTGTTCCACAGCCAGCCCAAAACCCTGCAGGCCGACAATATCCGGCAATACTTCTCGGCCAACTGGCAGGCCATGGTAGACCGCAAGAGCCGCTGCGGCGTGCCCTGGCTGGCCGCCGAGATTTCGGCGCGGGGCGAGGTCAGTACCTGCCATTCCTTTTACGACCTGCCCATAGGCAATATCCACCAGCAACCGTTGCTGGAGATCTGGCGGGGCGAGCGGCTCAGGCAGGTGCGCGAGCATCTGCGCGGCCAGCTGTTTCCCATCTGTACCGCCTGTTGCCGTTATTACGGTGGCGCCGGTGCCCTGCCTGCACCGGCGGCCCAACATGGCGGATAGCGCTGCCACCCATGCGGGGCATGCCGCCCGCTGGGGTGCGGTGCGGGCTGGCCTGCAGGCGCAGCGCCAGGCACCGCCGCTGGCACGGCAGGACCGCAGTGGGCCGCTGCCGGCCAGCTTTGCTCAGCAGCGGCTATGGCTGCTGGAGCAGTTGAGCGGCCCCAGTGCTCAGCACAATCTCTGCGTGAGCCTGCGCCTGCGCGGCCCGCTGCATACATCGGCGCTGCAACACAGCCTGGCCCTGCTGCTGGAGCGGCACGAGGCTCTGCGCACCACCCTGTATCTGGACGACGGCGTGCTGTTGCAGCGCATACATCCGGCCACAGGCTTTCACTTGCAGCTGCATCAGGTGGCCGATGAGGCCGCGCTGGCCGAGCTGGCCCGCACCGAGGCGGCCACGCCGTTCGACCTGAACCGGCCACCGCTGCTGCGCGCCAGCCTGCTGCAGCTGGATGCTCAGCAGCATTGCCTGCTGCTGACCCACCACCATCTGGCCTTCGACGGTTGGTCGTTCGAGGTATTTATGGCCGAGCTGGGGCAGCTGTATGGCCCCCTGGCCCAGGGCATGCCTGCGCAACTGCCCCCTCTGCAATGGCAGTACGCCGATTACGCCGCCTGGCAGCGCGGCTGGCTGCAGGGCGAGCCGCTGGAGCGACTGCAGGCATACTGGCTGGCCCGGATGGCTGGGCCACCCGCCGCGCTGCAACTGCCCGCCGACAAGCCGGCGGGCGGGGTGGCGCAGCGGCGTGGCGCCTGTGTGCAGTTCGACCTGTCGCCGGTGCTGAGCCAGGCCTGCAGGGCCATGGCCGCGCAGGAAGGCGTGACGCTGTTTGTACTGCTGCTGGCGGCCTACCAGACCTTGCTGTACCGGCATGGCGGCCAAGCCGACATCGTGGTTGGCACGCCTGTCGCCAACCGCAACCGGCGGGAACTGCAAGGCCTGGTGGGCCTGCTGGTCAACACCCTGCCGCTGCGCAGCCAGATGCAGGGCGAGGCCAGCTTTCGTGGCCTGCTGGGGCAGTTACGGCAGACGGTGCTGGAGGCCTACCGCCACCAGGACATGCCATTCGAGCTGCTGGTGCAAGCCTTGCCCCTGCCGCGCCAGCCGCATGTGCCCCCGCTGGTGCAGACCCTGTTTGCCTACCTCAACCTGCCTCCTTCCGGCTGGTCGTTACCTGGGCTGGCGGTAGCAGCCGACAATGTGGCCAATGGCACGGCCAGGATGGACCTGAGCCTGACCCTGTGGGAGCGCGATGGCTGCCTGGGTGGCCAGCTGGAGTATGACTGCGACCGCTTTACCCCCGCTGCGGCCAGTCGCATGCTGGCGCAATGGCAGACGCTGCTGGCGGCCGCCGTGGCAGAACCGGGCCTGAGCCTGGATGCCCTGCCCCTGCTGACGCCGCAGGCGCTTGAACTGGCCTGGCGGCAAGGCTGTGGCCCCAGGCCTGATTACCCCCGCGATAGCAGCATCCCGGCTTGCTTCGATACCTGGGCCGAGGCCCAGCCCGAGGCACCGGCTCTGGTCTGCGGCGGGCAGATGCTCAGCTACGGGGCCTTGGCGCGGCGCGCCAACCAGCTGGCACACAGCCTGGCCGGCCAGGTCAGCCCTGGGGCGCTGGTCGGTATCTGCCTGCCGGCCGGGGTGGACTACATCGTGGCCATGCTGGCGGTACTCAAGTGTGGTGCTGCCTTTGTGCCGCTGCTGCAGGATGAACCGGCGGGCCGGGTGCTGGCAGCCCTGGGCGGCCGGCCGCTGGCCGTGGTGTTGAGCCATGCCGGCTTTGCACCGCAGCTGGCAGGGCTGGCACCCGTGCAGCTGCTCGACGCTACTGCGCGGGCCGGCCTGCCGGAGACGCCGCCGTTGCGCCCGGTGGCGGCTGACGACTTGGCCTATGTGATGTTCACCTCCGGGTCTACCGGTACACCCAAGGGGGTATGCACGCCACACCGGGGGGTGTTGCGGCTGGTGCTGGGTGCCAACTACGCCGACCTGGGGCCGGGCCACACCTTGCTGCAATTGGCGCCGCTGGCGTTTGATGCGGCAACCTTCGAGGTCTGGGGCGCCTTGCTCAACGGCGCGCGCCTGGTGCTGCCGCCCATGCCCCGCCCCAGCCTGGGTGAGATAGCCGGCCTGATACGGCAGCATGGTGTGACCACGCTCTGGCTGACCACCGGGCTGTTCGAGGCCATGCAGGATGCCGAGCCTGCAGCCTTGGCCCTGCCTGGCCAGTTGCTGGTGGGGGGCGATGTGCTGTCGCCCGGCCATGCCCGGCGCTACCTGCAAGGGCTGCCCGCTGGGCGTTTGATCAATTGCTATGGCCCGACCGAGAACACCACCTTCAGTACCTTTCATACCGTGACCCTGGCCGATACCGAGGGCGCCATACCGCTGGGTCGGCCGGTAAGCCATACCGATGTGCACATACTGGATAGCCTGGGGCAACCGGTCCCCTGCGGCGTGGTGGGCGAGGCCTGGCTGGGCGGCGACGGCCTGATGCGGGGTTATCTGGGCCAGCCCGAGGCCACGGCGGCTGCCCTGCAGTCACTGCCGCTCGCCCACGGCCAGCCGCTGTACCGCAGTGGTGATCTGATGCGCTGGCGCGAGGATGGCACGCTGGCCTTTGTGGGCCGGGTTGATGGCCAGCTCAAGCTGCGCGGCTACCGGGTCGAGCCGGGCGAGATCGAGGCCGTACTGGCCAGCCACCCGCTGGTGGCCCGGGCACTGGTCTGCGCGGCGCCGTCGCGGCAGCAACTGCAGGCCCATGTGGTGGCGGTACCGGCCAGTCCGGACGAGGCCAATTTGCGCTCACTGCTGTTGGCCTATTTACGGGAGCGCCTGCCGGCGCCGTTACAGCCGTCCGAACTGTGGCTGCACGCCAGCCTGCCGCTGACGCCGACAGGCAAGCTGGATAGGGCCACGCTGCAGCGACTGCCCAGGCCGGCTGCCGCCGTAGTCGCCCTTGGGCCGCAGACCATGGCCATCGCCCAGGTATTTGCCGACCTGTTGGGGCTGCCACAGGTGGGGCCGGACGAGGATTTCTTTACCCTGGGCGGGCACTCCCTGCTGGCCCTGCGGCTGGTGGCGCAGCTGGAAACCCTGCTGGGTTGCCGCCTGCCCCTGGCTGCCGTGTTCGAGCATGCCACCCCGGCCGGCCTGGCCGGCCAGGTCGGCCGCTTGGCTGCCGAGCCGGTGCTGGGAGCTGCGGGGCTGGTGGAGATACGCCGGGGCGATACGCGGCAACCTTTGTTCATGCTGCCCGGTGGCCGTGGCGGTATGGCGGAGATGACCCTGTATGCCCGCCTGATGCAGCACCTGGCCGGTGACAGGGCAGTCTATGGCCTGCTGCTGGACGATGCCGGCCCCTTGCCCAAGTCGGTGAGCGAGGCAGCGGCCCGGCATATTGCCACCCTGCGCCAGCAACAGCCCCAGGGGCCGTATGCGCTGGCGGGCGAATGCGTGGGCGGGGTGCTGGCCTACGAGATGGCCGGGCAGTTGCAGGCGCAGGGCGAGACGGTGGCCCTGCTGCTGTTGCTGGATAGCTGGTGCCCTACGCCGTGGCGGCGCTGGCACTGGCGCTGCTGGCAGCAACCCAGCTTGTTGTGGCGCTTACGGCTGCCGTTGGCACGCTTGGGCTGGCTGGATTTCTGGGCAGCCTGGCGCGGGCATGTCCGCCAGCGGCCGGCTTTCCGTCCGCGCCGCAGCCTGCATTATTTCTATCACGTCGCCCTCACCCAGGGCCGGATTGCCGCCGCCTGGTGGCGCAAGCTGGCGCAGGTGGGCCGGGCCGAGGCGGGCCAGGAGGCCCGCCATGCCCAGGGAGCGAACCATATTGCCCAGGCCATGCGCTACCGGCCCAGGCCGCTGGATCTGCCAGTGCAGTTGCTGCTGTCGCAGGCCAACCAACAGGCGGGCTTGGCGCGCGACTGGCAGGCCCTGCTGGGCGGGCGACTGCGTTGCTGGGTGGCGCCGGGCGACCATGAATCGTATCTGCGTGATACCCCGCAAGCCACAGCCCAGGTGCTGTCGGCCTGTCTGGCTGCCACGCTGGCAAGCAAGGAGCAACACCATGGATAAGACCAAGGGGCCGCGGTTGGATCAGCAGGCCTTTGAAAAACTGCGCCGCATTGCGCCCAATATCCTGGCCAGCCGGCGGGCCGAGCTGACCGGCGCCGAACAGGCGCGGCCGGTGCCCGAGGAAGTGGCCTTCAAGCTGACCAACCGCTGCGACCTGCGCTGCAGCCATTGCTATCAGTGGAATGAGGCGGGCTACCACCGCATGCTGCCGGCCGGTGCCAAGGGGGGAGACATGGACCTGGCGGTCATCGCCAAGGTGTTGGCTGCTACCCGTGCCCGCAAAAGCAATGTCTACCTATGGGGGGGAGAGCCGCTGGTCTATCGCGATTGGGATGGCCTGGTCAACCTGCTGGTGGCAGACCCGCGCTGGGTGGCCCTGTGTACCAACGGCACCCTGATAGAGAAGCGACTGCCGGGCCTGTTGCAGCTGTCGGCACAGCTGGAGGTATCGGTCTCGCTCGATGGCTTCGAGGCCGAACATGATGCTGTCCGTGGTCAGGGCAGCTTTGCCCGCTCGCTGCAGGGCTTGCGCACGCTGCTGGCGGCGCAGCGGGCGGGCGACTACCGGGGCGAGATCACCGTGAACTTCCTGATTACCGACCCCATGGTGGCCCGCATGGCCGAGTTTGTGACCTGGCTGGAGCAGGAGGGCGTGGGTACGGTCTATGTCAGCTTTCCCTGGTTTTTGTCGGACGAGGCCAATGCCAGGATGGATGACTACCACCAGCGCCACTTCGGTACGCCCCAGGTGTTTGGCCGGCCCAGCTGGTATTCCTATAACTACCGGCTGGCAGCCGATCAGCTGGCCGCGCTGGCGCAGGGCATGGCGGCGCTCGATGCCCGCCATGGCCCCATCAAGCTGCGCTACAACCCGTCCCTGAGTGCGGCCGAGCTGCCGGCCTTTATCGGTGGCAGCGATGTGCCGGCGCAGAACAAGCAGCGCTGCCAGTCGCTTGCCACCCGCATGGATGTGTTCCCGGATGGGGAGGTGGTGTCCTGCAAGTTCTTCCCCGAGTTCCGCATGGGCAACCTGGCGCAGCAGGAGGTGGAGGCCGTCTGGCTGGGGCCACGCTTTCGCCAGCAGCGGGAGACGCTGGCGCGCTGTGGCCTGATGCCGGTGTGCGCCAAGTGCAATCTGCTCTATACCCGTGGGGGCTGAGATGGCCGGGCAGCCGCAGTTACAGAAGCGCCTGGACCTCGCCTGTCCACCCGCCATCTCGGTGGTCATTCCCTGCTACAACTCGGCCGATACCCTGGCGGAGACGGTAGCCAGCGTGCTGGCGCAAAGCCGCCCGGCCAGCGAGATCATACTGGTGGACGATGGCAGCGTGGATGAAACGGCCGCACTGATCGCCTCCCTGCAGCAGCGCCATGGCGGACGGCTGCGCACGGCATGGCAGGCCAATGCCGGGGTGGCGGCGGCCCGCAACCTGGGCATGGCGATGGCCCAAGGCCCCTATGTGCTGCCGCTGGACGCCGACGACAGCCTGCACCCGGCCATGCTGGCTGAATGCGGTGCCATGCTGGATGCCGATGCCAGCCTGGACCTGGTCTACACCGACCGGCAGGATTTCGGCGACAGCGAGCGCCGCTGGACATCGGGACGATTCGAGCTGGCCCGCTTGAAGTATTTCAACCAGCTGGCCTATTGCGGCTTGTACCGCCGTAGCCTGTGGCAGGCCGTGGGGGGCTACCGGGTCAATGTCAGCGGTTTTGACGACTGGGACTTCTGGCTGGCGGCCGCCCTGCACGGTGCGCGTGCCCGGCATCTGGCGGCGCCCTATCTCTTGCATCGGCGGCGGCGACAGTCGCAGCTATGGGACATCCTGCCCCGCTACGAGGCCCTGCATGCCCAGATCATGCTGAATAATCCTGTTGCCTATGGCGAGGCCGAACTCGCGGCGGCACGCCGCTACCTGGCCGATGGCAGCCCGGCGGCCGTACTGTCGGCGGCACGCCGCGTGTTTCTGCATCATTACTATGCCGACTACCCCGAGGACTTGCCTTGCGTATCCTGATTACCGGCGCCAGCGGCCAGATAGGCTGCAACCTGGCGCTACGCTGCCTGGCGGCAGGCCACACCGTGCATGGCGTGGACCAGCGCCCCAATGGCTGGTGCGATGCCTACCCCGTGTTGCTACATGACCTGACCCGGCCCGGTACGCCCGGCCTGCTGACCACGCAGCTGGCGGCCTGGGGCAAGCCTGATGTGGTGGTGCATCTGGCGGCCCATGCCAAGGTGCATCAGCTGGTGCTGGAGCCCGACAAGGCCATGGAAAACATGGTCATGACCCAGCAGGTGCTGGAGTTCTGCCGGCAGCATGGCCTGCCCCTCGTCTTCAGCAGCAGCCGCGAGGTCTATGGCAATGCCAGGCGCGATATCACCGCCGAGGCGGATGCCGATTTTGCGCTGGCTGCCAGTACCTATGCAGCCAGCAAGCTGGCGGGCGAAGCGCTGGTCTACAGCTATGCCCGCTGCTACGGCCTGCCCTATCTGGTATTCCGGCTCAGCAATGTCTACGGCCGCTACGACAACGACCTGGGCCGCATGGAGCGGGTCATACCGCTGTTCATGCACAAGCTGCAGCAGGGCGAGGCGCTGACGCTGTTCGGCGCGGACAAGGTGCTGGATTTCACCTATGTCGACGACTGCGTGGAGGGGCTGTTCCTGGGCATACAGGCCCTGCAGGCAGGTGAGGTACGCGACCAGACCTTCAATCTGGCCAGGGGCGAGGGCCACAGCCTGCGGCAGCTGGCCGATTACCTGGCCGGGCTGCTGGGGCGGGCGGCCCAGGTGGTGGAGGCGCCCAGCCAGGCTGGCGAGATCAGCCGCTATGTGGCCAATCTGGAGCTAGCCCGCCGGCTGCTGGGCTATGCCCCCCAGGTATCGCTGCCCGAGGGGCTGCGGCGCAGCCTGGCCTGGTCGCGCAGTTGGGCGGCGGCGCACGGATAGCCTTGGTGCAGCTTCTTACGGCGGCCCAGGCCGGGAGGGGCGTATCGCGAGTGCGGATGGTCTATATCTAATTGCCCGGCTAACCGGCCGTGATAATAAGAGCCGCTAACAAAACCCGGCGCAGCGGTTCTGGCCAGGTGTGCAAACGTAGGCGCGTGCAGCAGACTGTACGTGGGTACGGCAAGTTTGCACAACAAGGCCAGAAGGGTTTTGTTAGCGGCTCCAAGGAGACCCACCATGCACGCACGCACGCTCTCTATCGCTGTTGCCGCCGCACTGGCAGGCAACACCCTGGCCGCACCACTACAGGCGCTGGGCAAGCCCGAAGGCAAGCTCAACATCATTGCCTGGCCAGGCTATATAGAGCGCGGCGAGACCGACAAGAACTACGACTGGGTAAGCGGCTTCGAGAAAGCCACCGGCTGCAAGGTCAACGTCAAGACGGCGGCTACCTCGGACGAAATGGTCAGCCTGATGAACCAGGGCGGCTACGACCTGGTGACCGCCTCGGGGGACGCCAGCCTGCGGCTGATCTACGGCAAGAAGGTGCAGGAGGTGAACCTGAAACTGGTGCCCGCCTATGCCACCGTCGATAGCCGCCTGCAGCACGCGCCCTGGCACAAGGTGGATGGCAAGCACTATGGCGTGCCCTACCAGTGGGGGGCCAATTTCCTGGCTTACAACACCAAGATCTTTCCCAAGGCGCCCGATAGCTGGGGCGTGGTGTTCGACGAGCAGAAACTGCCGGACGGCAAGACCAACAAGGGCCGGGTGCAGGCCTACGATGGGGCCATCTATGTGGCGGATGCCGCGCTCTACCTGATGCACAAGAATCCCGCACTGGGCATCAAGGACCCCTACGAGTTGACCGAGACCCAGTATGCCGAGGTGCTCAAACTGCTGCGGGCGCAGAAGCAGCTGATCCATCGCTACTGGCACGATGTGACTGTACAGATGAACGATTTCAAGAACGAGGGGGTGGCGGCCAGCAGTGCCTGGGGCTACCAGATCAATGCCTTGCAGGCGGAGAAATTCCCCATTGAAGGTGTGATACCCAAGGAAGGCGCTACCGGCTGGGCCGATACCACCATGCTGCATGCCGATGCCAAGAACCCGGTCTGCGCCTACAAGTGGATGGAGCATTCGCTCAACCGCAAGCTGCAATCGTCACTTGCCGAATGGTTTGGCTCCAACCCTGCCGTACCAGCCGCCTGCAAGGACAAGGTGCCTGGCGGCAGTGACTTCTGCAAGAGCAATGGTTTCGACCGCATCGCCCAGATACGCTTCTGGAAAACCCCGCAGGCCAAGTGCAGCACCCAGGCCAGCTGCGTGCCCTATAGCCGCTGGACGGCCGACTACATCGCCATCATGGGCGGCCGCTGATGCCGGTGGGCTGTCCTCTGCCCGATTGCTCCGCGGCTGCTGCGCGCACCGCTCTCCTGGCCGACCCCACGGTTGGCCAGGTTTTTTGCCCGCCACAGGTAGTGTGATGAATCATGCCGTCGAGTTCCAACAGGTATCGCGGGTATTCGATACCGTCCATGCCGTGGACAGAGTCGATCTTACCGTCGCCGAAGGCGAATTCTTTTCCATGCTGGGGCCCTCGGGCTCGGGCAAGACCACCTGCCTGCGGCTGATTGCAGGCTTTGAGCAGGCCAGTGCCGGCTGTATCCGCATCCATGGCCGCGACGCTGCCGGGGTGCCGCCCTATGAGCGCGATGTGAACACGGTGTTCCAGGACTATGCCCTGTTCCCGCACATGAGCGTGCTGGACAATGTGGCCTATGGCCTGATGGTACGGGGAGTGGCGCGTGCAGTGCGGCACAGGCAGGCAGAACACATGCTGGCCATGGTCAAGCTGGCCGATTTCGGCGGCCGCAGGCCGGCGGCATTGTCGGGCGGCCAGCGCCAGCGGGTAGCCCTGGCCCGCGCCCTGATTAACCAGCCCCGCGTGCTGCTGCTGGACGAACCCCTGGGCGCACTGGACCTCAAGCTGCGCGAGGCCATGCAGACCGAACTCAAGGCCTTGCAGCGGCAGCTGGGCATCACCTTTGTCTACGTCACCCACGATCAGGGCGAGGCCCTGTCGATGTCGGATCGGGTGGCTGTGTTCAAGCAGGGCCGCATCGAGCAGCTCTCCAGCCCGCGCGAGCTGTACAACCGGCCGCGTACCGCCTTCGTGGCCGACTTCGTCGGCGGCGCCAATGTCATCGATGCCAGCCTGGCCCAGAGCCTGATCGGCAGGGCGCAAGCATTCTCGGTGCGGCCGGAACAGATGGATTTCGTCAGCGAGGGCGATGGTGGCATCCAGCTGACCGGTACCCTGGTGGATGTGCAGTACCACGGTGCGGTCAGCCGCTACCAGGTGGCACTGGCCGATGGCCGGCAACTGGCGGTAAGCCGCCCCAACCTGCTTGATGCCACGCAGGTAGCGCCCGAGCCCGGCCAGGCTGTGACGGTGGGCTGGCCTGCCCACGCCATGGTCATGCTGGAAGCCTGAGCCATGGCTATCGAAGCCCCCGACCCGCTGCACCAGCATGGCCTGCCCACTGCCGGCATCAGGCGGCGCCTGGCCAGCTTGCTGTACCGGCGCCAGACCCTGTTGCTGCTATTGCTGCTGACGCCGCCCCTGCTGTGGTTTGGGGTGGTCTACCTGGGTTCGCTGCTGGCCCTGCTGATGCAGAGCTTCTATACCTTTGACGACTTCACCATGGCGGTGACGCCCGAACTGACGCTGGCCAACTTCCGCGCCATTGCCGACCCGGCCAACCCGCTGTTCGGTGCCAATATCGATATCGTGCTGCGCACCCTGGGCATGGCGGCTGCCGTGACGGTGGCCTGTGCCCTGATCGCCTTTCCCATCGCCTATTACATGGCCCGCTACGCCAGGGGGTGGCAGAAAGGCTTTTTCTATATCGCGGTCATGGCGCCCATGTGGGCCAGCTATATCGTCAAGGCCTATTCCTGGACCGTGATCCTGGCCAAGGGCGGCATCGTCTACTGGCTGGGGCAGGCGCTGGGGCTGAATGCCTTGCTGGAGGCCGTGCTGAGCCTGCCGATGGTGGGCGGCAGCTCGCTCTCCACCAGCAACCTGGGGCGCTTCATGGTATTCACCTATATCTGGCTGCCCTTCATGATACTGCCCATACAGGCGGCGCTGGAGCGGGTGCCGCTGTCGCTCCTGCAGGCATCCAGCGACCTGGGCGCACGGCCGGCACAGACTTTCCGCACCGTCATGCTGCCGCTGGCCTTCCCTGGTGTGGTGGCGGGCTCCATCTTCACCTTCAGCCTGACTCTGGGCGACTTTATCGTGCCGCAGCTGGTGGGGCCGCCCGGCCTGTTCATCGGCAACTATGTCTACACCATGCAGGGCGCGGTGGGGAACATCCCCATGGCAGCGGCCTTTACTGTGGTGCCTGTGGTGCTGATCAGCCTGTACCTGGCCCTGGCCAGGCGTCTGGGAGCCTTCGATGCACTCTGAAGCCCGTGCCCCCTTGTGGCTCAAGCTGCTGGCCTATGGCGGCCTGGCCTTCCTGCATTTCCCCATCGTGGTGATTGCGCTGTATGCCTTCAACACCGAGGAATCCGCCTACAGCTTCCCCCTGCAGGGCTTTACCCTGGACTGGTTTGCCGCCGCCTTCGGCCGAGACGATGTGCTTGCCGCCATCTGGCTGTCGGTCAAGGTGGCTGCCGTGGCCACCCTGGCATCGCTGCTGCTGGGCACCATGGCGGCAGCGGCCTTGTACCGCCGCAGGTTCTGGGGCAAGGAGGCGCTGACCCTGATGCTGATACTGCCGATAGCCCTGCCCGGCATCATCACCGGCATCGCCCTGCTGTCGGCCTTCAAGCTGCTGGCCTGGGAGCCCTCGTTCTGGACCATCGCCATCGGCCACGCCACCTTCTGCGTGGTGGTGGTCTACAACAATGTGATTGCCCGCTTCCGCCGTAGCTCGCACAGCCTGGTCGAAGCCTCCATGGATCTGGGGGCCGACGGCTTCACCACCTTTCGCCATGTGGTGCTGCCGCAGCTGGCCACCGCCTTGCTGGCTGGCGGGTTGCTGGCCTTCGCCCTCAGCTTTGACGAGATCATCGTGACCACCTTCACGGCCGGCCACGAACGCACCCTGCCCATCTGGCTGCTCAACCAGCTGGGCCGGCCGCGTGATGTACCGATTACCAATGTGGTGGCGCTGACGGTGATGCTGATCACCATGGTTCCCGTCATCGCCGCCTGGAAGCTGACCCAGGGCACCGAAGCGGTGGCGGGCAGCGGCAAGTAGCGTGCTTATCTGGAGACACCATGCAGACCCAACTCTTGATCAATGGCCAGTTTGTTGCTGGCGAGGGCGATGTGGAAGCCGTGCTCAACCCGGCCAGCGGCCAGGCCATCGCCCAGGTGGCCGAAGCCAGCCTGGCACAGGTGCAGGCTGCCGTGGCGGCGGCGGAAGCCGCCTTTGCCGCCTGGGGCCGTACCACGCCCAAGGACAGGTCCACCGCCCTGCTGCGGCTGGCCGATGCCATCGAAGCACGCGCCACCGAGTTTGCCCAGCTGGAATCGCTCAACTGCGGCAAGCCCTATCTGTTTGCGCTGAATGACGAGATACCGGCCGTGGCCGATGTCTTCCGCTTCTTTGCCGGCGCGGTGCGCTGCCAGCAGGGCCAGGTGGCGGGCGAATACCTGCCGGGCTTTACCAGCATGATACGGCGCGACCCGCTGGGGGTGGTGGCCAGCATCGCGCCCTGGAACTACCCCTTGATGATGGCGGCCTGGAAGATCGCCCCCGCCATCGCTGCTGGCAATACCGTGGTGATCAAGCCCAGCGAACAGACGCCGCTGACCACCCTCAAGCTGGCCGAGTTGTTGGCCGAGCTGCTGCCACCCGGCGTGGTCAACGTGGTCACCGGCCGGGGCGAGACGGTGGGCCGCCCGCTGATCTCGCAACCGCAGGTACGCATGATCTCGCTGACCGGCGATGTCGCCACCGGCCAGAAAATCCTGGAGACCGCCGCCCACAGCCTCAAGCGCACCCACCTGGAACTGGGCGGCAAGGCGCCGGTGATCGTGTTCGACGACGCCGACCTGGACGAGGTGGTGGCCGGGGTGCGCACCTTCGGCTATTACAACGCCGGCCAGGATTGCACGGCGGCCTGCCGCATCTATGCCGGCCCCCGCATCTACGACAAGTTGGTGGCCGATCTTTCCAGCGCGGTATCCGGCATCCGCTTTGGCGAACAGCACCTGGAAGGCGTGGAGATGGGCCCGCTGATCTCGGCGCGACAGCGCGACAGGGTGGCCGGCTTTGTGGAGCGGGCGGCCGCGCAGGCGCATATCGAGGTGACCGCTGGCGGCAAGGCCGGCGCGGGCAGCGGTTTCTTCTTCGAGCCCACGGTGGTGGCCGGCGCCCGCCAGGACGACGAGATCGTCCGGCGCGAGGTGTTCGGCCCGGTGGTGTCCATCACCCGTTTCGACGAGGTGGAGCAGGCGGTCAGCTGGGCCAATGATTCGGACTACGGCCTGGCCAGCTCGGTGTGGACCCGCGATGTGAACCGCGCCATGCAGGTGGCCAGCCGGCTGCAATACGGCTGCACCTGGATCAATACCCATTTCATGCTGGTGAACGAGATGCCGCATGGCGGCATGAAGAAATCAGGCTATGGCAAGGATATGTCGCTGTACGCGCTGGAGGATTACAGCTGCGTGCGGCATGTGATGATCAAAGGTTGAAAGGCTATGCCCATCACGGGCCGGCTATCCGACCGGCGGTGAAGGATATGACGGCCTACCCGGCGGAAATCGCTGGTGGCAATGGCCGTGCTTTGGTATACGCATGGCTGACTTCCCAGAAAGCACCGTATCTCCATGAATGACAGCAGCCAGAACGATATCGCCCCGACCGAAGCCACCGCCCTGAGCGACTACCTGGAGGCCCAGCAGGCCACCCTGGTCACCTCGGACGGCAGCTATGCCGTATCGGTGCATGGCGAGATCCTGGTGGGCAAGCGGGTGGTGCCCTACCACCTGATCCCGGACGATGGTTTTCTGGGCAAGGTCAGCAAATGGCGCAAGCTCGATATCGTCGAGCGGCTGGCCTTGCTGCAATCGCGCTGGAATGCCGAGGCCCGCGCCCGGCTGGAAGCCCAGCTGGGCAAGTGCGCCGACCAGGTGGTCGCCATCGCCCACGAATACGAGCTGGACCCCAGCAGTGCCCTGCATGCGCTGCAGGCCAAGTACGAACTGGCGCGGCTGCGCTGCATCGTGGCGCTCGATCGTATCGAGGCGGCCAAGGGCAACCGCGCCGCCACCCGCCAGGCCGAGAAGACCCGTGATGCGGTCAATCTGTCGCTCTACCCCGAATCCTTTACCACCGCCCAGGGCATGAAGCGGCATTTCATCGCCATCCTGGGGCCGACCAACTCGGGCAAGACCCATGCGGCCATGGAGCACCTGACCCGGGCCCGATCCGGCGTCTATCTGGCGCCGCTGCGCCTGCTGGCCCTGGAAAACTACAACCGACTGCTGGACGTGGGCGTGGCCGTCAGCCTGGTCACCGGCGAGCAGCGCAAGCTCCACCCCGAGGCGACCCATGTGGCCAGCACGGTGGAAATGCTCAATCCCAACCGGGTGATAGAGGTGGCGGTCATCGACGAGATACAGCTGCTCGATGACCCCGACCGTGGCGCCGCCTGGACGGCAGCCGTCTGCGGCGTCCCCGCCAGCACCGTCTACCTGCTGGGCGCACTGGAGGCCGAAGAGGCCATACGTTCGCTGGTCAAACGGGTGGGCGGCACACTGGAAGTACGCAAGATGGAGCGCAAATCGCCGCTGGAGATGGAAAAGCAGCCACTGGGTTCGCTGCGCAACCTCAAGCCTGGCGACGTGCTGATCGCCTTCTCCCGCCGCGAGGTGCTGAACTGGCGCGATCAGGTAATGGAACAGGGTTTTGCCGTCTCGGCCATCTACGGCAACCTCTCGCCCGAGGTGCGGCAGGCCCAGGCCGAGCGCTTTATCGAAGGCGAGACCCAGATCGTGGTGGGCACCGACGCCATCGGCATGGGCCTAAACACCCCGGCGCGGCGGGTGATCTTTACTACCTCCAACAAATTCGATGGCTATGCCGAAGGGGTGATCGCCGCCCCGCTGGCCAAGCAGATCGCCGGCCGGGCCGGCCGCTACGGCGAGCATGCCGCCGGTTACGTGGCCGGGCTCGATGCCCACACCCACAAGACCATCACCGCCCTGCTTCGCGCCAAGCCCGAGCCGCTGCCCGACACCGGCTTCTTTGTGGCGCCCAATCTCGATTACCTGGAACTGATTGCCAAGGCCACCGGCCAGACCAAGCTGCAGCCGCTGCTGGAGCTGTTTGCCAAGCACATCAATGTGCACGACGAGTTCTTCCTGCCTGCCAACCTGACCGAGCAGACCGAGAAAGCCCGCTGGCTGGACACCCTCAACCTCTCGCTGGCCGACCGCTTTACCCTGAGCCTGTGCCCGGTATCGACCAAGATACCGATGCTGGAACGTGCCCTGCAGGATTGGGCCCGCCACCGCGCCGAAAAACGCCGCGCCCCGCTGCTGCGGATGGAGGGCATGGGCGGCCGCAACGAACTGCAGTTCATGGAAGACAGCTGCAAGCTCTATGCCGCCTATGCCTGGCTGGGCTACCGCATGCCCGAGACCTTCCCGGACGAGGACATGGCGCAGATGCTGATGCAATCCACCTCGGAAAAGATCGACCGCATGCTGGCCATGCGCAATACCCGCCAACGCCAGGACAAGGAAAAGCGGCAGGGCCGGCGCGACGGCGGCGGGGCGGCCAAGTTCAAGGGGCGGCGGCGCTAGGTATCCATTTCTAGCCTGACGTGGCCAAGACAACATTATCGCAACGTCGGCGGTGGCGCTCCCGGTGCGCTCAAGGGGATGCTGACCGTAAAGCAGCATCCTTTGCCTTGTAGGCCGGCCTCCAGCGTGATTTGGCCGCCCAGGCGCTGAATGGCCTGTTTGACGATAGCCAGGCCCAGCCCGGAGCCACTGCTGTCCAGGTGCTGGCCGCGATGGAAGCGTTCAAACACCATGTCCTGCTGCTCGGCTGCAATCCCTGGCCCATCGTCCCGAACGCTCAGTAATAGAGACTGCTGCGTCTGTTGCAGCGCGATGTCGATATGGCTGCCCTGCGGCGTGTAGCGGATGGCGTTGTCGAGCAGATTATGTATCACGCACTGGAAAGCCGATTCGGCCAACTGGCAGGGTAGATGGTCCGGGGTATCCAGCGCCAGCTCCTGCTGTTTTGCGAAGGCCTTGGGGGCCTGCAGGGCTATTTCCTGGCGTAGCAATTGTGCGGCATCGAGCTGGCGCAGGGTTTGCGGGGCAGCGGGATCCAGCCGGGCCAGTTGCAATAGCTGTTGCACCAGGTGTGCGCAGCGGGCAATGGCATGCTCGAGTTGCTGTTTCGCCTCTTGCCGTTCGCTAGGTGTGGCGGCCAGGGTCAGTACATGGGCCTGGGCGGCAATGACCGCCATCGGGGTACGCAATTCATGGGCGGCGTCCTGCACAAAGCTGTGTTCACGGGCCACCTTGAGGCGTAGCTGATCGAGCAGCTGATTCAGGGCATGATGCAGCGGCTTCAGTTCCTCATGGCGTACCGGCAGTGTGATGGGTGAGAGATCGTCGATACTGCGCGCGGCAATGAATTGTGAGAACTGCCGCAAGGGCCGTATGCCCTGGCGCACGGCTATCCAGACCGGCAGTGCGATACAGGGAAACGCAATCAAAAGATACAGCGTCAAATCCTCGGCCAGCGATTGCAGCATCCAGCCGGCGTCCACCTGAGAGGCGGCCACGGTCAGAGTCCAGCGTGATGCGGTCACGGTATGCACCCGATAGCGGCGCCCCTGCAACTGCTGGTCCTGGATATGACTCGCCTGCTGATTGAGCACCTGCCCTGCCGCCTGGGTGGAACGATACAGCAGGTGGCCATCCTGGTCGTATAGCTGGAAAAGCATCAGGCTGGGTATGTCATTGTGCCGGTAGATGCCGTTTATCAGGTTCGACACGGTCTGTGTGGCGGCAACCGCTTCCTCGGTGCTTTTCAGCGGTACCAAGGTATTGCGCAGCTCGCTGGCGACAACGCGGAGGCCGGCATCCAGTTCGGTATCGCTATTGCCGGTGGTAAACATGACGGCCAGCAACAACAGCCACACCAATGAGAAGGCTGCCAGCAAGGCCAGGACAACCCGTCGGATGAGGGTGGGGCGAAATAGGCTGTTCATGCTTGCAGCAGATAGCCGACGCCGCGAATCGTGCGGATATGGCCGGCACCGATCTTGTTGCGCAGATTGCAGATATGCACCTCGATGGCGCTGAAATTGAGCGGCTCGCCCAAGGGTTCGAGGCGTTGCGCCAGCTCGCCCTTGGAGACGACTATGCCTGGCTCGCGGGCCAGTTCCAGCAGGATCTGGAACTCGCGGGGCGAGAGTTCGATCTCTGCTCCCGCCAGGCAGAGCCGGTGGCGCTTGGGTTCTATCTGCAAGGGGCCGATCTGCCAGGTTTCGCTGGCCTGTTGTGCGTAGCGGCGCAGCACGGCACGTAACCGTGACAGCAGTTCGGCGGTGGCAAAGGGTTTGACGATGAAATCATCGGCACCGCTATCGAGGCCGTGCAGGCGCTCTTCCAGGGTGGCCCGGGCGGTGAGGATGATGATGGGGACGGTGGCACCCTGCTTGCGCCAGGTATTGAGCAACTCAAAACCGCTGCCATCGGGCAGCGAGAGGTCGAGCAGGACACAGGCGTAATCCAGGTCGGCCGGGTGTTGTGGCGCATCGGCACTGCGCCGCAGCCATTCACTGCTGAAACCGGCGGCTTTCAGGGATTTCTGCAGCGCGCTGCCCAGGTCTAGATCGTCTTCAATAAGGAGTACATGCATAGCCTGCAGTGTAGGCAGAGTCCCACCGTTTGGGCAGCCCCTGGCCGGGCCGTCTTAAGCTGGCGCAAAGCTTGGGTTTGGCACGATGGAGACCTTCTCACTCACTGGATGTCCGCATCATGCTGAAATCAAACTGCCTTGTTGAAAATCCCATTGCCCGAACGGTGGCACTTTGCCTGGTGCCCCTGGCTTTGTTGTCGGCCTGTAATGGCAATTCAGCCAAAACGAATGTGCAGGCCAGCTTGTGTGCGGCCAAGCAGCCTGGTGCATCGGCCAAGCAGATAAAAGCCTGTGAAGGGGATTTGCCTGCCAAGGTGGACAAGGCCATGCAGGGCATACAGAAAAAACATGGCGTGACCGCCGCCACCATCTCGATCATGCATGACGGCCGCGTGCTGCATGAACAGGGTTATGGCTTTCTGGACGCGACACACCGCACCCCTTTGCCGGCCAATGCGCTGTTTGTCACCGCCAGCATCATCAAGCCGGTGACCGCCGCCGCCATACACAAGCTGGCAGCGGCGCGGCAGCTGTCATTGGACGACAAGGTGTTCTGCACGGTGGCAGGCCAAAGCTGCTGGCTGCCTGTGCCCCTCTCGCCAGAGGAGGCATTCGATCCTCGGCTCAAGGACATCACCATCAGCCATCTGTTGGCCCACCAAGGCGGTTGGGATGCGTCGGTTTCCGGCGATGCCTTCATCGCCGAGGCCGTGATCCAGGCCGAGCTGGGCCTCAATGCACCGGCCCAGCAAGAGGACATCACCCGCTGGATGGTGCGCCGGCCGCTGGACTACCAGCCTGGCAGTCAAATGGTGTACTCCAACTTCGGCTATATGCTGCTGGGGCGCATTATCGAGCAGGCCAGCAAGACGGCGTATGTCGACTATGTGTACGGCCAGATCTTGCAGCCCATGGGCATTCCGCGCGAGGACTTCAAGCCCATGGCATCGCGCCTGAAGGATCACGATCCCCGTGAACCCAACTATCTGACCACCTTGCAGGTTCCCAGTGTGTTTGAGCCTGGCAAGATGGTGTCGGCGCTGGATGGGGCGGTGCGGGCGGAAAACTGGCAATCGACCGGTCTGGTGATCAGCACGGCCCATGCCATGGCGGCCTTTGCCGGTAAATATGAGGCGCCCAGCGGTCTGCCGCTGGCGGGTAAGACACACAACGGCGGTCACACCGGGGCGGTGCCCGGCCTTACCACGGTGATGCGTCAGCTGCCATCGGGCATCAGCTTTGCCGTGATGCTCAACACGCGAGATGAACTACACAGCGATGGGCCGGGTTCGGTTGAATACAGTGCCCTGTACGACATCGAGAACGCGCTCAAGGAGGCGGGCCTGTAATGGTTGTCTGAGGGATGGCTGAGGATGCCGCCAAGTCTAGGGATTGCCTCGCTACTCCAAAGGGGGCGGGCCTTTCCCGCCCCCCGCTCCACGTGAAACATCAGCGCAAACTAACCGTCAACCGCTTCCACGCTGCATCCTGCCAGCGGTAGAAGGTGCTCAGCGAGCTGGGTTGGTCGGCCTGCTTCAGCACCGTCATGCTGTCCAGGCTGATCAGCTGGAAGCTGCGCTGGTAGCGGCCTTGCACGCGGGCCTCACGGGCGGCCAGCATCTGTTTGCTGCCTGGCACCCAGCCGGCAAACTCGATATAGCCGAGATCGGGGCCTTGGTCGGCAGGGGGGAGCACGCTCAGTACCCAGCCCTCGGGGGTTTGCTGGAATACCCACAGCTCGCGCCAGTTGGCCAGCGGTTGCACGGCCAGTGCCAGGGCTGTGCCGTCGGCGTTGCTGCGGGCCGAGGCGGTCCATACTGTGCCGTAGCTGCAGCGGCGGTAAAGCGAGGTGGGTGTTTTCTGGCGAGTGTCCTGCAGCTGCACGCAGGTCTCGCCGGGCTGGCCGGGTTCGGTGACGATGCGCAGCTTGCCGGGGATGGCGGCCGTGGCGGTTTCGACGGCCCAGCGTGAGGCGCCCACGCGCATGGCAGCGTCGTTGTAGCTGGCCTGGTCGTCTTCAGCCAGCTCCTGCTTGTTGATGGCTGCCAGCTCATTGAGGGCGCGTTCGGCGGCAGGCTGGAAGGCCTCGCCCCGGCGGTTGCGCTGGTAGGCGAGATTGGCCCAGATGCCGGCGCGGCGCAGCCGCAGCTGGTTCTTCAGCTGTTCGGGCAGCTTGTCGCTGGCAATGCGGTTGAGCAGGTCGGCGGCTTCGTTGTCGGCACTGTAGCGGGCCTGCGGATGCAGGTCGGCGCGCTGGCAGTCGGGCCGGGTCAGGGCCAAGGCGGCGCGGGCGCGTTGCTCGTCGGTGGCCGGCAGGCTCAGCACGCGGCGGTAGGCATCACCCTGGTAACAGAGCTGGATGCGCTCGTCGCGCTCCAGGCTGGTCATGCTGATGCCGTAATGGGCGGCAACTTCCAGATGGGCTGCCACGGTGGTATCGGTCGCCTTGGCCTGGCTGCTGCTGGCACGGCGGGCCAGCCGGTCTGCCATATTACCCAGCGCCTCGAAGGGCTCGGCGGTGATGCTCTGGGCCGGGGCGGCCTTGAGGTAGGCGGCGCTGTAGGCGATGCCCAGGGCTTCGGCGCCGGGGGTGTCGCGCAGAAAGCGCACCACGCTCAGCAGTTCGGGTGCAGCGGCGGCATCCAGCTGGGTTTGGCGTACCTGGCTGGCCCGCACATAGCCGCCGCGTTCGCGCCGGTGATCCCATACCTGCAGGTAGCCCAGGCGCTCGCCGCGGATTTCCAGGCTGTCGCCTTGCCACAGCACGGCCTGCTGCTGGGCGCTGTCCTTGGGGGCGGCACGCAGGGGGGCCTGGTTCTGGGTGACGATGGCCATGGCGGCCAGGGAGGCGATCAGCATCATTCTGCTCCTGCTTCGCTGCTGCTCTCGGCATCGGTCTGGCGTGGGGCGTTTGGCAGTTTGCCGATCAGGCCCGAGCCGATAAAGCCACCATCAGCCGAGGGCGGGGCGATGATGACCGAGATGTTGTCCGACAGCTTGTCGGCCAGGGTTTTCTGGATCAGCAGCGGATGCTTGGTGATGACGGCACCGTCGCGGGCCATCTGCTCGCTGCTGGTCTTACCCAGCCGCTCCATGCGGTAGACCTCGGCATCGGCCAGCTTCTGGCGCGAGTCGGCCTCGCCGGCCGCTTCGATGCGGCGGGCCTGGGCGCTACCCTCGGCGGTGCGGATGCGTGACTGCTTGTCGGCCTCGGCCTCCAGCTGGCGCTGCTCTATCTGCTTCTGCTTGAAGGGCAGCACATGCTTCATGGCTTCCTCCTGGGCGCGGGCGGCGATGATCTGCTCGCTGGCGGCGGCCTCGGCTTCCTTCTGGCGTCGTACCTTCTCGGCCTCGGCGTCCAGTGCGGTGGCTTCCACCTGCTTGCCCTTGAGCTCCAGGGTGTAGCGCATCTTCTCGGTCTGCAGCTCTTCGGCCAGCAGGCTTTCCATGCCGACGCGGTATTCGGGCGGCAGGTCGACCTTGCCCATCTGCACGCTGCGCAGCTGTATGCCATCGGCAGCCAGGCGCGGCTTGAGTTCGGCCTCTATCACCTGCTGTATCTCGGCCCGCTTGCTGGAGAAGATCTGCCTCACGGTGTAGCGGGTGAAGGTCTTGTAGATGACGCCCTGCACTGCCGGTTCGACGATCTGGCCGCCGATGTCTTCCGGCAGCTTGCGGGCCATGGTGCCGACCTTGGCCGGGTCCAGGGTGTAGCGGATGGTGAGGTCCACCCCCAGCGACAGGCCTTCGATGGACTGGAACGGCGCCTCGCCGTTGGCGCGGCTGCTCTGCACCGGGCGGTAGACCTGATCACGCAGGCTGAAGCGGCGCAGCTCGTGCAGCCCCGGCAGGACCAGCGCGCTGCCTTCGCGCAGCTCGGTCAGGCCGCCGGTAAGCCGGTTGCTGCGCACACCGATCTCGCCGTTGCCCAGGGTCTGGATGGGCGGGTGGGTATAGAGGCCGTAGCCGGCTGCCAGCAAGACGGCACCTGCCAGCAGCTTGCCCTTGTGTTGTGCCAGGCCGCTGGCGGCCAGTTGCCCGCCCTGGGCGGCTGGCTTGGCCAGCAGGTTACGGATGGCCAACGCCAGCTTCTTGATACGTTCCGACATGGTGTTACCCCTTGTATATGCGCTGTTGGAATCGCGGTCTGCAAGCCACCGCCGGTGGCCCGGGAGCAGTCCGCGTTGCCCTGCTCCTTGGGATGCATGTTGCGCGAGGGGCCGCGGAAATATCAAAGCCGGGCCGGGGTGAGTTTCATCCGCCGCCGGAAGAAAAACTCACACCGCCCTGGGCCGGTTCCATTCGATAATGGCGCATAGCAAAAACCGGCCCTATGGCCGTGGAGCAAGGCCATGTTGAAGGTTGCCGTCGTAGAAGATGATCTGCCCACCAGCAACCAGCTGCGTGGCTGGATAGAGTCGGCCCGGCCCGGCATACAGGTGGACCAGTGGTTCAACCGGGACGACGCCGAGGCGGCCATCAGCCGCGAGCGGTATGACCTGGTGGTGCTGGATATCGAGCTGGGGCGCGAACGCCATGCCGGGGTGGCCATCATCAATGCCATCAACAAGGGCTCGGGCACGCCGGTGCTGGTGGTATCGGCCATGCCCGCCACCATCTACCGCAGTATCATGAAGGCGCTGGATGCCTGGGACTACCTGCAGAAGACCACCTTCGAGGAAGGCGACTTCATCGACACCTTCCTGGAAATACTGCGTGCCGCCAAGGACAGGCCCGGCCGCCAGGAAGCCCCCGCCGCCCTGCCCCAAGGCAATGAGCTGTCGCTGGACCCGCTGCGCCAGAGCACGCCGATCTGGCGTGGCCAGCGCATCAACCTGCCGCTGACAGCCCAGCGCATCCTGGCCACGCTGTACCAGTGCCGGGGCCAGGTGGTGTCCTATGACGACCTGTTCCAGGTAGTGAAAAGCGGCCGCAACCGCGACAATATCCGCAAGCATGTCAGCACCCTGCGGGATGCCTTCCGCGAGATAGACCCGGCTTTCGACTGCATCGAGAACATACCCATGCGCGGCTTTCGCTGGGTAGACCAGGCCGGCCGATGAAGCCCGCCTGGTGGAGCCTGACGCCCTACCGGCTGCGGCTGCTGTCGCGCGGGGCCTTCCTGCTGCTGGCGCTGGCAACGGTGGCGCTGGCGCTCTATGTGCTGCGCGAGGAAAAGCAGCTCAGCTACCGCAACTACCAATACGGCTTCAGCAAGACCCAGGCGCAGATCGCCGCCAAGCTGCACCACCCGGCTGGCCAGCTGGCCCTGCTGAACCCACGCACCGGCAATGACAACCTGGTGCCGCTGCGGCCCCTGCTGCTGCCCTATACCGCCATTGATTTCGACGACCAGTACAAGGTGCAGCAGGCAGTGGAGATGGCCGGCTGCCTGGTGCAGTACCGCGATGGCACGCTCTGCACCGCCATAGGCAGCAATCCCTGGGCCGGTGGTTTCGTCTATGTGGCAGGCAGCTTTGCCAGCAGCGAACTGGTGGCCCACGCGCGCGGCGAGGATGACCTGAGCCTGGCGCATCGGGTGCGGGTGGTGGTGACTTTACGCGGCCAGACCTATCGCTGGATCGCCCCGTTCGAGCTGTTGGGCCAGGTCGATGCCAGGCCAGAGGCCGGCGTGCGTGGCCGGCTGACGGGGTTTGTCGACCGTGGCCGGGCCATGCCGGGCGCCCGGCCGGTGCGGGATTTCCGTGGCTGGATCTGGCAGGACGGCCACTGCGATACCGTCGGCCCCATGGGGCCGGTGGCCTGCAGCAAGCGGTCGTTCTTCTCGCTGCGCCTGCCGGTAGGGGTGCTGCGCGATGCCTTGTTCATGAAACAGAAGCTGGTCTGGCCGCCGGCCGATCTGGACCGGATACAGGTACATGTGCAGGTGCTGCCGCCAGGCGAAGGCCCGCCCCTGCTCGATAGCAACAGCCCGGAAGCCACCCTGCCCTTTGCCCTGACTGATCTCGCGCCGCTGCTGTTGCCCGGCGAGCAGTTACGCCTGCGCAAGCTGCCCGATGCCGGCCAGCCGGATCTGCTGCAGCTGACCGGCGTGGCGGACGAACCCTACCAGCCCTCGCGCCTGATCAGCAGTGTGATCCGGCGGCTGGCGGTGGCCGGCTATGATCAGCCACTGGAAGTGCGCGAGACCATCGCCACCCCGCTGGGCAGTTACCAGCTGATACTGACGGGCGATGTGCGCAGCGTGAACCGCAATCTGGCGGTGGTGGCCACCCGGGTATCGTGGTTTGTCGGTGCCATGCTGCTGGCCATCATGCTGGCCTGGCTGGCGATAGAGATTGGCATCATCCGCCGCATCACGGTGCTGACCCGGCGGGCGGCTTCGGTGTCGCGCACCGTGCGGGGGGTGGGTGAGCTGGACCAGATAGACCTGAGCGACCTGCGCGGCCACGACGAGCTGGGCGTGCTGGCCGCCGGCCTGGCCGACCTGCTACAGCGGGTGAAGGAGGATGTCGCCCGCGAACATATCCGCGCCGAGCAGGAAAAGGACATGTGGCATGCCGTGGGACACGAGATCATGTCGCCGCTGCAATCGCTGATGGCCCTGCACGGCGGCAGCGACGACGACAGCAGCCGCTATATCCACCGCATGCAACAGGCCATCCGGGTGCTCTATGGCACGGCCTCGCCCAGCGAGGCCTTCCAGTCCACCACCCTGCAGGCGCAGGCCATCGATATCGCCGCCTTCTTGCAGCATGTGGCGGCCAATGCCCCCAGCGCAGGCATCGCCGAAGTCCACTACCAGGGCCCGGCCGGCCCACTATGGGCCCGTGCCGACGAATACCCGCTGGAGGACGTGGTCACCCATGTGCTGCGCAACGCCGACCGCTATCGCCCCGCAGGCAGCCACATCACCCTGCAACTGCAGGCCAGCGACACCGCCGTGACCGTGGCCATACGCAACCAGGGGCCGGCCATCGCCGAGGACATGCTGGACAAGATCTTCGAATATGGCGTATCGGACCAAGCCGAATCCGGCGCCCTGGGCAACCGCGGCCAGGGCCTGTTTGTCGCCAAAACCTATATGGCCAAGATGGGCGGCACCATCACGGCGCGCAATCTGGATGATGGCGTGTGCTTTGAGTTGGTGCTGCAGCGGGCGGTGGGGGCGTGAAATATACCCACAGTGAAGCCTGAGAACTTGCCCATATTTCTCGGTGCGGTCTTGGGAAGGAGACGACGTCCACCCGCCTTTGCGGGCATTGTTTCAGGCCGGCTGCCGCTCCGGCACCACATAGGGCTGATTCAGCAGCAGCCATTCCTCGAAGGCCGGCACTGGTAGTGGTGGGCTCAGCAGGTAGCCCTGGACTTCGTCGCAGCCGGTGTCGCAGACCATATGCCATTCCTCTTCGTTTTCCACCCCTTCGACGATGGTCTTCAGGCCCAGGGTGTGCGACAGGGCCACGATGGCGCGTATCAGGGTGGCGCCCTGGGGGTTGCGGCGGCAGTTGCTGACGAAGGAGCGGTCTATCTTGATTTCGCTGACCGGCATGGCCTGCAGGTAGGCCAGCGATGAGTTGCCGGTGCCGAAGTCGTCCAGCGCCAGCTGGAAGCCCAGCGTACGCAGCGCCTGCATGCTGCTGATGGCGAGCTTGGGGTCGCGCATCACTTCGCTCTCGGTGATCTCCAGCGTCAGCAGGTGCGGGTTGGCCTTGCTGTGCTGCAGGAACTCGGCCACATAGGCGGGCAGGCTGGGGTCGGCCAGGTCGGCGGCCGAGAGGTTGAGCGATAGCCGCAGGGGTTCGCCCTGCAGTTGCCAGTGCTTGGCCAGCTTGAGCGATTCCACCAGTACCCAGCGGGTCAATTCCACGATCAGCCCGGTTTTCTCGGCGTAGGGCAGGAAATCGTGCGGGGATACCAGGCCCAGCGTGGGATGTTGCCAGCGCAGCAGCACTTCGGCGCCGGTGACCAGGCCGGTGCGGCTGACTACCTTGGGCTGCAGGTAGAGCTGCAGCTGGTTTTGCGCCATGGCGGCACGCAGGGCGGACAGCAGGCTGAGCTGGAAGCGCAGGTCGCGCTCCAGCGCGCCATGGTAGACCTGGGCGTGCAGTTTCTCCTGCTTGGCATGGCCCAGGGCAATTTCGGCGCGGCGCATCAGGAGCTCGATATCGTTGCCATGGGCCGGGTGCAGTGCGCCTGCCAGCCGCAGGCGGATATCGACCTGCTGCTCATCCACCACCAGCGGCTGGCGTGTCAGGGTGCTGGCCAGCAATTGCAGCGAGCCGGCGCTGGCGCCATCGTCCAGCAGGGTGGCGAACTGGTTGCCGCCCACGCGGGCCAAGGGGCTGTTGGGCCCCAGCTTGCGGCGCAGGCGCTCGGCGGTTTCCTGCAGCACCCGGTCGCCGGTGTCGTAGCCCAGGGTTTCGTTGATGGCGGCAAAGCCGGCGATATCGAACAGCACCAGGGTACGGGCGCGCTGGTTGTCCTGTGCCAGCAACTGGTCGCCTTCAAGCAGAAAGCTGCTGCGGTTGGCGAGGCCGGTGGTGCGGTCCGTCATGGTGGCCCGCTCGCGGCTGTGGCGCAGGCGGGCGGCGCGGTCGGCCAGGGCCAGCGAGAAGATCACGGCTTGCAGCAGGAAGGCGGCCTGGCGGGCATGGGCTGTGTCTATCCAGTCTGGCAGCAGGCCCACGGCCTGCAGGCCATGGCTCAGTTGCCCCAGCCAGGCTGGGTAGCCCGCCAGCAGGTCGATACGCAGCAGCAGTACACCGCACCAGATCAGTACGATGGGCGACCAGCCGGCCAGGTAGAAGCCGCCGCCACGGAAATCGCCGGCCCGCAGGCTGATAAGGCCGGGCAGCAGCATGGCCAGCATGGTCACCAGCGCCACCAGGTTGTAGTAATGCACGACCCAGGCCGCCAGGGCGGGCACCAGGCCCATCAGGGTGTAGCCCAGTACCAGCCAGCCCAGGCCGCGTAGGTAGCGGGCCAGGCGGGGGGCGTGCTGCTGCAGGTTGGTAAAGCCCAGGCTGAAGCGCAGGCCGGTAAACAGGGCCAGGCCATAGCTGCCCAACAGCAGGGCCTGGCTCAGCTGTGGATGGCTGATGGCCAGGCCGGTGGGGCTGATGGCATGGCCACTGAGCAGGCTCCACAGCAGGGCCAGCATCAGCGTCAGGGCGGTATACCAGCCGGTGGTGGCGTCACGCAGGGCATAGGCAAACATGCCGCTGACCAGGCCCATGGCAAACAGCAGGGTCAGCAGGGCGCTGCGGATCTGCGCATCGCGGGATTCCTGGGCCAGCATGTCGGCTGGCGGTTCCATGCTGATGTGCACGGTACTACCTATGGGCAGGTGCATGTCCAGCCTGGCCTGGGCCCATTCGCCGGGGTGCAGGGCCAGGGCGGCGCTGCGGGCGCTGCGCCATATTTGGGGAGCAACATGCCGGTTGGGGCCGACCGGTTCGCTGCTGACAGTGCTCTGCGGGACGCTGCGCAGAGTCAGCCAGAGCGGGGCTGGGCTGCTGGCAGGCAGATAGGCCCGGATCTGGCAGACCCGCTGCAAGTCGTGGTCGGTTTCCAGCAGGTGCAGCTTGCCATCGGTAGGCAGGGGCTGCCAGGCAGAGACGCCTGGGGCACAGCGGTACTGTATGGCCGGGCTGGCCTGCGCTAGCCCCGGCAGGGCCAGCAGCAGCCATAGCAGTAACTGGAACAGGGCGGCTGGCTTCATCGGATGGTTCCTGACATGGTCGCCGCCGGTTCCGCTTAGACCTGCTCGGCCATGGCGGCCAGCAATTCGGCCTGATGTTCGGCCATCAGGGCATCGGTCAGCTCGAACAGATCGCCATCCATCACATAGTCGAGCTTGTACAAGGTCAGGTTGATGCGGTGGTCAGTAATACGGCCCTGCGGGAAGTTATAGGTACGTATCCGTTCGCTGCGGTCGCCCGAGCCGACCAGGGACTTGCGCATGGCGGCTTCCTTGGCGTGGGCCTCGCGCTCCTGCCTGTCCTTGATGCGGGCAGCCAGCACCTGCATGGCGCGGGCCTTGTTCTGGTGCTGGCTGCGGCCGTCCTGGCACTCCACCACCAGGCCGGTAGGGAAGTGGGTGATGCGGATGGCGGAGTCGGTCTTGTTGATATGCTGACCGCCCGCGCCACTGGCGCGGAAGGTATCGATGCGGATATCGGCGGGGTTGATGTTCACCTCCTCCAGCTCGTCCGCTTCCGGCATCACGGCTACGGTACAGGCCGAGGTATGGATGCGGCCCTGCGATTCGGTGGCGGGCACGCGCTGCACGCGGTGGCCGCCGCTCTCGAACTTGAGCTTGGAATAGGCGCCCAGGCCGGCAATACGGACGATGACTTCCTTGTAGCCGCCCAAGTCCGATTCGGAGGCCGAGACGATCTCGGCCTGCCAGCGATTACGCTCGGCAAAGCGGGTGTACATGCGGAACAGATCACCCGCGAACAGGGCCGATTCGTCGCCACCGGTGCCGGCGCGGATTTCCAGGAAGATATTGCGCTCGTCGTTGGGGTCCTTGGGCAGCAGTGCCTTCTGCAGCTCGGTTTCCAGGGCTTCCAGCCGGCCTGCGCCATCGGCCAGTTCGGCCTCGGCCAACTCCTTCATGTCCGGGTCGTCCAGCATCTCGCGTGCGGTGGCGAGATCAGCCTCGGTCTGGCAGAAGGATTGGTACAGCTCGACCACCGGGGTCAGTTCGGCGTGTTCACGGCTCAACTTGCGGAAGTTGTCCATGTCGCGGGTGGCTTCTTCGCTGGCGAGCAGCTGGCCGACTTCCTCCAGCCGGTCGGCCAGTTGCGACAGCTTGTTGGCGATGCTGGGTTTCATGATGAGGTGTAGATGTCCAGGTGGGCCCGCTCCATCCAGCGCTCGGGGGCAGCCAGGGGCGTAAAACCGTATTGTTGGTAAAGGCCGTGGGCGTCGCCGGTCAGCAGTATCCAGCGGCGCAGGCCTTGCAGGTCGGGGTGGCTGATGATGCTGTCCATCAGCCATTTGGAGAGCCCCTGGCCACGGTGGTCAGGGGCGATAAATACGTCGCCCAGGTAGGCGATGGTGGCGTAGTCGCTGATCACTCTGGCAAAGCCTACCTGCTGCCCATGGTGATAGACGCCAAAACACAGCGCGCCCGCCACCGAGCGGCGAAAGGTCGCCAGGGGGATATCCTTGGCCCAGTAGGTGCTGGCGATATAGGCGTGGCACTGGGCCAGGTCCAGCCTGGCCGGGTCGGTATCGATCTGGTACTCGCCATACGTTAAGGGAAAGACCATGCTCAGTCCCCCTCGTGCAGGTGGTAGAGCCGGCGCACGGCATCGATCAGCTCGCCATGCTGGCTGGCGTCGGCCTGGTTGAGTGCGGCCAGCGGCGCGTGCAGCAGCTTGTTGCTGAGCGACAGCGACAGCGATTCCAGCACGGCGGCCGGGTCCTCGCCCTTGGCCAGCAGCTTGGTGGCACGGTCCAGCTCATGCCGGCGTAGCCGCTCGGCCTGATCCTTGAGTGCCCTGATGGTGGGCACCAGGGCGCGATTGTCCAGCCACTGCATAAACTCATCGGCGCTGCGCTCGACGATGCCATCGGCTTCCACCACGGCGTGCTGCCGCTCCGCCCTGCCCTGCCGCACCAATTCCGACAGATCATCGACGGTGTAGAGGTAGACGTCGGGCAGGGCACCCACCTCGGGTTCCACATCACGCGGTACGGCCAGGTCCACCATGAAGACAGGCCGGTGCTTGCGGACCTTGATGGCCCGCTCGACCGCGCCCAAGCCGATGATGGGCAACTGGCTGGCGGTGCTGGTGACCACGATGTCGTATTGCGGCAGACGGTCCGGCAGCTCGGCCAGGGCGAAGGCATCGCCACCGAACTGGCTGGCCAGCGCCTGGCCACGCTCCAGTGTGCGGTTAGCGACCGACAGCCGGCGTGGTTTGCGGGCAGCGAAATGGGTGGCGCACAGCTCTATCATCTCGCCCGCGCCGATGAACAGCACATTCAGGTCGGCGATATCGGGGAACAGGCGCTCGGCCAGCTTGACCCCGGCGGCGGCCATGGACACCGAATTGGCGCCTATGCCCGTTTCGCTGCGGACGGCCTTGGCGACCGAGAAGGCTTTCTGGAACAGGCCGTTGAGCGAGGAGCCCAGGCCACCGGCCTCCTGCGCCTCGCGTACGGCATCCTTGAGCTGGCCCAGTATCTGGGTCTCGCCCAGCACCATGGAATCCAGCCCCGACGCCACCCGGAACACATGCCGCACGGCCTCGCGGTCGGGCAGGCGGTACAGATAGGGGGCGATGCTGGCTGCATCCAGCTGGCGCGAGGCGGCCAGCCAGTTCAGCAGGGTGGCTTCATCGCGTGCCGCCGCGTACAGCTCGGTGCGGTTGCAGGTAGAGACGATGGCCGCCTCGTGCACGCCCTTCTGCGCCGTCAGTTCGGCCACCGCCGCAGCCAGTTCCTCGGGGGCGAAGGCGAGCTTCTCCCGCACCGCGATGGGCGCAGTCTCATGATTGAGGCCGAGGGCAAACAGGGACATGCGAGGGAGGCGGGACGGGAAAGGGCCTGAATTTTACCCCAGGCGGGCCCTTGCGAGCCAGAAAGGCTTTTGCGGCAAATACTTGGCCTGCAGGCTGGCGGTGGTGGCGCGGGCGCCAAGCGGTGGATAAGCGAGGTGCCGGCCAGCAAAAAGCCCGGTCAGACCGGGCTTTCGGGTGCGGTGAGTTCAGACGCTTACTTGGCGTTGATCTTGAACAGGCGCATCAGGGGGGCGTTGGAGTTGGGGCCAAACCAGCGATCAAAGATCTTGGCGGCTTCACCCGACTGCTCCATGGCGACGATGGTCTTGTTGACTTCTTCCAGCAGGCGCTTTTCGCCCTTGCGCACGGCGATGCCATAGACTTCCAGCGAGATGGTGACGTTGGGTATCTCGTACTGGGCCTTGTTAGGCATCTTGTTCAAGAGGCCGGCCAGGATGGGCTCGTCGGTACTGACCGCATCGAGCTGGCCCTTGCCCAGCGCAACGAAGGCTTCGTCGTAGTCGCCGAACAGCACCATATTGGCGCCAGGCATTTCACGCGCCAGTTGCTTGGCCGAGGTCGAACCGGTGACCGTGCCAATGGTGGCGCTGGTCAGGTCTTCAATCGAGTTGACCTTGCCCTTGCGGACCACGAACTTCTGGCCGGTGATGAAATAGCCGTAGCTGAAATCCACCTGCTTTTCACGTTCGGCGTTCTTGGTCATCGTGGCGATGATCAGGTCCACTTCCTTGTTCTGCAGCTTGGGTACGCGCTGGGCCGATTCCACGCCCTTGACGATCAGGTTGACGCCGAGCTTCTTGGCGATGGCCGCGGCGAAGTCCACGTCATAGCCGGAGATGGTCTGGGTCTTGGTGTTCAGCACACCGAAAGGGGGGGTGGAATCCTTCACGCCGACCACCAGGGTGCCGCGTTTCTTGATGTCGTCCAGATCGTCCGCCACAGCGGGTGACAGCATGCACAGCCCCAGCAGGGCAGCCAGCAACAGTTTGATTTTCATAGGTTTGCTCCGTATTCGACATGGGCGGTCGTGCCAATGTCATTGTGGGCGCGACCATAGTTCAGTACAAATGCACCGCCTATTAGGGAAAGCGTAGATAAGGATACGATAATAGAAAAGCCCGCTCGGATGAGCGGGCCAGGGTTACTGCCGCCAAGCTAGGCTGGAGGCGGCGGACGGTCAGAAACGGAGCGGGATGGTGAACTTGCGGGCGCCCAGTGATTCGCCATCCAGAAAGGCCTCGACAAAGACCGCACTGTCGGTTTTACGCATCAATTCCTGCACCAAGCGCTCCGGTATCTGCACCAGGCCTGCGTTTTTGTCCGGTACATAGCTGCCATTGAAATCGCGGGTATTGATGCCCATGGATTTCAGCAAGGGGCCATCGGTGGCGGAAAAACGCAGGGTAAGGGCCGAGTCATCGCGCGGCGGGTGCTGTTCGCGGGTGGTCTTGCCCAGTTCTATCCAAACCGGCCAATGGCCCGCCATGCGGCGGGCCTGGGCGGTGGTCTGGACGGGCGAGCGTGCGCCGGGCTCCTTGGCTGCACCGCTGCTGAACAACGAGGAGAAGGCACTGAGGAGACGGGAAAACCAACTCTGATCGCTTGCCATGGCCTACCTAACGGTGAGGGGAGCGTGGGTCAGCTGCCGGCTGGCTTGCGGGCGATGGCCCGGTGGCCGATATCGCGGCGGCACTGCATACCTTCAAAGTGTATGCCGTCTATGACTTCATAGGCGCCCTTTTGTGCCATCTTCACGCTGTCGCCCAGGGCGGTGACGCAAAGTACGCGGCCGCCATTGGTGACGATCTTCTCGCCCTGCTGCGCCGTGCCGGCATGGAACACCAGCACATCTTCGGCCTGGGTGTCTGGCAGGCCGTGTATCACGTCGCCCTTGCGTGGGGCGTCGGGGTAGCCGCCGGCAGCCAGTACCACGCCCAGCGCGACACGACGATCCCATTCGGCCTCGGTCTGGTCCAGCGTCTGGTTGACGGCGTGCTCCAGCAGCAAGACAAAGTCGGTCTTGAGGCGAGCCATGATGGGCTGGGTTTCCGGGTCGCCCATGCGGCAGTTGAACTCCACCACGCTGACCGCGCCCTCGTCGTCCACCATCAGGCCGGCGTAAAGAAAGCCGGTGTACGGTATGCCGTCACGTGCCATGCCGGCCACGGTGGGCAGTATCACCTCGCGCATGGCGCGGGCGTGGACTTCTGGGGTGACCACCGGGGCGGGCGAATAGGCGCCCATGCCGCCGGTATTGGGGCCTTCGTCATTCTCTTTCAGGCGCTTGTGGTCCTGCGAACTAGCCAGGGCCAGCACATGGCGGCCATCCACCATCACGATAAAGCTGGCTTCCTCGCCCTTGAGGAAATCCTCTATCACCACCCGGGCGCCCGCATCGCCCATCTTGTTGTCCAGCAGCATGCTGTCGATGGCGGCATGGGCTTCAGCCAAGGTCATGGCCACGATCACGCCCTTGCCGGCGGCCAGGCCATCGGCCTTGATGACGATGGGGGCGCCGCGACCCTCCACATAGGCGTGGGCCTCGGTGGCATCGGCAAAGGTGCGGTACTGGGCGGTGGGAATGCCGTGGCGGATCATGAAGGCCTTGGCGAAATCCTTGGAGCTTTCCAGCTGGGCTGCGGCGCGGGTGGGGCCGAATATCTTCAAGCCGGCTTCGCGGAAGGCATCGACCACGCCGGCCGCCAGGGGGGCCTCGGGGCCGACCACGGTCAGGGCCACACTCTCGCGCTGGGCAAAGGCCACCAGCTCGGGGATGCTGGTGACATCGACATTGGTGAGGCCGGCTTCACGGGCGGTGCCGGGGTTGCCGGGCGCCACGAAGACCTTGCTGACGCGGGGGGACTGGGCAATTTTCCAGGCCAGGGCGTGTTCGCGGCCGCCGGAGCCGATGACGAGTACGTTCATGCTTGCCTCATAGGGGTAAGGAGTGAGGCTTGCCCGCTGCTGGCAGCTGGCAAGCCTTACTGCTCACCGGACCGATGTTCCACATGGAACCTCGGCCCAGATGCTTGCTTGCGTGTTGCGCTTGGCGCCGTCCACGCACCTTGCAAGGTGGACTTCCGTCGCGGCGGCGAGGGCGGGGGGTGTGGGCTCAATCAAGGAAGAGCCTACTGGTTCAGACTGCGCGGGCGTTCAGCGCCAGGGTTTCCCTGGCGCCTGCGCTGTCCGATACCACCCATCAGTGACTTGCGTTCATACCAAACGCTCAAGCCCGTTCAAAATGATGACGAGCGTGAGCGAGGCTCCCTCCACGCACCGTGCAACGTGGACTTCCGTCGCGGCGGCGAGGGCGGGGGGTGTGGGCTCAGTCAAGGAAGAGCCTACTGGTTCAGACTGCGCGGGCGTTTAGTGCCAGGGATTCCCTGGCGCCTGCGCTGTCCGATACCACACCATCTATGACTTGCGTCCATACCAAGCGCTCAAGCCCATTCAAAAAGATGACGAGCGTGAGCGAGGCTCCCGCGCGGCGGCGCGGGCGGGGGGTGTGGGCTCGACCAAGGAAGAGCCTACTGGTTCAGACTGCGCTGGCGTTTAACGCCAGGGTTTCCCTGGCGCCTGCGCCGTCCGATACCACCCATCTATGACTTGCGTCCATACCAAGCGCTGAAGCCCATTCAAAATGATGACGAGCGTCAGCGAGGCTCCCGCGCGGCGGCGCGGGTGGGGGGGGCTCAATCAAGGAAGAGCCTACTGGTTCAGACTGCGCTGGCGTTTAGCGCCAGGGTTTCCCTGGCGCCTGCGCTGTCTGATACCACCCATCAGTGACTTTCGTCCATCACAGGCTCTCAATGCCGGAAGTGGCGCACGCCAGTCACCACCATGGCAATGCCATGCTCGTCGGCTGCGGCAATGACTTCCTCGTCACGCATGGAGCCGCCAGGTTGGACGATAGCACTGACACCGTTCTCGGCGATCACGTCCACGCCATCGCGGAAGGGGAAGAAGGCATCGGAAGCGCAGACCGAGCCCTTCAGTGCCAGCTGGGCATGCTGGGCCTTGATGGCAGCGATGCGGGTGGAGTCCACCCGGCTCATCTGGCCCGCGCCTACGCCCAGGGTACGGCCGCCGCCGCAGAACACGATGGCATTGGATTTGACGAACTGTGCCACGCGCCAGGCGAACAGCAGGTCTTTCAACTGCTCGGCGGTCGGTGCCAGCTTGGTCACGACCTTGAAGTCGGCCGTGGTGATGTGATGGATATCGGGTGTCTGTACCAGGATGCCACCACCCACGCGCTTGAGGTCGAAGCGGTTGGCGCCATCCTGCAGGGCGACTTGCAGCACCCGTACATTTTTCTTGGCGGCGATGATGGCGCGGGCTTCATCCGAGAAGCCGGGGGCGATCAGCACTTCCAGGAACTGGCCGGTGACGGCCTCCACGGTGGCCGCATCCACTTCGCGGTTGAAGGCGATGATGCCGCCAAAGGCACTGGTGGTATCGGTGGCAAAAGCCAGCTGGTAGGCGGTCAGCGTATCGGCGGCGATGGCAACGCCACAGGGGTTGGCATGCTTGACGATGACGCAGGCCGGCTCATCGAAGGCCTTGACGGCTTCCCAGGCGGCATCGGAATCGGCGATATTGTTGTAGCTCAGTTCCTTGCCTTGCAATTGCTGGTAGCCGGCTAGGCTGCCGGCGGCAGGGTGCAGGTCGCGGTAGAAGGCGGCAGCTTGGTGAGGGTTCTCGCCGTAGCGCATGTCCTGCACCTTTTCCACGCTGATATTGAGGCGGGCGGGGAAGGTCTGCTGGCTACCGTCCTCATTCAGCGAAGTCAGGTAATTGGAGATGGCGCCATCGTAGGCTGCCGTGTGGCTGAAGGCCTTCTTGGCCAGGCGGCGGCGGGTGGGCATGCCCAGAGCGCCGTCGTTGGCTTGCAACTCGGCCACCAGTGGGGCGTAATCGGCAACATCAGTGACGATGGCGACAAAGGCGTGGTTCTTGGCGGCGGAGCGCACCATGGCCGGGCCTCCGATGTCGATGTTCTCGATGGCATCGTCAAAATCGCAATCGGGCTTGGCGATGGTGGCCTCGAAGGGATAGAGGTTGACGCAGACCAGGTCGATGCTGCCTATGCCGTGCTCGGCCATCTTGCTGACATGGCCGGCCAGATCGCGGCGGCCCAGGATGCCACCGTGGATCTTGGGGTGCAGGGTCTTGACGCGACCATCCAGCATCTCAGGGAAGCCGGTGTAGTCGGCCACCTCGATGACCTTGACCCCGGCTTCCGCCAGCATCTTGGCGGTGCCGCCGGTGGAAAGTATCTCCACCCCAAAACCGGCCAGGGCCTGGGCGAATTCCAGTACACCGGTTTTGTCGGAGACGCTGATCAGCGCACGTTTGATATTGACCATGGTTGCTTGCTCATAAGACAAAGTGAAAGATAAAACTTAGCAGCTGCCGGCCCCGGCTGCCGTTGCCTTGGCGCCAGTGGAGGGAACTGCTGCCAGCCCGTGCAACGCTGCGCGGACAAATTCGGTCTTGGCACCGGCATAGGCCTGGCTATCGGTTGGATACTGCCGTGCCAGCATCTGCTTGAGCGCGGCGTAATCGGCCCGCAGCACCGGGTTGCTGCGCAGGCCGTCGCGAAACGCCAGGTGTTCGCGCCAGAAGGGGCTGTCCACCACCACCATATGCAGATGGTGGGTACGCAACCCCGCCAGGTGCCGGGTGAAGTAATGGCGCCCAGCTATACCGTACTCGCCATGGTGCTGGTATCCGAGCGCCGCCAGTGGGGCGATGCAGGCTGCGTGCTGCGGCAGCGCAGTCAGGCCCAGCATCAAATCCAGCACCGGCTTGGCGCAGAGGCCGGCCACGGCGGTGGAGCCGATATGTGCCAGCGCTACACCCGGCAGTGCGGTGGCGATGGCGTGGGCGGCTTGGTCATAGGCCTGCGCCCAGTCCGTATGATGATCGACCAGCACTACCGTGCCTTCGGCCAGTCCCAGGCTCATATCAGATCGTGTTCCTGCATTTTCTTGCGCAAGGTGTTGCGGTTGATGCCAAGCAGTTCGGCGGCACGGGTCTGGTTGCCCTGCGCCTTGTCCAGCACTACTTCCAGCATGGGTTTCTCCACCTTGGCCAGCACCATGTCGTAGATCGCCTGCGGTGCTTCGCCGTCCAGGTCGCGGAAATACTGTTCCAGCGCGTCGCGCACGGCAAAGCAGATTTGATCCTTGGTGGACATGGTGGGGTTCTCTCCTGAACTAGGCGGCCGCTAGCGCGGTCTCGTCTTGGTAAACCAGCCGCTCGCCCTGGAGCGCCAGTTGTTTGAAATAGGCATCCACGGCAGCCAGCTGCTCGGTCGTGCTATCTAGTTGGTACATACGCTGGCGGAACTCGTTGGAGCCGCGCAGGCCATTGGTGTACCAAGCTATATGCTTGCGGGCGATGCGGCAGCCCGAGTACTCGCCGTGGAAGGCGTAGTGGTCTTGCAGGTGTTCCATCAGGATGGCGTGTATCTCGCTCACCTTGGGTGGGGGCAGGTGCTCGCCGGTGGCAAGGAAGTGATCGATCTCTCTGAAGATCCAGGGGCGGCCCTGGGCGGCGCGGCCTATCATCACCGCGTCGGCACCGGTCTGCTGCAGTACCGCGCGGGCTTTCTCCGGGGTGGTGATATCGCCATTGGCCACCACCGGTATGCGCAGGCTGCGCTTGACCTCGGCAATCAGTTCGTAGCGGGCGGCGCCGTTATACATGTCCTCGCGGGTACGGCCGTGCAGGGCCAGGGCGGCAATGCCGGTCTGCTCGGCCAGCTGCGCCACCCGTAGGATATTCTCCTCGCCGTTGCGAAAGCCCAGCCGGGTCTTGAGCGTCACCGGCACATCCACCGCGCTGACGACGGCCTCCAGTATGCGGGCCACCCGGTCTTCGTCCTGCAAGAGTGCAGAGCCGGCCAGCACATTGCAGACTTTCTTGGCTGGGCAACCCATATTGATATCGATGATCTGGGCACCTGCCGCCACGTTATGGCGGGCGGCCTCGGCCATCTGGGCCGGGTCGCTGCCGGCAATCTGCACCGCGACCGGGGCCAGTTCGCCGTCGAAATTGGCACGCCGGCGGGTCTTGTTGCTGCCATAGAGCATGGCATTGGAGGTAATCATCTCGCTGACTGCATGGCCTGCGCCCAGCCGCTTGCAAAGCATGCGGAATGGCCGGTCGGTCACGCCGGCCATGGGCGCGACGATCAGGCGGTTGCGGAGTTGATAAGGACCTATGCGCATGCTTGTTCTATGGACCATGGCCCGCCCAGGGGGCAGTGCCGGCAACGGTACAGAATGAAAAACCGCTGGAGACGAGAGGCGTAGAGGCTTCGGTATCCAGCGGTAACAGGCGCGCATTCTACCTAAGCCTGCGCCCGGCGCGAAGGCATTTCGCTTAATTTTTGAGCAGATGCCGATAGTGCCAAGGCAATCGCTGCCGATAACAGCGCGCAGTTGCAGCGAACGCAAGGGATAGTATCGGTTGTCGCTACAATGCTGTCGTACGATGGCAGCCCTGGTGTGTCGCACAGGAGCAAAGACACCCCTGTCCGCTTGCCGTGGCCGAAAAACAGACTATATGAGGAGTCGCCATGCCCCATCGCCCTGCTCTGCTGACCCTGCTGGCGGTTACCGCCAGCGCCGCGACGGCGCCCCTGCCCGCGCCGCCTGCCACGCCGGTGCGCAATGTGGTCGAAGACTACTTTGGCACCCAGGTCAACGACCCCTACCGCTGGCTGGAAAACATGCAGGGGGCCGAGTTCAAGACCTGGCTCAAGGCTCAGGCCAACCATGCCGAAACGGTGCTGGCCACCCTGCCCGGCCGCAGCGCCCTGAAGCAAAGGCTGACCGAGCTGGCCGATGCGGGCGAGAATGTGGCCGATCTGCAGCAGGCTGCCGGCCGCCTGTTCTATCTGAAGACCGAGCCCGGCCGCAACGGCCGTCGCCTGTATGTGCGCGACGGTCGCGGCGAGCGCCTGCTGCTGGACCCGGACACCCTGGGGACGGCCGGCGCCCATATCGCCATAGACTGGTATTCGCCCTCGCCCGATGGTGCGCTGGTTGCCGTGGGCCTGTCGGCCAGCGGTTCGGAGGACAGCGAGCTGCGCCTGCTGGACCTGGCGAGCGGCCAATGGCTGCCCGAGCGCATCAGCCGGGCTGGGCTGAACGACAGCCTGGGCTGGCTGGGCGGTAGCAAGCGCTTTATCTACAACCGGCTGCCTGCCGCCGGCGCCGATGGGGTGCAGGAGCGCTACAACAAGAGCGCCACCTGGCTACATACGGTAGGCCAGCCGGTGGAGCGTGATATCGCCCTGTTCGGCTACGGCGTGCGGGCCGATCAACCTTTCGATATCGCCGACATCAGCCACATCCGTACCGATCCCGGCAGCCCTTACCTGGTGGCCGAGGTCTTGCATGGCGATGCGGTGGAGCGGTCCTACTATGTGGCCAGCATTGCCCAGCTGGCCGGTGCCGCAACGCCCTGGCAGCGTATCAGCACCCCGGCCGACAAGACTGCCGATGCCTGGCTGCACGGCGACACCCTTTATCTGCACAGCCTGCTGGATGCCCCCAGGGGCAAGGTGCTGGCGCTGAATCTGAAACAGCCGCAATTGGCCCAGGCCAAACTGGTGCTGCCACAGGGCAGCCATGTGCTGCGGCAAGCCGCCGTGGCCCGTGAGGCCCTGTATGTCAGGGCCAGCGAAGGCGGGGTGGACAAGCTGTTCAAGCTCAGCCACGGCGGTACTGCCCGCGAGCTGGCGCTACCAGTGGCCGGCACCCTGCTGGGACTGGCGACCGATGTGGCCCGCAGCGGCGCGGTGTTCAAGCTGGAAGGCTGGGTGGAGCCGCCACGTGTCTACCGGCTCGACGGCAAGACCGGCGTGGTGCGCGCTACCAGGGTGTTCAAACCCGCTACGACCAGGCTGGATGGCTATGAGGCCCGCCGGGTGATGGTCAAGAGCCACGATGGCGTGGCCGTGCCCTTGTCCATCATGGCGGCCAAGGGCATCAAGCTCGATGGCAGCCACCCTACCATCGTCAGCGGCTACGGCGCCTACGGCATCAGCATGGAGGCACGTTATTCCGCCAACCGGCTGGCCTGGCTGGAGCGCGATGGCGTGATGGCAGTGTGCCATGTACGTGGTGGCGGCGAGTTTGGCGAGGCCTGGCACCGTGCCGGCTATATCCAGACCAAGGCCAACACGGCCAAGGACTTCATTGCCTGCGCCGAATGGCTGGTGCAGCAGGGTTATACCTCGCCGGCCAGGCTGGCAGGTACCGGCGGGAGTGCTGGCGGCATCACCATAGGTGGCGCCATCACCGCGCGGCCCGAGCTGTTTGCGGCGGCCCAGAGCGCCGTGGGGGTGAGCGACCTGCTGAGAATGGAGCTGACCCCCAATGGACCGCCCAATATTGCCGAGTTCGGCACGGTCAAGAACCCCGAGCATTTTCCGGCCATGCTCAGCAACAGTCCCTACCATCGCATCAAGGACGGGGTGGCCTACCCAGCGGTGATCGTCACCACCGGGGCCAACGACCCACGGGTGGATGCCTGGATGCCGGCCAAGCTGACCGCCCGCCTGCAGGCTGCCAGCAGCAGCGGCAAGCCGGTATTGCTGCGGGTGGACTACGACGGCGGCCATGGCCGGGGCTCGACCAAGGCACAGCAGGTGGCCGAAAGCGCCGATGTGTGGAGCTTCTTTCTGTGGCAGATGGGCGTTGCGGGGTTCGCGCACGTCCATTGAGAGCCTGTCATGAGATCAGGCCATTGATGGGTGTTGCGACCGTGGCAGGCGCCAGGGAGACCCTGGCGCCAAGTGCCGCTAAACCGCTTTGCAGCGGTGCTGTTCGCGGCACCAGGTACCTGGGAGGCACTTACATGCGCATGGTGCTGATGGTGGGGGTGTTCAACTGCGCCTTGAGCCGTTCGCCCAGGGCGCGGGCATCGGGCTCGCTGGCCAGTTGTTCCAGGCTGACGCGGAACTTGCCCTCGACCATGGGGCGTATCTTGGCGGGGTAGCCTGCCTCGCGCAGGCTGTCATACCACTGCAGCGCCTCGGCCTGATTGCCGGCGACCGCCACCACCAGCCGCCAGCGGCCCTGTGCCTGGCTCAGTCCCTTGCCGGCCTGCGGTTCGGTCTGCGGCGCCCATTCGTTGGCCACCTTGTTGGGATCGACCTTGGCCACCGGCAGGGCGGGTTTGCCCTTGGGTGCGACGTAGAAGTCCAAGGGCTGGTCCATGGTGATAAAGCCGGCCTCGCCTTCATGCTCCACCGCAATGCTGCCCTCCAGCAGGCAGACCAGGTCTTTCTCTGCGTCGGATTTGCCCCAGATATCGGTGCCCCGTATGCCGGCGGTGATGGTCGCAACCTTGATGTCGACCTCGCGCTGGCGCAGCTTGCCGGCCAGGCCGGTGGTAAAGCGGAATGCTCCCTTCAGCACATCCACCGTGGCCTGGAAGGCAGTCTTGCGACCGTCTGAGGCATTCAGGGTGTTGACCCGGAACACCGCGTCCTCGCCCAGCTTGAACTGGCTGCCCTCGGGCAGGGTCAGCAGTACCCGTGCGCCATTGCCGGTGTGGACCACATCGCCGGCCTGCAGGTTGACGCCCGCTGCCAGCGGCCGCATCTGGCCGCTACGCTCCAGCCAGGCCGGCATATTGACGGCGCTGACCTGGGTGGGGGCGGCCGCAACGGCGGTCGCCAGGCTGGTGGCAAGCAGGGCGGCGATCAGGGGGGCGCGCATGGCAAACTCCTTGAGACGAATAGGGATAACGCTCGGTTATAATCAACGTTTTATTTGGCCGCCAGGTAACAAGTCACGCATCCACACTCCCGTGGCAGCCTGTCGCTTGGCATGATTCGTTAGGATAGCCCACATGCAAGAACAGTATCGTCCCTCTGAGGTGGAATCTGCCGCCCAGCAACACTGGCAGGGTCGCGACGCCTACCGCGTCGTTGAAGACAAGACCAAGCCCAAGTTCTACGCCTGCTCCATGCTGCCCTACCCCTCGGGCAAGCTGCATATGGGCCATGTGCGCAACTACACCATCAACGACATGCTGGCCCGCCATCTGCGCATGAAGGGCTTCAATGTGCTGATGCCCATGGGCTGGGATGCCTTTGGCCTGCCGGCCGAGAATGCCGCCATTGCCTATGGCAAGCCGCCGGCCGAATGGACTTACGCCAATATCGCCGACATGAAGTCGCAAATGCAGCCGCTGGGCCTGGCCTTTGACTGGTCGCGCGAAGTGGCGACCTGCGACCCGGAATATTACAAGTGGAACCAGTGGCTGTTCCTCAAGATGCTGGAGAAAGGCATCGCCTACAAGCGCACCCAGGTGGTGAACTGGGACCCGGTGGACCAGACCGTGCTGGCCAACGAACAGGTGGTGGATGGCCGGGGCTGGCGTTCCGGCGCCATCGTGGAAAAGCGCGAGATACCGGGCTACTACTTCGGCATCACCCAGTACGCCGATGAGCTGCTGGACGATATCGACAAGCTGGATGGCTGGCCCGACCAGGTGCGCGCCATGCAGCGCAACTGGATAGGCAAGAGCGAGGGCGTACGCTTTGCCTTTGGCCACGATGTGCGCGATGCCGAAGGCCAACTGGTGGGCGACGGCCAGCTGTGGGTGTTCACCACCCGCGCCGACACCATCATGGGCGTGACCTTCTGCGCTGTGGCGGCCGAGCACCCGCTGGCCCGCCGCGCGGCCGAACTCAAGCCTGAGCTGCAGGCCTTTATCGACGAATGCAAGGCGGGCGGCACCACCGAGGCCGAGCTGGCCACCCAGGACAAGAAGGGCGTGGCCACCGGCCTGCAGGTGATCCATCCGCTGACCGGTGAACAGGTCGAAGTCTGGATAGGCAACTATGTGCTGATGGGCTACGGCGATGGCGCGGTGATGGGCGTACCGGCCCATGATGCTAGGGATTGGGACTTTGCTGCGCGTTATGGAATTCCTATCAAGCGTGTTGTTGCAAGCGAAGAAGTATTTCGCAGAGTAGTTGCAGTGGAAGAAGCCTATAAGCATGCTACACAAACCGACTTGCGCAGGGCCGACCTTTTCAGCATTAATTGGCTTGGAGACCCTTGGCTGCAACTCAAAAAGTTTGCTGATGTTTCAGAAGAAGCAAGGCAAGCTGTAGATAGGTTTATTCAGATAGCTTCGAGTGAACACCTTTATTTGGAGCATGGTCACTTAATAAATTCGGGCAAGTACGATGGCCTGGGCTACAAGGCGGCCGTGGATGCCGTGGCTGCCGACCTGGCTGGCCGGCAGATAGGCGAAAAGAAGACCACCTGGCGCCTGCGCGACTGGGGTATCTCGCGTCAACGCTACTGGGGCACCCCTATCCCCATCATCCACTGCGATGGCTGTGGCGATGTACCGGTGCCTTACGAGCAACTGCCGGTGGTACTGCCTACCGATTGCGTGCCGGATGGCTCGGGCAATCCGCTGAAGAAGCGCGAGGATTTCCTCCATGTTGATTGCCCGCAGTGCGGCAAGCCGGCCCAGCGCGAGACCGATACCATGGATACCTTCGTGGATTCGTCCTGGTATTTCATGCGCTATACCTGCCCCGATGCCGGCACCATGGTGGACGAGCGCAACGACTACTGGATGGCCGGCGGCATGGACCAGTACATCGGCGGCATCGAGCACGCCGTACTGCACCTGCTGTATGCCCGCTTCTGGACCAAGGCCATGCGCGATCTGGGCCTGCTCAAGATAGACGAGCCGTTCAAGGCGCTGTTCACCCAGGGCATGCTGCTGAACGAGTCGTTCTACCGCGAGGAAGCCAGCGGCAAGAAGACCTGGTACTACCCCAACGAGGTGGAAGTCCAGCATGACGACAAGGGCCGCGCCATTGCCGCCACCCTCAAGGCCGATGGCCAGCCGGTGATCATGGGCGGCATCGAGAAGATGTCCAAGTCCAAGAACAATGTGGTTGAACCCAAGGACATCATTGCCCGCTTCGGTGCCGACACCGCCCGCCTGTTCACCATGTTTGCCGCTCCGCCGGAGCAAAGTGCCGCCTGGAGCGACAGCGGTGTGGAGGGTGCGTCGCGCTATCTGCGCCGGTTGTGGAACTTCGGCTACAAGCAGGCCGACGCCATCCGTGCTGCCGGGCCGGTGGCCGAACTGGACAAGGAGGCCAAGACCCTGCGCCACGAGCTGCACAGCACGCTCAAGCAGATCAATGCCGATTACGAGCGTCTGCAGTACAACACCGTGGTGTCGGGCGCCATGAAGCTGCTCAATGCACTGGAAGCCTACAAGGGCGACAACGCGGCGGTACTGCGCGAAGGCCTGGGCATCCTGTTGCGTGTGCTCTACCCGGTCAGCCCCCATATCACCCACGCCCTGTGGGTGGAGCTGGGCTACGGCGGTGAACTGATCGATGCCGCCTGGCCGGAGCCGGCTGCCGATGCCCTGGCACAGGACGAGATCAAGCTGATGGTGCAGGTCAACGGCAAGCTGCGCGGCGAGATCGAAGTCCCGGCCTCGGCCGACCGTGCTGCCATCGAGGCGTTTGCCCTGGCCAATGCCAATGTGCAGAAGTTCCTGGAGGGGCAGACGCCCAAGAAGGTGGTGGTGGTGCCGGGCCGCTTGGTGAACCTGGTGGTGTAAGCGCCTGTTCACGATTTTTTCACCCCGGGGCGAAAAGATCGTAAACAGGCTCCAGGCGTCCGCGACGAACGAGAACGGGATGGCACTGGCCAAGTTGGCCCAGGCCATCCCGTTTTTGTATTTAGCGCCGCTTATCGCGTTACCCGGCCAGGGCGACCGGCCAGGGGCGCGCTCCTCGGCTGATCGGCCTGCTATAACGGAGTATCCGATTGTTCGCCGGCCTGCCATGCGCACCTTGTTGTTACCTCTGCTCTGCCTGACCCTGCTGTCCCTCGCCCCAAGGGCAGACGACGAGGTGGTTTACCCTGCGCCCGAAGGGGCGGCAGATGTACGCCATGACGACAAGCTGGAGTTCCTGCGTGGTGCGCTGGAGCGCACCAAGGGGCAGTATGGCGACTACCGCATACGGCCTGCCAGCACGGTGATGAACAAGGCCAGGCAGTTGGTATCGCTGTCCACCGGCCAAGAGCTGACGCTGACCTGGAGCGGCACCACCCTGCAGATGGAGCGGGATTTTCTGCCCGTGCGGATACCGCTGCGCAAAGGGCTGGGCGGTTATCGCATCTCGCTGATTGCCCAGGAGCGGCAGGCAGCATTTGATCAGGTTCACAGCCTGCAGGATCTGCGGCGTTTCGTGATCGGCCAGGGCAAGGGTTGGTCCAGTGCCGATGTGTTGCAAGAAGCGGGCTTCCCGGTGGTTACCAGCAATTACGACAGCCTGTTCCGCATGGTGGGTAGCCGGCGCATAGACATGTTTCCGCGCGGGCTGCACGAGGCCTTCGAGGAATACGAGGCCAACCGCGCCGCAATACCGAATCTGGCGGTGGAAGAGCGGCTGGTGATCCGCTACGACAATCCCTATTACTTCTTTGTCAGCCGGCAGAACGAGCGCCTGGCCCGGCGGCTGGAGCAGGGCCTGCGCTTGATGATCAAGGACGGCAGCTTTGACGAGATATTCTGGCGCCACAATGGTGAATCGATACGCAAGGCCAACTTGGCCGGCCGTCGCGTGATTGTCATCCCTAACCGGCAACTGCCGCCGCTGACCCCACTGGCCGACAAGAGCCTGTGGTTCGACCCCACGGCGCCGCTGCCCAAATAGCAAGGCCACCTTGCGGTGGCCCTGTTGTTTACCTGGTTATTTGTCCTGCGCTTAGAGCCTGTTCAATGTCTTTTCGCCGCGTCGCTGGTCTGGAAAATGGCCAGGCACAAGGCGTGGCGCGCAGGCAATAACAAGTTATTGCCAAGCGCCACAACGCAGTGAGTGGCCGTTTTCCAGATCAGCCCTTCGGGTTCGCAGCCTTGCCGGCGAATGGCGGCGTTGCAAGCCGCTGACGGTACCCGTACCGCTGCGCGGCTTGCGCCTTGCCCTTCATCCGGCAAGGTTGCGAACGACGCGGTGAAAAGTCTTTGAACAGGCTCTTACTGCCTGCTTATGGGCAGATCTGGTGCGGGTAGCATTCGTCGCGGACCAGCTCGAAGATGGGCTGCTCGGCGATGGCGATGCGCGAACCACCCGGGATTTCCACCACCAGCGTGTTCTGTTCGAACGAGGAGCGGCCATTGTAGTAATACACCCGTTCGCCATGCAGGCTGATGGCGATGGCCTGGCCGGCCACGAAGTTGGTCAGCTTCTCGCGCACAAACTGGTTTACATCGGTATTGCCCACGATATAGGCACCCGGCGGTATGGCCTTGTCCAGCGAGAAGGCCATCGTGCTGGTGGGCAGGCGGGCGTTGTTGATTTCGGTTACTGCACCCTGGATTTCGGCCAGCGTCATGTCCTCCAGCTTGTTGGTGAACAGGGCGTTGAAGCCTGGGATGAAGTCAAACACGGTGTCCACGTCCACGCTGGCCTGGATATCCAGGTTCTGCACCTGGGCGTCGCTGAGCTGGCCGCTGTAGGGGTTGTAGCGGGCGCTGATCCAGATGGGGTTGGAACGTATGCTGATGGTGGCCTCGGCATACCAGCTCTTCTTCACCCTGGCGTAGCCATTGAGGCTGAAGCCACCTACCGAGGCGATCACCTCGCCCTGGGCGTTGCCAGCCAGCTTGACCGTCAGCGGGCCGGGCGCCGTCATCGAAAAGGCCTTGAGGCTGGCCTTGCCCTGCAGCTGCCGTTCCAGCTCGGCCCGGGCTTGGTCGGCGAAATCCTGCTTGATGCGGAGGATGGACTCGGTATGGTCGGTCACCCGCTGCAGCAGGTTGTGCTGGTCCACATAGCGCTTGCTCTCGCCCTTATGGGTGACATAGAGCACATGGTCCATGCCGACCAGGTTGTTGGTGTATTCCGAGGTGGGCTGGTTGTCTGGTGGCACGGCTAGCGCCGGGGCGGCGGCGAGCAGGGTGGATGCCGCAAGGGCGGCGAGATGGCGCAGTTTCAAGTTAAGCCTCCTGGAGTATCGTCTATTGGTTTTCTGCCTTGCCTCTTACCGGGCAAGGTGAGGCCATGTTAGTGGCTATTTGCTATTGATTCAATTGAATCGATAGTCACAGTATTCAGCTAGGGTAAGCGCATCTGCGTCTGCCTATGTCTCACCGCGCTGGCAGCGACTACAATGCGCCTTTGCCCTTTGCCGGCCCCTTTCATCGGACTGCCCCGTATGACGCCAAGACTCCTGATCCCCGCTGGCCTGGCCCTGCTGCTGAGTGCCTGCGGCTTCCACCTGCGTGGCCTGGGTGCAACCACACCGCTGGCTTTTGCCTCGCTCAATGTCACGGCGCCCGCCGGTGGCCTGGGTGATGTGCTGGGACGGCAGCTATCGCTGCGGCCTGATCTGAAACTGCTGGCAGCCAAGGAGGCCGAAGCCGTGCTGGCGGTGGAGAACGAGGCCATGGACAAGCAGATACTGACGGTGAACAAGTCCGGCCGGGTGACCGAGTACCAGCTGATCTACCGTGCCCGTTTCAGCCTGCGCCAGGGCGCGGTTGAGCGCATTCCCAGCACCGAGCTGACCTTGCGCCGCGACTACTCCTTCGACGAGAACAATGTGCTGGGCAAGGAAGCGGAAGAACAGATACTGGTGCGCGATATGCGCTCGGATGCTGCCCAGCAGATCATACGTCGGCTGGCTGCGCTCAAGCCCGCTGCAGCACCCTATACCCCCGTACCGGCAGCGCAGTAATGCCGATACGCCCAGCCGATCTGGCAAGCCACCTGGCGGGTGGCAAGCTGGCGCCCATCTATGTGATACATGGCGAGGAAGCGCTGCTGGCGCTGGAGGCCGCCCAGATGGTGCGCGATGCCGCCCGTGCCGCCGGTATTGCCGAGCGCGAAGTGCTGACGGTGGAGCCGGGCTTCAAATGGGCCGAACTGGCAGCAGCAGGCCAGGCCATCTCCTTGTTTGCCGAGCAGAAGCTGATCGACCTGCGGGTGCCTAGCGGTAAGCCTGGTACCGAGGGCGGTGACGCCTTGCAGCAATATGCCGCCAATGCACCCAGCGAAAACGTGCTGCTGCTGCAGCTGCCCAAGCTGGATAAGCCCCAGCTGCAGAGCAAATGGTTTACCGCACTGGAAGCCAAGGGCACAGTGGTGGCCTGCCCGGCCGTGAGCCGCAATGAGCTGCCGGGCTGGATAACCGGGCGTCTGGCCAGCCAGCAGCAGCGCCTCAGCAGCGATGCCATGGAGTATCTGGTGGCGCGGGTGGAAGGGAATCTGCTGGCCGCCAAGCAGGAGATAGACAAGCTGGCCCTGCTGCATCCGGCAGGTGAGTTGGACCTGGCCGCCCTGCAGGCGGCGGTCGCTAATGTGGCCCGTTACGATGTGTGGGGCTTGGGCGAGGCGTTGATTGCCGGCGAACCCAGCCGCTTGGCGCGCATGCTGGATGGCTTGCGTGGCGAAGGTGAGGCCCCACATCTGGTATTGTGGGCCATGGCCGACGAGATACGCGCCCTGTTGCGGGTGGGCCTGGGCCGCTCGCAGGGGTTGAATCTGCAGCAGCTGTACCGCGAGAACCGGGTGTGGGGCGACAAGCAGAAGCGCTACCCAGCCGCACTGGATCGCCTGAAAGCCAGCCAGCTCAAGGCGGCCTTGGGGCACGCCGCGCAGATAGACCGCATCGTCAAGGGCGTGGGCCAGGGAGATGCCTGGGAGGAGTTGCTCAAGCTGGGCCTGCGCTTGATGCCTGCGCGCTGAGTAGGGGCCGGATGGCCTGGAAATGACGTACCCCAGCGCATGCCGACGCGTGCGTTGCGGTACGACATTTCGGAAGTGAGCAGATGAAAGAGCACATCCTGATCAACGTCACCCCGCAGGAGACGCGGGTGGCCGTGACCGAAGAAGGCGTGGTGCAGGAGATCCATGTCGAACGTACCGCTTCGCGCGGCATCGTCGGCAATGTCTACCTGGGTGTGGTGAAGCGCGTGCTGCCCGGCATGCAGTCGGCCTTTATCGAGATCGGCCTGGAGCGCGCGGCCTTTCTGCATATTGCCGACGTCATCGAGCAGCGCCAGCATCCCAGCGAACCCCAGCGCATCGAGCGGCTGATGTTCGAGGGCCAGAGCGTCATGGTGCAGGTCATCAAGGACCCCATAGGCACCAAGGGCGCCCGCCTTTCCACCCAGATCAGTATTGCCGGCCGCTTCCTGGTGTTCCTGCCGCAGGAGCACCATATCGGCGTCAGCCAGCGCATAGAGCACGGCGAAGGACGCGAGCACCTGCGCGAGCGGCTGCTGCAGATGCTGCCCAAGGGGCACGATCACGGCGGCTATATCATCCGCACCTCGGCCGAGCATGCCACGGAAGACGAGCTGCGCGCCGACGTAGCCTACCTGAACCTGATCTGGGCCGACCTCAAGCAGAAATCCAAGACCCTGCCGCCCGAATCCATGCTCTACCAGGATCTCAACCTGCCCATGCGGGTGCTGCGCGATATCGTGACCGACGAGACGCAGAAGGTAGTGGTGGATTCACGTGAAACCTTCCAGAAGATGAGCGAATTCGCCAACGCCTTCGTCACCAATGTGGCACCACGGGTGGAGCATTACCAGGGCGAGCGGCCGCTGTTCGAAATGCATGGGGTGGAGGCCGAGATTGAGCGCGCCCTGGCCCGGCGGGTCAACCTCAAGTTCGGTGGCTACCTGATCATCGACCAGACCGAGGCGATGACCACCATAGACGTGAATACCGGCGGCTTTGTCGGCACCCGTTCGTTCGACGACACCATCTTCAAGACCAATCTGGAAGCCACCCAGGTCATTGCCCGCCAGCTCAGGCTGCGCAATCTGGGCGGCATCATCATTGTCGATTTCATCGACATGGATAACGCCGAGCACCGCGACCAGGTGCTGCATGAACTGGGCAAGGCCCTGGGCAAGGACCGCACCAAGGTGACGGTATCGGGCTTTACCAGCCTGGGCCTGGTGGAGATCACCCGCAAGCGCACCCGCGAGAGCCTGGCCCATGTGCTGTGTGAACCCTGCCCGGTTTGCCAGGGGCGCGGTGAGATCAAGACGGCGCAGACGGTGTGCTATGAAATCCTGCGCGAGATCCTGCGCGAGGCACGCCAGTTCAATGCCCGCGAGTACCGCATCCTGGGTTCGCAGACGGTGATAGACATGTTCCTGGACGAGGAAAGCGCCAACCTGGCCATGCTGGCCGACTTTATTGGCAAGCCCATCTCGCTGCAGGTGGAAAGCGCCTACTTCCAAGAGCAGTTCGACGTGATCCTGGTGTAGCGGCCTGCCTATTTAGGTAAGCCGACGGTGACCTCCGACCAACTGCTGGGGCAGCGCACCTGGCTCATCAGCTTGGCGTGCTCGCCGCTTTCGTACAGTTTCTTCAGCCCGATATTGAAGGCCAGGACTCGGGCTCGGCTGTCCGGCAGCTTGCGTGGCAGCATCAGGTGAGTGGTGAACTTGTCTGTCATCAGCTTGGGGTGGGCACGCAGGCGATTGGCCTCACCCTCGATAAAGTTGCGGCCCAGCAGGTCACACGCCACATTGCGCTCCATCGGGGTAATGTCCACCCGGCCATTCACCAGCTTGCGCAAGGCAGCCAGGTCGTCGGGGGTGGAGTCGCTCTTCAGCTCGCCCGATTTGACCATGGCCCATAGCTCGGGCGTGTAGGTGTAGTCCTGGATGATGGCGATCTGGTAGGGCCGCAGGTCGTCCAGCGTGCGCCAGTTCAGGTCTATGGTCTTGCGGTAGATAAGCACCCACTGCTCGGTGACCACATTGTCGCTCAGATAAAAGGCCTTTTCGTGCTCGGGCTTGTGCCCCCAGTAGGCCGTGCCATCCCATTTGCCGGTCTTGGACTCGGCCAGGGCCCGCGACCAGGGCAGGAAGTGAAACTCCACCTTATACCCCGCCAGCTCGAAGGCCCGCCGCACTATGCTGAGCGCGATGCCCTGGTCCGGCCGGGTCTCGGTGGCATAGGGTGGTAATTCGCCGGTGGCGATGCGCAGGGATTTTCTTTCCGCCTGGGCGGGCAGCAGCAATACGGCCAGGGCCAGGGCAAGCAGGTGGTGGGTCTTCATGGCGGGCATCCGGTTAACCGTTGCTTGTTTTATAGCCCTGGCGCCAGCGGTTTGCGCAAACTGACATTGCGGGCTTTGCCCTGACGGTATCCCCACCCTCGGTGCTGCAACCGCGGCCCCCTGTTGCACGGTGCGCGGAGGACACTTTGCTGGCGTGCGGGGCCTGCGTATGCGCGCTATGCGCCGTCGCAACGATGGATGCCTACCCCTTGCGGCATCTCAAACCGCTGCTCGCCGTGGGGTGTTCGATGCAACTATCAGACAGGCGGTGCATGTCAGATGAAATTGCCCCTCAGTCCCTATAGACTGAGCCATCGCGACCCTAGCCCTAGACCATGACCCAAGCCAGTCTGCACCTGCTGTTCGCCACCCCGCTCTGGCTGGCGCCCTGGGCGCAGGCCGAGGTGTACAACCCAACCTTGCTGGCCACGGTGCGGGCCTTGCAGCAACAGCAGGCGGGCGCGGTAGTCAGCAATGTGGGCGGCTGGCATTCCACCGGCAACCTGTTCACGCTCGATATCCCGGCTGTGCGTGAGCTGCATGGCTACATCCTGGCGCAGCTGGGGTATCTTCTGGGTGAGCTGGAACCCGGCAGCAAGGGCCGCCAGCAGCAGGCCACCCTCACCGGTTGGGCCAATGTGCTGCCGCCCGGTGGCTACCACAAGCTCCATCACCACCCCGGCCAGCATTGGTCCGGTTGCTATTACCTGATGGTGCCGCCCGCCGGGGCCGATAGCCAGGCTGGCAAGCTGGAGTTGCTGGACCCCCGCAGTGGCGCCGACCAGCTACCCCAGCCCGGCCAGTTCTTCTCGCCCTCGGCCACGGTTACTGCGCAAGCCGGCTTGCTGGCGCTGTTCCCGGCCTGGCTCAACCATATGGTGCATCCGCACACTGGGCCGGGCGAGCGGATAGCCATTGCTTTCAATATTCATCTTGAGGAGGCGGGTGGCGCCAGCCTAGCGTAGCCCTAGGGCGAGCGTTACAACCACTCCGCCACGCTGCTCGCAGCCTTCCAGCTGTAATAGCCGGCTTCGCGGCCCACGCTGGAACCCGCCCAGCCGCCGCCGAATGCACCGGCAATGCCGCCGATCAAACAGCCCGGCACGGCACCGACCACTTCGAACCAGACGCCGATGGCCGCCCCGCCGGCACAGCCGTACTTTGCCCCCAGCCAACCGCCGACCGAGCCGCCGACGATGGCCCCGCCCTGCTCCGCGCCCACCTGCCAGCGCGACTCGGGCGGTGCATCCGCTACGATATAGGCGGCAACGCCGACCTGTGCCACCAGCAGTACCGGCCCCGCCCAGCGCAGGGTAATGGCCAGCTTGTTGACGGAGGCCCGGGTGGAGCCGCCGCTTTTGATGATGGCCTCAAAACGCTGCTCCAGCGCCATGCTCGGTTGCCTCCTGGCCAACTTCTCCAGCAGGTCCGGCACCTTGGGCAGCTTGTCGCGGGGTTTGAGGAATTCCGAATACGCCCGCCCAAGTGGGGTGTTACGGGTGTCGCGCACCCGTATCAGCCAGGCATTGCGCTGGGCATTCACCCACTCCGCCGCCTCCTGAGTGGTCATGATCCCCTGCTTGACGAACTTCGCGCCCTGCTCGGCAATGGCGCGGGCACCCGGTTCATAGACATAGATGCGCACGAACGAATCGAAGGACAGCTGTTGCACCATGCCGGCCACAGCATTGCCCATGTCCTGCACCACCTCGGCTGTCACCGTCTGGCTCTGGTAGTGCTTGGGTTGCTGCTGCGGTGGCTTGAGTGGCCCCGCCGCCGCCTGCCTTGGCACCGGCAAGAAGACCGGGCCCACTGCCGGTTCCTGGCCTATCGGCCCTGGTATGCGTACACCCGCCATGTATTTCCTCCCATATGGCCCATATTATTTTGTGGCCTTTATCGTTTGTATTTCGCGCCATATCACATGGCTGCACAGCCCCAACCAGAGTAGTTCCAGCGGCAGGCCAGCCATCAGCAGCCAGCGCCCCAGCTCGTTCAGGCCCGGCCAACTGGCCCAGGCGCCCACCACGCTACCCAACCAAGCCAGACCGGCGGTCCATACTCCCATCCGGCCCAGCTTCAACACGCGCCAGCGGTCTGCGTCGTCATCCAGTTCGTCATGCAGGGGCAGCACGAACATCCCGCTGGCCATCAAAAGGCCAAGCAGGGTCACGACATGCAGCGACATCAGCAGATAGGGGGACATGGCGCGTAGCGATCCTGGGGCAGCCTGAGCGCCTGCATGCTAGGTGAGCGGATGGACTCAGTCCATGGGATTTGTAACGCGATGAACTCAGTTTTGGGATGCGTGATAACGGGAGGCGATGGCGCCAGGGGGACACTGGCGCTTGCCATTACCTCGAATGGCCTTCAGCGCCGCAACGGTTCAAGCTCAGAGCAGGCGCAAGCGGGGCGATCCCAGCCATGCTCAAACCCTGAACCGCCGCCTTGCGGTGGCGTAGGCATCCTTGAGCTTGAGGTATTTCACGCTGGCGGGTTCCAGGGCCTTGACGCGGTCCAGGTAGGTCTGGGCCAGTTCCATGTATTCCTGGTGCCAGCCCAGCCGCGATACATAGGCCAGCATGGCGTTCACTGCGTTGAGCATCACCTGTACGTTGGCGGGCATTTCGTCCACGGCGTGGATGAACTTCTGCACGGCGCCTTCCAGATCGCCGGCCTGGGCCATGCGCACGGCCTCGTTGTTGACCGCCACGATGGCGCGAGCGGTGTTTTCTATCATCTCCTGGCCCAGGTCGGCGCGGCCCACGGCCTCGTACATGGCCGATACCCGTTCCAGCACGGCGGCGTCCTCGTGGTGGTTGCGCACCAGTTTCTGCACAATCTCGCCGGCGGCGGCGTCCTCGCCCAGCTGGTAGCAGGCTTCGGCCAGTTCCAGCGCAAAGTGGTTGGGCAGCTCGCTGGCCACGGCCTGGTACTGCTGCCTGGCCTTGTTCAATATTTGCTGGGCGCGGCTGTCGTTGCCCTGCTTGATGGCCACCTGGGTCTCCATCACCGTGGCCAGCAGTTCGGCCTTCTGGTCGTAGCGGAATTCGCGCCGCACATCGGCCGCCACCTTGGCAGCCTCCATCACATTGCCGTTACCCAGGTGGGCCTTGGCCAGGCTGGCGTAATCGCCGGCATCGCGCCAGAACGAATACTTGGCGATATTGATGGTCTGCTGGAAGGACTTGGTGGCAGTCTCGAAATCGCCATTGCGCATGGCCACCTCGCCCAGCTTCTTCTGCCGCGAGACATTGGCCGCCGATAGCTCCAATGCCTTTTCCAGCACGCCCTGGGCTTCCTGGTGTTCGTGCTCGGCCTGGTGGATCTTGGCCAGCCAGTCGTAGGCTTCCATGATGCGGTTGTTCTCGGCCAGCAGGGCCTCGAAAATCTCGCGGGCGGGGGCGAATTCCTTCAGGTGGAACAGCGCCTTGGCCAGCCCCATCTTGGCCCAGGGTATCTCGCGGGCGTTCAGCACCAGCTGGTAGGTATCGCGTGCCAGCGGGTAGTCGCCTATGGTCAGGGCGATGCGCCCCTTCATCTTCAGGAAATCAACCAGGAAAGGGTCCTTGCGGCCGATGCGCTCGTTGCACTCGGCCAGGGCCTTGAAATAGTCCTGGTTCATCATGGCGGCATCGAGCGCCTCGAATTCCACCTTCTTGTTGTAGATGCGGTCCAGCCGCTGCTTGAGCTCTTCGCCGGTAAACGGCTTGAGCAGGTAGTCGTCCGGCGCCAGCTCGGCCGCCGAGATCACCATGCGCGATCGGCGCTCGCCGGTGACGATCATGAACACTGCCGAGGGCTTGATCAGGTTGCGTAGCTTCAGCTCCTCCAGCAGGTGCAGGCCGTCGTAGCCGTGGCCCAGGTCGAAATCGCAGAGGATGACGTCGTAGTCGCCCCGCTTGATCATGCCTATGGCCTCGGTGGCGCGATGGGCGTATTCGACCTTGGTCACCCCGAAGGTGGACAGGGTGTTGTTCATGGCGGCGCGCATTTCCTGCACGGCGTCGATCACCATGAAGCGCTTGGCGCCGTAATCGACCTCGATCTGGCCCCGCCGCATGGTGCGGGCTGCCACTTCTTCCGGGCTGTCGTCGCCCCCGGCGCGCGCGGCGCGCGCCGCAAACAGGGCGGAATTACCAGCTAGCTCGGCCATGAAAGTCTACCTCCCGGTGCAGCTTGCCTATCTGGAGCCGCAGCAAGGCGGCCCAGATTATATTGTTAGCTCACCAAGGTGAGCTTTGCATAATCCAGCGCCAGCCACTTCACGCCGGCGGCACCGAAATTCACCTGCACATTGGCACCCTTGCCTGTTCCATCGTAGTCGATCACCACGCCGGTGCCGAACTTGGGATGGGCCACGCTGGCACCCACCCGCATACCGTGCTCGGGCGCCGCCTTCTCCGGCTTGCGGGCCGGCATGGCGGCTGGCGCATAGCCCCGATTCAGCCATTTCAGCAGGTCTTCCGGTATCTCGCTCAAAAAGCGCGAGGCGATGGAAAAGCGCGTCTGGCCATGCAGCATGCGGCTTTGCGCCAGGCTGATATACAGCCGGCGGCGGGCGCGGGTAATAGCCACATAGGCCAACCGGCGTTCTTCTTCTATCGATTGCGGATCGTTGATGCTGTTGTCGTGGGGGAACAGGCCTTCTTCGACGCCAGTCAGGAACACCGCGTGGAATTCCAGCCCCTTGGCGGCGTGCACCGTCATCAGCTGCAGCGCATCCTGGCCGGGCGCGGCTTCGTGCTCGCCCGCCTCCAGGCTGGCTTGGGCCAGAAAGTCCACCACGCTGTCTTCGTTGTCCTGCACGAAACGGGCGGCGGCAGAGACCAGCTGTTCCAGGTTTTCCAACCTGTCCTGACCTTCCTTGTCGTTGCGGTAGAACTCCAGCAACCCCGATTGCTCGATGGCCAGCTGCACCAGCTCGGGCAGGCTCAGGCCATCGGCCTGGGCACGCATGCCCTCGATCAGCTGCACAAACCGGCCCACGGCGGCGGCGCTACGGCCTGCCCCACCCGAGCAGGCGGCCTGCCAGATGCTGGTGCCGGTGCCGCGTGCGGTTTCGCCCAGCAGCTCCAGCGTGCGGTTGCCTATGCCCCGTGCCGGGAAGTTGATCACTCTCAGCAGGGCGTTGTCATCCTCTACATTGGCGATAAGCCGCAAATAAGCCAGCGCGTGCTTGATTTCCTGCCGCTCGAAAAAGCGCAGGCCGCCATACACCCGGTAGGGCAGGCCGGCCTGGAACAAGGCATGTTCCAGCACCCGTGATTGCGCGTTGGAGCGGTACAGCACGGCCATATCGCTGAGCGCCTGGCCCTCGCGGTTGAGCTGGCGCACCTCATCGACCACAAACTGGGCTTCCTCGAAATCGCTGGCAGCCTCAAACACCCGGATGGGGTCGCCGGCGCATTCCTCGGTCCACAGGTTCTTGCCCAGCCGGCCCCGGTTATGGGTAATCAGGGCGTTGGCGGCATCCAGGATATTGCCGTGGGAGCGATAGTTCTGCTCCAGCCGTATCACGGTCTGGACCGCGAAATCCGACTCGAAATCGCGCATATTGCCCACATTGGCGCCACGGAAGGCATAGATGCTCTGGTCGTCGTCGCCCACCGCAAACACCGCCGCCTCGGGGATGGTCTCGCCCGTAGCGGTATCGACCTTGCCCAGCGCCCGGTTGAGCGGATCGGTCTTGCCGGCCAGCAGCTTGAGCCAGCGGTATTGCAGCCGGTTGGTGTCCTGGAACTCATCGACCAGGATATAGCGGAAGCGGGCGTTGTAATGCTGGCGCAAGGGCGCGTTGTCGCGCAGCAGCTCGTAGCTGCGCAGCAGCAGCTCGGCAAAATCCACCACCCCTTCGCGGCGGCACTGGCGCTCGTATTCCTCGTACAGCTGCTTGAGCTGGCGAGTGTAGTCGTCCCACGATTCCACCTCGTGGGCACGGCGGCCTTCTTCCTTGTTGGCATTGATAAAGTGCATCAGATCGCGCGGCGGGTATTTCTCGTCGTCGATGTTCAGCGCCTTCAACAGCCGCTTGATGGCCGCCAGTTGATCGGCACTGTCGAGTATCTGGAAAGCCTGCGGCAAGCCGGCATCGCGCCAGTGCAGCCGCAGCAGCCGGTTGCACAGGCCATGGAAGGTGCCCACCCACAGCGAGCGCGCATTGATGGGCAGCTGGGCCGAGATACGGGTCAGCATCTCCTTGGCGGCCTTGTTGGTAAAGGTCACGGCCAATATGCCCTGGGGGCTGACCTGGCCGGTGCTGAGCAGCCAGGCAATGCGGGTGGTCAGTACGCGGGTCTTGCCCGATCCGGCGCCGGCCAGGATCAAGGCGGGCACGGCCGGCAGGGTGACAGCAGCGAGTTGTTCGGGATTAAGGCCGTTGAGCAGCGAGGACGACATAGGAGGGCCGGAGATAGGTATGGCGCCCATTCTAGCAAGCCTGCCCGCCGCCCCGGAAAAACCCGTGCGATCAGTGTCTTGTGATGCGCGATGGCCCGGCGTAAATTGGCATGGTCAACAGGCCAGGAAACCCCGCCCATGTCGTCGCTACTCCACCCCGCACCGGGCGCAGCCTGGAACCTGTTCAAGCAGGTCGGCTTCATGGTGGCCCTGATTACACCGCTGCAGGCCATGGCAGGTTTTCTGGACGGCGGCTGGCGCGCCTGGCAACTGCTGGCGGTATCGTTTGTGCTGGCCCCCTGCATGGATTGGCTGCTGGGCGACGACCCCAGCCCACCCGTGCAGCAGGGCGAGCCGCAGCGGCACTACTGGTTCGACCTGGTCATCTACCTTTATGTACCGGCCTACTGGGCAGCCCTGCTGCTGGGGCTATGGTGTGCCGCCCAGCCAGACTGGACCGCGCAGACCCGGCTGGGTGCCACCCTCAGCATGGGCGTGGTGGGCGGCATCGCCATCGTGGTGGCGCACGAGCTGGGCCACCGCCGCACCCGATTGGAGCGCCTGCTGGCGCAACTGCTGCTGCAGCCGGTGTGCTATGGCCACTTCACGCTCGAACACAATCGCGGCCACCACGCCTGGGTGGCCACGCCGGGCGACCCGGCCACCGCCCGCTATGGCGAATCGTTCTACCGTTTTTATCTGCGCTGCGTGCCCGCCACCTGGCAGGCCGCCTGGCGGCTGGAGTTCGAACGCATGGCGCGGTTGGGCCACAGCCGCTGGCACTGGCGCAATGCCATGTGGCGGCACTGCGGCATCCCTCTGGTTCTGGGCCTCGCCATTACCCTGGCATTGGGGCCGTGGGCCCTGCTGTTCTGGCTGGGGCAGGCCATCATGGCCTTCAGCCTGCTGGAAGTGGTGAACTACCTGGAGCACTACGGCCTGCAACGGCGCGCCCTGCCCGATGGCCGCTACGAGCCCGTTGCCCCCCGGCACTCCTGGAACAGCAACCACCTGTTTTCCAATCTGTTCGTCTACCAGCTGCAACGCCATGCCGACCACCACGCCCACCCCAGCCGCCCCTACCAGGCCCTGCGCCCCTTCCCCGACGCCCCGCAACTGCCATCGGGCTATGCCGGCATGATTCCGCTGGCTCTGATACCGCCCCTGTGGTTCCGCGTCATGAACCCGCGCGCAAAAAAATGGGGCGATTTACCCCAAATGAATGATTCATAGCCCCAGCCAGCTCAGCTAAACCGGGTACTCGACCTGTCGACTCAACCGAGGCCCCCCATGTACCAGCTGCGCCTGCGTTCCTTGTTTATCTGGCTCACCGCCGCATCGTTGCTGCTGGTACTGCTGATACTGTTCACCCTCAGCCGCCTGTCGGCCGCCGTCGACGAGCTGAGCCAGGCCCAGGCCAACCGCTACCAATCCTATTTGCTGGCCGATACCCTGCGGCAAAGCTCCGACGACCTGACCCGGCTGGCGCGCACCTATGTGGTAACCGGCGACCCCGCCTACGAGCGGCAATACTGGGATGTGATTGCCATCCGCAATGGCGACAAACCGCTGCCCGAGGCCTATCACCGCATCTATTGGGATTTTGTGGCAGCAGGCGAAGCCAAGCCCCGGCCCGATGGCCGGCCCACGGCCCTGCTGGACATGATGAAGGCCGCCGGTTTCAGCGAGGCCGAGTTCGCCAAGCTGAACGAAGCCAAGGCCAATTCAGACGGCCTGGTCAAAACCGAGACCATTGCCATGAACGCCGTCAAAGGCCGCTTCGACGACGGCCAGGGTGGCTTTAGCAAAACCGCCGAGCCCGACCTGGAACTGGCCCGCCGGCTGATGCACGACAGCGCCTACCACGCCGAAAAAGCCCGCATCATGAAGCCGGTCGATGCCTTCTACCAGCTGATGGAGCAACGCACCGAAGGCGCCGTGCAGGCTGCACAGGCCAAGAAGACCTTCGATCTCTGGGCGGTCTGGCTGGCCATCGCCATCAACCTGGCCGGCTTGGCGCTGGGCCTGGCCTACACCTATCGCAAGCTGGTGCAGATGCTGGGGGGCGAGCCCGCCATCGCGGCCCAGGCCGTACACCAGGTGGCCAACGGCAACCTGGCCTCCCCCATCGCCCAGGCCCACGAACACAGCCTGCTGGGCCGGCTGCGCCTGATGCAGCAGAACCTGCGCGAGCTGATAGGCGGCATACAAAGCCAGGCCGGCCGGCTGGGCGGCGATGCCGGGCAACTGGCCCAGGTGGCCGGCACTACCCTGGGGCAAAGCCAGCTGCAGCAGGAGCTGGCCTCAGAAATGGCCGCCGCCGTCGAGAACTTCGCCGTCGGCATCCACGAGATCGCCGCCAACGCCCGCGAAGCCCGGCAAGAGAGCCAGCGCGCCGGCAGCCTGTCGGCCCAGAACCACGAGGCCATCTCAGCCGCCACCGCCCAGGTCGATGCCCTGGCCAGCCGGCTGATCGAGGCCAACGAGCGCATGGAATCACTGGACGGCGCCTCGCAACAGGTAGGCGCCGTGGTGGGCGTGATCAAGGACGTCGCCGAACAGACCAATCTGCTGGCCCTCAACGCCGCCATCGAAGCCGCCCGCGCTGGCGAAGCAGGCCGGGGCTTTGCCGTGGTGGCCGACGAGGTACGCAAGCTGGCCGAGCGCACGGCCCAATCCACCCGCGAAATCACCCACACCCTGGCGCAGATGCGCACCGGGGTAGAGCAGGCCGAACAAAGCGTACAGGCCGCCCTGGGCCAGATAGGCGGCGTGGTACAGACCATGTCGGCCGCCGCCGACTCGGTGAACCAGGTCGAACAGGCCGCCAATGGCACCCTGGCACGGGTGGACGATCTATCAGACCGCCTGGGCGAACAACAAGCCACCAGCGTAGAACTGGCCCGCCATGTCGAATCGCTGGCCGCCATGGCCGAGGAGACCAAGCTGGGCGTGGAATCGCTGGATGCGACTTCACGGGGGCTGCATGCCTTGTCGCAATCCTTGGGTGGGGCGGTGGCGAGGTTTGCCGTTTAGGGGGCTTGAGATGTTGGGGGGCAGGTTGCTTGGTTGAGGTGGTAACTAATGAGGCTAAGGTAGGTGGGTATGTGCCACTGTTGACCAAGTGCAGATCGCCAATTGGCAAGCCCGTGTGACTGGTGTTCGGCCAATGCTGACGTTCAGGTCCTAGTGTTCTGATGACTGCTACTAGCCCCAACCAGACATTTTCAGCCAAGGAAAGCGGAAGTTAACGTGCGAAATCAGCGGGGCGCCATTAGGCGTCCGCTGGTTTGAATTGTTGATGGATGCAGTTTTTCGCACGTTCGTGTGACGTCCTATCTATGCAAAGTCTTTACAACGCGCAAAATCAATCAAACAATGGAGCACAAATAAATTAAAGGCCAACCATGTTTGGTCAAAAGGCGCCATTTGGGAGGGTCGTCTATGGGTAAAGCAGCCGTTGAATTTAGCGCCGTGCCGCGCTCTTGCTTGAAACTCGCACCGAGGGTGGGCGAGCTGCATCAGCAACTTAACCCGAGCCGAAGCTACTGATGTTCTCCACCAAGTTCGGGCCGTTCAACGGCTCCACCTGGGAAGCCCTATGTCAGCAGGTCTTCAAGAGGAAGTACCAGGCCGAGTGTTATCAGCAGATGCCGGCCTCCCCGGGCGACTACGGCATCGAGGGCTACACCACTGAAACAGGCTGGGCATTCCAATGCTACTGTCCCGAGAAGCACTATGACCGCACCGAGCTGTACGAGAAGCAGCGCGACAAGATTACTGCAGACCTCCGGAAGCTAAAGGATTATCTAACCGAGCTTCAGGCGCGGCTGGGCAGCACAAAGATTTGTCGCTGGGTGTTCGTCACTCCCGAAGTTGACCGAAACGCGCTTCTGGCACATGCGAAGTCCAAGGAAGCGGAGGTGCGTGGTTGGAAGCTGCCCATCCTGACCGACGATTTCACCGTGTTACTCCACGACGGCGACCACTATCTGGTCGAAATAAATGAAGTCCGCGCTGCTTCCGGGGAGGCCTTGGTCTTCGACGATGCTGTACCAGCCCTTGCTGCCCTGACTGGTCAGCAGGAGCAGTACGAGCAAAATGTTCATCGAAAGTCAGGCTACCGACTCGCCGACAAGGCTCAGATGACGGATTTTGAGGCTCGTGTACAACAGCTTAGCCAGCGCACGATTGAGCAGTTCCTTGAGGCTGACGGATATTTTCGCCGCATCGCATCGGCTTCACCAATGACGCATGTACGGCTCGTTCGCCTTATTAACGAGTACGAGCAATACGTCATCGAGACGTCAGCCACCTGGTCCGGGACCGCAGAAGAGCTGACTACCCGGGTCCGTGACGGTCTGGTGACGCTTGTTTCCGACGAACTCGGGCCCGAGTTTGACAAAGCCAACGCATTGAAGGTAGCCCGGTACATGACCGCTCGGTGGTTGGCAGTTTGCGAGTTGGACTATGGCTGAGCTCGAGGAGCGGAACCAACTTCGCTTCGAGCGGCGGCCGTCACCGGTACTGGCTGAGCACAGGCCTATGTACAAGATTGGGCAAGTGCTACTAATCCTGTCTCTGGCTTCGCGCGGAGGGAAGTCGAGCCTGCCTCGCTTGCAGCTGTTCAACTGGGCGATGAAGTCGACCAAACGGCAGCAACAGCTGGTCTTGGCCGTTGACGAGAAGGTCTTGCAAGTTCCCGCATGGGGCTTCGACCCAGCGCTGGCAATTGCTATTCGACTTGCCATTGCGGAGGGCTTGGTAGCTGAAAACTCCACTGGCTACGAAATTTCGACGGATGGGGAGTTCTTCGCCAAAGAAATTCTAAAAGACGCCGACTTGTTCGGGCGCGAGCGTTCGTTTTTGTCTGCCGTCGGAAAAGGGCTGACAGAGGGAATGATCGATGCAACCGCTAGTGGCTGGGAGGTAAAGTGATCATTCGCAGCGTAAGACTTAGGGCTACCACCAACGAAGGGGAATATGGGTTTAGTTTTAACTTCGCGCGAACCTTGACCATCGTTAGGGCAAAGAACTCGAGCGGCAAGAGCACGCTATTTAATAGCTTGCTTTATGGCCTTGGCATGGAAGAGCTTGTTGGGGGCAAAAATGAAAAGGTCCTCCCGTACGCACTCAAGGAGCACATCGAGTACGAAGGGCGTCGAATCTTGGTCACGGCTTCTGAAGTGCTGCTTGAAATCGAGAGTCGCTCAGGAGAAGTGGTTACGCTTCGTCGTGCTATTCGGGACGCGGTGAGGGATTCGAAGCTTGTCGAGGTGTTTTCGGGGGCGCATCTGACCGAAGGCCAGGCCCTTGGTGAAGCCCGGCCTACTTATGTGCACGATGGTGGTGGTGCCAAGCGCCCAGAGGGCTTTCATCGATTTCTTGAGACCTTCCTTGGTCTGAGCCTGCCAAGTGTGCCTACCACGAACGGTGGTGAGACGAAGCTATACTTGCAGGCGGTCTTTGCCGCTATAGCGGTCGAGCAGAAGCGAGGATGGACGGACTACATCGCCAACATTCCGTTCTACGGCATCAGGGATGCGCGGACCAAAGTGGTTGAGTTCCTGCTTGGTCTGGATGTATTTGAGACGAACGTCGCCCGCAATCGGCTCAACGCCGAATCTGTTGAGATTGACGCTGACTGGCGCAAGGTATTCGAAGAGCTGCGACGAGAGGCTAATCCACTTGGCGCTGTAATCGACGGCGCGTCATTCACACCGTCGGCGCTCTTCAAAGAGAACGAGGCAAGCATCAGAAAGCTGGCAGGGAGCTCGTCTGTACCCTTGGCCGAGCACATCAGTCAGCTGCGGGCCGAGTACGCGGAGTTACAACGGCAGGCCGAGCAGTATCACAAGGCATCGGGTGCTGAGGCAATGCATAGCGTCACGGTTGCGATGGACGAGCTGCAAGAGCTTAGTGTGTTGCATGAACGTGCAATGGCCCTAAACGCCGAGCAGCGGGTATCCCTGCAAGACTACGAGAAGCTACTCGCAGAAGCCAATGAAGACCTGGAGCGGAACAAGACGGCAGCAAAACTTCGTGACCTCGGTGCAAAGCACGATGTGGCCACCGCAGTAAGCAAGTGCCCTACGTGCAATCAGCCGATTGAAGACACGCTCTTGGCTGGGGCTGTGACTGGCCCCCAAATGGACTTGGCAACGAATATTGCCTATCTGGAGAGTCAGCGCCGCATGCTCATGCGTCAGATTGCTGGCTTGAAGGCTGGCCTGCAAGCGTCTGAAGTCCGAGTCACCGAGCTTGCCACCCGTATCGCCAATAAGCGCGACCTGCTCACCGCGATGCGCGGCGACGTGACGTCCGGGGCATCTGAGTCAAAGGCAATTGTGCGCCGGCAGGTTCAGATTGAAGTCGAGGTGGAGGCACTTGGGAAGCTCCAGACAAAGGCTACGGAGCTATTCGCACGGCTTGGACAGATTGCGGTAAGTATGAGCGCCAACCAGGCTGCGAGACGAGGTATGCCGAAGGAGGCCCACAGTGCGGCAGACATCGAGCGCCTCAATCGCTTCCAGCTAAATTTCAGGGCGAACGCAGGGTCATTCGGTTACGAAAGTGCTCCGATCCGTGAGGTCGAAATCGGGAAGGACACGCTGGTTCCATGTCTCGCTCAGATGGAGCTGCGAGAAATTCGTACCGACATCAAGTCCGATTCAAGTGCTAGCGATTTCGTTCGCCTCATCTGGAGCTACCTACTCGCGCTGTATCAGACCTCAGCCACACACTTGTCGCCGGGCAATCATCCGGGACTGTTGATGTTCGACGAGCCGGGACAGCATTCAATGGCGGCTGATAGTCAGCATGCGCTTCTCAAGCAGTTGGCCAGCGAGACAAGTCTGCAGAGCATCGTCGCTGCCTCTTTCGACGAGACGGAGGAGGTATTCCGTCAAGCTACACAAGGCATTAGGTACACCCTCATCGAATGGGACGGCAAGCTTTTGCGACCTCAGTAAATGGACTGTGCACAGATAAGGCCATAGTTGCTGCAAATGTTTAGCCGCGCCGGCCGTTTACTTCTACGTAGGCATCTACTTCCCTACGGTGCCAAAGGCTGCTTAGGGTCGGTAGCGGCCCCTCTTGCCTACATATCTGACCGTCCGCTTTGGCCGAGAATCAGCCATTGGTTCGGTACCTTGCAAAGCCACAGATCACAACCGCCAACCGGCGAACTACATAGCTGTCCGTAGCCGCACTGGCCCAAACACTCTGCCGCCAGCACACCCTCCCACCCCGCGCTGCCGTCAAACACCCACCACCACCCCACCGCCTGTCGCAAAGCCTTGACGAATAGGGCAAGCCCGGGCCGCCAGTGGCGGCTGGCTCCGGTATAATCCGCCCCCTTTCCCTCCCCAGAGTTCGCCCTGCCGGGCGGCCACGCATGAACGTCTTTTACGAAGAAAGCGGCGACTTCAAGGTTGCTGCCATCATGAGCGAGTCCGACGCCAATCTGCAGATCGAGGACGCGCGCGGTAAGCGCAGCAAGATCAAGGCTGTGGATGTGCGGTTGCGCTTCGACAAGATCGCCCTGGCCGATTTCATGCCGCAGGCGCAGGCCATGGCCGAGCAGCTGGATCTCGACTTTTTGTGGGAGGTGGCGGGTACCGAGGAGTTCGGCTTTCTGGAGCTGGCCCGCGAGTACTACAGCCCCAACCCCACGGCACTGGAGCAAGCGGCCCTGGTGGTGCGCCTGCATGGTGCGCCCATGTATTTCTACCGCAAGGGCCGGGGCCGCTATAAGGCGGCGCCCGAGGACAACCTGCGGGCGGCCAAGTCCGGCATGGAGAAGAAGGCCCGCGAGGCGGCGCTGATGGCCGAGTGGCAGCGCGAGCTGCAGGCCGGTGCCTTGCCCGAGGCGCTGAAATCGCATATCCGCACCCTGCTGCACCGGCCGGACAAGAACACCATCGAATGGAAGGCCGTGGCCGCCGCCGCCGATGCGGCGCAGAAGTCGCCGCTGCGCCTGCTGGCCGGCTGTGGCGCCATACCCGATGTGGAGACCTGGCTGCTGGATGGCTTCCTCAGCGAGTACTTCCCCAAGGGGACGGGCTTTCCGGCCATGGAACTGCCGGCGGCCCCGACTGATCTGCCCGATGCCGGGGTGCGTGCCTTCTCCATCGACGATGCCGCCACCACCGAGATTGACGATGCGTTGTCGGTGACGGTGCTGCCGGATGGCAATACCCGCGTGGGCATCCATATCGCGGCGCCTACCCTCGGCATGGCGGCCGATGCCACCATGGAGCAGGTGGTGCTGGCGCGGCTGTCTACCGTTTATTTCCCCGGCGACAAGATCACCATGCTGCCCGATGCGGTGGTGGAGTCGTTCACGTTGTCGGAAGGCCGCGACTGCCCGGCGGTGAGCCTGTATGTGACGGTGAACCCCGATCTGCAGGTGATCGCCAGCGAAAGCCGGCTGGACCGCGTGCATATCGCGGCCAACCTGCGCCACCACGATCTGGACCCGGTGTTCAACGAGGAGACGGTGGCCCAGCCCGACGGCGGCCCCGATTACCCGTGGAAGGCCGAGCTGATGTTCCTCTGGCGCTTTGCCATTGCGCTGGAGATAGGCCGTGGCAAGCACGACCCCAACCGGGTGGAACGGCCGGACTACAGCTTTGCCATCGACCGCGACGAGGCGGGCGGCAAGCGTGTACGCATCTATCCGCGCAAGCGCGGAAGCCCCATGGACAAACTGGTGGCCGAGCTGATGATTCTGTGCAACTCCACCTGGGGCAAGCAGCTGGCCGATGCGCGCATCCCCGCCATCTACCGTGCCCAGGCCATGGGCCGGGTGCGTATGACCACCCAGCCCTCGCCTCATGTGGGCCTGGGGGTGGCGCAGTACAGCTGGGCCAGCTCGCCGCTGCGCCGCGCGGCCGATTTCATCAACCAGCAGCAATTGGTGGCCATGCTGCAGGGCACGCCACCGCGCTATGCCCCGCGCGACCCCATGCTGTTTGCGGCCCTGCGCGATTTTGACCAGACCTACAACGCCTATGCCGAATTCCAGGGCCGGATGGAGCGCTACTGGTGCCTGAAGTGGCTGGAGCAGGAGGGCGTGCGCGAGATAGGCGCTACCGTGATCAAGGAAAACCTGGTCCGCTTTGATGGCCTGCCCTTGATCCTGCGGATTGCCGGCCTGCCCGAACTGGCACGCGGCACCCCGGTCAAGCTGCAGTTGATCAGCACCGACTATCTCGACCTAGCACTGGAATGCCGCCTGCTGGAAGCCGGTGAGCCGGTTGCCGTGGTGGAAGAGGAAGAAGAAGTGGCCGAGGCGGCGGAAGTCCCCGAGGAACTGGCCGAGCCCGCCGTGGCCGAAACACCTGTAGCACCGGCCCCCCCGGCCGAGGAGTAAATCTGTCATGCAGCCCAATAATCGTATCGATCATTTCCTGCCCGTGCGTTTTGGCAACGGCACCCTGGTCAAGCAGTTCTCCAAACCTTGCATCAAGTGCCAGCAGTTGCTGCACGCACGCCATATGCACGGCATTGCCCGCGTGGTGGAAGACCATATGGCGCTGGCTGCCACGGCCCATTGCCCTAGCTGCCATACCCAGTTCCCCATTGCCTGCGTGATCGACAACGAGAAGCGCGTGCGCCGGGTGGTGCTGCCTAACTTTCTGTTCAAGCTCTACCTGCGTAGCCTGCCGGCCAATGCCATCGAGCAGAAGGCCCGCGAGGACGGCCAGGCCCAACTGGCGCGCGAGCAGCCCGCCCCCCAGGCGGCCCCGGTGCCGAGCGTGGATTACCCCCGCGCCGATGCCGTGCTGGGCCAGTACCAGGGCAAGCCCATACCGGCCTATATCGTGGTGAATGGCCAGGAAGTGCCGTTCGACCGGGTAGAACCCGAAGGGCGGGTGGCGAACGGTGAATACCTGCTGGATGGCTGTTTCGTCTATAAAGCGGCTTGATTTGTACCCAACCGGTGGCAGCTTACCCACTGCCGCTCCCCTAAAAAACGATTCTCATAAGGAAGACAACATGGCTCAACGTACCCCCCTGTTCGATGCGCACCTGGCCGCCAACGGCAAGATCGTGGACTTTGCCGGCTGGGAGATGCCGATCAACTACGGCTCCCAGATCAAGGAGCACGAGGCGGTGCGCGGCGATGCAGGCATGTTCGATGTGTCGCACATGACGGCCGTGGACGTGCGTGGCGAGCGGGCTACCGAGTTCTTCCAGAAGCTGATCGGCAACGATGTGGCCAAGCTGGGTTTTGAGGGCAAGGCGCTGTACTCGGGCATGTTGAACGAAGCCGGTGGCGTGATCGACGACCTGATTGTCTACAAGACCAGCTGGGGCTACCGCGTAGTGGTGAACGCGGGCACCACCGACAAGGATCTGGCCTGGATGGCGCCGATCGCGGAATCGTTCCACGTGGAACTGACCCCGCGCCGCGACCTGGCCATGATTGCCGTACAAGGCCCCAACGCCATTGCCAAGGCCCAGGCTGCCCGCCCGGCCGCTGCCGAGCTGATTGCCGGCCTGCAGGTGTTCCAGGGCTTGCCCATGGGTGACTGGTTCTTTGCCCGTACCGGCTATACCGGCGAAGACGGCCTGGAAATCTCCATGCCGGCGGCCGAGGCGATTCCTTTCTGGAACGCCCTGATCGCTGCTGGTGTGGCCCCCGCAGGCCTGGGCGCGCGCGATACCCTGCGCCTGGAAGCCGGCATGAACCTGTATGGCAACGAGATGGACGACAACACCTCGCCCCTGGCCGCCGGCATGGGCTGGACCATCGCCTGGGAGCCCGCCAGCCGTGATTTCGTGGGCCGCAGCGTGGTGGAAAAGGAAAAAGCCGCACGCGCCGCCGGTGGCGCCCTGCTCAAGCAGGTAGGCCTGGTCTACGAAGGCAAGGGCGTGCTGCGTGGCCATATGAAGGTGGTGGCCGAATCCGGAGAGGGTGAGATCACCTCCGGCACCTTCTCGCCGTCCTTGCAGGTATCCATCGCCATGGCCCGCGTGCCCCTGGCCGTCAAGGTAGGCGACACCGTGCAGGTGGATGTGCGCGGCACCCTGCAACCGGCCCGCGTGGTGAAAATGCCCTTTGTGCGCAATGGCAAGAAGGTCTACGAGTGAGTCTGAGCAAGCGCCTCGTTGAGGCGCTTTTTCTTGTTTGCCTGGGGGCCGCCATGAGCGCAGAACGACCCAAGGATGACGACGCCCTGCAGGAGTTCCTGATCTGGCAGAGCCGGGATGTGGCGGCAGTGGAGCAGCGTTTTCGCGCCACCATGGCGGCTTATCCCGATGGCAGCAGCGAGCAGGCCCAGGTGGCAACCCAGGTGGCCCGCACCCTGGGGCTGCAGCAGCGCTTTGACGAGGGCCATGCCCTGCTGGACCAGCTGGTCCCCCGGCTGGATGCGCTGCCGCCCATTGTGACGGTGCGCTACCTGCTGGAACGCGGCCGGCTGTTCAACTCCGGCAAGCAAAAGGATAAGGCCCGCCCCCTGTTCGAACAGGCCTGGGACAAGGCGCGCACCATAGAGGCCGACTACCTGGCGGTGGATGCCGCCCATATGGTGCCGTTTACCGTACCGCCGGCCGAACAACTGGCCTGGAACCTCAAGGCCGTGGCCTATGCCGAAGCCAGCAGGCAGCCCCGGGCCAAGCGCTGGTTGGCCTCGCTCTACAACAATATCGGCATGGCCTACCAGGACATGGGCCAGTACGAGCCCGCCCTGGCTTACTTCGAGAAACAGCTGGCCGAGCGCCGCCAGCAAGGCCAGGCGGGGCCGCTGCGGGTTGCCCGCTGGATGGTGGCCCATGTGCACAGGCTCATGGGTAGGCACGAAGCCGCCCTGGCCGAGCAACTGGCACTGGAGCGCGACAATGCCGAGGCAGGCGAGGTGGACGGCTATGTGTTCGAGGAGCTGGCCGAGCTGTACCTGGCCCGCCAGCAGCGCGACGAGGCCAGGCGTTACTTTGGTCTGGCCCATGCGGCGCTGTCGCAGGATGCCTTCCTGCAACGCGATCAAGCCGAGCGGCTGGCACGGATGAAGCAGCTGGCCGGGCAGTAGTGATTTGGTTCATGTACAACGCGACAGATAAGTCTCTGTAGCAGCAGCGTAACTGCCTACAGATTTGGTAGAATCCGCGCAAAATCCAACCGTGCCTGCTGGCCGGTCCGATAATCCGGCGCCAAAAGCGCCACACCCAAACGGAAGCGATCCCATGAGCACCCATATCCCCAGCGATCTGAAATACGTTGCCAGCCACGAGTGGCTGCGCGTTGAAGCCGACGGCAGCGTGACCGTGGGCATTACCGACCACGCCCAGAGCCTGCTGGGCGATGTGGTGTTCGTGGAAGTTCCCAAGGTGGGTGCCCAACTGGCTGCCGACGAGCAGGCTGGCGTGGTGGAGTCGGTCAAGTCCGCTTCCGATGTGTACGCCCCGATTGCCGGCGAGATTCTCGCCGTGAACGAATCCCTGGCCGATGCCACCGAGTCGGTCAACACCGACCCCTACGGTGCAGGCTGGTTCTTCAAGATCAAGCCGGCCAACCCAGCTGATCTGGACGGCCTGATGGACGCCGCTGCCTATGGCAAGGAAATCGGCGCCTGATCCAGTCATCGAGCACAGGAGGCACCCCATGCTGCGCCTGAAATCTACCCTCGCTGCCCTGTTGCTGGCTGCCGCTCCCATGCTGGCCCTTGCGGACAAGGCCTTCGACGGGGTGTGGCAGGCGCAGCACGGCGAGTATCTCATCGTCACCACCAGCGGCACGGTGCTGATCGGCATGGAACTGATACCGAACAGCGCCAGCCAGCCTGAGCTGGCCGGGCCGCTCTCCGGCACCTGGGCCGATACCCTGCTGGCCCAGCTGGGGCAGGCCGGCGAGTTTGCTGGCACGCTCAACAGCGGCAAGCTCAGCCTGCCCATGCGCGGCCGCCTGCTGGCCCCCGGCGAGTTGGAAGTGACGGTGCTGGGCTGCTCCCGCCCTGGCGAGAGCTGCGCCGATACCGCCAGCATGGTGGTGCGCTACAAGAAAGTGCTCTGACGCTGCGCACAAGCATTACCCGCCGGTCGCCACAAGCGGCCGGTTTGCCATTTTGAATATCGCCCCGTGCGATGAACCATACCTAGTAAGGGTCATACCATGACGCCGCTTCTCTCGCTGGAAAACCACGACGAATTCATCCACCGCCATGTCGGTCCTGATCAACACGAAATCGCCAGCATGCTGGCGACCGTGGGTTCGGACTCGCTCGATGGCCTGGTGAAGGACACGCTGCCAGGCACCATCCTGGGCGGATCGCCCTGTGCGCTGCCCGATGCCGTGACCGAGGAAGCGGCGCTGGCCGAAATCCGCGCCATAGCCAGCAAGAACGTGATTGCCCGTTCGTTCATCGGCATGGGCTACCACGAGACCATCACCCCCAAGGTGATACTGCGCAACGTGATGGAAAACCCCGGCTGGTACACCGCCTACACGCCCTACCAGGCCGAGATTTCGCAGGGCCGCCTGCAATGCCTGCTGAACTTCCAGCAACTGGTGCTGGACCTGACCGGCCTGGAGCTGGCCAATGCCTCGCTGCTGGATGAAGCCACGGCCGCAGCCGAAGCCATGGCCATGGCCCGCCGCGTGTCCAAGTCCAAGTCCAATCGCTTCTTTGTGGACCGCGACGCACTGCCGCAAACCATAGACGTGATGAAGACCCGCGCCACGGCCTTTGGCTGGGAACTGATCTACGGCACGGCAGCCGAGGCCAAGGACCATGAAGTCTTTGGCGCCTTGTTCCAGTACCCCAATGTCAACGGCGAAATCGCCGAACTCGAAGCCGCCGTGGCGGCCATCAAGGCCATGGGCGGCCTGGTTGCCCTGGCAACCGACCCGATGGCCCTGGTGGTGCTGAAGTCGCCAGCTGCGCTGGGCGCCGACATCGCCCTGGGCTCGGCCCAGCGCTTTGGCGTGCCCATGGGCTTCGGTGGCCCGCACGCCGCCTTCTTTGCCACCCGCGACGAATACAAGCGCTCGGTGCCTGGCCGCATCATTGGCGTGTCGGTCGATTCGGCCGGCAACCCCGCCCTGCGCATGGCCCTGCAGACCCGCGAGCAGCATATCCGCCGCGAGAAGGCCAACTCCAATATCTGTACCTCGCAGGTACTGCTGGCCAATATGGCCTCGCTGTACGCCGTCTACCACGGCCCGGTCGGCCTCAAGCGCATTGCCGACCGCATCCATCGCCTGACCGCCATCTTTGTCGAAGGCCTCAAGCGCGTGGGCGTGACCGTGCAGACCCGCCATTTCTTCGACACCGTGGTGGTAGACCTGGGCGCCAAGGCCCATGCCGCCTACGAAGCCGCCCAGAGCGCCGGCTACAACCTGCGCCATGTCTCCAGCAGCCAGCTGGGCGTCAGCTTTGGCGAGCGCAGCAGCCGCGCCGATGTGAAGGCACTGTGGACGGCCCTGGTCGGTGAAGCCGCCAAGGCCCTGGATGTGGAGCTGCTGGACCAGGAACGCGTTGCCGCGCTGCCTGCCGGCCTGCTGCGTACCGACGCCATCCTGACCCACCCGGTGTTCAACGCCCACCACACCGAGACCGAGATGCTGCGCTTCATGAAGAAGCTGCAGAACAAGGATCTGGCCCTGGATCACGCCATGATCTCGCTGGGTTCGTGCACCATGAAGCTGAACGCCACCGCCGAGATGATTCCGGTGACCTGGCCCGAGTTCGGCGATATCCATCCGTTCGCCCCGGCCAACCAAACCCGTGGCTACCTGGAGCTGGTGGAAGGCCTGAGCGAGCAGCTCAAGGCCATTACCGGTTTTGACGAGATCTGCATGCAGCCCAACTCGGGCGCGCAGGGCGAGTACGCCGGCCTGCTGGCCATCCGCCGCTACCACGAGGCCCGTGGCGAAGGGCATCGCAATATCTGCCTGATCCCGCAATCGGCCCACGGCACCAACCCGGCCACCGCGCAGATGATGTCCATGCAGGTGGTGGTGGTGGCATGCGACGACAACGGCAACGTCAACGTGGCCGACCTCAAGGCCAAGGCCGAGGAGCACAGCAAGAACCTGGCCTGCCTGATGATCACCTACCCGTCCACCCACGGGGTGTTCGAGGAAGCCATCCGCGAAATCTGCGATGTGATCCACGCCCACGGCGGCCAGGTCTATATGGACGGTGCCAACCTCAACGCCCTGGTGGCGCTGGTGAAGCCGGCCGAGATCGGTGCCGATGTGTCGCACATGAACCTGCACAAGACTTTCTGCATTCCGCACGGCGGCGGCGGCCCCGGCATGGGCCCCATCGGCCTCAAGGCCCACCTGGCTCCCTACATGGCCAACCATGTGGTGGCCCCGATCGACGGCCCGCACCGTGGCCAGACTGCCGTGTCGGCAGCGCCGTTCGGTTCGGCCTCCATCCTGCCCATCTCCTGGATGTATATCCGCATGATGGGTGGCAACGGCTTGAAGAAGGCCACCCAGGCAGCCCTGCTGAACGCCAACTACATGGCCAAGCAGCTGTCGGCCCATTACCCCATCCTCTACACCGGCAAGAACGGCCGCGTGGCGCACGAGTGCATCATCGACCTGCGCCCGCTCAAGGCTGCCAGCGGCGTGACCGAGGTGGATATCGCCAAGCGCCTGATGGACTACGGCTTCCACGCCCCGACCATGAGCTTCCCGGTGCCTGGCACCTTCATGATCGAGCCGACCGAATCCGAATCCAAGGCCGAGCTGGATCGCTTCATCGACGCCATGGTGTCCATCCGCAAGGAAGTGGAGCAGGTACAGCAAGGCAACTGGCCGGCAGACAACAACCCCCTGCGCAACGCCCCCCACACCCAGTTTGCCGTGGTGGGCCAGTGGGAACGCCCCTACAGCCGCGAAGTGGCCGCCTACCCGCTGGAATGGGTGCGCGACAACAAGTTCTGGCCTAGCGTGGGTCGGGTTGACGATGCCTACGGCGACCGCAATGTGGTCTGCTCCTGCCCCAGCATCGACGCCTACCGTTAAGCGCCCTCCGGCAGCGGCCAGCCTGCGCTGGCCGCTGCGGTGAGCCTGGGCGTGCCCCCACGCCCTGCGAATGAGTTAAAGTGTTTGAAGCCCGGCCTGGTCCGGGCTTCTGTTCATAGGGAGTCCGATTCATGACCACATTGCCGGCCATATTGCAGGAGCCCATACAGGCGCTGCTGGACGAAGGCGACAAGCAATTCGATAAGGGCCGCTTCGACGCTGCCCTGGCCAAGTACGAAGAGGCCCGCGCCCTCTTGCCCAGCGATCTGGAACGCTGGGAAGCCAGTACCTGGGTGCTGGCTGCCATAGGCGACGCCTGCTTCTTGATGGGCGAGCACGACCGTGGCCAGCAGGCGCTGGCACAGGCATCGGAGTGTCCGGAAGGGTCAACCAACCCGTTTATCCAGCTGCGCCTGGGCCAGTGCGAGTTTGAACTGGGCCGGCTGGACCAGGCCGTAGTCGCGCTGAGCCTGGCCTATGCCACCGGTGGCGAAGAAGTATTCGAGGATGAAGACGCCAAGTATCGGGCCTGCGTGCACCAGCGTTAATCAAGTAGGCCGAATGCGCGGCGGCGCTTGCCTGGCCGCGCCGGGTACAGCCCCGGCGACTTCCAACTATCTGTCTGCCCTGCCCCGCATGATTGGCGGTCGGGAAAAGCAAAACAGCCCGGCTTGAGCCGGGCTGTTTCACGTGGAGCCCTGGCTGTTGCGGCCAGGGCTGCACCATCATGCTCAACGCTTGAAGCGCAACTCCGCTACGCGGTCGGCTTCCACGCTGGTGGCGACGCCTTCGCGGGCAGCGCGCTCAAAGATCTCGGTGAGCGTGTCGCCGATGCGGCGTACATGGGCTTCCACTTCGTTCTCGGGCTTCTTCAGGTGCTCGTAGCAGACCTTGATGATGCCGCCAGCGTTGATGACGAAGTCGGGCACGTAGAGTATGCCCTTCTGGCGCAGGAACTCACCGATGTCGGCAGTAGCCAGCTGGTTGTTGGCGCCGCCGGCCACGATCTTGACCTTGAGGCGGCCCAGGGTGTTGGGGTTCAGCGTGGCGCCCAGGGCGCAGGGGGCGTAGATATCGGCTTCCACGTCGTAGATGCTGTCCACCGGCACAACTTCGGCGCCCAGCTCGGTACGGGCACGTTCCAGCGCTGCCTGGTCGATGTCGGTGACAATCAGCCTGGCGCCGGCCTGGCGCAGGCGGCGGGCATAGTCGAAGCCAACATTGCCCAGACCTTGCAGGGCCACGACCAGGCCTTCCATGGAGTCACGCTTGAGGTGGTACTTCACGGCAGCCTGTGCGCCGACAAAGCAGCCCAGGGCGGTAAAGGGCGACGGATCACCAGTCTCGCCCAGGCCGGCCACATGGCGGGTCTTGCGGGCCACATGGGCCATGTCGTCGGTATTGGTGCCCACGTCTTCGGCCGTCACATAGCGGCCGCCCAGGCGCTCCAGGGCCTCACCCAGCGCTTCGAACAGCGCAGGGGTCTTGTCGGTCTTGGGGTTGGCGATGATCACGCTCTTGCCGCCGCCGATGGGCAGGCCGGCAACGGCGTTCTTGTAGGTCATGCCGCGCGACAGGCGCAGCACATCGGTAACGGCGTCGGCTTCGCTGGCGTAGTTCCACATCCGGCAGCCGCCCATGGCGGGGCCCAGGTTGGTATTGTGGACAGCCAGGATGGCCTTGAGGCCCGACTTGGGCTCGGACACGAACACCACTTGCTCGTGGTTGTCGAAGTTGGGTTCGCTGAATACAAATGCGGTCATGCTTTTGGCTCCGCGCGGAATGGCCGGCAACGCAAGCGAGAAGGCTTGGTCGGCAGGCTGGGTCCGCAGAAAAATCGTGTTTTTCGGGTCATGCAGCGCGGCGATAGACCACGCTGCCATGCGGTCGGCAATTGTGTCGCCAACCGAGGCCGAATCGTAATGCGGGATAGCCGTCGTGGCTAGGGTGTGTGCCTGATTTTCAGCAATATAGGATGGGCGGTCCCTGCCACTTATGCGTGGCTGGCCTTCATCGACGGTCTCAACCAGCACGGGGGAGTGGATTCTAATAAGGCGAGCGCCTCCCGGTTCAGGTTGCGCCGACGTTAAGCGCCAGGGTTACCCGGGGCGCCTGCACTGCCCATAATGCCGCGATGACTTGAGTCCATCACAGGCGCTGAAGCCCATTCAGCGAGATAACGAGCGCCAGCGAGGCTCCCGCGCGGCGGCGCGGGCGGGGGGTGTGGATTCAATCAAGGGGAGAGCCTACTGGTTCAGGCTGCGCTGACGCTTAGCGCCAGGGTTCCCCTGGCGCCCGCTCAGGCGTCACGCCCATCGATGCCTCCAGCCCTCGATAGGCTCGCTAACGAGTGCCAGCGAGGCTCCCTCGCGGCGGCGAGGGCGGGGGGAGTGGATTCTAATAAGGCGAGCGCCTCCCGGTTCAGGTTGCGCAGGCGTTTAGCGCCAGGGTCCCCCTGGCGCCTGCTCCAAGCGTCATCACATTACATGCCCCCAACCATATACAGGCGCTCAACCTCGCTTGAACGCCCCCAGCAGCACCCCGGCGGCCACGAAGGCACCACCGGCTGCGCGGTTGAACCAGCGCATGCGGCCGCTCTGCCGCAGCCAGCTGGCCAGGCGGGCGCCACCGCCGGCATACACACACATCCAGCCTGTCTCTATCAGCACAAAGGTCAGCAACAACAGGCTGGCCTGGCCGGCCATGGGTTGCTTGGCGTCGATGAACTGGGGAAAGAACGCCACCCCGAACAGGATGGCCTTGGGGTTGGAGAGGGCGATCAGCACGCCGATGCGAAAGCGCGCCCAGGCGCTGTCGGCATCGGGCCGGCCCTCGGTTTCCAGGCCATCGGCACTGGCACGCCAGGTCTTGATGCCCAGGTAGATCAAATAGGCCGCCCCCACGTACTTGATGATGTCGAAAGCATGGCTGGAGGCCAGCAGCACCGCGCCCAGGCCGCCCAGCGAGATGGACAATATGACAGCCAGGCCGGCCAGCAGGCCCAGCATGGTGCTGCTGGCGGTACGGCCCAGGCCATGGTGTATGCCGTGGGTCATGGCCAGCAACATATTGGGGCCGGGCGTGCCCGATATGACGAAGACGGCGCCGACATAGGCGAGCCAGAGTTGGAGGGACATGACAGCCTGCCTGTAGCGTGAGCGGAGAGTAGGACGCATGCTAACGCCTACGGCCAGGTCGGGCAAAATCCCGGTTTTATCGTAAGCTTGCCGGTATCCATCGCAGCCTGTCTCCTCCATGCGTCTGACCTTACCTAGAGTCCCTCCTGTGCTTCATCAACTCACGGGAGATCCCATCATGCAAATCAAGGCTTTGTTGTTGTCGGTTGCTGTCGCTGGCGCATTGAATGTACCGCTCGCGGCTGCAGAACGGCCCGGCGTACCCGCCGGCTGGAGTGCTGCTGGCCAGGTCGGCAAGCAGTTCGAGGTAGGGTATGACGAGCAGGAGGGGGCGGTTTACCTGCGCTCGCTGGGCGAGCCGGGCGAGCAACTGGGCGGCCTGACCCAGACCATCGATGCCAAGCCCTATCTCAGGCAGACCCTGATGCTGAGCGCCGAGGTCAAGACGGAAGACCCGAAAGTGCGGGCGGAACTGTTCATGCGGACGGTAGGCGCCAAGCCGGGAGCACAGGGGGGTGAGTCGGTGAATTCCGGCGCAGGTTGGAATGCCGGCAAGGAATGGACCGAAACCAAGGTGCAGGTGGGCGGCATGGTGGACGAGCAGACCCGCTCGCTGGATTTTGGGCTGGTGCTGCAGGGCAAGGGCAAGGTCTGGATACGCAATGTCCGCCTGGTGCCGCTCGGCCCGGTGGTGGTGCAGGCCAGCAATATGCCGCTGCACATGGCCATTGATGTTGCACCCAGCGTGGGCCGCCCAGTGAATCTGACGCTGCGGCCATGATCCATCATCCCTATGCGCCGTTCACTGCGGCGGCCAGCCTGGCAGCGCTGCTGATGGCGCTGCTGGCATACGCACTGGCCTGGTTCTGGCCGGCGGGCTTCTCCGCCGATCTGGCGGCATTGCTGCTGGCCTATGCGCTGGCGCTGGGCGTGCTGCAACTGGCGCGTCGCTGGCCGGCCCCTGCCGTCATGCTGGTGGCACTGGCGGCGGCGCTGGGCCTGGGTGCCTGGGTAGGCGGGTTGGTGGCGGAATATTTGCGCCAGCACGCCCTACTGGCATCCCGCCCACCCGGGCGCAGCCAGGTGTATGCGCTGCTTGCGCTGTGCCTGTTGCTGCTGCCCGGTGTGGTAAGGCGCTGGCAGCGCTGGCGTGAAGAGGCGCTGCTGGCAGCCCAGGCCGAGCGCCATGCCGCCGAGCGCACGCTGCTGGAGGCACAGCTGGCCGCGCTGCAAGGCCAGATAGAGCCGCACTTTCTGTTCAACACTCTGGCCAATGTGCAATACCTGCTGCGGCGCGATGCGCCACTGGCAGATCAGATGCTGGCCAGGCTGCTGGCCTACCTGCGGGCGACGCTGCCCGAAATTCGCCAGGTGGAGGTCAGGCTGGGGGAGGAGCTGGAACGGGTGCGTGCCTACCTCGATATCATGCAGATACGCATGGGTGAGCGGCTGGCCTTTCAGATCGCCTGCCCGCCGGAGCTGGAAGCGGCGCAGCTGCCGCCGCTGGCGCTGGCCACCCTGGTGGAGAACGCGCTCAAGCATGGCCTGGAAGGCAAGCCCGGCGGCGGCAGTGTGACGATTACTGCCGTCCAGGCCGATGCGCAACTGCAATTGAGCGTGGCGGACAATGGCCTGGGTTTTCATGAGACCGGGTCGCGCCATGGTGGTGTGGGCTTGCGCAACCTGCGGCAAAGGCTGCTTGCACTATATGGCGCCCAGGGGGAGTTGGTGCTGGAAGCCAGGCCCGAAGGCGGTGTGCTGGCGACCCTATGCCTGCCCCTGGTCCATGCCAAGGATGGCGTATGAAAGCCAGGGCGATCATTGCCGAGGACGAGCCACTGCTGCGCGCAAGGCTGCGGGAAGCGTTGGCCGCGCTGTGGCCGGACCTGGAAATCGTGGCGGAAGCCGAGGACGGCCTGGCCGCCGTGATCGCACTCAATCAGCTGAGGCCGGATATCGCTTTTCTCGATATACGCATGCCCGGTGCATCCGGCATGGAGGTGGCGCGCTCGGCATCCGGCCTTTGCCATGTGGTGTTTCTGACCGCTTACGACGATTACGCCATCCAGGCATTTGATGCCGGCGCCGTGGATTACCTGCTCAAGCCGCTGGATCTGGCACGCCTGGCGACGGCGGTGACCCGCCTGCAGCAGCGCCTGCTGCAAGCCCCTGCCGACCTATCCCACTTGGCACAGCGGTTGCAGGAGCCGGGCTGGCTGCGCTGGATACATGCGGCCTGCGGCTTGCAGATGCGCATCATCCCGGTGGAGGAGATTGCCGGCTTTGTGGCGGAGGCCAAATACACCCGCCTGCTGGGTGTCGGCTTTGACGCCCATATCCGCAAGACCATCAAGGAGCTGGCCGCCAGCCTGGAGCCAGAGCGGTTTTGCCAGATCAGCCGGGGGGCAGTGGTGAACCTGGGGCGGGTGGAAAAACTGACGCGTGATGGCAGCGGCGGCATGCGGCTATGGGTGGAAGGGACAGAATTGGTGGTCACCCAGCCCTATCAGCATCTGTTCAAGCAGATGTAGCGTCGATGCACTGCCGGAGTGCCCATCATGGGCGAGGGACAGTGCAGGCGCCAGTGGACGGGCAAGCAGCCTGAACCTGCAGACCCAAAGACAAAGAGCCGGCATGAGCCGGCTCTTTGCATGGGGGGCAGAACAGCGCTTAGCTGGTCAGGCCTTCCAGCAGCTTCTGCAGTTCGCCGCTCTGGTACATCTCGCCCACGATGTCCGAACCGCCGACGAATTCGCCACGGATATAGAGCTGGGGGATGGTGGGCCAGTTGGCGAATTCCTTGATGCCCTGGCGGACTTCATCGTCGGTCAGCACATTGACGGCAGCAAAATTCACATTGCAGGCCTTGAGTATGCTGACTGCCTTGGCCGAGAAGCCGCACTGCGGGAAGGTGGGCGTCCCCTTCATGTACAGCACGACCGGGTTTTCGGTGACGGTTTGGCGGATTTTTTCCTGGGTATCCATGACACTCCTCGCAGGCCATCGGGCGGCCGGTTGCGTAATAGCTGATTAATTCAGTCGGGAATTTTACGCGGTGGCTGGTGTGGCCGGCAAGCCTGCTGAGCGGTTTCAGTCAAACAGCGCCAGGTTGCTGCCCGGCTGCGGCTTGTGCTGGCGCTCGAACGCCAGCAAGGCCTGCTTGCGTGGCAGGCCGCCGGCGTAGCCGGTCAGCGAGCCATCACCGCCGATGACGCGGTGACAGGGCACGATCAGGCCGATGGGGTTGGTGGCGTTGGCACGCCCCACCGCACGGGCGGCACCGGGCTGGCCCAGGGCCTGCGCCAGCTCACCATAACTGATCGTCTCGCCATAGGGTATCTGTACCAGGGCCGCCCAGACTGCGTGCTGGAAAGGCGTGCCGCTGGGCGCCAGCGGCAGCGTGAACTGCTGCCGGGTGCCTGCCAGGTATTCGCGCAACTGGGCCATCACCGCCGCCAGGCGGGGGGCGTCGTGCCGTGCGCCTGCGGCAACGGCCGTGGCTTCGGCATGGTCGAAGAAGCTCATGCTCAGCAAGCCACCCTGGCCGTTGACCTGCGCCACCATGCGGCCGAAGGGCGAGTCCATGGCGTCCCAATAGCGGTCGCTCATGCTGCCTCCTCGCTGGCCAGGGGTTTGAGGCTGGCCCACAGGCGGGCGGTGGCCAGGCTGCGATGCGGGGCGTAGCAGGCCATCAGCGCCTGGGTCTGGGCGGCATCGGGCCGTTGTGGCAGGGCAAACTGGCGCTGCAGGGCGGCGACCAGGCCGGCGTCGCCCACCGGCACGCAGTCGGCAAAACCTGCCCCCCGCAGCAGCGTGTATTGCGCCGTCCAGGGGCCAATACCGCGCAGGGCGGTGAGTCGCCGCAAGGCGGCCGGTGCCGATTGATACGGCAGTTGCTCGATATCGATGCCATGCTCGACCAGATGCCGGGCCGTGTCGACCAGATAGCTGGCCTTGGAGCGGGAAAACTTGCGCTCGCACAGCAAGGCCGGGTCCAGCGCCGCCACGGCAGCAGGGCTGGGATGGGCCTGCATGCCTTCGCCGGCATCAGCGCCCGCCAGCAGGATGACCTGCCGGCGCAGCTGGCCGGCAAACGTCAGGTTCACCTGCTGGCCGACTATGGCCCACACCAGGGCCTCCCACACGCTGGCACTGAGCGGGAACACCAAGCCCGGTTGGCTGGCCTGCAGTTGCAAGGCTTGCGGGTCGCTCAGGGTTTCTTCCTGCGGGCGCCATAGACCCAGGCAGCGCAGTGCGGCTTGGTGGGCGGCCGCCATGGTGGCCGGCACCAGCCTTTGTTCGCTGGCGACTTCGCAATGGGCCTGGCCCGGCACCAGGGTCAGGCTCAGCCGGATGGCCTGCCCCTGGACCAGCATGGCCTTGCAGAGGTGGTTGCCACTGCGCCGCTCGGCGGGGCCGTCAGGGTCGCGGCCCAGGTAGGCCAGCACCTCTGCGCTGCGGTAAGCCTGCGGCAGGCGCAGGGTGAAGCGGCTGCCGGCCAGCATGCTGCGGTAGCCGCCCGGTGTCATGCCTTGCTCGGCCAGGAACTGGCGGTGGAAGGTGGCTTCACTGCGATAGCCCACGGCGTAGGCGATATCGGCGATGGCGGCGTCGGACGCTTGCAGGTGTCTGAGGGTGGCCAGCTGGCGGGCATGGCGCAGCAGGGCTGCCGGGCTGGTATGGCCATGCTCACGGCAAAGGGTGCCGAGCTTGGTACGGGATACCCCGGCCAGGCGGGCCAGTGCAGCCGGGTCGGCCACTTCGCTGCAGTCGGCCAGCAGGCGAGTCTGCAAGCCTTCATAGATGGCTTCGTCGCTATCCTGGCCCCGGTAGAACAGATCGGGCCGGCAGCGCAGGCAGGGGCGCAGTCCGGCAGTACGGGCAGCCGCCTCATCGGCAAAAAAGCGCACATTCGCCAGCTTGGGCTTGCGCGCAGGGCAGGATGGCAGGCAATAGATGCCCGTGGTCAGCACCCCTGTCAGAAAACGGCCGTTGTAGCGGACATCGCGGTCCAGTATGCGCTGGTAGCGCTCGGTATCGGTAACCATGGCGGCAGTCTAGCGCGAGCTGGGGGTTTGCGACTGTCATCGCTGACGCTGGAATTGGCGGTAGCCAGATCGGCTGCAATCAGTTCAGTTTGCGTTAACCCGATCAGGCGCTCAATGCCGTTCAAGGTACTACAACCCCGAACGGCCAAGGAGGCTGAAATGAACACCAAGAAGCTGATCGCCCTGTTGCTTGCCACCGCCTCGCTCGGCGCCCTGGCCCAGCGTGGCAACCTGGTTGAGATCCAGGTGGAAGACCGTTACGGTCGTGACTACCGTGAATACCAGCACCGTGGCAGTGCCTGGGTGGCAGGCGAGCAAGGCGAGGCCTATCAGGTAAGGCTGCGCAATCTTACCGACGAGCGGGTGCTGGTGGTGCTGTCGGTCGATGGTGTCAACGCCGTCAGTGGCGAGACTGCCGGCTACCAGCAGACCGGCTATGTGCTGGAACCCCACGGTGACACCGTGGTGTCGGGCTGGCGCAAATCCATGGGCAGCGTAGCCCGTTTCTACTTTACCGACCTGGGTGACAGCTACGCTGCCCGTACCGGCAGGCCGGACGAAGTAGGCGTGATTGGCGCCGCCGTGTTCCGCGAGCGCCGCTATATTCCACCCGTGGTGATCGCCCGTGATCGCGATGCCAGGGCCATGGAAGAGAGCTCACCGCGAGCCAAGTCGGCGCCGTCCGCCGCGCCGCAGATGGGTACCGGCCACGGTGAGATCGAGGACTCGCAGGCTCGCCGCACCCGGTTCGAGCGGGCCAGCACCCAGCCATCCGACCGCCTAGCCTTGCGCTACGACAGCCGCCGCAACCTGGTGGCAGCCGGGGTGATACCGGGCCGTCGCCATCAGCGCGACGAACCCAACCCCTTCCCGCAGGAAGGCTTCACCCCCGACCCACCGCGTTACGGTTGGAATCGCCGGTGAGAGCCTGTTATGGGCTTGAGTCTGGGATGGGTGATGACGTGAGCAGCAGGCGCCAGGGGAACCCTGGCGCTGGACGCCAGCGCAGCCTGAACCGGTAGGCTCTTCTTTGATTTATTCCACACCCCCCGCCCTCGCCGCCGTGATGGGAGTCCACGTTGCGAGGTGCGTGGGGTGTGAGCGTCAGTCCAGCTTGCGCTTCAGTACTTCGTTCACCTGCGCCGGGTTGGCCTTGCCCTTGCTGGCCTTCATGCATTGGCCGACCAGGGCGTTGAAGGCTTTTTCCTTGCCGGACTTGTACTCTTCCACCATGGCGGCATTGGCGGCCAGTACTTCGTCGATGATGGCTTCGATGGCGCCGGTGTCGCTTTCCTGCTTGAGCCCATCGCGTTCGATGATGGCATCGGCGCTGTCACCCGCTTCCCACATCTTTTTCAGCACATCCTTGGCGGTCTTGTTGTTGATGGTGCCATCCATCACGCGGCGTATCAGCAGCGCCAGGGCGTCGGCGGCAACCGGGCTGTCGGCGATGTCGCGCTCTTCGCGGTTCAGCGTGGCCGAGATTTCGCCCATGATCCAGTTGCTGGCCAGCTTGGCATCGGCACCGGCAGCCACGGTGGCTTCGTAGTAGCTGGCCATGGCCTTGCTGGAAGTCAGGGTGGCGGCATCGTAGGCAGGGATGCCGTATTGCGACTGGAAGCGGGCCTGCATGGCTTCCGGCAGCTCGGGCAGCTCGCTGCGCACCCGCTCTATCCAGGCCTCGTCTATCACCAGCGGCGGCAGGTCCGGGTCGGGGAAGTAGCGGTAGTCATGTGCATCTTCCTTGCTGCGCATCATGCGGGTCTGGCCGCTCTCGGTGTCGAACAGCACGGTGGCCTGCTGGATCTTGTGGCCGTCTTCGATCTGTTCGATCTGCCACTGCACTTCGTACTTGATCGCCTGTTCCATGAACTTGAAGCTGTTCAGGTTCTTGATTTCGCGCCGGGTGCCGAATTCCTTCTGGCCCAGCGGGCGTACCGAGACGTTGACGTCGCAGCGGAAGCTACCTTCCTGCATATTGCCGTCGCAGATACCTATCCAGGTCACCAGGCTGTGCATGGCCTTGGCATAGGCGATGGCTTCGGCGGCCGAGCGCATTTCCGGCTCCGAGACGATCTCCAGCAAGGGTGTGCCGGCACGGTTCAGGTCGATGCCGCTCATGCCGTGGACGGCATGCACCGATTTGCCGGCGTCTTCTTCCAGGTGTGCGCGGGTCAGGTTGATCACCTTGTCCTGATCGCCTACCCGTATGGTGACCTGGCCACCCTCGACCACCGGCACTTCAAACTGGCTGATCTGGTAGCCCTTGGGTAGATCCGGGTAGAAGTAGTTCTTGCGGGCGAAGATGGACTTGCGGTTGATCTTGGCGCCGATGGCCAGACCGAACTGTATGGCTTTTTCCACCGCCGCGCGGTTCATCACCGGCAGCACGCCGGGCAGGGCGATATCCACCGCACTGGCCTGGGTATTGGGCTCATTGCCAAACGTGGTGCTGCTGGCCGAGAAGATTTTCGACTGGGTCGAGAGCTGGGTATGGATTTCCAGCCCGATAACGACTTCCCATTGCATCTTGCGTATTCCTTCCATGACTGGGCCGCCGGGGCGGCCTGTCGATTGATCCCTGTTGCTTACAGTGCCGGCGCGCGGGTGTGCCAGTCGGTGGCCTGCTGGAACTGGTGGGCCGCATTGAGCAGGCGCGCCTCGCTGAAATAGTTGCCTATCAGCTGCAGGCCCACCGGGCGGCCGTTGGCGCCAAAGCCCACCGGGTGGGCAATGCCGGGCAGGCCAGCCAGGTTGACGCCCAGGGTGTAGATGTCGGCCAGGTACATGGCAATCGGGTCATCGCCCTTCTCGCCCAGGTTCCAGGCCACCGTGGGGGCAGCCGGAGCGGCAATCACGTCGCATTGGCCAAAGCCGGCCTGGAAATCCTCGGACAACAGGCGGCGGACCTTCTGGGCCTTGAGGTAGTAGGCGTCGTAATAGCCATGGCTGAGCACATAGGCACCAGTCAGGATGCGGCGCTTCACTTCCCAGCCAAAGCCTTCGGCGCGGCTCTTTTCGTACATGTCGTTCAGGTCCGTGTACTCGGCAGCGCGGTGACCATAGCGCACGCCATCGAAACGGCTCAAGTTGCTGGACGCTTCGGCCGGGGCAATCACATAGTAGGCGGGGATGGCCAGTTCGGTACGTGGCAGGCTGATTTCCACCACCTCGGCACCCAGCTTGCGGTACTCGGCCAAGGCCGATTCGATGGCGGCGGCCACGTCGGCCGCCAGGCCGGCACCGAAGTACTCGCGCGGCATGCCGATGCGCAGTCCCTTGAGTGGCTGGTTCAGATCGCGGCTGTAATCTTCCTTGGCCATTTCCAGGCTGGTGGAATCACGCACATCGTGGCCGGCCATGACATTGAGCATCAGGGCACAGTCTTCTGCAGTCTGGGCAATGGGACCGCCCTGGTCCAGGCTGGAGGCATAGGCGACCATGCCGTAGCGGCTGACCACGCCATAGGTGGGCTTGAGCCCGGTGACGCCGCAGAAGGCTGCCGGCTGGCGGATGGAGCCGCCGGTATCGGTGGCCGTGGCGGCCGGCGCCAGGCGTGCAGCAACGGCTGCTGCCGAACCGCCGGAACTGCCGCCGGGGACGGCATCCCTGTCCCAGGGGTTGCGTACTGCGCCGTAGGCACTGTTCTCGTTGCTCGAGCCCATGGCGAACTCGTCCATATTGGTGCGGCCCAGCGTGACCAGGCCAGCTGCCGTGCAACGCTCCACTACGCCTGCGTCATAGGGCGAGACAAAATGCTCCAGCATCTTGGAGCCACAGGTGGTCTTCCAGCCCTCGGCGCAGAAGATGTCCTTGTGGGCAATGGGCACGCCGGTCAGCAGGCCGGCATTGCCGGCAGCGCGGCTGGCATCAGCCTTGCGGGCCATGGCTAGCGTCAGCTCGCGGTCCACCGTGATAAAGGCATTGAGCGCGCCCTGGGCGCCTTCTATCCTGGCCAGGTAGTCACTGGCCAGTTCGACTGCGGAGGTCTTGCCGGCGGCCAGCAGGTCGGCGGCTTGCTTGAGTGTGTAAGTCATGGCTGTTCTGTATACCCCATTCCCCGCTCGACCATGTCGATCAGGATGTGGATGACCTTGATGTGGATTTCCTGGATACGATCGGCATAGCCGAAGTGCGGCACGGTGATCTCGGCGTCACCCTGGCCCTTGAGCTGGCCGCCGTCCTTGCCCAGCAGCAGCACGACGCGCATCTGTTGTTGCCGGGCGGCTTCGACGGCGCGCAGGATGTTGCGTGAATTGCCGCTGGTGCTGATGCCCACGAACACGTCGCCGGCCCGGCCTACGCCTTCGATAAAGCGCGAGAACACAAACTCGAAGCCGTAATCGTTGCCCACGCAGCTGAGGTGGGAGGGGTCGGATACGGCGATGGCGCCCAGGGCCGGGCGGTTGTCGCGGTAGCGGCCGGTCAGCTCCTCGGCAAAGTGCATGGCATCGCAATGCGAGCCGCCGTTGCCAGCCGAGATTACCTTGTGGCCGGCGCGAAAGGCCTCGACCAGCAACTGGCCGGCCGACTCGACCGAGGCGATGAACGCCTCGTCGGCCAGCACGCGGGCCAGCAGGGCATGCCCCTCGGCCAGGGTGGCGCGGATATGCGCGGCGCTCATTCGATGACCTTGGGCACCAGGTAGAGGCCGTCTTCCACTGCCGGGGCCACGGCCTGGAAGGCGGCGCGGCGATTGGTCTCGGTGGCGACGTCCTCGCGCAGGCGCAGGGCCACGTCGCGAGCGTGGCTCATGGGCTCGACGCCTTCCGTATCAATGGCTTGCAGCTGTTCTATCAGGCCCAATATGCCATTGAGTTTCTGCTCGACCTCGGCGACTTCGGTGTCATTTACCTGCAGACGCGCCAAGCGGGCGATGCGTCGCACATCGGCTTGTGTCAGAGACATGGTCAAAACCCTTCAAATCTTTAGTTTTGCAAGGCTATTAGGGTAACATACCGGGTTTACCGCACCCAAGCCTTGGGGAAGCGCGCGACTGCGCAGGCAGGCACGCAAGGCGTTGACTCCCAAGGACAAAAGCAAGAGCACGGTAAGCCATGTTGCACTGCGAGGTGTGGCTGGTGAACAAACCCATATAGAGCGTGGTCTGTCCCCGGGCAGACCCCCGGGGCATGGCGCCCCAAGACACAGCATACGGACATCTCATGATCGGTTCTCTCAGCGGTTATTTCTCCAACGACCTCGCCATCGACCTTGGCACGGCCAACACCCTGATCTTTGTCTCCGGCAAGGGCATCGTGCTGGACGAACCCTCGGTGGTAGCCATACAGCAGGAAGGCGGCCCCAGCGCCAAGAAGACCATCCTGGCCGTGGGGGCAGAGGCCAAGAAGATGCTGGGCCGTACCCCGGGCAGCATTACCGCCATCCGGCCGATGAAGGACGGCGTGATTGCCGATTTCACCATCACCGAACAGATGCTCAAGCAGTTCATCAAGAAGGTGAACCCCAGCCGCCTGTTTGCCGCCAGCCCCCGTATCGTGATCTGCGTGCCCTGTGGTTCCACCCAGGTTGAGCGCCGTGCCATCAAGGAATCGGCGCTGGGCGCCGGTGCCCGCAAGGTTGAACTGATCGAGGAGCCCATGGCTGCCGCCATCGGCGCCGGCCTGCCGGTCGAAGAGGCTACCGGCTCCATGGTGGTCGATATCGGTGGCGGTACCACCGAAGTGGGCGTGATCTCGCTGGGCGGCATCGTGTACGCCAACAGCGTGCGGGTGGGTGGCGACAAGTTCGACGAAGCCATCATCAACTACATCCGCCGCAACTACGGCATGCTGATTGGCGAAACCACGGCGGAAGAGATCAAGAAGCGCATCGGCTCGGCCTTCCCTGGCGCCGAAGTGCGCGAGATGGAAGTGAAGGGCCGCAACCTAGCCGAGGGTATCCCCCGCTCGTTCACCATTTCGTCGAACGAAATTCTGGAGGCCCTGACCGAGCCGCTGAACCAGATCGTCTCGGCGGTGAAGCAGGCGCTGGAACAGACCCCGCCGGAACTGGGCGCCGACATTGCCGACAAGGGCATGGTGCTGACCGGCGGTGGTGCGCTGCTGCGTGACCTGGACCGCCTGCTGATGGAAGAGACCGGTCTGCCGGTCATCGTGGCCGATGATCCTCTGACCTGCGTGGTGCGCGGTTCGGGCAAGGCCCTGGAGAAGATGGACAAGGTCGGCACGATCTTTACTAACGACTGATACAGCGTGAGGAGCGAAGGGTGAGGTGTGGAGAGCCAGCTCTTCCACGCATCGCCCTTTGCGCCTTGCCCCTCACCCTGACATGCAAGCCACTACCCAACCTGTCTTCTTCAAGCAGGGCCCCAAGCCATTCAGCCTGTTGCTGATCTACGCCTCGCTGTCGCTCACCCTGCTGGTAGTGGATGTGCGCTGGCAGATACTGCAGCCGGTGCGCGAGACCGTATCGGTAGCGTTGTATCCGCTGCAGTGGCTGGCGACCGCCCCTATCTCCGCCGCCCAGCAGGTGGGCGACTATTTTGTGTCGCAGACGGCCTTGCAGCGGGAGAACCGCAAGCTGCAGGACGACAAGCTGCTGGCCAGTTCCGAACTGATGCGCCTGCAGGCGCTGCGGCAGGAGAACACCCAGCTGCGTGCCCTGCTGTCTACCCGGGCGGCCCACCAGGGCAAGGGCACGCTGACCGAGGTGCTGTATAACGACCGCGATCCGTTTACCGCCAAGCTGGTGGTGGATAGAGGCGAAAGCAGCGGGGTGAGGCTGGGCCAGGTGGTGATAGACCCCCAGGGGGTAGTCGGCCAGGTGACGCGTTTGCAACCGCTGACGGCCGAGGTGACGCTGATCTCCAACAAGGGCCATACCGTGCCGGTGCAGGTGGTGCGCAACGGTGTGCGGGCCGTGCTGTACGGCTTGGGCCCGGAAAACCCGCTGGAAGTGCACTGGATGCCGCTTAACGCCGACATACGCAGTGACGATGTGCTGGTGACTTCCGGCATCGATGGCACCTACCCGCCCGGCCTGCCCGTGGCCCGGGTCAAGCGGGTGGATCGCAATGCCGGTTCGGCCTTTGCCCGCATCAGCTGCGAGCCGGCTGCCGATATCGACAAGCACCGCTTCCTGCTGATACTGGACGAACGCCGGGATCAGCCCGCCAGGCCGGTGGAGCAGGCCGCCAAGCCCGCCCGTCGCGGCGCCCACAAGGAGCCTGCCTGATGCCGGTATCCAGCCAACTGCTCAAGCCGGTCAAGCGCAGTTTTATCGTCTTTACCTTTATCGTGGCACTGACCCTGGCGCTGATACCCTGGGGCCCCATGGTGCGTGCCTTCCTGCCCGATTTCGTGGCACTGACCCTGCTCTACTGGTGCATGAACCAGCCGCGCCATGTGGGCGTGGGCTGGGCCTTCTGGCTGGCCATGCTGCTGGATATCGCCGACGGCAATGTGTTTGGCCAGCATGGCCTGGCCTACTGCGCAACCAGCTGGTTCGTGCTGGGGCGGCATCGCCAGCTGGGCATGTTCCCGCTGTGGCAGCAGGCCCTCTATGTGGCGCCCCTGCTGCTGGCCAACCAGCTCATCATGCTGCTGGTGCGCATGGCGACGGGCAGCGGTTTTCCGGGCTGGAGCTATTTTGTCGGCACCCTCTCGGGCGCCCTGCTGTGGCCCCTGCTGAGCCAGTTGCTGCAGGCACCGCAGCGCGTGGATAAACCAGCCGAAATCCAGTCATGAGCCGTCGCACCGTATTGCGCGACCACCACGGCGAGCGCTACAGCTTCCAGTTGCGCCTGGTGGTGGTCATCACCGGCGTGCTGATCGGCTTCGCCATCCTGCTCAGCCGCTTTGTCTACCTGCAGGTGATGAAGCACGACAAGTATCACACCCTGGCCGAGAGCAACCGCATCTCGCTGGTGCCCATCCCACCGTCGCGCGGCATCATCACCGACCGCAACGGCGTGGTACTGGCCCACAACTATTCGGCCTACACGCTGGAAATCACCCAGTCCAAGCTGGGCGAGAAGCTGGACGCCACCATAGACCGGCTGGCCGAGTTCATCGATATCACGGCCAAGGACAGGCGCCGGTTCAAGAAGCTCCTGGATGAGAGCAAGGATTTCGAATCCCTGCCCATCAAGACCCGGCTCAGTGATGCAGAAGTGGCCCGCTTTGCGGCCCAGGCTTTCCGCTTCCCCGGGGTGGAGGTCAAGGCGCGCTTGTTCCGCCAGTACCCCATGGGCGAATCCGCCTCGCACCTGGTGGGCTATATCGGCCGGCTCAACGATGGCGACCTGAAACGGCTGGATGCCGATGGCCGCTTGCCCAACTACAAGGGCACCGACCATATCGGCAAGTTCGGCCTGGAACAGAGCTATGAGCAGGTGCTGCATGGCACCACCGGCTATGAGCAGGTCGAGACCGATGCGGGCGGCCGGGCCATACGGGCGCTGAACAGCACCCAGGCCACGCCGGGCAACAATCTGGTGCTGACTGTGGATATCAAGCTGCAGCAGGTGGTGGAGCAGGCATTTGGCGAACGCCGTGGTGCCCTGCTGGCCATAGAGCCCAGCACCGGCGGCATACTGGCCATGGTGTCGCGGCCTGGCTTCGACCCCAATCTGTTTGTCGATGGCATCGACCCGGTATCGTGGAAGGAGCTCAACGACGCGACCTCCCGGCCACTCAACAACCGCGCCATCCAGGGCCTGTATCCACCTGGCTCCACCTTCAAGCCATTTATGGCGCTGGCCGCGCTGGAGACCGGCAAGCGCCGCCCCAGCGATGCCATCTCCGACCCCGGCTATTTCATCATGGGTAACAACCGCTGGCGCGACGATGCGGTCCACGGCCATGGCATGGTCGATATGCACAAGTCTATCGTGGTCAGCTGCAATACCTATTACTACCGCTTGGCCAACGATATGGGCATAGACGCCATCTCCAACTTCATGGGGCCGTTGGGCTTTGGCAGCCGTACCGGGGTGGACCTGCCAGGCGAGAAGGAAGGCATACTGCCCTCGCAGGCCTGGAAGCGCCGCGCCTTCAAGCGCAAGGAACAGCAGCGCTGGCTGGCGGGCGATACGATTTCCATCGGCAACGGTCAGGGCTTCAATACCTATACCATCATCCAGATGGCGCAATCGACGGCCACCCTGGTCAACAACGGCGTGCAGTACCGCCCCCACCTGGTGCAATACATAGAGGACAGCGTCAGCCGCGAGCGGCGTGCCTTGGAGACGGTGCCGGCCAAACAGCTGCCCTACAAGCCCGAGCATATCGAAGTCATCAAGCAGGCCATGGTGGCCACCAATATGCAGGGGACGTCATCCACCGCCTTCCGGGGCGCACCCTATACGTCGGGCGGCAAGACCGGCACGGCCCAGGTCTACAGCCTCAAAGGCGCGAAGTACAATGCCAGTTCCACCCGAGAGGAACTGCGCGACCACGCCCTGTTCATCGCCTTTGCCCCGGCCGACAAACCGCGTATCGCCCTGGCCATGATCGTGGAGAACGCCGGCTTCGGTGCCGCGCATGCCGCGCCCATTGCCCGCAAGGCCTTCGACTACTACCTGCTGGGCAAGCTGCCCAGCCAGGAAGCCAAGCCCGCAGCCGGGGCGGTGGCGCCCGCTGCCGAAGCGCAGGCGCCGATACCGGAAATCACGAGTCACAGCCATGCTGATTAAGCGACTGATCAAACGTTTCGTCGACCCTATCGACCCCTGGCTGTTGCTGTTCGTGGCCCTGCTGGTCGGTGTCAGCCTGATGACCATTTTCTCGGCGTCCAACCAGAGCTTCGACAAGATCAACAGCAAGCTGGTCTCGGTGGTGGTGGCGCTGTCTGCCATGTGGGTGGTATCCAACCTCAAGCCGGTGCAGCTGATGTGGCTGGCGCCGCCGCTGTATACCTTCGGTATGGTGCTGCTGATTGGGGTGGCGCTGTTCGGCGACATCACCAACGGCGCACGTCGCTGGCTGGACATAGGCGTGGCCCGGATACAACCGTCAGAGCTGATGAAGCTGGCTGTACCCATGATGCTGGCCTGGTACTTCGACCGGCACGAGGCCAGCCTCAAGCTCAAGCATTTTGCCGTGGCTGCCGTGCTGATAGGCATGCCCATGGCGCTGGTGCTGAAGCAGCCTGACCTGGGCACGGCCTTGCTGATAGGGGCTGCCGGCTTCTATGTCCTGTTCTTTGCCGGCCTCTCCTGGCGCATCATCCTGGGCGGCCTGGCCGGGCTGGCGGTCGCCATCCCCTTTGTGATCTGGCCGCTGATGCATGATTACCAGCGCGAGCGGGTGATGACCATGATCGATCCCATGGCCGATCCGCTGGGCAATGGCTACCACATCATCCAGTCCACCATTGCCATCGGCTCTGGCGGGGTGTTCGGCAAGGGCTGGCTCAAGGGCACCCAGACCCACCTGGACTTCATACCTGAGCGCACCACTGACTTCGTGTTTGCCGTCTATGCCGAGGAATTCGGCCTGATAGGCAATATCCTGCTGCTGATACTGTATCTCTGCGTCATCGGCCGTGGCCTGATGATTGCCAATAACGCTTCCAGCCTGTTTGGCCGATTGCTGGCCGGCGCGTTGACGCTGTCCTTCTTTACCTATCTGTTCGTCAATATGGGCATGGTGTCGGGCATCCTGCCGGTGGTGGGTGTGCCACTACCGTTGGTCAGCTACGGGGGTACCGCCATGCTGTCCATCCTCATCGGTTTCGGTATGCTGATGGCTATTCAGCGTGACCGAAAGTTGATGAAGAGTTGACGATACGACATCTAGTACTCTGCGGCTGCCTGCTGGCAGCCGGCTGTGCCAGCTACCAGCCCCTGCCGCCTGCCACACCCAGCAAGCCGGCCGAACCTGCACGCCCGCCTGTGGCGGCCAACCCCAAGCCTGCCCTGCCGCCGGCCAAGCCCGAACAGATACCGCAGCAATATGGCGGCTATTACCAGGACGATGGCCCCATTCTGGACGTGCCTTACGATCTGGATGCCCTGACCGAGCCGGAAGCCCGGCCCGAGCCCTTGCACCGTTATGCCAACCGGCCTTACACGGTGCTGGGCAAGAGCTATACCCCACGCAAGACCTATGGCGAATTCAGCCAGCAGGGCATGGCCTCCTGGTATGGCAAGAAGTTCCACGGCAAGCGTACGGCTAGCGGCGAGCCCTACGATATGTTCAAGCTGACTGCCGCCCACCCCACCCTGCCTATACCCAGCTATGCCAGGGTGACCAGCCTGAGCAACGGCAAGTCGGTGCTGGTGCGTATCAATGACAGGGGGCCATTCCACAAGGGGCGGGTAATCGATCTGTCCTATGCCGCTGCCTACCGGCTGGGCTACCACAATGGCGGTAGCGCCCAGGTCAAGGTAGAGGCGGTTGCACCCGGCGAGACCCAGCCAGCTCCTCTGCCCGAGACGGCGCTGCTGCAGGCGGTAGAGGCGGCAGCCGGCACCTTGCCGGTACGCGATGAGCGCACCACGGCGGTGGACCCGCTGGCCCGGCTGGCCAGCAATCTGGCGGACGAACCCATGCCGGCACCACCGATAGAGACCCGTGCCGAGCAGCGCTGGGTGCAGCTGGGGGCCTTCGGCACCCAGACGACAGCCGAGGCTTTTCGCGACAAGGTGACGGGCACGCTGGGTTGGCTACCGGCGCCGGTGGTAGAGAACAGCGGCGCTATCTGGCGGGTAAGGGTAGGCCCGTTCGACAGCCGGCAGGCGGCGCAGCAGGCAGCCGACCGGATCGCCAACGAGGCGGATCTGCGGCCGGTGGTGATGCGCTAAAACCTGGGTGCTAGGCCCGTCGGCCACCGGTGACGCGGGCGATGCCGGCCAGGTCGTCCCAGCTTTGCACCTGGGCAAAGCCGGCTGCCGTCAGCAAGGCGCGGCTGGGTTCGGCTTGGTCGTAGCCGTGTTCGAACAGCAGCCAGCCTCCATGGGCTAGGTGGCGGGGAGCGCCCTGGATGATACGGCGGATATGGGCCAGGCCGTCGGCCTCGTCGGTGAGCGCACCGCGCGGCTCGAAGCGCAGATCGCCCTCTGCCAGGTGCCGGTCGCCATGGGCGATATAGGGCGGGTTGGAGACGATCAGGTCGAATTGCTCACGCCCCAGCGAGCCATACCAGTCACTCTGCATCAGCTGTATGGGGGTGGCATGGCGCTCGGCATTGCGGGCGGCCACGGCCAGGGCGTCGGCCGAGATATCGACCGCCCGCATGTCCAGCATGGGGCGGTGCTTGCGCAGTGACACCGGGATGATGCCGGATCCAGTGCCCAGGTCCAGTGCGCGGCTGGGGGTGTCCAGCGGAATGTGCTCCAGCGCCAGTTCCACCAGCAGCTCGGTCTCAGGCCGTGGAATCAGTACGGCAGGGCTGACTTCGAAATCCAGGCTGAAAAACTCGCGCAGGCCTATCAGGTAGGCTACCGGCTCGCCGGCCTGGCGCCGTTGCAGCAGCGTGTGGAAGCGTTCGGCCTGCTCGGGCGGCAGCTCGGCCTCGGGCCAGGCGGCCTGGCGGGTGCGGCTCAGGCCGCTAGCATGTTCCAGCAGCAAGCGTGCCTCCAGTACCGGTATGCCACTTTGCCGGGCGGCCATGATCAGGCTGGCGACGCTGCTCATGCTGCCGTCCGGGCGGGGCGAGCGGCCTGCGAAACCGAGACGAAGCGCTTGCGGTAGAGAAAGCCCTGCACGCAGTCGACCTGCAGGCTGCGCGCCAGTGCCAGGTCTTCGGGACGCTCTATGCCTTCCAGTATCACCTTGCAGTGGCATTCGTGGGCGAAGGCGATCAGGTGGGTCAGCGCTGCCCGGTTGCGGCTGTCGCGCGCCCGTACCAGCCAGGAGCGGTCGAACTTGAACCAGTCCACCTCCATCATCACATCCAGCGAGAGCATGGAGTTGGGCGCTCCGATATCGTCCAGCGCCAGCCGTACGCCACGGGCCGAGAAGGCCTGGGCCAGCTGCTGCGATAACTGGGCGTCAGCGACATCGGTATTTTCTATGATCTCCACCACCAGCCCTTCGTGGCTGGCCAAGAGGCCCAGCAGCGGGTCTTCCGCCTCGTTGGCCGTCACCCCGTAGGCATCGGGATCAAGGTTGACGAACAGCTGGCTGGCATCGGCCGGGGCATGGGCCAGTTGCAGCTGCTTCATGTCGTATTCCACCTGGTAGAGGCTCAGTGGGCTGGCGTGCAGGGCGTCGAATACGGCCTTGGGCGCCAGCGGCTGGCCATCTGCCGCATAAAAGCGTGCCAGCGCCTCGTAGGCGATGGCCTCGCTACTGGCGATATCGATGATGGGTTGGTACTCCACCCCATAGCGTTGATGGCGCATCAGATCCAGCAGCAGGGTGGCGGGCAGGCGGGCTGGCGCAAGATGGAGGGCGCGGTCTGAGATGGGCGAGAACATGGCGGGAAATATTACACGAGGGGAGCTGCACAATTTATAAGCCGGTGGTGGCAGGCGACATGCGGGTTTACCGCCTTGCAGCCTGCACGCCACAGCTGTCGACATGCCGGGCACCTGCCTACATGGCGTTAAGCAGGAACAGGGTGGCCAGACCGTAGAAGATCAGGTTGCCCATGCCATCGGTCATGAAGGTCAGGAACACGCTGGAGCCATAGGCCGGGTCGCGGCCGAAGCGCTCCATCAGCAGCGGTACGAACAACCCCACGCCGGCGGCTACCTGGAAGTTCAGCATCATGGCGCCGGCCATCACCAGGCCCAGGCCCAGCTTGCCGTAGATCAGCCAGGCCACTGTGCCCAGCACGCTACCCCATAGCGCGCCATTGAGCATGGCAATGCCGAACTCCTTGGCCACCAGCCGGCGGGTACTGGCGGCAGTCACCTGGCCCAGCGCCATGGCGCGGATGATGATGGTGGCGGTCTGCGAGCCAGAGTTGCCGCCGATGCCGGAGATGATGGGGGCCAGTGCGGCCAGGGCGACGATCTGGGCGGTGGTGGCTTCGAAAGCGCCGATGACCCGCGAGACGATGATGCCGGTGACGATGTTGAGAGCCAGCCAGGGCCAGCGGTTCTTGGCCGAGCTCCAGACCGAGCTGAACAGGTCTTCGTCTTCCTTCAGGCCGCCCAGGCTCAGCACCTCGGCCTCTGACTCCTCACGGATGACGTCCACCATCATGTCCACCGTCAGGCGGCCGATGACCTTGTGGGTGGAGTCCACCACCGGGGCGGATACCAGGTCGTAGCGCTCGAAGGCCTGGGCCGCGTCGCCGACGTCCTCGTCGGGGCGGAAGATCACTACCTCGTGGGCCATCACATCGGCCACCCCGCGCTCGGGGTCGGAGATCAGCAGCTTCTTGATGGGCAGCACACCCTTGATGCGCTGGTCGTTGTCCACCACGAACAGCTTGTCGGTATGGTGCGGCAGTTCATCGAAGCGGCGCAGATAGCGCAGCACCACCTCAAGCGTTACATCGTCGCGGATGGTGACCATGTCGAAGTCCATCACCGAGCCAACCTGGTCGTCGGCATAGGACAGCGCCGATTGCAGCTCGGCCCGCTCTTCCTCCTCCAGCGAGCCCATCAGCTCGTGCATCACGTCCTGCGGCAGGTCGGGCACCAGGTCGGCCAGCTCGTCGGTATCCAGATGCTCGGCGGCGGCCAGGATCTCTTCGCGATCCATGTCGGCCAGCAGGGTTTCCCGCACCGAGTCGGACACCTCCAGCAGCACATCGCCCTCTATTTCCGGGCGTACCAGCTCCCATACCGTCAGCCGTTCGTCCAGCGGCAGCGATTCAAGGATAAAGGCAATGTCGGCGGGGTAGAGCTGCTCCAGCCGCTTTTCCAGCTCCGTCAGGTTCTGCTTGTGGACGATGGTTTCCACCAGCTCGTGCTTGGGCATCTCCTGCTTGTGGATCAGGTTCTCGACCAGCTTGTGGCGGCTAAGGATGCGCAGCACCTGCTGCAGGGTATCCTGCAGGCTTTCCTTGGGCTTGGGGGCGGGTGCGGACATGGCGACCTCGGAACCGGTTCATTAACTAGCTGCGCCACGCACGGTGGCGCCTATGCTGCCTGGCAAATCCTGGGGGCTGTTGCTGTGCCTGGCCGGCTGTTTCGGCATGGCACAGGCAGCGGTTTTGCACGCTAGGCCGGGCAGCATGAAAAGCCGCGCGAGTGTAGCATGGGCAAGGCTTGAAACTGTCACCCCTGGCCCCTATCTAAGAGGAATTGCCCGCCCTGCCGCTCCCAGCGCCCGGCTGGCAGGCCTAGACGCCATCAAAGGTGCCAGGGCTGTCGTGACAGATAGCCACAATCGGCTATCCTCCAAGTCCGGGTTCGCCCGTTTCTTTTCCAGACAGGTTCCGCCATGAACGTACCCCGCCTAGCCACCGCCCTGACCGGCCCCCTGCTTGACCTGGAACGCAAGTTCCTTGCCGCCCAGTGCGAGATTGAAGCCTGGTTCCGCAGCCAGTGGCTGGAGCATGCGCCGCCGTTCTATGGCTCGGTTGATCTGCGCAATTCCGGCTTCAAGCTGGCCCCGGTGGACATGAATCTGTTCCCTGGCGGTTTCAACAACCTCAACCCGGATTTCACTCCGCTGTGCGTGCAGGCTGTGCAAAGCGCGCTGGAGAAGATCTGCCCCGATGCACGGCGCTTGCTGCTGATACCCGAGAACCATACCCGTAACCAGTATTACCTGCAGAACGTGGCCTCGCTGGCGCGCATCCTGAAACTGGCCGGCCTCAATGTTAGACTGGGTACGCTGAACGCCGAAATCACCGCCCCCACCACCCTGGAACTGCCCAATGGCGGAACGCTGACGGTGGAGCCGCTGCAGCGCAATGGCCGCCGCGTGGGCCTGCCTGGGTTTGATCCTTGCGTGGTGTTGCTCAACAACGATCTGTCGGCCGGCATTCCCGATATCCTCCGCGATATCGACCAGAACCTGCTGCCGCCCTTGCATGCTGGGTGGTTTGTTCGCCGCAAGACCCACCATTTCCGTGAATATGATGGCGTGGCAGCGGAGTTCGGCCAGTTGCTGGGCATAGACCCCTGGTATATCAACCCCTACTTCGGCCAGGTCAGCCAGCTGGATTTCCAGACCCGCGAAGGCGAGGAGCGTTTGGCCGCCGAGGTGGAGCGTATCCTGGGGCTGACGGCCGCCAAGTATCGTGAACTGGGCATTACCGATGCGCCTTACGCCATCGTCAAGGCGGATGCCGGCACCTATGGCATGGGCGTGATGAGCGTGAAGTCGCCCGCCGACGTGATCGGCCTGAACCGCAAGCAGCGCAACAAGATGGCGGTGGTGAAGGAAGGTCTGGAGGTCAGCGACGTGATTGTGCAGGAGGGCGTGCCCACCTTCGAGACGCTGGAGGAGGCGGTGGCCGAGCCGGTGGTCTACATGATGGACCGCTTTGTGGTGGGCGGCTTCTATCGCGTCCATACCGAGCGCGGCGCCGATGAAAACCTCAATGCACCGGGGGCGTATTTCAAGCCGCTGGCCTTTGATACCCCGCTATCGACACCGGACTGCGACGGTAGCCCAGACTGTGCGCCCAACCGCTTCTACGCCTATGGCGTGGTGGCCCGGCTGGCGCTGCTGGCTGCCTCGCGCGAGATCGAAAACACCGAATCGGTGCTGGAGAGCATCAGCATGGCGGCCTAGCCGGCTTGCCTGACTGATGCACTGCTGTGCGCCCTGGCCGCCTTCCCGGCCCAGGGCCGACTCACAATCCACTCGAGCAGATCAAGCCATGCGTATTGCCTTTCTGGCCGACCCACTGGATGGGTTCAAGACCTACAAGGACTCCACCTTTGCCATGATGCGCGAGGCCGCCGCCCGCGGCCACACCGTGCTGGCGTTCGAGCAGCGCGACATGCGGGTGCTGGATGGCCGGGTGCTGGCCGACATGCGGGTCATCAACCTGACCGGCGATGCCCACGACTGGTACCGGGCCGAGCCCGCTACCACCCTGGGTCTGCCCGAGGTGGACGCCATCGTGATGCGCAAGGACCCGCCCTTCGACAGCGAATACCTGTACGCCACCCATCTGCTGGAGGCGGCGGAGCGCCAGGGCGCCAAGGTGTTCAACAAGCCCCGCGCCCTGCGCGACAACAACGAGAAGCTGGCCATACTGCGCTTTCCCCAGTTTATCGCGCCTACCCTGGTCAGCAGCCGCGACGACGATATCCGCGCGTTTCTGGCCGAGCATGGCGACGTGGTGCTCAAGCCCCTGGATGGCATGGGCGGCACCGGTATTTTCCGGCTGCGGCCGGATGACCCCAATCTGGGTGCCATACTGGAAACCCAGACCCGCAACGGCACGGTCAGCCTGATGGTGCAGCGCTACCTGCCGGCGATCAAGGATGGCGACAAGCGGGTGCTGCTGATAGGCGGCAAGCCGGTGGACTGGTGCCTGGCCCGCATACCCAAGGCCGGCGAGACCCGTGGCAATCTGGCCGCCGGCGGCACTGGCGTAGCCAGGCCCTTGACCGCCCGCGACCGCGAGATAGGCGAGGCGCTGGGCCCCCTGCTGGCGGCCGAGGGTTTGCTGCTGGTAGGGCTGGATGTCATCGGCGACACCCTGACCGAGGTGAATGTGACCAGCCCGACCTGCTTCCAGGAAATCACGGCGCAATCCGGTATCCCGGTGGCCGGCTTGTTCATGGATGCGCTGGAAGCCGCCATCCAAGCTTAAGTGTGGGGCGGCGGCAGGACCAGCGGCGCCTGCTCACGGTACATTTGTCCGCATATAGTGCAGCGCAGCGGGCGGCGGCTGCTAGAATCGTTTCCAACGCGTTTTTTTGAGCTTCGTCATGGTTGGAATCCTGTTGGTAACGCACTATGGCCTGGGCGAGAGCCTGGCCGAGTGTGCTGCCCATGTGCTTGGTCGGCCCTTGCCGCAACTTCGTTATCTGCCGGTGTACCGTAGCGACGACCCAGACGTGGTGCTGGAGCGGGCCAGGGCTTTGCTGGCCGAGCTGGATACCGGTAGTGGCGTGCTGGTGCTGTCGGACATCTATGGTGGTACGCCGTCCAATGTGGCCTACCGCTTGATCGAGCCGGGCCGCATCGAAGCGGTGGCGGGGGTGAATCTGCCCATGCTGGTGCGTACACTCAATTACGGACATGAATCGCTTGATGTGGTGGTCGGTAAGGCCGTCACTGGTGGGTTGGAAGGCGTGATGTACATGCTGCCGCCCAGCAAGCAGGATTAGAGAGACAGAACACCATGGCGCAACAGGAAGTTGAAATCATCAACAAGCTGGGCCTGCATGCCCGGGCCTCCAGCAAGCTGACCCAGTTGGCCAGCCGCTTTCGCAGCGAGGTCTGGCTGACCCGCAATGGCAAGCGCGTCAACGCCAAGAGCATCATGGGCGTGATGATGCTGGCCGCCGCCAAGGGCAGCCGTATCAGTGTGGAGATAAGCGGCGAGGATGAGGATGCTGCCATGGCAGCCATTACCGAGCTGATTGCCAACCGTTTCGACGAGTCGGAATAGCCCCCATGACCATCACCCTGCACGGCATAGGCATAGGTGGCGGTATCGCCATAGGCCGCGCGCATCTGGTGAGCCATGCCGATCTCGAAGTTGCCCACTACGAGATCACGGACGCCGAGGTGCCCGCTGAGATTGCCCGTTTCGATGCGGCGGTGCGGCTGACCCGCAAGGAGCTGGAGCAGCTGTGGGGCAGTATTCCCGAGAATGCCCCGACCGAGCTGGGCGCCTTTCTCAGCCTGCATGTGATGCTGCTGAACGATCACACCATCAGCCGCGAGCCGCGCGACATCATCCAGGCGCAGCACTGCAATGCCGAATGGGCGCTCAAGCTGCAGCAGGACAGGCTGTTGGAGCAGTTCGACGTTATCGAAGAGGAATACCTGCGCGAGCGCCGCGCCGATGTGATCCAGGTGGTGGAGCGCATCTTCAAGGCGCTCAATGGCGAAGGGGGTGGCCACTATGTGCCGCCCGAGGACAGCAAGGAACGCATCCTGGTGGCGCACGACCTGTCGCCGGCCGATATGGTGCTGTTCAAGGAAGCCGAGTTCGCCGCCTTCCTGACCGATGTGGGCGGCCCGACCTCGCATACCGCCATCCTGGCGCGCAGCCTCGATATCCCCTCGGTACTGGCGCTGCACCATGCTCGTCAGCTGATACGCGAGGATGAGACCCTGATTGTCGATGGCACGGCCGGCGTGGCCATCATCGACCCCAGTGAAACCATACTGACCGAGTACCGCAAGCGCCAGGCTGGCTATGCCGCCGACCGCAAGAAGCTGCGCGGGCTCAAGACCACCACCGCCAAGACGCTGGATGGCACGGCCATCGAGCTGCACGCCAATATCGAGATGCCCGGCGATGTGGAGCAGGCGCTGGCCAATGGCGCCACCGGCGTGGGCTTGTACCGCTCCGAGTTCCTGTTCCTGGGTCGCGACGACCTGCCGGACGAGGATGAGCAGTACGCCTCCTACAAGGCCGTCATTCAGGGCATGAAAGGCGCACCCGTCACCATCCGTACCATAGACCTGGGCCGTGACAAGATGCCCAAGTGGGCGGAGGGCGAGATCATCTCTGCCGCCAACCCGGCACTGGGTTTGACCGGCGTGCGCCTGTGCCTGGCCGAGCCGCATATGTTCCGCACCCAGCTGCGGGCGCTGCTGCGTGCCGGCCGCCATGGCAAGCTCAAGCTGCTGGTGCCCATGCTGGCCAACTTGGCGGAAGTGAATCAGGTGTTGTTCCACGTGGAGCAGGCCAAGGAAGGCCTGCGCGAGGACGGCATCGAGTTCTCCGACCTGGTGGAGATAGGCGGCATGATAGAAGTGCCTGGCGCGGCCATTACCGTGGGGCATTTCCTCAAGAAACTGGATTTTGTCTCCATCGGCACCAATGACCTGATCCAGTACACCCTGGCGGTCGATAGAGGCGACGATAGCGTCAGCCATCTGTACGACCCCTTCCACCCGGCCGTACTGCACCTGATCGCACATGTGATCAAGACGGCCGACCAGGCCAATGTGCCGGTGTCGGTCTGTGGTGAGATGGCCGGTGATGTCCGCCTGACCCCCTTGCTGCTGGCCTTGGGCCTGCGGCGGTTCTCCATGCATCCTGCCCAGTTGCTGAATGTGAAACAGATTATCCTCAGCTGCGACCTGCAGAAGCTGGGTGCGCTGCGCCCCATGCTGGAGCAGGCCGCCGATGCCGACCAGGTACGTGAAATGCTCAACGAGGTCGTGGCTTGAGCGCGCCGGCCTACCAGCGCGCACTGGTGATCAAGCTGCAACACCATGGCGATGTGCTGTTGGCCAGCCCGGTACTGGGGGCGTTGGCAGAACAGGGCATAGAAGCCGACATGCTGGTGTTCGACGAAACCACCCCTATGGTGGCCGGCAATCCCCACCTCAGCCAGTTGCACACCATTGCCCGCGCCGGTCGCCGGGCATACAGCCTGTGGGGCTGGCTGGCGGTCGAATGGCGCCTGCTGCGTACCCTGCGTGCCCGCCGCTATGATCTGGTGGTGCATCTCAACACCCGCCGGCGTGGCGCCTGGATGACCCGGCTGCTCAAGCCGCGCGTGTCGGTGGCGCCAGCCACCCAGCGTGGCCGCTTCTGGCGCAAAAGTTTTACCCATCTGTTCCCCGAGCTGCGCGATACCCGCCACATGGTGGAAATCCAGCTCGATGCGCTAAGGCGTGTTGGTATCCAACCCTCGGAGGCCGCCAAGGCGCCCTATATGCCGGTCAGCGCCGCCGATATCGAGGTGGCGCGAGGCTTGCTGCAGCAACATGGTCTGGCGCCTGGCGGCTATATCTTGGTGCACCCGACTTCGCGCTGGATGTTCAAGGCCTGGCCGCCCGAGCGCATGGCCGTGGTGATCGATGCCCTGACTGCCGCCGGCGAGCAGGTGGTACTGACGGCAGCCAAGGCGGCCGAGGAGGTCGCCATGGTAGAAGCCATCAAGGCCAGGCTGAGTCGGCCGGTGCTGGATTTGACCGGCAAGCTGACCCTGAAACAATTGGGCGCATTGATTGCCGATGCCAAACTCTGGTTCGGGCTGGATTCGGCGCCCATGCATATGGCTGCAGCGCTGGGTACGCCCTGCGTGGCGTTGTTCGGCCCCTCGGTGACGGCAGAGTGGTCGCCCTGGCGGGGGCCGCACCGGGTGGTGGCCCACCAGGGCTACAGTTGCCGACCCTGTGCCAAGGCTGGCTGCGGTGACGGCGGCGTGAGCGAATGCCTAGTCAACCTGCCCGAGCAGGCCGCGCTGCAGGCCATTATGGAGCTGGCGGCTGAAGTCGGTAGGCCGATAAGGCTGGGCTGAGGCGGGCTGGGACAGGCAGCCCAAGGTGCAGCCCAGGTTAGATGCCGCCGCGCCCGAGCAATCAAGCCCAAGCGGCGTCCACGGCCCGGCGTAACTCAGGCGGGCAATGCCACGCCCACGCCCCGCAGCAATGCCCGCGAGGCGCTGTCCACCAGGGGCGACAGTGGCTTGAGCGTGACCCAGGGCTCGTCTCCCAGGGTCATATGCAGGGCGATCAGACCGTGCAGCGTGCCCCAGAACATCTGCAGCAGTGCGTCAGCATCGCGTTCGGTGATGCTGGGGGTGCCCTCTATCAAGGCCACGAACAGTACGCGGGCGTAGGCGTAGGCATCTTCGTTGGGGTTGCCGTGCTCGGCGGCGGATTCCTCGACACTGACCGGTGGTGGCGGGCTGATAAAGATGCGGCGGTAGTGTTCGGGCTGGTGCTGGGCAAAATGGGCAAAGCGCTCTGCCATGCCCAGAATGCGCTCGGCCGGGCTGGCGTCAGCCACGTCGTGGTCCATCAATTGCCGGGTTAGCTCGGCAAAGTCCTCGTCGGCAATGACGCGCAGCATGGCAGCCTTGTCTTCGAACTGGCTGTAGATGACGCTGGTGGAATATTCGATGCGGCTGGCAATGGCGCGTACGGTGAGGGCTTCGTAGCCCCCCTCGGCGCAGAGGGCGCGGGCGGCATCGATGATTTTTCGGCGCAGGACTTCGCGCTCGCGTTGACGACGTTCGGCGATGGACATGGTGCAGCCTGTGATGCAGAAGATGCTATTTGAGCACTGGGCCGTAGCCGCGTAAACGGGTGGCAGGAATATAAGTATCCTATGTGCATAGGTGCGGTGCTTGCCAAGCTGCTGTTTTGCCGAGGAATTGGGCGTGCCTGCCCAGGATGACCGTGCCTCCGTCAGGCCGGGGCAGCCGGCGTAACGGAGGCACGGTCGGGCTGGGGTGAGTGGCGCTTACCAGCTGTGGCGATACTGCAAGCCCAAGGACCACAGCGACAGATCGAAGCTGCCGCGTACCCGGAACTTCTGTTCAGCGGCAAAGAAAGGGTAGTCGGCCCGGTTGTAGGCGGTGTCGGTGTAATCCACGGCGGCATCATCCATGCGTACATAGGCCAGGCCCACATCCAGCTTACCGGCCTTGCTGGGGCGCCAGCTCAGGCCGGTGGTCAGCCACAGGCGGTCGGCGTCGGGGGTGGAAGGATGGCGCCACTGGGCTGAGCGTACCGGGGTCTGGTCCCAGGCCAGGCCGAACTTCCAGTCCATGCTATCGCTCTGCCGCCAGGTGGTACCCAGGCCCAGGCGGGTAGTGTCGCGCCAGTTCTGCACCTGTACCTGGTCGGGCGTATTGCTGATCACGGCCCGCAACTCGTCAAAGCGCTTCCAGCCGGTACGGGTCAGGTCGGCCTGCAGCGACCATGTCTGGTTCAAGGGCAGGTCGGCAGCCAGTTGCAGGCGCCAGGGCAGCTTGACCTTGGCCGTGGCCGACTGGATTTCCGATTCCAGGCTCAAGCCCAGGCCGGCGGCCAGCTCGCTGTAGAGCGGCGGAATATCGACCCGATAGTCGCCCTTGGCCTTGGGCGTCATGCTGCTGCGAAAGCTGGCCGCCAGGCTGCCGCCCCCTTCCAACTGGTACAACAGGCCCAGGTTGGCCCCCCAGCCCCAGCCATCGCCCTTGAGCGTGGCCTTGCCATCTATCACTGGTATGGTCTGCCCCAGCGCCATTTCGGCAATGCTGGCCTCGTAGCGGAAATCCAGCGCCTTGCTGGCCTCGGCATCGACCAGCGTGGCATTGAGGCCCAGGCCCAGCGATAGCCGGGGGCTGATGCGCCAGGCCAGGCTGGGGCTGATGTTGAGACCGGTGAGGACGGTGTCGATGGCGGTATAGCGGCCGGCCCAATTGGCATCGAAGCGGGTTTCGCTGCCAAACGGGGCGTAGACGCCCACCCCCAGCACCAGATCGCGGCTCAGGGGCTGGGCATAGAAAAAGCCGGGCACCACGCCGCCCCGTCCGCCATCGCTACCGCCGCTGCCGCCCACCGGCCGGATCTCACCGGTAGGTGTGCCCAGCATGCTGCTGGTGCCTACGGTGCCGGTGGCACGGTCCACCAACCAGGTGTCGCTGCCGGTGGCATGAAACCGGGCCGAGAAATCCAGGTAGTTGCCAGCCGCCACCAACTGCGGCCCCTGCACCCGTATCAGGGCAGCAGGATTGTGGAAGACGGCGCTGGCGTCGTCGGTGACGGCGGCGGCGCCAGCCCAGGCATTGCCCATGCCGGCGGCGCCCTGTTCATCCAGGGCAAAGCCGCTGGCCTGTGCGGCGGGTAGCAGGGCCAGCGCCACCAGGGTGGCCAGGGTCTGTTGCTGCTTCATGTGTGCTCCTCGTTATTGTTAGTGTCTGATTGCGATCATGCCGCCGCGTCACGGCCTTGCCCGGTGTAGGGCAAGGCCGTGCGTGGTACGGGGGGACTTAGTAGACGGTAAAGCTGCGGCTGCTGCCCGAGAGTCCGTAGATCTGGCCGTTCCAGCCATTCTTGTAGTTACCCAGGTGGACAATCCGGTACTGCCCCGGCGTGGTATCCAGCGGTATCTGCCACTGGATGCGGGCTTGCGAAGTGCCCCACACCGGGTCTATGCGTACCCAGTGGTAGCGCGTGCTCCAGTCGTCGTCGCTGGCCACCCGGCGCCAGCTGCTGCCGTCCCAGCGCTCGATGCTGACAAAGGTGTTGTTGCGGCGCAGGTTGTTCTTGGGGTGGCCGGTCCAGAACCAGGCTTCGGCGGTCTGGCCACGGCTGTAGCTCGCCGACGCGTCGCGATCCAGCTGGCCGAACGATTTGAAGATGGGGGTGTTATCGAGCACCACGCCGGTCTGCAGGCTCATCTGGTTGCCGGAGAGATCACGCGGTTGCGGACCCGCGGCTACCGCCTGGCCATTGCGCAGGGCCGTGGCCAGATCCTGGTACAGCTGGGCATAGGCCGGCAGGGTGCGGCGGCCAAAGTGGGTGGAGGCACCCTCGTAGTGCTGGGCGTCATACTCCTCCGGGGTGGCCACATAGCCGGCATAGGCGTTGGTATAGCCGGCAAAGATCACATTCCCCAGCGGCAGCCCCATGGCCTGGGCCACTGTCTCGCGCACACGGCGGCCGGCCATGACGGTGAACTCGCCAGGCGCCGCCACAATGGCCAGCTGGCCTATGCGCGCCACCGATACCGGCAACACTTCAGGCGTCCAGGGGAAGGGCTTTTGCAGGCCGGTGGCGATCATGATGGGCTTGGGGGCCTGGCAGTCCTCGACCTCTTTGGGCGCACCGAACAGCGCACCGCCCAGCTGGGCCAGGAAGGGATTGCTGGTCAGGTCGCCTTCGTTGAAGCCATCCTCGCCCCGGCCATCCTCGGTACCGGCGGCAAAGGCGCGGCCCAATGCGGCCGGGCAGGTCTGGCCACCGCCAAACTCAGGCCGCAGCGCCACCTGCGAGAGATTGGCGTACTGCTGGCGGTAGTCCACCGGCCCGCTTACCAGCTCGCTGGCGCCATTGAACAGGCTGAGGGCACGACCGGCCTGGCGCTCGCCCAGCAACCGGGTGTTTTCGTATTCATTGCTGGTGGGGCCGTTACCGTCCAGCCACAGGTTGGGCGTCATGTCGCCCGCATTGCTCTGGGCGAAGGCAGCGACAAAGTCGTTGCGGCCCTGCTTGCCGTAGACCTGCTTCTCTATGTATTGGGCGGCATAGCCCTTGTTATCGCCCGAGACCAGGGTATTACCGGGATGCATGGAGACGCCGTGGGTGGCGAACCAGCTGATCAGCCCCACATCGCGGCCGCCCTGGCTGAAGCGCAGCACGGTCATGGTGGGGTCTATGTTGTGCTGCCAGCGGCTGCGTTCGGTTGCCGGGTTGCGCTCATAGGCCGGTAGCGAGCGGTTGGCGCTGGCATCGAACAACTCGCCCCGTGCCACCCGGATCTCGCCGGGCTTGAGGTCGGCATCGGCGGCCACGATGGCTTCGACTATGCCATCGACTGCGGCATGGAAGGTGGCGGCGTTATAGCCCAGGGTGGTGAAGTTATACAGGGCGTAGTGTGAGAAACCGCCAGGGCCGGCGTGGGTATGGGTGGCCGACAGCAGCACGTTCTCGCGGGTATAGCGGTTGCCGAAGCGGGCCTGCAGGCGGTTCAGCACCGCCTGGTGCACACCCTGGAAGACCATGCCCAGGTCGTTGTTGACGAATACCAGCCGGCGGCCTGCTTCATCCTGCACCACAAAGGCCCGCGCCCATTGGCGCATATGGATGCCGGCGGTTTTCTGGTCCAGCTTGGCATAGCCCATCATGCCGACTTCGGCGGCCTCGCCGGTGATGTCGGCCTTGCCCCGACCAACCAGGTATCCCGCCTGGGCAGGCAGGGTCAGGAACAGTGCGACCAGGCATAGCCAGCGGCCGGAACGCTGTTTGAAAGCATGCATGACGTGTCTCCTTTGTGTGTTTGTGTAACGATGTTATGAATCACGTTTTAGATTTGTCAAACCCCAATTTGATTACGCAAGTAATTGATGTAAAAGCGCAAATTATGCTGCGATGCAACAGAAATGGTAGCTTGCGCAATACAAAGGTTTTGTGGGATAACATAGTTACAAGAAGGGGAAGAGGAGAGGCGAGTGCAAAGCGATTACGACGCTATCGTGATAGGGGCCGGGGTAGGCGGGGCCAATGCAGCGGCCGAGCTCGCCACCGCCGGCTGGCGCTGCCTGGTCATAGAAGCGGGGGCCTACCATTCGCGGCAGGACTACCCGCGTGGCGAGCTGGATGGCAATACCAGGCTGTTCTGGCATGGCGGCATGGAGCTCAACCGCAGCGCCAGCATCGCCATGTTGCGGGCACGGGTGGTGGGCGGGGGCTCCATCGTCAACCAGGCCCTGCTCGATGAGTTTGACGATGTCGCGCTGGACGACTGGCGCGAGCGTACCGGCTTTGCCTGGTTGGACCAGGCGGGCATGGCACCCTGGTACGCCCGTGCCCGTGGCGCCCTGCAGATACAGACGGTGCCGCTGGTGCATGCCAACCGCAATGCCCAGCTGTTCAAGCAGGGCTTTGAGCAGTGCGGTTATCAGTGCGCGCCGCTGCAGCGGGGGCAGTCGGGCTGCCGGCACGAGGAGGGCAACGACTGCATAGAGTGCCTGTACGGCTGCCGGCTGGACAGCAAACAGTCGACACCGCTGACCTCGCTGGAGGCCGCGCTCAAGGCGGGCGCCAAGCTGCTGACCCAGTGCGAGGTCGAGCGGGTGAGCGAAGCCCCCGGCCGGGTGACGGTGCAGGCCAGGTTGGCCGATGGCCGGCCACAGACTTTCCGCGCTGGCCAGCTGGTGCTGGCGGCCGGCACCCTGGGCAGCAATACCGTACTGCTGCGCTCTGGCTATGCCGCTCAATTGCCCAGGCTGGGGCAGGGCTATTACTGCCACCCCCAGTTCATGTACTTTGCCCAATACCGCGAGCCTGTCCTTGCCCACAAGGGGCCGTTCCAGGCCTACAAGTCGGATGATGCTGGTTTCAGGCGGCAGGGCTTCAAGCTGGAAAACGTGTTCTCTCCCCCCATAGGCACCGCCCTGCTGCTGCCGGGCATGGGTGCTGCCCATCAGGCCGACATGGCCGCCATGCGCCACTACGCCTGCATAGAAGTCGCCGTGCGCGACAGCCATCCAGGCCGGCTCAGCCTGGGCCAGGGCGGGCGGCTGCAGATAGACAAGGAACTGGACGCCGAGGACCAGCGCCGCGCGGCGGCGGGCTACCAGGCCGTGCAGCGGATATTCGAGGCGACCGGCGCCGAGCGTGTGCTGCCGGGCCGCTTTGGCATAGGCCTGCATCTGATGGGCGGCCTGGGTTTTGCCCGCCGGCCCGAGGAGGGCTGCGTGGGTGAAGACTACCGGCTGTTCGGCAGCCAGCGCATCCAGGTGGCCGATGCCAGCTTGTTTCCCAGTGCGCCGGGTATCAACCCCTCGCTCACCATCATGGCGCTGGCACGCCGCCTGGGGCGACAGATGGCGGAGGCGGCGTGATGCGGCGTGAATCTTCCTTGCACCTGGCTGCCACCTTGGGCAGCGTCTATTTCAGCGCCCGCCAGCTACGCGGCCTGAACCGGCTGGGCGATGGCTATTGCCCCGGCGGCGACGGCCTGCCGAGTTTCAGCGCCAGTGGCGCTGGCTGGCAGATAGACCGCTTGGCCGAGGCCATGCACCCGCAGGACCGGGCCGACCTGGGCCTGCTGCTGGATGTGGCGGCCAGCCTGCCCCAGCCCCTGCTCGCCGGCCTGCTGCGCCTGTTCAACCAGGCCGAGCAGCTGCGGCTCACCCCCTTGCGGCTGGCCCGGCTGGGCGCGGCAGGGGTGGTCTACTCGCTTTACTACGGCTTTGCCGGCCCAGGCGGCACGCAAGTGCGCGACCGCCTGGGCTGGGATGCCGCCATACGAACCCAGATACCGGGAGAACCTGTGATGAACCAGCTCGTACGCGATGCCGCGCCAGACCTTGCTGTGGATGCCACCGAAGTGGCAGCTGTCTTCGACCGTGCCCGCGCCGCCCAAACCACTATCGCCGCACTGGGACTACCGCAGCGGCTGGCACTGCTGGACCGGCTGGGCCAGGTGGTGCTGCGGCGGCGCGAAGAGATCATCGCACGGGTGAGCCAGGAGACAGGCAAGTGCGCCAGCGATGCCCTGCTGGGCGAGATATTCGCCGTCATCGACAACCTGGAATACTTGCGCCGGCATGCGGCTGCCGTGCTGGCCGACCGCAAGATGCCCACGCCGCTGGCCATGCTGGGCAAGCAGTCGCGGGTCTGGTACGAACCGCTGGGCACCATACTGGTGATCGCGCCCTGGAACTATCCCTTCTACCAAGCCATCGTGCCCATCAGCATCGCCTTTGCCGCCGGCAACGCGGTGGTACACAAGCCATCGGAATACACCCCCCTGGCTGGGCTGGTGGAATCCATCCTGGCCGAGGCCGGCTTTGCGCCGGACTGGGCACAGGTGGTGTACGGCAATGGCCAGATCGGCAGTGCCTGCCTGGCCCAAGCGCCCGACAAACTGTTCTTTACCGGCAGCATCGCCACCGGCAAGCGGGTGATGGCCCAGGCCGCCGAACTGCTGGTGCCGGTGGAGCTGGAGCTGGGCGGCAAGGACCCCATGCTGGTGTTTGCTGATGCCAATTTGGAGCGCGCCGTCGCCGGCGCCATGTGGGGCGCGTTCACCAATACCGGCCAGAGTTGCACCTCAATAGAGCGCTGCTATGTGGCACGGCCGCTCCACGAGCGCTTCGTGGCGCGGTTGGTGGAGCAGACCAGCAAGCTAACCCTGGGCACCGGGCCAGACCATGATATCGGCAGCATGACCACGCCCATGCAGATCGCCATCGTGCGTGAACACCTGGCCGATGCCTTGGCCAAGGGCGCCATGCAGCATACCGGCCTGGATTGGGATGGCGTCAGTCCGGCCATTCCCCCCATCGTGCTGACCCAGGTGAACCACGAGATGCGGGTCATGCAGGAGGAAAGCTTTGGCCCCTTCCTGCCGGTGATGGCGTTCGACGGCGAGGCCGAGGCCGTGCGGCTGGCCAACCAGACCATCTATGGCCTGTCGGCCTGCGTCTGGGGGGACGACAAGGCCCAGCTGGAGCGCGTGGCGCGGCAGCTCAAGGTGGGCAATGTCTCCATCAACAACCACATGATTACCGAGGGCAACCATGCCCTGCCCTTCGGCGGCACCAAGCAGAGCGGCATTGGCCGCTTCAAGGGCGAGGACGGGTTGCGCGGCTTCTGCAATACCAAGGCCGTGATGGTGGATGGCAACTCGGCCAAGATCGAGGCCAACTGGTACCCGTTCACCACCGCCAAATACCAGGCATTGGACAAGATGACGGTGGCCAGCCGCATGCGTGGCCTGGTGGGCATCATCCGCTTTGCCATGGCAGGCTTGCCGCTGGAATCCCTGGCCAACAAGCTGGGGCGCAAGGGTCGCCAGCCATGAAACGGGCCGCCGCCATGCCGCCGCAAGCCAGCCAACCCCAGCACCAACGCTATGCCAGCCTGCTGGATGCCGTGCGCGGCGAGGCCCTGCCCTGCGCCTTGATTGATCTGGACGCGTTTGATCGCAACCTGGCTGCCATGGCGGCACGGGCCGGCGGCAAGCCCATACGGGTGGCCAGCAAGTCGCTGCGGGTGCCTGCCCTGCTCAAGCGGGCGCTGGCCTTTGGCCCGGCCTATGCCGGCCTGCTCTGCTACAGCGTGGCCGAGGCCGTCGCACTGGCCGAACAGGGGCTGGACGACATGCTGGTGGCCTACCCCACCTGCCAGCCCCAGGCCCTGACGCGCCTGGCCCGGGCTGTGGCAGCCGGCCACCGCATCGTTGCCATGGCCGACTGCGAGGCGCATCTGGTAGCCCTGCAGGCCGCTGCCGAGCAGGCGGGCACAAGGCTGCAGATTGCCTTCGACCTGGATATGAGCCTGGACCTGCCCGGCTTGCACTTCGGCGTCTACCGCTCGCCGCTCGATACCCCGGCCAAGCTGCTGGCCCTGCATGCCAGTCTGGCACGCCATGCCCGTCTGCAACTGGTGGGGCTGATGGGCTACGAGGCCCAGATAGCCGGCGTAGGCGAGGCTGTCCCCGGTAAGGCGCTGGAGAATTGGGTGGTGGCCCGCCTCAAGGCCTGGGCCATACCGCGCATCGCCGCCCGCCGCCAGGCCATGGTCGCGGCCCTGCAACTGGAGGGTGCCCAGCTGCGCTTCGTCAACGGCGGCGGTACCGGCAGCCTGGAGAGCACCGCCCAGGATCTCAGCGTGACCGAACTGGGCGCCGGCTCTGGGCTCTATACCCCGGTCCTGTTCGATCACTTCCGGGGCTTCCAGCACGAGCCCGCCGCCTTCTTCGCCCTGGAAGCCTGCCGCAGTGCCGGTGCCGGCAGCATCACCTGCCAGGGCGGCGGCTACATTGCCTCCGGCGCCATCGAAGCCCGCAAGCAGCCCCTCCCGGTTTGGCCCCCTGGCCTGCGCCTGCTGGGCCAGGAAGGCCTGGGCGAAGTCCAGACCCCTTTGTTCGGCGAGAACTTGCCAGAGATAGGCAGCCCCGTACTATTCCGCCCAGCTAAGGCGGGGGAATACCTGGACCGCTTTGATGAAGTCCTGCTGGTAAGGGGAGGCAGCATCGTCGACCGGGTGCCGACCTATCGTGGCCTGGGATGGCGCTTTTTCTGAGGTGCCGACGGCTCAGGCTGTGCTGATGCCCAGCGCCAGGGTTTCCCTGGCGCTTGCGCCACCCGCCATCACCCAGCCAAGGCCTGCGCGCATAGCAGGCGTTGAAGCCAATTCAAAATGATAACGAGCGCCAGCGAGGCTCCCGCGCGGGGGGTGTGGGTTCCATCAAGGGGAGAGCCTACTGGTTCAGGCTGCGCTGACGTCCTGCGCCAGGGTTCCCCTGGCGCCTGCCCAGGCGTCACACCCACTGATGCCTTCAGCCCATGATAGGCTCGCTAACGAGCGCCAGCGAGGCTCCCTCGCGGCGGCGAGGGCGGGGGGAGTGGGAATAAATCAAGGAAGAGCCTACTGGTTCAGGCTGCGCCTACGTTCAGCGCCAGGGTCTCCCTGGCGCCTGCCCAGGCGTCACACCCACTGATGCCTTCAGCCCATGATAGGCTCGCTAACGAGCGCCAGCGAGGCTCCCTCGCGGCGGCGAGGGCGGGGGGAGTGGGAATAAATCAAGGAAGAGCCTACTGGTTCAGGCTGCGCCTACGTTCAGCGCCAGGGTCTCCCTGGCGCCTGCCCAGGCGTCACACCCACTGATGCCTTCAGTCCATGAAAGGCTCGGTAACAGGCTCTCAATCAAACGCCAGCGGGCGGCCTAGCCTCCCCAGGCGGCGCTTGAGGTAGCATTTGAGCCGGGCCAGGCGATAGGCCAGGCTGCTATCGGGCGCCGTCAGCGGGCCGTTGTAGGCCGTGCCGCGTCGCAGATAGTAGCGGTTGAAGGTGGACTGGGTGATCCCCCACTTGGCCAGGAACTGGCCGCCACCATCGTTCTTGCGGATGCGGCCGGTAGAGCGGCACTGGAAATGGTAGACCCGGCTGGCGGCCACGCCGTGGAACACCCGGCAGCCGGCTGCCCACATCTTGATGGCGAAATCGGTATCGGATGCCATGCCCGGCGACAGCTCCACGCTATAGCCACCCACCAGTTGCCACCAGTTGCGGTGTACCAGGGTGGGGGGCCAGGAGGCGCCCTGCCAGTCGGCATGGGGCAAGCTGGCATAGTCGGCCAGCAGCTCGGCTTCCCGCAGCGTTTCCAGGCTGGTGCCGTAATCGGCCACGATCACGCAGGCATTGCCGGTGGCACGCGGCTCTATCATGGTGCCCGACAGCAGAAAGGCGTCGTCCGGCTGGCGCTGTGCGACCTCCAGCAAGGCGGTGTCCCAGCCGGGTAGTACCACCATGTCGTCGTTGAGAAAGACGATGTAATCCTGGGTGGCCAAGGCCGCAGCCTTGTTCATGGCCGCGCAGATGCCCACATTGGTGGGGGTGTGGCTGTACTTGATGCCCTGGGCCTTGGCCCAGGCCAGGCTGCCATCGCTGCCGTCGTTCAGGTGCAGGATGATCTCGTGCGCATGGGCAGAATGGCGGCGTATGCTTTCCACGCAGGCCTGCAGATAGGGCAGGTTGTTCCAGGTGGGTATCAGGATGGTGAGCATCTAGGCTCCTCCAGAACAGGGAGGCCGGCCACCTGGGGCGCGACCGGCAGGATCAGGGTTGGGCCGGCTGGCAGCATGCCATCCGCCGGCCCAGGCGGGGATAGGCTAGATATCCCCTTCGGCCAGGTTGCCGTTTTCTTCCAGCCAGGCCCGGCGGGACGAGGCTTCGCCCTTGCCCATCAGCATGGTCATGATGCGGCGTGTATCGTCCTCGGCTGCGTCGAAATCAATCTGCAGGGTGCGGCGGGTGTCGGGATTCATGGTGGTCTCGAACAACTGTTCGGCGTTCATTTCACCCAGGCCCTTGAAGCGGCTGATGCCCCAGCTGCCCTCGCGCACCTTCTCCAGCCGCAGCTTGTCCAGCACGGCTTCCAGCTCACCATCGTCCAGCGCATAGAACTTGCGCGGCGGCTTGCTCTTGCCCGAACCCGGTACGTCTATCCGGTACAGCGGCGGCTGGGCGATATGGATATGGCCGTGCTTGACCAGCTGCGGGAAGTGCCGGCAGAACAGGGTCAGCAACAGTACCTGGATATGCGAGCCATCCACGTCGGCATCGCTCATGATCAGGATGCGGCCGTAGCGCAGCCCGCTGAGGTCTATGGCGCTGTCCGGCTTGTGTGGGTCTACGCCTATGGCCACCGCAATATCGTGGATTTCGTTGTTGCCGAACAATTCGCCGGCATCGACTTCCCAGCTGTTGAGCACCTTGCCGCGCAAGGGCAGGATGGCCTGGAAGTCCTTGTCCCGGCCCTGCTTGGCGCTGCCGCCGGCCGAATCGCCCTCGACCAGGAACAGCTCGCGCCGGCCCACATCCTCGCTGGTGCAGTCGGTCAGCTTGCCTGGCAGCACAGCCACACCGCTGGTCTTCTTCTTGATGACGGTCTTGGCGGCCTTCATGCGGCTCTGGGCCTGGCGTATCGCCAGCTCGGCCAGCTTCTTGCCGTAGTCCAGGTGTTCATTCAGCCACAGCTCGAATGGATCGCGCACCTGGGTCGATACCAGCCGCAGCGCATCGCGGCTGGATAGCCGCTCCTTGGTCTGGCCCTGGAACTGCGGGTCCAGCACCTTGGCGCTCAATACGAAGGAGGCCCGTGCAAACAGGTCTTCCGGCAGCAGCTTGACGCCCTTGGGCAGCAGGTTGTGCAGGTCGATGAAATTCTTGATGGCATTGAATACCCCATCGCGCAGACCCGTCTCGTGGGTGCCGCCCGAAGGAGTGGGGATCAGGTTGACGTAGCTCTCACGGGCAATGCCGCCCTCTTCCGTCCAGGTAATCACCCAGGCGGCGCCCTCGCCGCTGGAGAAGCTCTCATTGGCCTCGGTGATATAGCGCTCGCCACGGAACAGCGGCACGATCAGGTCGGCGCCGCTCAGCTGCTCGTTCAGGTAGCCGGTCAAACCGTCCGGATAGGTCCAGCTCTGGGTATCGCGGCTGCCGTCCTTTTTCTCGGTAATCAGCGTGACGGTAATGCCGGGCAGCAGAACCGCCTTGGAACGCAGGATATGCGCCAGCTCGCCCATGGGGATGGCCGGCGAGTCGAAATACTTGGCATCGGGCCAGCAGCGCACGGTCGTACCGGTGTTCTTCTTGCCCACTTCCTTGACGACGGCCAGCGGCTCGATCACAAAGCCATCGCCAAAGGCCAGCGCATGCTCGGCGCCATCGCGCTTGACCCGTACTTCCAGCCGGGTGGAGAGCGCATTGGTCACGCTGACGCCCACGCCATGCAAGCCGCCCGAGAAGCTGTAGGCGCCGCCGTCCTTTTTGTTGAACTTGCCGCCCGCATGCAGCTGGGTGAACACCACTTCCACCGTAGGGACGCCCATTTCCGGGTGTATGCCCACCGGTATGCCCCGGCCATCGTCAGCCACGCCGATGGAGCCATCCTGGTAGACCACCACCTCGATACTCTTGGCGTAGCCCGCCAGCGCCTCGTCGGCGGCGTTGTCTATCACTTCCTGGATGATATGGAGCGGATGCTCGGTACGGGTGTACATGCCGGGCCGGTGTTTTACCGGCTCCAGGCCCTTGAGTACCTTGACGGAAGATTCGTCGTATTGCGGGGCGGCGGCCATTACAGGTCTTTCTATTGCTGCAGTTGCGCGGAGTCTAGGGGCGCGAGCCTGCCGGGGCAAGTCCGGCGGGCGCCCAGGGTGTAGCGGGTCTTAGATGGCAGCGGTTTAGCCCGCCCCGCCAGGGGTAGGCCGGGCTGGGTGTGGTTGGTGGCGCTTAGAGCGGCTAACAAAACCCAGCGTAGCGGTTCTGGCTAGGCGTGTGAGCGCAGACAGTACGTGGGTACGGCAAGCTCGCACAACAACGCCAGAAGGGTTTTGTTAGCCGCTCTTACTGCGGCGTACCACCCAGCACGATATTAAACTCACGGCCCGGCTCCAGTGCCAGCATGGGCAGCAGGGTCTCGCTGCTGCGCACTTCACGAACGGCATCGCCTTCCACCCTGGGTGCCTTGTCGCCACCCATCAGGTCATCGGTCAGCCCCAGCGAGGCACGGCCCAGCGCCGATTTGGCGGCCCGTTGCAGGAAATTCTGCTTGGCCTGCGCGCCCACCCCCATCAACAGCAGATCCTTGGCGGCCTGCCCCCACAGCAAAGGCGCCTTGATGCCATTGCGGGCATCCTTGTCCGCCGCAAAGCCACGCACGGGCCGGCTGGCGATCTCGCGCCCCTGGCCATCAAAGCAGCGTAACAGGCGCGGCTGCACGGTAATCCGCTCAGACGACAGATTGGCCCAGCCCTCGGCCTCGAACACACATTCACTGGCGCCCTGCACCGGCTGCGGCAGCCGCGCCAGATCGGTCACCTTGAGGATGAACTGGGCCGGCGTAGCCTGGCCGCTCAGGCCGGCCGCCACATCGGCACCAATCAGGGTGCTGACCGGCACGCCACGCGCCCAGGCCGGCGGCAACTGCACCGGTGCGGCGGCAGGTTGGTCTGCAGCGTGCAGCAAGGGGGATAGCAACAGGGCAGCAAGTAGGCTAGGCAAGTGGCGCATGGCGGTTTCGATGGCTTAGGCGTAATGGAGCCCAGATAGTAGACCAGGCGGGGCAAAGCAGAAAGCCACATGCGGGACGCGGTTTTTTGGCGGTAGGGCTTGCCGTCTAGTGGCACAATCCCATGCTAAGAGTTCGGGCGTTGATGTAAAGACGTTGAAAGTGGTGCATTTAAGGCTCTGATGTTCTTGGCTGCGGGAACCGGCCTCGTGACCCAGGCAAAATGCTAAACATTTTACCTCGCTGCTAAATTACCTATTGAGTCCTCGGCGTCGCTTACCAGTCATCCCTATGCCGTACACCAGAGAACAAGCCTATCTGGCGCTAGCCACCCTAAATCCCGCTCCGGTATTCCTGGATGCCTACCGCACGCGGGCGCTCCCCCGAAATCTGGATATCTACATCGGCGTACCTGAGGAGTTCTTCATCGCGCCGGATGCACAGGAGGCATATACAGCCAATGTACTGATTCCCATCCTGGATGACGGAAATTTTGGTCTGGTTACCTTCCTCAATCCGGAGTCAGGGGAGCTTGTTCAAATGTATGTGGAGGATGATTCAGGGGAGCCCCACGCCATTCATCGTGGTTGGCAGCAGTACTTGGCCTGTTTGCTGGTAAGGATTTCGGAGTCTGAGGACAATGACGAAGCACTCCGCGAGATTGCCGGCTTGGTTGGATTCTCTGAGATTGACGCGTTCACCGCATTTATGACGCAATCAGGGGCGATGACGGGTAAGGCGTATGAGTTGGCAAGGGAGCGTTTCATACGCAGCGTTTCAGTCTGACGGCAGGCATATGAAAACGGTGGGAGCAACCGTACTGTATGCCAGCAACGGCCGTGCTTGAGAGATCGAATTTCGACAGAAAAACGAAAAGGCCCTAGATGCTTTCGCGTCTAAGGCCTTGATGTTCTTGGTTGCGGGAACAGGACTCGAACCTGTGACCTTCGGGTTATGAGCCCGACGAGCTGCCAACTGCTCCATCCCGCGACAGAGAGGAAAGATTATGTCGGATACTTGATGGGTCGTCAAGCACTGTGTGCAATTAAATGTCAGGCGGTCCAGTTTACCCAGCCTGTGTAGGCGGTGAGCAACACCACGAAGCCGAAGGCGATGCGGTACCAGGCGAAGACCACGAAGGTATGGCTGGCGATAAAGCGCAGCAGGGCACGTACGGCGATCAGGGCGAAGACGAAGCTGGCGACCAGGCCGACACCAAACACCGGGATGTCTTGTGCGGTCATGGCGGGCAGGTGCTTGTACAGGCTGTAGAGCGAGGCGGTGCCCAACACCGGGATGCCGAGGAGGAAGGAGAACTCGGTGGCAGCCTGGCGGGACAGGCCGAAGAACAGCCCGCCTATGATGGTGGAGCCGGAGCGCGAGGTGCCCGGTATCAGGGCCAGGCATTGCGCCAGGCCGATCTTGAGGGCCATGCCGGGGGTGATGTCGTCCATGGTCTGGGCGCTGATGCTGTGTTGGCGCTTTTCGGCCCACAGGATGATCAAACCACCCACGATAAAGCTGATGGCCACGCAGATGGGGTTGAACAGCACGGACTTGATCTGGCTACCGAACAGCTTGCCCAGGGCCAGTGCCGGTATGGCGGCGATGGCGAGGTTGAGCAGCAGTTGCCGGCCGGGGCCGGGCTGGCGGGCGCCAGCTGCGGCCTGTATCAGCCGGCTACGGTATTCCCAGGCCACGGCCAGGATGGCACCCAGCTGGATGAAGATCTCGTAGACATCGCGTTTTTCCTTGTCTAGGAAATCCAGCAGGTGGCCGGTCAATATCAGGTGGCCGGTGCTGGAAATGGGCAGGAACTCGGTGAGGCCCTCGACGATGCCCATGATGAGCGACTTGAACAACAGCAGAAAATCCATGGCGGGGGTGGTCTTGCTAGGTAAAGAGTTAAGGGCGGGGACGAGGCCCGGCGTGGTGCGGTGGGGATGGTAGGGAGTTTGCCCCTATTTCATCAAAGCAACGGCCAGCAACCTGGCTTGTGTCGCAATACGGCGTTGCTTGAGAAGAATCCTGCCTTATATATCAATCCGGTACTGCGTTGAAGGGGGTCATTCGCGCCTTGCCCTGCTGGGCAGCCGCAGTCTCTGGCAACCCCCACCGTACAGGTTGCCGGATATATTTATCCAGGGCGCTGATGCCCGGTGTTGGGTGCTGCGGATTATCGTCTAGACTGGATTGAACCCGCTCGATTAGAGGTGGGGTCGAGCCTGGAGTTTCTTACATGATCAAGCGTGTTTCCTCCAACGAACTCAAGGTCGGGATGTATATCCACGATCTGGGGGCCGACTGGTCCCAGCACCCCTTCATGCGCTCGGCGTTTCCGATCAAGTCGGAAAAAGAAATAGAAACCATCATCAAGTGCGCCATTCCTGAAGTCTACATCGACACCGACCGGGGCCTTGATGTTCCCGATGCCCCCACCCAGGAAGAAGTGCAGACCGCCCTGCAGGCCGAGATGATCGCCATTGCCGAGAGCGAGCCTGCCCCACGCATACGGATATCGACCGCCGAGGAAATGGGGCGTGCCCGCGCCATCAAGAGCCAGGCCGCCAATCTGGTGCGCAATGTGATGCAGGACGCGCGGCTGGGCAAGGCGGTCAATATGGAGGCGGTGGAGCCGGTGGTGGCCGGCATCACCGAGTCGATACTGCGCAATTCCGGCGCGCTGATCGGGCTGATGCACATCAAGAACAAGGACGACTATACCTTCCTGCATTCGGTCAGCGTCTGTACCTTTATGGTGGCGTTCTGCCGCTCGGTCGGGCTGGATGCCGAGACGACCCGGCAGGCGGGCCTGGGCGGCCTGCTGCACGATACCGGCAAGGCATTGGTGCCGGACGGCATATTAAACAAGCCGGGGCGGCTCACCGACGAGGAATTCGAGATCGTCCGCCGCCATCCGCGCGACGGCTACGAGATATTGCTCAAGACCCCTGGCGTAGGGCCGATTCCGCTCGATATCACGCTGCACCACCACGAACGGGTGGATGGTTCGGGCTACCCGGACAAACAGGCGGCCGACCAGATCAGCACGCTGGCCAAGATGTGCGCCATTGTCGATGTCTACGACGCCATCACGGCAGACCGCTGCTATCACAAGGGCATGCCGCCCACCGATGCGCTGCGCAAGATATTCGAATGGAGCAAGTTTCACTTCGAGCCCGACCTGGTCAAGGCCTTCATGCGCTGCGTCGGCATCTACCCGGTAGGCACCCTGGTGCTGCTGGAAAGCGGCCGGCTGGGCCTGGTGACCGAGCACAACGAGGAAAGCCTGCTACAGCCCAAGGTCAAGGTGATCTTCGACACCAAGAAGGGCTATCTGCCACCGACCGAGATCGATCTGGCCAAACCTACCGGCAAAACGGGGGCGGACAAGATAGTCAGCCATGAGAGCCCGTCCAAGTGGAAGATTGATACCCAGCGGTTTCTGTAGACCTAATGCCTTGACAAGCGGGCCGCAGGGGTGAACTCGCCGGTTTCCCGCTCCAGCCAACCCAGGTAATGCATGGCTTGTTCGCGGCTGTTGCCGCACATCTCCTGGCTGGGCTGCAGCCCACCGCAGACGGCGGGCCGCTCGGGCTTGCCGAACAGCTTGCATAGATCGCGCTCGTCCAGCTGCACGCAACGCTCCCCTGCCCGCTTGCCATGGGGCATGCCGGGTATGGGGGAGGAGATCGACGGCGCGATGCAGCAGGCTGCGCAGCCCAGGCGGCATTCCATCATTTGCCCAGCCTGTCGCCATAGTTGACCAGCAATACGCCAACCACCACTAACAGGGCACCCACTAGCCGTGCTGGCGAGACCTCGCGCACGGCCAGGCCCAGCCAGCCGTAGCGGTCAAACAGCAGGGATAGCAGTATCTGGCCGGCGATGATCAGCGACAGCATGGCCGCTACGCCTATGCGCGGGGCCAGCAGGGTGGTGCCGAAGACAAACAGGGCGCCCATGAGCCCGCCGCTGAGCTGCCAGCCGCTGACCTGTGCCAGGCCCGCCAGGCCGGACCAGCGCTGGCCGGTCAGTGCGGCGATCAGCAGCAGGGCCAGGGTGCCGACGGCGAAGGACAGCAGGGCGGCCAGCAGGGTGCTGCCGCCGATCTGCAGCTTGAGCTGGTTGTTGATGGCGGCCTGTAGCGGCACCACACAGCCTATGGCGAAGGCAAATAGATAATAGAGTGTAGTCATGGGGCGTAGGACAGGGTCAGTCGAGCAGGCCTTCGGCACGCAGGGCGGCCTGCACGGCGGGGCGCTGGGACACGCGCTGCATATAGTCTCCCAGATGCGGCCAGGGGGCCAGGCTGATCTTGAGGAAGTTGCACCAGTTGACGCAGGTGTACAGATAGCCGTCGGCCACGGTAAAGGTATCGCCCATCAGGTAGTCATGCTGGCCCAGGTGCTGATCCAGCCAGCCAAACCATTGCTCCAGCCGGGCTTGGGCGGCCGCACGTGTCTCGGCTGGGGCGCTGGGGTTCCAGAGCGGGCCGAAGGCTTTGTGTATCTCGGTGCCGATAAAGGTAAGCCACTCCTGCAGGCGATAGCGGGCCATGCTGCCATGGGGCGGTGCCAGCTGGCTCAGCGGTAGCTGGTCGGCGATGTATTGGACGATGGCTGGGCCTTCGGTCAGCGTTGCGCCGTCATCGAGTATCAGGGTGGGCACGTAGCCCTTGGGGTTGATGGTGTAGAAATCGGTGCCGTCCTGGGTCTGGTGGTTCTTGAGGTTGACCCTGACCAGTTCGACCGGTAGTCCGGCCTCGCGCAGGGCGATATGGGGGGAGAGCGAGCAGGCGCCGGGGGAGTAGTAGAGCTTCATGGCGAGGAATATCCGGGTGAGGGGTTTAGCGTAGGGTATCGGAGACGACGGGCTTGTAAGCCATGACGCGGTTGCGGCCCGCCGCCTTGGCGGCATAGAGCGCCTGGTCGGCTTCCTTCAGCAGGCTTTCGATATCGGGCGACAGTTCGTTGGACAGGGTGCAGCCCACGCTCATGGTGATAGCCAGGGCATGACCATCCTCCAGTACTATGGGTTTGCTGGCTAGTGCGTTGCGCAGCCGTTCGGCTGCTTCCAGCAGGCCGGTTTCCGCCTCTTCGGGCAGCAGGACGGCAAATTCCTCGCCCCCCAGGCGGCCAAACAGGTCGGTTTCGCGCAGCTCGCCCTGCATGCGCTCGGCAAATCGTTGCAGCACTTGGTCACCGGCATCATGGCCATGGGTATCGTTGACAGTCTTGAAGTGATCCAGATCCAGCATCAGCACGCCTACCTGATGGCCATAGCGCACGGCGCGCAGCCACTCCAGCTGTGCCCGCTCCAGAAAGTAGCCGCGATTGGGCACGCCGGTGAGCGGGTCCAGGGTGGCGCGGCGCCAGAGTGATTCCTGGGCCCGCTTGCGCTCGCTGATATCGGTGAGGTTGACGAAATAAGCCCGCTCGCCCTGGTATTCGATGACGGAACCGGACAGGGCTACCCAGTAGCTGTCGCCATTGGGCCGGCGAAACTTGAGCTCGTAGTCGGTCAGCGACTGGCGGGCGGTCAGTTGCGCGGTGATCTCCACATGATGCTCGGGCCGCAGGTAGAGCTGGGTCAGGGGCTGGCCTATCAGCGATTCGACCGGCAGGCCGCATAGCTCGGCAGCGGCCTTGTTGGCCTGCAGGATGATGTCGCCGTCAGCCCTTACCAGCAACAGCGGGCGCGAGATGGTCTCGATGGCGCGCACGATATGGGCATCCTGCTCCTGCAGCCGTTGTGCGCCCAACTGCAGTGCCAGGGCCAGCTTGGCCTCGCGCCAGCCGCGCCAGATCATGGCCAGGCCAAAGCACAGCAGCACCAGCAGGGTACTGACATAGGCACCGGCCTTCAGGCGCCAGTCGCCGTAATAGGCATTCTCGGGCTGGCCCACCAGCACGATGAAGGGAAAATGCTCCAGCCGGCGGAAGGTATAGCCCCGCTCCACGGCATCGTAGGGGGAGCGGGTCACGGTATAGCCGGTACTGCGGCCATCGACCCAGGAACTCAGTAGCAGGCTGTTGGCCGGGGCTTTGCCGATCGCACCGGAAATTTCAGGGTAGCGGGCCACTACCAGCAGATTGTTGTCGGTCAGGGTAAAGACGCTGCCCTCCACGGCCTCCAGCCGTCGTGCCAGTTGATGGAAGTACTCCAGCTTGACCAGCGCCACCACCATGCCGCCCATCTGCCTATCCCTCGAGGGGATGCGGCGCGCCATCAGGAAGCCCAATTCTATGGAGTTCGGTATCTGCATGGGGGGTGAGAACACCAGCTCCTGCCCTGGGTTGTCTTGCAGCTGCTGATAGAAGCCACGCTGGCGGGCATCGGCCGGGCCATAGTAGCCAGGGCTAAGCGCGGTGCTGCCGTCGGGTGATACAAAGGCCAGGAACTCGACCTGCGGCAGGGTGGATAGCTTGTCATCGAGCAGGATGGAGAGGCTGAGTTTTTCGTCTGCCGTGATGGTGGGCAGGCGCGCCAGCTGGCGGGTGTCGGCCCGGCCGGCGAGGTCGCGCAGCACCAGGTCGGTCTCGCGGAAGGCGCCGTCCAGCTGTTCCTTGAGCAGCAGGCTGAGGTTATGGCCTGCCAGTTGCGAGGCTTTACGGGTGTCCTGGTGAGATAGCACGAGTTCCCAGGCGATCAGGCTACTCATGACGCAGGCAGCCGCCAGCAACCAGCTCAGCAGGCGTCGCCGCGCCTGCAGGAACTCGCGAATTTCCACCAGCCGGTGTGGCCGCCGCAGTAATGAACGTGTTTGGGACATGGGGCGTGGTCGCCGGGTCCTGCAACAGTTGACGCTGCAAAGTATAGAAGTCGACCCGGCGGCTTGCCGGGCGGTTTGCAGTATCGACGGTGGCGTGGCCCGGCAGCTTGGGTGCTGTCCCTGCTGCACCCGCTGCGGGTCAGCGGTTTAGAGCCTACGACTTTTTCGCCCCAGCACCGGAGTGAAAAAATCGTGAACAGGCACTTAGCCGCGCAACCACGCTGCTGCCTGGGGGGCGAAGTAGGTCAGTACGCCATCTGCGCCCGCCCGTTTCATCGCTGTCAGCGCCTCCATGGCCGCGGCGCGCTCGTCCAGCCAACCATTCTGGGCTGCTGCCTTGATCATGGCGTATTCACCCGACACCTGATAGACATAGGTGGGCACACGGAACTCGTCCTTTACCCGCCGCACGATATCCAGGTACGGCAGGCCAGGCTTGACCATGACCATGTCGGCACCTTCCTGCAGGTCCAGTGCCACTTCGTGCAGGGCCTCGTCCGAGTTGGCTGGGTCCATCTGGTAGTTGTACTTGTTGCCCTTGCCCAGGTTGCCGGCCGACCCCAGCGCATCGCGGAAAGGGCCGTAGTAGGACGACGCGTACTTGGCCGAATAGGCCATGATGCGGGTATGGATAAAGCCGGCCGCATCCAGGCCCTTGCGGATTTCGCCGATACGGCCGTCCATCATGTCGCTGGGGGCAACGATATCGACGCCGGCTTCGGCATGGCAAAGCGCCTGCCGGACCAGGATGGCGACGGTTTCATCGTTCATCACATAGCCGGCATCATTGATCACGCCATCCTGGCCGTGGCTGGTATAGGGGTCGAGGGCGCCGTCGGTGATGACGCCCAGTTCCGGAAAACGCGACTTCAGGGCGCGCACCACGGTGGGTATCAGCCCTGCCGGGTCGCAGGCAGCTTCGCCATCGGCAGTCTTGGGGCCTTGTATCACCGGGAACAGGGCCAGTGCCGGTATGCCCAGGCTGAGCGCCTCCTCGGCCTTGGGCAGCAGCGCCTCCAGGCTCATGCGTACCACGCCGGGCATGGAGGCCACGGCTTCTTCGCGCTTGCCCTGCCCTTCCAGCATAAACACCGGCCAGATCAGATCGTTGGTGCTGAGTACATGCTCACGCATCAGGCGGCGGCTGAACTCGTCGCGCCGCATGCGGCGGGGGCGGTAGCTGGGGTACTGGCGGTTGCTGTGCATGGTGGCGTTCCGGTAAGGGCAGAGACGGTCAGGCGGCAGGCGGGGTCCACACCATATCGATATGGGGGATATCGTCTTCGAGATAGGTCTCGCTGATGGGCACAAAGCCCAGCGACTGGTAAAAGCCGCTCAGATAGGCCTGCGCGCCTATGGTGTTGGGTTGGCCGGGGTAAGTGCGCTGGTGGCCGGCCAGGCCTTCCAGCATCAGGGCCTTGCCGGCACCTGTGCCACGGGCCTCGGCCGCAGTCACCACGCGGCCCAGCGAGGGCGTGGCGTATTTATGGCCGGCTGGCACCAGCCGCAGATAGGCCACCAGCCGGCCTTCGGCATTGCGGCCCAGCAGATGGTGGCTGTCGAGATCCTTGGCGTCGAGATCGGGGAAGGGGCAGGTCTGCTCCACCACGAACACGGTCTGCCGCAGCACGCCCACCTCATGCCATTGCAGGCTGCTCAGCTCGGCCAGGGTGGCCCATTGCCACTGCAGCATCAGGCGCTCAGTCGGGCGCGGGCACGGGCGATGGCGGCGCGAACCTGCCTGGGTGCGGTGCCGCCGATATGGTCGCGGCTGGCCAGCGAGCCCTCGGGCGTCAGGACGTCAAACACGTCGCCAGCTATCAGGGGCGAGAAGGTACCCAGTTCCACCAGGCTCAGTTCGGCCAGATCCTTACGCTGTTCGCCGGCATAGCGCACGGCCAGGGCGACGGCCTCGTGGGCATCGCGGAAGGGCAGTCCCTTCTTGACCAGGTAGTCGGCCAGGTCGGTCGCGGTGGCGTAGCCCTGCTTGACGGCACGGCGCATGGCATCGGGTTTGACCACCACGCCGCGCATCATGTCGGCCACAATGCGCAAGGTGGCCGACAGGGTGTCGACGGTGTCGAACAGCGGTTCCTTGTCTTCCTGATTGTCCTTGTTGTAGGCCAGCGGCTGGGCCTTCATCAGGGTCAACAGCGCCATCAGGTGGCCGTTGACGCGGCCGGTCTTGCCCCGCACCAGCTCGGGTACGTCGGGGTTCTTCTTCTGCGGCATGATGCTGGAGCCGGTGCAGTAGCGGTCGGCCATGTCGATAAAGCCAAAACGCGGGTTCATCCACAGCACCAGTTCTTCGGACAGGCGCGACAGATGCGTCATCACCAGGGCCGAGGCCGCCGTGAATTCGATGGCGAAATCACGGTCGCTGACGGCATCGAGCGAGTTTTCGCAAACGGCATCGAAGCCCAGTTGGCGGGCAACGAACTCGCGGTCTATCGGGTAGCTGGTGCCAGCCAGGGCGGCGGCGCCCAGTGGCAGGCGGTTGACGCGCTTGCGGGTGTCGCGCAGGCGCTCCACATCGCGGGCCAGCATCTCCACATAGGCCATCAGGTGATGGCCAAAGGTAATGGGCTGGGCTACCTGCAGGTGGGTAAAGCCCGGCATCACCGTCTCGGCATGCTTCTCGGCCAGGTCCAGCAGCGAGTGCTGCAGGTCTTCTGCCAGGTGCACCAGGGCGTCGATCTCGTGCCGCAGCCACAGGCGGATATCGGTGGCGACCTGATCGTTGCGGCTGCGCCCGGTATGCAGGCGCTTGCCGGCATCGCCTATCAGGTCGGTCAGCCGCTTCTCGATATTCATGTGGACGTCTTCGAGGTCCAGCGACCATTCAAAGGTGCCCGCCTGGATGGATGCCAGTATCCGGGCCATGCCCTCGGTGATGGCGTTCAGGTCGTCACCCGACAGCACCCCCACCTTGTTGAGCATCTGGGCATGGGCCAGCGAGCCCTCGATATCGTATTCCGCCAGGCGCTTGTCGAAGAAGACCGAGGCGGTATAGCGCTTGACCAGTTCGGCAACAGGCTCGGAAAAACGGCCAGACCAGGTTTTCGGGGCAGCGTCTTGCATGAACGCGAGTTCCAGAATGGGGATGAATTGCCCGATTATAGGGCAATTGGTACTTTTGCCGCAGTGCGGCAAAGCCGTAATGTCGCGGTATTGGTCACGAAAGCGATAGATATTGCATTGCCAAGGCCTTGATAGTAAGCGGCGGTTCAGGCTTGCTCGCTATAATGCGGCGATTCGCGTGGCCTTCGCCGCGCTGCACCAGAGTGGGTCATGAGCAAGGATTACAAGAGTAGCAAGCGTCCGGCAGCCAGTAGCAGCAAGCGCGGTGGCGGCGGAGGGGGTACCCTGGCCGGCCTGTTTATCGGGCTGTGCATGGGGCTTGTCATCGCGGTGGCGGCTGCGCTCTATCTGAACAAGGCGCCCAACCCCTTTGCCGGGCGCTTGCCCGACTCGGCACCGGCCAAGCCATCGGCCACACCTGTTGCGCCAGAGATACTGGCGCCGACCGGCTCCAACAACAAGTTGCCGGTGCGGCCGGCCCAGCCTGCGGCCACGCCCCCTGCCAACCAGGGCAAGGACACCCAGCCGTTTACCTTCTATGACATCCTGCCCGAGCCGGCTGCCGAGACCAAACCGGCAACCCCGGCCAAGCCGGCCGATGCGGTGCCGCCTGCCACGGTGCAGCCGGCGCGGGGTAGTTATCTGCAGGTAGGGGCATTCCAGAGCGAGGCCGACGCCGACAACCTCAAGGCCAGACTGGCCCTGCTGGGCATGGAAGCCAGCATCCAGACCAGCGAGGTGGAAGGCAAGGGCGTGCTCCACCGCGTGCGTCTGGGCCCGCTGACCCAGGCCGAGGAAGTAGACCGCGTGCGCGCCCAGCTACGCGTCAACAACATCGACTTTACGCTGATCAAGCAATAGTGCCTGACGGCACACCCGCCCTAACCAACATCCAGCCAGGGAGTAAGCATGCGCATCGCCCAGTTGTTTTCCCGCCTTATTGCATCGGCCGTCGCCGTGTTGGCCCTGCAGGCCACTGCCGCCGATATCCGCCCAGGGGTAGAGTTCGACTACCTGCCCAAGGCCATGCCGACCGAGCCGGCCGGCAAGATCGAGGTGGTGGAATTCTTCTGGTACGGCTGCCCCCACTGCAACCACCTGGAGCCCGCCGTGCAGGCCTGGGCCAAGACCTTGCCGCCTGAGGTGGCATTCCGCCGCGAGCACGTGCTGTGGAATGGCCGTACCGATATGGATGGCCATGCCCGCCTGTTCGTAGCGCTGAAGACCATGAACCAGGTCAATGCCCTGACCCCCAAGGTGTTCGATGCTGTCCACCGCGACAAGATCGAGCTGCGCGACCCCGCCGTGGCCGTGGATTGGGCCACCAAGCAGGGGCTGAATCGCGCCCAGTTCGAATCGGCTTACAACGGCTTCGGCACTGCTGCCTTGCTGGCCCGTGCCAAGCAAATGAGCCATGACTACGATATCGACGGCGTGCCCTCCTTTGTCATCAACGGCAAGTACAAGACCTCGCCCAGCAAGGTCGGTGGCGGCGATCAACGCTTCTTCGAGGTGATCAATGCCCTGATTGCCAAGGAAAAGGCCGCCAAATAAGCCGGCCAGTGCCGTGGCATGAGGAAAGCGCCAGCGATGGCGCTTTTTTCATGGCCCTTGCTGGCAGGCCGTGGTGCGGGTGGCTGGTTGCGCTTGAATTCTGGCGGCCCGGCCTTATGCTCTCGGTTTGCTGATAAAAACGGGAGCGGAAATGAAATACCTGCATACCATGGTGCGCGTCACCGACCTGGACGCTTCGCTGGCGTTCTACCGCGATGCATTGGGGCTGGAACTGGTACACCGCAAGGATTACGAGGCAGGCCGCTTCACCCTGGTCTACCTGGCGGCCCCCGGCGACCACGACGCCCAGGTGGAACTGACCCATAACTGGGACCCCGAGGTCTATACCGGCGGCCGCAACTTTGGCCACATCGCCTATGCCGTGCCCGATATCTACGCAGCCTGCCAACGACTGATGGACCACGGCGTGACCATACTGCGCCCGCCGCGCGATGGCCGCATGGCCTTTGTGCGCTCGCCAGACCAGATATCCATAGAACTGCTGCAGGATGGCGATGCCCTGCCGCCGGCAGAGCCCTGGGTATCCATGGGCAATACCGGCAGCTGGTAAGGCAGTTGATCGGGGCTGCGCTGCGGCCTGGCTGCAGGCGTTTGCGGCAGAGGGTTGCCTAAATCGCCCGACTTGGGCAGAATGCCGCCTTCGAGACCTGACGACGAGGTGTCGGCGCCGCGAAACGGTACCGAACAAACACCGAGATCAACAAAGGTGTTGACACAGCGAACCGCATCGCTATAATGCGCGGCTCCCTGGGGTCGTTAGCTCAGTTGGTAGAGCAGCGGACTTTTAATCCGTTGGTCGCAGGTTCGAGTCCCGCACGACCCACCATAGGGACTCACAAGCAGTATTTGGGGCGTTAGCTCAGTTGGTAGAGCAGCGGACTCTTAATCCGTAGGTCCACAGTTCGAATCTGTGACGCCCCACCAAATACAAAAGCCTGGATGCATCTGCATCCAGGCTTTTTGCTTTACTACGCGCCGTATGAGCCCGGCGGGTGATCCTTCCGCATGCCGGCCCGATCTGCGCTAGCCGCAACCGTTACCGGGCTGCTCGGCAAACATGGCCACCATGCGGCGCTGCATTTCCTCCGGGCCTACGTCCTCGATGTGGGTGGACAGCATCCACTTGTGGCCGAAGGGGTCGCTCAGGCCGCCGCTGCGGTCGCCCCAGAACTGGTTTGCCACCGGCATGGTGAGGGTGGCGCCGGCCTCGACGGCCTGTGCGATGGCGGCGTCGACGTCAGGGACGTAGAGCACGATGGTGGTTGCGGTGTTGCCTATGGTGGTGGGGCTGAGGGCGCCCCATTCGACGGCCTCTTCGCCCATCATGATGGGCGCTTCGCCTATCCTGATCTCGGCGTGCATGATTTTGCCGTCCGGCCTGGGCATGCGCATCAGCTCGACGGCGCCGAAGGCCTGCTTGTAGAAGTCGATAGCGCGGGCGGTGTCCTGGATGGTGAGGTAGGGTATGCCGCAGGCGTAGCCGTCGGGTATGGCTTTGACAGTCATGGTTTCCTCCTGAATGGGGTTTTTGCCGGGTGATCTTGCAGGCGGTGCTTCTGAAGACTAGTGCATGTTCTAGACGGTTATGTGACGGCTTGCCCACTTACCTGCAGACAACTGAGCGTTCGCAGGGGGGAGATTGGCCGTGTTGCCGGTAGCCTGATCCAGGCTGCGTCGTGGCACACTGGCGCAAAGAGAAGGAAACCGCATGCCTCAACCCACCCCTGATCGTATCCACCCCCCGCTGACCTTCCGCCGCAAGGTGGTGCGCAAGGTGCTGCCTGCGCGGTTTCATGCGCGGGTCGAAGCAGTGTCATGGCGTGATATGGCCTTGGTGATCGGGCCGGTGCTCTTGCTGATGGTGGGCTTGGTGGCGGGGGCGATCTGGTGGCTGAATCCGGCGCCGCCCAAGACCCTGACCATCAGCACCGGCCCTGAGGGCAGTGCCTTTCACCGGCATGCCATCAAGTACCGCGATATCCTGGCGCGCGATGGCATCAAGCTGGTGGTGCAGGAATCGGAAGGCTCGCTGGAGAATCTGGCGCGGCTGAGGGCGGGCGGGGCGGATATCGGCTTTGTGATAGATGGGGTATCGCCCGAGGCGGAGCGGCAGGGGCTGGTGTCGCTGGGTAGCGTGTCGCACCAGCCGGTATTTGTGTTCTATCGGGGCGAGCAGGTGCTGACCCGGCTGGCTGAGCTGGAGCACAAGAAGATTTCGATAGGCCGGATCGGTAGCGGTGCGCGGGTGCTGGCGACGGCCATGTTCAAGGCCAATGGTATCGAGCAGGGCCGCAATGCGCAGTTGCGCGGGCTGGAGGCGGGCGATGCCGTCGATGCGCTGATGGCGGGCGAAATCGATGCGGTGCTGCTGATGGGGGATTCGGCGCCGCTGGAGATCACCCGCAAGCTGATGCGGGCGCCGGAGGTGAAGCTGATGAGCTTCTCCCAGGCTGATGCGCTGGTCCGCCGCATGGGGGCGCTGAACAAGCTGGCCCTGCCCATGGGGGCGATCGATATGGCGCGCAATATTCCGCCGGCCGATGTGAGTCTGGTGGCCCCCAATGTGGAGCTGGTGGCGCACGAGCGCTTGCACCCTGCCCTGTCGGATCTGCTGATCGAGGCGGCGCGGGAGGTACATGGCCGGCGCGGCCTGCTGCAGGAGGCGGGGGAGTTTCCGGCAGCCAGGGGCAGCGACTTTGCCCTGAGCGAGGATGCCGCCCGCTATTACCAGTACGGCAAGGGGTTTTTCTACCGCCACCTGCCGTTCTGGCTGGCCAGCCTGCTGGATCGCATCGTGATCATATTGCTGCCGTTGGCGGTGCTGTTGATCCCTGCCCTGCGCCTACTGCCCTGGCTGTACCGCTGGCGCATACAGGCGCGCATCTACCCCTGGTATGGGGCGCTGATCTCGCTGGAGCGGGGGCTGCGTGACGAGGCGGCGCAGGATACGGCTGCCCTGCTGGCCCGGCTGGATGAGATAGAGCAGGGGGTGAATGCGCTGAAGGTGCCGCTGGCTTTTCTCGACCAGATTTATGTGTTGCGCGAGCACGTTGCCTTTGTACGGTCTCGATTGGCATTCAACGCCACGCAAAAAGCGGGAACCGAGCCGGCTTGATCCGGTCGTCACTGGGGTAGACTTGGGCGGCAAGAGCCTGTTCACGGTCTTTTTGCCCCGGTGCGAAAAGACCGTGAACAGGCTCTTGGAATTCTTCAATCCTACTTTAGACAGGTGACCATGCCGCATGACATCAATCTGATCACGACGATCGCCGCCGGCCTGGGGCTGGCCATGATCATGGGCTTTATTGCCTCCCGCCTGCGCATGCCCCCCCTGGTGGGCTATCTGGTGGCTGGCATCATCATTGGCCCATCCACCCCTGGCTATGTGGCCGATGTGGCGCTGGCCGGGCAGTTGGCCGAGATAGGCGTGATGCTGTTGATGTTTGGCGTGGGCCTGCATTTCTCCATGGACGACCTGCTGGCGGTGAAGCGTATCGCCGTGCCGGGCGCCATCGTGCAGATTGCAGTGGCAACGGCCATGGGCATGGGGGTGGCCATATGGTTATGGGATTGGTCGCTGGGGGCGGGCCTGGTGTTTGGCCTGGCGCTGTCGGTGGCCAGTACCGTGGTGCTGTTGCGGGCGTTGGAGGCCCGTGGCGTGCTGGACTCGGTCAACGGCCAGATTGCCGTGGGCTGGCTGGTGGTGGAAGACCTGATCATGGTGCTGGTGCTGGTGTTGCTGCCACCGATGGCAGGCCTGCTGGGCGGCAAGGTTGATGAGGCGGCGCAGGGCGCTGCGGCTGCCGGCACCAGTGTCTGGCTCACCATAGGCATTACTCTGGCCAAGGTGGCGGCGTTCATAGGCCTGATGCTGGTGGTGGGGCGCAAGGTGTTTCCCATGCTGCTGTGGCAGGTGGCACGTACGGGCTCGCGCGAGCTGTTTACCCTGTGCGTGGTGGCAGCGGCGGTTGGGGTGGCTTATGGCTCGGCCAAGCTGTTTGATGTGTCGTTTGCGCTGGGCGCCTTTTTTGCCGGCATGATGATGCGGGAGTCGGAATACAGCCACCGTGCTGCTGATGAATCGCTGCCCTTGCGCGATGCGTTCGCCGTGCTGTTCTTTGTGTCGGTGGGCATGCTGTTCGACCCGCAGGTGCTGCTGGACGAGCCACTCAAGGTATTGGCCGTTGCGGCCATCATCATCGTGGGCAAGACGGTGGCGGCCATGGCGCTGGTGCTGGCTTTCCGCTATCCGCTCAATACCGCCCTGACAGTAGGCGCCAGCCTGGCGCAGATCGGGGAGTTCTCCTTTATCCTGGCCGGCCTGGGGGTGGCGCTGGGCTTGCTGCCTGTAGAGGGGCAGAGCCTGATACTGGCTGGCGCCTTGATCTCGATTGCACTGAATTCCGTGGTGTTCTCGGCCATCTCGCCATTGCAGAACTGGCTGCGCAAGCATTCCGAGCTGGCCCGCAAGCTGGAGGCCCGTACAGATCCGCTGGCCGAGCTGCCGATGAGCACCGACCAGGCCCAGTTGACCGGCCAGGTGGTGCTGGTGGGTTATGGCCGGGTGGGACGACTTATCGCCCGGGCCTTGCGTGAGCAGGAGATTGCCTATGTGGTGGCCGAACAGAACCGTGAAATCGTGGAACGCTTGCGTGGTCGCGGCGTAGCGGCGGTATGTGGCGATGCGGCCGACCCGGCGGTTCTGATACAGGCACATATCCATCGTGCCGGTACGCTGGTGATTGCCACGCCCGATACCTTGAAGGTGCGCAAGATGGTGGAGACAGCCCGGACCCTGAACCCTGGGGTGGAGATACTGGTGCGCAGCCACAACGAGGAAGAGGCCGAGCTACTGAGCAAGGAGAACATCGGCACGGTGTTCCTGGGCGAGGAGCAACTGGCCCTGGGCATGGCCCGGCATATCCTGGCACGCCATGGCGGCGGCAAGGACTGATGCGCCGCGCAGGTGGGTGTCAGTGCGGGTGGCCGTGATACTGGCGGAACCAATCGACAAAATGCCCTAGCCCTGTGCTGAGCGGGGTCAGCGACTGCGGCCCTATCAGGGCTTGCAGGGCGCTGGTGTCGGCACAGGTTGCATGGACATCGCCGGCTTGCAGGTCGAGGTAGCGTTTGTGGGCGGTGCGGCCGGTGAGGGTCTCCAGCTGCTGTATGAGTTGCAGCACAGGTATGGCCTGTTGCTGGCCCAGGTTGAGCAGGCGATGCGGCGCCCCAGGGCCGCTGGGTGCCAGCGGCAGGATGGCCAGCATGGCGTTGACGATATCGTCGATATAGCTGAAGTCTCGTTGTGACTGGCCATGGTTGTAGACCGTCAGATCGCGGCCGGCCAGGAGGGCTTCGGTAAACAACCAAGGTGCCATGTCGGGCCGGCCCCAGGGGCCGTAGATGGTAAACAGGCGCAGGCCGCTGCAGGGCAGGCCATAGAGTTGGGCATAGCTGTAGGCCATGGCTTCGCCGGCCTTCTTGGTGGCGGCGTAGAAGCTCTGCGGCTGATCGGTACTGGCCTGCTCACTGAACGGCGCCTGGGCGTTGCCATAGACACTGGACGAGCTGGCGTACAGCAGATGGCGCACCGGGTGCTGGCGACAGGCCTCCAGCACATTGGCCATGCCGACCAGATTGGATTGCACATAGGCTTGCGGCGCGACCAGCGAGTGGCGCACGCCAGCCTGGGCGGCCAGGTGGATGACGGCGTCGAACGCTTCGTGCCGGAACAGCGCCAGCAGGGCAGGCGCATCGGCGATATCGCCCCGGACAAAGCGAAAGCCGGCCTGGGTGTGCAACTGTGCCAGCCGCGCCTGCTTGAGGCTGACCGGGTAGTAGTCATTGAGATTGTCCAGCCCCACCACCTGATGGCCTGCCTGGCATAAGGCCAGGGCAGTGTGCATGCCGATAAAGCCGGCGGCACCGGTCAGCAGGATTTTCATGGCTTGCGCTCATCATGCTGGCGCCAGTGCTCCATCAGCTTGGCGTATTTGACGAAGGCAAAGAAGCTGCCGATGGCGATATGGGCAAAGCCGGCTGCGCCATCCTGCCAGCCGCGCTTGAGCAGATAAAAGCGGAGAAAACGCGCCAGTGGGGCCCCGAGCAGCTTGCCCGGCCCGACCCGGCGGCCTTGCTGGAACAGGGCGTGGGCCTGGATATCGGTGTAGCGGTTCTGTTTTTCCAGATAGCTGGCCAGGCGCTCGGCCGAGTCGTGCAGCAGGTCGCCCCGCAGTTCGCCTGCCCCCTTGGGGCAGAGCACATGCTCATGCACGGCATGTTCGGTCCAGTTGGCCTGGCGACGGTCGAACAGGCGGATATTCCAATCCGGGTAGCCCTCGCCGTGGCGCAGGTAGCGCCCGAAAAAGCGGTTGCGGCGGGCGATGCGGTAGGCGCCGTGGCTGGGTTGGGCCAGCGCACTGCGTATGGCGCCGGCCAGCTCCGGTGTCAGGCGCTCATCGGCATCCAGGCACAGCACCCAGTCATGGCTGGCCAGGCTCACGGCCAGACGCTTTTGCGGGCCAAAGCCGAGAAAATCCTGCCGGGTGACACGGGCACCGTAGCGCTCGGCCAGGGCCAGGGTGTCGTCGCTGCTGCCCGAGTCCACCACGATGATCTCGTCCACCAGGGCCTGGGCCGAGTCGAGGCAGGGGCCCAACTGGTCGGCGGCATTCTTGGTAATGAGGACAAGACTGAGTTTTTGCATGGCTGCGAATTGACTATGTAGGGGGCGAGGTAGGGAGTGGCGCTGCCAATTCTAGCGCGCCAGCCCGATCTGCCACCGCATTCTCGCTTTGTCTGTGTTGTTTTCAGCGGGCTTGGTCTTGCCCGCCCCGCCAAGGAGTGGGAGCAGATGCACCTTGCGCTGTCTTTGTGGCGGTCGGGGATGGCCGGCAAGGGTCTGCCGCTTATAATCCGTCCATGTCCAAGATACTGCTGATACGGATGTCGTCCATGGGCGACATCATCCACAACTTTCCGGCCGTGACCGAGCTGCGCCGGCATTTCCCCGATGCGGTCGTCCACTGGGTGGTGGAGGAGGCTTTTGTTGGCCTGGCGGGTTTGCATCCCGGGGTGAACCGCATCGTGCCCTTTGCCCTGCGGCGTTGGCGCAAGAAGCTGTGGAACGGCGGCAATCGGGCCGAAATGCGGGCGTTCAGGTCGGCCATTGCCGAGTCGCATTACGATGTGGCCATAGACAGCCAGGGCCTGCTCAAGAGTGCGCTGGTGGGCAAGCTCAGCGGTGCTGCCTTGGTGGGCTATACCCGCCACACGGTGCGCGATCCGCTGGCCAGCCTGTTCTACGACCGCCGCTTCGATATACCGGCGGTGCATGTGATAGAGCGCAACCGCATGCTGACAGGCCGGGCGCTGGGCTATGAGCCCGAAGGCAGGCTGGACTACGGCATTGCGCCGCCGCAGCTGAGCCTGGACTGGCAACCGCAGCAGCCCTATGTGGTCTGCCTGACCGCCACCGCCCGCGATGCCAAGCTGTGGGATGAGGCCAACTGGATTGCGCTAGGCGAGTGGCTGCAGGGCCAGGGCCTGCAACTGGTCTTTCCCTGGGGCAGTGATGTGGAAAAAGCCCGCTCGCAACGCCTGGCGGCCGCCCTGCCTGGTAGCGTGGTGCCGCCCCGCTTCTCGCTGGTGGAAGGCGCGCGCCTGCTGGCCGATGCCCGTGCCGCCATCGGTGTGGATACCGGCCTCATGCACTTGGCCGCTGCCGTGGATACCCCCACGGTGGGCATATTCTGCGATTCCGACCCCCACCACGCGGGTGCCCGTGCCCGTACCTTCTCGCAAAGCCTGGGGGGGGTGCAGCAGCCGCCCGGCGTGGCCGAAGTACAAGCCGTGGTCAGCGCGGCCCTGGCGGCCCGATGAGCTGGCTGTGGCGCCTGCTCTACAGCCTGGCCTGGTATTTGGCCCTGCCGCTGGCCTTTGCTTATCTGTGGCGGCGTGGTGCCCGGCAGCCCGAATACCGGCGTGACTGGCCTGAGCGGCTGGGGTTTTATCGGCAGACCGTCACTGGCCCTGTCATCTGGCTGCATGCAGTGTCGGTGGGTGAGACACGGGCGGCACAGGTGCTGGTAAATGCCTTGCGGCTGCGGCATCCCGACCACCGCATCGTGCTGACACAGATGACGCCTACCGGCCGCGATACGGCCCGGCAGTTGTTTGGCGATAGTGTGACAGTGGCCTACCTGCCCTACGATCTGCCTGGTGCGGTTGGGCGCTTTCTGCGGCATTTCCGGCCCCGCTTCGGCGTGCTGATGGAAATGGAGCTATGGCCCAATCTGCTGCACGGCAGCGCCGATGCGGGCGTGCCGCTCTATCTGGTCAATGCCAGGCTGTCGGAAAAATCGCTGCGTGGCTACCAGCGGGTAAGCGGCCTGGTGGGCCCTGCCCTGACCCGCTTGGCCGGGGTGGCAGCCCAGGGACCACGCGATGCAGAGCGATTGGCCAGCTTGGGGGCGAAGGCCGTGCAGGTGAGCGGCAATATCAAGTTCGATTTTGAGCTGGATAGCGGCCTGACCGGGCAAGGGCGGCAATGGCGGCAGCATATGGGCGAGCGGCCGGTCTGGGCTGCCGCCTGTACCCGCGAAGGCGAGGAGGCACTGCTGCTGGATGCACTGGCTCGTCAGCCGCTGCCGGAGGGGGCCTTGCTGGTGCTGGTGCCGCGCCACCCGCAACGCTTCGACGAAGTGGCCAGCCTGTTGGCGCAGCGCGGCCTGCGCTATCTGCGCCGCAGCCAATGGCAGGGGGATGCCGCCGTGCCGGCCCAAGTACAGGTTTTGCTGGGCGACAGCCTTGGTGAGCTGGCCGCCTATTACGCGGCCGTCGATCTGGCCTTTGTAGGTGGCAGCCTAGTGGACCTGGGCAGCCATAGCGTGATTGAGCCCTGCGCCCAGGGCGTGCCCGTGTTGCTGGGGCCATCCAGCTTCAATTTCGCCGATGCGGTGGCCGAGGCTGTGGCCCTGGGCGCGGCGCAGCAATGTGCCGACGCGGACGCGGTAGTGGCGGGGGTGGCCAGCCTGCTGGCCGCGCCTGCTGCACGCCAGGACATGGCTCAGGCGGGCCTGGCTTTTGTGGCCAGGCATCGTGGCGCGGTGGCGCGGGTAATGACACTACTGCCCTGATCCCATTCTGGAGCAGGGATTTTCAGCGTTAACGAGTACATCATGGATCTGATTTTTCTAGGGACCTCTTCGGGTACCCCCACCAAGCAGCGCAACGTCACCGGCCTGGCCTTGCTGGAGGAGACGGGCAGCAACTGGTATCTGGTGGACTGCGGCGAGGCGACCCAGCATCAATTGCTGCATACCGCCCTGTCTGTCCATGACCTGCAGGCCATTCTGATTACCCATGTGCATGGCGATCACTGCTATGGCCTGCCCGGTCTGCTGGCCAGCGCGGCCATGCTGGGGCGCAAGCAGCCGCTGACCATCATTGCGCCAGCCGGTGTCGCGGACTGGATACGCGCCACTCAGCAGCTGACGGCCTTGTTCCTGCCCTATACCCTGCAGTTTCTGTCGGTCGAGGAGCTGGGCAGCTGGCAGCACAACAACTGGACGGTAAGGGCGCTACCGCTGTCGCACCGTGTGCCCTCTTATGCCTACTGTTTTACCGAGACCACGGTAGAGGCCACGCTGGACACCGCCCGCCTGGCTGCCGAGGGCATACCACCCGGCCCGCTGTGGGGGGTGCTGAAGAAGGGCGGCGAGGCGGTGCATGCAGGGCGTACGCTCAAGGGGAGTGACTACCTGCTGCCGCCACGTGCCCCTAGGCGCATCGTGGTGGGTGGCGACAATGACAATCCCGATTTGCTGGCCGAGGCCTGCGCGACAGCCCAGGTGCTGGTGCATGAGGCGACCTATACCCAGGATGTGGCCGACAAGGTGGGCGATGTGGGCCATAGCGCCGCCGCCAGGGTGGCTGGTTTTGCCGAAGCTGCCGGCCTGCCCCATCTGGTACTGACCCATTTCAGCGCCCGCTATCAGGTCGATATCAGTGCCTCGCCGTCGATAGACGATATCCGCGCCGAAGCGGCGGCGCAGTACCGTGGCCAGTTATGGTTGGCAGAGGATTTTGCCCGCTATCGCTTGAACAAGGCGGGGCAGTTGAGCCTGGTGCGCTAGTGCCAGTGCTATGGCATCGCGGGTTTTGTTGGCGGCGCTTATTCGAAGCTGTTTTTCCGCCGCCGCTTGGCGACCAGTGCGGCGAGGGCATCGCGCAGCGGTGACGGGGGCAGCGATTCGGCGGCGGCGTTGAGTGTGGCCAGGGCTTTGGGGCTGATCACCGGGGTGCGCTTAGGCGCTTTTTGCTGGTGAGGTAGCGGTTCTACTTGAATTCGGCAACGGATTGCGTTAATTTTCAAGCCCTTATCATTCAGCTGCATAATCAGGCGTGTTTCCATCTGCCTGAGTTTGGTGGCCACGGCGGCACTGCGGGTCGCCACCAGCAGGCACTCCCCCTGTATACCCACTACCTCGCTCAGGCCTGCCAGGCCGGCTGGTAGGGCTGCGCGCCATTGGGCGTCGAGCTGGCGTTGTGCTTGTGCCGCACGGGCCAGGCGCTGCAGTTCCGGGCTGGAGAGGAAGGTCTGGAAGGTGCGGGTACTCATAGGCTGTATTGTGCACGCTGGCGCAGTGAATCACTATTTTGCCGGTGCAAAATATGGGCACATTGCCCGGCGGGCTGAAGAAAACTGACAAAGGGCCGATAAGCAGGCATGAATATCATTCTGGTTTCCAATCGCCTCTCGCGGGCGGTGACGCTGGGTCCCCGCCACCTGTGGCTGGTGGCGGTGTTCTGTGCGCTGGCATTGCTGGGGTCGCTGACCCTGGCCAGCTGGGCGACGTATAACCTGACCCGTTCCTTCGGCATTACCCTGCCCTCCATCCCCGGCGTACCGGCTTCGCAGCAGGTGCAGATCGATGCGCTGGCGGTGCGGCTGGGCCAGATGCAGGCACAGCTGGTACGGCTTGATGGCCTGACCCGCCAGGTGGCCGACCGTACCGGCATTGATGGCCAGCCGTTCCAGAGCACGGTGGCGGCCCCGCAGGGTGGGGCGAGCTCCTCCTTGCCGGCACGCGACCTGAAGCTGAAGGAGCTGCAGGCCCTGGTGGGCAGCGCCGACAAGCGCATTGAAGATGCCATAGACCAGTACGACCTGTTCAACACCATACTGGTCCAGCGCAAGCTCAACGCCTTTCAGGCGCCAGCCAATCTGCCCACCGAGGCGGGTGTCCGGTCTTCGCCCTATGGCTGGCGGCTGGACCCGTTCAACGGGCGCCAAACTTTCCACGAAGGCATTGATTTCGTGGGGGATGTGGGTACGCCCATCATGGCGGCATCGGGCGGCAAGGTTAGCCGTGCCGAGTACCATGGCGAGTATGGTAATATGGTCGAGATAGACCATGGCAACGGTATCAGCAGCCGTTATGCGCATAGCTCGCAACTGCTGGTCAAGGAAGGCGATACGGTCAAGACCGGGCAGCGAATTGCGCTGCTGGGCAGTACCGGACGCTCTACCGGCCCGCATTTGCACTTTGAGATACGCTATAAGGATGTGCCGCAGAATCCGCGGTATTTCCTGCAACTGGCCAAGCCTGCCACGGTCAATGTGGCTGCAGATTGATTGTGCTGTATTGAATCTGTCGTGCCCTGCCCCCATCTGGGTTGGGCGATTCGGCAGCTTCGCTGGAACATGAACTGCACGGCGGATCGGTTTACTCCCGGTCCGCCGTGTTTTTGCGCACCTGCGCGATGACTTTGAACAAGCCTGACCGACAGGCCGCCTGGAAACACGATGATTGCTTCTCTCCTGAAGAAAGTATTCGGTAGCCGCAACGACCGGCTACTCAAGCAGTACGGCGTCAAAGTGCGCCAGATCAACGCACTCGAAAGCCAGATGCAGGCGCTGTCGGATGCCGAGCTGCAGGCCAAGACGCCCGAGTTCAAGGAGCGTCTGGCCAAGGGCGAGACCCTTGATGCCATCCTGCCCGAAGCCTTTGCGGTATGCCGCGAAGCCTCGAAGCGGGTAATGAATATGCGCCACTTCGACGTGCAGCTGATAGGCGGCATGGTGCTGAACGATGGCCGCATCGCAGAAATGCGTACTGGCGAGGGCAAGACCCTGGTCGGCACCCTGCCCACCTACCTCAATGCCCTGACCGGCAAGGGTGTGCATGTGGTGACAGTGAACGACTATCTGGCCGAACGCGATGCCAAGACCATGTCCAAGCTGTACAACTTCCTGGGCCTGACGGTGGGTATCAACCTCAGCCAGCTAGAGCACGACAAGAAGCAGGCGGCCTACGCCGCCGACATCACTTACGGCACCAACAACGAGTACGGTTTCGACTACCTGCGCGACAATATGGTGTTCGCCACCAATGAGCGGGTACAGCGCGGCCTGAACTTCGCCGTGGTCGACGAAGTGGACTCCATCCTGATCGATGAAGCCCGTACCCCTCTGATCATCTCGGGTCCGGCCGAAGACAGCATCGAGATCTACAGCCGCATCAACCTGGTGGCCCCCAAGTTGGTCCGCCAGGAGACCGAGGACGGCGAAGGCGATTTCTGGGTGGATGAGAAGGCCCACCAGGTACTGTTGTCCGAAGCCGGCCACGAGAAGGCCGAGCAATTGCTGGCTGCCGAAGGCCTGCTGGTGCCGGGCGATAGCCTGTACGCCACTTCCAACATCGGCCTGATGCACCATCTGTACGCCGCCCTGCGGGCCCACGCGCTGTATCACAAGGATCAGCATTACGTGGTGCAGAATGGCGAAGTGGTGATCGTGGACGAATTCACCGGCCGCCTGATGTCAGGTCGCCGCTGGAGCGAAGGTCTGCACCAGGCGGTGGAAGCCAAGGAAGGCGTGGAGATCAACAAGGAAAATCAGACCCTTGCTTCGATCACCTTCCAGAACTATTTCCGCATGTATGCCAAGCTGTCCGGCATGACCGGTACGGCTGATACCGAAGCCTACGAATTCCAGCAGATCTACGGCCTGGAAACCGTCATCATCCCGACCAACCGTCCGATGGTTCGGCGCGATATGAACGACCAGGTGTTCCGCACCGCGCAGGAGAAGTTCAACGCCATCCTGCTCGATATCAAGGATTGCCAGGACAGGGGTCAGCCGGTGCTGGTGGGTACTACCTCCATCGAAAACTCCGAGCTGCTGTCCAAGCAGCTTACCGATGCCGGTTACGCCCACAATGTGCTGAACGCCAAGCAGCATGCGCGTGAAGCCGAGATCATCGTGCAGGCGGGTAGCCCTGGTGTCATCACCATCGCGACCAATATGGCCGGCCGGGGTACTGATATCGTGCTGGGCGGCAATATCGAGCCGCGTATCCGCGCCATTGAAGTGGACGAGGCCCTGAGCGAGGCCGACAAACACCAGGCGGTGGAGAAGCTGCGGGCCGAGTGGCAGCAGCTGCACAACCAGGTGCTTGCCGCTGGTGGCTTGCATATCATCGGTACCGAGCGCCACGAAAGCCGCCGTATCGACAACCAGTTGCGCGGTCGTGCCGGCCGCCAGGGTGACCCAGGCTCCAGCCGCTTCTACCTGAGCATGGAAGACCCCCTGCTGCGCATCTTTGCTGCCGACCGTATCGGCTCGCTGATGCAGCGCCTGAACCTGCCCGAGGGCGAGGCCATCGAGTCGGGCCTGCTGTCGCGCGCCATCGAGAATGCCCAGCGCAAGGTGGAAGGCCGCAACTTCGATATCCGCAAGCAATTGCTGGAATACGATGATGTCGCCAATGAGCAGCGCAAGGCCATTTACGCCCAGCGTAACGAGCTGCTGGAATCGACTGATATTTCCGACACCATCACCAATCTGCGCGAGGGCGTGATCGGTGAGCTGGTGGACCAGTACATGCCGCCAGGCAGCATGGAAGAGCAGTGGGACGCGGCAGGCCTGGAGAAAGCGCTGGCCGAGTTCCAGCTGGATGTGCCGGTGGTGCAGTGGCTGAAGGACGAGACCTCGCTGGAAATCGAAGCGGTGCGCCAGCGCGTGGTCGAAGCGGCGCATGCCACCTACAAGCACAAGGCCGAGACGGTGGGCGTAGAAGTGCTGCGTCACTTCGAGCGGGCCTTGATGCTGCAGATACTGGACCAGCAATGGCGCGAGCATCTGTCCTCGCTGGATCACCTGCGCCAGGGCATACACCTGCGCAGCTATGGCCAGAAGAACCCCAAGCAGGAATACAAGCGCGAATCGTTCGAGCTGTTCGAAGGCTTGCTGATGCGCATACGCCGCGAAGTGGTGCTGCTGGTGATGACCGTGCAGATACGCTCGCAGGCCGATGTGGAAGCGCTGGAGCAGCATGAAGAGCCGGAGATGCAATACCACCATGCCGACTACGACGAAGCCTTGGCCAGCGCCAATGCCGAGCCCAAGGCGGCGGCACCGTCGGTACGCGGTTTCGACAAGATAGGTCGCAACGACCCCTGCCCTTGCGGTTCGGGCCAGAAGTACAAGCACTGCCACGGCAAACTAGCGTGAGCTGGTTAGACGTATAGGGAGGCCACTTCCTGATGCGCAATACAAAAACGCCGCAGCTTATCCTGCGGCGTTTTTGCGTTGTTCTGATTGAACTTGGGCCATACTGAACGTGAGGAAAAACTAGGGTGGTGGTATCAGAATGCGACTGAATGGCTGGCGTAGGCTACTTGTGGTGCTGACTATTTCATGGGTGGTTGTGATATCAACTATTGCGACTTATCAGATTTCAACGAAGACAAAAGGTATATTCTTCTTGTCAGCTAGCATACCGGCTGCCGAGTCCGCGCCTGCAGCCGAGGATGGATGCGAAGTAGCGTTAGATAATGAGGTGAAGCCGTGGTGTAAGAACTGGGAATATGATGTCCTAGTAAAGAGTGATGTCATTCTATGGGAGAGAATATGGCTGATGCTGCTAGCGATACCTATTGCTAACTGGCTGCTATTGGAACTCATAGTTCTTGCAATTCGATGGGTTATAAAAGGCTTCGTAAAAGAATCTTCCTAGGGGATGGATCCCATTTCCATACTAACAACCATATGTTGCTTAGCAACATCGTATGGCCAAATGAATAGCGTGCTAAGCATGTTGCATAAGCCGAGCACGCGTGTATCCGTAATTCGTTACTTAGCCTAACTCTTTCAAGAGATTGGCCAGCTCCACGGCCGACTTCACCCCCATCTTCTCCAGCACGCGGGCACGGTGGACTTCCACGGTCTTCATGCTGATGTCGAGCTCGTCGGCTATCTGCTTGTTGAGCTTGCCATCGAGGAACAGGGCCATGACCTCCTTCTCGCGCGGGGTCAGTTCGGCCAGCCGGCGTTCTATCTGGCGGCGGCTGTCCCAGGCAGCGCGGCGTTCGGTATCCAGCTGCAGGCAGTTTTCCACCAGGCTGACCAGGGCATTGTCGTCAAACGGCTTCTCCAGGAAATCCACGGCCCCCTGCTTGAGTGCTGCCACGGCTTGGGGCACGTCGCCATGGCCGGTCAGGAAGACGGTGGGCGGGGTATAGCCCTTGCCGGACAGGGTCTGGAACAGCTCCATCCCGCCCATGCCGGGCATGCGCAGATCCAGCACCAGGCAGGCGAAGCGGCTGGGATCGCGGTCGGCCAGCAAGGCGGCGGCGGATTCAAAGGAGGCAAGCTGGTGGCCGCGTGAGGCGAACAGCCATTTGAGGGCGTCGCGGATAGCGGCGTCGTCATCGACCAGGGCAATGCGGGGATCTGACGGCATGATGGACTCTCTGCTGGGGTTGTAGGCTTTATAGACGATGCACTAGCGAGGCGTTGGCGGCGCTGGGTTCGGGACGGCGTTCGGTAATGGGCAGGCTGACGATGAAGCGGCTACCGCCATCGGGGCGGGCCTCGACTACCAGACGGCCCTGGTGGTGTTCGACGATGGTGCGGCAGATATTGAGACCCATGCCCATGCCCTCGGCCTTGGTGGTGTAGAAGGGGCGGAACAGCTTCTCTACCTCTTCAGCCGGTATGCCGGGGCCACGGTCCGCCACGATCAGGTCCAGCCATTCACCGCGGCGGTGGGTCTCCACCGTCAGCTCACGGCTTTCCTGCGGGCTGTCGACCATGGCCTCGATGCCATTCTTGCAGAGATTGAACAGCACCTGCTCCAGCATGACCTTGTCGGCATACAGCTCGGTGTCATCAGCCTGCCGCAGCTCCACCAGCCGGACGTAGTAGCGGTTGAGCGGGGCGGCCAGCAGCGACAGCACGGTGTCGAGCAGGTCTCCCACCGCGCAGGCCGAGCGCTTGGGTTCACGCTTTTGCACAAACTCGCGTATGCCACGGATGATGGCGCCGGCCCGCCGTGACTGCTCGGCGATTTTTTCCAGCGCACCGTCGAGTTCGGTCGGGCTGATCTGGCCACTGCTGACCAGGTTGCGGCAGGCGGTGCTGTAGCTGGAGATGGCAGCCAGCGGCTGGTTCAGCTCGTGCGCCAGGCTGGAGGCGATCTCGCCCATGGCGATCAGGCGGGCGGTCTGCTGCAGCCGCTCGGTCTGTTGCCGCTCGCGGTCGGCAGCCTGCTTGCGTTCTGTGACATCGGTGGCGATATCGAGCCACACATTGGATTGATCCACCCACAGGGTTTCGCGCCTATGGTGCTGGTACCAGCGGCCCAGGATGGGGTCGTACCATTCGTCGTCCGGTTCGGCATGGCGCAGGGGCAGTGCGCACAGCGGGCCATCGGGCCGATTGAGGCGGAAGGCCTCGCGGAAGGCACGGTTGGACAGCAGCAGCTCGCCATTGCGTCGATCGGTCACAGCCACGGCGGCATCCAGGCCATTGAGCACGGCCACGAAGCGCTCGTGCGAGGCCTTGAGTGCTTCGCGTTCGCGCTTCAGCTCGGTGACGTCGGTCATGGAGGCAACCCAGCCGGTATGGCGACCGTCGCCATCGATCAGCGGGCTGGAGTACAGCCGCACATCAAAGCGTTCGCCACTCTGCCGTTGATAGCGCAGCGAGAAGCCGTTGACCGGGCACTCGCCCCGCAGGATGGCGGCAAACACCTGCTCGCACTGGCTGCGGGCCTCGGCCGGCCAGTAGGGAAACGGCGGGATACCACCCAGCAACTGCTCAGCATCGAAGCCCACCATGCGGCAGAAGGCCCGGTTCACATGCAGGGTCCTGCCCTCTCGGTCAGTGGCAAAGACCCCGGATACCAGTGAGTCCTCCAGCGCCTGGCGCATGTTCATTTCGCGCAGCATGGCCCGCTCGGCGCTGAGGCGTTCCCGCATATGGCGCTTGAGTACCCATAGCGACCACAGCATCAGGGCCGATAAGCCCGCCAGCACCCAGTAGAGCGCGTGCTGCCAGAACGGCCAGCCAGTCTGGAACACCTTGGCGCGCAGGCGCAGGCCATAGCCGGGCGGGTCGAAGGCGATGTCGTAGGACAGCGGGCCGGCATCGGGCACCGCCTGCTCTGGCCGGGCTGCCAAGGTCTGGCCCTCGATATCGACAAAGCCGATCTGGTAGCGCTTGGCGATCCACCACGGCACATAGGTGCGCAGCAGTCCCTTGAGCGACACCACGGCGACAAACGAGCCCAGCGTGCTGTTGCCCTGCACGGCCGGCACGGCCAGGGCGATGGCCTGGCCCGCACCGGGATAGTCGAATGGCGGGGTGCTGGCGGCCAGGCCGATACGGGCTGAGCGCTGCAAGGGCTCGATGGCGGCCGGGTGCAGCTGCAGCGGTTCCATGGCCTGAGCGGGGTAGCTCCAGATGGCGTCGCCGTACTCGTTGGTGAGGGCGATGGCCAGGATCTCGCTGTTGGCGGCCATGATGGTGCTGGCGCGGCCGTAGAAGGAGCCCTCGCTGAGATCGCCCCGGACGTAGTCGTGCGCCAGGGTCTCCAACTGATTCTGCCGGCCCACCAGTTCGCTGCGCAGGGCTTGCTCCTGCCACAGTACGTCTTCGATCAGCTCATCGTGCTGGCGTTCACGCTCGTTATGGCGGATAAACAGCAGCAAGGCCACGCCGACTGCAAGGAAGCAGATCAGCGCCAGGTTGGGCATGGCCCAGAGCCAGCGATCCGGCCGGGGCAGATGGGATTGGCGTTTCATTTTCCTGTTCAGCAGGGGTTGGCCTTATTGGGTCTTGCAGCAAGGGTAGGTTGCCAAGCGGGCCGGGGGGCGAGGCGGCCTGTAACACCTGGGAGGGGAGAGGCTCAGCACGAGCCGGGCCGCAGGGGACGCCAGTGCGTTGTGGGCTTTTCCTGGTCGCCAGGGAGTGCAGGTGGCGTCTCCGCCAAGTACTAACCTTATGGTGATGCTACGGCGCTGCCGCTTGGGGCTTTCCCTGATAATCGGCAATTGAGCTGACGCAGGGACGTCAATTTCATCTAGATTATCTGAAACTATCCGGAGACATACCATGCGCTTGGCACCCCTGTTGCTCGCCGCACTTTTGGCCGCTACCGGTTTAGCCCATGCCGATGGCCCTATCCTGATCAAGTTCAGCCATGTGGTGGCGCCAGATACACCCAAAGGCCGGGCTGCCGAAAAGTTCAAGGAACTGGCCGAGAAGCTGACCGCCGGCAAGGTCAAGGTGCAGGTCTATCCCAATAGCCAGCTGTACAAGGACAGGGAAGAGCTGGAGGCGCTGCAGATCAATGCGGTACAGATGCTGGCGCCGTCCTTGTCCAAGTTCGGCCCTCTGGGCCTGCGCCAGTTTGAGCTGTTCGACCTGCCGTATATCTTCCCCAGTGACAAGGTGCTGTATCGCGTGATGGATGGCGAAATAGGCCAGCGCCTGTTCAAGCAGCTGGAGCCCCGTGGCATGGTCGGCCTGGCCTACTGGGATAACGGTTTCAAGCATTTCTCGGCCAACAAGCCCCTGCGCAAGCCCGATGACTTCAAGGGCGTGAAGATGCGGGTGCAATCATCCAAGGTGCTGGAGGCGCAGATGCGAGCGCTGGGCGCCCAACCGCAGGTAATGGCATTCTCCGAGGTGCATAGCGCGCTGCAGCAGGGCGTGGTGGATGGCACCGAAAACCCGGAGTCGAACTTCTACAGCCAGCGCATGTACGAGGTGCAGACCCACCTGACGCTGTCGCAGCATGGCTATCTGGGCTATGCGGTGGTGGTGAACAAGCGCTTCTGGGATGGCTTGCCGGGAGAAATTCGGCAGCAACTGGGCGAAGCCATGCGCGAGACCACGGTGTTTGAGCGGCAACTGGCCGATCAGGAGAACCGCAAGGCGCTGGAGGCCATCCGCGCTGCCAAGACCACCGAGATCTATTTGTTGCCCACCGCCGACCGTGAAGTGCTGCGCAAGCGCATGCTGCCGGTACATACGCAATTCATGGATGTCATCGGGCGTGATCTGGTGCTGGGCACCTACAAGATTGCCCGCGAGGTGGCGGCCAACCCCTAGTCCGCCAGCTGCGCGCCCGGGTACCCGGCGCTGTGTCCGGGGGCAGGCATGTCCCGGATGGTGCCATTCCCTTAGGCTGGTAGCCTGCCCATGGCCTGCCAGCCTGTTGCAACACCCGTCAGATAAAACAGGAGACAACACATGACCTCACGCTACGCCAAACTCTGGGCCGCCGCCGCGCTGGCTGCCATCGGGATTGCCCAGGCGGCCTACCCGGAAAAGACCATCACCATGGTGATTCCGTTCGCCGCAGGCGGCCCTACCGATACCGTGGGCCGACTGTTCGCCCAGTCCATGAGCAATACCCTGAAGCAGCAGGTGATCGTGGAAAACGTGGGTGGTGCAGGCGGCACGCTGGGGGCTGCCCGCGTGGCGCGTTCGGCACCCGATGGCTACACCATCTTTCTGCACCATATTGGCCAATCCACCGCCCCCGCGCTGTATCGCAAGCTCAGCTATGACGCGGTAACCGACTTCGAGCCCATCGGTCTGGTAGCCGACGTGCCCATGACCTTCGTGGCCCGCAAGGATTTCCCAGCCAAGGATCTCAAGGAGCTGCTGGCCTATGTGAAGGCCAACAAGGACAAGGTGACCTATGCCAATGCCGGCCTCGGCTCGGCATCGCACCTGTGTGGCCTGTTGTTCATGAGCGCCTTGCAGACCGACCTGACCACGGTGCCTTACAAGGGTACCGGCCCGGCCATGAACGACCTGCTGGGCGGCCAGGTGGATTTCATGTGTGACCAGACCACCAACACCACCGGACAGATCAAGGGCGGCAAGATCAAGGCCTATGGCGTCACCACCAAGACCAAGGTGGAATCCCTGCCGAATCTGCCCACGCTGGACAGCAGCGGCCTGCCCGGCTTTGAGGTGGTGGTATGGCACGGCCTGTACGCACCCAAGGGCACCCCCAAGCCCATCGTCGACAAACTGGTGCAAGCTCTACAGATAGCCGGCCGCGATGCCACCATCAAGCAAAGGCTGGATGACCTGGGCACCGACCCGGCAGCGCAGAACCGCATGACGCCGGAGGCATTGCGCAGCCACCTCAAGGCCGAAATCGACAAATGGGGCCCGGTCATCAAGAAGGCCGGCGTGTACGCTGACTGACAGCCTGGATTCTGCAGACTGTGTTGATGGGCAGGGCGGCTGGGTTGGCCGCCCTTGCTACGCTGTAACGGCATGAGGAGCACTGCGTGGCATCGACGATACGCAATACCAAGGATTTCTTCAGCGGGCTGCTGTTCACCGCCATAGGCAGTGCCGCCTTGGTGCTGGCCCGCGACTACGAGATGGGTACCCTGCTGCGCATGGGGCCCGGCTATTACCCCAGCGTGCTGGCGGGCGGCTTGCTGCTGGTGGGCCTGATCTGCCTGGTGCGCTCCTTCAGGACCGACGGCACGCCCATAGGCCGGCTGGCCTGGAGGCCCTTGTTGCTGGTGGTGCTGCCGATAGCCTGCTTCGGCATCCTGATACGCGATGCCGGGCTGGTGCCGGCCATCGTGCTGCTGGTGACGGTCAGCGCCTATGCCAGCGAGCGCTTCAGCTTCAAGGCCACCGTGCCGCTGGCCTTGGGCATGTGTGTGTTCAGTTGGCTGATCTTCATCAAGGGCTTGGGCCTGCCCATGCAGTTACTGGGGCCCTGGTTCGGCTTCTGAACTGCCCGTGTTGCATCGTTACCCTAGCCTGAGAGGCCGCTATGGAGCTGTTGAGTAATCTGGGACTGGGATTCCAGTCTGCGCTGACGGTGCAGAACCTGTTGTACTGCCTGGGTGGTGTTTTTCTGGGCACGCTGATCGGTGTGCTGCCGGGGCTGGGCCCCATCGCCACCATCGCCATGCTGCTGCCGATGACCTTTACCCTGCCGCCGGAATCGTCGCTGATCATGCTGGCCGGTATCTACTATGGCGCCCAGTACGGTGGTTCCACTACCGCCATCCTGGTGAATCTGCCGGGCGAAGCTTCATCGGTGGTGACGGCGCTGGATGGCCACCAGATGGCGCGCAAGGGCCGCGCCGGGGTGGCACTCGCCACGGCGGCAATAGGCTCGTTCGCGGCAGGTACGGTGGCAACCGTGCTGATTGCGGTGGCCGCTCCACCGCTGGCCGAGCTGGCACTCAAGTTCGGCCCTGCCGAGTACGCCTCGCTGATGCTGCTGGGGCTGGTGGCGTCCATCGTGCTGGCGCATGGCTCATTGCTCAAGGCCTTTGGCATGATCTTGCTGGGGCTGCTGCTGGGTACCCTGGGCACCGACGTCAACTCGGGCGAGCAGCGCTTTACCTTTGGCGAGGCACGCCTGGCCGATGGCATAGGTTTCGTGGTGCTGGCCATGGGCATGTTCGGCCTGGGCGAGATCATCCGCAATCTGGAGCACGAATCCACGCGCGAGGCCATGATCAAGCATGTCTCCGGGCTGTGGCCCAGCAAGGCGGATTTCAAGCGCATGCTCTGGCCTATCTTGCGGGGCACCGGCCTCGGTTCACTGCTGGGCATCCTGCCCGGCAACGGGGCCGTGCTGGCGTCGTTCTCTGCCTATTCACTGGAAAAGAAGCTGTCCAAGCATCCCGAGGAATTTGGCCAGGGCGCCATCGAGGGGGTGGCGGGGCCGGAGTCGGCCAATAATGCCGGTGCGCAGACCTCCTTCATCCCCATGCTGACCTTGGGCATTCCTTCCAGCCCGGTCATGGCCTTGATGATAGGCGCCATGATCATCCAGGGCATCAGCCCCGGGCCGGCAGTGATGACCGAACAGCCGCAATTGTTCTGGGGCTTGATCGCGTCCATGTGGGTGGGCAATTTCTTCCTGATCATCCTCAACCTGCCGCTGATAGGCCTGTGGGTGAAGATGATCTCGGTGCCCTATCACCTGCTCTTCCCTGTGATACTGGTGTTCTGCGCCATCGGGGTATTCAGTGTGAACAATGCCGAATACGATGTCTGGCTGATGGCGGGCTTTGGGGTGGCCGGCTATGTGTTCTCCAAGCTGGAGTGCGAACCGGCGCCCATGCTGATGGCCTTTATCCTGGGGCCCTTGATGGAGGAATACCTACGCCGTGCCCTGTTGTTGTCGCGCGGCGACCCGCTGGTATTCCTGCAGCGCCCAGGCAGCCTGGTGATGTTGCTATTGGCGGCCGCAGCCATGGCCGTGGTGCTGTTGCCGGCCATACGCAAAAAGCGCGAGGAAGCCTTCCAGGAAGAGGAGTAAGCGAGGGCCTTGCGGCAGTTTGCGCAGCCTAGTTATCGGCTTCGTCGTCGCTGGTGTGGGCGCGGGGATGGGCGGCGTCGTAGACGCTGGCCAGATGCTGGAAATCCAGCCGGGTGTAGACCTGGGTGGTGGCGATACTGCTGTGGCCCAGCAGTTCCTGAGTGGCGCGCAAATCCTGGCTGCCTTGCAGGAAGTGGCTGGCGCAGGCGTGGCGTAGGCGGTGGGGGTGGAGGCGGTCGGCCAGACCCAACTTGGTGGACCATTCCGCCAGCCGCAGCTGCACGGCCCGGGTGCTCATGCGGCGGCCACGCTGGTTGAGAAACAGGGCGGTTTCGCCAGGCTGCACCAGGCTGGCGCGATCCATCAGCCAGTTGTCCAAGGCCTGGCGGGCGTAATCGCCTACCGGTACCTGGCGTGATTTGCCGCCCTTGCCCAGTACCTGCAGCGTCCGCCCTTCGTCGCGAAAATCCGCCAACCCGGCACCGACCAGCTCGGATACCCGCAAGCCGGCCGAGTAGGCCAGTTCATACATGGCGCGGTCGCGCCGGGCCAGTGGGTCGTCCTCGTCCAGGTTCTCCAGAAAGCCCTGGGCTTCGTCCACGCCTATGGGGCGGGGCAGCTTGCGGGCCGCTCGGGGCGCCTTGATGCCTTCGACCGGGTTGGTGGCAAAGCCCGCTTCACGCACCAGCAGCTTGAACCAGCCACGCCAGGCCGATAGGCGGCGGGCGATGCTGCGATGATCGTGGCCCTGCGATTTCATCCGCCTGACAAAGCCGCGGATTTCACGCGGGGTCAGGTTTTCCATGGCCGTGTCGCCGGCCAGCGAAAGCAGCAGCCGGGCATCTGCCAGGTAGGCAGCCCGGGTGGCGGGTGACTTGCCTTGCTCGCCGGTCAGGTAGCGGTCCAGGCGCTCCAGCGGCGTCATCGGCTGGCCCCGTCGGGCTGGCTACAGGGTGGCCGGAGCGGCATGGGCTTAATCCAGGCAGCGGCTCAGCGCAGCGGCCGACAGCTCGCCGATGCGGGCCAGGTAGAGCGTGCCCATTTCAGGGTAGAAGCGCTGCGGGTCTTCGCTGGCCAGTACCAGGATGCCAAAGGGAACGCCGTCGTTCTTCAGGGCCACCTGTGCGAACGATTTCAGGTGCGGTGCCGATTCACCCAGCCAGGCCATGACTTCATCGGTGACATAGGGGCCGCAATAGGGGGTATTCAGGCTTTGCGCCAGGGTCTTGATATCGTCGCTGGTGGGTGAGAACTCGCTCAGGGTCTCGTCCACCTCGCCGCCCCACAGGCGTACGGCCAGGTGGGGCACGCGGAAGTTCTCCTGCAGATGGTAGTTGAGCGTGCCCAGCACACCCGCCAAATCGCGCGATTGCAGCAGCGCCACGGTGAGCCTATGCACCTTGTCGCCTATCTGGTCGTTCTCTTCGCCAAACTGCAGCAGCTCACCCAGCTTGCTTTCCATCAGCTTGTTCCGCTCACGCAGGGTCAGTATCTGCCGCTCGGCGATGGGGATGGCGCGACCACCATGGGGGTGGGGAATGAAGATCTCCGCCACCAGGTCGGCGTATTCCTCAAAGAACTGGGGATGGGCCTGCAGCCAGGTTGCTACGTCGGTGGATTGGATCGTCATGTCGGGTCTCGGGTAAGGAAGGATTCAGGGCCTTGGCGCTTGCAAGTATTAGGGCGAAAGTCGTCGTATCGCAAGCACCGGCTTAGTGCCTGCGGCTGAACTCAGGTTGTGGCGGGGCGGTAAAGGACTGGGCAGCCCTGCTGCGGCATGTCTGCGCAGCCTGCAGCAGCGGGCTCGCTACTGATTGAATCCAGACCCCTGCCCTTGCGGGTGCCCGTCATGGTTTTGAATGGGTGCAGGTTTTCAACAACGTAAGTGCATAACAGGGGCTCAAAGTTCGATCTCACCCTCGAACACCGTGACGGCAGGCCCGGTCATCAGTACAGGCTGGCCCTCGCCTGCCCAACTGATGCTCAGCTCGCCACCCCGGGTGTGTACCTGCACGGTAGGGTCAAGCAAGCCACGCCGTATGCCGCTTACCACGGCGGCACAGGCGCCGGTGCCGCAGGCCAGTGTCTCGCCGGCACCTCGCTCGTACACCCGCAGGCGTATCTCACTACGGCTGGCAATCTGCATGAAACCGGCGTTGACCCGCTCGGGGAACAGCGGATGGTGCTCGATGATGGGCCCCTCCAGCGCCACCGGGGCGTTGTCGACGTTCTCCACGACCTGTACCGCGTGCGGATTGCCCATGGACACCGCGCTGATCTCCACCATACGTGCCGCCACCTTGATGCTGTGGCTGACTGCCTCATGCTCGGCAATAAAAGGGATCTCGGCCGGACTGAAGCGCGGTGCGCCCATGTCCACGGTCACCAGGCCGTTATCCTCCAGCCTGGGGGTGATCAGGCCGCGCGCCGTCTCCACCCGGATGGTGCGCTTGCCGGTAAGGCCGCGATCATGCACGAAGCGGACAAAGCAGCGGGCTCCATTGCCGCATTGCTCCACTTCGCCACCGTCGGCGCCGTTGAAGATGCGGTAGCGGAAATCGGCATCGGGATGGTGGGGATTCTCCACCAGCAGTATCTGGTCGCAGCCCACGCCGAAGTGGCGGTCGCCCAACTGGCGCAGTTGTATGGGGCTCAGTGCCAGGGCCTGGCTGACGCCATCAAGCACGACGAAATCGTTACCCAGGCCCTGCATCTTGGTGAAGCGAAGTTTCATGATGGTTTCCCTTGGGGGTTGCCATGGTTTAACCGTTGCAGCCAACGTCGTCAACCGGTCGGCGCTTTGAACAGGCTCTCCGCGCCTGTTGTGAACGTAAGGGCTGGAGATAGTGTAGCTAGTTAATGGTGATGACGAGCGCTAGCGAGGTTCCCTCGCCGAGCGAGGGCGGAGGGAGTGGATTAAATCAGGGAAGAGTGTGGGGTGGTGCTCGAATTAGCACTCGTTCCTCCCACACCCTTCCGGGTGTAATTGTCTGTTAGATCAAGGGTTTCGAGCTGATCCGCCTCGCCGAGCGCAATGCTCGGATTTGCGCAGGTTTGCGCGTGTTTTGCGCACGAAATGGCATAGATCGCGCGCACTGTGCTCACCAATCAGCCATCAACTGGTGAAGCTTCACAAGTTCCTCGTCGGTCAGCGCTAGCGCGGTCTCGACTTGGAACACGTACAACAAGATGCCCTGGAATCGCTCGCTATGGGCGGCAGCCTTGGCTGCAATTTCAGCACCAATCTTCCGGCGGTCAGTTTTGCCGAACGCATTACGATGACTCCCATTGACGGGCTTATTGCTGTCTTGTTGCACTTCTTCCCTCTCCGAGTTAGCCGGCTCATTCTGGCCGGTGTAGTTGTTTACATTGTGGATGGTGTTAACCGTCCACTGGTGGTTGATACCTGGGGCCGAGTTTCCTCCTGCGGCCTTGGGTTCGATATCTGAACTCTTGGCGGCCAAGTCATCCCGCATTCGGGTGACCTCGGTCTCCATCGTCCAGCGCTTATCGTCAAACGTCATTTCGCTTTCCATTGCGTCTATTTGTTTGATTCTTATGGTTCTTTTGGTGATTTTTTGTATCAAATGTCGTCTAAATTCCGCCATTTTCTAGTCCTTTCTTACTACGTATTTGCTTAGTCGGGCGGCGGACGCGCCGACCACTGCTCTCTGGTCGTCCTCACTGAGTCTCCTTTCTTGCTGTTATTGCTTAGTCCGGTACTTGATGCCTTCGCGTATCTGCTGAACTGCATACTGCACAGCTTCGTAGCCTTCCATATCACTTGCCATTGCAATGCCGTACATGCGCATGGCGAAGTCGGCCACCTCTGATGGCTGGAGGCCTAGGCCCTGCTGGAGCATAGCAACAGCCTGTATGCAGCCCCACATTGCCTTGCTATCCAGCTTTTCAGGTTGGCTGTGTACCAGGAGAGGCGGCCCGCTCCGCTCGGGGGTATCTGGTTCATGCCCTAGCGCTTTGGCGTGTGCGCCAACCTCTGCAGTTGATGCATGTTCGCTGGGCAGTATTGGCCCTTGCCCTGTAGCCAACCACTCGACATGCACCCCGCTGGCCTCAGCCAACTTAACAAGGTTGGATAGTGTTGGCTCTGCCTCCCCCTTTCGCCATCTCATCAGAGCTGGGGCGCTTATTCCAAGCCGCCTAGCAAACTCGGCCGGGCCTCCGGCACGGGCAACGATGAACTCAACGCGATCAGCAAAGTTCTCGCAAAGGTTTGGATCGTAAAGCTTTGCTTCCATGCAACAAACCCCATTCATCGCACAACAAAAAGTAACGTATTGATTTCGTTATGCATTCGACAATGCAAACCGAACAATCCATACATGGAAAGTTTTGCTTATCTATTGCGAAGCATATTCGCTTGCAACAGAAACAATGTGCATGCACAATGCTTTCACAATGTAACCAAACGAGGCTACGCCATGAAAGCAATGCAAGTGCCAAAAAATGACGTCCAAGACTGGCATCCAGCGGACGTCGTAGCAGCGCTAAAGAAGCGCCAAGTGTCCCTTCGCGGCCTCTCCATAGAGAACGGCTATAGCCCGACCACCCTTGCTAATGCTTTGAGGATGCCGTGGCCGAAAGCTGAACAAATCATTGCGAAAGCTTTGGGCGAACGACCAGAAGCCATCTGGCCGACGCGCTACGCCCGGCGCAATTCTAAGCCTTATTTGGCAACTGTAGTTACTGCATGAAGTAATGGTTTGCACTTTTAGGTTGCTTTGGCTTGGTTTTGACAACGCCAGATTAAGCAACACAGCTCAAAAGTGCATCGCTGGCGTTTATCGGAGGAACAACCATGCAAATGAGAAAGCGCAACTGGAAGAAGGAGCGGGCGACCAGCCTAGTGCATTCCTTCGAGCTGGCCGGGGACTACGCCCTTGAAGTCCTGCGCCGGCCCCCCAAGCAGATGGCCGAACTGATGGATACCTCGCTGCCCACCTATTACCGCTGGATTTCGGAAGGTGCCATGCCCGCTTCCAAGATCAGGCAGTTCGAGCATCTGTGCGGCTGCCATTTCGTCAGCGACTACCTTGCACTTGCCGCAGGCCGGATGGTGGTGGAAATGCCGGTCGGCAAACGCGCCACCGAGTCGGATATTGCCGCACTGCAGAGCGGCACTGCCCAAGCCATTCACCTAGTCATTGAGTTCTACGCAGGCCGCGCCGCCCTGGATGAAACCACCAGCGCCATGGACGATGCCTTGCGCGGCCTGAGTTTCCATCGTGCAAATGTGTCGAAGCTGGCAGAACCCGAACTGGATTTCGGGGAGGCATGATGGTGATCCTCAAGACTCACTATGGTGCCGCTGAGCTAGCCGCGATGAGGCTAGTAGGCGTGCCTGAATCGGTTAGCGGAATTTTTCGCGCAGCTAAGCGTGATGGGTGGGCGCACCGCGCCCGCTCCGGCCGGGGGGGCGGTGTGGAATACGCCATCGCCAGCCTGCCCACCGACATACAGGCACAGATCAAGCAGCGTGCCGCTGCCAGCATCGTCAAAGCCCCCATCGTTGCCCATACGGGCGAAGTGCGCGTGCAGCGTGGTGTTGTCGGTGTCCAGCAATGCCTGCCTGGCTTGAACGATGCCGAGCGCTTGGTCGCCGATGCCCGCAAGGGCGTGCTGCTGGCACTCAAGCGCATACAGGCAGGTGCGGGCTGCTCGCAAGAAGCCGCACTGACGACACTGCTTACCCAGGCTGCTGCCGGTGAGATTGAACCCCTGCTGCTGACCCAGCTCCGGGCAGCCAAGACCGCACGCGGTCGCAAGTCCGGCAGCGATCTGCCTAGCCATCGCACCCTGATGCGCTGGCTGGCCTTGGGCAAGGTCAATGACCTGGCACCCAAGAAAGTCCAGCCCGACATGGCGCTGCCTGACTGGGCCAAGACCTTCCTGATGCACTACCGCCAGCCGCACAAGCCCACGGTGGTGGATGCCTATGCGCGGTTCGCGGCTGAGTGGTCGCAGTCCGATGCAGATGTCGAGCGGGTTGTCCCGAGCATCCATGCCGTCCGTCGCTTCCTGGATAAATTGCCCGCCGACCTGCTGGCACGCGGCCGCCATACCGGTGCCGAGCTGAAAGCCTTGCTCCCCTACGTCCGCCGCGACTGGTCGGTGCTACGCCCGAACGATGTCTGGGTGGGGGATGGCCATGGCCTCAAGGCCCAGATCGCCCACCCCGACCACGGCAAGCCCTTTGTACCCGAGGTCACGCTGGTACTGGATGGCGCATCGCGCATGGTGGTGGGCTGGAGCCTGGCGCTGTCCGAGAACCAAATCGCAGTAAGCGACGCCATCCGCTACGGTGTGCAGCTGCATGGCAAGTGCCTGATCTACTACTCGGACAACGGAGCAGGCCAGGTTGCCAAGTCATTGGATGATCCCACCCTAGGCTGTCTGCCCCGGCTCAATATCCACCATGAAACCGGTATCCCTGGGAATCCGCAGGGCCGTGGCCTGATTGAGCGTGCCCACAAGACCATCCTGCTACGTCTGGCCGAGCAGTTCCCCACCTTCCGTGGCGGCAAGATGGACAAGGAAACCCTGCGCAAGACCAGCCGGGCCATCGAGTCGGCGCTCAAGCGTGGCGAGACACCTCCACAGTTGCCGACCTGGAATCAATTGCTGGATGGGCTGGAGCAGGTGATCGCTTGGTACAACAACGAGCACCAGCACAGCGAGTTACCGCGTAACCCCGCCACTGGCAAGCGCTACACCCCGGCCGCCTACTACGCCGCCCATATCGTCGCCGAGTCCATCGAACAGCCGGACGACGAGCAGCTGCGCGACCTGTTCCGCCCTTACGTGCTGCGCGCGGTAGATCGTGGCTGGGTCAGGCTTTGGCACAACCGCTACTTCGCGGACGATTTGGCACAGCTCAACAACGGCAGCCAGGTGCGTGTCGGCTACGACATCCACGATGCCAATTCGGTCGTGATCCGCGACCTTGAAGGTCGGTTCATCTGCACCGCCGCGTGGAACGGCAACACCCGCGCCGCCTTCCCGATTCCCTTCGTCGAGCGCCTGGCCGGTGATCGGGCCGAGCGGATGATTCAGCGCGGTCAGGAAATCATCGACAAGGCGGATGCCGAGCTGGCCCGCACCTACTCCGGCCACCAGCCTACTGCCATCGCGGCGCCCAGCAACTCCATCTGGGATGTCCCCGCCCTGGAGGGCGAGCTGGTACCCGACAACGTCATCAGCCTGCCCACGCCGGCCACCGCACGCCGGCCGATCTTCAGCGCCGATTACGAAAAGTTCGACTGGCTCATTGCCAACCCCGACCACGTCAGCGCTGAAGACCGCACCTGGCTGGCTTGGTATCGCACCACCAGCGAACACCAAGACATCTACGGCAGCGTCAGCGCAGCCGGCTAACCCCATTACCAGCGAGAGGAAACCCCAATGCGTCATCAGTTCGTCAAGGTCAGCAACTACAAGCGATTCCGGGCCGGCATTACCCAGATTGAGGCACGCGGCGCGATGGAAGCCAGCATGCTGCTGGTGACCGGGCCTGCCGGTCGGGGCAAGACCAGCACAGTCGATCAATGGGCATCCGAGGCGAATGCCATCTTCCTGCGGGCACCGGTCAACTGGTCGCCCCATAAGCTGGAACTCGACCTGGCAGACGTCCTGGGTATCGATACCAACCAGCGCAGCCGCGATCTGTTCGCCAAGATCATCCGCGAGTTCGCACGGCAGCAGACACCCATCGTGATTGATGAAGTGCAGAACGCCCTGGCAAATGGCGCGGCCTGCCTGGAACACATCCGCGACATCAGCGACCTTGCCGAGATGCCGGTCGTCCTGATCGGCATGGAAGACATCAAGACCAAGCTGGCCCGCCACATGCAGATCGCCAGCCGTATCGGTGCGGTGGTCGAGTTCCAACCCATCACGCAAGACGATTGCACCCTGATCTGCCGCGACCTGGCCGAGGTGCGCATCGCCCCGGAAGTGGTCGCCGAGGTGCATGCCCAGTGCGATGGCCGTATGCGCCTGGCCTTGAATGCCCTCGCCGCCATTGAGCAACTGGCGAAGCGTAACGGCAAGACTGAGGTGGCTGCGGCTGATATCGCGGGCATGCGCTTGTGCGAAGACTGGCAGCGCAACATCAAGCGTGGGGCGCGGCCATGAGTGCGCAGCTTGTCCTGACCACCTTGGCGGGTCTGGAGCCGACTGACGTGGCTACGCTGGCGGCAGCGCTCAGGTGTGCGCGGGCGCAGCTGGAGAACAGCCTGGGCACGTTGCAGCGCCGGGGCTTTGCCGAGTCCACCCAGGGTGGCTGGAGGTTGACCCAGCAGGGCCGGCAATTCATCGCGGAGGGCAAGGCGCTGACAGTGCGGCGGCGCAATCCCGGCCGCAAGACCAGTGGCATGCGCGCCAAGGCGTGGTGGCTGATACGCAAGCAGGTGAAATTCAGCATGGTGGACTTGCTCTCGACGCTGGCCAGCAAGGCGAACCAGGGCCGCAGCCTGCCCGAGTACCTGCGCGCACTTACTGCTGCAGGCTATCTGCAACCCATGCGCAAGGGTGCAAGTGGCGCTCGCTGGATGCTGATCCGCGACACCGGCCGCCAGGCGCCAGTGTGGCGCCCGACCGTGGGCGAGGTTTACGACCCCAACCTCGGCGAGGTGGTATGGCGGAGGGCGACCGCATGACGGCCGTCGCCGCCCCCACCTATGCCAGTGAACGCTGGTTCCTGCTGTTGCGGCAGGCCGCCGACACCCACGGGGTACGCGGTACCGCTGCCTTGCTGGGCTACGCCAACCATACCGGCACTTCGCAGATTCTCAACGGTTGCTATGCCGGTGGCACGGATGCTTTCGCCACCCGTGTCCTGGAGCGGTTCGACACGGTGGATTGCCCCCACCTGGCGCAATCGCTCACCAGCTCGTCCTGCAGGCAGTACGCCAGCCGGCCATGCCCCATCAACAGCTCGCGTGAGGTTCGCCACTGGCGTGCCTGCCAGGGCTGCGCCCATCGCCCCCAGGAGGAACAAGCATGACCAGTCTGCCTGTCGTTTCCCGATTGCTGCGCCCCTATGCCGGTACGGCCCTGACGGCCGTAGCCGATAGCCAGCCGCAGGTGCTGAACCCGCTGGCTGTTTCCAGGCTGGCCCAACTGAACGAGGCCGAGCGTCAGCTGCGCGCCCTGGGCATCCGGGTGGTCAAGCGCCAGCTCAACGAGCAACTGAACGGGCGCAACTCGACCGTCCTGGTGGAAGCCCCCAACGCCGCCTTGCTGGATGCTCATTCCGATGGCGGCAGGCGGCTGACCCGCTGCCTGGTCGGCCATGACCAGGGATTCATGCTGCGGGTATTCGGGGTGGATGTGATCTGGCGGGAGCACGCATGACCACCGTACTCGACCCCAAGGTCGCCGCCGATCTGCGTGCCCGCGCCCAGGCACTCGCCACCAGTCTGGGACTGTCCATGGCCGAGGCCAAGCAGAACGTCTGGGCGGAATACCAGCGCGAAGAAGCGGCCCGCGCGGCCAGGGCGCCGCCCGACCCCAGCACAGCCCAATCCTCAACGGCGGCCCGCTGGAACGACACCGGCAGCCGTAGCAGCAACCGCAAGCTCACCACCGAGCAGCGGCAAATTGGAAAACAGCATGTCCAGACCATCCTGGGCGTGATCGCAAAAGGAAGAAGCAATGGCACGTAAACGTATCGCAGGGACACAGTTTTCTAGTTGGGACGAGGTAGACGGCGCGCTACGCGACATCGCCGAAATCGACCGCCAACTGGGGATGCTGCAGGCCGCCCACGATGAAGCCGTGGACAAGCTGAAGGAGGCCGCCAAGGAAGAGGCAGAACCGCTGCTGCAACGCCGAGCCAGCCTTGAGGCCGCCATGAAGGACTACTGCCAGGCCAACCGGCAGGAGTTCCTCACCACCAAGACCAAGGTGCTGTCCTTCGGCAATGTCGGCTTTCGGCTCTCGACCAAGGTCGTGGTCAAGAACGCGGGCGACACCTTGCAGCTGCTCAAGTCGCTCGGCCTGCTTGGTTGTATCCGCATCAAGGAAGAACTGGACAAGGAAGCCATGCGCAACCTCAACCAGGAAACCCTTGCCAACGTGGGGGCGGCCCTCAAAACCGAGAACGCCTTCGGCTACGAGGTGAAGCGCGATGAACTGGCGGAGGCGTAATGGCCGCCCCGAAGGCAAGCCGCGCCAAGAGCAAGCCATTGTGTTGCCTGAGCGTGGGCTACGTCAGCCTGTTGCTGGATGCGGATAAAGGCACTCAGGTGCTGAAGCTGCTGAGCGAGGCCGTGCAGTGCAAAGAGGACTACCAGGGGCGTAGCTACGTGTACGCCGTACAGGGGCCACCGAATCTGGAGCTGAAGCTGGTACAGCCCGGCGATGTACGCATGCCCGAGCGACGCGACAGCCATCTACTTACCGGAGATTGACCATGTCGCTGAACGAGAACGCCACGCTACGTGTGGCAGTAGCACGGCGCGACGGCGAGTTTGCCGTCGTGCTTCAGCAGGTGGCCGATAGCGGCGAAGTGGTGCGAACCGCCGCGTTTACGGCTGAAACGGCGCGCTCGACAGCAGCTTGTCTGCTGCGTGGCGCAGACCTGGTGGATGGCATCCATGCTCGCATGGCCGCCAATGCCAGCCCCAACTGACAAGGAGCAAACCATGCTGCCCTGGAATAACACACAACGGAGCATGCCCGATGCCGGTATCTCGGTGCTGGTCTTCTCGCCATTGGCTCCCGAGCCTGTCTGGATGGGATACCACGATGGCGCCGACTGGATGTACGTGGATGGGGTACCGGCTACCGGTGTAACGCACTGGTCACCTGTACCGCCTGGGCCAGAGCAGTAGTCCCCTGCCCATAGCCGACTGGTTAAACCGGCCGGCTATGGGAAGTGGATTAACCGACAAGGAGTCGAGATGGAAACGAGCAAGGTCTTAGGCAAGATTAAGAAGTGCCTCGCGCTCGCAAAAAGCGGAAACGAGCATGAGGCCGCTGCAGCTATGCGACAAGCACAGAAGCTAATGGCCGAATACAACGTGGGCGAGCAGGACGTACTGGCATCGGAAGTGAGCGAAGCAAGCGCCAAGGCCGGCGCCAAGTCCGTACCGGCTGACTGGGAGTCGTTCCTGGCCGATGTAGTGGCTCGCGCTTTCGGTTGCACTTTGTTGTTCACATCGGGGTGGACTGGCGGATCGTGGAAGTTCATCGGCTGTGGTGCGGCGCCTGAAGTTGCCGGCTATGCCTTCGCGGTACTGCTACGCCAGGCAAAAAAGGCCCGCGCCGAGTACGCCGCGAAGCACCTCAAGCGCTGCAAGCTGGCGACACGCATACGCCGTGGTGATCTGTTCTGCGATGCCTGGGTGCGTTCGGTGCGCCGTGTCGTCGGTGACTTTGCCGTAGGTAATGCGCATCAGGCTGAAGCCGTGTCCGCCTTCCTTGCGCTGCACTACCGCAAGCTATCCGACCTCAAGACCCGTGACCGGAATGCTGGTGGCCCAAAGCGTGACCACGAATGGCGTGATCTGGATGCCGGTGCCGCTGCTGGCCGCCATGTGCAGCTTAACCATGGTGTCGGTGGCATGTCGGCCGACGCGCCAGCCCTGACCGACGCTCGCTGAGGTAGCCATGGAGACCAAGTCCGCCGAGCAACTGATCTACGAGGCCGCGCTGGTACAGCACGGTGTCGCCGCAACCGTCCTCGGCAGCGTAGTCCAGTTCGGCGGCCTGGTGGCTGTCCTGCCGGGGCACTTCTTCGATGGCGCCGGCAGTGCTGCCCAGGTTGCAGACCGGATTGCTGCTGCCGAGATAGCACTCGGCCAACTGCGTGCCGCAGTAGGTGATGGCCTGGTGGACTTAGCCAAGGTTGAACTGCTGAGCGAACTAGCCAGCACGTTGGAGTAAAGACAATGACCGCCAGAAACGCTGCTCTCGCCAAGATACATATCGCCAAGAACCAGCTTGGCATGGATGACTCCAGCTACCGCAGCATGCTGCAGCGTGTTGCACAGGTTGATAGTGCCAGCAAGCTCGACCGGGCCGGGCAAGACAAGGTGCTGGCTGAGCTGCAGCGCCTTGGGTTCGCACCGAGAACGGCGGCGCGGAAGGGCAAGCGGCCGAATCCACCTGCTGGTCGTGATGCGTTGATATCGAAGATCGAGGCCCAGCTCGCAGAAGCTGGCAGGCCTTGGGCATACGCCCATGGCATTGCTATGCGCATGTACCAGGTAGAAAAATGCGATTGGCTGGATACCAGGCAACTGCAGGGCGTGATTGCTGCGCTGTATCGAGATGCCGTGAAGCATGAAAGGAAAGTGAGATGAATGCCTTTGATCTTCCCGCCGATGCCGTGAACGAACTGCAAGGTCTGGAGCACCTGCTGCCTGAAGTCATCCAGACGCTGATACGGCTGATCGGCTTCCCCCTCACCATTGAGCTGGTAAAGCGGATGGGGGGCATCACTTGGCCTGTCAGCAAGAACCTTAGCCGACTGGGCGAAGCGCGATATGAGTTCCTTGCTGAAGTCGTGGGCGTTGAGGCGGCGAACAAGATTACCGAATACTTCGGCGGCGAGCTGCTGAAGATACCCAAGTGCGAACGAGCGTTGCTGGAATTGCGTGACCGCCGACTGCGGGCCGACTATGACACGCTGATCGGCACTATGTCGGGAAACGATACTGTGATCGCACTGGCACTAAAGTATCGCCTGGATGATCGGTGGATTTACCGAATCCTCAAAAAGACGGATATTTCGGCTTCGGCAGCAGCGACCAATCAAGAGTCGCAGCTGGCTCTGTTCGATTGATGTCTTTGGAGGTTGGGATGAGAAAAATGCTTGTTGGTCTGACGGCAGCACTTGCCGTAGTAGCAGCACATGCTGCAACCGAGAGTGAGCTACTTGGTAAGGCAATGAAGGGCGACTACCAGGCACAGCGAAACCTGGCATACAGCTATGCCACTGGATGGGGAAATGCTGGTTCGCCGGACTATATACAGAAGACGCCCGAAAAAGCGTGTACTTGGTACCGTGTAATCGCGATGAGCCGTAGCCCCAAGGTCAATGGTGGCGATTACAGCAACGAATACGTTTACTGCAGCAAGCTTATGCCTCATCAGAGCGAGGTAGCCTGGGTAGATGCTAAGAAGCTATTGAAGCAAATCCCAGACAAGTAATTACCCCCCTCTTACCCCGCCTAGTGCGGGGATTTTTTTGCCTACTACTGGCGTCGGCCATCCCGGCCCCTTGCGCGTACATGGACAAACTGACGTCCATGGCTACGACACAAACACCCCATCCCCAAGGCTGCGCGAAGTGCGCGCACGCCCTTTTCCCTGCAGATAAGTCCGGCCAGGTCATTCATGCCCTGGTCGGCCTGTACGCCTGCGCCAAGGAATCGGGCGGCCGCTACCACTCGCCTCGCTTTTCGTGCCGTGCCATGCCTGCGCATTTCCAACCACGCACGGAGGCAACACCATGAAGCACTATCGCAAGCTGCGCCTGGCTTGGGTCATCGTCACGATTATGGCGATTACTGCCATGTGGCTGTTCACCCGGCAAATGGGCATCACTGACCACCCCACGCCATTCCTGACCGCGCTGCACAAGGTCAGCCTGGTGATGGTTGCCGGTACGGTGGCCTACATCCTGGACGTGCTGGCCTTTCCCTATGGCCGTCCTGATGGTTACCTGGTCGCGGAGAAGTGGCACACGACCTGCGGCCTGGATGGGTGTGCCGACCACCCAGTGGTGTCGGGCTATGAACTGGTGTTCGGCCTAGCCATGCTGCGGCGGGCCATCATCATGGCCTGCGCCATGATCGCCGTAGGCCTGGGAGCATAGCCATGCGCTTGCTGCTTGCTCCCTTCCGGTTCTTGGCTCGGTTTGGCGTCATTGTCCTGATCGTGCTGGCTAGCATGGCCTTTGCCGCCAACCTACCCGGCAAGTGCCAGCAATACCAGGGCCTGTTCATCCGTGAGGCGCGGGCGGTGTGGGGCATCAATGCGCCCTCGGCATCGATGGCGGCCCAGGCATTCCAGGAAAGCCGCTGCCTGCCTGGCGCGGTCAGCCCGGTGGGTGCCCGAGGCGTAGGCCAGTTTATGCCGGCCACCGCCAAGTGGATGCCGAGCATAGACCCGATGTTAGCGCCCAGAGACGGCTGGGGAGTCACCGCCCCTGCATGGGATATCCGCGCCCTGGTGAGCTATGACCGCTGGCTATGGCACCGCGTAAAGGGCGCGGATAGCTGCCAGAAGATGGCTAAGGCCATGCGTGGATATAACGGCGGCCTAGGCTGGGTCTACCGGGACGAGAAGCTGGCCGTGGCAAGGGGGCTTAACCCCTTAGTCAACTTCGGCCAACTCGACCAGGTCAATGCCGGCCGCAGTGCCGCCGCCTTCCGCGAAAACACCCACTACCCCCGCCTGATCCTGCTCACCTACGAACCCCGCTTTATCGCGGCAGGGTTCGGCCCTGGAGTGTGCCAACCATGAGAACCACCCAGCGTTTTCAGTTGCGTGACGAGCGCAACCATAAAGCACCTGCCTTTGTGCTTGTCCTGCAGCACTTCAAGGACGGCACCAAGGCGGCGGCCTATGTCGGCAACAAGCGTATCGCCGTTGCCCGCCAACCCAGCCAGGCCGCCGCTGTGACCATCGTGCTGCAGACCTTGCGGCAACGTCGCTGGGGGCATTGATATGGCCTTGCCTCTGCTCATGTATCGACGCCAGGTGCTGACCTGGCTGGCAGTCGGGGTGGCGATTGCCGCCGTGTCCGGCCTGCTTGGCGGCGGTGTGCTGGGCTATCGCTATGCCAGTAACCAGGGCGAAGCCGCGCTGGCAGGCCTGCAGCGTGACCATGCGGTGGCAAGCACAGAAGCCAGCCGCCGTGCCCTGGTGCGCTACCAGGCAGAGACCGAGCTGGGGGGCAAGTTGGCCCAGGCGGTGATAGACCAGCGCGTCCAGATCGCAACCTTACAGCAGCAACTCAAGCGAAGGATTCCCCATGTTACGACCGTCTACCAGCCCACACCGGGCGCTGTACCTGTTGCCTTGCCTCGCGTTGTCCTTACTCGCGGCTTCCTGCGCGACTGGAACCGGGGGTTTGGATTGCCTACCGACGACACGACCACCGCTACCGGCCGAGCTGCGCCAGCGGGAACCGATGCCCTCGCCGCTGATTCCTGGTTACTCGGGGATGACCTTCTCGACTCCGGTGCCAGCCTCGCCGATGTCCTACAGCATGCCCAGGATTACGGTGCCTGGTGCCAGCGCCAGGCCGTCCAGCGGGACAAGTTGATTGACCTGGCACAGGGGCACGAATGAGCCGTCTGTTTGATCGTGCCAGTGAACTGGAACAGGAAACCAGGGATGCCGCCGTAGCCGCCACGCTGGCGGGGATACGGCGGCCCAGGCCCACCGAGTCCGCCCTGGTATGCGGCCATTGCGGAGAGGCCATCCCTGAAGCACGCCGGCTGGCTGAGCCGGGCTGTCAGCTGTGCGTGCCCTGCAAATCCCGATCCGAGAAGAACCCGGCGCAAAGGAGGCGCTAGACATGATGATAGAGATTGATTTCTGGAAGGCGGCAACGCTGCTGCTGTCATTGACGGCACTGCTGGCCGGCGCATTTTGGGGGCTGGGCCGCATGCTCGTGAACCAGTACGACCGCATGCTGACCGAGCGCTTCAAGGCAAGGGATGAAGCAGACTCTAGCCGGGCAAAGCAGCATGACGCCGAGCTGAGCAAGCTATCCAACCGCTTAGCCAAGTATGAAGACTCGCAGCGGGTACAGGCCGAAGAGTTGCGCCAGGCTGACTCCGAACTGAGCGAGAAGGTTGGCAAGCGCCTGATAGAGCTGGAGAAGGCAGTCGCTGCCGCGCCATCCAAGGAAGACCTAGTGCGGTTGCACAAGCGCATTGACGATGTCGCGGGTGAAATATCAGAACTTAGCGGTGCCTTTCAGGGTGCTGCCGATACGCTCAAGCTGATCCATAGCAAGCTGCTGGGGGGTAAGTCGTGAGCCATTCCATTGATGCTGCTCGCCGCCATTGCATCCTGGTGTCTCTGTCCCTGATGCGCGCCTATCAATCCAATCTGCGCACCTTGCAGTCCATGCTGGATGACGTTGGCTATGCGGCCGGGGTGGATCGCTTGCGTACTGATTGCGCTTGGCTGACCGAGCAGGGGTACACCAAGGCAGGTAGCGGCGATGTCTACATGCTGACCGACCGTGGCCTGGACGTAGTCATGGGCAGGGTGGATGCACCTGGCGTACAGCGTTCCGCACCGGGTCAGATTGATGCGCTCAAGTCGGCGCTGGCTAGCGCAGGAACAGCACTAGCCAGTGTACTGAATGGGGGCAGCTGATCATGACAAATGAAATGCAAACGCTGCTGCTGTTTCGCGGCCACATCGCGAGCATGCCACCAGATGACCAGGCTAAGGTGCTGCTGGCTGCCGCCGAGCTACGGCGCGTGTGCGAGCAGTTTGGCGATCATGGCTTGGTGGCATTCGGTTTGGTCAGTGCTGAATATGCTGCAGAGGCTGATTAACCATGGCTCATGGTGACAACGTCAGGCAGGCCGTGCGCGCCAGCTTCGTATTCGATTGCCTGGACATGCCCGCCGCCGCCGCCAAGCACAACGTGCCGGAGGCCACTGCTCGTCGCTGGAAGTATGCCGCCAAGGAAATGGGCGACGACTGGGACAAGGCCCGTGGTGCGCAGATGCTGGCGGGTGGCGGCATAGAGGAAGTATCACGCCAGACCCTCGCACTGGTGGTACTCCAGGTGCAGGCCACCTTGCAGACGATCAATGAGACCGCCGACATGCCGCCTGCGGTCAAGGTGCAGATGCTCGCCAGCCTGTCCGACAGCTATCTCAAGTTGTCCAAGGTTGCCACCAAACTCATGCCGGAAACCACTCAGCTGGCGACGGCCATGGACGTGCTGCAGCGCCTGGTCAAATTCATCCGTGACAAGTACCCCCAGCATGCTGGTTCGCTGGCCGAGGTACTGCACCCCTTTGGCGAAGAAGTGAGCAAGGCGTATGGATAGCGTAAATCCAAGCCTGTCCAGCAAGGAGTTCCTGGACGAACTGGCGCAGTTGGTCGCTGACTTGAAGAAAGACATCGAGGCCCACCAGTCGGGCCTTGATCCTACTCCTGAAGCTATCGCTGCCAGGCGCAAGCGCGTGCTACATGACCGGGACTTTGAGTTCTTTGCGTACACCTACTTTCCGCACCATGTGCGTGGTAAGCCGTCGCTGTTCCAGGCACATTTCTGCAACCGCTTCCCGCAGCTGCTCGATCAGACTGGGGGCGCCACCGAATGGTGGGTAGCACCTCGGGGTGAGGCCAAGTCCTCTCTACTGACCAAGATCGGCCCTACCTGGTGTGCAATCCAGGGCTTGATGCAGCGGCCGGAAGTGCGCGCCGAGATGGGCTGGCGTGGTCTACCTCCCCCCTTTATCGACTACATCATCCTGCTGGGCGCGGAAACACGGCTGCCCACCAAGTTGCTGGAAGTGGTCAAGACCGAGCTGACGGTCAATGCCGCCCTGGCACTGGACTTCCCTGATGCCTGTGGTCGTGGCCCTATGTGGAAGGTCGGTGAATTCATCACCCGTACTGGCATGAAGGTCGAACCCTTCGGTGCGGAACAGGCAATCCGGGGTACGTTCCACGGTGCCAGCCGCCCCAAGCTGCTGCTGGGGGATGACTTGATTACCGATAGCGAGGCCAAGTCGCCGACCGAGCGGACGAATCGCTGGGAGTGGCTGACCAAGGCCATCGACTATCTGGGGCCACCGGATGGCACGGTCAAGTATGTGGGTGTGGGCACCGTGCTGGACAAGGACGACCCGATCAGTCGGGCCAAGAAGACGATAGGCCATGTCGTTCACCACTTCCGCGCCATCGCCACCTTGCCCACCAATATGGACTTGTGGGCCGAATGTCAGGAGCTGATGCTCAACGCCGACCGGGCCGCCCAGGAAGTCGCCAGCGAGCAGGGTAAGGCATTACCCGATAGCGAGCTGCCGTCGTATCGCTTCTACCTGGACAACCAGGCTGCAATGGATGCAGGGGCGGTGATTTCCTGGCCGGGAGTGCGCACGCTGTACTGGTTGATGCGTCAGCGTGCCAAGGCCTCCAAGGCCTTCAGTACCGAGATGCAGGGCGAGCCGCGCAGTGATGAAGACAAGGTGTTCGGCCATATCACCTTCTGGGTGCGGCGCGAGTTGGACTGGGTGATGTACGGCGGTTGCGACCCATCCATGGGAAGGAACGAGAAGTCCGACCCTTCGGCCATCGTCATCGGCGGCTGGGATAGGCAGCGCAAGCTGCTTCATGTGGTTGAGGCTGAGATCAAGCGCCGCGTTCCCTCCAAGCTGGAGGCTGACCTGATAGCAGCGCAGCGTGAGTTTCGTACCCTGGGTATCGGCTTCGAGAACAACAACGCTTACGAGCACTCCCGCCAGACCTTCATCCAGGCCGGCATGGATGCTGGTGTACCACTGCCGCTAATCGGTGTGACAGCCATCGTCGGGCCGGAGGTTCGCATCGACTCCTTGGAGCCGTATGTCGCGGACAAGTTTGCGCCACGCATCCTGATCAGCCCGTCTCTGACCTTGCTTCTCGCCGAGCTGGATACTTGGCCCGAAGCACAAAGCGGCCACCACTATGACGGGCTGTCGGCCTTGCACATTCTCTGGATGCTCGCGTCCACACGCGGCTCCACCACATTTGATTTTCAGGCCGCGACCAGCAAAGGCAGCTGGGGTGGCACAAACGGAGCCGGCAAAGCCGGCGCTTGGTGACATATATGGCGCAAATCGTAGACCTCCAGGGCAACCCCATCAGCAGCCAGGCAATTGGTGAGCCGCAAACCGCACGTATGTCCACCCTATATCGACGCTGGGAGGAACACCCCTCAAAGGGGCTGACCCCGCAGCGCCTGCATGCCATCCTGGAACAGGCAGAACGTGGTGACCTGCAGGGTCAGCATGATCTGTTCCGTGACATGGAAGAGAAGGACGGACACATACTGACCGAGATGGGTAAGCGCCGTCAGGCGCTGACCGGCTGCGACTGGGATATTGTCCCGCCCAATAACGCCAGCAAAAGCGAGAAGGCGGACGCCGAATGGCTGCATGAGGTGGTCGAGAGCCTGGAGCTGGAGGAAATCATACTCAACGCGATGGACGCCATAGGCCATGGCTTCAGCGGTCAGGAACTGGAATGGCAGCGCCAGGGTAAAGAGACCCTTCCGGTAGCCTTGAATAGCCGCCCGCAAAACTGGTTCACCATTTCCCAGGAAGACCACAAAACCTTACTGCTCAACAATGCAGGCTTTGGTGAGAAGCTATGGGACTTCGGCTGGCTGGTACATATACATAAGGCCAAAAGCGGCTACCTCGCCCGTGGTGGCCTGCACCGCACACTGTGCTGGCCCTACCTCTTCAAGAACTACTCGGTGCGAGATCTGGCTGAGTTCCTGGAAATCTATGGCTTGCCCATGCGGGTGGGTAAATACATGCCTGGCGCGTCCGATCAGGAGAAGGCTACCTTGCTGCGGGCCGTTACCATGATTGGTCATGCGGCTGCTGGCATCATCCCCGAAGGCATGGATATCGATTTTCAAAATGCGGCCGCCGGTAGCCATGAGCCGTTTGAGGCCATGATGAACTGGTGCGAGAAAACCGAAAGCAAGGTGATCCTGGGGCAAACCCTGACCGCCCAGGCTGACGGCAAGACCAGTACCAATGCGCTGGGCAATATCCATAACGAGGTACGCCACGACATTCTGCGTTCCGATGCCCGGCAACTGGCCCGCACGCTAACCAGGCAGCTGCTATGGCCGATTATGGCGGTCAATCGACCGGGGGCAGACCCTCGGCGCTGCCCGCGCTTGATGTTTGATGTGGTAGAGGCGGAAGACCTGGCGCAGTACGCAGAGGCATTGCCCAAACTGGTCGAGTCGGGCATGCAGGTGCCGGTCAATTGGGCGCATGAAAAGCTGCGCATCCCCAAGCCCATGGACGGCGAGGCCGTGCTGGGCAAACAGTCAGGCGAAGACAAGCCACCCAAGCCCGCAAAGGATGCCGCTGCTCGCTATCTCGCGGTACTACGCAATCGTGCTGGCGAGCTGGTGCCGGCCGACCAGGCGGCGATAGATGCTTTGCTGGATGGTCTACCAGGTGAGCAGCTCAACAGCGCAATGACCAGGGCGCTGGCCCCAGCCATCACCGCGCTACGCGAGACAGCAGACCCGGAAGCCGCCATTGCTGCCATGGTCGCCAGCTATCCCGACATGCCTGATGATGAACTGACCGACCTGCTGGCCAGGGCGATTTTTGTGGCCGATGTCTGGGGGCGGATCAGTGGGCGCACCTGATCTATCGTTTGCCTTTGGCCTGCCGCCAGAAGCCGCCATCGCCCACTTCGAGGCCAAGGGGTACGCCATGGGCTTCCGTTGGCAGGATGTCTGGGCGGAGTCACATGCCAAAGCCTTCACGGTGGCAGGCGTGCTTAAGCAGGATGTCCTGGAGGATATCCGTGGGGCGGTGACGGATGCCATCAAGGGCGGTGAGACCTTTACCGATTTCAAGAAGAAGCTGCAGCCAGTGCTGGAGCGTAAGGGCTGGCTTGGCAAGGGGCTGATCGTCGATGAAGCAACAGGGGACGTCGCGGGCAAGCGCCTATCCCCACGCCGACTGGAAACGATCTTTCGCACCAATACCCAGTCTGCGTACATGGCGGGCAAGTATCGCCAGTTCCTGGACAACGCTGGGCAGCGACCCTATTGGCAATATGTGGCGGTATTGGACAACCGGACTCGCCCACGCCACAAAAGCATGAACGGTCGGGTGTTCCGCTATGACGATCCATTTTGGCAGACCTTCTTTCCGCCCAATGGCTGGAACTGCCGGTGCAGCGTGCGGGCACGCGGTAGCCGTGACATTGAGCGAGAGAGCATCCCGCTATCCGAGAGTGGCCCCGCCCTGGTCGATGTAGAGCAGACCATAGGCATGGGTGACCAGGCGCGACTGGTGCCGACCAAGGGCTTCAAGCTCCCCAGCGGAGAGACTTTTACGGCTGATCCGGGATTCGGCTTCAATGGCGGCCAGGTGCAACTGGCCGAGCTGGGTAAACACCTGCTGGATCGGTCTGTCACTGCTGCGCCCCGTCTTGCCGCCATGGCGGTTGACCAGGCGCTGGCGCAGCCACGCACCCTTTCTGCGCTTGTGCAGGACTTCGGCGCCTGGGCCAGGCAGGACAAGCTACCTCGTGGCGAAATACGTCATGTGGGCGCGATCAAGCCACAGGCCATGGATAGGTTGGAACTGCACGACATGCTGCCCGAGTCCGGTGTGATCTCGATACGCGATGAAGACCTGTTGCATGCCCGTCGCCATACCAAGGCGCAGGCGCTGCCGGATGAATTCTGGGAAACGCTGCCCAACAAGATCGCCGCCCCCGATGCCGTGCTGCTGGACATGACCCATGACAAGCCATCGCTGCTCTATGCCTACCGGATGCCGGAAGGGGAAGGCAAGCTGGTGATAGTGATGGACTACGAAGTGCGCGGCCGCAGCCTGCAGGCGGGGAAGACAGGGCGAATCAAAACCAACCTGGTGAGAACGGGGAAGATAATGAGCAGCGGCCAGGCTCTGAAGGATGCCACTGCTTACAAGCTGCTATGGGGTGAGCTATAGGCAGCGCCGGACTCGAACCGGATCATGCATACGCGGGCGCGGATGCAACCTTTCCCTAGGAAACTACTGCCTACAGCGCAGTCTAGCACCGGAGCTAAGCATGCATGAAGTGAAGATCGACCTCGCACTCGTCAATGAAAAGCTGGGCCGTATCGCGGCTGCTGGTAGAAATCTGGCACCGGTCATGCGGGCACTGCGCGAGGTTATGCAGGATGCCGTAGAGCAGAACTTTGCCCAGGGCGGCAGACCTGCATGGCAGGGGCTGTCGGCCAAGACCCTCAAGCGCCGGCCTGACCGGGTCGGCGGGAAGGTGCTGACTGACTCGGCCCGCCTGCGCAACTCCATCACGGCGCAGAGCGACCGGGATACCGCCATGGTGGGTACCAATGTCAAATATGCGGCCATTCATCAATTTGGCGGCACCATCAACCATGCCGCTCGCTCTGGTTGGGTTCGGCACCGAACAGATGCCAAGGGCAATCTGTTGCGCCAGGGCAAGAATGGCCGCCTCCTGGTGTTCGCAAAAGACAGCCATAAGCGCGTCAAGGTCACTCGCTATACCAGTGAAGGGTGGCAAGTGAAGATGCCAGCCAGGCCATTCCTGGTACTCACCGAGGTGGATGCCTCGGAGATGGAAGCAACGGTTTCCGAGTACCTGGCTACGCTCGTTTAGCCCTGCGGCATAAGGGCGCCTAGGCGCGCTTGCTGCCACTGCAAGGCCACCGTTCTACCCGCGCCTACAGGGTGGCCGGTTTTAACCGGGCTTTAACCGCCTTGTTGCCCCCGCCCTCGCGTGTAGTCCGCCCCAATCAGCCCACATACCTACTGGCGTCCGCCATCCCGGCCTGATTCCTTGCCGTCGCCATCATGGCGGCATGTCTCGCAAAACCACATCCCCTGCTGTCGCATCGCTCACCCTGGAAATCGGCCCGCGTGGCCCCCGGCTGCATTTGCTACCGGCCGGCGAATTCCGTTCCCGCGATAGCCGACCTGTCGAATGCAAGGCCTGGCGTCTGAATGCACAGCTAGCAGCCCGCATCGTCGCTGACGCTAAACAGCGGCGCGTTCCTTTCGTCATCGACTACGAGCATCAGACGCTGCACACAGAGCGAAACGGCCAGCCCGCGCCTGCAGCGGGTTGGTTTTCTCAGTTGGAATGGTGTGAGCCAAGTGATACCGAGCCTGGTGGCTTGTACGCCATTGATGTCGATTGGATGGAGCGAGCTGCTGCCTTGATCGATGCCCGCGAGTATCGATTCCAATCTCCCGTCTTTTCCTATGACCCGGTAACAGGCGACGTCACCGGCATTGCCCATGCCGCCATTACCAATAACCCCGGCCTTGATCTCCTTAGCGAGGTTGCGCTGACGGCCGCGCTTTCCCTTTTCCCACCCACCAATCCACCCACCTCGGAGAACACCGTGGACAAAGTCGCCCTATGCAAACTGCTGAAGCTGCCGGAAACGGCAACGGAAGCGGAAATCCAGGCAGCCCTTACCAAGCTGAGTACGGACGCTGCCAACGCACAACAACTGACCGCCCAGGTTGCATCACTGACCGCCAAGGTCGGCCAACCCACCGCTACGACACCCGACCCGGAGAAGTTTGTCCCCATTGATGCGGTAAGGGAAATGCAAGGGCAGCTCGCCGCCCTGACATCGCAGGTGGTGGGCGGTGAGGTGGACAAGCTGGTCAAGGCCGCACTGGACAAAGGCGCCCTGACGCCTGCCCTGGAAGGCTGGGCGCGTGATCTGGGTAAGCAGAACCTCGCTGCGCTCAAGACCTACTTGGCCGACGCGCCGTGCATTGCAGCGCTGTCCGGTCAGCAGTCGGCGAATCGTCCGAATGTTGATGCAAGTACGGGCTTGGACGCGGACACGCTTGCGGTGTGCCGCATGATGGGTAGCGACCCAGCAGACGTCAAAAAGAACCTGGGAGCCTAGACCATGGCGACCACCACCCAAGATCGCAATACCCCATTGAAGGATGGGCAGCTCATACCTGTCGCTGTCGCGGCCGGCACCAAGATACCTGGCGGCGTGATCGTGTGCGCCAACGCTGCAGGCTTCGCCGTCAATGGCGCGACGGCAAGCACGCTGACCTATCTCGGCGTCGCTGACAACGCTGTGGATAACAGCGGTGGCGGCGATGGTGCCCAGGTCGTCCTGGTGCGGCGGGGCAAGGCCGCCAAGTTCGCCAATGACGCCGGCGACCCGGTCAATCAGACCAGCCTCGGCAAGCCTGCCTACATCGTGGACAACCAGACGGTAGCCCGTACCCATGGCGCGAACACCCGGTCAGTTGCCGGCATCGTGCTGGGTATTGATGCCGATGGCGTCTGGATCATCTAACCACCACCCGGTAAAGGACATCTCCATGTTGGTGAACAAGGGAACAATCTCCGCCATCTTCGTCAATCTGTTGACGATTTTTAACAACGCCTTTGCCGAAGCACCCAGCACTTGGCAATCCGTGGCCATGCTGGTGCCGTCTACTGGCAAGCAGGTTGATTACGCCTGGTTGAGCAACTTTCCTCGCATGAAGAAGTGGATAGGTGAGAAGGCGGTCAAGTCGCTGGCGGCTTCCAAGTACAGCATCACGAATGATGACTGGGAGGCCACCGTCGAGGTGGATCGCAACGACATCGACGACGATAACCTGGGCATCTATAAGCCCCAGGCTGAGATGGCGGGTCATTCAGCCAAGCAGCTGCCTGATGAAATCGTCTTTGAGGTGATCAACAAGGGCTTTACCTCGCTCTGCTATGACGGCCAATACTTCTTTGATACTGACCACCCTGTCGCAGGGCAGTCGGTTTCCAATAGGGGTACCAAGCGTCTGTCCACCGCTTCGCTGGCGGCCGCTGAGGCCAGCTATGGTGCCGCACGCATCGCCATGGGGCAATTCACCGACGACGAGGGCCGCCCCCTCAACATCACACCCAATGTGCTGCTGGTGCCGGTGGCCCTGCAGGACGTCGCCAACCTGCTCATGACCATGGACAAGTTCCCCGACGACAGCCCGAACCCTTACAAGGGTACGGCCAAGGTCGTCGTTGCGCCCTGGTTGACCTCGAATACCGCCTGGTTCCTGCTGGATACCACCAAGCCCATCAAGCCTTTCATCTACCAGGAGCGCAAGAAGCCGGTCTTTGTCGAGCAGACCGACCCACAGGCTGACGATGTGTTTAACCGCAAGAAGTTCAAATTTGGCGCGGAAGCACGCGCTGCAGGGGGCTATGGCTTCTGGCAGCAAGCCTTCGGCTCTGACGGTACTGCCGCATAAGGGGACTGGACATGGCTCGAAAGACAGAAAGCCAGGCAAAGCCTGGAGGCACTACGGGCAGCGCCAAGGAGCAAGAGGCGCTCGCTGCCGCCAAGCTGCCGGACTTTGTGCCAGCAGCCGTGCCCGATGGCCTAGCATCGCTGGATGCCGGAAAGGTGCAGGCCACCACGCCCCTCGTCGGTGAGGGCGCATCGGATCAGTTCGAGCAGGACGATGCGGAGCAGCCCATGCAGCGGGTAGTGCGGGTGGCGTCCAAGCCCGAATTCTTCCGGCGTGCTGGCCGCGTATTCAGCCGCATCCCGGTTGATATCCGGCTGGATGACCTGGAGGAAGCAGAGCTTGAGCTGCTCCAGGGCGAACCCATGCTCTCGGTCTCCTTCGGCTACCTGGGGGATTGACGATGTATGCCACCCAGGCAGACATGGAGGTGCGCTTCGGCGTGCGCGAAGTGCTGGCGCTTACAGACCGCGACAACCAGGGCGAGATAGACGCACATGTGCTGAATCAAGCCCTGGAAGATGCCAGTGGCGAGGCTGATGCCTATCTGGCGGGGCGTTATCAGGTACCGCTTGCAAGCGCGCCTCGCTTCCTGGTGGGGGTGGTCTGCGATATAGCGCGGTACCGGCTATGCGGTGCCGAAGCCAATACCACCGATGACATCAGCGAGCGTTTCCGCAATGCCGTGGATTTTCTGAAGCTGGCGGCCAACGGCAAGGTGCAGCTTGGTGTCCTGCCATCGGGTGGCGAAGTGGTGGTCGATAACACCGTCCAGATGTTGGGCGGTGGTCGGGTCTTCGGTCGGGATGGGGGGAGCTGGTAATGGCCGTAGTCATCCATGAGCTGGACATCATCTCCCGCGTGGAGCTGGCAATCATTGCCAGGCTCAAGGCTGGCTTGGGGCGGATGGTCATGTCTGTCGAAAGCTATGGCGGCGAACTGGAGATAGAAACAGTGGACGAGGCAGTTCGCCGCTTCCCTGCCGCCTGGGTCACGTTCGGTGGCGTCAAGGACACCAAGCCGCATAGCAATAGCAAGGATCGCTGGCGCTCGGCCGGCAGCTTTGTGGTCATGGTGGGCGCCCGCAATGTCCGTAACGAGGCCGCCAGCCGTCGCGGTGGTGCCGGCAAGGGCGAGATTGGTAGTTACCAACTGGTGACTGCGGTGCGCCGCCTGCTGATCCGGCAAGACCTTGGGCTGCCCATCGATCATTTCGAGCCTGGCCGTGTTCGCACTTTGTTCAATACCGCCTTGGAACGGCAGGCGTTTTCCGTGTTTGCCTGCGAGTTCCATACCGTGTGGATGGAGGGCGCCCTGGAAAACGGACATTGGCCCGAGATGGACGCACCTGGTGCAGATAGCTTGTTCAGCGCCTACCAGGGCCAGACCGAACGTGCCGGGGTGCTGACCTCGGTGCAGCTTCACTACCACCTTCAACCAGATGTCGATGGCAAGCATGACGCGCAAGACATCGTAAGAACGCAGGAGCCACACCCATGAAAGTCATTGCTGCACCTGGTTTACAGGTACCCAAGGAAGGCGCACCGCGCAGCTATATCACCGACAAGCAAGCCGTCCAGGTGGAGGCCAGCGCCTACTACCTGCGGCAGCTTGCCACGGGTGATCTGGTCGAAGTCAAAGACGCAAGTCTTCCCCAGGAACCTGAAGCGGCAGCGGTTGAAGTGGCCGCTGTAGCCAAGCCCCACAACAGGAAAGCGAGTTAAGTCATGGCAAGCGCCAATATCGCCTTCGATACAATCCCGGCCAGCATCCGCAAGCCTGGTAAGTATTTCGAATTCAATACCCGCCTGGCAGTGCGCACGCTGCCGGGCAATCCACAGCGAGTGCTGGCCGTGGGCCAGCGTTTGCCGGGTGCCAATCAGCCGCCGCTGCAAGCCGTTGCGGTGTTCAGTGACGAGGAAGCGGCCAGGCTGTTCGGCCATGGCTCCATGCTGCATCTCATGGCCCGAGCTGCCATCCAGGCCAACCCGTACATCCAGCTCACCCTGCTGGGCGTAGACGATGCGGCGGCAGGGGTTGCTGCTACTGCTACCGTTACGCTCACCGGCCCGGCAACGGCGGCCGGCGCGCTCGCCCTATACATTGCGGGCGTCAGGGTAGATATCGCTATTGCCAGCCAGGCTACGGCAACCGAGCTGGCGACTGCCCTCGCCGCTGCCGTCAATGGGATACCCGACCTGCCAGTGACGGCCACAGCAGCGGCGGCCGTCGTCACTATCAAGGCACGCCACAAAGGCCAGGCCGGCAATGACATCAAGCTGGCTACCCTGGTACAGGCGGGTGGCGTAACCGCTGTGGTCAGTGCGATGGCTGGGGGCTTGAACGATCCCGACCTTGCCCCGGCCTTGGCGATGGTGGCGGGCAATCAGTACGAAGTGCTTGTCTGCCCCTTTCCCACGCAAACAGCGCTTACTGCAGTCCGCACGCACCTGGACTTTGTCTCTGGCGCACTGGAGCAGCGGCCGGGTGTTGCCGCTGCTGGTTGGCCGGGTTCACTCGCCACCGGCACCACCCTAGCGGCCAGTATCAATAGCGGCAGAATTGGCATTGCATGGCATCGCGGTTCGCAAAAGCAGCCTTACCAGATTGCAGCCGGGTTTGCCGCCGTCATTGCCAGCGAGGAAGACCCGGCACGGCCATTGAATACCCTGGCGATCAACAGTCTCGACGTCACCGCCAGCGAGCAGCGTCCGCTGCGCACCGAGCAAGAGAATGCACTCTACAACGGCCTGACCCCGATTGAAATCGGGCCTGGCGACCGGCCGCAGATCGTCCGCGCTGTCACCACCTATACGGTAGACCCACAAGGCGTGAGCGATATCAGCCTGCTCGACCTGACCACGATTCGCACTCTGGATTACGTCCGCAAGGCTTGCCGCGAACGTATCGCCCTGCGCTTTCCCCGAGACAAGCTGAGCCAGCGCACGCCCCCCAAGGTGCGTAGCGAGTTGCTGGATGTGCTGTTCAAGCTGGAGGAGCTGGAGTTCGTCGAGGAGGTGGATGCCAACAAGGCGGGGCTGATCGTTGAGCGCGACCTGCAAAGCCCTAATCAGTTGAACGCCAAGATTCCGGCTGATGTGGTCAATGGCCTGCATGTCTTTGCCGGTCGCATCGACCTCCTGCTTTAACCAGACAACCCTGGGCGGCGCGACTGTTACGCCGATGCCGGCCGCCCAACTAACGGAGATCAAGCATGGCACTCATCGAGTATGCGGGGGCTATCGTCCTGGAGGTCGATGGCAAGGAAGTAGAAGTGGTGGACTACGGTGTCACCAACAAGACCGGGCGCAAGCTGGTTAAAACCATGAACCGTACCGGCCGTGCCAAGGGGTTTGCGCGAGGCGTGGGCGAGTACGAGCTGAGCATTACTGTCGTCGTGCCGGTGGCCGGTGATCTGGACTGGGGCGGTATCGAAGGTGCCAAGCTGACCAGTTTTCCCAACACGGAAGGCGGCCAGCGTACCAGCTACCTGGATTGCTTTACGACCGAGGTCGGCGACAAGTACAGCGTGGAGAACGAACAGCGCCGGGATATCAAGATGAATGCTATCCGTGAGGTGAAGGAATGAGCCTGACCATACAAGACCAGTTGCTGTATGGCCTGGAATACGAGGGGGTGCTGCACAAGGATGTCGAGCTGCGGCTGCCCACCATTGCCGACAACATTGCCGCCCTGGAGGAAGTTGGCCCGACATCCAATATCCGCCTGCAGGTTGCCATGTGGGCGCGCTCCATGGTCAAGCTAGGGGGCGTGCCGGTAGAGCAGATCAACACTGAGCTGCTGCTGACGCTGGTGGATGAGGACTTTGATGTCCTGACTGACCTGGCCGACCGCCTTAAAAAAAAGCGGAGGGCCGCGAACGGCACCTTGCCGGCACCCGCCTCCTTGTCGTCGCCCTTGGCCGAGTCGGATTCACCGAGCAGCAAGTCCTCGGCATGACCGATGTGGTGGCGGAGAGCTATCTCTCCGCCGCCTTGCGTTTGATCAACTCGCCAGCCGTGCCTGACCCAAATGCGACTGCACCTGGTGCGACCAGCCGGGTAGTCAGCCAAAGAAAGAAAGTCCCGCGTGCGTGATCTACTCGTCGCTCTAACCCTGGTCGCCCGCGACCAAATGTCTCGGCCGGTGGCGCAGTCCATGCGGTCAGTCAGCCAGTCGGCGACCGAGGCAACCGGCGCAATCAATCGCGCTTCCAGCGCGAGCCAGCGCATGGCAAGCGCACGCGAACGCCTCGGCATCCGTTCCGAGCAATCCATCCAGCGCGAAATCCACGCCACCGAGGCTGCTTACAACCGGCTTGCTCGCGCCGGTTCGGTGTCGGCCAGGGAGCAGGCCCGCGCCTTTGAAGCAAGCCGCCGTCAGATTGCCGAGCTGCGGCGAGAGCTGAGCCGCCTGCCGCAACAGCCCAACTTGCTACGCCAGGGCTTTTCGATGGGTCGTACTGGGCTGAATGCCTACTCAGCCGTCGCGGGCGGTGCTATGGCTGCCACGATGGTGGCCGAGGCGCCGATCAAGCGGACGATGGAGTATGACCGCCGCCTGGCGATGATGAGCAATACCGCCTATGCCGATCAGAATTTGGCGGGCCGCAAGGTCGGCATGGCCGAACTGGATGAGGCCATCAAGCGTGCAGTGCGGTACGGCGGCGGCAAGCGTGATGAGGCCGCAGATACGCTGGACAGCCTGATTTCGTCCGGTGCCCTGGGCGAAGGGGAGGCAGGCAGAAAGAGCGCGATAGGCATGCTGCCCACGCTGCAACGCTATGGTACTGCCACGAATACCGACCCTCAGTTGCTCGGCCAGATCGCGGTGCGGGCCAAGCAGACCATGGACATTGCCGATAAGGACTTGCCACTGGCCCTGGACATGGCAATCAAGGCGGGCCAAGAGGGTGGCTTCGAGCTGAGGGATATGGCGAAGTGGCTGCCGCAGCAGATGGCTGCCGCCAAACAGGCTGGCATGAGCGGTCTGCCTGGCTTCGCCAAGCTGCTGGCTGCCAATCAGGCCTCGGTGATTACCGCTGGTAGCAAGGATGAAGCCGGTAACAACCTAGTTAACCTGCTCGCCAAAATCAATAGCCAGGATACGGCGGCTGATGCAAAGAAGATCAAGATCGATGGCAAGAGCGTTGACCTGGCTGGCTCCCTCGCAGCAGCGCGTGAGAAGGGCGTCAACCCTTTGGATGCCTTTGCCAATCTGGTGGACAAGGTCGTCAGCCAGGACAAGCGTTATGTGGCCGCCAAGGCGAAGGCGGAAACCGCTACCGGCGATGAGAAGAAGGCCGCACTGAACGACATAGGCAATCTGCTGGAAGGGTCTGCGATAGGCAAGCTGATCCAGGATCGCCAGGCGCTGATGGCGCTGGTCGGTTACATGGGAAACCGTCAGTACGTCAGAAACATCGAGGCCAAGCTCCCCACGGCGGGTGGGACGGGCGATCAGAACTTCCAGATGATCGAAAACACGTCCTCTCATCAGATGGAGCGTAGCGCCAACGAGAAGGCCTTTGCAGAGCAGGACGCGATGAGCGGCTTTAACCGCGTCCTCGGTGATACCGCTGGCAAGTTGGCCGACTATGCCGAGAAGTATCCCGGCCTCGGCGCATCCCTGGTAGGTGCAACCACCATGCTGAATGTCCTGGCGGCCAGTGCAGGTGCAGCAAGCCTGGTGCAATTGATGAAGGGTGGCGGTGCGGCGGATATGGCCGGCCGTGCCATGACGGCTGGCTCCGGCTCGCTTCTGTCCCAACTCGTCAGGCTGACGGGTGCCCTGAGTGTCGCTGCATTGGCGGGATACGCGGCCGGGACAGCCATCAATTGGCTGCACAATAAAGCCTTGGCCTGGGCTACCGGTGAGGAGGATGCCACCTGGGGCGGCAAGATGCATGACTGGATCAATCGCACCAGCGTGGAGCAGGGAGCAGCCCCCATTACTCTGGCTGACATCAACAAGTACCGTGCCGAGCAGGGGCAGCAACCGCTTGCAGCCATGCCGACCGGTGGCTCGCCTGCAGCCCGCCAAGCTGTCCAGCAGGATGCCAAGCGCGAGCTGGGCCGCTTGGGTGTAGCGCCTGCAGGTGTCGTGGTGGTACCGCCTGCTGCATCGCCCAAGGCTGCGGTCGTTCGCGCCATTCCAGGCACTCCTATCCCTAGGGCGTTACCGGCACGAGAGCGGGGCGCCTTCCCGGCCCCCAGCATGTCAGTACGCCAAGGCAAGTCACCCCTGGTTGCGCCTGATCCTTTTGCCAGCCTGAACCGGCAGGCCGGGCGGGCTGAACAACTTAGCCAGGCGATGCCCCCTATCGTACTAAATAGCACCCTCAAGCTGGATGGCCGCGAGATAGCCAATAGCGTCAACCGGATCAACGCGCAAGAAATGAAGAGGCACTGATGGCCTGGAAGGATCAACTGCAAGACGCGCGATTCCGTGGTCAGGTGTTCGACTGCGTCAGTGTCGAGGATCGCTATCGGCGGCGCGTAGCGCGGCACCCTTATCCCTATGTGGCTGGCGAAGACGTAGAGGACTTGGGCCGAGACAGCCAAGAGATCAACATCAAGGCCGTATTCTTCGGCGATGACTATCTTGCCAGGCTGCAGCAGTTTATCAATGTGCTGGAAATGCCGGATGCAGGTGAGCTGGTGCATCCCGTGTTTGGCGTGGTCAATCCGGCGCAGCTGCTCGATTGGAGCATCAAGCATGACGCTGATGATGTTGACTACGCCATTATCGAGCTGCAGTTCATTCGTGCTACCCCGGCTGAGGCTATCTTTGCCAGCGCCGTGCCCAGCAACCGCACTGCCATGTTGTCGGATGCGGCAAACAATGTGCGGTCTGTCGCCATCAACACCTTTGCCAAGGCCACCCACAAGCTGACAGGGCTGAAGGGTGCCATTGCGCGTGCAAATGCTTTGCGCGGGGCGCTGGCCGCTACCTTGGGCAAGCTGCGCAACATGGTGCGCAATGTAGTCGGCGACCTGGATATGCTGGCTGACCTGCCACGTAGCTTTGCCATGGCGCTGGTGGCTGGCCTTGCCGGTCTGGTGGATATCCGTAGCTTCGACAAAGCCCATCTGACCAGCGATTGGAAGGCGCTATCGCGTACCTTTGGCGATCTTGTCCGCACCCCAGCAGAAAGCACCGATCTGCCCAGCCCACTGGATAGACTCAGTGGCACCCCTACTGGTGAGGTGCCAGCGGTCGCAGGCGGGAAGCCACTACAACCTGGTGCAGCAGCACCTGTTGTGGAGGGCGGTACCGGCACGGCGCCTGCCAATGGCGATACCCGTACTGCGACGGATGTGGCAATGGGTACGGTGGCGGATGACATCGGGCGCACTACGGCGCTGATGCAGTCGCTGGTAACGGCCCAATTGGCAGAGGTGGCGGCAAGCATCCTGGCCGGAGAGGTTGAGTCACCCTCGCTATCGACCGCCGAGGTTGAGCGTATTGCCAACGATACTCGTCAGGCTGCAGAGACGGCCATCATGCTGCATCGTGCCTATCAACCTGCTGACGATGCCCGCCCGGTGATCGAAGCCCTGCGCACTATCGCCTATGAATGCCAAGAAGCAGCGCGGGCGGTGATCCATGCCCGTCCACCGTTGATCCGCCGTACCGTCCCAGCGCAGACCAATCTGCATCTACTGGCTTTCCATTGGTATGGCGACTACACCCGCGCCGCCGAGCTGGCACGACTCAACCCCAGGCTGACCCAGCCCAACTTCGTCCAGGCCGGGGAGGTGCTGAATGCCTACGCCCAATGATGTGGTCAGTATTCAGCTTGGTGGCCGTGAGCATCGGCATTGGATGCACTACCGGATAGACAGTGATCTGCTGACGCCAGCGGATGCCTGGTCGGTGACATTGTCGCCGCCTCGCACCTTGCCAGATCAGGTCGAGCCAGGACGCCAGGTGGTGGTCAAGGTTGGGGGCGAGCCTGTGCTGCAGGGGCTGATTGATGAAGTGGAAGACGAAGTGGCAGAGGAGTCGCGCAGCTTGTCCCTGAGCGGGCGTGATGGTGCGGCCGCGCTGGTTGACTGCTCGGCACCCGTGTTCGTCAGCCGCCTGGTCGGCCTGCAGGAAGTGGTTAGCAGCATCGTGCAGCCCCTGGGGGTAACCAAGGTGCGAATCGATGGCAATACCCGAGGCCTGGCCGAGAAGGTGAATGTGGAGCCTGGCGATACCGCTTGGGATGCGCTGGTCAAGTCAGCCGAAGCAAATGGCCTGTGGCCGTGGTTTGAGCCTGACGGCACTCTCGTCGTCGGTGGCCCCAACTATGCCCGGCCCCCGGTAGGCAGGTTGGTGATGCGCAAGGACGGGCGCGGCAACAATATCAAACGCCTGGTGCGTCATCGCAGCATTGCCAAGCGGTACTCGCACATCACCGTGCTGGGCCAGCAGCATGGCACCGACACCTACGAGGGCCGGCATGCCCTGAAGCACACCGCCCAGGATGCCGGCGTGCAGGTGTACCGGCCGCGCATCCTTATTGACCATGATGCCGAGACTACCGAGGCGGTGAAGGCGCGTAGCCGCAAGTTGATCGCAGACGGCCAACTGGATGGTCTGACGCTGACGGCCGTGGTCAAGGGCCATCGAACTGCCGATGGCGTGCTGTGGACACCAGGTCAGCGCGTGCATGTCTATTCCGAACCGCATGGGATAGACGGCATTTACTTTCTGATGGCGCGTAGCTTCACAGGTGGCAGCGAGGTGCCGACAGAAACCCTCCTGACCCTGAAGGACGATGGCGTGTGGGTGCTGGATGCCCACCCGCACAAGCGCCGCAGCAAAACCAAGACGGCTGGAGAAGTGGTGGATTTGTCATGACCAACGATATCGACAAGCGTATCAGTCGCGCCTTGGGGAGCATCCGCCGTGCCTTCCGTGGCGTCATCCGGCGCGTGAACAGCAAGCCGGCCGCGCAACTGGTGCAGGCCGAGGGTATGGCGGGCGAGAAGCTGCTGGATACCGAGCTGTTCCAGCACTATGGCTTCACCAGCGTACCGCTGGACGGCAGCATGGCTATCGTCCTGCCCCTGGGCGGCAAGACCAGTCACGGTGTCATCATTGCTACCGAGCATGGCAATTACCGCTTGAAGCAACTCAAGCCTGGCGAGGTTGCGCTCTATACCGACGAAGGCAGCAAGATCGTCATGAAGCGCGGCAGGCTGATCGAGGTCGAGTGCGACACCTACCGCATCAACTGCCAGACCTATGAGCTGAATTGCAATGGCGCCACCACCAACTGCCAGACCGACACGGTCAACAGCACAACCAGCACCGTAAATGCCAGCGGGTCGGCCGCTTACAACACCCCAACCCTGACGGCCAGCCAGCAGCTGATATCCGAGGGCTTGCTAACGTATCGGGCGGGTATGGCTGGCTTCGGTACTGCGCCAGGCGGTGGCGCGTCTGCGGTCATCCAGGGCAGCGTGCATGTCAGTGAGGATGTGACGGCCAGCGGTAAGAGTTTGGTGCATCATGCTCACCTGGACGCACATGGGGGTAGCACCGGGCAGCCGATGTAATTACTCTAAAGTCTTCTCAAAATCCAAAGGAGGAGACTATGAGTATTGATACTGACGTGGAAGCGAAAGCGAAATCTCACCCCATCTGGCGGTATACGATGTGCGCAATCGCGTCTGCGGGCGCCGTCGTTGGTGCCTACGAAAAGTTACGTATACCCGCTCTCGATGCCCAGCTACAGATGGCCAAAGTTGATTTAGCGAAATCAGAAAGCGTGGCAAGTGCCCGTACCGCTGAGAGAAATGCATACTACACAGCATTGACAACCATTGCCGGCGCAAAGTCCGCGATAGAAGGTGTCGCAAGTACACAGGGCGAGAAACTCGCTGCATGCCAACAAGAGCGCACTCAGATAAGTACCGTTGCAACCAACAACTACAACTATGCGATGCAGTACCAGCATAACTGTACGATCTTGGGCGAAATTCGCACGCTGGATGCGGAGCAAAAAGCAATGATAAGGCGTAGCCCTCGCTTCGATGGCGCCCTCCGAGAAGCTGATCGCTCTCGCTACGATGAGTTAGCAGTACGCATACTGGATTTGCAGAAGAGACTCAGGCCAGACCCTAGCTAGCGGCTTACTGTGCGTGCCTGGCGCCACCCCGACCAAGGACCTCGGGCGGGGTGACGAGACTGTAAAGCGGTCGATCTGCTTATGTTGGACTGGCTAGTGCTACGCTTGGCCCTTCCTGCTTCGGCGCCATCGACGAAACGTCAAGCAAGCGATGATAGCCCCCAGCACGGCGCTGATCTCAATAACCAGTAGCGATGTTTCCCAGTGCAGGTGCAGGACAAACACGCATAGCGCCCAGGACGCGATTACGCCCAGGAAGAATCCCAACACACCAACGGCAAATGTCTTCAATTCCAGCCCTCCATGGCTGGGCAGTTGCTGTACAACCCGCCGTCCGCACCGCCCGCCTGCAGTATTTTTTCGACGAACGAGGCGCAGTTGTTCGGCAGTACCATCCACAGCCAAGGCTTGGAAGCAAGTTCATCCAGTCGCTGCTGGGCTTTCAGCGGCTTGGGCACCTTCACATACTGCCGATTCAGTTCCTTCTTCTGGTTTTCGCTCAAGTACCGCTGATAACCTTTTGCATCCATGTAATACGGCCGAGCGTACCCATCACCCGCGATATGGAAGTAGTGACCATTCGCACCGCCTACGTTCAAAATGGTGTGACCGCAAGGATTCCAGCTAGAGCCGCTCACCACCACCACGTAGGTCTGTCCCCATGGGTACAGTGTGGTGGCGCACTCGTATAGATTTATGCCTTCATAAGCCATGTCAAGCCTGCCTGATCATTGTCAATTTACTTGTGGTGCCCATAGGCACCACGCCTTTTGATGCCGTGGCGAAGTTAGCAGCTCGATAGAACTATGTCATAGGCATTTTTACCCCCGCCTACACCATGCTCCTAGTCCGCAGTCCACCTACTGGCCTAGGCCAGCCCGCCCCATGATCCTGCGCCGGGGACAATCCCCGGCATGGACTCCCTCATCGACCCCACTACCGGTGACTATGCCGGCCAGCGCATTGATACCCTGGCGAATGCCGTCTACCTGCGGCTGATGACGCCCCTGGGCAGTTGGTGGGCTGACCCCACCCTCGGCTCCCGCCTGCATGAACTCCAGCGCGAGAAAGACTTGGCCCGTATCTGCATGTTCGCCAAGCAGTACAGCGAGGATGCGTTGCGCAGCTTGCTCGATAGCGCCCGTGCCCGCCGCATTGATGTCAGCGCCACCCGCACCCAGCCTGGCTGGTGTGATCTGTATATCGAGGTAGAAGACGCTACTGGCCGTCTGCATACCTTCCAGCATCCCGTGGCGGTGGCATGAGCTACCCCATTCCCGACCTGTCCCATACCCGCGCTACTTACTTGCGTGACCTTCGCAACGTGCAGCCTGATGCGGATGTCGATGCCGACAGCGACCATTACGTGCGGGCCACCGCTTTGGCCTCGGCGGTCGAGGGGCTGTATCAGCACCAGAGCTACCTCTACCGGCAGATATTCGCCGACACCGCGGATACACCCGAGCTGGAGCGCCATGCTGGCGTGCGCGGCATCTATCGCAAGGCGGCTACCCGCGCTAGCGGTAGCGCCACCTTTACGGGCGTTCAAGGCACGCCTGTCACGGCGGGTATGGTCATGTCCTTGCTGGATGGGCGTCGCTACCAAACCCTGACGGCTGGGGTGATAGCCGCAAATGGTGCCGTCACGCTGACCGTCGAGGCCGTAGAGGCAGGCAGTGCCGGTGTTGTGCCTGGCAGCTGGCAAGCCACCTTGCAGGCGCCGCCGTTGGGTATCGATAGCCTGGTCACGCTTGGGCTGATTGCAGGGGGAACGGACATCGAGACCGATGCCGCCTTGCTGGAGCGATTGCTTGATCTGATCCGCCGCCCACCAGCAGGCGGCAATCAATACGACTATCGGCGCTGGGCATTGGAAGTGCCGGGTGTGACGGCTGCATTCGTCTATCCGCAACGGCATGGGCTGGGAACGCTGGATATCGTCATCACCAGTGGCGATGGCCTGCCTAGTGCCTTGCTGTTGCAGCAGGTTTACGACCATATCAATGCATTGCGCCCTGTGCGCTCCAACCTGTTCCGGGTCATTGCCCCCACGCTTCTGCCTGTCAATGTGCTGGTCAGGCTGACCCTGGACGGCGTGACGCTGGCCGATGCGACGGTCATGGTGAACAAGGCACTGGCGGCTATTTTTGCGCCGTTGGCACCCGGTGACGTACTGGTACGCAGCCAGGTGGAAGCCGCCATCAGCAATCTGCCAGGCGTGAAGGACAGGCGGCTGTTCAACCCCATGGTGAACGTCCAGCCGATCTCGGATGCCAGCACGATCCAGTGGTGCCGGTTAGGTACCGTACAGGTGGAACTGCTGTGATGCATGCCTCGCTCCTTGCCAGCCTGTTGCCACCGGTTAGTTACGACCCCAATGCCCAGCGATTAGCGGCTGAATTGGCAGCCGAAGGTGCGCGACTGGATGAAGTGCTGGCCGGTGCCGAGCGGTTGCGCTTGGGCATCGTGCCTGGGCCAGGCATGCCCGTTGAGTTCTTGCCTGACTGGGAGCGCCTACTCGCGCTGGTGCCAGCACCGAATGCTACCGATGCAGATCGGCTGATCGCCATCATCGCCAAGCTTAGGGAGACCGGTGGACTGAGCCGCGACTACTTTGCCCGCTTGGCCGCTGCCTATGGGGTGGACATCGAGATCGTCGAGCTGGAGCCATTCAGGGCCGGTGTCAGCCGGGCCGGCGAGCCGGTCTATGTGCCCGAGATTATCTGGGTCTGGTGCGTCCGCATTCTGGCCGCTGGCCCCATCCCTGCTCTGGAGCGCGCACTGCGTGATCTGCGCCCAGCCGATACCTACGTTTACTTTGAGTACCGACCATGAGGCGAATCAATTCCCCTGACCAGCAGTTCCACGATGGCGACCCCTCGCAGGGCGTGGTCGGCACCCTGGTGAGTGCGTCCTGGCTCAACCAGGTGCAAGAAGAAATCGCAACCGTCATTGAAGGGGCGGGCATCACGCTCGACCCCGCCAAGACCAACCAGCTCGAAGAGGCCATCCGTAGTCGCGTCGGCCAACTCAATCGTCCAGCACAGCGCCTGTTCTTATCAATGATGAGGAAATAGTCATGCCATCAGGCTTTTTCGGCAAAGCCAAGATTACGGCCGTCAATACGCCCACCATCATCGGTGGCTCGGTGCCGGCCGGTACCGTGATGACGTTGAATTTGCGCATCACCAACCCTACCGGCACCAACGTCAAGGTGAAGGTATACATCACTAACGCGGCCAACCCGGTGCCGGCTGATGACTTGTTTACCCCACAAACCACGGTGATACCCAGCGTACCCTTGGAAGAGACGGCCATTATCTTGTCACCTGGTGAGCGCCTGTTCTACGAGGCAGACACGCTAGGTGTGATTGCCCGAGTCGCAGGGTTTGGGGAGCCTGCCTGATGCCACAGTACAACGGAGCAATCGCGGGTAACGCTTTGGCGGGTTTCTTCCCCAATCGCGTAGAGGTCACGACCTCGGGCACTTGGGTGGTGCCTATGGGCGTCTGGGCTGTTCGCCTGACTGCTGTGGGCGGGGGAGCAGGTTCCGGTGAGGCTAATCTGGCTGTGTATGGCCTAGCTCCTGGTGGCCCCGGTTACGTGGCAACCCGCGACCTGTCTGTTACGCCAGGGCAGGTACTGACCATCACCATCGGCGCTGCCGGCACCAGTGCGACCGGCAGTGCCGGTTCCATCACGGCAAACACGGGCGGCACCACCACGGTGGTCGCGGGTGGCCTTACGGTATTGATCGCAGATGGTGGTGGTACTGGCATTGCTGTGGGTAACGGCGGTTCAACCACAGGCGTCGGCGGTACGGGCTTCGGGCAGTACGGCAAGGGCGCCAATGCGACTACCCGCCTGGCGACCGCTGGCGCTGTCCTCATCGACTACTAAGGGGCACCTATGCCGATATATGAAGTGCTAGGCCAGAACGGGGCTGTCTTGAATCGCATCGTGGCTGATGCGGCTTTTGTCCTGGCTCATTACCCTGATGCCAGGCTGGTGGAAGGCTCGGTCGAACCCACTGAGCCAGGTGCAGGTGCTCGCCCCACCTTGCACATTACCGGCGTGATCAGTGACAAGCCGACTGCCACCCTGGTCGCTGCCGATCTATCCGAGGCGACTTGCCCGGTAGGTACCACGCTGGTGTTCACAGCAGAGCTGCGTAACAGCGCGGGTGAGGTGCTGCCCCTGGATGATGCCTTCCGTATGCCTATACGGCAGCGTGGCGGGCGTGAAGGCCTGCTTCTGGCCGAGATGCAGCAAGGTATTGTCACCGTGTCAGCGCCATTCACCGTGGCGGGCGACGATGGTGCCTGGCTAGTGGATGAGGCAACCATCAATGCAAGCCTGCCGCCTGGGCTGCGGATGGTTTTCAAGGGCTTCGTCGTCAACGTGCATAGGAGTGCTTGATCATGACCGGCTACCTCGTTGCTCGGGTAATGACCATAAGCGAACCGGCGCGCACAGGGGAGCGTGGCAGCCCTTGGCGTTACACGCTAGCTGCAGATTACACGTTTGCTTCCATGCATCTGGCGGGTGTCACCTACCTTGATCCAGACAACCCCTGGGTGCGCATACGCGATGGCGTTATCACCATCCAGGCTGGCTACGCCTGGGATGGCTGCAGCCCCAAGCTAAAGCGCCCGCTATTCGGTCTTGTTCACTTGGGTACGCCAGACGGCGCATGGCACCTGGGCAGGAACCCCACCTACGAGGCTAGTCTGGTGCATGACGCACTCTGCCAATGGCGGCGCCTGATCCCGATTTCCAAGGACGCGACCGTCGCACTGTTCGACGAGATGCTGGAGCAGTCCGGCTGGCGCTATCGGCGTCTGTACGTGTGGGCAGTACGGCGCTTCGGGCCGAAGGACTTCGAAGGGAATCAAACCGGGCCGAAGGGTCGTCGGCAAGCATAGTGCAGGATGGAGGTTGCTGTGTAAACGGAGACATCGGGGCGCTTGCTATTTCCAAATGGAGCACCAATTGTAGTTGTGGGCTGTTTTGAGGCTCATTTGCATCCAACCAGGAGGGATATCGTGCTGTCCACCAGTGATATGATCGAGCAATTTCAGCGATACAACCCAGAGGTTTGCAAGGCTCTTGACGGGTTCTTCGCTAACTTCAGGGACGAGTGTAAGAGACTCTGTGAGCATGACGTTAACCCGCGTGCGAAGTTCAGCTATGAAAGTAGTGAGCCTACACAGTTCACAATGGCCTGGTTGGGCCACGAACTCACCTTACGTCTTTCCTATGGCATTGGCGAGATAGGAAATGCAATTGGAATCGTGTCTTGCAGGGCTGAAACCCCTGCTGACCCTACGGCTGGGGTAGAGGTCACTGCATTCGCGTTCAATAACTTAGGCCAACTTGGTCAAAAGTCTCCTCCTGGCATAAATCAAACAGCATTTTCCATGGCCGATCCTTCATCGGTCTGGTACCTTGCAAAAATGGTGCTTTACCTCGCGCTAAGTAGGCGTAGCTCCTTGTGGGCCAAGGAAAAGGGAGATTTTTTAGCTTACAAGGATTAGTCAGTCACATTAGGTGCTGCTGTAGCACTCCGCTCCAAAGGCCAGCATCTGCTGGCCTTTGGCGATTTCGGAGAAAGATGGGCGAAAGCCCGCGCCTACATCAAGGTAAGGCACGCTGGATTCCTATGGACAGCCATGGAAGGGTTTGCAGTATGATCAATGTGGCTCCTGCTGTAGCTGAAGGGGCTGCATAGCAAATACACCATCACTTTTCTAAGGAGCACTTGTAAATGACTGATAAGAAGGATCAAGCACCTACCACCGCCCCCGACCCTGTGCGCCCGCTCAGAGAAAGTGTTCTTGACCAGGTGAACACAAGCAAGGGCGACCTGATTAAGGGTGGCCATGATGTCGTGAATACCTTGCCCGCACCGAAGCCAATGCCCAAACAGGATGGCGGAAATGGAAACGGAAACAATAAGTAACGAACAACTTGACGAAAAGCTGTATGGACTGTTGTTCGATGTGTGCAGATCGATCCGTTACCACAATAGGCGTCGAGCGTTTTTTGACCGGTGTGACATGCTCAACAATGTGGTCTCTGTCGTAGGTGGTTCTGTCGCCGTCTACGGGGTTCTGGAGCAGAATATTAAGTGTGTGGCGGTATTTTTTGGTGGAGCCGTGACGGTGTCCTCAGCCTTCGGATTGGTGGTTGGCTTTTCGCAGCGTGCTCGTGCGCATTCTGACTTTGCGAGGCAGTACATAGAGCTTGAGAAGAAGTTGCGCAAGCTTCCGCCTTCCGAGGAGCTTTTCCGTGAGGTGTATGACGCACGGCTAACCATTGAGGCAGAGGAACCTCCGGTCAAACGGGTCCTCGATGTCATTTGCCACAACGATCAGATGCGAGCAATGGGACATCCTTCAGAGGAGTGGGCGCACGTTTCTATACTGCAGCGTTGGACGGCCCAGTGGTTCGATTGGGGCGATCATCGTCTGGGCACATCTGCATCAAAAAAATAGGTAGTTACAGCTAGCGAGTTCGCTGCCCCGCATCCAGGTGGCGAACTCGCTTTCTCTTGTGGGATGTAGCTACGGAAGGCTGTGTTGAGCGAAGTCTCGGGTGTGACATTTGCCGCGCTAAACGATGCCAAATTTTGCGCGACGCTATAAGAGCCGACTGTATCAGGCTGCTTTGACGCTTAGTGCCAGGGTTTCCCTGGCGCCTGCACAGCCCGATATCAGCAATCAATGACTTTGGTTCATAACAGGCTCTCAGGCAGTGGCCAAGCGGGCGTACTCGACCATGATGCAACGATCCATCACTACGGTCAGGCCGGCCGCCTGGGCGCGCAAGGCCGCTGGGTGGTTGATGATGCCTTGCTGTATCCAGATGGCCGGGGCGCCGATGGCAATGGCGCTGTCGACCACGGCATCCACTTCGTTGGCATTGCGGAACACATTGACGAGGCCTATGCGGCCGGGCACGGCTTCCAGGCTGGCGTAGGCGGGCTGGCCCAGCACCTCGGCCAACATGGGCCGGACTGGCACGATGTCAAAACCCCAGGCCTGCATCTGGCGCGAAACGCGATAGCTGGGTCGATCAGGCCGGGGCGACAGGCCGACCACGGCGATGCGGGGGCGGGCCTGCAGCAAGGCCAGCAGTACGGTGTCGGGGGGGTTCTGGAACATGGACTGATGATGCCATCGGCAGAGCCAGCCGGGGACCGGGATGACCTGACTTGGCGCCGCTGACAATACCTTCTGGTGTTGTTGCGCGAGCTGGCCGCGCCCACCTGCTGTCTAGTTGGGTGCGCCTACACGCGCCAGGGCTGCGCGGGCGACATCTTCGAAGCGGTGGACGATGGCCTCCCAGCCCAGCGGCAGGGTGGTCTGGCGGGCTGCCTGGCCCAAGGCCCGCATCACGCTGGGGTAGCTGGCCGCATAGCGGGCCTGGTCGACAAAGTCGGCATCGTCGTCAAAACGCGCCAACAGGCCGTTTTCATGGTGGCGCACATGGGTGCGGGCGGCCGCGTAGTCATAGCTGATCACGCCCAGGCCACTGGCCATGGCCTCCAGGGTGACGTTGCCGTAGGTTTCGGTGGTGCTGCCGAACAGGAAGACATCGGCCGAGGCGTAGTGATCCGCCAGCGCGACGCCCCGCTGCATGCCAGCAAAGCACTGCTCCGGGTGGTTGGCCTGCAGGGCGGCCCGTTCGGGGCCATCGCCCACCCACAGCAGCTTGCTGTCCGGCCGTATGGCCTGCATCTGGCGGAAGGCGGCCAGGACCAGCGGCAGGTTTTTTTCGGCCGCCATGCGTCCTACATAGGCCACCACCTGGGTCTGTTCGCCCGCGCCCCACTGGCTGCGCAAGTCTGCCGAGCGGCGGGAGGGGTCGAATAACTGGGTATCGACCCCGCGAGCCACCACTTCCAGATTGCAGAAGCCCTGTTCGGCCAGCCGCTTGCGTACGTCCTCGCTGGGTACCAGAGTGGCCAGATTGCGATTGTGGAAGCGCCGCAGGTAGCCGCGTACCGGTCGCTCCAGCCATGCCATGCCGTAGTGGGCGCTGTAGCTGTGGAAGTTGGTGTGGAACTCGGAGATGGCCGGTATGCCCAGCTTGCGGGCAGCCCGCAAGGCGCTCCAGCCCAGTGGCCCTTCGGTGACGGCGACGACCAGATCGGGCCTGTCGGTGCGCCAGCGTCGCAGTAGCTGGCCGGTGGCAGGCAGGCCGAACTTGAGATCGGGATAGCGCGGCACCCTGAGGCCGCTGACCAGCAGCTCGTCGCGGCCACTGGCTTCGTGGTGGTGCTGGCGAGGGCGTACCAGCGCTACCCTATGCCCTCGTGCCGCCAACCCGTGCGCCATGCGGCCCACGGTCATGGCGACGCCGTTGACCTCGGGCGGAAAGGTTTCGGTGATCAGGGCAAGATGCAGGGGGCGGTTATCCATGCCGCACAGACTAGCTGCGCGGCCATGTCGCTCGCGTGACGGCGGCGTGAAGAGTTTGTTAATGGCTGGGCAGGGTATCGGTCTGGAAGTACTGCACCACCTCGGTCAGGTCCTGGGCGATGTAGTGTTGGGTGTGAGGGGCATCGAAGTGGGTCTTGAAGGCGGCCTCATCGTCAAATCGCTCCCACAGCACAAAGCGGTTGGGCTGGCCGGCATCGTGGTGGGCGGTGAACAGGCTGCAGCCCGGTTCGGTGATCGACTGCTGGCATAGCAGCGCCAAGGCGGCCTTGGCCTCGTCCAGTTTGCCTGGGTGCTTTAGCCGCAGCTCGGCGGTGATGTAATAGCCTGACTTGAACATGCATTTCCCTCCGGATTTTAGAAGCCTATTGGTGCTTGGAGGCTGATAGTTGAGGCCTGCATCCGGGGATATCAAGTGGCTGGGTTGGCGGGCATGCCGCCCGGCGCTGCCCGCTAGTGCGAGTGGCCGTGGTGGTGATCGTGATGGTGGTGGCCGTGGCTGTGCTCGTGGTCGTGCTGCGGCTGGCCGGCTTCGGTCACCGCGGTCAGGGGGATGATCTTGCCGGCCGGGAGCTGGCCGGGCCAGGCGGGCTGCAGGGTGACGTGGTCTATGCCGTAGTCCTTGGCCAGCATGGTCTGGCCAGCGGCCAACAGGCGCGGCCAGCTCTCCGGCTGATCTATCACCAGGTGGGCCGACAGGGCCACGCGTTCCGGCCCCAGGTGCCAGACATGCAGGTCGTGCACCGACTGCACGCCGCGCAGGGCCGCCAGCGAGGTGCCGATGGCGAGCAGGTCGAGATGGGCCGGCACGCCCTCCATCAGTACATGGCTCGATTGCAGCACCAGTGCCCAGGTGGAACGCAGTATCAGCACCACGACCAGCAGGGACAGGATGGGGTCTATCGGCGCCCAGCCGGTGGCCCAGATCACCAGGCCGGCAACGATGGCGGCGACCGAGCCCAACAGGTCGCCCAGTACATGCATCATTGCGGCGCGGGAGTTCATATTGTGGCTGTCGCCCGACAGCAGCCAGGCCGCAATGATGTTGACCACCAGGCCTACGCTGGCGATGGCCATGACCCCCAGGCCATCCACCGGCTTGGCGCTGACCAGCCGGCCCAGTGCCTCGATGGCAATCCAGCCCACGATGGCCAGCATGAACAGGCTGTTGACCAGGGCGCCCAATACTTCGGCCCTGGCATAGCCGTAGGAGTTGCGGGCCGAGGCAGGACGGCGCGACACCATCTGGGCGAACAGTGCCAGGCCCAGCGCGGCGGCGTCGGTCAGCATATGGCCCGCGTCCGACAGTAGTGCCAGCGAGCCTGTCCACAATCCGCCCAGGGCCTCGATGACGGCGTAGCCAGCTGTCAGCAACAGGGCCAGCAGCAGGCGTTTGCGGCTGGCGTTGTGCAGATCGTGATGATGATGGTCGTGGCCCATGGCTCAGCTCGGGGAGAAGTCGAAATGGGCGGTGGCGACAAATTCGCCCCGCTCGAAGCGGCGTTCGGTCAGGCTGATGGTCTGCCGCCCCAGCCGTAATACGCTGCTGGCACGGGTGCCGTACTGCGGTGTGCGGATGAAGGCGGCAGACAGCGCACGCTCCCACTCCAGCGGTACACCGGTGCGCGGCAGTTGCTCGTCCGGTGCCAGGTCTGGGTCGGCCAGCAGGGCAAACAGCGCCTCATCGTCCTCGCCATGCCGGGCCAGGCCGGCCTTGAGCCGCTCGGCCTTGGGCCAGGGGGTGTCGAAGCGGGCGTTGGAGACTGCATGCACACCTCGGCCAAAGCGCAGCACGGTGTCGTGGCGGCTTTCATAGCCGAGCAGGCGTTCGCCGTCGTACAGCAGCAGGTTGAAATCATTGTAGCGGGCAATGTCGCGGCGTAGCGTAGCGAGGAACTCGCCCGCAGAGTGGTCACCCTGCAGGAAGTCTGCCACCAGGGCACCCCGCGAGGGCGCATCGACAAGGTGGCGGCTGGGATCGCGGAAGTTGGTCAGGGCGGCGAAACGGCCATCACGCCGCACGCCCATCCAGCTACCACCGGCCATCAGGTCGCGCCCGCCGAGTATGCGCTCGTCCGCCCACCAGTCGGCAGCGGCCGTGGGGCGGGCGTAGAACTCGTCGCGGTTAGCGGCTAACACGAGCGGGGTGGTATGGGCGGGGACCCAACGAAAGGCAATCAGGCACATGCCTTCAGTTTATGACGAATGATGCCCGCTTGGGGGTATTGCCGCTGGCTAGATGGCCAGTGCAGTGCGGAGCAGGCCCGCCAGCAAGCCCAGGGCCAGGACCTTGAGCACCGACCAGCCACGCCACAGCAGCACAAAGCCCGCCAGGGCCAGTAGCAGGGCAGGCCAGTCGGGCCGGCCTTGCGGCAGCAACACATGCAGGCTCAGCAGCAGCGCCAGCTGGGCTATGAGGCCGACGATGGCGGCGGCCATGGTGGCCAGTGGCGCACGCACGCTGGGCAGATGGCGGGTGGCCTCGACCAGCGGTGCGCCAGCCAGGATAAAGACAAAAGAGGGCAGAAAGGTAAACAGCGTGGCCACCAGGGCACCGGCCCAGCCCTGCCCGGCGGGTGCGGCTAGATAGCCGACGAAGGCCAGGACCATGATCAAGGGGCCGGGCGTGGTTTCGCCCAGGGCCAGGGCGTCCAGCATCTGCGGGGCGCTTATCCACTGGTACTGGCGCACAGCGGCATCAAAGTAATAGGGCAGCACGGCGTAGGCACCGCCAAAGCTGACCAGGGCGGCCTTGCCGCAGACGCTGGCGATCTCGCCCAGCCGGCCGGTGGGGGCCAGGGCGACGGCCAGCCCGAGGAAGGCGGCGACGAAGACCAGTATGAACAGTAGCCGGCGCCTTAGTGCCAGCGCTGGCCTTGGGGTGTTGGTTGCGGCGGCGGGTCGCTGCCACCAGCCCAGGCCGGCTGCAATCAGCAGCAACAGGGGTATGGGCAGCAAGGCCCACCAGGCGATGGCGAAGGCCGCCAGTGCCAGCGACCAGGCCTGCGGGCCATGCAGGCTCTTGCTGCCGAAGCGCCACAACGCCATGGCCACCAGGGCGATGACCACGGGTTGCACCCCCAGCTTGATGGCGCTGGCTGCCGGGCTCTGGCCAAAGCGCACATACAGCCAACCCAGCAGCAGCATCAGCAGCAGGGAGGGCAGGATGAACAGCAGGCCGGCAATGATACCGCCCCGCCGGCCATGCAGCAGCCAGCCCAGATAGGTGGCCAGCTGCTGTGCTTCCGGCCCTGGCAGCAGCATGCAATAGGCCAGGGCATGGTTGAAATGCTCGCTGTCTATCCAGCCCCGCCGCTCCACCAGCTCTTCACGCAGCAGGGCAATCTGGCCGGCAGGGCCGCCAAATGAAATGAAGCCCAGCTTGAGCCAGAAGCGGCTGGCGACCGCCAGGCTGGGGGGCGTCATGTACGCAGCGCCGTATCGAGCCGGCCACTGCGTGCCAGCAGGCATAGCAGGGAGGGCCAGAGCAGGGTGTTGACCCAGTCGTGTAGGCTGGCTTGCCAGTGCCAATGGCCCAGCAGGCTGAGTGCGTTGTGCCTGTCCAGCAGCTCGCCGGCCGTGGCGGCCAGTGCGGCCATGGCAAGGGGGAGTAAGGAACGGGGGGGACGGCGGCCCAGCAGCATGGCCAGCAGCCATACCAAGAGGCCGATGTGCAGGTGGAGGCTGTCGCGGGAGAGGCCAGTGAGGTCTACCAGGGCGAGCTTGCCGGCCTGGAAAAGGCTGGGTTCCATGGGGGATGTCTTGTCGCAGATAAGGGCTGGCGGCATTATGCCGCAATGAAAGGCAAGACCAGATGACAAGACGCGTACTGACGGGCGATGATTTCCGGACCATGCCCTGGCGGAACGGCGGGGGCAGTACCTGCGAGCTGTATCGCCTGCCCCATCCGCAGCGCCCCGATGATTTTGCCTTGCGGCTGTCGATTGCCACCGTGGCCCAGGGCGGGCCGTTTTCCAGCTTTCCCCTGATAGACCGCACCCTGCTGCTGCTGGAGGGGGATGGCATGGCGCTGCAGTTTGAGGCTGGCGAGGAGGTGCTGCTGTCCGAACCGCTGCAGCCCTTGCGGTTTGCCGGTGAGGCGGCCGTAAGCTGCCGCCTGCTGGGTGGCAGCCTGCGGGACTTCAACCTGATGGTGGCGCGCGACTGGGGCGAGGCCAGCCTAGCGGTGGAGCAGTTGGCTGCCGGTCAGTCGGTGACGCTGGATGGTTCCAGGGTGCTGGTCTACCTGCTGCAGGGGCAACTGGACGACGCGGACGGATCATTGCTGCCCGGCCAGCTCCTGCTGCTGCAGAACCCTGCGCAGACCCTGACCGCCACCGCAGCCTGCCGCTATATCAGGGTGGTGGCGGCGCCGCGCGCATGCATTCCCAGCCCTTGAACCATCCGGGCTTGCCCCGATTTTCGCTGTATCACCATTGGAATCCTGCACCATGACCGCGCCTGAAGCCCAGTTGACCGTCGATCTTTCCGGCCTGAATTGCCCCCTGCCCATACTGCGGGCCAAGAAGGCCCTGGCCGATCTGCCCAGCGGCACGGTGCTGCACCTTGTCTGCACCGACCCCGGCACACCCAGCGACTTTGAGGCATTCTGCCGCCAGACGGGCCATGAGCTGGCACACCAGGAGCCGGCCGACGGGAAGTTCCTGTTCTGGATACGCCGGCGTTAATGCGTACTGGCCTGCAGGGCATGCATGCGCTGCAGCGACACGGTGACCAGTTCCCGCAGCGCAGCCATGTCCACCTGTGCCAGCGACTTCAGATACAGGCAGCTCTTGCCCAGCCTGTGCTTGCCCAGGCGGGCCAGCAAGGGGGCATGCTCGTCGAAGCCAGCTAGCAGGTAGAGCGTGAGATCTTGCTTGCGGGGTGAGAAGCCCAGCATAAACATATCGCCTTCATGGCCGCTGGCGTAGCGATAGTGATATTGGCCGAAGCCCACCATGCTGCTGGCCCAGATGACCGGTGGATAGCCACTGATCTCCTGCATCAGGGTGGTGAGGGTGCGGCAATCGGCCTGCCGCTGCGGATCGCCTATGCCCGCCAGGAATTCCGCGATGGTCTCGCCGCTGGGGCGAGTCTTGGTGGTGCTGCTCATGGGGGGCTCCCTGGGGCCGGCTTGAACACAAGTCATTGATGGACCGTAACAGCTAGGGCAGGCGCCTAAGCTGCTCTGATACGCCTGGCGCTTACCGGATTGCGCCGATTCCCGCCCCTGGTCGCCTCGCCCCGCTTCCTCGGCGATTCATGGCCGTAGCAGGCACTTGCCGGTAATACGCCAGTGTAGTGTAGGCAAAGCCGATAGTGCCAAGGCGAAGGCCGGCTGTGCGACATTCTCCACAAGGCCTTGGATTCACGGGATAATTGCGGCTTACCGCCACTCTGCTTCCCTGAGCCATGACCCAAATTACGCTTATCCGCCCCGATGACTGGCACCTGCACCTGCGCGACGGTGATGCCTTGAAGGCGGTGCTGCCTGACACCGCTCGCCGCTTTGGCCGCGCCATCGTGATGCCCAATCTGAAGCCGCCTGTGCGTACGGTGGCAGAGGCAGCGGCCTACCGTGAGCGCATCCTGGCGGCTGTGCCGGCCGGCATGGCGTTTGAGCCGCTGATGACCCTGTACCTGACTGATGTGACACCACCCGAAGAAATAGAGCGGGTCAAGGCCAGTGGCTTCGTCAAGGCGCTCAAGCTCTACCCCGCTGGCGCCACCACCAACTCGGATGCCGGCGTGACCGATGTGAACAAGGTGCTGCCCACCCTGGCGGCCATGGCCGAGCTTGGCGTGCCCCTGCTGGTGCACGGTGAAGTCACCGATACGGCGGTCGATGTATTCGACCGCGAAGCCGTGTTCATCGACCAGGTCATGAAGCCCTTGCTGGAGAAGCTGCCCCGGCTCAAAGTGGTGTTCGAGCACATCACCACCAAGCAAGCGGCCAATTTCGTCTGGAGTGCCGGCGACAATGTCGCGGCCACCATTACGGCCCACCACCTGCTGATGAACCGCAATGCCCTGTTCCAGGGCGGCATACGGCCGCACCATTATTGCCTGCCCGTACTCAAGCGCGAGATTCATCGCCAGGCGCTGATGGATGTGGCGGTCAGCGGCAGCCCCAAGTTCTTCCTTGGCACCGACAGTGCGCCGCATGGTAAGTCCACCAAGGAGGCCGCCTGCGGCTGTGCCGGCATGTACACCGCCAATAATGGCATCGAGCTGTATGCCGAGGCCTTTGATGCCGTGGGGGCGCTGGACAAGCTGGAAGGTTTCGCCAGCCGCTTTGGCCCGATGTTCTATGGCCTGCCGGCCAATCCTGACCATATCACCCTGGTCAAGGAGCCCACGCCGGTGCCTCTGGAGCTGCCCTATGTCGGTAGCGACACCCTGGTGCCCCTGCGTGCCGGTGAAACCGTAGGCTGGCGTCTGCAGGCTTGAGCGCAGATAGCTGGGCAGCGATGCCTGGCAAACAGGCAGCAAAGCCAAACTTGCCTGCAGGGGGCTTGACCGGGGTGGTAGACTAGCAGGGCGAAGTTGGCCGGACAGTCGCCGCCCGCGCAAGCGGGGGGAGGAAAGTCCGGGCTTCATAGGGCAGGATGCCGGCTAACGGCCGGGCGTCGTGAGGCGACGGAAAGTGGAACAGAGAGCTGAACCGCCGATGGCTGGACTGCATGGCCCGCAAGGGTTGTGCGGTTGTACCCGAACCAGGCGCAAGCCGGGCAAGGGCAGCACAGGTAAGGGTGAAAAGGTGCGGTAAGAGCGCACCGCTCGACTGGTAACAGCTCGAGGCAGGCTAAACCCCATCCGAAGCAAGACCAAATAGGCAAGCGTTGACGGGGCCCCCTGAGCTTGCGGGTAGGTTGCTTGAGGCGTGCAGCAATGTACGTCCTAGAGGAATGACTGTCGGCAGCGGGTAACCGCTGCGTCACAGGACCCGGCTTACAGGCCGACTTCGCCTTTGATACCCCCAAGAGACGCAGCCCTGTGCTGCGTCTTTTGCTTGCTGGCTTGCAGGCACTAGAAGTGCCGGCGTAGATCCAACCCCTTGTACAAGCCGGCTACCTCGTCGGCATAGCCATTGAACATCAGGGTCTTGCGCTTGAGGAATTCGCCGATACGGCGTTCACTGGCCTGGCTCCAGCGCGGGTGATCCACTTCGGGGTTCACGTTGGAGTAGAAGCCGTACTCCTTGGGTGCGGCGCGGGTCCAGCTGCTGATGGGCTGTTTCTCTACCAACCGTATCCTGACGATGGACTTGATGCTCTTGAAGCCATACTTCCAAGGCACCACCAGCCGGACCGGCGCGCCGTTCTGGCGCGGCAGCGGCTTGCCGTAGAGGCCTACCGCCAGGATGGCGAGCGGGTGCATGGCCTCATCCAGGCGCAAGCCTTCCACATAGGGCCAGTCCAGCACCGAGGTCTTCTGGCCTGGCATTTGTTCGGGTGCCAACAGGGTGGTGAACTCCAGATATTTGCCCCGGCTGGTGGGTTCTACCTGCTTGAGCAAGGCGCTCAAGGGCAGGCCTACCCAGGGGATGACCATGGACCAGCCCTCGACGCAGCGCAGGCGGTAGATGCGCTCTTCCAGCGGGGCCAGCTTGAGCAGGCTGTCGATATCGAAGCGGCGTGGTCTAGCCACTTCGCCGCCAACCTCTACCACCCAGGGATCGGTCTTGAGCGTGTGAGCATGGTCGGCAGGATCGCCCTTATCGGTGCCGAACTCGTAGAAATTATTGTAGCTGGTGATCTGGCCCAGGCTGTTCTGCGGCTCGCTGCTGCTGTAGCGGCTCTTGTAGAAGGTGGGCAGCTTCTCCAGCGGGGCGGAGACGGCCTCGGGCAGCAACGCGGCCGCACCCAATGCCGCTGCACCCTGCATCCAGGCGCGGCGGCTCAGGTAGAGGTCTTCCGGCGTGATCTCGCTGGGGGCGATATGGGGCGGACGATAGGTGGACATGGCGACTCCTGCTGGGTACGGGGTTTGGACCCACCTTGGTCGTACCGGTTCGGCATTTCTGACGGGGCACCGGGCTGTGGATAACTAGCCTGCTAGCCTTGCCCTAGGCGCTGCTGCCATAGCGCCACCAGTGCCACCCTCCCATGATGCAGGAGGCAAGCAGCATGGCATAGGCCAGGGTGACGATATGGCCACGGAAACGCTGGCGTGTCTCGGGCTTGAGGACGGCATTCCAGAGCAGCAACAGCACGGCCAGGAACAGGCCCAGCCGTATCAGTTTGACCAGCATCTCAGCCGCCTCCTGCCGAGTCGCCTACAGGCATTGCACCACGCCCTCGGCGTACTGGCGTGCGCCCAGCAGGGTGTTCTCGGTACCGGACTTGTAGCTCAGCAGCTGCCAGCTCTTGCAACCGAGTTTCTGGGTGAAGGTATCGGCACGGCGGCGGAAAAACTGCTCGGCCTGGCCGTCAAACAGCAGGGAGGAGCCGGTGACACGCAGTTGGTACTTCTTTTGACCGAGGTAGCGGGTGTCGCTGTCCTGCAGCACGCCGTTGTTTTCTGCCACTGCCTGACCGGTCTGCTGGAGCTGCGCACAGGCGGATAACAGCAATGACATCGGTATTAGTAGGGCAAGAATGCGGTTGGACATGAAGGCGTTTTCCGAACGAAGTTGAGACGTTACTTTCAGGTTTTAACATAAACCCTTATTTGCAAAGGATTATTGCATTAGGGTACTGCTTGGCAAATTAGCCGTAAGTGATTGTAGCAAAAACAAAAAATCCCAAAGCGTTAGCTTGACCCGGTTTGATTCCTTGCCATATAGTGGGGTGTAGTGGGAAAAAGTGGTGAAAAGTGTTTCATCCGCCCACGAATGGATTTTTCCTGGAAGGCTTTAAGTCGGGCTTTCTCCCCCAATGCGGGAACTTGGCGTTAATCATGTTTGGCGGCGTAGCACTCCTCAACCTCGACAGCAAAGGGCGATTGGCCATACCGGCCAAGCATCGCGACGCCCTGCTTGAGGGTTGCGGCGGGCGGCTGACGGTCACGGTCGATCCCAGCCAGTGCCTGCTGATCTATCCCCAGCCTGCCTGGGAACCTGTGCGTGACAAACTGAATAATCTACCTGCTTTCAATCCCCAGGCCCGTGCATTGCAGCGCCTGATCCTGGGCCATGCGGAGGAGGTGGAGATCGATTCCGCCGGCCGCATCCTGCTGTCTACCACCCTGCGCAGCTTTGCCCAACTCGACAAGGCCGTGGCCCTGGTTGGCCTGGGCAGCAAGTTCGAGTTATGGGATGAAGCGCGCTGGCATGCGCAAACCGCTGCAGCGCTGGCCATGTCGCCAGCCGACATTGCAGCCCAACTTGACGGTTTCGTGCTGTGAGCGCCGCCGAGTTTCTCCACCGCACGGTGCTGCTGACCGAAGCGGTGGACGGGTTGGCCATCAAACCCGATGGCTGCTACGTGGACTGCACCTATGGCCGTGGCGGCCATTCCCGCTTGATTCTTTCCCGCCTGGGGCCAGCTGGGCGCCTGATCGCGTTCGACAAGGACCCGCAGGCCGTCGCCAATGCCCGCAGCATTGCCGACCCCCGCTTCAGCATCGTGCATGAGCCCTATGCCGCCTTCCACCGTGGCCTGGATGAGCTGGGCGTGGGCCTGGTCGACGGTGTGCTGATGGACCTGGGTGTTTCTTCCCCCCAGATAGATGACGCCAGCCGTGGCTTCAGCTTCCGCTTTGATGCCCCGCTGGACATGCGCATGGATACGACCCGGGGCCAGACGGCCGCGGAATGGCTGGCAACGGCCGAGCAGGCAGACATCACAGAGGTGATACGGGACTATGGCGAAGAACGGTTTGCTAAACAGATTGCAGGCGCGCTTGTTGCGGCTCGGGTCGAAAACCCTGTCGTCACAACAGGACAACTTTCCCAGATCGTGGCAAAGGCCGTCCGCACCCGGGAGCCGGGCCAGGATCCGGCGACGCGCACCTTCCAGGCTATACGGATTTACATCAATCGTGAGCTTGAGGAGCTGTCGCTGACCTTGCCCCAGGCCCTGGGCCGATTGGCAGCGGGCGGTCGCTTTTCCGTCATTGCCTTCCATTCGTTGGAAGACCGTATCGTCAAGCGCTTCATGCAGGACGCCGCCAAGGCCGATCGCCTGCCCTCGCGCCTGCCGGTGCGGGCTGCTGATATCGGCGAGGCGCCGCTGAAGTTGATCGGCAAGCCGGTGCGTGCATCGCAAGCCGAAGTGGATGAAAACCCGCGCGCCCGCAGCGCCATTCTGCGTATTGCAGAGCGTACCGGTGCGCCCATTCCCAAAGGGATGAGCGCTTAAGTGACGCGGTTGAACTTGTTGTTGCTCTTTGTCCTTATCGCCTGTGCGCTGGGGGTCGTTACCTCACAGCATAAAGCCCGGCGAGCCTATATCGAGTTGCAGAAGGCGCAGGCTGAGGCACGCCGTCTGGATGTGGAGTGGGGCCAGTTGCAGCTGGAGCAAAGCACCTGGGCCATGCATTCGCGGATAGAACGGGAAGCCTCGACCCGGCTGAACATGCGGGTGCCTGATGGCGCCCATACCCAGCTGGCTCCGGTGGCCGGAGGCGCACAGTAATGGCCTATCGCACCAATAAGAACCTCGCACTCAAGCTGCAGATGTGGCGTGCCTGGCTGGTGCTGGGCGGCTTGCTGGCCTTGTTTCTGGTGCTGGTGGGGCGTGCTGCCTATCTGATGAGCTACAAGGAAGAGTTCCTGCGCGAGCAGGGCGAAGCCCGGTACAGCCGCCGGCTGGTGCTGGAAGCTAATCGCGGCATGATTACCGACCGCAACGGTGAGCCGCTGGCGATATCGACCCCGGTGCAGTCGGTCTGGGCCAGCCCACCGGACGTGCCCAAGCTGACCAACACGCAGCTGGCTAATCTGGCGCGTGCCCTGGGCCTCAAGCCGGCCGAGGTGAAACGCAAGCTGGCCGACAAGAAGCGCGACTTTGTCTACCTGCGCCGGCAGATGCCGCCGGATGCCGCCGAGCGTGTGCTGGGCCTGGGCATTCCCGGTGTTGCCAAGCAGACCGAGTACCGCCGCTTCTACCCGGCAGGCGAGGTGCTGGCGCATGTGATCGGCTTCACCGGCATAGACAACAAGGGCCAGGAAGGCTTTGAGCTGACCCGAGAATCCATGCTCGCGGGCAAGCCCGGCAGTCGCCAGGTGATCAAGGACAGGCGCGGCTACATCGTTGAGGACGTGACCAGCATAGAGAAGCCACGTGACGGCCAGACGCTGACGCTGAGCATAGACAGCAAGATCCAGTACCTGGCTTTCCGCGAGCTGAAGAAGGCGGTGGAAAGCACCAATGCCAAGGGCGGCGGCATCGTGGTGCTGGATTCGCATACCGGCGAGGTGCTGGCGCTGGCGAACATGCCCAGCTTCAACCCTAACAACCGCGAGAAGCTGGATCCGGCCTCCCGCCGCAACCGGGCGCTGACCGATGTGTACGAACCGGGCTCCACACTGAAGCCGTTTACTGTGGCGGCTGCCCTGGAAACGGGCAATGTCACGCCGCAGACGGTGGTGCAGACCGGCAATGGCCGCTACAGCATCGGCCCCGCAACCGTGCATGACACCAGGCCGCATGGTGCCATCACGGTGGAGCAGGTGATACAGCGCTCCAGCAATGTAGGCACCAGCAAGCTGCAGCTCGACATGGGCAGGGAGTACCTGTGGACCTTCTACGACAGCCTGGGCTTTGGCCAGCTGCCACGTAGCGGCTTCCCCGGGGAGGTAGCGGGCCGCTTGCGGCCCTGGAAGAACTGGGTACCGATAGATCAGGCCACCATGTCTTATGGCCACGGTATCTCGGTGAGTTTGCTGCAGATAGCGCGGGCCTACCAGATCTTTGCCACGGATGGCGAGATCAGGCCCATCAGTTTTCAGAAGTTGGTCGCTCCCTTGCCGGGGCGGTCGGTAATCAAGCCGGAAACGGCACAGGCGATACGCAAGATGCTGGAGATGGTGACCCAACCTGGAGGTACTGCGCTGCGCGCCCAAGTGGCGGGCTATCGCGTGGGCGGCAAGACCGGGACGGCGCACAAGCTGGCGGGCGGCGCGTACGCGACTGACAAATACGTGGGTTCGTTCGTGGGTATCGCGCCCATGTCGGCCCCCAGGCTGATCGTGGCGGTGATGATAGACGAACCCGAACCGATACCTGGGCGTTACTACGGTGGCTATGTAGCTGCGCCGGTATTCAGTGCAGTGGTGGCCGGCAGCCTGCGGGTGATGGGCATACCTCCCGATGCGCCGCAGAACGTGCCGCAACTGGATATGTTGGGCGACCTTGTGAAGGAGGAAATGTGAAACCAGGCACTTGGCTTCTCCCTTCGCCCGATTGGGCTGCCATAGACGCGATCGCTGCGGGCCGGCGGGTGCTGGCAGATAGCCGGCAGATACAGCCCGGCGATGTATTCCTGGCCTACAAGGGCGAATACAGCGACGGCCGCGACCATATCGCCAACGCGATCAGTGCCGGTGCGGCCTGCATACTATGGGAAGCCGAGGACTACGCCTGGCGCACTGAATGGGCCGCAGTGCCCAACCTGGCCATACCCCGGCTACGTGAATTGGCCGGCATCGTGGCGGCCCACCTGCTGGGCAATCCCAGCCAGGCACTGCATTGCGTGGGCGTGACGGGCACCAATGGCAAGACCAGCTGTGCCCATTGGCTGGCCCAGGCCTATACCCTGCTGGGCGAAAAGGCGGCCTTGATCGGTACGGTGGGCTATGGCTTCCTGCCGCAGCTGGAAGAAGCCAGCCACACCACGCCTGATGCCGTCCGCTTGCAGAACCTGATTGCCCGCTATCGCAGCGAAGGCGCCAGCCACCTGGCTATGGAAGTCAGCTCGCATGGGCTGGAGCAGGCGCGTGCCCATGGGGTGGCCTTCCATACCGCCGTGTTCACCAACCTGACCCGCGACCACCTGGACTACCACGGCAGCATGGCAGCCTATGGCGCCAGCAAGCAAAGGCTGTTCGAGTGGGAGGGCTTGCGGGCTGCCGTGATCAATGCCGACGACAGTTTTGGCGCCCAACTGCTGGCTCAGCTGCCAGCGGGGCTGGGCTTGTCCTATGGCCTGAATGCCGGCGATATCCGCGCTGACACGGTGGAAACCAGCCTGGCGGGGCTCAGGCTGGAGGTGGCTACACCATGGGGCCGGACCGAGATCAACAGCCCCCTGGTGGGGCGCTTCAACGCCTACAACCTGCTGGCCTGCCTGGGCGTGCTGCTCAGCAGCGGGGTGGCGCTGGCGGATGCCGCTGCAGTGCTGGGCCGCATCGAATCGGCCAAGGGACGCATGCAACGCCTGGGTGGTGGTGACCGGCCGCTGGTGGTGGTCGATTATGCCCACACGCCGGATGCCCTGGAGAAGGCCTTGTCCACCTTGCGCGAGATCATGCCCGGCAAGCGCCGGCTGTACTGCGTGTTTGGTTGTGGCGGCGACCGGGACCGGGGCAAGCGCCCCGAGATGGCCCGTATCGCCTGCACACTGGCCAATACGGTGATCATTACCAACGACAACCCGCGCACCGAGGACCCCAAGCAGATCATCCACGACATTCTGGAAGGCGTGGACGGTGCTTCGGCCAAGAACCCGCATTTCGGCGATTACAGCGTGCAACGCGATCGCGCCGCAGCCATTGCCGCCGCCATCGAGCTGGCCGAGCCCGGCGACGTGGTATTGATCGCCGGTAAGGGCCACGAGGAATACCAGGACGCGAACGGTGTGAAGGCGCCGTTCAGCGATGAACAACAAGCAAGGGCTGCATTGGCAGCCTGGAAGCCATTGAAGTGAACAACGTCATGCTGACTCTCGCCGCTGCGGCCGCTGCGCTGAACGCCACCTCGCGTGGCGACGGCGCCGTCGCTTTTCTGCGAGTGACGACCGATAGCCGTGATATCCAGCCGGGCGACCTGTTCGTGGCGCTCAAGGGCGAGCGTTTCGACGGTCACGATTTCGTGGCAGATGTGCTGTCCCGTGGTGCGGCGATGGCCATGGTGCAGACTGGCCATGCCTGCCTGGCAGCCTTGCCCGAGACGGCCCCCCTGCTGCTGGTGGACGATACTCTGGCTGGGCTGGGCCGCCTGGCGGCCCATTGGCGCCGGCAGTTCGAACTGCCCGTGGTGGCGGTGACAGGCTCCAGCGGCAAGACCACGGTGAAGGAGATGCTGGCTACCGTGTTGCGGCTCAAGGCGGGTCACGACGCGGTACTGGCCACCACCGGCAACCTGAACAACCACATCGGCGTGCCGCTGATGCTGCTGCGCCTGCGTGCGCAGCATCGCTATGCAGTGATCGAGATGGGCATGAACCATTTCGGCGAGATTGCCTATCTCTCCGGCCTGGCCGCGCCCACGGTGGCATTGGTGAACAATGCCGGTACTGCCCACATTGAGTTCCTGGGGTCGCCCGCCGGCATAGCCCAGGCCAAGGGCGAGATATTCGAGAGCCTGGCCGATAGCGGTACGGCCGTGATCAACCTGGACGACGAGTTCGCCGGCTACTGGCAAAGCCTGAACAAAAGCCGGGTGCGCCTGGGTTTTGGGCTGCTGCAGGGCGAGATACAGGCCCGCGAGGTGGAGATGCAGCCACTGAGCAGCCGCTTCACCCTGCATACGCCCACCGGCGAAGCACCGGTGCACCTGCCAACGCCCGGCCTGCACAACGTGCGCAACGCCCTGGCGGTGGCTGCGGCCGCCCATGCGCTGGGCCTGAGCAGCAGCGAGATTGCTGCCGGCCTGGCGGCATTTGCCGGTGCCAAGGGCAGGCTGCAGCAAAAGCGCGCCGCCAACGGTGCCTTGCTGATAGACGACAGCTACAACGCTAACCCCAGTTCCATCCAGGCTGCCATAGACGTACTGGCTGCCCTGCCGGCACCGCGCTACCTAGTGCTGGGCGATACCGGCGAGATAGACGACGTGGTCAAGCGGCATGCCGAGCTCGGCAGCTATGCCAAGGCCAAGGGGCTGGAAACGCTGTATGCCACTGGCCAGGGCATGCGCCATGCCGTGGCGGCATTTGGCGACGGTGGCGCCTGGTTCGAGAGCCATGCCGAGCTGCTGGCCGCGCTCAAGCCGCAGGTGACCGCCGATACGGTGGTGCTGGTCAAGGGATCGCGCTTTATGCGCATGGAACAGATCGTCGAGGCATTGACCTCGGCAGAAAGCAAAGGAGCCTGAGATGCTGCTGTGGCTCGCCAACCTGCTCGGAGAGAATGTCCGGGCCTTCAATGTCTTCAATTACCTGACCCTGCGGGCGGTGCTGGCCACCATGACCGCGTTGTTCATCAGCTTCCTGCTGGGGCCGTGGGTCATACGCAAGCTGACCGAATTGAAGGTCGGCCAGGCCGTGCGCGACGACGGCCCACAAACCCATCTGGTCAAGGCCGGCACTCCTACCATGGGTGGCACCCTGATCCTGCTGGCCATAGGCCTGACCACCCTGCTGTGGGCGGACCTGAGCAATCGCTTTGTTTGGGTGGTGCTGGGCGTCACTCTGGGCACCGGCATCATTGGCTTTGTGGATGATTACAAGAAGGTGGCGCTGAAGAATCCCAAGGGCCTGTCCAGCAAGCAGAAGCTGTTCTGGCAATCCATCATCGCCATTGCTACCGGCTACTTCCTGGCCAATACCGCCACCCTGCCGGCCAATACCGAGTTCATCGTGCCCTTCTTCAAGCACGTGGCCTACCCCTTCGGCAGCATAGGCTTCATGGTGCTGACCTATTTCGTCATTGTCGGGACCAGCAATGCGGTGAACCTGACAGACGGCCTGGATGGCCTGGCCATCATGCCAACGGTGATGGTGGCCAGCGCACTGGCGATCTTTGCCTATGTGGCCGGCAACGCCAAGTTCGCCAGCTATCTGCTGCTGCCCCATATTCCCGGTGCCGGCGAGCTGGCCGTGTTCTGTGCCGCCATGGCCGGGGCTGGGCTGGGTTTCCTTTGGTTCAACGCCTACCCGGCCGAAGTATTCATGGGCGATGTCGGCGCACTGGCGCTGGGCGCGGCTCTGGGCACGGTGGCCGTGATCGTCCGGCAGGAGATCGTGCTGTTCATCATGGGTGGTGTGTTCGTGATGGAAGCACTCAGCGTGATGATACAGGTGGCCAGTTTCAAGCTGACCGGCAAGCGGGTGTTCCGAATGGCCCCATTGCACCATCACTACGAGCTCAAGGGCTGGAAGGAAACCCAGGTGGTGGTGCGGTTCTGGATCATCACCATGCTGCTGGTGCTGGCCGGTCTGGCCACGCTGAAACTGCGCTGAGAAAAAACATGCAGAACGTGGGACGTCATCGGCTGCAAAGCAGCCTGGGCAAACAGGAAGCGGGCTGGCGCAAGCGAGTTGCCCTGCGGCTTGGCTGTGGTGTCCTGCCCAATAGCGTTGCGGTTGGAGAGAGGCAATGAACTGGGAAGCAAAGCACATTACCGTGGTAGGCCTGGGGGCCACCGGCCTGTCAGCCGCGCGCTGGCTGGCCCGCCATGGGGCGGTCGTGACCGTGGCCGACAGCCGGAGCAATCCGCCTGGCCTGAGCGAGCTGCAGGCGGCCTTGCCACAGGTGCCGGTCAAGCTGGGGCCGTTTACCAGCACGACTTTTGCCGGTGCGGAATACCTGGTGGTGAGTCCGGGCGTGCCGCTGGCCGAGCCTGCCATTGCGGCTGCAGTGGACCGTGGTATCGAAGCCATCGGCGATGTGGAGCTGTTCGCCCGCGCCCATGCGACGACCCAGTCCCGCGCCAAGATCATCGCCATTACCGGTTCCAACGGTAAGTCCACCGTCACCAGCATGGTGGGTGCCATGTGCGAGGCCGCCGGACTGAGCACCGTAGTGGCCGGCAATATCGGCCTGCCGGTGCTGGATGCCCTGCTGGAGATAGAAACCGAGGTACGGCCACTGCCCGATGTGTGGGTGCTGGAGCTGTCCAGCTTCCAGCTGGAAACCACCAGCAGCCTGGCGCCCGATGCGGCGACGGTGCTGAACGTGAGCGAAGACCATCTGGACCGCTACGACACCATGCTGCACTACGCCATGGCCAAGGCGCGCATCTTTGAAGGCCTGGGCGCCATGGTGCTGAACCGAGAGGATGGCTACTGCCGCGGTATGGCCCGGCCAGGTCGGCAGGTGTTCTGGTTCGGGCTGGATGCGCCGCGCTCGCCCACCGAATATGGCCTCAAGCCTTTTGGCTCGGGCCATGAGCTGGTGTGCGGCGACTTTACGCTGATGCTGGCCTCCGAGCTGCCGCTGGCGGGTCTGCACAATGCCGCCAACGCGCTGGCTGCCCTGGCCCTGACGCGGGCCATCGGCCTGCCCACCTTGCCCTTGCTGCAGGCCTTGCGACGTTTCCATGGCTTGCCACACCGGGTGGAATGGGTGGCCGAGATCGGCGGCGTCAATTACTACGACGACTCCAAGGGAACCAATGTCGGCGCTACCGAGGCTGCCCTCAAGGGTATGAGCCAAGCCGTGGTGCTGATCGCCGGCGGCGACGGCAAGGGGCAGGACTTCAGCCCGCTGGCTGCTGCCTGCCAGGGCAAGGTCAGGGCCGCCGTGCTGATAGGTAGGGATGGCCCGCAGGTGGCCGCCGCCCTCGCCCGTACCGGGGTCAAGCTGATCACGGCTGGCAGTATGGAAGAAGCGGTTGCCCTGGCGGCAGCCGAAGCCCAGGTCGGTGATGCCGTGCTGATGTCGCCGGCCTGCGCCAGCCTGGATATGTTCAAGAATTACGCTCATCGCGCCGAGGTGTTCATCGCGGCGGTGAAGGCGTTGGAGCAATAAGACGTGAAGCTGTTCTATCAGGCCCTCAAGCGCCGCCCCGCCATGCATGGCTATGACCAGTCCCTGGTCTGGGCCGTGCTGGCGCTGCTCGCCATCGGCCTGGTGATGGTCTATTCGGCTTCCATCGCGGCGGCTGAAGTGGATAAGGATACGGGTTTTCGCTCCAGCTATTTCCTCTGGCGCCACGGCATTTTCCTGGGGGTGGGTTTTATGGCCGCCTTCGTGGCCTTCCAGATCCCCATACGCATCTGGCAGCAGTACGCGCCCTATCTGTTCCTGTTGGGTATCGCCCTGCTGATCATGGTGCTGATACCGGGCATAGGCCGGGAAGTGAATGGCTCCAAGCGCTGGCTCAGCCTGTTCGTGGTCAACTTCCAGCCTTCCGAGGCCATGAAGTTCTTTGTGGTGCTGTATGCCGCCGACTACACGGTACGCAAGGCCGCCTACATGCACAGCCTGGTCAAGGGCTTTGTGCCCATGTTCGTGGTGATGCTGGTGACGGGTGTGCTGTTGCTGGCCGAGCCCGACTTCGGCGCGTTGGCCGTGATCACCGCCATTGCCATGGGCACCTTGTTCCTTGGTGGCTTTGACTGGCGCTTGTTTGCCGGCCTAGTGGTCATGCTGCTGATCAGCTTTGTCGGTTTCATTCTCACCTCGCCCTATCGCATGGCGCGGGTGATCGGCTTCATGGACCCCTGGCAGGACCCCTATGGCAAAGGCTACCAGCTCAGCCACAGCCTGATTGCTTTTGGCCGGGGCGAATGGACCGGTGTGGGCCTGGGTGGCTCGGTGGAGAAGCTCAGCTACCTGCCCGAGGCCCATACCGATTTCCTGATGGCCATCATTGCCGAGGAATTCGGCTTTGTCGGCGTTGCGGTAGTGGTGGTGCTGTTTGCCTGGGTAGTGTTCCGCGCCTTCGCCATCGGCATACAGGCGGCCAAGCTGGAGCGCTACTACTCGGCCCTGGTGGCCCAGGGTGTAGGTATGTGGCTGGGCATACAGACATTCATCAATGTCGGCGTGAACGTCGGCCTGCTGCCCACCAAGGGCCTTACCCTGCCGCTGCTGTCTTTTGGCGGGTCCGGCATCCTGTTCAACCTGATTGCCCTGGCCGTCCTGCTGCGCGTGGATTGGGAAAACCGGCAGATGATGCGGGGGTACACGGTATGAGCCAGGTGAAATCCACGCCGCAGGCCCGGCGCACCCTGATGGTGATGGCTGGCGGCACGGGCGGGCATATCTTCCCCGCCCTGGCGGTGGCCAAGGCCATGCAGGCCCGCGGCTGGCAGGTGGTTTGGCTGGGTGCGCGCGGCAAGATGGAGGCGGAACTGGTGCCCAAGCACCATATCGCCATCGAACTGTTGCCCATAGGTGGCGTGCGCGGCCAGGGACTGGTACGCAAGCTGGTGCAGCCGGTGGAGCAGGCTGTGGCGCTATGGCTGGCCGTGGCCGCCATCTTCCGCCACCGCCCTGATGCGGTCATCGGCTTTGGCGGGTTTACCGGCTTTGCAGGCGGCCTGGCGGCCACCATGCTGTGGAAGCCCTTGATCGTGCATGAGCAGAATTCGGTGCCCGGCCTTACCAACAAGGTCCTGGCCCTGCTGGCTGATCGCGTGCTGACTGCTTTCCCTTCGGCCTTTGCCGGCAAGGGGCGGGTGGTGGGCAATCCGGTACGCGAGGACATCGCGGCACTGCCCGCGCCGGCCGAGCGCTTCCGGGGCCGTAGCGGCCCGTTGCGGCTGCTGGTGGTGGGCGGCAGTCTGGGCGCGGCGGCACTGAATGAAGTGGTGCCCAAGGCGCTGGCACTGATGGACCCGGCCGAACGGCCGCTGGTGACGCATCAGTCTGGCAGCAAGCAACTGGAACAACTGCGGGCGCATTACAGCGAGGCTGGTGTGGCCGGCGTTTGCGTGCCCTTTATCGATGATATGGCCAGCGCCTATGCCGAGGCCGACCTGGTGATCTGCCGGGCTGGTGCGCTGACGGTATCCGAGCTGTCCGCCGTGGGCGTGCCTGCCATCCTGGTGCCCTACCCCAGCGCGGTGGATGACCACCAGACCGGCAATGCGGCCTACCTGGCAGATTTTGGCGCGGCCGTGCTGCGCCAGCAGTCGGAGCTGAGCCCGGCCTGGCTGGCGCAGCAATTGAAAGAGATGAACCGTACCCGCCTGCTGGCCATGGCCGAGGCAGCACGGACCCGAGCCTTGCCCGACGCAACCCGCGTCGTGGCAGATGTGATTGAAGAACTGGGCGCCTAAGGCGCCAGACAAGGGGTGGAACGTGAAAAGTGAGCTCAAGCCCTCTTTCACCACGGTGGCGCAGTGGCGCGGCACCCCTTGCGTGGCACGAGTAGAGAGATGAAACACAAGGTCAAACGCATACATTTCGTCGGCATAGGCGGTTCCGGCATGAGCGGCATTGCCGAGGTGCTGCTCAACCTGGGCTTTACCGTATCGGGTTCCGACCTGGGCGAATCTGCTACCACGGCAAGGCTGCGGTCGGCGGGTGCCACCGTGTTCCTGGGGCACGACGCAGCCCACCAGCAACATGCCGATGTGGTGGTGACTTCCACCGCCGTGAAGGCAGACAACCCCGAGGTGGTGGCTGCCCGTGCCCGGCAGGTGCCGGTCATACCGCGTGCCATGATGCTGGCCGAGCTGCTTCGCTTCCGCCAGGGCATCGCCGTGGCGGGCACCCATGGCAAGACTACCACCACCAGCCTGATCGCCTCCATCCTGGCCGAGGCGGGGCTGGACCCGACCTATGTGATCGGTGGCCGGCTGACCGCCGCCGGCAGCAATGCCAAGCTGGGCAAGGGCGATTTCATCGTGGTGGAGGCCGACGAATCGGATGCCTCCTTCCTGATGCTGCAGCCGGTGTTGGCCGTCATCACCAATATCGATGCCGACCATATGGATACCTATGGTCATGACTTCGAGCGGCTCAAGCAGGCATTTCTGGATTTTCTCGGCCACCTGCCGTTTTATGGCCGGGCGGCAGTCTGCCTGGATGACCCCAATGTGCGTGCCATCCTGCCCCAGGTAGGTAAGCCGCTGACGACCTATGGGGTGAGCGAAGACGCCATGCTGCGGGCCGAGCATATCGAGGCCCTGCCTGGCGGCCGTATGCGCTTTACCGCGGTTTGGCGCAATGGTGTGGAAAGCCGGATACCCATCGAACTGAATGCCGCAGGCCACCACAACGTGCTGAACAGCCTGGCAGCCATCGCCGTCTGCCTGGAAGTGGGGGCATCCGAAGCCGCTATCCAGAAGGCCTTGAGCGAGTTTGGCGGGGTGGGGCGGCGGTTCCAGCGCTACGGCCAGGCCAGCCTGCCTGCAGGCGGCAGTGCCACGGTGATCGACGACTATGGTCATCACCCGGTGGAGATGGCCGCCACGCTGGCCGCTGTGCGGGGGGCCTTCCCCAGCAGCCGCTTGCTGCTGGCCTTCCAGCCGCATCGCTACAGCCGCACCCGTGATTGCTTTGAAGATTTCGCCCGTGTGCTGTCCACGGTGGATGCCTTGGTGCTGACCGAGGTGTATGCCGCCGGCGAGGCACCCATCGTGGCGGCAGACGGCCGGGCGCTAACCCGTGCGGTCCGCGTGCAGGGCAAGGTGGAACCGTTGTTCGTGGAGGATATCAATGCACTCCCGGCAGCCATTCTGGAACACGCAAGAGATGGGGACGTGATCGTGACCATGGGCGCAGGCACCATCGGCGGCGTACCCGCAAAACTGGTAGGTAAGGCATGAACAAGTACGGAAAAGTCGCCGTCGTGATGGGCGGAACCAGCGCTGAACGCGAGGTCTCGCTGATGAGTGGCGCTGGCGTATTGGGTGCCCTGCAATCCCGCGGGGTGAATGCGCATGCATTTGACCCGCGCGACCAGCCCCTGTCGGCGCTCAAGACGGAAGGCTTTGACCGGGTCTTTCTGATACTGCACGGCCCCTTTGGCGAGGACGGCACCCTGCAGGGCGCGCTGGAAACCATGGGTATGCCTTATACCGGCTGCGGCGTGATGGCCTCGGCCATAGGCATGGACAAGCTGCGTAGCAAGCTGATCTGGCGTGCTTTGGGCCTGCCGGTGCCGGATTTTGAGCTGGTGGACGAGCATAGCGACTTTGCTGCCATCGAGCAGAAGCTGGGCCTGCCCCTGTTCGTGAAGCCGAATATCGAGGGTTCCAGCATAGGCGTGACCAAGGTCAAGGTTGCGGGCGAACTGAAGGCCGCCTTTGAGGAGGCCCGCAAGTACGACAGGGTGGTGCTGGCAGAGCGCTTTATCGGCGGCGGTGAATACAGTGCACCCATCCTGGGCGATGCCGTACGCGGCTACACCGTGTTACCGGCCATCAAGATCGAGCCGGCTACTGAGTTCTATGACTATCAGGCTAAGTATTTCCGCGACGACACGGTCTACCGCTGCCCTTGCGGCCTGCCTGCAGAGCAGGAAGCCGCCATTGCCGCCCTGGTGGAAAAGGCCTTCTGGGCCATAGGCGGCCGCAGCTGGGCGCGGGTGGATTTCCTGATGGATGAAGCCGGTAAACCCTATCTGCTGGAGGTCAACACCGCCCCCGGCATGACCAGCCATAGCCTCTTCCCCATGGGCGCCCGTGCCGCAGGCATGAGCTATGAGGATGTGGTGCTGATGATCTTGGATACGACGCTGTAAGCGTTTGAAAGGCGGAATGTGAGCATTGCGGTAAAGACAAGGCTTGATGTGTGTGCCACCCGTACCAGCCGGTACGGCGCACCCGCGCACGCGCCTTGCAGGCCGCAACTGGCAAAGCAGTGGTTAACCGAGGGGGATGTTCGCGCGGCCACGAGCGCAGCGAGGCTCCCGAGCCAGCGGGCGGGGGGAGTGGGATTGGATCAAGGGCACATCGCGACGCTGCCACGACGGTCCATCCCGGCAAGCTTTGCTTGTCGCGCACGGCAGTTAACTCAGGGGGATGTTTGCGCGGCCACGAGCGTAGCGAGGCTCCCTCGCCAGCGGGCGAGGGCGGGGGGAGAGGGATTGGATCAAGGGCACATCGCGACGCTGCTGCAACGGTCCATCCCGGCAAGCTTTGCTTGTCGCGCACGGCGGTTAACCCCGAGGGGACATCGCGATGTGGGATAAGCCCCAGGCCCTCAACTGGCTGGCCAATCTGCTGTTCGGCCTAGCCGTGCTGCTGTTCCTGTATGCCGCCCTGCTGGTCGTGGTGCATTCGCCGCTGTTTCCGGTTAGGCAGATCAAGGTGGATGGCAGCCTGGCCCATGTGACGCGTGAGCAATTGCAATACATCGTCAAGAACGAGCTGAAAGGCACGTTCTTTACCTTGGATCTGAACAAGACCCGGCAGGCCTTCGAGAAACTGCCCTGGGTACGCCAGGTCAATCTGCGGCGGCGCTGGCCCGATAGGCTGGACGTGACCATAGAGGAACATGTGGCGCTGGCGCGCTGGGGTTCGGTGGGCCTGGTGAACACCTTGGGCGAACGTTTTGACGCTGCCACCAACGAGCCCTTGCCCGTGCTGGAAGGGCCGGAGGGCAGCGAGGCGGACATGGCTAAGGGTTATGTGAGTTTTCGGGACAGGCTGGCGGCAGTGCAGCGCAAGCCTACCCATGTGTGGCTGTCGGCACGCCGGGCCTGGCGCGTACAGCTGGATCACAGCCTGACGGTGGAGATAGGCCGTGATGATGTGGACGCCCGCCTGGGCAAGTTCATCAAGGCCTACCCCACCACGCTGGCGGTCATCAAGCGACCGGTCAGCTATGTGGACCTGCGCTACCCCAACGGCTTTTCGGTGCGGGTGCCGCCGGGCATGGTACCGCCCGCCAAGCCGCCCGAGGTGGCCGCATGAAGATGATTAGGAACGACGCCGCGATGACAGGCGCGGCGAACAAGGCAAAGCAGTCTGGAGAAATACGGTGAATAAACCGAGTACAACAAAGAACCTGCTGGTCGGCCTCGATATCGGTACCTCGAAGATCGTGGCGCTGGTGGCTGAAGTGCAGCCTGATGGCCGCATGGAGATCATCGGCCTGGGGCAGGCACCATCTAAGGGCCTGAAAAAGGGCGTGGTGGTGAACATCGAATCCACCGTGAGCGCCATACAGCGGGCTTTGGAAGAAGCCGAGCTGATGGCGGATTGCAAGATACGCGAAGTGCTGACCGGCATCGCCGGCAGCCATATCCGTAGCTTCAACTCCCACGGCATGGTCGCCATCAAGGACAAGGAAGTCACCCAGGCCGATGTGGACCGGGTGATAGAGACTGCCCGTGCGGTCAATATCCCCACCGAGCATCAGATTCTGCACATCCTGACCCAGGAATTCATCATCGACGGGCAGGAGGATGTGAAGGAGCCGCTGGGCATGAGCGGGGTGAGGCTGGAGGTGAAGGTGCATATCGTCACCGGCGCCATCAGCGCAGCCCAGAACATCACCAAGTGCGTGCGCCGCTGCGGCCTGGAGATGAACGATCTGATCCTGCAGCCGCTGGCCAGTGCCATGAGCGTGCTGAGCGAGGACGAGAAGGAACTGGGTGTCTGCTTGATCGACATCGGCGGTGGCACGACCGACATTGCCGTGTTCTGCGATGGCGCCATCCGCCACACCGCCGTGATACCCATTGCCGGCGATCAGATCACCAACGATATCGCCATGGCGCTGCGGACCCCGACCAAGGAGGCCGAGGACATCAAGCGTGCCCATGGCATCGCCTTGCGCCAGCTGGCGGACCCGCAGCAGACCATAGAGGTGCCCGGCGTGGGCGAGCGTGGTCCGCGCCAGCTCAACCGCCAGACCCTGGCCGAAGTCATCGAGCCCCGGGTGGAGGAGCTGTACTCGCTGGTGCAGGCAGAGTTGCGCCGCTCCGGGTTTGAGGAGCGGCTGTCCAGCGGCATCGTGATCACCGGCGGTTCTGCCCAGATGCAGGGCATGGTGGAGCTGGGTGAAGAGGTGTTCCACCTGCCGGTAAGGCTGGGTGTGCCCAAGTATGTGGGTGGTTTGGCCGAGGTGGTGAAGAACCCCCGCTTCTCCACCGCCGTGGGTCTTTTGTTGTTGGGCAAGCAGCAGGCCCAGCGCAATGGTTTGAAGACGATGCAGGGCGCCAGCTTCGGTGGCCTGATCGAACGCATGAAGACGTGGTTCCAGGGCAATTTCTGAGATCTGCCAGACCGGAGGTCCGGCTGGCAGCAAGTTTCGTTTTTCGATTGAGTTGAGTTAGTTCGGGCACAGAGGAGAGAGCAATGCCTATTTCGTTTCTGGAAGCAGCGCAGGACATAGTCCCGGTCGCCAGGATCAAGGTGATCGGTGTCGGTGGTTGTGGCGGCAACGCTGTGGACCACATGATTGATGCCGGTGTGACGGGTGTGGAGTTCATCTGCGCCAACACCGACGCACAGGCGCTCAAGCGCAACCGCGCCGACAACGTGGTGCAGTTGGGTGGCAACCTGACCAAGGGTCTGGGCGCCGGCGCCAACCCCGATGTAGGGCGCGCCGCGGCCGAAGAAGACCGCGAGCGTATTGCCGAGATGCTGGAAGGTGCCGACATGGTGTTCATCACCGCCGGTATGGGTGGCGGTACCGGTACCGGCGCGGCGCCTATCGTGGCCGAGATCGCCCGTGACAAGGGCATCCTGACCGTGGGTGTGGTGACCCGTCCGTTTGCCTTCGAGGGCAAGCGCCAGAAGGCCGCGCAGGCTGGTATCGACGAGCTGCAGAAGTATGTGGATTCGCTGATCATCATCCCGAACGAGCGCCTGATGCAGGTACTGGGCGATGATGTCTCGTTCAAGGATGCCTTCAAGGCCGCCGACGACGTGCTCAAGGGTGCCGTGGCGGGTATCGCCGAGATCATCAATGTCCCGGGTCTGGTCAATGTGGACTTCGCTGACGTGAAGGCCGTGATGACCGAGATGGGTATGGCCATGATGGGTTCGGCCCACGCCGAGGGCATGGACCGTGCCCGTGTGGCGGCCGAGCATGCCGTCGCCAGCCCGCTGCTGGAAGACATCAGCCTGAACGGCGCCCGTGGCGTGCTGGTGAACATCACCGCCGACTACAGCCTGAAGATGCGCGAAGTCCACGAGGTGATGGAGACCGTCAAGGCCTACACCGCCGAGGACGCCCGTATCATCTTCGGTACTGCCTTTGATGAGGCCATGGGCGACAAGATCCGCGTCACCCTGGTGGCAACGGGTCTGGGCGGCCGCGAGTCGAAGAAGAGCCCCAACCTGCACATCGTGCAGCGCACGGGCACCGATGATGGCATGCCGGCGATGGACTACGAGCAATACGACCAACCCGCGGTATTCCGTAACAGCCGTCGTGCCGGCAGTGTTGGCGCCGCGGTGGAATCGCCACGCGGTACCGTGTTCGCGGGTGGCGACATGGACATCCCTGCCTTCCTGCGCAAGCAGGCGGACTGATGGTGATGGGTGCAGCCTGCTGAGTCGGCAGGCTGCTTCCCGTCCTTGTGCAAGGTATCAGTGCGCGGCCAGGCGGCGATAAGCGTGCCCTGCCGGGTACGCGGCTGACAGGCAGGATGCCTGCTTGCACAATCCGCTCGATAGCAAGGTTCAATCAGGACCGGTTTTGCGATATGGCAAAATCGGAGGGTGTCTGCGCGCTGCAGATTTGATGGTGGGTGGCGCATGCCAGGCAGTGAACGGCTCTCTCCCCGGGCACTGCGGGCGCATGCGCGTCTGCCATGCATCCAACTGAAAGCAACCGTATGATTTACCAGCGTACCCTCAAAGAATCCATACGCGCCGTGGGCGTGGGCCTGCACTCGGGCGAGAAGGTGGAACTGACCCTGTCGCCGGCACCTCCTGACAGCGGCATCGTGTTCCGCCGGGCAGACTTGCCCGGCCAGCCCGGCTTCAGGGTCGGGCCAGACCTGGTCAACGATACCCGGCTGTCTTCCACTCTGGTGAAGGATGGTGTACGGGTGGCGACCATAGAACACCTGATGTCGGCCTTCGCCGGCCTGGGCATAGACAATGTGCAGGTGGACGTGACCGCATCGGAAATGCCCATCATGGATGGCAGCGCGGCACCTTTTCTCTACCTGCTGCAGCAAGCTGGCGTGCGTGAGCAAAAGCCGGCGCGCAAGCGCTATGTCAGGGTCAAGAAAGCGGTTGAGGCCATAGAGGGTGACAAATGGGTGCGGCTGCTGCCGCATGAGGGATACAAGGTCAAGCTGACCATAGAGTTCCGCCATCCGGCTTTCCAGAAAGCGGCGCAGACGGTGGAACTGGATTTCGCTGAGACCTCTTACATCAAGGAAGTGGCCAGGGCCCGGACCTTTGGTTTCATGCACGAAGTGGAATACATGCGCACCAACGACCTGGGCAAGGGTGGCAGCATGGAGAACGCCATTGTGCTGGATGAGTACAAGGTGCTCAACCAGGAGGGACTGCGCTTCGAAGATGAGTTTGTCCGCCACAAGGTGCTCGATGCGATTGGCGACCTGTATATCCTGGGCTACCCCCTGATTGCTGCCTTCGAGGGTTTCAAATCGGGCCATGCCATGAATAACAAGCTGCTGCGGGCTTTGCTGGCCGACCCCGAGGCCTGGGAGTATGTCAGTTTCGACAGCCCGGAAGCGGCACCCACCGCCTTCCACCGCTATACCCCCGCCCGTATCTGACGATGCCCGCCCCGGCGGGCGCCGGGCCGGGTAGACTGAACGCCATCATGTTCGCCATCTTGCGTTTTATCTTTGTCGCTATCGTCCTGCTGTGGGGTTATTGCCTCTGGCGGGAGCGCCGCACTGGCGACCCCTTCTGGCGCCGCGCGCGCGGCTGGCTGGCGCGCTTCAGCCTTGCCTTGCTGCTGGTCATTGCCATAGGACTGTTCGTCGAGCGCCTGAGTACCTGAGCACGCGCTGGCTGCGGCGTGGGCCGGCTGGCGTAAGCGGCGTGCCGGCACCTGTTGTGGCCGCTGCAACAGTCTGAGTGGGCCCTGCAACAGCCATGCGTGGGCCTGCAGGAAATGCTGCAACGCGGGGTAGGCCCTACTATATATAAATCCCCTTTGCATAAATTGGTCCGATGAGTACACCCATCGAAACCCGCTATGGTGCTGATTTGTTCCGCCGTCTGGTCGAGGAGGCCGAGGAAGGCGTGTGGGTTATCGACGCCGATAGCCTGACCGTCTATCTGAATGCCCGCATGGCCGGCATGCTGGGCGGGCAGGTGGATAGCCTGCTGGGCAGGCCGCTATGGGATTTCATGGACGAGGGTCAGCGCGAACTGGCGCAGGGCAATGTGGCGCGGCGGCGGCAGGGCATCAGCGAGAAACATGAATTTCTGTTCCGCCGGCTGGATGGCAGCCGTTTCTGGGCCGATCTGTCCACCGCCCCGCTACTCAACGCCGATGGCAGCTATGCCGGCTGCTTTGCCTTTGTCAGCGATATCAGCTGGCGCAAGGCCGCCGAGCAGGCGCTGAGCGAGAGCGAGCGAGCCTACCGCGAAGTGTTCGAGCGCAGCCATGCGGTCAAGCTGATGCTGGAACCGGACAGTGGCGCCATCGTGGCGGCCAATGCCGCTGCCCGCGAATACTATGGTTATACGGCAGATGAGTTTGCCCGGCTCAATATCAGCCAGATCAACACCCTGCCCCCCGAAGCCATCGCCGCCGAAATCAAGCTGGCCCGCAGCGAGCAGCGCAGCTACTTTCTGTTCCGACACCGCCTCAAGAGCGGTGAAGTACGCGATGTGGAAGTCCATTCCAACCCCATCTCGGTGGGGGGGCGCGAGCTGCTGTATTCCATCATTCATGACATAGGCCGGCAAACTGAGGCCGAGCGGCGCATGCGCTTGACCCGCCACACCTTTGAGCATGCGCATATTGCAGCGGTGTGGGTGGCGACCGATGGTTGCATACGCGATGCCAATGCCTACGCCTGCCGCATGCTGCAAAGCACGCTGGCGCAGGTGGCGGGGCAGCCGGTGTGGCGGTATGCGCCGCAGTTGCAGGAAGCACAGTGGCAGGAGCGCTGGAACCAGATCAAGGCGGCGGGGGCGCTCAGTTTCCGCCTGGACATTGCAGGCGCCGACGGCAAATCGACACCCATCGAGGTGCATGCCACCCATATGGCTCTCGATGGCGACGAGTTCATCATCGCTTATGCCCGCAATATCCAGGATCAGGTGCGGGCCGAGGGACTGCTCAGCCTGCAGCACGAGGTGCTGGAGAGCCTGGCTGCAGGCCATGCACTAAGCCATGTCATGGAGGCTACTGCGCGGGGGGTGGAGAACCTGCTGCCGGATGCCCGATGCTCCATCCTGATACTGGATGGCAATCAGTTGCGCCATGGCGCCTCACCCAGCCTCGCACCGGCTTTCATGGCGGCCATAGAAGGCATCAGCATTGGTCCCAAAGTGGGTTCCTGCGGCTCGGCGGCGTATTTCAACCGGGTGGTGGAAGTAGAGGATGTGGCCCACGATCCGCTATGGCAGGGCTATGCGCAACTGGCAAGCGAACATGGCGTGGCTGCCTGCTGGTCTACCCCCATACATGGCAGCGATGGCAGGGTGCTGGGCACCTTTGCCATCTACTACGGCGAGCGGCGCCTCCCCAGCGAGTTTCATCGCCGGGTGGTCGATGCCTGTACCCATTTGATCGGCATTGCCATTGAGCACCGCGAGGCCGAGGCCAGGGTACATAGCCTGGCTTTCTATGACCCGCTGACCGGCCTGCCCAACCGGTCGCTGTTTGCCGATCGGGTGGAGCTGGCGCTGGCCCATGCGATACGTGACAACAGCCCGCTGGCCGTGTTGTTCGTCGATCTGGACCGCTTTAAGACCATCAATGACTCATTGGGCCATGCGGCGGGCGATCGCCTGCTCAAGACCATGGCGACCAGGTTGGAGCAGGTGGTGCGGGAGTCGGATACCGTCTGCCGCCAGGGTGGCGATGAATTCGTCCTGCTGCTCAACGACTGCGACGCCCTGGGTGCCGCCAGCGTGGCGGAGAAGCTGATTGCGGCCGCAGCCGAGAAGGTGGAGTTCGACGGACTGACCCTGAATGGCTCGGCCAGTGTGGGCATCGCCCTGTTCCCCGATGACGGCACCGACTACGACAATCTGCTCAAGCACGCCGATGCCGCCATGTATCGGGCCAAGGAGCTGGGCCGCAATGCTTTCTGTTTCTACCAGCCTGCCATGGACAAGGATGCCGCCGAGCGGCTGGAGGTGGAGGCGGCCCTGCGGCTGGCGCTAAGCCGGCAGGAGCTGCTGCTGCACTACCAGCCCCAGGTGCATATCGCAGATGGCAGCGTCTATGGTCTGGAAGCGCTGGTGCGATGGCGCCACCCTCAATGGGGCATGGTGTCGCCAGCCCGGTTCATTCCCATCGCCGAGGAGAGCGGGCTGATCGATGCGGTGGGTAGCTGGGTGTTGGACGAGGCCTGCCGGCAGATGGCCGAGTGGGTACGCATAGGTATCGCGCCGCCCCGCATCTCGGTCAACCTGTCCGCCCGGCAGTTCCGCCACGATGATATCCCGAACCTTGTGGCGCAGACCCTTGCCCGCCACGGCTTGGCGCCGGCGCAGCTGACGCTGGAGATCACCGAAAGCCTGATGATGGTGCGGGATGAACATACCCTGGCTGCACTGAACAAGCTTGATGCCATGGGTGTGGCGCTGGCGGTGGATGACTTCGGGACAGGTTACTCCAGCCTGGGCTACCTCAAGCGCTACCCGGTGGGCGAGCTCAAGCTGGACCAGAGCTTTGTGCGCGATCTGAGCGAGGATGCAGAAGACCGTGCCCTGGCCAGCGCGGTGGTACGCATAGGTCAGAGTCTGCGGATGACAGTGGTGGCTGAGGGCGTGGAAACTGCCGAGCAACTGGCCTTCCTGCAGTCGGAAGGTTGCGACGTGGCGCAGGGCTACCATTTTGCCCGCCCGCTGGCACCGGTTGACCTGGCCTTGTGGCTGGCCGCCAGGCCGAACCAGCCCTAGTATTCGCTCGGGATAGTGTCAGCCGGCACCCTCAATCTGTCCGCCAAGCCACTATCCCGTTGGACGCTGCGCTGCAGCGCGCCCGCCAAGGTCGAGGCCGAGCCCCATACCGCCACCTTGCGACGGGCACGGGTCAAGGCCGTGTAGATCAGGCTGCGACTCAGCACGGCAGCGTCCTCATCGGGCAGCAGCAGCCAAACTTCATCGAACTCCGAGCCTTGCGACTGGTGTACGGTCAGGGCAAAGGCGGTTTCGTGGCGGGGCAGGCGGGTGGGGGCATAGCCGCGCCAGCCGGCCTCCTGCGGGAAGTACACCCGCAAGCCCTGTTCGTTCTCCAGTACCAGGCCCACGTCGCCATTGGCCAGGCCCAGCACACTGTCGTTGACCCGTACGATGACGGGACGGCCGGCATACCAGGGTTGGCGGCGGGGATCCTGCTGCAGCAACCGGGTTTCCAGCAGGCGGTTGATGGCTTCCAGCCCCACCGGGCCTTCGCGCAGGGCACAGAGTAGCCGCAGGCGGTGGAAATGGTGGTAGGCGGCATCAATGTCGCGCGCCGCTACCGCCTCGCGGTAGTCCGCCAGCCGGGTTTGCAGCTGCGTCAGCAGCAGACCCTGCCAGTCGCGGCACAGGCCTGGCTGCCAGGCCAGGTCGGGCGGGGGATCGCGCAGCAACTGCAATGCACCCTGGCTGTCACCGGCATTGGCGCAGCGTGCCAGGGCACCGATGCCACTATCGCTGCCAAAGCGATGGCTGACATGGAGCAGGGCAATGCCATCGGCCAGGGCCGAGCCGGGCCTGCCGGGCGGTAGGCGGGCTCCCGTGGCAGCCGCCAGGCGGCGGCTGCCATCCGGTGTGCGCCCTGCCTGCCGCACCAGTTCGGCAAAGGCACTGCCAGCTTCCACCGATGCCAGTTGATCGCGGTCGCCCAGCAGTATCAGCCGCGCATGCCGGGGTAGTGCTGCCAGCAGGCGGGCGAACAGCGCCAGATCGATCATCGAGGCTTCGTCCACCACCAGGATATCCAGTCCCAGCGGTTGGCCGGGGCCGTAGCGCGGTTGCGCACCATCGGGTCGGAAACCCAGCAGCCGGTGCAGGGTCTGGGCCTCTTCCGGCAGGGCGGCGCGGGTAATCATGTCTATGGGCAGGCGGTCGCGCGCCTGCTTGAGGGCTTCCACCATGCGGGCGGCCGCCCGGCCGGTGGGGGCGGCCAGCACGATGCGTGCGGCGGGCTCCAGTTGCACCAGCGCGGCCAGCACCTTGGCTACGGTGGTGGTCTTGCCGGTGCCCGGCCCACCCGAGATCACCGCGATGCGATTGAGCAGGGCGGTGGCTGCCGCCAGTCTTTGGCCATCGTCACCGGCCGTGCCGGCAAACAAGGGGTCCAGTACGGTACGCGCCTGCTTGGGTGTCAGCTCGGTGGCGCTGGCGCGCTGTGCCAGTTCGGCGGCCACCGTCAGTTCGTCCGCCCACAGACGGCCCAGGTAGAGGCGGTCGCCATCCAGTATGAATGGGGCGTAGCCTTCCGTCAGGGCGACAAAACCGCTCTGTAGCAGCGCCACACGCCAGGTTTGCAGTTCGGGCAGGATGGTGCCCTGCCAATGCTGGCCTGCCATGTCGCTCAGATTGAGGCAGACATGCCCTTCCTCCGCGCGGCTGGCGACCAGGGCCGCGGCCTGCAAGGCCGCTTGTGCGGCGGCAGGAAAGCGCTGCTCCAGCCAGGCCTTCAGTTCGGCGGCGAACGGCGGCAGGGTGGCGATATTCATGCCGGCACTCCACAGAACAGGGCTTCCAGCGCGGTGATCAGGGCCAGCGGCGGGCGATAGTGCCAGACCCCCCGGCCAGCCGGGGTGATGCCGCGCAGGAACAGGTAAAGGGTGCCGCCAAAGTCGCGCTCATAGTCGTAGCCGGGCTGGCGCCAGCCCAGGTAGCGATGCAGCGCCAGGCAGTAGATCAGGGCCTGCAGGTAGTAGTGCTCATCGGCCATCGCGGCCTGCAGCCTGGCGCTGTCGTAGCCCATCAGGCGGTTGGATTTCCAATCCAGCACATAGTGGCGGCCATCAAGCTGGCAGACCAGGTCGATAAAGCCTTTCAGGTAGCCCTGCCCGACCTCGGCATGCAGGCGCTGGGCGGCCTCGGCAAAGCACGGGGGCAGACCGTGCGCGGGGTCGGCCAGGATGGCGATCAGCTGGGGCCAGGCAAACGGTTGCAGGGTATAGGTGAACTCCATCTCCACCAGCCGCTGGCTGGCTGGTACCTGGGCCAGGCAGGTCGCGGCCGGCGTCAGCGGCGCATGCAGGGTGGCCTCGACCAGATCGGCCGCCATCCCGGCCCACTGGGGGTCAAAGCCATGGGCCTGCAACTGGCGCTGGGCCAATGCTTCCAGCGCCGGCCTATCGTGCCGGCCGTAGTCCCATAGCTCGAACAGCGCATGCAGGCAGACACCCGCACGCGGCCCCGCCGGAAAACTGTCGTAGGGACCGAGCTCATCGGCCATGGCCGGTTCCGGCGGCGCCACGGCGGCATCATGGTCGGGAGCTTCGTCGTGCAGGCCGGCAGTCAGGCCCGAGAAACTGCTCATGCGCCATTGCCACTGCAGCGAGCGCTGCAGCCTCGCTATCTGCGGCGGTGTCGCCGGCAGCGAGGTGTCGGCGTGCCTGTTGGCAGTCTGTGCCAGGGGCAGCCAGGCCATGGCGCCGGGGCGGGCGCTGGCGATCAGGGCGTCGATCTCGGCGTGCAGGGCAGCGGCGTCGCGGGTCTGCTCCTGCCCACCGGCCAGCAGCCAGGCCAGGGCACTGCTGGCCTGCTCCTTCACCTGGCCCCAGGCGATGATGCAGGCGCTGCGGGGACGGGTCAGCGCCACGTAGAGCAGGCGCAGCTTCTCGGCCAGCCGCTCTTCCCGCGCGCGCTGACGGCGCTGGTCGAACAAGGGCGAGCCCAGGTCCAGGACATTGCTGTCGTCCTCGTAGCACAAGGCCCAGCGCTCGTGCTGCTTGAACAGCTGGCCATCCCACAGAAAGGGGCAGAACACGACGGGGTATTCCAGGCCTTTGGCCGCGTGGATGGTGACCAGGCGTACGCGGCTGGCGTCGCTTTCCAGCCGCATCAGTTGTTCGTCGTCCTCGCCGCTGGCTTCGGCCAGATTGCTGCGGTACCAGGCCAGCAAGGGGGCCAGGCCGGGCCGCTCCCGCCGGGCCAGTTCCACCAGTTCAAACAGGTGCAGCAGATTGGTCAACCGCCGCTCGCCGTCATGCCAGCCGGCGATGCGCTCGGCGGCGCCACTTTCTATCAGCCAGGCAGTCAGGGCGGCCATGGCGCCACGGCTGTGCAGCAGTTGCTGCCAACGGCGGAAATCGGCCAGGGTGGCTTCCCAGCGTGCCTCGTTGTGCAGGCGTGCATACAGGCCTTCGGCGTCCAGCCCGGTACTCAGCGTCACCATGGCAGACCTGACCTGGCGATCACTGGGGTTGACCAGGGCATTCAGCACCTGCAGCAGGTCCTGGGCTTCTTCGGTCTCGAATACCCGCTGCCGGCTGATACGCACACTTGCAATGCCGCGTGCCTCCAGTGCGGCTTGCATGGCTTGCAGCTCATCGTGCTTGCTGGCCAGTACGGCAATATCGCCGCCGCCCAGTGCCTGTCCGCCCAGGCTGGCGCGGCCTGGGGTCAGCAGGGCGGCGATGCGGTCGGCTGTCAGGGCTACGGCCTGGTTGCGGGCATCCGCCTTGCCCAGGCTGTCGTCGCCCAGCCAGTCCCAGGCCAGGGCCGCATGCACCTGGCCGTCCAGCAGCAGGGTGGGCTTGTCGTCCAGCGCATCCACTTCGGGGTAGCCCAGTTCGGGCAGCAGGAAAGGCGCTTCGCTGCGGCCAAACAGCTGCGACAGCGCAGCGACCAAGGCGGGTGTGCTGCGGCGGTTGGTGCCCAGGCTGTAGCGCCTGTCCGGCGCTACCCGCTGGCGGGCGGCTAGGTAGGCGTGCAACTCGGCACCCCGGAAGGCATAGATGGCCTGCTTGGGGTCACCCACCAGGAAGGCCGGCGCATCGCCGCCACCGAACAGGCGGTCGAAAATGCGGAACTGCAGTGGGTCGGTATCCTGGAATTCGTCTATCAGGGCGGCGTGGTAGCGCTGCCGAAGGGCACGGCTCAGCAGCGCTTCATGATCCTGGGCCAGCGCGGCATCCAGTTCGACCAGTAGATCGTGGAAACTCATGATGCCCAGGGCGGTCTTGCGGGCGTGGACACGTTCCACCAGTTCGGCCACCAGCCTGCCCAGGGTGCGGCGCAGGCGGGCATCATAGGCTTGGGCCAGTGGCAGCGCCGCCGTGGCCCAGGGCTCGAACAGCTCGAATACAGCGGGCAGCTCGGCAGGTGCCTTGAGGGCGGCTTGCAGCTCGCGCGCAAATAGCCGGCGTACCCGGCTCTCGGCCTGCCCCGGTGATTTCTCATCCTCGGCAATGGCAGGCAGGGCGGGGTTGTCCAGCCATTGCCGCCACAGCGCCAGCGAGCCTAGCAACCAGTCCCGCCGGTGCGTGCCCTTGAACTGGCCCGCTTCGGAGCGTGCCAGCAACCAGGCCTCGGCAGCGGCGCCCTCCTGTGCCCAGCGCTGGCTCAAGGCGGTATGCGCGGCGACGAAGCGCTGTTCCAGCTCGGCCAGGCCGGCCAGCTCGGGCACCGCCACCCGCAGGTCGGTATGGCCCAGATAGCCGCGCAGTCCGGCCAGCCATACATCGGGCGACTGGCCGTTGGCGATCAGCCAGTTCAGCCAGCTGCTGCTGGCCCCGGCAGTCTCGTTCTTCCAGGCAGCATCGGCGGCTTCCTGCAACAACGTCGTCTCGTCGGCCACAAACTCGCGTTCCAGCTCCAGGCCCGCCAATAGCGCGTGCTCGCCCAGGGCGCGCTGGCAAAAGCCGTGTATGGTAAAGACGGCGGCTACATCAAAGCCGGAGACGGCGGCCCGTAGCCGCAAGCTGGCCGGGTAGCGCTCGGCAGGCTCGGTCTGGGCCAATAGGGCGGCACAGAAAGGATCGGGGCTGTCACCCGTCTCGAACGCCAGTGCCAGCTCTGCCAGGCGGGCACGAATGCGGCCACGCAGTTCAGCGGTGGCCGCCTTGGTATAGGTCACCACCAAAATCTGTTCGGGCAGCAGTTGCCGTTCCAGCACCAGCCGGGCATACAGGGCGGCAATGGTCCAGGTCTTGCCGGTGCCGGCACTCGCCTCAATCAGGTTGAGGCCATCCAGTGGCGTGGCCAGGGCGTCGAAGCTCATGTCAGCGCCGTCCGTTGTTCATGCTGTAACAGGGGCAGTAGCAACTGCTCGGCCAGGGCAACAAACGTATCGTCCAGCGGCATCTGGCCTCGCCATAGCGCCCGCATGCCAGCAAAGCTGCCCTCGCCGGCAAAGCGGTCGGTGCCCAGCCAGGCCTTGCGGGCTGCATCCAGCGCCTTGGCCGGGCTCGGGTCGCGGCCACTGCTCAGGCCCTCGGCATAGGCCAGGCTGCTGCGAGGCAGTAAAGGGATGGGTCGCGTCATGGCCAGGCGATAGGCTGCCAGCCAGTCCGCCAGCAAGCTGCGGCTGTCGGCCACCGCTTGGTAGTGGGCGACTTCTTCCAGCCCGACCAGCCGGGTGGTGCAGGCAATGCCGGCAGGTTGGCTGGCACAGAGCAGCAGGTGCTGCAGCCAGGCTGCCAGCCTGTCGCCTTCGCGCAGCTTGCCGGGCTGCCGCAGGGCCAGGCCATCTGGCCCCAGGCCGCGCAGCAGGCCTTGCAGGCGCAGTTTTTCCAGCTCCAGATTGATGGCCACTTCGCCGCTTCCGGCCTGCCGCCACAGCGCCACGGCGGGGGCAAAATGGCGGGCCGATTGTTCGGCCCATATGTCGCCTGCCTGGCCGGCTGGCAGCAGCGCAGCGCCCTGCCCCAGCGCGGTCAGTGTATCGGCCGAATCTGCCTGGGCGGCGCCCAGCAGGAGCAGGGCACGCTCGCCCGGCCTGTCCAGCTCGAAGGGCTCGCGGTGGGCCAGGGTGGCTTCGCCCCGGTCCAGCCTGACGCCCACCCTGCGCAGAAACCAGCCGCTGCTGTCACGGGCAAACTGGATCAGCTCATCCAGTTCCAGCAGCCGCAATGGCTCGGCCGGCAGGCAGGCGTCAGCCAGCGAGGGTGGTTGTGCCTGACCCCGGCCGGCTTGCCGGGCGATGCTAGCCCAGCGTCCGTCGAAGGTGGGCAGGGCCGCTTGCGGGCCGAAACGCTGGGGCGAGAACGGCTGTAAGGGGTGCCGGTGCAGATAGGCCTGGGCCGGGTCTGTGCCCTCCTCGCCCCAGCCTACCCTGATGGCATCGAGCAGGTCGGCAATGACGGTGGAGGGCGGCAGGGCCACATCGCTGCGTGCATCGCGGCCGGTGTAGTAAAGCTGCAGGCCGTCGCGGGCGGCCAGCAGGGTTTCCAGGAACAGCCAGCGCTCGTCCAGTGCCCGGGCTCGATCGCCCCGGCGGGGATGCTGAGCGATCAGGTCAAAACCATCGGGCTGGCTGTCGCGGGGAAAGGCGCCGTCATCAAGGCCCAGCACGGCCACGATGCGGAAGGGTAGATTGCGCATGGGCATCAGCTGGGCGAAGGTGACGCCACCGGTCAGAAAGCCGCCGGCGCCCGAACCATCCTTGAGCTTGCCGGCCAGCCATTGCAGCACGGCGACCCGGCCCACCGGCTGCAGCATGCCGCTGCGCTCACCCAGGGCACCCAGCTCCACCACCACATTACGCAGGGTGTCGACGGCGGCGCGATCGCCTTCCAGGTCCACAAACCAGTGCTCCAGCCATTCATTCAGCAACTGCGACCATTCCGGCAGGCTGCGGGGCCGGGCCAGGGCGGCTTGCCAGCGTGCCAGCTGCCGGGCGAAGCGGCTGAGGCCGGCTACCCGGTCGGCAAAGCGCAGGTCCAGGTCTGCCGTCGGCACCAGGCTGGCAAACAGGGGCAGGCCGCCGGCGGCCCCGGCATCGGGCAGCGCCACACCGAGCAGCAGGCGCCCCAGGCCCTCCTGCCAGCTGAAGGCATCGCCGGTCTGGTTCCGGCGTATGCCGGCCTCGGCGATCCAGCCCTGCAGCAGGGGCAGGTCGTCTGCATCCAGGCCAAACTGCTGGGCCAGGGCCGGCAGCTCCAGCAAGGCCGCCAGGCGGTCGGCCTCCCAGTCGCCATCGGGCACCCGTAGCAGCTCCAACCAGATGGCCAGCAGGGGCGAGCTGCCGAGGCCACCGCGGTCGGCCACGGCATAGGGCAGGTGCGGCTCGCCCTGGCCGAAGACAGCATCGATATAGGGGGCATAGGTCTCGATATCAGGGCATAGCACCACGATATCGGCCGGCTGCAGGCCAGGGTCGGCAGCCAGGCGGCTGAGCAGGGCGTCCTTGAGTGTCTCCACCTGCCGCAGTGGGCTGTGGCAGGCATGGATGGCCAGGCTATGATCGACTGCAGGCAGGGCTTCTAGCGGTTCTGCATCCAGCAACAGCAGAGCGTGCTGCAACTGGCCCAGCAGGCCACTGGCAGGCGGGCCTTCATCGGGCAGGCTGGTCAGTTCATCGGCGCTGGCCAGGTCATCGAAGAACACCCTGCCCTGCGCCCCCCAGGCGGCCAGCAGGCGCTCGCCCGGCCCATGGGCCTGTTCCCGGTCGCTGATGTCGCCCCAGGGCTGGGCACAGGGATTCAGCGCAAACAGGCAGACATCCAGGCGTTGGCCCAATACCTTAAGTATCTGCAGGAACAGTGGCGGCAGGCTGCTGCTGCCGAACAACACAATGCGCTCGGGTAATGGCAGGGGGGCTGGGTCCTGCAGGCGTGCCACCAGGGCCTGCATCAGGTCAGCCCGGTGGGCGCTGCTGCGGTCACGTGCCAGGCTGCACCAGAGGGCGGCTTGCCAGTGCTCGTCCGGCCCCAGACCCAGGCTGCGGCCGGACTCCCAGGCGGCCAGCCAGTCCGGGCGGTACACCAGGTACTGGTCGAACACATCGGCAATGCGGCTGGCCAGCCGCCAGCGTCGGCGCTCCGACAGCACCTGGTGCTGCGCTTGGTCGGCCAGGCTGTCGTCTGGCGGGGTGAGATAGCCGGCCAGCTCGGGCGGCGGTTGCAGCAGCAGGGCGTGCAGGCGCCAGGCTAGGGCGTCGCTGCCGAACGGGCCGCTGCGTGGTTGCGGGCCCAGTACGGTCTCGACCAGCTGCCACAGAAAGGTGGCGGGCAATGGGAAATCCATATTGGCGCACACCCCGAAACGCTCGGCGATACGCAGGCTGAGCCAGCGCCCCATGCCGCGTGCCTGCACGATGACCGTCTCCTTGGCATAGGGCTGGGCAGGCGGTATGGCCAGCACGCCGTAGAGCAGCGTGGCCAGGGTTTCCAGGCGGTTGGATTGGTAAAGATGGAGCACGTGGGCGGCTGCGAGCGTTGGGTGGCCCGATGATACCTGCAGGGGACGGCATCGCGCATGCTGTGTCGCGCTTGCGACGACCATGCATGCAAACGGGGATGCCAAGCGCGCAAGTTCAAGTAGAATCCTGGCTTTATATCGTTCTACTTTATCGGGCACCCGTCACAATGCTGACCTTCCAGCAAATCATCCTCACCCTGCAGAACTACTGGAATAGCCAGGGTTGCGCCCTGCTCCAACCCTATGACACGGAAGTGGGTGCCGGCACCAGCCATACAGCCACTTTCCTGCGCGCGCTGGGACCGGAGCCCTGGAATGCGGCGTATGTGCAGCCTAGCCGCCGTCCCAAGGATGGCCGCTACGGCGAGAACCCCAACCGCTTGTTCCAGCATCACCAGTTCCAGGTGGTGCTCAAGCCTTCGCCCGACAATATCCAGGATCTCTACCTGGGTTCGCTGCGTGAGCTGGGCCTGGACCCCACGGTCCACGACATCCGCTTCGTGGAAGACGACTGGGAAAACCCCACCCTGGGCGCCTGGGGCTTGGGTTGGGAAGTCTGGCTCAATGGCATGGAAGTGACCCAGTTCACCTATTTCCAGCAGGTGGGCGGCCTCGATTGCAAGCCAGTGCTCGGTGAGATCACCTATGGCCTTGAACGCTTGGCCATGTATCTGCAGGATATCGAGAACGTCTACGACCTGGTCTGGACCCATCTGCCTGACGGCACGCCAGTGACCTACGGCAATGTGTTCTACCAGAACGAAGTCGAGCAATCGCAGTATGCGTTCGAGCATTCCAATGTGGAATTGCTGTTCCGCCAGTTCAATGACTATGAACAGGAAGCCAAGCGCCTCCTGGAAGCCAGCCTGCCCCTGCCAGCCTATGAAATGATACTTAAGGCCGGCCACAGCTTTAACCTGCTGGATGCGCGTGGTGCTATCTCCGTGACCGAGCGGGCTGCCTATATCGGCCGTATCCGCAACCTGTCGCGCGGTGTGGCGCAGGCCTATTACGATGCCCGCGAAGCATTGGGCTTTCCCATGCTGAAAAAGGACTGAGGTCTCGCCATGAAGACTGCTGCTGCCTTGCTACTGACCCTGGGTCTTGCCGCATGTGGCGGCAGCTATATGGATACCGACAACGCCGAGCCGCCAGTGCCGGTGCCTAGCGAGAAGGAAGGCGACTGGCGGCTCTATGGCGAGCAGCCTGACCACGAAATCAGGGTTTCCTGGGAATCCATAGGCCATGACGACAGCTTTGGCTCGGACGAGTATGTCTATGCCTGGGTACGGCGGGCCTACAAGAAAGACCAAGAAAACAAGGAAGGCGATACCTTCCGTACCGAGTACACCCGCTTTGCGCTGGACTGCGCCAAGTCGGAGATGGCCGGGATAGCCGTGGAATACCGCGACAAGGACGACGACGAGGTCAGCCGCAAAGACCTGGCGGGCTTCCAGTGGGAGTTCGATCCGGTCACCAAGGCGGCCTATATGCAGGATTTCCTGCTGCAGGTCTGCAAGATCGCCCGCGAGAAAAAAGCGGGCGCCAAGGAATAAGCCATTCAATCCGGGTAGGCGTGCCGCGCAGTAGCGCCACCTACCCCAACCCCGTGCTGGAATAGAAGTGCCATGAGCTCAACCCTGCTGATTGAACTGTTCACCGAAGAACTGCCACCCAAGGCTCTGCCCCGTCTGGCAGCTTCGTTCGCCGAGACCATCGCCACCGAGCTGAAGAAGCTGGGCTTTGTGGCGGCGGACGCCCAGGCCGTTGAATACGCCAGCCCACGTAGGCTGGCCGTGAGCCTGCCGGGCGTGCTGGCCGTGCAGCCTGACCGCATGGTGGAGAAAAAAGGCCCGGCCGTGGCAGCCGGCTACAAGGATGGCCAGCCCAGCCCGGCCCTGCTGGGCTTTGCCCGCTCGGTGGGGCTGGCAGCCGATCAGCTCAGTCAGTTGGTGCAGGGTTCGGACGGCAAGCAGGATGTGTATATCTACCGTGCCGAGAAGCAGGGCGAGCCGCTGGCCGCCCATCTGTCGGTCATTGTGGCTGAGGCGCTGAAAAAACTGCCCGCGCCCAAGCTGATGCGCTGGGGTAGCCGTGAGAGCCAGTTCATCCGGCCGGTGCATGGCCTGGTGATGCTGCATGGCGACCAGGTGGTGGCTGGCGAAGTGCTGGGCTTTGCAGCTGACCGCGTCACCGGTGGTCATCGCTTCCTGTCGCAGGGGGCGGTCACGATAGCCGATGCCGACAGCTATGCCGACACCTTGCGCCAGCAAGGGCGGGTGGTGGCCAGTTTCAGCGAACGCCGTGCCGCCATTGTGGCCGCGCTCAACAGCAAGGCCGCCGCCCATGGTGCGCGGATTGCCGGTGGTGACGCGCTGATCGACGAGGTGACTGCACTGGTGGAATGGCCGGTGGTGCTGGAGGGCAGCTTCGAGGAGGATTTCCTCAAGGTGCCGCAGGAGTGCCTGATCCTCACCATGCAGCAGAACCAGAAGTACTTTCCCTTGCTGGACGCCAGCGGCAAGCTGACGCACCGCTACCTGATCGTCTCCAACCTGGAGACCGCCGACCCGCGCTTTATCGTCAACGGCAATGCCCGCGTACTGCGTGCGCGCCTGTCGGATGCCAAGTTCTTCTACGAGCAGGATCAGAAGCACCGCCTGGACAGCAGGGTCGCCCGGCTGGCCGAGGTGGTCTACCACAACAAGATAGGCAGCCAGCTGGAGCGTGTGGCGCGGCTGGAAGCCGTGGCCGCCGCCATTGCCGGCGAACTGGGTGCCGATCAGGCCCTGGCCGGCCGTGCCGCCTACCTGGCCAAGGCCGACCTGCTGACAGATATGGTGGGCGAGTTCCCCGAACTGCAAGGCATCATGGGCACCTACTATGCCCGCCTTGATGGCGAGGACGCTGCCGTCGCTGCTGCCGTCGAGGGCCATTACCACCCCCGTTTTGCCGGCGACAGCCTGCCCGAGGGCGCCATTGCACAAGCGGTGTCGCTGGCCGACAAGCTGGAAACCCTGGTGGGTATCTGGGGCATAGGCCTGATTCCTACTGGCGACAAAGACCCGTTTGCCCTGCGCCGTGCGGCGCTGGGCGTGCTGCGCATGCTGGTGGAAGCCAAACTGCCGCTGGACCTGAAGCAATTGCTGGCACAGACCGCTGCAGCCTTCCCGGCTGGGGTGGTGGCGGCCGATACGGTAGAAGGTGTGTTCGGCTTTATGCTGGAGCGCCTGAAGAACCTGCTGGCGGCGGATTTCCCGACGGCCGATATCGAGGCCGTGCTGGCCGACAAGCCCAGCCGGTTTGACGAGCTGGCCCTGCGCCTGGCGGCCGTGGCCGAGTTCAAGGCATTGCCCGAGGCGGCAGCCCTGGCTGCAGCCAACAAGCGCATACGCAATATACTCAAGAAGAACCTGAGCGAAGGCCAGGCGCTGCCGGCCATTGCGGCCGAGCTGCTGGCCGATGCGGCCGAACGCGATCTGCACGGCGCCCTGGTGGCCTTGCAGGCGCCGGTGGCTGCCGCCCTGGCTGCGCACGACTACACGGCCGCGCTGAAGCAGTTGGCGGGCCTGCGTGCCCCAGTGGATGCCTTCTTCGACAGCGTGATGGTCATGGCCGAGGACCTGGCGGTAAGGCACAACCGGCTGGCGCTGCTGGCGGCACTGAGCAGCCTGATGAATCAGGTGGCCGATATCTCCCTGCTGGCGGAGTAAAGGCAGCATGACGGATACCTTGCGCGATTACGAACGCGCTGGCGTGGCCAACAACTTTGGCCTGCTGCGGCTGTTGGCGGCCAACCTGGTCTGGCTGCCCCTGATAGGCACTCTGGTGCTGGCCTGCTTGTCCTGGAACCTGGTGGAAAAGCCGGCCCAGCGCTTCAAGAACCAGCCCTGGCAGGGTTGGTTGAAACGTGGCTGGCTGGCCTGGAAACCAACCCTGAGCCCGGGAAAATAAACGCTTGGGCGTATAGTGCAGGACATACCCGGGGCTGATTGATAGGCTAGTCGTCATCTGGAATGAAAGCGTGCTGATACCATGAAGCTGGTGATACTGGACCGGGATGGCGTAATCAACCATGACCGCGATGATTTCGTGAAGTCGGCGGCAGAGTGGGTGCCCATCGATGGCAGTCTGGAAGCCATCGCCCTGCTGAACCATGCCGGTTGGCGGGTGGTGATCGCCTCCAACCAGAGCGGCATAGGCCGGGGTTTTTTTGGCGCGGCCGAGCTCAATGCCATGCATGGCAAGCTGCACCGCCTGCTGGCCAGTGTTGGTGGGCGGGTCGATGCCATTTTCTTCTGCCCCCATACCGCTGACATGCAATGCGAATGCCGCAAGCCCAAACCAGGCATGTATCGTGATATTGCCCAGCGCTTTGATGTGCGGCTGGAAGATACCCCGGTGATAGGCGACAGCCTGCGTGATCTGGAAGCAGCCGAAGCTGTTGGGGCCGAACCCATACTGGTGCGTACCGGCAAAGGTGAACGTACCCTGGCTGCTGGTGGCCTGCCCGAACATACCCGTGTCTGCTACGACCTGATGGACGCGGCGCTCTACCTGATAGGCAAGGAAGAAGACTGATGGTGTGGTTGCGTTCTTCGCTGTACATGACGGGCTGGGCGCTGAACACCGTGCTCTGCGCCATTGGCTGCATGCTGGCCCTGCCCCTGCCCTACAAGGTGCGCTACGGCGTCATCAGCTATTGGTGCTGGTTCGCCGTGAAGTGGCTGGAACTGACCTGCGGCTTGCGGGGCCGAGTGATAGGCCGCGAGAACCTGCCGCGCGAAGCGGCGGTGGTGATGAGCAAGCACCAGTCGGCATTCGAAACCATGTTCCTGCAGCGCCTGGTGCCCCTGACCGCCTGGGTGGTCAAGCGGGAACTGCTGTGGATACCTTTTTTTGGCTGGGGCCTGTGGAGCTTGCGGCCCATTGCCATAGACCGCGCCAATAGTGGCGTGGCCAGCCGCCAGTTGATCGAGCAGGGGACCCAGCGGCTCAAGGATGGCGCCTGGATAGTCATCTTCCCCGAAGGCAGCCGCATAGCCGCCGGCAAGCGGGGGCGCTACAAGCAGGGCGGCGCCCGCCTGGCCTGTGCCCTGGGTGCACCGGTGGTGCCGGTGGCGGTCAATTCCGGCGAGTTCTGGCCGCGCAACAGCTTTCTCAAGTATCCGGGCGAGACCACCGTGTCCATCGGCCCGCCCATCCCCACCGTGGGCAAAAGTGCGGACCAGGTCAGGCGCGAGGTGGAGAGCTGGATAGAGACCGAGATGGTGCGCATCAGCGGCGTGGGCCCCTGCTGGCCGGCCAATAAGCAGCCGCAGGATGTCCATGGCACGATCACTGCCTGAAACCCGCCGTATCTACGCCCTGCAGGGGCGGGAAGTGCCGGTGTGGCTGGAGCGCTCCGCCCGCCGCAGCGTGGGTTTGCAGATCCGGCAGGAGGGCTTGCGGGTCATCCTGCCGCAGCGCTTTCCCTTGCATGAGCTGGATGCCATCCTGCGCCAGAAGGCGGGCTGGATACTGGACAAGCTCGATGCACTGGCCGAGCGGCCAGCGGCTACCACCTTGCAGGCCGGCAGCCCGCTGGACTGGCTGGGTGAGCCGCGCAGCTTGAGCCTGGGACATAAACGCGCCGCCGTCACGGCCGATGCGCTGCAACTGGTGGCTGAGACCACGGCCGACATCCCGCTGGCGCTGCAGAAGCTGATGCGGCGCGAGGCGCGGGTATTCCTGGCCGAGCGGCTCGAGAGCTGGGCGGCACGCTTGGGACTCCGTTATGGCGAGTTCAAGCTGTCCAGCGCCGGCACCCGCTGGGGCAGTTGTACCTCGCAAGGCGCCATCAGGCTGAACTGGCGCTTGATGCAGGCGCCCTTGCCGGTGATCGACTATGTGGTGATACATGAGCTGTGCCACTTGGTGGAGTTGAACCACTCCCCCCGCTTCTGGGCGCTGGTGGCGACCGCCTGCCCGGACTGGAAGCACAAGCGCGATTGGCTCAAGCGCGAGGGTGCCCGCTACTTTGCCTGGTAACTGCGGCGTTTTGCCGCAGCCTGCGAGGGCTGGGGCTGTACGTTTTAGAATTCCGCCATGCCCCACACCGCCCTGCTAGCCATCCTGCGCCGCATCGTCCTGCTGCGAGGCCTGACCCTCTGCGCCTACGCCAGCGCCATGCTGCTGGCCGTGCTGCTGTTCCGCTGGCAGTTGCCCTTGCTGTCGCTGGGCTTTATCTGCCTGTTGCTGCTGGCCTATAACGGCTTCAGCCTGTGGCGTCTGCGCCTGGCGCAGGGCGGCGTGGCGGTCAGCGAGGGCGAGATAGGCCGGCAGCTGGCCATGGATATTTGTGGCCACAGCCTGTGGCTGTTTTTTTTAGGCGGCGCCACCAACCCTTTCACAGCCTGGTTTCTGCTGCCGCTCACCATTGCCGCCGCCAGCCTGCCTGGCCGGCTGGTATGGCCGCTGACGGCGCTGACCATCGCCTGCTACAGCCTGCTTCTGCTGTGGTACCAACCCTTGCCCTTGAATGAGTCCGATCTGGCGCAGGCCTTCTTCCTGCACACCACTGGCATGTGGGTGGCCTTTGTGGCCGCAGCCCTGATCGTGGCCGGGTTGGTAGCCCGCATAGGGCAGCAACTGCGTGCCAACGAGCAAGCCCTGGCCGAAGCCCGCGAGGCGGCCCTGCGCCAGCAGCAGGTGCTGGGCCTGGCCATACAGGCCGCGGGCGCCGCGCATAGGCTGGGAACCCCGCTGGCCACCCTGACGGTACTGACCGATGAATTGCTGGCAGAACAGGCCGGCCAGGGGCAGTTGGCCGATGATCTGCGCCTGATGCAGCGCCAGTTGCAGGCCTGCCGCAGCGAGCTGCAGCGGCTGCGGGCAGAGGCCGATGCCAGTACATCCCAGCCGGCCGATAGCGCTGTGGCGATGCTGCTGGAGGACTGGCAGGTGGTCAGGCCGCAGGCCAGGCTGGACTACCAGTTGTTGGGGCTAGGCGAGCCACCCAGGCTGATGCTGGATTTCGCCCTCAGGCAGGCGCTGCTCAACCTGCTGGATAATGCTGCCGATGCCAGCCCGGACTGGCAGGGCGTGATCCTGGACTGGTCGGCCCATGGCGTGCAGCTGGATATTGCCGATGCCGGGCCGGGTTTTGACGGCAAGCCGGCCGGCGATACGGTCGCCGGACTGGGCATGGGGCTGGCGCTGGCCATTTCGGCACTGGAGCGGGTGGGTGCCAGGCTGGACTGGCTGGCCAGGCCGCAAGGGGGCACCTGCGTACGGGTGGTGTTTCCGCTGGAGGGGCGATGAGCGACATCCTTATCGTGGACGATGATGCAGCCCTGGCCGGTGTGCTGGCCAGGGCCTTCAGCCGTCGTGGCTGGGCCTGCCGCCAGGCCCATGATGCGACCACGGCCTTGGCGCTGGCGCAGCAGCAGGCACCCCGGCAGGCGCTGGTGGATCTCAAGCTGGGCGAAGATAGCGGCCTGCGGCTGGTGCCGGCCCTGCTGGCACTAGCACCCGACTGCCGTATCGTGATGTTGACCGGCTATGCCAGCATTGCCACCGCCATCGAGGCCATCAAGCTGGGGGCCGTGCATTACCTGGCCAAACCGGCCACGGTGGACGAGATCATCAGTGCGTTTGATCGGCTGCAGGGAGACAGTGAGGCCGAGGTGGAGGCCCAGCCGCTGAGCATGGACAGGCTGGAGTGGGAGCATATCCAGAAAGTGTTGGCCGAGCAGGGGGGCAATATCAGTGCCACCGCCCGGGTGCTGAACATGCACAGGCGCACTTTGCAACGCAAACTGGGCAAGCGGCCCAGCCCCAATCCCCTCGTGCGGCAAGGCTGATCGGCCTGCCGCCGCATGATTAGGGTAGACACCCACACCAGCGACCGCTGCCTCCGTTAGAATAGCCCGCTGTGTCCACCCCACCGTGATTAGCCATGCCCGAATACTCTGTGCTCGACCAGGTGATGACCGCTGTGCGCCATGCGGCGGCCAGCGAGGTCATGCCGCGCTTTCTGCGCCTGGGCCAGGGCACGCGCAAGGATGACGGTACGCTGTTTACCGAGGCGGATATCGCCACCCAAAGGGCGCTGGAGGCCACGCTGCCCCGCATCGTTGCATGCCCGGTATTGGGTGAAGAGATGAGCGTGGCCGAGCAGGAGGCCTTATGGGAGGCCAACGAGCAGCTGTGGGTGATAGACCCCATAGACGGCACCACCAATTTCTTCCACGGCCTGCCCTACTTTGCCATCTCGGTGGCCTTGATGCAGGGTGGCCGTACGGTGTTGGGGGTGATCTACAACCCGGTGGCCGATGAGATGTTTACGGCGGAGCTGGGCAAGGGGTCGTACCTGAACGGCCAGCGCCTGCCGCTGAAACAACACACCCCGCTGATGACCGAGGCCATTGCCGGAGTCGAGGTAAAGTGGCTCAGCGGCAAGCTGCCGCAGCGGCTGGCCACCCTGCCGCCTTATGGCAGCCAGCGCAACTTTGGCGCCTCCACGCTGGACTGGTGCTATATCGCAGCGGGCCGACTCGATGTCTATGTGCATGGCGGCCAGCGCCTGTGGGATTACGCCGCCGGCTGCCTGATGCTGATCGAGGCCGGCGGGCAGATGACCAGCCTCTATCACGACGACTACTGGGACGACGATGTCTGGCAGCGTTCGGTCGTGGCCGCACTGAATCCCGGCCTGTTTGCCCAGTGGATGAAATGGGTCAAGTACAACCTGTAGGCTTTCGTCCTCAGGCTACGTGGACTCAATCAAGGGAGAGCCTGCTGGTTCAGGCAGCGCTGACGTCCAGCGCCAGGGTTCCCCTGGTGCCTGCTCAGGCATCACACCCATCGATATCTTTGGCCCATGAAAGGCTCGACAACGAGCGCTAGCGAGGCTCCCGCGCGGCGACGCGGGCGGGGGTGTGGATTCAATCAAGGGTAGAGCCCGTTGGTTCAGGCTGCGCTGACGTTTAGCGCCAGGGTTACCCTGGCGCCTGCTCCTCACGTCATCACCCATCCCAGACTTGAGTCCATAGCAGGCACTGAAGCCCATTCAAAATGATGATGAGCGCCAGCGAAGCTCCCGCGCGGCGGCGCGGGCGGGGGGGTGTGGATTCAATCAAGGGGAGAGCCTACGCTATCAGGCTGCGCTGACGTTTAGCGCCAGGGTCTCCCTGGCGCCTGCACTGCCCGCAGCACCCATCCACGACCTGAGTCCATAGCAGGCTCTACTGCTGCAACATGGCCTCGGCATCCGCGTTGCCCATATAGCGGCTGAAGATGGCCTTGAGCGTGCCATCGCTGCGCATCTCGCTGATGGTTTGCTGGAACAGCTTGTAGGTGGCCGGATCCAGCCTGCTGCGTGACAGTATCAGCCCGTGCTCGACCTTGGCCTGCTCGCCAAACCAGGGCAGCCGCACCATGGGCTGGCGGGTGGGATAGCGCTTGGCCATGCCCAGGGTGACCAGCGACAGCGCCGGAAACGCAGCGATACGGTTGGCTTCCAGCTGATCGAACAGGCTGCCGGTATCCGCCAGCTCATCCACCCGCCCGCGTTGCCGCAATTGCTCGATAAAGGGTTCCCACGCCTCGCCATGCTTGTAGCTCTTCACCACGCCCAGCCGCAGGTCGGGGTTGGCGAGGAATTCCTCGGGCTTGATCTGGGCCAGCCGCCGGGTGGTGACCAGCTCATTGCGTACCCAGAAGTACGGCACGAACTCTGCAAACTGGCGCCGCTCCGGCGTGGGTATGCCCGAGACGCTCATGTCCAGCGTGCCGGCGGCCAGCATGGTCCAGATACGTACCCGTGATTCGAAGCGCGGCATGAACCGACAGCCGGTGCGCTGGGCCAGGGTATCCACCACATCGCGATCCAGGCCCTGTGCGGTAGCCGGATCGTAGAGTATGCCCAGGTCGTAATAGGCCACCTGTATCGATCGGCCGCAAGGGGCCGTCGCCTGGGCCAGTCCGGGCAGCAGGGTCAGCACCAGCCACCATACGGACCACGGCATGATGCGTTTCATGATGTTTGCCCCAGCTGTCGCCAGCGGTTGCCAAGTACTTACATGATGGTACATTTTTGCCACGTATTTCCACCTATCGAGCGATTGCTCTAGATTTTCATTCTGCGCTTGGCTAAGTTGTCCCTACCGCCAAAACAAATAGGCGGATCAACAACATACGGAGACAACATCGATGACACGCTACGCTGCATGGCTGGTGGCGCTGGGGCTGCTTGCCGCCCCGGCTGCCCCAGCTCTGGCCGCTTCCAGCGGCTATACCCAGACGCAATACCCCATCATGCTGGTGCATGGCCTGTTCGGTTTTGACCAGGCGCTGGGGGTGGATTACTTCTACCGCATCCCGGCCGAGCTGCAAAAGGACGGTGCCAAGGTATTTGTGGCCCAGGTATCGGCCACCAACAGCACCGAGAAGCGTGGTGAGCAGCTGCTCAGCCAGGTCAAGCAGGTGCTGGCCATCACCGGTGCCCGCAAGGTGAACCTGATAGGCCATAGCCATGGCGGCCCGACCATACGCTATGTGGCTGGCGTGGCACCGCAGCTGGTGGCGTCGGTGACGTCGGTGGGCGGTGTCAACAAGGGTTCGCGCATTGCCGATATCGTCCGTGGCGCCGTCCCACCGGGCTCGGTGTCGGAGAGCCTGGCGGCTTCCGCCGCCAAGGGCCTGGCGGGCCTGATCTCGGTGGTATCGGGCGGCAGCCATCTGCCGCAGGATCCGATCGCCGCCATGGAATCACTGACCACGGCCAAGACAGCCGACTTCAATGCCCGCTTCCCGGCTGGTGTGCCCACCACCGCCTGTGGCGAAGGCGCCTATGTGGTCAATGGTGTGCGCTACTACTCCTGGAGCGGCGCCAGCACGGTGACCAATATCTTTGATGTGTCCGATGGTGCACTGGCCTTGACCGGGCTGGCCTATGGCAGCCCCAACGATGGCCTGGTGGGTACTTGCTCCAGCCGCCTGGGCCAGGTGCTGCGCGACAACTACAAGATGAACCATGTCGACGAGATCAATCATTTCTTCGGCATCGTCCATCTGTTCGAGACCAACCCTGTCACGCTGTACCGGCAGCAGGCCAACCGGCTCAAGAACGCGGGTCTGTGAGCCTGGTCATGGTTGGGTGCTGACGGACTGAGCAGGCGCCAGGGTAAGCCTGGCGCTGTGCTCGAACCGGCAGGCGTTCCCCCGGTGCTGGTCCGCCCTCGCCGCTGCGCTGGGGCCTCGCTGACCGGCGTTTTCAACCAGTTACGTTCATAGCAGGTGCTTAGAGCGGCTAACAAAACCCAGCGTAGTGGGTCTGGCTAGGCGTGCCTAGACAGTACGTGGGTACGGCAAGCTCGCACAACAACGCCAGAAGGGTTTTGTTAGCGGCTCTTAACTGCCCTCGCCCGTCCTTGGGCGTGAGCAGCTTGGCGCCTTCTTGCCCTGCCTGCATGAGGGGGTGGGTAGTACACTAGCCCGGTCTTTACACCATGCAGCTTGATACCTTGAAATCCCCCTACTTCATTGCCAGCGCCGCGCTGGTGCTGGCCGCCGGCCTGTTTGCCGCCAATACCGACACGCCTACCCTGCCGGCGGCGACCCCGGTGGCATCCGGCGAGATGCCGGCTTCCTTGCAGGGCACAGTCAGCGATGGGCAGTTGCAGACCGCAGCTGATGCGCTGGTGCTGGATGCCAGCCTGATCGAGCTGTTCGACTACCACCTGGCCACGGTGGGCGAGCGTACCCTGGCGCAGGTGCTGGCCACGCTGGAGGCCGAGCTCGACAAGCGCTTGCCGCCCAAGGCAGCCGCCGAGGCCAAGCGTTTGCTGCATCGCTATGTGGCATTCAAGCGCGAGCTGGTAGCGCTGGAGCAGCAGACTGAACTGGCCGGCGCCAGCCTGGAGTCTGCCCAGGCGCGTATCAAGGCGGTACGCGCCTTGCGTGCCAAGTATTTCAGCCCGGCCGAGCTGACCGCCTTGTTTGGCTGGCAGGATACCTATGACGATGACGCCCTGGCCCGACAGGCCATATTGCGGGACAGCAGCCTCAAGCCCTTACAGAAACAGCAGCGGTTGGCCGAGCTGGATCAGCGCCTGCCACCCGAGATATTGGCCCAACGGCAAGTGCCGGTGCAGCACCTGACGTTGGCCGAGCAGGTCAGCCGCGCGCGGGCGCAGGGTGCCGATGATGCGGCGGTTTACCAGTTGCGTACCGCCAGCGTGGGCGAACCGGCTGCCCAGCGTCTGGCCGAGGTGGATCGCGAGGAGGCTGCCTGGCAGCAGCGGATACAGGCCTATCTGGTGGAGTTGGCCCGTATCAAGGCGGATACGGCGCTGGACGAGGCTAGCCGCAGCAGCGCCATCAGCCTGTTGCGCAGCGCCCGTTTCAGTGCAGACGAGCAATTGCGCCTGAGGGCCTACGAGGACTAGGGCAGCCCTGCACTCCACCCCTTCGTTTGCCGGAGGCTGGGTGGCTCCGCACTTGTCCATACGATGCCGCTGGCCGCTTGGGTGCAGATACGCAGGTTTATAGGCCACGCCATGCAAAAGGGCGACCCTGGGGTCGCCCTTGTTGCTTGCTTGGAGTCTGTTTGGCACGCCCGCTGTATCAGGCTGCTTTGACGCTTAGCGCCAGGGTTTCCCTGGCGCCTGCACAGCCTTACATCAACAATCAATGTTTCAATCCATAACAGGCTCTTAGAAACGGTAGGCCGCGCTGGCAAACCAGCGGCGACCCGGCATGGGATAGAGGTTGTAGTTGCTGGCCGTCGTGCTCTTGATGCCGTAGGTGGCGTAGCGCTTGTCGGCCAGGTTCTGGCCGCTCAGGGCCAGTTGCAGATCGCCCAACTGATGGCTGAGCTTGAGGTTGACCGTGCCGTAGCCGGCCAGCTTGGCGCCGGTGTTGTCCTGGTCGTTGTCCAGCCGGCTATCGCCCACGCCATGCAGGCTGGCGCTCAGGCGGGTTGCTTCGCTGAAGGCCCAGCCGACCAGCAGGTTGCCCTGCAGCTTGGGCACCAGCGGCACCTGCTTGCCAGCCACATTGTGGCCGGCGTAGATACCACTGCGGAACTCGGCATCCTGCCAGGCAAGGTTGGCGCCCAGGCTGAGGTTGCCGGCCTGGTAGGACCAGTCGGCTTCCAGACCGCGGCGTTGGGTAGGTTGCAGATTGATGTTGGCGCCGAAGCCATTCACATGCGGCTGGAAGGCGATCTCATCATTCAGGCGCAGATTGAACAGCGACACACGCAACTTGCCCAGCGGCAGGCGGGCATCCAGCCCAGCCTCCAGGTCGCGCGAGGTCTGGGTGCGCAGATCGCTGCTATAGGCCAGCTCATCGGCATTGGGCAGGCGATAGCTCTTGCCCAGGCGGGCATACAGCGACAGCTCGGGCGAGAGCACATGGCGTAGGCCCAGTTGCAATGCCAGCGGTGACGACTTGCGATCCGAGGTCAGCAGGCCACTGCTGTGCAGGGTCTGCTCGGCCCGCTCGGTACGTGCACCCAGCGTGATGCGGGTGCCGACGGCCACGGCATAGCCACCGTCCAGCCAGAAAGCACGGGTCTTCTGCACGCTGGTCGAGGTGCCGCTGCTGTTGTAGAAGGGGCTGCTATAGCTGCTGCTGCCATTGGCCAGGCTGCGGCTGATGTCTACGCCGCCGGCAAGGTCCAGTGCACCAAAATCATAGGCGGCACGGGGCGAGAAGCGGTTTTCGCGGATTTCGTTGCGGGCCCGCGAGATACCGTCATAGGCATCCTCGAAGTAGCTGTCCTGATCCTTCTCGCGCCGGCTCAGGTCCACCACCCAGCGTGCCTTGCCCAGCTTGCCCTCGCCGTGGAGTGTGTAGCGGGTGTTGTCGATGTCGCCATGGTCGGCCAGATTGCTGCTGCCCCAGGGATCGGTGACAAACTCATTGCTGCCGGTGGCGGGGTTGACCGCACGGGGGCCGGCGAAACGGTTTTCATGTTCGTCGCGGGCCAGGCCCAGTGATAGCCGGGTGTCGCCCGCCTGCCAGCCCAGTGTGGCAGAGCCGGCGTTGGTCTTATGGGCGCTGTTGCGGCGAAAGCCATCGCTTTCCTGATGGTAGCCATCGAGCCGCAGCTTGAGTTGGGCGCCAAAGCCGGCGCCGGCAAACAGTTCCCGCGATTGGTGGCTGCCAGCGCGGAGCGAGACATTGCCACCTGGCCCCTGGCGCGTGATCAGGTTGATGACGCCACCGGTGCTGCCGCCGCCCCAGGCGACGGCGCCGCCACGGACGATCTCGATACGCTCCAGCCGGTCCAGCGCCATGCCGGACAATTTGGGCGAGGACAGATCGTTGTCATTGAGCTTGATGCCATCGAGCAGGATCAGGGTGTTGCTGGCGGCGGTGATGCCAAAGCCGCGCAGGTCGATGGAGCCATTGTCGGTGCCATCGCTGTTGCGCACGGTGACGCCGACCACGCCTTCAAGCAGCGCTATCAGATTGCTGGCCGCGCTGCGCTCGATTTCCTCGCGCGAGATGACCGAGATGTTCACGGGTTGGTCGGCCGCCGCAGCGGGCAAGCGGGTGGCGGTTACCACCAGGGTTTGGGTTTGTTCCGTCGCAAAGGCAGACGTAGCCAGACCGGCCAGCATCATGGCGGCCGAGAGAGAGGTAAGACGAGAGTACATCAGGGAGTCGCTCCACTGCGCCTGCCCACCGCAGGCGATCAATTCAAGCGGAGGCGCGACGGAGTACAGCAGGCCAGGGGGCCAGGCGGCGTCGCGGGAGAGACGCCCGCCGCGACCTCCGCACCATCCATGCGGCGGCTTGAGCATCAAGCGCGTCCAGCAGGCACAACAGGCCGGTCTCCGGGCTGGCCACTCTGTGCTTCGCCTTCCCACCTCGACTGGAGGCAGTGGCGGGATGTGCGCGAGCGCGACACCAGAAGCACTTCATTGTGGCTTACCGTTGCGGGGGCAGCGCCGGGTTCGATTGCAGGGCAATCCCACCGGCTTCCCGTTTCACTTTGCCTTGGCAAAGCACCTGTCGAAGCGGCGCATTATACGCAGCGCATCGGCTACGGCCGAACTAATCTATTAGTCTAATTACATAAGCAGGAGGCACACCATGCACGACGGCAACGCCATCAACTGGTTCGAGATACCGGCCGCCGATTTCGACCGGGCCAAGCGCTTCTACAGCGCCATCTTTGCCTACGACATGCCGGAATGGCCCATGGCGGGCGTGCGCATGGGGGTGTTGCCAGGGGGCGAGGGTAAGGTGGGCGGCACCATCATCCATGTCCCCGGCTTCTACAAGCCCTCGCAGGATGGGGTGCTGGTCTATCTGAACGGCGGCGATGACCTCAGTGTGGTGCTGGCCAGGGTGGAGGGTGCCGGCGGCAAGGTGCTGATCGCCAAGCGGCAGATCAGTGAGGAGATAGGCTATATGGCGGTTTTTCTCGACAGCGAGGGCAACCGGGTTGCCCTGCATTCGCCCCACTAGCGGGCAGCCCTGCATCAGCGGCTGGACAACTACCGGCCTTCGCCGCGTAGAATGGATACCATGCAGATCAAACGTGCCATCGAAGTCTGGGAAAAGGGAATGAACGGTGCGCTAACCGGCCAGTTGCCGGTAGCGGAGACCATTTCGTCCATCTGGTTGCTACAGTTGTTTGCGGCCGAGCAGCAGCGTCCCGACCCCGACATGGTGCTGTCTTACTTCCTTAACCCCGACAAACTGGTGGCCTTGCAGCCCTATGTGGCCCAGCAGTTCGATGCCAGCCAGTACGACTATATCCTGACCGCCTACGGTGTACCCAGCGAGCGCGCCCAGGCCGGCATGCCGGCTGCGGCCGATGAGGACCCCTACGACTAGGTGCCGGGTAGTGCTTGTTGTTTAAACACGGGCGCCCAAACGGCGCCCGTGTTCATTGCTGGCGCAGTTCTGCCTGCCCGATGACCTGCATGGGTCGTCTAGCCGGGTGGCACCCTTCGCCATCCCCGGCGCTAGGTCATGCGCTGCTGCTTGGCCTGGCTTTCCGCCCACTCCGGCGGTTTCCAAAAATGACGGTGGTCGCGGGTGCGCCAGGCATCGCGGAACATATCGCCCCATTCGTGAAAGGTCAGGCGCAGCGGATTGTGGCTCTGTATCTGCCGTACGATGCCATAGCGCGGTGCCTCGTCTTCTGGCACATAGCTGCCGAACAGCCTATCCCAAATGACCAGCACGCCAGCGTAGTTGCGGTCTATGTACTGCGGGTTGCGGGCATGGTGTACCCGGTGGTTGGAGGGGGTGTTGAACACCTGCTCCAGCCAGCCCAGCCGGCCTATGGCTTCGGTGTGGACAAAGAACTGGTAGGCCAGGTTGAGTCCAACCACCAGGATGACCAGGTCGGGCGAGTAGCCCAGCCAGGCCATGGGTAGCCAGAATAGCCACATGCCTGATATCGGGTAGGTCAGGCTTTGGCGGAATGCGGTGGAGAGATTGAGCCGCTCGCTGGAGTGATGGGCCACATGGCTGGCCCATAGCCAGCGCACCCTGTGGCTGGCACGGTGAAAGAAGTAGTAGAGGAAATCCTGCAGCTGCTGCCCAACAGCAGGCTCCACCAGCTATTGGGCAGCAGCTGCAGGCCATGGGCGTGCACCCAGGTGTAGGCTGTCTTGATAAATAGCAGGTTGGCCAGCAGGTCGGCGCCCTGATGCAGCAGGGCCAGGCCGGCGTTGGACAGGGTATCGACCAAGGTGTACTTGGCGATGCCGCGCTTGTGCCAGTACCAGGCCTCCCAGGCGACACAGCCCAAAAAGACGGGTGCCAGGGCAAGCAGGACCAATCCGGGGTCAAAGCCGAGTTCCATAGTCTTTCCTGGGTGCCTGTGATGAGCTTAAGTGGCTAATAGACAGCTGGCGCTCAGTCCCCACCACCACCGCCACATCCACCGCACCCACCGCTTCCCCCGCCATCAGAACTGGAGCTGTCCGAGCTGCTGCAGCCCGTGCTGGTGCCAGCACTACCGGAGTCGGTGTTGGGCGTAGGCCTGTAGACCGGTAGCAGGTGTCCCCAGGCCGTCCCTACCAAGGCTGCGCTACCCAGCCAGGCAAAATGACGCAGTACCAGGTCGGGCTGCTGGGGCGTGCTGTTGAGTTGCTTCTGCAGTAGTTGCCGGCTGGCGCGCATGGTATCCCTGCCCAGCCGGGTGGTATGCAGGCGACCACGCTGGCGTAGCAGGCGCCAGGCGCAGAAGCCGCCGTAGGCCAGTACGATGACGACCAGGCTGGCGACCGGCTTATCGCGGCTGATACCGATGGCGATCTTGATCAGGCCCAGCAGCCACAGGGCCGCCATGCCAAAACGGATGGGCAGGACTTGAGCCTGGTACTGGGCATTGCTCAGCAGCAGGCGTTTTTCTTCGAGCTGCTGGCGCAGGGGGTGAAGTTGCGGCCGCAGATAAGGCAGGGCGCGCTGGAACAGGCCGGGCTGCTGCTCGCCCTCCCTCAGCAGGCCAAAGACGCTGCGTTCCAGCGCGGTCTCCGCCAGGCCTATGTCGCCGATGCGTTGCAGCGTGCCATTTGGCATGGTGTGGATCAGCTGTTGTTGTTCCAGTTTGAGCAGGGCAGTCTGCAGCACCCGGGGCGGTCCACCTGCCAGGTAGGCCGCCTGGTAGGCATCCAGGCTGGGGGGCAGCATGCTGCTGGCGCTGTCATCCCGCCAGCGGCACCAACCATGCCAGGCCAGGGAGAACAGCGCGAGCGCCAACAGCGCAGACAGATAAAAGCCCAGGAAATCCGGACCGCTGTAGTTCCACACCCGCCAATCCTGCAGCACTGCGCAACCGGCCAAGAGGCCGCTGACGGCAAGGCCGGCCAATAGGTTTCGGGGGCGGGTCAGCGTGGGCTTGGGCAAGTGCCAGTACTGGCTGGTATCCAGCCGGACAAAGCGGCTGGCGGCAGGCTGGGGCGGCCAGATATCGGCCGGTGGCGCCACACCGAACAGGCGCCGGTAGCTGGCTAGCGTCTGCTGGTAGAGATCACGGTAGTGGCCGTCTTGTTGCTGGCCACCACGGCTGGGCTCGTGGTGCAGGGTCTGCCCCAGCACCTGCGGGCAGAAGCGCTCCCAATAGTCGCGGCTGTCGCACAGGTGCTGATGCCAGGCCTGGTCCACCGCATCGGAAGGCGATGCCACATGGCCGCTGCACAGCGCCAGCAGCACAAAGCGCTGGTACTCCTGTACCACGCGCGTGGCATAGGCCAGCGACCAGCCGTTCTGCCGGGCCAGCTTGCTGCAGAACGGCACCAACTGGTCGGGCTGCTCCAGCGGGTGAGCCAGGATACGTTGGTACAGCGCCTGTTGGTCGGGTGTCAGCTGGGCTTGCATGGCGGTCTCCTGGGAGTACTTTGAACAGGCGCTTACTTGCTGCGCACGCGGCTCACTGCCTCCACCCAGCCATCATAGAGCGATACGCGTCGTTCGGTTGCCATGGCGGGGCTAAAGTGCTGCTGGCAGGCCCACAACTGGCTGATTTCCTCCAGATTGGCATACAGGCCTATGCCCAGGCCGGCCAGGTAGGCTGCGCCCAAGGCCGTGGTCTCGGTAATGGTGGGGCGTTCCACCGGGGTATCCAGCAGGTCGGCCAGGAACTGCATCACCCAGTCGTTGCCCGCCATGCCGCCATCCACACGCAAGGCGGCCGGCAGGGTGGTGCCGTCCGCCCGCATGGCTTCCAGCAGATCGCGGGTCTGGTAGCAGACTGACTCCAGCGCCGCCCGCACAATGACGGCAATGCCGGAGTCGCGGGTCAAGCCGATGATGGCGCCACGGGCCTGGGGATCCCAGTAGGGCGCGCCCAGGCCGGTAAAGGCCGGCACCAGGTAGACACCATGGGTGTCATCCACTTCGCGTGCCCATTTTTCCGATTCGGCTGCACTGCCTATCAGCTTGACGGCATCGCGCAGCCACTGCACGGCGGCGCCAGCGATAAAGATGCTGCCTTCCAGCGCGAACGTGGGCTGGCCGTCCAGGCGGTACGCCAGGGTGGTGATCAAGCGGTTGCGGGAACGCACCATCTCGCTGCCCGTGTTCATCACCATGAAGCAGCCCGTGCCATAGGTGGACTTGACCATGCCTGGTGCAAAGCAGGCCTGGCCCACAGTGGCGGCCTGCTGGTCGCCGGCCACGCCGCGTATGGGGATGGCGGCGCCAAACAGCTCGGGCAGGCTGCTGCCGTAATCGGCGGCGCAGTCGCGCACCTGCGGCAGCAAGCTGGCGGGCACGCCGAAAAAGGCCAGCAGCTCGGGATCCCAGTCCTGGGTGTGCAGGTTGAACAGCAGGGTGCGGCAGGCATTGGTGGCGTCGGTGGCGTGTACCGCCCCACCGGTCAGCTGCCAGATCAGCCAGCTGTCTATGGTGCCGAACGCCAATTCGCCAGCCTCGGCCCGCTGCCGGGCACCGGCTACATGGTCCAGCAGCCAGGCTATCTTGCTGGCAGAGAAATACGGGTCCAGCAGCAGGCCGGTCTTGTCGGCCAGCCATTGCTCGCGCTCGGGTGTGTGGTGGGCGGCACACCAGGCGGCAGTGCGCCTGTCCTGCCAGACTATGGCCGGATGGATGGGCTGGCCCGTTTGGCGATCCCACACCACGGTGGTCTCACGCTGGTTGGTGACGCCGATGGCGGCGATGTCGGTGGCGGCGAGGCCGGCAGTGGCCAGCGCATCCCGCACCACGGCCAGGGTGTCTTGCCAGATGTGCAGGGCGTCATGTTCCACCCAGCCATCGGCCGGGTAGTGCTGCGGCAGCTCGGTCTGGGCACGGGCCAGTACCTTGCCGGCCCGGTCAAACAGCATGGCGCGGGTGCTGGTGGTGCCCTGGTCTATGGACAGGATGGCGTGGGGCATGGTGTCTCCGATGTGTTGTATTGCCGTAGTTTTTGTTGTTGGCGTGTCGTTTGGGGCGATTCTAGCAAGTGCTGGGCGTAGCCCCCGCCCTGACCATGGGCTATCTTCACTATGCGATGGAAACGACACAACCTTACGACCTGCTGGTGGTGGGCGGCGGCATCAATGGCACGGGTATCGCCAGCCATGCCAGCCAGGCCGGCCTCAAGGTATTGCTGCTGGAACAGGGCGACCTGGCCGGTGCGACGTCGTCTGCCTCCAGCAAGCTGATACACGGTGGCCTGCGTTATCTGGAACAGCGGGAATTCCGCTTGGTACGCGAGTCGCTCAGTGAGCGCGAAGTCCTGCTCAGCATGGCACCGCACCTGGTGTGGCCATTGGCCTTCGTGCTGCCCCACCATGACGGCCTGCGACCTGCCTGGCTGATCAGGCTGGGCTTGTTCCTGTACGACCATCTGGGTGGCCGGGAGCGCTTGCCGGCATCCTACGGCATTAATCTGCGGCGGCACCCCTGGGGCGGGCCGATCAAGCCCGGTTTCAAGCGGGGTTTTGTCTATGCCGACTGCTGGGCGGACGATGCCAGGCTGGTGGTGGCCAATGCCATGCAATGCCGTGAGCTGGGCGGTACGGTACGAACCCGCACCCGCATGCTGGAAGCGCACCGGGAGGGGCGGCAGTGGCGGGTATCGGTGCAGACGCCAGATGGCGGGACGACAACCGTCTATGCCCGGGCCTTGGTCAATGCCGCCGGCCCCTGGGTGGAAAGGGTGCTCAAGGGGGGGCTGCGGCTGGGCGCGCGGGATTCGGTCAAGCTGGTCAAAGGCAGCCATATCGTGGTGCCCGCCCTGCATGATGGCCCGCAGGCCTTCATCCTGCAGCACCGCGATGGCCGCATCGCCTTTGTGCTGCCCTATGAGCAGGGCTACAGCCTGATAGGCACCACGGATGTCGTGCACCATGGCGAACCGGGCGAGGTGGTGTGCTCGGATGAAGAGGTAAGCTACCTCTGCCAGCTGGTGGGTGAATACTTCGAACGTCCGCCGCAGCCTGCCGAAGTGCTGTGGCGCTACGCTGGCGTGCGGCCTTTGTATGATGACCAGAGCGACAATCCATCGGCCATCACCCGCGACTACACCCTGCGGCTGGACCAGGGCGGCGCCCCGGTGCTGTCGGTGTTCGGGGGCAAGCTGACCACCTATCGGCAGCTGGCACGCCATGCATTGCAGCATCTGAAGCCGTATTTCGAGCGCATGCAACTGCCTGCCCAATCCGCCGTGCTACCGGGTGGTGTCATGCACGGTGCCGATTTCGAGGCGTTCTACCAGGAAGCCTGTGTGCGCTATGGCGGCTTGCCGGCGAGCCTGGTGTACCGGTTGGCACGGCAGTTTGGCGACCGGCTGGTACTGGTACTGGGTACTGCCAATAGCGTAGCCGAGCTGGGCCGGCATTTTGGCGCCGAGCTGTATGAGTGCGAGGTGCGCTATCTGATGCGGGAAGAATGGGCGCAGACGGCTGATGACATACTGTGGCGCCGGACCAAGCGTGGCCTGCATATGACGGCGCCGGAACGGCAGGGTCTGGCTGACTGGTTGCTGGCACAGGCGGGTTGAGTCGGCGCCGGTTTGGCAGGGGATGCTGCCGACTGAAACGAACACGCCCCGCATTGCGGGGCGTGTTCGTTTCAGCTTGCAGGCCAGTATCAGGCTGCGGGCTGCTCTTCGCCTATCAGGCGACGGATATGCTCCAGCAGCTCGTCTTCCTGGTAAGGCTTGCCCAGGAAGGCGTTGACGCCCAGTTCGAACGCATAGTTCTTGTGCTTGTCGGCAGTGCGCGAGGTGATCATGATGATGGGGATGTCGCGCGTGTCGGCATTCAGACGCAGGTTACGCGTCAGTTCAAAGCCATCCATACGCGGCATTTCCACGTCCAGCAGCATCACCGCCGGGCGGATGTCCTGCAACTTCTGCAGTGCATCCACGCCGTCCTTGGCGGTCTCCACCTGATAGCCTTCGCGGGCCAGCAGGCGGCCGGTGATCTTGCGCACCGTCAACGAATCATCCACCACCATGACCAGCGGGGCGATCTGCAGGATCTCCTCGGGGGCCGGTGCGCTGGCGGCCATGGCGGCATCGAAGTCGGCCACCGGGGCCTCGGCGCGACGCTGCAACAGGGCTAGCGGGTTGATGATGAGCACGATTTCGCCGTTACCCAGCACGGTAGCGCCGGCGATACCAGCCACCCGCACCAGTTGCGGCCCAATGTTCTTCACCACAACTTCCTGGTTCTTCACCAGTTCGTCGACATGAACAGCAATGCGGCTGATACCGGAGCGCAGCAACATGATGGTGTTGTAGCGCTTCTGTTCGGGCTGGCTGTCGTAGTCACCCAGCAAGCGAGGCAGGTAGTGGAAGGGATAGACATTGCCCTGCCACTCGGCCTGATGCCTTTGGTACAGCTGGTTGAGCGGCTCAACCTTCAGTTCCTGCACCTGTTCCACCATCACCGAGGGGATGGCGTAGAGCTTGCCGGCAACCTTGACCAGCACGGCCTGGGTGACTGCCAGCGTCAGCGGCAGGTGGATGGTGAAGGTGGTGCCACGACCGGCTTCGGAGGTCACTTCAACGCGACCGCCCAAGTCCTCGATCTCGCTCTTGACCACGTCCATGCCTATGCCACGGCCCGACAGCTGGGTCACCGCACTGGCGGTAGAGAAGCCGGCTTCGAAGATCAGGCCCATGATATGGGCGTCGGTGTACTCGCCACCGGCTTCGATCAGGCCTTTCTCCACGCCCTTCTGGCGTATGCGCTCGATGTCGAGACCCGCACCGTCGTCGCGCAGCACCAGTACCAGTTCGTTACCTTCCTGGCGGGCTTCCACCACGATTTCGCCGAATTCGTTCTTGCCCTTGGCCAGACGCTGGTCAGGCGTCTCGAGGCCATGGTCGATGGCGTTGCGTAGCATATGCTCGAACGGCGACACCATTTTTTCCAGCACGCCCCGGTCAATCTCGGCGCGGCCACCGCGCAGCTCCAGGTTCACCTTCTTGCTGGTTTCCTTACCGGTCTGGCGCACCAGTCGATACAGGCGTTCCGATACCGAGGAGAACGGCACCATGCGCACGCGCATCAGTTCCTGCTGCAGGTCACGCGTCATGCGGGCCTGCTGGGTCAGCGCGGCACTGGATTCGTCCAGGTTCTTCAACAGGTTGTGCTGCACCGTGGCCACGTCATTGACGCTTTCGGCCATGAAGCGGGTGAGTTCCTGCAAACGGCTGAAACGGTCGAATTCCAGCGGGTCGAAGTCAGGCAGGTCGGTGGCATGGGCCATCCGCGACTGCATCTGCGATTCGGCCTGAATTTCAATCTCGCGCAACTGACCCCGCAGACGGGCCACGTTATCGGTCAGATCCAGCAAGGAGCGCTTGAGCGCCAGCATTTCGGATTCGATACGGGTACGCGAAATCGACACCTCGCCCGCCTGGTTGACCAGACGGTCGACCAGGTCGGAGCGCACCCGTATGCTGGACTTGCCGGCATCGGGGTCGACCAAGCCCAGGGCCGGAGCGGTACGGGCTGCCTGGCCCGGCTGTGCCGTGGCGATACGGCTGGCTTCGGATGCGGCCGATGCAGCCACCATGGCGGCGATATCGGCTTGTTCCTCGGCCTCGGCGGCGGCTTCAGGCTCGCCATTGATCAGCCTGTCCTGCAGCTCGTTGATGGCATCGAAGTCGAGATCGAGTTCATCGAGCAGGGCGATGGAGAGATGCTCGCCGGCATTGAGCAGGCGGGTTTCCATATTGTGGGTGGCTTCACCCATGCGCATGGCGCCGGCCATGCGCGCACTGCCCTTGAGCGTATGCAGCACCCGCTTGAGCGAATCATGGGTCTCGGTGTTGTTGGGTTCACCGCGCAGCGCACGCAGATCGGCCGACAACTGCGGCAGCAGCTCCTGCATTTCTTCCAGGAAGATAGGCAGCAACTGCTCGTCCAGCTCATCCTTGACATGGATATCGCCCAGGCGATCCGGCGTGGCCAGATGCATGACGCTGCCCACACCATCCTGCTCGGCAGGCGTGGGGGCAGTGACCAGCGTGGTTTCTTCCACCAGGGGTTCAAATATCGCCGTCGGGATGACGAATTCCTCGACCGCCGGTGCCTCTGCCTCGGCCACCTCCAGCACAATGGCTTCGTCCACCGCCGCCAGCGGAATGGCTTCCAGCATGGCTTCGGCGGCCGGTATGGCGTGTACGTCCTCGGCGATCTCGTCCAATACCAGCGGGCTGTCGATGTCCTCGGCCGGCAGTTCGGCAGCAGGCGCCACCAACTCGGCCGGTTCATCGGCAACGCCCAGCAACTCTGGCGTGGACTCGGTCAGATCCAGCGACAGTTCGGACAGCAGTTCGGCGCCAGGGAGTTCTTCCAGCACCAGTGCAACCGGGGTGTCCTCGTCGGCGGTCAGTTCTGCTTCCAGGTCTACCAGATCGGCTTCTACCTCGGCCTCGTCTGCTGCCAGGGGGGCGTCGATACTGACTTCCGGCAGGGTCTGTTCGTCCAGCGACAGGTCGAGCACATCGGTGCTGTCTGCCGTAGCGCTCAGGACATCTGCCGGGGTGTCGGCTTCGTCCAGCGATATATCCAGATTCAGCACGTCGGCATCGCTTGCTGCCGCGACTTCTATCGTCTCTTCCAGCAGGGCGGCTTCTGTCGCGGCGCTGATTTCCGGCGCCGACAGATCACCCAGATCAAGATGGATCTCTTCCGGCTCCAGCAACAGATCCAACGGCTCGGCCGTCTCTGCTGGGGCCTCCAGTACCAAGTCCTCGGTGGGCTGGTTGGCGTCCAGATCCAGCGTCAGCCCTTCCAGCGCGGGGGCTTCGGCTACGGTTTCGGCGGGCGCTGACAGATCCAGGGTCAGGTCGAACTCGGCCGGGGCCGGTTCGCTGTCCAGTGTCAGCAGGGGCTCGGCCTCGTCCTTCAGGCGGTTGGTCAGGGCTGTCAGCATGGCCACGGTCTGTGGCTCTTCTTGCGGGGTTTCGTAGCGACCCACCTGGCCCAGCATCACGCCCACCTTGTCGATGGCCATGGAGAGGGTGTCGTAGTCGCCTTGTGCCGGTTCGGCACCCGCCTTCTGGTAGGCCAGCAGGGCTTGCTCTATGGCATAGCCCAGCTCGCCCAGCGAGGTGAAGCCGGTGGTGTTGGCGATACCGCAAAGGGTATGGGCTGCATGGACAAACTCAGGCCGCACTTCGCCACGGGTGCTGAAGTCGATAAAGGCATCGTTCAGTGTGGCGAAATGGCGATAGGCCTCGTCAAGGAAGATGCCGAACAAGGCCTTGGAGATGGTGATATCTCCGATGACCAGTTCGGGCGCTTCAACTTCCTCTTCGGGATGGGCCAGCTCGATAGAGCCGGGTAGCAGCGGTGCTGCTTCCGGCTCGCCCAGGTCGAAGTCGAGCACGGCCGCTTCGGCGGCCTCGGCTTCTGCCGCAGCGGGCGGCGCGTCTAGCTCGAAATCCAGCGCGAACTCATCTGCCGGTGCAGCACTCAGTTCGATGGCAGGCTCGGTGGTGGGTGCGGCATCCAGTTCAAGCAGAGCCGGAGCCTCGCTTGTGAGCTCGGGCAGGGCCAGTTCGATCGGCGTTTCAGCGGCCGGCTCGGCCACAAAGCCCAGATCCAGCGCGGGCTCGGCTTCCGCTTCTAGGGCGACAGGCTGGGGCGCTTCGGCAGCTGGCGCGGCATGCTCGGGCTCCTGGCCATTCTTCAATTGCTCGGCCAGGGTAAAGATGGCAGTGGCTTCCACCTGTGCGGTACCGCTCTCCTTGAGCTGATCCACCCAGATCGAGAAGCCCGCCGTGGCTTGCTCCACCAGTTGCAGCAGGCTTGCACTGGCGCGCTTTTCATCCTGCAGCCACTTGTTCATCACCTGCTCGACCGACCAGGCCACTTCGCCCAGCTGGTTCAGGCCCACCATGCGGCCACTACCCTTGAGGGTGTGGAAACCACGGCGGATGACAGTCAGCGCTTCCTTGTTGGTAGGCTGATCGCGGATGATGGCCAGATGACTGTTGACGTTGTCCAGCACCTCGACAGCTTCTTCGAGATAGACCTCCAGCAGTTCGGCATCGACTGCCGCTTCGCTGACGGCCGTACTGACGGCCGGTGCCGCAGCTGGCGCAGGCTCGGTTGCGGGCGCGCTTTCTGCCTCCGGCAGGCTGGCGGCCGTCGGTAGCTCCAGCTCGACTTCTGGTTCGCTGGCGAACTCGGCGGCGATCTGTTCGGCTTCCGTGGGCACGATCTCGTCCGGGGCTTCGCCACGGATCTGGTGCAGCCAGGGGGCAATCAGCTTGCCGCGATCAGCTTCTTCGCGGCGCAGCGCATCGATGTAGAAACCCAGGCTGGAGAAGGCTTCCGCCAGGAACTCCAACTCTTCGGCCGGGGCCGTGTAGTCCTCAGCCTGGCAGCGTTTGACGATGTCGGCGCAGGCATCCAGTATCACCTGGGCGTCACGCTCGTCCAGTATGGTCAGGGCACCGCGTATCTGCCGTATGGGGGCATCCGTACTGAGCAGTTCGCCACGGGTATCCGGGTCGCGGAAGAAGTCATCCAGGGTTTGTTCGATCTGGCCCAGATTGGTCTGTATTTCCTGTGCTACCTGCGCCATCAGCAGGCGCTCCTGCGCCCGCCGCGATACTTCGTCCAGCAGGGTGACCTCAGGCGCACTGGCTGCGCCATCCTTGAGGCGTGCCTGCATGGCCGTGGCCTGGGCCGGGAAGTCGTTAGAGCGCTCGGGGAAGACCACCAGGGCGTTTTCCAACAGCAGCAGGGCGGTGGCGACTTCCAGCGCCTGGCTCTCGTTGGGCGCAGCAGTCATGCCGGCCACCACTTCCTGCAGCGTGGCCGCCAGGGTGTCGAAGGCCGGGATGGACAGGCTGATCGCGCGCTTGCTGACCTCGGCCAACTGCTGGCGGAAAGTGGGCAGGCGATCGCTGCTGCCACCACCCACGCGTGCCCAGTTGTCCTTGGTCTGGTTGATTAGTTCCTTCAGTTCCCGCGCGACCTGCATGGCGGCGAGCTGATGGGCGTCGTCTTCCAGAGCGCCGGCTGGCAGCAGGGCGTTCAGGCCATAGGCGCGCCGTACCGCTGCGCACTGCACGCTCTGGGTTTCCATGGTGGCGACGGCATACAGCACGTCGCGGAACAGTCGCTCCGCCACCTTGCCGCCGCTCTCGGACAGCCGCTTGAGCTGCTGATTGAGGCGGGCGAACAGTTGTTTCTGGTCGATATCGAGCTTGGCCCGATTATCCACGCTGCCTTCGGCCATGGCGGCCGCAGCCCACCAGAAGCCGCGTTGCAGATTGCTCGACTGGGTACGCGCCACGCCGAAAAGGGCCTGCACCATCCACTGCCCACCCTCGTGCTTGTCACCCTTGAGCCACTTCAGCAGGCCGGCTTCAAAGCGGCTGCGGGCATTCTTCAGGTAAGTCGGGAGGATGGCCTCGTCCAGCTTGTGTGCTGCGAGGTTGGCGGGCAGTGTGGCGGACAAGGGGGGGAAGAACAAATCGGCGCCGCTGCTGTGCTTCTCGCCACGCAGCTCGCGCACGCGGCGATAGCTGGGTAGCAGCTTGAGGGCCAGATCGGGCGAGCCGTTGACCAGTGCTTCCAGGTATTGGGTCAGGCTTTGCGCTGCGTCGGAGACCAGCTTGAGCATGCTGCCGTCGGCTTCGCCGCGCTCAACCGCGCCGACGGCGACTTCCAGCTCCTCGGCAAAGCGCGAAGCGCCGGACAGGCCGACCATCTCTACTGCACCGCGAACCTGGTGCAGGTGTGTCTGTGCGAACTTGAGTTCGGCGGCATCAGCCTGATTGGCATATTTGGCCAGACTCTGGCGTGCCTTCTCTAGGGCCTGGTCGATTTCGCCTTTGACCCAGATCAGCGAACCCAGATCGAATTCGGTGTGCGCGCTCATCGATGTTGTGTTTCCGCGTTGCGGGGCCGCCCTGCTCCTGGTCTAGCGAAGATGGATGGCTGGCGCGTAACGGGCCGCCATAGGGGCGGGCCTAGTGTCATCGCGCGGGCGCCATGTCTTGGCAGGAATGAGCTTGGGGCGTTCCCCTTTATGGCTTGAGAGCTATAGGGCCACCACGGCATTCTGCCGTTGCAGCCCTTGCCGAATCAGAGTTTGAAGCCCGCAACCGAACCCTTCAGTTCGGCTGCCAGACCAGTCAGCTGACCAATCTGCACGGCAGTCTGCTTGGTACCGGCAGTGGTCTGCTCGGTAATGCGCAAAATGTCCTGCATCGATACGGCCACCTTGTCGGCCAGTTGCTGCTGCGACTGGCTGGCCTTGGCGATGGTCTCGATCAGACCGGCCAGTTCGTTCGACACCTGGCCGATCTCGGTCAGCGCCTGGCCTGCGGCGTCGGACAGCTTGGCACCTTCCACCACACCCTGGGTGGAGATTTCCATGGCGGCCACGGCATCGTGGGTATCAGCCTGAATGGTCTTCACAATCGCGCCGATCTGCTTGGTAGCTTCACCCGAGCGTTCGGCCAGTCGCTGCACTTCTTCGGCCACCACCGTGAAGCCTCGACCGGCTTCACCGGCGGAAGCGGCCTGGATGGCTGCGTTCAGGGCCAGCACGTTGGTCTGCTCGGTAATGTCGGAAATCAGTTCCACGATTTCACCGATCTCCTGCGAGCTTTCACCCAGCCGCTTGATACGCTTGGCGGTCTCCTGGATCTGTTCGCGGATTTCGTTCATGCCCTTGATCTGGTTCTGCACCGCATCGGCGCCCTTGTTGGCGGCATCCAGGGACTGGCGCGCCACACGGGCGGATTCGACGGTGGTACCGGACACGTCGTTGATCGAGCGGGCAATGTTCTGCACCACTTCGTTGGTCTCGACAATTTCTTCGGACTGACGCTGGGCGGCTTGCAGCAGTTCGCCCGAAATGGCCTGGGCTTGCTGGGATGCCGCCGTCACCTGGTCAGTGGCGCGGTTAATACCGATAATCAGGCTGCGCAGCTCGTCGATGGTGTAGTTCATCGAGTCGGCGATGGCGCCCGTCAGGTCTTCGGTCACCGAGGCGCGTACCGTCAGGTCACCGTCGGCAAGGTCGGACATTTCGTTCAGCAGCCGCAGAATGGCTTCCTGGTTACGCTTGTTCTCGGCTTCGATCTCGGACCGGCGACGTTGCGATTCGGAGTTGTACACCCGCACCAGACCAAACAGGGCCGCCAGTGCCAGCAGCGCGAACACGACTTCCAGGATGATGGGCAGTATGCCGCCAGCCGATTGCTCATAGGCAGCGGTCAGCTTCTTGGCATCCTGCAGCAGGTTTTCACTTTCCTTGTAGGTGGTCTGGTTGGCCAGACGGGTGTTCACCAGGTTCTGCATGTTGCGGGAGAAGGCGCCCACCACGGTTTCGAAGTCCTTGAACATGTCGCGGATTTCGGTCAGCTTTTCCTTCACCTCGGGGTTGCCAGCAGGCTGGATGCGCAGCTCTTCGCTACCCTCGATCATGCCTTGCAGGGTGTCGCGGAAGGTATTGGTGTCCTTGCCCAGCAGGAAGACCACTTCCGGATTGATGATTTCACCGGCCAACATGGCGTTGGCGTTCTTGGCCATGCGCTGCGACAGCATCACCTGCTGGTTGGCCAGTTCGATCTCGTGGCCAGGGGCGTTCGATTCGCTCAACAGTGACACCAGCTGCTGGGTCAGTTCCAGCAGCTTGGCATCGTTACGGTTGATCGAACTCACGTTCTTGGTCACCGCCACCAGGGTTTCCCGCTGCTTGAGGATGGTCTCAATCGTGGGTTTCTTGGGGTTGGGGCGGAAGTTGTTGTCCCAGTTCTTCTTGATCTTGCCCAGGATCTCGGCGGCATCGCCACCGGATGCCGGCAGGCCATCGCCACCATTGATCAGGCGGTTCAGATCCTTGTCGAAGTCGTTATAGGCTTCGGTCAGCAACGGGAAGGCATCGGCATTACCCTGGATGGCCTGGGCGGACGCACGGGCCATACGCTGCGAAAGCATCTGCATTTCGGTGGAGGTGGCGCGGTAGATGGCGTCATGGCCGGAGGAACGCACCATCAGGGCCACTGTGGTGGCGAAGGCCAGGATGGAGATCCCCATTACCCAGAAGCAGATTTCGATCTGGCGGCGTATGGGGAGATGGCCGATCAGCGGTAGTGGTCGCGCTGCACCACCGTCCGCCTGGGGGCGGATACGGTCCAGTATGGACACCGTGCGCAAGGGATCGTAAGCCTTTTCGGCCTTGTCACCGCCGGACTGACCCTTGTTGCGTCCGAACGCACGCATCAGCGTATCGGTAAAACCGCTGCGCGGTGCCGAGCCGGCTTGGGTATTACCGCCCGATTTCGTTTTATCCTGCAGCGCCATATTCGCTTATCTCCCTGTTGCTTATCTCTGCGGGCCGAGCCGGCCAGATTGTTGCAAATACTCAGTTCTTAATTGCGGTAATACCGGTACTGGCATTTGCCGGTACCGGTACCTGTCAGATAGTGCCAACTTGCAGGAACGGTGCTTGCTGCACCAGTTCGTTGATGCGCATCTCACGCCATTCCCGCCCTTCGCTGTCCCGTCGCGTGGGGCCACACCAGGGTACGGCGGGGTCGGCGGGGGCAACTTCTTCCATCCCCTGAATATTGCGCAGACCCAGCATGCGGTTGACCAGCAGCGCCGAATTGACGATATGGCGGGGGTGGATGATGAGCAGGCGGCTGCTCATGCCCAGGTTGACAGGTTCGTCGCCCAGAAAGCCGGGCAGATCGACCACACTGAACAGATTGCCGCGAATATTGGCCACGCCCTTGAACCAGCGGCGCGTAAGGGGCACGTCCACCATGCCGGGTACAGGCAGCACTTCGCTGACGTCGGTCAGATCGACCAGCCACGAGGTATCACCCACCTGGATGCCGAGCTTGGTGGAGGCGGCGTGCGTGGCAGGCAGCGACTTGAGCCGCGCTACCACGCTTTCCTGGAATTCACGAAGACTGACGCGCTTGGCCATGGTTTTCTGAGCTTAGCCTAGTGCGGCGATCTGCTTGAGCAGCTCATCCGGGTTGACCGGCTTGACCACATAGCCCTTGGCGCCTTGGCGCTTGCCCCAGACGATGTCGGTTTCCTGGCCCTTGGAGGTGCACATGATGACCGGGATATGGGCAGTGGCATCGTCCTTGGTGATGGTGCGGGTCGCCTGGAAGCCGTTGAGGCCTGGCATCACCACGTCCATCAGGATCAGGTCGGGCATGATGTCCTTGACCCGCGCTACGGCTTCCTCACCGCTTTCCAGGGTCATGACCTGGAAGCCGTTCTTGGTGAGCAATTCACCGAGGAAGTGACGCTCGGTAGGGGAGTCGTCGACAATCAGAATTTTCTTGATGGTCATTTGATTTCTATCCTTGACGCCCTTCTCAGGCGTGGTTGGCATGTATGCCTACTGCTTGCAGCAGGCTGTCTTTCGTAAACGGCTTGGTCAGGTATTCGTCCGAACCGACCATACGGCCCCGGGCGCGGTCAAACAAACCGTCCTTGGAGGACAGCATGATCACCGGCGTCGCCTTGAACTTCGGGTTCTTCTTGATCAACGAGCAGGTTTGATAACCGTCCAGCCGCGGCATCATCACGTCGACGAAAATCACGTCGGGATGATGGTCGCTGATCTTGGCCAGCGCGTCGAAGCCGTCTTCTGCCAGGATGACCTCGCAACCCGCCTGGCCGAGAAATATCTCTGCACTACGGCGTATGGTATTGCTGTCGTCGATCACCATGACCTTGATGCCGGCGAGATTCTGCATCGGCCTGTCTCCTGTTGTACCCGCTTTGTAATGAGCTTATGCACCATTACGGCGAAGTCAAACATAGCACAAGAAGCGTCAAACCTCTATGACGAGAGCAAGTTCCAATGCGCTTTTGCTTAAAAAAAAGTCAAAACGGGTAATAAAAAACCCCGGCCAAAGGGGAGAAGGCCGGGGTTGAAAAGCCCGACGCTCATTGGTCGGGCACCCGCTCAGGGAGGGAAAGCGGGAGGCGCGCATAACACCTGTGCGGTGAGAGCGGCGTCTGCCCGATTAAGTTCCCGAGTTGTCTTCTGCCTCTGCCTGGGCGGCGGCAAACCAGCCTCCCACCACGTTTTCAGCCTCTTCGATGCCGGTTTTCTTGAGGCTGGAGAACAGCTGTACAGTGCACTGCGGCCAGGCTGCCAGCTTGTCGCGCACGGCGTTCAGGGTTTTGGCCTGTTCCTGTTTTGTCAGCTTGTCGGCCTTGGTCAGCAGCGCGTGGACGGGGCGGCCGGTGGGGATGAACCAATCCAGCATCCGTTCGTCCAGCGGCTTGAGTGGATGGCGTGCATCCATCAGCAATACCAGGCCGATCAGGTTGGGGCGGGTGGCCAGGTACTGGCCCAGCAGGTGCTCCCAGTGGGCACGTATGGGTTCGGGCACCTGGGCGTAGCCATAGCCGGGCAGGTCGACCAGGAAGCGGCCCTGGCCGAAGTCGAAATAGTTGATGTGCTGGGTGCGCCCGGGCGTTTTCGACACAAACGCCAGCCGGTTGTGATCGGCCAGGGTATTGATGGCGCTGGACTTGCCGGCGTTGGAGCGGCCCGCAAAGGCGACCTCGATGCCGCCGCCGGGCAGCATGTGCAGATCGTTGACGGTGGTGTGGAAACGGAGTTGGCGAAACAGCGACATGAGTTAAACTTTTTTGTTTAGGGCGGCCAACTTTGGCGGCGCCTCAAGGTTCGGATAGAATATCAGGTTTGAATCAATGCCTTGGCGTATGGATGCTTCCCCATCCAGTTTTATTCGCACCCTACGCCCTGGTTAGAACAAGTAAAAACGAGCGACTCGCCGCTCACCTCGTCATCAAGGAGTTGTTGCTATGAAGCGTAGCGTGCTGGCTGTTCTGTTCGGTTGTATGGCCTCTTATGCGGTTGCCGCGGGCGCCCCTGCTGCGGTAGCGCCCAAGGCCGACCCGGCCAAGGGCAAGGCTATCGTCGAAAAAGTGTGTGCTGCTTGCCACGGTTTGGATGGCAATAGCGCTGCCAGTGCCAACCCCAGCCTAGCGGGTCAGCATCCCGAGTTCCTGTATGCCCAGCTGAGTGCCTTCAAGAAGGGTGAGCGCAAGAACCCCATCATGCTGGGGCAGGTGGCAACCCTGACCGATGACGACATGCGCAACCTGGCAGCCTACTATGGCGAGCAGAAGCCCAAGGAGCGCGCTGGTACCGACAAGGCGTTGATGGCGGCGGGCAAGAAGATCTACACCGGTGGTATCGCCGCAACAGGTGTGCCGGCCTGCATGGCTTGCCACGGCCCCAACGGCGCTGGCATACCGGTGCAGTATCCGCGCCTTGGCGGTCAGCATGCTGCCTATGTGGTGAGTTCGTTGAACAGCTACAAGGCCAATACTGATCGCAAGAACGGCATCATGCAGCCTATCGCTGCCAAGTTGTCGGATGCCGAGATGAAGGCTGTTGCCGAGTATATCGCCGGCCTGCGTTAAGCCTGATCCAGGGCTGCCACGGCGGGTTCAGGTGGCGGCTTCATCATGGCAGCGGGGAACTTTTCCTGCCTGCATAGCCCAAGGGGTGGCCTGGCCACCCCTTTGGTGTGTTTAAACGGTGCTGGTCGAGCGGGCGCGCGGTTGTGCCTGTTCGTGGCTGGGCCTCTCCCTGCTGGTGCCAACCGGTGGGGCAACGGGGTTGTCCCCTACTAGTCGAGAATCGCCGTGCGTCGTCTTTCTTTCGGCCGTGCGCTGTACGAGCTGCTCAGCTCCATGCGCTTTGCCATCAGCCTGCTTACCCTGCTTGCCATTGCCTCCATCATCGGCACCGTGCTGCAGCAGAACCAGCCCTATACCAGTTACGCCGTCGAGTTCGGTGATTTCTGGTTCCGCCCATTCGAGTGGCTGGGGCTTTACGATGTCTACCATGCCGGCTGGTTCATCATCATGCTGGGCTTTCTGGTGGGCTCGACCTCGCTGTGCATCTATCGCCACCTGCCTGGCATATTGCGTGATATCCGCTCCTATCGGGAGCAGGCTGCGCTGAAATCCTTGCGCGCCATGGCGCACCAGCAGGAGATCGCGTTGCAGCAGCCCGTGGAGGGGGCGCTGACCCAGGCGGAGCAGTGGCTGACGGCCCAGGGTTATCGGCACAAGCGGGTGGTGCGTGACGAGGGTGTCATGCTGGCTGCCAAGAAAGGCAGCCTGCAGCGTCTGGGCTATCTGTTCGCCCATGCGGCCATCGTGGTGATCTGCATAGGCGGCCTGCTGGATGGCAACCTGCCCCTCAAGCTGCAGAGCCTGCTGGGCATCAAGGAAGTAGAGACCCGCAATACGGTGCCAGTGAGCGAAATAGGCGAGAAAAGCAAGCTGACCCCCAGCAATCTGTCGTTCCGCGGGGTGATAGACATGCCCGAGGGGGAGACGCGGGATGTGGCCTGGCTGAATGCCGGGCCTGGCTATTACGTGCAGGAGCTGCCCTTCGCTATCAAGCTCAACAAGTTTCATGTCGAGCATTACAGCACTGGCCAGCCCAAGTTGTTTGCCAGCGATATCGAGGTGACCAGCAAGGCTAGCGGCAAGGTCACCAAGGGGACGGTCAAGGTCAACCACCCCTTGATTGTCGATGGCGTGGCCATCTACCAATCCAGTTTTGGCGATGGTGGCTCGCCGCTGAAGCTAGCGGTGTGGGACTGGTTGGGCGCTGCGCCCAGGCCGCAGGAGCTGGCCGCCGTGTCGTTGGCCAGCCAGGCCTTCCGTTGGGGCGGCCAGCCGCTGACCTTGGAGTTCGGTGAGCTGCGACCCTTCAATATCGAGAATCTGGAAGCCGAGCCTGAAATATCGGACTTTGGCCGCCGCATGCAGGATGCCCGCCAGGTCAAGGCTGACAAGAAGGTCAAGAATGTCGGGCCGTCGATACAGTTCAAGGTGCGCGATGCCCAGGGCCAGGCTGTGGAGTACCTGAACTACCTGTCGCCATTTGAGGACGGCGGGCGCTTCTACCTGATGAGTGGCATGCGGCGTACGGTGGCGGCGCCGTTCGCGTTTGTGCGGATACCGCTGGACGCCGAGTTCAGTCCGCAGGGCTTTATGCAGATCAGTGCCGTGCTACACGACCCGGCGGCCTGGCCGGAAATCGCCCGCCGTACCGCGGCCAAGGCCGAACGCGATGGCGCCATCAGTCCGGCCTATCGCAAGGAGTTCGAGCAAAGCCTGGTGTGGGTGCTGCAGCGCTTTGCCGATGGCGGCTTTACCGCCTTGCAAAGTTTTCTGGATGAGCGGGTGCCCAAGGACAAACAGGAGGCGGTAGGCCAGACCTATATCAAGCTGCTGCAAGGCGCGGTGCTGGATGCGGCGGATTTGTCGCGCCAGCGGGCCAACCTTGCCCCGGTGGAATTCAACGACAGTTATTATCGCTTCCTGATGGATAGCCTGGTGGCGGTATCGGCCAGCTTTGATTACGGCCACGGCTTTTATCTGCAGCCGGTAGGCTTTGAGGAGCGCAAGTCCAGCGGTTTCCAGGTTACCCGCAGCCCAGGCCAGCCATTGGTCTATCTGGGTAGTCTGCTGCTGGTTCTGGGCATATTCTGCATGTTTTACATACGCGAGAACCGAATCTGGGTGTGGGTGCAGGAAGGCCGTCTGCTGCTGGCTTTCAGCAGCAACCGCCGTGATGCCCAGACCGAGCAGGAATTTGCTGCGCACAGCGCTGCCCTGGGCAGCCTGGCCGGCACGGACAAGGAAGAACAACATGACTAATCCAGGCTACGCGACCACCCTGCCGCAGGCGGGCAATGCGCCTTTCTGGCGCGGGCTCAAGCTGAGCGACCATCTGTATGCCTTGTTCATCCTGGCGGTGGCCGGGGTGGTGTTCCAGCGTTATCACGCGGCGATGGATGTCTATGAGCACGCCATCCTGGCGGGCAGCGCGCTGTCACTGGTGGCGCTCGGCTGGTTCTGGAAGCCGGTGCGGCTGTTCTTTCCGCTGGCGGGCCTGCTGGCGCTGGGGGGGATAGCCCTGTATGGCGACGATCTCGGTCGTGGTCAGACGGCGTTCTGGCTCAAGTATGTGCTGGCCAGCCAGTCCGCCGCCATGTGGATGTGCGTGCTGTTCTTCCTGGCCACCGCGATCTATTGGGTGGGTTTGCTGCGCCGCTCCAATACGGCCGATGCCATCGCCTCGGGCCTGACCTGGGCGGCGGCTGGTGCCGCCGTGGTGTGGTTCTTCGTGCGCTGGTACGAGGGCTATCTGATCGGCCCGGATGTAGGCCACGTACCGGTGTCCAATCTGTACGAAGTCTTCATCATGTTCTGTTTCATCACCGCCATGATGTACCTCTATTACGAGCAGCGCTTTGCCACGCGCCGCATGGGGGCGTTTGTGCTGCTGATCATCTCGGCCGCGGTGGGCTTCATACTCTGGTACACCTTTGACCGCCAGGCGCACGAGATACAGCCGCTGATACCGGCGCTGCAATCGTGGTGGATGAAGATCCATGTGCCTGCCAATTTTGTCGGCTATGGCGCCTTTGCCATGGCCGCCATGCTGGGGGTGGCACAGTTGCTGGCCTCGCGCGGCATACTGACATCGCATCTGCCCAGCTACGAGACCCTGGGCGAAGTGATGTACAAGGCCATTGCGGTGGGCTTCCTGTTCTTCACCATCGCGACCATTCTGGGCGCTATGTGGGCGGCGGATGCCTGGGGCGGATACTGGAGCTGGGACCCGAAGGAGACCTGGGCGCTGATCGTGTGGCTCAACTACGCAGCCTGGCTGCATGTGCGGCTGGTCAAGGGCTGGCGAGGCGACATACTGGCCTGGTGGTCGGTGGTTGGCCTGCTGGTGACGACCTTTGCCTTCCTGGGGGTGAACATGTTCCTGTCCGGCCTGCATTCCTACGGCACGCTATAGGCAAAGGCTACCGTCAGCAAAATAAGCGTTTCGATATATTCGACGCAGCCCGCAGGGTTGGGTAAAATTACCTGATTCTAATAAACGACCAGTCCATGTACTGGTCGTTTGCCTTTTCGGGGGAGGGCAGCTTGGATTTCCGATTGGAACGCATAGTCGTGCCCTCGCAGGCGCAACTGGATGCCGTCTATCAGCTTGCCTGTGCGGCGCCCGGCTATTGGCAGTTGACCGAGGGCAAGCGCTCTCCTGGCCGCGAAGCGGTGGCTGCCTGGTTCGATGGCAGTGACCTGCCGCCCGGCAAGAGCCTGGGCGAGCAGCATGCCTTGGGGGTATGGGTGGGTGAAGAGCTGGTCGGTATGGCCACTGTCCTGCGGAGCTGGCCGTATCCGGACCAGGCCATGATCAAGTTGCTGCTGCTGTCCGAGCGCTGGCAGGGGCGCGGCCTGGGGCGCAGGGTATTTGGCGAGCTGGAGCAGTTGGTGCTGCGCTGGCCGCGGATTACTACCCTGCGCATCAGCATTATTGCCAGCAATGCCCCTGCTTTTGCCTTCTGGTGCAGGCTGGGCTTTGTCGAGACCGGCGAGCGCAAGCGGGAACACGGTTTTCTGGCCGACGCTGTCGTGCTGGAAAAACCGCTGCCTGTGATGGCGCTGGGGTGCTGCTAGCCTGGTGCGCTATGGTATAAGCCCTGCCTTTGGATGCTTGCAGGTCGTTGCCGCAAGCCTCGCCGTCCCTATCGGAGCCCTGGGCTAGCCATGCCGACTTCCTTTGCCTATCTCGGTGTTGTCACCGTCTGGTCTACCACGGCCCTGGCCATCAACTGGTCGGTGGCAGGCATGTCCTTCACCGCCGCGCTGGCCGGCCGCATGGCCCTGGGCGCGCTGGCGGCGGGGCTGCTGATGCTGGTCTGGCGCCAGCCTTTGCCGCTGGATGGGGCGTCGCGCCGCACCTACCTGATTGCCGGCGTGGCCATGGCGTCCAGCATGGCCTGTACCTATTTTGGCGCCCGCTATATCTCCTCTGGCCTGATGGCTGTGCTGTTCGGCCTTTCGCCCTTGATCACGGCCTTGTTTGCCAGCCTGATCATCGGTGAGCGCCCTGGCCGTGGGCAGGTGCTGGGCATGTTGCTGGGATTGGCGGGCCTGTGGTGTATCTTCCGCGACCGGGTGAGTCTGGGGCCGGAGGCCCATTGGGGCATAGTCGGTGGCCTGATGGGCAATGTGCTGCAAGCGCTGGGTGCGGTGCTGACCAAGCGCCACGGCGCGGATACGCCACCCCTGGCGACGGCAACGGGCGCCTTGACGGTCAGTGCGCTATTGACCCTGGCCGGCTGGTGGCTATTGGATGGACAGTGGCCGGCAACGGCGGGCCTGAAGCAATGGGGGGCGGTGGTCTACCTGGCGCTGGTGGGATCGGTGCTGGCCATGAGTCTGTACTTTTTGCTGATACAGCGGCTGCCCACCGCCCATGTGGCGCTGATCACCCTGATCACCCCGGTAACCGCCTTGTGGCTGGGCCATGTGGCCAATGACGAGGCGGTATCGGCCGGGCTGTTGACGGGCACGGCCCTGATTGTGGTGGGCTTGCTGGTGCATCAGTTGCCGCTGTGGAAGCTGTGGGCTGAGCGCATGGTCCGCGAGGCGGAATAGGCGCTGCTGGTGGCAGCGCTGAGCGGTGCGCTGCTACTGAAAGTCGCCATAGCGTGCTTGCAGCAGGGCGGCGATCACCGGGGCCACCGTCTCGGTACGGAACAGCCGTGGGCCCAGTATCAGCGGCGTGAAACCTGCGGCGATGGCCATATTGTCCTCGTCGCCCGAGAAGCCGCCTTCAGGGCCGATGAGCACCTGGACGCTGCTGGCCTGTGGTGGCAGTTCATGCCATTGCCGGGCACCGGTGGGCGATAGCAGCAGTTTGAGATCGGCAGCAGGTGCCTGGGCCAGCCAGCTGTCCAGCCTGACCGGCGGCAGGATTTGCGGCACGCGGGTGCGGCCGCATTGCTCGGCGGCAGATTCGGCCACGCCTTGCCAGTGCAATAGGCGCTTTTCTACCCTGTCCTGTGCCAGCTTGTAGCTGCAATAGGCCGACTGCACGACCTGTATGCAGTTCACGCCCAGTTCTGTCGCTTTTTGTACGGTGTAGTCCATGCGTTCGGCTGCCGACAGCGCCTGTACCAGGGTCAGCTGCAGCGGCGACTCGCGCTCATCTGCCTGGTGCTGGCCGACGGTTACGGTGACATGGCGCTTGCCCATGTCGACAACCTCGGCCTCGAATTCGCCGCCTTGACCATTGAACAGCATCAGCGGCTCGCCTGGCTGCAGGCGCAGTACCTGTACATGGCGTGCAGCCTGTTCGGGCAGATTGAATTGCTGGCCACTGGCAAGCGGCATATCGAGGTAGATACGGGGCATGAGGCGGTCTTATCGCTAGAGGTTGAGTTAGGGATTATGCCAGCCGCGCGGGCCACCTATAATCACGGTTACCCAACTCCGAATCGTGCAGCCATGGCCAGTGTGACCGCTCCCCTTGTCCAGTTGGGCCTGCCGGCCCCTGATTTCACCTTGCCTGGCGTGGACGGACGCAACCATGGCCTGAGTGAGTTGCGCGGGCACAATGGCCTGCTGGTGATGTTCATCTGCAACCATTGTCCTTACGTCAAGGCCATACGTGAGGCGCTGGTGGAGACCTGTCGTGAGCTGGAGAGCTACGGTATCAAGAGCGTGGCCATCAGTGCCAACGATCCTGCCCAGTACCCCGAGGACGACTTTGAGCATATGAAGGCCTATGCCCGGGCCTATGGCTTCGGCTTTCCCTACCTGTATGACGAGAGCCAGGCCGTGGCGCGGGCATTTGGGGCGGTGTGCACGCCGGACTTCTTTGGCTACAACAGCGAACTGCTGCTGCAGTACCGGGGCCGTTTCGATGCCTCGGGCAGGCATGCGGCGCATGGCGCCCAGCGGGAGCTGTTCGAGGCCATGAAGCAGGTTGCCATGATGGGGGATGGGCCGCTGGAGCAGAAGCCCAGCATAGGTTGTGCGATCAAATGGCGGTGACGATGTTGCGGCGCAGCGATGAATAAATTCATCGTAAGTGGTGAATTTATTCATCGCTTATGATTAAATTCGCATCACGTCACCCCTGTGCCACAAGGAATTCCATCATGTCCAAGAATGCTGATCTCCACGCTCGTCGACTCGCTGCTACGCCCCGTGGCGTCGGTGTGCTGGGGGATTTCTTTATCGAGCGCGCCGAGAACAGCCTGATCTGGGATGTGGAAGGCCGCCGCTTCATTGATTTTGCCGCCGGTATCGCTGTGCTGAACACCGGTCACCGCCATCCCAAGATCACTGCTGCCGTGAAGGCGCAGGTGGATGCCTATAGCCACACCTGTTATCAGGTTGTGCCCTATGAGAGCTATGTGAAGCTGGCTGAGAAGCTCAACGAGATTGTGCCTGTACACGGCCCCAAGAAGACCGCTTTCTTCACCAGTGGTGCCGAGGCAGTGGAAAACGCCATCAAGATCGCGCGTGCCGCTACGGGCCGCAGCGGTGTGATTGCCTTCTCCGGCGCCTTCCATGGCCGCACCATGATGGGCATGGCGCTGACCGGCAAGGTCAACCCCTACAAGCTGAACTTCGGCCCCATGCCGGCGGATGTGTACCATGCCCCTTTCCCGGTGCCGCTGCACGGCGTGACTTCGGCTGACTCGATCAAGGCCCTGCAGACCCTGTTCAAGGCGGATATCGATCCCAAGCGCGTGGCTGCCATCATCCTGGAGCCGGTGCAGGGCGAAGGGGGCTTCTATGTGGCACCCACCGAGTTCATGGTCGAGCTGCGCAAGATTTGCGACGAGCACGGCATCCTGCTGATTGCCGACGAGATACAGACCGGTTTTGCCCGTACCGGCAAGACCTTCGCCATGGAGCACCACGCGGTCAAGGCCGACCTGATGACCATGGCCAAGAGTCTGGCTGGTGGTTTCCCCCTGTCGGCCGTGACCGGCCGAGCCGATCTGATGGATGCGCCTGCACCCGGTGGCCTGGGAGGTACCTATGCCGGCAACCCGCTGGCGGTGACGGCTGCGCTGGCCGTACTTGAGGTGATTGCCGAGGAGAAGCTGAACGAGCGCGCTCAGCGCCTGGGTGCTGCGCTGATGGAGAAGCTCAACAGCCTCAAGTCTGCCGTGCCCCAGATCGCCGATGTACGCGGCCTGGGCTTTATGGTGGCGGTGGAGTTCAACAAGGCTGGCAGCGACGAGCCCGATGCGGACTTTGCCAAGAAGGTCCAGACCGAAGCCATGAAGCGGGGGCTGATCCTGCTGACCTGTGGCGTGTACTCGAATGTGATCCGCTTCCTGGCGCCCATCACCATTGAGGACGACACTTTTGCCGAGGCATTGACCGTGCTGGAAGCGGCACTCAAGGCCTAAGCTTTCCCCCCGAAGTCCGGAACGCGAAGGCCCCCGGGCGAGCCCCGTGGGGCCTTCGTGCCATCTTGCGTTGGAGATCGACATGCTGAACCTGAAAGACCCGAGCCTGCTCAAGCAGCAGTGTTATATCGACGGCCAGTGGCTGGACGCGGACTCCGGCGAGAAGATCGCCGTGAACAATCCGGCCACCGGCGAGATCATTGCGCATGTGCCCAAGATGGGGACGGCCGAGACCCGCCGCGCCATCGAGGCTGCAGAGCGCGCCTGGCCGGCCTGGAAGGCCAAGAGTGCCAAGGAGCGTTCCACCCTGCTGCGCAAGCTGTATGAGCTGATGCTGGCCAATCAGGATGATCTGGCGGTGATCCTGACGACCGAGCAGGGTAAGCCGCTGGCCGAGGCCAAGGGCGAGATTGCTTATGCGGCGTCATTCTTCGAGTGGTTTGCCGAGGAGGCAAAGCGGGTCTACGGTGAAACCATTCCCTCGCCCTGGGCCGACAAGCGCCTGCTGGCGATCAAGCAACCCATAGGCGTGACGGCTGCGGTGACGCCGTGGAACTTCCCCTCGGCCATGATTACCCGCAAGGCCGGCCCCGCCCTGGCGGCGGGCTGCCCCATGGTGATCAAGCCGGCGACCCAGACGCCGCTGTCGGCCCTGGCCATGGCGGAGCTGGCCCACCGGGCCGGTATTCCGGCCGGGGTATTCAGCGTGCTGACCGGTTCGGCCAAGGAGATAGGCGGCGAGATGACGGCCAGCCCCATCGTGCGCAAGCTGAGCTTTACCGGCTCGACCGAAATCGGCCGCGAGCTGATGGCTGCCTGTGCACCCACTATCAAGAAGGTGTCGCTGGAGCTGGGTGGTAACGCGCCGTTCATCGTGTTTGACGATGCTGACCTAGATGCGGCGGTGGAGGGGGCGATTGCTTCCAAGTATCGCAATGCCGGTCAGACCTGCGTTTGCGCCAACCGTCTGTATGTGCAGGCCGGTGTGTATGAGGCGTTTGCCGAGAAGCTGGCGGCAGCCGTGGCCAAGCTCAAGGTCGGCAATGGCCTGGAGGCCGGTGTGACGCAAGGGCCCATGATAGACATGAAGGCGGTGGAGAAGGTTGAGGAGCATATCGCCGATGCGCTGGCCAAGGGTGGCAAGCTGGTGGCGGGCGGTAAGCGCCATGCGCTGGGCCAGAGTTTCTTTGAGCCTACCATCGTCAGCCATGTGACGGCCGATATGAAGGTTGCGCGTGAGGAGACCTTTGGCCCGCTGGCGCCGCTGTTCAAATTCGAGACTGAACAAGAGGTGATCGAACGAGCCAACGATACCGAGTTTGGCCTGGCGGCCTACTTCTATTCGCGCGATCTGGGCCGGGTTTTCCGGGTGGCCGAGGCGCTGGAATACGGCATGGTGGGCGCCAATGCCGGCCTGATCTCTACCGAGGTGGCGCCGTTTGGCGGCGTCAAACAGTCCGGTCTGGGGCGTGAAGGCTCACGTCACGGTATGGAAGATTACCTGGAAGTGAAATATCTCTGCCTTGCAGGAATTTAATTTTCAGTCTAAGATTTGTTCAATCGTACTAGATTTGTAGTACGAACCATTTCCTCCTCCTCTTCCCGCCAGTGGCCCTTGGGTCGGCGGGATTTTTTTTGCTTTTACCCGAATCGGGTGCCTGAGGGCGAGCAGGGGTAGTGTTGGAGTGGGATGCAAAATAAAAAAGCCGATGCGAGTGCATCGGCTTTTTTGATACCTGGTCGGGGTGAGAGGATTCGAACCTCCGGCCTCTACGTCCCGAACGTAGCGCTCTACCAGGCTAAGCTACACCCCGAGTGAGTCGCGCATTATGGCGATGCAGGCGCGGTCTGTAAAGACCTGGGCGGCAGGCAATCAGCTGCTGCGTTCCACGGCAACGTCGGCCAGTGCGCGCAGTGCCTGGGTGGCAGGGTTGTCGCCCAGGCCGGCGATGGCTTCCAGTGCCAGTGCGGCCTCGGCGCGGGCGGCCAGCATGGTGGCTGCCAGTGCGCCGCTGCCTTGTACCGCTGCCAGTACGGCGGGGAAGTTGTCGCGCTGGGCGTGGATGATGGCGGTGCGAACTACATCGGCCTGTTCGGCGGTGCCCAGGCGCATGGTGTGGATCAGCGGCAGGGTGCACTTGCCCTCGGCCAGGTCGTCCCCCAGGTTCTTGCCGATCTCGCCCGCATCGCCCGAGTAGTCGAGCACGTCATCGACGATCTGGAAGGCGGTGCCCAGATGCATGCCATAGCGTGCCATGGCGTCCTCGGTAGCGGCGTCCGACTTGGCCAGCAAGGCGCCCAGGCGTGCGGCGGCCTCGAACAGCTTGGCGGTTTTGTAGCGGATGACCTTGAGGTAGGCGGCTTCATCGAGATCGGCATCGCCGATATTCATCAGCTGCAGCACCTCGCCCTCGGCGATGACATTGGTGGCGTCAGCCAGTACCTGCATTACCCGCATGTCGTTGACGCCGACCATCATCTGGAAGGCGCGCGAGTACAGGAAGTCGCCCACTAGCACGCTGGCGGCATTGCCGAACAGGGCGTTGGCGGTGTCGCGGCCGCGGCGCAGGCTGGACTCGTCGACGACGTCGTCGTGCAAGAGCGTGGCGGTATGGATGAACTCCACCACGGCGGCCAGTTCGCGATGGTGCTGCCCCTGGTAGCCCAGGGCGCCAGCGGACAGCAGGGCCAGGGCGGGGCGCAGGCGCTTGCCGCCGGAGGAGACGATGTACTCGGCGACCTGGCGTACCAGGATGACCTCTGAATGCAGGCGCTCGCGGATGATCTGATCCACCGCCTGCATATCGGCAGCGATGACGGATTTGACGAATTCTATGGACACGATGGGCTTACTGCCGGCGGAGACCAAAACCGCACGATTATAGCCGAGCGGGGGGCGGGGCGTTGGCCGTAGTGCGGCTAGTGGTGTGGCTGTGGTGCCGGGATATGCACTGCAAGTCAATGAATACTTGACCAAAATCGCTGGCTTGCGTATATTGCGCGGCTCCCTGCGTCCTGCGCGGGGAGTTACTATTTAGGAGCCCAGTCTATGTACGCGGTCGTAAAAACCGGTGGCAAGCAGTACAAAGTTGCCATCGGCGAAAAATTGAAAGTAGAACAGATTGCCGCCGACATCGACGCCCAAATCGTGCTTGAAGAAGTACTGATGGTGGTGGACGGTGAAGCGGTTTCGGTTGGCACCCCCCTGGTTGCTGGCGCAACGGTCAAGGCTACTGTCGTAGCCCACGGTCGTGGCGAAAAGGTTCGCATCTTCAAGATGCGTCGCCGTAAGCACTACCAGAAGCGCCAAGGTCATCGTCAGAATTTCACTGAAATTCGCATCGACGCCATCGTCAAGTAAGCAAGGAGTCTGAAACATGGCACATAAAAAAGCTGGCGGTAGTTCGCGTAACGGCCGCGACTCAGAGTCGAAACGACTGGGTACCAAGGTTTACGGTGGTGAATTGATCCCTGCGGGTTCGATCATCATCCGTCAGCGCGGCACCCGTTTCCACGCAGGCGATAACGTCGGCATGGGCAAGGATCACACCTTGTTCGCCAAGGTCGACGGTTACGTCAAGTTCGTGGTCAAGGGCGCGCTGAAGCGCAAGACCGTTGTGGTCGAGCCCTACACCGGCGTCGAGGCTTAAGCCTTGCCGGTAAGCGAGGCGCCCGGCGGGCGTTTCGCTTAAAATTGAAGCCCTATCTCAATAAGATAGGGCTTTTTCGTTTGCACCCCATGTTGCCCGCCCTGCGGGCAGCCCAGGCCAAGGCCCAACCACTAGGAATCGCCTGCCCATGAAATTTATCGACGAAGCCCGCATTGAAGTGATCGCTGGCAAAGGCGGCAATGGCTCTGCCAGTATGCGGCGCGAGAAGTTTGTGCCGCGTGGCGGCCCCGACGGCGGCGACGGTGGCAAAGGCGGCAGCATCTGGGCTGTGGCCGACAAGGATATCAACACCCTGGTCGATTACCGCTTTGTGAAGCAGTACCGTGCCAAGCACGGTGAGAACGGCCGAGGCGCCGACTGCTACGGCAAGGGGGCAGACGATATCTTCCTGCGCATGCCGGTAGGTACCGTCATCAGCGACAACCTGACCGGCGAGATCGTCGCCGACTTGACCCATGACGGTCAGCAAGTTTTGATCGCCAAAGGCGGCAAGGGCGGTTTGGGTAACCTGCATTTCAAGACCTCCACCAACCGCGCGCCGCGCAAGTTCACCCATGGTGAAGAGGGCGAGCAGCGCGAGTTCAGGCTGGAGCTGAAGGTGCTGGCTGATGTGGGCCTGCTGGGCATGCCCAATGCCGGAAAGTCGACCTTTATCCGTTCGGTCTCGGCTGCGCGGCCCAAGGTGGCGGACTATCCCTTCACCACGCTGGCGCCCAATCTGGGCGTGGTGCGTATCGACCATAACCGTAGCTTCGTGATTGCCGACATACCTGGCCTGATCGAAGGTGCGGCCGAAGGCGCAGGCCTGGGTCACCGCTTCCTCAAGCATCTGTCGCGTACTGGCATCCTGCTGCATATCGTGGACCTGGCGCCCTTCAGCGAAGAGACCGACCCGGTGCGCGAAGCGCAAGCGATAGTCGAAGAGCTGCGCAAGTATGACGAGGAGCTATACAACAAGCCGCGCTGGTTGGTGCTGAACAAGCTGGACATGGTGCCGGAAGGTGAGCGCGAGGCGCGCATCGAGGCTTTCCTGACAGGCTTCGGCTGGCCGCGCGATGCTTATGATCCGATGGCACCGCTGGATCCGCTGGCGCGCCGGTTGTTTACCATCTCCGGCCTGACCGGCGAAGGTACGCAGCAACTGACCTGGGCCATCATGGATTACCTGGAAGCGACCCGCCCGCAACGGGTGGAGGCTGCGCCGACCGAGGCCGAGGCATTGCACGAGCCTTACGATCCGACCAAGTCCTGATGCAGGTGCGCCGTCCCGGTAACGGGGCGGCGCTTTGCTATCGCCCCGGCATAACGAGAAGACGAGAACCATCGCCCCGTGTCTGATGAACGCTTAGCCGACTTCTTCGCCAGCAATATCAACCCCCTTGATCTGCCGCCCTTGGCGGAGTTGCTGCGTGCGCGCGAATTGCTCAATGCATTTATCACGCTGTTCCATGGCAATGAGGAGCAGGTGCTGGTGCGGCTGCTGGTGCTGCGCGAGATAGGCGCCCGGGGGCATGAGCCGCGTTGGTCGCCGCAGCAGCTGCAGGCGCATTTTGCCTATGTGAACCCGGTGAAGCTTGATACCGTGCTGACCCGCTTGCGCCAGAATGGCTTGCTGCTGTGGGACGGCGATGAGAGCCTGTACCAGATAGCCGAGGCGGGCCGGGTGGCCTTGTCGGCCTTGTCTACCTTGCTGGCGTTTGCCGACGAGGATGCCGAATTGGGTTATCTGACAGCCCAGGCGGCTGGCCAGCAGCAGCTGGGGCGGGTGTCTGGCGAGACCTTGCAGCATTTGCTGGCCCGGCTTAACGAATTGCACCGGGCCTTTGAGGAGGCGCTGGAGTCGCAATCGGAATATCAGATACGTAAGGCCCAGCAGCGTCTGGAGGCGGTGTTTCGTTGGGTGCAGAAGGGGACGGAAGTCATGCATACCCTGCTGTCTGACGAGACCTTGTCGCGCCGGACCCTGGACCAGGCGCAGTCCATCGCCATGGCGCAGTCGCGGCTGCTGCGCTTGACGGGCAGTTTCCAGCGCCGCCTGAATCAGCTGCAGTCGCAGCGCGTGCACTTGGGGCAGTCGGGGCTGACTTCCAGCGATATCGGCGAATGGTTGCGTACGGCCAGCCAGACCGAGCTGGTCAGCCTTGCCAGCGGCATGCTGCACTACGCACCGCAACCGTCCTTTCTGACTGGGCCGGAGATGGTGGATATCGCTGAGTTCGAACTGGTGGAGCGTGAGCGCATGCTGGCCAGCACGGCCGCCCTGCCGGACAAGCGTGCTGCGCCCGGTGTGGCCGCACCCGAAGCCGAACGGTTGTTCGAGGCCGAGGCGCTGCATGCCTTGTTGGCGCAGCTGGGTGGACCATCTGATATCCAGTCGGTGGCGCTGGCCGATACCTATACCGAGACGGCTTACCGTCTCTCCCTGCTTTCGCTCCTGGGCGATGCCGAAGCCGAGCTGGATGCCAGCGTGGTGGGTGATATCGTCAAGCTGCCGCTGTCGCTGCAAGCCAGCGGCGAGGTGGTGGCCGTGGACCATCCCGAAGTGGCCAGCATCTCGCGTGGCGAGTTGCGGCCTACCAACTGACGAACAGGACGCAAGACATGGATAACGCCCTGTCCATCCTCAGTGCCCGCTTGATCGCGCACCGATTTATTCCCCGCAACGACCCGCTGGCGCGACGCGCGCTGGTGGATGAGGATTTTCGCCGCAGCCTGGATCACCGGCTGGCCGAGGTGGGCCTGGTGCTGCTGGAAAATCCGTATGCCGAGTACCTGGCTGTTGCCCTGGCTGATGATATGAATGCCTTTGTATTTGGCGATGGCGATACCTGGCTATCCAACAATATGGGTTTGCCGCGTGATGCAATCGCCCTGCTGGTGGTGCTGTGGGCACGCATCATATTGCCCAAGCGTGAGCGCCAGATTGCGCGCGCCGAGAAGGAGCGCGAGGGGCAGAGCGATATGTTCGGGGCAGAGAAGCCGCTGGCGCAGGGCGAGGATGTCTCGGTCGGCATTCCGGAGGATGCGCTGTATGCCGATTTTCGCGAGAAGCTGGGCGGCAAGACCCGTATGAATACCAACCTTGGCCAGCTGGCCCGGCTGGGTTTTATCGAGCGCCGCAACAAGGTGATCCTGGAGGGGCCGCTGCTGGACCTGATGCTGGACTATGCCAGCCTGGCCCCCCGCGTGATCGAAGGCGCGCTGGGCGAAGTGCTCAAGCGTCGCGCAGCCGACGCGGCCCCCGAGTAATTACCAGGACAACCCGTCACGATGTTTCAATTCCGCAAGCTTGAGATGCGCCACTGGGATTTCTGGCAGAGCATAGAAATTCCGTTGGATGCCCAGATCGTTACCATTGTGGGGCCGAATGGTTCTGGCAAGACCACGCTGCTGGATGCCTTGCGTACCCTGCTGGCCCTGCCGTGCTCCGGCCGACGCGATTACAAGCGCTATGTCCGCAACAACACCGAGCCGACGGCCTGGCTACGAGGGGTGGTGGACAACCCGCGGCGCGACAACGGCGATCTGTTTCCCTACCCGTTCTTCCCCATCACCAATGACAAGGTGACCTTGTTCTGCCGGGTGAAGAAGCAAGGGGGGGACTGGCTGCGGCAGTACGCGATCATGCCGGGCGAGGTGGAGCTGGATGCCGACACCGAGCCACAGCTGGAGTGGCGTGGTGTGCGCGAGTACAAGCTGGACCTGGAAAAGGCGGGGCTGACCCGCGCCATTGCCGAGGTGCTGGCGCTGGAGCAGGGGGATACCGACAAGCTGTGCGAGTACAGCCCCAAGGCTTTGCTGGACCTGGTGTTCCAGGTTTTTGGCGACAAGCAGGTGCTGGACAACTACCAGCAGGCCAAGACCGAGCAGAAAGAGGCCGAGCAGGAACTGGCTGAGCTGACCCGACAGCTGGATGGCTTGGGTGCCAAGGTGGAGCAGATGAAGGGCCGTGCCAACCGCTATCTGGAATGGCAGGGCATGCAGCGTGAAGTGGCGCAGCTGGAGAAGAATGTATTGCCAGGTTTGCGCTATCTGGAATCGTGGGATTCCATGTGGGGCTATATCCACCAGTACAAGGGCGTGCGTCGGGCCTTGAAGGTGCGCGAGGATGAATTGGCTCGCAGCGATGCCGAGGCACGCAGGCTGGAGGCGGATGTGGCGACCATGCAGTCGGCCGAGCAGGCTGCCGATGCGGCCTACAAGGCGCTGTGGGAGCCCTTTCAGCGCGTGGGGGCCGATGCCCGCGATGCCGAGAAAGTATTGAGCCAGCGTGACAAGCTCAAGGCCCTGGCTGAGGCGGAATCCGGCACGGATGCGGTGGAGCTGGCTGACCAGCTGGGCAGGCTGCGTGGCCACAAGGCTGAGCTGGACGGCAAGGTGAAGGCATCCAAGGATGAGCGGCAGCAGCTGTCCGAGCTGCAGTTTGCCTTGCAGCAGGGGCGCCAGCCGGCGGAGCGTTTTGTCCGTGAGATGCGGGCTGCGCTGGATGAGGCCGGCATTCCCCACCAGTTGCTGACCGATATCGTGGAAGTGCGTGACAACAGCTGGCAGACGGCAGTGGAGGCTATGCTGGCGCCGTACCGCCACCTGGTGTTGCTGGGGAGGGAGTCGGACAAGCAGGCGGCATTCCAGATAGGCCAGCGTTTGCAGTATCGACACTTTATCGTGCCTGATTGCGAGGCGGCACCCAAGGCGGTGCCGGGCTCGGTGCTGGAAATCATTGCGCTCAAGGCGGATGCACCGGCTTGGCTTACCCGCCAGCTCAACAATGTGCAGCGGGTCAAGTCGGTGGAAGCCGGCGCAGGTGTGCAGGGCGACTGGATTACCCGTGAGGGCTTTCACAAGGAGCGCCGTGGCGCCCGCTTTATTGGCGTGGATGTGCGCGACCATGCCTTTGGTGAGGCAGCCCGCAAATCGCGGCTGGATGAGGTAAGCCGTCGTTTGTTTGAGCTGAACCAGCAGGTGCTGGTGTGGGAGGGCGAGGCGGTGGAGGTGGGACGGCAGATTGCCAGCCTGCAGCTGCAACTGGCCGGCATGGACGCCATACAGCAGCTGGCTGCCCGACAGGACGAGTTTGCCGCAGCCGAGCAGGTATTGCCCGGCCTGCAGGCCGAAGCCCAGCGCTTGGGGGGCGAGCTGGCCAGCAAGCAGGCCGAGCAAGAAAGCACCCGTAAGCTGGCCATGGAGGCCAGGCTGCAGGAGCAGCGTGTGCGCGATGTGCGGGATGGCCTGGCACGCCAGGTTAGCGAGCTGCTTAACCAGGTGCAGCTGCGCCAGGCCGAGCAAACGCGCCAGATCGAAGAGGCACGCCAGTTGAGCGAGGCGCTGGAGGCGGAGGGCGTCAGTAAGTCGGGCTTGCCCGCGCTGAAGGAGGAATGGGGCTCGGTGCAGGCTGTCCGCCACGAGATACATAGGCAGCAGGAGCGCATGGAGCACGGTGATTGGGAGCGGGATGCCAGTGTGCTGGAGCTGCGTGAAAAGATAGAGCAGGACTACGCCGCCCTGCTGGGGGAGACGGAAAGCCGGGGCCGCGAGGTGGCCCGCGCGCGTGAGTTGACCGACGATGCCCGTGGCGCCTACATCAACAAGCTGCGCGCGACCGTGCGTGCCTACAGCCAGAACATCCGCCGGCTGGGTGAGTTGTCCGGTATCTCGGTGGAGGTAGACTCGCCCCATCTGGAGAATGATGATGCGGCGCTGGCCAATGCCGGCCTGACCGTACGCTTCGATTTTGACCAGAAGGGCCTGATGGGCCTGAACGATGGTGAGGCCTCGGGCGGCCAGCAGGTGATGAAATCCTTGATACTGCTAATAGGCCTGATGATGGATGAATCCAATCCCTCTGGCTTTGTCTTTATCGATGAGCCCTTCGCTCACCTGGATGTGCTGAATATTGACAAGGTGGGTGCTTTCCTCAAGGCTACCCAAGCGCAGTATTTGATCACGACGCCCTTGACCCACAATCTGAATGCCTTTGCGCCGAGTGAGCTGACCTTGTGCACCTACAAGAAGCGGCCGAGCGAGCGCTGGGCTCCTATGATTACCCAGACCCGTCGCCGGCTTGATGCCGCACGGGGGCGGTGACACCCCTTGGCTGATGGCATGGGAGGACTATCGTGACGCATGATGACGTAGCAACCTTCTGTGCCAGCCTGCCCGGCGCCACGGGCGATATCAAATGGCAGGTCGATCAGGTGTGGTCGGTGGGTGGCAAGATGTTCTGCGTCCAGTGCGCTAATCCTGCCCTATCGACCGGCGTGTCCTTCAAGGTGGCAGACGAACGCTTCCTGGAGCTGACTGACCTGCCTGGTATCCAGCCCGCGCCTTATCTGGCACGGCACCACTGGATAAGGCTGGATAGCCCCGCCACCCTGGGTGCCGATGTATTACAGGATCTATTGCGCCAGTCATACTGCCTGGTGCGCGCCAAACTAACCAAGCAGCAGCGCAATGCCTTGCCGCCGCTGTAAACCCTAGCCTTCGGACACCCTACATGAAACAAGTCTTCCATTATTTCGCCCCCTGCCCTCGCGGACTGGAAGGCGTGCTGGCTGAAGAGCTGGCGCAACTGGGTGCATTGGGTATCGCCCCTACCGACGGTGGCGTGGCTTTTCATGGCGACTGGACACTGATGTACCGGGCCAACCTGCATAGCCGCATCGCCAGCCGCATCCTGTGGCGGCTGGTGGACAAGTCCTACCGCAGCGAAGACGATATCTATAAGGCTGCCCGTGCGCTGGAGTGGCCAGAGCTGTTTGGGGTGGAGCGCACCATCAAGGTGGCTGTGACTGGCGTGGGCTGCAAGCTCAAGAGCCTGGATTTCATTGCCCTCAAGGTCAAGGATGCCGTTTGCGATGCTTTCCGTGCCCAGTGCGGCGAGCGCCCCAGTGTGGATACGGCCAATCCGGATCTGCGCATCCATGTCTTTCTGACCGAGCGGCAAATGACGCTGTATCTCGATACCAGTGGCGAGGCGCTGTTCAAGCGTGGTTATAGGCGGGAGACAGGGGATGCGCCGCTGCGCGAAAACCTGGCCGCCGGCATATTGCGGCTGACTGGCTGGAAGGTGGATGAGCCATTGCTGGACCCCATGTGTGGTAGCGGCACCTTTCTGGTGGAGGCTGCCATGATGGCGCGCCATATGGCGCCGGGCCGCTGGCGTGAGTTTGCCTTTGCCAAACTCAAGCAGTTTGATGCCGCGCTGTGGGCGCAGCTCAAGCAAGAGGCATTGGCAGCCGAGCAGCCGGAAGCCGTGACGCATATCTATGGCAGCGACGATACGCCGGATGTATTGATGGCAGCACGGGCCAACCTGGCTTCGGCCGGTGTGAGCGATGCTGTGGTGCTGGAAGAGGCCGATGCGCTGGAGCGCAGTGCGCCCACCGAGCATGGGGTGATGGTGTGTAATCCCCCTTATGGCATACGGCTGGAGGAGCAGACCTGGCTGGATGCGCTCTACCCCATGCTGGGCCATGCGCTCAAGCAGCGCTTTTCTGGCTGGCGGGCGTATTACTTCACGGCGGACCTGCGCTTGGCCAAGTTGATACGGCTTTCTGCCAGCAAGCGCACGGTGCTGTTCAACGGCGCCCTGGAGTGCCGCCTGTTTGAGTACCGTATGGTGGCGGGCAGCAATCGCAAGCAGGATTGAACACGCCGGACACAGCAGCTGCCCAGTGAATGACATATATAGATATGTGGGGTAGCAAGCTCGACCAGGCTGAAACACCGATTGAACGCCCCGCTTGCGGGGCGTTTTGCCTGGTTTTTGAGGTTTTCTCGGTTTTTTGCAGGGCGCGATCTTTCGCTGCGTGCGAGTTGGCGCGGGTTTTGGTTGGGAAGCGATAAAAAGAGGGTGTTGCGGAGATATTACAGATCAGCGACTTAGGCGTGTTGGTGCGGAAAGTAGCGGAATTTTGCGGGGGAGGTGTTGACGGGTTCGGGGAGGGTGCGTATAGTTCGCTTCTCTGCTGCTGACGCAGACAAAAACGAAGCGAAACGGATTAGTTTAGCGGAGTGGGTCTGAAGAAGCAAACGCTCTTTAACAAGATACAACCGATAAGCGTAGGCATTTGACTTGAGGGTCAAGGGCTTACGTAATAATCAAGATCGTTTCGACGAGATTGATTTTGCGAACAGCCAGAAATGTTTCAAAACAGAGATTGAACTCAAGAGTTTGATCCTGGCTCAGAT
>NZ_JAUFPU010000019.1 GCF_030409555.1 Chitinimonas viridis
GAGGACATAGTCCACCGGCTGGACGGACTTGGTGTAGTTCCAGTGTTCGAGGTGTTCGCGGTCCGAGGTCATGCCGCCATCACCACCACCCTGTTCAAAGGGGACGTGGGCATAGCCGGGAGCGGGGGCATGGGCGGAGAGGGCGTCGGCCAGGATCAGGGTGTGCAGGCCGTCCTTGTGCTCGAACCAGAAGTAGATGCCTTCCTGTTCGCACAGGCGGGCGACATAGTTGTAGTCCGACTCACGGTACTGCACGCAGTATTCGCGGGGGACATAGGATTGGGTAAGGCGGAACTCGAACTTGGCCAGGGGGTGGTCGGCGAAGATGGCCTTGATGATGTCGGGGGTGTTCTGTTCCTGGAAGATGCGGCTGTCGGCGGTGCGGGTGAGGAACCAGAGCCAGGGACGGAGGATGGCTTCGTAGACGTAGTAGTCGCCTTCCTTGCCCTTGAGTGACATCTCGCAGACGTAGAGGTTGAGATGGCGTGTGGCCATCAGCATGAGGTCGGAGCTGATGGTGAGTGGCTGTCCGACGAGTTTGTCCAGGGGGAGGTCGGGGCGTTTGGAGAGCGCGGTGAGGCTGTACTGGCCGATCTGTCCGAGCGCTTCGTGGCCGTCCAGGCGGCGGAAGATGAGGGCTTCGGGGCCGAGCGGGGTGGTGAGGCGGACATTGCGATGATCGAACATGACTTATCCCGGTGCGTCTTGAGGGGTGATTGGCTGGTTAGCCGATGGCGCGGGTGTAGGCTAGACCCGGCCAGCAGGGCCGAGTTGGCGGTGCGCTAATGCATCGACATCCAGGTATCTCTATGTGGATGAAAAGACCCAACCTGCCATAGCGACAGGTGTCAGCATGATCAACCGTCTTCGTACTGGCCCAGCAAGGCATTCAGCGTATGGCAGTGGGCGAGGGGGCGATCAGCCAGCCAGAACCGGCCGATTTTGGCGGCGGACACCTGCGGTCCCAGGTCGCGCGGGCATTTGGCGCCCGCTAAGACGCGCCATCGGGCGCAGTGATGGTCGAACATGCATATCCTCCCTACCTATTGCCACTTGTTGCGGCTTATGAGCTGCTAACAAAACCCTTCTGGCGTTGCTGTGCGAGCTTGCCGTACCCATGTACTGTCCGCGCTCGCACGCCTAGCCAGAACCGCTACGCTGGGTTTTGTTAGCCGCTCTTATTGTCAGTACCACTAGCAATACCTTGCAGGGTCTGCTGCATGCAGTGCATGCCTAATGACATATGGGTAAAATTTTATCGTATCCCGCCTACCCGTGGGCGATAGTCTGATGTGAATTAGTTACTTGTGCTGGTGGTCTTGCTAGCCCCTATCCCGGTAAGGATGAAACCAGCCGTAGCGGGACAGGCGGCTTAACTGATGCCCTGCGTTAGCGCCGCTTCAATGCGGCTAGAGATCTGAATCATATTCGGCCAACTGCTGGTTGGTAGCGATCAGCCGTTTGACCAGCAGGGCGATGAAGGCCTTGTCAAAGCGTATCTGTAGCTCGTCCGACGCCTGCTTGAGTGATTCGCTGCGTATCTTGAGCACTACGATGTCGCTTTCGGCTGTGACGGTGGCGGTGCGTACCTTGTTCTCAGGTTGCAGATAGACCATCTCGCCTATGCTTACGCCGGCTTCCAGTGACGATAGCGACCAACCCTTGCGGCTGACTGATACCCGGCCCTGTACCAGCAGGTAAAAGGAGTCGCCAGGGGATCCTTCGCGCATCAGCACCGTGCCACGCGGCAAGCCGTGCCATTGGCCCATTCTCAGGGTTTCCCATAGCGCGACATCGGTGAAATCACGCAGAAAAGGCAAGGCGCGCAGGCGCTCGAAGCGTTCACCGTCTGCAGTCTGGCGGGGCTTCTTGGGCAGTGCCTGGCTGATGGCGACCAGGGCGCTGGCAAAGTCGCCCCAGTTGGCATAGCGGTCCTGCGGCTGCTTGGCCAGAGCCTTGTCGACGACGGCGGCCAGGTCAGCGGGTAGTTCTGGCCGGATGACCGTCAGCGACAACGGTGCTTCATTGCCGATCTTGAAGATGGTGGCATAGTCGCTATCGCCCTCAAATGGACGCCGGCCAGCCAGGAGTTCGAACAGCACCACGCCCAGCGAGAACATGTCGGACTGGTGGGTCAGCGAGGCTTCGCGTATCTGCTCCGGCGACATATAGGCGGGCGAGCCCACCAGGCCCGATAGCTGGGTGCGGTCTGCACTGGTCACCATGGCGGTGCCAAAGTCGGTCAGCTTGATTTCGCCTTCGCGGCTGCGCAGCAGGTTGGCTGGCTTGATATCACGATGCACCAGGCCCAGGCGCTGGGCGTATTCTAGCGCGTGGCAGCATTTGTAGGCGATATCGAGCACTTCGGCCAGGGGCAGCAGATTGTCGGGGGTGGTAAAGGCTTCCAGCGATTCGCCATCAACGTATTCCAGCACCAGATAGGGTGGGTCTGCTGCTTCGTCGGCATCGAGCAAGGCAACAATGTGCGGGTGGCGTAACTGGCCCGCCAGGGTGGCCTCGTTGTGCAGCAGGCGGCGGTAGCGTGTGGCCTGGCGCTCATCCGACAGCAGGTGGGTGTGGGTCTGCTTGATGGCAACCCGGCGGCTGCCAAAACTGTCGTAACCGAGGTAGACCGTGCCGGTGGCGCCTCGGCCCAGTTCACGTTCTATGCGGTACTTGCCTATGCTGGCGGGAATGGCGTTCATGGTTTCATTTTACAGCCACTCCAGCCAGGTTTTGCTTTTGTATGAGCCCCTGCAGTTCAACTCAATCAGCTTGTTGAGATGCCATACTGCGGGCAAATGTGCTGATCAGCCTGGCGGACTCGCTGGGTAGGGTTTGCAGGACAAAATGTGGCGCCGCTAGCGTGGCTAGCTGGCAGTGCGGCGCCTGCCGCTTGATGGCTGAGTAGGAGCCAGCCCGAACCAGCCTGTCATCTACTGCTTGCAGGTAGAGCATGGGTAGCTTGCATGCCCGCAGGGCAGGGCGAGCGTCCACTCGCAGCACGGCAGCTATCCTGCTTCGCAGGGTTGCACTGCTGATCTGCTGCGTGGCGGCCAGCACGGCATCGAGGCAGCTGGCCGTAGCATATCGGCCCAACACATAGCGACATGCCAGTATTTGAAGCCGACGGTTGTGGATGAGGGCAGGTACCAGCGTGCTGATGGCCGGTGGGAGGGGTATAGGGCTATGGGCGAAGGTGGCGCACAGTATCAGGCCCATCAAGCCGCTAGGCTGGCGGGCGGCAATCTGTATGGCGATGGGGCCGGAAAAGGATTCGCCCAGCAGCAGATAAGGCGTATCGGTGGGCAGCTGGGGGACTACCCAGGCTGCAAGCTCGCCGTAGTCCAAGGGCTGATCGGGATAGCGGATGACCTGCGTGGTGAGCTCGCCCCCCAGGGCGGCCAGCAGGGGGGCGAACAAGGTCCCCGTGCCGTCCATGCCGGAGAGAAGAACCAGTCGCTCTACCAAGGCTTCCAGGCTGCGGTAGCCGACCAATAGTCGAGCGCAATGCCGGCAAAGACAGCCATGCCTACCCAGTTGTTGTCCAGGAAGGCCTGGAAGCACTTGGCGCGGTCACGGCCGCGTATCTGGCGATATTGCAGGGCGATCAGCAATGCCGCCACCCCCAGGCCCAGGTACCAGAATGTGGTGCGCTGCAGCAGCCAGCCTATGCCGATCATGCTGAGCAGGAACAGTGCATGGCAGACCATGACGGCTTCGGCATCAAAGCGGCCGAAGGTGATGGCGCTGGTCTTGATGCCGATTTTCAGGTCGTCGGGCTTGTCGACCATGGCGTACTCGGTATCGTAAGCCACCACCCAGAACAGGTTGGCGGCGACCAGGCACCAGGCGATATAGGGCACGGTGCCATGCACGGCCGCAAAGGCCATCGGTATGCCAAAGCTGAATGCCAGCCCCAGGTAGGCCTGGGGGATGGGGAGAAAGCGCTTGGTGTAGGGGTAGCTGGCCGCGAGGATGACGGCGGGTATGGACATCCACAAGGTCAGGCGGTTGAGTGGCAATACCAGCAGAAAGGCGGCCAGGGCCAGTACCGCAGCCAGGATCAGGGCCTCTTTGGTCGATACCCGTCCGGCGGCTAGCGGACGTTCGCGGGTACGGTCTACGTGGCCATCGAAATCCTTGTCGGCGTAGTCGTTGATGACGCAGCCGGCAGAGCGCATCAGCAAGGTGCCCAGGGCGAAGATCCACAGTATCACCGGATTGGGCATGCCCTCGCTGGCCACCCACAGGCCCCACAAGGTGGGCCAGAGCAGCAGCAGGATGCCGATGGGCTTGTCCAGCCGCATCAACTTCTCGTATTGGTTCAGGCGTTGCTTGAAGTGGGTCCAGGTCATGGCGTAACGGCAGGTAGAAAGACTTCGGTGACAAGTATGCGCGCCTGGCCCAGTTCAAAGCGAGAGCGGCGTGCCCAGAGGCGTGCCGGCAGGGGGCCGACTTCGGCCTCGGCGCGGCGGTAGAGTGCATGGCGTTTGTCCAGCCCTCGGAAAGCCAGCGCACTGCGCCTGACTTTGGGGTTGGCGAACAGGGTCGCACCCAGGGGCTTGGTGCCCTGGCGGCGTAGGCGCTGATAGCCATGGAACAAGGCACTGCGGGGCATGACCGAGTGTGCGAACACCAGGGGGGTATTGCCACTCATGAGCAGCACTTCCCGCACGATGGCCAGTTGCGAGCGCTTGAGCCCCAGTGCACGCAGCTCGTCGCGATTGGGCCTGGCCCAATGCTGGCGCAGCAGCTTGACCTTGAAGCCGGGAAACCGGGCAATCAATCGGGCGGTAAGTGAGCCGGGGTGTGTCAGCCAGCGGCGCAGCGCGCGTGGCGCACGGCTGGCGGGATGCTCCCAGCGGTGACTGGCGATATGCGACATGACGGTAGCAAGGCGGCGAAAGCGGCGATTATGCCAGACACGGCTTGCCGGCGCGGTGTTGATGGACAACCAGAGGATGAAACAGCATGTCGCCCGGATGTGGCGGGGCTTGCTAGCGCCAGCGCGCCTCTATGCGTGCATACTCGCCTGTTTGATGCAGTTTCTCCAGGCCTTCGTCAAACAGCCTGATGTAGCGCTCAACCCCTGCCTTCTTCGGGGCAAAAGAGATATAGATGTCCGGCTCTATCAAGGTGCCTACCGATTTGTAGCGGCCTTTGAGCGACGGCTGGGTGCGGCCGATGTGGTTGGCTATCCGGTCATAGACCAAGGCGTAGTCCACCCGTCCGGCGACCAGTTTGCGCAGGGCGAACAGGTCGGAATTGCCGATATCGCGGTGCATGGCCGTATCGCTATCAAAGGGTGTGCCGTAGTCGTAGCCATTGGTAACGGCAATCAGGCGGCCACGCAGGTCTTGCAAGCGGATGACCTTGTCGGGGTGGTCTGCGCGGGCATAGATGTCGATGCGGCCCTTGAACAGCGGCTGTTTGTGCCAGCGGTAGCGCTTCTCCAGCAGGCTGTTGCGCAAAGTGTCGAAACAGCCATCCAGCAGGTTTTCCTCGGTCAGCTTCATGCACCGGGCATAGGGGAGCGCGACCAGTTCGACATCCACGCCCACCTGCTTGTAGGCAGCGCGCACCAGGTCGGCAGCGAACCCCACCGGTTTGCCCTGCAAGGCGCCGGAGTAGGGGTACCAGTCATCTTCCGCGCCTATGCGTACTGTTTCTGCTGCCAGGCAGGGGAGGAGGGTAATCAGCAGAGCAAGTGCAAAGAGTCGTACCATGACTGACATGATAGATCGCGCCACACTGTCTCTTGTGTGCCGCGCAGAATATTTACATGCTCTGTCTCATGGATGCTAACGACCCAACCGCCGAATACGTCCGCTTTCATCGCCCCGCCCAGTTTGATGGGCTGGAACTGCTGACTGCGCACTATTTTGATCACAGCTTTGCGCCACATGTGCATGAGGGCTATTGCATTGCCTTGATCGAACAAGGCGCCGAGCGCTTTCGCTGCCGGGGGACAGAACATTGTGCCGGCGTGGGTACGCTGGCCATCGTCAACCCGGACGAAGTACACACCGGGCGGCGGGCGGGCGAGGAGGGCTGGAGCTACAAGGTGTTCTATCCCGACCCCGACCTGATACGTCGCTTATGCATCGACATGGGAAACTGGCAGGGAGGAACGCCATTCTTCCCAGAGGCGGTGGTGGATGATGCCAGCTTGGTAATGCCCATGCGCCAGTTGCACCAGGCCCTAACGGGCCCGGCCAGCCAGTTGGAGCGGGAGGACCGCTGGCACGAAGCCATGGGTTTGCTGCTGCGGCGGCATGCCAGAGGGCTTGCGCAACCCTTGGGTGGATATGGCGAGCGCGTAGCGGTGAGCCGGGTACAGGCGCTGTTAAGGGAGCGGCATGCCGAGAATCCTGGCCTGCAGGAATTGGCCGATGCTGTGGGCTTGAGTCCATGGCATTTGAATCGCGTGTTCCGGCAACAAGTGGGCTTGCCACCCCACGCCTACCAGACACAGATCAGGCTGGCCCGGGCCAAGACCTTGCTGCGTGGTGGGCAGAGCCTCAGCGATATCTCGCAGGCGCTGGGTTATGCCGATCAGCCGCACTTTGGACGGCAGTTCAAACGGGCGTTTGGTGTGACGCCGGGCCAGTATCGGCAAGCGCAAAGCTGATGGGCATTACGCAAGAATGTTCAATACGGCGCTGGCAGGCACACGTATCGTGTTTGCCAGGAGGTTGTATCCATGACAACAACGTTTCACCCCACTCGCCATGGCGAGTTGCTGCAGGGCGCCCGTGATTCGCTGCCCATGCTGGCAGGCGCAGCGCCCTTCGGTATCATCTTCGGCACCTTGGCCGGCCCCAGCGGCTTATCGCTGCTGGGGGCCATGGGCATGTCGCTGTTCGTGTTTGCCGGCTCATCGCAGTTTATTGCCCTGACCTTGCTCTCGGGCGGGGCGGGGCTGGCGGTCATTGTATTCACCACCTTTGTGGTCAATCTGCGGCATGCGCTGTATTCCGCTACCCTGCTGCCCCATGTGGCGTCCTTGGGGCAGCGCTGGCGCATACCCCTGGCTTTCTGGCTGACGGATGAAACGTTCGCCGTGGTGCAGCATCGCTATGGCGCGGCGGATGCCTCCCCGCTCAAGCATTGGTATCACCTGGGCTCCAGCCTGGCCATGTATGGCAACTGGATAGTCTGGACCTTGGTAGGCGTGCTGCTGGGTAGATCGTTTGAGGGCCTGGACAAGCTGGGGCTGGAGTTTGCGATGGTGGCCACCTTTACCGGCATCGTGGTTTCGCTGCTCAAGACCCGGCCCATGGTGGCGGCGGCCATTGCGGCTGGTGCAGTGGCCCTGCTGGCCAGAGATATGCCCTACAAGCTGGGTCTGTTGCTGGCGGCATTGGCGGGTGTGGTCGTGGGCGTTCTGCTGGAAGGCCGCCAAGCCACCGAGGAGGAGCAGGCATGAGTCAATACGAACTGGCGGTGATACTGGGCATGACGGCGGTGACGTTCCTGATCCGCTACTCCTTCTTTGCCCTGGGCGACAAAGTGCAGTTCCCGCCATTGGTCAAGCGCGCCTTGCGCTACGTGCCGGTGGCTGTGCTGACGGCGATCGTGGTACCCATGGTGCTGTTGCCCGATGGACGGCACTGGCAGCTGGATTGGCGCAATGCCTGGTTGCTGGGCGCATTGGTGAGCGCCTTCATCGCCTGGCGGTTCAATCATTTACTGGCTGCCATGGGCGGCGGCATGGCGGTGTTCTTTCTGTGGCGATGGTTGCTGGCATAAGCCCGCTGCGGGCTGGTATGCGCCGTTTGGCGCTGATCGGGGGGATTGCAGCACTGCTGCCTTTGCTGGCCTATGGGCTGGGTAGCCTGGATTGGCGCTTGGAACTGTTCAGCCACTTTCTGCCGCATGCCAGCGTGCTGCTGGCGCTAGTGGCATGTGTGGTGGGCAAGGGCAGGGCCAGGCAAGGGTTTGCTCTGGCTGGCTGCCTGGGCTTTATGGCGACCATACAGCCGCTTCTGCCCTCCTCGGCCAAGCCGGCAGGGCAGGGCGGGGCCATCAGGCTGCTGAGCTACAACGTGTATCTGCATAATCCAGATATGGTGGATGTGCAGATGCAGATAGCGCGGCACGACCCCGATCTCATCTTGCTGATTGAACTCACCCCGGCGCAATGGCAGCAATTGCATGCCCTGCGCAAGCGCTATCCCCACGGTTGTGCCCATCCACAGGATGACCCGTTTGGCATGGCGGTATTGTCGCGCTTGCCCTTGCGCAGCTGCGTGGTGGAAGGCGAAGACCTGGGTTTGCCGGTGATCGTGGCCAGGCTGGAGCGGGGGCCCTATCTGGTGGGGCTGCATGCGCCACCGCCGCTGAGCCCCTTGTTGGCCAGCCAGCGCCAGGCCATGCTGGGCCATTGGTCGCGGCGCTTGGCCGATCAGCCCGATGCCTTGCTGATGGGCGACCTGAACCTGACGCCCTGGTCACCGATCTATCGCCAGTTGCTGAGCAACTCGGGGCTGCGTGATGCACGAGCAGGGCAGGGTATGCTGGCCAGCTGGCCGGCCAGCCTGGGGGTGTTGGGCCTGCCTCTGGATCAGGCCATGGTTGGCCGTGCCTGGGCGGTTGCCGACCTGCAAGTGGGGAGTGCTGGTATGTCTGATCACCGTCCCTTGATATTGACGGTGGCGCCGCGGGCGCAGGACGCGCCCTGACGCCCGATCGGACTCAGGTGGGCTGCTTGAGTGGAATCTCGGTGAAATCCTCGGTATGGGCCAGTTGGCTGAAGATAGTGTGCAGATCTGCAGGCGGCGGCATCAGCTTGCGCGCTTTCAGGTCCAGCCAGGCGCCGCTGACTTCGTGCCGGGCTGCCAGCTTGCCATCGGCCTTGTAGAGGTCGTGCCGTATGGCAAAGCGACTGCTGTCCTGGCTCAGCCCGGCGATGCGTACCTCTACGGTCAATCGCTCGCTCATCTTCACTTCCTTCAGGTACTCGGTCCATTCCTTGAATATGACCGGGCCGAAGGCATGCTGCTGAAACTGCTCAAAGCCGAAACCGTGCAGTTTCAGCCACTCGATACGGGCGTGGGTACAGAAGTCGGCATAGGCGCTGTGGCGCACATGCTGGTTGGCGTCGCAATCAGACCAGCGCACTTCAACAGTGTGGCGGAAGGTTTCCATGGGTGCATCTCTCGATAGGCTTGATGATGCGATGCTAGTTGGCCCTGATAATTCAAGCAACTGCTTGCTTGAATTATATTCATAGGCTTGGAGTCGCTAACAAAACCCAGCGCAGCGGTTCTGGCTAGGCGTGCAAACGATGGTGCGCGTGGGTATGGCAAGTTTGCACAACAACGCCAGAAGGGTTTTGTTAGCGGTTCTTAGTTGCCCGCCGCAGAGGCGGTTGGCTTGATAAGCGGCCCACGGTGGCGATGCATCAAACAAGCTAATTTGGCTGCGGCGCGACTTTTGTAGCTCACCAAACCCGCGCGGCAAAGCTGGCTGAGCGAGCCGGAGCACGGCTAGCCCACTCAGCGAGGCCACACGGTATTGTCAGCGATGCTTACAGGGTGCCGGTGTGGTTGGCACCCAGATAGTTACCCACATCATCAAGGAAGATATAGAGGGTGCGCTTGGCGGTATCGCTCTCTGCTGGGTTCTGGTAACTGACTACCCATACCGGGCCATTGGGGGTGTCGCGGCTGCTGATCTCCTTGGCCGAGGTCATCTTCCAAGAGAGTTGGAGCTTCTTGCTGTCGACCAGCATTTCGATCACCTTGTTGCCACGTGCCGTTGCACCATCCTTGCTGATGGGTTCCTCATCGCCGTGATTGCCATGTGCGTGGGCGGCCAGGGTGGACAGGGCGAACAGGGTGCCGATCAGGGTTTGTTTCCAGAGTTTCATTGTGGTCCTCGTATCAAGGAAGTGAGATGGCGCCTGCCATCTCCGTGGGTGGTGCCTTTTCAGGGGCGATAGAGCTTCTTGTAATAACCGCTGGTCTGCACGGTGATGGTGACGGGCTTATCGCCGCGATTGCGCCAATACCAGCCGTGGCTACCGTCAAAAGGTGCGACAAAGGCACCATGGCCCTCGGCTTTGTTACGGTCTTTCCAGTAGCTGCTGAACTCGTCGGGGCTGGCGTTGGGTTTTTCGCCATGCATGTCGAAATTGACCAGTCCTCCATTGGTTTTCCAGCTGAACACGAAACGCTCGCCCGCTTGCATGCCTGCCTTAATCTCCGCACCTTCATCTGGTTGTAGCGTTAGTGTCAGGGTATCGCTGCGGAAAGGCGTAGGCGACCGCCACGTGGCCGTCAACGGGGAGCTATCCAGGCTGAAGTTGGGGTCCAGCCCGGTTGCTGCCGGTGCCGTTGGGGGGGCGGGGTTGTTGGCCGGTTTGGCGCTCAGTGCAGTCAGACCTAAGCGCTTGCCCAGGCCGGTGGGGTCGATACCGTACTCAGCGGGTAGTACCACCGTTGTCAGCAAGACAACGGCAACGCTGAGTGCAAGGCCAGTGGCCTTCAGCAGCTGGGAGGTGGTGGGCAGGCGGGTCTGATCGGGGTGCTGGTGTTTGGTCATCGCATCAGTTTACGGCAGGCGTGAAATAGCCGGCCAGCTGGTAGCCGATCAATACAAAGCCCGCGACCATCAGGGCGCTATTGGCGATCAGCACGTGGCGGGGAAAGGATGCCATCTTCCGCCAGAAGCTCATGGCAATCAGGATGGCACTGAGTGCCAGTAGCTGGCCTATTTCTACACCGACATTGAAGGCCAGTATATTGGCGATCAACCCGTCCTGGGCCAGCGTGAATGCCTGTAGTTTGGTAGCAAGGCCGAAGCCGTGAAAGAAGCCGAATATCAGCACCGCAGCCTTGGTGTTGGGCTGGAAACCCAGGGTGCGCTGAAAGCCCCCCAGATTGTCGAAAGCTTTGTACACGACAGAGAGGCCAATGATGGCATCGACGATATAGGCATTGGCATGGGTGTTGCTGAGCACGCCGTAGAGCAGGGTAACGCTATGGCCAATAGCGAACAGCGTGACGTAGGCTGCGATGTCCTTCATCCGGTACAGGAAGAAGATCACCCCAACTAGGAACAATAGATGGTCGTAGCCGGTGACCATGTGCTTGGCGCCGAGGTAGATAAAGGGCAGCAGCTGCATGCCGCTGACGCCTTCAATAAAAGCCTTGTCGTCTTCGGCTACGCCATGGGCAAACACTTCGGCACCAAAACCGATGATCAGCAGGACAGCCATCAGCCCAGCCAGCCATCCACGCCCGAGGCTTGGCCGGGCTTGCCATGATGCTGCGAGCTGCATGCTTGCGGACTCCTGGAATCGCTATACAGGGAGGGTGACGATACGACAGGAACGGCGTGTCTGGATAGTCGTGCAGGCGCATCCTACCGGGGTGAGGTATTGCTTGCAATACAATGGCATAAACGTAGCTTTAAGGGGCCGCCAGGTACTTTGCCCAGGGGGCAGGTTGAGGGCTCTGGCGGTCATCTTACAAGCAGCATAACCAGGCCGGGTCGTAAGCCCGGGCCTGGTCAGGAGACGGCAGCTTGATTCCTTGTTACCTGGTCATGGTCATCAGGCAAGGTCGAAGCGATCCAGGTTCATCACCTTGGTCCAGACTGCCACAAAGTCGCGGACAAACATCTGCTGCGCGTCATCGCTGGCATAGACCTCGGCCAGTGCCCGGAGCTGTGAATTGGAACCGAAGACAAGATCGACGACCGTGGCGGTCCATTTGGCCTCTCCGGTGACGCGGTCACGCCCTTCCAGCACGCCGGCCGTATTGGCTGACTTTTGCCATTTCGTGCCCATGTCGAGCAGGTTCACGAAGAAGTCATTGGTCAAGGTCTCAGGCCGGTGGGTGAAGACACCATGCGGGGATTGAGCTGTGTTGGCATTCAAGACGCGTAGGCCACCGATCAGTACGGTCATCTCGGGCGCGGTCAGCGTCATCAGTTGGGCCTTATCCACCAGCAGTTCTGCCGCGGCGTCTTCAAGTCCTTTGCGGGCATAGTTGCGGAAGCCATCAGCGACTGGTTCCAGCACGGCAAACGATGCTACATCGGTCTGTTCCTGCAAGGCATCCATACGGCCAGGCGAGAACGGCACCTTTACTGCGTGTCCTGCCTTCCTGGCAGCAGCCTCGATGGCGGCACCACCTGCCAGCACAATCAGATCGGCCAACGAGATTTTCTTGCCGCCGGACTGCTCGCCGTTGAATGCCAGCCGGATAGCTTCGAGTCGCTGCAAGACATTCGCCAGTTCAGCAGGCTGGTTGACTGCCCAGTCTCTTTGCGGAGCAAGCCGCAGGCGGGCACCGTTTGCACCGCCGCGCTTGTCGCTGCCACGGAAGGTGGCTGCCGCAGACCAGGCAGTATTGACCAATTGCGCGATGGACAGACCAGAGTCGAGTATTCTGGTCTTCAGGGTGGCAATGTCGTGCTCGTCCACCAGCGGATGATCCACCACCGGGATAGGATCCTGCCATAGCTGGGGCTGACTGGGCACCAAGGAGCCGAGATAGCGCGACAGCGGCCCCATGTCACGGTGTGTCAGCTTGTACCAAGCCTTGGCGAAAGCATCGGCGAATTCCTGTGGATTCGCATGGAAGCGTCGCGAAATCTTTTCGTAGGCTGGGTCCATCCGCAGGGCGAGGTCGGCGGTGGACATCATCGGGGCGTGGCGCCTGGCAGGGTCATGGGCGTCGGGCACTGTGCCGGCAGCGGCGGCATCCTTGGGTGTCCACTGGTGTGCGCCGGCCGGGCTCTTGGTTAATTCCCATTCGTAGCCGAACAGGTTCTCGAAGTAGTTGTTGTCCCACTGGATAGGGTTCTTGGTCCAGGCACCTTCCAGGCCGCTGGTAATCGTGTGGACACCTTTGCCGCTGCCGAAGGTGTTGCTCCAGCCCAGGCCCTGTGCCTCAAGGTCGGCCCCTTCCGGCTCCGGCCCGACATACTGCCCAGGGTCGGCAGCGCCATGGCATTTGCCGAACGTGTGGCCGCCGGCTACCAAGGCGACGGTTTCTTCATCGTCCATGGCCATGCGGGCGAAGGTTTCCCTGATGTCTCGTGCGGAAGCAACCGGGTCTGGCGTGCCATTCGGCCCTTCCGGATTCACATAGATCAGGCCCATCTGCACGGCAGCGAGGGGATTCTCCAGCTGTCGTTCACCGCTGTAGCGCTCATCTGCCAGCCACTTGCCCTCCTGGCCCCAGTAGATATCTTCTTCCGGCTCCCATATGTCTTCGCGGCCGCCGGCAAAGCCAAAGGTCTTGAAGCCCATCGAATCGAGGGCGACGTTGCCGGCCAATATCATCAGGTCGGCCCAAGAGAGCTTGCGGCCATACTTTTGCTTGATCGGCCAGAGCAGCCGCCGTGCCTTGTCGAGGTTGCCGTTGTCGGGCCAGCTGTTGAGTGGGGCAAAACGTTGGGCGCCTGCGCCTGCACCGCCACGGCCATCGGCAATGCGGTAGGTGCCGGCGCTGTGCCAAGCCATGCGGATGAAGAAAGGCCCGTAGTGGCCGTAGTCGGCAGGCCACCATGCTTGCGAATCGGTCATCAGGGCATGCAGGTCACGGCATACGGCATCGAGGTCAAGGCTCTTGAAGGCTTCGGCGTAGTTGAATGCCTCGCCCATGGGGTCGGACTTGGCGGAGTGCTGGTGCAGTATCTTCAGGTTCAACTGATTGGGCCACCAGTCTGCATTCGATGGCGCGCCTCTCGCGACCGTGTGTTTGGCAGCACCGGAAGAGAAGGGGCATTTTGCTTCGTTGGACATGGAGGTCTCCTTTGATCGTGATGCATGCACTGGACTAGGTAAGCCAGTTTGTAACCTGGCTTTAAATAGATCAAATCTATTTTAATTATTATATTGATAGTATTTTTATTTGGCGGCTTGCCGATAGGGCTGCGCGTGGGGGCGGGCGGCGAGCATCACTCAGCATAGGCAATGACGCTTGCTACGCAATGTGCTGCTGATGTGGCGTTGACAGCGCAGGCAGCTCCGCAGCTGATGACGCTGTAGGTGCGTAAGGATGACAATCACTACCTTGCATAACATCTGTAGCGTCTTTAACAAGGTATCTTGCAATAAAAGGTACCTTGCGCTACATTGCAGCCATGTATGAACCAAGTGGCGCCTGTGGGTGCAAAGGGGTGGTTTGATGAAGACACAGCTGAAGAAAGGCGTGCTGGAAATGTGCGTGCTTGCCGTGCTGGAGCGGCATGACAGCTATGCCTACGAGATTGTCTCGACATTGGCCGACAGTGTGGAGATGAGTGAAGGCACCATTTATCCACTGATGCGGCGTTTGCAGAGCGATGGCCTGGTCAGCACCTATCTGGTGGAGTCTGATGCCGGGCCACCTCGCAAGTACTACCGCCTGGAGGTAAAGGGGGCAGAGGTGCTGGGCCAGATGAAGCAGGAGTGGGGCAGCTTTCTGGAAGAAGTGAACAGGATAGTGCAGGGATGATGACCATGAACCGCGAACAGTTTCTGAAAACACTGAAGCAAGAGTTGCGCGCCATGCCCGAACGCGAGCGCAACGAGATCCTGGCCGACTATGAGGAGTATTTCCGTGATGCCCTTGCCGCCGGCAGGACGGAGGAGGATGTCGCGCGTTCTTTGGGGGCACCACGGCAACTGGCGAGGGAGCTACGCGCCGAGGCCAGTATCAAGGGCTGGGAGGAGAAGCGTTCTTTGGGCAACTTTGCCCGGCTGTTCCTTTCTGTGGCCGGCCTGGGTCTCGTTAACCTGATGCTGCTGCTGCCCCTGCTGATCCTGGTAACGATACTGCTGTCGTTCTTTGTGGCCGCCTTCGCGTTGATTGCAGCCGGTGCCGGCTTGGTGCTGGCCAGTATTCCCGGTATGGGACTGGCGGGTTTCATTACCGTCGATGTCGCGGGGGTGGAGCTGGTAGAACCGCTGGCTGTTGCCCTGGCTGGGGTAGGGGTGTTCTGTTCGGGTCTGGTGTGGTTTCTGTTTGACGCCTGGGTAACCAAATGGGTGGCTGTGGGCTTGGTGAAATATGCTCGGCTCAACTTCCGCCTGCTACGCGGTGAAGCCTGACTATCTACGAGGAGCGGCGACCATGTTTGGACTATTTGGTTTGGCAAGATCGGCTAGCGCAAGCGGCTGCGGTACGGGTCATTCATCGCCTATCGCTGCGGCTGAGGCAGCGAAAGCGGCGGTTGATCGCATTTGCGTCGCCGTGGACGTTGGGCTGCGTCAGGATGCAGGCCATGCAAGACCCTCGATAAGTCGTGAACAGCCGCATCCACTTGAGCGCGAAGGAGTAGCCGCATGAAACCGTATGAAGGAAACCACCTTGATGACCTGCTTGAGTCCGCCCTGATACTGAGTGCGGGCTTATTCATGTGTCTGACCTTGGTGATGGACTTCGGTATGGGCGGCAAGGCTGGGCAGGCGGAAGCACAGCGCGCTGATCAGCTGGCGGCTGCCGGACAAAGATCGGGCAAGGCTTGAGGTGCGTGCCATGCCTGATGGAGAGTTGCGAAGCGCATTGCAATTAGGTGCTGCCACCCTGCTGGGTAGTAGCTTGGTGCTGGGCGTAACGGCCATGCTGGTGAACATGGTGCCACAGGCACAGGCTCACCATGGTGAGCCACATGGTGTACCCGTGTTGAGCAAGCCTGCGATGAGAGATGCTGCTGCAGGACGCTTCAGGCAGGCTGGCGGATCTTTGCTGGATGGGCCTGTGGCCAGGGCCGCAGCAACCTGATGCCCGCTTGATTAAGGGGGCCGGGTTACTGCATGTTATGTTGCTCACTCTGCCACTGATCGCGTATCGCCTTATAACGACCACTCTGCCGTAGCAGTGCCATGCCTTGATTGAACTGCTGCATGGCTGCAAAGGCATCCGGGTGGGCCTTGGAGAATACGGTGTAGACGCCTGACTCGGCGACCTGGCCGACGATCTTGAACTTGCCGAAGAACTCGTTGGGGCGGCGATTGATAAGGGCTTTGGTGTTCCATTCCATGGCGACCGTGTATTGCACCCGTCCCGCAATCAGCATGCGGAAATTGTTCTCGTCGCGGGGGGTGAAGATACGCTTGATTTTCTGGTTGGTATCAAACTCAGGACCGTATTCGTAGCCGTTGGTGACGGCGACCTCCTTGCCCTCTAGATCGTGGGGCCGCAGGCCGTGCTCTGTACTGTTGGCCCGGGCATATATCTGGTAATGCACCGTGAACATGGGTTGCTCATGCCATAGGTAGTCCTGCTCTATGCCGGGATGGCGCAAGGTATTGAAGCAACCTATCAATGCACCTGCCTTGGTGAGTGCCATGCAGCGCGCATAGGGCATGACCTTGTATTCCACCTTGACGCCTGCCGCCTTGAAGGCCTCTCGCACAAGATCGACCGTCAGGCCTTTGAGCTGTCCGTTGACGAGACCCGATTGCGGGTACCAGTCGTCTTCTGCGCCTATGGTGATGGTGCTGCCTGCCTTGGCAGGGAGGGAGAGGCAGATGAAGGTGAGTGATAGCCAGCAAAGTCTTTTCATGCCTGATCCCCATGGTGCTTTTATTTAATATAGCAACCCGACGCGGTGCCTGCCTGGGGTGAGCGGTAACGCGGCATGCGTGTCTGTAGAGCATGAAACAAGCCCGGTATGAACCGGGCTTGTTTGTATCAGTCTTCGCGCCGCATTTGCGGGAACAGAATCACATCGCGTATGGAGGGGGCATCGGTCAGCAGCATGACCAGCCTATCTATGCCCACACCAAGGCCACCCGTGGGTGGCAGGCCGTGTTCCAGTGCGCGGATATACTCGGCATCGTAGTGCATGGCCTCTTCGTCGCCGGCATCTTTCTGGCGAACCTGATCCAGGAAGCGCTCGGCCTGTTCTTCAGGGTCGTTCAGCTCGGAGAAGCCGTTGGCCAGTTCGCGGCCCACGGCGAACAGCTCGAAGCGCTCGGTGATACCGGGGCGGGTATCGGAGCCACGGGCCAGCGGGGAGATTTCCACCGGGTAGTCGATGATGTAGGTCGGGTCCCACAGCTTCTGTTCGGTGGTCTCTTCGAACAGGCTGAACTGCAGGCCAGCCACACCATTGGTGGCCACCAGCTTGCCACCCAGCTTTTCGATCTCGGCCTTGAGCCAGACGCGATCGTTCAACTGTGCCTCGTTGTACTGGGGGTTGTACTTGAGGATGGCTTGCACCACGGTCAGGCGCTCGAAAGGCTTGGCCAGGTCGACGATCTTGCCCTGGTAGGTTACGACGGTGTGGCCTATCACTTCACGGGCGGCATGACGGATCATGGCCTCGGTCAGGTCCATCACACGGCGATAGTCGGCATAGGCTTCGTAGCTCTCCAGCATGGTGAACTCGGGGTTGTGCCGGGTGCTCATGCCTTCATTACGGAAGTTGCGATTGATCTCAAACACCCGCTCCATGCCACCTACCACCAGGCGCTTCAGGTAAAGCTCGGGGGCGATACGCAGGTACAGCGGCATGTCCAGCGCATTGTGGTGGGTGACGAAAGGCTTGGCTGCTGCACCGCCGGGTATGGGGTGCATCATGGGGGTTTCGACTTCCAGATAGCCTTGATCGGCCATGAACTCGCGTATCTTCTGCACGATGCGCGAGCGCTTCATGAAGGTATCGCGGCTTTGCTCGTTGGTGATCAGATCCAGGTAGCGCTGGCGGTACTTGGTTTCCTGGTCCGTCATGCCGTGGAACTTCTCCGGCAGGGGGCGCAGGGCCTTGGTCAAGAGGCGTACCTCGGTCACCATCACGCTCAGCTCACCGGTCTTGGTCTTCATCAGGGTGCCTTGCGCGCCGATGATGTCACCCAGATCCCAGGTCTTGAACTGGGCCAGTACGGTTTCACCAACCTGATCCAGCGAAACATACAACTGGATACGGCCGCTACCGTCCTGAATGGTGGCGAAGGCGGCCTTGCCCATCACCCGCTTGAGCATCATGCGGCCTGCAACGGCGACTTCGATCTTGTCGGCGTCCAGGGCTTCCTTTTCGGCGCTGTCATGCTTGGCATGCAGATCGGCCGCCATATGCTTGCGGTCGAAATCGTTCGGGAAGGCGGGGCCATGCTGGCGGATCTCGGCCAGTTTGGCACGGCGCTCAGCCATAAGCTGGTTGTCGTCTTGCGTGATGGGGCTTTGTTCTTCGGCCATGGTCTGCTCTTAACTCTCTGATTTGCTTTGAATCCGGGAAGCGTAGCCTGGGGGCTTAAACACCCTGCTTGAGGCTGGCTTCGATAAAGATATCCAGGTCGCCGTCCATCACGCCCTTGACGTTGCCGACTTCGACGCTGGTACGCAGATCCTTGACGCGGCTCTGATCGAACACATAGGAGCGAATCTGGTGGCCCCAGCCTATGTCGGACTTGCCGGCTTCCAGTGACTGCTGGGCTTCCATGCGCTTGCGCAATTCGGCCTCATACAGCTTGGCGCGCAGCATCTGCATGGCTTCGTCCTTGTTGCGGTGCTGCGAGCGGTCGTTCTGGCACTGCACCACGATACCAGTGGGATTGTGCGTGATACGGACAGCAGAGTCGGTCTTGTTGATGTGCTGACCACCGGCGCCCGAAGCGCGATAGGTGTCGATACGCAAGTCGGCCGGATTGATCTCGATCTCGATAGTGTCGTCGACCTCGGGGTAGACGAAGACGGACGAGAAGGACGTATGGCGGCGGGCATTGGAATCGAAGGGCGAAACCCGCACCAGGCGATGCACGCCGGTTTCGGTACGCATGAAACCGTAGGCGTATTCGCCACTGAGCTTGAGGGTGCAGCTCTGTATGCCGGCCACTTCGCCTTCGGACTCTTCCATCACTTCGACGGTAAAGCCCTTGCGCTCGCCATAGCGCAGATACATGCGCATCAGCATGCCGGCCCAATCCTGTGCTTCGGTGCCACCGGCACCCGACTGGATATCGATGAAGCAGGCGTTGGGGTCCATCGGATTGCTGAACATGCGGCGGAATTCGAGATCAGCGATCTTCTTCTCGGCCGCATCCAGGTCGCTGGCGACGGCTTCTATCGTGTCCCAATCAGATTCTGGCTTGGCCATATCGAACAGATCGCGGCTGTCTGACGTGGTCTGGGCGATTTCGTCCAGCACCAGCACAACGGCCTCCAGCAGTTTTTTCTCCTTGCCTATCTCCTGTGCCCGCTTGGGGTCATTCCACAGTTCTGGGTCTTCGGAGAGACGGCTTACTTCTTCCAGCCGGTCTTTTTTGCCAGGGTAGTCAAAGATACCTCCGAAGCTCGTCGCCACGGGCGGCAAGGTCGGCAATGCTGTTCTCGATCTGATTGAGGCGTTCGGCTTCCATGGCGGGCTCGGCTGTATTGCTTGGGAAACCGACAATTATACCCGAGCTTGGTGGGGTGATGGGGGTAAGGGAGGCTGGCATGTGCCCGCCTGGCTAATCAAACCATACCTGCGTACTGTCGTGGCCGGTTCCGCTGCTTGTGTACGGTCGGCACTGGTTGTATCCGCTCCGCCCCGCCCTGCTCAATAGTGGGCCGGGCTGTGTGTGCGTAAAGCGGCTTGAATTCACTCATCTGGCGCGGTTTCAACCAGCTCTTTCGGTCGCTGTTGCGGGAGGGCGGAGTGGTCCGGCGCCTTGCCGGCGTGCTGGACCACCCGGTTTCACTTCAGGGCTGGCAGGGCAGGGGAGCGCCAGACTCGAAAAAGCTGTCTATGGCGCCCAGTTCCGACGGCGTGCGGCTGCGCTGGCAAAGGTCATACGCTGGCACCGAGCGTGCCGGGGCCTGGCCCAGCAGCGGGGAATCCGGCCTGGGCATGTAGTTGGCTGGCTGATTGCCCGCCGGGTTGTACAGGCGTGGGTCGGCATTGATGTCGCCTGCGTGGTTGCCACCGTGGCCACCTGTGCCGCCGAACCAGTTGTTGTAAGCGAAAGTGGCACCCAGCATGCCGCTGAAGTTGGTCAGCGGTGCTGCGGGGTTGCCTTGGCGGAAGACATTGTGGTGAATATGCAGGCCCTGGTGACCCCCTTCGCTGTCGAGATGGAACAGAGCCTGGCTGGTATGGCAGGCAAAGGTGTTGTGTACGATTTCGGAATCCACCATAGGCCTGCTCGGTTCCTCGCCATTCCAGGCCGAGAGGCAACGGCGCCGTTGCCCGGTGACCAGATTATTGACCAGGCGATTATTGCGGAACTGGATGGGGTCGGTGGCGGTTTCATTCGCCAGGGAAATACCCATGGCAGACATGCCATCGCGGTAGTGCGCAGGGTCGTTCAGGCTGTAGATATGGTTGCCTTCGATCAAGCTGTCGCTGAGGTTGTTGAGGTAGAGATCGACCGAAAAGTTGTCATGCAAGGTATTGCGTATCACTTGATGGAAACGGCCATAGGCACCGATGCCTTCGCCCCAGTTTTGATAGATGTTGTTACCTTGAATCAGATCACCTTCATCGGACATATTGAGCACCGAAGGCCAACCGCCACTGGCATCGACATGCTGGTTTTTGCGCACATTGTGGTACAGGGTATTGTTCAGCACCGTAAAGTGATGAGCGCCATTGAAGGGGTAGATCGCCCCCTTGTAGCAATCATGTATGGTATTGCCCTCAAAGCGTAGATAGCTGCCGCCATCGACACTGATGCAACTGCCTTTGGCCTTGCGCAGGGTGAGGTTGTGAAACTCCAGCCAGGCGCCCTGGATGTACAGCAGCTTGCCGTCGGGTGCGCCTGCGCTGCCATCGATTACCGGGGTCTCACCGGGATAGGCGCGTACCTTGATGGGTTGGCTGGCACTGCCGCTGTAGTAGAAGGCGGCATTCTGGGTAGGATAGTAGTCACCGCCCCGCACCCAGATGGTGTCTCCCATCCTGGCCTTGCTGGCAGCCTTGCGCAGCGTGGCATAGGGTCGCTCCTGCGAGCCGTCGATACTGCTGTCGTTGCCATTGGTGGCAACGTAGTAATCGCGGGCAGCAGCTTGGGTCAGCGCTAGCAACAGAACAGGGTAAAGCAGTGATTTGGACATATGCTTTCCTTTCCAGGTAGGGGGAAAGGTCAGCCTAGTCCTGTCAGCGGACACCGGCTATGTGAGGATTGACACCGTGCGGATGACGGGCTGGCGGGTTTGCTTGTTCAGCCTGTGGTGTCGGGAGTAGTTTCCTCATCGCGGAAGCGATCGGCGATGGTCAGGAATTCCGACTCTATGCTCAGGAAGGTGTCGAGTATGTCGGGGTCGAAATGGGTACCCCGGCCCTCTGTCATCAGGGCCACTGCTTTCTCGTGCGAAAAAGCGGGCTTGTAAACCCGCTTCGAGATCAAGGCATCATAGACATCGGCTACGGCCATCAGCCTGGCGGCAACTGGGATAGCGTCGCCCTTGAGGCCCTCGGGATAGCCGGAGCCATCCCATTTTTCTTGATGGTAATGGGCAATTTCCCGCGCAAAGGTCAGAAAGCTGTTGCTGCCCCCCAGGTGCTTTTCTACCTGCAATATGGCATCGCGGCCATAGACGGTATGCAGCTTCATGATCTCCCATTCTTCTGGGTCCAGCTTGCCGGGCTTGAGCAGGATGCGATCCGGTACCCCGACCTTGCCGATATCATGCAGCGGGGCGGACTTGTAAAGCAGCTCGATATTCTCGTCAGTCAGCACTTCCTTGAAGCGTGACAGCGGTTGAAGGGCGCGAGCCAGCGCTGCGACGTAGTTCTGAGTGCGGCGGATATGGTTGCCTGTCTCGTTGTCACGGGTTTCCGCCAGGCTGGCCATAGCCAGGATGGTGGCGTCCTGCATCTGCACCAGCTGGCGCGTGCGCTCCATCACCAAGTGTTCCAGATAATCGTTCTGGTCACGCAGAAACTGTTGGGCGCTCTTGAGCGAAAGATGGGTCTTGACCCGTGCCAGCACGATGGGCGGGCTGATCGGTTTGACGATGTAATCGACGGCGCCCATGCGCAGGCCCAGTTCCTCGTCCTCCACCTGGCTCTTGGCGGTGAGGAAAATGACCGGGATGTCAGCCGTAACCGGGTTCTGCTTGAGCCGCCGGGTGGTTTCGTATCCATCCATTTCCGGCATCATCACATCCATCAGGATCAGATCGGGCCGGGGGGCGGTGGCGGCGATCTCCAGCGCCTTGAAGCCATTGATGGCGACCTTGGTACGGTATTGGTCGCGCAGCAGGGCAGATAGCAGCTGGATATTGTCAGGCGTGTCGTCAACGATAAGCACGGTCTGCTTGTCTATGGGCTCGATCATTGCCTTGTTTCCTCCCGGCCTAGGCGGCGCTCTACCAGCTCAGGTGGCTGGCTCGGCGCCGGAGACCGTTGCGTTTGTATGCACTATTGCGCTTCCAGCAAGGCCAGTACGGTGTCGTAATCGTACTGGCGTATCTGTCTTTCGACTTTTTGCAGTATGGCATCTGGCAAAGCCTGTACCAGCACATCGCGATGCTGGTCGAAATAATCGAGGGCCTCACCATCCTGGGCGCGCAGCAAGGTGACCAGCCCTGCCAGCGTATCAGCGGTGGTGGCAATGGCAGGTGCCGTTGGGCAGTACTGCACCAGGCCATCGAGCAGCGCAGTCAGTGCCAGTTCCAGCGGTGCCAGCTGGCTGTCAGCCGGCGTGGGGCGACCTTCCTGCAGTTGTTCTTCCAGATCGCCCGCCAACGCTTGTATCTGCACGGCGCCGATCAGGCCGGCCACGCTTTTCAGTGTGTGGGCGAGTCGTCGGGCTGTAGCGCGGTCGTTGCGCAAGGCTGCGCGCATGCGTTCCATGACGCCGGCCTGCTCCTGCGAGAACCGATCCAGCAAGGCCAGGTACAGGGCCTTGTCGCCCAGCGTGCGGGCAAGGCCACTTTCGACGTTGAGTCCATCGAGCTGCGGCAGCTCACTGGTTGATTGAGGGACGGCCGCTTGCGCTGTGCGTGGGCGCAGGCTGGTCCAATGGGTGACCGTGTCGAACAGGCTCTGCGGGGTGATGGGTTTGGCCAGGTGGCCGTTCATGCCCGAATCAAGGCAGCGCTGTTTCTCTTCTTGCATGGCATGGGCTGTCATGGCCACGACAGGCAGGTCGGCAAAACGCGGCTCGGCCCGTATGGCACGGATGGTGGCATAGCCATCCATGATAGGCATCTGCACATCCAAGAGGACCAGATCGTAGAGAGGCCTATCTGTTTGCAGCAACAGGTCCAGTGCCTCGCGGCCGTTGCCAGCCACTTCTACCACTACGCCTGCAGCTTGCAATAGCTCAACGACAATCTGCTGGTTGATTTCGTTATCTTCGACCAGCAGTACCGATACACCATTGAACTTGGGTAGTACGGAGACCGCAGGGCTGGCGTAATCTGACGCCGGTGCGGGTGCTGACGACGGCTTGAGCCTGACCGTGAAGCGAAAACTGGAGCCCTTGCCAGGCGCGCTTTGCACGCCGATTTGCCCCCCCATCATCTCGACTAGCCGGCGGGCGATGCTAAGCCCCAGCCCGGTGCCGCCGAACCTGCGGGTGGTGGAGCCATCGGCCTGGGTAAAGGCCTGGAACAGGCGACCTGCCTGCTCAGAACTCATGCCTATACCGGTATCGGCAACCTCGAATGCCATTACCAGATCTTCGCCCACTGTACGCTCTAGCTTGGCAGACAGTCGGATACTGCCGTGCTCGGTGAATTTGACAGCATTGTTGGTCAGATTGATCAGTACCTGGCCCAGGCGCAGTGGATCGCCGTTGAGATGGCGGGGCAGGTCGGCCGGGATATCCAGCAGGTACTCCAGACCTTTATCCTCGGCACGGCCGCCGGTGACGGCGGCGACATTGGCCAGGACTTCGTCCAGATCGAAATCTACTGACTCGATATCGAGCTTGCCGGCTTCTATTTTGGAGAAGTCGAGTATGTCGTTGATGATGCCCAGAAGCGATACCCCGGCGGTATGGATTTTCTCGACGTAGTCGCGCTGCTTGGGCGAGAGGGGTGTCTTGAGCGCCAGATGCGCCATGCCGATGATGGCATTCATCGGTGTGCGTATTTCATGGCTCATATTGGCCAGGAACATAGATTTGGCGCGGGTGGCTTCCTCGGCATGCCTCAGGCCTGCCTCGGCTTCGCGCAGCTCGCTCTTGATGCTGAGCAGCTTGAGGCGCGTGCGCGTGGCCTGGTCCTGCGCACGCTCGTACAGGCTGTGATGGCGCTTGTAATCGCGCAGGGCGGCTTGCCAGTCGCCGCGTGCGGTATGGATATCCGATAGCTCCAGGCAGGCCCGCATGGGCATGAAGACATAGCCCAGGTCGCCTGTCTCGTCTATGGCCCGATTCAAGTCGATGATGGCCTCATCCTGCCTGCCACGCAGATGGTGTATATGGCCGCTGGCCCACCAGGTATAGGGTCGGAGATGTCTTTCCTCGTACAGCGTCATTTCGTCCAGGGCGCGCTGGCTCAATACCTCGGCCTGATCCAGCAAACCCCGTTCTGCCAGGGTGTAGGCCGCAACCGCATGGAAGAAACCCCGGTTGGACGGCGCAGAGTTGGCAATGTCCGGGTGGTCGTCAAGGAACTCCTCCAGCACGGCATAGGCCGCTTCGCTGTTGTCGCGCGAGAGCTTGCACAGTGCCAGGATCAGGCTGACGAAAGGCCGCAGCCAGCGCTCTTCCGTGTGCATGGCCAATTCCTGGGCCTGCTGCAGCATGGTTTCGCCGTCTTCGGCATTGCCGCAGACATAGAACAGCTCACCGATATTGCAGGTGATCTGCGCTTCACGCGCTTTCAAGCCCAGCGAACGGGCGGCTTCCAGTGCGCTATAGAAATGACGCAGCGCTTCATCGGTCAGGCCGTATTCCTGTGCCAGGATACCCAGGGTGTTCAGCAGCAGTACGCTGCTCATGCTGGGCGTGTTGGGCAGGAAGGGAACGACGTATTCCTGCGCGAAGCGATAGCCTTCCTCAATGCGGCCCTGTACCCGCGCAACGGCCAGCATGCCAAAAGCACTCAGCAGCTGCCCTTCGGGGTCGTTCAGGCTGGTAAACGTGTCATGCAGCTGGCGAAAAACGGCTTCGGTATGCTCGTTGCGATCATCAAAATAGTCGCTGAGCGATTGGATCAGGGCGCCATAGAGGGATTGCAACGGGGGTTGCTCCAGACTGCCGGCCGCTATCATCTGCTGGCCCAGCGCACGTGTCTGCTGGGGCTTGTCTCGCATCAGCCCCAGTGCGTGCTCGAAGTCCTGGCGCCAGTTGCCAGTAGTCCAGGAGAGATCGACTTGGTCGGTCATGAGGAGGACTCTGAAGGTTCGGGCTGGCTCAGGCTGACGCCGGCACGGCTGGCGAGCACACCCAATAGCGCCAGGGCGGCATCGTAATCATATTGACCGATGGCTTGTTCGACTGCGGCAAAGGAATGCCCGAGGCCACCACGTAAGCGCGCACCTTGTTCTTCGATCAGGCTCAGGGCCTCTCCATCGTTGTCCTGCAGCAAGCGGCTCAAACGAGCCAGCAAGGGTTGCAGTGGTATCTCGGGGATCTGCGGTGGCGGGGCTGCCTTGGGCAGGGCTTGCGATAGGTAGCGGCAGAACAGATCGAGATCGACTTCAAGCTTGGCGATGGCCAAGCGTATTTCCGCCACTGACTGCTGCTGGCGTATGGCCTGTTCCACGATGCCGGCCTGCTCTTGCAACCCTTGGGCGCCGATATTGGCGGCAACCCCACGCAGGGAGTGTGCCTCTCGCTCGGCCTCGGCATTGTCCTGCCCCAAAAGCTGGGCGATCTTGCCAGCGCTTGGGCCAAAGCGTTCGGCAAATTGGCCCAGCAACTTGACGTACAGTACCTGGTTGCCGGCCACACGGCGCAGGCCTTCGCGGGTATTGAGGCCTGGCATGACAGGCAGGCCGTCCTCGTCTGCCGTGACCAGGGGCTCGCTGGCCTGTTCGCCGCCCACCCAGCGGCGCACGCAGGCAAATAGGGCCTCGGGTTCTATCGGCTTGCTGATGTGGTCCTGCATGCCTTCGTCGAGGCAGCGCTCGCGCTCTTCGACCATGGCATGTGCCGTCATCGCTACGATGGGCATTTGCCGGAACTGGGCGTCGGCCCGTATGGCCAGCGTGGCCTCGTGGCCATCCATGATGGGCATCTGCAGATCCATGAACACCAGGGAGTAATACTGCGGCCCTACCGCATTCAGCTGATCAAGGGCTTCCTGGCCATTGTTGGCAATGTCGATGCGCAGGCCCATGCTCTCCAGCAGTTCGCGGGCGATCTGCTGATTCACCTCATTGTCTTCCACCAGCAGTATCCTGGCACCATCCAGCGGTCGGCTGCTGTGTACCAGCGGCAGTTCGCCAGCTTCACCGATATCGCTGCCTACCAGGGTCACCAGCGTGTCGACCAGGGTGGAACGGTTGACCGGTTTGAGTAGGAAACCATCCACGGCGGCGTTCTCGGCACGATGGCGTATCTCCTCGCGACCAAAGGCGGTGACCAACACGATGACGGGAACCTGCCGCAAGGCGGGGTCATTCTTGACCTGCCGGGTCAGCTCGATGCCATCGATGCCCTTCATTTGCCAGTCGGTCAGCACCACCCGGTAGGGATCATCGCCATCGGCCGCGCGTATGGCAGCCAGTGCGGCTGCACCGGAATCCACTGCGTCCACACGGAAAGGCATATCACCCAGTGCCCCGACCATGACGTCGCGGGCAACGGGATTGTCGTCCACCACCAGCACACGCATATTGTTGAAGGCGATAGGCAGTACCCGGCATACGGCGGCCTCATTGCGGGCGAGGCCCAGCCGGGCGCAGAATCGGAACTGCGAACCTTCGCCCAGCGTGCTCTCGACGCTGATTTCGCCGCCCATCATCTCCACCAGCCGGCGGGAGATGCTCAGCCCCAGGCCGGTACCGCCAAACTTGCGGGTGGTGGAGCCATCGGCCTGGGTGAAGGCCTTGAACAGCTGGGATGATTGTTCCGGGCTCATGCCTATGCCGGTATCACTGACTTCGAACGCCAGGTGCACGCCTTCGTCGTCCTGCTCCAGTACCTTGGCCGCCAACCGGACTTCGCCGCGCTCGGTGAACTTGACCGCGTTGTTGACCAGGTTGATCAATACCTGGCCCAGCCGCAGGGGGTCGCCATTGAGCCGGCGCGGTACATTGTTGGGCACGTCAAACAGGTATTCCAGGCCTTTGTCCTGCGCCCGCCCGCCAGTGACAGCAGCCACATTGGCCAATACCTCATCCAGGTCGAAATCCACCGACTCGATATCCAGTTTGCCGGCCTCGATCTTGGAAAAATCGAGGATGTCGTTGATGACACCCAGCAAGGAAACGCCAGCGGTGTGGATCTTCTCCACATAGTCGCGCTGCTTTGGTGAGAGCGGGGTCTTGAGCGCCAGGTGGGCCATGCCGATGACGGCATTCATGGGTGTACGTATTTCGTGGCTCATATTAGCCAGGAACATGGACTTGGCCTGGGTTGCCAGTTCGGCTTCCTCCTTGGCCATGCGTATGGCTTCACCCTGCTGGCGGGCTTCGGTGACATCCATCCAGAAACCGTTCCAGACCCAGGAACCATCGGGTTGGGCGCTGCATATGGTGCGTACCTGTACCCAATGCACCATGCCGTCCCGCAATACCCTGTGCTCAAAATCGGTGTTGTGTTTGCCTGCAATGGCCCGCCGGACGATGCCTTGTGCCTGGCTGCGATCCTCGGGCATGACATGGCGCCAGCGGGCGGCCGGGTCCGACTGCAGGTCGGTGTAGTCTATGCCCAGGATATCCTTGACCTTGGCGCTGGCGAAGGGGTAGTGGAGCCGACCATCGGGTTCCAGCCTGAGCTGGAAGATGGCGAGGGGCAGCGCATCAGAGAGGTCGATCAGGCGACGGCGGGAGTCCTGGGCCTGATCGCGCGCGGCGGCCAACTCGGCACGGGCTTCCTGGCTGTCGGTAATGTCCTGCCAGAAGCCATTCCAGATCATTTCGCCGCTGGCCACGATGCTGGGGCGTGCTTCACCCCAGACCCAACGCAACTGGCCATCGCTGCGGCGTATCCGGAAGGCCTGCTCCCATGGGCGGCTCTGTACGACGGCCTCACGGATGGCGGTATGTACGCTCTCCACATCGCGCTCGACGATCAGGCTGAAGGCCTCGTCGGCATCCGACATGATGGCCTCAGGCGAGCGGCCAAACTCCTGCCATTGTGCATTGGCAAAGGTCACCACCGGTTTGCCGTCGACAAAACGGAGCTGGAATACGGCCAGCGGCAGCTTGTCGGTCAGTTCGCGAGCCCGTACCTCGGCGGCCGTCAGCGCCTGTTCATTGCGCTTGCGCTCGCTGATATCGCGGACAAAGGCGGTGGCGTGCCATTCCCGGCCCTCCTGATAGCCGGTCAAGGCCAATTCTATGGGCACCAGATGGCCCTTGGCGTGGCAGCCCTCGACCTCGACAACATGGTCTATCAAGGGGCCCTGGCCGGTTTTATGGAAACGCTCCAGGCCGGCATCAGCCACTGCGCGCAGGGATTGCGGCGGCAGGAAGGTATGTACCTGGCGCCCCAAGGCTTCGTCGCGGGTCCAGCCAAAGATGCGTTCTGCAGCCGGGTTCCAGTAGATCACATGGCCGTTGCCATCAATGCTGATGATGGCTTCCGGCGCGGCTGCCAGCAGGATCTCGGTACGGGCTTGCTCTGCCCTGTGGGCCAGTGATGCGGCCAGCTCCCGCTGCTGCTGTATCACAACCGTGACCAGCAGCGTCAGCATGGAAAGCGACAGCAGGAACAGGAACAGCGAGGCCAGATGAGTAGGGGTGTCGATCAGCAGACCGGCTTGGCCGGTCAGCTGCAGCGAGATGGTGACCAGGCCCGTCACCAGAATGGCCGAATGCACGAAGAGCGGTGGGAACCGCAGGGCGGCCCAGACCAGCAGTGGCAGGGCCATGAAGCCGACTACCTGCACCGGCAGTGCGGCATAGCGGGTGTACCACCAGGCCAAGGCGGCACAGCCCAAGCCTGCCACGATATAGATGATCTGTTGCGAGGTGTGCTTGAGCGGTATGGGGCGATATCGTTCCGGCGCACTCAGCACCTGACGGCTACCAGCATCCAGCCGTAAACCCCAGGAGATCAGGGCGGGTAGGCAGATCCACAGGCCGAACAGGTCGCCCACTCCGAATTGAGCCCAGTGGCCAAACCAGCCATTGTCGGTACAGCGGGCAGTGGCGGCAAAGCCACAATAGCCCACAGTGGCCAGGCTGGCGCTGATGATGGCGTAGAGCAGGGCCATCGCCATCAGCCACAGATTATCCCTGACCTTGCCCAGCGACAGATCGAGACTGGTGCGGCGGGCGATAAAGGCAACGCTGCTGGCGGTGATGGCCATGCAGATGGGCTCTATCAAGCCGTACAGGTAGCGGCTGCTCTTGTAAAAATCGACGGAGACATAGTCGTAGTAGATATAGAGCGCGATACATAGCAGGTAACGCGGGCCATAGAGCAGCGCCACGGCGCAGGCTACCGCTGCCGGTGGCCAGACCGGGGTGAGGAAGGCACTGCCGGCAGACATGAACACCGCACCCAACTGAGCGGCCAGCGCGAAGATGACAACGATGGCAATGCTGCGGATGAGGTAAAGATACTTGGAATCGAGCATGCGCTAGTCTGCGGCTGGGAGATAGACGAAGACCTGGGTGCTGTCCTGGGTATCGTCGCAAATCAGGTCTATATGGCCGCCCTGAGCTTCGGTTAGCAGCTTGGCTGAATAGGTGCCCAGACCAGTACCACCGGACTTGCCATGGGTGACATACTTGTCGAAGAAGCGCGGCCGGATGCTGGTGGGTACGGCGCCCTGATTCATCACTTCAACCAGGCACTCGCCACCGACGCGGGTCAGAACAATGCGCACCACGCTATCGTCTGCAGCGGCTTCCACGGCATTTTTCAGCAGGTTGGCAAAGATGGAGCGGCATAGCGCCGCTTCGGCCACGGCATTTTGTTCCAGTGGCCTGTCCAGCACTATGTCTACTGGCTTCCAGGCAAACTGCACCTTGATCTCCTGTACCACGGTATCCAGCAGCTTGCCCAGTGCCAGCCGGGTGGTTTCGGCCTGGAACTGGCCCTGCTCTATCTTGTACAGGGTCAGTGACAGGGTCACCATGTCCAGCGCATGGCGTGCCGCGCCCTCCAGGAGTTCCAGCCGTTCGCGCTGGGCGTTGGGCCAGTCGCTGTCGAGCAGCAGCAGTTCGGCCGTATGGGCGATGGCGCTGATGGGGTTTTTCAGGTCGTGGTGGGTAATGCGCTCTATATCGTCGCGCAATCGGGCATTGTCGGACAGTACCTGGTTCTGCCTGGTCAGGTCGCGACGGGCCTGGCTCAAGCGCAGATGGGTGCGGATGCGTGCCTTGAGTATGGCGGGTTGCGCCGGCTTGACCACGTAATCAACCGCGCCCAGGTCCAGGCCATCGACCACATCGTCAGCTTGGTCGCGCGCTGTCAGAAAGATCACCGGTATATCACGGGTGGCCGGATTGGCCTTGAGCTGGCGGCACACTTCGTTGCCATCCATCTCGGGCATCATCACATCCAGCAGTATCAGGTCGGGCGGGTTGGGGCCATTGGCTATCTCCAGCGCCTTGCGACCGCTGATGGCCACCTTGATGGCGTATTCGCTCTTGAGTATGCCGGCGATGACTTCGATATTGGTGGCCACGTCATCCACTACCAGTACCGACGCCCGTGAAAGCCGCTCCTCACTGGGGGCATCCAGGCCCAGCACCGGTGTTTCTGCCGGCAAGGGCATAGGCATGGGCAGGGGTTTCAGCGTTGCTTTGGGCAACACCGTCTGCGCCGGTTCTACCGATTTACCCAGCAGCTTGACGATACGGGCGCGCAGGGTGGCGGCCGTGAATGGCTTGACCAGATAGTCGCTGACACCGGCCTCGATGGCCTTACCCAGAAACTCCCTGCCCGATTCGGCGGTGAGCAGGATGAACGGCACGTCGCGATAGTGGCCGTCGTTGCGGCACCAGCACAGTAGTTCGTAGCCCGTCATGCCGGGCATGTTCCAATCCGCAATGACCAGCTGTATGGGAACGGATTCCAGTATGTGCTTGGCCTCCAGTCCCTGGCTGGCTGCGTGCAGGTTGTGCAGTTCCATACCGTTGAGGACATGCTGTACCGCCAGTCGCATCTGGTGGTAATCGTCTGCGATCAGGATATTCGGTGTCTTGTCCATGGCGGCAGGCTGGGCGGAAAGGTGTGATTTCGACCGGGGCTAAGTGAAAGGGCAGTGTATCAGGCAACGCTGTTTGGGCTGATGCCGGCTTCCTTAACAATTTCCTAAAGCTAACCTAAACCAGGTGTATTGGCCCGAATGGCGGTGCGCAAGGCCTCCAGCGCTTGATCGTAGTCGAATTCAGCAAGGGCGTGTCCAACATCCTCGCATGGGCGGCTACCGAAGCTGGTGGCGATATCCGCAGCCAGGCTGGCGAACAGCCGGTTGGCCTCACGGTCACTGTCTTCCATCAACTGTAGCAGGCGATCCAGCTGATCCTGCCATTGCGCCAATGGCCTTGTGCCGGTGTGGGCTGCGGCCATTGATGCAGGTAGCTGTTTTACAGTTTGCGGCGCCGCGTGGCGCCTGGTGGGCAGCGCGCCATCGGCCTGGCCCAGCCAGCAATCAAAGATGAATCGGCTGCCCTGCGCGGGCTTGCTCTCCACCCGGATGTCACCACCCATCAGGGCAATCAATTCCCGGCTGATGGAAAGCCCCAGCCCGGTTCCACCATAGCGGCGGGTGGTAGAGCCATCTGCCTGGGTAAATGCCTTGAAGACCTTGCCTGCCTGTTCGTCCGTCATGCCTATGCCGGTGTCGCTTACCGTGCCCTGTATCTGGATGCGTCCAGGCTGCTGCGCCAATAAATCGAGCGTCAGTGCGACTTCTCCACGCTCGGTAAACTTGATGGCATTGCTGAGCAGATTGATGAGCACCTGGCCCAGGCGCAAAGGGTCGCCCAGCAAATAGTGGGGCAGGGTGTCGGCCACCTGCAGCCGGTAAGTCAATCCCTTGCTCTCGGCCAGGTATTGCGTCACCACGCGCAGATCTTCCAGGACTTCCTGCAATTCGAATGGCACTTGCTCAAGCCGGAGTTGGCCGGATTCGATCTTGGCGGAGTCCAGTATGTCGTTGATCAGGTTCAGCAAGGTATTGCCGGCCTTGTGGATCTTCGCGATATAGGTGCGCTGTGCTGCAGCCAGCTCTCCCTCCAATGCGAGGTAAGACATACCGATGATGGCGTTCAGCGGGGTGCGTATCTCATGGCTCATATTGGCCAGGAACATGGATTTGGCGGCGGTGGCCTGTTCTGCCTGGTTTCGGGCGTCGTGCAGGGCCCAGGTCTGGCGGCGCTGTGCGGTGATGTCCATCCAGTAACCACTCCACACCATACTGCCATCCGCTTGCCTGAATGGGTCGGCATAGGCGCGCACCCAGCGTGCGGCCCCAAACATGTCCAGGCTGTGCTCGTACTCCAGCCCTATGCCCTGTTTGGCGGCGTGCAAGGCCTTCATCTTGCAGTTCCGGGCCTCTTCCGGTGGAACATTGCGCCAGCGGTTTCGGTGATCCGCCAGTATCTCGCGCGCCTCCACGCCCAGTATATCGGCCACCTTGGGGCTGACATACAGATAGCGGCCTTCATCACCGATCAACTGGAACTGGAATACGGCCATGGGTAATACGGCGTGGATGCGCTCCTGTTGTTGCCGCAGCTGCCGTAGCTGTGACTGTTGGCGTTCACGCAGCCTGGCTATCCAGCCCATGGGCCGGCTGCAGGCCGGACTGAGGGCGTGGAGGAGCTTGCTCATGGGGTGCTGTTGCTGCCTGATGGTGCGGCGGGCAGGCTGAGTATCAGCGTGGTGCCGCCAGCATCGTCGCTTTCAAATAGCAGCTCACCGTTCTGTGCCCTGGCGTAAAGCCGGGCTGAGTAGGTGCCTATGCCCGTGCCACCTACCTTGCCAGCTGTGGCGTACTTGTCGAAGAAGCGCTGCCTGAGTTCAGGCGGGATGGCACCGTGGTTGTGCAGGCTGAGCGTCAGCCATTTGTCGTCCAGACCGAAACGCGCGGTGACGACCCCATTGTCGGGCGAGGCCTCGGCGGCATTACGCAGCAGATTGCCTAGCAGGCTGGCGGTCAGGCCACTGTCACCCAGCGCCCAATTGGCGTGGGCCGCATCAGCCAGGTTTTGTATCCGTATGCCTTTGGCCAGAAAGCTGGTCTCGGTTTCCCGCGCGGCACGTACCAGTAAGTCGGCCAGGTCAAATGGCTGTGCCTGCAGCACAAAGGTGCCTGTTTCGATACGGAACAGATCCAGGGTGCGGTTGACCTGCTCTATGGCTTGCCGGGTCGCGTCGGTCGCTAGCCGCGCCAGTTCCCGCTGCCTGGGGCCGAGGCCAGGGTCGTCTAGCAGGCATTCACTGGCCTGCAGCGCGGCAGTGAGCGGGTTTTTCAGATCATGCCTGCCTATGCGTTCCACCTCGTCACGCAAATGGGCGTGCTCTGCCAGGGTGCCGGATTGCTCGGTAAGTTGAACCAGATGCTGCGCCAGCCTAAGATGCGTGCGCACCCTGGCGCGCAGCACAGTGGGGTGCGCTGGCTTGACCACATAGTCGACTGCACCCAACTCCAGCCCCTCGGCCACATCGCTGGGTTGATCACGTGCTGTCATGAAGATGATGGGGATATGCCTGGTGGCTTCATCCTGCTTGAGGCGGCGACAGACTTCGTGGCCATCCATGCCGGGCATCATCACATCCAGCAGTATCAGGTCGGGCGCCTGCTTGGCCACGATGTCCAGGGCTTTCTGGCCGCTGATGGCAACCTTGATGCCGTAGTCTTGCTCCAGCAGGCCGGCGGTCACTTCGATATTGTCCTTGACGTCGTCAACGATCAGGATGGTTTTGCGCTTGCCATCTACATCCCGTGGCGGCAAACCGACCACCTCGGCGCGCTCGACCGGTGCCTGTGGTGCCCGCGCCTCGCCATCGATAAGTCGCTGGAAGCGCTGCCGAAATTGTTGGCTGGTGAAAGGCTTGACCAGATAGTCGCTGACACCTCGATGGAGGGCAGCCTTGATGCGATCACGGGTGGCGTCGGCGGTTAGCAACATGAAGGGTATACCGGCCGAAGATGGATTGGTGCGTACCCATTCCAGCAACTGCAGGCCATCCATGCCTGGCATGTTCCAGTCGCTGACTATGCAGGCAACAGAATGCTGCTGCAGTACAGAGATGGCTTCGCGACCATTGCTGGCCTGTTCCACTGCTTGATAGCCCATTTCCGTCAGGATGCCCTTGATGGATTGCCGCAAGGGGGCATGGTCGTCCACTATCAGGATAAGGTTGTTGTGCGGTGGTTCGTGAGGGGACATGGATCAATCTTGCAGGTAGGCACCATTTACATATAGCCCATATGCGGGCTGTCGCTGCAGGTGATATCCCATGAAAAAAGCCGCGAAATCTCGCGGCTTTCTGCCTTGTACCCGCAAAGGGGCTAGTCGAAGCGCACTTCCTTCTCTGAGGCAAATGCGAGCGACAAGCCGCCCACGCCGATATTGACGCAGGCCGTGCTGCTCATCTCGGACAGATAGACGTTGATGTTGCGGGGGCGGGCATCGGCCAGCAGGGCCACATAGCCCGGCATTTGCTCGACGACGGCAGGGTCGCCGCCGTAGCTGACATTGACGGTGGGGGCCAGCAGACCGCCATCGCGTATCAGCGTGCGGGCGGCCTCGAACAGCTTGTTACAGCCGGCCTCGAAGCCCCGTATCTTGCCGACGGGGTTGGTGTCGCCACGGTAGCCGCGCAATATGGGTTTGATATCCAGCGCCGAGCCCAGTGCATAGGTGAGGAAACCCACGCTCTTGTCGCCGCGACGGCGTGCCTGGCTATGCAATTGGCCCAGTTCGGACGGCACCAGAAAGGCCTGGGTGTGCTGGGTCAGTTTGTCCAGTTGGCGAATGATATCGAGGGTGGAGACATCGGCCGCGATCATGCGGGCGACTTCCGACACCACCAAGCCCTGGCCAGTGGCGACATTGGCACTATCAAACACCCTTAAAGAGAATGGCGCCTTGACGTTGGCTTGTTCGCGGATGGGCCGATAGTCGCTGAGTATGCGGAGCGAGGCATGGGTGGCATTCTCGAAGATCAGGCTACGGGTCTTCATCACCGTGATGCAGAAGACGTAGTCGAACTCCAGTACCAGACGGCTCAGGAACAGGTCGCGGATCTCATCGGGGCTGAAGGGGCGGGTAGCGAACTCCGCGTCACCATTTTCGGCTACCGATTTATAGAAATCCTGGGTTTCCTCTGGCAGGCGGTTGTCAACGAACTCGCCACCGGGGCCCTTGATGGAGACCGGCAGGATGACGATGTGGTGCTTGTCGAGAAAACTACGTGGTAGGTCGCAGGCAGAGTCTGTGGCGATACCAATGCGCATAGGGGAGTGTCTCCGGTAGTTATTGCATCGGGCCATCTCCGTGACCTCGCCGCTAGGCTAGCAGATCGAGCAACTGCTCGAAATATTCAATACCATCTTTTACTGATAAAGGTGGGTAAACGACACACTTATGCGATATTGTCAAGACAATGTCATTTCCTGAGGGCTGGGTTTCCCAGCCGGCGGCTATTGCTGAAACTGCAGGCTGGCCAGCCGCTGATACAGCGGGCTGCTTTGCAGCAAGTCGGCATGGCTGCCTATGGCGCTGATACGGCCGCCGTCCACAACCACGATGCGATCGGCGTGCAGCACGGTCGAGAGACGATGGGCAATGATCAAGGTAGTGCGTCCCTGCATCAGGGTTTCTAGCGCCTGCTGCACCATGCGCTCACTGTGGCTGTCGAGCGCGCTGGTGGCTTCGTCCAGCAGCAATAGGGGCCGATTGGCCAGGATGGCACGGGCAATGGCGATACGCTGGCGTTGCCCCCCCGACAGGCGCACACCGCGCTCACCCAGATTGGTGTGGTAGCCCTCTGGCAACTGCACGATGAATTCGCTGGCAAACGCCGCTTCACAGGCTTGCCGAACCTCGTCCTCACTGGCGTCGGGCCGGCCATAGCGCACATTGTCCAGCACGCTCATGGCAAAGATCACGGCCTCTTGCGATACCAGGGCGATGCGCTGGCGTAGTTCGTGGATCCTAGCATCGCGTAGGTCGACGCCATCTATCCGTATGGCGCCCTGGGCGGGGTCGTAAAAACGCAGCAATAGCTGGAATACCGTGCTCTTGCCCGCGCCGGATGGCCCCACCAGGGCCACTTTCTCGCCAGGCGCTACCTGCAGGCTGAAATCCTGTAGGGCAGGCTGTTGCGACCGGCTCGGGTAGTGGAAGGTGACCGAGCCGAACACCACTTCGCCGGAGGAGGGCTGCGGCAATGGTACAGGCTGGGCCGGTTCGGCGATGTCCGGGCGGGTGGCCAGCAGTTCTACCAGGCGTTCCAGCGCCCCGGCGGCGCGTTGAATGTCGCCGATGACTTCCGAGATGGTGGCTACTGCCCCTGCCACGATGACCGCATAGAAGACAAAGGCGGACAACTGGCCGGCGCTGATCTTGCCTGCCAGCACATCGTGCCCGCCTACCCACAAGATGGCGGCAACGGCGCCGAACACCAGCACCATCACCACCACAATCAGGCTGGCTCGCTGGCGTATGCGCTGCCGGCTGACACCGAAGGTGGCCTCCACCCGGTCGGCAAAGGCCTGCCTGTCGCTACCCTCGTGACCATAGGCCTGCACGGTACGTATCTCATGCACGGTTTCATCAATGACATTGCTGACTTCGGCCACCTTGTCTTGCGCGGCACGGGCCAGTTTACGCACCCGCCGGCCAAACAGCAGGATAGGGGCCACTACCAGTGGCACCCCCACCAGTACCAGCAAGGTCAGCTTGAGGCTAGTGATGGCCAGCATGACCAAGCCACCGACCAGCAGCAAGGCATTGCGCAAGGCCATCGAGGCCGATGAGCCGATAACGGTCTCGATCTGGGTGGTATCGTTGGTAAGGCGCGAGATCACCTCGCCGGTACGGCCCGTCTCGAAGAAAGACGGCGGCAAGGTCAACAGGTGATCGAATACCTTGCGGCGCAGGTCGGCCGTGACACGCTCACCCAGCCAGGAGACAAAGTAGAACCGGGCGTAGGTGGCGGCCGCCATGATGGCGATCAGGCCAAACAGGGCCAGCAATATCTGATCAAGTAGGGCAGGGTTGCTGGCGACGAAGCCCCGGTCTATGACGGCCCGCAGCCCTTGGCCTACCAGCAGCATGCACGCGGCAGCGAGCACCAGCGCCATGGCTGCATAGACGATGCGGGCTTTGTAGGGAGCCAGCAACTGGCGTATCAGGGTGGCAGGTTGCATTGATGATTCCGGTAATGAAACGGCCCGACTGCCTTGGCAGATCGGGCCTGGGATGGAAGGTTCAATCAGCCCGGCTTGGTGGCTGCGGGCTGTGTTTATTTGCTGTTGCCACGCAATGCCAGCACGCGTTGCTGCAGGTCTTCCACATTGACCTCGGCAGCTGGCACGGGCTGGCTTGCGGCCAGGGTGATGCGCGACCAGAAGCGGCGGGGCATCTTGACCATGGCGCTACCGTCCTTGCGGCTGAAGAAGCTACCCCACAGGCCGCGCAAGGCCATGGGCACCACCGGGGCGCCGCTGCGCTGGGCCAGCTCCTGCACCCCTGCCTTGAAGGTATTCAGTTCGCCATCAAAGGTGATCTTACCCTCGGGGAAGATGCAGACCACCTCGCCTTGGGAGAGGTATTCCTGCACCTTCATGAAGGCGCGTTCCTTCATGGCTGGGTCTTCCTTGGCTGGGGCTATGGGTACGGCGCCGGCAGTACGGAAAATGAAGTTGAGTACCGGCACCTTGAAGATGCGATGGTCCATGACAAAGCGTACCGGCCGCCGCACTGCGCCGCCTATGACCAGCGCATCCATGAAGCTCACATGGTTGCAGACCAGGATGGCGGCGCCTTCTTCCGGAATATTGTCCAGCCCCTCGTGCTTGACCCGGTACATGGTGTGGGTGGCTATCCATACCAGAAAGCGCATCAGAAACTCGGGTTGCAGGCCATAGACATATAGCGCGACCGGGATGTTCATGATGGCGACGATCAGCAGCAACTGCGGAATCGTCGCGCCGGCCTCCAGCACCAGTACGCTGACCACGGCCGACACCACCATAAAGCAGGAGTTGAGTATGTTGTTGGCGGCAATGATGCGGGACCGGTATTCCGGCTCGCTGCGCATCTGGATCAAGGCATACAGCGGCACAATGAAGAAGCCGCCAAACACCCCGAGCAAGGTGATATCGGCCAGCAGGCGCCAATGACTTGCATCCTGCAGGAAGGCCAGCCAGCCTACCTGTGCAGCAGGGCTCATAGGGGCGGCGAAGTAGAGGTCGATGCCGAATATGCACATACCTATGGAGCCAAAGGGCACCAGGCCGATTTCCACCTTGCGGCCCGACAAGGCTTCGCACAGGGCTGAACCAGCCCCCACGCCGATGGAAAACAGGGCGACCAGCAAGGTATAGACTTCGGCATTGCCGCCCAGCACATCCTTGGCATAGCTGGGTAGCTGGGTCAGGTAGACGGCACCGAAAAACCAGAACCAGGAAATCCCCATCAGCGAATGGAATACCGTGAGATTGCGGCGGCTCAATCGAATGATGTGCCAGGTCTCGGTGAAGATATTCCAGTTGATCTTCAGGTTCTTGGCTTGCGGCGGTGCCGGTGGCATGGCGCGGCTGCTGAGGTAGCCCAGTACGGCAACGGCAACGCAGGCCGATGCGATGGCGCCAGCCATCAAGGAGGCATTCTCCTTATTGCTCTCGATAATCAGCGTGCCACCGATCTGGCCCAGCAGGATGGCGATGAAGGTCCCCATCTCAATGAGGCCATTCCCACCCAACAATTCACGCTCGTCGAGGTACTGCGGCAGGATGGAATACTTGAGTGGGCCAAACAGGGCTGAATGCACGCCCATCATGAACAGGCACACCATCAGGGTGGCTGCGCTTTGCAGGATAAAGCCGGCAGCGGCTACCGCCATGATGGCGATTTCCATCAGTTTGACAAAGCGTGCCAGATGGGCCTTGTCGTAGCGTTCGGCCAACTGGCCGGCGGTGGCCGAGAACAGGAAGAAGGGCAGGATGAAGATGCCGGCTGCGGCATTGATGAGCGTGGCGGAGTTGATGCCGGCAAAGCCCAGGCCAAAGAAGGCGATCATCACCAGCATGGCGTTCTTGAACAGATTGTCGTTGAACGCGCCAAGGAACTGGGTAATGAACAAGGGCAGGAATCGCCGTGTCTTGAACAGATCAAACTGATTGTTGTTATGCATGGATGCTCCGGTCAAGGTAGGGCACGTGTCTCTTTCCTGATTATTCCAGCCGGATTACCTCACGGCTGATCAAACTCTGCTGGGCCTGCAGGAATTCCGCAATGGATTCCACAGTAACCACGGCAATCTTGCCTGCCAGGCGCTTGTTCGTCGGGTGGTCGTCAAAGGCCACGTTCTCGTTGAACAGGCGTCCACCCAGGCGGCTGAAGGTACGCAGCCGGATGACGCTGGGCTGATAGCCGCGCACTTTGAGCCATTCCTGTGCTGCCTGTCTATTGTTCAGGCGCCCGGTATCATCCAGCGCCCCCGCCAGTGTCTCCAGCAGCCACTGATTGGAGTTCTGGTAGCGGGTGGAAAAAGGGTAGGCCACCACATTGTAGCGGGCTTCATGCATGCGGCCAGGATGGCGCAAGCGCTCTGCCAGCCGGGCTTGCAGCGGTGCAGGCAGGGTCAGCAGCAGGGCCTCGTTCTCCACCACATCCAGAAAAACATTCCCCAGGCCCTCGTTATAGAGGCTGGAGCGGTCGCTATGGCACTCGTTGAGCTCATGCACCACCAGCCACCTACCCTGCGGGTGATCGCGCCAGGCCAGCGCGGCATGGGAGTAACGCAGACCGTACTTGCTCATGTCGCGCCCCACCCGCGCAACGATGGCGACCTGCTGCTGGCTGGTTTCCAGCCGGGTACGTACCTTGAGTGCCAGCGACAGCGCATGCTGCAGCTGGTCGGGCCGGGCAGGCAGCTCGTCGCAACCGCGCCCCGCCTGTGCAGGTAGGGCCATCAGGCAGGTGGCGGTGAACAGGGCAAACGAGGTTGTGCAAGCCTGTTTGGCGAGACGCATGCGGTGCTCCGTGGTTGGCAATACCGTTGAGGTGGATAGCCACCAACAAAACCTGCGCTGCACATTAGTTCTGGCGCCTGCAGCAGGCTCTCAGCGGTACGGCAGTGTCCGATGGGTTTTTACCGGTGATGCTTATTGCACCTTGGATTGATGCAGCAAAGACTTGCCAACCTCGTTGGGGATGAATGCCACGGCTTTGCCAGATGCCACCAGGGCATGGCCGCTGGCATGGCTGGTGACCTTGATCACCTGGCCTACGGCGACTGACGCGCCCCCCATGGCCTGGCCACTGAGTTTGACCACCACGCTGGCACCCTTGCCGGTCTGCCGCAACACCCAGATGACACCGTCACCTACCTTCTCGGCAGACTCCAGCACCAGCTCGGCACCCTCGGATACCACCACGGCGGAACCGCCGACGACGCTGGCTACGCCCAGGGCAGATAAGGCTGAGCCTTCGGAAATATCGGCGGCAGCATGAGCGGGCAGGGTAAGCAGATTGCCAGCAAGCAGCAGGCAAAGCAGAGAGCGCATGGTGGACTCCATCGTGTTTGATGTCGTCTGCATAAGAGCGGCTAACAAAACCCAGCGTAGCGGTTCTGGCTAGGCGTGCGAGCGCAGGCGCGCGCAGCAGACAGTACGTGTGTACGGCAAGCTCGCACAACAACGCCAGAAGGGTTTTGTTAGCGGCTCTAAGGACGACGCGAGCGCAGAGTAGCAGGCATGCCGCGCTTTGCCTATGCGGCGGGAATAGTTGGCAGGCGGTGTTCGGCTGGGTGGATGCCGACTAGAAGCCAGCCAGCTTGGCTGCGTGCAATGCACTCAAGCTGGCGTGCTATTGGGCAACATCGTGAACAGGCTCCCTGGCTGGGGGGGCCTCCACGCCGGGTCAGACGGTAAAGTGCCGGGCTGTCTCGGCCAACTGGCTCGATAGTTTGTGCAACTGCTTGGCCGCCGTTGCACCCTCGCCGGCGGAGTTGGCATTCGACTCACTCATATTGGCGATGGATTCAATATGCTGGGCCAGTTGCTGACTGGCACTGCGTTGTTCCAGCAGGTCTTCGGCTATGGCCTTGATGGCCAATACCATTTCTGCCGTGGTGTGATGGATGCGCTCGATAGCGCCGTTGGCGGCATCGGCATCATGCCGGCCGGCCTCTACCGTTTGCACAGTAACCTGCATGCGGCTTACGGCTTCTTCTGCCGCATGGCGTATCACGCCGGCAAAGTTGGCAATCTCGCTGCTGGCAGTGGCAGAGCGGCCTGCCAGTTTGCGTACTTCATCGGCCACCACGGCGAAGCCGCGTCCGGCCTCGCCTGCCCGGGCGGCCTCGATGGCGGCATTCAAGGCCAGCAGGTTGGTCTGGTCGGCGACATCACGTATGACGCTGACTACCTGGGTAATGGCGGCCGATTGCTGGCCTAGTGACTCGATGGTGCGGGCGGCCAGCCCGACATCCTGCGCAATGGTATTCATATTGCCTATGGACTGGCGTATCACGGTCCTGCCCCCGGTTGCCGCCTCATTGCTGCTGAGCCCTTGCTGGCAAGCCGTATCGGCGTTGCTGGCGCCATGTACGATCGAGGTACTGAGTTGCTCAATCGCTGCGGCGGCCGCAGCTACTGCATCACTCTGGGTGCTGCTGGCATGGGCGACTTGTTCCACGCTTTGTGCAAGCTGCTGGGCGGCCTGGGTCGATTGCTCCGCCAGGCGCAGCATCTCTACCACCAGATCACGCAGTTGGTCGCGCATCTGGGCAATGCTGGCCAGGAGACTGCTCTGGTCACCGGCTTGTAGCGGAATCGTGGTATCCAGGCGGCCTTCGGCAATGCGCTTGACGATGCCCTCTACCTGGAAGGGCTCGCCGCCAAGCTGGCTGGTAATGGAGCGATACAGCGCTACAAACAGCAGGGCTATAGCCAGCAGGGCCAGCACACTGGCACCGACATAGATGTTGCGCTGCGTGGCGATGCGATCCAGTCTGGCCACCAGCAGGCCATCCAGCGACTTGCTGCCAGCCAGTGTCAAGGCCAGTGCCTGGCCTGCACTGCTGTTGCCGCGCTGTTGCACGGCCGTGGTGTCGGCATCAAGCTGATTGCCCAGTACCGCGTCGACATGCTCACTGACCGACAGCATGGCGGCCTTGAGTTTCTCCGGCTGGTCTTGCAACTGAGCGGCGATGGCCTTGTTGTAGCCTATGCTCTTGTCCAGATTGCCGCGCATGCCTGCATGCGCATCAAACACCAAGGGCCGCAGCTCCACCAGCCGGGTACGGGATGCATCGTCCACTGCCTTGTCGTGCAGACTGCGCAGCAGCAGGGCCGTTTGCTCACCCAGCCTGGCCGCCAGTGTCGGCAATTTCACGCAGACGCTGTCCATCAGATAGTAGGAATCGATGTCGGGGTCCAAGGTCAGGTTGGAATTATCGCAGGCGGTCACCATCAGGTTGAGGGTGCGATCTATCGCGGCGCTATGGAGCACCACTCGTTCCGCCGGTGGCTTGGCATCGCCGCTGCGCGCTGCCAGCCAGGCACTTTTCATTTCGCCGTAGGCGCTGGTGGTCACCAGATCGCTGCCCATCTGCTGCTCGCTGGCGGCAATCTTGGCCAGGCCGGTCTCGATCCGGCTGGCGCTGTCCGTCAACTGGGCGGCAGCGTCGGGGCTGGCGGTCAGGTTACGGCGCTGTACCAGTGCCTCCAGCAAGGGTAGGGTGCTTTCCAGATAGGCAACGCCCAGTCGCTCCTTGGCCGAGAAATCGACATTGTCCTGATTGGTGCGGTACAGGCTGTAGCCCAGATAGACCAGGGCAAGTGCGGATACTGCGCCGATAAGGCCAAAGCGGGCCGGATAGCTCATGCGGCGCATGATGGTTGCGACGGAGTTGATCATGTTGCTCTCCTTGCAATCGGCACATCGCGGCGGCCACCTTCGATAGATATGGCCAGAGCGGGTGAAGACTGCGCTATCCCCCATGTAGAGGATATGGTACTGCGGATACCTATTTATATTATAAATCAATGCTGAAATTTTAAGCAGCCATTTGCCAGGAGGCAGGCGGTGGCGGGTCGGTGTAAAATCCTGTTTTCTGCCCACCCGGCTACTATGCGGCCCACTAGGCCCACCCGAGGAGACCCATGAATTCCGCCTTCCTGACCCATCTGGAAACCGAACTGGCTGCCATCAAGGATGCTGGCTTTTTCAAGCCCGAGCGCGTGATAGCCAGCCACCAGCGTGCCGACATACGGCTGCGTGATGGCAGCGAAGTGCTCAACTTCTGCGCCAACAACTACCTGGGGCTGGCGGACGATCCACGCCTGATTGCGGCGGCCAAGAAGGGGGTGGATGACTATGGCTATGGCGTGGCCTCGGTACGCTTTATCTGCGGCACTCAGTCGGTTCACAAGGATCTGGAAGGCGCTATCTCGCGCTTCCTGGGAACGGATGACACGATTCTTTACTCCAGCTGTTTCGACGCTAACGGCGGGGTGTTTGAAACCCTGTTGGGCGAGAGCGATGCAGTGATCTCGGACGAGTTGAACCACGCTTCGATCATCGACGGCGTGCGCCTGTGCAAGGCCCAGCGCTACCGCTACAAGAACAGCGACATGGCCGACCTGGAGGCGCAACTGCAGGCGGCCGATGCGGCAGGCGCGCGCTTCAAGCTGATCGTCACCGATGGCGTTTTTTCGATGGACGGTTATATCGCCGACCTGAAGTCGGTATGCAACCTGGCCGACAAATACCATGCCTTGGTGATGGTGGACGATTCCCACGCCGTCGGGTTTATTGGTGAAAATGGCCGAGGTACACCAGAACACTGTGGCGTGGCCGACCGGGTGGATATCTACACTGGCACGCTGGGCAAGGCCTTGGGTGGCGCATCCGGTGGTTATGTGGCGGCCAGGCAGCAGATTATCGACATGCTGCGCCAGCGTTCGCGCCCCTATCTGTTCTCCAATTCGCTGGCGCCGTCCATTACTGCCGCCAGTCTGGAGGTGTTCCGCATCCTGGAGACCGATGGCGCCCGCCTGCGTGCCAAGGTCAAGGCCAATGCCGAGCTGTTCCGCAGCAAGATGAGCGCCGCTGGCTTCACCCTGCTGCCGGGCGAGCACCCTATCGTCCCGGTGATGCTGGGCGATGCGAGGTTGGCGGGCGAGATGGCGGCCAAACTGCTGGAGCATGGCGTGTACGTGATCGGGTTCAGTTTCCCGGTAGTGCCCAAGGGTAAGGCGCGTATCCGTACCCAGATGAGTGCGGCCCACTCTGCCGAGCATATCGAGCGGGTGGTGGCAGCCTTCACGCTGGTAGGCAAGGAACTGGGCGTGATCTGACCGGCTCAACGGATAGTTTGGGTTTTCCTGGGAGGTCTTTCACGAGAAGGCCTTCTACACTGTCGAGTGACAACACGAGCGGCGGCAAGACTGCCGATGGGAAGCAAGCGATGAAAGCACTGGTTAAAGCCGAGGCCGCCCCTGGCCTTACCCTGCAGCGCGTCAAGAAGCCAGAAGTTGGCCATAACGACCTGCTGATCAAGATACGCAAGACGGCGATCTGCGGAACCGACATCCATATCTGGAAGTGGGACGAGTGGGCGCAGAAGACCATCCCGGTCGGCATGCATGTGGGCCATGAATACGTGGGCGAGGTTGTCGGCATGGGCTCGGAGGTCAAGGGCTACCAGATCGGAGATCGGGTATCGGGCGAAGGCCATATCACTTGCGGCTATTGCCGCAACTGCCGTGCAGGCCGGGTGCATCTGTGCCGCAACACCACGGGTGTGGGGGTGAACCGCGAAGGGGCGTTTGCCGAGTATCTGGTCATTCCAGCGTTCAATGCCTTCAAGATTCCGGACGACATCCCCGACGAGATCGCTTCGATACTGGATCCTTTCGGCAATGCCACCCATACCGCGCTGAGCTTTGACCTGGTTGGTGAGGATGTGCTGATTACCGGTGCCGGCCCTATTGGCATCATGGCTGCGGCCATCGCCCGCCATGTCGGCGCCCGCCATGTGGTGATCACAGACGTAAACGAATACCGGCTGGAGCTGGCACTCAAGATGGGGGCCAGCCGTGCGGTCAATGTGGCCAAGGAAAAACTGCCCGATGTCATGAAGGAACTGGGCATGACCGAGGGCTTTGATGTGGGCCTGGAAATGTCCGGCAACCCGCAAGCCTTCAGCGGCATGCTGGAATCCATGAACCACGGTGGCAAGATCGCCTTGCTGGGCATACCGCCGGGCACCATGGCCATCGACTGGAATCAGGTTATTTTCAAGGGCTTGATCATCAAGGGCATCTATGGCCGTGAAATGTTCGAGACGTGGTACAAAATGGCCGCCATGCTGCAATCAGGGCTGGATCTGAGCCCCATGATCACTCACCGCTTCCCGGTGGAGCAGTATGTAAAGGGGTTTGAAACCATGCTGTCGGGACAATCGGGCAAGGTGATACTGGACTGGGCTGAAGCCACTGCTTGATAATCTGACTTGAGTCGGAAAAAAGCGCAGCCTGTGCTGCGCTTTTTGCTTTTTGGCCGATTCAGCCTTGATTCACTCACTACCCATTATAAGAGCCTGTTCAAAGTCTTTTCGCCGTGCGCCGGCCCGCTGGGCTGAGCTGGAAAATGGCCAGGCACAAGGCGTGGTGCGCAGGCAATAACAAGTTATTGCCAAGCGCTACAACGCAGTGAATGGCCGTTTTCCAGCTCAGCCCTTCGGGTTCGCAGCCTTGCCGGCGAACGGCGGCGTTGCAAGCCGCTGACGGTACCCGTACCGCTGCGCGGCTTGCGCCTTGCCCTTCATCCGGCAAGGTTGCGAACGACGAGGCGAAAAGACTTTGAACAGGCTCTAAGTATTGTGGAGCATGCCATGCTTGCTGCTGAGCGGCGTTGGCCTGAAAAAGAAGATTCATGAACAGAGGAGAAAATACATGACCATCCTGCGCGTACTCGCCGTCGTCTTTATTCTGGCTGGTAGCCTGGGTCTGGCCCAGCGCAGCATCGACTACACCAAGGAAACCCACGCCGCCAAGCTGGGACCGATCGAGTTCTCGGTCAAGGAGAAGGAGAGCATTGTGATCCCGCCATGGCTCAGCGGCTCGGCAATTGCGTTGGGTGTGGTGCTGCTATTGGTGGGTGGCAAGAAGCGCTAAGCGCCACTGCGCCCGTTATTGGGTGGAGTTAAGCTTGCCCTGGGCGGGCTGGGGCCACCCGACTGCGCGGCTATTTCTTGGGGCGGAAGGCCTTGACCCGCTCTTCGTGCGTTTCGATAAAGGCTGCGCCGATCAGATCCAGGCAGTAAGGCACGGCGGCAAAGATGCCTGGTACCACGACCTTGCCTTCTGTATCGCGCAGGCCTTCCAACGTTTCCTTGATGGCCTTGGGCTGGCCGGGCAGGTTCAGTATCAGTGCCTGGCCGCGTATCACCCCGGTCTGGCGCGACAGGATGGCGGTCGGCACAAACTGCAGGCTGATCTGCCGCATCTGCTCGCCAAAACCCGGCATGATACGGTCGGCAACCGCCAGCGTGGCCTCTGGAGTGACATCGCGCGGCGCCGGGCCGGTGCCGCCTGTGGTCAATACCAGGCCGCAGGCCTCGGTATCCACCAGGGCGACCAGGGTGGATTCGATCAAGCCCTGTTCGTCCGGTATCAGTCGCTCTACCAGCTCTATGGGTGTGCTGATGGTGGCATGCAACCACTCACGCAGGCTGGGTAGCCCCTTGTCTTCGTAGACACCGCTGCTGGCGCGATCGCTGATGGAGACAAGGCCGATACGTAGTGGCTTACTCATCGTCTTCCTCGTCGTCCTCATCATCACTCGAAGCCAGCAGGGCAGGCTCGGGGTAGAGTTCCTTGAGGAACTGGAACAAAGAGCGGAAGTGCTTGGGCGGCTTTTGTGCCGCACGTTCTGCCCTGGCGTTGCGCACCATAGTCCGTAGCTGCTGGATGTCGATCTGCGGATGTTCCTCGATCAGCTTGGCAACAGCCTTGTCATCCGCGACCAGTTCGTCGCGCGTACGCTCCAGTTGATGCAACCAGGCATTCTGCTTGTCGTTGTCGCCCCGCAGGCTATCGAGCAGAGCCTGGATGGGTGCCGGATCGATATCGCGCATCAGACGGCCTATATACTGGCGCTGGCGCTTGATGGCGCCATTGGCTGTGATCTTCTGGGCATCCTTGATGGCTACCAGCAAGGCGTCTGGCAGATCCAGCTTCTTCAGTTGCAGCTTGGACAGGCCTATCAGCTCCACCCCCAGATCCTGCAGCGCCTCCACGTCGCGCTTCATCTGTGACTTGCTGACGTATTCGATTTCATCGTCAGCTTGAATATCTTGGGCTTGATCGGGTGCGGAACGGGACTTGCGGGACATGGTGGCCAGCTTGGTTATCATACGGGCTGATATGATACCGGACGTGAGCCACTAAGGCGCAGTTCCGATGCCGGACGGCGGGCATACGCCCATCCGTGCACGCTGCTGCGAGCTACAGTGCTAATCCGCCCATTCCAACAACGAGATACCTGTGACGACCTCTACCGAATCCGGTTTTTCCTATAGCCAGGCTGCCTTGCGCGAGCTGGTCGAGAATGTACTGGCAGATGCCAAGCGCCAGGGCGCGACCAGTTGCGATGTGGATGTATCAGAAGGCGTAGGCCAGAACGTCAGTGTCCGCCTGGGTGAGGTAGAGACCATAGAGTACAACCGCGACAAAGGTGTGGGTGTCACGGTCTACCTGGGCCAGCGCAAGGGCCACGCCAGCACCTCGGACTTTTCTCCCCAGGCGTTGAGCCAGACGGTAAGCGCGGCGCTGGCCATTGCCCGTTATACGGCGGAAGACGATTGTGCCGGCCTGGCTGACCCCGATATGCTGGCCACCCAGTTTCCCGATCTGGATCTATACCACCCCTGGGATTGTTCGGTAGAGGAGGCCATTGCGCTGGCACAGCGCTGTGAGGCTGCCGCCAGGGCAGTTGACAGCCGCATCAGCAATTCCGAGGGGGCGACGGTATCGAGCCATGTGGGGCAGTCGGTCTATGCCAACTCGCATGGCTTTATCGGCCCGGGTATCAGCTCGCGCCATTCGATTTCTGCTGCCGTCATCGCCCAGGAAGGCGACGCCATGCAGCGCGACTATTGGTATAGCGTCGCCCGTGCCGCCAGTGATCTGGAGGATGCCGTGGCAATCGGTCGGCAGGCTGGCGAACGGGCCATTGCACGTCTGGGGGCTCGCCGTATCAAGACCGGTGATTACCGTGTTTTGTACGACCCCAGCCTGGCTGGCGGCCTGATTGGCCACATGATATCGGCAGCATCGGGCGGCAGCTTGTACCGCAAGGCCAGCTTCCTGCTCGATAGCCTGGGCAAGCCGGTGTTTTCTTCCATCGTCAATATCACTGAAGACCCATTCCTGCCGCGCGGCATGGCGAGCTCGGCCTTTGATGCCGAGGGAGTAGCCTGCGTGCAGCGTGAGCTGGTCAGTGACGGTGTGCTCAATGGCTGGCTGCTGGGCAGCTACTCAGCCCGCAAGCTGGGCATGCGCAGTACCGGTAATGCCGGGGGCGCTCATAATCTGCTGGTCAGGCCCACTGCCGGTGATTTTGGCGACATGCTCAAGCAGCTGGGCACGGGCTTGTATGTGACCGAGTTGCTGGGACAGGGCGTAAACGGCATTACCGGTGACTATTCGCGCGGTGCAGCCGGTTTCTGGGTGGAGAACGGCCAGATAGTCCATCCGGTGGAGGAGGTCACCATCGCCGGCAATCTGAAGGACATCTTCATGGGTATCGTAGCCATAGGCTCGGATATCGAGATGCGTGGCAGCAAGCGGGTGGGATCGATACTGGTGGAGAAGATGATGGTGGCAGGTGCCTGAACTGCCGTCTATGCGTCGAGCTTGGCGCTGAGTCCCATGGCCTACCCGCTCGTGTAGCGGACTTGCTGCCCTGTAGTTGGTCGGCTAAAACGGGTAGGACATGATAAAAATATTCTCCAGGTGGAAGCCCGGCAGCGCCCTGTTGCTGCTGTTATCGGTTGGTGCCCAGGCGGGACCGCCACTGCCTTTGGTCACGGGTACGGATTACCCGCCATTTGCCGATACGGCCATGCCCGGCGGCGGTATCGCCGTGCGGGTGGTGCGCGCGGCATTCGAGCGGATGGGCGAGACACCCAGGATAGATGTACTGCCCTGGAAGCGCGGCTTTGTCATGGTGCTGGGTGGTCAGTACCTGGCTACTTTCCCCTATATCCATACGCCCGAGCGTGAGCTGGAATTCCACTACTCCGAGCCCATTTTCAAAGGTGGGAGCTATCTGTATACCTTGCCGGGCAAGCAGTTTGACCTGGGCAATCCCGACGCCCTCAAGGGACGTTCGCTCTGCGTGCCTCATGGCTGGGGGTCGCCAGCGCAAAGCAGTGTGACCGCTGCCGTCAACCGGGGCGAGTTCCGACTGGAGCGGCCGGCAGACCTGGCCGGGTGCATGCGTATGGTGGCTGCGGGGCGGGTGGATGGGTTTACCGCGCTGGAGGCATTGATGAGCAAGGTCAGCGAGGAGGTCGCATTGGCTGGGCGTTTCGAGCGGGCCGCCGAGCCGGTGCAGGTTGTTGAGCTGGCGCTGATCGCCCCGCGCAACAATCCGGGCTCCGCGGCCTTGCTGGCGCGCTTTAATCAAGGTCTGAAACTGCTCAAGGCTGACGGTAGTTACAAGCGCCTGCTGGAAGGCGGCTGATCGGCTATGCTCCTGCAGTTCTAACCTGGAGCATTCCAACTTATGTCCTCAACTCAAGCTGTCCCTGCCTCGGTCAATCCGGCTGAGGTGCCGGTGCGTGCCGTATTCAATACCTTGATCCGTCCCTATCTGGTTTGCTATGTGGGTTTTCTGCTGCTGATCACCGTGGTGGGCATCCCGTTGGCCGTTATTTGGTTCTGTGGCGTGGGCCAGTGGTGGGCGCGCCATTACTACGACAAGCTGGACTGCGAACTGGATAGCCGTACCTTGCGTTTCCGCAAGGGCATATTGTTCCAGGTGGAGAAGACCATACCGCTGGAAAACATCCAGGATGTGACCTTTATCGAAGGTCCGATACTGCGGCAGTTCAATCTGTCCTTGCTCCGCTTCGAGACTGCAGGGCAGAGCACGAACGCCAATGGTGAAATGCAGTTGATCGGTATCATCGGTGCGCATCAGTTCCGCACGCAGATACTGGCTACGCGCGATGCCTTGCGACGTAGCCGCGATCAGCCAAAAGCAACAACCACAGACGAGCAACTGATATTGCTGAGGCAGATTGCCGCCAACCTGGACCGGTTGGTACAGCATCTGGACCCCAAGCCAGAAGCAGAGACCCCTGGCTAGCCGGTTGCGCCTGGGCGTGATCTAAGAGCCACTGGGTTCGTCTGCCAGCCTCTATACAGATGCAGGGGAATCGGAAGTTGCCGATTGACGGGACTGTGAAGGTTCGGAATATGGTCTAAACATGGAATATATTATATTGCAATAGCAGCCCGACATACAAAGGGGGCCTCCATGTTTGCCTTCAGCAAAGGTAGTTTGGCCAGGCAATTGCTGATACCTGTGGTATTGGCGGGTATTGCCGTACTGTTGCTGGTCATGGCCATACTTAGCCATGTCCGCGAGCGCACGGTAGAGGCGGCCGGCATACGTACCGCCCAGGCGGTAGCCAGCCAGACGACAACGCTAAGGGCCTTCTATACCAAGGAGATTGCATCGCGCGCCAAGAAGGCAGGGATGCAGTTAAACTTTGATTTTGCCACCTCCGAGGGGACGTTACCTCTGCCGGCAACCCTGGTAAAAACCTTGGGGGAGAGCATAGAGAAGGACCATCCTGGCATGTCGATACGGCTGTACAGCCGTTTTCCCTTCCCGAATCGGGCACCCACCGAGAAGTACGATGCGTTTGAGCTGAAGTCGCTGGATGCGTTGGAAAAGGCCCCGGATGTACCGCAGGCCATCATAGAAAAGCGGGATGGCAAGACCTATGCGCGATATGCCGTCGCCGACAGGATGCAGGAGGGGTGTGTGGCTTGCCATAACGCCCGGCCCGACTCACCCAAGAAGGATTGGAAAGTGGGGGATGTACGCGGGGTGGTCCAAGTCACTGTGCCGGTAGATGAGCTGGCAGGAAAAATAGACCAGGGCATAGGTAGTGTCGGTCTGGCGGTGCTGGCGGGCTTCTTTGCCATCGGTAGCGTGGCGGCTTTGGTGGCACGGCGTATTTCGCTTACTGCCCAGGAGCTGGCCAGGCGTGCCGACCAGGTCGTGGTGACGGGAGATTTCACCGTCGCCATGCCGGTCAATGGCGATGGCGAGATTGCCATGGTGGCGCGCTCGTTCAATACCTTGCTGGAGCATTTTCGCCACGTGGTGGTCGATATGCATGGTGAAGCCAGTGAGGTGCTGCGCGAATCGATGCAACTGGCCAATGCAGCCACCGAAGCCAGGGCGGCTGCCATGCAGCAAAGCCAGCTGGCCGAAGCTGTCAGCGCGGCGGTGGAGCAGATGGGTACCAGCATAGGCCATGTCGCTGGTGAGGCGCGGGAAGCAGCAGGGCAATCGCGGACAACGTGCGAGCTGGCTACGGGCGGCGGTTCGGTTGCCAGCGAGGCGGCTGGCGAGATGGACAGGCTGGCCGAGGCCACCGGCACCATGGCGAAGGTGGTAGGGCAGCTGGGACAGCGCTCGGCCGAGATAGGCAAGATTGCCGGCACCATCCGCGAGATCGCCGACCAGACCAATCTGCTGGCCCTGAATGCAGCCATCGAGGCGGCAAGGGCAGGGGAGCAGGGCCGAGGCTTTGCTGTGGTGGCTGATGAGGTCCGCAAGCTGGCGGAGCGTACCACGCTGGCTACCCAGGAAATCACCGCAACTATAGCGGCCATAGAAAGCGAAACCCGCAATGCCACCGATACCATGGCGCACCATGGGGATTTGACGGGACGGTGTTCCGATTACACCCGGAGAGCCGCCAGTTCACTGGGCGAGATCAATTCTGCCGCGCTGACCGCAGGCAGGCATATCAGCGAAATTGCCACGGCTACTAACGAGCAGAGCACGGCCAGTCAGACCATAGCGCAGAACATGGAGCAGATGGCGCGCATGGCTGAGCTGAGCATGCGGTTGGTGGGGGTGGCAGCCGAGTCGGCGGAGAAGCTCAAGGCCTTGGCCAGTAGCCAGGAGGCGGCCATGGACCGGTTCAAGGTCTGAGAGCCTGTTCACGATTTTTCACCTCTGCGAAAAGATCGTGAACAGCACTCTGAGCGCTGCAAGGCTAGTCAGCGGCCAGAGTTGGCCGCCTGCTGTAGTGCCAAAAAAAGCCGCCCGAATCGCAAGATTGGGCGGCTTTTCGTACTGCGACGCGATATTACTGGGATTGGGCCAGTGTTTCGCTACTCCAACCACCGCCCAGGGCCTGGTAAACCGTGACCAGCGAGTTGACTCGGTTTTGCAGGGCCGTGACGCGATCGCGCTCGGCGGCCAAGCGGTCGCGTTCGGCATTGAGCTGATCGAGATAGCTGCTGACACCAGCTTTGTAGCGTTTGTCAGTCAATTCCTTGACCTTGTTCTGGCTATCGGCGCGTTGCTGTGTGGCGGCCAGGGCTTCGCGTGCCGAACGGTGGCCCACCAGTGCGGCACGGGCATCGCCATAGGCTGCGCGGGCTGCCTGGGCATAGGCTATCTCAGCGGTATTGCGGCTGGCCTTGGCAGCGGCTACCTGGGCGTCTATGCGGGCCATGCCTACCAATGGCTGCAGCAGGGCGCCGGCTGCATTCCAGGTGCGGGCCGGGCTATCGAACAGATTGCTCAGCTCCAGGCTTTCGCCGCCAAAGAAACCGCTTAGGCTAAGGCTGGGGAAGTAACGGCGACGTGCTTCACCCAGACTGGCCTCTGCTACAGCCAGCTGTGCCTCGGCACGGCGTACATCAGGCCGGCGAGTCAGTAGGTCAGCCGGCAAGCCAGCCGGAATCTCGGGTGCCTGGCTGAGTGCTTCCAGACCTGCACCGCGTGCTACCCGACCTTCCACCACCTCCTTAGGGCTACGGCCCAGCAATACCGCGAGCGAGGCTTCGGCTTGCTCCCTGGCTGCAATGGCCTGGGGTAGGGCCGCTGCGACTGCAGCGCGTTCCGACTCCGTCAGCTTCAGCTCGTAATCGCTGGCCGCGCCTGCGGTAACCCGCTTTTGCTGCAGTTTCATGGCTTCGTCACGCGTGGCCAGGGTCTGCGTCAGCAGGGCGACATCGGCATCAAGCGCCAGCAGGGCAAAGTAGCTCCTGGCCGTCTGAGCTGCCACGGCGGCACGCGTCGCTTCGCGGGCGTACTGGCTGGCCAGCACATTGGCAAGCGCTGCGTCCTTGGCTTTCCATACGCGTCCCCAAAGGTCGATCTCATACGATATCGAGACGCCGCCGTTGTACACCGTCGAGGTGCCGTTCTGCCCCGGTTGGGCGGTCTCATCGCTGGGGTTGCGGCGGGTGGCGTTGAGGCCCAGGTTGACGTCAGGCAGCAAGGCCACACGGGCTTGGCTCAGCATTGCCTTGGATTGATCCACCCCTTGCAGGGCAGTCAGTACATCGGCGTTGTGGGCCAGTGCCTCGGTAACCAGTGCGTTCAGCGTCGGGTCATTGAACTGCGTCCACCAGGCAGACAGCTCAGACGGGGCCGTTTCGGTCTGATGTTGCGGCAGCTCGAATACCGGAGGCGGGGTGGTGGCACAACCGGCCAGGCCGGCTGCCACCACCAGCGCGACCAGCGCAGGTTTCAGCTTACTTTTCATCGCGATGATCTCCTTCAACGATGCCATATTCGCTCTCGGACTTGGGCGGGATCAACTCGTCTGCTGTGGTTCGGATGCGCAGGTCGGTAATCAGCTTGTAGAACAGCGGCACAAAGAAGATGGCCAGGAAGGTGGCCGCTATCATGCCACCCACCACGCCTGTACCTACCGAGGTACGTGCGCCGGCGCCCGCGCCGCTGCTGATGGCCAGCGGCAGCACGCCCAGGATGAAGGCCATGGAGGTCATGATGATGGGGCGGAAGCGCAGCCGGGCGGCCTCAATGGCGGCAGCCGCCACAGGGTAGCCCTCGTGATGCTTCATCACCGCAAACTCCACGATCAGGATGGCGTTTTTGGCTGCCAGGCCTATCAGGGTAAACAGGCCGATCTGGAAGTACACGTCATTGGTGTAGCCGCGCAGCTTCACCGCCACCAGGGCGCCGAAGATGCCGAACGGCACGGCCAGCAACACGGACAAGGGCAGGGACCATTTCTCATACTGCGCTGCCAGGATGAGGAACACCATGATGACGGCCAAGCCCAGTGCCAGCAGGGCTGCACTGGAGACCTTCTTCTCCTGGTAGGCGGCGCCGGTCCATTCATAGCTCACATCGGCCGGCAACATCTTCTTGGCCAGGGTCTCGAACTCCGCAATGGCCTGACCAGACGAATACCCAGGGCCAGCATTCCCCATCAGCTTGACGGCCGGCAGGTTGTTGTAGCGATCCACGGTATCGGGGCCGGAGGTGTATTCCACCTTGGCAAAGGCCGATAGCGGCACCATTTCGCCACGCTGGTTCTTCACATACATGCGGCCTATGTCTTCGGGACGCTTGCGATACTGGTTGTCGGCACTCATCAGCACCTGCCATGCGCGACCATACTTGTTGAAGTCGTTCACGTAATAGGTACCCAAGGTGCCGGCCAGGGTATTGAAGGCATCATTGAGCGATACCCCCAGTGCCTTGGCACGGTCGCGATCCACATCCACATACAACTGCGGCGCATTTGGCTTCCACAGGGTTTGCAGGCCGCCGCCGCCAGCGAGCACCGTGCTCTGGTGGGATGCACCCATCAGCGGGCCCATGGCTTCGACCAGCTTCTTGCTGCCGCCTTCACCACGGTTCTGCAGATAGACTTCAAAGCCACCCGTATTGCCCAGGCCGAAGATGGCGGGCGGGTTGAAGGCCAGCACCAGCGCCTCCTTGATGCCACCGGTCTTCATGAACAGCTCGCCGACCAGCTCCTGGGTGCTGACGTTACGCTCGTCCCAGTGCTTCTGGCTGACAAAGATGGTTGCCGCGTTGTTCTTGAAGCCGCCGCCGATGAAGTCCATGCCGCTGAAGGCCATGACGTGTTCGTTGGCGGGGTTGGACTGGATCGCGGCGATGACTTCCTTCACCACCTTGTCGGTGCGCTCCAGCGAGGCGCCATCGGGCAGGAACACCGCACCGATGTAATAGCCCTGGTCTTCATCCGGCACCAAGGAGCCAGGGGTGAGCTTGAACATGCCCACGGTGATGGCCACCATGCCCAGGAACAGGAAGATACCCAGCAGCGAACGCTTCATGAAGAATGTCACACCACCGATGTAGTGACCGGTCATGCGATGGAACCAGTCGTTGAACCAGAGGAAGAAGCGTGCAGTTTGCTTGTGCTCGCGCTTGAGCATCAGCACGCACAGGGCAGGGGTCATGGTCAGCGCGACGATGCCTGATAGCACCACGGCAATGGAGATGGTGACGGCAAACTGGCGGTACAACTCACCGGTCAGGCCACCCAGGAAGGCAATCGGCACAAACACGGCGCATAGCACCAGCACGATGGCGATCACCGGCCCGGTCACTTCCTTCATGGCCAGGATGGCTGCTTCACGGGCAGGCAGATGCTGCTCATGCATGATGCGTTCGACGTTCTCCAGCACCACGATGGCATCATCCACCACAATACCGATGGCCAGTACCATGCCGAACAGCGTCAGCGTGTTGATGGAATACCCCAGCATATGCAGGCCGGCGAAGGTACCGATCAGGGATACCGGTACTGCCAGGGTCGGTATCAAGGTGGCGCGCCAGTTCTGCAGGAACAGGAATACCACTAGGAACACCAGCACCATGGCTTCTGCCAGCGTCTTCACTACTTCCTTGATCGACACTTCCACAAAGCGCGTGGTGTCGTAAGGAATGGCATAGGTCATGCCCTGAGGAAAGCTTTCGGCTGCCTTGGCAATGGCGGCCTTGACTTCATCACCTACTTGCAGGGCGTTGGAGCCAGGTTGCAGGAACACACCCATCAGCACGGCAGGTTTGCCGTTATAGGTACCGTTGAAGTCGTTATCCTTGGAACCCAGCTCGATGCGGGCAATATCCTTCAGGCGCAGCTGGCTACCGTCGCTATTGGAGCGAACGATGACATTCTCGAACTCGGCCTCGCTCGCCAGGCGACCCTTGGCGGTCACGGTGTAAACCATTTCCTGCCCACCACCGGTAGGCGACTGACCAATCTTGCCTGCTGCGAACTGGGCATTCTGTTCGGCCAGCGCGGCAGCGACTTCAGGTACGGTGACCTTGAGCTGGGTCATGCGGTCTGGCTTGAGCCAGATACGCATGGCGTAGTCCTTGGCGCCGAAGATCTGCACGCTGGTGGTACCTGGTATCTTCTTGATCGAATCCAGCACGTTTAGCGTGATGTAGTTCGACGTATAAAGATCGGTGTAGCGGCCATCAGGCGAGTAGAAAGCCAGCACCTGCAGGAAGGCGGACGAGCCCTTCTCGACGGATACGCCCTGGCGGCGGACTTCCTCCGGCAGGCGGGCATCGGCCTGCTTTACCCGGTTGTTGACGTTTACCGCAGCGGTATCAGGGTTGGTGCCGATTTCGAAGGTGACGGTGATCTCCACTGCACCATTCGAGGTGGAGGTGGACGACATATACATCATGCCCTCCACCCCGGTTACTGCGTTCTCGATGGGGGCGGCCACCGTTTCGGCGATGGTTTCTGCTGAAGCACCCGGATAGAAGGCGCGAATGGTGACCACCGGCGGGGCAATCTCGGGGTACTGCGCGATGGGCAGGGCGCGCATCGCCGCCAGACCCGCGAGCACCATGAAAATGGAGATCACGAAGGCGAAGATGGGCCTGTCGATAAAGAAGCGTGAAAACATGGGTCAGATCCCTTATTGCTTGGCAGCTGGCGCGTGTTGGGCTGCGGCTGCCTTGGCGGCTTCTTCGGCGGTTTGCGGCACGATGGGGGCGAAGGGGAAGAAGATGCGGGCCATGCCATCCACTATGATCTTGTCGCCGGCCTTCAGGCCTTGCTTGATCACCCAGCCATTCGGTTCCTTGCCATCCAGCCTTACCCAGTCGCCGACGACGACGGGAGCGGGCACGGCAGCGGGCTTGCCATCCTTGCCTGCGCCTACGGTGTAGACAAACTTGCCCTGCGGGCCATCCAGCACGGCGCGCTGGGGTACGGCAATGGCATTGGGGCGGGTGGCGCCGCTGAGCAGCACACGTACAAACTGGCCGGGGCTCAGTTCATTCTTGGGGTTGGCCAGTTCAGCACGGCTGGAATAGGCGCCGGTATTGTTGTCGGCCTTGTAATCGCTGAAATCCAGTTTGCCGGTTTGTTTCAGCCACTGGCCGCCGGCCGTCTTCAGCTTCACTACGTAGCCGCCCTCAGGCAGCTTCAGGCTACCGGCTTCCAGTTCGGCAGCCACCCGGCTGTGATCGGCTTCCGAGATGGCGAAGTTCACATGGATGGGATCGGTCTGGGCCATGGTGGCCAGTAGGCTGTCACCCTGGGCATTGGCCAAGGCACCTTCAACCTTCAGCGCACGACCGATGGCACCGGTAATGGGAGCACGCACATCGGTGTAGCCCAGATCGATATTGCTGGCCCGTGCCTGGGCTTGGGCCGCTTTCAGGCTAGCGCGGGCAATATCCAGGGCGGATGCCGCGTTGTCGTATTCCTGCTGGCTGACGGCCTTGGCCTCGATCAGCGGCTTGAGCCGGTTGTAATCGCGCTCAGCCTGCTTGAGTCGGGCTTCTGCTGTGGTCACATTGGCGTCTGCCGCAGCGGCGGCAGCGGCAAACGGGGCAGGGTCGATACGGAACAAGGGCTGGCCGGCCTTGACCTGGCTGCCTTCAGTGTACAGGCGCTTGTCAACGATACCGCTGACCCGGGCGCGGATCTCGACTTCACGCGAGCCAGCAGTCTGGCCGGGATACTCAAAATCAACCGGGACATCGCCTGCCACCAGGGTCTGGTAGGTGACCATGGGCGGCGGAAAGCCGCCTCCGCCTTGCTGGGGGGCCTGGCCGCAGGCAGCCAGCAGGCCGCTGAGTATCAGTACCGGCGCCAGGCGCTTGGCATGGGGTAAGGAGGGGATGGTGCGTGAGGCGTGCATGGGTAAGTCCTCGCGATACTAAGAAATAGAAAGTGCTGGGGCTGGCGGGCCCGGATGCAATGGCGGTAGATAGGCAGCATAGGTAGCACTGCCCGCTACCGCCAAGCGACAGTGTGTATTTCCCCCACGATACAGTTGGCACTGCACCGTGTGGCCCGCCTGCCGGATTTGACGTAGGAGCGGATTTTAGATACATACACGTATGTTTGTAAACACTGCTGACGCCAGGGTTATTAATTTCTTTGGCGGCACGGCAATATATAATTGGCTATGGCTAGACGAACCAAGGAACAGGCGGCGGAAACGCGCGAGCAGCTGCTGGATGCAGCTGAGCGGGTTTTCCATGCAAAAGGGGTGAGCCGCGCCACCCTCGACGATATCGCCCGCGATGCAGGACTGACTCGGGGGGCGGTGTATTGGCACTTCGATAACAAGACGGCCATCTTCACTGCCATGTGTGACAGGGTGTCGCTGCCCATGCAGGCCATGCTGGACGCACAGGTGGCTGATCCAGGCCCCGACCCGCTGGGACAGCTGACACGCGACGGTGCCCGCATACTCTGCCTGGTGGCCAATGACAGCCGCACCACGCGGGTATTCGAGATCATTCTGTTCAAGACAGAGTTGTGCGACGTGGTGGCTGAGGTCATGGCCGAAGAAGCTGAACGCGCTGCCCGGTGCCGACGCCAATTGAGCACGGTGCTGCAGGCCGCACAGCGCCTGGGGCAGATTCCTGCCCATGTGAATTGCGATCTGGCTGCCTTTGCCTTGAACAGCTACCTGATAGGCTGCATACGCGAGTGGCTGGAGCTGCGCGAGTTCAATCTTGCCGACCAGGCCGAATGGTTGATGCAAACCTTTTACGCCGGCTTGCAACACGCACCGCCACCGCCTGCCAAAGTCGAGTAAGCCTACGGCCATATGCGTTTCCCCCCGGTCTGTTTGGCTGCAGTCTGCACAGGGGCTACTGACAACGTGTTGTCAGTAGCTTGCAGGAACACCGGGTGGGCAAGGGCCTGCCTCACCACGTACTGAGGTAGAAATAGTGCGTGTTTTCCCCCAAACGGAGGATTCGCAAAAGATCACGCCAGGATATATTCCATCTTGTAGTGACATGTCAGTAGATGAAATCATCACGGCAGCGCTAAGGAACACCAAGAGGAGGAGGACCTCGCATCCGTTGCAGCAAGGCCTGGCCAATTTGGCGCCGATGGCGACGGTAGGTGGTGCATAGATGGGTATAGATTCTGATACGTGAAACCGGCCCGATACGCGGGCTGGATAGTTGAAAAAAGGCGGTGATCGGCGACGGTTATCGCCTTTTTATATGGCTGTAGCGGCAAGGTGCTGGTAGCTGCTCAGTGCTGCCAGGATTTTTGAAAAGATCACGCTTGAAATCCGAAAACACGTTCATATCTTCCTCTTGCGGGTGCTCAACGGAGGCCCGCCAACAACCGATATCGCTTGCTATCAGAGGATATGAACCATGCAAAACTTCGACTTCTCCCCCCTGTATCGTTCCGCCATAGGTTATGACCGCCTGGCCCACATGATGGATGAGGCGCTGCGCAATGATGCACAGCCCAGCTATCCACCCTACAACATCGAGTTGCTGGGCGACGACCAGTACCGTATCTCTATGGCGGTTGCCGGCTTTGACCGTAGCGAACTGGATATCGAGATAGAGCGCGACACGCTCAAGGTGGTCGGCCGCAAGCAACGCGCCGATGCCAAGCCCACCTTTCTGCACAGAGGCATTGCCACCCGCGACTTCGAGCACCGCTTCCGCCTGGCCGATCATGTAAAGGTCGTCAGCGCCGCTCTCGAGAATGGCCTGCTCAATATCGAGCTGGTGCGAGAGATCCCCGAGGTGCTGAAACCGCGAAAGATCGCCATTGATGGCGACAATGTGCATATGCTGGAGCGCAGGGTTGCATAAGACCTAGCACATTGATGGATAACACTATGGCCGGGATATCCCCGGCCATAGTCATTTTGGCCGGTTGTAGCGGTTGATGCGATTCTCATGTGGGCAGGGTTGCTGAGGGCGGTACCCACTAGAGTGTGTAGATAAGCCTTGTATATATCCCCACTGCCTGTAGGCTTATTAAGCTATGGCATGCTGGAGGAAGCACGCCGGGCTTAACCTCAACCGGAACTGGCTAAATGAGAAAAAACTTGCCTGTCACCGAGGTGGAGCATCATCTCGACCCTAAGCGCCCCGTGGTCACCAAGACCGATCTGAAGGGCATTATTCGTTATGCCAACCCGGCATTCATCGAGATCAGTGGTTTCCAGAAAGATGAACTGCTTGGGAGCTCACATAATCTCGTCCGTCATCCAGACATGCCACCTGAAGCCTTCGCCGACATGTGGCGTACTCTTCAGTCGGATTTGCCCTGGCGAGGACTCGTTAAGAACCGCTGCAAGAATGGTGATTACTATTGGGTAGAGGCCTATGCCACCCCACTCTATGAGCAGGGGCAGAAAGTGGGCTATATGTCGGTCCGCAACCGGCCTGATGCCGCCGAGGTCAGGCGCACCGATGCACTTTATCGCGCCATAAACCAGAAGCAGCAGGCTTTTCCTGCTACGCGTGCGGCACGGCGGATACCCATGGCGGCCCGCATGCTGGCACTGGCGCTTGTACCGGTACTGCTGATGGATGGCTTGCCTCTGTTGGGTAGCCCGTTCTGGCTGACCGCCTTTACCGGACTCGTTGTCGCGGGCGGTTTGGGTGTCTGGACATGGCTGGGCATGCAAGTGCCGTTGCAGCGGGCCGACTTGGCCTTGCGCAAACTGTCTGAGGGCGACTTTCGTTTTGAACTGGATACCGATGCCGCGCGTGAATATGCGCAGCTGCTGAACGGCCTCAAGTCCATGCAGATCAATTTGCGCGCCGTCATGTCCGATGTGGTCTCCGCGGCAGACAGCGTCAGCGACCAGTCCCGCTCGGTAAACCAGGAGGTGGCGGATGTGGTGCATCGGGGCAACCAGCAGTCTGATGGTATTGCCAGTGTGGCGGCGGCATTGGAGCAGTTGTCGGTCTCGGTGAATGAAATATCCGAGGCAACCACGCGTAGCTCACACCACGCGCAGACCACCATGACGCTGGTGGGGGAGGGGGTGGGTGCCATGCATTCTACCCTTTCGGTCAGTCATGAGCTGGTGGAGCGGGTACACGGTGCGCAGGACGTCATCGATCAATTGAGCCACGAGGTTCTGGCCATCAACAAAGTGACCCTGACTATCAAGGAAATCGCCGATCAGACCAATCTGTTGGCCCTCAATGCCGCCATCGAAGCGGCAAGGGCAGGTGAAACCGGGCGCGGTTTTGCGGTAGTGGCCGACGAGGTGCGCAAGTTGGCAGAGCGCACCACGCAAAGCACCACCGAAATCGCCACAACCATAGGCCGCATAGTAGGCCAGACCAATACTGCGCTATCGGCCATGCAACTTGCGACAGGCAAGGTGGAGGAGAGCACCCGCTATATTCATCAGAGCCATGCTGCGCTGGATGCGATCAAGATTTCCAGTGAAGAGGTGTCAGCGTCGGCCCAGGATATTGCCAATATGCTGAGCCAGCAAAGCCAGGCCTCGGGTGAGGTTGCCCGTAGCATGGAGCGCATGAGTGCCCTGACCGAAGAGAACAGCAATAGCATGGGGGCGGCTGGCGGTTCGGTGGAGCAGTTGTCGGAAACTGCCGGAGAGCTGCACCTGCTGGTCAAGCATTTCGAGCGTGGCTTGTAGCGGTACCTTGGTCGGTGCATTGCTATCATGGTGGGGATAACTCTGGCGTATCTATTCCTGCTTTCTGTACTGCTAAGCGCGGCCACCCTGGTGGCCTATGCCTGGGACAAGGCCATGGCGGTACGGGCTGGGCGTCGTATTCCGGAGCGCCAGCTGCACCTGTTGGCAGCGTTAGGCGGCTGGCCTGGTGCGCTACTGGCGCAGCGATGGCTACGCCATAAAAACCGTAAGGCCGGGTTTCAGCTTGTTTTCTGGTTGTCGGTCCTGCTCAACCTGTCTGGCTGGGCGGGCTATTACTGGCTAGCAAGCTGAACGCCCCTTTGTGCGCCGACCCATGGGACGCTTCCTGATGCCGAGGTTCAGGCGAGGTTTGGAGAAGCGCCCCATGAGCAACCGCTACGCTCAATAACCCACGCCCAGAATGATGTTGCCTGCGGCGATATGCGCTGTGACAGGTTGGTGCGTTGGCCAAGCCTTCACTTTGTCTACCTGGGCTACCAGGCTGAGACCATTGCTCAGCAAGACGGCGACTTCTGCCTGCCCTGACTCACGCAACAAGGGGCTGATATGGCCGTGCAGGGTATTGTCACTCGGAACCTCTGACCGATTGTGCCCGGCAGTCAGGCGTACCCAGGAGGCTTTGACCAGGGCCGCAACAGCGCTGCCGGGCTTTAGCTCCAGCAATTCGGTGCTCTCGCGGGTGATAGTGGCAAGTAGGGTGAGATCGCCTGGCAGGGTAAGCGTGATCTGATCATTGCTACGTCCCGGCGCAATATGGCTGACCGTGCCATAGAGCTGATTGCGGGCGCTGGTTTTAAGCATGAGCTTACGCAGCGTTTGCAGGCTGCTCGCGGCGTCGGGCAGGGCAGCCAGATCGCGCAGCAGGCTACGTTGCAATTGCTCCATGGCGCGATAGACGCTGATCAGATGTCGCCCGGCAGGAGTTAACTGGGCGCCGCCGCCCCCTTTGCCACCGATATTGGTACTGACTAACGGGGTTTCGCTCAATCCATTCAAATCATCCAGCGCATTCCAGGCGCCGCGATAGCTGAGCCCTGCCGCCTTGGCGGCCTGGCTGATGGAACCGCTCTCGGCGATGGCTTCCAATAGCAGTATGCGGTTGGCAGGTATGGGCGAGCCGCCTTCGGTGCCCAGTGCAGGGATCAGCGGCAGGGTAGCCATGGGGCTTGGGGTAGACTGTAGATGGGCATGACATCATTGTAGGGCACTTGGTCATTCAGTATCGCTATGTAGTAAGCTGCATAGCGATACTGAATGACAGCCCATCTTTGGAGTGGTGTGCATGAAGAACCTGACCCTGTTGGCGATGCCCTTGCTTATGACGCTCGCGCCAAACGTACATGCGGCCGAGGTGCAGTTGGCGGTGGCAGCGAATTTTGCCGTGCCCATGCAGAAGATAGTGGCGGCATTTGAGCAGTCGACCGGGCACAAGGTGCTGCTAAGCAGCGGGGCGACAGGCAAGTTCTATGCGCAGATCAGCCAGGGCGCGCCGTTCGAGGTCTTGCTGGCCGCTGACGATGAAACGCCGAGACGGCTGGTGCAGGATGGCAAGGCTGTTGCCGCAAGCCAATTCACCTATGCCCAGGGAAGATTGGCACTGTGGAGCGCCAAGCAGGGCGTGGTGGACAATGCGGGTGCGGTATTGAAAACGGCCAGCTTCAAACACCTGGCCATCGCTAATCCCAAGGTGGCTCCTTATGGTGTGGCGGCCACGGAGGCGATGATTGCGATGGGCGTCTACAGCAGCATGTTGCCCAAGCTGGTACAGGGCGAGAGCATTGCCCAGGCATATCAGTTTGTCTCGACCGGCAATGCCGAGTTGGGCTTTGTGGCCTTGTCGCAAGTCTATGAGCATGGCCGGATGCGTAGTGGTTCTGGCTGGGTTGTTCCGGCACAGCTGCATACGCCCATCAAGCAGGATGCGGTCTTGTTGGTTCGTGGCCGCGACAACCCGGCGGCCAGCGCCTTGCTCGGTTATCTGAAAACGGATGCAGCCAGAGCCGTGATGGCGAGCTACGGCTATGTCCACTAATGGCCATCGGGGCGGCCTTACATCATGACTGCCGATGACTGGGCCGCTATCTGGCTCACCGCCAAACTGGCGACCTTGACCACCGTGTTGCTGCTGGGTCTGGGCACACCACTGGCCTGGTGGCTGGCGCGTACCGATAGTCTCTGGTCGCGTTGTGTCGGGGCATTGGTGACCATGCCGCTGGTACTGCCGCCTACCGTGCTGGGCTTCTACCTGCTGTTGCTGATGGGCAGCCAGGGGCCGGTTGGGCAGTTCACTACCTGGCTGGGGCTGGGGCTGCTGCCTTTTACCTTCACAGGCTTGCTTATTGCCTCTGTTATCTACTCGCTGCCGTTTACCGTGCAACCCTTGCAGCAGGCTTTCCGAGCTATAGGTGCGAGGCCGTTGGAGGTGGCAGCCACCTTGCGCGCCTCGCCTTACGACACCTTTTTCAGCGTGGTGCTACCCCTGGCGCGGCCAGGATTGATTACAGCGGCCGTCATGAGTTTTGCCCACACCGTGGGAGAGTTTGGCGTGGTACTGATGATAGGGGGCAATATCCCCGGCCAGACTCGGGTGATCTCGGTGCTGCTCTATGACCGTGTCGAGGCGCTGGAATACACGCAGGCGCATTATCTGGCGGCAGGCATGCTGGTATTCAGCTTTGTGGTCTTGCTGGGGCTACATCTGCTAAACCGGGAGCGGCGGGTATGAGAGTACGGGCTAATTTGACATGCGGGCTGGGGGCTTTCCGGCTGGCTGCCGAACTGAGCCTGCCCGGCAGTGGGGTGACTGCCCTGTTTGGCGCATCGGGTTCGGGCAAGACCAGTCTGCTGCGTTGCCTGGCGGGTCTGGAGCCTACGGCGCGCGGCTATCTGGAGGTATCGGGCGAGGTCTGGCTCGACAGTGAGCGCGGGATTGCGCGATCTACCCACTTGCGTGGCGTGGGCTTGGTGTTTCAGGAGGCCAGTCTGTTTGCGCATCTGGACGTACGCCGCAACCTGGAATTTGGCTTGCAGCGTACCCCCGTGGCGCAGCGGCGACTGCACTGGGAGGGTGCGCTGGAACTGCTGGGCATAGCTCATCTGCTGGAACGCTTGCCGATGCGGCTCTCTGGTGGCGAGCGCCAACGGGTGGCTATCGCCCGCGCCTTGCTGGCGTCGCCACGGATGCTGCTGCTGGATGAGCCGCTGGCTGCGCTGGATCAGCCGCGTAAAGACGAGATATTGCCTTACCTGGATAGGCTGCATCGTGAGCTTGCCATCCCCATGGTCTATGTGACCCATGCCATGGAAGAAGTCAGCCGCCTGGCTGACCATCTGGTTTTGCTGGAAGCTGGCAGGGTGGTCGCTGCCGGCCCGTTGTCCAGCACCTTGGCCCGCCCGGATCTGCCTGCCAGTTTTGAGGACGAGATCGGGGTGATCGTGCAGGCCGTGGTGGCCCATGTGGACAGCCAGTACCAGTTGGCGCACCTGAGCTGCGCCGGTGGAGAGCTGCGCGTACCCCAGCAGGGCCTGAAGCCCGCCGATGGCTGCAGGGTGCGCATACGGGCCCGAGATGTCAGCCTGACGTTGCACGAAGAAACGGACACCAGCATCCTCAATCGCTTGCCGGGCGTAGTGGCGGCCATCCACCCATCATCCCATCCCGCGCAAGTGCTGGTCAGCCTGCTGGTGGGGGAGTTGCCGCTGGTGGCACGCATTACCCGCCTGTCTTGCGACAAGCTGCAGTTGCAGGTGGGCAGCAAGGTGTGGGCGCAGATCAAGTCAGCTGCGCTGCTTTAGAGCGGCTGGCCAGGGCTGCTTACGGCCCAGGCTCGCGGCATTTAAACCAGATTACGGGGTGTGCCGGCAGCCCAAAGCTCGATGTTCTCTATCAATTGCTCGGCCAGCCGGCTCATGGCCTCGAAACTGGCCCAGCCTATGTGGGGTGTCACTATCAGGTTGGGTAGCCCTGCATCCAACAGCGGGTTGCCATGGCGGGGAGGCTCTTCGTGCAGCACGTCTACGCCGGCCCCACCCAGGTGTCCGCGACGCAGTGCCTCCAGCAAAGCGACTTCGTCGACGATGCCGCCGCGTGCCGTGTTGATCAGTACTGCACCGGGCTTCATAGCGGCCAGGGCGGTGGCATCTATCAAGCCACGGGTGGTGTCGTTGAGTGGGCAGTGCAGGCTGATGATGTCAGCCACACGCAGGCCCTGCTCGAAGTCGATATGGCCTGGCCGTACCTCAGTAGCTCCCTTGCGCTCTGCAAATACGACATGCATGCCAAAGGCACGGGCCAGCTTGGCCGTGCCCTGGCCCAGGGAGCCGCTGCCAACGACCAGCAGGGTGCGCCCGTTCAGGTCGCGAACGGTGGCACCAAAGTGGCAGAAATAGGGGGACTGCGCCCAGGCTCCCTTGGCCAGATCTTGCTGATAGGCAGGCAGGTTGCGCATCAGCGCCAGCATCAGCATCAAGGCGTGCTCGGGTACGGTTGCGTCGGCATAGCCACGGATATTGCTTACCGCTATGCCACGCTGGCGGGCCACAGCCAGGTCGACATTATTGACGCCTGTCGCCGCCACGGCGATAAGCTTGAGCCGGGGCAAGGCAGCCAGGGTGGTGGCATCAAGCATCACCTTGTTGCTGATGACCACATCGGCATCCTGGCATCGGGTAATGATTTCTGCGTTAGCAGTGGCATCGAACGCTTGCCAGTGGTGTGGCAGCCTGGGAGTGCGCAGTGGGGCGGGTAGGCTGGCGCGATCAAGGAAGACGATATTCATGGCGGTGACTTGCGGTGGGCTGTCGAGATGGCAATGCTAACGCATCGCCATCCGGGCGGCCCATCTGTCGTTGAACAGGCTCTGACTGCCCGGAACGCCGGGGCGAAAAAACGTGAACAGGCGCTTACTCGATCAGGGCGCGATAGGCATGCCAGGTGGCATGGCCTACCAATGGCACCGCCAGCGCCACGCCTACACCCCACAAGGCAAAGCCTGCCAGCACGATCAGCACGATGATGGCACCCCAGGTCAGCATGCAGACCGGATTGGCCAGGCATACCCGTACGCTGGCAAACAGGGCATTGAAGGTATCCGCGTCGCGATCCAGCATGATGGGAATGGATACAACCGACAGGGCAAAGGTCAGCAGGGCAAACAGGGCACCCGAGCCCAGCCAGATGATCATGAAGGTCATATTGTCTGGCTGTAGCAGGAACTTGGGGGTCAGCATCACCGCGACGGACGGGATGTCGTCGGTAAAGAACAGGGCGAATACCACTACCGAGACGCGCATCCAGCCGGCCACCAGCAAGGCCAGGATGATGGCAAACAGGCTGATGCCCGAGGCATTGATGCGCAAGGCAGTCAACGTGGGCAGCAGCTTTACCTTGTCGACCGTCTCATGTCGGCGGCTGATCTCGTATAGGCCCAGGCAGATGAAGGGACCGGCCAGCAGAAAGGCCGTAACCAGGGTCATGGTGTGTTCCGGCGCGTAGCCAAACAGGCCGCGTATGGCCCAGCCCATGGCTACAAAGGCGCTGCCATAGAACAGCAGGCCGGTTGGTGTGGCGCGGATATCGCCTAGTGCCAACTTGAGCCATTTGAACGGCGTGTGCCAGGGCAGATCGCGCACACGGGTATGCAGCACCACGGGAGGTGCATCGTCGAGCAATTCCGCCATAAGGTGTCTCCTCGTTATTGTGGGCGGTGATTGATTCGAACTGGTCAAGGCGACACCAGGCCGCCTTGACGATGCGTAGTGAACTACGCTGCCGCGAGGCGGCGCTTATTCCAGGCCCAGCAGCTCCACCTCGAACACTAGTACGGCATTGGGGGGAATCACGCCACCTGCGCCCCGCGCACCATAGCCCATGGCCGGTGGAATAGTCAGCTTGCGCACGCCGCCTATCTTCATACCTTGCACGCCCTGGTCCCAGCCCTTGATGACATGGCCTGCACCCAGGGGGAAGGAAAAGGGAATGCCGCGATCCTTGCTGGAATCGAACTTGGTGCCATCGGTCAGCCAGCCTGTGTAATGCACGGTGACTTCCTGGCCTGCCTTGGCTTCGGCACCGTCGCCGGTCTTGATATCGTCAATGATCAGGGTATCGGTCATGGTATTGCCTTCTTTGTATACGAGAGTGAAAACGGCAGGATGATACGCCCAGCGGCAAAAAAATAGGGCCGACGTGTGCCGGCCCTACGGTAGTGTTGCGTGTTGCCCGACTAGCTGCCGATTTTCCCGCCATCGGCCTTGGTAATGATGACGGTGGCAGAACGGGGACGCCCGCCATTTGCATCCGGCCATTTGCTGAACACCAGCGGGTTCTGCAGGGTGTAGACATCTGCAGAGGTGCCCGTGGGGATGGTAGGACGATTGGGGTGGCTGCCCAGCTCGCCGGGGTGCTGCACATTGATGAACAGCGTCTTCATGTCAGGCGTGAAGGTGATGCCGGTGATTTCACAGCCCGAGGGACCGACCAGGAAGCGGCGGATTTCACGGGTCTTGGGGTCGGCAACCAGCATCTGGTTATTGCCCTGACCGGCGTAGTTGCCAGTATTGGCGGCGCTGCCGTCGGTTTGTATCCACAGCCGGCCATCATGGTCAAACGCCAGGCCATCGGGGCTGTTGAAGGTGTTGCCTGCATTGATGTTGCTGGAGCCGGCCGATTTCAGCGGTGTGGCCGAGGGGTTGCCGGCCAGTACGAAATGATCCCATTCGAACGTCAAGGCGGCGGCATCGCCCCCGGTTTCACGCCAGCGGATGATCTGGCCATAGACGTTGCTGGTGCGGGGGTTGGCGTCATCTGTGGTGCTACGGCCCGAATTGTTGGTCAGGGTCAGGTAAACCTCCTTGGTGGTGGGGTGTACCGAAACCCATTCCGGCCTGTCCATCGGGGTGGCGCCGGCCACGGTGCCTGCCTGGCGGGCATTGATCAGCACGCTGGCCTGGTCAGGCAGGGTGGAATCGGCCTTCAGGCTGGCATTGGCTTCCTTGTCCAGCAGCAGCCACTCGCCCGTACCCATGGAGTCACCCTTGGTGGTGCCATCGCTGAATCGAGCCACATACAGTTTGCCGCTCTCCAACAGGTTGCGGTTGGTCGGCGCGGTGGGGTTGGCAGCATCGTACTTGCCGTCCGAGACGAACTTGTAGACGAACTCGCCCGCCTGGTCATCGCCCATATAGACCACCACGCGGCCATCGGCGGCGATGGCATAGGCGGCGTTTTCGTGCTTGAAACGCCCCAGTGCAGTGCGCTTCTTGGGGGTGGAGGTCGGGTCGAAGGGGTCGATTTCAACGATCCAGCCAAAGCGGTTCGATTCGTTCGGCTCCTTGGACCAGTCGAAGCGGTTGTCGAAATCCTCCCAGCGATAGCCCGAGCGGCCAGAGGACAAGCCGTAGCGCTTCATCAGCGCGGTCTGGCTGGCACCACTCACTGTCGTGCCAAAGTAGCCGTTGAAGTTCTCTTCACAGGTGATATAGCTGCCCCATGGGGTATAGCCATTGCCGCAGTTGTTGAGGGTGCCGAAGGCATAGCTGCCGAACGGATCGGCGCTGGTCTTGAGCAGGGCGTGCCCTGCCGCAGGGCCGGTCATCAGCATGGGAGTGTTGCCGTGTATGCGGCGGTTGTAGGCTGAGCCGACCACCAGCTGCCATTTGCCGGCCGCATCCTTCTTGATATGGACCACCGAGACGCCATGGGCGTGCTGGGCCTTGCGTACCTTGTCCAGTGTCCAGGTGCCGAAAACATCGGTCTGGCCAGGTTCATAGGCGAAGAAGTACTCCGGGTTGATGTACTCGTGGTTCATCACCAGCAGGCCTTCGCTGCTGTTGGTGCCACCGATGGGGAAGTAATGCATGCCATCGTGGTTGTCGCCCATCTGCAAGGCTTGGTCTGCACCCGTGTTGGAACCATCCGGTTTCCAGGCGGGCGCACCCTTGACCAGGGGCGTACCCCAGGGAACGAAAGCTTCGGCCACATAGCCCTCGGGCACCACGATGGCATCACCGCTGCTAACGCTGACCTGCTTGAAATTCAGCATGGGGGCTTGTGGCGGCACGGGCGCCACGGGCTCGGTACCACCATCGCTGCTGCAGGCGGCCAGATTGCCGCCCAGGAAAGCCACGGCGCCCAGGCCGAGTCCGCTTTTCAGTATTCCACGACGCGAGACGACACGGTCGACCAGTTGGTTGAAGTGCTCTGCCCGGCTGGGGTTGATCGAAATGTTCTCGTTGTCGTCGAACTGACTCATGGTGCGCTCCAGGGGGAGGGGAGTGGGAAGGAGCGCGGATTATTAGGGGGCTGTATTACGTCGCGTTGAAGGATTTGTTGCGGTCATAAAACCCGGTATGAATAACAATCTGCGGGGTGATGGCGACAGCAGTGTTGTAAAAAAGGCGTGGTCGCGTGATTTGTCGCTTTTTTGCTGGCACTGCATGCGTGCAGGCTCGACTATCCCAAGCTTGCCGCGAGCTGCGCCGCAAGCAGAGCTGCTTAGAGCCTGTTCAATGTCTTTTCACATCGTCGTTCGCAGCCTTGCCGGATGAAAGGCAAGGCGCAAGACGCGCAGCGGTACGGGTACCGTAAGCGGCTTGCAACGCTGCCACTCGTCGGCAAGGTTGCGTACCCGCAGGGCTGATCTGGAAAACGGCCACTCACTACGTTGTGGTGCGCAGGCAATAACTTGTTATTGCCTGCGCACCACGCCTTGTGCCTGGCCATTTTCCAGATCAGCCCAGCGGGCCGGCACGATGCGAAAAGACATTGAACAGGCTCTTGGCAGCCAGCTGAATTAGATGCGAAGGAGTATTCCCTTGAAACACGCCCCCTCGGCTAACTGGGCCCTGTTGCCCCTCGTCGCTGCGCTTACTGCCTGTATGGGCAATAGCGACGCACCGCCTACCCCGGTACCGCCACCCACTGTCAAACTCGATGTGTTCGGCGCCCGTGGCGATGTGCTGATCGCCGTCCCTACCGTGGCTAACTGCAGTCCGACGGCAACCCAATATAGCTGGAAAGATGCCCAAGGCCGCACCCTGGGCCAGGCGGATCGCCTGACCGATACCGTGCCGGAAGAGCCGGTGACCATCACTGCCACCTGCGGTACTGCAAGCGATACACGCACCCTGGATCGCCGCCGGGTATTTGCCAGTGCAGCAGCCTTCGCCGTGCTCAAGGCAGACGGCACGGTTGAAGCCTGGGGCCACCCGATCTGGGGTGGCGATGCCAGCAATGTCGCCAGCAAGCTGATTGGCGTAAGGCAGATCGCGGGCAGCGAACGCGCATTTGCTGCCGTACTGGCAGACGACACGGTGGTGACCTGGGGCTCCAGCCTGGCCGGCGGGCGCTCCGACACGCCGACGGCGCCCTTGACCGGTGTGGCCGATGTCTTGCCCGGCGAGCTGGCCTTCCTGGCGCGCAAGAAGGATGGCACCGTGGCCAGCTGGGGTTCGGGCCGGATACTGTTCGATGGCGAAGGTGCAACCTTTTCGGTGCCTACGGTGTTGACCGAGGACGTGGCGGCGCAGCTGACCAATGTGAGCAGCTGGGCCAGCAATGACAGTGCTTTTGCCGCACTGAAGCAGGATGGCAGCGTGGTGGCATGGGGCGACCCGGATGTCATCTTTGATGCCGATCCGGCACAGCTGCATGACGTGGTTCAGTTGCAAGCCAACCGCACTGACTTTGCCGTGCTGCGCAAGGATGGTTCGGTGTTTACCTGGGGTGCAGGCTTTGGTGGCTATCCTGGCGAAGACACTGCCAAGTTGTTGCAAAGCGGGGTCAAGACCCTCTATAGCAGTGGTCTGGCTTTTGCTGCACTCAAGACCGACGGCAGTGTGGTGGCCTGGGGCGGCGATGGCTTCTCTGACTACGGCAACAATGCCAGCGCTGTGGCGGCCGAGTTGAGCAAGGTCAGCCGTGTCTACGGTAACCATGTGGCCTTTGCTGCCCATAAGGCCGACGGCAGCGTCGTGAGCTGGGGCGAGCCTTATCGCGGTATTGCCGGCTACACCGCCATCAAGAGCAAGCTGGTTCAGGTTCGCGATGTCGTGGCGACAGAAACCGCCTTTGCTGCCTTGCGCCGTGACGGCACGGTGGTGGCCTGGGGCGACCCGGAGAACGGGGGCGATGCCAGTGCGATAGCCAATAGCAATTTCGGTGTTCTGGCGGTGTATGCCAACCACCGGGCCTTTGCCGCCTTGCGCCTGGATGGCAGCGTCCTGACCTGGGGTGCCGCCGCCGATGGTGGCGATAGCAGCAGTGTGGCCAGCCAGCTCAAGGGTGTGCGCGCTATTTATCGCAGCGCCTTTGGCGGCTTCCTGGCACAGCGCCAGGATGGCAGCTTCGTGACCTGGGGTGGCAAGCATGCCGGCGGCGATAGCAGTGCCGTTGCTGCACGTCTTACCCGTATTCCGTATTTCAAGACGAACTGAGGAGTCAGCCGCACATGTTTCGTCAAAACAAACTTTCATCGCTGAGCCTGGCCGTGGTGCTGGGCGCCGCCTTGGCCGCGCCGGCCCACGCCGGTACCAAGCAACCCACGGCATCGGCGGAGCAGCCGCACTCGCAGCCTCGCCTGCAGGCTAGGTCTGCAGCCACGCGTGTCCAGCCAGCCAATGACATGGTCAGTTCGCTGATCGTGAAATTCAAGCGCAATGCCGCAGGCGCCAGCCTGAGCCGCGCCCAGGCCATGCAGCAAGGGGCCGAGCGTGCCCAGAGGCTGGCCCCTATCGCTGCCAAGAGTGGGCTGAGCATCAGCCACACCCGGCAGTTGAGTATCGGTGCCGATGTCTTCAAGCTGGGTCGTTCCATCAGTGTCGCAGCTGCTTTCCGCCTGGCGCGTGAAATGCAACGCAACAACCCGGACATCGCCTACGCCGAGCCGGACGTGATCAACCGCATCATGGCCGTGCCCACCGACCCCTACTACAGTATGCAGTGGGATATGTACGAGCCTGCTGGCGGCATGAATGTCGAGCGCGCCTGGAACATTACCCGTGGCGAAGGTGCCGTGGTGGCTGTGCTGGATACCGGGGTGAGAGCCCATCCGGACCTGGTGGCCAACCTGTTGCCGGGCTATGACTTCATCAGCAATGACGCGGCTGGTAATGATGGTGATGGCCGTGATGCGGACCCCACCGACCCAGGTGATGATTGTGGCCAGGGTAGCAGCTGGCACGGCACCCATGTGGCCGGCACAGTCGCTGCCGTGGCCGACAATGGCATAGGTGTGGCTGGCGTAGCGCCGGCAGCCAAAGTGGTACCGGTGCGCGTGCTGGGCAAGTGTGGTGGCAGCAGTGGCGACATCATTGACGCCATGGTATGGGCATCGGGCGGCACCGTGACCGGTGTTCCCGATAATGCCAACCCAGCCCGTGTGCTGAATCTGTCGCTCGGTAGCGCCATTCCCTGCCTGAACAGCTATCGCGAAGCCGTAGCGCATGTCAGCAAGCTGGGTGCCCTGGTGGTGGCGGCAGCCGGCAATGAATCGCAGAACGTGCGTAGTGCCCAGCCGGCCAGTTGCCCTGGTGTACTGGCGGTATCCGCTACTACCCGTGCCGGCGGCCGGGCGTACTACTCCAACTACGGTTCGCTGGTGTCGTTGGCAGGCCCCGGTGGTGAGACCTTCGAGGCAAGTGATGGCATCTTGTCGACCTTCAACGAGGGTCTGAGCGAGCCGGGTGCCGACAGCTATTACTTCTATCAAGGTACGTCCATGGCGGCACCGCATATTGCCGGCTTGGCAGCGCTGATGCTGTCGGTCAACCCCAGGCTGACCTCCGCCCAGTTGCGGGCCCTCATGCAGCAGACAGCAAGGCCATTCCCATCGGCCTGTGCCGGTTGCGGTGCGGGTATAGCTGATGCAGAGGCTGCAGTGAAAGCAGCGCAAGCGGCAAAGTAAGCGCGCTAATTGTGGTATGAAAAAAGCCGGGTCTCCAACCCGGCTTTTTTTTGTTTCCAACACCTGTCCTTGAGCGCCTATGAACTGAAGGTCGCGAGATAAGCAGCCAGGCTTTGTTGCTGGGTATCGCGATACACCGCGCACAGGCGTATGGCTTCCAGCGACTGTCTTAGGGTGTTGGGGCCACCGTTGTAGCGCGTGGCCAGCGGGCCGAAGAAGGTTTCCACCGCGCGGGCCTCGTCCTGCCCACAGAACTGGTTGAAATCCCGTGGCAGATTGCCTGGGCCGTCCTTGGACAAACGCTGTGTCAGCGGTTTGTACGCCTGCATGACAAAGCGCAGTGCACCTTTGCGCAGCTCGGGATTGTCATTCTGCGTACGCAGCATGCGTCTTGCCTCGCGGATGTCGTGCTGCTTGTTCAGCAGCAATCCCCGCGCTGCTTCAGCCAGGGAGGGCTCGCGCAGGTTGCCCAGCGCCGAGTAGATTTCCTCCCGTTCATTGCGATCGACAGCCTGCAGCACACGTGCTTGCAAGGCATCAAACAGAGGGCGGTCACCTTCCAGGGCGGCGGTCTTGAGGATGCTGCCACGCACCGATACATCGAGGGTGGCCTTGCCAGCAAGCCATTGCCGTGTGAGCAGCCCGGCCTCCTGGCGCAGCGGCGCATCCTGCCCATAGTCGGCCAATTGCGTTAGCAGGCTGGCGCGCAACAGGTTGTCGGCATCACTCTCGCCTGCCTTGACCAGCCAGCCCAGTTGCCGTGCACGCTCGCCAAAGGCTTGCTGCCATAACGCGGCGTAGGCACGTTGTTGATCCGGAGACACCAACGGTGCCGCACTCTTGAGCAGGGTAGCCGCAGCCTCGACAACTTCGCGGCGCGGGTGTTTGGCCGCATAGGCCGCCAATGACAAGGCATCGGCCAGGGGCAGGTCACCTGATTCCGTCAGCGCCTGGGCGTCATCAAGGTCGGCCAGCATTTCGTTGTCGCTGGGCTTGCCCTGGGTCATCAGCTTGTGCAGCAGACCAGGCGCGTAGGCAACCCGGTAGTAGCCGGTGCCGCCGGCATTGGCCTGTACCCAGCCTGGGCAGCGGGAGTCCGGCAGCCTGACGCTGTCCTGGCCCTGCTTGAGCAGTAAGCGGGTCTGGCCAGCTGGTGTGCGGATATTCAGCGGTATATGCCATAGCGCATCCTGCGTGCCCATAGAGCCCTTGGGCAGGAAGCGCTGCTGGCTGACCTTGAGCGTGGGCGCAGCGCTGCAGTCCAGGCTGACGCTGACCTTGGGAATGCCAGGCTGGGAGATAAAGCTACGGAACGCCGCAGCGACCTCGGGCTGATCGCCCGCCATGGCCTGGATAAAGTCGCTGCCCTTGGCGTTGCTCCAGGCATGACGCTTCATGTAACGACCGACACCGGCCTGGAATTGCGCATCGCCCAGCCAGGTCTCGAACATAGCCAATATGGTCTGGCCCTTGTCATAGGTAATGCTGTCGAATGCACCTCCCATATCCTGATTGGTGAGTATGGGCTGGTGTACCCGGCGGGCACTGGCCAGGCGGTCAGTTCGCATGGCCTTGGCGCGCGAGTATTGCAAGCTGCTGTCCCATTGCCACTGGGGCATGACTTCGGCGGTGATCTTGTCACCCATCCAGGAGGCGAACGCTTCGTTCAGCCACAGATCATCCCACCAGGCCATAGTGACGTAATTGCCAAACCACTGATGGGCCAGTTCGTGGGCGGCCACCGCCACATAGTCGCGCTGGAAGCTGGTGGTTTCCTCATAGGGCTTGGCTAGTAAGAGGCCGGATTGATAGGTAATCAGGCCGGCATTTTCCATGGCGCCAAATCCCTCGGTCAGCGGCAGTACCAGGCTGTCCAGCTTCTCGTAGGGGTAAGGCATGCCAAAATAGGCCTCCAGCTTGGCCACAATGCCGGGTGTAACCTTGGCCGCAAAGCGGGCGTCGGCGGCGCGACCGCGCGGGGTGATATAGCGCAGTGCCGTGTTGCCTACCTTGCCACCATCCAGCACGTCGAACGGGCCGACACCAAATGCCACCAGATAGCTGGGCATGGGTTTGCTGGTCTGAAAGTCCACCCGTTTCCAGCCGGGCTTGACCGGGCTCTCCTTGATGGCGGGTGTGTTGGCCACCGCCATCAGTTTGTCGGGTACGGTCAGCGACAGGGTCCAGGGCACTTTCCAGCCAGGTTCATCAAAGCTGGGGAAGGCCATGCGTGCGCCGGTGGATTCAAACTGAGTGAAGGCATACCAATCACCGGCCTCATGCTGGCGGAACAGGCCGTAGACGTCCTTGTCCTGGATATGCCCGTCGAATGCCAGCTTGAGCTGGCCTATGCCGGCTGGTACAGGCTGGCTGAAACGCAGGTCCATCAGGTCGTCGTCCAGCACGCGGGCGCTGGCGCGGTAGGTCTTGCCGCCCAGCTCCAGCAGGGCAGAGCGTACGGCAATGCCGGTTGCATTGAGCCGCAGTGTCTTGCTGGGATGCAGCACGTCCACCTCTATGGTGACGGTGCCGCTATGCCGGGGCTGTGCTGGATCCAGGGTGAGCGCGACATCGTAGGCCAGCGGGCGTACATTGTCGGGCAAACGCATGGGCAGGGGTTCCTGGCCTGCCAGTGCCTGGGTGGCAAGCAGGCTGAGTAGTACCAGGCGGGTGAGCCGCTTCATCTTATCGTCCTCTTGATGCCCGGCCAGGCCGGGTAAGGGGGCGACTATAGCAAAATGACATCAGCAAACCGCTTAAACCGCGACGAGCTGCCATAGGCGCGGATAAATGGCGGGCAATACCCAACAGGGGCAAGGACATCCCTTGGCGGGTAGTCTGCAGCGCTGGTTACAGAACACCAAAAACCTTGCGCAGCAATTTGCTGGCCTGGCCCATCGGATCGGCCCGGATGGCTTTTTCTTCCTTGGCTATCATCAGGAAGAGTCCGTCCAGCGTACGCTGGGTGACATAGTTGTCGAGGTTGGCGTCCTCACGCTTGATCAGGCCTAACTGGGCCGCCTGGCCGGCGTAGGCATTGTATTTTTCGGCCAGTTTCACCTTGGCGGTGGCCTTTTCCACGATAGGTTTGAAACGCGCACTGATCGCTTCGCTGGTCGTGCGCCGGAAGTAGTCGGTCGCCGCTGTGTCGCCTCCCGTCAGAATACCCTTGGCGTCCTGCCAGCTCATTTTCTTGATGCTGTCGACCAGCACCGGCTTGGCCTCCTGTACGGCTTTTTCGGCAGCGCGATTCATGCTGGTGACCAGCTCGTCAGCACGCTCGCCTTGGCCCAGGGTACGTAACAGTTTTTCTGCCTTGCGCAAGCCGTCCGGTAGGGGAATCTTCACTTCGCTGTTGCCCAGAAAACCATCCGCCTTGCCGAGCTGCCCTACCGCCACGGTGGCAGCCTGGGTCAGTGCTTCCTTGAGCCCGCTGGCGGCATCCTTGTTGTTGAGCTTATCCAGCCCCTCCGCCTGGGCGAACAGGCCAGCGGTGAGCAGCAGGGTAAGCAGGTAGCGGCGAGTGCGCATGGTTTTCTCCAGTCTCAATTGGGGATGGTACGGGCCTGGTGGGCACTGTAATCGGGGACACTGCGGCGATAAGCGGCCGAGATCAACGGCGAGCTGATGATGAAGTCTGCGGTGGCACGGTTGCAAGCCATGGGTATGTTCCAGACCACGGCCATGCGCAGCAAGGCCTTGACGTCAGGGTCATGGGGCTGGGGTTCGAGCGGATCCCAGAAGAAGATCAGGCAATCAATCTGGCGCGAGACAATGGCGGCACCAATCTGCTGGTCGCCGCCCAGTGGTCCGCTCTGGAAGCGGGCTACCGGCAGATCCAGCTCAGCCTCCAGCAAACCACCGGTCGTACCCGTGGCGTACAGGGTATGGCTTGCCAGTTCTGCCTTGTGGGTACGTGCCCAATCCAGCAGGTTGGCTTTCATATTGTCGTGCGCTACCAGGGCAATCTGCTTTTGTGCCGCCAGCGCGATTTCGATGTATTGCATAGGCCGGTCCTTGCTATGCCTGCCGAGGCAGGCTTTCATGATTGATAAGCAGCTGACAAAACCTGCTGCCGTTGCTGCACAAGCTTGCTGTATCCGCGTACAGCCCACGCTTGTGCGTCTGGCTGAAATCGCCACACTGGGATGGCTCAGAGCCTGTTCAAAGTGGGTAATAGCGGAGAACAATATGCTGATCAACTGCGCGGCCTACCAGGCTGGTCATAAGCTTGCTGATTTGCCGGTGGCCGCTATCAGCGAATACGTGGGTAAGCCTGATTGCTTTGTCTGGGTAGCACTGAAGGATGCCACAGCAGAAGAGCTGACTGAAATGCAGGTGGAGTTCGGCCTGCACGAACTGGCGGTGGAGGACGCCCGCAATGGTCATCAGCGGCCCAAGGTTGAGGAGTATGGCAACACGCTGTTCTGTGTGCTGCATGTGCTGGACATGGATGAAGCCGGCTTGTTGGAGAAGGGGGAGGTAGCCATCTTTGTCGGGCCTAACTTCGTCTTGTCCATCCGCAATCGTTCACGCATTGGTTTCCTCAATGTGCGCGAACGTACCGAACGGGAGCCACACCTGCTGCAGCATGGCGCAGGCTATGTACTGTATGCCCTGATCGATACCGTGGTAGATCGTTACTTTGGCATTATCCACCGCCTGCAGGGCGAGCTGGAAACCATAGAAGATCGTATGTTTGCCGAGGATAATCCGGCACGCGCCAATATCGAAGCGCTATACACGCTCAAACGCAAGCTGGTGACGGTGAACCACGCCGTAGTGCCTTTGCTTGACGCCATCGCCCATTTGTACGGCGGGCGGGTGCCTGGGGTATGCATGGGCATGCATGAATACTATCGCGATGTCTATGACCACCTGGAACGCATCGTCAAATCGGTCGAGTCGCTGCGCGATATGTCCAGTACGGCGGTGCAGGTCAACCTGGCCATGATCTCGCTGGATGAATCTGCCGTGAGCAAGAAGCTGGCGGGCTATGCCGCCCTGTTTGCGGTGCCCACCATGCTCGCCGGCATCTATGGCATGAACTTCGAGCATATGCCTGAGTTGAAGTGGAACCTGGGCTACCCGCTTACCCTGATGGCCATGCTGGTGGTGGACGTAGTGCTGTGGTGGCGATTCAAACGGGCAGGGTGGTTGTGAGAGCCTGTTCAAAGCCTTTTCGCCGCGCGCCGGCCCGCTGGGCTGATCTGGAAAATGGCCAGACACAAGGCGTGGTGCGCAGGCAATAACAAGTTATTGCCAAGCGCCACAACGCAGTGAATGGCCGTTTTCCAGATCAGCCCTTCGGGTTCGCAGCCTTGCCGGCGAGTGGCGGCGTTGCAAGCCGCTGACGGTACCCGTACCGCTGCGCGGCTTGGGCCTTGCCCTTCATCCGGCAAGGTTGCGAGCCCAGCGGGCCGCGACGCGGCGAAAAGACTTTGAACAGGCTCTGAGAACCCACCGTAGCAGGCTGCGCCGTCCTCTGGCGCCAGGGCATCCCTGGTGGCTGCTCAGCCCGTCACCGCCCAGCGATGACTGGCGTTCATGACTGGTTCTCAGTGGCCGGTAGCGATATGACCAGCAAAGTCGGGGGAGCGCTGGGCTCGCTTAGCAGGCGCGCATCACCACCCTGTGCCTGTGCCAGGGTGCGGATGGCATAGCCATTGCTGCCCAGGCTACCAGTGGGACGCTTGAAGAACTGGGCCTGCTCAGCTGGTGTGAGTGCATGAGGCATGCTCAGGGTGATTTCAACCGGACCGTGGTGGCCCAGGTTGATTTCGACCTCGCCGGCTGCTGGGGCTGCATCGCAGGCATATTTGAAGAGGCTGTAGAACAGCGAATGGCAGAGCGTGGCATCGGCCTTCACTTCCAGCGGTGCGCTACCAGTGGTCTCGGTGGCTACTGCCAGCAGCACCGGCTTGTCGGCATATCGCTGCCGGAATAGCGTGGCGAGATCACGCAGCAACTGCCCTATGGGGATGGCCTGTATGCTGGGTTGCATCTGGCCTGCTTCGATCTGCAGCAGCTCGCTGGAGAGATCGAGCAGCTCTATGGTCTGGCTGGTGGCCTGTTCGGCAGCGCTGGCCATGGCTTGCTGCTCGGGGTTCAGCGCAGTTGCGCTTGCCAGGCTACGCAGGCCTGGGAGTATGGCTTGCAGGGGCTGTTTCAGGTCCTGCTGCATCAGCCTGTCCATCTCGCTACGCAGATGGGCGAGCTCGCGCAGGCGGTCGAAATCAGTCTGCAACTGGCGTTGGTACTCAACATGGCGCATCAGGTTGCGCACCCGGAGCTTCATCAGTACCGGGTCTACAGGCTTGAAGACATAGTCCACAGCACCCATCGAGAGCCCCTTCTCGCGGGAGGCATCGTCGGTCAATCCGGTCACGAAAATGATGGGCATGTGTTCCGATGCTGGATGCTCGCGCAGCTTGGCGGCTACTTCAAAGCCGTCCATGCCGGGCATCATCACATCCAGCAGCATCAGGTCGGGCGGGGAGTCCGACTGGCAGATGGCGATTGCTTTTTCACCGTTATGGGCCAGTTTGACCTTGTACTGGTCGCGGAAGAGACTGGCCACCAGTTGCAGGTTCTCTGGGGCGTCGTCCACCACCAAGATGGTGCCCCGTTCGGGGTGTTCGTGCTCAAGCACCACGCCGACATCGCGCTGCAAGACCTTGAGTATGCGCTCCAGCAAGCGCTTGCCGGTAAAGGGCTTGATCACCAGATCACCGATGCCCAGCCGTATTGCCTGCTCGGCTGAGCGCCGGTCCAGCCCGCCCGACATCAAGACAAAAGGCAGGTCTGCCAGGGCCGGCTCGCCGCGCATGGCCTCCAGCAGCGCCAGGCCGGTCATGTCCGGCATATTGAGCTCGCTGACCACGATATGGACGCGCTCTGCATGCATCTGCTTCAGTGCCGTGGCGCCGCTGTCTGCCTGCAGCACCCTGCCAAAGCCACAACCTTGCAGTTGTGCCGTCAGCGCGGCACGCATGGGTGGATCATCTTCAGCAATCAGTATGCTCAAGCCACTCAGGTTCATGTTCAGCCTTTGATTTCGACATGGTCGGTGGGGTAGTCGCTGGCCAGCCGTTCAGTTTCTGCAATCAGCGCTTCCTCGCCATCGCTATAGCGTGCGGCAATCTGCCGAAAGGTCTCGTGTATGCTCAGAAAGGCGTCCACCACATCAGGATCAAAGTGACTGCCACGTCCCTCGCGAATGATGTCGCTGGCCTTGTCGTGAGAGAACGCGGGTTTGTAGACACGCTTGGAGATCAGGGCGTCATAGACATCGGCTACCGCCATCAAGCGGGCTGACATCGGTATGTCGTCACCCACCAGGCCTTCCGGATAGCCTGAACCATCCCATTTTTCCTGGTGGGCATAGGCAATCTCCTTGGCGTAGCGCAGGAAGGGAATGGTGCGCCCCAGCTCGGCTTCGGCCCGGGCAATGGCATCACGCCCCAGGGTAGTGTGGGTTTTCATGATTTCGAACTCGTCGGGATCAAGCCGCCCGGGTTTGAGCAGGATGCGGTCGGGTATGCCCACCTTGCCGATATCGTGCAATGGGGCGGATTTGAACAAGGACTCTATGGCTGACTCGGTCAGCTCGCTGGCAAAGCGAGGGTGAGGCTGCAGGTGCAGCGCCAAGGCCTTGACGTAGAACTGGGTGCGGCGGATATGGTTGCCGGTCTCGTTGTCGCGGGTTTCTGCCAGCGAAGCCATGGCCCGGATGGTGACATCCTGTATGGCGATGACTTCCTCGGTACGCTTGGCGACCTCGGCCTCGAGATAGGTGTTCTGGTCACGCAGGAAGTCACGCGCCACCTTGAGTTGCAAGTGGTTATGCACCCGCGCCAGGACAATGGCTGGGTTGATGGGCTTGGTGATGTAGTCCACTGCGCCCAGGTCCAGGCCAATCTTTTCGTCTTCGCTTGCGCTCATGGCGGTCAGGAAGATCACCGGGATATCGCGGGTAGCACCGTCGGCTTGCAGGCGGCGCAAGACTTCGTAGCCGTCCATCTCCGGCATCATGATATCGAGAAGTATCAGGTCCGGTCTGCCTTCACCCGCTGCAATCTGCAAGGCCCGTTCGCCATTAGGTGCCAATTTGACCTTGTAGGCGGCCCGTAGCAACCCGCTCATCAGCGAGAGGTTGTCTGGTGTGTCGTCCACCACCAGTACCGTATGTTTTTCCGTGAAATCCAAAGGGTTGCTCATGCTGCGGTTTCCTCGCTCAATGCGGCCGTCTGCGCCTTGGCGGCGCGCAGGGCCGCCAGGGCATCGACCAGGATGTAGCTGCTGATGGCGCGTTCTATCGTGTTGTAGTGTGGGCCTAGGGCCGCCTTGAGCAGGCTGGCGTGGTTTTCGAACAGTTCGATGGCATCGGAGTCATCGTCGGCCAGCAACTGGTCCAGCTGCGCAATCAAGCGTCGGGCCTCGATCCAGTCCACATCGGCGGCCTCCATCGTCTCGACCTGCTCCGGCATGGCTTGGGCGAGGGCGGCAATCAGTGCCAGGCAGTCGGCCTCAACTTTGGGCAGCATGGTTTCAATCTCGCCAGCCGCGACACCTTCCATCAAGGCCTGTTCAACCTCTCCGGCCAGAGCAGACAGGGCCGGAGCGCCTATAGTGGCGGCTGTCCCTTTTAGGGTATGCATGATCCGCCGGGCGTCATCGCGCTGATCGGTTGCCAGGTACTCGCGCGTTTGCGCTACCGCTAGCCCTTGCCCACTGATGAATTTGCGTAGCATGCCCTCGTAGGCTGGGCGCTTGTTCAGCACCCGTTTCATGCCCGCCACGACATCCAGCCCAGGAATACCCGCCAGGGGGTCGGGGCTGGCTGGCCCGGACACCGGCGTACTCGCGGCAGGCACCGGGGCGGGGATGGGCGCTACCAGCGGCGCGGCGCGCGCCGGTATCCATTGCAGCAACATGTCGAACAGCTCATCCGGGTCGATGGGCTTGGCGATATGGCCATTCATGCCGGCTTCCAGGCAGCGATCCCTGTCACTGCTCATGGCATTGGCTGTCATGGCCAGTATGGGCAGCTTGGCCAGTTCGGGGCGCTCGCGCAGCAAGCGGGTGGCAGTCAGGCCATCCATGACAGGCATCTGCATGTCCATCAGTACTATGTCGTAGCTGGCCTTCTCCAGCATGTCGAGCGATACCTGGCCATTCTCGGCGACCTCGACCACCAGGCCTGCACCCTCTAGCAGATCGCGGCCCACCTGCTGGTTCAGATCATTGTCATCGACCAGCAGCACCCGTGCCCCGCGTAGGGTGGATAGGTCGGTATGGCCTACATTGGTGCTGCTTCGCGGTGCCTCATCTATTGCCTCGCCTCCCAGGGCACGCATGGCGGCATCAAAGAGCAGCGAGGGGTTGACTGGTTTGACCAGTAGCAGGCGTATGCCAGCCCGTTCAGCTTCGTGGAAGACCTCTTCACGGCCATAGGCGGTCACCATGACGGGGTAGGGGGGCTGGGGTTGGAGTGCCAGGTGCTGATAGGTCTCCAAGCCGTTCATGCCCGGCATCTTCCAATCCAGAAAGGCAATTTCATACGGCTGGCCTGCTGTCTGCGCTGTCTGGCTCATGCTCAGTGCCTGTGCGCCCGATTCTGCCTCGCCTACTTCAAACGTCATGCTACGCAGCATCTCTGCAATGATGTGGCGTGCCTGCGGGTTGTCGTCCACTACCAGTACATGGCGGCCACGCAAGTCGGGGGCAGGCAGCAAGGTCCGCACCTTGGCAACACCTACGCCCAGCCGCGCAGTAAACCAGAAGGTGCTGCCGTGCCCCAGTTCGCTCTCCACGCCGACCTGGCCGCCCATCAGCTCCGCCAGCTTGAGCGAGATAGCCAGACCCAGACCGGTGCCGCCGTACTTGCGGGTGGTCGAGCTGTCTGCCTGCTGGAAGGACTGGAACAGACGGGATTGCTGCTCGGGGCTAAGCCCGATGCCGGTATCCTGCACCTCGAACCTGGCCAGCACCGTGCCGTCTTCCAGGGCCAATTTGCGCGCCCGCACCACAATTTCGCCGCTATCGGTGAACTTGACTGCATTGTTGGCGTAGTTGATCAGTATCTGCCCCAGCCGCAAGGGGTCACCCAGCAGGTCATTCGGTAGCGCCGGGTCGATATCGAAGATCAGTTCCAGCCCTTTGGCGGCGCATTTTTCGCCTATCAGGTTGGCTACGTTCTCCAGCACTTCGTGTAGTTCGAACTCAATGTTCTCGACATGCAGCTTGCCTGCCTCGATCTTGCTGAAATCGAGAATGTCATTGATCAGACCCAGCAGGTGCTGGCCTGAGCGCTGGATTTTCTCCACGTAGTCCCGCTGCTTGCTGGTCAGCTCACTCCCCAGCACTAGGTGACTCATGCCGATGACGGCGTTCATCGGGGTGCGGATCTCATGGCTCATATTGGCCAGGAAATCCGATTTCATCTGTGAGGCATCCTCGGCACGGGCACGGGCCGCTTCCAGCTCAACCTCATGCGCCTGTAGTGCTGCGTTCGCGAGTGCCAGTTCGCCAGTGCGCTGGGCTACCCTGACCTCCAGCACCTCTTCATTGCGCTTTAGGGTTTCGACCAGCTCTGCCTGGGCTGCCAGAGCAATGGCCTTGGCTTTTTCGCGCTTGCGGAACTGCCGGGCCATGGCGATGGCCAGCAGAAAGGTCAGCACGCACTGAAAAGCGGTCAGGGCTGTGGTTTGTATGGCCTGGTTGCGGACTTCGGTGTTGCGCTCATCTACCACCTGGGCCGATACGCGGGATGCGGTATAGGCCAGTTCCTGCACTGTCTCTCGCAGCGTACCCAACTTTTCACGCAGGGCCTGCATACCGGATGGGTCTATCGGCAGGTCGGCGCTCATGCCCAGGTAGCGATCGCCAACTTCTACAAATGCGGCCAGTTCGGACACGGCCTTGCTGTAGATGGGCTGGTCGGTCAGCAGTGTCCTGGCGGTGCCGGTTTCGATGGCGCCCAGGCGACTGACCAGGATGTCGTAACGCAGCTGCAGATCCTCCACCGGCATACCGGCAGGGTCGAACAGACGCTGGTGCAGCGCATGGTCAAAGCGCTGGTATTCCACATTGAGCTGAAGAAAGGCCCACAGTGCGTTGTCATCACCCCGCCGCATCACCTGGCCCATGTTCTGGAACTGGTGGTACTGGATGACGCCGATGGCGATATAGACCAGCATCAGGCTGGCCACGATAAGGCGTAGCAGGTATTTGCCGCGGAACATGCTGGCGATGGCGGCTATTGCACCTGCAGGGCGTTGAGCTGCCAGGCAGAGCGGTTGTAGTAAATCTCGGCGCGCAGCTCGGTCTTGGTATCGAAGGGGTAAACGATGAACAAGGGGCCTTTTTCACGCACTGGCATGGGCTTGTCGTTCATCAATCGCGCCACGATCACGTCATGCTGCTGGGCGTCTGCAAAGGGGATCTCGGTCTTGTAGTCGTTGAGGGCAACCGCCACGATCTTGCTGCCAGTGGCACCAGCTGCTGCCAGTACATCGCGCAGCAGGGGGCCGGTGAATTTGACCGGTTGTGGGTACCAGGGCGTCTTGGTGGTGAAGGTCTGTTGTGGCAGCTTGGCCAGCATGGCCATGTCAAACACCGCACGGGGTCCATCGTTGGGCTTGCCGACCTTGCCGCTGATGGTGAGCGCGGTGCGCCCAACCGGTTTGTCCAGCGCCAGGCTGGGTTGCGTGCTTACCAGCGCAGCGCCAAGCAGCAGACTGCGGATCAACATGGAACGGTAAATCATGAGTACCTCCCCAATGGCAGAATGGCTTGTGGCACCGCCAGCAACCCCCTGGGCTTGCGTAGAAGCAAGGCGTTGGGGTCGTCGTTGACGGCTATATATTTCTGTTGCCAAGCAGCACTATAGACAGCGCAATGCGCCTTTGCAGGCGGCTTGCGTCAGAACGCCCAGCAGGCCAGGCGGGATGGCGCCTGACTGGTTAGCGTCTGGCATTTTGTCGGGCTGGTATCCATGCCAGTTGTCGCCCATGTCGCAGCGCAGCTTGAGTGCAAGCCTGGTCCGGCGCATCATCGCGGCCTTTCAATCAGGGGCCTTACGCCATGCAAAACCAACGCGATCTGGAAGCCGGCATACAGACCGATTTCACCGACAGGCTCAGTTACGGCGGCTACCTGCGGCTGGACCAATTGCTGGCGGCACAGCAGCCACTCTCCAACCCGCCCCACCATGACGAAATGCTGTTCATCGTGCAGCATCAGGTGTCGGAGCTATGGCTCAAGCAACTGATACATGAACTGCGGGCGGCGGTAGGCCATGTAGCGCGCGACGAGCTGGAACCCTGCTTCAAGATATTGTCGCGGGCCAAGCTGATACAGCAGCAACTATTCAATATGTGGGCCGTGCTGGAAACCATGACACCCTCGGAATACGCTGAATTCCGTCCGGTGCTGGGCCAGTCGTCGGGGTTTCAGTCCTATCAGTACCGTACCCTGGAGTTCTTGCTGGGCAACAAGCATGCAGGCCAGGCCGAGGTGTTCAAGTACGATTCGGCGCTCTATGCCCAGATTCAGCACGACCTGCATGCGCCCAGCCTGTGGGATGCCTTCCTGCAGCATCTGGCCAGGCAAGGCTTTGCCGTCCCCGCCGACCGGCTGACGCGTGACTTCAGCCAGCCTTATGTGGCAAGCGAAGGGGTGGTGGCAGTGATGAAGACCATCTATCAGAAGCCACACGATCACTGGGCTGCCTATGAGATGGCAGAGAAGCTGGTGGATGTGGAGGAAGCCTTTCAGCTGTGGCGCTTCCGCCATATGAAAACGGTGGAGCGCATCATCGGCTTCAAGCAAGGCACCGGTGGATCAAGTGGCGTCGCTTTCCTCAAGCGGGCGCTGGAGCTGACCTTTTTCCCAGAATTGTTCCAGGTCCGTTCGGTGCTATGACCGACTTGTTGTAACTGCTGGCTGCGCGTTGAGCGGGGGCATGCTGCGGCCCTATGCTCGGCGCAGCCGCCGGGAACCTTGCTGCCATTGCCCTGGTCTGCAAGAAAAGAGACGTCTGGGTTATCTGTTGCGTTTGCAATACCGTTAATATTCACCGGGATAACCGTTCGTAAGAAAATTAGCATGTTATGACCATGTTCTATAGCGAACGAGCTAGCATCAAAAAGCGGCCTCATACCGGCGTGCGGTAAAGCACATAGCGCTACCCGTACAAACTATAAATCGGCCGCGGGTGAGGGTGGTGACGCGCTTGGCGCACTGCCCCTGCTGGAGAGAGGAAATGATCCAGCGCCGTATCCGACATGGCGATATCAGCGTAGGACAGCCGCTGCAATGGAATGTCTACAACGACAAAGGCATCCTGTTGCTTGCCGAAGGCGGGCATATACAGACTCAGGCGCAACTGGATCGGCTGCTTGAGCTCGGCATTTACATCGAATCTACCCAGACTTGGCATCAGCCACCGGAGTCCGCCATGCAGCAGGTGCTGCATGCGTACTACCTGCTGGCCGTGCTGCTGAGGCAACCCCAACCACCAGCCGATTTTGCCGCGCAGGTGCTCAATATCGCCCGCCAGATAGATAGCGCCTGGGAGCAGGGGGCCGGTGTCGTCATGGCAACCGTGGTGTTGCGCCATGGCGGTCGCTACGCGGTGCGACATGCTGTCAACACTGCCTGCGTGGCGGCCGGTGTATTGCGTGCCATGGGGCCGCAGGCACCGGAGCGCTTGCCGGTGCTGGCGGCGGCACTGACCATGAACATCGGCATGCTGGATTTGCAGGACATGCTGGCGAGGCAAACCGAGGCATTGACGCCATCGCAGCAGGTGCGGGTGAGTTGCCACCCCCTGGCCGGTGCGGAGCGCTTGCGCAACGCGGGTGTAGACGACGAAGTCTGGTTGCGCGCGGTGGCCGAGCATCACGAAGCCATAGATGGCAGCGGCTACCCACACCATCTGCAGGGCAAGCAGATATCGCCGGCTGCACAGATAGTCGGGTTGGCGGATCTTTTCTGTGCCCGGGTAAGCGAGCGCGGCTATCGCCGTGCCGATAGCACCAAGATTGTCTTGCGGGATGTCCTTATAGAGCGCGGGCGGCACTTTGACGTGACCCTAGCGGCCTACTTCATCAAGGCATTGGGGGTCTACCCCATCGGTACCCTAGTCAGGCTGGCCAATGGCGAGATAGGCGTGGTCAGCGGTCGTACCGAGCGGGTAGATGCACCCTGGGTGCATGCCTTGCTGGCCGTCGATGGCTCCGCACACTCGCCGCCACTGCGGCGAGATACCCATCAGCCCGGCTTGGCCATACAGGATGCCTTGAGCAGCATGGATGTGGATATCGCGATCGACATGGAAGCCATCTGGGGCGGTGAAGCCAGAGACTTCCGTCTGGCTTCGCAATCATTGGGCAGGCCGGAGGCGACCAGTAGCCCCATTGATTACTCGAACTACTCGATTTGAACGAGGCATCACCAAAAGAAAGCCGCAAAGGCCGTGTGCCTTGATCGTTAATCTGCGGCGACTAGAGCGGAGGATGGATCATGCGCAGGATACGCCCTGATGAGCTGGATGCGAGCTTGCCTTTGGGTTGTGACGTATTGGATCACACCGGGCACCGCATCCTGGCGATGGGGAGCGTGCCGCAAGCACAGCCTGCCTGGGCTCGCTGGCTAGCCGCCGGACTGTATGTGGACGAACTCCTGCTGTGGCAGCAGCCACCCAGAACTGCAAGACAACTGATATACCATGCGATTGCCACCTTGGCGCCGGTGCTGGCAAACCCTGCCGCCTGCCGTGATTTTTCGGCCGAGATACTAGCGGTTGTAGATATGGTACAAGAGGCCTGGCAGCGTGATCGCGATGTGACGACTGCTATGGTGATGTTGTGCCGTGATGGCCCGCATGCTGCCCGGCAGGCCATTTACACCGCTTGCGTGGTGCTACGAGTATGGCGTGGCATGGGTGGGCTGGAGGAAACTGAAGCGCCTTTGCTGGCGGCGGCCTTGAGCTTGCAACTCGACGTACAGGCGGCACCGCGCACGTTGTCATCTGTACTTGCCTTGCGTCAGCCTGATCTGGGTGATCTGCTGCCACGCCTGGGCGTGCATGATCAGCGCTGGCTGGAAAGCGCGCGCCAGGCCGATATTCTGCGTGAAGGAGGTGATCCGGCCCATCGTTTGCGTGAGCGTGGGGTATCGGACGCGGCGCAATTGATCGCACTGGCGGATCTGTTCTGTTTTCACGCCGATCATCCAGAGACGAGGCAGGGCGGCCAATCCAGGGCAGTGCTGCGGGATCTGCTGATCAGCCATGGCGAGTACTACGATGTGCAGATTGCCTCCTACTTCATTCGCGCCATGGGCTTGTATCCCTTGGGTACGGTCGTGCAACTGGCGAGTGGCGAGATAGGGGTGGTATGCGACCAGGGCGAGCAATTGGATACGCCCTGGATATGCAGCCTGTTCACGCCGGCAGGTACACCCTTGCCTGAACCGGCCTTGCGCGATACCAGTATCGCCGGCAATGCGATACAGCAATCGCTCAGTGCCGCAGCCTTGCCCGGTGATGTCAGCCTGGTAGGCATTTGGGGGGAAGAGGCGCGCGACTATGGCATGCCCCACGCACTCCCCGTGCATAGTCTGCATCATTCCGTATAGCATGGCGGCTATGAGCCTGTTCAATGTCTTTTCGCCGCGTCGCTGATCTGGAAAACGCCCATTTACTGCGTTGTGGCGCTTGGCAATAACTTGTTATTGCCTGCGCACCACGCCTTGTGTCTGGCCATTTTCCAGATCAGCCCAGCGGGGCGGCGCGCGGCGAAAAGACATTGAACAGGCTCTTACACGTAGCCGCCAGCGCTGTCTTGTATTCGTGCCATCCCTAAGGTGGGATGACGAACAGTTGATCTTGGCTGGCGGCTGTTGCGATGCCGGCATGGTGTATCCCTGCTTTGCCGGTATTGGTTCTATATCGGAGCCCGAATGACTGCCACTCACACCCACATTGCCCATGCTGTCGCCGCATTGGGCGATGGCCCATTGTCTGAACCGGCACTGACCGCGCATATCCACCCCTTGTTCAAGCAGGTGCTGGCTCGAGACAGCCACGAGATCTACCTGGCCAATCACTCACTGGGCAGGCCACTGGATGCTACTGCGGCGGACATGGCGGAAGGCAGTGCTACCTGGTTTGAACAGCTGGATGATGCCTGGGGGCCATGGTGGTCAGAGATGGAAGCCTGGCGGGCGGCGACGGCCAATTTGCTGGGGGTGGCGCGTGGCGATTGCATCGTGCCCAAGACCAGCGCGGGCCAGGGTTTGCGGGCTGTGCTCAATAGCTACGCCGGCACCCCGCGCGTACTCAGCACCGAGGCCGAATTCGATTCCATAGACCATATCCTGAAACAGTATGCCGCCCAGGGGCGTGCCGAACTGCACTGGGTGGCACCGGATGCGCAAGGCCTGATACAGGTGGATGAGCTGATCGCCAGGCTCGATGGCATGGATCTGGTGGTGGTGTCGCAGGTGTTCTTTGCCAGTGGGCAGGTCCTGCAGGATATTCCCCGCCTGATTGCTGCAGCCCATGCACGTGGCGTGCGGGTACTGCTTGATGTGTATCACGGCTATGGTGTGCTGCCGCTAGACCTGGCCTCGCTGGGCGTGGACTATGCGATCGCTGGCAGCTACAAGTATTTGCGTGGCGGGCCAGGCGTGTGCTGGCTGTATGTGTCGCCAACCATGCTGGATGCGGGCCACACCACACTGGATACTGGCTGGTTTGCCAAACGTGAGCCCTTTGCCTATCGGCGGCCCATGCCGCCAGAATTCGCTGCTGGTGGAGATGCCTGGCTGGAATCGACTTTCAATCCGCTAGGCTTTTATCAGGCCCGCGCAGGTCTGGCCTTGGTGACGGCAATGGGCGTGGCTAGGTTGAGGGCTTACTCCTTGCAGCAAAAGGGCTACCTGTCGGACCTGCTGAGCACCCATGGCATCCACCATTTTGGTGTGGGGGAGGAGGCTGGCGCCTTCATTACGATTCCTCATGCAGACCCGATGGCCTTGGCGAGCCAGCTCAAAACTGCCGGTATCAATGGCGATGCCCGCGCTGCTGGCTTGCGCCTGTGCCCGGATCTGCTGAATACCGAGGCGCAGATGCGACAGGCGGTGGAAGTGCTGGCGGCGATGGTGGGCTAACGCCAACCTGGGCTGCCGTGTGCCAGTTCATGCTGGGCAGGTAGCTGTCGAGGATGTGAAGGGAGGGCGATTCGGTGTACAGTCGCCGACCCACATTTCGCATTGCCTGCCAGGGCGATGCCGCCTGGATTAAACCCCTATGCTGGATGGATTGCGGCAGCGCCTGGATGCGGTAGGCCTGCCATTTCGAGCATTGCTGCTCAGCGATGCACTGATGCTACTGGCCATGATGGTGGCCCGCGTGGCGGTGCCCTGGTGGATAGTCCACGAGGGTGGCGCCGGCCATCTGGCTTTGTATGCGGTGGTGCAGGCGGTTGTCGCCTTTGTGTCCATGCCTTTGCTGTCGCCCTTGGGCGACCGCTACAGCAAGCGCCTGCTGATTACCCTGGGTTTGTTGATCTTCGCGGCCGAAGGCGCGGTCCTGGCTACCCTGGCTACGCTGGGCATCTACCATCTCTGGCTGGTTATTGCGCTGGAAGCACTGCCGGTGATCGCCATGTCGCTGATACTGCCGGCATCGCTCAGTATCGCGGCCGACTTGGTGCCGGCCGAACGCTTTGCCGACGCCTTGGCATTGCAGAAAAGTGCCCAGGCCTTTGGCCGTTTGATCGGGCCGGTGCTAGGGGGCACCGCGCTGGCGGTGTCTGGCACGGCTGCTGCATTGTGGCTGCACTGGGTGATGGTGCTGGCTGCTGCCATGCTGGCCTGGCGTATTCCCAGCATTGCCAGACACCCTGGCGAAGGGGGCGCCAAGCGCTGGTGGCGGGACTTGCGGGCTGGCCTGCGCGCTACCTGGAGCATACCCATAGAGCGTGGGCGTATTGCGATTTCCTTTCTGGTCATGGTCTGCTTTACGCCTGCAGTGGGCATGCTGGTGCCCCTCAAGGTCCAGTCACTGGGCTTGTCGGGAGCCTGGCTGGGGGCCTGTGAGGCGGCTTTGTCGCTAGGTATGCTGGCAGGGGCGCTGGGTATTGCTGCCCGGCTGGCCGATTACCTGGGGCGCTATCGCGCTGCCATAGGCGGCATCATGCTGGAGGGGCTGGCACTGGCTTTGGCCGGATTTACCAGCAACCCCTACCTGCTGGTGATCTGCTATGCCGTAACCGGTGTCGGCCTGGCCATGGTCATGCTGGTGGGCCAGACGCATCGCATGCTGGCCATACCCGAGGATTTCCGTGCCCGCATCGTGGCCGTCAGCATGATGGTCATGCAGATCGCCGGTACCCTGGGGCCCGGTCTGGCCGGCATTGCGCTGACATCCATACCGGTGCGCGAGGTCTATGTGGTGTTCGGCCTGGCTGAATTTGTCTTCGCCTTTGGTTATTTCCTGGTGCCGCGTTACCGCGAGTTCCTGGCGCTGGGCCATGAAGAGGTACGTGGCTGGTATGGGCGGCAGTTTCCCGGTGCTTTTCGGCGGGCCGAATCCGACGACGGATCACCCATGAGTGGCAAGCCCTAACACCCGAGTCTGCGCTTGTGCAAGCCCTGGGCCAGAGTGCGATGCTGGCGGGTATCAGGAGGTTGGGTATGCTGGCGGCAAACAGACAACGCATGGCGGCATTGGGGAAACCGTTCCGGCTACTGCTGGTGAGCGAGGTATTGACGGTGCTCTCCATGCTAGTGGGCCATATCGCCGTGATGTGGTGGGTGGCAGAGCAAGGCGGCGCCAAGGACCTAGCCATCTATGGGGTGATGATGTCGGTCACCATCTTTGTTGCCATGCCGCTGCTGTCGCCGTTGAGCGATCGTCATCCCAAGCGCACCCTGTTGGGAAGCGGATTGATCGTGCTGACGGTCGAGACCCTGCTGCTGTCGCTTCTGGCGCAGTTCTGGCCCTATCAGCTCTGGGTTCTGATACCGCTGGAGATGGTTGCCGTGGTGGCCATCGCGGTCATGCAGCCCGCTGCGATGACCATCACCGCCGAGCTGGTAGGCAGTGAGCAGCTCGCAGATGCCCTCAGTCTGCAGAAGAGCGCCCAATCCCTGGGTCGCATGCTGGGGCCGGCACTATCAGGCCTGGTGCTGGCTTGGTCTGGTGTACAGGCGGCATTGTGGCTGCATGTGGTGATGTTTGCCGTGGCTACCTGGGCGGCTTTCCGCATTCCAACCGGCAGCTACCAGGCAACAATACGGCAGCGCCATTGGGGGCGGGAGCTGCTTGCCGGCCTGCGGGCCAAGTGGGTGATACCGGTAGAACGCTATTGGACTGGGATGGCTTTCCTGACCATGCTGTTCTTTGGCCCGGCCATAGGCATATTGATTCCGCTGCGGGTGCAGTCGTTGTCGCTTTCGCCGGCCTGGTTGGGCGCCTGCGAGGCGGCGCTTTCTGCAGGCATGCTGCTGGGGGCCCTAGTGGCGGCACGTTGGGCTACCCAACGCTTTGGCCGCTATCGGGCCGCCGTGGGCGCGTTGATGGGGGAGGGCATGGCCCTGGGCCTGGTGGGTGTGCTGGATGTGCGCATAGCCTTGCCACTCTGCTTCTTTGCGACTGGCCTGTGCTTGTCGGTGGTGCAATTGGTGGGTCAGACCCACCGCCTGTTGGCCGTGCCCGAAGATTTTCGCGGGCGCTTCAGTTCCAGCAACCTGATGGTCATGCATCTGGCCGGCACCCTGGGCCCGGCTATGTCGGGTTTGCTGCTGCTGCAGCATGGGGTGGCGGAAATCTATCTGGTATTCGGTGCCGGCCTGCTGCTGCTGGCAGCCTGCTATCCCTTGCTGCCGGGCTATCGCGCCTTTCTGTCGCTGGATCATGATACGGCGCGCAACTGGTATGGCCGCCAATACCCACAGGCCTTCGAGGCCGGCAAATAGCCATGCGCGCTGCCTGGCCGAAGCCATTGCAGGATAGTGCAAGACCGCCAGCGCCAAGTCGGCAATCATGATGAGCATGCCTACCCTGTCTACCTCCACACTCTGCGCGCTTGCGGCCATCCTGCTCTGGGGTTCGCTTGCCTTGATCTCCGTTCGCCTCTCGAGCGTCCCGCCTTTTCTGCTGGTGGGAGTGGCGCTGTGCATAGGGGGCTTGTGCGGCCTGCCGCGCTGGCGCGACTGGCGCATACCCGGCAAGACCTTGTTGCTGGGCTGCTATGGCCTGTTCGGTTACCACTTCTGCCTGTTTCTGGCGCTACGCCATGCCCCAGCACTGGAGGCCAATCTCATCAACTATCTGTGGCCCTTGCTGATCGTACTGCTCTCGCCGCTGATATTGCCCAATATGCGGCTGACTGGTCGGCATGTGCTGGGTGGGCTGCTGGGTTTGTCGGGCTGTGTGCTGATCGTGCTTGGCAAAGGCGTGGTATCGCTTGGCAGCCAGCACCTACTTGGCTATGTGCTGGCTGCCATTGCAGCGGTCATGTGGGCAACCTACTCCTTGCTGACACAGCGCGTACCGCCATTTCCTACCGGGGCGGTGGGGGGCTTTTGCATGGCATCGGGCTTGCTGTCATTGCTGGCGCATGCGGCACTGGAGCCGGCTTACCGGATAGGGGCGACAGAATGGGCCTGGCTGGGTCTGCTGGGCCTGGGCCCCATGGGAGCGGCATTCTTTCTGTGGGATGCCGCACTGAAGCGGGGCGATGCCCGCGCAATCGGTACACTGGCCTATTTGACGCCACTCTTGTCCACCGGTCTGCTGGCGGCATTCGGCGGCGGCCAATTTGGCTGGCAGGCCGCTGTGGCCCTGTGTCTGATACTCGCCGGTGCCTGGCTGGGGAATCGCACTGCGGCATGACTTGGGCGCCCGGTGCCCGGTATGATCTGTCCATTGTTCAACCGTGGGCACCGCTGGTGTCCCGCCTACCGGAACCCTCCTTATGTTCGACACCATGGAACAGCGCTTCCGGGCGCTGAAAACGCGCGCTGATTTTTGCGCCCTGCGCTATGTGGAGGAAGACGGCGAAACGCTGGCCGTGCGCCAGGGCGTGGCTGAGCCACTGCGCCGCAGGCTGGATCGGGGCGCCATGATCACCGTGCTGCACAAGGGTGGTTACGGCTATGCCGCGACGGCCGATTGTTCCAGTGCCGGCTTGCAGGCTGCATTGGACAGGGCAACTGCCTGGGCGGAGGCCACGGCAGGCCATGCCGTGTACGACTACAGCCAGATACGCCTGCCCAAGCCCGAAGGGCGTTACCTGGGGCCGGGTGCCGAACAGGCACTGGACTGGAATCGCAAGGCTTTGCTGGATCTGCTGCTGGATGAATCTGCCGCTGCCAAGGCTGGCGATGAGCGTATTGTGGATTGGTCTGCCGAACTCTCCAGGCTGGCCGTACGGCAGCGCTATGTGACCATGGGGGGTGGTGCGGTGGAGCAGGCCTTCCAGATGCTGATACCTGGCCTCTCGGTCACTGCCTTTGCCGATGGTGAGTCGCAGACCCGTAGCCTGGGTGGTCAGTATGGCGGTATCTGCCGCCAGGGCGGCATGGAGATCGTGTCCGAGGCTGGCCTGCTGGGCGCTGGGCGCCGGGTGGCGGATGAGGCGCTGGAACTGCTGGCAGCACCTAACTGCCCCAGCGGCACCATGGATCTGCTGCTGATGCCCGAGCAGATGATGCTGCAGATACACGAGAGCATAGGCCATCCGCTGGAACTGGATCGCATACTGGGTGACGAGCGGAATTACGCCGGCACCAGCTTTGTGACCCTCGATATGTTCGGTCACTACCAGTACGGCTCCCCCTTGCTCAACGTCACCTACGACCCACGCCAGCGCAATGAGTTTGCCGCCTATGGCTGGGACGACGATGGTGCGGTGGCTGACAAGGTCTGGCTGATCGCCGATGGTGTGTTGCAGAAACCGCTGGGGGGCGAGATATCGCAAGCACGCGCCCGCGCTGCTGGTTTTGATATCGGCGGTGTGGCCAATAGCCGCGCCTGCAACTGGAACCGTCCGCCCATAGACCGCATGGCCAATCTCAATATCGAGCCGGGCGACAAGCGCATGGATGAACTGGTGGCGGGCATAGAGCGTGGCGTGCTGATGAACACCAATGTGAGCTGGTCCATCGACGACTCGCGCAACAAGTTCCAGTTCAGCTGCGAGTACGGCAGGCTGATAGAGAACGGTGAACTCAAGGGCGTGGTGAAGAACCCAGGCTATCGCGGGATATCGGCCACCTTCTGGCGATCGCTCAAGGCTGTCGGCAATGCCGCGACCCTTGATGTGATGGGCACGCCTAGTTGCGGCAAGGGCGAACCCAACCAGGCCGTGCGTGTGGGCCATGCCTCGCCCGCCTGTGTCTTTGCCGATGTGGATGTATTTGGAGGAGAAGCCTGATGCGGGCGCATTTTTCCCGGTTGGCAGAGCATCTGCGCAGCCAGTTGCAGGCCGGTGAGGCCTTTACCTTGTGGCTGTCGGCTGAACGTACCGATTTTGTTCGCTTCAACCACGGCAAGGTAAGGCAGGCCGGCCAGGTCGCGCAATCCTACCTCGATATCAAGCTGGTACAGGGCGAGAAGCACGTCAGCCAGAATCTGTCGCTGGCTGGCAATGACGATGATCTGCCCCTGATCGACCGCATTCTGATAGAACTACGCGCAGCCCTGCAGGATGTGGCAGACGACCCTTATATGCTGCTCAACGCGGTGCCACAGAGTAGTGAACGGCTGGATGCCACGGCACTGCCGCCTAGCGAAACCATGGTGGCGGATATACTGGCCGCTGCGGCGGGCGTGGATCTGGTCGGCATATTGGCCGCAGGCCCGGTGCAATATGGCTTTGCCAATAGCCAGGGCCAGCTCAATTGGCAGGAGACCGTCAGCTGGAACTTCGACTGGAGCCTGTACGCCCATGGCGACAAGGCGGTAAAGCGGGGCTCGGCCGGCAAGGTGTGGTCCAGTGAGCAGCTGCGGACTGAAATTGCCGAGGCGCGTGAGCAGCTGGCGCTGCTGAAGCGCCCGGTCAAGACTTTGGCCCCAGGCAGCTACCGCGCCTACTTTACCCCAGCCGCGTTGGCTGAGCTGATGTCCATGCTGAACTGGGGTGGGTATTCCGAGAAGCAGCTACGCGCCAAGCGCAGCCCCTTGCTCAAGCTGGCCGATGGCGAACTCAGCTTCTCGCCCATGCTGACGGTAACCGAAGATACCTTGCAGGGATTGGCGCCAGCATTCCAGGCCGAAGGCTTTATCAAGCCCGACAGCGTGCCGTTGATCAGCGCAGGCAAGTACGCCGGCAGCCTGGTCAGCCCGCGCACCGCCAAGGAATACGGTATCGCCGGCAACGGTGCAGGCGCGTGGGAGAGCAGTGAATCGCTGGACGTGGCGGCCGGCAGCCTGCCCCATCGGGACGTGCTGAAGGCGCTGGGGACGGGGCTGTATGTCTCCAACCTGTGGTACCTGAACTTCTCGGATCGCATGGCCGGCCGTGTCACAGGCATGACACGTTTTGCCACTTTCTGGGTGGAGAATGGCGAAATCGTGGCGCCGCTCAATGTCATGCGCTTTGATGATTCGATTTACCGCCTGCTGGGCAGCGAACTGGAAGCATTGACGTTAGAGCGTGAGCTGCTGGCCGACCCAGGCAGCTATGGTGCGCGTTCCAGCGCCAGTGCCCGTTTGCCTGGTGCCTTGGTACGGGCGGTAAATCTGGTGCTGTAAGGCTCTGGTACTGTAAGGCCGATCAACACAGTACGACCAACTTGCGTCAACCCATTGTCCGGGAGCACAGCATGACACAGCAAATCGCCACACTGGCCGGAGGGTGCTTCTGGTGCCTGGACGGGGTATACAGCCGCTTGCGCGGGGTGTTGCGCGTGGTGTCGGGCTATATGGGTGGGCATACCGACAATCCCAGCTACAAGCAGATCTGCAATGGCGGCACCGGCCACGCCGAAGTCGTGCAAGTGCATTACGATCCATCGCTTATTAGCTATGCCGACCTGCTTGAGGTCTTCTTTGTCATCCACGATCCGACAACCTTGAACCGGCAGGGCAATGACGTGGGAACGCAGTATCGGTCGGCGATTTTTTACCATGATGCCGAGCAGGAGCAGCAAGCCAGGGCGGCCATTGCAGCCTTGGCACGCGATGGCGATCTGGCCGGGCCTATCGTTACAGAGCTGGTTCCTGTCACCACCCTGTGGCCGGCCGAGGCCTACCATCAAGGGTATTTTGACGCCAACCCCTATCAGCCCTACTGCATGGCGGTGGTGGCACCTAAGGTGCGCAAGGCGATGGAAAAATTCAAACCACTTACGAAATGAGTAGGGTAAGGTGAATTTTCGGTGTGCCATGGCATCACTGTATTTCGACCACGACAGGGGCGCAGATTGGCGGGTGCTGGCTAGCCCGCAGGCCGTGAACTGCCGCTGTAGCTGAAACAAAGGGCGCTTCGGGCGCCCTTTGTTTATTGCTGGATGGGCGGTGGGGCGATCATTGGCCGGGTAGAGAGTGCAGAGTACATGCGGCCTAGGGCATAGGGGCGGGCCATGGCGTGGTTGCCGCTGAGTACTCGCAGCAGCAGGCCTTCCTTGGCATCTTGGGCGACGACCACGGGCTGGCTGATGGTGCGGGTGTCCTTGGCCCAGACGACCGGGCCGGTGGTAAGGAGTACGCCATCGATATACAGGCCGAAACAGCGGTTTATCATTTCCTTGTCGGCCTTGCTGGCCTTGAAGCGCTTGGGGTCGATGACCATTTGCAGCGTTTCGGTTGACCAGGTCAGTACATCAGATTCGCCCAGCACCAGCTTGGGTGGCTTCTGGCCCATTAGCAGCGGATCTTGCTGGCAATTGAGGGCTTCCTTGGGCAGTGGGCTGCCGAAGCGCAGTTGCAGGCGATCGGCCTGGGCCTGGCTAGCCAGGACGAGCAGCAAGCAGAGTGGGGCAAGGTGTTTCATGTGGATGGGCTTGTCTGTATTGGTTGTGTTGTCTTGGGCATTACGCTCGAACAGGCTGCTTCAGCAGCCTTGTGCGATCACAATGCGGTGTTGCATCTATCGGCTAGCACTTGGCGGCCACGTACTGGCTACGCTGACAGCGACCTTATGAGACCAAGTGCCGCTGAATCCGGCTAGTTGCGACTCTACCCGGATTCAGCTTGATTGTGGCCTATTTGCCGGGTTTTGCGGTGACTTCGAATTCGCCCACAAACACGGTTTCGCTTTCTCCCTTGAGCCTTAGGGTAATCATCTGCTCTTTGGCGGTAGCCTTGCCAAAGCCCGTGGTGAGCTTGAGCTGCAGGGTGGTTTCGCCGCTCACTACCTGTTGCCGCTGGCCATAGAAATTGGCTTCAATCTTGTACTTGCCCGGCTTCGCTTGCTTAAGCGAGAACTCCTCTGGCCCATAGCCGCCGGTAAAGTCGCGTGACATGCGCCCGCCCTGGTAGGTCAATCGGTGGGCGTAATAGCATTTCTCGCCATTGGGGTCGGTGACCCACAGATCCATATCGCTGTTGTCCGCATCCCAGGTCAGCACGGCACGGATGTCGAGAGGCAGGTTGCGTAGCAGCCGGCCATCTATCTGGCGGGTGTCGAGCTTGGTGGGCGCATGGGCCGCGATGGCGTTGAGTTCGGCCAGGGCGATCAGTTCCACCTCGGCAAAACGATCGTCCCAGGGACGGGTAATCACTTCATAGAGGGTATCGATGGCGTCCTGGTGGCGCTGCTGTGCGGCGTAGGCCAGCCCCAGGTCGCGGAAAGACTGCGGTTCCTCCTCGGCCATCTGGCGTACGCGCTCGAACACCGGTACGGCGAGCTCCGGCGAGCCGGCTTGCAGCAGGCGGTAGCCCAGTATGCGCAGCACTTGCCGGTTCTCCAGGTCCATTTCAGCGAGGTTGGAGAGTATGCGCAGCGCCAAGTCGCGCTGGCCTTTGTCCAGAAAGATATCGGCGGCATCCAGGTAGAAGGCGCTGCTATTGAGATAGCTGGGCTTTTCGTCCAGGTAGATCTGGTAACGCTGCTCGCTGGTGGCGGCGCGTAACCGGCGGGCATAGGGGGCATTGGCCTGCCAGGGTTTGAGCGCAATGCTGATATCGGCCGGCGGCGCGCCGTTGTCATCGGCTACAGCGCTCACGGCTTTGCTGCGAACTGCACTGGCGGGTGCGGGGGCGGGCATAGGGGCTGCGGCTGCCATGGGCGGCGCACCGGCCATCTCGGCGGCCATGCCGGCCGTGCCTATTTCTGCTTCTGCCTGGCGCTTTGCTGGCTTTGGCCGTGGTGGGTTGCCTTTGGGCCAGGTTTGTTCCCACCAACTGATTTTCTCCTGGAATTCCCGCACTACGTCTTCCAACTGCTTGGTGCGGGCTTGCACGCGCATGCGCACTAGGCCTGCCCGGATTTTCTCGAAGCGGGGCAGGTAGTCGGCCGGCGGCGTGATGTCGTAGCGGGCATAGTCGTCCACGTTATCCAGCACCAGCAAGGAGGTTTCGCCGGTGACCAGGCTGAAGCGCTTACCCAGGCGGGTGATTTCGCTCTGATTCAGTTGTGGCTCGGCACCCAATTGGGCAATGCGGTAACGCGCCCACAGGCTGGCAGCGTGGGGGTGCTCGGGGGCATCGGTACGCAGGGCGATGCGTTGCTCGCTTGCCTGGCCGTTGAGCAGGAGCTTGATGCGCAAGGTGTCATTGGCGCTGCGCAGGCGGCCGGCGATGCGCAGCAGGCCATCCTCGGCATAGGGCGAGGCGGCCACCAATTGCTCGGCGCTGTCGGCGGCCAGGCCGACGATGCGGGCTTCGTCATTCAGCAGTTTTTTTGCGGCCAGCGGCACGTCCTGCGCGCTGCCAAGCTGGATGGCACGGCCGCCATACAGGCTGGCCAGGGCGCCAAGGCGGGTGCTGTCGCCGCCGTTGCTGCTGTCTATGGCATAGAGCCGCTGGTGGCTGGCCAGCTTGGGAAAGCTGCCGCTGCCATAGTTGGCCAGACCGTCGGAGAACAGCAGGTATTCGGCGGTGCCGGGGTGGGGCTGCCAGCCGTCCAGGGCGGTTGCACCGTCATATTGGGTGGCCTGCAGCGCGCTGCGCAAGGCCTCCCAGTTACCGTTGACGATGCGGAAATGCTGCGCAGCTTCGGCCCGGTCACGCAGGCGCACCAGGCGCACCTCGCCATTGCCCATGGCGGAAAAGTAGCGGTCCAGCAGGGCAAGTTCAGCCGCATGCTGCCGGCGGGTGCCAGAGCTGGAGCTATCCCACAGTAGGCCTATCTGCCGGGGTAGTGTGCGCGGTGTGGCGGTATCGGCAACAGGCAGTTCGGCCACAAAGAAGTGTTCGCCATCGAAGGGCTGGCGGTAGACGGTAGGCGCTGCAGCTGTCGGCCATTGCAGCTGCAACTGACCACGCGGGGTAAAGTTGTCACGGCTGAGTACGGCGCTATAGCCCTGCGCACTGGGCTTGAACTGTAATTGGGTCAGCGCGCCTTGCAGCTTGGGAGCATGGCTGCTGGGCAGATCGACGGCAAGGCGGAAATCGGCTACCGCGTTGAAATGGTCCAGCGGCAGGCGGTAGCTGTATTGCTGACCGTCGCGGGGGATGGATTCGCTGACGCGTATCTGCACCCGCCGCTCGCCTTGGGCGGGGATGGGGTAGATGCGCAGGCGGAAGAAGTGCCCGGCGGTGGATTCCAGCAGGGCAGGATCGACCTGGCGGCGCTCTATGGACTCGAAGACCTCGCGCCCTTTGGCTTTTTCTACCGGTACGGCTGGCCTCATGGCGCCGTCTATGTCCAGTGCGAAGCCGGCAACTTGCTGGTGCGGTAGCAACGGGAACTGCAGATTGCCCTCCAACTGCCTGCCATTGGGGTTGTGAAAGGTCATGTCCAGGGTGGTCTCGGCTTGGCTGCCGGCCACGCGGACGCGGACGTCGAGTTGCTGTAGCTGTATGGGCACCTCATTACCACGGGTGCCGCTGATGATGGGCTGCGGTATGGGCAGATTGATCACCGGCGGCGAGGCGGCCAGCAGCAGGGGGGTGGCCAGACTGGCCAGGCAAGCGCGCCAGAGTGCGTGTGACATGTTGCTTCCTTAGGGTGAGCGGCATTGCTGGGTTAAACGGTGCTGCTGCGGTAAATGGGTTAACTGGTGGTGACGAAAAGTGGGGGGTATTTTCTTGCTTTGAAAGCAAGCCAGTATTGGGAGGTAGGCAGTGGCGCCAAACACGGGCGGCATACGGCTTGCTCAAGTTATGGCACAAATGGTCGATGGTAGACCTTGCAGCTATCTGAGGAAGGTAGACGCGCCACACTGTTGGGCTGGTGATGATTGGGTTAACTTACTGTTTTGGCTCGATTATTGCTTAGGTTTTTGCGGGGGCGTGCAAGTTGACGCAGGAGGCAATATGGCGATCAAAGGTATAGAAGCGGGCGGTTTCAACTACGCCCAGTTGAACAAGGCTGTGGCCGATAGCAAGACGGCGGATACGGCCCATGAGGATTTTGCGGTCAAGCTGGCCAGCTTCAAGGCACAGGCCATGGGGGCGCTGCTGGGGTCGGTTGGCGGCAATGGTGAGCAGGGTGGGGGGCTGGATGGCGTATTCGGCACCCAGAGTAGCAACAGCACAGGCCTGGATGCCATTCTGTCGCCCAGCCACCTTACGGCGAAATCACAGGTAGGTGGCCTGAACCCGGCTGGGTACAACATGGCCCTGTTTGACCCGCAGGCTGGCTACAACATGATGAGCCTGATCAACAACCGCGAAGTGAGCTACAAGGCACAGTATGAGGGGCTAAGCCGTCTGCAGCCTGCCGTAACACGGATGCAGCAGCTGGGCACCAGCCTGGGTGGAATGACAGCCGAGATGGCGCCAGCTGACGTCAAGGCCCAAGTGCAGGGCTTTGTGGCACAGTACAACAGCTGGATCAAGGACTTTGAGGTAGACATGCAGCCCGGTGGTGCCCTGGCCGACAGCAGTGCGGCCAAGGTGACGCGGCATGAGCTGGAGCAGAACCTGACCAGCCCTTTCAATGGCGCGGTTCACGGTGTGCAGGGCATGCGCGCGCTAGGGGTGACCATAGACCCGGTCACGCATATGGCTAGCCTGGATGCTGCCACGCTGGATGCTGTGCTGGCTGAAAAGCCGCTAGGCGTGGTGGCGACGGTGCGTGAGTTTGCTGGCAACTTTGCCAAATCGGCCGAACTGCTCAACCAAGCGGATAACTTTATCCCACGACAGTTGGACAACCTGGGTCGGGCCCTGGCCTATATCGGTGCCAACAAGAGTGCCTGGCAAGCCGAGTTTGGTATGGGCGATGCTGCTCAACCGCTGACCAAGCAGGTGGCCCAGGCCTTGGCGGCGTATAAGGCATAGTGCAGCGGGCCCGGCTGCCGTGGCTGTTTTGCCAGCTACGGCAGTTATTGCCGCCTGTTTGCCACGGGTGGGTCGGCCGTGCTTGCATAAGACAGCGGCGCGGCGCTGATTCGGCGATAATGCGGGCCTTCTGTTGATGGCCCTGTCCCGCATGTACCTGCGTCACTTTGCCCTGAACGAGGCGCCGTTTTCCATCGCGCCGGATCCCCGTTACCTGTATATGAGCCAGCGCCACCAGGAAGCCTTGGCGCATCTGCTCTATGGCTTGAGCGGCGATGGCGGCTTTGTGGTGCTTAGCGGCGAGGTGGGGGCGGGCAAGACCACGGTATGCCGCTGCCTGCTGGAGCAGATACCGGCCAGCTGTGATCTGGCCTATGTATTCAACCCCAAGCTCACTGCAGAAGAGCTGCTGGCTACGCTCTGCAGCGAGTTTGGCATTGTGCCGCCTGCGCCGGACCACAGCATCAAGGCCCTGGTCGATGCGCTCAACAGTTTTTTGCTGGCAGGTCACGCACAGGGTCGCCATGCGGTAGTGATCATCGACGAGGCGCAGAATCTCTCGGCCGAGGTGCTGGAACAGATGCGCCTGTTGACCAATCTGGAGACCAACGAGCGCAAGCTGTTGCAGATCATCCTGGTAGGACAGCCTGAGCTTGACGAAATGCTGGCGCGGCCCTCATTGCGCCAGTTGGCCCAACGTGTGGTGGCCCGGTACCACCTGGCGGCGCTAAGCCGGGCCGAGGTTGCCGCCTATGTACGGCATCGTTTGCAGGTGGCGGGCTGCAATCGACCGTTGTTTGCGGATTCCCTGATGGCCACGCTCTATCGCCTGAGCGGTGGCGTGCCACGGCTGGTCAACCTGCTGTGCGACCGCGCACTGCTGGGTGCTTACACCGAGGGTAAGCAGACGGTGAGTCGACGCATTCTGGTACGCGCTGCCAGCGAGGTATTGCCGCTGGCCCACAAGCGTGCCGGCCCGCGTTGGTGGCCTTGGGCGGGCGTGGCAACGCTAGGCCTGGCAGGCTTGGGACTGAAACTGTTGTTTACTGCGCAGCAAGCTGCCTTGCCCGCAGGGCCCGTGCCGGCACCTGTACCTGTGGCCGCACCTGCGGCAGCGCCGGTCAGCAAGAAGGCACCGTTGGTTGTTGCCACGCCACCCGTGGCAAAGCCCAGTCCCCCACCTGCCAGGGTACTGCCCGATTTGAGCTGGCCAGACGAGGCGGCGCGCCCGCAGGCGCTAGACACAGCCTTTGCCGGCCTCTACCAAGCCTGGGGGCTGGATTACGACCCGACCGAGCGCTGCCCCAAGGTGGCTGCATTGCGCTGCCGCAATGCGCGGGGCGGGCTGGAGGAGTTGCGCCAGTTTGATAGACCCGCTGTACTGTATCTGGTGGACGCGACCGAGCGGGAGGTGCCGGCCTTGCTGCAGAGCCTTGATGCACAATCGGTCGGTCTGCTGATAGCAGGACAGCCGCAGCGCATCAGTCCTGCCGAGCTGGCGCGGTATTGGTCTGGCCGATATACCTTGCTGTGGCGTGCGCCAGATGCGCCACCGGGAGCCGTACGGTTGGGCGATGGTGGCACGCTGGTAGCCTGGCTGGCCAGGCAACTGGATGCCCTGGAGCATCGCTCGGGCACACCCCCTGTGTTTGACGAAGCCCTGCGCGCACGAGTAAAGCAGTTTCAGCTGGCGCAAGGCCTGGCACCGGATGGCCAGGTAGGTGCGCAGACGCTGGTCAGGCTCAGCCTGGTGGGCGATGTGGCGGCGCCCAGCCTGAGTGGGAGGAACTGAGATGTCTTATATATTGGACGCACTGCAAAAAGCAGAGCGCGAGCGCAAGATGGGGGCGGTGCCAACGCTCCATACCACCCTGGCAGCACCCATGCCGGAGGTGCGTCCCACCCAATGGTTCTATCTGATTTTGGCGCTGATACTGGTGGCCTGCGGCGTCTTGATAGGCTGGCTGCAACCCTGGCGCAAGGCGGATGCCGCGGTACCCGCTTCTGCACCGGTAGTGCAACGCATCGAACCCGCCCAGCCGGTTGAGGCGGCTGCGCCGCTGCCCACTGCATCGGCGGCACCACCCGTAGCGGTCAATGTGCCACCAGCAGTGCCGGTAGACCCTGCGCCTACTCCCTCGCCGATAGCGCAACCAGTACCTGCTGCCGCTGTTACCACAAGGCCTGCGCCGCCTGTTGCTGCGCCAGCACCCACTGCGTCAGCCCCGCAGCCGCTTGGCGAACCACCGTTGCTGGATACCTTGCCAGCGGGGCTACGCCAGGGCATACCTGCCATGACGGTGCTGGTGCATTCGTATTCCAGCCAGCGTAAGGACAGGGTGGTGATGATCAACAACAAGCCCCTGCACGAAGGCGACTACCTGACACCAGAGGTCAGGCTGGAAGAGATCACCCCCGAGGGGATGATCTTCATCTACAAGGGGGTGAGGTTCAGGACGGGCGTGCGTTAGTGGGCGTGCGAGTGGAAATACGAAAAAGGGGCTTTTAGCCCCTTTTCTCACATCTTCTGCAGATCAGACGCTCGCTGACAGCATCTCAGCCTTCAGTGTCTTGACACATTTATCTGCTGTAACGCCAAGTTCCTTCTTCAAAGACTTGGCGTAGCGCGCCAGCTCTGAGCGCTGGTGGTGGTCAGATCGCGCCCCTGCCTAGTTCGCCGCAGCCACACACTGGGCCGGCTGCCGGTAGGCAGCAGGGTTTTGTGGGTCGTAGCCGTCAGTCAACGTACACAGGAAAGCTGTCATGTCACGAATCTCGGCTTCGTTCAACGCGGGCGGGCCGTTGCGGCGGAACGGAGGGCCTTGGGTGATATTGCCGGTCAGCGCGGTTGGCAAATCGTTGTAGCGGATATCTGCCGAGCCATCGGCCTTGGTGTACCAGCGTGCCGGCGTGAGTTCACGGCTGGTGTAGAAGCTGATGACTTGGTTGAGCGTGCTGAATATGCCGTTATGAAAGTAAGCCTGTTTCACCGCCACGTTGCGCAAGGTCGGCACCCTGAACATGCCGCAGAGCGCGCGATTGCCGGCAAGGTCGGTGCGGACGGGGCCGCATAGCCCCATATCGTAGTACAGGTGATTGGGCGCACCCAGATTGGCTCCGTTGGCGGTGATGAAACCGGGCAGGGCGGTATCGTCGCGGTTGTAAGGGATGGCCCAGTTGCGGGGTATGCCCAGGTTACGGTAGCTATGGTCGGTAAACAGGGCAGGCACGCCGCCTGTTGGGCGTGCTGTGTGGCAGCTGGCGCAGTTGCCGCGATTGGGGTCATTGAACAGGCGCTGGCCATTCGCTTCTCTTGGGCTGAAGCGGGCGCGGCCATTGGTGACGGCGTCGAACTTGCTGTTGAATAGCCTGAAACTGGGCTCCTCTTGCTCGTAGGCTGCGATGGCACGGCCCATGGCGGCTAGCGTTGCGTCCGGGTTATTGAGCGTGGCGGCACCAAATACCGTACGGAACTGCGTCAGGTAGGGACGTGTGCGCAGGCGCTGCAGTACCTCGGCCGCGCTGCGGTTGCCCATTTCAAAGGCGGTCAGGAAAGGGCCTTGGGCCTGTATCGCCAAGGTATTGGCGCGGCCGTCGTGCAGCAGCCCGCCGCGGGCTGGGCTGGGGCGGGGCTGGCCAGGGGGCGGTGGTGGGTTCAGGGTGAAAGTGGGCACGAAACGGGTATAGCTTGCCGTAGGCGTATTGCGCAGCCCCTGCAGATCAAGCGCGGCACCACCCAATTGCACAGCCAGATTGTTAGGGGCCGAGAAGCTGTTGCCCGGATGATGGCAACTGGCGCAGGACTGTCGCCCTGATGCAGAGAGGTTGGGGTCGAAGAACAGGCTGCGGCCTATGCTGGCCGTGGCGGAGAGACCCGTGGCCGGTATGGGGAGGGGCTGGGGTGGTTCTGCTGCTGCAGCAAGGCCAGCCAGCAATATGCTGGCGATCTGGCCCAGCAAACGGCCTGGCTGTGGATAGGACTTGGCTGTTGTCATGATGGTCTCCCCGCAGTCGGCGGTATGGGTGGTGGCACAGTTGATACTGTGCGGGGAGACTGTGGAGCAATCGTGGAGACGCGAAGCGGCAATGCAGTGAATGGCCGTTTTCCAGATCAACCTTGCGGGTTTGCTGCCACCCCAAAAGACGGTGGTGTGGCAAGCCACTCATGGCGCCTGTATTGCTGGGCTGCTTGTGCCTTGCCTGGCATCCGGCAAGACATTGCACGGGCGCTTGGCGATGCTAGGCTGGGTTTTGTTAGCAGCGCTTATTCGTAGCGGTAACCTACACCGTAGACGGAGTGTATGACTTCGCGCTCGCCCAGAACGGCGGCAATCTTCTTGCGCAGGTTCTTGATATGGCTATCCACGGCGCGATCAAACACTTCTGCGCCTTCGCTGTGGGCCAGCTCCAGCAATTGGGTGCGTGAATAGATGCGCCCCGGCGCCGCCAACAGCACGCCCAATAGCCGGTACTCCTGCGGTGTGAGGCTCAGCAACTGGCCCTGGCAGCGTATGCGCTGGCTGGCGATATCGTTGTCGAACAATGGCGGCAGTACCGGCGCTGTGGGCTGGCTGCGCCGCATCAGGGCTTGTACCCGGGCGACCAGTTCGCGGGGGCTGAAAGGTTTGCACAGGTAATCATCAGCACCAACTTCAAACCCCAGCAAGCGGTCGATCTCTTCCACCCGGGCGGTCACCATGATGATGGGTAAGGCGCTCGTTAACCGTATCTGCTGGCATAGGCTGATACCGTCGATGCCTGGCAGCATCAGATCCAGTACCAACAGGGCAGGCGCTTGCCGGGCGATATGGGCGAGTACCTGGTCGCCCCGTTCCAGATGATCAACTGTGTATCCGGCCTGGGCCAGATAGGCCACCATGACTTCGGCGATGCGGGGTTCGTCTTCTACCAGCAGGATGCGTGGTGGATTCATTGTGTAGTGGCTCCTGGCGCGCGGGGCAGTTGTATCTGGATGCGCAGGCCACCCAAGGGGGAGTGCTGTGCATTGATCTGGCCACCATGGCCTTCGACGATGGTGAGGCAGATGGCAAGGCCAAGGCCGGAGCCACCGTATTGGCGGCTACGCGAGGCATCGACCCGATAGAAGCGCTCGAACAAGCGTGGCAGCGCGGCATCGGGCACGCCTGGCGCGCTATCGTCCAGGATAATCTCCACCGAGGCACCCTGGGCGCTGGCGCTCAGACGTATTTCGCCGCCAGTGTCGGTGTAGCGCAGGGTGTTGCTGAGCAGATTCCCGAACAGTTGCTGGATCTTGGCCGGATCGGCCTGCACGGCCAGTTCGGCAGGGACATGCAGGCTGAGCCTGAGGCCTGCCTGCCGTAGCGGATGGGCCAGCCTGTCGGCAAGCTCCTCAAACAGGCTGGCGAGTACGATGGGCTCGGGCTTGTATTCATAGAGGCCCACATCGGCGCGTGCCAGTTGATAGAGGTCGGCCACCAGGCCGTCAAGCTCGCCCACGGCGCCTTGCAAGCGCGTCAGCCCACGTTGGTCCATGGGCATCACGCCATCATTCATGGCTTCGATATGGGCGCGCAGGATGGTGAGCGGCGTACGCAGCTCGTGCGAGGTATCGGCCATCCATTGGCGGCGCGATTGCTCGAACTGCTGTAACTGCTCGGCCATGCGGTTGAAGTCGCGGGCGAGCTGGCCCAACTCGTCAGCACGTTCCAGCGCTACCCGGGTTTGTAGCTGGCCCGCTGCCAGCTGCTTGGCAGACTGGGCCAGCGCTGCAATCGGGGCTCGGAAGTGCCGGGCCAGCCACGCGGCGGCCAGGGCAGATAGGATAAAGGCAGCCAACACGCTCCACAGCATGTTACGGGTCTGGCTGGCCAGGAACTGCCGGGTGAGGATATCGCCGCCGCCAGCAGGTGCCAGGGCCATATAGCCTATGGGCTGCTCACCGCCTTCCAGTTTGATAGGTCGGCGGGGGCGTCCCTGGGCCTCGGGCGGCCCCATCAGCAACTGCCCCTGAGCGTCGAACAGGGCCAGGCGCGGCCCGAGGCCGAGCCGATCTTCCCGGCGAGGTGGCAGGCGGCCCGGGCCTGCGTCGGCACCTCGCGGTGGTGGAGGGCGATTGAAATCGGGGCCGGGCAGCAGGTCTTGCTGGCTATGGATGAAGCGCCAGTCGCCATGGCGCTGATAGCGCTCGGTCAGCACCTGCTCCACCACGTCGAGCCGGGTTAGTTCCAGCTTGGCGACGTAGTCGTCAAACCCTTTACCCAGGCTGAGTCGAAACAGGCCGGCCAATACCAGTACTACCATCAGTACGGTCAAGGAGATGGCAATAAACAGGGTAAGGCCGATGGAGCGCATACGTGGCATGGCGGGCAGCTAAGCAGGAATCTGCAGCAGTGTAGCGAAAGGGGCGGCTGCGTGCTTTTGGCTTATACGGTCACCCCTAGCGGGCTGTCTACAGCAACCCCATGGCTGAGGCACCTGTATCCCCATCACTTGGCAGCGCCGGGTCCACCTGGCCTCTGCCGGGGTGGATGATCCGGTATGGCAGCCAACCGTGCAGCGATTATCTTGCAGGTGCCGCTGACGGTATCGCCATGTGGGGTGGTGAAGCTGACCTTGACTCCTTCCTGCTTGCCGTCGCAAGCGGCGAAGGCTTCAGTGGGCGGTACCCGGCGCTGACCTGGTGCTTGCCCCGGTGCAGCAGGGTTGGCGGCGGCCAGGCTGGTCAGGGATAGGGCAAGGGCGATCATGGGGGCAATACGCTTGAGCAATGGCTTGTGCATGGCAGACTCCTGGATGGCAGGCCGGGGTGGTGGCCGATGTCTGCAGATTGCCCCACAACTGTGGAGCAATTGCGGAGGTGCCCGTCACTGCAAATGATCAATCGAGTTTCGCCGCCATGGCTTCGCACAAGGTCCTGAGTATCTTGATGCGGGCGTGATACTTGTTATTGGCTTCCACCAGTGTCCAGGGTGCTTCGCTGGTGCTGGTGCGCTCCACCATATCGTGTACCGCTTCTCGGTAGGCGTCCCATTTCTCGCGGTTGCGCCAGTCATCCGGCGTGATCTTGAAGCGCTTGAAACCAGTCTGTTCTCGCGCCTCAAAGCGTTTGAGCTGTTCATCGGCATCGATGGCCAGCCAGAACTTGACCACCACGACCCCGGCATCGCTCAACTGTCGCTCAAAGTCATTGATCTCGCCGTAGGCCCGCATCCAGTCTGCATCGCTGGCATAGCCTTCCACCCGTTCAACCAGTACGCGGCCATACCAGGAGCGATCGAACAAGGTGAACTTGCCGTGCTTGGGCAGATGTCGCCAGAAGCGCCAGAGATAGGGCTGCGCACGCTCCTCCTCGCTGGGTGATGCGATAGGGATGACATGGTATTGGCGGGCATCCAACGCCGCAGTGATACGGCGTATGGCGCCACCCTTGCCGGCAGCATCGTTCCCTTCGAATACAGCAACCACGGCATGCGCGCGAAACCGGGGATGGCGGCTGAGCTGGTTGAGCCTGCCCTGCCATTTTTCGAGCTCGACCAGGTAATCGGCCTTGCTCATAGGTTGATCCAGTGCCAGTTTATCGAGCACCCTCACGCCATCCAGCGGCGCCAGCAAAGGCGGTGCATTGGATCGGGGATTATCCGGCAAAGTCTGCTCCAGGCGGCTGCGCAAGGCCTGTAGCAGCAATTTGCCTACGGTGAGGCTGCGGTAGCGCTCATCCTCGCCGTCTACCACCACCCAGGGCGCGTGGCCGGTGCTGGTGCGCAGCAATACCTGCTCGGAGACATCCCGCAATTCGTCGTATTGCTTGAAGTGCTCCCAGTCTTCTTCGCGTACACGCCATTGCGTCAGTGGGTCGGCCTCAAGGGCCTTGAGGCGGGATTTTTGCTGCTTCTTGCCCAGATGGAACCAAAACTTCAGCAGCAGGGCGCCTTCGTGGCACAGCATGTCTTCAAAGCGGACGATGTCGTCCACAGCGCCGCGTAGATCGGACTTATCGAGCTTGCCCGCCACCCGATTCAGGATAGGCAAGGTATACCAGGAGCCAAACAGTATGCCGATACGACCACGGGCGGGCAGGGCACGCCAGAAGCGCCACATGGCTGGCTGGGCGTACTCTTCCAGGCCAGTATCGCCAAAGGCATGGGTATCGATCAGCCTGGGGTCCATCCACTCATTGAGCAGGTTAACCGTCTCACCCTTGCCTGCGCCGTCTACCCCATTGATGAGGATGATGACGGGGAAACTGCCCCGTTCGCGCAACTCGTACTGCGCGTCCAGCAGGGCCTCCCGCAGGGCGGGTAGCTGCGCCTTGTAACTCTCCTTGTCGACCTTGTGACCGAGTTCTGCGGCTTCGAACATGGTGATGCTTTCGCTGGGCTATGGGTGCAATTCTAAAGGTAGTGCAGAACGGATTTTATAAAGTCTGAACGTCATGTTTCGTTGCTATGCTGGTTTAAGGCTACCAACGAACACCGCCTGAGTATGCGAGCCAGCTGTGCGACAGACAGCGTATGCAGCGAGGCAGGCTTGCATGTCAACACTAGGTGGCCTTGGTGAGTAGTGCCATACAAGGATTGCGGCATGATCGTGATCCACCACGGAAGGAGCCTAGTGCAATGCAACGAGGCTGGTATCGTGTACAGGTTGATCGCAGCGATTCTGTGGTTGTTACTACCCGTGGCTCAGGCCGCAGAGGTCCGGCTGACCTCGCTGTTCTGGCCGCCCTACTCGGGTGAGAAGCTGGCGGGGCAGGGCATTTCGGTCGAGGTTGCCCGTGCCGCATTCCAAGCGGCGGACAGTAAACTGAAGGTGGATTTCTATCCATGGGCACGGGCAGTCGCTATGGGGATGGGGACGCCGGGTTATGCAGGCTACTTCCCTGAATACGATACGCCGGAAGTGCGCAGCCGCTGCCATCTTAGCGCCCCCATAGGCAATTCACCGCTAGGCCTGGCGTACCGCACAGGCAGCCCCTTTGATTGGCAGCAGCCAACTGATCTCAGGCGCTATGTCATAGGCGTGGTGCAGGACTATGTGAACACCACCAGCTTTGATGCCGATGTGGCGGCAGGCCAGCAGCGTGTGGATAAATCAGTAGACGACACCCGCGTGCTGGTAAAGCTGGCCGCAGGCCGATTTGATGCAGGGGTCATGGACAAACATGTCTACGACTATCTGTTACGGACAGACAAGGCTTTGGCCGGCAAGCGCACGCAGTTGCTGTTTCACCCCAGGCTGCTGGAGGACAAGCAGCTCTATATCTGCTTTCGTCCCACCGCCGAGGGCAGGGCCTTGGCGCAGCGCTTTAACGCGGCCTTGGCAGGAGTGGATGTAATGGCAATCTATGCCCGCCATCTGGCGGTGCAGTAGGGCTTGGGCTGCCACTCAAGCCGCTTCAGTGATGTCCTTTTTCTTGCGGCAAGATGTGGCTGGAGAGAAATTTCCATTTGCCTATCAAATACATGTGGCGCCTTGTGGGTGGCTTTTCCTTGGTTGGCTGGGCGGCACTCCAGTAGTTCCCTATCATGCCTTGTTCTGCCTGCAGCCCTGGGGTTTGACGGCTGACGCCCCTAGCCTGGGCGCTTGGCGCTACCGATTATTCGATTGGGGTAAGGCGGCATTCTTTCGTTTGCGCGGGGTGGGTGGCGGGCAGTGTCAGGCAGGTTTTGTGCCTGTTGTTAGCGACAAGAACTAGCGTACTGATTTAAAATGGCTTTTATTCAAGCGGGCGTGTCGCGTGGCACGCCCGTTATGCTTTTGTACTGAGGAATTGCTATGCACGCCCCAAAAGTCGGTTTCGTTTCACTCGGTTGCCCTAAGGCGTTGGTCGACTCTGAGCAGATTTTGACCCAGCTTCGTGCCGAGGGTTACACCATTTCGCCCAGCTATCAGGATGCTGATTTGGTAGTGGTCAATACCTGTGGCTTTATTGATAGTGCGGTGGCCGAGTCGCTGGATGCCATCGGCGAGGCACTGAACGAGAACGGCAAGGTCATCGTGACCGGCTGCCTGGGCGCCAAGGATGGCGGCAATCAGATACGTGATGTGCATCCCTCTGTGCTGGCGGTAACAGGCCCGCATGCGACCCAAGAAGTGATGGCAGCGGTGCACGAGCATCTGCCCAAGCCACATGACCCATTTATCGACCTGGTGCCGCCGCAAGGGGTGAAGCTCACCCCCAAGCATTATGCCTATCTGAAGATATCGGAAGGCTGTAACCACCGATGTTCTTTCTGCATCATCCCGTCCATGCGTGGCGATCTGGATTCGCGGCCCATTCATGAGGTATTGAAAGAGGCGGAGAATCTGGTGAAGGCGGGGGTGAAGGAGCTGCTGGTGATTTCACAGGACACCTCGGCCTATGGGGTGGATGTGAAGTACAAGACCGGCTTCCATAACGGCCGCCCGGTCAAGACACGCATGACCGAGCTGGTGCGTGAGTTGGGTGATATGGGTGCCTGGGTGCGCCTGCACTATGTCTACCCTTATCCGCATGTGGATGAAGTAATCGAGTTGATGGCGGCCGGCAAGGTGCTGCCATATCTGGATATCCCGTTCCAGCATGCCAGCCCCACCGTGCTCAAGGCCATGAAACGGCCAGCCAATGCCGAGAATGTGCTGAAGCGCCTGGCTCGTTGGCGCGAGGTTTGCCCTGATATCGCCATCCGTTCGACCTTTATCACGGGCTTCCCTGGCGAGACTGAGGCGGATTTCCAGATGCTGCTGGATTTCCTCGATGAAGCCCAGCTGGATCGGGTGGGCTGCTTTACCTATTCGTCGGTTGATGGGGCAACGGCCAATGATTTGCCCAATCATGTCGACCCCGAGGTGGCGGAAGAGCGCAAGGCACGCTTTATGGAAAAGCAGGCCGCTATCAGTGCCGCCAAGCTACAGGCCAAGATAGGCCGCAAGCTCACCGTCCTGGTGGACGAGATAGATGAGCAGGGTGTGGTGGCCCGCAGTTACGCTGATGCCCCGGAAATCGATGGTCTGGTCTACATTGAAGAGACAGAGGGTGTCCGCGTTGGTGACTTCCTGGAAGTGGAAGTGACTGATGCCGACGAATATGACTTGTGGGCGCAGCGAGTGTAAGATTTCACTAATGTTGCACCTACGTACCAACTCTTGACCGGCACCCATGACGCTCACCGAACTGAAGTACATTGTCGCTGTCGCCCGTGAACGCCATTTTGGCCGGGCTGCGGGTGCCTGCTTTGTCAGCCAGCCCACACTCAGTGTGGCGGTCAAGAAGCTGGAGGATGAACTCGGGGTGACCTTGTTTGAGCGCTCGGCCGGTGATGTCTCGGTGACACCCATAGGCGAGCGCATTGTGTCGGAAGCGCAGCGGGTGCTGGAGCAGGTGCAGACCATCAAGCAGTTGGCAGAGCAGGGCAAGGATCCCTTGTCTGGCCCCTTGCGCCTGGGTGCCATCTACACCATCAGCCCCTATCTGCTGCCATTCCTGATCCCCCGCTTGCGCCTGGCTGCACCGCAGATGCAGTTGCTGCTGGAAGAGAACTACACCGCACGCCTGGCCGAGATGCTCAAGCAGGGCGATATCGATGTGGCCATTCTGTCTGAGCCTTTCCGTGAAAGCGGTATCGCCACGCAAGCAGTGTATGACGAGCCCTTTGTGGTGGCCACTCCCAAGGGCCACCCATGGGAAAAGCTCAAGTCGGTGGATTCAGCCCAGCTGGAAGAAGAGAACGTCTTGCTGCTTTCGCCCGGCAACTGCTTCCGCGATCAGGTGTTGCAGACCTGCCCCGAGCTGAATCGAGAGGCCGTGCATGCGGGTAGCAGCCTGCAGCGTACCTTGCAGGGATCGTCGCTGACGACCATACGCCATATGGTGGCGGGTGGTATCGGGGTGACGGTACTGCCGGTTACTTCCATTACAGCGGCCGATGAGCAGTTGCTGACCATCCGCCCGTTCAAGGGTCATCCGCCCATACGCAGGGTGGTGCTGGCCTGGCGGCGCAATTTCCCCCGGCGTGAGGCCATAGAGGCGGTACGCCAAGCCATACTGGGTAGTGCCATGTCGGGCGTCACCATGCTGCCCGACTCACCCATCGAGTAATCCCCAATTACCATTTTGTTGGTAATAGCAAAAAGCTATTGATTGCTTTTTGATATTCAATTTCTATTATTGATAGCTTATCTCTATCATGTGCTCATCCGATCGCAACCGAGCATGTAAGGAGAAGTGACATGGCTGCCAATACCCCGTCTGCCACCATAAAGAATCTCGAGTCAGCCTTTGCTGGCGAGTCGATGGCGCACATCAAGTACCGCTATTTTGCCAAGCTGGCCCGCGAGGCTGGTGACCTGGAAACCGCCAAGGCTTTCGAGGAAACCGCCGAACAGGAGGTGATGCACGCCTTCGGCCACCTGGACCTGTTGTTTCCAAAAGACACCATGACGCCTGCCAAGGCTTTGCAGTACGCCATTGATGGCGAGACGTACGAATACACCGAGATGTATCCGACTTTCCGCCACGAGGCCTTGAAAGAAGGCAATGACGCGGCCGTACGCGAAATCGACGAGCAGATCGCCGAGTCGAAAGAGCATGCCGAGCGCTTTAAGCAGACCCTGGAAAAAGCCGCCAAGCGATTTGCCGCACTCGCCAAGGTTGAAGAGCGACACGCCAACCATTACCGTGCGGTTCTCGCGAGTCTGTCCGCCTGATTGGGCGGATCGCGGATAAAGCTAAAAATAGGAGCATCGTCATGCGTCAATTTCAATGTATTGTTTGTGGTTTCATCTACGACGAATCAGTAGGCTTGCCTGAAGATGGCATTGCCGCTGGTACCGCGTGGGATGCGATTCCGGAAGACTGGTCCTGCCCTGACTGCGGCGTGGCCAAGGCTGATTTCGAGATGGTGCAGATCGCTTGATTGCGGCTTACGCATCGTTGATCCGTGCTGCCCGGTTCGGTATGGCTAGCCTTGGTGGCTGCCATCCCGGCCGGGCAATTTAGTCTTAGTTTTTACCTTTTGTTGTGGAGCATGCATGACTGCCCCGATTACCTTGGTCGGCTCTGGCCTGGCTGGTTACAACCTGGCGCGCGAACTGCGCAAACTCCTGCCTGATGCGCCCTTGCGTGTTGTGACAGCAGATGCGGGCGACTTTTATTCCAAGCCCATGCTTTCGAATGCGCTGACCGCCAACAAGACAGCGGCTCAACTGGCCATGAAGCCGGTGGCCAAGATGGTGGAAGAACTCAAGGCCGAGGTGTTGAGCCATACCCGGGTAACCGCCATAGACCGTACCGCCAAGGTATTGCACACCGCTGCGGGCGAGCTGCCGTACAGCAAGCTGGTACTGGCGCTGGGGGCTGATCAATTGCAGCCCGGCTTGGCGGGTAGTGCTGCAGCGGCAGTGGTCAGTGTCAATGACCTGGCTGAGTACGCTCATTTCCGTGAGTTGTTGGAAGGCAAGCAGCGTATTGTCCTGCTGGGGGCGGGCCTGATTGGTTGTGAGTTTGCCAATGACCTGGCAGCCAGCGGTAGGCAGGTCGATGTGGTGGACTTGGCCAACTGGCCCCTATCACGCTTGCTGCCTGAGACGGCGGGGCAATACCTGCACGACAAGCTGGCTGGCCTGGGGGTGCGCTTTCACCTGGGTACCAGTGTGCAGGCAGTAGAGGGGGAAGCCGGGGCCTACCGTGTGAGCCTGGCGAATGGCAAGGCGCTGGAGGCCGAGCTGGTGCTCTCGGCCATCGGCCTGCGGCCACGCCTGCAACTGGCCAGTGCTGCTGGGCTGGCAGTAAATCGCGGCATCGTGGTGAATCGATTGCTGCAGACGAGCGACCCGGATATCTACGCGCTGGGTGACTGCGCTGAGGTGGATGGCCAGGTGCTACCCTTTGTGCTGCCTATCATGCAGGCTGCCCGTGCGCTGGCGCCGACACTGGCAGGCACACCGACTCCGGTGGTGTACCCAGCCATGCCGGTGGTGGTGAAGACACCCGTGTGCCCAACCGTGGTGGCGCCGCCTGCCATGGGTAGCGTGGGTGCCTGGCAGGTGGAACGCAGCGAAACTGGCATCAAGGCGCTGTTCAAGGGCGAGCAGGATCAGTTGCTGGGCTTTGCCTTGCTGGGCGCGGCGACCTCAGAACGCCAAGCGTTGGCGCCGCAACTGCCTGCTGTGCTGGCCTGATAGCCAGACGCCATGCAACTACGCCTGCTGGAAGGGATGCATGCCATACCGGCAGCCTCGTGGAATGCGCTGGCCGGTAAGCAGCCTTTTCTGCAGCACGCCTTTCTGGCGGCACTGGAAGATACCGGCTGCGTAGGCGGGCAAACCGGCTGGCAGCCTATGCACGCTGTACTGGAGGATGGACACGGCCTGCAGGCGGCCATGCCGCTCTATGCCAAGACCCATTCCTGGGGCGAGTATGTGTTTGACTGGGCCTGGGCGGATGCCAGCGAGCGCGCAGGCCTGCCTTACTATCCCAAGTTGCTGTCGGCCGTCCCTTTTACACCGGTACCCGGCAAGCGGGTGATGGCGCGAGACGACCAGAGTCGAGGCCTGTTGCTGCAAGGGGTGTTGGCCATGGCGGGGCAGGCTGGCTTTTCTGGCGTGCACTGCCTGTTTCCGGCCGAGGCAGAGGAACCCAGCCTGGCGGAAGCAGGTTTGCTGTGCCGCAGAGGCTTGCAGTTCCATTGGCTGAATCGGGGCTATGGCGATTACGAGGACTTCCTGGCTGCATTGACGCGCGATAAGCGCAAGAAGTTGCGGCAGGAGCGACGTAAGGTGCTGGATGCGGGTATCACGGTCATACGGAAGACAGCCGGTGATATCACGCCGGCCGATTGGGCCTTTTTTGCACGCTGCTATCAACAGACCTATCTTGAGCATCGCTCCACGCCATACCTGAATCTGGACTTCTTTGAGCGTTTGGGCGGTGTCATGGGCCAGCACTGTTTGCTGGTATTGGCCTACCAGCATGGCAAGCCCATAGCGGCGGCGCTCAATCTGTTCGATGAGCAGCGCCTGTTTGGCCGCTATTGGGGGGCGACATGCTTCGTGCCCAGTCTCCATTTTGAGCTTTGCTACCACCAGGGGATCGAGTTCGCCATCGAGCAGGGCCTGGCGGTATTCGAAGGGGGTGCCCAGGGTGAGCACAAGCTGGCGCGCGGTTTCGAGGCGGTAGAGACCCGATCCTGGCATTGGCTGGCGCAGCCGGGCCTGGCCCAGGCCGTGGAACGTTTTCTGCTGCGTGAGGGGCAGGGCGTGCAACATTATCTCGGTGAGCTGGATGAGCGGGCGCCGTTTCGGGCAATGCCCGGCGCTTGAGTTCCACCGGGGGGCTGCGTAGCATGGATGAATCAAGCGCTCGTTAGAATTGATTCATGACTGCCTCTCACCTACCCGTTACCCCACAGCAGGATTCATTGTTTGTTGCCACGCCCGATGGGGCGCGGTTGCACCTGCGCCATATCCACGCCCCGGGGGCTGGGCCTGCCGTGCTGATGGTGCATGGTGCCGTTGCCAATGCGCGTACTTTTTATAGCGATCGCGGCAAGGGCCTTGGCCCCTGGCTGGCGGCGCGTGGTTACGATGTCTATGTGCTGGATCTGCGCGGACGTGGCTTGTCCACGCCCAAGATCGGCCACGGCCATGCCCATGGACAAACCGAGAGCATCTGTGAGGATATCCCGCTGGCGCTAGAGGAAATCGTGCGCCGGCGCGGTGAATCGGTAGAGATCGCGTTGGTGGCGCACTCCTGGGGTGGGGTGTTGCTGTCGGCGTTTCTGGCCAGACAGCCCGTCTGGGCTGCCAGGATAAAAGCCAGTGTCTATCTGGGCAGCAAGCGCAGCATAAGGGTGTGGAACTGGCATCGTTGTTATGAAATCGAGTTCTTCTGGAAGCGGGCAGGGCGCTTGCTGGCTTGGTGGCAGGGCTACCTGCCTGCAGCGCGTCTGGGCATGGGGTCGGACGATGAGACCCGCAAAAGTCTGCGGCAAAGTGCTGAGTGGGTTGCAGCGGGTGTCTGGCGCGATAGCGACGACGGTTTTGACTATGCGGCTGCCTTAGCCAAAGGCGGATTGCCACCTACCCTTTACCTGATAGGCGGGAATGACCCGGTACGCGGACATGAGCGTGATGTGCGGCGTTTTGCTGCCGAATCCGGGCCGCATGAACATGCTTTTGGCGTGCTGGCACGCACTGCTGGTATGACCCGTGATTATGGTCATATTGACATGCTGACTCACCCCCAGGCTGAGCAGGAGGTCTACCCACAGGTGCTGGCTTGGTTGGGAAAATAATGATTTCCTGTTATCCACAGGGCAATCTTGGTTTAGAATGCCTGTGGCATCGTCAAGGGCGTGTTGTTGAATTCAAGTTTAATCAATAGTTTACGATTAATACTTGAGGTTTTTTCTACTTAGGTTGACGCGCTCTGGCTTGAAAATTAACATGCACTTATATTCCAATGAAATGCTTATCGCATAAGGCGTGAGTGTTTTGGTGGTTGGCTGAGACAGCATGTGTAAAAATTTGGCGGTGCTACCATGGATAGGCACCGCCCATGCGCATGGGGACAAGCGATGAGTGCGGCCGGATTGTATTTTTCACCCGAAACCAAGCAGGGTACGACCGATGGTCGTCCCGCCGGTGCGACGCGCCCGAGCACAATGACACCTAAGCCAGAATCTCTAAGCATGCTGAACTCCTGTCGCGATCTCGCAGCTGATCTGCTGTCGAAGTCGCTGACCACCATGCTCGACAAGATCGAGGAGTCGCTGTTCGAGCTGGCCGACAAGGCGCTGGATCGCGATAGCTACAACCTCTACATGGAAGCGCGCGGGCAGGCTCAATCCAAGCGCTCCGAGATTGAGGCGGAGTTTCGCCGGCGTTTTGTTGAAGGCTTCAATCGCACGCTGACTGGCAAGCAGGAGAACGCCAGCTTCGACAAGGTCGACTTCGACAACCTGGAACTCTCGCTGGTTGGTCATGACGACTACGAAGAGGATCTGGCTGCCACCAATATCGCTAGCAAGCTCAAGTCCAAGCTGGGCGATGAGCTCAATGCCCTGAATTTCCGCATGGGCCACCTCATGCAGCTGCCCGAGGCCAGCCGCGACGATCACCCCATGAGCCCGCAGGCGGTGGTGGATGCATTCCGCAGCGCCTGCATGAAAATCGAATCCGACCTCAATGTACGCCTGCTGGTGCTCAAACAGTTCGAGCAGATGGCGGCCGAGAATGTGCCGAATGTCTACCAGAACCTGAATCGCTTCCTGGTAGACCGCAATATCCTGCCAGTCCTACCCAAGGCAGGCTTCCGCCGCCGCGCCGGTGGCGCACCGCGCCGCCCAGCTACGCAGGTAGAGCAGGGCGGCCACGGCATGGAGGCAGGCATGATGCAGGGCGATGCCGGTATGGGCGGCTATGCCTCGCAGATGGGTTTTGGTACGGGCGGCTTTGCCCCGGCACAGGCTGCGGGCGGCATGGACCTGCCGGCCTACGCGGTTGGCAACGAGCATGAGCTGATTTCCTCGCTGCAGCAGCTGCTTGCCTTCAATCAGGCCATGCAGGGCTTGCCCCAGGTGGCTGCGCCGGCCATGGGCATGGCTCTGCCGGCAGCTGGTATGCCAGAGCAGCAGATGCTGCCGGCTGCACCCATGTTCATGAGCAGTGTGGGCCAGAGCTTTCTGGATGCGCTGAACCTGCTGCAACAAGGCCGGGTAGATGGCACCCTGGCGGATACCGGCGACCTGGATGCCCAGGCCCTGACAGCCGGTACTGCCAATGTGCTGCACCAGATCAAGACTACCAGCCTGGCTTCCTCGCTGGGGCATGTCGACGCCATGACTATCGATATCGTGGCCATGCTGTTCGACAATCTGTTTGATGACCGCAATATCCCCGCGCCGATGAAGGCGCTGATTGGCCGCCTGCAGATACCGGTACTCAAGGTGGCCATGCTGGACACCAAGTTCTTTGCCCGCAAGCAGCATCCTACCCGCAAGCTGCTGGATGCCTTGGCGCAAGCCGCGTTGGGATGGGAAGAGAGCGACGGTCTGGATGACCGGCTGTACAAGAAGTTGTCCGATATCGTCGAGCGCATCGTGCAGGAGTTCGACGAGAACATCTCGCTGTTTGATGAGGCGCTGACCGAGCTGGAAGGATTCCTGGCCGAGGAAGAAGTGCTGGCAGAATCCAGCGCCGAGGCGGCCACCGCGCAACTGATAGAGGCTGAAAAGGCAGAACTGGCCAGCAAGCAGGCCGAAGTGGCCATTAGCCAGCTGCTGGCAAGTTCCGTCGACATGCCGGAGCTGCTGCGTAATTTCGCCGACCAGCAATGGCGCGAGGTGCTGCGCTATGCTGCGCTGAACAACGAGACTCAGCCCGAAGCCTGGCCTGATGCCATCAAGGCCATGGAAGACCTGATCTGGAGCATACAGCCGAAGATCGGCGTCGAAGAGCGTTTGCGCCTCGTGAACCTGCTGCCCAAGCTGCTCAAGCGTCTGGAGCGCGGCACGGAAGAAGCCGGTGTGGACCGTGCCAAGCGTGAGGCATTCTTTGCCGAACTGGTGCATTGCCACGCTCATGCCATCAAATCTGGTCTCAAGCAGGCTGAGCCCGTGCCTATGCCTGTGCCAGACGTAGCAGGTGTTGCCCCTGCGCCAGCACCAGTGTTGGCCCCGCTGGAGATCGCAGCACCGGCGCCAGCAGTTGCCGTCAACCTGAGTGATCTGGCCGATCTGCCCGTACTGGATATCGGCCCGGCTGATGGCGGCTTCCAGATTACCGATGCGAACTGGGATAGCGGGCTGGATAAATACCGTGATTACGATGACGTGGTGGCCAACCAGCTCAAGCGTGGCGCCTGGGTGGAGTTCCGCCAGGATGACGGCAGCCTGAGCCGCGCCAAGCTGGCCTGGGTAAGCCCGCGCAAGAGCCGCTACCTGTTTACCAACCGCCAGGGCGAGAATGGTCTGGAGTTCACGCTGATGGAATTGATAGCCTTGTTCAAGCGCGGCGATGCCAGCCTGATCGAGAGCGGCCCATCGGTGGAGCGTGCTGTCAGCGACATGATCGACATGCTGCAGACCCAGCAAGCAGCTTGAACCAGCAGACCCTCCGCCGACTGCCCGCCTTATGGCGGGCATTTTTTTGCGGGTGCTTCCCGAAACCGCACTTTCATCGCAGTATGGTCGTGCTTCCTGACAAGCCGTGGCTTGTAGACGCGTCCTTTGAACGGGCTTTTACGACCTGACTGGAGACGAATTCATGTACCAGCCTTTGTATCCTGCCCGGCAGCAGTATCAGCGTTTGCGAGGCGTGGACTATCGCTTGCTGCGCTGGGGGCAAGCCGGTGCGCAGCCTTTGTTATTGCTGCACGGCTGGATGGATAGTGCCGAGACTTTTCAGTTCATGCTGGACGCGGCACCCGCTACCCTGCGCAACTACGATGTGATTGCACCGGATTGGCGAGGGTTTGGGCTAAGCAGCTGGGCCAGCGAGGGATATTACTTTCCGGACTACCTGGCCGATCTGGATACCTTGCTGGGATGGCTGGCGCCAGCTGGGCCAGTTGCCCTGCTGGGCCACAGCATGGGCGGTATCGTGGCGGGGTTGTACGCGGGCATACGGCCAGAGCGGGTAGGCAAGCTGATATCGCTGGAAGGGTTTGGCCTGCCAGCTACCCAGCCCGAGCAGGCGCCAGCACGTTATCGGCGCTGGCTAGATGAGCAGGCAGCGGGAGCGAGCTGGGGTAGCTTGGCTGGCATGGAAGAGATGGCTGCGCGCCTGCAGAAGACCCATGCCAAGCTGGATGGCGACCAGGCTGCCTGGCTTGCGGCGGCACTCACGGCCAGGAGCGATGAGGGTTGGCGCTATCGGGCCGATCCCAGGCATCGCTGGGTCAACCCGGTGCTGTACCGGCTGGAGGAGGCCATGGCCTGCTGGCGCGAGGTGAGCGCTGACACTTTGTGGTTGGCCGGCGACGAAGCCAAGCTGCTCTCGTGGCTGGGAGAGACGACCGAGCAGTTTGCGTTGCGGCGAGCCTGTATCGCTCGCCTGCAATACCAGGTGTTGCCCGGCTGTGGCCACAACCTGCATCATGACGCACCGGCCCTGGTGGCACAGCGCGTGGCAGACTTCCTGGCTCAGTGATACTTGGCCGGGAGATAGACTGGCGAGCCGGGCTGCAACTGATGGTACTGGGGCAAGCTGATGCCGGCATCATGCGTGATCTCAGCATGCCGTTCGGCACGTAGGCTGACCGTCGGTGCATCGGTATCGCGGAACAGCGCTTCCAACTGATGCACCAGCGATTGGAACAGGGCGGGAGTGGGTATCATGACAACGCTCCTTTCAAGCAATGTACGTCTTGTGAACGTAAAGTCATGATGGCGTGTAGTTTGCTGCGGTGCAACAACAAAACGCAGACTGAGCAATAATCCCATCACGCCTGAAAGAATCGGAATAAATGCTCTAGGCTTTGGCTTGCAGGGGTTTTGTCTGGGAATTGAAAAGCAGCCGGTTCTAGTGGCTGTCTCTGTGCATATTGCGATGCAGCATGATGCGCAATTGAGATGCTGGCGAGTGCCAGCAAGGCGCCCTCCACGCACCGTGCAACCTGAGCTTCCGTTGCAGCGGTGAGGGGGAATCAATCAGCGGAGAGCCTACACTTCGGGCTGCTGATGTTTAGCGCCAGGGGCCCACTGGTGCCCACTCAGGCGTCACCGCCCATCAATGGCTGGAGTTCATACCCGGTGCTCAGTCGAAATAGGCCAGCATGCCATCCAGGCCGGTATGGTCGAGCGCGTAGTTTGCCTGGGCTTTTACCAGGGGCTTGGCGTGGCAGGCGATGCCATAGCCCGCCACGGCCAGCATTTTCAGATCATTGGCGCCATCGCCCATGGCCACAACCTGATCGGGTCGCAAGCCCAGTTCCTCACGCATCCTGATCAGTTCATCGGCCTTGGACTGGGCATCGATGATGTCGCCAACGATACGCCCGGTCAGCTTGCCATCGTCTACTTCCAGCACGTTGGCGATGGTGCGCGTCAGGTTCAGCCGGGGCTTGAGCTTGTCGGTAAAGAAGGTAAAACCGCCGGATATCAGCAGCGTCTTGCCGCCTGCGGCCTGCACCGCCCGCAACATGGTCTCTGCACCAGGCATCAACTGCAGGCGCTGCTCGTAAACCGCATCCAGTGCTGTCTGGGGCAGGCCAGCCAGCAGGGCTACACGCTCGGTCAGGCTTTGCCGAAAATCCAGTTCTCCACGCATGGATCGTTCGGTAATGGCCGCAACCTGGGGCTTGATGCCCTGCATGTCGGCAATCTCGTCTATGCACTCGATGGTGATCAGGGTCGAATCCATGTCCATGACCACCAGGCCGATATCCGCCAGGCGGGCCGAGGCCGGTATGAAGGCATGGTCGTAACCGGCCTCGGCACAGAAGGCTGCCACGTAGTCCTGGCTGGCGATGTCGGCGCGAGCGAGTTTGAAAGCCTGATGACCTAGGGCGCCAGGACGGACCGCGCTGATCTGATCGGCGCTAGCCAGCTGTGCCAGTCGCTTGAGGTTCTGGGTGGCGATTTCCGGGGCCTGGATGATGAGCTTGTGCATGGCAGGTTCAGGTGGTCTTGAGCAGGCGTGATCTGTCGGAGGCGGCATCGGCCCTGGCCAGTTTGCCGTCGTTCAAGGTAAGTACCCGGCCGGTGCGGGCAGCCAATTCCATGTCATGGGTGACGATGACAAGGGCCGTGCCCAGCCTGTCGTTGAGGCTAAGCATCAACTCATACACGGCGTTGGCCGTGTGTCGGTCGAGATTGCCCGTGGGCTCATCGGCCAGCAGGCATAGCGGGTCGGTCACCAGGGCGCGTGCGATGGCGGCACGCTGGCGCTCTCCACCCGATAGCTCGCCCGGCTTGTGTTTGAGTCTGTGGCCCAGGCCTACTTGTTCCAGCATGGTCGCCGCTTTGGCTTCTGCATCCTTGTGTGGCATGCGTCGTATCAGCAGGGGCATGGCGACATTTTCCAGCGCGCTGAACTCGGGCAGCAGGTGGTGGAACTGGTAGACAAAGCCCAGCAAGCGATTGCGCAAGGCACTGCGTGCCGATTCACCCAGGCTGAACGGGTCTTGCCCATCGACATTGAGCGTGCCTGTAGAAGGGGTATCCAGCGTGCCTAGCAGATGCAACAAGGTACTCTTGCCCGAGCCGGAGCTCCCTACAATGGCCAGCTTCTCGCCACGCTCTACCTGCAGATCAATGCCGTTGAGTACGGGCACTTCCAGGTCGGGATAGGTCTTGCCCAGGCCTTGGGCCAGCAATATGGGACTATTCATAGCGCAAGGCCTCCGCCGGGTTGATGCGGGCAGCACGCCAGCTGGGGTAGAGCGTTGCCAGGAAGGCCAGTACCAGCGATACCGTACCGACAAACACGACGTCTCCGACCAGCACTTCGCTGGGGACTGACGAGATCAGATATACCTGCGGCGAGAGTATCTTGAAGTTCAGCAGGCCCTCAAAGAAGCTGACCACAGCGCCAACGTTATAGGCCAGCAGCGTACCGCACAATACGCCTACCAGCGTACCGACTATGCCTATGGTGGCACCCTGGATCACGAATATCTTGAGTATGCTGCCAGGCGATGCACCCAGGGTGCGCAGAATGGCAATGTCGGCCTGTTTGTCTGTGACTGTCATGACCAGGCTGGATACCAGGTTGAAGGCAGCGATACCGACGATCAGCGTCAGTATCAGCGACATCATGCGTTTCTCGATCTGTACCGCGCGGAAGTAGTTGCTGTTTTCCATGGTCCAGTCGCTGATCCATAGCGACTGGTGGCTGGCTTGCAGGGTCTCGCGCACCGTTGGGGCAGCAAGCGGGTCGGTGATCTTCAGCCGTATGCCGCTGATGTCCTCACCCAGCCGGTAGAGTTTTTGTGCATCGGCCAAGTCCACCAGTGCCAAACCAGCATCGTATTGGTACATATCGATACGAAATAGGCCGACCACGGTAAAGCTGCGAAAGCGCGGCATCATGCCCGCTGGGGTGATGTTGCCCTGCGGGATGGCTAGTGTGACCTTGTCACCAAGGCCGACGCCCAAGGCACGAGCCAGTTCCTGGCCCAACACCACGTTGAACTCGCCCGTCTTGAGTGCGTCCAGGCTGCCACCCACCATGTGGCTGCCCAGGCCGGCGACCTGTTCTTCCAGCTTGGGAACGATACCGCGCACCATAGCGCCCTGAGTGGCACCCTCGTGCCAGAGCAGGCCCTGGCCTTGGACATAGGGTGCGCTGGCGACGACGTCCGGATGCTGTTTCAGCGTGGCATCGGCTTCCTGCCAGCGCGCCAGTCTGCCACCTTCACCGCCGGCCTGTACATGGGAGGCCACTTCCAGGATGCGGCCACGGATTTCGCGCTGGAAACCATTCATGACGGACAGCACCGTGATGAGTGCAATGACCCCCAGGGCGATCCCGCCCATGGAGGCAGCCGAGATAAATGAGATAAAGCCGTTGCGGCGCTTGGCGCGGGTGTAGCGCAGGCCGATCAGCCATTCAAATGAATTCACGCGATACCACGTTTGTAAGGGAGAGTAAGGGGCGAAGTGTGCCACAGCAGGGGCTGCCCGCCCACATCGGAGCCAAGTCGATTCCGGTGCGGGAGGGAAGTTCCTGGGAGTGAACCAGATACCGCCTCAGTGCGTCCTAACTAGGTAGCCAGTTGTGCAGGGGAGGGCTGGCCGGTGCTGATTGCCTTAGTTTCGTGCGGCTGGCGGTGGCGGGGTAGAATGCGGCCAGCTTTTGGCGGGTGAGCTTGCCATGTCCGGTTCCCATTGCCGCACCAAACCATAAGAGCCTGTTCAAAGTCTTTTCGCCGCGTCGTTCGCAACCTTGCCGGATGAAGGGCAAGGCGCAAGCCGCGCAGCGGTACGGGTACCGTCAGCGGCTTGCAACGCCGCCGTTCGCCGGCAAGGCTGCGAACCCGAAGGGCTGAGCTGGAAAACGGCCATTCACTGCGTTGTAGCGCTTGGCAATAACTTGTTATTGCCTGCGCACCACGCCTTGTGCCTGGCCATTTTCCAGATCAGCGACACGACGAAAAGACTTTGAACAGGCTCTAAGCAGGACGGCGTGCTGCCGGAGCCGGTAAAATCTACTGCCTACGGCTGATCGTGTCTGCGCTACAGCGAGTGGTGCGGTGGGCGGACGGCTTGCCCGCACCCCATCATCGGCATCCCGTATGGCTGCCTAGTGGGCGCGAGAACGTGGATTTTTTTGAGGTTCCTGAAGGCAACACCGATACGCCCATGGATTATTGCGCCGCAGTGCCGATATGATGGGATGACATACTGGATGGCCCCCGCGGGGATAACACTGGGTACTGCTGCTAGATGATAGACACCTTCAAGAAGCTATTCGTATTCGGCCGGGAATCCCGCTTGGACAAGGCGGTGGCAACCGTGCAGAGCTCGGCTACGCTGGCACCTGTCCAGGCCATGCAATCGGCAGGTGACTGGCTGGCACAGGAGCTTCGCCGCGCCGAACATCGCCGCGATGGCTTGGCCATCATGCGGGCGATCGATAACGACCTGCGCAGCATCCTGGAGGGTGCCATGGCAGGCATGCTTGAGGCCAAGACCAACCACGCCAGGCTGAATCTGCTGCTGCAGACCACCGTACCCTTCTGCGCCGTGATACTCGAGGCCTATACCGAGGCTTTGCGCCGCGACATGGTCGAGCTGGCGCGCAAGCCGGCCAATGCCCCGCTGGTGCAGGCATCGGTGGCCAACTGGCTGTACTGGATAGGCCGCGACCACGTAGTGCGTTTTGTGCGCGAGCCCAAGATGGACCGCCTGCCCTGGCACGAAATCGGCCCGGCGGCGGAGTTTGCCCTGAGCCTGGGCGGCACATTTGCCTCCAAGATAGCCCGACCCGATGGCGAGGCTGGGCGCCTGCAGAAACAACTGTCGCATCTGGTGTTGCTGTCGCGTACCTTGACGCCAGACTTGCAGGGGCGGCAACTGCTGATAGCCGACAGGGTGGCCGATACGTTAGCAAGCTTTATCAAGGTCAGCGACAAGCACTCGAGCCAGACGCCGTTCGGCCAAGCCAATAGCGATGACAACCCGCCCACCATGCTGACCCGCATGCCTACTCAGGCGCTGGTGCAGGGCCGTGGTTTGTTCTATGGCCTTGAAAAGACCCTGATGGAGCTGGTGGCGCTGGAAAACATCATTACCAGCCAGGGTAAGGTGCCGCAGAAGATGAATGCGGACGAGTACCTGGAGGTGGCCGAGACCCTGGTGGTGATCAAGCACCTGAAGAATCGCTGGAGCGGCCGCGAAGTCAAGCGGCAGGCCGAGCGCAAGGCCATCAGCGGCTCGCTGACCATCTGCTACGACTTCGGCGCCATACGCCGCATGGTGGTGCAAGCCACCCAAGAAACCAAGACCCGCACCAACGAGACCACCATAGAGCGTGCCATGGTGGAGGATGTCAGTGCCACCGGTGTGGGTCTGCAGCTCAACAAGCATACAGGCTGGCTCAAGGTGGGTATGCTGATGGGGGTCAAGACCGACAAGGACGTGAATTGGCGCATTGGTATTGTCCGTCGCGCCATTGCCCGTGGTCAGGGGCAGATGGTAGCGGGTGTGCAGCTACTGGCTCGCGATCCGGAATCGGTGCGCCTGACGCGTCGTGCCAATGTGTCGCAATGGGATATGGTGTCTGACCACCAATCCTGGGACAACCTGCTGGGACTCTACCTGCGGCCCGATCCGCTGAATGAGAACAGCCATCTGCTGATACTGGCCAAAGCCGATCTGGTTGCTGGCAAGACCTATGGGGCGCCGGCAACACGCGAGGGGGACCTGGCTTTCCGGGTGGTCAGCCAGCAGGAGATAGGCGCTGATTGCGTGATCTACCGGGTAGAGCGGCTAGCCACGGTCGCCGGCGACACCCAAACCAGCGCAAAGCGCGATTCGAGCAGCTGATGAAACTGACTTTGCTGGTACCCGACCTGCGTTTTGCCAGGCAGGCGGGGTTTGACCCTGTGGTGGAAATGCCTTTGCCTGGCCTGAGCAGCCTGCTGGGCCGAGCTGGTCGGCAGCCGCAGCCTGCCACCACCATGGAAGACTGGTTGCGGCAGCAGTTTGAGGGTGAGGGTTGCGGTGCGGCCGCACTCACCTTACCGCTAGACCTACCAGGCGCGGCGGCGGGCCACTGGCTGCGCGCCGACCCGGTACACCTGCGGGCAGATCGCGATAGGGCTTTGCTGTTTGATGCCAGCCTGCTGGCCATCAACCAGGCCGAGGCGGATGCCCTGGTGGCCGCCTTGAACAACCTGTATGCCGACGATGGCTACCAGTTTGCGGCCGCCACACCAAACCGCTGGTACCTGCGCCTGCCCGAGGCACCTGATTTCACCACCACGCCCTTGGCACGGGTGGTGGGGCAAGACGTGCATGCGCACCTACCCAAAGGCCCTACGGCACTGCGCTGGCATCGCTTGCTCAACGAGCTGCAGATGCTGCTCTATACCCAGCCCGTCAATGATGCACGTGAGCTGGCGGGTAGGCCCACCATCAATTCGATCTGGCTGTGGGGTGAGGGCATTGCCCCCCATGGGCTGGCCAAACCCTGCGACAGGCTGATCGGCAACGATGCGCTGGCATGTGGCCTCGCGCAGGCTGCCGGGGTGGGCTATCAGGCCCTGCCGGCAGACTGGAAGGCAGCTGGTACCGGACACACCCTGGTCTGCCTGGATCAGCTCGTGGCAAGCGCCCGGCAGGGTGATATCCACGCCTGGCGAGAGGCCTTGCAGCAGCTGGAGCGTGATTGGTTCCAACCCCTGCTGGCAGCCTGGCAGGCGGGTGAGGTGGACGCCATCGATATGGTGCTACCCGGGGCACAGCAGACCCTGCAGGCGAGTTTGCGCCGTGGCGATCGCTGGAAGCTCTGGCGGCGACCGGTATTGCTGCGTGATTGCCTGGCCGAAGCTGTGTGACCATGGCGGCCTTTGTAACTTCTGTAGTGCCACGATTCCTTACATGCAAATACTGACCCGTACGATTCCACCCGAAGCAGAGCACAGCCTGCTTGCCGCTGGCCTGCATCCGGTGGAGGCCCGCGTTTACGCTGCCCGGGGCATATGCAGCGCCACTGAGCTGGAAACCGAGCTGAAGCATTTGCTGCCGCCCAGCGGACTCAAGGGTCTGGTGCAAGCCGCCGCCAGGCTGGCGGATGCCGTCGCAGCACAGGAGCGCATCCTGATCGTGGCTGATTACGATGCCGATGGCGCCACCGCTTGTGCGGTGGGTTTGCGTGGTCTCTCCATGCTAGGCGGCAAGGTAGAGTTTCTGGTGCCCAACCGTTTTGAATACGGTTATGGCCTGACGCCGGAGATCGTCGAGCTGGCAGCAAGCCGCCAACCGCAGCTGATCGTGACGGTGGACAATGGCATCGCCAGTGCCGCCGGGGTGCAGCGTGCGCGGCAACTGGGCATGGATGTATTGATCACCGACCACCACCTGCCCGGCGAGATACTGCCCGAGGCCGTGATCGTGAACCCCAATCAACCCGGCTGCGAGTTTGCCAGCAAGCACCTGGCAGGTGTGGGCGTGATGTTCTACGTGCTGTTGGGCTTGCGCGCCGAACTGCGACAGCGCGGCGCCTTTGGCGACGGCACAGGCCCCAACCTGGCAGAGCTGCTGGACCTGGTGGCGCTGGGTACGGTGGCCGATGTGGTCAAGCTGGATGTCAACAACCGCATTCTGGTGGAACAAGGCCTCAAGCGCATGCGTGCTGGCCGTGCCTGTCCCGGCATCCTGGCCTTGTACCAGGCGGCTGGCCGCGAGGCGCGCCGGGCGAGCGCCTTCGACCTGGGGTTCATGCTGGGGCCGCGTCTGAACGCCGCAGGGCGGCTGGACGATATGAGCTTGGGCATTGCCTGCCTGACGGCGGACAACACCGAGGCGGCGCTGGCCATGGCGCGCGAGCTGGATCAGCTCAATCGCGAGCGGCGCCATATCGAAGCCGAGATGCAGGATATCGCCCAGGCCAAGCTCGATCAGATCGATGTTGGGGATCGCTACAGCCTGACCGTATTCGACCCGGATTTCCACCAGGGCGTAGTAGGCTTGGTCGCCAGCCGGCTCAAGGACAAACACCATCGTCCTACCATCGTGTTTGCGCAAGGCCTCGAAGGCGAGATCAAGGGCTCGGGCCGCTCTATCCCCGGCTTGCATCTGCGCGATGCGTTGGACTTGGTCTCCAAGCGTGAACCCAGCCTGATCGCCAAATTTGGCGGCCACGCCATGGCCGCTGGCCTGACCCTGGCCGATCCTGATGGCGTAGGGTCGTTCAGGCAGTGCTTCGAGACAGTATGCCGCGAGCTGCTGGACGCCCAAGCCCTGACACGCACGGTGGAAACCGACGGGGAACTGGATGCCGCCGCCATGAGTATGGAGCTGGCCGAGCGCCTCGACTGCCGGGTATGGGGCCAGGGTTTTCCGGCACCAAGGTTTATCGGCCGCTTTCGCGTGCGCAGCCAGCGTGTGGTGGGCGAGAAGCACCTGAAACTACAACTGGAAGGCCAGGGCGGCCAAACCTTTGACGCCATGTACTTCCAGCATGCCGAACCGCTACCCGACCGGGTAGAGGCGGTCTACCAACTTTGCGTGAATGAGTGGCAAGGCAGGCGTAGCCTGCAACTGCTGCTGGATCATGCCCACCAGGAACCATGACTATGGCCAATACCCGCGTACTGCACGGCTTCCATGCCGTGACCGCCCGCCTCAGCCGCCTGCCCGAAAGCGTGCTGGAACTCTATGTGGCCCGCGAGCGGCACGACCCACGCATGCACGAGCTGCTGAAGCTGGCGGAACACTCCGGCGTGCGGCTGATACATGCCGATGCAGCCCGGCTGGACGGCCTGACGGGTCATCACAGGCACCAGGGGGTAGCGGCCGTCATCGATGCCAACAAGACCTTTGTTGCGCTGGAAGACGTGCTGGAAGACCTGACCGAACCGCCCTTGCTGCTGGTACTGGACGGCATCACCGATCCCCACAACCTGGGCGCCTGCCTGCGGGTGGCAGACGCCATGGGGGTGCACGCAGTGCTGGCGCCCAAGGATAAATCGGTCGGCATCAATGCGACTGTCTCCAAGGTGGCCTGCGGCGCCGCCGAAGTGGTGCCCTATATCGTGGTGACCAATCTGGCCCGCAGCCTGCGGGAGTTGAAAGACGCCGGGGTCTGGATAGCGGGTACGGATATGGATGCCGACACCGACCTGTTCCACTTTGATCAATCCGGCCCGCTGGCCTGGGTAATGGGTGCGGAAGGGCAGGGCATGCGCAGACTGACGCGCGAACACTGCGACGTGCTGGTCAATATCCCCATGTTCGGTACGGTAGAAAGCCTGAATGTCTCGGTCGCGACCGGCATGTGCGTGGCAGAAAGCCGCCGCCAGCGCGTGATGGCCGCGGAGGCCGCCAAGCGCTGAGCGGTACCTTAGGCGTTGTCGTGCTGGCTGGCCACGTGGGTTCGCTGGCGACGGCGCTGAGTTTTGCTGGCGGTACATTGAGGTGGCGTTTGGCAGGCGGGTGATGCGCCTGCCATCCTACCGGGTGCTGTTACGGTGCGTGGGTGGGTCTAGGGAGTGTGCAAAATGATCTACGGCAAATGGAGTACCTACCCATGAGCGCAGCCGAGCCGCAACACTGGACCCAAGTGCCCCATGCCCCCGCGCCGGGCAGCCATGTGTGTGCGCTGGCGGCCTTGCCGGATGGGGTGGCGACCATGCAGACATTGGGTGTAGCGGCCATGCCGTTCCACCTGCTGCTGTTGCGTAGCGGCGAGGTGGTCTACGGCTATGTCAATCGCTGCGCCCACTTTGGTGCGCCGCTGGCCAAGCAGCAGGAACAACTGATCTTCAAGCCACACGAGAGCGTGAGCTGCAACGTGCATTACGCCCGGTATCGCTGGCAGGACGGCGTGTGCGTGGCGGGTGAATGCGCAGGCGCGGCCCTGCTGGCGGTGCCGCTGTGTGTGCAGGATGGTGTGGTGTTGGTGGGGTGAGGCTTGCGAGAGTGTTTGCCCAGTAATTTGAACGAACAAATTGCCTCTTGGGGCCGTTTGTGTAGACGCCTTGCTTAGGGGGATTTTATGACTATGAAACTGGTTTGCATACTGCTTACTCTGTTTTTTTCGAGTTGTGCATGGGCAGAAAAACCGGCTTTTGAGTACGCTGGTTTGAACATTGATACGACTGAACACGATCTCCGTAAACGCTACGCTAAATCAAATTTTCAAATTTCATCAGAAACAAAATCATATTATGTATGGGTCGATAAGTCCGAAGTTAATAGTGGCATCTATGCCATTAAAATTTACCGGGGTCAAGCGTACTGGTCTAATGGGGTGAAGGGTGTTCAGCCTGTGCTTGCCGAATTTAAGTGGTTGAATTTAAATCTTGAAAAGCCGTATGAATTATTGGGTGTTAAGCCCAAAACTTGGGAGGCTGAACATTACGCTAGGCATCCCAATTGCATGTCGGTTCTGATGGACTTATCGAAGAAATATGGTAGCCCATCCGTTGGTGATAAAAGCTCGGAAGAAAGTCTTGAGGTTCAAGGTTACAAATGGACATCAGGCGATGAAGATATGGTGCTTAATTGTTATACGTTAAGGGGTAAGGGGCGCTCACTCGCTGCTGAAATAACGCTATCGAAGCCTGTGCAAGGTGTGAGTAAGTAGCGCGTAGGGCAATAAGCGCTGCTAATAAAACCCCGCGAAGTGGCACCGGCTAGCATGCTGGTAAGAAACGCTTAGCACTGGCTGCAAGGGTCAGCTCACCGGCGGTTGCAGGAACTCCACACCATCTGGCATGTGGCTAGCTAGCGCTTGCTTGGATGTATGGGAAGTGCGGAGCCAGAGTCAGGGAAGGGCGGGAGGCGTGGCTAGTTCTTGACTGGCTGCTGAAGTTCGGTGTCCGTTGACCGGTCACGGATGCAGTCTGTCAGGTTGGAGGGCGAGTTCTCAGTTAGCAAGATTCGATTGATATCTACGCCAACAACCCTGCGTAGGCGGGTCAATGGCTGCATCGCACCTAAGCACAGTGAAATTCCGCTGTTCGACTGAAAACTGGCTACATGTTTGAGACGCAGCGTTGCCAAGCCTTGCATGGGGCACTGGACAACCCCACCGCCCAGCTCAGCGTAGCGGAATCCGCCGGCCCTACCTGTGTCCAGCGTTGAATGCATTTTGTATGCTCGCCTGGAACGCTTGATCCCCGAAAAACCTTGGGATATAACGAACTCGCAGTCACTACAAAGACCAGTAGGAGGAACCCGATGGACCGCTCAAGTGAAGAAAAAAACGCGACGGACTTAAATTTTCGAAAATTGATGGCAGGACTGCAGCCACAGACGAGGCAGGGTTCGTAAAACCAGTACGCAGTCCTGAAGAAGCCGAAAAATTTGGCGGCCCACTTTCGCCGTTTCCCCATTTTAATCCTGAAAAGGGACATCTGACCGACGTTGTTAACATCGGTACAACGCCTAAAGGGTTCCCCATACTGCAACGCGTGTCTTCCGATGGAGGAAAGGGCTCTAAGTTTTCTGCTAATCCCCTCACAGGAGGTATGCTCAAGTATAAGAGTGGTGAAGCGGACACGTCCAAAGAGATGTTTCTACCGCTTTCGCCAAGGACAACGACGAATAAAGCCCCTCGCTTTAAATCCTTTGAAGTGGAGAAGAAGTAACCAGCGAGTCATCAATCCAGCCTTGAAAAACCAGGGTTCGGCGCCCAAACAAAAGCCCCACGATTGTGGGGCTTTTGTTTGGGCTGTATGTTCTTGATTGGCATGTTGATAGGGCGCGGCATCCCCCTCTTTAGCTTCTGCCTCCAACGCGTACAGCTCACCAATCCGACGTAGCGCCTCTTGCGCCGTGCGTGCGCCCAGCAGCCAAGCAGCCAAGCAGCCAAGCAGCCAAGCAGCCAAGCTCAATCACGTCCTGACCGGGCCAAGATGGGCAACAAACAAAGAAAAAACCCGCATTTCTGCGGGTTTCTTGGGTTCCACCGAGCTTCGATGGACTATTTGTTGGTGGAGACGGCGGGAATTGAACCCGCGTCCGAAAGCCCTCTACGGCAAGTTCTACATGCTTAGTCTGGCCAACTGGATTTAACGGGTGACACGCCGACCGACAGGCTTGGCATCCGCGAGCTACCTAGATTTGACAGTACGACAAGTAGCCCGCCGTACTGCGATCTCATGTATATAACGCTGCTGCCGGTTGCCCGGCCTGACCCATGAGCAGATCAGTGCAGCGTCCGGCTGGGATTAAGCAGCCAGAGCGTAGGATTCGTCGTTTGCGACTAAATCGATTCAGCGTTTAACGGGGTGCTGAGATCCCGGCATGCCCTCATCCGCTTCGCAACCCCCGTCGAAGCCATGTCGTCCCCGGTTGTGCTTTGCGTCTTAAGCGAGGTCATTATACCCACAACGCGGGCGGGGCAACTAGTTTATTGCGGCTAGCCAGCGGCGGCGCAGGGTGACTTCCAGCCTGTCCACCGCGCGCGGTGTGCGCAGCAGGGCGTCGTCAGGCTGGCCGGCGTGTTGTAGTTGCTGGCCCAGGGGGCTGAGGGTGATGCGGCATTCGGCCAGGTCCAGGGCCACATCGCCCCAGCCCAGGGTGGCATGGGCGTCGTGCCAGATACCCCAGTTCTGCTCGTTGAAACTACGGCGGGTGCGAGGATGGCGCCAGGCGGAGCCGGAGAGCTCGTGCGGCAGGTTGAGGCGGAATTCGCCGTCGGCCGCCAGCAGCCGGGCGCAGGCGGCCATGAAGTCGGGCAGGTCATCGCACAGCATGGCGTAGTCGGCGGTGTCTATCTGCTGGAACAGGCCCGGCGCCAGGGTGACAGGCCCGTAGCGGTTGGTCTGAAAGGTTTGCCCCAGGGGCAGGGGTTGGCAGGGGTCGTGCCGGATATCGGCAGCAGGGCTGTCGGCTATGGTCAGCCAGCCTGGGTGGGCAGCCAGGTTCAGGCCCAGCTTGATACGGTTGGGGCAGGCGCTGGTGGCGGCGGGTTGCCAGTCGGCGGCCAGGCGCTGCAATGCAGGTAGCAGTTGGGGCAGCGGAGGATGGTCTGCCAGCCATGCCTGGCCCTGCTGGGCCAGCCGCAGGCGGGCGGCGGGGTCGGCGACCAGCTGGATGCAGCTTGCTACCAATTGCTCGTACGGCACGATGCAGATGGCTTGGTCTATGCCGGGGTAGTCGGCCTGGTCGCTGCTGGTTTCGCTGACGACGGCCGCACCCATGGCGAGCAGATGGGCTACCCGGACGATCTCGAACAGTTTGGCATCGTAGCTGTGCAGGTTGAGTACCAGCTTGGCGCGGGCGATGAGGGCGTCGCGCTCGGGGCCGTAGATATTGCAGTATTGCCGCGCTACCAGGCCTTGCTGCTGCAAGGCCTGGATGATGGCGTCCCGGCGGGGCATGGGGGAGCCGTAGAACAGTACATCGATATCCTGTTCCACGGCCGGCGTAGATGCGCGCTGTGGCTGGCCGCCCAGTGGCATGTGCAGGTAGCGCTTTGCCTGCTCTAGCTGGGGGGCTAGTGCTTGCAGATTGCGGCTGCTGTAGTCCCATATCTCGAAGTGCCTGATAAGGTGGGGCAGGGTCTGCTGATACCAGGGGGAGTTGGCGTCTATCTGTTCCAGCTGAAAGAAGACGGTGCCGGGTGGGACGGCGGGCAGGTCATTGGGCTTGAGCAGGTGGGGGCCGTACACCAGGTTGATGGCATCGTGCCGCAGCTGGTTGTAGGCGATGTCTGCCTGGTAGCCGGCATCGGTGATGGCTTGCCGCAGTATCTGCGCCAGCTCTGCAAAGGCGGCGGGATGGCGATAGCCCGCGGGCGAGATCAGGACGATGTTGAACGTGGCTGTCATGGTGTGGGCGCGCGCTTGACCAGCACGGCCAAGGCATCGGCTGTCTGGGTGATGGGGTAGTTGCTGGTGAGGCTGTCAAAGAAGCCTAGTTTGGCCGTGTGTTCCAGCAGGTAGTCGAATTCCGGCTGGCTGATGGCGGCCTGGAGTGTGCCTTGCCTATGCCGTAGGTATTGCAATAGCGCCCGTGTCTTGGTGATGCCGGGGCGTTCCAGTTCGGCGGGCTGGTAGTGCAGGTCTTCAATGATGTAAAGCCCGCCTGGCTTGAGCAGGGGGAAGAGGGTGGCCAGGCTGATCTGCTGATGGTGCGAGGCGTGGCTGCCGTCGTCGATGATGACATCGAAACCGTCGCCGCCATGGCGCGCCAGCACCTCGCTCAGCTTGGCGAGATCGCCACGCTGGCCTTGATCGCCCTGGATGATCTCGGTGCCGGGCAGTTGCACGGCTGAGAAATCGGCGATGTCCAGGCCATAGAGGGTGGCTTGCGGGAAATAATCGCGCCACATGCGCAGGCTAGGGCAATCGCTGAACTGGCTCACCCCGCTGCGGGTTTGTACCAGCCCGTGCAGCAGGCCGATTTCCAGCAGGTGTATCGGGGTGTGGCGCAAGGGGGCGAACAGAGCGTCGTAGACGCGGGTGTAGCCATGGGCATCGAGAAAGGCCGTGCCCTTATCCGAATGGTAGTGGTTGGCGAGTTGGGTCAGTGGGCCGTTCATGCTTGCAGGCTGGCTATATAGCGGGCGTCGTGCTGGCGCTGGCTTTGATACAGGCCAGCGAGACCCAGGTCGGCATTGATGGCGCGCAGCAGCGTGGGTATCAGATCGCCAGCCTGTTTTGCCATCGGGTCCGCGAGTTCGGGGTAGTGCGGCAGGGCTGCCAGGCCGGCGGCAAAGCCCTGGGCCGCAGTCTGGGCGTAGACCGCGGGGTATTCCAGCGCATCGACCAGCTGCGCTTGCCATTGGCCATCGTGGGTTTGCACCACATCCTGCACGCGGGCATGCGGGGCGAAATTGAGCTGCTCAAGGGCATTGGAGTAGGGCGGGCCGATTTCGCTGGCACGACTGAGTGCGTGCAGGGTTAGTCTGTCGCTGGCGGGTGGGGCATGTTGCAGGTACTGGTAGTTGTCCACCAGCTGCAGCAGGAATAGTTGGGCGGTTAGTTGCTGCTCTGCCAGGAATTGCTGCCAGGAGGTGCCGGTGCCGGCCAGGTCCACCAGCAGGGCATGGGGGTGCAGCATGGCTTGGGCATACTGGACATAGCTGGCGCTGGGTTTGAGCAAGCAGGCGCGCGAACTGAGGAAGTAATGGCAGCGCCGCTGCGGGAACAAGGCTTGGTACAGCTTCTGCCATAGCCAGGCATCGCGGCTGATGAACAGTAGGTCGGTGATACCGTGCTGGCGGCAATGCGCCTCCAGCGCGAGGCTGGCGCTGTAGAGCAGGGGTAGATTGAATTGGGTGGCCAGCAGCCACAGGTGCGCCAGGGCTGGCCTACCGGGCTGGTCTGAATAGGGGTTGGCCAACCTGGCTTCGCGCAGCCACCTTGCCAGGTTGGCGTGGCCTTGGTCGCTTAGCCATTGCTCGGTCTGGGTCAGGCTGGCACCGGTGTAATGCTGGCTGGGAATGCCGGCGGACTGCGGGCTGGCGACATCGCTGTGGGGGTGGTCACCCAGGTGGCTGGCGATGTTGCACTCGGCCAGCAGGGCAGGCCAGATATGGCCACGGTGCTTGCCATCGTTGCTGACGACGATGCCGACCTTGCGGCGCAACCCTGCCTGTGCCAGCAAGGCTTCAATGATGGGCACGCTGAGGTACATATCCGACACCAGCAGGTCGCCATCCTGCACCTGTTGCAGATTAGCCTGGATGGGAATGAGTTCTGCCCGCTCGAGCTGGAGTTCCAATTGCTGGCAATGCTGGCGGGTGTGGTCGTCCAGCCCCAGTAGCTGCGCTGTCGCGCACCAGATGTCGTCCAGGCCATAGGGCTGGCCTGCCAGGTAGAGTTGGCAATCGGCCTGGCGCCTGGCATCGGCCAGACCGACCAGGCCGGTGCGGCGCTCCAGCTCATGCTGTACCCACTGCGGCAGCACATGACGGCGTGTAATCAGGGTGTCGAAGATATCGAAGCTGTGCCGCGTGGGTTTCATGCCAACCGGAAAAATATAGTCTCAGCCCCCATCATAGCCGAGCCTGCCGGTGTCAACGCGTCGGCAGCAGCGTGAGTAGTTCCATCGGGGTAGCGATGCGCAGATCAGCACCCCATTCGTCAGGTTTTTCTTCTGCGGCGATATAGCCGTAATCCGCCAGCACGGTAGTCATGCCTACAGCCCGGCCGGCGGCGATATCGCGCTCGGCATCGCCCACGTACCAGCAGTGTGTGCTGGACACGCCCATGGCTTCGCAGGCGTAGCGCATGGGGCGGGGGTCGGGCTTGGCCACGCCTACCGTGTCGCCCGATACCACCACACAGGGCGGCACGCTAAAGCCCAGGCTGGGTACCAGCCGGTCGGTGAAGCGCATGGGCTTGTTGGTGACGATGCCCCATTGCAGGCCCAGCCCGTCCAGGGCTTCCAACAGCGGGTTGATGCCATCAAACAGTACGGTCTGGTCGCAGAAGCCGGCTTCGTAGTGGTCCAGAAAGCGCAAACGCAGGGCGTCGAAACCGGGCTCGTCGCGCTTCATGCCAAAACCCAGCTCAACCAGGCCACGGGCACCGTGGCTGGCGATGGGGCGTATCCGTTCGTGCGCTACCGGTGGCCGGCCTTCCTCGGCCAGCAACCGGTTCAGCGCGCCGCCCAGGTCCAGTGCGGTATCGGCCAGCGTGCCGTCCAGGTCGAACAGAATGGCAGAGATCATGCTGCAGCTTTCCGGCAGGCCAGCAGGTAGTTGACGCTGGCATCGTCGTTCAGGTGGTAGCTCTTGGCTATCAGGTCGTAGCCCATGCCCTTGAGTTCGACCAGGTCGAGGCCGTTGTTGCGGGCCATGCGGGCCAGTTCGGAAGGCTTGAGGAACTTGGCGTAATCGTGCGTGCCTCGTGGCAGCAGGCCCAGCACATACTCAGCACCCACGACCGCTTGTAAATAGGCCTTGGGGTTGCGCGCTATGGTAGAGAAGAACACCCAGCCACCCGGTTTGACCAGGCGGGAGACGGCGGCCACCACGCTGCTGGGTTCTGGCACGTGTTCCAGCATCTCCATGCAGGTCACCACATCGAAGGCGGTGGGCATGCTCTCCGCCAGTTGCTCTACCGGCAGGCAGCGATAATCGACCTTGATGCCGGATTCCAGGCCATGCAGCCGGGCTACCTTGAGCGATTTCTCGGCCAGGTCCAGCCCGGTGACAGTTGCGCCGCTACGGGCCATGGCTTCTGCCAGGATGCCGCCACCGCAACCCACGTCCAGAACGGTTTTGCCATCCAACCCGGCGTGGCCGTCGATAAAGCCCAGCCTCAGGGGGTTGATCTCGTGCAGGGGCTTGAATTCGCTCTCCATATCCCACCATTTGTGGGCCAGGTCGGCAAATTTGGCCAGTTCGGCATCGTCGGCGTTGCGTACGGTGTCGTTGGCCGGCTGGCCTAGGTTGTGTGTGGATTCCGTCATATGTGGTGTCCTGGCGTGATGGGCGGGCGGCGTTCAGGCGCTGATGCGTGCTTGCCAATAATGGGCACGTGCAAGCAACTGGCCGGGGTTGAGCGTGCTCAGTTCGCCTTCTTGGAGCAAGGCACGGCCGGCGACCCAGACGTGGGATACCTGCTCGCGGCCTGCCGCGTAGACGATTTGCGAGATGGGATCGTACAGCGGCTGTGAGCCGATATCGGCCAGGTTGATGGCAATGATGTCGGCCTGCTTGCCGGCGACCAGGCTGCCTATCTGCTCGGCCATGCCCAGTGCACGGGCGCCGGCCAACGTGGCCATTTCCAGTGCAGCGGCGGCATGCAATGCCGTGGGGTTGGCCGATTGCGCCTTGGCGATCAGGGCGGCCAGGCGCAGGTCGCCCAGCATGTCCAGCTTGTTGTTGCTGGCGGCGCCGTCTGTGCCCAGGCCTACGTTGACACCGGCTGCCTGCAAGGCATGGATGCGTGCAAAGCCAGATGCCAACTTGAGGTTGCTGGCCGGGTTGTGTGCCACATGCACGCCATAGCGGGCCAGCAGCTCGATTTCTGCATCGTTGGCGTGAACCACGTGGGCGGCCACCAGGCCTGGGCCGAGCACGCCCAGGGCGCGTAGCCGCTCCAGCGGGCGCACGCCGTACTGGGTGATGCTACCGGCGATCTCGTCTTCAGTTTCATGGATATGGCAGTGGATGCCCATCTCCAGTTGCTCGGCCAAGGTGACAACCTTGCTGAAGGTTTCGTCCGATACCGTATAGGGGGCGTGGGGCGCCAGGCTGAAGCCCACCAGCGGTTCGCCACGGAAGGCTTCGCGCGCGGCTATGGCCTTGCTGATGTAGTCGTCTGCGTTTTGTCCGTAGCCGGTAGGGAACTCCAGTATGGAGCAGCCGACGACGGTGCGCATGCCGGCGGTAATGGCGGCTCGGGCCACGGCCTCGTGGTGGAAATACATGTCGTTAACGGTGGTGGTGCCGCCACGCAGCATTTCTGCCATGGCGTGGAGGGTACCGTCATAGACGAAAGCATCGGATACGTGCTTGCCCTCGGCCGGCCAGATATGGTTGTTGAGCCAGTCCATCAGGGCCAGGTCGTCGGCCAGGCCGCGTAGCAGGCTCATGGCCGAGTGTGCGTGCAGATTGACCAGGCCGGGCAGCAGGGCGTGATCGGCAAGCTCGATATGGCGGGCTTGCGGGTAGCGTTCGCGGGCTTGCTCGCTGGGCAGCAGGGCAGCGATGCGCTCGGCATCGATGACCAGGGCGTGCTGTTGCAGCACCAGGCCTTGCGGCTCGACGGGGATAAGCCAGCGTGGGTGTAATACGGTGAGTGTCATAGGCTTGGATAGTCTGATCTAGCCCGCCATTTTAACCTGCCTGCGCAACCAGGGCTTATTTGTTGCGGCGCGCCAGGAAGCGGGCTGGGTCCAGGGCCTGCACCAGCTCGCGCTCCAGTGGCAAGGGCTCGCCACAGATCTGTGATGCCAGCAGCTCGGCACAGAGCTGCGACCAGACCAGGCCACGGGCGCCCAAGCCGGTAAAGGCGTACAGCCCAAGTCGGCGCGGGGCCAGGTGCAGGCTGCCGGCATGCTTGGGCTGGAAGGCCTCTGCCGCGACCAGCGGGCCGACCAGGGGCAGGCGATCGGGGGTGCCGGGACGATGGCAGCGCCGGCCACCCAGCTGGCTGGCATCCAGGCCTTGGGCAGCATCGGGCAGCATGGCCGCGAGCAGGGCCAGGTTGTCGCCGGCTGCGCTGGCGCCGGCTGGGCTGGAACCTATGCAGGCCAGGCCGCCATGGGCGGGCGTGAGATAGCCGCCACGGCAAACCACGGTATGGAGTGCCGGCACTTGCGCCTGCGGCAGGTGGCTGACCAGACGTCCATCCTGGCCGACCTCCAGCTCTGGGGCGAAGCGGGCGGCGTCCGCTGCATTGGCCAAAACGACCACTGGCGCGCTTGCAAGCAACTGCCCGGCGGCATCCCATGCCTGCCACCCGTCCGGCCCTGGCTGCAACTGGGCCACTGTCTTACCAAAGTGGGCATCCAGTTGATCGCCCGCTGCAGCCAGCAGGGCCTGCACCAGGCTGGGCGGGTTGATCCAGCCGGCCTGTGGGAACCACAAGCCACCTGCTGTCAGCTCATGCCCGGCCAGCGCACTGGCTGCTTGCCGGGTAACGGCCTGGGCATATTCTGGTGGCAAGCCCAGCCTATCGGGTAATTGCTCGAAGCGTTCGGCCTCGGTGGTATCGCGTGCCAGTTGCAGTGCACCGCAGGGGGCCCAGATAACATTGGGTAGTTTGCGCAGGCCCCTTAGACCATAGAGAAAGGCTGCCCGGACCAGGCGAGCCTGCAGATTGTCGTCGCCTGAAAGAACAGGGCGATAGGCGCCCGCATGGTTGCCAGATGCCCATTGGGCCGGTGCCCGGGCTTGATCCAACAGGGTAATGCGCCAGCCACGCGCTGCCAGCCGCGCGGCGATGGCGCTGCCAGCCACGCCCGCACCGATCACAATGGCGTGCTGTGTAGTGGGGGCTGCGTGCCGGTGGCGCTTTCCGCGAAACTGGCCTGTCAGCATCTGCCGTTTGCTGCCAAAGCCCGGTTGGCGGGCCACATTGAAGCCGGCAGCCTCCAGGCCGCGACGGACAGCGCCCGCCACCGTGTAGGTGGCCAGCGTGGCGCCATTGGCCGCCAGGCGGGTGAATTGCTGGTAGAGCGCCGCCTGCCATAGTTCCGGGTTCTTGCTGGGTGCAAAACCATCCAGGAAAAAGGCGTCGATCTGAGCGGATAGTCTGGGGAGCCATTCGAGTGCATCGCCCAGCAGCAGGGTCAACACCACGCCGTCGGCCAGTTCCAGTCTGTGCAGGCCGGGCACCAAGGTGGGCCATTGCTCGATCAGCGCTTGCCCCAGTGCGTGCAGATCGGCATCGTCGGTAAACAGATGCTGGTACAGGCTGGCGAGATCGGCCGCGCTGAAGGGGTGTAGCTCGCAGGAGATGAAGTGCAGCCGGGTGCCGCGTGCCGGGTCGGTGCGCCAGGCCTGCCAGGTAGCCAGAAAGCTCAAGCCCAGGCCGAAGCCGGTTTCGCATATGGCAAAGTGCTGAGTACCCTGCCAGCGCTGCGGCAGCTGATTGCCGGCCAGGAACACATTGCGCGCTTGGGCCAGGCCGCCATCCTGGGTGTGGTAGATATCGTCGAACGCAGCGGAATAGGGGATACCTTGCTCGGTGAGATGCAGGGTGGCAGGCGTAAGGTGCAGCGGGGCGGGGGGCATGCGAAGAATGAGGCGGGAGAGCGCGGGGTGCCGAAAGAGCGTATTCAATCATGGCTGGGGCGCTTTTGCAGTGATTTGGAGCCTGTGCGGGGTAGGGGGCTGGGCGCGATGGCCTTGCACCATCGCCACCTGGACGCGCTGATCAGGCAAAATGACGGGTGGGCAGCCCGGTCTGGGGCGGCAGTTCTGTTAGGTAGTCGGTGATGAAGATGCAGCAAGTGTGCCGTTTAGAGGGCAGCAGGGCGGCCAGTATGTGGGCTTTGGGGGGCGCGGCATGAGCGCCGAGATGCAATCCCCGCGCGTGCTGTCGCTTATTCCGCCGATGACGCAGCTGAATACGCCATATCCGTCTACGGCCTACCTGACCGGTTTCCTGCGCTCGCAGGGGGTGGATGCAGTACAGCAGGATCTGGCCTTGGCCCTGGTACTGCGCCTATTTTCTGCCGAGGGTCTGGCGCGGGTGCGTGAGCATATTGCAACGCTGTCGCCGTCGGCGCGTACTCCCCTGGTCGAGGGCTTTGATACCCACTTCGACTTGTACCAGGGTACGGTAGGCCCGGTTATCGCCTTCCTGCAGGGGCGGGATTCCACCGTCGCCCATCGCATATGCAGCCGGCGCTTTCTGCCGGAAGGGCCGCGATTCGACGCGCTGGATGTCTATGTAGACCCGGATGACCCTGAGGGTGGTGACCCCCTGGCCTGGGCTTTTGGTGCCCTGGGCATGCAGGATCGTGCCCGCCATCTGGCTACGCTCTATCTGAATGACCTGGCCGATGTGCTGCGCGACGCAGTGGATGAGCGCTTCGAGTTTGTCCGATATGCTGAATCGCTGGCGCAGGCGCAGCCCACCTTCGAGCCCCTGGCCCAGGCGCTGGCTGCGCCGCATAACCTGGTCGATGACCTGCTGGCCGAATTGACGCTGGCCGCCATCGAGCGCGAGGCGCCGCAGGTGGTATTGCTGTCGGTGCCGTTTCCTGGCGCCGTGTATGCGGCTTTCCGTATTGCCCAGACCATCAAGTCCCGCCATCCGCAGATCGTCACCTTGCTGGGTGGTGGCTTCGTCAACACCGAGCTGCGCGAGCTGACCGAGGCGCGGGTGTTTGATTACTTTGATTATGTGATGCTGGATGCAGGCGAGCGGCCTCTGCTGGCCTTGCTGGAGCACCTCAAGGGCAGGCGCTCGCAGCAACGCCTGGTGCGTACCTATGTGCGCGATGGTGAATCGGGCAAGGTGCGCTATATCAACTTCATGGAAGCGGATGTCCCATTCGACCAGATAGGCACGCCGACCTGGGACGGCCTGCCACTGGATCACTATCTCTCCCTGCTCGACATGCTTAATCCCATGCACCGGCTTTGGTCGGACGGGCGTTGGAACAAGCTGACGGTAGCCCATGGCTGCTACTGGAAGAAGTGCAGTTTCTGCGATGTGAGCCTGGATTACATCTCACGCTACGAGACGGCCTCAGCCGCCACTCTCGTAGACAGGATAGAGGCCATCATTGCCGAGACAGGCCAGACCGGCTTTCATTTTGTCGACGAGGCAGCCCCCCCAAAGATGCTGCGTGCCCTGGCGGAAGAGCTGCTGCGACGCAACGTTGCCATCTCCTGGTGGGGCAATATCCGGTTCGAGAAGTCGTTTACGCCGGATCTGTGCCAGCTGCTGGCCGATAGTGGCTGTATCGCTATTTCAGGCGGCCTGGAAGTCGCGTCGGATCGTTTGCTCAAGTTGATGAAGAAAGGTGTGTCGGTAGACCAGGTAGCGCGGGTAACCCATGGCTTTACCGAGGCGGGCATCCTGGTACATGCCTATCTGATGTATGGTTTTCCTACCCAGACAGTGCACGATACAGTCGATGCCCTGGAGTATGTGCGGCAGCTGTTTGCGGCAGGTTGCATCCAGTCTGGCTTCTTCCATCGCTTTGTCTGCACCGTGCATTCGCCGGTAGGCAAGAACCCTGAAGAATACGGGGTGACGCTGCTGCCTTTGCCCGAGATCAGCTTTGCCAAGAACGATGTGGGCTTCCACGACCCTACCGGGGTGGACCATAACAGCCTGGGCGAGGCCTTGAACAAGGCCCTGTATAACTATATGCACGGCATAGGGCTGGAAGACGATGTGCGGCGCTGGTTTGCCGGCAGGGTGCCACGCACCAGCGTACCGCGTGATTTCATTGCCCTGGCGCTGGCTGCAGGCCGGTAAGAGCGGCAAACAATACCCAGCGCAGCGGTTCTGGCTAGGCGTGCGAGCGTAGGCGCGCGCAGCAGACAGTACGTGGGTACGGCAAGCTCGCACAACAACGCCAGAAGGGTTTTGTTAGCGGCTCTAAATAGGTGTACTGGCCTGTTGTCAGAAAAATGCTAACAAGCGGCGCTAACCCAAGGCGCTGGCCTTATGGTTAAATCCTTCCCATGAGTACGCTCTTCAAGAAGATCGCCCTGGTGGCGAGGCGCAACAGCCCCAATATCGGCGAGCCCTTGCGCCGCCTCGCTGCCCTGCTGCGCCAGCACGACTGTGCCAGCATCGTGCTGGATGCCGATACGGCGGCCGAGCATCCCATTCCCGATACCCTGGTGGTGCCACCCGAGCAGATAGGCAAGGTGGCTGATCTGGTCATCGTGCTGGGTGGGGACGGCACCATGCTGTCGATTGCCCGCCTGGTGGCGCCTTATCGCATTCCTCTGGTCGGCATCAACCAGGGACGCTTGGGCTTTATGACCGATGTGGGCGTGGATGACATCGAAACCATCATCCCCCGCATACTGGACGGCGACTTTGTGCCGGAAGAGCGCATGCTGCTCTCGGCCAAGGTGATACGCGACGAGCGCGAGGTGCATGCCGCCTTGGCCTTCAATGACGTGGTGTTCAGCCGAGGTTCGCTGGGTGCCATGATCGAGTTCGAGATTTTTATCGACGACCAGTTCGTCTACAGTCAGCGCTCGGATGGCCTGATTGTCAGTACACCGACAGGTTCCACGGCTTATGCCTTGGCGTCAGGCGGCCCCATATTGCATCCCACGGTGCCGGCCATTGCCCTGGTGCCTATCTGCCCGCAGACCATGACAGCACGGCCTATTGCGGTCAACGATGCGTCTACCGTGGAGTTCATGCTGACGCGTGGGTCCGAGGTGAAGGTGCACTTTGATGGACATTCGCATTTTGACCTGCGCGAAATGGACAGGGTGACCATCAAGCGCTACCGCAACTCGCTCCGCATCCTGCACCCTGTGGGGTACAACTACTACGACATGCTGCGCCACAAGTTGCACTGGGGCGAGCGCCTGTTCTGATTCGCCATTCTGCCCGCCCGCGCTGCGGTTAGCTGCGGTGCCGGGCCCTATATTTGTGTGCCAAAACCATGCTGCTGACACTGCACCTACGCGATTTCGTGATCGTTGATGAACTCGAGCTGACCTTCAGCAATGGCTTTACGGTGCTGACGGGTGAGACTGGGGCCGGTAAATCCATCCTGATCGATGCCTTGTCGCTGTTGCTGGGTGCGCGGGCGGATACCGGCGTGGTCAGGCATGGTACGGACAAGGCAGATCTATCGGCCCAGTTTGATATCCACGGGCATGATGAACTGGCCCAGATACTCAAGGACTACGAGCTGGAAGGCGATGAGAACAGCCTGCTGTTGCGCCGTACCATAGACGCGACTGGCCGTTCGCGTGCCTTTATCAATGGTCAGCCAGCGACCTTGGCCCAGCTCAAGGAGGTGGGGGAGTTTCTGGTGGATATCCACGGCCAGCATGCGCATCAGTCGCTGATGCGGGCAGAATCGCAACGTGGGTTGCTGGATGCCTTTGCCGGCCAGACAGAGCTGGCACGTAGCGTGCGGCAGGCGTTCGTGGCCTGGAAGAAGGCCGAGGAAAAGCTCAATGAGGCCAGCAAGCATGCTGGGGAATACGCTGCCGAGCGCGAGCGTTTGCAGTGGCAGATTGAGGAGATCGCCACCCTGAACATGACGGCTGGCGAGTGGCAGGAGCTGCAGAGCGAGCATAGCCGGCTGAGCCATGCGGCCAGCCTGATCGAAGGTGGCCAGAGTGCGCTGGAGACGCTGGCGGATGGAGAGGTCAATGCGCAGTCATTGCTGGCAGGTGTGCAGTCGCGCCTGGCCGATCTGGCCAGCCTGGACCCCGGCCTGAATGAGGCGGTGGAGTTGCTGGCGACGGCCGATGCCAATCTGTCTGAGGCAGTACATGCCTTGCGGCACTACGCCGACAAGGTGGAGTTGGATCCAGGCAGACTGGCCCAAGTGGAAAGGCGCATGGACGATATCTACCGCCTGGCGCGCAAGTACCGTATCGAGCCTGAGCAACTAGCGGGCAAGCTGGCCGGCTGGCGTGCGCGCCTGGCCGAACTGGGCGGCGATGAGGGGATGGAGGCATTGACGGCGGCGGTACAGAAGGCCGAAGCAGCCTACCGCAAGCCCGCAGCACAGCTGAGCAAGGCGCGCGGCGCCACTGCCGAGAAACTGGGCAAGGCTGTCAGTGCCGAGATGCAGACCATGGCCATGGCCGGTAGCCGGTTCGAGATTGCCCTGATACCCGGTGAAATTGCTGCGGCCTATGGCCTGGAACAAGTGGAGTTCCAGGTGGCGCCGCATGCCAGTGCGCCTGCACGTTCGCTGGCCAAGGTGGCGTCGGGTGGTGAGCTGTCACGTATTAGCCTGGCGTTGCAGGTGGTGACCAGCCAGGTGGCCGAGGTGCCGACCTTGATATTCGACGAAGTGGATGTGGGTATAGGCGGGCGTGTGGCGGAGATCGTGGGTAAGCTGCTCAAGACGCTGGGCAAGCGTCACCAGGTGCTGTGCATTACCCACCTGCCGCAGGTGGCCGCCAGCGGCGACCAGCAGTTGCAGGTCAGCAAGGTGCAGACTGCCGAGACGGTGCTCAGTCGCATTGCCAGGCTGGACGATGCTGGGCGGATCGAAGAGATCGCCCGCATGCTGGGTGGGGTGGACATTACCGATACCACCCGCAAGCATGCCGCAGAGTTGCTGGGTATAGCCTGATTGCATATTCAGTTAGGGTGTTTGTCCTGCATTTGGCATGAAAGTGTTGCCAACTAAGCGCTTGCTGTAGGGATAAATGTCACATCGCCGTAATCCCGCATCTACAACATCACCAGTTTGGTTATGCTTAATGCCGTCAGCATCGGCTGTTGACTGCAATTAGAACAAAGCTCCGACCACGGGGTGTGCCAGAGGGATGCAAACGTATGTGGGCTAATATCAAGCGCGGGGCGTTCGCCGCCGTTCTTTCCTCGCTGACGCTGTTGGCGCACGCTGCACCGATCAAGGTAGGCTATCTGCCCAACCTGGGCTTCGCCCCGCTCAATGTGGCGGAGGAAAAAGGCTATTGGAAAGAATTGGGGGTGCAGGTGCAACTGGTGCCCTTCAGCGAGAGCCGTACGCTGTTAAAGGCGCTGGGGGACGGCGAGGTGGATATCGCCGGAGACCTGACGGCGAATTTTGTGGGTGCCCAGATGGAAGGCGCGCCGATCAAGCTGACGGCAGAAACCCATACCTCCAACGGCAGTGTCAAGATACTGCTGAAGGCTGGCGCCGATGTCACCAAACTCAATGGCCAGATAGTGGGCGTAGGCGACAAGCAGGTTGGACAGCTGTTCCTGCTGGCGCGCTATCTCAGCGCCAATGGTCGGCAACTGAGCGACTACAAATTGATGGAGGCCAGTCCCGAGAAATTGGCTGCCGCCTTTGCCAAGGGCCAGATATCGCTCAGCGTGTTGCCCGACCCACAGGCCATGTTTATCTACCGTACCGTGGGGGCATCGATACCCGCCGATAGCGCAACTTATGCCGGCATCGTGACCGAGGGATTTGCCGCCAACAAGCAAGCCATCGCCAGCATACCGGACGAGCAATGGGTAAGGTTCTACCGGGGATGGCTCAAGGGGGTGAGCTGGGTACGCAGTGGCGGCACCCGCTTTGCCGATTTCAAGGCATCCTTGAATGCTGGCCTGTTCAAGGGCTTTGTCGCCGAAGGCGATACCAGCATGATGGCGGGCCTGGCCAGTATCAAGTTCCCCAATGCGGCAGAAGCTGCCAAGCGCCATGGCGACCTGGGTGGGCTGGAATACCATGTGCGTGCCGTGCTGCGCTTCATGCGCGAGGCGAGGTTGATACAAACCGAGCCGGAAGCCCGCAGCCTGATACAGTCCACCGCATTTGAACGGGCCCTGGCAGCCAACAAATAGCTGGCGGGCAGCGTGCGAATCGGGTTAACTTCGCCGCCTCTTTTGCTGCCCACACGAACTCTTGCAAGCCATGAGCGATGCCCAACACTTTATGCGACTGGCCCTGCAGGAGGCCGAGTTGGCCCGTGTGGCCGGCGAGGTGCCCGTAGGGGCGGTGCTGGTGAAAGACGGCGTGGTCATTGCCCGGGGCAGCAATGCGCCCATAGGCCTGCACGATCCCTCTGCTCATGCCGAAATGCGCGCTTTGCGTGCTGCCGCCGCCCTGCTGGGCAACTACCGCCTACCGGGCTGTGAACTCTATGTGACACTGGAGCCCTGCGCCATGTGCGCCGGCGCCATGATGCACGCCCGCCTTGCGCGGGTAGTCTATGCGGCGCCCGACCCCAAGACCGGGGCGGCTGGCAGCGTGCTGGACCTGTTTGCCTACGCCCAGTTGAATCACCACACCGTGGTGGAGGGGGGGGTCATGGCGGAGGAAGCCGGGCAATTGCTCAAGGACTTCTTTGCCGAGCGGCGGGCTGCCGCCAAGGCACGCAAGCAAGGGCTTGGCGAGGTGTAAGAGCAGATTGTGTTGATGCGAGTGCTTGTGCTTACCCCCATGCACGGGTTTGCCAGCGGTAGCTGCTGTGGGCGAAAAGCGATAAAGATGTCGTGATAGCTAGGGCGTAGTCAGATAGTCGGGATTACATCGCAATCGGCTTGTAGAATTACTACATAAGAGACCGGTATCAGCCGGTTGCCGGAATGCCGCCGAAAACCCTGGCGGTGTACGGAACACCCACCCAAGCCGAGGAGTGCTCCCGCATGCAGCGCAGTACCAAGATAGTTGCCACGCTAGGCCCCGCCACCAGCGACCCAGAGGTGCTTACCCGCTTGATCGCAGCGGGTGTCAATGTCGTACGTTTGAATTTTTCGCATGGTAAGCCTGAGGACCATATCGGTCGTGCCGAGATGGTGCGGGCGGCGGCTGAGAAGCTGAATCTACCGGTCGCCATCATGGTGGATCTGCAAGGCCCCAAGATACGGGTAGGCAAATTCGAGAAGAACAAGGTCACACTGGAGCCGGGCCAGGTGTTCATCCTCGATTCGGCATGCGAGCTGGGCAATAACGAGCGGGTCGGGCTGGATTACAAGGAGCTGCCACGCGATGTCAGCCCCGGCAATGTGCTGCTGCTTGATGATGGCCGCCTGGTGCTGGATGTGGAAAGCGTGCAGGGTAGCGCCATTCATACCCGCGTGAGGGTAGGGGGCGTGCTGAGCAACAACAAGGGTATCAACCGGCAAGGCGGTGGGCTTTCTGCGCCGGCCCTGACCGCCAAGGATATGGAGGACATCAAGGTCGCCGCCAAGCTGGAGGCCGACTATGTGGCCGTGTCCTTCCCCAAGAGTAGCGCGGACATGTATATGGCCCGTACCCTGATACAGGCTGCAGGCAGCCGTGCTCAGGTGGTGGCCAAGATTGAGCGTACCGAGGCCATTGCCAATCTCGACGAGCTGGTCGAAAGCTCGGATGCCATCATGGTGGCCCGCGGTGACTTGGCGGTGGAAGTAGGCGATGCAGCTGTACCTGCCCTGCAAAAACGCATGATTCGTCTGGCGCGGGAAAAGAACAAGCTGACCATCACCGCGACACAGATGATGGAGTCGATGATCTCCAGCCCGGTGCCGACCCGTGCTGAGGTGAGTGACGTGGCCAATGCGGTGCTGGATGGTACCGACGCCGTGATGCTGTCTGCCGAAACGGCGGCAGGCAAATACCCTATCGAGACGGTGGAGGCGATGGCGCGGGTTTGCCTGGAGGCAGAGAAGTCCTCGGACTACCAGTTGGACCGCGACTTCCTGAATCGTGAATTCATCCGGGTCGATCAGTCCATCGCCATGGCGGCCCTGTTTACCGCTACCCACCTCAAGGTCAAGGCCATCGTGGCGTTGACGCAGACAGGGGCTACGGCACTGTGGACCAGCCGGGTGAACTGCGGTGTGCCTATCTATGCCATGACGCCAGAAATCGCCACCTATCGGCGCCTGAGTCTGTTCCGCGATGTCTATCCCATGATGCTGGCGCACGATTGCGACCAGAAGTCGCTGCTGGTGTCGGCCGAACTCAAGCTGCTGGAGCAAGGTCTGGTTCAGCCTGGCGACTTGATCGTGGTAACAGTGGGCGATACGGTGGGTTTGATGGGTAGTACCAATACCATGAAGATAGTCAGGGTGGCGCAGCGCTGATCTGAGCGGTAGCGGCGCTTAGCCCAAATCAGGCGGTGTGCTGAGGGCTACCGCCACGCGGTTGCACCCATCGATTCTTGCCTGGTCCAGCGCCGCACCAGCGGCAGCCAACAGGCTGTGCGCGCCGTATATGCCGTGTTCGGCCGCACAGGCCACACCAAAGCTGGCGGTCATGGCCAGGGCGGGTTCCAGTGGATTGGGTTTGGACTCGATCCGTCCACGCAGCATCTCGGCCAGGGTGGCAGCGCCATCGGCCGAGGTGTTGGGCAGTACGATGCAGAAGCGGTCGCCAGACAGGCGGCCTGCGGTATCGGTGTTGCGCAGTGATTGGCGCAGCAGCCTGCCCACCCGCCCCAGCGCGGCGTCGCCGCAGTCGCGGCCCATCTGCTCGTTCATTTCGCCCAGCTTGTCCAGATCGAACAGGATCAGGGAGAAGGGGTGGCCAAACCGATGGGCGCGATTGCATTCCTCTTCGATGCGCGCCAGCAACCACGGCCGGTTGGGCAGGCCGGTGAGATGGTCCATCCGGGTAGCGCGCTCCTGCTCCAGCAGGGCCCCCTCCAGCTCCTTGCGCACCCGCCGCCACTCCACCAGAGCCGACGCTTGCCGACCCAGTTGCAGCAGCCATTCACGTTGCTCTGCATCCAGCAGGCGTGGGCGGTTGTCCAACAGGCTCAGCACCCCTATGGCATGCCCATTCGGGGCACAAATGGGTGTGGCTGCATACATGCAAAAACCGAATCCGCTTTGGGTCAGCGGGTGGCTGGCCGTACGCGGGTCGGTATGCAGGTCGGGGATATTGATAAAGGCATCGCCAGTCAGTGCCAGGTCGGCAAAAGTGGCGCCGCGCGGCAACTGGCGAAAGGGCAGGTAGTCCACCGAGGCGCTGATCCAGACGATGCCGCGATCGACAAAGGCGACGAAGGCCTGGGGGACATCACACAGCCTGGCGGCAGCCTGCACAATGAAATCGAAATCCTCGTGCTTCTGGTTGTCCAGCAAGCCGCTTTGGTACAGCGCCTTGAGCCTTTGCTCTTCGTCGTAGTGTGCCGCGCCTGACATGAAAACTCCCCTTTACCTGTTTCAGCATAGGGGAGTTTTATGACAAAGCAATCAGCCTTTGGGCGGATATTCTACGCCATAACCGCCGTATATCGCCATTTCATGGCTTTGGTCAGCAAAGGGTCAGTTTTCCAAATGCAAGTTATTCACAGCTTGAACTTGGCGAACATGGTGCGGATGCCGCTGGCCAGTTGATCCAGCTCGCCCAGGGTGCCGGTCATGGCCTGCAAGGCTTCGTCGCTTTGCTGGATCTGGGCCGTCACGCGCTCGGCATTCTGTGCCATCAGGGTGGCGGCTTGCCGCTGCTCACTGGTGGAATGGGCGATTTCACGCATATTGCTGACGACTTCCGACATGCGTTGCTGTATCTGGGCGATGTTGCTGGCAGTCTCACGTATCAGCCCGGCGCCGGCCTCTACCGAGCTGAGCGTACGTTGCATATTGCCCGTGGCGCCCTGCGTGGCATCGCGCATGCTGCCTATCATGGTGGAGATTTCCTGGGTGGCCTGGCCGGTGCGCTCGGCCAGCTTGCGGACTTCGTCGGCCACCACCGCAAAACCACGGCCCTGCTCGCCGGCGCGTGCCGCTTCGATGGCTGCGTTGAGCGCCAGCAGGTTGGTCTGGTCGGCAATCTCCTTGATCACCTGCACGATGCCACCGATATCGTCGGCACGGCGATTGACCTCGGTAAACAGCGAGGACAGTTCGCGCACAGCGCTGGCCGAGTTGTCGATTTCGCCGGATACCTGGGCAATGCTGTTGGAACCCTCAGCCGACAGTTTGCCGGTGGCGTCGACCAGGGTGTTGGCGTCGCCGGCATAGTCCGCGATATGCGAAATACTGACGGTCAGCTCCTCTATGGTGGCGGCGTTGGCCGCCCCGTGGTCGGCCAGCTGGCGCGAGTCCTCCGCCATGCGGCGGGTCAGGGTGGCGATGTTGTTGACGCCGTCGGTGAGGTGGCTGGCCTCGCCCTGCAGTTCCACAAACATCTGGCGCAGTTGTTCCTGAAACTGGTTGAAGGCCAGGGCCGTCTGGGCAATCTCATCATTACCGCTGACCGGGATGCGGCGGGTAAGGTCGCCGCCACCGGTCGCGATGGCACGCATGGCATCACGCACCCGCATCAGGCCTGCCAGCATCTTGCTGATGGTGGCCGTCAGCAGGGCCATGGATATCACCAGCAGCACGACCACCAGCACGACCGAGAAGACCAGCAGCTTGCCGAGCGGCGCCAGGGCATCGGATTTGTCTATGGCCACTGCCAGATACCAGCCGGTGCTGGGGATGGGGCGTACCTGGACAAACTTTTCCTGCCCATCAATGGTGATCTGCTCCATCTGGCCGCCTTCGGCCATGGCTTTGAGCTTGCTGGCATCCAGCCCTGGCGCCATCTCTATGGCCGGCTTCATGCGCTTGGCTTCTTCGGAGTGGATCAGCACCACCCCCTTGGCATCGAGCGCAAAGGCGTAGCCCTGGTGGGCCAGCTTGACCCCCAGTACACCGCTGACCAAGCCATCCATGAACACATCACCGGCTGCCACACCGGCCGTGGCGCCGCTGACTGGGCTGGCCATGGAAATCACCAGTTTCTTGGTAGCGGCATCCAGATAGGGTTCGGTGATGATGGTCTTGCCCGCCGACTTGGCTTGCTGGTACCACGGCCGGCCTGTCGGGTCGTAACCCTCGGGCAGGTTCTGTGGTTTGGAGAAAACGATCTGCTTGTCGTCATAGCCCACATAGGTGGTATCAAACTGGCCGGACTTCTCGCTCAACTGCAAAAAGGGGAGCACGGGCGGGGCAGCTGGTGTCGCCGGAGCGGCTGGTGCGGCGGCTTCTGCCGTGGCTGCAGCGGGTGCGGCATCTGCTGCGGGTTCTGGGGCTGCTGCCGGCGCAGCGGTGGTAAGTTGGCCTGCCGTACCCGCCAGGGCGGTGATGATGGAGGATTTGGCGTTCAGCCATTCGTCCGCCGATCGCGCGGCTGCCTGGGCGGCCTCGCTGGACTGGGACTGCAATGCCGCCATCAACTCATCGCGCATGCGAGTGTAGGAGGCAATGGTAAGGATCAAGGCGACTATGCTGACCAGAATGGCCATGGCAATAATGAGTTTGCTGCGTAGTGATTGCATGCGTCTGCTCGCTTGGAGGGAGTAGGGTCAGTAGCAACGGGACAACATCGTGACAACCAGCTGAGCCGGCTTACGCTCTAATCATTGGCAAGCTTGGGTTGCGAATCAAGTTGCTGCAGCTTCAGCCTAGACTAGGCCAGCGCCTCTTGCGCGACCACAACGCAGTTGCGGCCGTTGTCCTTGGCGCGATACAGAGCGGCATCCGCCTGGGCCAGCAGTGTGGCTGGGTGGCATTGCTCCAGGTGGCTGCTGGCGGCCACCCCCAGGCTGGCAGTGACATACTCCGGCGCACCGGCAGTACGATGCGAGCGGGTAGCCAGCCGGCCGCATAGGGTATCGGCCACGGTGGCGGCACCGTCCAGCTCGGTATGCGGCAGCAGCAGGCACAGTTCCTCGCCGCCGTAACGGCCGGCGCTGTCCGTCTCGCGCAGGGTCTCGCGTATCAGTCTGCCTGTATTGGCCAGTACGATATCGCCAGTGGCGTGGCCCCACTGGTCGTTCACCTGCTTGAAATGGTCCAGGTCCAGCAGCACCAGCGCCATGGGCTCCTTGAACCGGCGCGCCCTGGCACACTCCTCGCTCAGGCGCTCCATCAGGCGGCGGCGGTTCATCAGCCCGGTCAGCTCGTCGGTCGTGGCCAGGCGTTCCAGCAGATGCACATTGGCTTCCAGCTCACGCTTGTGCTGGCGCAGCTCCACCAGGGCCATGACCTGGCGGGCCAGGGACTGTAGCAGTTCTAGCTGGTGATCGTTGGGGCTGCCCGCCCGCTTGTCGAGCACGCAGAGCGTACCGATAGCCTGCTGATCGGCAGTCAGCAGGGGAACACCGGCATACCTGCGAAAACCGTCCAGGGTCGGTGGCATGCTAGCTGTGCGCGGGTCGCTGCAAAGGTCGTGCACGACCAGAGGCTGGCCGCTGCGGATGACAAAATCACAATAGTCGTCGCAGCGGGCCGCCGGGGCGATCTTTTCCACGCCATGCCAGGCCTTGGCCCAGACATAGTCCTGATCCACGAATGTGACAAATGCATAGGGCACCTGGCATATCTCAGCCGCCAGGCGGGTCAGAAAATCGAAATCCTGCTCGGCAGGGGTCTGGAATATACCGCAGCGATGCAGCGCTGCCAGGCGGGCGGCTTCCGGGTCGGCATTCTGACGGTTCATGGTGTCCTCCGCAGTTGCTTCAGCATAGGCCATAGCCGGCGCAGTCAAGGTGACCGATGGTCGGTAGCCTTGATGCTCAAATACTTGCAGATGTCACGCCGGCATGACTACGCCGGCTAGCCGACATGGGGCTAGGCCGGCGTCGCGCTTGCAGCCGGATTACTTCTTGCGTACAGGCGGCAGGTCGGTACAGCTGCCTTCGGCCACTTCGGCTGCCAAGCCTATGGACTCGCCCAGAGTCGGGTGAGCATGGATGGTCTTGCCGATATCGGTAGGATCACAACCCATCTCTATCGCCAGGCCTATCTCGCCCAGCATATCGCCGGCATGGGTGCCCACGATGGCACCACCGATCAGCCGGTGGGTCTCCGCGTCGAAAATCAGCTTGGTGAATCCTTCGTCGCGGCCATTGGCGATGGCGCGGCCAGAAGCGGCCCAGGGGAAGACCGATTTTTCGATCTTGATGCCGTTCTTCTTGGCTTCGTCCTCGGTCACCCCCACCCACGCCACTTCCGGGTCGGTATAGGCCACGCCAGGGATGGCGCGGGCATCGAAGTAGGCTTTGTGGCCGGCAGCCACTTCGGCGGCCACGTGGCCCTCGTGCACGGCCTTGTGCGCCAGCATGGGCTGGCCGACGATATCGCCGATGGCAAAGATATGCGGCACATTGGTGCGCATCTGCTTGTCCACCTCGATGAAGCCCCGGTCGGTCACGGCCACGCCAGCCTGCTCGGCGCCTATCAGTTTGCCATTGGGTGCACGGCCGGCGGCGACCAGCACCATATCGTAGCGCTGTGCCTCCTTGGGCGCCGCATCACCCTCGAAGGTGACATAGATGCCGTCAGGCTTGGCTTCGACCGCGACTGTCTTGGTCTTGAGCATGATGTTGTCGAAACGGTGGGCATTCATCTTCTGCCATACCCGCACCAGATCGCGATCTGCGCCCTGCATCAGGCCGTCCATCATTTCGACCACATCCAGGCGGGCACCCAGCGTGGAGTAGACCGTGCCCATTTCCAGACCAATGATGCCACCACCTATCACCAGCATTTTCTTGGGGACAGCTTGCAGTCCGAGTGCACCCGTGCTGTCGACGATGCGTGGGTCCTCAGGGATGAAGGGCAGCTTCACCACGCGGGAACCGGCTGCGATGATGGCCTGCTTGAACTTGATCACCTGCTTCTGGCCGGTTTTTTCCTGGCCGGTGCCGGTCGTGAGCTCAACCTCGACATGGTAGGGGTCAAGAAAGCGTCCCAGGCCACGTATCACCTCGACCTTGCGGGCCTTGGCCATGCCGGTCAGCCCAGTAGTAAGCTTGCCGATCACTTTGTTCTTGTAGCCACGCAGGGCGTCCAGATCAATCTCCGGCTCGGGATACTTGATGCCGTTGGTGGCCAGATGGCGCACCTCGTCGATGACAGCGGCGTTATGCAGCAAGGCTTTCGAGGGGATGCAGCCCACGTTCAGGCAAACGCCACCCAGCGTCGCGTAACGTTCGACCATGGCTACCTTCAGGCCCAGGTCTGCGGCGCGGAAGGCGGCAGAATAGCCGCCAGGACCGCCACCCAGAACCAGGACATCGTATTCAGCATCAGCCGCGCCGCCATGGCTGGCAGGCTGCGCTGCTGCAACAGGGGCGGCAGCTGGCGCAGCGGGTGCGGCGGCGAGTGGGGCAGCGGGGCTGGCAGCAGCGGCATCCCGGGCCTCCAGCAGCAGCATCACGCTGCCTTCACTGACCTTGTCACCGACCTTGATCCGGATTTCCTTGACCACGCCGGCTGCACTGGCCGGGACTTCCATGCTGGCCTTGTCGGTTTCCAGGGTGATCAGTGAGTCTTCTTTGGCGATGCTGTCGCCCACCTTGACGAAGACTTCGATCACTTCCACGTTCTTGGCATCGCCAATGTCGGGGACCTTCAGTTCAATCACATTGCTCATGGGGTTTCCTCCGTGAAACGTGATACCGCCGGGCGGCGATGGAAAGCGAGAGGGCCTGGCGGCCGCCCCACTTCCCGGACACTCCCTCAACCCCACGCTCGCTGCCGCTTGCGCATCGCTACCTTGCCTGGGCTTGCTGGGCAGTGGGGTTGGCAGGCTGGTCCTTCACGGTTCCATAGTTCACTTGGGGTTAAAGCATCAGGCGGCGGATGTCGCCCAGTACCTGTGACAGATAGGTAGTGAATCGGGCTGCCGAAGCGCCGTCGATCACACGATGGTCATAGCTCAGCGAGAGCGGCAGGATCAGCCGCGGCGCAAACTCGCTGCCGTTCCAGACTGGCTTGATGCTGGACTTGGAAACACCGAGGATGGCAACTTCCGGTGCATTGACAATGGGTGTGAAGGCCGTTCCCCCGACCCCGCCGAGCGAGGAGATGGAAAAGCAACCGCCCTGCATCTCGGCCGGCAGCAGCTTGCCGTCGCGTGCTTTGGCTGCCAAGGCGCCGGTTTCGGTGGCTAACTCGATCAGCGACTTCTTGTTGGCATCGCGTATTACCGGCACCACCAGGCCATTGGGGGTGTCGGCGGCGAAGCCGATATGGAAATACTGCTTCAGCACCAGGTTTTCACCGTCGAGGCTGCTGTTGAAGTCGGGGAACTTCTTCAGCGCCGCGACCACGGCTTTGATGATGAAGGCCAAGGGGGTGATCTTGAGGTTCTGTTTTTTCAGTTCCTCGCTCATTTCCTTGCGGAAGGCTTCCATGTCGGTGATGTCGGCTTCGTCGAACTGGGTGACGTGAGGAATCATGACCCAGTTGCGCGCCAGGTTGGCACCCGAAATCTTCTTGATACGCGAGAGCGGCTTGGCCTCGACCGGGCCGTACTTGGCGAAGTCGACCTTGGGCCAGGGCAGCAGGTCCAGTACGCTGCCGCTGCCATTGGTGGGCGTGGCGGTATTGGCCACGGCGCCACTGAGCACGTTCTTGACGTAGGCCTGGATGTCGCTGGCAACAATGCGCCCCTTGGGGCCGCTACCCTTGACACGACCCAGGTCCACGCCCAGCTCGCGGGCAAACTTGCGTACCGACGGGCTGGCATGGGCGGTCCTGAAGCCGGCTTCTTCAACCTTGGCTGGGGGCGCTGTGCTAACGGCGGCAACTGCGGGTGCAGGGGGCGTCGCAGCAACGGCAGGTGGCGCGGCAGTCGGGGCGGGTGTACTGGCTGTGGGGGCGGGTGTCGCGGCGGCACCAGCTTGCGTGGACAGGGTCAGGATCAGCGAGCCTTCCGATGCCTTGTCGCCTACCTTGATGGCCAGGCTTTCTACAACACCGGCAGCAGGGGAGGGCACTTCCATGCTGGCCTTGTCGGTTTCCAGCGTGATCAGGGAGTCGTCCTTCTTCACGCTGTCGCCGATTTTGACGAAGACTTCGATGACGTCGACATTGCTGGCGTCGCCAATATCGGGCACCTTGACCTCGATAGAGGTGCTGGCAGCAGCTTGTGCGGCAGCTGGCGCGGCTACTGGGGGGGCTGCGACTTCAGGCGCGGGGGTGGCCGCAGGCGCTGCAGCGGGCGCAGCGGCAGCAGCACCCGCCTCTATCACGACCACCACGCTGCCTTCAGAGGCCTTGTCGCCCACCTTGAGGCGGACTTCCTTGACCACCCCGGCGGCGCTGGCCGGGACTTCCATGCTGGCCTTGTCGGTTTCCAGGGTGATCAGCGAATCGTCCTTCTTGATCACATCGCCTGGTTTGACAAAGACTTCAATCACGTCGACATCCTTGGCATCGCCAATGTCGGGCACTTTCAGTTCAATCAGATTGCTCATTTTCATCCTCCGTGAAACGTGAAGCCGTCATGCGGCGGTGAAATGTGAAACGTGGTGTTACACCACATTTCACCTTTCACGTTCCACTTTTCACGTGGTTAAACGGTCCAAGGGGCGGGCTTGGTGCTATCGATGCCGTACTTGGCCAGGGCTTCTGCCACCTTGGCGCGCGGCAGCTTGCCATCGTCGGCCAGCGATTTCAGCGCAGCTACCGTCACATAGTGGCGGTTGACTTCGAAGAATTGCCGCAGCTGTTCGCGGGTGTCCGAGCGGCCGAAGCCATCGGTGCCGAGCACCACGTAACGGCGTGGCACATGGGCACGTATCTGCTCGGCGTAGAGGCGCATATAGTCTGTTGCCACCACCACCGGGCCTTGCGTGTCCTTCAGGCATTGGGTCACATAGGGCAGCTTGGGTTCGGCCAGCGGGTTGAGCAGATTTTCCCGCTCCACCGCCATACCGTCGCGGGCCAGTTCGGTAAAGCTTGGGCAGCTCCACAGATCGGCTTCCACGCCCCAGTCATCGCGCAGCAACTGCGCAGCGGCAATCACTTCGTTGAAGATGGTGCCGGACCCCAGCAACTGTACGCGCAGATCGCCCGCACCGCCTTGCTTGAGCAGGTACATACCCTTGACGATGCCTGCTTCCGCATCGGCTGGCATGGCAGGGTGCTCGTAGTTCTCGTTCATCAGGGTGATGTAGTAATACACGTCCTGCTGCTCGGCATACATGCGGCGCATGCCGTCCTGCACGATGACCGCCACTTCAAAGCCGAAAGTCGGGTCATAGGAGATGCAATTGGGGATGGTGGCCGAGATCAGGTGCGAATGGCCGTCTTCGTGCTGCAGGCCCTCACCGTTGAGCGTGGTGCGGCCCGCGGTGCCGCCCAGCAGAAAGCCCCGGGTGCGCATGTCGCCAGCCAGCCAGGCCAGATCACCTACGCGCTGGAAACCGAACATCGAGTAATAGATGTAGAACGGGATCATGGGCACGCCATGAGTGCTGTAGGACGTACCTGCAGCGATCCAGTCACACATGCCGCCTGCTTCGTTGATGCCTTCCTGCAGGATCTGGCCGTCCTTGGATTCCTTGTAGAACATCAGCTGGTCAGCATCCTGCGGCACATATTTCTGGCCTTCCTGATTCCATATGCCTACCTGGCGGAACAGGCCTTCCATGCCGAAAGTGCGCGATTCATCCGGCACGATGGGCACGATGTGCTTGCCGATGTTCTTGTCCTTCAGCAACTGGGTCAGCATGCGGACAAAAGCCATGGTGGTGGAGTATTCCTTGCCGGCGCCCGAACCCTTCAGCAGGGTATCGAAGCTGGACAGCGGCGGTACTTCCAGTGCGTAGGCCTTGGCGCGACGTTGCGGCAGGTAGCCGCCGAGCGCATTTCTGTGGCCTCGCATGTATTCCAGCTCAGGCGAGCCTTCCTCGAACTTGACGAAGGGCACCTTCTCCAGCTGGTCATCGGCCACCGGTATGCCAAAGCGGTCGCGGAACTGCTTGATCGAGTCGATATCCAGCTTTTTCTGCTGGTGGGTGATGTTCATGGCCTCGCCAGCCGAGCCCATGCCATAGCCCTTGACGGTCTTGGCCAGGATAACGGTGGGCATGCCCTTGGTATCGGTTGCAGCCTTGAAGGCGGCGTAGATCTTGGCAGGGTCGTGACCACCCCGATTCAGGTCCCAGATGTCCTTGTCGGACCAGTCCTGCACCAGCGCCTTCAGTTCGGGCGTGTTGAAGAAATGCTCGCGGACATAAGCGCCGTCCTTGGCCTTCATGGTCTGGTACTCGCCGTCGACGATGGCCATCATGCGCTTGGCCAGGATGCCCTTCTTGTCGCGCGCGAACAGGGCATCCCACTTGGTGCCCCACACCAGCTTGATCACATTCCAGCCCGAGCCGCGGAATTCGCTCTCCAGTTCCTGGATGATCTTGCCATTACCACGCACCGGGCCATCGAGGCGCTGCAGGTTGCAGTTGATCACGAACACCAGGTTGTCCAGGCGCTCGCGGCCGGCCATGCCGATGGCGCCCAGCGATTCTGGCTCGTCCATCTCGCCATCGCCACAGAAGGCCCAGACCTTGCGGCCCTCGGTCTGTACCATGCCGCGATCCTGCATGTATTTCATGAAGCGGGCCTGGTAGATGGCCAGTAGCGGGCCCAGGCCCATCGATACGGTGGGGAACTGCCAGAAGTCCGGCATCAGCCAGGGGTGGGGGTAGCTGGACAAGCCTTTGCCACCGACCTCCTGGCGGAAGTTGTTCATCTGGTCTTCGCTCAGGCGGCCCAACAGGTAAGCGCGCGAGTAGACACCAGTCGCCACATGGCCCTGGACAAACACCAGGTCGCCGCCGTGGTTCTCGCTGGGTGCATGCCAGAAGTGGTTGTAGCCCACGTCATACAGGGTGGCTGCGGACGCAAACGAGGCGATATGGCCGCCAACATTGGTGTGCTTGTTGGCGCGCACCACCATGGCCATGGCGTTCCAGCGCGTGTAGGCGCGGATCTTGTGTTCTTTGGTGGTGTCGCCAGGAAAGGGCGGCTCCATCTCCACCGGGATGGTATTGATGTACTGGGTATTGGCACTGTAGGGGATATTGGCGCCGCGCTCGGTGGCTTCTTCTATCAGCTTCTCGATGATGAAGTGGGCGCGCTCAGGGCCCTCGCTCTCGATCACGCCGTCCAGGGCTTCAAGCCACTCGCGTGTTTCTACCGGATCGAGATCGTCGTTGTGCTCTGCCATCTTGGGTACCTTGTGGGTTTCGTTATAGGAATAGGGATGCAAGCGCACACCACCCCGCAGGGTGTGCAGGGGCGTGATGTAGATCGCTTGGGGGTACGGCGGCGCGTGCGGCCAGGTTCTGGCAGCACGGCAGAATGGGTGGCTGGCGCTCAGACAAGGCCAGCGAAGCGTGAATTGTGCGCTTCAATGTTGTCTCTACTGCTTGGGTTGCGAACTGGCAATTGCCGGCTCATCGGGCCTTATGGCCTCTTTGTCACTGCTGGCCCGGTATACGTGACGGTGGTGCAGGTCACGCTCCGCACCCGCCGGACGGGCGCCGGATGATCGGGTGGGTATCAGTCATTGCTACCGCAGGAATGCGGCGGGCCGCCATTATGGCAGCCCGGTTGTTACAGCTCTTTCAGGATGGCGGCACGCTTTTGCGCGTACTCGGCATCATCGATCAGGCCGTTGTCCTTGAGCCGCTTCAGCAGGATCAAGCGTTCTTCCACCTTGCTTGTCGGTGCGGCAGGCAATATGGCTTGCGGCGCTGCTGTGGCTGCCGGTGCCGATTGCGGCGCGGCTTGTGCCGGGGCGGGACTCACCGGCGCTGGAGCAGTAACCGTATCGGCTGGCTTGAATGTGGTGGCTGCAGGTACCTTGGCAGTGCCAAAGGTGGTCGTCGGCTTGGTCGCAAGGGCAGTCGGGATATCCAGGCTGACCCAGTCTGGACGGTTGCCGACCCGCTGCACCACGTTGCTGGCCTGCAGCTCGCAGCCTAGATCGGCCTGAGATTTGATACGGCTACCGTGTATCAGGGTACGGGCACTGCCACTGGGCCGCTGGAACAAGACTTCCTGAGTGCTGCCGCACATGCCTACCAGCAGGTTGAGCCTGCCATTCTCGACAAACAAGCGGCCTGCATTCAGGGAGCGTGGCAGCAGCGGGATACTGCCTGGGCGATAGGAGGTGCCGAACAGCAGGTCGTCCTCTGTCTTGGCCTTGGCGAATTGCGCGATCAAGGACTTGGACAGCCGCTCGATCTCGTCTTCGCTGAAATAGGGTACGGATTCCCTGCTGGCATCCAGCTTGTAGAAGTGCGCCAGCAAGGCTCGCAACTGTTCGCTGCTGAAGCTGACCGGATGCTGATTGCCCGCATTCACGGCTTCCAGTTTCACATAGTCATCGGTCTCAGACCAACGCTGGCTTGAGTCCATGGCGCTGGCGCTGCTCACCATCAGTGCGACGAGTGCCAGGCGCCCCAGGCGCGACGCAAAGGCTTGCTGCATGCGATTCTCCGTTCTTCTAGCTGCGGGGCAAGACCGCCTTTATAACGCAATCCCCCGCCGCGTGCATCGTGGCTGACCGCGATTGCGGTCAAAAATTATGGATTCAGTGCACGTCGCACGTAATCGATCAAGCGGTTGGTGGAGGCATCATGTGCCAGCGCTGGCGCGCCGGACTTCAGCTCTGCCTCTACCGTTCTGGCCAACTGCTTACCCAGCTCCACCCCCCATTGGTCGTAGGAGTTGATACCCCAGACCACGCCTTGCACGAACACCTTGTGCTCGTACAGGGCAACCAGGCTACCCAGGCTGGCTGGGTCCAGCCTGTCCAGCAACAAGGTATTGGTCGGCCGGTTGCCGCTGAACACCTTATGCGGCACCAGTGCCTCCAGTGCATCACCTGCCAGCCCCTGGGCAAGCAGCTCTGCCCTGACCTCGGCCTCGCTCTTGCCGCGCATCAATGCCTCTGTCTGGGCCAGGAAATTGGCCAGCAGTATCAGGTTGTGCTCGGGTGAACTGGCGGGATTCTCCAGGCTGGCGATGAAGTCGGCAGGGATCAGTTCGGTACCCTGATGCAGCAACTGGTAATAGGCATGCTGGCCGTTGATGCCAGGCTCGCCCCAGATGACTGCACCAGTATGGTAATCCACTTTGCCGCCATCCAGACGCACGGCCTTGCCGTTGGACTCCATGTCCAGCTGCTGCAGATAGGCGGGCAATCGATGCAGTGGCTGGTTGTAGGGAGAGACCAGCTGGGTGCTGGCGCCCATGCCATTGATATAGAACACGCCCAGCAGCGCCAGTATGGCTGGCAGGTTCTGTTCCAGCGGCGCATTGGCAAAGTGCTGATCCATGGCATGCGCGCCCGCCAGCAGTGCGCGGAAATGCTCGGGGCCGATGAACAGTAGGATGGGTAGGCCTATGGCCGACCAGAGTGAGTAGCGCCCGCCTACCCAATCCCAGAAGCCGAACATATTGTCGGTATCGATGCCGAACTGGCGGACTGCATCGGCATTGGTGGAGACGGCAACAAAATGCCTTGCCACCGCCGCTTCGGTACCCAGGGCGGTCACCAGCCAGGCGCGAGCGGCGCGTGCGTTGGTCAGTGTCTCCTGGGTGGTGAAAGTCTTGGACGCAACGATGAACAAGGTGGTGGCAGGATTGAGCCGACCCAGTACATGGTTGAGCTGCCAGCCATCGACGGTAGAGACAAAGTGCAGCCTGAGGTGGGCGGTGCCATAGTCCTTGAGCGCTTCGCAGGCCATGTAAGGTCCGAGGTCAGAGCCGCCTATGCCGATATTGACGATATCGGTGATCGCTTGCCCATCATGGCCTCGCCAGGCACCGCTGCGCACACGCTCGGCAAAATCGCTCATCCTGTCCAGCACGGCATGCACGGCCGGTACGATGTTCTCGCCCTCCAGCTCGATATGCGCATGGCGGGGCGCGCGTAGCGCGGTGTGCAGGACCGCACGGCCTTCGGTGGCATTGATGCGCCCTCCGGCCAACATGGCAGCCCGCTTCTGCTCCACGCCTGTTGTCCTTGCCAGTTCGAACAAGCTGACCAGGGCGGCATCGTCGATGCGGTTCTTGGCGTAGTCCAGCAGGATGCCGCATTGCTTGATGCTGTAGCGCTCGGCACGCGCAGGATCCTGTGCCAGGGCATGGCGCAGATCCATTGCTTTCAGCCGTTGGGCGTGGGCCAGCATATGCTGCCAGGCGGGTAGAGTGGTGAGAGCGGTCATGGTGACGGGTCGGGTAGCGTTAGGTGGAGGCTGGTCTTACCGGTCCTCATTACCGGTCCTCATAGCCGCGCACGCGGCGTTCCTTGAGGTTGCGCTTGATTTTTTCCAGCTGGTCTATCAACTCCGGGCCGCGCCGTAGTGCGACACCGACGGCCAGGATATCGATGATGACCAGATGCACGATGCGGGTAATCATCGGTGAATACAGGTCGGGATCTTCCGGGGTATCGGCATACAGCGTCACATTGCAGCGCTTGGCCAGCGGCGAGTTGGAATGGGTGATGCCGATGACCTGCGCGCCAGCCTCGCGCGCCAGCTCCACTGACCGGATCAGGTCTATGGTGCGGCCCGAGTTGGAAATGGCCACGACGGCGTCGCCTGCTTTGAGCAGGGAGGCCGACATGCCATGGATGTGCGGGTCGGAATAGGAAATACAGGGCACGCCCAGGCGGAAAAACTTGTGCTGCGCGTCTTGCGCCATGATGCCGCTGTTGCCCAGGCCGTAGAATTCTATCTTGCGTGCCTTGGCCAGGATGTCGACCGCTTGCTCGATGGCATCCGGGTTCAACTCGTTGCGCGTGCGCATCAGGCTGGAAATGGTGTTATCGAACAGCTTGGCGGCCAGGTCGTGGGCGGTATCGCTCATCTCGACTGCGCTGTGCACATAGGGCACGCCGGAGACCAGACTGCGTGTCAGGCGCAGCTTGAAATCCTGCAGGCCGGTGCAATCGACCGAACGGCAGAAACGAATCACGGTGGGCTGTGACACATTGGCCATATCGGCAATCTGGGCAATGGGCGCATGGGCGACGAAGTTGGGCTGCGCCAGCACCAGTTCGGCCACCTTGCGTTCCGATTTCGACAGTTCCTGCAGCAGCGATTTGATCTTTTCCAGCATATTGTATGCGTCTCCCCGCGTGTCTTTAGGTCAGTAGCCCTTGCGGGCTGCCAGGGCGTTCAGCGCGGCAGCGGTGCCGCGCAGGGCCGGATTGTTGGCCACGATCACGTAGCTGGGCACGGCTGCCAGGTAGTTGGAGAAACGCCCTTTCTGTTCGAAGCGCTTGCGGAAAGGCGAGGCGGCAAAGTAGCCGCCCAGCTTGGGTACGACACCGCCACCGATATACAGGCCGCCATGGGCACCCAGGGTGACAGCCAGATTGGCCGCGGCCGTACCCAGCATGCCGCAGAATACGTCTACCGTTTCGCGGCAAAGCGGGCAGTCGTTGGCCACGCCACGCTGGGTGATGTCGGCTGCGCTGAGGCCCTCATTGGCAACCTGGTTCAATTCGCTGAGGGCACGATACAGGTTGACCACGCCGGGGCCGGATATCAGCCGCTCGGCCGATACATGGCCAAACTCCTGCCGCAGGATGCGCAGGATTTCGTCTTCCTTGTGATTGAAGGGAGAGAACGAGACATGACCACCTTCACCCTGGATGGGAATCCAGCGTGGCATCTCGCCTGGCAGGTGGGCGGGCATCAGGCCCGAGACACCCAGGCCGGTACCCGCGCCCAGCAGGGCAATGGGCCTATCACTGTCGCGCTCGCCGCCCCCCACCTTGACCAGTTCCTCGTCGGTCAGCAGTGGCAGGCTCAATGCCAGTGCGGTGAAGTCATTGATGACAGTCAGTTCGTCGAGCTGCAACTGGGCTTGCAATGCCGCCTGCGAGAAAGCCCAGTGGTTGTTGGTCATCTTGACGGCATCGCCGGAGAGCGGTGTGGCAATGCCTATCGCGGCCCAGCGCGGTGCGACTGCCAAGGGGTCCAGATACGCCCGTGCCGCTTCGTATGGGCCCGGGTAGTCGGCGCAGACAAGGTTGCGCTCGTCGCTGATGGGAGCGCCTGCCGCACGTATCAGGGCAAACCGGACATTGGTGCCGCCAACATCGGCCAGCAGCCTGGGGTAGCTTTGTTCGAGGCTCATGGTGCGCTATTCGGCCCAGTAAACATGTTTGGGGCCACGTGCTGCATCCAGCACGCGGGCTATTGGTAACCGTTGGCTGGTATTGGCCAGGGCTTGCTCGAAAATCTGCCGTTTCTTGGTGCCGGTCAGGTGTACTACCAGCTTGCGCGCCTGGGCAATGGCCGCCAGGGTGAGGCTGATACGGGCATAGGGTGCCGTGCTAGGGTTGACGGCAACCACGCTTTGCGTGCTATCCGGTGCCGCAGCAATTTCCAGCTCGCTGGCGCAGGGAAACAGGCTGGCGGTATGGCCATCTTCGCCCATACCCAATATCAGTACGTCAAAAGGCTGCGGAATCGCCTGCAGCCGTGCTTCTATCTCAGCCACGGCGGCTTCGGCGCTAGCGGCGCCGGTATGCAGGCTGACGAAGTGGGCGGCCTCCACGTGGTATTTGAGCAGATGCTCGCGCACCAGTAGCTCATTGCTGTCAGTGTGGCTGGGTGGTACCCAGCGATCATCGACCAGGGTGATCCAGACCTTGTCCCATTGCAGCCGCATCTGGCGTAGCTGCTGGAACATGCCTACGGGTGTCCTGCCGCCCGATACCGCCAGGCTGGCATGGCCACGCTCGGCAATGGCGATTTCCAGTGCGGCGCCGACTTCGCGGGCCAGGCAGATATCCAGGTCTACCCTGGAGTCGTATTCGTGGAAGTTCACTTCAGCCATGCTGTCTCATTCTTGTCGGGTATTCGTCGGCCATGCTGTACATGTCCGTGCCACCAAATGGCACATCGGGCCGGCTGGGCCCGATGTCCTTGCTACTAGGCTGTGGTTTATCGCTCAGCCTTCCTCGTGCCAGCAAAAGCCGTCGCGCGACAGCAGGGCGGAGCTGGCGGCCGGGCCCCAGGTGCCGGCGGTGTATTGCTTGGGGGCATCATCGCTTTGCTCCCAGCCATCCAGTATCGGCTCAACCCAGCGCCATGCTTCATCAAGCTCGTCGCGGCGCATGAACAGGGTCAGGCGGCCCCGTATCACATCGGTCAACAGGCGCTCATAGGCGTCGGGGCGACGGGTCTTGAAGGTCTCGTCAAAGTCCAGGTCCAGGTGCACCTGCTTGAGTTTCATCTGGTCGCCAGGCTGCTTGGCCAGCAGGTACATCTTGACGCTTTCCTCCGGTTGCAGCTGTATCACCAGGCGATTGCTGGTGGTGGAGGCTGGCAACTGGAAGATGGAGTGCGGTACCTGGCGGAAATTGATGACGATCTCGGCCAGACGTTCCTGCATGCGCTTGCCGGTACGCAGGTAGAAGGGCACGCCGGCCCAGCGCCAGGTATCGATCTCGGCCTTGAGCGCCACAAAGGTCTCGGTCTTGCTTTCGGCGGAAATACCGGGTTCGTCGAGATACCCGACGGCAGGCTTGCCTGCGCTGGCGCCAGCCTTGTATTGACCGCGCACCGATTTCTGGGCGACTTCCTGCGGCCCGAAGCGACGCAGGGCGCGCAGTATTTTCAGCTTCTCGTCACGCACGGCGTCGGGGTCGACACTGGCGGGAGGCTCCATGGCAATAAAGCACAGCAGCTGCAGCAGGTGGTTCTGGATCATGTCGCGCAGGGCGCCGGCCTTGTCGTAGAAGTCGCCGCGACCTTCCACGCCGACCTGCTCGGTGACGGTAATCTGGACGTCACGTACCCACTCACGCCGCCACAGGGGCTCGAAGAAGGTATTGCCAAAACGCAGGGCCAGCAGGTTCTGTACTGCTTCCTTGCCCAGATAATGATCTATCCGGTAAATCTGGCTTTCCTTGAAGAACTTGCCGACCTGGGCATTGATGGCCTGCGATGAAGCGAGGTCATGCCCCAGCGGTTTCTCCAGCACAACACGCGCACCACCCTTGTTCAGGGCAACGGAAGCCAGGTTTTCGCATATGCCGGCGAACAGATTGGGGGCGGTGGCGAGATAGAACACCCGTACATGCTCGGGAAACTCATTCAGTCGTTCGGCCAGAACACTGTAAGCAGCCTTGTCGCCTGCATCTAGCTTGAGATAGATAAGGCGACTGGAAAAACTGGCCCAATCCTTCTCATTGAAATAATCACCAAGGTATTTTCGGGCGGCTTTCTCGGCGGTGCCGAGGTAGGCCGCCTGGTCAGGCTGGCTGCGTCCCAGGCAGAGGATGCGGCCCTGCTCGGGCAGGCTGGCATCCTGATGCTGATGGTAGAGCGCAGGCAATAGCTTGCGCATGACCAGATCACCGGTGCCACCGAACAACACCATGTCAAAGGGTTGAATCGTGCTCATCCCTTAATTCCCCAGTTTGTATTGGATGGATAATCCGGCCGAAGCCGATTTTCTGAAACAATACTACTTTCAAACCTGCTTCGCAATGTAGTTTTGTTAGATGTATTAAAGCGTCATTGCGGTGTTGCAATGCAACATTGCAGTGCATGGCGGCGCGACATGATGGGTATTTTGACCTGCTCAGCACCTTGATGGTGCGGCTTATGTGCAACAGCTTGTCAGCTTAGTGTAAAAATTCAAACCCGCTCCTTGCCTTTTGATTGTAGTAAAACTACCATCTGCAGCAACAAGGGCTTGTTGAGTTGAACATAAAAAGAACAAGTCTTGCATATCAAACCCATAGCGTAGCCAGTGAAGCCCGGACGGGTGACACGGGGAGTTTCGATGAGTCTGCATCCGCGCCTGGTCGAGGTGACCGAGCGAATCCGAGAGAAAAGCCGCCCCGCGCGCGCCAGCTATCTCGCCCATGTTGCCGCTTGGGCGGCTAAGGAGCCGGTGCGCAAGGGGCTCTCCTGCACCAACTTGGCTCATGCCTTTGCAGCTTCGCCTGCGGGCGACAAGATACTGCTTCGTGAGCAGCGTCAGCCCAATCTGGCCATCGTGTCGGCATATAACGACATGTTGTCGGCCCACCAGCCACTTGAGCATTACCCAACCATCATCAAGGAGGCCGCCCGCCAAGCGGGTGCCACGGCACAGTTTGCCGGCGGCGTGCCAGCCATGTGCGATGGCGTGACGCAGGGTCAGGCCGGCATGGAGCTCAGCCTGTTCTCGCGCGATGTTATTGCCATGAGCACGGCGGTGGCCTTGAGTCACCAGATGTTCGACGGTGTGCTGGCGCTCGGTGTGTGCGACAAGATCGTCCCGGGTTTGCTGATCGGTGCATTGCAGTTCGGCCATCTGCCTACCTTGTTTGTGCCCGCAGGCCCCATGACCTCGGGCATGGAGAACAAGGAAAAAGCACGCATCCGCCAACTGTATGCCGAGGGCAAGATAGACCGGCATGGCCTGCTGGAGGCAGAGGAGCAGTCTTACCACGGCCCTGGCACCTGTACTTTCTACGGCACTGCCAATTCCAATCAGATGCTGATGGAGATCATGGGTCTGCATCTGCCAGGCACGGCTTTCGTCAATCCTGGCACCCCATTGCGTGAAGCATTGACGGCCGAATCGGCCCGTCGGGTGGCTGCGATCACGGCGCTGGGCAGCGAATACATATCCTTGGCCCAGATTGTGGACGAGCGGGCTATCGTCAATGGCCTGGTCGGCCTGATGGCGACGGGTGGCTCGACCAACCACGCCATACACCTGATCGCCATTGCCCGTGCTGCCGGCATCCTTATCGACTGGACCGATTTTGACGATATCTCGGCAGTGGTGCCTTTGCTGGCCAAGGTCTACCCCAACGGTGCCGCCGATGTGAATCATTTCCATGCCGCAGGCGGTATGGGCTGCCTGATCGGGCAGTTGCTGGATGCGGGCCTGCTGCACGAGGACGTGCATACCGTCATGGGTCAAGGCTTGCGTCGCTATGCCAAGGAACCCTGGCTGGATGGCGGCAAGCTGGCATGGCGTGATTCGCCCCGCCAGAGCCATGATGAGAGCGTGCTGGGCTCGATGGCCAAACCTTTCCAGCATGATGGTGGTTTGCGCCTGCTGGCCGGCAATCTCGGCCGCGCCGTGATCAAGGTGTCTGCCGTACAGCCAGCGCATCGCATCGTCGAGGCGCCTGCCGTGGTTTTTGACTCCCAGGACGATCTGATCGCTGCCTTCAAGCGCGGTGAGCTGGAGAAGGATTTTGTTGCGGTCATCCGCTTCCAGGGGCCGCGCGCCAATGGCATGCCAGAACTGCACAAGCTCACGCCCTCGTTGGGCGTGCTGCAGGATCGCGGCTTCAAGGTGGCCATGGTGACCGATGGCCGCATGTCGGGCGCGTCCGGCAAGGTGCCTGCCGCCATCCATGTGACACCCGAGTGTCTGGCCAATGGTCCGCTGGGCAAGGTCCGCACTGGCGACATGATACGGCTGGACGCCGAATCCGGCGTGCTGGAAGCCTTGGTGGATGCCGATGTCTGGGCGGTGCGCGAGCAGGCAGTGGTTGATCTGTCTGCCAATGAACATGGCTATGGTCGTGAGCTTTTTGCCGTCTTCCGCCATGCCGCCAGCGGTGCGGAGCAGGGCGCAATGAGCTTTATGCTGCCGCAGTAAGGAATGGACAAGATGAATATTCGCGACATAATGCGCGCCTCAAAAGTCATGCCGGTCATTGTGATCGAGCGCATCGAAGATGCCGTGCCCCTGGCGCAAGCCCTGGTGGCGGGCGGTATCCGCGTGCTGGAGGTCACCTTGCGCACACCGGTTGCGCTGGCTGCCGTTCGCGCCATTGCGGCCGCAGTGCCTGATGCCATTGTCGGCGTGGGTACGGTGACCCGGCCTGAGCAGTTTGCCGAGGCCAAGGCTGCAGGCGCCGTATTTGCGGTAACGCCTGGCCTGACTGAAGCGTTGGCGCAAGCCGCCAAGGCAGCAGATATTGCCCTGCTGCCTGGTGTCATGACGCCTTCGGAAGTGATTGCCGCCCTGGGTTGGGGCTTTGATGCCATGAAACTGTTCCCCGCCGAGCAAGCGGGCGGCCTGGGCATGCTCAAAGCCATGGCAGGGCCGTTTGCCGATGTGTTGTTCTGCCCGACCGGTGGGGTAACGGTCGAAAGTGCCCCCCGTTTTCTTGCGCTGCCCAATGTGGGGTGCGTAGGCGGTTCTTGGCTGGTTCCCAAGGACAGGATTGCAGCAGGCGACTGGCGCGCTGTCACCCAACTGGCACGCGAAGCCGCCGCTTTGTAAGACCCTAAGCAGTAGCAGTTGTCGAGACGCCCACAAAGAGGGGCGCCAGTTTTACCCGGTAACGGCAGCAATGTCCGGGATCGGTTCAGGCGTAGCAATGCGGCCCATCTCTCCGTCGGGCACGCGGCGCACGCCCCCCTAATTTCAGGGGTCATGGTGTGTAGCACCAGGCTGGGCGCGCGAGCACCTGGTTTATCCAACCAAACGGAGAGGAGTGATCCGATGAATCGCAAGAGCAAGCTGTTTGCTGCCCTGGTGGCAGCGTTCGCGGCGCAGGCTTCCATGGCTGCCACGGTTGACTACCACGGCTACATCCGTAGCGGCGCCGGTTCCAGCACCGATGGCGGCAAGGAAGTCTGCTATCGCCTGCCGGGCAACACCTTTGGCGTAGGCTACCGCCTTGGCAACGAGTGCGACACTTATGGCGAATTGTCGTTCGATGCCGCCATGGGCGAAGCCAGCGGCATCAACTTCAAGCTGCATACCATGGTGGCTTTCGGTACCCAGCAACTGAACGACTGGGAGCAAAGCACCCCGTCGTGGCGCCAGGCCTGGGTTGAGGCCAACAACATCGGCAGCGGCGCGCTCGAAAATGCCACCATCTGGGCGGGTAAGCGCTACTACAAGCGCCATGACGTCCATATGCTGGACTTCTTCTACTGGAACAGCAGTGCCCCTGGCGCTGGTATCGAAGGTATCGATGTCGGCTTCGGCAAGCTGTCCTACGCTTACCTGCGCAATGGCGAAATGGATTGGAGCAACACCGCTCAAGGTGGCTACAACCCGGATGTTCCTAACGGCGGCAGAAAGTCCATCACCAACCATGACTTCCGCATCGAAGGCATAGGCACCAACCCAGGCGGTTCGCTGGAACTGGGCGTGAACATGATCCGCCGTAACAACCTCGATGGCGTCAGCGGCAAGAACGGTTACGCACTGACCGCCAGCCATAACCAGGGCAATCTGTTCGGCCTCGGTGGCTTCAACAACCTGGTGGTGCAGTACGCCCGTGATGCCGCCAACCTGGATGGCAGCGGTAAGTGGTGGGCTGATAGCAACTACACCTTCCGTGGCTGGCGCGTGTTCAACCACACGGTGTTCGAGCCCAAGGGCAGCAACCTCAATGGTTCGTTGTTCGTCGGTTACGAGAAATCGGGTGAGCAGCCAGGTCAGAACGGTGATTCCGACAAGATCTGGACCATCGGCGCCCGCCCTGTGTACCACTTCACCGATGCTTACAGCATTGCTGCTGAAGTCGGCCACACCGAAGTCGATCCGGCGGGCAATGGCGCCAAGCGCAAGCTGACCAAGATGACCATTGCACCGCAACTGAGCATGGGCAAGGGTTTCTGGGCTCGTCCGGCTATCCGTGCCTACTACACCTATGCCAAGTGGAATGATGCAGCCAAGGCTGCAGGCAGCGTGGTGTGTACCGGTCGTGACTGCGGCAAGGCCGGTAGCGCCTTTGCCAATGAAACCAGCGGTGGCACCTACGGCGTGCAGTTTGAAACCTGGTGGTAAGTCGACACAAGTTCGGTTGATCCAGACTGTTGTGCGGGGCAAGGCCCGCACAACGGCCTGAACTTGGACAGGCGGGTACGCCCGCCTGTCGACTGCTGCGTATCTGTTCGCTGCGAACCCGGTCGCCTCGACGTCCTGCGTCGAGACGAGCGGCTTTGTCGCGTACCTGCACCCTGGTGAATGGCATGACTAGCAAGAAGAAAACGCAAGACTGGTGGCGCGGTGGCGTCATCTATCAGATCTATCCGCGCAGCTTTGCGGACAGCAATGGCGATGGCGTAGGCGATCTGGCGGGGATTACCGAAAAACTGCCTTATGTCGCCAGCCTGGGCGTGGACGCCATCTGGATATCGCCGATATTCAAGTCGCCGATGAAGGATTTTGGCTACGACGTCAGTGACTACTGCGATGTCGATCCCCTGTTTGGGGACCTGGCTGGATTTGACCAGCTGGTGAGTACGGCCCATCAATTGGGCTTGAAAGTCATGATAGACCAGGTGCTGAGCCATTGCTCCGACCAGCATGCCTGGTTCAAGGAGAGTCGGCAGAGCCGTGATAATGCCAAGGCCGATTGGTTTGTCTGGGCAGATCCGCAAGCCGATGGTACCCCTCCGAACAACTGGCTGTCGGTGTTCGGCGGCTCTGCTTGGCAGTGGGAGTCACGCCGCAGGCAGTATTTTCTGCACAATTTTCTCAGCAGCCAGCCCGACCTCAATTTCCACCATTCTGAAGTCCAGGCCGCCATGCTGGACAGCATCCGCTTCTGGTTGGAGCGGGGCGTGGATGGCTTTCGCTTTGACGCCTGCAACTTTCATTTCCACGACCGCAAGCTGCGCAACAATCCGCCAGCCGAAGTGCGTGACAGCAAGACGGTCAGCGCGGACAACCCCTATGGCCTGCAGGCACACAAGCACGACAAGTCGCAGCCGGAGAACCTGGCCTTCCTGCAACGTGTACGGACCCTGCTGGACGAGTACGGTGCCGCTTCGGTAGGGGAGGTGGGTGATGACCATTCGCTCAAGCTGATGGCCCGCTACACCTCGGGCAGTGACAAGCTGCATATGGCCTACAGCTTCAATCTGCTGACGCCGGATGGCTCGGCTGGCCATATACGCCAGCAGGTGGAGGAACTGGAAGCGCAGTTGGTCAAGACGGGCAAGAAAGAGGGCGGTGCCGGCTGGGGTTGCTGGAGCATAGGCAATCATGATGTGGCCCGGGTGCTGACTCGCTGGGGCAAGGGCGAGACCAGCCCGTCCCTGGCCAAGGTGCTGCTGGCCATGTCGGCCAGCCTCAAGGGCAGCCTCTGCATCTACCAGGGTGAAGAACTGGCGCTGACCGAGGCGGATATCCCATTTGAGCTGTTGCAGGACCCCTACGGCATTACCTTCTGGCCGGAGTTCAAGGGCCGTGACGGTTGCCGCACCCCCATGCCCTGGGAGGCCAAACGCAAGCATGGCGGTTTCTCCTCTGCCAAGCCCTGGTTGCCGGTGCCCAAGGATCATCTGAGCCGGGCGGTAGACGTGCAAGATGGCGATACGGGTTCTACGCTGAATTTCTACCGTGGCTTCCTGGCCTGGCGCAAACAGCAAGCCGTGCTCAAGGCCGGTGATATCGCCTTTATCAAGACCGACGAGCCTATCCTGGCCTTTACTCGTACCTTGGGCAAGCAGACCTGGCTATGTGCCTTCAACCTGGGCAGTACGCCAGTGGCATTCAAGCTGCCCAAATCGTTGCGTACGGCCAAGCCCCTGGCGGGTCATGGCCTTGCGGGTGGCTGCATCAACGGCGAGCGGGTTGAGCTGGCTTGCTTTGGCGGGCTGTACGCCACAATTTGAACGAGACCTTCCCGTCGAAAGGGAAGGGGAAACCAACAACGGAGCAGGCATCCATGTCCGACGTCGTATTGCGCGGCATACGCAAATCATTCGGTGATATCGAAACGCTGCATGGCATAGACCTTGATATCAAGGATGGGGAGTTCGTCGTTTTCGTGGGCCCGTCGGGCTGCGGCAAGTCGACTTTGTTGCGCACCATCGCCGGTCTGGAAGACATCACTTCGGGCGATCTGCATATCGGCGGCGAGCGTTGCAACGATACCCCGCCAGCCAAGCGCGGCGTGGCCATGGTGTTTCAGTCCTATGCGCTCTATCCGCATATGACGGTGGCCGAGAACATGGCTTTCGGTCTCAAGCTGGCCGGAGTGAGCAAGGAGGAGATGAAGCAGGCGGTGGATCGTGCTGCCCGGATACTGCAGATCGAACATCTGCTGGAGCGCAAGCCCAAGGCGCTGTCGGGCGGCCAGCGCCAACGCGTGGCCATAGGCCGGGCCATCGTACGCAAGCCCAATGTCTTCCTGTTCGACGAGCCGCTCTCGAACCTGGATGCCGCCTTGCGCGTACAGATGCGTATCGAGATCACCAAGCTGCATCGCGAATTGAATACCACCATGGTCTACGTGACGCACGACCAGGTCGAGGCGATGACGCTGGCTGACCGCATCGTGGTGCTCAATGCCGGCAATGTCGAGCAGGTGGGCTCGCCGCTGGAGCTTTACCACCATCCGCGCAATCTCTTTGTGGCGGGCTTCATCGGCTCGCCCAAGATGAACTTTGTCGAAGGCAAGCTGGCCGCCATCGGCGCCAACCACGCCACGGTGCAACTGGCCGATGGCAGCATGGTGACGGCGGCGGTGGACGCCAGTGCAGGCCAGGTCGGTGGCAAGGTGACCTTGGGCATACGTCCGGAGCATTTCGAATTTTCTGCCAGTGGCAACACCATCAGCGGCCAATTGATCGCGGTGGAGCACTTGGGCGAGGCCACCATTTGCTATCTGCAGGTGCCTGGCGCCAGCGAACACCTGGTGGTGCGTGCTGATGCCGAGCATGAGGCCAAACCGGGCGAAACCCTCAGCGTGCGCTTGCCAGAGACACGCTGCTACCTGTTTAACGAAGCTGGATTGGCTTTCCAGCGGGTAAAGAACTCGTAGAAAACGAGCTTGATGCATACAGCCGCGTAGCACCACCAAACCACAATACGTATGGAGTGATCATGACCCTGAATAAAACACTCATCGCTGCCCTGGTAGTGTCCTGCTTCGGTGCCGCCCAGGCAGCCGAGTCCGGCAAGCTGCTACTGTGGATCAACGGCGACAAAGGCTACAAAGGCATCCAGCAGATAGGCGATGATTTTGCCAAGAAGGCTGGCGTGCCAGTGGCTGTTGAGCATCCCGAGGATGCACCGGGCAAGTTCCAGCAGGCTGCCGCCGCTGGCAAAGGCCCCGATATCTGGTGCTGGCCGCACGACCGGGCTGGTGAATGGGTGGGCGCTGGCCTCCTGAGCCCTGTTACGCCGTCCAAGAAGATACGCGACGAGATCGACCCGCTGGCCTGGAAGGCCTTCACCATCGGTGGCAAGACCTGGGGTTACCCCATCTCCATCGAGGCTGTGGCTCTGGTCTACAACAAGGACCTGGTACCCACGCCACCCAAGAGCTTCGAGGAAATCGCCGCACTCGACAAGAAGCTGTCGGCCAAGGGCAAGAAGGCCATTCTTTGGGACTACACCAATACCTACTTCACCTGGCCGCTGCTGGCAGCTGGTGGTGGCTACCCCTTCAAGATGAAGGCCGATGGCACCTATGACGCCACCGATACCGGCGTGAACAACGCCGGTGCTTTGAAGGGCGCCGAGACGCTGAAGAAGCTGATCGATGGTGGCGTGATGCCCAAGGGCGCCGGCTACGCCGAGATGGAAGCAGGCATGGCCAAGGGCAATGTCGCCATGATGATCAACGGCCCCTGGTCGTGGGACAACCTGAAGAACGCCAAGATCAACTTTGGCGTGGCGCCTATCCCCACCGTGGCCGGCAAGAAGGCAGCACCGTTCGTGGGCGTGCTGGGCTGCATGGTCAACCGCGCTTCGCCCAACAAGGAAGTGGCGGTCGATTTCATCGAGAACCATCTGCTGTCGCTCAATGGCCTGAAGACCATCAACGCAGACGTGCCGCTGGGTACCCCTGCCAACAAGAACCTGTTCAAGGAGCTGGCTGGCGACCCCAATATCAAGGCCACCATGGCTTCGGCGCAGGCTGGCAACCCCATGCCCAACAATGCCGAGATGGGCCGCTTCTGGTCGTCCATGGCATCGGCACTGCAGAACATCACCGGTGGCCGTCAGTCGCCCAAGGATGGCCTGGATGCTGCCGCCAAGCGCATCAAGGGTGAGTAAGCAGAACGCCTGGCTCTTCCGCAAGGGAGAGTAGGGTGCAGTCAGGGCGGCATTCGGCATGCCGCCGCCCTGCCGGCCTTCCGCAAGGGAGGCCTTTGCTGAGCGGGCTGTTACCAGCACGTTCAGCAAAGACAAAGGGAGTGACAACAAGCATGGCGCGCAAGCTGGAACACTGGATATTGCTCTTGGCCGCAGGCCTGACCCTGCTGGCGGGGCTGTTCCTCACCTTCAAGATGTACGCTGCAGGGCAACCCCTGCTGGCAACGGTTTGCCTGGCCACCCTGGGCCTGGCCACTTATATCTACAGCACCGGCAGGGCCTATGCCTTCCGTTATCTGTTCCCTGGCTTGCTGGCCGTGGTGGTGTTTGTACTGTTCCCACTGGCCTACACCTTTACCATCGGCTTTACCAATTACAGCTCCAAGAACCTGCTGAGCCCTGAGCGCGCCAAGCAGTACTTCCTGGATGAAACCTATGTGGTGGATGGAGAAAGCTATGCCTTTACCCTGCATAGCGACGGTGCAGCCTACCGCATACGCCTGGAGAACGAGAACGGCGATGTCTTTGTCACCGATGCCCTGGCGCTGAAGCAGGCGACGCCATTGAGCGTGCCGGCGCATAGGTTGGAAGCAGCCGAGGCACCGTTGAGCGAGCCGGCTGATACCAAGACGCTGATCCAGAATCTCAAGGTACTCAAGCTGGTATCCGTCACCTTGCCCAGTGGTTTGGTGGCCAGTGCGTCGGGCCTGCGCGAGTTCGCGCCAGTGCGCAAGCTCTATCAGCCGCAAGCCAATGGCGAGCTGAAGAACCAGCAGGACGGCAGCATCATCAAGCCCAATTTCGAGACAGGCTTCTATGAGACAGCAGCGGGCGAGCCGCTACAGCCCGGCTTCAAGGTCGGCATAGGCTGGGCCAATTTCAAACGCATCTTCACCGATAGTTCCTTCAGCGAACCCTTCCTGCGCATCTTTGGCTGGACGGTGGTGTTTGCCGGCCTGACAGTGCTGTTTGCCTTCTCGGTGGGGATTGTGCTGGCCGTGCTGATGAGCTGGGAGGCGCTGCGTTTCCGCAAGCTGTACAGCATCTTTTTGTTCCTGCCCTATGCCGTGCCAGCGTTTATCTCCATCCTGGTATTTAAAGGTCTGTTCAGCGAGAACGCGGGGGAGATCAACCTGATCCTGCAGTCCTTGTTCGGCATCAAGCCCAACTGGTTTACCGATCCCTTCCTCGCCAAGGTCATGATCCTGATCGTCAATACCTGGCTGGGCTTTCCCTACATGATGTTGCTGAGCATGGGCCTGATCAAGGCAATTCCGGCCGATCTGTATGAGGCATCGGCGATCGCCGGGGCCGGGCCGTTCACCAACTTTTTCAAGATCACGCTGCCCTTGATCGTGAAACCGATCACCCCCTTGCTGATTGCCGCTTTTGCCTTCAATTTCAACAACTTTGTCTTGATTGCATTGCTGACCAATGGCCGCCCGGATTTCCTGGATACGGCTGTACCAGCGGGCACCACCGACTTGCTGGTGTCTTACACCTATCGCATCGCCTTTCAGGATTCTGGCCAGGACTTTGGCCTGGCTGCGGCTATCTCGACCGTGGTGTTCCTGATGGTTGCCTTCCTGTCCATCATCAATCTGCGGCTCACCAAGGTGAACCAGACCGAAAACCGCTGAGGATTACGCATCGTGGCCGTCGTTCTTGATAAATCGCATCGCTGGCGGGTTGTCGCCGCCCACCTGGGGTTGATCTGCTTTATCGCGCTGATCATGTTCCCCTTTCTCATGATCCTGCTGATCAGCCTGCGTCCGGGTAATTTCTCGACCGGCGATCTGATCCCCAGCCAGATCAGCCTGGAGCATTGGAAGCTGGTGTTGGGCATTCCCTATCAGGCGGCCGATGGCCGGCTGGTGGAGCCGGAGTTCCCGGTACTGCTATGGCTATGGAACTCCATCAAGGTGGCCGCCTTGTCTGGCCTGATCGGCCTTCTGCTGTCGACCACCTGCGCCTATGCGTTTGCCCGCATGCGCTTTGCCTTTAAGGCCCAGTTGATCAACAGCCTGATGCTGGTGCAGATGTTTCCCACCGTGCTGGCCTTGGTGGCGATCTATGCCATCTTCGACCAGATAGGTGGCTATGTGCCCTGGCTGGGGCTGGATACCCACGGCGGCCTGATTCTGGCCTATACCGGGGGCATTGCCCTGCACATCTGGACCATCAAGGGCTACTTCGACACCATCCCGGTCGAAATAGAGGAAGCTGCCAAAGTCGACGGTGCGACACCATTTCAGGCCTTCCGCTATGTGTTGCTGCCCATGGCGGTTCCCATCCTGATGGTGGTGTTCCTGCTGGCCTTTATCCAGGGGGTCAACGAGTACCCCATCGCCTCGGTGCTGCTCAAGCAGCAGGATCAACTCACCATCGCCGTGGGTATCAAGATGTTCCTGTACGAACAGAAGTACTTCTGGGGTGACTTTGCCGCTGCAGCCATCCTGTCGGGCCTGCCTATCTCCATCGTCTTCCTGCTGGCGCAGCGCTGGATGACGTCGGGGCTCACTGCTGGCGGTGTCAAGGGGTAAGGAAGGCCGGCACGCTCAGCGTCCAAGCAGGGCGATGTTAAGACTGCTGCGGATGGCCGCAGGGCATGACAAGAAATCAGTACCAAACCAAGACCAATACGGAGTGATGACCATGCTGAACAAACGTAAATTGATCAAGACCTTGCTGGCAACATTGATGCTGGCAGCTTTGCCTGCTGCGGCCGACAACCCGCCGGAAGGCATGGTGGATATTCATTACCATCGCCCCGATGGCAAGTATGAAAATTGGGGCCTGCATGCCTGGAAGCGCGCACCGGGCGCCAGCGACCAACCCCTGGAGGGCGTGAGCTGGTTCAGCCCCCTGACACCAACCGGCAAGGATGAGTTCGGCGTGTACTGGCGCCTGGCCATCAAGGATTTCGGCAGCACCGGCAAGGTGCATTACATCATCCACAAAGGTGATGTGAAGGAGCAGAAGGGCAAGGACATGAGTTTCGATACCAAGGAGATCAAGGATGCCTATGTGGTTTCGGGCAACCCAGCCATCTTCAAGAGCAAGGTCGAGGCGCAAGCTGCCGTAGGCAAGTAAGCCACCCTATCTAGGATGGGCGGGCGCCGGTTGGCCCGCCTTTTTTAGCCCCAGCCCTGCCTGATAAAGCCGCCATGACACGTACCTTGCTTGCCACATCGCTCTCGCTGATCTGCCTGTTTTCCCAGGCCACCGAATCTGTCGCCACCCCCATCGCCGCTGCAGGGGTGTCCAAGAGCAGCTTTGCTACCAATCCCATCGTCTATTTCGCCATTACCGACCGCTTCTACAATGGCAACCCCGCCAATGACCAGAGCTATGGACGCAAGCCCGATGGCGCCAAGGAGATCGGCACTTTCCACGGTGGCGATCTGGCGGGGTTGACGGTCAAGCTCAAGGAGGGCTATTTCCGGAACCTGGGGGTCAATGCGATCTGGATCACAGCGCCCTATGAGCAGATACGGGGCTGGGTACAGGGCGGCAAGGAAGAGTTCAAGCACTATGCCTACCACGGCTACTTTGCCCTGGATTACACGGTGCTCGACAAGAACATGGGCACGCCCGATGAGTTGCGGGAGTTCGTTGATACAGCCCATGCCCAGGGCGTCAGGGTGCTGTTCGATATTGTGATGAACCACCCTGGCTATCTGGATATTGAGACGGCCCACCAATTGAATATCCCTGTGCTGTGGAAGGGGGCCTATGAGCAATACACGCTTAAGGACTATCACGGCTGGATAGACTACAACGCCGACCGCAAGCAATGGGCCGAATGGTGGGGCGGCGACTGGGTTCGTGCTGGTCTCAACGGCTATACCGCTGCCGGTAGCAGCGACCTGACCATGCAACTGGCTTACCTGCCGGACTTCAAGACCGAACAGGCCAAGGCGGTAGGGTTGCCGGCTTTCCTGAAAAAGAAGGCCGATACCCGCGCGGTAGCTTTACCCAACGCGACAGTGCGCGATTACCTGGTGACCTGGTTGACCAACTGGGTGCGCGATTATGGTGTGGACGGCTTTCGGGTTGATACGGCCAAGCATGTGGAAATGGCATCCTGGCAGGCGTTGAAGCAGGCAGGGAATGCGGCCCTGACCGAATGGAAGGCCAAGAACCCGCAGAAGAAGATAGACGATGCACCATTCTGGATGGTGGGTGAGGTATTTCCGCACGCTGTTGAGCGCACGGCCTACTTCGACAACGGTTTTGACAGCCTGATCAATTTCGACTTGCAGGATCGCAAGCTGGACGACCCGCTGGAACTGGACCGGCTGTATGGCGACTACGCCCGCAAGCTGGCAGCCGGCAGCAGCGAGGGCAAGGCCTTCGATGTCCTGTCCTATCTGTCGTCGCACGATACCCGCTTGTACAAGCGTGATCAGCTGATTACCGCAGGCACTGCCCTGTTGCTGGCACCCGGTGGCGTGCAGATATTCTACGGGGATGAAACGGCCAGGCCAGATGGCCCGGCCAGCTCTGGCGACCCACAGCAATCCACCCGTTCCAGTATGAACTGGGCGTCGCCCAATACGACTGTATTGGCCCATTGGCAGAAGCTGGGCCAGTTCCGCGCTCGCCACCCGGCGCTGGCACGCGGTGTGCATCGCAAACTGGGCGATGAGCCCTATGCCTTCAGCCGTATCTATGGCGATGACAGGGTCGTCGCAGCGCCATTTGCCAAGGGTGAGGTCAGCATACCGGTAGCGCATGTCTACAAGGATGGCCAGATGGTCCGCGATGCCTATAGCGGCACCACCGCCAAGGTAGAGGGTGGCATGGTGAAGCTGCTCGCACAGGGCTCGGTGCTGCTGGAAGCACAATAAGGTGGGGCGACACACCACAATATGATCAACGAGGACAGAACATCGTGAGTACCGCAAACTCCCGACTCATACTGGGTGTCTGGCGCATCGCCGATTGGCAGATGCACCCCAGCCAGGTGGCCGATCTGGTGGAGGGCTGCCTGGATATGGGCATGAATACCTTCGATTTGGCCGATATCTATGCTGGCTACCGTTGCGAGGCCTTGTTCGGTGAAGCCTTGGCCAGCCGGCCTGCGCTCAAGTCGCGCATCAAGCTGATCTCCAAGTGCGGCATCGCACTGGTAACCCCAAACCGACCGCAGCACCGAGTCAAGCACTACAACACCAGCAGCGCGCATATCGTGGCGTCGGCCGAGAATTCGCTGGCACAGATGGGGGTGGAGCAGCTAGAGATGCTGTTGATCCACAGGCCTGACCCCTTGATGGATGCCGACGAGATCGCCGAGGCGTTCTTTCAGCTCAAGCAGGCGGGCAAGGTCGCACAATTTGGTGTCTCCAACTTCCTGCCGCACCAGCTGGAACTGCTGCAAAGCCGCCTGGATGAACCGCTGGCCGCCAACCAGGTGGAAGTTTCGCTGCTGCATACCGATGCCTTGTTCGACGGTACGCTGGACCAATGCCAGCGCCTGCGTATCAAGCCGCAAGCCTGGTCACCATTGGGGGGAGGCAGACTGTCGGCCGAGCCGGCAGAGACACCCTTGGGGCAGGTGCTGGCGCGGCTGGGGGCGGAACTGGGCGTCAGCCGTGAGCAACTCGCCATTGCCTGGCTGCTGCGCCATCCGGCCGGCATACAGCCGGTGCTGGGCAGCGGCAAGCTGGAGCGCTTGCAACAGTTGGTGGCTGCGCAGGAGATTATGCTGGACAGGCAGCAGTGGTTTGAACTGCTCGAGGCTGCCATGGGCCGCCCCATGCCTTGATGGCGATCGCTCAAGCCATGGTGGCCAAACCTACGCATCCCGTCGCCGGCCATCCATGACTTGAGTACATAACAGGCTCTCAGATAGCTTCGCGCAGCCTTGGTGGCTGTGCGAAATACGGAGTGAAACGGTCGCTACGGCCGGTCCGTCAACAGAAGCAGAGCGCCCAAGACGGCGCCGCACTATCCAAGTCCATAGGTACAACAGTCTGGAGCAATACAATGACCATCCGCATCGCCATCAACGGCTACGGCCGCATAGGCCGCAATGTCTTACGTGGCCTCTATGAACACAACCGCCGCGACGAATTCGAGATCGTCGCCATCAACAACCTCGGAGAGATCGAGGTCAACGCCCACCTGACTGAATACGACACCGTCCATGGTCGTTTCCAGGCTGAGGTGGGCTATGAAGGGGATTACCTGCTGGTCAACGGTGACCGCATACGCTACCTGAGCGTGCGCGATCCGGCCCAGCTGCCCTGGAAGGATCTTGATGTCGATGTAGTGTTCGAGTGTACCGGCCTGTTCACCAGCAAGGCCAAGGCCAGTGCGCACCTGGCTGCCGGTGCCAAGAAGGTGGTGATCTCCGCACCGGGCGGTGATGATGTCGATGCCACCATCGTGTTCGGGGTGAACGAGCAGGTGCTGAAGGCCGAGCACACGGTGATCTCCAATGCCAGTTGCACCACCAATTGCCTGGCACCGCTGGTGGCACCGCTCCATGCAGCGCTGGGGGTGGAGATGGGGCTGATGACCACGGTGCACAGCTACACCAATGATCAGGTGCTGACCGACCTCTACCACAGCGATCTGCGCCGTGCCCGTTCGGCGACCATGTCCATGATACCTACCAAGACGGGTGCAGCGGCCGCCATCGGCCTGGTGATACCGGAGCTGGCAGGCAAGCTGGACGGCCTGGCGGTACGCGTGCCGACCATCAATGTCTCGTTGGTCGACTTTGTCTTTACTGCCAGCCGCGATACCAGCGTGAGCGAAGTCAACGAGATACTCAAGCAAGCCGCCGCAGTGAGCCGCGATGGCATTCTGACTTATGTGACCAAGCCCCTTGTGTCTGTCGATTTCAACCATAACCGCGCTTCGTCGAATTTCGATTCGTCGCAGACCAAGGTGAGCAACAAGCGCCTGGTCAAGGTCATGGCCTGGTACGACAACGAATGGGGCTACTCCAACCGCATGCTGGATACCTGCAAGGCGCTGATGCAAGCACGCTGAGCGGTAGCCGCAACCTCACATGACCGCGCGGGCTATGACCTGCGCGGCATGTCGGCACCCTGGGTGCCGAAGCGCCGTTAGAGCGCCATCCCCAACCATCACCGGAGTGATACCCCAATGACTATCCGTTCCAACGGTGTAGCGGGCATTCTTGCGCCCCAAGAATGCCCTGTTGCCGTTTCTCCCCGTCGCATCGTGCTGAAAACCTTGCTGGGCATTGCTGCCAGCGCCTGTCTGCTGAGCCCGGCCATGGCGGCTGGTAAGCAGCTGACGGTCTGGATCAATGGCGACAAAGGCTACGAAGGCATAGAGAAGATCGGCAAGCTGTATACCAAGCAGACAGGCATCACCGTCAAGGTCGAGCATCCCGATGATGCACCGACTCGGTTTCAGCAGGAGGCGCTGGCCGGCAATGGCCCTGATATCTGGATCTGGCCGCACGACCGCATTGGTGAGTGGATCAAGCTGGGGTTGCTGACACCCATCAATCCGACCGAGGAGGCGCGCCGCAATATTGTTTCGGTGGCTTGGGATGCGTTTACCGTAGGCGGCAAGACCTGGGGTTATCCCTTGTCGGTGGAGACGGTCAGCCTGATCTACAACAAGGCCCTGATCAAGAACCCGCCCAAGAGCTTCGAGGAAATACCGGCACTGGATGCCCAGCTACAGAAACGCGGGGCCAGGGCCATCTTGTGGGACTACAACAACACCTACTTTACCTGGCCCTTGATGGCGGCGAACGGCGGCTATCCGTTCTTCCGCGATATCAAGGGCAACTATGACGCCCGCGATACCGGTGTCGCCAAGCCCGGCGCGGTGGCAGGCCTGGAAACGCTTGCCATGCTGATCAACAAGGGTGTCATGCCCAAGGGCGCTAGCTACGGCCAGATGGAAGAGGCCATGCGCAACGGCAAGCTGGGTATGATGATCAGCGGTCCGTGGGCCTGGGAGGGATTGCGGGAGGCCAAGATCAATTTCGGCGTGGCACCCATACCCAGCGTGAAGGGTAAGCCTTCGCGGCCCTTTGTGGGTGTGCTGGGCGCCATGATCAATGCCAAGAGCCGCAACAAGAAGGAGGCCCTGGCTTTCCTGGAGCAGCACCTGCTCAAGCTCGTTGGCCTGAAAGCCATGAACGAGGCGGTGCCGCTGGGCGTACCGGCAGATATCACGCTGTTCTGGCAACTCTACAACGACGAAAACATCCGTAACTCCATGGATAACATCCATCTGGGCAAGCCTATGCCGTCCAATCCGGAGATGGGCAAGTTCTGGGCTGCCATGGCGACAGCGCTACCACAGGTGACTGATGGCAACGTCAAGCCACAAGAGGCCATGGTGACGGCCGCCAAGCAGATCGCTGCGCCCATGTAGGCCATATCTGCATCCAGCGCTACATGCCGCGCTAGGCGTCAGGGGGTGTGACCGGGTATGTCGACGACTACCCGGTTACGCCCCGCCTGCTTGGCCCGGTAAAGTGCTTCATCTGCCGCTTTGAGCAGATCATCAGCCGTCAGTCCAGACCCGGGAGCACGCTGAGCGAGACCCAGGCTGATGGTGAGATGCCCCAATTCGCTACCCATGTGGGGCAGGGCCTGCACGGCGATGGCGTTGCGCAGCTGCTCGCCCATATGGGGCAGTTCCTGGCTGGCAGGGTTGAACCACAGCAGTACGAATTCTTCCCCGCCGTAGCGGGCGGCGATGTCCAACGGTCGCCTGGCGTGCCGGTTGATGGTGTCGGCAACCAGTTGCAGCACCTTGTCCCCTCCAGCATGCCCGTAGTAGTCGTTGTAACGCTTGAAGTAGTCCACGTCGATCATGGCGAGCACCAATGATCGCTGCTCACGCTGTGCCTGGCGCCAGGCGCGCTCCAGGTGGGTGTTGAAGGCACGCCGGTTGTAGAGCCCGGTCAGGCCATCGTGCTCGGCCAGTTCATGCAGCAAGGCATTGACCAGGAAGGTCGTGCGGGTGCTGTACTCAAGAAAGTAGCTGCCGGTCGCACCTACGATATTGGCGGTCAGCATAAAGGCACCGTGATACAGCTGTAGCGTTGTATCGGGCTGCAGGGCGGACTCCATGATCAGAAAACTGGCCAGGATGAGGGCATTGATCAGCAGGGCATGCCACCACTGCAGGCTGGCGATAAAGTAGATGAACAAGGCCACCAGCAATATGCCCTCATACGGCAGGGGATAGTCACGTGCCAGCGCAACGCCAATAACACCAACCGTTCCCAGGCCTGTCAGCAGGGCTGACAAGCAGACTGCCCACTGCAGGTAAGCGCGCCACCGTTGTTGGTAGCTGAGCCAGAGGGTAATGGCAAAGGCTGGGATGATCAGCCCCAGCCTGATGGGTACGGTGCGCTCCCAGACGGTGGAGGGCAGGGTGGTGAGGTCGATCAGCACGAACAGGGCAAACAGCGTGATGGCCATGCCGCCTGCCCAACGCAGGCGTGACATATGGGTATCCACATGAAACTGGCGGAAGGCCTGCTCGAGCTGCGGGGTAAACCGTAGCCAACGGTAGCCGTGCAGCATCGCGTCCCGGTAGGGCGAGGGGCTGGTTTTGTCGAGTAGGTCTGGGTCGATCTGCAGCATCGTGGGGCTTTACTCGTGTCTATCGGCTGGGCCACGAAACCTACCCCGATATCTTGCACCCCTGCCTTGCCAGTCTGCCTGGGCCGGCCCGGAGGTACTTGCCTGGGGTGTACGGTCTGCCGTATGCGTCCTGCATCACTCTGGGGTGATGGCGTTACCAAGCTTCAGTGTAGTGCGTTAAAGTGCCGACCCAACATCAAAACTCGGGGCGAGCATGAACCAGGCGTGGGCGGCGATATTGCGTAAGCTCGGTGTGCACAGCGGTGTGCTGGCGGCTGGGCGTCGATTGCTGGCTGCAGAGCGCTACGAGGCGGCGGAAATCTATTTGCAGCTGGCCAGCAGGATGGCCCCCAAGCATGCCGCCACCTGGCTGGCGCTGGGTACATGCCTGCAATGCAGGCATTGCAATGTGGCCGCCATGGCTGCGCTGGAAACAGCCCTGGAACTGGCACCTGACCTGGAAGAAGCTGAGCAGCGCTTGGGGCACGCAGCCATCGAGGCCGCGCGCTGGCCGGAGGCAATAGCCCGCTTTACCGCCTTGCTGGCTCGCCACCCAGGCTCGGCCGAATATCATTACCATCTGGGCAATGCCCATGCCGGTGCTGGGCAGTTGCATGAGGCGGTGGAACATTACCGGTCTGCGCTGGCTATCGAGGAGGTGGCCTCCAGCCATAACGGCTTGGGCCTGGTGTTGTCCGAACTGGGCAGGCAGGCCGAAAGCCTGCCGCATTTCCGGCGCGCGGCAGAGTTGTCGGACAAGCCGACTTACCTCTCCAACTTGCTGTTTACCTTGTGCTACGACGACACGCTCAATCCCGGCGCGCTCTACCAGGCCCATTTGCAACAGGCTGCCCGCTTGCCTGCCGAGCAGGTACGGCGCTGGAAGCAGGATTGGCGCCCAGAACGCAAGCTACGCGTAGGCTATGTATCACCGGACATGCGGCATCACCCGGTTGCCTATTTTGTGGAGCCGGTTTTCCGCGAGCATGATCGCAAGCAGTTCGATGTCTATGTCTATTCCACCCAGCGACAGCTGGCCAGCGACACGACCACGCGCCTGTCAGGCCTGGCTGACTACTGGCGGGAATTCGATGACGCCGAAGCCGAGGCCGTGGCAGAGGCCATCTTGGCGGACCGGATCGATATCCTGGTCGACTTGGCCGGGCATACCGGCAACAACAGCTTGGTGTTGATGGCCCGCCGCCTGGCCCCTGTGCAGGTTACCTGGCTGGGGTACCTCAACACGACGGGCCTAGCCACCATGGATTACCGCCTGACCGACGCCGTGGCCTGCCCGCCACAATACGCCCAGGCCCTGCATAGCGAGCAACTGGCGTATCTGCCTGATTCGCAATGGTGCTATCAACCACCCGCCGATGCACCCGAAGTGGTCACCATGCCTTGTCTGGTGGGGCAGGGTATTACTTTTGGCGCCCTGCACAATCCCGCCAAGATAGGCCCGGCAGTCATTCGCCTATGGGCCGATCTGCTATTGGCCGTGCCGGACTCTCGCCTGCTGATCGCGGCAAGGGGTTTTGCCCGCATTGCGGATGAGACGCGCGCCCGCTTTGCCGCATTGGGCGTGGCGCCAGAGCGCATCGTGATACGTGACCGTGCACCTTTTCACGATTATCTGGCCATGCATGGCCAGATTGACATCAACCTGGATACCTTTCCCTATACCGGCGGCACAACCACCTGCCATTCGCTTTGGATGGGTGTGCCGGTGCTGACGCTGGCATGCGATACGGTGATGGGACGTGGCGGTGCCAGTGCCTTGAACGCCGTGGGCTTGAGCGACTGGATCGCTGACAGTGGCGACGCTTTCGTGCAGCGTGCATTGGCTCAGTTGCAGGACCGAGCGGCGCTCAACCAGCTACGCCTGGGGCTCAGGGAGCGCATGGCGCGCTCGCCCTTGATGGATGGCCCCCGGTTTACCCGCGCGCTGGAGCAGCAATATCGGGCGATGTGGCAACGGCGCTGTGAGCAGGAACAAGCGATATGAAAAGACCGCCGGTCGGCGGTCTTTCTGCTAAGTGACTGTTATATCAAGTAAGTTTATTTTCCCAGTCGGCTGCTGCTGCCTCGTCCTGCTTTTCACCCCATAGTCCTTGCCGATAGATCTTGATCAGGCGTTGTATGGCTGGGCGATACCCCAGGTTGCCAGCACGGGTCAGCCAGTCTATGGCGCGGGCGCTATCTTGCTTGACCCCCTTGCCGTTCTGGTACATCAACGCCAGGTTCAGCATGGCCTGGCCGTTGCCTTCCTTGGCGGCTTTTTCGTACCAGCTACGTGCCGCATCGAAATCCTGCTTCAGCCCGCGGCCACTCGCATACATGTAACCGAGGTTGTTCTGGCCCTGTGGAAAGCCGGCATCGGCCGCCTTGCGGTATAGAAGGACAGCTTGGTTGTCGTCCTTGGGCACACCACGACCCTCGGCATACAGGAAGCCCAGGTTGGTCTGCGCCAGGGGCAGGTTCTGATCTACCCCCTTGCGATACCACTCCACGGCCTTGCCGAAGTCCTGCTTGACCCCCCAGCCATTCTCGAACAGCACGCCAACATTATTTTGCGCCAGGGCATAGCCCTTGTCGGCGGCCTTGCGATACCACTGCATGGCCTGCGAATAATCACGCGGTAGACCCAGGCCGCGCTCGTACAGATAACCCAGCGATGTCTGGGCAGGCATGTAGCCTTTGTCGGCCGCCTTCTTGTACCAGAACTGGGCGCGGGCGTAGTCGGCGGTGACGCCTTCGCCGCGCTCATACATGGCGCCCAGCTCGGTCTGGGACCGGACGTCGCCCTGATTGGCGGATTCCGTGTATTCCTTGGCGGCACGGGCAAAGTCACCGCCTTGCTGGGCATCCTTCCCAGCCTGGTAGTCGGCCTGGGCGGAGAGGCAGAGCAGCAATGTAAATAGTGGGGTAATACGCATCATGTTGATCCTGTCAGCGAGCATGTTGTTTCAATCTATATAGGCTAGGCTGGATACCGCGCCTGTCAAGGCTTACACGGGGTTTGACTTTCATCTCGCCGAGGACTAATTTCATTGTCGAGGTGGAAGCAAGTTGCCAGGGTCGGGTGCAGACCCGCTTCTCGCCTTGGTTCCACCACCCGTACCGCTTTATTCAGCTATCGAGGAGCACGACCATGAAAAAAATCGACAACCTGCGCCAGTCCATGCGCAACCTGCCCAAGCGCCAGACTGGCCAGGGCATGACTGAATACATCATTATCGTCGCGCTGATTGCCGTGGCGGCTATCGGTGTCTACAGCTTCTTCGGTCAAACCATCCGCGCCCAGGTATCTGGTCTCGCCAGCGAAGTGGCTGGTGATACCGCTGGTGCATCGTCCGCACGGGGTACAGCCAGTTCTGCAGCTGGTAGCGCCCGTAGCCAAGGTACAGCACAAAAGGGTATGGGTAGCTACGGCAACTAAGCCGCAGCCATCCTATCCTGATGCGGGGCGTCATCATGTCCAGTACAGTGCGCTCCGCTGTGCAGCTTAAGGGCCAGCGCGGTCAGGCGCTGGTCTTTTCGCTTATCGTGTTGGTTGTTGTCATTCTGGCCATGTTGGCCACCTTCAATGTGGGCCAGCAGACGCTGGGCAAGATGCGCTTGCAAAATGCCGCCGATGCGGCTGTCTATAGCGCGGCGCAGGCGCAGGCGCGCGATTACAACTTTTCGGCCTATACCAACCGCGCCATGGTGGCCAATCAGGTGGCTGTCGCGCAAGTTGTCGGGCTCACCTCCTGGGCGCGCAATTTCAACAAGACCTACACCAGCGAATTTGCCTGGGTTCCCAAGATGCTCACCGCCTTGGGTGGGCCCTTGGCGGCCTGGATGTGGACGACCCCCTACAACATCAACAAGAGCATATCCAACGGCTTCCAGACGGTGATGAACACCACTGGGCCGATATTGGCCAAACTGCTGGATGGCATCAATGCGGCCTTGAATCTGGCGCAGATGGTCTACCACTACGGCACTGCCCTGACGATGGCGCAGACCTTGGGGATGGATCTGATCAACTCCTCCGGGGACGGCTTACTCAATAAGCTGGGCTTGAATACCAGCGGCATGTCTGATGCGGTACAGGATATGCTGAGCCTGGATCCCAAACACAATGTGCTGAAGATGAATGACCCGGAGGCCAGCCTGACCAAGGGTGGCTGGGCGACGGCTGCGGTGTCGCTGTATAACTGGCTACGCTTTACCGAGCGCAAGGATCCGAATACCAAACCTGCCGCCGGCAAACAGGGCGATGGTGCGGAGGCTGACCGGTTTGCCAGCGTCACCATCAATTCTCTGGATGGTTTCTCGCGTGATCGCAGCACCAAGGACGGCTGGTTTGATGGCGCACCCGAGTTTTACTACCTGACGCCCAACCCCTTCGTATTCGATCCCACGCGGTTTATTCCCTACCAGAATGGTGCGGTGTTCATGGCGCTATGGCACCGGGGGGGGACTGAACTCAAATCCGTCACTGCGGGCGGCAGCGCCACGGGGTATTCCAAGAAGACCTGGACAGCGCTGGATGCAACTGGCTTTACCGGCGCAGCCATATTCTGGATATCGATACTGGGCATCCCCATCCCCATACCCATCGTGATACCGACTATGCCCATGGGCTGGGGCTCGGCCCAGGCAGGGGTGCAGATCAGTGGTGCGGGTGCCTTGGGGACCAACAACAACTTCTCCACACCGGCGGGCGATGCCTATGGCGGTGCCTACAACCACACCATGACCACCATGCCGGCCTTGCGTCAGCGCCCGCAGGGCGCCGGCAATACGCTGGGTGGTGAGGGTCTGCGTCCGTATTTTGATGTGCGCGACCTGACCAAGGACAATCTGGAAGGCGCCAGCCTGCTGATTGAAGTAGAACGCAAGTCCAGCACCTTGCCGAACTCCGGCAGCTACAGCAAGGGCCGGTTTGGCATGGAGAATGGCCAGCCGGGCGGGGATGACAGTATGCGTGCCCTGTCTCGCGCGCAAGTCTATTTCTCCCGGCCATCCAAGCTGGGGGAGGGCTGGGAGCGTGAGGACGGCAAGCAGGAGCTGGGTAACCTCTACAACCCCTACTGGCAGGCCAGGCTGACGCCTAACAGCTTCCTTGAGAAGTATGCCTCCATGATGTTCCAGCACCTATGAGCTACTCACGCGCACGCCGTCAAGCCGGCCAGGCCATGGTGGAAACCATGATCGTCTGCAGCACGATACTGGTGCCGCTGTTCCTGGCTGTGCCGGTACTGGCCAAGTATCTGGATATACGTAGCCATGTGGTGCAGGCGGCACGCTATGCAGCCTGGGAGCGTACGGTATTCTTTGGCGGTGACTCAGCCAGTGAGATAGGCTGGTTCGGGTTTACCAATGCCTGGATAGCCAATGAAAAGACCGACGCCCAGATCAAGGCTGAGATAGGTAGTCGATTGCTGTCGCGTACCTCGGCCACCAGCACCTTCAGCAGTTCCGATAGTGGTAGCAGCGATTTCCGTAGTGGTCAGCGCAAGGCGCTATGGCAGGACCGCAATGGTCAGAGCATGCTCAACTATGCCCAGATATCGGGCGAGGTTGGCCAGAAATGCGATCCGGCTGGTGGCATGGTGGCGGCCATGACGGGTTACGATTGCGCGCCCGGCACCATTAATCGGGTGCTGACGCCGATTGCCAGTTTGGCTGCCACATTAGGGCCATTCACCCTGGAAATGGGGGGCAAGTACACGGCCACGGTCACGGTCAGCCCGGAAAGCTACAATCCCAATACCTATCTGATGAGCACGGCCTTGGCCCGCAAGCCCATGGTGGAAACCGCCATCGTGCTGGGTAATGGCTGGACGGCCGATGGCGCCAGCGCCGATGACAAGACCAGCGTGGTACAGCAGGTAAAGGGCCTGACGCCGCTTTCACTGCTGGCCGCGACGGTCAATATTCCCACCATAGGCGATATCTCATTGCTCAACGTGGTGCAGACCGTGTTCTCCATCTGGGCGCCTGAGCTGTCTACCCGCAAGCTAGAAATTGGCAAGATCGCACCTGATGAAGTCCCGGAAGACCGAGTGAAATGATCAAGTATTTGTTTATCGTGCTGGGTAGCGCCGCATTGCTTGCACAGGCTGCCGAATGCCCGGAGTTTGAGGCACCCAAGGCAAGGCTGAACTGGATAGCCAAGGATATGCTGGTCAGCGGTGTGCCCATGGCCATCCTGCAGGTGGATAGCGACCAGTCGCCGCTGAGCATGATTGCCCACTACAAGCGTGTCTGGTCGGCAGGCGGGGGCGAAGTGACCGAGTATCCTGTTGCCGGCTGGCAAGCAGTTGCGACGGCACGGGGGCAGTGCTTCTATACCTTCCAGGTCAAGCCAGCGGGCATGGGGTCTACCGGCTTGCTCAGCGTCAGCCAAGCCAATACCGGCCCCTTGCGCAAACCCGAACGTTTTCCCATGCCATCGGGTAGTCAGGTGGTGAATGATATCGAGCACCGGGATGGCATCAAGAATGGCCGCACCGTGTTTCTGCGTAATGCGCTGACCATGGAAAGCAATGCCATTTACTATCGCAACAACCTGCCCAGCCAGGGTTGGAAGATCAGCATGGAGCGCCGCATCAACACCAAGAACGGCCCTGGCATTGTTTTTGACATGAAGCGCGACAAGAATCTGGCCATGTTGACCATAAGCCGCAGCGAGGGGCAGACCAATGTGCTATTCAACTATATGGATAGACCGTAAGGGGCCGAAGATGTCTGCACTACCCCGACCAATACGGACGGCGCAAGCAGGCCAGTCCAGCATCGAATACATTGTGGTGATTGCCGCTTGCATGGGTGGCGTGTTGTTGACTGCCAATGTGGATGGCCTGATGCGCAATATCCGCGATTATTTTACTGACTACAGCTATGCCATGTCGGTCGCTCAGGTGCCCGACTGCATGAATGTCTACGGTGGGTCGGTAGGGCCGGTCAGCGGGTCTGCCACCTTGGATAAATGCCCGGACCTGACCAACCCGACCTGGCCTATCAGTGAAGTATCAGTCAGTTGGGACCAATAGAAGAACAGCGGCGAGGCTGATGTCGGGATCCTGCCCCACAACAGCAAGCTGAGCAGCACCCTGCAGCATCGTAGTCACAACCATAACAAGCGGCGATCACCCGGTTGCCATCCATACGAATAGCCCAGACAGGACGCCCGCCCGTCATGAAGCTCAATTTTGCCAAGGTCAATCGAACCTGGGTGATGCTGGTCGCAGCGATATTGCTCGGCCTGCTCGCCATGTTTCTCACCGTGCAGTATCTGCGGCTGCAGGAGCGTACGCTCCAGAGCGAGATAGAAGCCAAGGTTCGAGGTAAGGGACCTACGGTTGCCGTAGTGGTTCCCACCAGCGATCTGCCGGCGGGTTCGCCTATAGACCTCAGTGTCGTTGCCTCGCGAGAGATAGCTGGCGATCTGGTCTACGACGATACCGTCACCGTTGAACAGTTCGAGAACTACAAAGGCCTGGCATTGATTCGGCCGGTCAAGCAGGGCCGGCCGTTGTTGCGGGCAGATCTGCGCGAGATTTATGCCGACTTCGCCGGCTCGCTCAAGACCGGCACGCGCGCCATGACCATAGAGACCGACGAACTCAATTCGATCTCGCATATGGTGCAGCCCGGCAACCTGATTGATCTGATGCTGATCATGGAGCAGAGCGCCAACGCAGCCCCCAATAATCCGTCGGGCGGCAAGAGCAGCAGCATGGTGGTGCCCTTCATGCTGAGCGTCAAAGTGCTGGCAACCGGCCAGAAGGTTGTCAGGGATGATCCTGCCAACGGCCAGGAGCGTCGCTCGACCTATGGTACCTATACCCTTGAGGTCAATCCCAGCCAGGCGATGAGCCTGGTGATGGCGCAAGAGATGGGCAAGTTGCGGGCGGTGTTGCGCAACGAGAAGGATGCGATCAAGAGCAGCGACCCTGCCAGCGAATACGACTCATCCAGCGCGGGCGACCTGATGCGCAATATTGCGGCGCGGACCCAGGCCGTGGCCAAGGCGACCGCGGCAGCACGCATAGAGATGCCGGTGACCGGTGATGTGGATGCCTATATCGAATACATCATCGGCGGCAAGGGTGGCTCCGAGGGCGTGACACCCAGCTTGAACATTCCCGTGTCGGGCGGCATGGGCAGTATCTCGATGGCACCCCCTGCAGGTGCGCCCAATCCTGTCGGGATGCCAGCCAGCTTGCCATTAAACATCATGCCTACGGCGCCGGCAGCCAACACCAACACGCAAAAATAACGAGCGACGGGATACCTACAACATGCGCAAACCCATCTGCACCCTTGCCTTGCTGTCTGTTGTCGGTCTGGCGCCTGTGGCACTGGCCGCTACCGTCAAGACACAGGCGCCGGCACCTGTTGCCGAGGCGCCTCAGGGCGTTACCGAAATCAAGATGTTCATCGGCGAACTGAAGACCATTCCCGCCGGCAAGCTGGACAGAGTCGCCATTGGCAACGGCGCCATAGTCTCTACCCGTGCGCTGGAAACAGGCGAATTGCTGTTGCTGGCCGAAAAGGAGGGCGATACCTCCATGATGCTTTGGTCGGGCAAGGGGCCACGGCGGCAGTACATAGTCCGCGTCGTGACCCGTGACAGCCAGGGGGCGTACCAGGCTGCGGCCAGCATGCTCAAGGATGTACCCGGCCTGAAGCTCAGCCAGATCGGTGGCAATGTGGTTATCAGCGGCACGGCCAGCAAGACGGATCTGGAGCGCATCGCCCTGGTAGCCAAGCTCTATCCGCAGGTGGTGAGCCTGGTGTCTGCTGAAGATGTCTCGATGAAGAAAATGATCTACTTCAAGGTGCAGGTGGTGGAGATGAAGCGCTCCCTGCTAGAGAACCTTGGGGTGCAATGGCCGGGCTCAATGGCCGGGCCGTCGGTGGGCTTTCTGGGCAATTGGGGTTCTGAGAACCGCACGGGCATACAGGCACCGATACAGGGGATATTACCCATCCAGACCGGCAACCGGGGCTTGCGCACCTACCTGGGTATTTCGTCCTTGCTCAACACCACCATCAATATCGCCAAGAACAATGGTGATGCCTATATCCTGGCAGAGCCCGAGTTGTCTGCTCGTTCGGGCGGTGAGGCGCGCTTCCTTGCAGGCGGGCAGTTCCCCATACGCGTTGCCGGCGCATTGGGTTCGACTTCCATCGAATACAAGGACTACGGCATCAAGCTCACCATCAAGCCTGTGGCCGATGACCAAGGGAATGTCTCTGCAGCGGTGGATACCGAGGTCAGTTCCATCGACAGTTCGGTATCGGTAGATGGCGCACCGGGTCTGCTGTCGCGCAAGACCAGCACCGATATCAATGTACGCAACGGACAGACCATCGCCCTGTCTGGCCTGATCAATAGCGAGATGTCCAAGGATATCTCGCGGGTGCCCGGCCTGGGTTCCATACCCGTGATAGGTCAGCTGTTCCGATCGGACAACTTCCGCAATAGCCGCACCGACCTGGTCATACTGGTCACGCCTACAGTGATAGATCCGGCTTCTACCCTCAATCGTGAACGTATTGAGAAGAGCGACGGCATGCGGGAGCGCTTTGAGCGCAGCGTGGGCAAGTCAGAGATACTGGATTGAGGGTGCACCATGCTGAACGTATTGGTAACTACACCGCGCGGTGCCGAGAATGTGTTTGAGTGCACCATCGATAGCTGTGCCATAGGCAAGAGCGACGAGAACCTGATCATCCTGCAGGGCTGGTCGGTGGCCAAGCGCCATGCTGCCATCCATCGCCGGGCAGACGGCGTGTACGTGGAGAATCTGGACCCCAAGGGCAATACCGAGGTGAATGGCAAGCAAGCCAGCCTGTATGGCCCGCTCAAGCCTGGTGACGTGATACATATCTGCGGCTATGAGTTGCGGGTGATGGATCTGGACGAGCCGGCACCACCACCCGTGACAGCAACGGTCGCACCCGTGGCCAGCGCCATTGCCCAGCCGGCAGCCGTTGCGGCGCCGGCCATGGTGCCGACGGTGACCGAAGAAGTTGAAGCAGTGCGTGATCCTGGCCATCACCAGATCTGGATAGGTCTGCTCAAGCGCATCCATACCGAGCTGATCAAGCAGATGGATTTGCGTCGCATCGATATTGCCAGCCAGAGTGAAGAAGAGCTGCGCCGCAATACGGGGCTGATGCTGGTGGAGATCGTTCGCAACGACAAGACCATACCCGAAGGTTTTGATCGTGATCTGTTGGTCAAGCAGGTACAGGACGAAGTCGTGGGCCTGGGGCCGTTGGAGGACTTGCTGGCGGACGATGCAGTCACCGAAATCATGGTGAATCGCTTTGATGAAATCTTTGTTGAGCGCAAGGGACGCCTGACCAAGTCGGATATCACCTTTACCTCGGATCAGGCTGTGGTCAGTGCCATTGAGCGCATCGTGACCCCCTTGGGACGCCGCATTGACGAATCCTCGCCCATGGTGGATGCCCGCCTGAAGGACGGTTCGCGGGTGAATGCGGTGATTCCGCCGCTGGCGCTCAAGGGTGCCAATATCACCATACGGAAGTTTGCCAAGAGCAAGCTGCATGGCGAGGACCTGATCAAGTTCGGATCCATGACGCCAACCATGCTGGCGTTCCTGCGCACCATCGTGGAGCAGAAGGCCAATATCATCATCTCGGGGGGGACGGGCTCGGGCAAGACGACCTTGCTCAATGTGCTGTCCAACTACATTCCCGATGATGAGCGCATCGTGACAGTGGAGGATGCAGCCGAACTCAAGCTGAGCCAGCCCAACCTGGTGGGGCTGGAATCCCGTCCGCCCAATGCCGAGGGCAAGGGCGCCGTGCTGATACGCGATCTGGTGAAGAACTGCCTGCGGATGCGGCCCGACCGTATTGTGGTGGGGGAGTGCCGGGGCGGGGAGGCGCTGGATATGCTGACGGCCATGAATACCGGCCATGATGGCTCGCTTACCACAGCCCACGCCAACACCCCGCGAGATTGCCTGGCGCGGGTGGAGGTGATGGTGATGATGGCGGGACTGGACCTGCCAATCCGCGCCATACGCGAGCAGATATCGTCGGCCGTGCGCTTTATCGTGCAGCAGAACCGTTTTTCCTGCGGTTCGCGCAAAGTGACGCACGTGACCGAGATCACCGGCATGGAAGGCGACATGATACAGATGCAGGATATCTTCCTGTTCAAGCAGGAGGGCTTTGGTGCTGACGGCAAGGTGAAGGGACGGCATATCTCGACGGGGGCCGTGCCGGACTTCTACCAGGATCTGGCTGCGCGCGGGATGGATGTCGACATGAGCATCTTCCAGGGCGGGGAGATACGGCGATGACACTGCTGCTCGGGTTGATTTTCCTGGTGACCCTGATCACCGCCTGGCTGGTATACAAGGCGGTACAGGGCTATCTGGACAAGCAACGCGCCAGCATAGAGCTGACCACGGCCACCACCTTGGCCGACATGTTCATCTTCCTCGACCCACAGAAGATGTTCCGCTACAACGTGGCGCTGACCTGCATCCTGCCGCCCATAGTCTGGGTGCTGACCGGCAACCCGGTCTTTGCCTTTGGCGCCCTGATTGCGACGGTATTCCTGCCCAAGTGGTATGTGGGTTTCCTGGGGCGCCGTCGGCTCAAGCGGCTGGAGCAGCAATTGCCTGATGCACTGCTGATGGTGTCGGGCGCCATGCGGGCTGGTGCCAGCCTCAATGTGTCGCTGGAATCCATGGTCAAGGAATCCAAGCCACCGGTCAGCCAGGAATTCGAGCTGATGCTGCGCGAACAGCGCCTGGGCGTGGATTTCGATACTGCCCTGCAGAATATGGAGCGGCGTAACCCGCAGCAGGATTTTCAGCTGGTGATTTCGGCCATGCGGATTTCCAAGGAGGTGGGTGGGAATCTGGCTGAGATACTGGAATCGCTGGCTGGGGTATTGCGCGATAAAGCCATCATGGAAGGCAAGATACGCAGCCTGACCGCACAGGGTAAGGCGCAGGGCGTGATCATGACGGGCCTGCCCATATTGATGATGCTGGCCTTGCGCGCAATCGAGCCCAAGGCCATGGAGCCGTTGTTCAACACCTGGATAGGCTATGGGACACTCACCGTCATCATCGTGATGGAACTGGTGGGCTACTGGTTTATCCGCAAGATCACGACAATAGACGTATGACCACGACCTTTATCGGATTGCTGATCGGTGCGCTTATCGGTGTGAGCGTGTTGCTGATGTTCTATAGCATGAGCCAGCTCAAGCGCGAGGTGCCGAGCGAGGATCGTGCCTATATGGACGAGCTACCCCCTATGCTGCGGCTGATCTGGCCGGGGGTGAACTTCTTGGAGTACCACTTCACTTCGCGCTTTCCTCCTGATTTGCTGGAGCGGGCACACAAATCATTGCGCGAAACCGGTGTGGGGTATCTGATGAGTGCCGAGCAATACTACGCCCTGCGCCTGCTGTCTGCGATTATTGCTGGCGCGTTGACCTTGTTTTGTATCTCGGCCTTGCATTCACAGGCTTACCATTGGGCTGCCGTCGTGGCTTTCCTGGGCTATTTCTACCCCCTGATCTGGCTGTCAGATGTGCGCAAGAAGCGCCGCAAGGAAGTACTGAAGTCCTTGCCGGTCTACTTGGATTTCATCACCTTGGGTGTAGAGGCGGGTTTGAACCTGACGGGCGCCATCAAGCAGTCGATGGAAAAAGGCCCAGCAGGGGCACTGCGGCACGAGTTCTATATGGTGGTACGTGATCTGCGTGCGGGTGTTCCTCGCGCCGACGCGCTGCGCCGGATGGAGGCAAGGCTGGATATGCAAGAGATAACTGCCTTTGTGGGTGCGGTGATTCAGGCCGAAAAGATGGGTGCCCGTCTGGGCCAGGTTTTGCGCATGCAAGCCGAGCAGCGCCGTATCGAGCGTTTTCAACGCGCCGAGAAGCTGGCCATGGAGGCACCGGTCAAGCTGATACTGCCGCTGATCATGTTTATCTTCCCGGTGACGTTTATCGTGCTGGCCTTCCCCATAGTCATGAAGTTCATGCAGGAAGGTATGCTTTGAAGCAGTTGGCCGCCTGGCGCGGCGATACACTGCTGCTGGGCAAGGTGTGGCTGGCGGAGAGTGCGACCGAACGCATGCAGGGATTGTTGGGCAGACCGCCTTTGGCCGCAGATGAAGCCATGTTGATACAACCATGCAGACTGATACATACCGTGGGGATGGCCTATCCGCTGGACTTGGCCTTTGTGGACAAACAGGGCAGGGTGCGCAAGCTGGTCAGCCAGTTGCGCCCGGCTCGCATGGCGGGCTGCCTCAGTGCTACGGCCACCCTGGAAATGGCACCGGGCACTATAGCCCGCGTGGGTTTGGTGGCGGGCGAGCAACTGCATTGGCGACCGGCATGAAGCGCCTGATAGCCCGGCTGTGGCTGCCCACTCTGCTACACGCCCTGCTGGCGGGCTGTTCGGCCATGCCAGCCGCCATTACCGGCGATGCTGCCGATGCCTATGCCATGCACAGGGAGGCAGAGGCAGCCCATCAGGAGGGGGATGACGTAAAGTCGGAAAGGCTATTGCAGGGGCTGTTGCGGGTAGCACCCAATGATGCGGAAACCTGGTTTCGCCTGGCCAATCTCTATGCCCGATCAGACCGTCCAGAACAGGCTGCCGAGGCCTACCAGCGCAGCCTGATGATCAAGCCGCATGATGCCCGCGCCTGGCATAACCTGGGCGTGATACGGCAGCGTCAAGCTGCGGCAGCCATGATGCAGGCTCACAGCCTGGCTGCCGATGATGAGGCCTTGCGCAGCAAGGCGGCGCAGGTGCTTCAACTGCTGGAGCAGGCACAGGGCACGCAGGGGAGTGCCAAGCCATGATGCGGCGACGCCTGCATGGGCAGGCCATGCCCGAATTCCTCTATGCCCTGCCTATCTTGCTGTTGTTGACCCTGGGTGCCATACAGATGGGATTTATCTACCAGGCCAAGCTGACCCTGAACTACGCGGCCACGGTAGCGGTGCGCGAGGGGGCATTACGCAATGGCAAGATGGACGCCATACTGGATGGCATGGAGGCAGGACTGACGCCCATGTTTGCTCACAGCCTCGGTAGCCGCGACATGGCCATGATCAAGAAAGCCCGGCTCAGCGCACATAATCTGGTGTCCAATACCAAACTGACCCGCATCACCATCGTGAACCCTACATCGGCCTTGCTGACGGCCCACCAGGGCGATTCTGAATCCGGCAGCGAGATACCTAACGATAACCTGATGTATCGGGATGCCACGGCAATCAAGGGTGGCTTGAACGTGCAGGATGCCAACATCTTGAAGATACACGTGCGGATTTGCTACCGCATGTTCGTGCCCATCATCAACAAGCTGATCTACAACCTGGCGGTGGACCCGCCGGGCACGCCGGCCGCCGTCAGCAGGGATGCCCCAGGGATGCTGCGCAGCTACGGTGCTAGCTCGACCACGCGTACCTGCACCGATAGGCCAGACAGCGACTACTACCTGCCTATCGAAGCCGAAGCCGTCATGCGCATGCAATCGCCATTCCAAAACCCAGGCAAGTGGGTGGCACCATGAGCGAGGTGGACTATCAACCGATTGCACCTTCTCGCAAACCACCGGAAGGTCGCCGCCGCTTACCCTGGCCCAGTGGCCGCATGGGACGTATCCGCTACATTGCCTGTGTGCTGGGCCTGGCGATTCTTTACACCCTTAGCCTGTCCTTGATCATCACCGTCCTGACCATGGTGCTACCGCCGGAGTCGGTGGCGGGCGCCTTTCAGATCTGGAGCGCTGGCTTGTTCCTGCTGTTGATGGCTGGCTTGCTGTTCTGGTCGGTGGAAAGAGCCCATGATGCCAACCTGCCGGGCTGGGTCGCCCTGCTGGTGTTGGTGCCTGGGGTCAACCTGCTATTCTGGTTATGGCCTGGCAAGCATGGCGAGAACCGCTATGGCCCGCCGCCCGCGCCGGCCAATCTGCTGACCAAGATAGGGGTATGCCTGACCGTGGGCTTGTTGGTGTTGAGCTACCTCTACACCAAGACCTATGGCCCCATGGTGTCGGAGCCGCCTCCCAAGCCTGTGCCGCAACTGCCGGCCTATCAGGAGTAGCGGGTGCATCCTGCTGTCTGCCCCACATGATGGCCCCCCAGGCTCTCAACCAGTGGTGAGGTAGGAACCTGCTTGATACGACTACCTGAAATACCATAGGGGAGGGCTCGCCAGGCGGCATTCGCAAAACCACCCCTGTTGTCCGGGAGGGAGCGCGGTGACGGGTGGGGTGAACCGTTACTGCCAGCAAAGGGTTTAAACAGAAACAGGGCACCTGAGTTGTGCCCTGTTTCTGTTTTCCGACGATGTCTGCTTTGGTACTACTTGTCGGGCGCGATTGCTCTACTAGTCACCCATGGTGCCCTTGGCTGGAGCCCGTTCAACGCTTTTCGGCTTGCCGGAACGAGGCGAAAAGACCAAAGAGCCTGTTCGCGATCTTTTCGCTCCAGCGACGGGATGAAAAAACGCGAACAGGCTCTAAACAGGTACTCAGCGAGCTGCCGTCTTGATCGGTGCAGCTTGATCCTTGGCGGGCTTGCGCTCGCAGTCCTTGCGCACGTTGACGCCCTCGCCACGTAGCTTGACCAATCCACGGCCGCCGCTCAGGTCAATTTCACCGGCCGTCTTTTCATCGACAGGGCGCTTGTTGAGCGGCATCTCGGTACAGGGTATGCCGTTATCGGCCAGGCTACGGTCTGCCTGCCCATTCCCCTCTCCATCGTCGCCATCTCCACCGCCGTCACGGCTACCATCGTCCCCGCCCTGGCCATCGCCCTGGCCGTTGCCATCACCTTTGGTGCCTTTGCCGCTGCCGCCTGATCCGGCGCCGTTCTCGTCATCGCTGCCGCCACCGCCGCCGCTGCCTTCGTCATCGCCGCCGCCACCCGTGCCCTTGGAGCCGCCCGACCCGGCACCGCCTTCGCCGTCATCGTCGTTGCCCGAGCCGCCACTACCGCCACCATCACCGTCGTCGCCGCCCTTGCCGCTGCCACCCGAACCGGAGCCATCGTCGCCGCCGTCTTCGCCGTCACTGCCGCCCGCGCCATCACCGTCGCCATCGTCGCCGTTACCGGAACCCCCACTGCCTGCGCCGCCGTCTCCGTCGTCATCCTTGCCCGACCCGCCGCCGCCGCTGCCCTCTCCGTCACCGTCTCCCTTACCGCTGCCACCCGAGCCGGAACCGTCATCGCCACCGTCGTCGCCGTCACTGCCACCAGCGCCATCACCACTGCCGTCATCGCCGCTACCCGAGCCACCGCTGCCGGCGCCGCCGCCATCGTCGTCGCCACCACCACTGCCGCTACCAGAGCCGCCGCCGTCACCATCGCCGTCGCCACTGCCACCAGAGCCCGAACCGTCGTCGCCGCCGCTATCGCCATCGCTGCCGCCTGCGCCATCACCAGAGCCGTCGTCACCACTGCCCGATCCGCCGCTACCGGCACCGCCGTCGCTATCTCCATCATCGCCGCCGCTACCACCGCCGGAGCCACTGCCGTCGCCATCGCCGCTACCGGAGCCACCACTGCCGCTGCCATCGCCGCCATCGCCATCATTACCGGAGCCACTGCCACCGGCGCCACCACCGTCTCCACCGTCGTCGTCACCACTGCCACTACCAGCACTGCCGCCGCCGTCTGCATCGCCACCCGAGCCACTGCCCGAACCGCCGCTACCACTACCGCTGCCTCCGTTACCACTGCCGGAACCGCCGCCACCTGCACCAGCGCCGTCACCATCGCCATCATCGCCGCTACCGGAGCCTGATCCGCCACTACCACTGCCGCCAGCGCCGCCCGAGCCCCCACTGCCGCTACCGCCCGAGCCACTGCCATCACCACCACCTGAGCCGGAGCCAGAACCGCCGCTACCGGTGCCTGCGCCGCTGCCTGCGCCACCCGAGCCACCGCCGCTGGCTGTGCCGCCACCGGTGCCATCGGAACCCCCGCCGCTGCCACTACTACCACTGCCTGAGCCGCTACCGGAGCCGCTACCGCCGGAGCCCGCACCGGCGCCACCGCCGTCGTCGTCTCCGCCGCCACCGCCAGAACCGCTGCCTGCGCCACCACCGCCGCCGCTACCCGAACCGCTACCTGAGCCGCTGCCACCGCCGGAGCCCGATCCGCCACCTGAGCCCGAGCCGGACCCGGAGCCGCTACCTGAGCCACCACCGCCGCCAGAGCCGCTGCCAGAGCCTGATCCACTACCGGAGCCGGAGCCACTGCCGCCGCCACCGCCGCCGGAACCGCTCCCGCTGCCGCCACCCGAGCCACCGCCCGAGCCGCTGCCTGAGCCACCACCGCCGGTACCACCGGAACCACCGCCGGTGCCGCCGGTGCCATTTCCGCTGCCGGTCGAACCTCCACCCGAACCGCTGCCCGGCCCGGCTGTTGGGCCTGTGCTGCCGCCACTGCCGCCGCCACCTGTACCACTACCGTCGCCGGAGTCGCCACCATCCGGGGTGCTGTCCGGCTCGGGATTGGTGGCCCCACAGCTGGCTACCCCGGCGTTGCAGCCGGTCCAGGTAGCGCCCCGCTGGCCGCTATTGCCTTTGTAGGCAATGGTGGGGGGGGTGTTGTGGACAACGATGCTCTTGGGGGTGTCGAGCTCCAGGGTACGGGTGCCCAGGTTGAAACCACTGCCATCGGCGACGTGGATATCGGTGTAGACCGGGTTGTACTTGGTGGGCGAACTGCCAAAGGGCATGTCTGGCGTGCCGCTGATGATGATGGTGCCCTTGGCATTGAACTTGTTCAGCAGATCGGCCTTGTACTCGGTTTCGTTGCTGAAAGCGGCACTAGCGGGGCGGTTGCCCACCCAGATGGTCTGGTCCCCCAGGTTGCGCAACACGATCTTGACGTTATCGGCACTGATGTACTGGCTGCTGTCGCCATTCATGACCAGGGTGTCGGAGATCAGATGTATCTGGTCGCCAAAGGTCTCGAAACCGTTGACCAGCAGGTTGCGCCCCAACAGGCGCAGGTTGTAGAGGCGGCCTATCTGGTCGACCTGGATATCGCCGCTGGTCTGGGCCGAGATGCTGCGATAGGAAAGATTGGCCTTGCCGTTGTCGCCTATGCGGATAAAGCCGCTGTAAGCCCCAATTTGACCGGCCGCGATTGGATCGGTCAGCGAATAGGGGCGGGCGCCAAAGTAGAAGGTAGAGGTCAGGTTGGTGAACTTGAGCAGGGTTTCCCAGGTATAGGTGGTGTCGGTGGTGACCCCGGCAACATAGGGATTGGAGGGATCGTCCGCCCTGACCCGAATGGTGCGGTTCAACCCAAAGGGCTGCAGGATGATACGGGCGCCATTCTTGGTGGCGGCATCCAGTACCACGTCCATATTGTTGGAGCGCAGGAACAGCGTGTCACCACTGCTGTTGAGCTTGATGATGCGCAGGTCGTCACCAGTGGTCAGGTAGAAATTGCCAACGGGTTTGTTGACGGCATCCAGCGAAACCTCGGTAGTCGTGGTGGTGCCCCCACTGGCGCTGCTGGTACCGCCTGCGCCTGGCGAGCCGGGTACGGTACTGCTGCTGTTCGAGCTGGTGCCGGTAGGTACTTTCAGATCGATGGCATCACTGACGGCGCCGATGGCGGCGGCGGCCAGCAGGCCGGTATAGCTGCTATTGTCGACGATGGTATCCTTGCCACCGCCGGCAACCAGGGTTTCAACCTCGCTCTTGATATTGAAGGTGCCCTGGCCAACCTCGCCCAATAGCCCCAGCGAGTTGCCATAGATCATGGCGCCGTTGATGGTGCGCGCCAGGAAGTCTCCACCTATGCCTATGGTGACCGAGCCACGCTGTTTGGTGGTGACTACATTGCTGGTATCGGTCCAGGTGCCGGGCGTCGTGATGTTTTGACTGATATTAAGGTTGCCGCCGATGGAGAGCGAGACGTTGTTGGTGTTGTAGGTAGGCGGCTTGGGCGGCGTGGTGGTGCTATCGGCCGGTGCGACGATGGTATTGGACGTGGTACGTATGCCATTGATGCCGCCCACCGTGCCGATGGTGACGGTATTGCCTGTACGTGGCGCGCCGGTATAGAAGAACGAACCATTGAGCGAAGCTGCCAGGACATCAATCTGGTTGTTGGCGTTGCTGAGGCTGACGGTATTGACCTTGCTGCTGCTGCCCTGGTCTTTTACCACCAGCGAGCCGGCGACGATGGAGCCGGCTGTTTCGCCGGCGACATTGCGCTGTAGCACACCGCCTTGATCCAGTTCCAGCGTCAGCTGCCCGCCGCCGAGGTTGACGTTGTTGTCTATCTTCAGGCTGGCCGGGTTGGCGGCATCGCCAAATGGCTTGCTGTAGTCGGGCGTGGCTGTGGGCGAACCGGTGCGCAGGCTGAGGTTGCCACCCTGGGTGGATATCCCTATGACCCAGTTCCAGACGTTGCCTACCGCCAGCTCGTCCTTGTCACGGAAGGTGATGGAACCGTTGCTGGTGTCGGCTGCCAATACATTCACATCATTGCCGGCAGAAGCCAGATTGAAATTGCCGGTGCCTTTCAGCATCAGGCCATCGGCAATGATGCTGCCGCCAGACTGATTTAGTCCGGCATTGGCACCCGCCAGGAAAAAGCCGGTGCCGGAGCCCAGGTTGACATCCTGGGCAAAGGTAATGCCGTTGTTGTTGTAGACCTGTAGCGAGCCATTGCCGCTGGTATAGCCGTTCACGCCGGCCACCGAACCCAGGCTGATGGCCGAGTTGCCCGAGTACTGCACACTGCCGCCAGTCAGGCTGGCGGCCAAGGTGCCGATCTGGTTGGTCGAGGTATAGAAGCCAGAGCCGCCATAGCTCAGCAGCCGGAAATAGCCGCTGCCCTTGAGCAGCAGACCGCTGGCAAACAGGCCGGTGCTGGTCGTGGTCTGCAGGGCGCCGTTGGCCATATCCAGGGTGATGGTAGCCGATCCGGCGCGGATGTCATGACCCAGCGAGGCCGACGCGGAAGACTTGAGGGTGATGTTGCCGTTGCCAGAGTTCAGCTTGCCGATATTGAGCGCGCCGCTGCCCAGAGCCTGCAGCGTAATGCTGCCACCTGCCGTGCGTATCTCGTCATTGACGTCTTCGTATCGTATGCCGCCCGACTGGGTGGAGGTGATGCGCAGGCTGCCTGCGCTGGTCTGCTTCATATTGAGCAGGTTGTCGGTCAGATCCTTCAGGAGAATCTCGCCGGTGGCCTCGATGACCACATTGGTATTGGCGGCCAGGCCTTCCAGCGTCTGTTCGGCCAGGGTGTTGGGATTGGTATCGGGATCGGCAGCAAACAGGGTGCCGTCGGCCACGCTGCCGGCCTGGTCGCCGGTTGCGGCTGCGCCATTGGTAATGGTCAGGCTGCTTGGGTCCAGCAATAGTGCGCCGGTGTTGCCGTTGGCTGCGCTGGTATTCACCGTGCCATTAAAGGCCAGCTTGTCCTTGCCAGAGACCTCGACCGCGCCACCATTACCCGCCAGCGCGCCACCCTGGGCGCTGATATGGCCAGCAAAGCGGGTATCGCCATCGGCCCATACTACGACCTTGCCACCGTTGCCCTGCTGGGTCGCATCGGCAAGCAGCTGTGCGCCTGCCTGAACCAGCGTCCGCTGCGCGTTGGCAACCGCGCCCTTACCTTGCCAGTCGCCGCCTACCAGTATCTGGCCACCGCCGTGCTGGCCACTGGCATCAAGCCGGGCGGTATCAGTCAACGCAACCTGCCGGCCCAATACGGCTATCCTGCCGCCGACGTCGGCACTGCCGCTGGCAGCAACCGTACCTGTCAGTACCGTGGTGGCATCCGATTCCAGCCTAACCTGACCACCGCTGGCACCGCTGACATCCAGTTGGCCGCTCATGCTCACATTGCCGCCGCTGCCTAGCAGTTCTATCTCGCCGTCCTGCCCGGCAACGCCCTGCGCCCGTATCAGTCCCGCCTGGTTCACTGCACTGCCCGCCAGGGAACGTGCCGTGCGTGCCGCCATGATGACGCGCCCGCCATCGGCCAGTATCTGGCCCGAGTTGGCGGCACCAGCCAGCTCACCCAGCGCCTCTTGGCTGAGCGCGTAGCTGATCAGGCCGTCGCCGGCCAGATCCAGCTGCAGTGCATGGCCTGCACCCATGAACACACTGCCCAGGCGTGCCTCGATCAAGCCACGGTTGATGACGCGGTCGCCTGCCAGGGCGATAAAGCCACCATCGGTCGCCCGCAGGCTGCCGTCGTTGATGACGGTGGCGGCGTTGCCCTTGCCATGAAAGGCATAGCGCCCAGCCAGGAAGTCCTCATTGCGGATGTCCATGGTGGTGGCCAGCAGGCCGCCGACATCTACCCGCGCGCCGGCGCCAAAGTACACGCCGTTGGGGTTGACCAGGAATACGCGCCCGTTGGCCTGCATTTGACCCAGTATCTGGGAGGGATCATTGCCTATGACGCGGTTGAGCATGACCGACTGGTTGCCAGGCTGCAGGAAACGCATCAACTGGTCGGCGCTGATGCTGAAACTGCCCCAATTGACGATGGCACGATCACTGGCCTGAGTGACTACCGACCCATTCGGACTGAAAGTCACATCGCCAGAGACAACGGTGGGTGTGGAGGGTAGTTCGGCCCGGACGGACAGTGCCGCCAGGCAAGCCAGCGCAAGCAGGGTGGGCCGGAAGGGCAGGGCTCGTATAGGCATGATCAGAAGCTCGCACTCAGGTTGAACCACAGGCGGCCTTGCTTGCCGTCGTCAGCCCGATAGTTGTTCATTGCGGCGTGGGCGTATTCCACTTTAACCGTGCTATTGCTGGTGGGGTACACCGTCAGTCCGACACCTACGGCACCCAGCTCGTCGCTGCCATTGCGAAAGCCGCGCTGCTTGTAGATGACCCGGCCGTAATCGGCGAACACGCTGGCCTGCGCAGCACGACCGAATAGGGCGATCTGGCGCCTGGCTTCCAGTGTCAGGGCTTCACCGCTGTCGCCACGCATCTCGGATGGCCTGTAGGCCCGTACGCTATCCGGGCCACCGATATCAAACTTATCGCTATCTGGCAGGGTATTGCGGCTGTAGACCCACTGGGCTTTGACGAATACATCCCACTGCTTGCTCAGCGCCGCCGTGGCATCGGCATACGCCTCCAAACGCAGGCGCTCGGCATTCTGCTGCCCAGGCTTGGGAGGGACGATGACCAGCGGGGGATCGTTGGGGTTGACCGGGGGGATGGTGATGCCTGGGTCGGCTGGTTCGTAGCGACGGCCATTGCTGGAGGCGGTCAGGCGCCAATTCCAGGCGGTACCATCCTGGTCGAACCAGCGTTCCCGCCAGGTCAGGCTGGCCAGAGCCAGGTATTTGCGCGAGACGGTGACACCCAGTGCATTCTGCTGCAGCTCGCGGTAGTTGTAGCCCAGGCCCAGGCTGCGATCCCGCTCGCGCGAGCGTAGCAGGGGATAGCTGTAGAGCAGCTCGGAGGTTTCGACCTCTCCCTGCAGCGCCAGGGGCGCCAGGGCACCGCCCACGTCATAGTTTACTCGGGAATGATTCAGGCTGAGGCGTGCGCCTTGATCGCCAATGGGCAGGCTGTAAGACAGCTTGCCGTATTTGAGCAGATCGCGCTCGCTGAGGATGGCACGCAGGCTTAACTGGTCGCCATAACCCAATGGATTGTTGAAGTTGGCGGTCATGTCCAGCCGTGTCTGGCCGATTTCCTTGCGGGCGCCGTTGGTGAGGGCTGCATCGAAGCTGAAACGCTTTTCCTCCACCTGTATCAGCAGGTCGCTGCTACCGTACTGCTTGCCCGGTACCAAGGTGGCGCGGGCGCGCAGTCCAGGCTGGTCGTTCAGCAGCAGCAGCTTGTTTTCCAGTGGAGCCTGGGCAATGGCTTGGCCTGCTGGTAGTTCGCCACCGAATTCCAACAGGAACTGTGCACCGTAGCTGCTATTGCCGGCGACCTTGACCTCTCCCAGCACCCCTTCGACCACGTCTATGCGCACCAGGCCATCTGTTACCCGCTGGGCCGGCACCAGTGCGCGTGCCAGCGGGTAGCCCGCCTGCTGGTAGTGTTCGCTGACAGCGTCGGCGGCGCGGCCCAGATCGTAGAGATTGAGTTCACGGTCCAGAAAACGCTCTAATACACGCTTCAGACGGAATTCCGATATCACCTTGTTGCCACGGAAATCGAAACCATTGACGCGAAAGCGCCGGCCCTTGGGATCGTGCTCGCTGGCGCCGTCGTCACGCCGGAACAGTACCTCGGCCGGTGGCCTGGGTGCGGCTTCCGGCCGCTTGAGCGACCGTTCCACGCTACCTGGCGAGGGCAGGGCAACTGGATCTGCTGCCAGGGCGGGAATGCTGGCAAGCAGGACGATGCTGGGCAGGTGTCGTGGGTTCAAGATGGCGGCTATCCAGAAAGCAGGTTCAACGTAGCATGATAGGCGACAGAGTCGCCTGGCCCATGGTGAATCGTACCCGTCCGCCGTGTTTCAACTAGCCCGCGACACTGAGTACACCTCGATGGCCTCGCGCCGCCCTTTGAGCTTGTGCTGCCCCATGCCTTCAACCTGTGCCTCGGGCCGGTAGCGTATGCCTTCAAAAGTGCTGGGGTTGATCAGGATGTCGCGGCGCAGCTCCTTGGTCAGTGCCTCCAGCCGTGCGGCCACATTCACGGCATCGCCAATCACCGTATAGAGGAAACGGTCCATGGAGCCGACCTGGCCGGCGATCACCTCGCCGGTGCTGATACCTATGCCGCTCTCCAGGCGTATTTCACCGCGCATCTCGCGCAGGTCGTTGAGCTTGCCCAGGCGATCCCGCATGTCAAAGGCGGCGGCGACAGCCGCCCATTCGCGGCCCGGTGCTGCGATCGGCGCGCCGAAGATCACCACGATGGCGTCGCCTATGAAGTTATTGATGTAGCCACCCCAGGGTTTGACTGCTTCTGCCATCTCCGACAGGTATTCGTTCAGGAAGCTGACCACCTGCTCGGGCGTCATCTGCTCCGATAACGTGGAGAAATCGCGGATGTCGGAGAACAGCACGGTGACCTTGAGGCTTTCGCCACCCAGCTTGACCTCGCCGGACAGCAGTTTCTCCCGCACCTCGGGCGACACCACCCGGCCAAAGATATCGCGCTCCCGTTCCCGCTCCTGCACGCTGCGCACCATGTCGTTGAAGGTATTGGCCAGCGAGCCCATTTCATCCTGCCAGTAGGGTAAGGCCTTGGCCTGCTCGTAATCTCCCGCCCGCATGGCCTCTGCCGCATGGGCCAGGGAGTGCACCGGGCGCATCAACAGGCGGGACAGCCCGAAAGCCGCCAGGATGCAGAGGGCGCCTATGCCCAGCACACCCAGGACCACATGCCAGGAGAGTCGGTTAAGCGGGGCTGCAAACACGGCCTGCGGCTCATTTACACCGACTACCCAGCGATGCCGTGCTGGGGCATAGCCGGCAATTTCAGGCTGGCCGCTATAGGGCGAAAAATAGGCGACGCTGCCGGGTTGCGAAGCAGGCACCATCGCACGGGCCAGGTCGGTCAGGTTGAGCGATTCGATGCGGTCCAGCATAAACTGCCGTTCCTTGACGATACGCTGCTCCACCGGCGGCGGCAGCTTGGTCAGGCTGCGGTACAACAGCTTGTCGTCCGGGTGGTAAACCAGCATGCCTTCACGATTGGTGAGGAAGGCATAACGGCTGCTGCTGGAGCGGGCTGACTGCAGAATGCCGGTCACTGCCTCACCACGCAGCTTCAGCACGGCCACGCCAGCCGTCCTGCCCTCGGGGTTGGGTATGGGGGCGGAGAAGAACACGCCGGGTTGGCGGGTGACAGCGCCGACTTCGATATCGGAGATATACAGACTGCCGCCTATGGCCTGCTTGAAGTAATCACGGAAGTGAAAGTCCCGTCCCAGGAACTGGGGATGGCTGGCGACGATGACATTGCCCTTGTCGTTAAGCACCATCAGCAACTCGATGTCGCTGTTGGAGTTGGCAATTTTGCCTAGCTCTGTCTCTACTGCCAGGCGGTTAGCTGGGTTAGCATCGACAATCAACTTGGTCACGGCCTCATGCACAGCCATGTAAACCAAGAAGTGCTGGCTATCAAGTATCAGTTGATCGAGCCTACCGGCGAGACTGGCCGCCAGTTGTTGCAGATTCCGATGTTCGGTTGCTTCCAGGCTGGCAAGGCTACCCTTGAGGGTATAGCTTGAAGCCACCAACATGGGCAACAGGCTGAATAACAGCAGCAAGGCCGCCAGTTTGGCGGCTATGGGCCAGGTGGTCGGGTGGAATGCGCGGGTGGGCGTCTTCATCTTCGCTTTCGGCGGGGCAGACCGGCTTCGGGATCATCAGTTACGCATCACTCATTGAACCTTGTAGCGCATAAATTGCGGTTCTGCTTGCTGGCGTAGTCTAACGGCGCGGGCTATACATTATCGGGCTGTCTGGGAACATATACTCGAAGAAAGTGGTATCCCCATGAAACAACTCTTTGTACGCACCTTCCCTGCACTGGCGGCAGAGTTGGGCGACAACAATATAGACAGCCTGCTGGCGGCGTGTCGACTGGTTGAGTTGGCGCCAGACCGAAAACTGTTTCGTGACCGAATGCCGGTGGAGTCGCTCTATCTGATACTGGAGGGCGAGCTGTCGGTATCGCTGGAAGAAGGCGACAAGGCCTTCTCGCTGGGCACGGCGGGGCCGGGACAATGGCTGGGGGAAGTATCGGTGCTGTCCGGCAGCATGCTGGGTAGTGCGACGGTGACGACCTTGACCCCAGTCAGCGCGCTCAAGCTGCATTTTCAGGACTTTGACCGTTTGATACGCGACAACGACCATATAGCCAATGCCTTGTTGTCCGATCTGATCGGCCTGCTGGCTGCGCGCTTGCGCATCTCGGCGGCTGCCATCGGTAAGCTGGCGGGGAAATAAAGATGGAACTGAAACCATTTCTACGTAACCTGCCGGCCTTTGAGGCCTACAACGATCAGTACACCGATGCCTTGGTAGCGGCCCTGGAGGTGGAGGACTGTCCCGATGGCTTTGTCTTTGTCCATCAAGGCGGATACGGCGGGGCCATGTTCATCATCCTGGAAGGCTCGGTCGGCATCATCCGCCGTGACAGGCCCAACGAGACCGACTACGACGTGCGCGACCTGCGTGAAGGGGAAATCTTCGGCCTGTTGTCGTTGGTGGACGATATGCCGGCTGCCGCCACCTGCGTAGCCCACGGCCCGGTCAAGATCGCTGCCCTGACCCAGGATGGCTTTCATGGCCTGTTCCAATCAGCCCCACCCATCTGCCATCAGCTGCAATTCATGATCGCGGTGCAACTAGCGCGAGATTTGCAGGAACAGAATGAGTTCCTGCGTCGGCATATGGCGCAATGATCAGGCGCGCCCGGGCTTTACCGGGTGGGCTTAGGACGGCGCTGCACCCACGATCTCGGCGTAGCGCAATAGTGCGAGCGGCGGGTAACGGCGTAGCTGGCGGGCGCTCTGGATGTTGACCAGATAGGTAAAGCGGGCGAGCGTGTCGAGTGGCAGCTCGCTCGCCTTGCGTTTACCGCTCAGTATCTGCTCGGCCTTGAAGCCGGCAAATTGCCCTGCCGCATAGTATGGGCTGACCAGCCCAGCCAGGGCGCCGCCTTGGCGCACCGGCTCTTCGGTCGCAGCAAACACTGGCACGCCAGCGACCTGAGCCTGCGTCACTGCGGCAGCAGCATGGGCGATCAGGAAGGAATCCGAAGGTAGGTAGAGCCAATCTGGCTTGTCCGCCAGCAGCTCAGTCAAGGTACTGGCGAGCCCCTGGACGGTGGGTTTGCCATCGGCATCGGTCTTGATGCCTTCGACCTTGACTGTGGCGCCAGCCTGTTGCGCCAGCTTGGTCAGCCTGGCCGATGCCAATACCGAATTCTTCTCGTTCTGGCTGTAAACAATGGCGATGCGCTTGGCCGTGCCAAACCGCAGCATGGCTTGCCACTGCGCCTCGGGTGGGGCCAGATGGCTAACCCCGGTGAGATTGCGCAGGCTGGAGCGGGTATCCGGCGCCAGGCCGGCACCAACCGGGTCGGCCACGATATTGAAGACGACGGGGATGTCGGTGATATGCCGGCTGGGGTCGCGCTGGGCAAAGCTGCCTACCGTTTCGGCCGTGACCGTCGTGCCGAATGTGTAGATCAGGTCTGGCTTAAGTGCTTTGGCCTCAGCCACCATGGCGGGCAGCTTGGCCTTGTCGCTGCCGGCATCGCGGATGATGAAATCGACCGGCAGCTGGCGTTGCAGGTAGTCCATGAAGCCGCGCTCTGCTGCGGTCACGCCACGGTAGAGCAGCAGCATGACCTTATGCCGCCGATCTGCCGCCAAGGCGGGCAGCAGGGGGGCCAGGCCTAGACTCAGGCCGGCTTGTAGCAAGATGCGGCGATTCATGGCCTGCCCTCCGCCAGTTCGGCATCGTTACCATGCAACCACCAGAAGGCCAGGGTAAAGACCGTACTGGTCACCAAGGTCAGTATGCCTATGCCGTAGAAGGCACCCTTGAAGTCGTAGGTGGCAATCAGGGCGCCGGCGATAATGGGGCCAAGCACATTACCCAGGCGCTCTATCAGTCGGAATATACCGGTCGCAGTAGCTTGGCCAACCTCTGCGACGGCGTCTTTGCAGTAGTCCGAGATCAGCGCCAACTGGGGTGAAACACCGATGGCGTGGGCGACGCCCAGCAACAGGATGGCCAGCGCTACGCCCAGCGTGCCGTCCAGGAAATAGATCGCGAACATGGCAGCGGCTGCGGCAAAGCCGCCTATGCTGACAAACCATCGGTGCCGGCCCAGTTTGTCGGCCATCTGAGCGACCAGGGGCGAAAAGGCAATGATGGCGAGGCCATAGGCCATCATGACCCGGCCAACCGCAGACTGGCTGTTACCCAAGGCCTGCAGGTAGAGCGGGGCAGTGTAGTAGAGGAAACCGGTGAGGGCCACCTTGGAGGGGATGGCGGCCAGCACCGTGATGACAAGGAAGGGTCGGTGTGCCAGCAGCAGCTTGATATCGTGCCAGCTGAGCGATTTGCGTACGGCTGCGCCCATGCGGCGACGCGCCAGGAAGCGCAGCACGAAGAGCGCCGCAGCCAGGCTCAGGCCGGCAGACAGCATGAAGGTGGGGCGGTGGCCCAGGCGGTCGGCCAGGATGCCGCCTATGGCAGCACCTGACAGAGAGCCGGCAAAGAAGGTGGCCAGGAACATGGCCATGCCCTTGGTACGCCGCTCTGGTGGTGTATGGTTGGCGATATAGGTCTGGGCGGTCACAAAGACCAGGCCATAGCCGACGGCGGTAAGCGAGCGCCATAGCACCAGATCGATCAAGGTCTGCGAGACGGCCGTGAGCAGCAGGCCCACGGTGGTGATGCCGGCGCCAATGGCGAAGGCGCGGCGATAACCGAGTCTGTCGCACCATAGCCCGGCCCAAGGCATGGCCATGGCCCAGGCAAACATAAAGATGGAGATAGGCAGACCCAGCGCCACTTGGCGTGAGATGCCATAGGCTGGGGAATAAAAACCTTCGACATAGAGCGGGAAAAAGCTCAGCGACAAGGAATCTGAGAAGATCAGCAGGAAAAATGGCCAGCGTACGAAATCGACGGCGCCCGAAAACAGAGTAGGGCGTTCTCCCTCGGCGTGAAAGCGTAGCCCACTGGTACAGGGCTCGAAAGCGTCGCCCAGCTGCACCCGCAGTGCAACGGCGCGTTGATTGAGGCTTTCGGTCAGGGCGTTGTAGCGGGCGTTGAGCCGGCCTATGCCACCAAAGTAGTCACTGGGCAGATAGCGCGAGAAATCACCCTGGCGCACGGCGCGCCAGCCCTCGGCCAGCGCGGCGGAGGGGGCTGCCACCATGGCTGCCATCACAAAACGCATCAGCTCCAGCGCCGTCAGCACCGCCACGATCAGCACGGTAACCAGGTCAAAGAGCAGCTCTCGCAATTGCGCCTCTACCGTGGCGGCCTGCTGCCCCAGGTGCAGTGTGCCCAACTGACCCTGGCTGCCCATGATGGGGAGTGCGGTATCGAGCCAGGGGCCTATGGTGGCGCTGTCGCGGGCAGACCCCGTCCAGCGCTGCTTCAATGGCTCATGCTGGGGGAGGCCGCTGGCATAGAGCCGGCGCCCATGGCGATCGACCACCAACAGGTAACTGATGTCAGGATTGTCGCGCCTGACCTCGTCCAACAGGTTATCCACCCCGATAAGCTGGTCGAAGGGTAGCGCCAGCCTGTCTGCCCGGCTGAGCAACTGCGACACCGAGTCGCCCACCACCAGCACACTGCGGGCCATTTCGGGTTCGATGGCGGTGGCGAATGGGCGGGCCGCCAGCAAGGTAAGGGCCAGTGCGGCGGCAAACAAGAGTGCGGTGGCCAGGATGGCCAGGCGTTTTTGCAGGTGTTCGGTACTCATTGCGCCGCCCCCGCCATTCTTTGCTCGGCTTGCTGCACCGCAGCGACAAAGGCTTGGGTTTCGGCGACCAGGGGGCGTTCATCGGGAGGGAGAGGGTGGCCATCCAGCACCGCCTCGGCAGCGTCGAGCTCGGCCGCCAGGGCGCGGGTAAGCCACCAGGCGCCCAGCCATGCCAGCACCGACGCCGCGAGCATCACCCCCAGCGCGCGCCACATTAACTGGGTAGCCATCGTGCTGGCCGCTGCGGCGACTTCGCGGTCATCATAGACAATGACAACGGCACCGGCCTTGCCGCCAAAATTGTCGGCTATGGTCAGGCCGACTGCAGACTCGTGGTCTGCCCGCCAGTGCCAGATGCCATCGGGCGTACCTGCCTGTATACGCTCATGCCAGCTGGCGCGGCCCTCTTTGGCGGCTTGACCGGCGCCCAGTATGGGCTGGGCGGCGGTGTTCACCACGCCGGCGTAGCGTATGGCGGGCCAGGCCGATTGCAATTCCTTGAACAACAGGGGCAGCCTGGCGTTCTGCTCGGGCGTCAGGCCCAGCGATAGCCCGGCCTCCACCGTCTGTCGTATATCCTTGCCCAATACCAGATAACGGGTCTCGTGCAGGCCCTGTACGGTCTTGCGAAAGTTGGCGTAGTTCAGGAATGACAGCAGGGCGACCACGAAGGCGATCACCAGCGCGAGCAGGCCACCTATGCGGAACCACAGCGGCAAACGTGAGGAAGAGCTTGGCGTCATGCGTATCCGCAGCGATAGTGTCTTCAGGAAGGATCTCGGTCGCGGTCATTGCGCTTCTTCTTGGGCAATGTCCACCACACGATCAGTACCAGCAATAGGCCGGCAATACCTGCTTCCAACAAGAACCATTCCATGATTTGCGCTTGTAATTCATGATCAAGCCACCATCATAGCGGGATACGCCCACCGCCAGAATGCCCTCGATGCAAGCACCTTCCTCCTCAACTACCGCTCTCAAGGCGGATACCCGTCAGCCGCGCAGCGACTGGCAGACACTTAGAACCTTATTCCCTTATTTGTGGCGCTACAAGGGGAGAGTGCTGTTGGCCTTGAGTTGCCTGGCAATAGCCAAGCTGGCCAATGTGTCGGTACCGCTGTTGCTGAAGAGCATCGTCGATCAACTGAGCCAGGGTGGCAATGCCATGCTGGCGGTGCCGGTCGCCATGATACTGGGCTATGGCCTGTTGCGTTTAGGCTCAACGGCGTTTGGCGAACTGCGTGATGCGGTGTTCTCCAAGGTGGCGCAGGGCGCCATACGGCAGGTGGCGCTGGAGACCTTCCAGCATCTACACCGGCTCAGCCTGCGTTTTCACCTGAATCGGCAGACCGGCGGGGTTACCCGGGATATCGAGCGCGGCACGCGGGGTATCGGGTCGCTGTTGAGCTTCATGTTGTTCAACATCCTGCCCACATTGCTGGAAATCGGCATGGTCACGGTCATCCTCATCACTTTGTACGATTGGCGTTTTGCGGCGGCGACCCTGGTGACCATTGCGGTCTACGCCGGTTTTACCATTGCGGTGACCGAGTGGCGCACCAAGACCCGGCGCACCATGAATGAGCTGGACTCCAAGGCCAATATCAAGGCGGTGGATTCACTGCTCAACTACGAGACGGTGAAGTATTTCGGCAACGAGAAGTTCGAGTCCGGCCGCTACGATGAATCACTGCAGCGCTGGGAAAAGGCGGCCATACGCAACGAGGTCTCCATCGGCATACTCAATAGCGGCCAAAGCGGCATCATCGCCGTGGGTGTGACCGGCCTGGTCTGGCTGGCTGCCGATGGTGTGGCGCGCGGCACCATGACGCTGGGCGATCTGGTTGCCGTGAATGCCTTTCTGATACAGCTTTATGCCCCGCTCAACTTCCTGGGCATGGCCTACCGCGAAATCAAGCAGTCGCTGACCGATATGGAGAAGATGTTCAGCCTGCTGCATGAAAACGCCGAAGTACGTGATGCACCCGATGCGATTGCCCTGGATACGCGAGAAGCCAGCGTGCATTTCGAGGGGGTGAATTTTGGCTACGACCCCAAGCGGCAGATACTGCATGAGGTGGATTTCACCATACCGGCAGGCCATACCGTGGCCGTGGTGGGTAGCTCGGGCGCGGGCAAAAGCACGCTTTCGCGGCTGCTGTTCCGTTTTTATGATGTCAACCAGGGTGCCATACGCATCAATGGGCACGACCTGCGTGGTGTGACGCAGGCCAGCCTGCGGGCCATGGTGGGCATCGTGCCGCAGGATACGGTGCTGTTCAATGACACTATCTACTACAACATCGCCTATGGCCGACCTGGTGCCAGCCACGAGGAGATAGTCGAGGCTGCCCGGTCTGCCCATATTCTCGAGTTTATCGAGCGATTGCCGGAGGGCTGGGAAACCACGGTCGGAGAGCGTGGGCTCAAGCTATCCGGCGGCGAGAAGCAACGTGTCGCCATTGCCCGCACGCTGCTGAAGAACCCGCCCATACTGATCTTCGACGAGGCGACGTCGGCGCTGGATTCACGCACCGAACGAGCGATACAGGCGGAGCTGGCCGCCATCTCGGTAAACCGCACCACGCTGGTGATTGCGCATAGGCTATCGACGGTGGTGGATGCCAACGAGATACTGGTGATGGAGCAGGGCCGTATCATAGAGCGCGGTAGCCACCGTGATCTCTTGGCCCAGAGCGGGGCCTATGCCCGCATGTGGGCCTTGCAGCAGAGCGAATCAGAACGCGAGCAGGAACAGGCAGCAGAGGAATCGACGCCGCTGGTGCTGGCTTCAGGACGGTGATGTCAGCTTGACCAGCAGCTCGGCGGCGGCGAGTTTTTCATCCTGCGTGCCGTGGGTCAGCACATGTTCCAGCAAGGCGGCACCGGCTTCCCGCTCGCCTGCACCTATCAACAGCCGCGCCTGCTCCAGCGGCGAGTCGGGGTCGGCGTCGGGGCTGCCTCCCAAGGGGGGGACGTTGATCAGGTGGAGCGGTTCGGGTGGGCGGGTATCGGCTTCGGGCTGGTCCAGCTCGAACACCAGGTCGGGCAGTGGCTGGGGCCGGGGATCCGGTTTGGGCGGCGGCAGGGTACCGGGTGGGGCATCGGCATCCAGCACCTGGTGGAGCATATCGGTGGCGGCTTCGCTGTTGGCGCTGAACAAGGCTTCTTCCGGCATCAGTTCGGCACCCATGATGCGTACCTTGCTCCAGAGTGCCTCGCTGGCAAAGCGCTGGCGAAACTGGCGTGCAAGCACCACAAACTTGTCGGCCAGCCTATGGCCATGCAGTATTTCGAGCAGCTGCATCCAGTTCACCAAGCTGGTGGGATGGGCCGTAATGGCCTCCTCCAGCAAGCTGATTGCCTGGTCCAGTTGGCCATGTGCGGCCAGAACGGCAGCCTCACTGGCCGTACTGTTCAAGACGAAGACGTCCACGTCGAGGCTGGTATGGTTGCCTGGTGAGTGCTCGTACTCCGATGCCCCCCGCGCAGTCTGCATGCCTGGGCGGGCCGTTTCGTCATCCAGGCCATCGCCAAAGTCGAAATTGCGTTCGCCGGCGGCCTGATTGCGTACGCCCGCAGACATGGGTCTGCCAGCGTTGCGGGAGGGTGGTTCCGTACCGTTGATGGCAGCGGCCAATCGTTCGGCTTCACCGCTGCTGTTGGGCTTGCGGCGTGACATCCACATCAGGCCCAAGGCCAGCAGGCCCGATATCGACACCCCCAGCAGGCCTGCGCCCGCCAACTGACGCCACTCGCCCTTGCGCTGTTCAGCCAATGCGGCGGCATGGGCTCGGTCACGTTCATCCAGTTCATCTACCAGCCAGGCTAGCCGCTTATCGAGCTTGTCTATGCGGTCCTGGGCTTCGCGCAACCGGGCTACTTGCTCGGCCGATTGCTCTAATAACTCGTTCTCGCGGGCCAGCATGGCGGTTTGTTCCGGGGTTTGGCCAGGAACGGGGCGAGTGGGGGCGCCAGATATCACGAATCGGTCGTTGTTGATGGGGCTGGCCGTGGCCGCTGGCGTCGCAGAGGGGGCAGGCACGGTCTGTTGTGCGGTAGCCGGGAGGGCAGCCAGTGCTTCCGGCAGCTTGAGCTGCATCCCCGCCGGCAAGGGCTTTTCACCATCGCGCGGTAGCTGGGGATTGAGCTTGCGCATGGCGGCGACCAAGGCTTTCTTCTCGGCCGGTTGGTCGGGGTAGAGGCGCCGGACGATATTGAAGAAGGACTCCCCTGGCTGCACGGTCCAGGCGCCTTGCGCTTCCGCCAAGGGGTTCGCCTGCGGTTGCAGTGGGGGCGGTGGCTTGAAGTCGAAATCGGGGGGGAGGGCTGCCTCACCATTGGCTGGCAGATCGGGGTTCAGGGCACGGGCAGCGGCAATGAAATAGCGCCTGGCATCGGGTTGCCTGGGGTAGCGCTGGCGCGCCATGCCGTAGAGGCTGTTGGCAGGCGTCGCTGCGGTGGCTGCCGCAAATCTGGCCTGTCCTGCCAAGGGCAGGATGGCGGGGGGCGAGGTGGGCTGGATGGAAGACGGTGTAGGCTGGGGGAGGCTGGGCGTGCTGGTCTCGCGTGAGGGCGGGTCCAGCAGCAAGGTGTAATCACGTTTTATCTGGGGGCCGGTACTGCAGCGCAAGCGCAGGCTTAGCCATACCAGCGGCTCATTGAGTGCGCCTGTGCTGGTGATGACTATCCAACCACCGCCTTGCCTGTCCGGCACAAAGTCCAGCAGGGTGCGATGTGCGGGGCCGGTTTCGCCACCTTCGCGCAGGGCGGCATCGATGCAATCGAGGCCCACATGTTCTTCGGACAGGGCCTGCACCCGTACACGGGCATCAAGTAATTGTCCCAGCTGCGAACCGAGCTGCAATTCCCCCAGGCTGGCTGCATGCGCAGGTAAGGCCAATAGCAGTGCCAGACACAGCCGGTTAGGCCGGGTTCGCACAAGCTTGGGCAACAATGCCTGCATGCAGATACTCCCGTTGAATCCGAGCGACTAGCAGTTTATGCGGCCGTGGCTACGCCCCACCAAGCCTGTCTTTCCTGTATAGGCTATCGAACCCCATGTGTGTATAGCGGAGCTCTTTATATTCGGGGTTCGACATGCATATCGGCACAAACCGGGAAAAATACATGCTTTGCAACAAGTACTTGCAATAAAACGAACGGTCGTGCTATAAATCGAAGCGTATTTTACAGACAAGTCAACTCACCACCATGTCTCGCACTGCCAACAAGGGCCACACCACCCGAGAAGCCATACTCGATACCGGCATTGCGCTGGCACGCGAGGTGGGGCTGGGCGCCTTGACCATAGGTGAGCTGGCAGAGCGGGTAGGTATGTCCAAGAGTGGGCTGTTTGCCCATTTTGGTGCCAAGGAGGAGTTGCAACTGGCCGTGTTGCGTGCGGCCCAGGCACGCTTTGACGAGAATGTCTCGCGCCAAGCTTTTCTGGCGCCCAGGGGCTTGGCCAGACTGCGCGAGCTGTACAAGCGCTGGTTGGGCTGGGCGGCATCGAACCGCCAGCCAGGCGGTTGCCTGATGCTGGCGGCTGCCAGTGAGTTCGACGACAGGCCTGGCCCAGTCCGTGACTACCTTGCCCGGCAACAGGAAGGCTGGCTGGCTGGCTTGTCGCGCACGGTCGGTTTCGCGGTGGAGGCAGGCGAGTTGCCTGAGAACACCGATACCGAACAATTTGCGTTTGAATTGTTCGGCCTGATTCTTTCTACCCACCATCACGTCCGGTTGCTGCAGGACGAACGATACTTTGCGCTGGCCCAGGCTGGGTTGGAGCGGCTGATCAATGCCGCTCCCTTGCGCAAGGACTGAACCACCACCCTGAGTACGGAGCCCATCATGCACACTGCCAGCTTGTCTTTTAATAGCACGAACGTTCGTAATTTAATTGCATTGGGGTCGCTGCGTACCGGGTTGAATACCCTGTCGCGGCTGGCACCCAGGCTGGCCATGGCCTGGGCCGAGCGTTTGTTCCTGAGCCCACCCCGCCATGCCTGGCCTGCTGCCGAACAAGGCTGGTTGGCATTGGCAGAGCAAGGCGAACTGCATACGGTGGGTTTGCCCGTGGCCGAATGGGATGGCAAACCCATGCGTACCTACCGCTGGGGTGAGGCGCGCAAGGGCAAGATTGCCCTGATGCATGGCTGGGGTGGCCGGGCTACGCAGTTGCATGCTTTCATTGCGCCACTGACGGCTGCGGGCTACCAAGTAGTGGCCATCGACGCACCTGGCCACGGCGCCAGCCCAGGCAAGCAGGCATCGGTGCTGCACTTTGCCCATGCCCTGGAGCGGCTGGTACGCAATGAAGGTGGCGTGGACGGCTTGATTGCGCACTCACTGGGTGGGGCGGCATCGGTATTCGCTTTGTCCAGCCAGCACCTGCCGGTGGGCCGTGTGGCCCTGGTGTCGCCCAGTGCGGACGTCGCCGCTTACGCACGCCATGTGGGCCGACTGCTCAAACTGGATAACGACATACTGGCCGGCTTGCAGCATCGCATGGAAACCCGCCTGGGCATACGCTGGCAGGACCTGAACGCCGTATCGCTGGCAACCACGCTGGCGCAACCCGCCTTGGTAGTGCATGACCAGGGCGACCGGGAAGTTCCCAGTAGCACCGGTAGTGCGCTGGCATCGGCCTGGCCGGGCGCGCGCTTCACACTGACCAACGGACTGGGGCACAGGCGCATACTGCGTGACCAAGCCGTGGTCGATCAGGTTGTGGCTTTCCTGGCGCACTGAGCGGCTATCAGGGCGCACCGCCTGGTTCTACATATTTGTTCAACAACAGCGGTGTTTGCTTGTCCCGCAACTGGCCCAGGCGCTGCCACAGCTGTTCAGCTTGTTGCGGATGCTTGGTCATGAAGGATTTGCCAAACATCAGGTAGTAGTCGCGCGAGGTAATGGGTGGGTTCATTTTGACCACTCGCGTCTCTTGCCTGCGGGCCAGATAGCTGTCACCGCTGTCTTCCAGGGTGGCGTAGGCATCAATCCGGCCTGTCAGCAGCTTGGTCATGTTCTGGGTGGTGGATTTGGCTGTGTCATCAATAGCGATGCCGAGCTTCTTGAGGTCGTCACCCACTGAAAAGGTGTAGTTGATGCCAACAGGCATGCTGCTGCCGCTCAGTTTGCTGCCATCCCATGCCAGCTTGGCATCCGCACGTTGGTACAGTACGTAGTTGATGGTAGTGATACGACGACTGGAGTCGGGCTTGTCACCACGCATGGGGTAATGACCAAAGGCCAGCCTGTCGTCCTTGAAAGAGAAGATGAAGGCACCGTCGATGAGCCCCGCACCCATATCCTGTAAAAGCCGACGGGCCGGCATGCGGATGAACTCGACCTTGATGCCGATGTCCTGCGCCGCCAGGTCAATCAGATCCACCGCCAAACCTGGGGGGGCTGCTGGCCGCTCGCCGTTACCCATCTGATAAGGGAAGTTTTCGACATCGGAGTAGCCTAGCTTGAGCGTCGTTGCCAGGGCTGGGCCGCCAAGGCAAAGCATCATGGCGACTGCAACACCGCCCAGTTTGTTCCTGATCATGGTGTCCACCCATTGGAGTTCGCCGGCTTGGCCGGTCTGTCGCTTTACTTTAGTCCAACTGGCGGAATAGGGCTCGATTGGCGACTGGGCGGCATAAGCACCTCAGATGGCGCCAGCATCCTTCAACAAGGCCGCCACGGCCTCGGCCATCTGCTGATAGCCCTCAGCATTCGGGTGTATCGCGTCGCTCTTGAGGGCGCCCTGAGTCAGGATATCTTCCAGGGCTTCGGCTTCGAGTGGCACACTGTATTCCTTGGCCAGCTCGGCATAAAAATCCGGCACATCCACCCCGAAACCCGGCTTGGGTGTGGCGATCAGTACCACGGGCAGTTTGCGGCTACGTGCTTCATCCAGCATCTTGCGCAGGTTGCCTACCGTCTCTGCTTCGTCCAGCCGGCGCAGGAAATCATTGCCGCCCAGGCACAGTATCACCAGGCCCGGCTGGGTTTCGTCCAGCACCGTGGCAAATCGGGCCACGCCATCGGCCGTGGTGTTGCCCGGTATGCCGGCGTTTTCCACCTTGCGGCCTATCAGCCCTGCCAGCACGGCAGGGTAGCTGGTTTCAGGTGTGGCGCCGGTGCCAAAGGTGAGGCTGTCGCCGAAGGCCAGTACCGTGGCGGTGCTGGGTAGGCGGGGAAGTTCGGCTTGTTTGCCACAGCTCATTAACAGGGCGAGCAACAGCAAGGCGGCAAGACGGGTGATGAAGGTCATGGTGGGCTCCTTGCTCATCATGTTAGAGCCTGTTGTTTGCGCTGTCTCTCCCACTGAAATCATGCATGGAGGGCTCGGTCGGCCTGCGCATCGTTTACAATCCGCCGACCCCATCCCCTACCCACAGCCTGTGCGCCTTACCCACGTCAAACTTGCCGGTTTCAAGAGCTTTGTCGACCCCACCGCGATACCGGTGCCGGGCCAGCTCGTAGCCGTGGTTGGCCCCAATGGTTGCGGCAAGTCCAATGTGATCGACGCCGTGCGCTGGGTGCTGGGCGAGTCCTCGGCCAAGCAACTGCGTGGCGAATCCATGCAGGATGTGATTTTCAACGGATCGACCAGCCGCAAACCGGTCAGCCGTGCCTCGGTCGAGCTGGTGTTCGACAACAGCGAGGGCAGGGCGGCGGGGGCCTGGTCGCAGTACGCCGAGATCAGCATCAAGCGGGTGCTGACACGGCAGGGCGAATCGTCCTACCACATCAATAATATCCAGTGCCGGCGCAAGGACATTGCCGACCTGTTTCTGGGTACGGGCGTAGGTACGCGTGGCTATGCGGTGATTGAGCAGGGCATGATCTCGCGCATCATCGAAGCCAGGCCAGAGGAGTTGCGTGCATTTCTGGAGGAAGCCGCCGGGGTATCCAAGTATAAGGAGCGGCGCAAGGAGACGGAAAGCCGCATTGCCGATACGCGTGAAAACCTCTCACGGGTGGACGACATAAGGCAGGAACTGGCTGGCCAGCTGGAGAAACTGGAAACCCAGGCTGGCGTGGCTGCCCAATACAACGATTATCGTCACCGGCTGACCGAGCGGCAGAACCTGCTGGCCTTGCAACGCAAGCTCGATGCTGAGCGCGACGAGGCACGTTGCCGCAGCGAAATTGCGGCCGCTCAGACAGCGTTGGAATCGCAGACCGGCAGACTGCGCGATACAGAAGCAGCTATCGAGCTGCTGCGCGAAGCGCACTATGATGCCAATGACCGCGTCAGCGAGGCGCAAACCATACTGGCAGACGCCAGTGCCACGGTGGCGCGCATGGAGCAGAAGCTGCTGCATCTGCGCGAAACCCGGCAGCGCCTGACCCAGCAACAGAACCAAGCCAAACAACGGCTGGATGAGTTGGGCCGGCAAGCTCAGGGGCTGGAGGCCGAGCGCGAGGAGTGGCGGTTCAAGCGCGACGAAGCAGTTATGGCGCAGGAAGACGTGCAGCTCAACCTGCTGGCCGAGCAAGAGGCACTGCCCAGGCTGGAGGAAGCCTACAAGACCCATGAAGCCGAACTGGCCGAGGCGCAGCTCGCCTATTCACATGCACGCCAGACCAAGCAATTGGCTGAGCAGCAGCTACAACACCTGGACCGTAGCCTGGCACAACTGCAGCAACGGCGAGACAAGCAGGAAGGCGAACTGCGCAACCTGCCCGAGCCCGATACCGAGCTGCTGGCCGAAAAACGCATGGTGCTGGAAGAGCTGGGACTGAGCCTGGAGGATGCACAGGCACGTCTGCTTGAGCTGGATACGACGCTGCACGGCGCCGAGGAGGCCCGTGGCAGTCACCGCCGCGAAGTGGAGCGACTGCGTACCGAGCGGGCGGAACTGAGTGCCCGCCATGATGCACTGGCCAAGCTGCAGGCGCAGGCGGGTGCGGACAAGGCGCTGGATGGCTGGCTGACACGGCTGGGGCTGGCCGATGCCCCCAGGGTGTTCCGCCATCTCAAAATCAGCCCAGGCTGGGAGCTGGCAGTGGAGGCAGCCCTGCGCGAGCGCATGAATGCGGTGGTCAGGGCCGGGGCCAGCATGGCGGACCGTGCGCCGGCGCGGCTGAGCTGGGTGGAGCCTGCCGGCACGATGCCTGCCGCGCCAAGCGCACTGGCAGGCGCCAACCCCCTGCTGAATCACGTCAGTACCGATCTGGCTGGGTTGCAACCAGCGTTGACTGATTGGCTGGCACAGGTATGGTGCGTGGCCAGTGATGCTGACCTGGCAACCATGCAGGCGCAACTGCCGCCAGGTGGCCTACTGATCGCGCCATCCGGCCATGCCGCCAGCCGCCATGCCATTCATTTCTACGCACCGGACAACGCCCTGGCTGGCATGCTGCAACGCGAACGGGAACTGGCTGAACTGGCTAGCAAGCTGACCCTGGCAGGCCCGGCTCTTGAGGCTGAGACGGCGGCCCTGCATGCCACCGAGCAAAAGCTGGGCGAGTTGCACGGCGAGCTCAAGCACGCCCGGACCAAGCTTGACGCGTTACGTCAGCAGCGGGGCGAGCGGCAGGTCGAGGTTGCACGGCTTAGCCAGGCGGCCGAGCAAGCGCAGAGCCGCCGTACTGCCTTGCAGGCGGAAATCGCCGAGATAGGCGAGGAAGCAGCGGAACTGGCCTTGGAGCGCGAGGAGGTCAAGCTGGAAGCGGAAACGGCCGCCAGCGAGTTGCCCGAGCATGAGCGGTCGGTGGAGCGCAGCAAGCTGGCCAGGGTGGAATCCGAAACCGCACTGGATATACAACGTGGCCGCCTGCGCCAGGCCGAGCGCCAGGCACAGGAAACCGGCTTTGCACGGCAATCGTCAGAAGCCCGGCTGGGCGAGCTGGAGCGCCGCCACGGCGACCTGGCGCGGCAGATGGAGGAAGCCAGACTAAGGCTGGAGGAAGCCAGCTTTGATCTGGAAGGTATAGACGAAGGCGAGTTCGATATTGGCTTTCAGGACGCGGTCAACCAGCGGGCCGACAAGGAGCGGACGCTGGCAGGCTTGCGCGACGCTGCCAATGCCGCCACCAATGCGCTCAAGGAAAAAGAGCTGGAAAAGCACCAGGTAGAGCAAGGCTTTGACCCGCTGCGCGACAAGGTGGGCGAGCTGCGGCTGAAGGAGCAGGAGGCGCGGCTGGCGCTGGAGCGCTTTACCCAGGAACTGGATGAGGCGGGCGCGGATGTGGCGGCCTTGCTGCCCCTGATTGGCGATGGGCTCAAGATCAATTCGCTGGTCAGTGAAATCGGCAAGCTGACCCAGGCCATCAGCGCCCTGGGTAACGTCAACCTGGCGGCACTGGACGAGCTGAACGCTGCACGCGAACGCAAGACCTATCTGGATAGCCAGGCGGCCGACCTGATAGAAGCCATGGAGACGCTGGAATCGGCCATACGCAAGATAGACCGCGAAACCCGGACCATGCTGCAAACCACCTATGACACGGTGAACAGCAACCTGCAGGAGCTCTTCCCCCTGCTGTTCGGTGGTGGTCATGCCGAGTTGATACTGACGGGCGACGAGATACTGGATGCGGGCATCCAGATCATGGCGCAACCACCCGGCAAGAAGAACGCTACCATCCACCTGCTATCGGGGGGCGAAAAGGCACTGACGGCTCTCTCGCTGGTGTTTTCGCTGTTCCGCCTCAATCCTGCCCCCTTCTGCTTGCTGGATGAGGTGGATGCACCACTGGACGATGCCAACACCGGCCGTTTCTGCCAGATGGTGAAGCGCATGGCCGAGAAAACCCAGTTCCTCTATATCAGCCATAACAGGATCACCATGGAAATGGCCGATCAACTGGTGGGCATCACCATGCAGGAGCAGGGGGTGAGCCGGGTGGTGGCGGTGGATATTCAGCAGGCGCTGGAGATGGCCACGCCTTAGATGACGGGTTTTCGCCAGTAAGCCATTGAATATATGGTTGATACGCCCCGGCATTTTCCTGTTGCGTTCACCTTGGGCCAACTACACTGGTAGTCCGACGGGAGCGCATCGTGCCTGGCATTCGATACCTTGTGTTGTTTTGCCTCTGGCCTGCCTATACACAGGCAAGCGGCCTGCTGCTGACCACCGAGGATTCACCCCCTGCGCAGATGATGCGTGAAGGGGTGTTGGCAGGGCGCTCGGTCGACAAGGTGCGCGAGATCATGCGGCGTACCGGCACCCAATACGATATGCAACTACTGCCTTGGGCCAGGGCCTACGAGTTGGCCCTGCGGCCAGGGGCGCAGGCCTGTGTGTTCAGCACTACCCGCAATGTGCAGCGCGAGGGCCAGTTCAAATGGGTAGGCCCGCTCACCAAGAGCGACTGGGTGCTGTTTGGCCAGGCAGGCCGAGATTACGGTATCAAGAGCCTGGCGGATGTACGCCGATATGTGGTGGGAACCTATAACGCCGATGTGCGCGATGCCTGGCTGAAGGAACGCGGCTTTCGGGTCGATACCGCCCCGCAGGACGAAATGAACCCGCGCAAGCTGATGGCAGGACGCATAGACCTGTGGGCCAATGATGCGGACGTGGGCCGCATCCTGTTGCAAAACCAGGGCCTGGAAACCGAAATCAGACCGGTATACACCTTCCACAGCCTGGGGCTATATCTGGCCTGCAATCCCGCTGTGCCGGACGGGCTGATCAGCCGCTTGCAGATTGCCTATGACGAGATGGCACGGGATGGCTTTAACCGGCGTATCGATGCTGAGTACGACAAATACTGAGCTTTAAGCTGAATGTGCAACAGCCTAGCAAAAGCCTGATTATTCAAGGCTGAAACTGCATGCAGGCAGGACACCCATACCGCGGCAAGCGGCAGCGCCGATCACTCAAACCCGCAAAGTCTCCATCAAGTCTGCTTCCAGCCTCACCAGGCTCTTGGGGTCGGCCAGGGCGTTGCCCGAGATGGTGAAGGTATCCTCGGCGCGCTCGCCCAGCGTCATGATCTTGGCGGAGTGGATGGCGATGGCGTGCGCGGAGAGTACACGGGCGATGCGGGAGAGCAGGCCTGGGCGGTCGCCGGCGATCAACGATAGGATGTGCAGCTTCTGCTTGTCGTCCTGCCGTATCAACACTTGCGGTGGCAGCGGGAAGTGTTTGAGCACGCGGCTGACGCGGCCGCTGAGGGGGGGCGGCAGCGGCTCGTCGCGGATGATGAGCTGGGCCAGCTCGTACTCGATATAGCCTACCAGGTCGCGGTAATCGATATCGCGGCCGTCGGCGACATGGACATAAAAGCTGTCGAGCGCATAGCCCTTGAGTGTGGTGTATATCTTAGCGTCGAAGATGCTGTAGCCGGCGCGCTCGAAGAAAGCGCAGATGCGGGCGAACAGGTCGGGACGGTCGGGGCAGTAAACCAGCACCTGCAGGCCGCCATCGGACTCGGCAGGTCGGGCCCGTATGGTGATCTCGTCGTGATCGAACCGGCCCCACAATACCCGGCCATGCCAGGCGATTTCGGGGGCGTCGTGGCGCAGGAAGTAAACCGGGTCCAGTGTTTTCCAGAACGGCAGATGGGCATCATCGCGCAGGCCATGGCGACGCATCAGGCTTTCGGCTTCGCTGCGGCGTTCGTACAGGGCGTCGTTGGCGTTGAGGGTTTCGCCGGTCAGGTAGCGGCGAGTAGCGCGGAACAGGTCCTCCAGCAGCTTGGCTTTCCAAGCGTTCCACACCTTGGGGCTGGTGCCACGGATATCGGCCACGGTCAGCAGGTAGAGCGCATTGAGGTGGCGCTCATCGCGGACGATCTGGGCAAAGGCGGCTACCGTGTCGGGGTCATACACATCCTGCTTCTGCGCCACACTGGACATGGTCAGGTGGTGCTCCACCAGCCAGGCCACCATATCGGTGTCTTCCTTACTCAGGCCGTGGCTGACGCAGAACTCGCGCGCATCGACCTTGCCCAGTTGCGAATGATCGCCGCCGCGCCCCTTGCCTATGTCGTGGAATAAAGCTGCCAGGTACAGTACTTCGGGGCGCTCGAAGGCCTCGATCAACTGAGAGCAGGCGGGGTATTCGTGGTTGAAAGCGGGCGTGGCAAAGCGGCGCAGGTTGCGCAGCACCATGAGGATATGTTCGTCCACGGTATAGACGTGGAACAGGTCGTGCTGCATGCGGCCGACTATCTTGCCGAAAGCGGGGATATAGCGGCCCAGTACGCCGTACTGGTTCATGCGGCGCATGACCCGGGTGGTGCCCCAAGGCTGCCGCATGATCTCCATGAACAGTGCCTTGTTGGCCGGGTCACGGCGGAAGGCGGCGTTGATACGGGGACGGGCGTGCCATAGCGCACGCAGGGTGTCGGCGCCGATGGCGGTGAGCTCTGGGTGCTGCTGCAGGACCAGAAAGGTTTCCAGTATGGCCGATGGGGTCTGCTCGTAAACCTCAGGATTGGCGATCTCCAGCAGGTGGCCACGAGCAACGAAGCGCTCGTTGATGGGCTGTATCTCCAACTGGGCGCGGCCATAGAGCGTGCGGCGCAGGGCCTGCAGGATCAGCGGCTGCAACTGGGCGACAATACGGGCAGACAGATAATAGACCGCCATCAGTTGCTCGCTGGCACGGGCTGCGCTGGTGTCGGCATAGCCGAAGCGCTTGGCAAGGGCGTTCTGGAAATCGAACAGGATACGGTCTTCGCGCCGACCTGCAGCCAGGTGCAGGGCAATACGGAAGGACCAGAGCATTTTCTCTGCGCGCTTGAGCTTGCGCATTTCCTGCCCAGTCAGCATGCCAGCCTTGTGCAGGCCGCTCCAGTCACTGGCAATACCGCAGGCACGCGCAAGCCACAGCAGTAGGTGCAGATCGCGCAGGCCGCCTGGTGCCTCTTTTACATTGGGTTCCAGCTTGTTGACCGAGCCCTGGTGGCGCTCATGTCTTTGCTGCTGTTCCAGCAACTTGGCCTCAAAGAAGGCCCTGGGGTCGAGCTGCTTGAAAACCTGTTCCATCAGCTCGCTGTAGGCAGCACCGGAGCCTGACAGCAGCCGGGTCTCAAGCAGCGTGGTCTGCACGGTAATGTCTCGTCTGGCCTCTTCCATGCACTCCCTGAGGGTGCGCACGCTGTGGCCAACCTCCAGGCCCAGATCCCACAGCAGGCCGATAAGGCTTTCCACCTTGTCCAGCAAAGGCTGGCTGGCACCTTCTGGCAGCAGGAACAGCAGGTCGATATCCGAGCCGGGGAAGAGTTGCCCACGACCGTAGCCACCCACGGCAATCAAGGCGGCTTGCGGGTCCATCTGCTGCTCGCGCCAGCGTTCGATCAGGAACTGATCAACCAAACGTGCATCGGCCTCCAGCAGACTGCCGGCCAGCTCTGGGTCGCAGTAGTCGGCATACAAGGCGGTACGGGCACCGTGCAGCTTGCGTTTGAGATCGGGAATGGAGAGCGGAGCGTTCATGGCAGCGATATCGGGAAGCTTGCCGCCATCTTCGCCGCTTTGGTGCGGATAGGGAACCATTTCGGGGTTTGTCATGAGCCTGTCTGCGTTAAAGCGCAGATAAGTGTGGCGCTGGCGCCCGCGCAAGCCGAGTGCCAACCCTTTGCATTAACTCGCACTACGACTCCCCCCTGAACTAGGCCCACGCCACACTTCCCATTAGATGGGGCGCTGTAGGCCAGGGTCGTTCAGCCTGTGTGCAAGAGGCTGACCAGTGCCAGGCCATCCGGTGTTTGGGACGTGCGCACTGGTTTGAAGCCCAGCTTGGCATACAAGGCCAGGGCAGGGGTATTGGCGGCTGCAGTGGAGACACGCAGCGGCTGCGCACCTACCCAATCGAGCACAGCATTGACCAGTTGCATCGCTACCCCGCGGCGCTGCACGGTAGGTGATACCACCAGGCGGCAGATCAGAATACCATCACCGTCCTCGATAAAACCGACGGCGCCCTGCAACTCGCCATCTACACGCCAACCCAGCATGGTTTCGCCACTGTCCATCAACTCAGGCAGGCCTTCCTTGAGCGGTGGCAGGTCGGGGTAGCCGATCAGTTCGGCTTCCTGGCGGTAGGCCAGGCGCTGCAGCTGCAATAGCTCGGCGGTGAGCAACGCATCCGCCAGGTCGATGGGTACTAGCATGGCTAATCCTCCAGGGCAGTCTTTTTAGCTTTGAAAGCAGCATAGACGGTGCCGGCGGCAGCCGATTTTATATTCCGGAGCTGCCTGTTTACCCTGTACTTGCTCCGGCCGGCGCCACAAATGCAAGAGACGCCGCTAAACGGCGTCTCTGTGGGGCATGCCTAGCCTGTCAGGCGGTGACTGGGGCCGCGAGCAGCACCGGCTTGGCTGGTGAACCGGCTGACTGGGTCAGCACTTCGTAGCCCGTCTCGGTCACCAGTATGGTGTGCTCCCACTGGGCAGAGATGGAGCGATCCTTGGTGACGATGGTCCAACCGTCGGGCATGGAGCGTATGTCCTTCTTACCCGCGTTGATCATGGGCTCGATGGTGAAGATCATGCCGGCCTTCAGTTCCACGCCAGTGCCCGGCTTGCCGTAGTGCAGCACCTGCGGTTCTTCATGGAACTTCTTGCCTATGCCGTGACCACAGAATTCGCGTACCACCGAGTAACCGTTCTTCTCGGCATGCCGCTGGATGGCGGCACCGATATCGCCAAGGCGGGCGCCCGGCTTGACCAGCTCTATGCCCAACCACATGCATTCGTAGGTTACCTGGCTCAGGCGGCGGGTATGGGAGGCAACGGTGCCAACCTCATACATGCGGCTGTTGTCGCCGTGGTAGCCATCCTTGATGACGGTGATATCCAGATTGACCACATCGCCGTTCTTGAGTGGCTTGTCGTTGGGTATGCCGTGGCAGATCACCTGGTTGACCGAGGTGCAGATAGCGGCCGGGTAGGGGGTATAGCCCGGCGGGCAATAGTTGAGCGGTGCCGGGATAGTGCCTTGCACATTGACCATGTATTCATGGCACAGGCGGTTCAGTTCCAACGTCGTTACGCCCGGCTTGACGAAGGGGGTGATGTAATCGAGCACTTCGCTGGCCAGCCGGCCGGCAATACGCATTTTCTCGATGTCTTCCTGAGTCTTGATGACGATGGTCATGGCAGGGCGCTGTTCATTCAAGTTCGGTTCAAAGCGAAAGGATACCGCCTGATGCGGGGTGGGGCAATTTGGAAATAATTATGTGGCTGATTTATAAGGACAATCGTTGCAAGGCCACTGCGCTGCGGCGTGTATCTGCGGCCATGAAAATGAAAAGGGGTGCCATGCACCCCTTGTTACTTCACCGTATTTGACAGGCATTGGAACGGTCTGGCAAAGCCTGCGTACCTGTCGCGGCCGGTGCGGCGCTTAGAACATGTGCTGGCCGCCGTTGATGGCGATATTGGAGCCGGTGATGAAGCCGGATTTGTCGCCGGCCAGATAAACCACCAAGTCAGCGACTTCTTCCGGCAGACCCAGGCGGTTGACCGGGATGCCGGATATGATGGCGTGACGGATTTCTTCCTTGACTGCCATGACCATCTCGGTGGCGATATAGCCTGGGCTGACGGTGTTGACCGTGACACCCTTCTTGGCGACTTCCTGTGCAAGGGCCTTGGTAAAGCCGTGCATGCCGGCCTTGGCCGCCGAGTAGTTGGTCTGGCCGAACTGGCCCTTTTGGCCGTTGATGCTGGAGATATTGATGACACGACCGAAGCTGCGGTCGGTCATGCCGTCGATGAAGGGCTTGGTGACGTTGAAGATGGAATCCAGGTCGGTACGCATGACCACATCCCAGTCCACTTTGCTCATCTTGCGGAAGGTGGTGTCCTTGGTGATGCCGGCGTTGTTGACCAGCACATCCACCGGGCCGACTTCCGCGCTGATGCGGGCGGCAAGTGCCTGGCAGGATTCATAGTCGGCCACGTCACATTGATAGGCGTGGAAGGTGTAGCCTTTTTCCTTCTGGTCGGCTAGCCATTGAACTTCCTTGCCTGGCCGGCTGTAAGTAGTGACTACGGTGTGCCCCGCGTCGGCGAGTTTCTGACAGATGGCGGTTCCGATACCGCCCATGCCGCCGGTGACGAGTGCGATTCTGGCCATGTTGGCTTTCTCCTGAGTTTGCGTGCTTGGAATGGCCGCGTTATTAGGTTTGAGGGTATGCATCGCTGCCACCCGGCTGCGGCCAGTCCCCAATATATACGAGTCGTTACGTCAGGTCTTGCAGCTACCTCCCGAAACCTCATTTTCCCAGTCGTGCAGGCCAGCTCAAGCGAATTGTGGCGCGCCCTAGCAGTTATGGCAGGCCCAAGAACTTCGTGCTTGCGTTGCCCTCACTTGTACGAACCCAGGCTTCGGGGAGCGTGCGTGCTTGCGTCACAGTTATAATCGGTTTTATCGCGCCAACCAAAGTCTGCCATGTCGCAACACGTATTCACCGCCCATATCCAGCCTGGCACACCACCATTACAGTGGTATGAGGCCGCCGCACGGCAAGAAGGTTTCCAGCGCGATGCATCGCAGGAAAACGCCATACGCCACCTGCAGCGGTTGTACGACGACCTGCTGGAATTCAAGCGCAAGCGCGACCGGCTGTTCGGCCGCAGCCTGCTGCCCTCGCCCGATGTGCCCAAGGGCTTGTATTTCTGGGGCGGGGTAGGGCGCGGCAAGAGCTTCCTCATGGATGGCTTCTTTGCCTGCCTGCCCTATAAGCGCAAGCGCAGGCTGCATTTCCATCACTTCATGCAAGAGGTGCACGATGGCCTGCGCGCGCTGAAGAACGAAACCGACCCGCTGGCTACCGTGGCCGCCAACATCGCCAGGCATACGCGGGTACTGTGCTTCGACGAATTCCATGTCTCGGATATCGCCGATGCCATGATACTGGGGCGCTTGTTCACCCACTTGTTCGACCTGGGCACTGTGCTGGTGGCCACCAGCAACTATGCACCGGACGACCTCTACCCCAATGGTCTGCAGCGCCATAACTTCCTGCCCACCATCGCCTTGCTCAAGCAGCATGTAGAGGTCGTCAATGTCGATGGTGGCAACGACTACCGCATGCGCACCCTGACCCAGGCGCGCACCTATCTCACTCCCATCACGCCCGATACCGACCGGGAGTTGGCCAGCATCTTCAGCAAGTTGGCAACGGCATCCGACCTGCCTTGCGAGATGGTGATAGAGGAGCGCAAGGTCAACGCCCTGCGCCACGCACCTGGGGTGGTGTGGTTCAGCTTCAAGGAACTGTGCGATGGCCCGCGCTCGCAAACCGATTACCTATGGCTGGCGCGGCAGTACCACACCGTGATTCTGTCTGATGTGCCCGTGCTGACCGCCAAGGAGGCATCGGCCGCACGGCGGCTGACCTGGCTGGTAGATGTTTTCTACGACTACCGGGTCAAGCTGATCATTTCGGCCCAGACCGAAGCCGAGGCTATCTACACCGAAGGCAGCTTTGCCCATGAGTTCTTCCGCACCGCCAGCCGCCTGACCGAGATGCAATCCACCGACTACCTGGCCCTGCCGCATGAGGCTGGCAAGGTAAAGGACGCCGCCATGAGCGTGGCATTGACATGAGCACGCCACCGCCAGCCACCATGCGTGCGTTACTGCAAACCGCGCCCGGTGGAGCCGATACGCTATATATGGGCACTACCGCTACACCGATACCGGCTGCCGGGCAACTACTGGTGCGTGTGCAGGCTGCCGGCGTCAACCGCGCCGATATCGTGCAACGAGAAGGGCGCTACCCGGCACCGCCCGGTGCATCGCCCATACTGGGCCTGGAGGTTGCAGGCGAAGTCGCTGCGCTGGGCGAGGGCGTTACCGGGTTTGCCCTAGGCGATGCCGTGTTCGGCCTGGTAGCAGGCGGCGGCTATGCCCAATATGCCGTGCTCGATGCCGACTGCGCCGTATTACGACCCTCCTGGCTCAGCATAGAAGCCGCCGCCAGCCTGCCGGAAGCCTGGATGACAGCTTGGCTCAACTTGGTGGTGCTCGGTGGCCTGCAGGCTGGTGAAACGGCACTGGTGCATGCAGGCGCTAGCGGCGTGGGCGCGGCGGCCATACAACTGGCCAGGCTGCTGGGCGCCAGCGCCATCGCCACGGTGGGCAGTGAAGCGAAAGCGGCTTACTGCAGCAGCCTGGGCGCTCGCCTAGCCATCAACTACCGCACGGCGGATTTTGCCGCCGAGGTCAAAGCCGCAGGTGGCGTGGAACTGATACTGGACTGCATAGGCGGTGCTTATCTGGAGGGCAATCTGGCCAGCCTGAAACCCGATGGCAGATTGGTTGTCATTGGCTTGATGGGGGGCGCAGGAGCGCAGCTCGATATCGGCCGGCTGCTGGTAAAGCGTCTATCGGTGCGCGGCTCCACGCTGCGGCCGCAGCCGCGGGCGGTAAAAGCCTGCCTGACCGCCGCGCTGCGCGACACGGTGCTACCGGCACTGGCAGCAGGCGAGGTCAAACTGACACTGGACCAGACCTTTGCCTGGGCCGATGCCGCCCAGGCACACCGCTATCTGGAAGACAACCGCAACTGTGGCAAAGTGGTATTGTGCGTCGATTGAAGCAGGCAACTCGGGAAGCAAGTATGCAATTAGCACGTTGGATAGGGCTGTTTGCCATCATAGGCAGCCTGGGTGGTTGCGCCGTCATCAGCGTGGCCGGTACGGCAGTGAGCCTCGCAGCTACCGCGGTAGAAGTGACGGCCGATGTGGCCATCGCGACTGGCAAGGGCGTGGTGAAAGCCGGTAGCTGGGCGGTAGAGGCCGCCAGCAAGGACAAGGCCGCCGAAGAGGCCGCCGCCAAAGCGGCTGCGGACGAAGCTGCGGCCAAGACTGCTGCTGAGCGCGGCAATGTGCAGGTCAAGCCTTTGCAGTAGTAGGCTTGAGGTACCACCGTAGCAGTCCCAGGCAAAGTGGTTGTGAAGGCCTAAACCCTTATACCAGTGTCGACTGGTCAAGCAATATACGCGGGAAAACGCAAGCAAACCCCAATCCGCCCCGATGCACTACTGACCGTCATCTCTCCCTGGTGCAGGCGGATGATGGAATCCACGATAGCCAGCCCCAGGCCCACGCCATCGGTGTCACGGCTGCGGGCGTCGTCGCCCCTGGCAAAGCGGGTAACCAGGTGTTGCAGTTCGGTGGGGGAGATAGGCGGGCCGGGATTGGACACCGTAACGCTGGCCGTGTCGGCGCCCGCCTCCAATGTGATGCTGATGGCGGCCTTCAGCGGGGCGTAGCGTACTGCATTGGATAGCAGGTTGGTCAGGGCGCGGCGCACCATCAGGCGGTCGCCCCATACCGTGGCCGCGCCTGTCACGGTGATGGTCTGGTGGTGCTCGGACGCGGCCAGTTCGAAAAATTCGGCCAGGCTGTCGGCCTCGGCGCGCAGATCCAGCGCCTGGCGTTGCAAGGTCAGCATGCCACGGTCTGCGCGTGCCAGAAACAGCATGTCCAGCACCATGCGCTGCATCCGTTCCAGTTCTTCCAGATTGGAGAGCAGCGCTTCGTGGTAGCTATCTGCGTCGCGCGGGCGGCTCAGGGTGACCTGGGTCTGCAGCATCAGGTTGTTCAGCGGGGTGCGCAGCTCGTGGGCAATGTCTGCGGAGAACTGCTCCAGGCTACGGAAGCTTTCGTGCAGCCGTGCCAGCATGCGGTTCAGGCTTTCGACTACGCCACGCACCTCGCCCGGCGCCCGTTCGACATCCAAAGGCGCGCCCAACTGGTCGGCCGTCAGTAGCTCGGCCTGTGCTGCAAGTTGGCTTAGCGGCGCCAGACCACGACGGGCCACGAAATAGGCCAGCAGGCCACTGCAAACAGTGCCAAGCAAGACGACCAGCAAGGCCACCATTCTGTGTGAGTGCAGTATGCGTTGCGATTCAGTTACTTCGACGGCGACATAGGCGTCAAGACTGGCGGGTTGGGGGGTAGCCCAATGGTGCGTGATGCGCCTGACCCACCAGCGCGTGCCGCTCTCTTCCAGCGTGACGATGCGCCCCTCAGGAGGGAGCGGTGCACCCTGTATCGCGCGGCGCACCACGGGCTGCGGCGGCAGCAGCCAGACGGAACCGGCGCGTAGCCCTATGCTGAGATGGGGGTGCCCCACGGTAATTTCGCGCAGCTTGCCGACATGCTCGGCCAAGGCATCAGCGCGGGGGATGGCAGCCAGCTGATGCTGTACGACTTCGGTCTTGCCATTGATCTCGGCTGTATCGCGCTCATCCAGCTGCATGCCCAGCGCGTGGTACAGGGTGTAGCCCACCAGGGCCATGATGATGGCGGACCCGGCTGAAAACAGGGTCACCAGCCGCAAGGCCAGGCTGGCTCGCCCTGGCAGGGTCATCATGGCCGCTGTTCCATGATATAGCCAAAGCCCCTGACGGTATGCAGCAAGGGGGTATCAAACGGCTCGTCTATCTTGGCACGCAGCCGCCGTATGGCGACTTCGACCACATTGGTGTCGCTATCGAAGTTCATATCCCAGACTTGCTCGGCAATCAGGGTGCGGGACAGCACTTCGCCTTTGCGCCGCAGAAAGAGCAGCAGCAGGGCATACTCCTTGGCGGTCAGGTCTATGCGCTGTCCACTGCGTTCCACCCGCCGCCGCAACAGGTGTACTTCCAGATCCGCCAACGACAACACTTCCAGCTCCTGCTGTTTGCCTCGCCGTAGCTGCACATGCACGCGTGCCAGCAGCTCAGAGAAGGCGAACGGCTTGATCAGATAGTCGTCTGCGCCCAGCTCCAGCCCCTTTACCCGGTCTTCCACCCGATCACGGGCTGTCAGAAACAGCACCGGCATGGTCTGCGCTGGGCGCAGCCGCCGCAGTACCTCCCAACCATCCAGCCCCGGCAGGCCGACATCGAGTATCACCAGGTCGTAATCGATGCTGGCGGTCTGAGGGATGACATCCAGCCCATTCCTGACCCAATCCACCAGAAGACCATTCTCACCTAGCCCTTTGACCAGGTATTCGCCAGCGTGTATCTCATCCTCAGCCAGTAATATGCGCATAGCGCCCTCCATCCAGGCTCACATCCTAAGCGTGCGACGTTGTCGGCGTCGAACATTACAAATTTGTAATCAGAATGTCAGCTTGATGACGAGCGGCGCCACCTAAAGTAAGTGGCAACTTAGCAGGAGGTGTAGATGCGGTCGCATATTGGATTGGTGGCACTTGTCGGCATGGTGGCCTTGGGGGCTGCTGCGGTAGAGCCTGTGCCCGCCGCGGCGGTTTATCAGTCGGCCTTTGATGCCTATGCACCCTGGCAGGCCCAGTTGCCGCCACCGCAATGGCAGGCAGCCAACAAGGAGATGGCTGTACTGGGCGGGCATGCCGGGCATGCCAAAGCGCAGCCAGGGCAGGCAGACATGAAGCATCACCACGCGCATCACGGCAAGAAGATGACCGATCAGCAGCAGCCTGGCGCTGCGCCGGCTGAGCACCAACACGCAGGAGGCAAGCAATGAGGCTTGCTGGTGTGGCGCAACATGCCCGCGCCAGGCAGGGCTTGGCTGCGGTGCTGGTGGCACTGCTGGCGGGCTGCGCATCGGTCTCGCCCGATGGCGCCATTGCCGATATGAAGCAATGGGTCGGTGGGGGGCACTCGGGCGCACTGAAGCTGGTGGTGAGCGAAGCCGATGAGCGCGACCGGGCCAAGGCCGTTGATGCGCTGCTGTCCAAGCCCTTGGGGGCCGACGATGCAGTGCGGCTGGCCATGCTCAATAACCGGTCGGTGCAGGCTAAGCTGGCCCAGATAGGCGTAGCCCAAGCCGAGCTGGCGCAGGCTTCGCGCCTGGAGAACCCCACACTCAGCTTCGGCAAGCTGCGTAGTGGCGATGAGGTTGAATACGAACGGGCCTTTCGCATCGATATCCTGGGTGTGTTGTTCATTCCGTGGCGTACGGCAATCGAGACACGCAAGGTAGAGCAGGAGAAACTGCGTGTGGCAGGCGACATCACCCGCATCGCGCTGGACACCCGTAAGGCCTGGGTCAATGCCGTGGCGGCGGAGCAATCGGCCCGCTATATGGCGGATGTGAACGAGGCGGCTGAGGCCAGCGCCACTCTGGCCAAGCGCATGGCCGCCGTGGGTAATTTCAGCAAGCTGGCCTATGCTCGCGAGCAGGCCTATTACGCCGAAGCCACGGCCCAATTGGCGCGCGCCAGACAGGCGGCGATAGAGGCCAGGGAGCAGTTGATACGCCTGTCAGGCCTGGCCGGCCCGGATGCCAGACGACTGGCCTTGCCAGAGCGCCTGCCCGATCTTCCGGCCAAGCCGCGCGAATTCGATACGGCTGCTCAGACTGCGGTACAGAACCGGTTGGATATCCAGATGGCCAAGCATGAAGTGAGCGGATTGGCGAGTTCGTTGGGGCTGACTCGATCCACGGGCTTCGTCAACGCACTGGAAACCTCCTACCTGCGCAACAGCACCAATGACGGGCATCGTAGCCGAGGGTATGAACTGGAGCTGCAACTGCCGTTGTTCGACTGGAGCGGCGCCAAGGTGGCGCGGGCCGAGGCTAGCTACCGCATTGCCTTTAACCGGGCAGCCGAAATCGGGATCAACGCCGAGTCGGAGTTGCGAACCAGCTATCTGGGCTATCGCAGCGCCTACGACCTAGCCAAGCACTACCGTGATGAAATCGTGCCGCTGCGTAAATCAATCTCCGAAGAAAACCTGCTGCGTTACAACGGCATGTTGATAGGCGTGTTCGAGTTGCTGGCCGACGCCAGGGAGCAGGTTGGCAGCGTGAACGCCTATGTGGAGGCATTGCGCGCCTTCTGGGAGGCCGACGCCAATCTGGAAATGGCAGCGACCGCTGGTGGCCCAACGCGCCAGCAAGCCGAAGGCCCGATAGGGATGCCGCCTGCCGGTGGCGGACACTAGTTTAGGAAGCACAGATGAGCAATCGCAGACAGTTTCTGCAACAAGCCGCCGCAGGTCTGGTTGGGGCGGCCACCGTATCGCGCGTGGGGGCGGCCAGTCTGCCGGAGGCCGCCAGCCAGGACAGCGCAGCCATGCAGCCACCGCTGCACCCGCCGAACGGGCGGCCCTATAACCCGGTTGTGACACTCAACGGCTGGACGCTGCCGTGGCGCATGCGCGACGGCTGGAAGGAGTTCCACCTAGTGGCCGAACCGGTAGTGCGGGAGATTGCACCCGGCATGAAGGCCAATCTGTGGGGTTACAACGGCCAAAGCCCTGGGCCGACCATAGAGTGCGTGGAGGGCGACAAGGTGCGGATTTTTGTCACCAATCGCCTGCCTGAACATACCACGGTGCACTGGCACGGCATTCTGCTGCCCAATGGCATGGATGGTGTGGGTGGTCTGAATCAACCTCAGATCAAGCCGGGCAAGACTTTTGTCTATGAGTTCGAGATGATCAAGTCGGGCACCTTCATGTACCACCCGCATGCGGACGAAATGACGCAGATGGCCATGGGCATGATGGGGTCGCTGGTTGTCCACCCACGTAACCCCAAGTTCATGGCAGTAGACCGCGATTTCGTGTTCTTGCTGAATGCCTACGACATTGATCCTGGCAGCTACACGCCCAAGGTCAATACCATGACCGACTTCAATCTGTGGACCTGGAACAGCCGGTCCTTCCCCGGCATTGATTCACTGGTGGCACGGACCCACGACAGAGTGCGCATCCGGGTGGGCAATCTGACCATGACCAACCACCCTATCCATCTGCATGGCGTGGACTTCGAGGTGACTTGCACCGATGGCGGCTGGGTGCCCAAATCGGCGCGCTGGCCGGAAGTGACTACCGATGTGGCGGTAGGGCAGATGCGTGCCATCGAGTTCGTGGCCAATCGGCCTGGTGATTGGGCGTTTCACTGCCATAAATCCCACCACACCATGAATGCCATGGGGCATGACGTACCCACCATGATAGGGGTGGATCATCGCGGGCTGGTCGACAAGATCAACAAGCTGGTGCCCGAGTATATGGTCATGGGTGAACGCGGCATGGCAGACATGGGTGAGATGGAAATGGCGCTGCCCGACAACACCCTGCCCATGATGACCGGCATGGGTCAGTTCGGCCCCATCGAGATGGGTGGTATGTTCACTACCTTCAAGGTCAGGGACGATATCAAGCCTGGCGACTACAAGGACCCCGGCCCCTACAAGTATCCTGCCGGCTCGGTGGCTTACGAGTGGACGGGAGAGCTGGCCGAACCGACGCGCGCCAAGGCGCCTCCTGCCGACAGCAAGACGCTCCAGGTGATCAAACCCAACGGCCACAGCGGCCATTGATTCAATAGCATTAGGAAAAAACACATGCGTAACTCACTATCCCTGTTTACCTTGGCGCTGGCTTCGCTTCTTACCGTCGGACAATCGTGGGCACATGGTGGAGCAGCCAACTCGCATGCTGATAAACATGGAATTTCGGCCGACCAGGAGGAGTTTGGCCGCCAGGGTGACCCCAAAAAGGTGAGCCGGACCATTGATATCAGCATGCACGACAACATGCGATACAACCACAGCAAGATCACGGTGCGCCAAGGCGACACCCTGCGTATTGTGCTGCACAACAAGGGCAAGATCATGCATGAGCTGGTATTGGGTACCGAGCAGAAGCTGAAGGAACACGCTGAAGTCATGAAGAAGTTCCCCAATATGGAACATGACTCGCCCTATATGGCGCACGTACCGCCCAGCAAGAAACAGGAAATCATCTGGGAGTTCAACAAGCCGGGCGAATTCATGTTCGGCTGCCTGATTCCCGGCCACTTTGAAGCTGGCATGGTTGGCCGTGTCACCGTCTTGCCGGCCAAACCCTGACACAATCGCCGCCAGCCTCTGGCAACCCTTGTATCCCCGGAAGGAACTCCGATGTTGAAGCAAGTACTCCCACTCTGTCTTTTCACGATAGCCGCCCTGGCAGCTCCGTTAAGCGCGAGCGCAGAAACTTCGGCGCCTACCGCGGCAGAACATGCAAGCCATCATGAGCAGCTGACCGAAGGCGAAATCAAGAAGATTGATGCCGACCAAAAGAAGATCACCATCAAGCATGGCGAAATCAAGAACCTGGAGATGCCACCCATGACCATGGTGTTCCGGGTGAAGGATGCCGCTTTTCTGGACCAGGTAAAACCCGGCGATAAGGTGCGCTTTAAAGTGGAAAAACTGCAGGACGGCTACACCATCATGGCAATACAGCCGGCAAGCCGATAGCGATTGCCCACTGGCGGGTGTCAGGCAGCGCCAGGCGATCAAGGATGTCGGTGTCCATGGCTGCGGTTTGCTATGCTTGTGCATGGTACGCAGCTTGTTCTGCCTACGACGGCCTTTGGCTGTGGCAGCCAAATCAAGTTGATTCAGTTGCTAGCCCACCCAGTTACATCACGGAGCATGGTCATGTCTCTTCCATTTCACCTCGGCTTGCGACATCGCCGGCATATGGTCAGCCTGATACGGTCTGACAGCGGTAGCCGTGTGAGCGATGTACTGGGCGTGGCCTACCCGCAGGACATGAATCCAAGGCTGCGGATACTGGAACAGTGGGGTATGTCGCAGGCCTCGCCGCGGCGTGCCATGCAGGCGACGGTGGACATTCCCTTGCCCCGCCGCCATCAGGTTGCACTGACTTCCCAACTGAACCCCGACATCCAGTCCAGCCTGCGTGGTGGCTTTACCGGGCAACCCATAGGCAGATTGGAGACCATGCCGGGGGTAAAGGCGCGTATGCACCTGGGTACCGAGCGCAGTCCGCTCGATAGCGGCTTGCCGCCAGGGCGCGGTGGACAGATGGCGGCGACACCTATCAAGAAACCGGGTAGGGGCACACGCTAGTGGCATATAGTGGCCTCGCTTTGTGCCAGGAGCGTGGTTGAATCGACCGAATCTGCCAGCAGCAGTGGCGCATCCAGTTGGGTGCATAGTGTCATCAAGGCTGCCAGGTCTGCCTCGGGTTCGATGGCAGTGCCATTCAGGTGCAGGCAGGAGAACTGTAGCGCCGCATCGGCGTCGCGTAGCGGTGGCACGGGTAGCGCACCAAAGCCCAACCTATCCAGCACACGCACGGAGCGCCTGTTGTCTGGCAGGACCGAGGTAAACAGGGTTTGCATGCCCATGGCCTTGGCCTGAGCGGTAAGCAGTGTGGTGGCGGGCAAGGCATGGCCCTGGCCTTGATAGTCCACACCCAGCCAGTAATGGATAAACGCCTGTCTCCCGACTGCCGACAAGCTGACAACCCCGATAAAACCATAGTGCAGATGCATGACCGCGTAGTTGTGCCTGCCCACCTCTACCGCTTGTTCGGCCAGCCAGGCATGCACGGCCGCTTCGTCCGCCAGTTCTGGCAGATCGGTGGCTTGCGCGATATGCGGGTCGCGGTACTGCCAGGCTAGCGCCGCGGCGTGGGCCTCATTCAGGCTTTCCAGCCTCAGCACGGGGCCACTGCGCACCTGGGCGGCCAATGCCTGCTGCTGGCGTAGGCGTGGGCCAATGCGGGTCTGCAGCTGCCTAGCGTCCGCATGCAAGGGGGCGTTGACCAGCACCCGGCTCAGGTACGCCATGGCCTCCTGCAGCCGCCCTGTGGCGGCTTCACATCGTGCCAGCCACAGCCAGCAATCGGCAGGATCCCGGCTCGCCGCCCGCAGGACATACTGCGCATCGCGCACCAGCCCCCATAGCTCCAGCGCCCAGCCAAAATGGGTAAACTTGCGCGCCAGATCGGCATCCGCCACTTGGGCAGCCTGCCAGCACTGCTGCAGGGCATGGCGCCATGCCAGCCAGAGCGCCTCCGGCCAAGTCTGGATACGCTGTGGCAAGTCATCGGGCATGGCGGCAAACACGGCCTGGTGATATCCAGCTGCAGCCATCAGTTCGGGAAATGCCGTCGGCGCAAGGGTTGCAGAGGCCCACTTTACCTGACGGCACAACGCGGCCACGGGCGAAGCACCGTAAGACTTGGGTGCACAGGGCGCGAGCTGGAAAGCCGGGTGGCGGGTCTTGGCATGTGCGTCCATTTGCTCGTCCTGTTCGCCTGTTATGGACTCAAATCATTGCGGGTGGTGATGGCCAGTGTAGGCAGCAAGGTAGCCTGAACCCGCAGGCCACTCCTGATTGAGTCTGCACCGCTGCCCTTGCCGCCGAGAGGGAGCTTCGCTGGTGCTCGTCGTCCTCTTGAAGTTGTCCTCATAAGTTGGTCTCGGTTTTCAAGGGTGTAAGCTCACAGCAGGCACCTACTTTTGCTCGGGGTCTAGCCCAAGCAGCTCGAATACATTCAATTGACCGCCAAATTTCATGAATACCTCGTGGTAAAGCTCAGCGGTATTCATATTGCCCCATTCCACCGCGCGCAGTATGAGGTAGGGCACTGGGCTGTGCGGTTCGCGAGCAGCCAGATAGTCGGCAATCACGGCCAGCCGGTGATAGGCATCCGCACGGCTGCGGATAGGGCCATCACCATTACCTCCCTCATCTTCACCGCCATCGTCCTCGCTACCGCCATCGCCGCCGTCGCTTCCGCCACCACCATTCTGGCTGACTGTGGCAACGGCTTCTCGCTTCTCTTCCTTGCCACGCGGGGCACTAAGGCGCACGCCCCGTTTGTAGAGTTCACCGGCGATCAAGGCCTGTATCTGCTCCAGCAGGCCGGCCAGGCCGTTAAGGCTGGGCGCTTCTTCGCCCCAAAGCTGGGTCAGCGTGGCGGCAAAGGATTCCAGCGCCTCCAGCGAATCAGCCAGCAGGCGATAGCAGGCGGTGTGCGACTCGGTAGAGGTTGCCGACAGCGCCGACTGGAACTCCTGCAGGGTCGTGCCCTCAATCTCCTGCTGGCCATGGCGGCCATGCATGGCGCGCAGCTGCTCATTGCGCTTGGCCTGCTCAAAGTCTGCCCAGCCGTAATCGCGGGCATTGCGGTTGGCATTGGTCAAAGGCAACAGGCGTATCTGGGGCAATAGCTTTTCATTGACCCAGCGCAGGATGTTGGCCCGATACTCCTGGTCGCCCTCGTCTATGCGGGGGTAAAGCGCTTCCCAATAGCGCTCGCACAGTGACTGCATCAGCAGGACGCATGCCGGTATGGCCTCAAAGCCTACCTTGGCGATCTGTGCTTCCAGCAGCCAGGCAGCCAGTTGCAGATCCTTGGTCTTGCTGACCAGCGCATGGGCGGCGATATCGCTGACCTTGTCCCAGTCTGCCTGCTTCAGCTCATACGCCCAGGCGCCCAGCGGCACACTGGCGTCATCTTCGCGGCGGGCCTCCTTGATGGCGCTGTAGACACCATTTCCGCGTACCGATTTCCCGGTAGGTTTATCCGGTTCGATGGGTAGCAGCAGCTCTTCCAGGGGTATGCCCAGCCTGTCCTGGAAAAACTGCTTGGCCTTCTGCGTAAGTTCGGGGCGCATAGGGGTCACCAGTAGAAGGGGGCGGCCCGTGGCCAGTCGCGCGGCAGCAGCAAGGGCTGCGCGGCCTGGGTCTTGGGGTCGATACTATTGAGCGTCAGCGCCAGGAACACCCGAGCATGGCTACGGGCAGCCGGATTGGCGCTATCGGCTAGTGGCACATTGAACTGCAGCAACCAGCGGCTGGGGTCCAGGGGGTCGGTGCTGGGCAAAGCCACCGGCTGATGTGCCTCGATAAAGCGCAGCAAGCCCCAGTTGCCAGCGGCAGCAAAGCTGGCCACGCTGCCATCCACCCTCAAGGTGGTTTGCGTCGTATCCACCACCGGACGCCAGGCTGATTGCTTTGCCCAGTTCAGGTCCAGCACGATGGCTTCGCCAAACGGCCAATCCAGGTCGCGGGTACTCCCCGGGTATTCGGCCAGGGCGCTGCCCGTGCTCAGGTGCCAACTGATCAGTTGCTCAGCCCCCATGGTCTGGCGTGACAGGGCGCGGAAGCCAACACCCAGCCTAACCGGCCGGCTACCCTCGGAGGTGCCCAGCGTAGGCCGCAGGAAGTCAGCCACGGTATCCAGCCTATCCAGGAAGCGCCGTATATCGTTCCAGCGGCTGTGTTTAAGGCCGGCAATGGCCTTGTCCAGCCCCTCTCGCTCCGCATCATAGTCGCGGAAGAACGCACGGACGGTGTTCAGGTCCGCGTCGCGGGCATCGCTGTCGGCAAAGGGGTAACGGCCTATCAGCTCGCGATTGAAACGGTTGGCCAGCTTGCGGTAGCGCATATAGGCATCGGCCTCGCGCCTGTCCTGGCAGCGCCATAGGCTTTGGGCCGAGAGCATGCGGTAGCGCTGGCTATAGAGGTCGTATCCCTCTACCGCCTTGCCTGCTTGCGCCAGGCTGGTACCACAGGTCTCGTAGTCCAGGGTTGCCAGCGTCTTGCTGAACAGTGTCTCCAGCGAGCCCAGTGAGCTGCCAGGCTCCTTGAAATCCCGATAGCGCTTGAGTTCGGTAATGGTGTTACGCCAATAGCCCTGGCTGGCACCATTGGCCGTACCCAGGCTGCCGCCACGGTCTAGCAGGCTGACGAAGGGGGCTGCATAGTCGGCCAGTACGGCACTGCGCTCCCTTTGCTGCACCAGGTATTCCTTGACCTGGCCACTATCGCCAAACAGATAGACTGGGTGCGTCCCTCCAGCCATCTCACCAACGGCGGACTCAGGCTGGTAGAGCTTGCTGTTTTCGGCCAGTGCATCCACCCGTAGCAGCATGTCGCCGGCGTATTCACGCAGGCAGCGGCTGAAGGGTTCGGCACCGCCGGCACCATTGACCTGCTGCAACTGAGTGAGCAGCTTGTTCAGGGCATCAAGTTGCTTGCCAAAATTGGCGCTCTGGCTGGCCATCTGTGATTCCTGGTCTGCCTGGCCGGCTGCGTGCCAGTCCAGCGGCTTTTTCTGGGCATCGCTGAGCGTGGCATTGAGCACCAATTGCAGCTGTCGGCGCGCCAGACGATCAAACAGAGGGCGGTCTCCGTCTTCACTGACGCTTTGTGCGGTGGCGAAGCTCTGGTACTCGCGCAGGTAGCTGGCGGCCTGCCCCAGCTGCTCCTGGCGCCAGCCAGCCTGGGCAAACTGGCAGCTCAGGTTCTGGCGACCCTCAAGGGGCATGAAGCTAAGCTTGCGCAAGGCCACAAAGCCGGTCAATTCAGGTGCCAGTGCCGGGTTCAGCGTGTAGTCCTCCCCTGCTGGTACGAACACCGCACCGTAGGGCGGCAGCGTCAAGGACTTCATCTTGGCCAGCGCGGGCTCGGTGCAGTGGGTGGGGCTGAAGTGGGCATCAACATCTGCGAGGTGCATGGGATAGCCGTGGCGCTGATACAGTGGCTGGAGGCGCTCGGCCAGGCGATTACCGGTGTTCACGCAGGGGTTGCCGCCGCGTGGATTGCCCAGCCAGTTAGAACGCATCCAGCCCAGCCAGTCTTGCAAAGCCACCAGATGCTCCATCACTGCAGTCTGGCCAGCGGTGTTGTTGTCGGTGCCGAGCATCTGCACCAGGCGCTCGCCCAGGTCTATGCGCTCCAGCAGTTCCTTGCGCAAGCCGTCGGACTGCAGATCAATCTGGCGCGCTATGCCTTCCTTCATCTGGCTGGGCAGGGTCAAGGGTGTTTTGTAGTGCAGGCGGGCAAGCGACTCGTAATACAGGCTGTTGAGGCCGTTGCGTTGTGTGGGTGGTGGCGTGCCATAGGCGTAATGGCTCAGTTGCTCAAACAACTGCACCTGCCGCTGCTTGGCCGAATCACCACCGGGCAGGGCCAGCTCGCGGAAGGCATCCAGATTGCTCTCCAACTCAATTACGCTGGCGACATAGCCGTCCAGATCGGCATTGGCTGCGGCAACGCTGCTGCTGGTGATCAGATTGTCCACTCGTCGCTTACCCTGAAAACCAGCCAGCTCCTGGGCTCGTCGCTCCAGCTTGCAGGCAATGCTGGGCATCACCACATCCTGGAAGGCTTTCTGCGACAGCCACTTGCTGGCATCGTCGACCATGCGCGTATCCACCCATGAGGCGGGAATGGCGGCAAAGCCGAGATCGGCCTTGAGGCTGCCCACCGCCTTGAGCACACCATAGACTTCTGACTGCCCAAGGCAGCGGCCCTTGCGTATGCTCTGCTCGCTGACGGTGTGGACCATGTCAAAGGCGTTGCCCAGGCTGGCGGTCTGCTGCCGCAGCTGCACACTGCTCCAGGCCAGCGCGGCAAACAGGCCGCACACAATGGCAAGCCCGCCAAACTGGAACCGGCGGATCAGGTTGTTACGCGACCAGATACTTTGCCTGACAGGACGGGCCAGGCCGGATTCGGCCAGTATCTTCTGGGTGAACAGGTTCTCGACGAAGTCGATCTGGGCGCTGACACCGCTGGGTGTGGCGCCATCCGCTGCCAGGCTGCCACTGAAGTAAACGCCGCGAAAATAAAAACCGGCATGATAGGTGCTGGGCTTCAGTACGGTCTCCAGCAAGGCGCCCAATGGTACGGACAGCCTGCCGAAGCGTTGCGGAAACAGGAAAAAGTCATCTGCATCGGCAATCTGGTCGCGCCCGGCGGCCGCCTCAATCTGCAACTGCCGCAGACTATTGATCTGCTCGGTAAACAGCTGTTTCAGCAGCCCGGGTATATCCTCGTAGTCGGTCAGCGAGGGATTGGACCAGCCCCATATCTCCTTGCGCCTTGCCACAGGTTGCGCCGACCAGAATGCCCGATAGCCGGCAATGGCGTCGCACTGGGTCAGCACCACGTACACAGGCAAGACGAACTCAAATCGCTTCTGCAACTGCCAGAGCTGTCGATAGCACGATTCAGCCAAATCCTGCAGGGTTGTTGTATCGGCGCGCAACAGGGTGGCCGCCGAGATGGTCAGAACAACTGCGTCAATCGGCCGTTCCGGCCGGCGGCTATCAATGGCATCCAGCACCTTGAGCCAGCGCTTTCCTTCGTTGCTGTCAGTCTCCGCCGCAGGTAACAGCCCGTTGGGGTCGACTACGGCGCCGCCGCTGCAGAAATGCCATTGAGTATCGGTGACCGGCAGTTTCTGTTCGCGCAACAGGACAGCCTCGCGCTGGCCATCCTGCAAGGATGCAACCAGGCTTGACTTGCCTGCACCTTGTTCGCCCAGCAGGAGCACCCAGGGGCTACGGTAGCGCCATTCCCGCCGGGTACTGAGGTAGCGCAACGCCCCCAGCATCACATCAGCCCAGTGCTGGGGTGACAGGCTGGCAGTGGACGCAGGCTTGGCAGGGGTACTTGCCGCCGCAGCTGGCGCGGCAGCTGCGGGCTTGGCTACGGCAGGGCGGCGACTGCGCAGCAGCAGCCACACCAGCAGCACCAGAATAATGGCACCGCAACCAAGGCCCAACAAAACCGGCAGGCTCCAGGTCTCCGCGTGGGGCTGGTAAGGAATAGACCCTAGATTCAGGCTCTTTGCCATGACGCTAGCCCCCGCCCATATAGCTATCGAGCTTGGCAGTCAGCGGAACGAGCGTCTGCAGCCAGATGGCCGTGGAGACCACCAGGTAAACCAGCAGCGCTATTGCACCGGCTCGATACCAGGGCTTCATGGGGGCCAGCCGGTGGTCATCCTTGACGATGAGCGTGTGGGAGTAGGCTTGCGAGAACACCGGCTTGTCGGCCGAAACGAGCGGGCGCCGATCAGCGATGTAGCGCAACAACTTGCTGCGATAGCTGGCCAGGGCAGCCTGGCCGTGCTGGCCCCGATACTCTCCCTTGAAGCCCAGTTGCAGGGTTAGCAGAAAGATGATGCCCAATTCCAGCTGGAGACGGCCCCGTCCACGGGTATGTAGCAGGTTGCCCAGCAGCTCGAAATAGGTCCTGCCGGCTTGTTGGCGACGGAACAGGGCGTATTCGATCAGGTTGGACAACCAGTGGGTATTGCCGGGCCAGTCCACCTCCAGGATGAACACCTCGTCGCCCAGGCCAGCCATGACGAACTGGACGATGCGGTAGGCACGCAACTCGGCTTCCGGCGACGACACCGCCATTTCCCGCCCTTGCTGAAGCAAGCGTTGCGACAACCTGCCGCTGACCATGCTGGCAAGGTCTGCCGGGCTGGCATGGGCGGGCAGATCACCACCCAGCAGCAGCGGCAACCTGCCGTGCGCGATGGCCTGCTTGATCACGGCCACATCTTCATAGAACTCGGTAAACCGGGCCAGCAGGGCGCCATCGGACCACGTGGTATCAGTCATCGTGCGCCACCTCGTGGATGTCTACGGTGGCCTGGGGCTTGGACTGCGGCATGGACCGGGTCAGGTGCAGCACGATCTCGCGCGGCGACTGTCCTTCCATCGGACCCTGCACCAGCAGTGGGCGGCCTTGGCGTATTACCGGCAACAGCTTGTCACCCACATCGATGGCCTTGTTGCTGATCTCGAACAGCAACGCGCCGTCCGAGACGTTCAGACCACTGTATTGATTTGCCGGCAGTTGCCGCACGCTGGCGCCGGGCAGGCGGCGTTGCTCCAGCACGGGCATCAGGTCATCGCTGGCCACCCTGGCGTGCTGCATCCACTGCCGCAGGCTTGCCGGGCTCACCCCATCGCTGCCCCGCACCTCAATCACCAGGGCATCCGGGCGTAGTTCCTCGGGTAGCTGGCGCATAAAGCTGGTGGGCGACAGTCGCTCGAATAGCATGGCCTCAAACGGGGCATTCAAGAGTGCCAGGCGGGTTTCGATATACCCCAGCAAGGTCAACATGCCAGGCAGGAAATCCTCGTGCCTATAGGCATCCAGCACGGGTGGCGTAGGGTTGGCACCCAGCGCGGCAATCTGGCCCGCCATGGCGGCAAGGCACATATAGATATCATGTGGGTGGCTGACACCGGCGCGCAGCCTCAATTCCAGCAAGGGCAGCATGGAAGCCAGGTGGCGTGCGGCATATAGCTGCTGCCGGCCATCCCGATCCAGCCTGCCCACATTGTCGGCCACCTCCCGGCCACCTACCAGATCGCGAATCTTGCCGCGCATGGTTTCAGTCAGCGCATTCAGCTTCAGGCTTATCTGGCGCTCCTCCAGGAAGGTGGCGGCGCAGAACCGCAGCAGGGGTGGGTGGTAAGGCCCGACATGGTAGTGGCCAACCGCATCGCGTACCACCTCCAGCAATGGGAAGGATTCATACTTGGCAGGTATGCGTATGCCAGGCAGCAATTGCAACCGTGGCCGCAGGCGGCCTACCTCCATACGATCCTCACCAGTGTTCTCGTCCACCTCCAGGTGCCCTGGCACGGCATTGAAGCGCTGGATGCGGCTGGTGACGCTGGCGGCACCCTCTGCCCGTATGGGAATGCCGACAAAGACCCTGAGTGGCCCTTCGTTCCAGCCTTCAATGGTCTTCAGATCCAGCGTCAGGGGCTGCCCATAGTCGTCGGTATGGTGGCCTGGATACTGCACTGGTACGCCATCGGGCATGACGGCATGCAGGCGGGTGATCCTGAGGTTGCCAGCGGCCAGCGCGGCTTCGTCGTAGGCCAGATCCAGCAGCCCCCAGTAATAGGGCTGCAGGCAACCGGCAAGGTGGCGCAGCTGATGCGACCAATAGATATCGTTCTGCTGCAGATGCTGGGGTGACAGCAGCATCCCTTCCGACCATTGCACGGCTTCGGGCATGAGAGTGGTGATATCCATGGCGCTTTCCTAGTTGAGCACGGTGAAGCGGTAATCATTGGCACGCAGGCGTAGCTCTGCAGCCTTGGTAAAAGTCAGGTCCAGCACATGCTGCCCATGGGACGACTGCATGTCGGCATATGCCCTGATGGCCAATGCCTTGCCCGTTCTGCCCGGTAGGGGGACGGGGTCCAACACATGTGCCGGCGGCAATTCCAGTGCAACGACCTGCAATGCCGTAGGCATGCCATCCAGCAGTGCCTGCTTCTGGGCAAACCACTCTGGTGCCGTCTTGGGCAGCGAGCCGATGGCTGATTGTTCGAACACCAGGACGATATCCACGCGGGTCGCGCTATCGCTGTTGGCGCCGATGTCCGACACCAGACGCAATTCCCGGAGATCGGCCTTGGGTGGCCCACCCAAGCCTACCCAGCCGGCCACGCTGCTCATGGCGCCGCAGCCCTGCAGGAGCAGTATCAACAGCATCAATGGCAGCCAGTGCGGCCATGTCCTGCCTGCCTGCCTGGGTTGGGAAGAAGGTCGCATGTTCATGGTGGGCATCAGCTCAGCAGGAGCACGCGCACCTGTGCGGGTGTCAGCGACACGCCGATGGTGTTGGTGCTGTTCTGGATATTGAGTGTGGTCATCCGGGTGGCGAACACCGGCCCGTGCATGACTTTGAAGCTGCCCAGCACAGGACGGTCTGGCCCTGCCATGGTGCCGGATGCCACACCCAGCAAGACACCGGTGAAGTCGCCCAGGCTCACCGTTCCCTGGGTCAGCAGGTTTTCGGCCAACCCGCCACCGATCAGGAAATTGAAGATCGACGGAATATGCGTCACCGAGAAGGTGATGTTGGGGTAAGGCACGGGCACCGCCAGCGGTGGCGTCAGGCAGACATCGGGGAAGCCCAGATTCATCACGCCCAAATTGGTATTGGCAAACATGCAGCGCCTCCTAGCCCAGGCTGATGCGTTCGGCATCGGCACGGATATCTTCGTCCGCCGTTACCAGCGTCTGCCTGGCATGCAAGCGGCCCAGGCCGCTCGCGGTCATCAGCCAGGTCTCGCACCGCCCAACCACATGGCGTGCCGACTGCAGCAGGCTGCCCAGCACGTTAAAGGTCAGGTCGCGGGCCGATACCGTGAGCCGGCCCGCAGCGGTCAGATCGGCCTCGTCAGCCGTGATCAACGCCAGCCGCCGCTCGCCGCACAGGGTCAATTCGGGCGAAGCAATGGTCAGGCGCGGAATGCCCGCCACTTCTATGCTGGCTTCGCTGGCATCCAGCCGCGACAGGACATGCAGCACCCAGCGCTCGCCCCCGCTCGCCGCCAGGTAAAGCACACGGTCCCCCGACTGGGGCACCAGCAGGCAGGACAGCGCCGTACGGGCTGCACAACCGTCATCCAGCAAAAGCCGGCCACCACCTAGCGACAAGGCCACCACGGCTTCGCTGTAGTTGACCTGCTGCTGCATGACAGGCTCGGGGAGGGGACGTTTTGTCGTCATCATGCTGACTCCAGGCTCAACACAGGTTGTTCGGCCGCCAGCAATGCCTGGTCGGTCTGATATGCCAGCGCAGTGCGGGCGCCGGTAAAGTCGCAGTCGTCGAACACGGCACCATGCAACCTGACCCGGTCAAAGCCGCAATGGCTGAAGTTGCTGCGGTTGCAGCGGGCATGGTCAAACCGGCCGTAATCGAAATGCACGCCATGCAGGTCGCAATCCGTCAGGCGGGCGTGATCCCACACCGACTGCGCCAATGCAGCACCGCTGAAGTCGCAGCCGTCTAGTACGGCGCGGACAAACAGGGCAGACTGAAGCTGGCTGTCGGTAAACCGGCAAGCATTCAGCTGTGCTTCGAGAAAGAGTGCATGGCCGGCCTGTGCATGATTGAAACAGGCTTGATCCAGCCGGCTACCGTGGAAGTTGGTGGCGGTCAGGTCGGTGCCGCTGAAATCAGTGCTGCCAAAATCCACGCCATCAAAATTGCAGCGCGGCAACGCCAAGCCCGCCAGCTTCTGGTTCAGCAGGGTGCTGCCGATAAAGGCCACGGTGTCGGCCTGTAAGCCACCCAGCAAGGCATCTGCCAGGTTCAAGCCGGTCAACGCGCACTGCAGCAGGCGCGCATCGGTCAAATCCAGCTGTGCGGTGGTGCTGCCGGCAAAAGCACAACGCTTTAGCCCCACCGCCGCAAAGCAGGCCTGCTGCAGGCCACACTGCAGCCAGTTGCTGACTTCCAGGCTGGCGCCCCGCCAATCACTGCCAGCCAAGGTGCATTTCACCCAGGCGGTATTGGTGGCGCGGGTATCGTTCCACTGGGTGTGGTCGAGCTGGCAATCAATAAAGGCGGCGCCATCGAGCTTGGCACCGCGCAGGTCGGCGCCTCGCAGATCGCATTGCACCCAGCGGCTATTGCTCAGGTCGGCATCGCGCAGATCTGCCGCTGGCAAGCCGCAGCGGTGCCAGGTCAGGTCAGCCAGTTGGCTGCCAGCGGCAGACCACTGCAACGCAGTGGCATCCTGTACCGGCCGGCCCAGGCGGGTGGCCCGGTCGATCGCATCGCGCAAGGGGTTCATACGGCCTCCCTCTGCGCGACGGTCGCCTTGAGCCTATGCTGCGCACGCCGCCAGCTGGCGGGGTCGAAATCTGCATTGTCGAGGCGGGCATCGGTGAAGTCGGCATCGTCCAACGTGGCTTGGCGCAGACTGGCGCGGCGCAGGTCTGCGCCCCTGAAGCTGGCCTTGCGGCAGATGGACTGCAACAGATTGGCGCCGCGCAGTTCGCTGTCGGTGAGGTCGGCATCCTGCAACAGGCACCGCGCCAGCAGGCTATCCACCAGACAGGCCCGATGAAAGTTGCCTGCTGCCAGGTCGCAATCGATCAGGCGTACCTTGCGCAGGCTGGCATCCTGCCAGTTGATGCCACGCCAACCGCTACCGCTGCTATATAAGCCATCACCGCGCAGGCCCAGCGCACTGGCGCCCATGGCGGCGCAGCGCAATACCACGGCCTTGCGCCAGTCACTGCCGTCCAGCTTGGCGTTGAGCAGCACCGTCTTTTCCAGGCGGGCTTCGCGGAAGTCGGTTTCGCGCAGATCGGCCTTGAGCAACAGGCATTGCATCAGGCTGGCGCCTTGCCAGTCGCTGCCCCCGGCGCGTATATCCGTCAGCAAGGTGCGGGCGATCACGGCTTTGGTCAGCTTGCTGCCTTGCAGCAGGGCCTCGTTGAGCTGCACGTCCTCCAGCACCGCACCCGTGAAGTCGGCACCATGGAAATCTGCCTTGGGGGCCAGCACCTTGCGCAGGCTGGCGCCCGCCAAGTTGGCGCCCGCAGCATGGCAGGCGGCCATGCCGGCTTCGTCCAGCAAGGCGCCACTCAGGTCGGCCTGCTCCAGATGACTGCCAACCAGGCTGGCGCCGCGGAGATCGGCCTGGGCCAGATTGGCACCCCGCAGATTGGCAGACTCAAAGCAAACCTGGCGCAGGTCTGCTCCACGAAAATCCATCCCCGCCAGATTGGCGCCGCGCAGATCCCGGCCGGCCAGTACAATCCCGCCCTGGCGCCATAGCCGTATCTGTTCGCCCAGCCATTGTGCCAAATCGTCGGCCAGCGGTGGTTCAGCCGGCGCAGGCAGCAGGCGTTTGGCCTGGCGCTGCAGGGCGGGTAGCTGTCCCAGATCGGTAATCAGTTTGGCGCGTTCTTCGCTGGAGAGCGGTTTGCCCGCTTCGGCCGCCAATTGCAAGGCGTGATCCAGCTGTGCCACGTTGGCATCATCACCGCCCACCAAGTCCCAGGCCGGCTGGGCGACGCGGCGGTAGTGGCGCTCACGCGTTTCCGCTGCATCCGGTGGGGGAACGGGTGGCATGCCTGCAACTTTTTCGGCGGCTTCTACCAGTTTTGCTTCGCCGTCTTGCCGTGCTTGCTGCGCCATCGCAGTGACACCGGACAACCAGACGCCAAGGTCAACCTCTCCTTCTTGAAGCGAGGGGTAGTCGATATCCATGGGTGAGGCCGTGATCCTGGGCGGGACATAATCAGCCGGGGGCTGGGTGCCGATCTGTTGCCAGATATCTGCCAGGTGGGCATCCAGCCGAGCCTGCTGTTTCTCTTGGCGCTCGGCTTGCCGCTGGGTGGCTGCGATCGCGCGCGCGGCTTGCACTTCTGCCGGCAGGGCAGGGGCCAGCTGTGCTTCGTTCATGGCATGCAATACGGCGGTGGCTTCGTCGCTACGCAGTTGCATGACTTCGGCGTAATGGGCCTGGGCCTTGGGGGCTGCGAGCGCCTCATACCCCACCATGACGGCATCGATATCCAGCCCATCCGGGTCGCTTACCGGTGTACTGCCGTGGTAGATGCAGACCCCCAGCATGGCCTCTGGCAGCAGCCAGACGGTATCGAGCGACATGGCCACTTCGCGCATTTCACCGCTGGTTTTTTCCCGCACACAAGCGCGGGCGGCGAAGCCAGGTAATTGGCCTGCTATCCTGGGCTGGCTAGGGTGTAGATGATCCAGGCTGTAGTGCTCGTCACCGCGCCAGGGGCCGTCGTTCCATTGATCCGTTGGTGCCACCTGGAAGAAGCGGGCATCGATATTCCTTGCCAGTCCTGGCGCATCCTCAAGGAGCCATTGCTCATCGTAGCTACCCACCCACTGCGCCCGTGCCGGGAGGGTTTGCTCCAAGGGGCCCAGCAAGGCGGGTACCAACTTGCGCACATGGCTATCCACCGGCACCTGCGCCAGCTCGATATTGGGCATGGGCCCTTCGTTGGTACCTATCCAGCCTGCAAGGCGGTTGCCGGTATAGCCGGCGCCGACGGGGTTGTCTGCATGCTTGGGGCCGCCAAAGGCCTTCTCTGCCAGCAAGGGCATGCGGGTGAAGGGTTGCGGCTCGCTGATGCGGTACCAAGGCCCGTAATACCAACGCCTGTCACCCCAGACGCGCAGCTGCTTCTCAACCTCGCCCAGGCGCATGCTGGCTACTAGGCTGCTTACAGGCTCACCGGCAGGCGCATAGGCGTTTCCTGCCAATAGCAGCTCGCCGTGGGGCTTGGGATGGATCTCATCCAGGGGCTTGCCGGGCGGCAATGCCTTCAGCAGCAAGGGCCATTGCTCGGCTTCGGGCAAAAAGCGATGGGATGCTTCCCCCAGCCGGAAGAAGCCTATTGCAGCGACGGCCAGCCGGTGCCCACCTTGTTGCCGCCAGGGGCGGGTGAGCAGACCCAGGCTAAGTGGCTTGATGGTCTTCATAGAATCATCTTCAAGGCAGAGATCAGCGAGATTTCCATGCCGCTGATGTCGTATTTCATGACCGGCATTTCAGATTGAAACAAAATGCCAGGCCCACTGACCTTGACCGTGGCATTCTCGCCAACGATATCAACGGTGTTGCGTGCACCCACGCTGGAGGCTTCGGTGGCGACCCCGGTCACGCTGATGCGCATGCTGGCACCCGTTGCGTTCAGATCCATGCTGGCGCCAACGGCGCTATTGGTCGAACTGGCCCCCGTCAGGTGTATCTGCAGGCTGGCGCCGGTCAGGGTGTTCTGGTTGCTGGCCCCAGTCACGCTATTGCTATTGCTTATCCCTACGGCCTCATTGCTGTTGCTGATGCCGATGGCACTGCTGTTGCTGCGGATATCTATGGTTTCGGTGGAGGTGCTGGTGGCATTGATGGTGGTCTTGTTGGTGACATTGCCGTTGTGCGTGTTCTCGGTGTAGGCCGTATCGTCTACGGTTGTGTAGCTTTCCGTCTTGTCATGGCGGGCCCGGTTATAGCTGATGCCGTAGTCCACAATATTGGACGACACCTTGCCGGTACTACGCCCGAAGCTGGAACCGAAAGACTCATCCACCCGCAGCAGATCGCTGGTCGGCCCATATGAGCCATAGGTCGTCGGCAGGTCTTGCGTGGCATCCGGCGCGGTCGATTCTGCAGTGGACAAACCATAGTTGGCGCCCTGGCCGTAGCTGGTTTCGCGGAACTTGCCGGTGGCGTAGGCCTTGGTCACCACATCGACTGCCTTGCTCAGGTCAGCTGTGGAGCTGGCGCCAAAGCTGATGTTCTGGCCATCGCCGTAGCGCGTGCCATAGCTGCTACCCACATTGGTGCTAGCGATCCACGTGGAAGGTGTCACCGTGGTATTGCCACAGCTCGACACGATCTGCTGCAGCTCAGGCAGCTCGGATTCATCATTGGAGCGTCCGACGATGACCTGCGCGCCTATCTCGGGCACGGTCTGCATATGTGCGGCCAGTTTGACCCAGCGGCGGGTGCCGGCCGTATCCGTGGCCAGGCAGACAAAGGCACCCACTGCCTGCAGTTCGGCCTGGTCTTCCGATTCCTTGTCGCTGTAGCTGCTGCGACCTGGATCGAAGTCGCTTTTCTTGAGGAAGCGCCAGTCCGTCGGTGGGGTGACGCTTTCGGCATGGCCGACGACAACCGCAAGCACCGAGCCCTGCTGGGTGTCCGCCAGCGAGAAAGCCGACACCAGGCCTTCGGCCTCGGTGGCCTCGAAGCGATTCTTGTAGCTGCCATCCAGGCTGGCCTCGTGCTCCACCTTGGTCAGCACGAACTGGCGCAGATTCAGGCTGGGGCGTACCGGCATGGGCGAGCCCTCCATGACGTCTTCGGTCATGGTGAAGCGAAAGCCTGCCCGGAACATCGGGCAGAAACTTTGACCACTAAGCTGGCTGGCGCCGCTGCGGCTGGCCTGTTCAGTCAGGCTGGCAAAATGCTCGGCGGCAGAACGGCTGCTACCGTACTGGAAAATCTTGTGCTGCCGGAACACCCGCCCGGCATCCGACGCATCGGGCTTGGCGGCATTGAAGCCATAGATGCCGGCGCAGCCATCCACCTGCCAGGCCTCGTCCTGACGGGTGAATACGGTATGCACCGCGCTGATCTGCAGGCTTTGCTGATAACGGTAGTCGCCGATCACATCAAACTGCGACAGGCCGCCCTCGGTATCATCGGTAAAGGTGTAGCGTAGCTTGCGGCCAGGTAGCGCCTCGGGGTATTCCGGCCGATTGGCCAGGACCAGCGTGTGACTGCGTGCTGTGTGCTTAAAGTAGAAGTAAAGATGCGCCTTGCCCATCAGGCGGCGCAGGAAGTCGTAATCCGACTCTCCCACCTGCAGCCAGTCCTGGGTACGTGCCAGCGCAAGTCCGCCAACGGCGCTGACATCGACATCGATGTGGTGATAACCCAGCACCGCCAGCAAGGTATCGCTGATGTTGCTGTCCTGGTACAAGGTGTAGCGATTGGCCAGGGTCAACAGCCAGAGAGCAGGTCGCACGGTCAGTTGGTATATGCCGGGCGCACTCATGGCGAAGGCGGCTACGATACCGTTGAACAGGGTCAACCCATCGCTTGCGCCCCCGGCTATCGCCTTGGCAAAACGCTCGCTGGATGCCTCGATGGCAGTCGGGTCCTCAACCTGCTCTGGCATGGGCAATCCGACGCCAAAGGTAACGGCCTTGCCTATCAGCTGGTCAAAGCGCAGTTCGCGCCCCGGCTTGCCGCTATTGCCACGCAACTCCAACTGGTATTCAAAGGGCTCGGATACCTGGTCCTGCCCGGTAAAGCTGACCAGTCGGAATGTCTCGTCGCCGATGATGTCCTGGCTATCCAGGAATATGGCGCAATGCAGGTACAGGGCTGTGTTCTCGACACTGCCTACATCGGTGATGCCGATGCGGTCTTCTGGCGCATTCATGCTGCATCTCCTGCAGCAGGAAAGGCACGAACGAGACAGCGCGCCTGGTGCTGGCTTCTATCACCACCTGCCAGCCAGGCTGTCTGCCCCAGCCGCATGCCCCAATAGCCTTCGCCAGTCGGGCCGGGTTGCCAGGCTTGCCGGGTGAGGCGTGAAGGTACGGCCTGAGTGCTCTCAAGGTGTAGGCAAACCAGCGCATCTTGCCGACGCGCCAGCAGAAAACGTATGAGTTCGGCAAGCTGGCGGTGGCGATAGCCATGGCCGCTACGCCGCCGAGATACCAGCAGGGCGTAGCGTGGCGCCTCCACGCGCTGATAGGCAAGCCCGCGGCAGGTGCGGCCATTGGGCAGTAGTTTGCAGGCCGCGGCATAGGGCAGGGGGCCGATCTCCAGTGCAATCCGCGCTGCAGGCAGCCAGGCGCGATCACCCAGGCGAGTCGTTTGCCCCAGTGCAAAGGCACGGCGGCCCAGCAGGGTCTGGTCTTCTTCTGGCCGTGTTCGCCATGCACCTTGCAGGGGAATCAGGTGAACCGGTGCGCCGAGATAGCGCGACAGCACCCGCGTCAGCACCGGCGTGCTGCGACGCGGGTCGGCCAGCAGGCCGGCCATGCTGAGCCACGCCCGCCGGGGCAATACCATCTGTTCAGCCAAGCCAGGCGCTGCCATGCCCATGATGGCCGCCAGCATATGGGCATGCGGGGTGTCCTGAGGTGCCTGCAGGTTGAGCCCCATGCGATAGGTGGCCTTCAGCCTGTAGCGCAGGCTGTTGATGCGCTGATTGAACAGGTCCAGAAAGCGAGCCATGATCTCATCGCCATTGCGGATGCGTTCCAGCATCTGCTCCACCAGCCGCTCCGGCAGCGGGCCGGCATACCCCGCCAGGACGTAATTTCCTGTCTGCAGCATGGTGCGGCCATCCGCCATGGTGTCGATCTGGCGCACCTCGTGGCCCGGGAACGCCGCGCCCAGATTGGCCTGGAAGGCCAGGTGCCTATCCATCAGCTCGGGTTGCGCGCCCCGCTCGGCCAGCAGCAGCCGCACCAGTTGGTAGAAGTCGAAGCGACTCGCCTCGCTGCGTACCGACTCGCTCAGAGGACGACTTGTTCGCCAGCCATGGGTGGCCATGTTTTCAGCTTTCCTTTGACGTCATGGGTTTCCAGGCTCAACTCCGTCAGCATATTGACGCTGGCGAACAGGGCGAAGAAGCGGCGTAATACAGCGGCAAACAGCACTGGGCTACAGCCTTCGAAGCGCTGCCTGTCTATCTTGATGGTGATATGCAAGCCCTCGACCATATGGCGATAGCCGCCCCGGTTGACGGCGCGGACGATGGGTTCGGTGCTCAATCCGCTCAGGCTGTCTATCTGCTTGGCACCCAGCAGGGTGGCTCGCCCCAGGTGGAGTCGCAGCATGCTCTTGAGAGCGCCCAGCCCCTGGGCATTGCCTGTCAGCGGTAGATGGTTGAGTAACAATTGCGATATCAGCGCCCAGGGTTGTTTGCCCAGCAGTACCGGTGACTGGTGTGGCGTGGGCTTGGATGCCACCTGGGCAGCCTTGACCGGCCCCGAACCTTCCAGCGTGAGCTTGTCGCCGGCACAGAGTTGCTCGGCCAGCCGGCGATTGGTGCATAGCGCACGCCCACCTATGGTCTCGTCACTAGGACGCTGCAGGTCAAAGCCCATATCCAGAAAGGACACATAGGTTTCGGTACCCGGTACGCTACGAACCGTGCTCTCATCCCGACGGGTAACGTAGAAGTAATCCTGTTGCTCCAGCCGGTCGAAGCCATCCAGGGCGAAGTAGGGCGACAAGGGCCTGGGCGGTTCGCCGGGCCGGATGGCCGTGAGGGTTTCGATGCGGTAGATCTCGGTGTGGCGGTGCTGGGCCAGGTCGGCACTGAGTCGATACTCATAGCGGGAATGGTCCAGCGCCAAGGGCTCGATACGTTGGGGGAACAGATTGACCAGCGGGGCGCAATTCAGGCGCAATGAGCGCGGACCAGGGTCCAGGCTCTTGTCCACCGTGCTCTTGAGCAGCAACAACAGCTCAGCCTCCTGGCCGGCACCAGCAAAGTCCAGTCCGCTCAGCTCGAAGAACAAGAATTTCTCGGGGAAGGCGAAATATTCCTGTACCAGGCGGTAGCCGGGATGCGTGACCATATCGGTCGCCACTGCGGCTTCGCTGTCGTCAAAACCCAGCCAGCGCAGGGCGTCAGCACCCTGCCGGCGCAATTGCTGGCTGCCATCCAGGGTGGCAATCCCGGCCAGCTGCAGGCTGAGCAGCTCATACAGGCGCCAGCATGCCGGGTTTTCGATATCGAGATAGAACCGCAACTTCGACAGCGCCAGGGCTGCCAGCGGATGCTGTCCGGTGGTGCGCAGCCGTAGCTTCAATACCGAATGCACGGCAGGGTCGTTGCTGAGTCCATCAAACGCTGTGGTGGATATCTGCCTGACCTCGACGATCTCCAGCGGCACCAGGGGGATGTCGAAACAGGCGCTCATGCGGCAGCGCACATGGCGTCCCGCCTCGTCACGCGCCAGGGCATGAAACTCGCGGCCGCGCTCCAGCCGCACTGCCTGGGCATAGTTGGCATCTGGCCTGGGTGTCAGCTCGGCCACCAACAGGCTGGGTATGGGCGCTTCCAGGTGCGGGTAGAGCTGGGCCATCAGCGCATTGGGCAGCTGGCTGGCATCGCGATCCAGTTGGTGGCGCAGCCGGCCGGCCAGGAAGGCGAAGGACTGCATCAGCAACTCGACATGCGGGTCGCCCGACTTGCCTTGACCCATGGCCAAGGCCTGCGCGGTTGCCGGGTAGTCCTGGCCAAAGGTCACTGCCTGCTCGCGCAGCTGACCCAATTCAGACTCAAAGTAGTCGCGGAAGCTGAGACTGCGGTCCATCACGCCGCTCCTTGTCCGCACAAGCCCGTGCCCGGCCGGGTCAGCGGCTTTGCAGTGGCAGGCAAGATCAGTGCAGGTGTCATGGCACGCATCCAGACTAAGAGTTGAAATCAGTCGTTCTTGCCGGCACGGTTATGCGCAGGCGGTTCATCACATCATCCCCGGCGGCAGGGGGCGTGCTGCTGCCCGTTGCTGGCAACTTGGCTAGCCACCGCCATCGCGTTCAAACCGTAGCTCGGGCCCCTCCGGCAGATCGCGCAGCATGGCGGTCACGCCGATACGGAACGGGTGCCGTGGCTGCCTGGTGGGTAGTAGCTCTACCTTCACCCCAATCAGCCGCGGTTCGTGTAGTTCTATCAACTTGCGCAGGCGCTCGGCATAGTGCTGCAGCAAGGGGCCTCCGGCGGGCAGAGACAGCGGGTCGGGCATGCTGATGTCCAGCAAGCCCGTCCCTTGCTGCTCGGCCAGCCATTCGCGGCAACCCACCAGCCAATCGAGCTGGTACAGAATGGCCTTGCGCAGCGCCTCTTCGCCATGAGCTGCCAGGCTGTCGGGCCGAGCCACCAGTTTGTCGAAGAGGAACTGCACGGCATGCCTCCAGTGCCTACGGCGTGAATTCGCCAATGGGGCGATTGCGCGCCAGACTCCACCCTGCGGGCACCACACCTGCCGTCTTGGTGTCGGCCAACTGGACGGTGTATTTCCAGAGTATTTCGGTGAAGTTGAGCTTGAACTGCTCAGTGGGCATGTCATCCGGATTCGACTGGAACTGGATTTCGCTGATCATGGCGTCACGCAATGCCATGGTCAGTATGTTGGCCGTCTTGTCGCCGGAGTTACGGCAGATGTAGATCATCGTCGGCTGATCCTTGCCTGCGCCCAGGGGTTTGGCGCGCAGGCAGAGATCGAAGAACTTGACCGACAGCTTGTCGACGTACTTGACGCAGGTGAACTCGGTGATGATGGGGCGGCCTGAGGTACGCGCAGAGTTGGAGACATCCGTCGTCATCTGCTGCTTCATGCCCTGGTGTACCGATACCAGCTCGATACAGGCCGTACCATCGAATGGGATATTGGGGGTCCCGCCAAAGGTTTGTACCGTGGCGTCACCACCCGTACCCCAGTCAGTGGTATTGATCAGGCTGCCACCCTTGTCCCAACTGTTAAGCCCGCCGTCACTACCGGTAAAGAGCGTCTTGTCGCCCGGTTGCAAGAGAATCAGATCCATCGTGCTTTCCTTTCAGCATTCATTCGGGCTATTAGGCGGGTAGCTCGGCCACCAGGCGGATTGAGGTGGTCAATTCCTCAAGCTGGAAGTGCGGTCGCAAGAAGAGCGTGGCGCGATAGCTGCCTGGCGAGCCTGGCACCTCGGTCACGCTGATCTTGGCGGCACTGAGCGGATAGGCTGCCTTGACTGCCTGGGCAGCGCTTTCGTCCAGCAACACATACTGGCTGACCCAGGTATTGAGGAAGGCCTCGACATTGCCCCGCGTGAGGAAGCTGCCCACCTTCTCCCGCATGATCACCTTGACGTAATGAGCGAAGCGCGAGGCGGCCAGAATGTAGGGCAACATGGCCGATATCTGCGCATTACTATTGGCGAGGTCCGAGAGATACAGCTTGGGCTGATTGGTGGACTGCCCGCCAAAGAACGCCGCCTTGGCAGAACCCTTGCAATGGCAGATCGCCATGAAGCCGAGGTCATTCAGTTCTTTTTCGCGCCGGTCGGTAATCGCCACCTGGGTGGGGCAGATCATTTCCACATCGCCGTCATCGCTGGGGTAGGTGTAGACCGGCAAGCCTTCAACCAGGCCGCCACCTTCCACCCCGCGTATTGCCGCAGTCCAGCCATAGATGGCAAAAGCGTTGGTAATGCGCTCGGCCAGCACAAAGGCCGGGTTGCCCCACAGGAACTTTGCCGAATCGGGCATCTTGACGGCTGCAGCGGGGTCGCGGCTGACGTCTTCCTGGTAGTTGACGCCCTCGCAGGGCAGGGTGTCCGGCCCATAAGGCAGGCGTATCAGCACGCGTGGCAGTGTCAGAGTGACATAGCGGGAGTCTTCGCTTTGCCGGAAGGCGCGCCAGTTAATGAGTTCGACGCTCTCAAATATCTTTTGCAGATCGCGAGGCTTGGCCAGGTTTTCAAAGCTTTCGAGATCGAACAGCTTGGCGTAGGCTGCCGCGATAAAGGGTGCATGGCCAGCAGCGGCGACCTCAGCGAGCTTGGACAGCAAAGTCATGTCATTGGGGTGGCGGCCAAACTCGTAGTCACCCACCAGCATGCTGTAGGGCGCGCCGCCGTAGGTGCCGTATTCGGCTTCATAGATTTTCTTGAACAGGCCGCTCTGATCAAACTCCACTGCCTTGGTCAGGTCATCCAGCAGGTCCTTCTTCGACGCATTCAGCACGCGCAGTTTGAGCATGGCGCCGGTTTCAGTGCGCGACACAAGATAGAACAAGCCGCGCCAGGTGGCTTCCAGCCGCTGGAAATTCTCGGCATGCATGATGGCATCGAGCTGCAGGCCCAGCGCGTGATCCACTTCCGCCACGCGGTCGTCTATCAGTGCTGCAGAACCCGTCAAAGGGGCGGCGCCTTTTTTCGCGGCGCGGGCTGTGGCGTCGGCCAGCAAGGTATCCAGCCTGGCGACAACATCCACAGCGAACTGGCCCATCAACTCCAGCAGGGTCGCGGTGGCGTCTGCATCCAGCGCTAGTCCACTGGAGCCAACCAGATCTGCCAGCTTGCCCGTAGGGGTGACTTTCGCCCAATCGTCCGGCTTGGCAGTGGCACTGAACAGGCCAACCAGTTCGGCACGGGCCGCTTTGCCGTCGTCGCTATCTGCAACGACCAGATCGAGATAGCGCGCCAGCCTGTCGGTGATTTCGGCTTTGGACTGCAGAAAGCGTATGCGGGCGCGCCCTTCATACAGCGTGCGCATGTCATCGACCTGGTGTATCACCTTCACCGGCGTGAAGTCTTCCATATTGTTGAAAGACAGCGTGCCAGACAGCTTGGCGTCGGCAGGGGCGCCAGGCAGCAGATTGGGTATCTTGCCTATGGCCAGCTTGGGGGCAATGCTCTCCATGACCTTGTTGAAATTATCGCGATCAATCTCTGTGAGCTTGCGATCCTTGAGCGGGGGTAAGGGCTCGGCAAGAAAGTCGCCATTGAGCTCTGACAGGATGCCAACGATGAACGGCAGTTCCTTTTTCTCCAAGGCACCACCGGTCTCTACATCGTATGTGATGCGCACCCGCGGCGGGCGGACCCGCAATAGTTTGTCTTGAACACTTCCCAACATGGTTTGTCTGCTCCCTTTCTGAAGATCCGAACCGATCCGACGCAAGCGGCCATGGGGCAGATGGCAGTTCCATGCCATCGTTGCTGCGCCAATACCTAACGCGGTCCGCTTGATGTAGCCAAGGGTGCGAACCTCGCCGTGTAAGCGCCAGGGCAAGCCTTTGCGCTTGTGGGAGGCCTCTATATACAAGTCCCATGCCAGCAATACGAATTTCGTATTTGCTTGATTTGAAAGAGTATTTTTTTGATCTTCGCATGGTCTGGGTAAAGAATCACCCGCGGCATCCAAGGGCTGGGAGCAGCGAATGCAGATGGAGCTTGATCTGGGCGCATGGGTTGCATATGACCCGCCATGGGATCAAAACAACCCGCATTGCAAGAATCGGAGCGCAACTACCCTGCGGCGGTAAAACGGCTGGCCGCGTGGTAACCGAGGGGGAGGGGGGTCGCCAGAATGGTTGGCGTGAATGATGGGGCTGAAGCCATCGATGCAGGCGGGGCAAGGGCCGCCGATGGCGGCAGCCCTTGCAAAATCGGTGCGGCTGGCTACTGCTTGATGCCGTATTGCACGGTCACCACCACACGCGCTAGCTTGTCTATGGTCGATTTATCGTAAGCACCGCCATAGTCATCGTCGCTGCCACCGCCCTGTGCCGGCAGGATGTAAAAGGAGCCCTGGGTGGCAGATTTCATGGCGCCTACCGTCGCATCCCCCGTTTTGGCAAACTCGGTGGCCCGGTCGCGGGCATTGCGGGTGGCGCTGGCGATCAGCGACATCTTCACTTCTTCCAGCTTGCTTACCAGGAACTCCGGATCGCTAACCGAAACCGGCAGGCCACTTTCCTGCAGCATTACAATCTGGCCAGCGGCTTTCTCCACTGATTTCACGTCGTTGCTGCTCAAGAGCACCGTTTGCTCGGTGACATAGCCTTCCACCTCGGCAGTTTGCTGCTCTTTTTCATTTCGCTTATAGACGACTTGATAAGTTTGCCGGCCACTGCTCAACTGGGCGTCCTTGAAGCCCTGTTCCTTGAAGAAGGCCAGCAACTTGGGCTGATTGGCGCGCAAGTCGGCAAAAGCGTCCGGCAGCGTCCTTGCTTGGCCACGCACTACCACGGCCCAGCGGGCATGGTCGGCCTGCACGGTTTTCTCAGCCAGCCCTTTGACTGTGATTGATTGCTTATCGCCCGCAACGCGATCAAGCGCATAGCTCAATATGCCGGCCGACAATACCAAGCCTACGGCGATGCTGACACCAAGTGCGAGGCCGCCACTGGCGGGGCGTTCGGATAGTGACAAGGGATGCTCCTCAAGCAAGATAATAGGTATGGGTGACACCACGCTGCTGCGTGCTTGCCATGGACGCCCAATTGGGCGCACTCAGTCACTGTCGGGCAGGCGTGGTCACTGTAACGAATTATGCCGTCGGAATGATCGATTGAGCATTGGGCAATATTTGACTTGCCAAGGTGCAATGCTGGGGAGTGTGGGGGCAGGCTCTAAAGCCGCTTCGGCAGGCGCCAGATCAGGCGGCCGGCGATCTGGGTGCTTTCGAGCTGGCCCGATGCCTCAAGCATGTGCAAGGCCTTTTCGGTCAGCAGGGGGGGCGCCTCTTGATCGCCCCACTCCACCCACCAGCGGTGTATGCCTTCCAGGGTGTCCGCACTTTGTGGCCGTATGCCCAAGTAGCGCATGATCGAAGCCGCAATGGCCTCGATGCGTTCGTTATCGGTCATTCCTATTGTTCCGCTCTAGGCGCGGTGGAGCGTACCAACCGGCTACCGCATGACGTTTGTACCCGGCGCCAATGCACTGGCTGTCCCAAGGCTGATACACCATGTATCAGTTCAGCGCAAAATCGCCAAAGTCGGCCTCGATTGTATACTTTTTAACCAGCTTGCCGAAGGCGCTTCTGTCTTTGCCGGCCAGCTTGGCGGCATCCGTGATTTTGCCGCCAGCCTGTGCCAAGAGTTCTGCCACGTAGCGTCGCTCGAACTCTGCAATGGCCCGGGCTTTGGCATCTTTGAAGCTGCGGGCGCAGACATCATCGCGCGTTGCAAAAGCCATGCGCTGGCGCGATTCTTCGCAGCGCAACTCGTCGCCATCACTCATCAGGAACTCGCGATGTATGACGTTTTCCAGTTCGCGCACATTGCCAGGCCAACTGTATTGCTCAATAAACGCAATGGCGTCGGGGTGCAGCTTGCGCCCAGGGCTGCGGTACTGATGTCCGAGCCGGGTGATGAAGGTGTGTGCCAGCTCCAGCGCGTCGCCATGGCGTTCACGCAATGGCGGCAGGGTGACGCAGAGTACGTTCAGTCGGTACAGTAAATCCTGCCGGAAGCGCTGTTGCTGCACCAGCATGCCCAGATCGGCATTGCTGGCCACCAATACTCTGACATTGGCTTGGCTGTAGCCCTTGCCGCCGACGCGCCGATACGATTTGTCCTGCAGGAACCGTAGTAACGCGCCTTGCGCCTTTGCTGTCAGGGTGTCAATTTCATCGAGAAATAGCGTACCGCCTTCAGCTTCCCCCACCAAGCCCTGGCTGGATTGCTTGGCGTCGGTAAAGGCGCCGCGCTCGTGGCCGAATAACTCACTTTCAAACAAGGTGTCAGAAAGTGCGCCGCAATTGACTGGAATAAAGGGCTGGTCGCTGCGTGGCCCCAGATAGTGCAACGCACGGGCCGCCAATTCCTTGCCGGTGCCGCTTTCGCCGCCTATCAGGACTGTCGCATCTACGGGTGCCAAGCGATGAATAGTCTTTAGAGCATGCTGAAAAGCCGGCGAGCTGCCGACCAGATTGAGCCTAGACGAAGATTGCACACATTCCTCCTGATTCCCTGTTCCCGCTCTCGCGGGTTGTGTCGATTTGCGCAGGGTCATCAAAACCAGATGGCAGGCTCATGCGCGTAGGACTTTGCAACCGTTAAAGGACAAATAATCGGCGCTGTCAAACCGGATTTGAAAAAATACGGCTAATCGCGAACAGGCATCTCGCTGAGGTGCTGTCAATTTACGACTCGGCTGCGTAGCAAAGCAACTGCCCTTGATACGTTTGCCCTTGTGGTGCCGGGCAGCTAAGGTAAACACGCGCATTCGTGGCATTCACCGGATATCTCTGTTTGGGTGTGGCGCATCAAGCAAGGAAAAGAACCCCATCAAGCAGCGCCTGTGTTGAGATGGCGTGCGGGGCGGGGCTAATCGATCGACGTAGGAGGAGCAGGCATATGAACAGGAAAAAGGGCGGCTTCCCGGAAATATCCAATCCCAATCGAGGGACCAAAGCGCCTACCGGCAAGAAAGGCCCCGAGCTGGGGCTGGCCAAGCAGCAGCAGCACCACAACCGACCCGAGTACGCCCAACAGACCCAGCTACAGTCCGGCTTCATAATGCAAGGCATAGATCGCAAGGAAGCCAAACGCATGGCCAAGGCCAAGATCAAAGAGGGGCAATGACGGCCGCGCAACTCGGTGGGGCGTGACCGGCTGCTTGCAGGATAGGCTCTCGCCTGAGTTGCAGTGGTTGATCAGTGTTTCGATCAACCACTGCAGCGGCCCTTACTTGGCCTCGAACTTCAGCGTATACGCCTTGCCATCCGTCTTGTGGGTCTGCTTGATGCCCATGGCCTTCAGTACAGTCGGCAAGATGTCCGCCGAGCGGAAGCCGGTTGCCGGCTTTTCACGCTTGATGTGCGCGGACCAGGCAAACATGGGGATGCGTTGCTCTTCTTCACCTATCCCGCCGTGATCGCCGCTCACCGAGTAGGTCGTGCCACCGCCGAGTATGCCAACCACGTCCGCACTACCTTCCGCCGCCATTGTGTCCATCAATTCCTGACCATGGCGTTGCCACCATTGATGCTCACGCTTGGTCATGCGGCTGGCTGTCTTGGTGGCGGTGTCCAGCTTGTAGCGGCCGCCGTCTCGCCAGTAAGTGGCCACCACGCCTGGCAGGCCACGCATGATCTTGGCCATCTCCTGCTTTTTGGCGGGGCTGGTATCCTTCAGCCAGGTGTTGACAGTGGTCGATTGGTAGCTGAATGCCACATTGCCGGTATCGATCAGGGGCTTGATGGCTGGAATCGGCCTGTCGAAGCCGCTACCGTTGACCACATCACCGAAGTACCAGTTGTTGTCGCTCACGCCTGCAGCCTTGGAGCCGTGGAAGTTACCCCAGCCGGCCACGGCGCCGTGATCAGCGGTCACCACGATCAGGGTTTCGTCGAGTTGCCCCAGTGCCTTGAGCTTATCCAGCAGGCGGCCCATCTGCTCATCGGCGAACTTGGCGACAACGGGCAGTTGAGTCTGCGCGGCAGGGCCGTCCAGAATGGCTGCTGGCTTGCCCGGCCCCCACATATGGCCTGATTTGTCTATCCCGCCAAAAGTCACCAGCATGCCGCTCCAGTTCTCTTTTTCGGCCATGGCGATGGCTACGTCGGCCACCCAGGCGTCGCCGCCCAAGTGGGCGGGGTCGTTGCCAGGCACGAAGCGATTGCCATCCAGCGGGTAAAGCCAGCTGGGTGCTGCTGCCTTGGTGCCGTAATCGTTATTCTTGTCCGAGTTCACGTAGAAGCGGCCACAGCGCGGCTCGCTCAGGTAGGTCGGAACATTGACCCCTGCCGGGCCACGCCACTGTCCGCCAAGATTGTCGCAGCCTGTCTCCTTGCTGAGATCCTTCATGCGGTCGGAAAAGCGCACCGCGATATCAGCCGAGGGTGCGGCGATGGCTTCGACCGCGTAGTCCTTTTCTCCCACCACCACGAACTTGCTGCCGGGTTGGGCGGCGTGCAGATAGTCTGCCAGCTTGGGGTAGCCGGCGTGCTTCACCAGAATATTGAACTGCTCGCGGGTAAACGAGCCAGTCGTCCACATGGCATTCTTACCCTTGCCCAGCAGGTTCTCGCTGTCGCGGAATACCTCATCAGCCCAGCCCATGTTCTTGGGGAACTGGCCGCTGACCATCACGTTATGACTGACAACCGTCTCGGAAGCGGCATGGCCAAGGTAGCCCTGGGCAAAGTGCACACCACCATCGCGCAGCTGCCGCAGGTTGTCCATGTTGAACTGATCAACGTATTCCGGCTTCATCTGATCGAACACCGCAATCAGCACTCGCTTGGGCTTCCAGTCTGGCTTGGCTGCGGCAACATCCGTCGCAGCGGTGGCGGTCAGGCTGCTGAAGCCAACGGCACAGGCAGCCAGGCTGCCAAATAGGGGGCGTAACATGGATATTCCTCTCTGATGATTATGGTGAGCGTGTTGCCAGCCGGTGTTCCGGCGCTGCTGCATGCCCAGGCAAGCAGTAACAAGTATCGACCAAGAGTTGCCTCGCGGCACTGCAGCGCAAACCATGAGGGGCGCCTGAGGCGCGGCTCCTCCGGCCCTGAATCTTAACCGCCTTGTCTAGGTATTAAGGCGTTCTGGCTGAATAAATTTGCTGTGACTGTCACGTAATGTCGATAAACTGTGACAGTCACGAATGGGGAGTGTATGGCCAAGCAAGCCGAAGACAGGATGACCATGGAGCTGCCGCTTGACGGCAAAGCCAAGGCAAAGGTAGGTCGCAAACCCATAGGTAGCAAGGCCATGACGGCTGCCGAGCGCAAGCGGCGGTCTCGCCAGAACTCCGCCACCCGGTCGGTCGACTTTGATAAATGGCTACTGGCCTACCTGAGGCCGTTGGCAGAGGCCAGAAATGTGACCGTCACTCAATTGGTGTATTTGATGGCCAGCGGACTGAAATCCGGCCGCTTCGGCATCGAGCCATCAGAGGCGGAGATCAAGAATGTCCGGGAGATGTTCAAATCCGGCCTGTGAGGTATAGCGCTTACACGCTTAGGCCGGATAGGTCACCCATGGCAGGGCGCCAGCGTTAAGCCACAAGGGCGCTTTCACAAGTGGACAATCAGAGGGGGCGCCCCATGCGCAAGCTGCTGCGTAATACCTTTGCCGTCATCGTCGGAATATTGATAGGCGGCGCCGTCAACTCTGCACTCATCATGCTCAGCCCGTCGCTAATTCCACCGCCTGCTGGTGTGGATGTAAACAATGCCGAAAGCCTGAGTAGGTCGATACACCTTTTTGGGCCACAGCACTTCATCATGCCTTTCCTGGCACACGCGGTAGGCACGTTCGCCGGTGCACTCGTCGCCTGCATGGTTGCAGCCAGCCATAAAGTGCCCATTGGCCTGGCCATCGGCGTGGTGTTTCTTTGCGGCGGCGTGGCGGCCAGCTTCATGATTCCCGCGCCGGCCTGGTTTATTGCGCTCGATCTACTGCTTGCCTACCTGCCTATGGCCTGGCTTGGCGTGCGTATAGGTGGCTCGGGTGTGGCGATACCCTAGGTACAAATACCATGTGATGCCGCAGTGAGCCGTGAGAAGGGCGCAGCAACGCGGCTGCCGACAGGGCTGCGATGCGCCGTGAGGCGGGCATCCTTCAAACAGAGGATTCCCTTCAGATGATGCAGCTGTACAATTTTTTCGCAGCCTTGACGTCACTTTTCTCACAGAAAGGAAGCAAAATGAAAGCAATCATCAGGGCCGGCCTGGCAGTTGCCGCTGGCTTTATCTTGTGTGCGGGCGCTCAAGCGGCAACGCACAGCGTGTGGTCAGAAAAGCCCCTGGCGCTGACAGACCCGACCCTGGGCAGCTTTTCGCCGATCAGGGGCAATATGGCCACCACCTGGAACAGCAAGACCCGCTACGGCCATATGCATATCACGGCCCAAGCCAATCCGAATCTCACTTACGACTTCAATCTGGTCAGCATCAGCAGCAGCCACGCCGACTACATTTCCGGTGTCTGGGATATCTTTCGCAATGGTGTGCTGGTATGCAATGGCTGTATAGGTAAGGCCTATATTCTTAGTGCCCCAGTGGGCAACTACTTCAAAGTGTATATTGGCGACGAGAACTGCGCTGCTGAACGGTGGCATTACAGCGGCTACATTACGAATCGCTTTGACTTCTAACAAACATTCCCGTTTTGTCGATTCATCATATGTGGGCCGGCAACGCTTGATAAATGCTTGCGTTGTCCGGCCATTTCATTGCGCCGCGACCGCGGCGATTTGGCGTCACTTATCGTGCACTGCACCAGCGGTGCATGCTGGCGTACATGCCTGGCTGACGGCATATCCACGGCGGGCCGGGCATCCAATAACGCGATCAGGAGCGCCGGGCAATGTGATTATTACGGCTCTCGCAATCGAGGAATGACATCGGAATGCATCAAGGGTATTGCTATCATGGCGATCTGGTTGATTGGCTCATTTGGCACCGAATAATCATATGGTTATGCAGTCTCCGGATACGTGCCGATATGGAAGCCGGCCGATGCTGGTTGAAAACCAGTCAATTAAAACAACCAATACCTGAAGAGGAGTAAGTAATGAAGCTAATCAAACGCAGCTTATTGGCGCTGGCCGCACTGATGACAGGCGGCTTGGCCTGGGCTGACACCTATGATTCTGCCACCAACCGCCTGACTGTGGATTCCGTGCAAGTGGGTGATACCGTCTACACCAACGTTGTGATCACGGTCGGCACGATACACAGCGTGGGCGGCTCGTACCCAGCCAATACGCCCGTTACCGAAACCTGCAGCTTAAGCAATTTCACCAAGGCCAAGTTCGACGCCATTGCTGTGGGCATGCCGCTGGCACAGGTGAGCCAGGTCATGGGTTGTAAGAATACCCCTAGCTCCACCCAGCGCGGCAGTAATTATGTGGTGTATGTTTGGAAAGCGGTAGGTACCATGACTTACATCATGGTTTGGTTCGATGTCGACGGTACGGTAGTAACACGCCTGCATCCTGATCCTGTGATTCCGTTCAAGCAAGCAGTCGGTTTCTAAGTCGCCAGAAGACGTCAGGCTATCGCAGTGCCTGTCAGGCCTCCTCCAGCGCAGGGGAGGCTGGCGTACTGCAGGGCCCTGTCTGACACAATCCACGCCGGAAGGGCTTTCAGGCGGCGCTTGGCGACACTTCATGCTTACTAATTGTTGGTAGACCAAGTGGGGTAAGGTCATCTGCTCACGCCGTAGTGCTTCGCCAGCTTGTTCGCGCTGGGCTTCCTCTCCTGTGCTACATGACAAACTGCTGCCTGATTCACACCGTGGCAGAACGGCAATGGTGCTCGTTGCATTTCATTCCTGGAACGAAAAGCCCGGCTAGGCCGGGCTGCTGGTGACAGAGAGGAGGGGGCATTATGCATAGGACGGCGACGGCGCTGCCAGCGCGCCAAGTACAGACAGCAGCTGTTTTAGCTTGTGCCGTAACTTGACATAATAAACATTATGCGAAGTAATGTGGGTTGCCGTTCATATGCCGAATCGTTGCGGCGTCGTTCATCCCAAATGATGGGTGGTCAGATGATTCCGGTACGCGGCAGCGTACCTACATGCTCACGTAAATGTCGCAGAAACTCAGCCGCAATAGGTGGTAGCAGCTTGCCGCGCGGTTGAACAATGTACCAATTCGATTCAACCGGGAACCCCACCACATCCAACACGGCGAGGCCATCGACCGTAGGGTCGCTATGCAGCGTGTGGCGAGACAGTACTGACACCCCTAGGTTGGCCGCAACAGAGTGCTTGATTGCCTCGTTACTTCCCAGCTCCATGCGAACAATCGGCTGCAGGCCCAGCGCAGCAAAGTGCCGATCGCACGCGCGGCGCGTACCGGAGCCCTGCTCTCGCAGGATGAACCGTTCACTCAACAAGGTAGTAAGTGGAATCTGCAGGCTCGAAGCGAGCGGGTGATTGATGTGCGCCACCACGACTAGCGGGTTGGAGAGGAAGGCTTCTGTCGTGACATCCATATCCTGCGGCGGGTTGGACATGACGTAAAGATCGTCCTCGTTTGAACGAAGTCGCTGCAAGACTCCATCCCGGTTAAGAATGGAGAGGCTGACATCGACATCAGGATGCCGACGGCAGAATACGCCCAGCAGATTGGGAACAAAGTACTTTGCGGTGCTGACCACGGCAACCCGTAACCGTCCCCGTTGTAATCCTCGGAGTTGATCGATACGCTGACCAAACACCTCCCACTCCTTCTGCATGGCTTGCGCAGACTGCTGCAGGAGTCTCCCCGCCTCGGTCAAGAACACCCGCTTGCCGATCACCTCGTAGAGTGGCAATCCCACATTCTCTGCTAGCTCGCGCAGCTGCATAGAGACAGTTGGCTGAGTGACATGACACGCCCTTGCCGCCCCACTGATGCTGCCATGTTCGGCCAAGGCGAGAAAAAGCTGCAGCTGTCGGAACGTGACGCTCATAGATAAAAATCGATACAAATCATATTAAATATCGATTTTACATTATCGATGTACTCACTCTACCATGCAACCTACTTTTCGGAGGATAGGTTACGTGCAAAGCCTGCTAGATCCCGCCATTCTGTTTTTTGTCTTCGGCGTCGCAGCCGGGCTACTCAAGTCCAATCTCGAAATTCCACCGGCTATTTCCCGTTTTCTCTCCCTCTATCTCCTCATGGCGCTCGGGCTTAAAGGAGGCTTTGCCTTGGCGCATTCAGGGCTGACTGGCGAGGTGGCGACTACGCTCGCCATCGCGGTAAGCCTAGCCATACTTGTCCCACTGCTTGGCTATGTGCTGTTGCGCCGGGCGGTTGGCAGTTTTGATGCTGCCGCACTCGCCGCGACCTATGGCTCTGTCAGTGCGGTTACCTTTATCACGGCGACACAATACTTGGAGATCCGCGGCTACGGTTTCGGCGGCCACATGGCAGCAGCCATGGCCTTGATGGAGGCGCCAGCGATTGTTCTGGCCGTCCTGATTGCCAATCAGCTACGCCAAAAGGCCGGAGTGGTCGTTGTTGAAAATAGCGTAGGGGTATTCTCTAGCGCCCCTAGTGGGGGCATGTCCATAGGCAAAGTGGTTCATGAGTCACTAACCGATGGCGCACAATTGCTGCTGCTTGGCGCCATGCTGATCGGCCTTTTGACGGGTGAGGCCGGCAAGGCCGCGATGCAGCCATTCTCTGGCGACCTCTTCAAGGGGATGCTCGCATTCTTCTTGCTTGATATGGGCTTGAACGCGGCCAGACAGCTCCCCCAGCTACGCGGCAGCTCGCCGTGGCTACTGGCCTACGCCGTACTGGCGCCAATTGCACATGCTGGATTCACCCTACTCGTCTGCTTGTTGATGGGCGTACAAGCTGGGAATGCTACCTTGCTCATGGTCCTCGCAGCCAGCGCGTCCTACATCGCCGTCCCGGCTGCATTGCGGCTAGCCATTCCCGAAGCGAGACCCGCGCTCTATTTCGGCATGTCGCTTGGCATAACCTTCCCTTTCAACATCCTGCTCGGCATCCCGCTTTATACGGGCATTGCCCATAGCGTGCTCAGCTATGGCAACCTGCAGTGATATCGTAAGCACGGTCATAAGCTTGAGTCTGCACGTCCAGCATGCCCAGCACTGTATGGAAAATGTTGTCATGGCTCAGAGAGCGATCAGCCTGCTGCTGCAGGCACCCCGCACGCACACCAAAGCTCCTTTCGTATGTGCTACTTGTCCAGATGAACATGGGCACGTGAGTTTGCACCTCGGGAGCAATGACACGCGGGAGACCATGTAGGAATACGCCGCTTTCTCCTAGCGATTCACCATGGTCGGAGACATAAACCATGGCAGCATCATGGCTTTGTTGGTTTTGTAGCAACCGTATCGTCTGGGCGAGAAAGTGATCTGTGTAACGAATTGCGTTGTCATAGCTATTGATGACTTGCTCGCGCGAGCATTTACCCAAGTCAACGGTATCGCAGGTCGGGGTAAACGTCCTCATCGTGGGCGGGTAACGCCGGAAATAGGCCGGCCCATGATTACCTAGCTGATGCAGAACAATCACCAAACTGCCGGATGTGGAAGCGATACGCTGCTCCAGACCCTTGAGCATGATTTCGTCAAGGCAGCCCTTGCCATCGCAAAGCGCCCGATCCGTCTGGCTATCCAGCTGCTCCGTAGGGATGTCACTACATACCCCTTTGCAGCCAGATTGATTGTCTCGCCACAAGACATTCAATTTCGCATGGCGTAGGACATGCAGCAGTGATTCGTGACCGAGAATCTTAGCCTCGTCATAGTGGCGACGACCAAAGGGCGAGAACATACAAGGCACCGAAACTTCAGTATTGGTACCACAGGAGGTTACAGCACGAAAATTGTGCACTCCCTGCTTCGCCAGTTCCGGTGTTGTCTGTCGTTCATATCCACTTAGCCCCCAATTAGCAGCGCGGGCAGTCTCACCCACAACCAACACCAGTACCACCGGCTTGGCCCGCGTTTGCCAGGAGGCGCCCAACTTTGCGTCAATGCCGACTGGAACCTTGGGTCCGCGCGCCTTGGCTTCTTCTGCTGCAACAACTTTGAGTGTGGATACGATGAAGTTGCCAGGTGTAATGAGATGGCGCAGCGCCTTCTGATTACGCATTGTTGCGGACAAATCCTGGAATACCAGAAGGATCGCGCTGGCTGCGATGGCTAGCGCCGCCACTACCCAGGCCATACGCATCAAGCCTGCCTTGATCGGGCGGGAATACGTTAGATTGACGCGCCACAAAACCCACAGTGGGAGGCCGGTATGTAGCAACATGTGAGGAATCAAGCCTAGCGTCAGCAGATCACGTGCCTCTTTGGGATTGGTGCGCAGGACGTTGCGTGCCATCGTAGTGTCAAAGTAGACCTGATAGTGTTGCGTGAAATAGGTGGCCATGCCTGATGCCACGAAAAGCACCGTCAACAATGGCTTTACGGTCCAACGGTTGAGCACGAGCAAAAGAAAAGCAAAGTGCAATGCAATCAGACCCACAGCGATAGCAACAGCAAAGAACCAAGTGAAGGGTGCGTAGATGTCTCGGCCGGACATCAGGGCAGACCAAAAAGCGCCGTTACAACAAGTAATAAAGAAACAAGACGCAAGCAGCGTGAGCAACTCGACGCTAAGCGCGGGCCGCGAGCAAACTGCTTCGTAAAGCCAATTGGAACGCCTAGCGCTGGTGAAGGCTGGGATGGAGAGCTGCAAAGGTCGATCCTGACTTGCCCGTATGCGAAAGCTTGGTCAGCATTTCGGGAGCAATAAGTGAGTATCGAGTCATTACAGCAACCGCACCTTAAGCCAGCCTTAAGCTGGTCAAACCATTAGCTACGAGCCTCGCTGGTCGGCATGAATCGACCCAGTGTATCGTCCACCAGCAAGCAAACTGCCCAGCAAACCCATGCGGACCAAAGGGTATGTGAGAGGAAGTGGGCTCCACGCAATTGTTGCCCCCAGCCCAGTAATAGCCCAGCGACGAACGCCAAGCTCCACACCCATCTTGCCATGCGAGGATTGCGCCCCCGCCACAACAGGACGAACGCAAACAGGGCAAAGCCCGTACTGGCATGACCAGCCGGGAAACACTGACCGACTGCGTTTACAGGCGTAAAGGGGAAAATCGTTGTCTCGGCGATTGAACCACCATAGCGCGTTAGATCCCAAGGGCAAGGCTTGGTACTGAAATGCTTAAGCGTAGCCACCGAGGCTGGTGCCAGAACCAGCGCTATTCCCACCGCCAACCAGCGGCGGTTGACGCTTCTGTCGGCTGGCCACCTCGGACTAGTGAACACTCGTAGCCATACCACGACAGCGCTAACCAAGACCATCCATTTGACCCAGCGATGGCTGAATACCTCGACCCACCAATTACCAGCCCCAACAAAGCTACCGGCCTTGTAGTGCGGGTCTTGAAGCCAGATGTCGAGGGGCAACAATCCGAACAGAAGGGTAAGCATCAGGGCGCAAGCGTGCATTCCCAGCCATGCCCCACCCCATGGGAGAACCGTGGGGCGCTTAGGTATCTGGGATAAATCGGGAAGGGTGGGATGCGGCATAAGCACCGGACCATGTGTAACGGGCAAGTGCATCATTCAGCCCGTCTAAACTTAACACGATCTTAAATGCCAACTGTTTGACTACGACTGCCGGATCGGAGGCACTATGGGTGCATAGGCATCCTGCCTATATAGCTTACGGGCAGTAAGCGGCATATCCTCTTCCGCCTGCGTGTTAATACTACGCACTCGTACTCGCTATTGCGGCATCACCCCCGGCAACCTCAACCCGATTACGACCCTGATGCTTGGCTCGATACAAAGCCGCATCCGCAGCCTGGATGAGCTCCTCGGCTCGGTCGGCATGCTGGGGCGAGCTGGCGATGCCCATGGAGATGGTCACGGCAGGCAGTGGCTTACCGCCGAGTCGGATGGTTAGCAGGGAGACCTGTTCACGCAGTTCTTCGCACTTGGTCTGGGCGTTCTCTGGCGTGGTTTCCGGCATGATCAGGGTGAATTCCTCGCCACCGAAACGACAGGCAAGGTCGCTGCCACGCAAGGCCTTCTGCATGAACTGGGCAATCTGCCGCAATACCAGATCGCCGGCCTCGTGCCCGTGGGTGTCGTTAAAGCGCTTGAAGTGATCTACGTCCAGCATCACCACGCTCAGCGGGGCGCTGAGGCGATTGGCCCGTGTCAGTTCACGCTGTAGGGTCTCGTCGAGGAAGCGCCGGTTGTAGAGCCCTGTGAGCGCATCGACTATGGATTGCCGTCGCAGGTTTTCCCGCAGGTTCATATTCGTCACCGCCAGCGCCACCTGTTCGGCCAGGGCATTTGCCAGTTGGCGCAAGCCGATGGGGAAAGGCTCCTCTGCTCCGGCTGGCGCCTCAAGATAGAGGATGCCCACAGGCTCGCCCCCAGCCATGAGCGGCAGGCAAAGATAGGCCCCTGGGGCCTCGTGCTGCAGATGCTGGCAGACCGGCGCTTTGCCGCTGTCGGCCACCTCGTGTATCTGGCCACGGCGTATTGCCCAGCATTGCTGCGGCTCGAACAACTGTGTATCGCTTGCCGGCGACAGCCAGCTGACCATGCGTTCCAGCAGGCCCCGTGAGGGGTGGTAGGCGTAAATGGCGCCGGCATGGGCTGGAAACAGCTGGTGTGCGTACTTGCCGACCACGCCGAAAAACTCCTCGCTATCGACGCAGACCTGCAGTGCACTCGACATGCGCGACAGTATCGCCATCTGGTAGTTGTGCTCCTCCAGATTGTCTGCTGTCAGTTGAGCGCGCTCGCTCAGCGCCTGCAGCTCATGGGCGACTGCCAGGCGCTCGCGCATGGCGCGGAATATCTGCCATAACAGGGTGGCAAACAACGCGCCGTCCAGGCTGGTGATCAGGAGGACCGCCAGGCTCACCAATCGCTCGCGGCTGCGCTGCTCCGCTGCGATGCTCGCCTGCCGCACGCTGAGTATGGCGCTCGCCTCGGCGACGGTGACGCGGATGCGGTCCATATTGAGCTTGCCCTGGGAGATATCGTGAAACTCCGGGCTGTCGCCACTGCTTTTGCGTTGTCGGCTCGCTATCATGCGCGACTGATACTCGCGCAAGGCCTTGACCAGGTTGCGCAGTTCGCGCATTCGCGGTGCCAGCGTCGCGTCGTCGGCAAACTGCCGGTCTAGCTGCGCTTGCAGTTCGCTGGAGCGCTCCGTTCCCTGGTAGTAAGGCTGCAGGTATTCCTCGCGGCCGGTCAGCAGATAACCGCGCGTGCCTGTCTCGGCGTCCTTGAGGCCCGACAGCATGACCTGCATGTCTTCCATCTGGCCGACGATCTGTTCGCGCTGGCTGGCTGCGGCGTTGACCCAGTTGGCGGACAGCATCGGCACCAGTGCGGTGAGGGCCAGCAGCAGCAAGGCCAACACGAAGCCGGCTTGTAGCAGTCGATAATGGGTGCTTGATTCCATGGCGATTCGATATCCCTGACGTACACCGAAGACCTAGGAAGGCCTGGCTGGGGCGGGCGGTTGCGCTTGCTCGGCGGCAATAGACAGCGCAGCGCCCTCTCCTGCCCTTCTCGATACAGGATAGCAGCATCCGGCTTATCCACATCTGCTGTGGATAAGCCCGGCCAAAACCGCTAAAAACCTCGATGCATCAATACCCGAATCGGGTTGCGCAAAATTTGCGCATTTACCAGCGGCACCTGCTTTGCCGTTTATTTCTTCAGGGCTGCAAAGGCCGCTGCCATGGCAGTGTTGCCGCTCTGCTGGGCCTTGGCTTGGCGATCGGGCCTTGGGGTTGCTGGGTTGGCGCTGCGTGTGAGGCTGCCGCCTTCGATGGGGTCGTCCAGGCGCATGGTCAGGGCGATGCGCTGGCGTTTGACGTCTACCTCCACCACTTTGACCTTTACCACATCGCCGGCCTTGACCACGTCACGCGGGTCTTTGACAAATTTGCTGGCCAGTGCCGATACATGCACCAGGCCGTCCTGGTGCACGCCGATATCGACAAAGGCGCCAAAGGCCGCCACATTGCTGACCACGCCTTCGAGCACCATGCCAGGCAATAGGTCCTTGATGTCTTCTACCCCATCCTGAAAGGTTGCGGTTTTGAATTCGGGGCGCGGGTCGCGGCCGGGTTTGTCCAGTTCGCTGAGGATATCGCGCACGGTGGGCAAGCCGAAGCGCTCGTCGGTGAACTCGGTTGCGTTCAATTGCTTGAGCAGACCGCTGTCGCCCAGCAGCGATTTCACTTCACGCCGGGTTTTGACGATGATTTTTTCTACTACCGGGTAGGCTTCTGGGTGGACCGCACTGGCATCCAACGGGTTGCTGCCATTCATGATGCGCAAGAAGCCGGCAGCCAGTTCGAAAGTCTTTTCGCCCAACCGAGGCACCGCCTTAAGTGCCATGCGGTCGCTGAACGCGCCGTGGGCATCGCGGTGCGCCACGATATTGCTGGCCAGGGTGGCACTAAGGCCGGAGACGCGCGCCAGCAAGGCGCTGGAGGCCGTGTTGACGTCCACGCCCACCGCGTTCACGCAGTCTTCCACCACCGCATCCAGCGTACGCGCCAGTTCGCCCTGGTTGACATCATGCTGGTACTGCCCTACCCCAATGGCCTTGGGATCGATCTTGACCAACTCCGCCAGCGGATCTTGCAGGCGACGGGCAATGGAGACTGCGCCACGCAGGCTGACATCCAGGTCGGGGAACTCGCGGGCGGCCAATTCTGAGGCGGAATATACCGAGGCGCCGGCTTCGGATACCACTATCTTCTGCAGCTTGCGCTCCGGTAGTTGCTTGATCAGGTCGGCGGCCAGCTTGTCGGTTTCGCGGCTTGCGGTGCCGTTGCCGATGGCTATCAGCTCCACGCCATGCTGTGTCACCAGGCGGTTCAGGCGGTGCAGGCTACCATCCCAGTCGTTACGTGGCACATGGGGGTAGATGGTATCGGTGGCGACCACCTTGCCGGTCTTGTCGGTCACTGCCACCTTTACCCCGGTACGCAAGCCAGGGTCCAGGCCCAGCGTGGCGCGTGGCCCGGCGGGGGCGGCCAGCAGCAGGTCCTTGAGATTGCTGGCGAATATCTTGATGGCCTCGGTCTCGGCACTTTCGCGTATCCGATTGGTCAGTTCCACTTCGAGCGTCAGGAATATCTTGGCACGCCAGGCCAGGCGCACGGTATCCATCAGCCAGCGGTCGGCGGGGCGGCTGGCATCGCGGATATTGAAGCGTGCGGCAATGCGGGTTTCACCCGCACCTGGCTTGCCTGCCGGCAGATCGGCATCTTCGGGCAGTGCCAGCGTAAAGTTCAGCATGCCTTCGTTGCGGCCCCGCAATACCGCCAGCACCCGGTGCGACGGCGCACGGTGCAGGGGCTCGCGGTGGTCGAAATAGTCGGCGTACTTGGCGCCGGCTTCGCGCTTGCTCTCGTCTGCCAGGCTGGCAACCAGTTCGGCGCGTTGCCACAGCAGCTCACGTAGCTCGTGCAGCAGTGCGGCATCCTCGGCAAACTGCTCGATCAGGATATGGCGAGCACCATCGAGGGCGGCCTTGGTGTCGGCCACGCCCTTTTCCTCGCTGACAAAGCTTGCTGCCTCAGCTTCCGGCTGGCGGCCGGGCTCAGCCAGCAGCAGCTCGGCCAAGGGTGCCAACCCTGCTTCACGGGCGATCTGCGCGCGGGTGCGGCGCTTGGGTTTGTACGGTAGGTAGAGGTCTTCCAAGCGCTGCTTGTTGTCTGCCGCCAGTAAGGCAGTTTGCAGCTCGTCCGTCAGCTTGCCCTGCTCCTGTACCGAGGCGATCACGGCGGTGCGCCTATCTTCCAGTTCGCGCAAATAGCGCAACCGCTCATCCAGGTGGCGCAACTGGGTATCGTCCAGCCCGCCGGTGGCTTCTTTGCGATAGCGGGCAATAAACGGCACGGTGGCGCCTTCGTCCAGCAGCGCCATGGTGGCGGCAACCTGGGCTGGGCGGCAGTTGAGTTCCTGGGCAATACGGTGTTCGATGGGAGGCAGCATGGCGTCTAGGCAGGGATACAGGAAAGACACAGCCCGGCTGTTTCCAGCCGGGCCGCAAGGTTTTGATGCGTAAGGAATTACTTGTCCAGCAGGATCCGCAAGGTACGGCGCAGCGGCTCGGCAGCGCCCCACAGCAGTTGGTCGCCACAGACAAAGGCACTGACATAGTCGGGGCCCATATTGAGCTTACGCACCCGGCCAACCGCGATATCCAGCTTCCCGGTGACTGCCGTAGGCGTTAGCTCACGCACCGTGGTGGCACGGTCATTTGGCACAAACCTGACCCACTGGTTGCTGCCCTTGATCAGGTTTTCGATCTCGGCCAGCGGCAGATCGCGATTCAGCTTCAGCGTCAGTGCCAGGCTATGGCAGCGCATGGCGCCTATGCGGACGCACAGGCCATCAACTGGTATGGGCGAGCTGGTGCCCAGTATCTTGTTGACCTCGGCCAGGCCCTTCCATTCTTCCTTGGACTGACCGTTGTCCAGCTGCTTGTCTATCCAGGGGATCAGGCTGCCGGCCAGTGGTGCGCCAAAGTGTTCGGTCGGGAAGGCATCGCTGCGCATGGTTTCGGCCACGCGCTGGTCTATCTCCAGAATGGCAGACGAGGGGTCATCCAGCAGGTGGGCGACAGAGGCATTGACCTTACCCATCTGGTTGAGCAGTTCGCGCATGTTCTGCGCGCCTGCGCCCGATGCAGCCTGGTAGGTCATGGACGACACCCAATCCACCAGGCCGGCCTTGAACAGACCGCCCAAGCCCATCAGCAGGATGGAATTGGTGCAGTTGCCGCCGATGAAATCGCGACCGCCCCGGGCGATGGATGCCTTGATCTGGTCCAGATTGACCGGATCAAGCACGATCACGGCGTCATCTTCCATCCGCAGCGTGCTGGCCGCGTCTATCCAGAAACCATGCCAACCTGCAGCGCGCAACTGGGGATGCAGCTCGGTGGTGTAATCGCCACCCTGGCAGGTAATGATGACGTCCATGGCTTTCAACTCGGCCACAGACTTGGCGTCCTTCAAGGGCGCCGCGCCACGCCCTACGTCCGGCCCTGCCCCACCGACATTGGAGGTGGTGAAGAACACGGGGTCGATCAGGGCGAAATCGCCCTCCTCACGCATGCGCTGCATAAGCACGGAGCCAACCATACCGCGCCAACCAACCAAACCGACTTTCAACATGATGGTATTCCTATGATCCAGATTGTTTGTGATGCCTCATCGCCTGGATCGGCAATACTTGGCGGCAGCGACACAACCTGCGGGTTGTTCTGCATTGCACCGCCAAAGCCTCAGAGCTGAGGAATCAGGAGTTTACCGCAAGCGCAGCCATGTTTGTGGGCTGGTGCAGTGCAGTGGATTCTCCTGACCTTACTGCCATAGCGGAATCCACTATCCGCTTATAGTTCTTATCGCTTCTGCTTATGCCAGCGCAGCCACCACCGCGTCGCCCATGCCCGAGCAGCTCACCTTTTGCGTGCCGGCTTCATAGATGTCCGCCGTACGGTAACCCTGGCGCAGCACGGTCTGCACGGCAGTCTCGATACGCTTGGCGATGTCTTCACGCGCAAAGGTATAACGCATCATCATGGCCAGGCTCAGGATGGTGGCGAGCGGGTTGGCGACATTCTTGCCGGCGATATCAGGGGCCGAGCCATGGCAAGGCTCATACAGGCCCTTGTTGTTGGCATCCAGCGAGGCGCTGGGCAACATGCCGATGGAACCGGTCAGCATGGAGGCTTCGTCACTGAGGATATCGCCAAAGATATTGCCGGTGACGATCACGTCAAACTGCTTGGGGTTGCGCACCAGCTGCATGGCAGCGTTGTCGACATACATATGGCTGAGTTCGACATCCGGATATTGCTTGGCCACGTCGATGATGATTTCCTTCCAGAATTCGGTGCATTCCAGCACATTGGCCTTATCCACCGAGCAGAGTTTCTTGTTGCGTTTCTGGGCAATCTCGAACGCCACCTTGGCGATGCGGCGTATCTCCGATTCGCTGTAGCGCATGGTATTGAAACCTTCGCGCTCGCCCGCATCGTTCACATGGATGCCGCGTGGCTGGCCAAAGTAGATATCCCCGGTCAGCTCGCGCACGATCATGATATCCAGCCCTGCCACCACTTCTGGCTTGAGGGTGGATGCGCCTGCCAGTTCTGGGTACAGCATGGCGGGGCGCAGGTTGCCAAACAGGCCCAGATCCTTGCGGATGGCCAGCAAGCCACGCTCCGGGCGCTTATCGCGCGGCAAGGTGTCGTACTGCGGGCCGCCCACGGCACCCAGCAGAATCGCATCGGCAGTGCGGACGACATCACGCGTCGCTTCCGGGTAGGGCTCGCCATACTGGTCGTAGGCAGCGCCGCCCAACGGTACGGTCACCGTCTCCACAGCCAGGCCGTCGGCCTTGAGTTTTTCCAGCACACGTACTGCCTGCGCAACGATTTCGGGGCCGATGCCGTCACCGGGGAGTATGGCGATTTTCATGGGTTCAACTTTCGTAGCAGATGGATGGTCCAGGCCGTGATTCAAGCGCTGGCAAAGCTCGGTTTTTCAGTTAGGGGGCAACGACAGCCGATTGCGGGCATCGGTTCGCCGAGCGCCCGCCATCGCTCATGGCTGTTGTGCTGCCAGTGCGCCATCTTGCGTCAGGTAACCCTGCGCAACGCGGTAGCAATCTTCGATATGGTTATTCCCCAGGCGGGCGACCACCCGGTAGCTGATGGTGGCTGCCACCGCCTGGCCTGCCAGGGGTACAAAGCGCACTAGCGTCTTGCCCAGCAATTTGGTGCCCACCTTGGCCAGCAGCAGCTTGGCCAACTGCTTGGTCACCAGCTTGCCTATCAGCTCACTGCCCAGGCGGCCGGCGGCCAGCATCACATACTTGCGGGTTGCAGGGTCCAGCTGCCCTATCTGGGTGTGCGACAGGCCAAAACGCGCGCTGATATTCTCCAGTAGCTCGGAGAACACCATGACGTCCGCCACCATATCCATGCCTGGCACGGGAATGACGGCCGCACCGGCAGAGAGTCGCGCCCGGCTACGAACCAGTGCGTGGCAATCCGCCCGTATCTGGTCCAGCTGTGTCTGATTGACTGGCAGCATCGTTATCCTCCTGTACTACGGCTTGGGCTCGCTGGTCAGGCGATCTACCAGCAATTTTTCGCAACACTTGAATCCTATCCAGCAAGCCAGTGCCAGATAGGAAAGCGCTATCAACTCCAGCAACTGCTGCAATGCGCCATCGCCTACCACTTGCCAGCCGTGCTCCCAGAACAACTCCAGGTTGGCACGCAGCAGGATGACCAGATTGAGCGAACTGGCGCCGAAGCCCAGAAAGCATAGCCCCATCAGCACAAAGGTCAGCCCGCCATGCCGCTGCAACCGGCCCAGTAAACCGGCTCGCAAGCGACCAAAGGCTGAACCCAGGGGCATACCCGGTCTCAGGAGAACAGCCAGGGCTGCTCTACGCGGCGTTGGGCTTCAAATGCCTTGATCTTGTCGGCGTGATTCAGGGTCAGGCCGATTTCATCCAGGCCATTCAGCAGGCAATGCTTGCGGTGGGCGGTAACATCGAAGCCGAAGGATGCGCCCGATGGCGTGGTCACGGTTTGGGCAGCCAGATCGACAGTGAGGCGGTAGCCTTCGCTGGCAGCCGTCTCTTGGAACAACTGATCCACCACCTCAGCCGGCAGCACGATGGGTAGCAGGCCATTCTTGTAGCAGTTGTTGAAGAAGATATCGGCAAACGAAGGGGCGATCACAACCCGAAAGCCGTGGTCGTCCAGCGCCCAGGGGGCATGTTCGCGCGAGCTGCCGCAACCGAAGTTCTCGCGGGCCAGCAGCACCTGGGCACCCTGATAGCGCGGAAAGTTGAGCACGAAGTCCGGGTTCACTGTCCGCTTGCTGTTGTCCATACCCGGTTCACCATGGTCCAGGTAGCGCCATTCATCAAACAGGTTAGGGCCAAAGCCCGAGCGTTTGATGGATTTGAGGAACTGCTTGGGAATGATGGCGTCGGTATCGACGTTGGCCCTATCCAGTGGGCAGACCAGACCTTGCAGTGTGGTAAAAGCTTGCATGTTCTCTCTCGGTGACGAAAGCCCTTGCGGGCCAGGCAGCGGCCTTAGTTGGCAGCCCTCTCGATGGCTTCGCCACCCTTCTTGATATCTTTACCCAACCCCTGCATGGTATTGCAGGCTGTCAGTTGCATCGCAGCGATCAGGGCCAGGGCAAAGAAAGCAAATCGTTTCATGGTCTGTTCTCCGGGTTTGCTATGGTGTTTCGTCCGCCACGATCAGGCAAAAGTTCTGACGTCGACAAAATGACCCGCAATTGCCGCGGCGGCCGCCATTTCGGGGCTGACCAGATGCGTGCGCCCACCCTGCCCCTGCCTACCCTCGAAATTGCGGTTGGAGGTCGAAGCGCAGCGCTCACCAGGCTCCAGCCTGTCGGCATTCATGGCCAGGCACATCGAGCAACCGGGTTCACGCCATTCAAAGCCCGCCTCGACAAAGACTTTATCCAAGCCCTCGGCCTCGGCCTGCGCCTTGACCAGACCCGAGCCCGGCACGACCAGCACGGCTTTCACATTGGCGGCCTTCTTGTGGCCGCGCGCAACGGCTGCGGCGGCTCGCAAGTCCTCGATCCGGCTATTGGTGCAGGAGCCGATGAACACCTTGTCAACCGGGATCTCGCTGATGGGCGTATTGGCCTGCAAGCCCATATAAGCCAGCGCACGCTCCATGCCGCTCTTGCGGGTGGGATCAGTCTCATTGGCGGGGTCGGGTACCCGGTCTGCCACCGTCACCACCATCTCGGGCGATGTACCCCAGGTAACTTGCGGTGCAATGCTGCCCGCATCCAGTTCGACCAAAGCATCGAAACTGGCGCCCTCGTCCGACACCAGCGTACGCCAGTGCGCTACAGCCTGATCCCACACCTCACCCTTGGGCGAGAACGGACGGCCCTGCAGATAGTCGATGGTGATCTGGTCCACGGCCACCATGCCAGCCCTGGCGCCGGCTTCAATGGCCATATTGCAGAGCGTCATGCGGCCTTCCATGCTCAGGGCACGGATGGCAGCGCCGCCGAATTCGATGGCGTAGCCTGTGCCGCCGGCCGTGCCGATACGGCCTATCACCGCCAGGGCAATATCCTTGGCGGTGACGCCACGGCCCAGCTGGCCGTCCACGCGCACCAGCATGGCCTTGGATTTCTTGGCGGTCAGCGTCTGGGTTGCCATGACATGCTCGACCTCGGATGTGCCGATGCCGTGTGCCAGGCAGGCGAATGCGCCATGGGTGGAAGTGTGCGAGTCGCCGCAAACCACGGTCATGCCCGGTAGCGTGGCACCATTCTCCGGCCCCACCACATGCACGATGCCCTGGCGTTGATCCTTGAACGGAAAATAAGCCAGCGCGCCGACCTCCCGGATATTGGCGTCCAGCGTCTCAACCTGCTGGCGCGAGATGGGATCCTTGATGCCCTCGTCCCAGTGATCGGTCGGCGTGTTGTGATCCGCTGTGGCGACGATGGACGAGATACGCCATGGTTTACGGCCAGCCAACTTGAGGCCTTCAAATGCCTGGGGGCTGGTGACTTCGTGGACTAGGTGGCGATCAATGTAGAGCAGCACGGTGCCGTCGGCTTCCTCGTGCACTACATGGCTATGCCAGAGCTTGTCGTATAGGGTTTGCGCCATAGTCTTTACAACCGGGTTGCGTCGGGGGATGTCGAACTTATCACGCAGCGGCGCGCACCGGCAACCGGGGGCGGGGAATATGCAAATGACGAAGCAGGCCGGTCATCCAGGCGTCAAACCCGTCAGGTGGAGCAAAAACTCCATTTGATGCGGTATTGGCGAGGCTTGGCTCTCAGGGTTTGCCGCTAAGTTGAGGCCACGCCATGCGCAGGTAGTAACCCATGGACCACAGTGTCAGCAAGGCGGCAATCACCAGGCAGGCCGTGCCCAGCTGCTGGGTCGGGATGCCAGGTATGAAGTTCTCGTGCAGCAGCAACACGGTGATGGCCACCATCTGCGCCGCCGTTTTGAATTTGCCGACCAAAGAAACCGCCACGCTCTTGCTGGAGCCCAGCTGGGCCATCCACTCCCGCAATGCCGAGATGGTGATTTCCCGGCCGATGATGATGGCGGCCAGCCAGGCCTCGGCACGATCCAGCTGCACCAGCAGTATCAGTGCGGCCGCCACCATCAGCTTGTCGGCCACTGGGTCGAGAAAGGCGCCGAAAGCGGACAGCTGGTTCCATTTGCGCGCCAGATAGCCATCAAACCAGTCGGTAATACCGGCAAGCATGAACAAGGCGGCTCCGCAAAGGTTCTTGCCTAGGGGAGAAAGCCAGGCGTCGGGTAGGTAATACACGCCGAGTATGAGCGGGATCATCAGTATCCGCGCCCAGGTGAGCAGATTAGGGAGATTGAGGGGCATGAAGCCAGCTAAGCCGATGGAAGTAGTGGTTGTAATGTCAGTGTAGTGCTTGGTAGATTTTTTCAGCGAGTGCGCGATTGATGCCTTCAACCTGGCACAGCTCGTCCACACTGGCGGCCTTGACGCCCTGCAGCCCGCCGAAGCGCGTCAGTAGCTTCTGGCGGCGCTTGGCGCCTATGCCGTCTATCTCCTCCAGGCTGGATGATACCCTTGCCTTGCCTCTGCGGGCACGATGACCTGTAATGGCGAAGCGGTGTGCCTCGTCACGTATGGTCTGTATCAGGTGCAAGGCGGCGGAATCGCGGGGCAGATGCAGCACTTGACCACTCGATGGGATGACCAGCTGCTCCAGGCCAGGCTTGCGCGTTTCGCCTTTGGCTACGCCCACCAGCAAGGCGTCCTGCAGCCCCACCTCCTCGATCACTTCCACCGCGACCGATATCTGCCCCTTGCCACCGTCTATCAATATCACATCGGGTGCCACCCCTTCGCCAGCAGCAATCTTCTCATACCGGCGGGTCAGCACCTGGCGCATGGCGGCGTAATCATCACCTGGCGTGATGCCGTTGATGTTGTAGTGCCGGTACTCCTTGGGCTGCATGCCCAGCTTGTCGTACACCACGCAGGATGCCACCGTCGCCTCACCCATGGTGTGGCTGATATCAAAGCATTCGATACGTTGTGCGCTGTCAGGCAGGCTCAGCGCCTCCTGCAAGGCCTGTATGCGCCCCAACTGGGTGGATTCAAGCGACAGGCGCTGGCTGATGGCCAGCCTGGCATTCTTCAGTGCCATCTCCAGCCACACCCGGCGCTCCGCGATGGGATTGGTCACCAGCGCGATCTTGCGGCCGGCCTGGGCGGCAAGCAGCTCGGCCAGTGTCCCGAACTCATCCGTGCCGTTACAGACGATGACGGGTGGGATGCTGCGGTCCAGATAATGCTGCGCCAGAAACGCTTCCAGCGCGCTTTGCACCTCATAGTCCTCGCCGTGGCTGGGGAATAGTGACTTGTCGCCGACATGGCGGCCGCCACGCACCATGACCAGGTTCACGCAGACCATACCCTCCTCGGCCGCACACGCCACGATATCCACATCTGTCTCGCTGGCATTGCTGGAGACGAACTGCTTTTCCTGCACTTTGGCCAAGCTCTGTATCTGGTCGCGGTAGGCGGCGGCAGACTCAAACTGCCAGGCCGCTGCGGCATCGCGCATCTTCTCGTCCAGGGCATTGAGCAGATCATGGGTCTTGCCCTGCAGAAACTGCGCTGCATGGCTAAGGTCGCGCTTGTAGTCCTCGGCGGATATCTCGCCAGTACAGGGGCCGCTGCAGCGCTTGATCTGGAACAACAGGCAGGGTCGGGCACGGTGCTCGAACACGCTGTCTTCGCAGGTGCGCAGCTTGAATACCTTCTGCAGCAGCTGGATGCTTTCGCGCACCGCGTAACCACTGGGGAATGGCCCAAAATACTGATTCTGTTTATCCAGCGCACCACGGTAATAGGCCAGGCGCGGGTAGGCATGCCCGGTCAACACCAGATAGGGGTAGCTCTTGTCGTCGCGAAACAGAATGTTGTAGCGCGGCGCCAGCGCCTTGATCAGATTATTTTCCAGTATCAGCGCCTCCCCTTCCGAGCGAACCACCGTGGTCTGTATATCAGCCACCTGGGTCAGCATCAGCTTGATGCGGGGAGATTGATCGTTTTTCTGAAAATAGCTCGATACCCGTCGCTTGAGGTCTATGGCCTTGCCGACATAAAGCACATCGCCCTTGGCCGACAGAAAGCGATACACGCCCGGCAAGCCTGGCAGCGAGGAAAGAATGGGCTTGGGGTCGAATGCCGACATGGCCGCCGTATTAACGCAGGTTGCGCTTATTGCGGGCTGGCGGGAACAGGCGCCGATGCCGGCACCACTGCCGCCGGCGCAGGTGCTGCAGATGCCGGCGTGATGGCCTGGGGCGCCGCCTCCGGGTCATCCTCGGGGGGCGTTGCTGCTGGTTCGGCAGGCGGGGTAACCGGTGGCTGCACAGGCGTGGTTGCTATGGGCAGCGGCTTGCTGTCCAGTATCTGGAAGAACACTTCGTCTTGCCGCACCATGCCCAGCTCATTGCGCGCGCGCTCCTCTATGGCGTCCGTGCCTGTCTTCAGGTCACGTACTTCCGCATTCATGGCATCGTTGCGCGACTGCAGCTTGGTGTTCTGTTGCTTCTGCTCGGCCAGCTGGGTTTCTATCTGCCAGACCTTCAGCCATGAGCCCTTCCCTATCCAGAGTGGCCACTGGAGCAGGACAATACAGGCGGCAAGGATCACGGCAAGAATACGCATGGGCGCGATTGTAAGGTGGGATAGGCCGATGCAGCAAAACAAAACAGGGACGCAGCTGCGTCCCTGTTCAGTATTACCGTGTCAAAACCAACCGGAATGCTTACTTCTTGATCTGGTAAAACGCCGCGCGGCCAGGATAGTAGGCAGCATCGCCGAGTTCCTCTTCGATGCGCAGCAACTGGTTGTACTTGGCCATGCGATCCGAACGGCTGAGCGAGCCGGTCTTGATCTGCATGCAGTTGGTGGCAACCGCCAGGTCCGCAATAGTGCTGTCTTCGGTTTCGCCCGAGCGATGCGACATCACTGAGGTATAGCGATGGCGCTTGGCCAGGTCTACGGCCTGCAGGGTTTCGGTCAGCGAGCCGATCTGGTTGACCTTGATCAGGATGGAATTGCAGATGCCGCGCTCTATGCCCTGGGCCAGTATCTTGGCATTGGTCACGAACAGGTCATCACCCACCAGTTGTACCCGGTCACCCAGGCGGTCGGTCAGCAGCTTCCAGCCATCCCAGTCGCGCTCGCCCATGCCGTCCTCAATCGACAGGATGGGGTAGTTGTTGACCAGGCTTTCCAGGTAATCAACCATCTGGGCCGAGCTCAACTCGCGCTTGTCGCTCTTCTTGAAGACGTATTTGCCCGTGGCCTTGTCGTAAAACTCCGATGCGGCACAGTCCAGCGCAATGCAGATATCCTTGCCAAATACATAGCCAGCCTTTTCAACGGCGGCACGTATCATGTCCAGCGCTTCCTCGGCATTGGCCACATCAGGGGCAAAGCCGCCTTCATCGCCGACCTGCGTAGGCAGATGCTTGTCGTGCAGTATCTTCTTGAGGGTGTGGAATACCTCGGCACCGTAGCGCATGGCTTCACGGAATGTCGGTGCGCCCACCGGGACGATCATCAGCTCTTGGAAATCCAGGCTGTTGTTGGCGTGCTCGCCGCCGTTGATGACGTTCATCATGGGCACTGGCAGCGCCATGGGGCCAGAGCCGCCAACATAGCGGTACAACGGCAGGCCGGCTTCTTCGGCTGCGGCCTTGGCCACGGCCATCGAAACGGCCAGGATGGCGTTGGCGCCCAGGCGCCCCTTGTCCTCGGTGCCATCCAACTCCAGCATGGTGCGGTCGATAAAGGCCTGCTCTGACGCATCCAGGCCGATGATGGCTTCGCAGATCTCGGTGTTGATATGCTCAACAGCCTTCAGTACGCCCTTGCCCAGATAGCGGCTCTTGTCGCCGTCACGCAGCTCAAGCGCTTCGCGCTCGCCGGTAGAGGCGCCGCTCGGCACGGCAGCACGGCCCATGACGCCGCTTTCCAGCAGCACATCAGCTTCAACAGTCGGATTACCGCGCGAGTCGAGGATTTCGCGGGCGATGACTTCTACGATTGCACTCATCGGTGTTTCCTTGATGCGATTTGGGGAATTCGATTCAGGTGATCTTGGCCGAACAAGCTGTCTGTAATCAAGCAGGACCCGCTTACGATCTTGTAAGCCGGCAAAGTTGGCGACACAGCATGCGCCCTGACCACCTGTGTTGTCGGAAGCTACCCGACCTACAAGGTGTTCTCGTGCAGCGGCTGGCGCTTGACCAGACCGTCCAGCTCCTTGAGCACCGCCAGCAACTCCTTCATGCGCGGCAGCGGCCAGGCATTGGGGCCGTCAGACATGGCGCAGGCCGGATTGGGGTGGGTTTCCATGAACAGGCCGGAAATCCCGACTGCCACCGCCGCACGGGCCAGTACCGGCACGAATTCACGCTGGCCGCCCGACTTGTCGCCCTGCCCGCCAGGCAACTGTACCGAATGGGTGGCATCGAACACCACCGGGCAACCGGTATCGCGCATGATGGCCAGGCTGCGCATATCCGAGACCAGGTTGTTGTAGCCAAAGCTGACGCCACGCTCGCATGCCATGAAATTGTCCTCGGGCAGGCCAGCGTCACGTGCCGCTTCACGGGCCTTGTCCATGACATTCTTCATGTCGCCCGGCGCCAGAAACTGGCCCTTCTTGATATTCACCGGCTTGCCGCTCTGGGCGCAGGCACGGATGAAATCAGTCTGGCGGCAGAGAAACGCCGGAGTCTGCAAGACGTCCACTACAGCCGCGACAGGCTGAATCTGGTCGATCTCATGAATGTCAGTCAGCACCGGCACGCCAATCTGCTCACGCACCTTGGCCAGAATGCGCAGACCTTCATCCATGCCAGTGCCACGGAAGGACTTGCCGCTGGAGCGGTTGGCCTTGTCGAAGCTGGACTTGTAGATAAAGGGAATGCCCAGTTCGCTGGTGATTTCCTTGAGCGTGCCTGCGGTATCCAGGGAGAACTGCTCACCCTCGATCACACAGGGGCCAGCTATCAGAAAGAAAGGCTTGTCCAGTCCGATTTCGAAGCCGCAAAGTTTCATGGACTACTCCGTTAGGGGTGAGGCGTGAGGAGCGGTGCGGGATATTGTCCCGCCCACCACACCCCACCCCTCACGGGGTTGATCAGCAGCTCAGACCTTCACGGCCGTGCTCACGGGCGTAAGCAATTGCTGCTTCCACATAGGCCTTGAACATGGGATGACCATCGCGTGGCGTCGAGGTGAATTCCGGGTGGAACTGGCAACCAAAGAACCAGCGATGACCAGGCAACTCTATGGTCTCGCACAGATGATTGGGGTCAGTGGAACGGCCGCTGACCTTCAGCCCTGCGGCTTCAAGGCGCGGCAGGTAGTGGTTGTTCACTTCATAGCGATGGCGATGACGCTCGACTATGCGGACTGCACCATAGACGGTTGCGGCGAGCGAACCGGCTTCCAGATCGCATTCCTGGCTGCCCAGACGCATGGTGCCGCCCATATTGGAATTCTCGTCACGGACTTCCACCTTGCCATCGTGATTGACCCACTCGTCTATCAGCGCCACCACCGGGAACGGCGTTTCCAGTGTGAATTCAGTGGAGTTGGCATCAGGCATGTCCGCCTTGTGGCGGGCATACTCGATCAGCGCCAGTTGCATGCCCAGGCAGATACCCAGATAAGGCACGTTGTTCTCACGGGCATACTGCACCGCACGTATCTTGCCCTCCACGCCGCGCTTGCCAAAGCCGCCTGGCACCAGGATCGCATCCATGTTCTTGATTTGATCCAGATTGCCGCCCTCGAGCTCTTCCGAATCCACATAGTGGATCTTCACTTCGCTCTCGGTATGAATGCCGGCATGCTTGAGCGCTTCAATCAGCGATTTGTAGCTCTCTGTCAGATCCACATACTTGCCGACCATGGCGATGTTGACAGTCTGCTTGGGATTGTCGATCGCATTGACGATACGATCCCACAAGGCCAGGTCGGCCTTGGGCAGATCCAGCTGCAACTGCTTGGCAATGATGTCATCTATGCCCTGCTCGCTCAGCACGCGCGGAATCTTGTAGATGCTGTCCATGTCCGGGCAGGACACCACAGCTTTCTCGGCCACATTGGTGAACAAGGCGATCTTGCGCTTTTCTTCTTCCGGCACCATGCGGTCTGCGCGGCAGATCAGCACATCCGGCTGAATGCCGATCTCACGCAGCTCCTTGACACTATGCTGGGTAGGCTTGGTCTTGATCTCGCCTGCGGCCGCAATATAAGGCACGTAGGAGAGGTGGACGAAGCAGGTGTTCTCACGCCCCAGGATGACGCCCATCTGACGGATGGCTTCCAGGAAAGGCAGGGATTCGATATCACCCACCGTACCGCCTACTTCGATCACGGCCAGTTCGGCATCGCCCGCACCCTGATCAATGAACAGGCGAATTTCATCGGTGATATGGGGAATGACCTGAACGGTCTTGCCCAGATAGTCGCCACGGCGCTCACGCTTGATCACCGACTCGTAAATCTGGCCGGTGGTGAAGTTGTTGGCCTTCTTCATCTTGGCGTGGATGAAGCGCTCGTAGTGGCCGAGGTCGAGGTCAGTCTCGGCGCCGTCTTCGGTTACGAAGACTTCACCGTGCTGCATGGGGGACATGGTGCCCGGATCCACGTTGATATAGGGATCGAGCTTCATCATCGTGACCTTCAGGCCACGTGATTCGAGGATAGCCGCAAGCGACGCGGCGGCGATGCCTTTCCCCAGAGAGGAGACAACGCCGCCGGTAACGAAGATGAACTTGGTCATGGCTGAAAACGCACAGTGGTAATTCCGTATTCTACTCCGATCGACCCCTCCCCCTCAATCCGGATGAACGTAATTCCTTGGTTTTACCGATAATTAATTGAGCCAAGGCTCAGCGCGTCCAGGCGGCCACCCATTCATCCAGATGATCCTCCAGCATCCATTCATCCAGTATGTGCTGGCGCAGGGCGTCACCGCGTCGCGCCAACTCGTCCATATCAGACAAATGCTCGCGTATGGCCTTGATCCAGTCCGCATGGCGGTTCTTCAGCCGGGTGACCGGGAAACCACCCTGGTAAGGCACGATATCGGTGCAAATGACCGGCCAACCCAGAATGCCGTATTCCAGCAAGCGTAGATTGGACTTGGCCTCATTGAAGGGATTCATCTCCAGCGGCGCCAGCGCCAGATCAAGGTTCAGGCTGGCCAGCTTGGCCGGGTAATGTTCAAACGGCACACCCCCATGCACCTCAGCCACAAAAGGACGGACGGCATCAGGGCACAGGCCGAAGAATATCCAGTCCACCTCATTGGCCAACTCCTTCACCACCGAGACGATCAACTCCAGATCTCCCGTGTGCCCTACCCCGCCAGCCCAACCCACCCTGGGCTTGCGGCCCTGTCGGCGCAATGAAGTCAGATTACCCCAGACGGGAGCCTCCAGCCGATTCTTCACTACCCGGATGTCGTCGCACATATCGCGATATGCTTCCTGCAGTGGCTCGGTCGATACCACAAAGCGGTCTGCCAGGCGTACCCCTCGTCCGAACCGGGCGGCAATGTCCTTGGGAATCTGCGCCTTGTGAACGCTCTTGGTCGGCACGTGGGTAATCAGATCGTCGATCTCATAGATCAGCAGCGGCCGCGCAAACTTGCTGTAGGTCTCCAGGATGGAGAGCTGCTCATCGGATGTCTGGCGCTGGAACACCAGACCATCCAGTTCAATGCGCTCCAGATCGGTCACGCTGAAATGCTGCTGGTGTATGCGCCCCCATAACTTGCCGTGGCGGGTAGCCGTACGGGCCGGCATGATCAGCCTATAGTTGCCGCAGCCCATGCGATCTGCCGGCAACACCACCACGCGTTTGAGTGGCCGCCAGGGCAAGGTATCCCACACCAGATTGACGCTGGGGTGCATATGGAACGGCTCCACCTCCAGCAGCAGATTGGGGTTGTAATTCGGGTCTCGTGCCAGCTGCGGCAACCAGTCCCGGTACAAGGCCTCCTGCTCGGCCGATCTTTGCTCCGCACCTGCCGCGAACAAGGCTGCCGCATTGCCGTCGCAAATCAGATTGACAAAGGGCGTCCACAAAGACTGCAGGCCCTGCTGCGCTAGGCGCAGACAAAGCTCCAGCTCGGCATCCTGGCTGTATTGCGCGGTGTTGAAGCCCCCCACCGCATAAAACACATTGCGCCGTATCGCAATACAGCCGCCCCGCAATGCGGAGACATTCTGCGGCAGGTGGGCCCGGCCCATGTAGCCGGCAAAATCCAGCGCAACCTGGGTATAGGCCGGCTCGGCCGGGCCGTTATAACCCAGCACCCTGGCTGTTTCCCTGACCTTGCCCTGGCTGTCAAACAGGCGCGGCGCCACTGCACCGATCTCCTGCCGCAAGGCCAGGCCGGTCAGCTGGCTCAACCAATCGGCGTCCAGCACGGCGATATCTGGCTGCAGCATGACCAGGACCTCGCCCTGGCTGGCATCCGCCAAAGCGTGATACAGCACCGGCAACGACTGCAGGTCCGGTGAGGTAAAGACCTTGAGCCGCGGATCGTTCAGCGCATCCAGCTCATTCAGCCAGGCCACCATGGCCGGGTCTTGGGATCCATTATCCAGTAGCAGCAGCTCGTAGTTGGCATGGCTGGTCTGGCTGACCAGCGATTCCACCGCTCGCCGCACCTTGTCAAACTGGTCACGTACCGGCAATAGCAAAGACACCAGCACGTCCACCGGGGCGGCGTAGTCCAGCCTGAAACTACCGGGGAAGTAGCCGGGGCGTATGCTGGCGGGCAGTTGGCAGCGATCTATATGCTGCTGCAGGGCCTCCCGCGCACGCGCTATCAAGACCTCGGAGTCTGCGCGGACATGGCCACCGTCCTCTGCCCTGTGATACAGCACGTCAGCCAGGTGGCCTATAGCCGGTGCGCCAAAACGTTCAAATGCACGCAATACCAGGTCGGATTCCTCCACACCCGCCAGCGCCGCATTGAACCCACCCAATTCCTTGAATGGCTGGGCTCGCACCAGTAGCAGTCCACCGATATAGGGCTGGGCACGCAGCAGGTCCAGATTGATATCGGGCTTGAACTGGGGGTGGCTGTAGTGGCCATCCACACCCAGGCGGTCCTCGTCTGTGTAGAGTACCTGCCAGGCCGCATGGCGATGGCTGGCTTCCATGGCAAACAGCAAGGCGTGGGCTGCCAGCTCGTCGCCCGCATCCAGCGTGCATATCCAATCAGCCGTAGAAGCAGATGCCGCCATATTGCAGGCAGCCACAGGCTCGCCGCTGATGCGCCCCCAGCGAAACCGCTCACCCAATGGCAAGCCCCCAGGCGCGTCGCGGTCCGACAGTACGGTGATGATTACGTTGTAATACAGCTGGGCAGACAGCGACTGTATGCTGCGTATCAAGCGCTTTTCGCAGTTGCCCAGGGCATAGAGGAAAACCTCCACGCTGGGATGAGATGGCCAGCTGGCCATATGTGACTCGAACAGCTTGGCCTCGATATCGCTGAGCGCATGGCGCTTCAGCCAAAGCTCGTAGCCGTCTTCTTCCGTACTGGCCGTCGTGCGGCGGTAGTCGACCAGATCGCGGTCCGATGCGCCAGGCGCAGCAATCACCGTCAAGGTCTTGGCCGTCAGCTCACGCCGCTCCTGCGGGGTGGCATTGCTGAGGCTGAAACGCCCCAGACCCACATCACATGCCTCGGTATCGGTCTCGGCCTTGCGAGCCTCATCCTGCAAGCGCGCATCGGCCTGGAATGTCAGGCTGGTCAGGCACAAATCCATGCTGTGGAGCAGTCTTGCCAGCTCCTTCCGGGTCCAGGGCCGTGGGGCGGCCAGCTGTTCAGGTTCATCCACCGGCCACCGGCCTTCAGCCAGCTCTGCCAACAGCAGCACGTTGCGTGCATTGGGCACGCTCAGATGCAATCGGGCCTTGGGTGTCAGCAAGGGGCGTAATTGCTTGAACCAGCCCCAGGGGTTGGTTAGGCGGGCAAACTGGTCGCCAAACAGCAGCAAATCGGCCGCGCCCGGTTGCAGGGGTAAATCGCCGGGCACACCCTCATGCCAAGGACCAAAGGGCTCGTGGTTCAACGCCCAGGCGGCACGGCCCAGATTGTCCAGCCGTACGGTCAGCACCTGCCCTGCACGCTGCGCTTCGGTGCAGACATCCCTACCGCGCCAGTCGCCGCCGACAAACTCAATGGCTGTCGCAACCACCTGGGCCTCGGCCGCCCATTGCTGCCTAAGTGCGTCGCGCGACTGTAAGCTGGCCGGCGCGTGTTGCTCGAATTGTCGTTGCCAGGGCTGTTGCAGCAAGTCTCGGGCATCAGTCACCGGCTCCGCCTGCGTCAAGCGCCAAAGCCTTCCCATCAGCTCGGCCACGCGGTGGGTGGCCTGGCCATCGGCAGCCGCATTCAAGCGGGGAGCAAAGGCCGCCATGGCGGCCAGCTTCCCGGTGCGCCAGCCGGGTTGATCCAGCAATCGGCTGATGTTGTCTGCCAGCTCCGCCTGCGGGCTGACCACCACACCCGCCTCTGCCGGCAGGCCTGGCCCATAGAGTGCAGCCGAGTCGGTCAGCAGGTTGATGGCGGGCACCCCCGCCATGATGGCCTCCACCAGCAGGCCGGAGTTCACCGCCACCACTAGGTCCGCCGCCAGCAATGCCTGTACCGGCTCGGCATTGCTATAGGTCCAGTGCTGGTGATCCACGCCGTGGCGGGCCGCAATGTCGGCCAGCGCATCGGCGCTGTGGCTACCGGTAGCCGGCCTATCCTTAATTACGCAGTGATACCGTCCACGTATCTGCTTGATCGCCCTGAAGAACGCCGACACGCTCCAGGCGTACAGGTCTTGCCGCATGCTGGCCGAATGCGGAGCCGACCAGGTTGTGGCAAACAGGACGATAGGCTTGTCACTGACTGCAATGCCCAGTGATTCGCACAGCAGGCGCCTATGCTCGGCGCGCTGTCCGCGCTCGGCATGCAGGCGGTCAAACTGCGGCAGGCCGGTTTCAATCAGGCGATCCGGGGCATAGCCACCGCATTCATAGTCTTCACGGGCAATCGGGCCAGAGATGGCCATCCAGTCGGCGTTCTGCTGCTGGTGCATGCCGAAAGGGAAAAAGGTCGATGGATTGTGCTCCAGATGCAGACTGGGCACGTCCCGCGCCTTGGCCCACAGCACGGCCGTCTTGGCCATGGCCATGTAGTCCTCGTTGACCACCAGCAAGCCAACCGGGTACTGCGCCGCCACGGCATCCAGCTCACGCACCAGCTGCTGCAGCCAGCCCAGCATGGCATCGCTGGCCTGGGCTTCCAGCGCGGCCGCGATACCTGGTTGATGCAGATAAGCTGCATGCTCGGCCTCATAAGCCGCCCATTGCCTGGCTTGCTCCGGCCCAAAGGCCTCATCGCGCATGCGCCGGCCAGCCTGTATGCCTGCGTGGGGAATCTCCTCGGGCAGGATATGAATGGCGGCACCATGCTTGTTGAGCACCTCACGCAACTGCAACGTGGCGAACTGCGCCACGGTGACGATTACATGAGGTTCACGCCCCGCCAGATAGCGGTCGAGCACGGCGGCATTTTTGTCCCACACCAGCCAGATCAGGGCAGCACGGCCTGCTTGCTTGGGCTCAGTCATGCGCGGTTTCCTTGAAGGCGCGATAGTGCTCCTTGAGCAGATCGGGCAAGAGGTAGTAATCATATGCGGGCGCCAGATTCACGCCCCGATAGGTCAGCGCCTGGCCCAAACCAGCTTGCTGGTGCCAGTCCAATGTGGTTTTCAGTGCCAGTTGGTCCAATACCTGTTGCCTGCGCCAACGTAACAGATCATGCCGGGGGGTGTCGCCCAGCCAGCTGATATCGGGCAGTTCCGCATCAGTGCGCGGGTTGGCGCTGCAGCCATCAGCCCAGCACAAAAACAGAAAATAGCGGTTACGGTAATGGCCCAGGTGGTTGTCCAGCCGTTTCTGCCAGTCACGCGGCGGCTCCTGCACCAGCCAGTTTTCCAGATCGTCGAGAAAGGATGCAAAACGTGCGTCCTCGCTACGCCATGACAGCCAGCGCAACCAGAGCGGGCGCCAGCGGCCGGGCGTATCAGCCAACTGGGCAAAACCCTGCGTACCAGGCGGCAGCCATTGCCGTATCGCGAATTCCATATTCACTGCTCCATCAGGTGCGCACAAACTCATCGCGCAGCAGGCCAAATTCCACCACATCCAGCCAGGCGCCACGTTTGTAGACGGCTTGGCGCCGTAGGCCTTCCTGCTGCATGCCCAGCTTGCGGGCAAGCGCCAGCATGGCCTGGTTGTCGGCAAAGGTACCGCAATGAATGCGATGCAGATTGAGATTGTCAAAGCCATGGGCCACGATCAGCCTGGCAGCCTCCAGGCCATAACCCAGGCCCCATGCCGTGCGGTCGCCCAGCAGCACTGCAAACTCGGCACTGCGGTTGGCAGCCTGCAGGGCTTGCAGGCTGATATTGCCGATATGGCGGCCATCGTCGCGCACCACCATGGCCAAGGTCAGCACATCGCGCGTTTGCCGGCTGCGGGCGATGAACTCACGCGCCATCTCACGGCTGTAGGGCCAGACGCCATGGCTGTTGCCGGCGCAGACCAGAGGGTCGTTCAGCCAGCCAGGGTAAGGGCCGTCCGCATCAGCGTCGCACAAGGCCCGCAGGTCCAGCCGACTACCTTGCAACAGAGGAGTCATCACGCCCCCTCTACCCTGAGGCTGTTCAATTGTCCGAACACCTTGCGAAAGGCCACTATCAGCTGTGCCAGATCGCCATCCGTCCATCCGGCATGTACCAGATCACCGGTCAGCAGTTCACTGATATGCATCCGTTCCGTTACCGGGCAGAGTACCGCATGATAGTCGGGCAGGCGCCCCTCCGCTCTGGCCAACGAGAACGGAAAACCCTCAGACCCCATGGCGATGCCTTTGCGGTACATCGGTTGCCAGTAGATGGGCTTGACGTAGCCCTCGCCGAGCGGAAAACCTTCGGCCCGCATGGCAGCGGCAACCCGGGCGCGCGGCACACCGGTTGCGGCTGCCGCATAGTGCATGGGGAATACATACCAACCGTGTGCGATGCCCGTCTCCACGCGCGGCATGGTCAAACCAGGCAGATCCGCCAGTTCGCGCATCAGGGTAGCGGCATTGTCCTGCCTGCGCTTGAGCAGTTGCGGCAGCTTCTTGAGCTGCTCGGCCGCAATCGCCGCCTCGATCTCCGTCATGCGGTAGTTGAAACCGATCAGGTTGACCAGCTCCTCGGGCGCGATATCAGGCGATTTCTGCTGTACCACCACCTCGGCATGGTTGCGTATCAGTTGCAACCGCTCTGCCAGTCTGGCGTCCTGGGTGGTCACCACGCCACCTTCGCCGCTATGGATGGTCTTGTGGTAGTTGAGGCTGAAGACAGTCATGTCTGCCTCGCCACCTACCACCCTGCCATCACGGCTGGCGCCTGGCCCTTGGGCATTGTCCTCTATCACGGTAATGCCTAGCGGCTTTGCCAGCGCCTTGATGGCGGCGATATCGGCAGGGTAGCCGAACAGGTCGACCACGATGATGGCGCGGGTACGGGGTGTGATGAGCGGCCGTATGGTCTCGGGCGTCAGGCAGAAGGTCTGCGGATCGATATCGGCAAATACCGGTATGCCGCCATACACCACGGCCGCCACGGCAGATGCGCTCATGGTATAGGCCGACACGATGACCTCGTCGCCGGGCCCGACACCCGCTGCACCAACGGCGGCAAACAGGCCTGAGGTCGCAGAGTTGAGGCTGACAGCGTACTTGACCTGGAAATACTGCTCCCAGGCGCGCTCCAGTGCCTGCACCCTAGGCCCGCCGAAGAAATCGGGCGACCAGGTTCCCAGGAATTGCGACAGCACACCGCTATCGAGCACCGCGTTGACGGCGCTGCGCTCTTCATCCCCCAGGGTGTGATAGGTGGGGGGCGCCTCACGGCGCACCGGCTCGCCACCCAGCAATGCGAGTCTGTTTTGCATGTACCTGCCCTGTCTTTGGCTATTTGTTGAGTAGGCCCGGAAGCCCCCCGGCATACCCTTGTGAGTACCTACCCCCGCCCTGGCAAGCCCGCATGGCCAGGTGGTAGTTTGCTACCCTCGCACAAGCAATTCCAGTACCAGCTTACCTAGACGCTCAGTGGCCTGTCCATCGGGCAACGGCGCCGAGGAAGGTGGCAGCCAGTCGAGCCAGCCAGCCAGCTGCATGGCAAAGTCGGCACGGCGGGTTACCGCCGTACTCCAGCCGTGCCGGTTGGCGGGCAGCACATCCGGCCCTATCAGGCCAGGCTGATAGCTCATTACCGACTTGCCCAGCAGGCAGGCCTCCTGCAGCAGCATGGAATTCATGCCCAGCACGCCATCGGCGGCCAGCACCCAATCCCGCCCATTGTCGCCCTCGGCCAGCTTGGCCCAGGCATGCGGCGCCAGGCGCGAGCGCCAATCAGACATGCACTCACGCGGGTGGGGCCTGACCCAAACCTGCGTGTGCCTTGTCAGCGTCGGTATCGCGGCCACCAGGTCTGCCCAGACATCGGCTTCGCAGTAACCGACAACCTGGCGTGCCGCAGCCTCGCTCCCATAAAGCGCCGCCAGTGGCTGTGAGACAAACAAAAGCGTTCGGGATTGTCCTGCCTGCTGATCATCACGCAGGGCTTGTCGCCGTGCCGGTGTAAACGCCTGCAGCAGCGCCGGCAAGGCATCCAGGGCAGGTTGGCCGGTGATGTGTATCTGGGGTGCCCCCAGGGCGTGGAGCTCTGCGGCGCTGGCCACATCCATCACCGCCAGGTGCTCTGGCCAGACCCAGTCCAGGCTGGATTGGAAGCGCAGCGGGTAGTTGGACCAGAAATCCAGCAGGGCCAGGCTGGTCAGCCCACTGAGTCGAGCGTGCTGCCACAGCCGCCGCTCCAGATCCACACCATTGGCCGAGGTTGCCGTCAGCATGAGTGCGGCCCCATGCCCGGCCAGCCAGGCAGCTGCATCGAAACCGTGCTCGGGCAGCGGCTCCACCTGCCAGCCCAATGCGGCCCACAAGGCGGGTGCCTGCCGATACCCCGCAGCATGGATGCGGCACCCCTGCTGTCTCAGCCACGCCAATGCAGGCGCCAAGGCATTGGCGCCACCAGGATCCCCGGCTACTGCCAATATCAGGGGCTCAGCCAAGCCTCACCTCAATGCCGCCCTGCTGCAGGCTGGCGATAGCGGCCTCCGCCAGCCGCAAAGCGGTCAAGCCGTCGCCTCCTTGGCAGAGTGCAGGTCGGCCTTGCTGTACCGCCTCGACCAGGTCATTGACGGCATGCAGCAGCACATCCTTCAGCAGATCATCCTGCCGCCCTTGCGGCAAGAGTTGCCGGTAGCCCGGGTAGTCCGGGCTCTCGCCGGCACGCCAGGACTCGAATACCTGGCCAGACTCGCTAAATCGCAGCCTGGCCTGGTCGGTAAAGACTTCCAGCTCAAAGCTGGCATAGTCGTGATGCGACAAGGCCTGCAGCCACCCCGTGGCACCACAGGCAAACACAAGCTGCACCGAGGGACTGGGGTCCTGCTCGTAGGCTGGCATGCCGCAATCCACGGCACGAACCGTCGCGATCTCGCCGGCTAGCAGCCGTGCCCAATCCAGCCAGTGGCTGCCATTGTGGGTAATGCCCTTGGTGTAATGCCCCTGCAAGGACAATACCTTGCCCCATTCGCCGCCGCGCAGGCGTGCGGCAATATGCTGCAGACGATGTGAATAACGCCGGCTGTAGTTCACTGCAAGTGCCACGCCTCGCTCACCAGCCAAGGCAAGCAGCACAGCCGCTTCGTCCGCCGTGAGCGCCAGGGGCTTTTCCACCAGCACGCCACGCACGCTGGCGCATTGCAGTACATCGCGCAACACTGCGGCATGGGTCGCATCCGGGCTGGCGATACTGACCAGGGCAGGCTGGCACTGCTGCAGCATGGATACATGGTCGGCATGGGCAGACACACCATAGGCCTGCGCTGCTTGCTCGCGAGCCGCCTCCACAGGGTCCGCCACGGCAAGCAGGCTTACGCCAGGGTGCCTGGCATACGCCGCCGCGTGATTGGCCACGCCCACGCGGGACGAGAGGCCGACAAAGCCGGTACCAATACGCCCACAACCTATCACCGCTGCCGACAGGCTCATGCCAGGCAGTCCCAGCTCAAGGGTGTGCCGCGCGGTAAGTCACGCCCCGCCCGGCGGCCCAGTACGACCTCCAGATGCTTGGGCGGCAGGCCCAGACCTGGGCGTATCGCACGCACATTGTCGGCGCTGAAAACCTCGCCAGCGGCGATATTCTCAACCACATACAACGAACGGCGATACACCAGCGATTTCTGCTCGGCACTGGTGGCACCGTACTGGACTTGGCCCATGGCCTGCCAGGCGCGCTCGGTTTCGAGCACCAGCGAGGCCAGCTCTGCGGGCTCCAGCGAGAAGGTAGCATCCACCCCGCCATCGGCACGGCGCAAGGTAAAATGCTTCTCCACCACGACTGCCCCCAACGCCACCGCCGCCACCGCCGCACCCACCCCCATGGTGTGATCGGACAACCCCACCTCGCAGCCGAACAGCTCGCGTAAATGGGGAATGGTACGCAGGTGGGTATTCTGCGGTGTCGCAGGATAGGTACTGGTGCATTTGAGCAGTACCAGGTCACGACATCCCGCCGCCCTTGCCTCGCGCACGCTCTCGTCCAGCTCTGCCACATTGGCCATGCCGGTGGAGATGATCATGGGCTTGCCAGTCGCAGCGACCTTGCGTATCAGCGGTATATCGGTGTTCTCGAAGCTGGCTATCTTGTAGGCCGGCACATCCAGCGTCTCCAGAAAATCCACCGCCGTCTCATCGAAAGGGGTGGAGAACGCCAGCATGCCCAAGGCCTTGGCCCGCTCAAAGATGGGCTGATGCCATTCCCAGGGGGTATAAGCCTCCTGGTACAGCTTGTAGAGCGACGTCCCGGCCCACAGGCTATTAGGGTCGCCAATATGGAACTCGCCCTGGTCCAGGTCCAGCGTCATGGTGTCGGGTGTGTAGGTTTGCAGCTTGAGCGCATGGGCGCCTGCCTGCGCTGCCGCCTCAACAATGGCCAGGGCACGCTCCAGCGACTGATTGTGATTGCCGCTCATCTCCGCGATCACAAACGGTGGCGCATCCCTGCCTATCTGGCGTGAACCTATCTTGAATCCGCTCATGGGTATTTGGCTCCGTGCAGGCTTCATGCCTGCTACAAGATTATCAGGCCTGTTTCATTGCGTGCAGGCCAATCGGGCCGCGCTTTCAGCAGCTGGTCGGGTCCGCCTCCAGATGCCGTACAAAATGGCAATCCGCCTGCACATACCCTGCTTGCCGGAACAAGCCCAAGGAGGCCAGGTTGTCCGGCCTGACGATAGCGTCGATCGCCAGCAGATCGGGCCAGTATTGCTTGATGTGCTGATCGCCCCGCTGCAACATGGCACGGGCCCAGCCCAGGCCTTCGCGGCCCACCAGCAGGTAGATCGACACCTCGGCCCGCCCTGCCCCAGTATGGTCATAACGCAGTACTCCCACCGGCCCGTCGCTGGCTTCGGCCACCAGTAAGCGGCGATCCGGGTTGAGCAGCGATGCCGCCAGCCAAGCCAGGTGCCTATCCCATGGAATGGGTGCAGTCTGTAACGACCAACGCCGCACCGACTCGGCATTGCGCCCTTCATGCAGCAAACGGGCATCGTCCTGAGTCGCCGGTCGTAGCCTTAGGCCTTGTGCCAGCAAAGCCGCCGCGACTCGCTGCGCCCCCAGGCCATCTACCAGTTGCCCCGATCGCTGCGACAGACTGCGGCGCAAGCCATGGTTGCCTGCCAGCAGCCGTATGGCCTCACGCAAACCCGCCACGGTCACCTGCCCGGCCTCGCCTAGATACAGCTGCGCACCTGCGGCTGCCATATGTTCCGCATTGGCAACCTGATTAGGCGCAACCGCAATGCATAGGGTTGGCAGGCCCAAGGCAGCGCGCTCCCAACTGGTGCCACCGCCAGCACCGACAAAAAGGTCGGCCTGGCGCATCAGGCTGGCAAAGTCAGCCACATGCCGGTGCAAGCGCCATTGCGGCTTGCCCTCTGCTTTTTGCACCAAACCTGCCCAGGCTGGGTTGGCCGCACCCGCCACGAAATCCACCTCCAGATCGGGCAGGTCTGCCAGGGCATCCATGGCCTTGAATGTCTCTCCGCCGGCATCCACCCCGCCAAAACTGACTACTACCCGCCTTGCCACTGGCGAAACCATCGTCGCTCCGCCACGGTACGCCGGCCGCAGCAAGGCATAGCGTGGGCCAAGCAAGGCCCTGGCATGGTTTGGCAGCAAGCGGGTGTAATCGGCATGTAGTGCTGACAGATTCTGGTCCAGCAGCAGGTCGGCCGCATGGCCACGATTGGCCAGGTCGTCCACCACCGCAATGCACTGGGCGTATTGCCGGGCGGCCTGCTGCCAATGTGCATCCAGGCCATAATGGTCCACCACCACCCAATCGAACTGGGCCTGCGCGGACAACACTGCCCGCAAGGCGTCGATATCCGCTTGCCAGTCCAGGGCTGCCTCGATATCCACCTCGGCCACCTCCCCCGGATAGACCGCCGGCAAAGCATGGACAACAAAACCCTGGTCCGCGATAAGGTCGAGCGCATTGCCCGGCAAGGCCCTGCAGGCAAAGCTCACTTTTGCACCTGCCGTAGCCAGCACATGGGCCAATGTCAGGCAACGCATGACATGCCCGGAACCTATTGCCAGCGATGCATCTGCCCGAAACAGGATATTCACGGCTGTATCTCGCCTCCTGCCAACAGGGCGCCATAGAGATACTCCGCCCGCTGCCAATCCTCTGCCGTATCGATGTCCTGCACCAGATGGCGCGGCAGTATCACGGGCAAGGAGGCAGGCGAGAAAATCACCTCACCCCGCAACCAGGCCTCGGCCCGGCCCCAGTAGAACTGGCCGGCATCATGGTAAGCCTCTTCCAGATCCTGCGAGCGGGTGTTGCGATACTCCGGGTAAAGCGCATCGATACAGCCATCCTGGTCCAGTCGAATGGCGCGCTGCACCGGAAAAGGAAAGCTGGTTACCGAGAAGGCATAGGCCTTGTCGGTGCGGGCACTCAGCGCGGCATGGCCGGCACGCAGGTACTGCGCCTGCACGAAGGGCGCCGTGGCATAGATGCAGCAGGCCATTTCCACGGGCTCGCCCGCTGCCTGCAAGGCGGTAATGGCGTGCTGTATCACCGCGATGGTGGTGGTGTGGTCATCGGCCAGCTCAGCTGGGCGGGTGAAAGGCACCTCGGCCCCCAGGCCAAGGGCCAGCGCCATGATCTCGGCGTCGTCCGTGCTGACAACGATACGGTCAAACAGGCCACTCGCCTTTGCTGCTGCTATGGAATAGGCCATCATGGGGCGCCCATGAAACAGCCTGATGTTCTTGCGCGGTATGCGCTTGCTACCGCCCCGTGCGGGAATAATGGCGACCTTGGTCATATCATGGCAGCTATCTTAGGTTGTCCGGCAACTCACCATCCCCCTGCTCAACGCAGGTGGGCGTCAACGCTTTTCCAGCAGGAACCAGGTGCAGTCCGTGCCTAGGAAAACCGGGTCGCGACGGTAGCTGAAACCGTAGTCCACCAACGCCAGATCTGGGTAGCGATCCAGCATCTCACCAGCGAAATCCCGTTTGAACAGCTTGCCTTCATGTCCACGGTAGCTGATCTCGACCGGCGACGGATTGTAGTACTCCACCAGCAGGATGTAGCGTCGGCTGGCTTCATACAGCTTGCCATAGGCAATGGGCAACAGCTCCGGCGCCAGATGTATCAATACCCCCTTGATCAGCGCAAGGTCCGATTGTTTGCTTACCGGGTAGTCAAACAAGGAGCCATGCCATACATCGGCAATACCCAACTGGCTGACCTCGGCATGTGCCTTGGCATTCAGTTCGACGCCCGACAGCTGGCAATGTGGCAGTAGTTGCCTCAGGGCTTGCAGGTTCAAGCCACGGTTGGTGCCAAATTCGATCAGGCTTTCCACCTTGCCTGTGCGCCCCAGCACCTTGGCAAACAAGGCCAGGTTGCTGGCCAATAGCGCCGGTCCGTGATTGCGCTCGACATAGTCATCGCCGAAATCACCTTGCCAGAAGGCTTCCTGTTCACTGGGTGTACGCATTGCTGCCTGCCTAAGTAGATGAATACCAAAAAAACACCAGCGACTTTACCGCCAGCCTAGCTGGCCGCCTTGCGCCAGTAAGCCGAGAACTCGTCGATCGGTAATAGCTCGTCAACTATCCCATGCGCCTGCCTATAGTCGTCCACCGCCTCCTTGCAGCCCGGAAACGACAAGTAGTCATCGACGATGACAAAGCCGCCAGGGGAAAGCTTGTGATACAGGTGCTGCAGGCCATCCATGGTCGACTCATACAGGTCGCCATCCAGCCGCAGAAGGGCCAGCTTCTCGATAGGCGCCATTGGCAGGGTATCCTTGAACCACCCCTTGAGAAACTGTACCTGCTCGTCCAGCAGGTCATACCGGGCAAACAGGTCCTTCACGGCATCAATGCCTATGGCCAGATAAGGGTACTGCCCCTTGCTGAAGTCCAGCCCCTTGTCCTGCACCAAGCTGGCCTTGGGCAGACCATCGAAGGAGTCCGCCACCCATACCTTGCGGTCATCCATGCCGTGTGCCGCCAGGAAGCCCCGCATGAACAGGGTGGCGCCCCCCTTCCACACCCCGGTTTCTATCAGGTCGCCAGCAATCCCATCCAGCCGTATCCTATCCAGGCACTGATGCAGATTGTCCATGCGCTTGCGGCCTATCATCGAATGGGCCACAAACGAGAAATTGCGAAACTCGGTAATCTCTTCCTGACCGTTCGGCGTCGTGCGCATCGCGGGCAGCACACCGCCAGTCTCCTTGTTGCTGGTCACCGCAGCAAAATACGGCGTCTCCTCTATCGCCAGGAATTCCTTGATCAACTGGCCTATCGCCGGGCGATCCGGAAAAAACAGTGATTGATACGCCAGCATCACGATCCTGGCTTCATTCTCGATATAGAGATCGTTCAGCAGGCTTTTCTTCAGCAGGGACAAATAGCGTTCGCTTGGGTGCATCGACTATCCTATGTTTGCCTACTATCCCGCCTAGGCTGCAATGGCTTGGCGCAGTGCTGCCACCACCTGATCCTGCTCGCCATCCTGCAAAGCAGCGTACATGGGCAGGCTGATAGCCTCGGCGTAGTAACGTTCCGCTTCAGGGTAATCACCCTGCTTGAACCCCAGCGACTGGTAATAAGGCTGGGTATGTACGGGGATGTAGTGCAGGTTCACGCCGATACCCGCCATACGCAAGGCATCAAACACCTTGCGATGATCCAAGCCACCCTGCACCCTGACCACATACAGGTGCCAGGCCGATTCCGCATCAGCTTGCCGGTGTGGAAGTTGCAAAGGCAGATCGGTCAGCAGTACATCATAGCGCGCAGCCAAGGCGCGGCGGCGTGCCAGGAACGTCTCTAGTCGCTGCCACTGCGAATAACCCAAAGCCGCCTGGATATCCGTCATCCGATAGTTGTAGCCCAGTTCCAGTTGCTGGTAATACCAGGGGCCATCGCTCTCGCCCTGCATCAATGCAGCGTCGCGGGTAATGCCGTGACTGCGCAGGCGAGCCAAGCGTTCGGCCAGATCATCGCGATTCGTCAGTATCAAACCACCCTCGCCGGTCGTAATGATCTTGACCGGGTGAAAGCTGAATATGGTCATATCTGCGTAATCACCGCAACCCACCGGCCTGCCCCTATAGCTGGCCCCGACTGCGTGTGACGCATCCTCAATGACATAAAAACCATATTGGCGAGACAGCTCGCGTATGCGTGCCATATCGCAGCTCTGCCCGGAGAAGGCGACAGGCACCACGATCTTGGGCAAACGGCCCGCCAGTGCTGCGGCCTCCAGCTTGCGGGCCAATTGCTGCGGGCACATATTCCAAGTGCGCGGATCAATATCGACAAAATCGACATCGGCGCCGCAATAACGCCCGCAATTGGCGCTAGCCACAAAGGTATTGGGCGTGGTCCACAGCAATTCGCCAGGGCCCAGGTCCAGCGCCAGGCAGGCAATATGCAGCGCCGCCGTGGCGTTACAGACAGCCACTGCATGCCTGGCCTCGCAATGCTCGGCAATCGCACGTTCAAACCGGGCAATGGCGGGTCCTTGCGTCAACCAATCCGACTGCAAGGTGGCCACCACGGCATCAATATCGGCCTGGTCTATCTGCTGGCGACCGTAAGGAATCATGGCATCAGGGCCGCTGGTTGAGCGCAGCCGTTTCGGCTACCGAGAGGAACTGCGGATTGGTGTCCGAGCGGTACTCGAAGTCTTCATCAACGGGTTTGCCCCGTTCGCCCAGACCATCGACCGCATAGTCGATATCCACATTGGTAAAGCGTGCGGATGGCTGAATCACGAAATGATCCTCAAACTCCAGGGTCATGCGCGCATCATCAAGCGGCACCATCAACTCATGCAACTTCTCGCCGGGGCGTATGCCGACTATCTGATGGGGCAAATGCGGAGCCATGGCCTCTGCCAGGTCGGTAATCCGAATGGAGGGAATCTTGGGTACGAACAGCTCCCCGCCGCGCATGCGGGCGAAGTTCTTCAGCACGAAATCCACGCCATGGTCCAGGGTAATCCAGAACCTTGTCATGCGGGCATCGGTAATCGGCAGCGCTGTGGCACCATCGTCGATCAGCTTCTGAAAGAACGGCACGACCGAGCCACGCGAGCCCACCACGTTGCCATAGCGCACCACGGCAAACCGGGTTGCCTGACCACCGCCAATGTTATTGGCCGCCACAAACAGCTTGTCGCTCAGCAACTTGGTGGCGCCATACAGATTGATGGGGCTGGCCGCCTTGTCAGTAGACAGCGCAATCACCTTCTGCACGCCGTTCTCCAGCGCCGCCTTGATTACATTCTCGGCACCGCTAACATTGGTGCGTATGCATTCCGTGGGGTTGTACTCTGCTGCAGGAACCTGCTTGAGCGCAGCAGCATGCACGACAAAGTCTATGCCCCGCATCGCCTGTGTCAGCCGCTCACCATCGCGCACATCGCCCAGGAAATAACGCATGCAGGGCGCATTGAAGGTCTGCTGCATTTCGTACTGCTTGAGCTCGTCCCTCGAAAAAACCACCACGCGACGCGGCGTATATTGCTTGAGCAGGTTGGTGATAAAGCGGCGGCCAAACGAGCCTGTACCGCCAGTGATCAGGATGCTTTTATCATTGAACACGATCTTCCCCGCCCATCAGAAACACAGAATCCCTTCCAGGGCCTCTGTCTTGGATTATCAATCAGGCCATACAGGCAAGAATCAAGCCAGAACAGGCGTAGATGCCTGCTCTTTCTGTGTTTCACACCATGCTAACCAAGCTGTCCGCAAACCGTCTTCCAGATCACGCGTTACCTGCTCGGCATTCATCAGTGGCGAATCCTGCATGTTCTGCCGCAGCGCCCCCCGTATCCCGGCCAAGCGCTGGTAACCGGCCGGATTGTCAAAAGACACGGCGATATCCACATACTCCTCCTGTGTCTGGGCAATGAACTGCTCCAGGCCCACGCTGGTATTCATGCTGACGCCCATGCGTTGTATGGGTTTGCGGCCTGCCAGCGTCAATACCGGCACGCCCATCCAGAGATCATGAGCGGTCGTGGTGCCGCCGTTGTAGGGGAATGGATCCAGAGCGATATCTATCTGCTGGTGAAAGGCATAAAACTGATCCAGCGGCTTGCGGCCAAACAGCCTGAGCTGCGCCATGGGGAAACCGCAGGCCTCGAATGTCTCGTTCACCGTGTCATTGAGGTTGGATTCATCATCCTTGCCGCCGGTAAACATATGCAGCACCGCCGTAGGCATACGCTTGAACAGGGTGGCCCACAGCGTGATCACCTCATTGTTGATCTTGCCGAAGGCATTGAATGAAGCAAAGGAGAGGTGACCGTTACGCAATGCAGGCAGCTCCCCGACTTCCAGGCCCTGTGCCTCATCGGCAGGCCGGTAACACCAGCCGGAACTGGGCAGGCGCAGCAACTTCTCGGCGTGCAGCGACTCCGTCATGCCTACCGGATCCATGCGCGCATCGGTAATCCGATAGTCGATCGCTGCTATACCAGTGGTCGTCGGCATGCCTATCCAGGTCATCTGTATCGGCGCCGCTTTGCGCGCAAACAGGTACAGCCGATGATGCGCCGTATGGTTGGAGAGGTCGATCAGGATGTCGATCTCATCGAGTCGCAGCAGCTCCAGCACCGCCTCATCCGACAGATCATGGATAAAGCGCCAATGGTCCGAGTACTTCATCAGCCGCAGCGTAACCGTATCGGTATAGGCGTGGGTCGAATAGCAATAGATATCGAGCTTGTCCTTGTCATGCTGCTGCAAGATAGGCTCAAGAAAGAACGCTACCGAGTGGCCACGCAGGTCACCCGAGACAAAGCCCACTTTCAAACGACGATCCGGCAGCACTTCATTGGGCCACACGACATCCTTGCGCAGCAGGTGGCGGGCAAACAACCGGTCCCAGTCCTTGTAGGCATCGGCCAGACGCTCGGGCGAAAGCTCAGGGTCATAGTTCATGCAGAACAGCATGCCCGACGCAGCATCCGGGTGGCGTGGCTGCTCCTCCAGCACCGTCCGGTACACCGCCATCGCCTTGGCAATCTGCCCCATCTTGAGCAGCAGGCTGGCACGCGTCAGCAAGGTTTCATGGGCACCTTCGGCTATGTCCTCCAGTTTTTCCATGAACACCAGCGCCTCATCGAAACTCTGGCGCTCCTGCAGTATGTTGATCAGCTGCAGGTAAGGCGATCCCCAATCGGGCTTGGCTTCAATCGCTTTGCGGAGCAGGGCCTCCGCCTCTTCACCTAGGTTCTGACGGCTCTTGAGATTGGCCAGGCGGGCCAGCGCCTCAGAGTGGTCAGGTTTGATCTCCAGGCAGCGCTCGTATTCCTGCTGCGCCTTTTCATCCTGCTTGCGGAACTCATACACACCGCCAAGGTAGCAATGCGGGTCGGCCGAGTCTGGCGCTAACTGCGCTGCCCGCATGTAGTAAACGGCAGCCTGGTCCATCCAGCCCAAGCGTTCGTATGACAGCCCGAAATTGACGGCTACCTCCACGTCATTGGGGAAGTACGCATATAACTTGCGAAAGTACTCAATGGCCATGCCATGCATGCCGGCCAGCTGGCAGGTTGCCGCCAGGTTGTAGAGCACCCCCCGGTCCTTGGGTGCCTGCTCCAGTATCAGGTCCAGCGTATTCTTGGCTTCCGCCAGATTGCCCAGGCGTATCAGGCAGGCTGCAATATTGTTCTTGATATCCAATGAATCGGGCGTCGCCTCGCCGGCCACACGGTAATGCTGCAGCGCGCTTTCATACTCATGCAGCTCATACTTGCAGTCGGCCAGGTAAAGATGTGCAGGAATCAAATCCGGGCTTTGCGCCAAGGCTTTCTCCAGCGGCGGCACGGCATCCTCTGAGTCCCCCTTGAGCACCAATACCTGCCCCAGATTGAAGTTGGTACGTAGATCATCGGGTGCCAGGGCAACGGCGTGCTCAAGCAGCTGCTTGGCCCTATCCAGGTCATGCTGTTGCAGGCAAACCTGCGCACGGGCATTCAATGCCCGTAGATGATCCGGCTGTGCGTCCAGTACCCAATCCAGCACCCTGCCCGATTCCTCGGTACGTTCCAGCAAAAACAGGCTGACGCCAGCATAGAATGCTGCCGGAACATCCTGCTGCTGCGCCAGTAGGCGAGCCTCTGCCAAAGCCAGCGCCTGGTCATGCTCACCCTGCTCCAGGCAGGCCTCTATTGCTTGATCACTTGCTAGTGTCATCGTTCCGCGTCTCGGGATAATGTGGGCATGTTGAATGGAATAACACAGCGCACGGCAGGCCTGCCGCTAGCGGCCCAGAGGCTGGGCCAGTGTGGGGTCGAGCTTGATAGCTTCATCCATGAAGGTGCTGGACTCTGCACCTCTATCCAGTGCCTGCAGCAGCAAGCCCAGGTTGGCGTGCGCCAAGGCAAAATCTGGCTTGAGCGACAATGACTGCCGGTAGCAGCGCTCGGCAGCCTCGGCATCTTCCATGGCCTGGTAGGCCAAACCCAGGTTCAGGAGCGCCCCCGCGTCTTCCGGCAAGCGTGCCACAGCCTGTTTGAACGCCGCCAAGGCCGGTTCGGCCTGACCCATTGCCAGCAGCAGGCCACCCAGGGCGAACGGGGCATCACCACGCGACTCATCAAGCATGCCTGCACGGCGAAAATGTCTGCGCGCTTCATCCACCTTGCCAAGCTCGCGGCAAGCCACCCCGGCCTGGAAGTAACCGTCGGCTACATCCGGCTGCAGGCTGATCAGCAACTCATATTGCTCCAGTGACTCAGCCCACTGCCCCAGCGCGGCATGGGCATGTCCCTTGGCTTGCATCAGGGGTATCGTCAGCTCGGGCTGGTGCGCTACCCGGCCCAGGTATTCCAGGCTATCGCCATGGCGGCCATCTGCCTGTGCCACCAAGGCACGCAGATACCAATTGCCGCCATGCTCGGGATACCGAGTGGCGAGCTTTTCACACAGATTTTCAGCATCTTGCAGCTTGTTTTCACGCAGGCACTGCCAAGCCCATTCAGTAGCTTGGTCCGGGGTAAGGTAGAGCGGATCTTCTTTCATATGGCCGATACGTGATTGAGTTTGAAAGGGACCAACAATAAGGACTGCTGCGGCGTGGCACCCAGCGCAGCAACGCTGGATATCAATGAGCATAGCAAGGACAAGCCCCTGCGCGAAGATCGCCCAGGCGAAAAAAAACCACCGTCGAAACGGTGGTTTTCCTCGAAGCCCGAAACTACCACAGCTTCAGCATACCAGCGCCAACACTGCCCAGCACGCCAGCGTTGTACTTCTCGCGTGCCACCTTGACATTGATACAGCTGTTCAAGGCCACGGCAGAAGTCGCGCCAAAGGCTACCGAGCCAGCCAGTTGGCTACCGGCGTTGACTGCCGAAGGCAGGCCGTTGGTGCCAAATGCGGCTGTTGCGGTACCCGATAGCACGGTGGCGTTGTTGGTCGAAGCGGCACCGGCAGCTGAGCCGTTGAAGTAGAACAAGGTGCCAATGGTGTTGCTGATCGTCGGGTAGGTAGCCGTCACATTGGTTGCCGTTTGCTGGAACATGCCGCCAGCGATAGGTACCAAGGACAAAGTCACCGTACCGCTGGTGGAGTTCGCGCCGCTTGCACGGGCAATGGCAGTCACAAAACCCACTGCATCGGTATTGGCCGAAGCAGCAGTCAGGCCAACAGCACCCGTGGCAGTGAACGCCCAGTTCTTCGGACGGTTGGCAGTCACAGCGTAAGTCATCTGATCGGCGATATCGACATTCGCATTGAACGTCACATCACAGGTCACCGCCGTCGAGCCCGAACCGGAAACCGACGAATAGGAGAACGGTAGCGCAGCCACCGGCAGGCTGGTCGCACCCGTGGTCAGGAACACACCCGCCGTATTGCGGCCGTTGGTGAACTTGGAATACGCGCTGGCTGCCGGTTCGTTGGCACCTGCTGCACCGATGGTCAGGGCAATGCTGCGACCCGAGGATGCGGCCAGTGTCGAGCTGCTGACGATGTAGGTCCAGGTGTTAGGTGCAGTCCCAGTGCCTTGGATCATCTCAAGCAGAAGCACGCTGGAGGTGGTTTCGTCACCATTAGGCATCAGTGACGCGAAATAGATACCACCAGTAGTCAAGGGCTTGTAGTACACCTGCCCCTGACCAAAGCTCGGGTAATCAGCAGCTTGTGCGGTAAGACCCGCAGCAAGCAAGCCGACCCCTAGTGAGGTCTTGATAAGCTTGTGTTGCATGATTGAAGCTCCTTTGCGCAAAGGGTTGATGGTGCGAATCGATAGTAGGACGGGTAAAAGGTAAATTCAAGTATCAGTATTTACTGAAGTACAACCAAGCCCTTGAATCCACAGCCACCCCACGTACAAGACCACCGCACATGTTATCGACGCGCATTTCTAGAACTTTAGCTCTACTTATTGTGAAAAATACCAACAACCCATCACTGTTCGGCCCTTTCTCTATAGCAGTATTCGCGCCAGTTTGAGGCGCAATTTCCTTGCGCATTCAGGGATATATTCCCCCCCCTGTCCCATCACATGATCAGGCGGCAACCCAGCGCATACGGCAGCACAGTACATTGCAACACCATCGATACCCTTCCCGGCCGCACGGCAGGCCATTCTTTGCCAAGAGTATCGACAAGCTCTCGCAGCTATGCCTACCATGAGTTGCCTACCTTGCGTCAGCCATAGGCTTGGCGGCACAACTCTTGCACTTGTTCCCTGCGCCATTTATCTCTTCCTCTCCTGCCATGACTAGCGAACAGACCCAGAGCACTCAAGAAGAAGCAAGCAAGGAAGCACCGGCCGACAAGGTCATGCGTGCCAGCAAACTCAGCGAGCAAGGCAAGCATGCAGAGGCCCTGGCCCTGCTGGAACCCATGCTGGAAGGTAATCCCGATTTCATTCCCCTGATCAATGCCTATGGCGTGGTACTGGCCCAGGCCGGCGATCTGGATGGCGCAAGAAAGCAGCTGGAACGCGCGGTGGAGCTTGAGCCCAAGATGGTTCAGGGGCTGGTCAATCTCGGCAACGTGGAAAAAATTGCCGGCCGGTTCAGCGAGGCGGCAAAGTACTACCGCAAGGCCATCGAGCTCAATCCAGCCAACCCTGATGGCCATTACAACCTGGCAGTTGTGCAGGCTGAACTAGGCCAGGACGATGCTGCCGCCGAAAGCCTGCGGCTTGCCCTGCTGTTCCGGCCCACCCACGCCGAAGCCCACAACAACCTCGGCCATCTCCATATGCGCCGCAACGAGCTGGAAAAAGCGGCATTCCATCTACGGCAGGCCCAGGTATGGATGCCCAGCCTGTATCAAGCGCGCAACAACCTGATCTCTGTCCTGTATCAGCTAGGCGAATATACCGAGGCCGAAATGCTGGTCAGCGACCAGCTGGCCATCAACCCCGACAACACCACAATACTGCGTGCCCATGCCGTTGGCCTCAGCTATATGGGCAGGCATAAGGAGGCCCATGCCACCCTGGAGCGCGTGCTCGAACTGGAGCCCGAGGCCAGCGATGTGCTGGGCAACCTGGGTACCATCAAGCAGTTCCTGGGGGATTACGCAGGCGCCATCGACTGCATACAGCAAGCCATGCGCCTGCGCGGCACCAATCTGGCAGCCTGCTATGCCAATCTCGGCTCCGTATTCAGCGCCAAGGGTGACGTCCGCGGCGCCGCCGAACATTTCCGCCACGCTCTGATGCTGGCACCGGGCGAATGGCCGCTACTGTCCAACCTGGCAGTAGCCCAAGTGCGTGCCGGCGATGTGGCACTGGGCCTGCAAAGCCTGCGTCAGGCCATCGTGCTGGCACCCGACAAGCCTGAGCTGCAAAGCAATCTGATCTTCTCGCTGCATTACGATCACACCAGCAGCGCCGACACGCGCTATGCCGAGGCACGCCTCTGGAACGAGCGCTTTGCCCTGCCGCTCAAGGACAAACAGCAGGCGCTACCGCATGCCACCGACCCCAACCGTAAGCTCAGGCTGGGCTTTGTGTCCGCCGACTTCCGCGATCATGCTGTCGCCAAGCTATTGGAGCCCGTGCTGCGTGAGTTGGACAAAGACCAGTTCGAGATTGTTTGCTATGCCGCCAACAACCAGGAAGACGAAGTCACCGCCAGGTTGCGGGCGCACGCCACCCATTGGCGCAATATTGTGCCCCTGATACCCGAAGTCTTGGCAGACCGCATCCGCCAGGATGCCATTGATATTCTGTTCGATCTTTCGGTGCACACGCAGGGGAGCCGTCTCAAGGTGTTTGCACTGAAACCCGCGCCTATCCAGATCAGCTGGCTGGGTTTCTTTGCCACCACCGGGCTGGATGCAATGGACTGGCGCATCAGTGATGCACAGATGGATCCCATCGGCCAGACCGAACAGTGGCACAGCGAGAAACTGCTGCGTCTGCCCAGCGCCTTCTGCTTCCAGCCACCCTCAGGCGCAAGTGCCATAGCGCCACTGCCGCTGTTACAGAACGGCCACCTTACCTTCGGCGCATTTACCCACTTCTCCCGTGCCAATAGCAAGGTACTCGATACCTGGGCCGAGATGCTGCTGGAAGACTTCCCTGATGCCAAGCTACTGGTCTACAGCGGCGAATCGGCCGATAACACCGCAGCAATCGACCGCATCTATCGCTTGTTTGCACTGCGCGAAGTCCCGCGCGAGCGAGTGACGGTATTCGGCAAGAAGCCGCTGCCGGAATTCCTTGAACTCCTCAAGCAGGTGGACATCGCGCTCGACACCTTCCCCTATCCCGGCGGCGTCACCAGCTTGCTGACATTGTGGATGGGGCTACCCGTCCTGACTCTGGCCGGCCCTAGCTCATTCGAGCGTGCTGGCGCCAGCATCCTGAACGCACTGGATCTACCCGACTGGATAGCAACCGACACGGCCGACTATCGCCGCCGTGCACGGCAGCTTGCTGGCGACACCGCCAAGCTTGCCGCTACCAGGCTAGGCATGCGTGATCGCTTCTCCCGCTCCACCCTGGGCGATGCCAAGGCATTTACCCATGACTTTGAAGCAGCCTTGCGCACTATCTGGCGAGAGCACGTAGCACAGCATGCCGGAACCGACCAGAGCAGCACCCACTCCGCATAAAGGAAACTGCCGGACAACTCGCTTTCGTCCCGATACGGCGCTGCGCGCGAAAAATTTCTTCTCACCTATACCTTCATAGGCTGCGCCGAAATTTCTCACTCGCATCCGGTCTCGATCACGAGTCGAGGCAGCCGGCAGGCCCCAACACCCGATGCAATCAGTCAAAACCAAAAAGGGAGAGACAATGGTTTCAACGCAAGAGAGCGCCGAAAACTGGGAGAAAGAAGCCACTGCACTCATGCAGGCGGGCAATCTGGGGCTGGCAGCCACAGGCTTGCAGGCCAGATTGGCCGAATCGCCGTTGGATGCAAGGGCACTGGCCTTGATGGGCATGGTGCAACTGATGCTGGAACGCTATGAAGAAGCCGTTGCCTTCTTGCGCGTCAGTCTGCTGCGCGAACCCAATGACGCCCGGACCCTGAACAGCTTCGGTCTGGGCCTGCGCGCCAGTGGCATGCTGCACAATGCACGGCAGGCGCTGGAACAGGCATTGGCGCTGGAACCCAGCGACCCGGCCATCAATGCCAACCTGGCCAACGTCTGTGCCAGCCTGGGTGACCAGGCCCGCGTCCGCGCCTTGCTCGAGCCCATGGTCGATGCCATCGATGAAGCGCCGGTTGAATGGTGGGTCATGCTGGCCGGCGCCCTGTTGGCCCAAGGCGAAGCCCATGCCGCCCACGCCCGCCTCGACACCGCCGTCGCACGCTGGCCCGACCAGCTTGCACTCAGGGTGCAACAAATAGTTGCCATCAGCCTGGCAGGCCAGCATGCCGCCGCACTGGATCATCTGCAAACCCTGGTCAGCATGGTGAACGGCGACCCGGAAGTGTTGGGCCGCCTTGCCAACCAGGCACGTGCCTTTAAGGCCAATGAGCTGGCGCTGGCCTGCTTTGAGCAGTTACGTCGCCAACCTGGATCGAACATGGAGGCCACCTTGAACGCCACCATGAACTTCGGCATCGTACTCGCCGATCTGGACAGGCACGCCGATGCAGTCGCCGCTTTCAGCGAAGCCATTGCCCTGGTGCCCGAGCTGGCCGATGCCTATCGCATGCGTGGCGTGTCGCGCGCCAAGCTGGGTCAGACAGCAAGTGCCATCAGTGATCTACAGCGCAGCTTGCAACTGCATCCAGCCCACCCCGACGCGCTTGCGGCACTTGAAACCCTGCAGGCAGCTCATCCAGCCGCCTGAACTGCCTCGGCATGCTGCCCGTTCAACTCAGCGCTCCGCGCGACACAGGAATGAACCATGCGTAAAGTCCTCCATGTAGGTTGCGGCGACTACCATCCGCTGCGCGTCCACCCCATCTTCCGTTTTGGCGAATGGCAGGAAATCCGCTTCGACATCGACCCCAACGTCAAGCCGGATCTCATCGGCACCATGACCGACATGTCCTCGGTCGAGGACGGGGGCTTCGATGCCATATTCTCGTCACACAATGTCGAGCACCTCTATCCGCACGAAGTACCCGTGGCCCTGTCCGAATTCCGCCGCGTGCTCAAACCAGGTGGCTTTGCCCTGATCACCCTGCCCGATATACAGGCAGTGGCACAGCTGGTGGCTGCGGACAGGCTGGAAGACACCGCCTATATCTCCCCCGCCGGCCCCATCTGCCCAATAGACATGATGTACGGCCTGCGTAGCTCCATGGCCGCCGGCAACCTCTTTATGGCGCACCGCACAGCCTTCACCGCCAAGACCTTGGGGCAACATCTGTTGAATACCGGTTTCAGCGAAGTCTCGGTACGCCACGGCGAGGGCTACGATCTCTGGGCGCTGGCTGTCAAATAAGGGAACCTTGTCTGGCCTGTACAATCAACAAGATGGCAAGGCCACTCAACTGTATGGAGTTCGCGTCATGATGCATATGCTCAAGATAAATACCATGGCCGGTATGGTTCTGCTGGCAGGCGGGCTGACTGCGGCACAGGCTGCTGAAACACTCAAGGTCAAGCCGGGGCTTTGGCAGGTTGACCGCACCATGGAGCTGGGCGCCATGCCCTTCCCGCCCAAGACCGTCCGCTATCACGGCTGCATCAAACCAGGCGACCCCGAAGGCGTACTGGCCATTACCGGCTATGGCCGGCCTGATGTAACCAACGGTTGCAAGATTATCGACAAGGCCATCACCACCAACAGCTACCAGGCCAAGTTGCTTTGCCAGGGCGAACCACCTGGGCCGGGGGTGATCGATATAAAGGTAAGTGGCGACAGCCTGGTTTCAGAGGTATTGGTGGGCGAGCGCATTCCAGGCAGCACCCGCTGGATATCCTTCAAGGACGAAAGCAAGTACCTGGGCGCCTGCCCGCCACCAGAGAAGGCTAGCTAGCCAACACAGTAGTATGTATGGGCAAACAAGAAACCCCGCCATAAGCGGGGTTTCTTGTTGTATGCCATCTTGCCGCAAATCTAGTCCAGCTCGGCCAAGCCCGGCATCAGCACATCAGTAAAACCAAAGTCACGCAGATCCTTGATGCGCATAGGGTAAAGCATGCCGAACAGATGATCGCATTCATGCTGCACCACGCGCGCATGAAAGCCCTCCACCGTACGGTCTATCACCTGCCCATGCTCGTCAAAACCCTGGTAACGCAAATGCTGGTAGCGCGGCACCAGGCCACGCATGCCAGGCACGCTAAGGCAGCCTTCCCAGTCATCCACCATCTCCTCACCCAGAGGCGTGAGGATGGGGTTGCAAAGAATGGTGAACGGTACGATTTCAGCATCCGGGTAGCGCGGGCTCTTGAAGCCGCCAAACAGGGTCAACTGCTTGGAAACACCTATCTGCGGCGCAGCAATGCCTGCCCCATCCATGGCCTGCATGGTGTCCTGCATGTCCTGTATCAGGGCTGCCAACTCCGGCGAGCCAAACTCTTCAGGCGTTACCAGCTCCGCTGTTTGCAACAACAGCGGGCTGCCCATCTTGACTATCGGCCTAATCGCCATCGACTTTCACCAAGGCTTCCAGTATGCGGTGCACATGCTCAATGGCCTCGCCAAAAACCCCTTCGGCCGCAGCCAGATCGACATGGTGCTGGCTATTGCCACGGCCGGCAGCCCAATTGGAGACCACGGCGATGGTGGCATAGCGCAAGCCGGCCTCGCGGGCCAGGGCGGCCTCGGGCATGCCTGTCATGCCTACCATGTGCCCACCATCGTTGAAGATGCGGTTGATCTCGGCGGCGGTTTCCAGCCGGGGGCCTTGCGTCGCGGCATAGACACCACCATCCACCACCTTCTGCCCGGCAGCATGGGCAGCCTTGAGTATGCGCGCACGCAGCTTGGGGTTGTATGGCTCGGTAAAGTCCACATGGGTTACCGGCTTGTCGCCACCTTCAAAATAGGTGTGCTTGCGGCCACTGGTGTAATCAATGATCTGATCAGGCACCGCCACCGTACCCGGCGGTAGGTCGTCGCGTATGCCACCCACTGTGCAGACCGACACCACGCGCTTGACCTTCTGTTCGGCCAGCGCCCAGATATTGGCGCGGTAGTTGATTTCATGCGGTGGGATGGTATGGCCGTAACCATGCCGGGCAATGAACACCACCTGATGCTCATTGATGTCGCCAAACGTCAGTGCGCCAGAAGGCTCGCCATAGGGGGTGCGAATAACCTGCCGATGTGTGATCTTGAGATTCTTGAGCCGGGTAAGACCGGTTCCGCCGATGATGGCGAGCATGCGCCCGTCCCTTTCTTGTTCGTTCGAGCTTTATTGTAAGCGGGTTTGCAGTGCGGGCAATACCACGGCTTGGGGGCGCTCAGGAATACCCACTGTGCCAAACCTGCGGCAATGATGCAAACAGACTGGCTTGCCGCTTCAATCCAGCGCCAGGGTGTAGGTGCGAAACACCTGATCATATTGCCAGCCGTGCGCCTCGTATACACGCTGCGCTACCGTATTGTCGTGCGCGGTAGAAAGCTGCAGATAGGCGGCACCGCTGGCGCGCCCCAGCCGGCGTGCTTCCTCCAGCATGGCGGTAGCCACGCCATGGCCGCGTGCCTCGGCTGCGGTATATAGGTCGTACAGCACCCAGATGGGCGCCAGCGCCACCGAACAGAAGGTCGGGTAGAGCTGCATGAAGCCCACCGCCTTGCCATCCAGTTCTGCCAGAAAAACAACGGACTGTTCGCTTTGCAGGCGCATGGTCAGCCAGGTGCGGGCCGCACTCTGGTCGGATGGCTGCTGGTAGAACTGCCGGTAGGCATCAAACAGTCGGGTGGCTTCCGCCAGATCATCCCCTGCCTTGAGCTGGCGTAATTTCATAGCTGCTCACCTGTGGTGCAGAATTGATGCAGATAGGCCGTGAACTCCTTGCCCACCTCGGGATGGCGCGAAGCATAGGCCAGCGTGGCCTGTAGATAGCCAAGCTTGGTGCCGCAATCGTAGCGCACCCCTTCAAAAGGCAGGGCCAACACCCGTTCCTCTTCCAGTAGGGCAGCAATGGCATCGGTCAGCTGTATTTCACCGCCCTTGCCTGGGCTTGCCTTGATCAAATGCCGGAAAATGCGCGGGCTCAGTATGTAACGCCCCACCACGGCCATGGTGGAAGGTGCTTCAGCCGGCTTGGGCTTCTCAACGATGCCGGAAATCTTGAGGTGCCCACCGCCATTCGGTGCAGCCACAACAATGCCGTACGAGCCTGTCTCCTCGCGCGCTACCTCCTGCACGCCAATGATTGAGCTGTGGGTATCGTCATACAGCTCCACCATCTGCTGCATCACTGGCTTGGTAGCATCAATCAGGTCATCAGCCAGGATCACCGCAAAGGGCTCGTCACCGACCAGCGGACGGGCGCAGAGTACGGCATGGCCCAAGCCCAAGGCCTCGGGCTGGCGCACGTAGGCGCAGCAGACATTGCGCGGAATGATATTGCGCACCATCTCCAGCAACTCATGCTTTTGCTTGGCCTCCAGCTCGGTCTCCAGCTCATAGGCCTTGTCGAAATGGTCCTCAATAGCGCGCTTGTTACGGCCCGTCACAAATATCATCTCGGTGATGCCGGCGGCGATGGCCTCCTCCACGGCGTACTGGATCAATGGCTTGTCCACTACGTTCAGCATTTCTTTGGGGCTGGCCTTGGTGGCAGGCAAAAAACGCGTGCCCAGTCCAGCAACTGGGAAGACCGCCTTGGTAACTTTTTGCATTCGGAGATATCCGCCTGAATCTTTATGTTTCGGTTGTGGCTGCCGGCGACAACAGCGCGAGCAGACCCGCTTCGTCCAGTATGGGCACACCAAGTTCCTGCGCCTTGGCCAGCTTGGAGCCAGCCTCCTCGCCAGCCACCAGGTAATCGGTCTTCTTCGAAACCGAACCCGACGCCTTCCCGCCAGCCGCCTCGATCAGCGCCTTGGCCTCGTCGCGGCTCAAGGTGGGTAGCGTGCCGGTAATCACCAGGGTCTTGCCAAGCAAGGGGCCTGTCGCCAGGTTTTCGCTGGGCTCGAACTCGTCCCAGCGCACACCTGCAGCGCGCAGTTGCTCCACCACCTCGCGATTATGGCTCTCCTGCAGAAAATCACGAATGCTCTGCGCAACCACCGGCCCCACATCCGGTACTGCCTGCAGGGCAGCCAGCGCAGCAGGCTGGTCGTCCAGTGTCGCGGCATCCAGCAGGGCGTCCAGCTTGCCAAAGTGGCGCGCCAAATCCTTGGCTGTGGTTTCACCCACATTCCGTATCCCCAGGGCATAGATGAATCTGGCCAAGGTGGTGTTGCGGCTTTTGTCTATGCCGGCCAGCAGGTTGGCAGCCGACTTCTCTGCCATACGCTCCAGCTCTGCCAGTTTGACGATGCCCAATTTATAGAAATCAGCCGGTGTCCGAACCAAGCCCACGTCCACCAACTGCTCTACCAGCTTGTCACCCAGACCCTCGATATCCATGGCGCGTCGGCTGGCAAAATGCAGCAGCGCCTGCTTGCGCTGCGCCGAGCAGACCAGCCCCCCCGTACAGCGGTAGGCCGCCTCCCCCTCCTCCCGGGCCACATGGGAGCCACAGACAGGGCAAGCTGCCGGCATCTCGAAGGGCTGGTACTTCGCCACCTCTCGGGGTGGTGACAGCAGGTCCACCGCCTCGGCGATCACTGGGCGGCGCTCCATCACCACATCGACCACTTCGGGGATCACATCCCCCGCACGGCGAACTATCACGGTGTCGCCGACGCGGATATCCAGTTGGCGTATACGGTCAATATTATGCAAGGTGGCATTGGTGACCGTGACGCCACCCACAAATACAGGCGCCAGGCGGGCCACCGGTGTAATGGCGCCAGTGCGGCCCACCTGTACGTCTATGCTCTCCACCGTGGTCAGCATCTCCTGTGCCGGATACTTGTGCGCCACAGCCCAGCGGGGTTCACGGCTGACAAATCCCAACTGCGCCTGCAAGGCACGGTCATCAACCTTGTACACCACACCATCAATATCAAACGGCAGGCTATCTCGCTTGGCCGCGATGGCAGTATGAAAAGCCACCAACCCCGCAGCGCCCTCTGCGATGGCGCGGTCGGTGCATACCGGGATACCCATGGTCACCAGGGCGTCCAGCATGGCGCTGTGGCTGCCTGGCAGCGCCCAGCCTTCCACCTGCCCCAAGCCATAGGCAAAGAAGCTGAGTGGCCGCTGTGCGGCGATGCGGGGATCCAGCTGGCGTACCGCACCTGCCGCCGCATTGCGCGGATTGACGAAGGTCTTCTCACCGCGCTCACGCTGGCGGGCATTGAGTGCGTCGAAATCGTCACGCCGCATATAGACCTCGCCACGCACTTCGAGCACGGGCGCTGCCACACCCGCCAGGCGCAAAGGAATCTGGCCTATGGTGCGGATATTCTGGGTGACATCCTCGCCGGTCTCGCCATCGCCACGCGTGGCAGCCCGTACCAGGATGCCAGCTTCGTATCGCAGGCTGATAGCCAGGCCATCGAACTTCAGCTCGGCCGCATAAGCAATGGCCGGCGCATCGGCCGCCAGGCCAAGGTCACGTCGTACCTTGGCATCAAAATTTGCGGCCCCACCAGGGCCGGAGTCGGTTTCAGTACGGATGGACAGCATGGGTACGTCATGCCGCACCTGGGCAAATTCCGGCAGCGTCTTGCCGCCTACCCGCTGGGTCGGAGTATCCGCAGTCTTTAGCTCGGGGTGGGCTGTTTCCAGTGCATCCAGCTCACGGAACAATCTATCGTACTCAGCATCGGGTACGCTGGGGGCGTCAAGCACATAGTACTCATGGCCATAGCGATGCAGTAGCGCGCGCAGTTCGGCAGCGCGTTCGGCAAGAGAAGTCATCATGTATTTTTTCAGGCAAACAGACGCAGGGCAGCTACGCCCCCTGCAGGGATACCGCGATCATCCATGCGGGCATAAATGCCCACCAGTTGCTTGCGTATGGCAGCCAGGTCGGCTGGCTTGAGCGAACGGTTGTCATCGTCCACCAGATCGCCCCCCAAGGTCAATGCCATCTGCTGCGCCAGGTCGGCAATCCGGTCGAACGCCTGCTCGCCACCCGCCACCCTGGGCACATCCAGCAGGATGGTGATCGATGGCGTGTCATCAAGCGCATCTATCGGGCGATGATGGCGGTCGGCCAGGCTGAACAGCGTCTTGCCAGACTCGGAGCGGGCGTGGAATACCCCGTCGGCCTCCAGCACGAGGCCGGCGGCCTCCGCCATGGCAGCAACGCGATTAATAGGAAAAGGCGCGCGGCTGGACACCACGTTGAGACCAATCTGCATGTCCACCTCCACGCAAAATGCATCCAGCTCCTTGGCAACATGAAGCTTGTCCTCCCGTCGTGGGAAGGTTGCCACACCACCTTCACTGGCAGCAAAGCCGCTCAACGCCTCGCAGAACCTCACCATCTGTGCTTCGCTCACCGGGCCTTGCCGGTCAACCAGCTGCAAACCCACACGCAATTCGTTGTAGCGCTGACCTGGACGTATCAGTTCCCACTCGTCGCCTTCATTCAAGCCCAGTACCTTGACCCGCTTGCCCACCTCTATCTGTGGCACAACGGCAAAATCCACCGGCTCGCCAGGATGCACCTCGGCGATAAAGTCCAGCGACGGATCCAGCACCGCCACCGCCAAGGCGATGTTTTCGCTTAGATCCACCGTTTCGGGCGCATTATTGGCCGTCCCCAGCACCGGTGCAGGCTCATCCAGCGAGGGCTCGAAACGCATGCCCGTTTCGCCTTGCCGCACCATGTTCTTGGGAGTATCCAGCAGCACATCGGGATGGCTCTTGGCAAATGCATCGGCAGCGCGCTTCTTGAAGCGCCATTCCTGCCAGCTGTTATAGCCCCACACCCCACCGACCAGTGCCAGACCCAGGCTCAGGGTAATCCAGTGAAAATCGGTCATGCCTTATATTCTCCGCGCCATGCATGCGGCGTACGATAGCGGCGGAGCTTAGCGGATGTAGTGGCCTGCGCCAAGAACGGCACAGGTATTCACAGGGCAATGTACCCACGGCACCATCACAGTTGGCACAATTGCCAACACCAGGCTCAACGCTGCCTGCCATAGTGCGCCAATTTTTCACGCAAGGTGCGCAATGTCACATCGGCAGCCAGCTCCCGGGCAGAGACCTGTGTCACTTCCGCCATGCCGCGACCCAGCGTCACCAGGCAGCGCCTTTCTTCATCCTTGCTTAGCGCCAGCCGCAAGAAATCCTGTTCCAGCTCATCCTTGAGGACTTGCAAGGCAGCGGCAACCGCCCCCTGTCGCTCACGCCACTCGCCTTGCAGTTGCAGCAAGGCTTTTTCGGCCTGCGCTGCAAAGCTGGTCAAGACCATATTGCGCTCCTGCAGGGAGGCAGCCACCTCCAGCGCCCGTGCGCGGGCATCCAGCCCCTCTCCCAGAACGCTGCATAAATCACGCACCCGTTGCAGCTTCACCGCCTCGCCCTGTGGCAGATTGCGCACCAGTATGCTGGCGTGGTCAAAGTTCAGCGCCAGATGGTCGCGAAACTGAAACACCGGCCCCGAAAGGCGGGAGTTATGGATGATCGAGGTCTCCAGCGGCGTGGCGTGGCCGCGGGGATTGAGTGTGTACTTGTCCTTGCCGACGCGCACCTGCACATTGGCATCAATGCGCCAATCGCTCAGCGCATCCACGCCAACCCGGGCCAGACTCTGCATATCGTCCGACACGCCCATCTGCCGCAGGGCCTCCAGTGCAATACCGATCTCGCTGAGATCATGCTTGACGGCATCAGCTGCAGCACGGGCCGCCTGCTCCTCCTTGGCCAGCAGGCGATGCCGGCTGATCCATTCGAGCATGATGCCCACCTTGGCCAGCAGTTCGTCAGCCCCCATGCTCTTGAGCAGGAAGTCCTCCCCGCCCGCCTCATACGCCTCCATGCGTTCATCCAGCGTATCGTGGCTCGAATGGAACACCACAGGCGTTGCCGCAGTCTCGCTGTGCGCCTTGAGCTCTCGGCACAATGCAATGCCGTTGACGTCAGGCAGCTCGATATCCAGGATCACCAGATCCGGCGCATAGCGCGCCAGCGCCTCCTTGAAACCCGCTCCCCGATCAAGCGTATCTATGGCGTAATGGGCGCCGAGTATGCCTGCCATCCGGCGCAATTGCAGTGGATCGTCGTCCACGATCAATATCTTGGTGGCTTGCATCCCATCCTCCAGCGTTGCGCGGTTAAATTCAGGCGTGCACAGGCAGGTATAGGCGATGCAGCCATGCAAGAGCAAGCCAGACCCACGTCGCGCAGCCCCTTAGGGTAACCCCGCACCATCTCAGCACCTCACGGGCTGGGTCCACCCATGTGCCACCGCCTGAAAGGCATTGATCAGCAATGCGTCGAAGCGGGTATCCAAGCCGCCATGGATGTCAAACACCGCCCTCAGTGCACCACGGCGGTATTCCTCACCATCCAGACCCGCCACCATGTCGTAGAACATATCGGCACAGGCCAGCATCTGCGCGCCAGGATGCAGCCCGCCTGGGCCGCTACGCAAAGGAAAGCCCCGCCCGTCCGTCCATTGGTGATGCTGGCGCACGATGGTGGCGGCCTCGGTACAGGCCGGGTCAGCGGCCAGTAGCCACTGTGCTGCCAATTCCGGATGCAAGATCCAGCTATCCCACGGTTCATCCTTAGGCTTGGGCGGAGCGGCAAAAAAACCGTTGGGCAGGGCCAGCATGCCCACATCGTGCCAATACACCGCCAGCGTCAGCGGCCCCTCGGCCACGGGCTGGGGGTAATGCCGGTTCAAAGACAGCACAATCTCCAGCTGGGTAGGCACACGGCGCTGCCAGGCCGGATAGCGCAATGCCAGCGCCTGCGCCAGTTGCTGGCCCAGCAACAAGGCGGGATTGTTCTCCGCCAACGGTATCGGTGTCGACGCACTGTCATCCCAGCGGCTAGGCGCCTGCAGCAGCTCCCCTGGATTATGTGCCGCCAGCAATACATGGCGCGCCGCCTGATCCGCCCTACCCTGGCTGGTGGCTTCGCTCAACTCGTCTATGCTGGCCAGCAGGCCAGTCAATGGGGTGTCATCAAAATGGCGGGTACGCTGCAGGGTAAGCGCCATGTCACGCACCCTGTCCAGGCTCTGTAGCACGGCCTCGGCGATCAGTGGCGTACACAATATCCGCCTCTCACGCAGTGCTTGCAGCACGTTTTCCAATCGATGCACAAAGTCAGCAATCGGCTCGGCGCCGCAATAGGCAAAATCCCCCTTGATGCTATGCACATGGCGAAAGGCACTGGCAACCAGGTCCGGGTTCTCACGGAATCGCACCAACTGGTGCATATCATCCTCAAGCAGCGGGAGCCGGTCACCCAATTCGGTCATGACATCCTGCAGTAGCTCGAAGTTGACCTGACTACTATCCATGCTGCCTCTCCGTATTGGTTGTTCTGCAGCCTACCTATGCCGCCTGAATGACCAGTTGCCTGCTGGAATATACTTCCCTCCCGGCACCAGGACACTGCCCATCAGTATGGCACCATCGCCAGCGCACGCACGGTTGCCATGGAACTGCAGCGGTCAGCTCCTATAGTAAGACATGGCTTATCGTTAAGGAGACTACGATGCGCAGCACCGCAATACTGATCGCACCCGCCTTGTTTGCTCTGGGCCTAGGGCAGGCTATGGCTGGCAATTACACGGTAGGCGTGGAAGCCAACGACTACCTCCCCATCTACAAGGGCGAAGGAGGCAACTACACGGGCTACGCCCGCGACCTGCTGGATGCCTTTGCCGCCAAGCAGGGCCATCAGTTCAGCTACAAGCCCATGCCCATTGCTCGGCTGTTTGATGAGTTCGCCGTGAAGAAATCGCTGGATTTCAAGTTCCCCGACAACGCCATGTGGCAGGCTGATATCAAGAAGGGGGCAAATATCAGCTACAGCATGGGCGCCATCAGCGTGACTGAAGGTTTGCTGGTTCTACCGGCCAACAAGGGCAAGACGCTAACCACCTTCAAAAGCATAGCCACCCTGCGCGGCTTTACGCCCTGGCCCTATATGGCACAGATCAAGAGCAAGGCCATTACGGTCAGCGAAGCCAATACAGCCGATGCCGCCATCAAGATGGGCACCAGTGGTCGCGTTGATGGTGTGTTTCTCAACACCACCTCGGCCAACTACATCATGGGTGAAGTACTGAAGACCCCGGGCGCACTGGTGCTCGATGACAAGCTGCCCAAGGAGAAAAGTGAGTTTTCCTTGTCCAGCATTGCTCACCCCGAGGTCATCAAACAGTTCAACGAGTTTCTGATCAAAGAAAAAGACATGGTGAGCAAGCTGAAAGCCAAGCACAGAATTGCCGAGTGACTCGGGCAGAGGCCACTACACGGCATATTGAATCGAATCGGGTCTGCATGGCCGGCTTACTGTATCTCACAACCCCTTAGGACTGTTTCAGTTTGGCCAGGATGGCGGCCGGCTCCTCCGTTACCGCCAGCGCTTCGCGCAAACGATTGAAAGCGCTGGCGGCCTCGTCCGGGTATTTGCCGAACGGGACCAGGCTGCTATGGCGCCACCCCGCCGCAGCCAGTGCATCCTTGCGGAACTGCGAACCCTGCACATCCCCCCCCGCTACCTGCAGCAGCGCCTGATCGATCAGCATATGGGGAAACGGATTACGCGACAGCATACTGAAATGTGCGGCCTCTACAGGATCAAATTGCATGGTGCTACGCTCCTTGGCAATTGCTATCGTTGGCGGCATCCCTGACCTACACCACTCGGCAGCGCAGTTACTACCCATCGCGGTCTGTTACCCCTGCCGTTGCCGCTACGCAGTGTTTTGTCAGTGACGCTTAATCTAAGCTCAGCTTTGCAGGTTTTTCCATGACTCGTTTTTTGACCTGGGCCAAACGCTGGTTTGTGGCATGCAAAGGTAACGGTTTGCTATAAACATGGGCGGAAGCGCCGTCAATGCCATCTTCTTGCCGGCGCCCGCCTCACCGGAGGTTGCGTGCAGATTGCCCCGAAAGTACTGATCCGCCTGGTTTGCTGCCTTGCGTGCCTGCCAACGCTGGCAGCACAGCATAAAACGCTCAAGATGGCCTTTGGCCTGGGACGCCCGCCCTTTGTGTACGAGGAAGCCGGTATTTGGCGTGGTTTTGAGCTGGACATCATGAGAACAGCCATGCGGGAACTCGGCTACGAGGTGGACAACCACCACCTGCCCAACGCCCGCCTGTACATTGCCCTGTCGGATGCCAGCTTTGCAGCTGCCGTAGCGGTACAACCCGAGCCCGGCGACAAGAACTGCTACAGCAAGCAAAGCATCAGCGAATACGTCAATGTCGCCATCAGCAAGTCCAGCCGCCATATCACACTGAATCGCGTGCATGATTTGAGCAAGTATTCGGTTGCGGCTTGGCAGAAGGCGCATCGCAACCTGGGCCGTGAGTTCGAGGCGCTATATGGCCCCAATGCCGAAGGCCCGCATCTGGAACACTACACTGAACTGGGAGATCAGACTGCCCAGGTCCGGCAGTTCTGGCTGAATCGGTTTGACGTACTGCTCATAGATAAAACCATCTTTGCCTGGTACAGGCAGCAGCTACGTAGCAGTCTGCCCACCAGCGAAAGCGTGGACATACATCCGATTTTCCCCGGCCGTGCCAGCTACTATGTGGTTTTTCGCGACTGCAGGTTACGCGATCGCTTCGATCAGGTACTGGCAAGGATGAAGTCCAATGGGCGCTATCGCGCAGCCATTGATTCTTATCTGGAGTAGGAAAGACCCTGCACTGGCCCAGCCCAATGCGGCGGCCAACAAGCACCTAAGGCTCTGCCCTTTGCCGGCTCGTGCCAGCAACGGCTTTTGATCGCACAACCGGTGTGAAGTCCAGGGTGGCACACAAGCCTGGCTGTGCATCCGCCAACGCCAAGGTGCCGCCATGCGCCTCCATGATGGCCCTCACTAGGCTCAAGCCCAGGCCGCTGCCGGCACTACTACGGCTTTCATCCAGGCGTACAAAGGGTTCTAGCACGCGCTCGATGTCCTCAGCCGCAATACCCTCACCGTGATCCCGTATGATCACCCCCCTGCCCTCCACCTGCACCAGGATATCGCCAGCGCCATAGCTCAAGGCATTCTCCAGCAGGTTGGCCACCGCCTGGAACACCAGATCACGATCAATATGCCAAGTGGCCGGCATCCCATTGAAGTGGATGTGCCTGCCCATGTTCTCGGCGATAGGCTCATACAGTGAAATGGCATCAACGACGAGCTCTGTCAGCTCAACCTCCTCCAGTTGCAAGGCATAGGCACCCGCCTCCAGTCGGCCCAGCCGCAATACCGCCTGAAAAATGCGCAGTATGCTGTCTATATCCGCGGTCAGCGTCTCTACCCTGGCACGGGTACCCGCCTCCTGCGTTTCGCCTGCCAGCACCTCCAGCTCGTTGCGCAAGCGGCTGATAGGATGGCGCAAATCGTGGGCAATGGCACTGGAGGTGGTGCGCGCATGCTCCATTAGCTTTTCCACCTGATCCAGCATCAGGTTGAGCTGACCTATCAGCGCCTCAATTTCATCCCGGCGACGGCTCTGTGGGATCCGCTCATCCAGGTGGCCACGGCGTATGCGCTCGGCCGTGGCGCTGATGTAACCCAGCCGTTGGCGCAGTGCCCGGGTAAACACCCACACGCCCCCCACCGAGACAAACAGCACGGCCCCCACCAGCAAGGCGTAGTTACGCCAGAGATGTTGGCCCACCTGCTCAAAAACCGCCCGGCGCCCCACCAGCAAGCGCTGGTCCGCATACAGCAGAAAAACCACCGCAACGATGGTGTCACCTGTTGCAGGATCAATGAACTGCAAGGAACTCTCGTCCACCGCCTGCTCGGTGGTCGGCCAATAAGCCAGATTACCCGCCAGCTTCTTTCCCTTGGCATCGGTCAGCAGGTAGACCGCCACCGCCTCATTGCCCATATCGTCCAGATTGGCATTGGCACGGGCGGTCACCACCTCGATCAGGGCCTTGTGGCCCTGCAACTGGTAGATAGTTTCCAGCGCGGTCGTCTCCTCCCGCAAGGCTGCCTGAAACTCGCTGATCATGGCATTGCGCGTTTCGCGATAGCTGACGGCAGCAAACAGGGTCACCCCAGCCAGCATAAGCGTGGAGAGGCCGATGATGAACCAGGAAAAAGGACTAAGGCGCATGGGCTGGATGCAGTCTGGGCCCGGCTAGGCCTGTGGATCGCCCAGGCGATAGCCCGCACCGCGCACTGTGTGCAGCAGGGGCGGCAGGCCTGCCGGGTCGATCTTGTTGCGCAACTTGCTGATGTGCACGTCAATCACATTGGTGCCAGGGTCGAAGTGGTAGTCCCATACGGCCTCCAGCAACATGGTACGCGTCACTACCTGGCCAGCATGGCGCAGCAGGTATTCCAGTAACTGGTATTCACGGGGCTGCAGCTCCAGCGCCACCCCTGCACGCTTGACGCTGCGCGAAAGCCGGTTGAGCTCAAGATCCGCCAGGCGGAGCACATGTCCTTCCGGTTCGGTCTGCCCAGGGCTGCGACGGGTAACCGCATCCAGTCTTGCCAGCAACTCTATGGTAGAAAAAGGCTTAACTAGATAGTCGTCGCTGCCGGCGCGCAAGCCTTCTACCCTGTCATCTATCTCGCCCAGGGCAGAGAGAATGACCACGGGCGTATGGATGCTGGAAGCGCGCAAGGTGCGCAGTATGGTCAGGCCATCCACCTTGGGCAGCATGCGGTCCAGGATGATGGCATCGTAAGTTTCGGTCGTGGCCAGAAACAAGCCCTCCCTGCCATCCTTGGCATGGTCGGCAATATGACCGGTCTCACGCAAGGCCTTCAGGACGAACTCGGCGGTATCGGTTTGATCCTCGACCAGCAGCAGGCGCATCGCTCAGACCTTGCCGTCGTTCTGTGTATCAGCGGGCTCCAGATCCGGCGCATCCAGCCAGGGCAGCAGATTGGCCACATAGCCCTTACGCGCCTTGCTGTAGCGCTTCTTGAGCTTTTCGTCCGGCAAGGTCAGCGACTGTATGGCGCAGGACTGCTCCCCCACCTGCACCTTGTCCTTGCCTATCTTGATATGCCGACGGTCAGTGGTGACCTGAATGGTACGGGCACGCATCAATTCCTTGCAGCCCGAGGCCAGCGACAGGCGCCAGACCTCTTCCTTGCCGGTCCACAGCAGTAGGCTGCTGGCATCCAGCGGCTGCCAGCCAAACAGGCGGGAGACTCGAATCTGCTGGCGGGATGGCTGTGGCAGAACAGCACCGGCCTCTGCAGACTCTGTCACCGGCGGTGCCGCATTGGTACTGAGTGCGAGCAAGGCAGCCATGGTCCATGGCAACGTCGCAACGTTAGGCACGCGTGCTCTCCTTCACGGCGTCTTTATTTGTTTGAGTAGGTGTATTGTGCATGACGAGCGCAGTGCGACGGTAGTGAGATGTCGCAGTGCTGTTTGTAGCAGATGGTTACAGGCCGGATCGCCATAAAAAGAGAGGGGACTGGTTACCCAGCCCCCTAAGGCTCGTTGAACTCACACCAGATATACGGGGACGCTTGTCTGTGTCGGTCAGGCGGCGGCGTCGGCGCATAACTAAGTTGGTGCGATCTTGACATGGGTGCTGTTGCAGCGTGCTTAACGGCAGATTAATAAGAATTAATGTTCCAACGGCAGGCGCCACCAATCGCTGTGCAAGCTTGCCGTACCTGCGTGCTGCCTGCGCTTTCACACCTGGCCAGAAGCGCTTCGCTGGGTTTTGTTAGCGCCGCTTGGTCATGTCGTGTGCTCTTGCTTGAAGCCCACCTGATCAGCATTTACGGCTTGCCATGGCGAGTACCTCGGCATTTGACTCGTCCACCAAGGTTTCGAAACCCAGCGCACGGTAGACGCTCACTGCGGCGTGATTTTCCCGATAAACCCTCAGCTTGACCGCCTGGCCCGGGCTGATACGGCTGGCCTCGGCCAGCAGCAAGCGGCACAGCAACTTGCCCAGCCCTTGGCCGCGGCGCTGCGGGTCGATCAGGATGCGTACCAGATTGGTAGTGCCGTTGGCGTGGTTGAGCCATATCTGGCCGAAACCGATTGGTGCGGCACCAGGCTCTCCCAGGCAGTAACTGTAGTGACCAGGTAGCTCCAGCAAGGCGGGGAACGCCGCCTGCGTCAGGGGAATGTGCTTGCTAGTGCCCGGCCAACCCTCTGCGATGGCCCAGCTGGCAATTTGGCTGTGCTCGATCGGCATTGGGGGGGGCGTAGGGTCGGATGCATGGCTAGGTAGGCGCGGTCAGGGGCCAGCATTATGCCCCGCTGGTCATGGCGCCCGCTCAAAGTCTTTTCGCCGCGTCGCGGCCCGCAGGGTTCGCAGCCATGCAGTATGAGGAGCAAGGCGGGTAGTGGTACGAGCCTGCCTTGCCCATGTACTGCCTATTGCGCACGCCTAGGCCCGCATACCCGGCCAGAACCGCAACGCGAGGTTTTGTTGGAGGCTCTCAATAGGGAAGCGCAGTCACCCCACTTGCAGCGATCCCTCCAAGAGGAATCTCAGCTCGGGTTTCACACCAATACGCTCACAATTAAAATTCTGTTACCATGGTAATCTGGTAACCCAATATTGCGAGAGACCTCCATGCCTGAATCCATCAAGCCCGCAACGATAGCCATCGAACGCATCCAGACCGGCGTAAGACTCGAGAAGCGCCTAGTAAAAGTGCTCAAAGGCCTGGCCGAGTACAAGGAAATCACCCTGGGTGACCTGCTCGAAGGCATTGTGCTGCACGCCTTCGAGGGCAAATGCGCCTTCTCGCCCGACACGCTGGAAATGATCAGCAAGTTGCGCGAAATATACGGCCTGGATCTGGCCGCGAGCGATAGCCATCAGTTGGTTGATCGGAAGGGAGAGTGAGTCCACACAATGCAGTGACCATGTCTTGCCACGTCAACGCATGGAGAGCCTCACTATGTCCACACGCATCGTTCGTACCCATCAAATTACCCTCGCAGCCCCCAGCCAATCCTGCCATCGCTTCTTTACCCCGGCGGGCGAATGCCTGTGGGTAGCAGGATGGCAGCCTCATTACCACTACCCCGCCAACGGCCAAACCGAGGCCGGCATGGTCTTCAGTACCGGCAGTGACGCCGAATACACACTCTGGTGCCTGGTCGATTTTGACGAAGAACGCCTTTATTCACGCTATACCCGGCTCACCCCCGGATCACGCAGCGGCATAGTCGAAGTGCAATGCCACGCCCGTGATGACCAAACCACCGAGGTCACGGTGCGCTATACACTGACGGCATTGAGCGATGCCGGCCTTGCTTTGCTGAATGAACTCGACGAAGCAACTTTCGCCGCCATGATAACGGGCTGGCAGGACGCTATCGGCAGCAACCTGCCACGGCTCCTGGCAGCTGAAATCGCCTGAGGCTAATCTGATTGCAGCCGTGCCGCCCGCTTACCGATCGGCACGGACACCCACAGACCGGCAGCAGGACAATCGGGGGATCAAGGATGCCTTGGATACGTGCGCACATCACAGCTCTGCTGGCCACCCTGCTTGCCGCCACCTATGCCGCTGCCACCGAGCCGCCGCTGTCGCTGCGGGCTGTCACGGCAGAGAACAATGAACCATTCAACATCGTCTTCAATGGCAAGCTACAAGGCTTGGGTGTGGACGTTGCCAACGAAGCCGCACGACGTAGCGGCTTCAGCCTGCAGACCGAAGCCCTGCCCTGGGCAAGGGCGCTTGAAACGGCCAGGCAAAAGCCCGATGTCCTGCTGTTTACCGTAGCAAGAACACCTGAGCGCGAGGATTGGTTCCATTGGATCGGGCCCATCGCCAAGCGCGAAGTCTGGCTGTGGCGGCTTCGCACCCGCAAGGACGTCGTGGCCACCTCGCTGGATCAGGCCAAGCAATACAGGGTGGGCGCCTCCCATAATGACGCCGCCACCGAATACCTGCTGGCACAGGGATTTGAGCAAGGGCTCAATCTCGACATCACAATGCACGACCGCGCAATCGGCTACAAACTCCTGGCAAGCCGGGTGGACCTGGTTCCGATGAACCCCCTTTCCATTGGCGCCTTTGCCCGTGAAAGCGGGATTCCACTCGAAGATCTGGAGCCGCAAATGCTATTGATCAGCAGCGGCGGCTATTATCTTGCGCTCAATCGCCTCAGCAAGGCCGAGACTGTTGCCAAACTCAATGCTGCGCTGGTGGAAATGAAGGCCGATGGCAGCTTGCAGCGCCTGCTGGAGAAATGGCAACCCAAGGGCAGCAAGGCCAGAAGCCCATCATCACCGCCTTGATGGCTCGGTCTCCTGCCGGGATAAACTGTCCCGCAGCTCAGTCGCATGCTGTTGTATCAAAAGCTCAAGAAACGCATTCATATCCAAGCCTACCTTCCGGGCGCATAGCTTGAGATGGGCCTTGAGCGTGCCATCCACCGTTGTGGCAAACGGCTCTCTGGCTGTCTTGGCATCCGCCCCCTTGCCCGCCTTGATCTCCTGCATGAACAAAGCACGCCTGGCCTTGCGGCTGGCACGCTGGCGCTCTGCCGGCGTCATGGCGCGCTCACCATGCGCAGGCCTGCCTGGGCGCCGCTTGGGTGGGGAAAGAGTATCGCTCGTCATACCTGCTGCCCTCAAAAGACATGGTCTTGGCCTCAATTATAATTAAGTGACACGTCACCTAATTAAAATATTCCACATTCTGGTTGACCAGAGAACGTTCGTTCTCCTAATATCTGGTGAACGAACGTTCTCTTGCGAGGAGTGGGCCATGAAAGCAGCGCTAGTCGATGTCTTGAAGCACCCAGGGGTATGGCGGGGTGATGGTTACAGCCAGACTGCCGTACCCACCACCCCCTGCGGGCACGAGCGCTTGGCGCCCTTGCTACCAGGCGCGGGCTGGCCACTGGCGGCCGTTACTGAAGTCATTGCCAGCAGAGCGGGCTGCGGTGAGCTCAAACTGCTGCTGCCGGCCCTCGCCCGCTTAAGCCAGGCCGGTAAGCAGGTACTGCTGATTGCCCCACCGCAAATACCCTACGCTCCCGCCTGGCAGGCTGCCGGTGTGGATCTGCGGCAACTGACCTGGGTAAACCCCAAAACCGAACACGATGCCTTGTGGGCCATGGAGCAATCCCTGCGGGAGCCCGCCTGTGGCGCGGTAATAGGCTGGTTCGACCTGGCCCTGAGCGATCGCAACTGCCGTCGCCTGCAACTGGCAGCCGAACAAGGTGGCGGCAGTGGCTTTGTCTTGCGCCATGGCCGTGCCGAAAACGTCAGCTCACCATTCGGCCTGCGGTTGGGCGTGGAATCCGTCGCTGGCGGCGTAGCAGTACAGGTACTCAAGCGCCGGGGCGCTGCAGCAACCCAAGCCGTATTCCTGCCCCACGGCCATCAACCAACGCCCGCCAGGCATCCTGCTACAGGCCCTACCCATGTTGTGGCTAGCACTACACCTGCCTTTTCTACCGCTAGACGCACTGCATCAGAGCCTTACGCCTACGCAGCCTGAGCCCTGGGCTGTCGTAGAGCAGCGCGGCCGCCAGGAGCAGGTGCTGATATGCAATGCCGCAGCGCAAGCGCTGGGTGTAAAACCCGGCATGCGCCGCGCCGCCGCCATGACGCTGGCTGCAAATCTGCGTATTGCCCGGCGCCAGCCGCAACAGGAACTAGCGCTGCTGGAAAGCCTCGCAGCCTGGAGCTTGCAGTACACGCCTACCGTTTGCCTGGCTCCGCCGCACGGCCTGCTGCTGGAGATAGAAGGTTGCCTGCGCTACTTCAAGGGCCTGGGCCGATTACGCAAGCTGATTGCACAAGGCTTGGTGGAGCACGGCTGGGCAGCACAGATGGCAGCAGCCCCCTCTCCGCTTGCCGCCACCTGGTTGGCCCAGTTGCGCCCACAAGCCGTGATACGTAGCCCGGAGGGTCTTGCCGACGGCCTGGCAAGCCTGCCCATCGCCGCGCTCCCCTGGCCTGACGACACGCTGCGGCAACTGCAAGCGCTAGGCATGCGCCAATTTGCCGACCTCCACAGCCTCCCGCGTGATGGTCTTGCCCATCGCCTGGGCCACGCCTTCCCCTGCATGCTGGACCAAGCACTAGGCTTGCAGCCAGACCCGCGCGATCCTTTTGAGCCGCCTGATCGATTTGAACGCATCGTAGCCCTCAATTGGGCGACAGACCAGGTCGAAGCCTTGGGCTTTGTCGCCAAGCGCCTGTTTACCGAGCTGGCAGCATTTCTGATGGGCAGGGGGCTGGGGGTACAACAGCTGCACCTGACCATGCAGCACGAAGACCGCAGCAAAACCGAAGTAACGCTAGGGCTAGGCAAGCCCACCCGCGCCGCCGATGCCATGCTGGCCATCTGTCGCGAGCGCCTTGCGCGGCTGGTCTTGCCCGCACCGGTAGAAGCCATGGGCATTCTGGCCAGCCAGCTGCATCGCCTGGACGGCCAGGTGCTCACCCTGTTTGGTAATGCCAGCCAGGCGGAGGATTTCGACCTGTTACGCGCACGGCTGATGGCGCGGCTGGGAGAGGAAGCGGTGCAGAGCATCGTCTGTGTGGCGGATCACCGCCCAGAACACGCCTGGCGCTGGGCGCCCTGCGGTAGCGCCTCCCCTCAGCTCACCCTGGGTGAGCGCCCCGCCTGGCTGCTGCCCGAGCCGCAGAGTCTGGAGCTACGCGATGGGTATCTCTGGCACGGCGAACCGCTCCAGCTGCTGACACGGGCAGAGCGCATCGAATCCGGCTGGTGGGATGGCGATGGCGTCACCCGCGACTACTACCAGGCGCAAGGGGCATCTGGTCGCCGCTATTGGATATACCAGCAGCGCAGCACCGACAGCTGGTACCTGCACGGCCTGTTTGCCTAAGGAATCGCCATGCCTGCCGCCGACCAAGCCACCTATGCCGAGTTGCATTGTCTTTCCTGCTTCAGCTTCCAGCGCGGCGCATCGCACGCAGACGAGCTGGTGGAGCGGGCTGCCAAGCTGGGCTATCAAGCGCTGGCCATAACCGATGAATGCTCGCTGGCCGGTATTGTTCGCGCCCATCTGGCCGCCCAGAAGCACGGCCTGCAATTGATCGTAGGAAGCGAACTAACCCTGGGCGATGGCTTGCGCCTGGTATTGCTGGCGCCAGATCGTGAAGCCTATGGCGATTTATCCCAGCTGATCAGCCTGGGGCGACGCAATGCCAACAAGGGCTCATACCAGTTGGATCGTGCCGCCGTCGCGCACCATGCCGCACGACTATTAGCCCTATGGCTGCCCCCCGCCCTGCCTGATACCGCAGACGGTCTATGGCTTGGCCAGCACTTCCCCGATCGCGCCTGGCTGGCGGTAGAGCTGTTTCAGGAGGCAGACGATGGCAACCGCCTGTCCGCACTATTGCAGCTAGGCCAGCAATGCGGCCTCCCCTGCGTCGCCAGTGGCGATGTACATATGCATGTCCGATCCCGCCGCGCCCTGCAGGATGTCATGACAGCAATCCGGCTGGGCCGGCCGGTAGCAGAATGCGGCTTGGCGCTATTTCCCAATGGTGAGCGCCACCTGCGCAGTCCCTGGGCGCTCGCCCACATCTACCCACGCGCGCTGCTGGCAGAAACCGTGCGCATTGCACAGCGCTGCGGCCAGTTCCTGGCTGATCTGGGCTATGAATACCCCGCCGAACTGGTACCCGAGGGCGCAACACCGGCAAGCCATCTGTGCACACTGACCGAAATCGGCTTAAACCAGCGCTATCCAGCAGGCGCGCCAGAAAAAGTCCGCCGCCAGATAGCGCACGAGCTGGCGCTGATCACCAGGCTTCGCTATGAGTCGTTCTTTCTCACCGTCCACGATATCGTCGCCTACGCCCGTAGCCAGAAGATCCTCTGTCAGGGCCGTGGCTCAGCGGCCAACTCGGCCGTCTGCTTTGCCCTGGGCATCACCGAGGTAGACCCAGATAGATCCAATCTGCTGTTCGAGCGCTTTCTCTCGCAAGAGCGGCAGGAACCACCCGATATCGATGTGGATTTCGAGCATGATCGACGGGAGGAGGTCATCCAGTACATATATAAGCGCTATGGCAGGGAGCGCGCCGCACTGGCCGCCACCGTGATTACCTACCGCCCGCGTAGCGCCCTGCGGGATGTGGGGCGTGCACTGGGGTTTGACGAAGAGCAACTGGATCAGATCAGCAAAACCCTGGCCTGGTGGGATAGCCGCGCAGAGCTGCCCAAGCGCCTGCAGGAGGCAGGCTTCGACCCCGAGAGCCGGCCAGTCCAACTACTGCTGCGGCTGGCACAGGTGCTGATGCGCTTCCCTCGCCATCTGTCGCAACATGTGGGCGGTTTTGTTATCTCCCACAGTCCCTTGGCACGGTTGGTCCCCATAGAAAACGCCGCCATGCCAGACCGCACCGTCATCCAGTGGGACAAGGATGATCTGGACGCCATGGGTCTGCTCAAGGTCGATGTGCTGGCATTGGGCATGTTGAGCGCCATACGCCGTACGCTGGCACTGGTGTCCGCGATACGCCAGCAACCACTGATGCGCATGGCCGATATCCCCGCAGAAGACCCACAGGTCTACGAGATGATAGGACATGCCGATACCGTGGGCCTGTTCCAGATCGAATCCAGAGCGCAGATGTCCATGCTGCCGCGACTCAAGCCCAAAACCTTCTACGACCTGGTGGTCGAAGTAGCCATCGTGCGCCCTGGGCCCATACAAGGCGGCATGGTGCATCCCTACCTGCGGCGGAGACAAGGGCTGGAGCCCGTCGATTACCCATCCGAAGCCGTCAAGAAGACGCTGGAGCGAACCTTGGGTGTGCCTATCTTCCAGGAGCAGGTCATGCAACTGGCCATCGATGCCGCTGACTTTACCCCCGGCGAGGCCGACCAGCTTAGGCGCTCCATGGGCTCCTGGCGCCGCACGGGTGAACTGGCGGATTACCAAGAGCGGCTGGTCACCGGCATGCTGGCCAATGGCTATACCCAGGAATTTGCAGACCGGCTATGCAAGCAGATAGAAGGCTTCTCCGAATATGGCTTTCCCGAATCCCATGCCGCCAGCTTCGCCCTGCTGGTGTATGTATCAGGCTGGCTCAAGCGGCACGAACCTGCCGCCTTCACCTGCGCTCTGCTCAACAGCCTGCCCATGGGTTTTTACTCCGCATCGCAGCTGATACAGGACGCAAAGCGGCATGGCATCGTCGTGTACCCTGTCGATGTGCAGCGCAGTGATTGGGATTGCACACTGGAAGACGAACAGCGCCCCCAGCACGCACTCCGACTGGGTTTGCGGCTGATCAGCGGCCTGGGCCGGGGCGTAGGCGAGCGCATTGCCGTCCACCGGCCAGCGGCTGGTTACGATAGCCTGATCCAGCTACAGCGCCTGGCCGGTCTCGACAAGCGCAGCTTGGGCATCCTGGCGGATGCCGATGCGCTGGCCAGCCTGGCTGGAAATCGCCGACAAGCCCGCTGGCAGGTAGGCGGCCTACAGCTGGAGCAAGACCTCGCAGGCATGGCCGCCAAGGCAGAGGCAGCCATCACCCTCCCGCTCCCCAGCCTGGGCCAGCAGGTGCTGGAAGATTACCGCAGCCAGGGCCTCACCCTGAGGGCCCATCCCCTCAGTCTGCTACGCCCACGCCTGAGTCGGGATCGCCTGCTCAGTTCCGCCGAGCTGCGCGCCTGCCAGCACGGCCAACCCGCACGGGCCTGCGGCATCGTAGTTGGCCGCCAACGTCCCGGCACGGCAAGCGGCGTCACCTTTGTTACCCTGGAAGACGAAACCGGCAACACCAATGTCATTGTCTGGCAGGATCTGGGCGAAAGGCAGCGCAAGGAACTGCTGGGCGCCCGGCTACTGGCCGTCTACGGCGTGGTGCAGCGGGAAGGCGAGGTCGTCCATCTGCTCGCCAAGCGCCTGGCCGACAAATCCGAGCTACTGGGAACCCTGTCGGTAGAGAGCCGCGATTTCCACTAGTCCCATCGCAGCGCCAGCCAACCAGCCATCAAAGACGACCCCGATTGATGCGCATCAAGGCACCGCCCCTCGCACCCAGGCACACTGGCCGCACCTCATATCGACATGGTTGCCCGCATGAATGCGCCCGCTCCCACTGCCATTAAGCCGGCCCCAGCAGATTTTGATGTTCAAGGCCTGTCTTTCGACAAAAGCCTGATCGAGCGCCTGGCGGGCAATGGCCCTCGCTACACCTCCTATCCCACGGCCGACCATTTCCATGCCGGGTTCGATGAAACCGCCTATCGCGCAGAAGTGGCAAGGCAGTTCCCCGCTGGTCAGCAAGGCCCGTTGTCGCTCTACGTGCATATCCCTTTCTGCAATACCATCTGTTACTACTGTGGCTGTAACAAGATCATCACCAAGAACAAGGCTCATGCTGAGGTATACCTGGACTACCTCGACAAGGAGCTTGCCCTGCAAGCCCCCCTATTCGCAGGCCGCGCCAGGGTGGAGCAGCTGCACTTCGGCGGCGGCACCCCCACCTTCCTCTCCGATGCCCAACTCGGCCGACTGATGCAGCAACTTCGAGCTCATTTCGACTTCGCCCCCAAGGACGAAGGCGAATACTCGATAGAGATAGACCCGCGCAAAGTCCAGCCAGCCACCGTGGCACACCTGGGTAAGCTGGGCTTCAATCGCATGAGCCTCGGCGTGCAGGACTTCGACCCCGCCGTCCAGCAGGCCGTCAACCGCATCCAGAGCGAAGCCGAAACGTTGGCAGTGATTGAAGCGGCCCGAGCACATGGCTTCAAATCCATCTCCATCGACCTGATCTACGGCTTGCCATTGCAGACCGTACAAGGCTTCAGCGCCACCCTGGACAAAGTGATCGCAGCCCGACCGGATCGCCTTTCCATCTACAACTACGCGCATATGCCGCAGCTGTTCAAAACGCAGCGGCAGATAAACGAAGCCGACCTCCCCGCACTCGACACCAAGCTCGATATCCTCAGCCTCGCCATCAGCAAACTCGCCGCCGCCGGCTACGTCTATGTCGGCATGGATCACTTTGCCCTGCCCGATGACGAACTGGCCATTGCCCAGCGCGCAGGCACCCTGCACCGCAACTTCCAGGGTTATTCCACGCGCGACGACATCGATCTACTCGCCTTGGGCGTCTCAGGCATCAGCAAGTTGGGCGCAAGCTACAGCCAGAATGTACGCGGCACCGAGGAATACTACGCCCTGCTGGATGCCGGCAAACTGCCGCTGTTCCGAGGCATCGCCCTGAACGAAGACGACAGGCTGCGCCGCAGTCTGATACAGCAACTGATGTGTGATTTCGCACTCGACTTCGCCCAGCTGGAGGCGCGCTGGGGCATCCGCTTCAACGAATACTTTGCCGCCGAACAGCCCAAGCTGGCAGCCCTGACAGATGATGGCCTGCTCAGCCTGGATGGACAGCGCCTGCAGGTACTGCCACGCGGTCGCCTGCTGGTACGCAACATCGCCATGATCTTCGACCGCCGCCTACAGCAAAGCCAGCCCCTGCAGCGCTATTCCAAAACCATCTGAGCCCACCACAAGACAAAGGCTGGCACCTTATCGGTACCGGCCCCTGGCACAACCACATCACCGCAACACTTACAGGCGCATGGCAGGTATATGCTCAGCCATCTCCCGGCGCATGAACTCATGGAAATGCAGCATGCCATCCTCCATCGGGCTCTGGTAAGGGCCGAACTCGTCCCTACCCTCCTTGTATAGCCGCTCCCTGCCCTCTTCCATGCGGCGGATGATCTCCATGTCCTCTACCGCCGTCTCCTGGTAGGCCGCCTGCTCCGCCGCCATGAACTCCGGCTCGAACAAGGCCACTTCCTCAGGGTAATAGAACTCCACAATGTTCTTGTAGCGGCGAGGGCCATCCGGCAGCAAGGTCGAGATCACCAGCGTATGCGGATACCACTCCACCATCACATTGGGGTAATAGGTCAACCAGATGGCACCATGCTTAGGCATCTGGCCACGGTTGAATGCCAGCACCTGCTTGTGCCACTCCGCATACGATTTCGAACCGGCCTTCGCCAAGGCATTGTTGATACCCACAGTCTGGACCGAATACCAGTCGGCAAACTCCCACTTCAGGTCATCGCACTCCACAAACCGGCCCAGGCCAGGGTGGAATGGATCCACATGGTAGTCCTCCAGATAAACCTCGATAAAGGTCTTCCAGTTGCCCTCGTAAGTATCCACCTGCACGCTATGCAGCATGTAGTTGCTGAAATCCAGATCCTTGGCCACGCCCAGGTTCTTCAGGTCCGCCTCTACATCCCTGCCGCCCGTACCCAGCTCAAACAGCATGCCGTTCCAGGTCTGCAGCCGGGTCTCCGGCAGGTTCAAGCAGGGCTTCTCAGGAAAATGCGGCGCACCCAGCAGCGTGCCCTGGTTGTCATAGGTCCAGCGATGCAAAGGGCAAACGATGTGCGAGCTATTGCCGCGCCCATCCACCATCAAAGCCTGACGGTGGCGGCAGATATTCGACAGCAGCTTGACGCCAGACTCGGTACGCTTGAGCAAGCGCGCACGATCATACATCTCCAACACCTGATAGTCGCCCACGTTGGGAACCATCAGCTCATGGCCGACATACTTTGGCGCCTGGGAGAACAGCGTTTCCTGTTCTAGCCGATAAAAATCCGGGTCAAAATAGACCGAGATAGGCAATTGCGCTTGAGCCGCGCGAAGCTGGTTGGATGAAGTCAGGTTGGACATATCCCACACCCCCAAGAGTCGGAGTTGGGCGCAATCCATCTAGAGACGCGCCCCAACACCCGAAGGTCTAAGAACGTCTTGCCTTGATGGATTACGAGTCGGCAGGCATTGCGCCTAGCCGGAGACGAGCCCGCAAGCCCAGCCTCCCTAGCCTCATGGCCCTTTGGGGCAAGCACCAGGCACGCTTTTCAGCGCCCTAATACCCGCGTTGGGCGAGGTGCCGCAACGCTATAAAACAAGGGCCGGATTTTCGCCCAATCCCCCCTCGCAGGCAAGTCATTTCTGTCAGAAAACTTGCTTACAGATTAGGGACATAGCACATCAGCAAACAGGCAGCCATCAAAGCGCAACGGCCCACCCCACAGGCAGGCCGAGCGCTCAACGGCAAGATACCCGATTACTTCTCGACAAAGGCACGCTCGATCACATAGTCGCCAGGCACACCAATGCGTGGCGAAACATGGAAGCCACGGGCATCCAGCAAGGCCGCCGTATCCTTCAGCATGCTCGGGCTGCCGCACATCATGGCACGGTCGGTTTCCGGGTTCAGCGGTGGAAGGCCCAAATCCTCACACAGCTTGCCGTTCTCGATCAGATCAGTCAGCCGGCCCTGGTTGCGGAACTCCTCGCGGGTCACGCTGGGGTAGTAGATCAGCTTCTGCTGGATCACATCGCCAAAGAATTCATTCTTGGGCAGCTCATTCTGGATGTAGTCAGCATAAGCCAACTCATTCACAAAACGCACGCCATGGAACAGGATGACCTTCTCAAAATGCTCATAGGTCTCCGGGTCCTTGATGATGGACATGAAAGGCGCCAAGCCAGTACCCGTACCAAACAGGAACAGATTCTTGCCAGGCTTGAGATCATGTATCACCAAGGTGCCGGTAGGCTTGCGGCTCACCAGTAGCTCATCACCCACCTTCAAGTGCTGCAGGCGCGAGGTCAGAGGGCCATTGGGCACCTTGATGCTGAAGAACTCAAGATGCTCTTCATAGTTGGCACTGGCAATCGAGTACGCCCGCATCAGGGGGCGCTCATTCACCTGCAGACCTATCATCACAAAGTGTCCATTCTCAAACCGCAGCCCGGGGTCGCGGGTCGTGGTAAAGCTGAACAAGGTGTCGTTCCAGTGATGGACGCTCAGGACGCGTTCGGTAGCGATGGTGGACATGAGATGAGAACGGTTGTTAATTGGCAGACCGGGATTTTAGCAAAGTATTAGAACCTCCCCCTACACATTCAGGTATTTGCATCCAGCAGAATGGAATAAAGGGGGCGCCCAGCAACCTCCAGCCTCGCAGAAGTCGCCGGCACAGGCATGGCCAGCAAGACGCCAACCACACCCACACCTGCACAGAGCCTTACTTCTTGCCGGCGCGCTCCTGCGCAATCAGCTTGTTCAATATGGCAAACAGCTGCTGCTCGCCACCCGCCTGGCTTACCGAAGTCGAATACTTGCCGTTAACGATAAAGGTCGGCACCCCATTGACGCGATAGTCACGAGTCATCTGCTTGGCACGGCCAATCTGGCTGCCGATACCAAACGACTTGTAGGCAGCCTCAAACTGGGCACGGTTGATACCGCGCTTGGCCACCCACTCAAACAACGTCTTCTCGTCACGCAGTTCCACCCGGCCACCGTGTATGGCATCAAACACGGCACGCTGGTGCTGAGCCAGCAGGCCCATGGTACGCAGTGTCACAAACAGCTTGGTGTGGCCTTCCATGTCCGAGCGGCCATCCCACATCACATGCTCACGGCGCAGAACCACATCAGGCGGCAGGCTCTTCTCCCAGGCCGCCACCGCAGGCTCCAAGGCGCTGCAATGTGGGCAGCCAAACCAGAAGAACTCGATCACCTCGATCTTGCCAGGGGTAGCCACAGGCTGGGCAACCGGCAGCTTGGTTACCGGGCCAGCATGGTCGCCAGCAGCCAAGGCCGAGGCACCGATTACCGACAGACCCAATGCCAACAAGGCACGGGCAAATAGACGCTTGCTGTTCATACAGAGTGCTTTCTCATTGTTTGGATGGATCAGGCGGCCATCCAGCGGCCGCCATTGTAACTGCTGAAAAACTGAAGCTCATTCAAAAAGCGTCGAAAAGCGCGCCAATGCAGCGCCCTCCACGCAACGTGCAAGAGGCACTTCCGTCGCGGCAACAAGGGCGGCACAAAACCTTTACCCGGCCGCCACCCCAACGCCTAGCACAGGGTTTCCCTGTGCGCCAGCGCCTGACCAACATCGCTAGACAAATGCCAGCCACCACGGTTCCCCATCAACAGCCGCTTCAGCGCCGGCGCCACCGGCAATCCAACAGGGCAAACGCCCCGTCAGACGCGTCAACTGCTAGTCTCAGCGGAGAGGCCGCAACTGTCAGCCAAAAACACCAAAGTTATTCAGAAAGGCCGCCATCGAGCCGCCTATCAGCAACACCAGTATCAAGGCCGTACGCAGATTACGGCGCGCCATGGCAGCCCTGTCTCGTTGCTTGTCGTTCATTTCCTGCTCGCTCATTGAATACCCACTCCTTCATTGCCCGGATGCCCTACACCGCACAGATAGCCACAAAACGCTACCGTGACGCCAGTAAAACAAGACTTGTCTGAATACATCATGAAAATCGGCGAAACAGCCCAGTCGGCACAACGCACCGCAGAGACCCTACGCTACTACGAAAGGCCGACAGCCTGCCATGAACCCAATCCTTGGTGGCTACTCGCCGACCGGGTTGGAGCCAGCACTGGCGCTGCATGCCAATGCCGCCTGAACCAGCAGGCCCAACCCAGGTCAAGACGGACACAGCATAAATCTTGAAGTAACTACAAGGTCAAGCACCCAGCTGCAAAATTGCTGCCTGCAGGTTGGCCCGGGCTGGCAGCTCCAGCCGCTTAAACAAAGCATCGGTCGCATAAATACGCGGCCGCGCCAGAAAACCCGCAAGCACAGCAGCGCGCCTGGCCGCAAAAACAGCCGGCGCCACCCAGGCATACTCCTGCCTGATCTGCTGCTCATACTGGGCAAAGCGCGATGCCTCCGCCCCCAGTATCGCCAGGTCGATATCCACCAGCAGCTGGGCATCCACCGTCAGAGGCAGCACGTCATGCCGGGTCGCCATGATCAACTGCACCACCCGCTCCACCGCCGCCCCACCCACCCCGGCCGCCAGCAAAGCCTCCCACGCCCAAGCCGCACTGCGCGCCTCATTATCCCGGCCCTGCACATCATAAATGGCATCATGAAACCACAAAGCCAACGCCACCTCCCCCGGCCGCTCCGCACAGGCAGAGGTGGTTTCAAACAGCGCCAGGCACTCATCCAGGTGCTGCAAGGTGTGGTAGAAGCGCTGGACCTCCCCATACCGCGCCAGCAACGCAGCCAGCAAAGCCGCATCAGGCTCCGCCACCCCCACACCCATCCAGGCATGACGCCAGCTTGCAATTCTGTCCACCATATCCCACGCGCCGCCTGCTATTGAAACGCCACATCGTACCTCAGCTCACCCGATTGGTCGGCCCAAGCAGAGCGGCTACTGCGAGGCTCGGGAGCTGCCAACAGGTATGCGCCGCACACACTGTGTGAGGACTGCCATTTCGCAACAGCGCCGAAATGAGTTGCCTAGTAGCCCGTTTTACCCAGCCGGCGTCGTCAGCGCTGCAATCATCTCCTTGACCGCAACAGCCGCCAGCTCCGGCTTCTCGAAGGGAAACAGGTGCCCGCCATCAAACTCTGCCAGTTTCACGCCGAAATGCCGCTTCATGCTGGCAATGTCGGCTGGCCGTACATAGATCGAGGTCTTGCCGCCGATAAAGCCGGTAGGCACTGTCAGCTTGCCTCTATGGCGTGGAAAAACATGCGGCAGGCCAACATAGATGCGGTACTCCACTTCGGTGTCAAACTTGAGCCTGACGCCGTTTTCCGTCGGTACAGTGCCCTCCATCACATAGTCGCGCAGGCAGCGAGGGTCGAAATCGGCAAACATGCCGCGTCCCTCGAAATGGCGATAGGCAGCTTCCGTGCTGGGCCATTCGCGGCGGCGGGTACGTGACCCCCGGCCTGGGGTCAATCGCTCGATAAAGCCAAACCATTTCCCCAGGCGCAACATGCTGGAAACCCGTCTGCTGAAGATGGGGGAATCGAGCAGCACGACGGCGCGAAACAGGTCGGGCCGCTCCATGGCACACATGAAGGAGAGAAACCCGCCCAGCGAATGACCAACTGCGATCACCGGCTGGTCATAGCGCTGCTCGATGTAGCGTATGGATTCAAGCACCTGATTTGGCCAGCAGTCATGCACGGGATACCGCGGATCATGCCCCAGCGCTTCTATGTAACCCACATCGAAATCAGCTTCGAACTGCGACAGGAACTGCTTGTAGCTGCTGGCCGGAAAGCTGTTGGCGTGGGAGAAATGCAGAGGAGTTTTCATGCGAGTCCGGGGCGGCCAAGTTTGCATGGCAGAAAGGTGACATGTCACCCTATCCGCCACTCAAATAAACTATCTAGCGGTTGCTAGAATATTAACTCGAATCATACCCTCGCCCTGCCCTGACTGTCAGCGTGGTGGATGAATTTCCTGCCAGCCGGCATCCAGCCTGGGCAACAGCACCTTGTCCGCCGACAGGCGCATCATCAGCTCGGATGCAGGCATGGGGCGACCCAGTAGATAGCCTTGCACCAGATCACAGCCGGCGGCACGCAGGAAATCAAACTGCTCAACCGTTTCCACGCCCTCGGCCACAACCTTCAATGCCATCTTGCGGGCGATGGCAACAATGGCCTCCGTGATGACCATGTCGTCGCCTTCGTGTGGGATGCCCGAGATAAAACCACGGTCGATCTTGAGGTTATCCAGCGGGAACTGTTTGAGGCTGACCAGCGAGGAGTAGCCGGTACCAAAGTCATCAATGGACAAGGCGACGCCCATTTCCTGCAAACGCAACAGCAGCCTCACGGCATCCTGCGGTTGTTGCATCACGGTACTCTCGGTCAGTTCCAACTCCAGCATATGGGGTGGCAGGCCGCTCTGGCTCAGCGCCTCGCTGATATAGCCCAGTAGATTGTCGTCGGCAAACTGGCGGGCGGAAAGGTTCACCGCGATATGGCGCAGGCCATAACCTGCATCCAGCCACTCCCTGCCTTGCCGACAGGCCTCCTGCAGCACCCAGGCGCCGATGGGCACAATCAGGCCATTCTGCTCAGCCAGGGGGATGAACCGTGCGGGCGGCACCAGACCCAACTCCGGATGCCGCCAGCGTATCAGTGCCTCCACCCCAACGATCTCGCCCGTCTCGGTCGCCACCTGTGGCTGATAATGCAGTTCAAACTCGCCACGCTCCAGTGCGTGCCTAAGGCTGTTTTCGAGCAGCAGATGCTCAAACGCCTGGGCATTCATCTCCTTGGCAAAAAACTGATAGGTGTTCTTGCCCCGTTGCTTGGCCCTATACATGGCCACGTCAGCGTTCTTCAGCAGCGACGCCGCATCATGGCCGTCCCCTGGGTACACAGCCACACCCACGCTGGCGGTCACGAACATCTCGTGGCCATCGATAAAGAAATGCTGCGCCATAGCATCGACCACCCGGTTCGCCACGTCAGCTGCCATTTCCGGGTTGGGCAGGTTCTCCAGTACGAGGGTGAACTCATCTCCGCCCAGGCGACCCAGCAGATCCGTCGCCTTGACCTGGTTGCGCAAACGCTCGGTGGCAGCCACCAGCAGCTTGTCTCCCGCACCATGCCCCAGTGTGTCATTGATGGCCTTGAATCGGTCCAGGTCGAGAAACAACACGGCCAGCGACTGCTTGAGATTCCGTGCCCGGCTGATCTCGTGCTCCAGCTGGCTCATCAAGCCGCTGCGATTCAACAGCCCTGTCAGACCGTCATGGTTGGCGAGATAGTGCAGCCGGGTTTCCGCCTCTTTGCGGCTGGTGTAGTCGGTAAAGACTCCAACATAGCTATTGATGCGCCCTGCATCATCACGCACCGCCGAGATGGACATCCACACCGGATACCACTCACCACCAAGACGCCGATCACGCATCTCACCCTGCCAGTGACCATCACGTGCCAGGTGGTCGAGCATTTCATGGTTGAATTCAGCACGGGCATCCTGCCGCATCAACATGCGCGACAGCTTGCCTATGGCCTGCTGCGCCGAATAACCGGTAATACGGCTAAATGCCGGGTTCACTGCCACGATCCGGCTATCGGCATCTGTGATCAGTATCCCCTCAGAGGCTGACTCGAATACCCGCTCTGCCAGCCTGGACTGCCGCTCCGCCTCAATCCGCTGGCTTACGTCCAGCGCAATACCCATCACGGCCAGCCGACCATCGTATTCAAATACCCGGCCATGCGCCTCCACCCACAACAAGCTGCCATCGCGACGCCTGGCGCGGTAGGTATAGCGGGCACTTTCCATTTCGCCCGCCAGTCGGCGGCGGTGATAGTCGCGCAACAGGGGTAGATCCTCGGTGGCGGTCATGTCCTCCACCGAAAGACCGATCAGCTGGTCGGCCGAGTCATAACCCAGCACACGCGCAATTTCTGGATTGGCATAAACCAGCCGGCCATCCTGCACCACATACAGGCCAACCAGCGACAGCTCCACAAATGCGCGAAACTTGCCTTCCGATTCCAACAGCTTGCGCTCTGCCGCCCGTATGGGCGAAAGATCGCTGATGATGGCTATGTAGTGGCTGACGGCATGGTGCTCGTTGCGCAGTGCGCTGATCGACAGCATGGTCGGATAGACGTCGCCGTTCTTGCGCAGGGCCAGGAACTCCCCCTGCCAGCGGCCGCTGCTCAGGGCTGCCGCCACGATATGCTCCAGGCGCGTGCCACTGATGCGGTGCTCCAGCGACAGCACAGGCTGCCCCACCAGCTCATCGCGGCGATAGCCCGACAGGCTTTCCAGGGCAGAGTTGACGGTAACGATCATGCCCATGGCATCGGTCACCACGATGCCTTCGCTGCTGGCCTCGAAAGCCCGCGCATACAGCGCCAGTTCATGCTGAACGGTGATGCGGTCGGTAATGTCGATCAACACACCGACCAGACGATGCTCGCCCCCCAGCCGGGCAGCCCTGCTATGCACTTCACAATGCCTTATCTGCCCATCACCGCGCAGGATGCGGAAGGGATAGCGCAGGCTATCGACCTCCCCCGCCATGCGGCGGCGAACGTTCTCGGTTACCAGCTCAAGGTCATCAGGATGTATGACGCGACTGAGCGGCAGGTCAGACAGCGCATCGCGTGGGTAGGCCAGGATATCGGCCATGGCCTGATTGCCATAGACGATGCGGTCAGCCTCCAGGCAGTAGATACCAACCAGAGACTGCTCCACAAAGCCAGCAAGTTCTGCGGCAACTTCGGTGTCGTCAGGCTTGGCGGCAGAACGTAGATGACAGAAATAGGCCACCCCTCCACCTATGGCCACGGCCAGGGGCAGTGCCACCCATGCAGGCAGCAGGCTCGCCGCCAGAACAGCGGTAGCCGCAACCGTCCCCTTCAACAGGGGCGGCCAGATTCCGGGGGTCTTCTCCATTGCGCTCTTGGTGTTTGGGTGTCAGCCAGGGCCAACAACCGTACTCGGCGTATTTCAGCATTTGATTGTAAGGTAAATCCGCCAAACCACCAGTTACCCATCCACCCCAAGCCGCCAAACACCCCAAACCTGATGCAAACCGCCAACTACCCGCGCCAGACGCGAACCACTCAAGCCGCGCCAGACAGCCTCACAATCGCCAGCCCTGGCAGGCTGCGCAAATGCTTGTTCAGTATCTTGTAGCTATCCAGGTCAAACGGCATCTGCCCCACTTGCTCCAGCAGCTCGGGCAAGTCCTCTTCGCAGTTCACTGTACCCAGGTGGCGCCAGTGGTCTATCAGGTGCAGATCCACCGCCGCGCTGGACTCGGCCTGTTCCTTGACCAGGATAGGTCCGCCATAGGGCCAGCTATTGAGCTTGAGCTTGGCCAGCACGGCGCAGGCACGCGCCTGGTGGGTCAGCATGGGTTCCTTGTTGACGCAGGCACCACGGCATTTGCCTATCTGCATGCCAAAACAGGGCGTACCCGCTCGCCGGCTTGTACGTTCCAGCCCCAGTGCCATCATGCATAGCTTGTTGGCCTCGGCGATCTTGCGCAGGGTGTTGGTTGCCTCCCGCTCATTGCCGTAAAGCCCAAACAAATTGGTCTGGCGACTAAAGTCCAACTCGTGGGCGTAGACCAGCTCAAGCTTGGCACTCCCCTCTGCATTGGGCTCATAGCGCCAGGCGCACAACTGCTCGTCGCACCGCTGCTTTGGGTTATGCAGTGGCTGCAGTTGCTTGAGCAGGCGTGCTTCCATCAGCAACGCCCCCAGCTCGCCAGCGGTGGATATCCAGTCTATGCGGGTGATCTGGTGGTGAAAGCGCAGCGCCTTGCTGGCACGCCCATCCCCAGAAAAATGCGCCAGCACGCTGCGCTTGAGATTACTGCTCCGCCCCACATAGAGCGAGGCATCGCTGTCACCATAAAACAGATACACCCCATGGCCATCCGGCATGGACTCGATCACCTCGGGATCAACACCTGCGGGCAGACTGGCCTGGCGGCTGATCTCCTCCAGCACGGCATTCAATTGCTCTGCCGGTAGCTCACGCTTGAGCTTGACCAGAAACTGGTAGATCAACCGCGCATCGGTCAAGGCACGATGCCGCTCACCTTCAGCAACCAGGCCATTGCGCGCCGATACGGCATCCAGATTGTGCTTGTACTCGCCAGGAAACAGCTTTTTCGAAAGCTTGACGGTACACACCACCCGCGCACGGAAGTTGAGGCCAGCGCGCTGAAACTCGTTCTTGAGAAAGCCATAGTCAAAGCGGGCATTATGGGCCACGAATACCCTGCCCTCCAGCCGCGCCAGCAGCGGCTCGGCCAGTTGGGCAAAGGTCGGGGCCTCCGCCACCATTGCGTCGCTGATGCCCGTCAACTGGCTGATAAATGGCGGAATGGCAGTCTGCGGGTTGACAAGGCAGCTCCACTCCGTCATGCACTCGCCATCCCACTCCACCAGGCCAACCTCGGTGATACGGTCGCGCTGCGCATTGGCCCCGGTGGTTTCGAGGTCGACAAAGATCAGCGGCTGGTCTAGCAAATCAGGCATGGTGCTACGCAATGAGAAGGGCAAGGGGCCGTCACTTTAATCGAAAGTCCAGGAATACAGCAGATCCGCCGCACTACTCTGCCCTGCGGTCAAGGCTACCGATACCCGCCGTGTCAGCTGATACGTCAGTTTTACCGCATAACCCACGCCGTCCAGACTCTGCTCGTAGCTCACATAGGCCTTGTCCGATACCCGCTTGCCCAGGCTGACCACCCGTCCCGACAAGGCGCCGCCATCCCCCTCGTCCTTGGTATAGCTGTCAGAGCGGCCAATGCTGATATCGTCCAGCCCCAGGCGGCCCGCCATCTGCTGGCGCAAGCCCACCGAGTCACCCGCTGTAAACAGCGCATCCGCCGCCGTCAGCAAGAGATCGGCATCGCCACCGCCCGCCGCAGAGCCGCGGCCCAATACCAACCAGGACAACTTCTCTGCATCCGACATGGCATCGTTGGATACCAGGCTCACCCTGGGCGCCAGGGCAGTGCCCACGATTTTCACCCCCACCACCACCGGCAGGTTCTTGCGCTCAGCCAGAATATCCAGCGCCGGATTGTCCAGCGGCCCCTGGAAAGTAATGATGCCTCGACTAATGGCCAGATTCTGGCCATAGGCGGCGTAGCGCCCTTCATCCACCTTGAGCGCGCCACTGGCAGAGAGGTTCTGGGTGGGGCTGGCGGCGATTCTCACCAATCCAGACAGGCGGGCATCCACCCCCTGGCCCTTGAACACGAATTTCTGGCCCAGATCCAGATCAAGCCGCAGGGTAATCGGCGGTGCCTTGCTGCGCTTGCGATCAGGCGTCTCCCGCCCCTTCACGATCACGTCGTCACCCAGCGTCGGCGCATCGCCACGCGGTAGCTCTATCAGGCCCTCATCGGCAGATAACTTACCGGTCAGCGTCAGTGCCTCGCCCTGCACACCCAGGGCGGTTTCTCCCGACACCACCAGGTTGCGATCAGGTCGGGTCAGCGCGCCAAATTGCGCAAACTTCACTAGCAGCGAGCCCTCAGGACCGGTATCCCGCAGACTCATACGGCCCGATGCGGTCATTTCCCCCTTGCCGGCCTTGAGCGATAAGGCCGAGAGCTGTGCGGTATCACCGTCCAGCGTGGCATCCAGCTGACCCTCGCGCCAATAGATACCACTGTCGGGCAGCCTCAGTGCCACGTCTTTGGCGCTGAGCCGCCCAAACCAGCTTGGCGCGCCTATATGCCCACCGGCCGTAACTTCAGCCGAAAGCTTGCCTTCGACCTTGGCGGCCGGCCCAAGTAGCGGGCCCACCCAGCCCAGGGATGGCATTTCCGCCTGCAGCTTGCCCTCCAGCGCAGCGCCTGCGGCGGGCCGCCACCCTTGTTCAGTACGCTCGAACCGGGTGCTGATACGGCCCGAAGCCGAACCGAAGGAAGCTGATTTCAGATCCAAGGCCAGGGCCGCCTGATCGCCAGCCAAATCCAGCTGCGCCTTGGCACTCGATAGCTTTAGTGGCATGGGCTTGATCGTCGGGTCATCCACCAGCAGTGCCAGGTCGCCAGTCTGCCTTTCAAGCACCAGGCTGCCTGCCAGTTTCTCATCGCCCTGCAAGTCAAAGCGTGCGGCCAGCACCAGGTCGGTAGACAGATTGGATTTGAACTCAGGCAAACGTTCCAGCCATTCAGCCAGCGCCACATCGCGCATATCGCCTTGGGCGCTGAACCGGCCACCATGATGCCACTCGCCACGCTGCACCCGTATCTTTGCCCCCAGTGCCACAGCATCCAGCCCCTGCACCGCACCGCCATCACGCGCCACCTGCAACTGCGCCGGCATGTTCAGGCGCACGGGCCAGACGCCCTTGTTTTCCAGTGCCACTACCTGCCCACGCCACTGCTGTGTATCCAGGCTGCCGCCCCCCTTCAGTAGTAGCTCGAAATCTTCCTCCGCCAGCTTGCCTGCCCCCTCCAGCTCCACCGTGTGGGCAGCCTGGGTGCCGCTAATCTGCAGCCGTGCCCGGTTCAATGCCAGCTTGGGGGCGGTCAGCTGTGTCACATCCAGCTTCAGCATGAGCGGGCTGCTGGCAGGCTTGTCGGGTGCGGCATCCAAGCGGGCCGCCAGCACGGCATTGCCTATTGCGATCTCACCAGGCAGGCGCAGCTGCTCACTACGGGCCGTCCCCTCCAGCGAAGGCCGTTGCAAGGTGCCGGACAGATTCAGCTGCGCCTCCAGGCGGCCGTTGAATCCCTTACCGAAGTCGCTGACATCCGGCATTTGTATATCCAGACGCAGGCTATTACCAGGCAGGCCAAAATCACCCTGCGCGTTCAAGCGATTCGGCCCCAGCGCCAATGCAGCCCTCACCTTCTGCAACACGGCCGCGGCCCGCCAATCCGCTGCCAGTTCGCCTTGCAGTGGCTGCCCGTTGAAACGGCTGGGAGCGATATCCGCCTTGAAGGTGAGTGCCATAGGCGCGGCCAGTTGCCCTGCCGCAGTGATATCTGCATTGATCTGACCAGCAGGCAGGGGGTAATCCACCAATTTGGCCAGGACTTGCGGGTCCATCCCTGCCAGTTTTCCGGTCAGCTTAAAGCTTTGCTTGCCTGCCAGCCCCAGCTCCCCGGTAAGCGCCAGGCTGCCTTCCGCCGCCTTCAAGATCAGTTGCTTCGCCACAAGCTTGTGGGCTGGCAACTCGCCAACCACGCCCAAGTCCATCGCCAGCGTCAACCGGCCATCGCCCACCTCACCTTGCAGCAGTGGCGCTTGCGGGCTACCGGACAACACCAGCTGACCGGATAACGGCCAGGCAGGGCCACCAAAAGCGGCGGGATTCAGCTTGCTCAGCACGGCCTTGATATCCAGCTGATCCAGCGTTGCCGTCCCCGCCAAGCCCAATTCCCCCTCCGCCAAACCGGCGTTCAGCTGCTCTATCCAGAGGTGTTCGGTATCCAGCCGCAGGCTGGCAGATGCTTGCCGAAGAGGCAGCCGGCCGGCTGGCCAGTTGCCAGCCAGCGGATTGCTCAGTTGCACACTCACCGCCACCGCCTCTTCGCGGCAGGGGGCACGCCTATGTTCCTGCCCTTGGCTGCCGACACGGGCATCATTGCACCTTGCCGGCCTGGCTTGCAGTTGTAAATCCAGCGCCGTGCGCGGCAGGCTGGCAGAGAGCACACGCAGATCCATCGCCTCGGTAGCCACTTCACCTGCCTTGAGTATGCCGTAGGCCGAGCGGGAAAACGGCGCAAGCCGCAAGTCGTAACGGGCACGGAATGGCTTATCCTGCACCGGGCCACCCTGGGCCTGTCCTACCAGGCGCAGGCTTTCCAGTGATTCAGACATTTTCAGTCCGGCCTGCCAGGGCGCGCCCTCTGCGCTGCCAGTCATCTTGAGCTCGCCGTGGAGCTTGAACGGCCGGGTACCCGTCAGTTGCAACTGGCCCTTGCCATCGAACCAGGGGGTGCGGGCTTGCTGTACCGTCAGCTGATGCAGCGTGCCAGTGCTCTCCAGCGTCAGGCTGGCAGATTGCAGAACATGCACGCCATCCACCACCACCTTGCCGACAGTGGCCGAGCGGACGCGCAAAGCCATCGGCAGATCCAAGGCATCGGGGACTTCGGTGGGGCTTGTACTGGGTTGGGTCCGTATGTCCAGATTGCCTAGCACCAGTGCATCCACCGCCACCCGCCCCACCAGCAATTGCGCTGGCTGCCAACGCAACACAGCACTGTCCAGCCGCACATCCTCAGTTTCGGTCTTGATCTGCACACCCTGCAGGCGCAGCTCTCCCCATAGCGTTCCTTCCACCTGGGCCACCCGGATCATGCCGTCGGTCAAATGCGTCAGCAGGGCAAACAGGCCACGCGTCCCGGTGGGGCTGGCTGCCATCAAAACTGCGGCCGCCAGCAGCGACACCAGCAGAAACAGGAACAACTCCAGCCACACCGGCCCCAGGCGCCATCTACGCTTGGCCTTGGGTGTTGCTGGCTGTGGGGCGGAAGTGGTCTGGGGCTCGCTCAAAACCCTATCCCCAGCGAAAAGTGAAAGCGCACTTTCTTGTCCGCCGCACCATAGGCCGCATCAAGTGCAAAGGGCCCCACCGGGCTAACCCAGCGGGCACCGACCCCATAGCCTTTGTACGCCTTGAAACTGAGCCAGTCATCAGCGGCGGCACCCACATCGGCAAATACTGCACCGCGCCACTTGCCCACAATGCGGTGCTGATACTCCACACTACCTATAGCCAGCACCCTGCCCCCCTCCACCGCACCGGTATCCGTCTTGATGCCGATGGACTGGTAGTTGTAGCCGCGCACCGAACCCGCGCCGCCGGCCCGGAACAGGGAATCGGTCGGCACACTGTCGCTGTTGTCGCTCACTACCTGGCCGGCTTCTCCACGCAACAGCACGATGCCCGCATCCCCGACAGGCATATACCAGGTGGCCCGCCCCCAGGCGCGCACAAAGTTGGTATCCGACAGCAAAGCCTTGGCCGCCCCCCCCAACTGCCAACTCAGCGCTAAACCGCTGCGTGGGTCTACCGGGTTGTCCAGCTCAGATCGCGACCAGGCTTGCGATGCAATCAGGGCGCGGTTGAGCTGCCTCTCCTTGCCCTCGGCCTGCTCCGCGCTACGGGTGTACTGCAAGGCCTGGGTTACCTCGATCAGACCCTTGAGCCGGCTGCGTTGCACCCCCAGGGTTTGCGCCGAAGTCCGTACCGCCTCCACATCTTCGTTCTTGGCCTGAAAACTGCTGCTGTAGCGATAGCCATCGACATCGGGCGGCAGCTTCACATCGGCATCAAAGCGCTGCTCTCGCCGCTGCAGTTTCAGCTCCAACGATCCTATCCAGCCACGGCCTCGCAGATTATTGTCAGTAAACGCCAGCCGCGTCCGTGCCCCCTTGTCGGTTTCATAACCCACACCGGCATCGGTGCGATAACGCGGTGCCTCGGCCAACTCCAGCTTGACCGGCACATCATTGGGCTGGCTGGCATCAATGGGTACATCGAGAAACACCGATGAAAAATACGGCGTGTTCTGCAAGGCAGTCTGAAAATCCAGCAGCTTCTGCTGGCTATAGCCCTCGCCAGGCTTGAAGGTCTGCAAACGCTCCACCAGCTCACGCGAATACTGCTTGAGCCCACTGACCTGCAACTGGCCAAAGGTAAACCTCGGCCCGGAGTCGTATTGCACGCTCAATTCCGCACTGTTCTTGTCCGGGTCGATATACGCGCGGCTGTCCCTGATGGATGCCGCCGGGAAACGGTCGATAATCAGTGCCTGCACACCACGCCGCTTGGCGGCATCCCAATCGGATTGGGTAAAGTATCCCCCTATGGGCAAGGGCCATACCTCAATCAACTCAGCCCAGCGGCTACCGAAATCGGGTTCCTCGCGGATGGCGCCTGCTATTTGCAGCTCCACATCATGCACCAGCGCCTGCTCGCCCGGCTCCACCTTGAAACCCAGCAGCCAGCGGTGACGCTCTGTCCCCATGCTCGCGGTGATCTTGGGGTTGAAATACCCCTGTGGCGCGAGCAGTTTCTCTATCTCCTTCGGCGTTGCCTCGTAGAGCCGCTGCAGTTGCTCCTGGTCGATATAGTCACTACCCTGCCAGCGCAATACCCCCAAGTTCTGCCGCAGCAGATCATCCAGCGGTGAAGGTGCAACAATCTCGACCCGATACTCTAGGCCGGCAGCATGGCCCTGTGCCGCCAACAAGGCAGTCAACAGATGCAGGGGGATAAGTTGGGATAGGCGGCGCACGTCGGGCAGTTTAGCGAGGCGCCGGCCCAACGTCATGGCATGTGTGAGCAAATCGTGGGGTATTCCATCGAGAACAAGGGCTTAACCGACAACCGGGGATACAATTATCGTCGATCGGGCGGTAAAATCAGGTTAGGGGAATATCCGCGCCGTGTAACGCGCATGATGGGGATAGACCAATGAGCATCTCAGGGGTTTCAGCCAGCAGCACATACTATGCATCCATGCCCGCGCGGCTGCATAGTAGTGGTTGCAGCTGCGCCATGTGCATGCCCCAGACCGTCAAGAGCTCGCCCCCCCCTACCGACCTCAGCGGCAAGCCCGTCAAGACCGATCCCGCCAAGCCCGAATCCGGCAGCGCCCAGGAGCAACAGCTCAGCCGCGAGGAAATGGAGCGCGTGCGCGCGCTACAAGAGCGTGATCGACAGGTCAGGCAGCACGAACAGGCCCATATGGCAGCCGCTGGCGGCCTGGTGGTATCAGGTCCCAGCTATACCTACCAGCGCGGCCCCGATGGCGTGAACTACGCCGTCGGCGGTGAAGTCGCCATCAGCGTATCCAAGGGCAGGACGCCCGAAGAAACCATCAGCAAGGCGCAGGCGATAGAACGCGCCGCACTGGCGCCGCAAGACCCTTCAGCTGCAGACCGCGCCATTGCCGCCCAGGCTAGGCAGATGGCGATGGACGCCCAGGCCGAGCAAGCCCGGCAAGCGCAGGGGGAGGAGCCCAGCGAGGCCGATGGCAAGACAGGTGCCACACTAACCGAAGCAGAAAGCAATACCCGCCAGGGCCAGCGTGCCCGCCAGGCTTATGAGCAAAGTCCCGGCGCACAGGATTTCAACCAAGGCTTGCTGAGTGCTTATGCTTGACAGCGCCTTGATGAGAGAGGCACCTAAAAGCAACACGGGTACGGAAACCCCCTGCAGCGGCACACTCAGCTACGCAAGAGCGCAGAGCCGGCGAATATCATTAAAGGGAACGCAACCAACCAGAATGCCAAGCTGACAACAATAGCGGCGACAGCCTTTAACTCAAGGACAATACTGAACGCCAACACGCTTACGGCAACAACAATGAGCGATCCTATGACCTGAATCATTTCGCCACCTGGGAAAATCCACGCGTTCGCCAATGCATTCAGAAAGAGCGAAAACGCGGCCGCTTTCATGGATTCAAACAGTCCCACCTCTGCAGACGCCATGCGGGCGGCAAACTTCACTACCCATCCTGTTACCAAGGAAAATGCGACCACCGCTACAGCCGCCTTGATTGAAATCATGGCCACAAACATCAGTAGCAATACCAATACCAATAAAAACATTACCGCTTTCCATTTGAATGTTAGCGACACTCAATCCGCATTCCGCATGAAATCTGCGGTGCGCCAGAATGCCTGCTCCAGATGATCAACCAAGGACTGATCCAGATTCATTTCACCCATGGCCTTGAACATGCAATAGAGCCACTCATCGCGCATGCGCTCGTCTATGCGAAAAGGCAGGTGCCGGGCGCGCAGCATGGGGTGGCCGTATTTTTCGATATACAGTGCCGGCCCGCCCATCCAGCCGGTAAGAAACAACCGCAGCTTCTCTCTTGCCTCGGCAAGATCAGGTGCATGCACACTTCGCACCCCGGCCGCGACCGGGTCACTATCCATGATGTCGTAGAAGCGCTGCACCAGGGTGGCGACGCCAGCCTCGCCGCCCAGCATGTCGTAAGGGGTGGTTTTCAGTAACTGACTCATAAAATGCTCTCTACTCCTGGCTGACAGCCAATGGTGGCAGGCCGTGTCGGGCACGGGCGCGGTTGCAGGCCGGCGGAAAGACCCCATGCTCGGCCAACGGGGCAAACTCGCGGCAAGGGCCAGGCCGCTCGGCATAGATGCCGCATTGCACCCGGCTGCCTATGGTGCCCACCAGTGCTATACAACGGGGCTTCAGGTAATCCGTACCGCGCAAGCGGCACAGCACATCGTTTTCGTAGTCCACCAGACCTACAGGGACTCGCCCGCCCTCCTCGTCCAACTCAGCGCGGTCAAAGCTCACCCGAAACGCCGCACAGCAGGCGCCGCAGCTCAGACAAGGGTTGTCGTTGGGGCTAGCGTTCATGTAGGTTGAATCAGGCCGGAATGGCAGCCAGCTGCGACTGGGTGCGTATTTCACGGAACAAGGCCGTGGCTTCCGGGTAGCTACGGCGCAGATAGCCCAGCCATTGCTTCAAACGCCCCGGCGCATAGGTGGGGGCACCGGTGCCGATCAAGCCGGTATGAAAGCGCCGGATGATCTCCAGCAGCTCAGGCCACTCAACCACGTCAGCCGCCTCGCCAGCGATGGCTGCGCGTATCTGTCTGGCAAGGTCAGGCCGGGCTACCAGCCCACGCCCCAGCATGACGTCGTCACAGGTCGATTCGCTGCGGCAGCGAAAGTAATCTTCCACTGTCCAAATCTCGCCATTAGCGACCACGGGCGATTTCACCACTTCCTTGATACGGGCAATCCAGTGCCAGTGCGCGGGTGGTTTGTAGCCATCCAGCTTGGTACGGGCATGCACCACATGCTCGGCCGAGCCGCCCTCATCCAGCGCGCGGGCGCAATCGAGCACCAGTGCCGTGTCTTCATAGCCCAGCCGCATCTTGGTGGTTACCGGTACATGGGCAGGTACAGCACGGCGCACTTCGCGCACGATGGCGTGCAGCAACTCCGGCTCCTGCAGCAGCACGGCACCACCGCGATGGCGATTGACTGTCTTCGCAGGGCAGCCAAAGTTCAGGTCTATGCCAGGCGCACCCAGCTCGGCCGCACGGGCCGCATTATCAGCCAGGCAGGCGGGGTCCGACCCCAGCAACTGCAACTTGAGCGTGACGCCACCGGGAGTCTTCCAGCCATTAGCCCACTCCGGCGCCACCCGCTTGAAGTAGCGTGGCGGCAACAGGGTGCTGGTTACCCGCACGAACTCGGTCACACACCAGTCCACACCGCCAATTTCGGTCAGCGCAGTACGTAGTGGGGCATCAACCAGTCCCTCCATCGGGGCAAGCGCAATACGCAAAATAGACAAGCCTTTGAAAAACCTTGGATTCTAGCAAAATTTGGCTTGTTTACCGAATGGCAATTAGCAATGCGTTTTTTTATATCTTTTGTATGCTGATAGATAGGCATTGCCTATGCCAAACCATCCAGACGCCACTGCCAGACCCAGGCAGAAAGAGCGCCAGCTTCCACCTTGTACATGGGTCAACGCGGAGAAACAGCATGAAAGACCTCAGCTTCGGCTTACGCATAGGCGCCAGCTTCGCCTTGCTGCTGGTATTGATGGTAATCGTCGCCATCACCGGCTCACGCGGTGTGGAACAGCAGTATCAGCAGGTCAAATCGCTGGTGGAGGGCGACATCGCCCTGAACACGGCAGCGAGCGACACCCGCTACCATGTAGGCAACCTGCGTCGCTACGAGAAGGACAGCTTCATCAATATCGACAAGCCAGAAAAGGTAAAGGAATACCGCGAAAAGTGGGATGGCTCGCTGGCCAAAGCCCAGGAGAGCCTGGGCAAGGCCGACAAACTGGCAGCCGAGGACATACGCCAGAAGATAACGGCGCTACGGGAGCAGATGAGCAAGTATGCCGAAGGCTACCGTGGGGTGGCGGGCAGGCTGGGCCAGGACATCACCACCACGGCTGACGCCAATGCCGCCATTGATGTGCACAAGGCCTATGTACGTGGCATGGAAGGCCAGTTGAACGAACTGCTGAAATACACCGAAGGCCGTGCCGCCAAGGTGACCGATGAACTGGCCAGCGCCAAGGCATCGACCGAGCGTGGGCTATGGTTGTGGGCAGGTACGGCCATACTCCTTGGCATCGGCATTGCCATCTGGGTTGCCACCTCCATCCGCACCCCGCTCAACGCCGCCCAGACGGCCGCCCAGAAGATCGCGGCCGGCAACGATCTCACCGTCAAGATGCCTTCGCATGGCGACAACGAAATAGGCCGTACCGTCAGCGCCTTTTGCCGGGTGCTGGAAGGCCTGCGCAGCCTAGTGATAGATACCCGTGGCGGGGCACGCCAGGTGGCGGAATCCGCCAGCGAAATGGACACCATTTCCGAGCAGGTCGCCCTGGCCTCCTCCAACCAGGCCCAGGCATCAGCCGCCGTCGCCTCTGCCATAGAACAGCTCACCACCAGCATCGCCGTTGTATCCGACAGCGCAGAAAGTGTGCGTGAGGCAGCAGGCGCAGCCACCGGCCAGGCGGGCGACGGTGAACGACTGGCAGGGCAGACCGCCGATGAGATTGCCCGTATCGCCGAGGCGCTCGAGGCCGCCAGCCAGGCGATTGCCACGCTCAATGCCCGGTCCGACGAAATCGGCGGCATCGTCCGCGTGATCAAGGACATTGCCGATCAAACCAACCTGCTGGCCCTCAATGCAGCTATTGAGGCCGCGCGTGCCGGCGAACAAGGCCGCGGCTTTGCCGTAGTGGCCGATGAAGTACGCAAGCTGGCCGAGCGCACCGCAGGCGCCACGGCAGATATCTCGGCCAAGATAGAGACCGTGCAACGCGATACCGTCAGCGCTGGCGCACGTATGCAGGAAGCCAGCGGCCGCATCGATGCCGGCGTATCCCATGCCCGGGAGCTGGCCGATGCCATGGAACGGATACGTGCCGGCTCGCAAGGTACGGTCAACACCCTGACCGAAATCGCAGACGCCATCCGTGAACAGCGGGTGGCCGCCAATCAGATCGCCATCAACATCGAGAAGATTGCCCAGATGAGCGAGGAAAACCACGCCTCGGTCTCGTCCGCCAATCTCTTGGCCAAGCGCCTCGGCGAACTATCGCGCGGGCTGAATGTGCAGATAGGCCAGTTCGTGGTGGATTGATAGACCCGACAATCGCCCAGCGTCACGCAGGTGGATAGGCCAGGACGGCTTGCCACCTGCCCCCTACCTTCCAGCAGGCCAGACGCTGGCCGCCCCAAGTCAAGGCTACGGCCTGCTTAGCGACCTTGTGTCTTCCAGCAGCCGCTAAGCGCGCCCCCTTCTGGCAAATCGCCTGGCCTCACAGCCGTCTTCCCAGCCAGATGCACCCAGGCTGCCGAAACAGCTCGACAAATCCAAACCGGGCATACCATCCCACAGCACGCTCATTACGCGGGTCCACCCCCAGGTGTACTGCCGGCGCGCCTGCAGCCCGCAGACTACTCATCAGCTTCTCCATCAACACACCGCCCACTCCCTGCCCTTGGACACGTGGCAGCAAATCCACATGGAGATGCGCTGGCCATTCGGCCAGGCGTGGCTCCAGCGTATGCACAGACTGCAAACGGTTGATCAGCCAGCCATCAGCAGGGTGCTGCGGCACGCGATAGCGCTCACGTAGTGGGGGTAGCCAAGCCCGCTCCATATCGGCATAGAACGTTGCTGAATTGGCACACCCCAAGGCATAACCGCAAACGCCCTCCTCATCCTCTGCCACCCAGGCATGCTCAGGCGCAAGCGACAGATACGGCCCCGCGTAAAGGTGCCCGTAGAGTGCCTCCTGCCTGCCTGGCGCGCTGGCATCGCGACCGGCATCTCCGGTCAGCAGGCAGATGCGATACACCGCCTCTCTATCCGCCTCGGTTGCCATACGATATATTCGCATATAAGCAAATTCCAATCTTGATGAATGGCTCATGATCTGGCCATACTGCCACGCTGACTGCAAACCGTGCACCGCCCGATTCGAAGCGCCTCAGCAGTTCCGCAGAAGGGAGCCGTGTTGAAACGCCTATATGCCCGTTTGATACCGCACACCGCCAGGATCAAGATCCTCATGGTGTTTATCGCCATCAACCTGGCGGCAACGGTGGCTTATACCCTCTACGCCTGGAACCTGAAAGCCGATGCGGTCCGCGAAACCATCGATGCCCGGCTGGTAGCCGCCGCCAGCGCCGCCCCCAAGATGATAGGGTACGACTACCTACGCGAAGCACGAGACCCTCTGGCGATAGACGAGCAGCGCTACCTGGCCATGGTGCGCCTGCTGCATGACTACTGCCAGAAGGTAGGCCTGCGCTACCTCTATGTCTTCACCCAGGAAGGCAACAACATCATCTACCTGGCCGACGCCGCCAGCGAGGAGGAAATCCGCGCTGGCAACTATGGCCGCTACTATGGCGAATACGACGCCCGGCCCTTGGGCCTGGCCCAGGCCTTTACCACCGGCAAGCCACAGTTCGCCGAGTACGAAGATCGCTACGGACACTTCCGTTCCGTATTCCAGCCCATGCAGCGGGAAGACGGCAAGACCTTGGTGTTCGGCGCGGATATCGACCTGAGCGATGTAGAAGCCCAGCAGCGCGAAGCACTGAACCAGGCCCTGCTGATAGGCATGGGCTTGTTCCTGGCCGGCGTACTCGGCTCATTCTGGCTGGCCCGCACCCTGTCTGCGCCGCTCAGCCGACTTGCCGAGGCGGCAGACCGTATTGCCGATGGCGATTACCGTGTCAGGGTGCCGGCACGCGGCCACGACGAGTTTGCCCTGCTTGCCCGTGCCTTCAACAGCATGGGCAGCGCCATATCGGAGCGCGAGGCGGAAATCATCCGCATGGCCTATATCGACCCACTGACCGAGCTGCCTAACCGCGTCAGACTGGCGGAACTGATAGCCGAAGAAATCCAAGCGGCCCAGCAGGGCGACGACAGCGTCGCCGTGGTGATGATAGATATCGACCGCTTCAAGTACATCAACGACTATCTGGGCTATAGCGCAGGCGATGCCGCACTCAAGAGCATTGCCCAGCGGCTGCGGCAGGTGCAGCGAGATACCGACCATCTTGGCCGCTTCTCTGGTGACGAGTTCGTCCTGGTCATGCCAGGCGTGCACAAAGGCAATATCGACAATGTCGTACGGCGCCTGCACCGAATACTGGAGAATCCGCTTGCCATTGCCGGCCAGAGCATCGATGTAGCTGGCTCCACCGGCGTGGCGTTCTTTCCCCTGCATGGCACCAGTGCCAATGTGCTGCTGCGCGAGGCCGAGGCCGCCATGTATCTGGCCAAGCGCACCCATGCCGACTACCTGGTCTACGATCCTGGCCAGGAAGCCAACCGCAAGAGCCAGCTATCGCTCCTGGGCGAGTTGAAAACCGCCGTCGAGAGCAATCAGCTCTCCACCTTTCTGCAACCCAAGATCAACCTCGCCGATGGCCGCATTTGCGGGGTGGAGGCGCTGGTACGCTGGAATCACCCCGAACGGGGCTGGATACCGCCCGGCCAGTTCATACCGTTTGCCGAACAGACCGGCAAGATACGGGCACTCACCCTGTGGATGCTGCGCGAATGCATGCTGACCAGTTGCCACTGGGCTGCGCTGGGCCGCAATGTGCGCATCTCAGTCAACGTATCGGTCAACGACACCGAAGACCCCGCTTTCGCCGGCATGGTGCAGTCCCTGCTGGAAGAAACAGGCGCCGACGCCCACAACCTGTGCCTGGAAATCACCGAATCGGCCACCATGGAAGCGCCCGACAAGGTGCTCGATGCACTCAGACATCTACGCAACCTGGGCTTCAAGCTCTCCATCGACGACTTTGGCACCGGCTACTCCTCACTGGCCTATCTCTCGCGCCTGCCAGTGCAAGAACTCAAGATAGACCGCTCCTTCGTACTGCGGCTGGACGAGGCCGATGGCCTGCAGATTGCCCGGGCCATCGTCGAACTGGGCCACGTGCTCAAGCTTGACGTGGTGGCAGAGGGAGTGGAAACCCAGGCTGCGTGGGACACCCTGGTAGAGCTAGGCTGCGATCAGGTGCAGGGCTTCCTGGTGGCCAAACCCATGCCGATTGTGGACTTTGATGAATGGTACAAGCGCCACAAAGGCTATTGGCGCGAAGCCATGGAAGAGGACAAGTCTGGGCAAATGGCCTGATTTTGGCTACAAACATAGCCAAAGGGGAAGCACATGAGCACGCGATCAAGTGGTGGTGGCGGGCGTAGGCCCCCCGGTGGCCCAGGGAAGCAGCCTTTCGGTTCCCACAGTCACTATAAGGAAGCCCAGGCCCAAAAAGACCAAGCTGCGGAAGAAGGTGACGAGGGCAAAGAACTCGCCGCCATCAAGACAGAAAGAAAATCCCGTTCCGTGCATGGCAATACCCAGCATGGTGGTCTGGATACAGGGCACCAGAAATGGAACGCCCACCTGAATCGCCGTATCAGGCAGCTCGAGGCACACCAGGAAGAGCAAAGAGACTTGGCCCGTGGCCCAGTGGGTTCAGATGGCAGCAGGCCAACTCCCAAATCCTCGGCACCGCTTGCCCCCACCTGGGGTTCAGGCCGCATTCCCGGCACTGCACCCAAGCCGCCCTCCCTGGGTGTTGATGCCTTTCCTGCGTTGGGTGCATCAAGCTCCAGCAGCTCCAGCAGCAGTCATACCACGCCCGGGCCGATGCCATCGATAGTTACGCCCTCGCCCAGCACGTCCACCCCCATGGCTCCGATTCCCGTACCGCGACCGACTTCTGTACACGGTGGCGGCTCCAGCAGCTCAACATCATCGGGTGGCCTAGTACCAACAGGACCGACATTCTCCCCCCCCGTCCAATCCAGCGGCCCCAGCCGGCCAACCGCGCATGCCATGCCCCCGGTTCCGTCCCAGCCCAAGCGAGGTGGTGGGCCGGGCTCCAGTAGCAAACCGGGTTCGGGCGGCAAACCCGGCGGCGGTGGCGGTGGCACACCGCCTACTGGTGGTGCTACCGGCAAGTAAGTGCCAAAAAGAACGGCGTGGCGATTCTGGCAATACCCACCCGCATGGTGCTAATGGCGCTTGGGCAGCGCAAAGAAAAAGCTCGCGCCCTGCCCTGGGCTGCTGCTGGCCCAGATGCGGCCACCGTGCAGCGCGATAATGCGGGCGCACAATGCCAACCCTATACCGGTGCCGGGGAACTCACTGCTCTTGTGCAAGCGCTGGAACAGCACAAACAGCTTGTCGGCGTGCGAGGGATCAAAACCAGCGCCATTGTCGTAGACCTCGATCACCCATTCCTGGCTGCTGGCCTCGCTACGGTCACGAATACCGACCACCGGGTCGGTTTGCCGGGCGGAGTACTTCATCGCATTGTCGAGCAGGTTCTGCAGGACTTCACGCAGCAAGATGCGATCAGCCTCAAGCTCTGGCAAGGTGCCAACTTGCCAGCTGATCTTCGCCGCCGAGTCGGCATTCATCTCACCCAGCACCTCATCGACCAGGCCATTCAGTGCAAAACGGCTGACATTGAGTGCAGCACTACCCAGCCTGGCCACCGACCAGAGCCCCTGTATCATGTCGTTCATGCGCTCAAGCGCCCGCTGCGAGCGTTCCAGCCACTGGCGGGACGGATCCTCATCCGGCATGGCCTCGCCAACCATTTCCAGATAGCTACTGGCCTGCCGCAATGGCGCCCGCAAGTCATGCGCAATGGCATGGCCAAAGCTCTCCAGCTCGCCCAGCGCCTCGCGTAGTGCGCGGGTGCGCAACTCAACCTTTTGCTCCAGTTCCACGTTCAGCCGGCCCAGTTGCTCCTGGGCATAATGCAGTGCATTGATATTGAGTATCACGCCGTCCAGCCAGACCAACTGGTCTTTCGCGTCATAGCAGCCCTGCCCCTGCTCCATCACCCACATGATCTGGCCATCCTTGTGCTGCAGCCGATATTCAACCCGGTAGGGCAGCCTGTCTTCCAGCGCATGCTGTATCTGCCGCCACAGTAGTTCACGATCATCGACATGGACTACTGCATTGAAGCTGATGGCGCCCGTACCAATGAAGGCCGCTGCCGGATAACCGGTGAGCCCCTCCACCGCATCGCTGATGTAATGCATGGTCCAGTCAGTATCATTGGCGCAGCGGTACACGATGCCGGGCAGATTGCTGACCAGGGTCCGATAGCGGGATTCCCTTTCCGCCAGGTCGTCATGCAGTTTCAGTATGTCGTTGAAATGCCTACGGCCACGGCGATGGGCCAGCCCCAGTATCACCGTGGCGATCACCAGCTCAATCAACAAGGTCGCCACTGCAATATTGCGCAGGGTAGTGAACGAGGCCTCAATCTGCCTGACGATAGGCCCCAATGGCAGGCTATTGACCAAAACCCAATCGGCGCCCTCAATGCGGGCGACAAACCACACCCGGTCCGTCTGGGTGACCCGGACAAACCCCTGCCTGGCAAGACCCTGCTGGCGCGCCTGCTGAATCGCCGCAGCCCAGGCCGGGTCGCCAAGCTGGCCTAGCCGCAGCTGCCCCTTTGCCCGCAGTATTTCCTCGCCATATTGGTCCGATGCCACGATGCTGTCCTGGCCGCTCAAGAGGACAAAGCGGCTACCCTCCTGCTGTCGCAGTTGCTGTGTCTGTAGCAGCAGATTGGCCAGCGGCATGTCATGGCCCACCGATCCATACCATGTGCCACGCCAATAAAGCGGCGCTACAACGCTGGTCATCCAGATACGGGGCACTGGGTCAAAAGCCAGGGCAGTCCAATAGGATTTACGCTGCGGATTCTGTGCCGGTTCAGTCGGCATGAACCACTCGGTGGCGCGGTAATCGAAATCTGCAGCCGGTTGTTCCAGCCAGCCCGGCTCGCCCGGCCAGAAGATCACCTCACCACCATGTCTGGGCAGTATCCAGGTATTGACAAAGGCCTTGCCGACCGTAGCCTGTCCAAACAGGCTGGTGTAGTGCACGCTACGGACAAAGAACTCGCGGCTGGCTGCATCCGGCTGCAGGTATTTGGGCAGCACGGCAGCGGCATCGCGCTGGGGGTCCAAGCTGACCCGGCGAGAACGGTAGGAACCATCCGGCAGCTTTTCAAACAGGCTATCGAATGCCCCGGCGGCATGCGGATCGGGGCGATCCAGCTGGCGCTCCAGCTCCCGCGCAAAGCGCTCTATCGAGCCGCGTGTATCCCCCAGATCGTGCGCCATGCTGGCAGCCACCCGCTGGGCGGTCTGCTCGTGCCGCTGCACTATCTGCTCAAGCCGCTCAGACAGCAAGGCCTGCTGCTCTCTCTGCCCCGTCACAAACAGGACGAGCAATACCGCCGCACCCAGCAAAGCCGGCACATAAAGCGGTAGCACCGGCCGGTAGCGCGGCCTGTCGTCAGTCGTCATGATCCTCTTTCGGATCCCTCGTTCTACTCACTATAGCCAGCCATAGTAAATAGCAGCCTCCAACCGCTCTGCGGCGCTCCGATATGACGGAAGCCCACAGGTTCAAGGCAAACAAGGCCCGATCGACAACTACCCAAGCGTATGCATGAAATGCAAAAAATTTATAAGTTCGTTGAACTGCCGTGAAATTGAATATGGCCGCTACGCAGCCATACAATGGCTGATAAGTCAGGCTAAGCAACAGCTGAAATCATGTCATGCCACTCAGTTCTGCCCTCCCACTCCGCACACCAAGCGACAAACCTCTCGGCAGGCATTGGCTTGGCTATTCCATAGCCCTGTGCTACCCGACAGCCCATTTTCTTCAGTATGGTCGCATGTTCCAGCGTTTCCACCCCCTCTGCCACCACATCTCTGTCAAATACTCCCGCCAATTGAATAACCCCTTCAACTATCCCGAGATCATCACCATCCTCAAGCATGCCCCGGACGAAGCTTTGATCAATTTTCAATGAGTCGAGTGGCAATTTACGCAAATAGGTCAAAGAAGAATAACCCGTACCAAAATCATCCAGCGCGAACTTTACACCCAGCTGCTTGCAACGCTCCAAAACCTCTACCGCCTGCCTCAGGTCACCTATCGCAGCGGTTTCCAGTATCTCCAGTTCAAACTGGCTTGCCGGCAGATCAGGGTATCGATCCAACGCACTTTGGAGTTGATCAAAGAAACACGGCATCATCAGGTAATCAGCACTGACATTGGCACTCACTGCCAACTTCAAACCATCATCCGCCCAAGTAGCAGCTTGTAATAGTGCGGTAGAAATAACCCACTCACCCAACAGCGGCTCAAGCTCGCTGCCTTCCACGTAGGGCAAGAATTCGGCGGGCGACAATAATCCTCGCTCTGGATGTTGCCATCGTATCAGTGCTTCTGCACCGACTATCCTGCCCGTATTCAGCTCTACTTTAGGTTGGTAATACAGTATGAACTCCTGTCTTATCAAGGCCTCACCCAGTAACATGATAAAATGCCGATGGAATTTCGCAGCCTTATCCCTATCCTGATCAAATAATTGATAGCGATTCTTCCCTGCCTCTTTGGCGAGATACATAGCCTGATCCGCGTGGCGCAATAGAGTATCGGTATCCACATTGTCTTCGGGGTACAAGCTCACGCCAATACTTGCGGTGGGTGTGATAATGAAATCCTCGATTTTCACCGGTGTGCTGGTCGCCTTTAGCACACGCTCCAGAATTGCATTACACTCTTCATTTGAATTCAACTCGGACAACACCAGCACAAACTCATCACCGCCCAATCTCGCCAGAGTATCATCAGCTCGCAACACCGCTTTCAGATTATTTGCAACCCCAATAAGTAGCTCATCGCCCACTGCGTGCCCAAATTGATCATTTACAGATTGGAAACCATCCAAGTCAATAAAACAAATGGCACTCGCCTTATCGGTTCGTGCAGACCGCGCAACCGATTGCTTAAGCCTGTCTGAAAGCAACCTTCTGTTAGGCAGCCCAGTCAACGCATCAAAGTGTGCCACTCTATCCAGATCTGCAGCATGCTGCTTTTCCTGGCTGATATCCGAGAACACCCCCACAAAATACTGGATATGACCTGAAGTATCCTTCACCGCTGAGATGGAAAGCAACTCGGCATACACCTCGCCACTCTTACGCCTATTCCAAATCTCACCTCGCCAAAAGCTCTGGCTCAAAACTGCATTCCACATGTCTTTATAAAAAGCCGCACCATGCTGACCTGATGACAGGATTGTTGGTGACTTCCCCAGCACTTCAGACTCCGTATACCCCGTAATACGCTGAAAAGATGGATTAACCTTGATAATTCTACCTTCCGGGTTCACGACCATAATGCCTTCATGGGTGCTATCAAATACTGCTGCAGCCTCGCGCAATGCCTGCTCATGCCGCCTGCGCTCTGTGACATCAGCGACAGTGCCTACTACGCGTAACGCCCTGCCCGTTTGCTCATCACGTAATGTTGCGCGTCCCCAAGAGCGTATCCAGCGGGGAGCACTATCATGCCCTGCCAGCCTGAAATCAAATTCGATCGAAGGCGTTTCTCCTGATACGTGCGCCTCTATGGCTTCCAATACGGCATCTAAGTCCGCCGGACTCACAAGTTGACGGAAAAATGCAAAATCACCTGCATCATCCTTAGGATCCCGATCAACAACCTCATAATAACGCGCCGAGCGGAATACCTTTCCGGTACTTAAATTCCAGTCCCAAAATCCATCAGAGGTGGCGTCAACAATTAATTGAAGTCGCTCTTCGCTGGTTTGTATTTTCAAAGCCGCAAGCGTTCTCTCTGTAATGTCTTGCACAGTCCCCCACAGCCTCACCACCCTATCACCTTGGCCCAGAACAGCCTCACCACTCGCAATAATCCAACGATGCTCGCCATCGGGTCTAATGATTTCAGCATCACAGGCATAAGCAATGCCCTGCGACACAGCCTTATTTACCGCACTCTCCAGTCGGCACCAGCTTTCCGGTGTAAAATACTCTTTGATCTCTGGGTAAGTAGCTGGCGGCAGTGTGACATCCCTTCCATAAATGCGGAACACTTCTTCCGACCAGTAATGGCTGTTCGCAACCAGATCCCATTCCCAATTACCAACGCCCGCCAAGCGCTGTGCTTGTTTCAACGCAGCCTCACTTGCACGTAACGCCATTTCCGCCCGCCGGTGGGCCGTCACATCTCGTGATATTCCAAACAAACCAGCAACTTGGCCTGCACCATCAAATATAGGCCCCTTGATAACATCGAAAATCAGACAACGTCCATCCTGAGTCGTTAGTTGCTCCTCCTGATTAACGACGGCGCCGCCCATCATGATGACCTGATCCTGTCGCATGAGGTCCACGGCTGTCTTTTCGTCAAATATTTCCGTATCATCACGACCAAGAATTTCACTTATTGGCTTATCAACCATTCCTGCAGCCGCCCGATTCACCAGCAGATAGCGACCTTGTTTTTCTTTAATAAAAATAGCATCTGAAGCCCCGGAAATCACTGCGTTTAGTAACCTTTTATTGCGCTCCATTTTACGCAAAGAATGATGAAATAAGGTGCTCAACAGGCTGACTGCCACGCCGTTTACAACCAGCATAAACCACTGCATTCTACTTAATGGATCAGCCTGCGACTGATGCAAATAGGGTTGCGCAAGAAAATCCGCACCAAGTACCAGAATCAGGGTTGATGTCAAACCAGGCCCCGCACCGCCCAGTAACGCACTTATCACAATCGGTAGCATGAAAAATATCAACAGTGGGCGCGTACTAAAATCGGCGTTGATATTCAATCGCACCAGCAACATCGCCACACTCATAGCAACGGCGAGTAGGTAATACCATGTGCGTCTGTGTAAGGGCGTCAACGCGCCACGAGCCATCGAATCCGCAAACATTTCCTGAGTTCGACCAGCCTGTGACAAAGGCGGGACAGCCCGTAATGCATAAACCAGCCCGGCGGCAGAAATCAGAATGAAAAATACCCCCTTTGTCGTAGACAAAGACAGTAGGTTTTCTTGATCGACCATGGCGATGAGAACACTGTCCGACAGGAATATCCATGTAATACTGAACAACAGGTAGCCAACTACAACAAGACCGATGAACCGTGACCTATCACTCGTTGCGCTGTTATACCAATTGGCAAGCAGTGACATGGTGCCCCTCCCAAGTTAGGTCGCAACTTCTGGCCTCCAATTTTTTTCGCTCCCTATTTTCCAGATATGTCAGGTACTAGATCAGCGGGTCGTTCATACACCACTGTAGTTTCTGTTGTCGTAGCATCTGATTTCCTACTGCAAGAAGCCAGTCGTATAGGTAACCAACGGGGCTTGGGCGCAGGGCGCGATGCTGCAGAAGATGGCACACTTTTAGCAGGCAACACTTCACCATAGCCTTCTCACGCGGGATTGGCATCCTCTAAACGGGGGAAGCTGGCCGTCTTTGATGACAGAAACGCTGCCAGTTACATCAAAGGTAAAAAAAGGCGGGACATCGTCCCGCCCCTGCTTGAGCGCTTGCCGCAATGCCTGGCGGCTATCTCGGCGCCGGGTCTTCTCGGCCTTGTCATGCACACCCCCGCCACCGCGCTGGCTGGCGGCCAGCGCAATGGGGTTACGGGGCTTGGGTACTTTCAGTTTGATCTTCATGCTGTCATCGTCTCCAGATTCAATTGATACAACCTTGCATCACAGGCCCGCTGCGCCTGCTTCTTGCTTAAAAAACGCGGCACCTCGCTCCCTGCCGCAAAACAGAACTGCCTGGGCAGGTCGGTGTAGATCGAGCGTGGGGGCTGACGCAGGACTATGCCCTTCAACGACAGGCACGATGCCGGGCTGTGATAGAACATGCGTCGCAGCCCCAACTCCTCCCGTACAAACCAGATGGTTGCCGCCAGCATGGCCTCTGCCCACAGCTTGCGATAACGTCCAAGCGCAAACTCGGCGTAGGCACGTATGTTTTCTTCACTTGCGTCCGCACCCCACACCAGCCTGGGGTTCAATGCCGCAGCAGCGACATTGCGCAGCCAATCGGTCTGAACCTCTTCTATCAGTACCTCTCCAGATGTCATATCCACGTCCAGGCGGGACCACGCCAGTGTATTGCGGCCCACCCTGTTGATGGGATGGCAGCGGGTGCCAAATGGCAGGCAGTGCTCCTTGGGCCTAACCAGGCGCTGGTAGATTGCATCGTGGCCACGGTCAAAATTGAGCTGCAAAACCAGATTCGCGCCGCCACGGGTGGTCTGTGCGCCATCCCATAGCCCCAGGCTCAGGGTAAAGGCCAATGCTGCCGGGTCGCCGTCCGCAGCCAATACATCTGCTGCACATAGCCGCTTGCTACCAGCCTGCGCCAGCCACTGCCTGATCCTGGGCTTCTGCAAAAGGCCCGCGTAGGCACTCCGCTTGATCGCCGCAATGCTTACTCCTGAGCCGACTAAGTGTTTGAGCAACAGCCAGGCATAACGGTCTGGGTAATAATTGAAAATCGTCCTGCCCTCAGGCAGGCAGCCGATGATCTCCTCGGCATATTGTCTGTTCATAGACAGCTTCCCTCTGCCGCCTTTCTGGCGGCGCAATCTTGTATGGATGTGCGTGTTGGGGTTGGGCTGTCACTTGCATGGCGTACTCCTGGTCTAGCGGAAATCTTGTGGGGGATGGCGCACAAAGGCCGAGCACAGCCAGCCGATCGCAACAGCGATGGCATCTGGCAAGTGCAGCAGCACGCAATAGGCGCATGAAAAAACCCCGGACATGGCCGGGGCTTTGCGGGCGACCGGCGTGAAGGCTGTACCCTTCACGCCAATGGCGGTATGGGTCAGCGGATTAAGCGGAGATACATGGCAACAGACATCGGTGTTTCTCCTTTCCTGACTGAGAGTGGGTTGAACAAGTCCTGCCTTTTTAAACCAGGCGGGCCTGCGAGGTCAAGTGCAGGCTGACAGGCCAGGGACACGCTGATTGATTCCCCGGAGCCGCGGAATCAATCAGCCTGTCCTTAACGCTGCAGCGGCACTGCCAATACCTGGGTGGGCTTGAGGCTGGCTGCATCCTTCAGGCTGCCATCGGCTTGGTACCGCCCGACAAAGGAATTGGCAATCACATACAGCTTATCCCCCACCAAGGTGCCCGTGGTCGGCTCATCCAGCGCAGGGTGGTGATGCGACTGTAGTACCGTCATACCGGTGATGCTGCGGCCATCGGCGGCAAGCGCCACGCGTATCACCCGCCCTGGGTTGGTGCTGTTCTGCACCCCAAACAGCGCCTGGTCACGCCAGTAAAGCCCGTCTATCCCGCCAGTCATGACCGTATCGGGCTGCGGCATACGCATCGCTTCGCCTGTCGTCGCATCCACCCGGGCAATACCGGTGGAGAGGGTCACATACAAGGCATTCCCCTGGCCTACCGCCAACCCATTGGCGCCACGCAAGCTCCCCTTCTCGCCAAAACGTGCCAGCACGGCTTCGCCCGGTTTCAGTCGCCAGAGCGACCCTTCGGCCGAATCGCTGACATACACGCTACCGTCATCGGCAACCGCAACATCGTTGAACTGCAGTGCATCCTCCCCCTCCAGCCTACCCTGCAATTTGCCAGTGCGCAGATCGTAGCGCAGCACCGCATTGCGGCGCGCCAACTTGCTGCTGTCCTCAAAGCCATTGGTACTCACGGCATAGAGCACGCCACGTGCGGCATCCACCGCCAAGCCCAGCACGGCATCCAGCTTATCGGTCTTGCGCGAGAAATCCTTGGTTCGCCCCTTGGCGTCCACCACCACGATCTTGTGCTGGGCCACACTCCCCAGAAAGAAGCGCTTGCCGCGTGCATCATAAGCAATACCCTCGGGTATCAGTTTGGGGTCTGGCAGGCTCAAGCCGACTGGCGCATCTGGCGTGCGCGGCTCATCCGCTGCCAGCTCCTGCCGCACAGCCTGGAAATCGGCATCCGCCCATAGCGCATCAAACCCCAGGCCGGGCGAGGGCACCAAACCCAGCTTACGGCCCTTCAGCGCCCGTAGCTCCGCCAGCGCCGCAGCCTTGTCGCCCAGGCTGGCAAGCGTCATGGCTTGGTAATACGCCAGCAAGCCATCACCGGGCCGCTCTGCCCGCAGTGCCTGCACACGGGCCAAGCGTGCCTTCAGAGCCGCCTGCGGGTCATCTTCTGCCTGGGCGGGCGCCCCAAGGGCAAGGCATAGCAAGCTGCAAATCCAAAGGCGTGAAGCGGGCATGGCGGGCTCCTGAAAAGTAGTCGGCCACTATAGTAGTGCCACGCCAGCTTCGTCGATGCTGGGCAGCAGCAAGGTGCCAATAAGCAACAGGCAGCAAAGCCAGGCAGGCTTCTCGCTACCTTACATAGCGTTAAAGCACGTTAATCCACCTGCACTTATATTTGTGGGAATATAACTAGGCATGCCTTATGCCACCGCCAAGCCTTGCTGTAAGCCACGGCGCGCAGCATCATGCACCCCATTACACCCGCCACTGAGCCTTAAAACGCGCCATCAACGGTACAAACATACACATGAACCCAACCACGATACAGATCATAGGCGCAGCGCTGTTTGCCATCGCCCTAATACATACCTTCTCCACTAAGTTCTTCGAGCGCCTGGCCCGTAGCCGGCCGCAGCATGCTGGCATCTGGCATCTGCTGGGCGAGGTGGAGGTGGTTTTCGGGTTCTGGGCCATGGTGCTGATGCTGGCGATGTTCTTCCTGCAGGGCAAGGATGTCGCAACAGCCTATATCGACTCGCGCAATTTCACCGAGCCCTTGTTCGTTTTCGCCATCATGGTCATCGCCGGTACTCGCCCCATATTGCAGTTGGCCAATTGGCTGGTCGAAGCCCTGGCCAGGCTGATCCCGCTGCAGACGAAACTGGCGCATTACTTTCTGGTACTCGCACTAGTTCCCTTGCTGGGCTCCTTCATCACCGAACCTGCCGCCATGACACTGGCTGCGCTGGTGCTGCGTGATCGCTATCTGGGTGCCGGTGTCAGCAACCGCTTCAAGTACGCCACCCTGGGGGTACTGTTCGTCAACATCTCCATAGGCGGCACCCTGACACCCTTTGCAGCACCGCCTGTCCTGATGGTTGCGGCCACCTGGAACTGGGATATCGCCTTCATGATCACGACCTTTGGCTGGAAAGCCGCTGTCGCCGTCGTGTTCAACGCCGTTGCGGTGACTACCCTGCTGCGCAAGGAGTTGCTGGGGCTCCAGCCAAACAGCACAGGTGCTACGACACACCCTGTCCCCCTTGCGTTGATCGCCGTGCATCTGCTGTTCATGGTCGGGGTCGTAGTATTCGCCCATCACCCTGCCGTCTTCATGGGGCTGTTCCTGTTCTTCCTTGGGGTGGCCCACGCTTACGAACGCCATCAGGACAAGCTGATCCTGCGCGAAGGCTTGCTGGTGGCCTTCTTCCTGGCTGGCCTGGTGGTATTGGGTGGCCAGCAGCAGTGGTGGCTGCAGCCCGTACTCCTGAGCATGAATGCCGATGCGGTCTACTTCGGCGCCACCGCACTGACCGCCGTGACCGACAATGCCGCCCTGACCTATCTGGGTTCGCTGGTAGAAGGGCTGTCCGACGAGTTCAAATACGCCCTGGTAGCCGGTGCCGTCACCGGTGGCGGCCTGACCATCATCGCCAACGCGCCCAACCCGGCGGGTATCGCCATCCTGCGCGACAAGTTCGATGACGGCGCCGTGCACCCATTGGGGCTGCTGGCCGCCGCACTCCCGCCCACCCTGGTGGCCATGCTGGCCTTCAAGCTGCTGTAGCGGGCTTCCCGCAACCTCAGTTTCCAAGCATGCCGTATCGCAGCGAATTGCGGTTGCTACGAAAGTGGGGTTGCTACGAAAGTGGGGTTGCTACGAAAGTGGGGTTGCTGAGCGCCCTCGGCAGGAGTGGCACCGTGTTGATCATCACCCCGGGGCACTCCCTTCACCGGCTGGCGCGGTATCAAGCATGGCCTATATTGCAATGCCGGGCACGGCAACACTGCCCGGCATTGCTTTTTCCAATTCAGGAGTATTGCCATGCTGAAGATAACGCTGCCGCGTACCGCCATAGCTGTGGCCGCAATAACCCTTGCCGCCATCACGGCACAAGCTGCAAGCGAGTGGTATTTCTACGTCCAGAACAACACCAAGACCAAGATAGTGAAGCTGCAGGTATCCGAGACCAAGAAGGATTGGGGCGACTTTGACATAGGCAGCGGTATCGGCCCCGGCAAGAAGGAGCGCATGGAATGGGACGAGAGCACCGATACCGAAGGTTGCGATCAGTGGATACGGGCCAAGTTTGCTGATGGCAGCTATAGCGAACCTAGCAAGTTCAACTTCTGCAAGAACCTGGACGACCCCATTGAGTTCGACGATTGAGTCCCCCCGCGAAACCCTGGCTCGCCAGGGTTTCATCCTTCCAGCGTAAACCACATCACGCTACGCGCTCCCAGATTCTCCCTCCCGGCTACTAGCCACCAGAATAGTCGGCAGTACCGCCCGGCTGGTGTAAAATTACATTTCCACAAATGCAAATAGACTTTGATGCATGGACCGGCATCGTTCCAAGCCATTCCCGTGCCCACAAGCGCATCTGAGCAGCAGCAGATAGCACGACACCCAAGGGAGATACAGCATGTTGACCATCGCCATTCCAGCCTTGAACGAGGCCGCCAACATCGGGTCGGTTGTCAGATTCGCCAAAGCCCACCCATCTGTCCGAGAGGTCATCGTAGTGGATGATGGCTCGATTGATGACACGGTGCGCCTGGCCACAGAAGCGGGGGCAAACGTCATCACCAGCACCTTGCTGGGGAAAGGCCCATCCATGCGTGATGCGCTATCAGTCGCCCAGACAGACTTCATCCTCTATCTGGATGGCGACATGCGCAGGCTGGACGCCTCGCTGATCGACCGCATGCTGTCTCCGCTTGAGCGAGGGGCAGACTTCGTCAAAGCCAGCTTCGCCCGATCCGCAGGCCGGGTCACCGAACTCACCGCCCGCCCCCTGCTGCGTACCTTCTTTCCGGAACTCAGCCAGTTCAGCCAGCCATTGGGCGGGATCATCGCGGCCCGCACCGAGCTATTGCAGCGACTCAGGTTCGAAGACGACTTCGGCGTGGACATCGGCCTGCTTATCGACGCCCATTTCCTGGGCGCGCTGGTGGTAGAGGTCGATGTCGGCACGGTAGAGCACGACAGCAAGCCACTGGCCAGCCTGGGCAATATGGCCATGCAGGTCAGCCGCGCCATCCTGCGCCGGGCCGAACTGGTAGGCAGGCTGCAAGCCGACAAACTGGCCGAGACCATGGAGCACGAGCGCCAGCTCGGTGCAGAATTGGACGGCATCGCATCCAGTATCGACGCTGGCGGTAAGCTGGCCCTGTTTGATATGGATGGCACCTTGCTGCAGGGGCGCTTCATCCAGGCCCTGGCGCAGCGTGCCGGCTTTGAGCAGGCGCTGCACCCCCTGCTGGACAATGGCATTCTGGATGCCGCTACCCGCTCCCAGGCCATCGCAGCCTTGCTCAAGGGCCTGCCCCAGCAGACATTCATCGACGTGGCAAAATCCATTCCCTTGCAGGAAGGCGCGGTAGAGGCCGTGATACAGCTGCGCAAGATGGGTTATCGCGTCGGCATCGTCTCAGACAGCTACTACATCGCCGCAGAAATCATCCGCAAGCGTGTCTTTGCCGATTTTGCCGTCGCCCATATACTGAACTTTGCCCAGGGCGAAGCCACTGGCGAGCTGAGAGTCAACGAACTGTTCGCACACTCATCCGGCTGCGCCAGCCACGTGATTTGCAAGCGCAATGTCTTGCAGCATCTGGAGGATTTCGCCGATCAACCTTTTGGCCACACCCTGATGGTGGGCGACGGCGACAACGACCTGTGCCTGATCAAGGCTGCCGATGCCGGCTTCGCCTACCGTACCCGCTCACCACGGCTCAGCGCCAGCGCCACGCCGCTAACCGATCTGAGGGAAATCAGCGCGCTCATCAGCCGTGAACCCGCATTGCTCCACTGAGTGGTCTGGCAGAAACCGGACTTTCAATGTAGCTCGCACCCAATGCAAACAGGCCGCTATGCGGCCCGTTTGTATTGCCAAGTATTACCTGATCAGTAGATATTGAAGATGAAGTACTTACGCTGGATTTCCTGGTAAACACCGTTCTCCAGAATGGCAGCCAGCGCTGTATTCAAGCGTGACTTCAGCGCGGTATTGCCCTTGCGCAGCGCAATGCCCTGGCCCTCGCCAAAGAACTTGGGGTCAACCACCGACGAGCCCACCAGCTCAAAACCCTGGCCCTTGGGTGTCTGCAGGAAGCCATAGTAGCCGGCCACCACGTCGTCCATCACCATATCGACCTCGTTACGGCTCAGGCCCTCGTACATTTCGTCCGCGTTCTTGTAGCGGGTAATGGGCGAGGTGGCCGAATACTTGGCCGTCAGGTAACGGTCATAGGTGGTATCGGCCTGCACGCCTATCTTCATCTTGGCGATACGCTTGGGCGTGATGAACACATAGGGCACGCGTTTATTCTTGGCAAAGAAGAAAGCCGGCGTATTGGCGTAGCGGTCGGTAAAATCAACCTGCTTCTTGCGCTCTTCCGTGATGGACATCATGGCCACCGCCGCGTCCACCTTCTTCTCCTGCAGGGCCGGGATCAAGTCATCCCAGTCCACCTTGACCAGCTTGCACTCCACCTTCATCTCCTTGCACAGCGCCAGGGAGATATCGATGTCAAAACCCTTGAGATTGCCCTTGGCGTCTACGTCAGAAAAAGGCGGATATTTGCCTTCGATGGCAATGCGCACTTCTTCGGCCTGTGCGGTAGAAAAAATCGCCAGCAGCAAAACCGGCAAGAGCAAACGTAAGCTTTTCATGATTTCGATACCCCTTATGCAATGCACCATCCGAGTGTGGGCGCAAGGGCCGAAGCCTACGCCTAGCTCACAATACGAACAACCTTCCCCCTGCATTTGTCGCAATGCAGCAATAGCGATGTTGTAGAACGCGAACATGGCCGCTTGCCGCAGCACCGCGACGCGCTACAATCGCCGATATGCTCAGCGAACGCGCCCAAATACTGCTAAAGACCCTGGTCGAGCGCTATATCGCCGAAGGCCAGCCGGTTGGTTCCCGCACCCTATCCAAGTACTCGGGTCTGGAACTGTCACCGGCATCCATACGCAATGTGATGTCCGACCTGGAAGAACTGGGGCTGATCATCAGCCCGCATACCTCAGCGGGACGCATCCCGACACCGCTGGGCTATCGCCTGTTCGTCGATACCCTGCTCACCATCCAACCATTGGAGCAACTTCAGATACGGGAGTTGCAAGGACAGCTACAGCCCGACAACCCTACCCGTGCCGTGGCAGCCGCGTCCACCTTGCTGTCGCAGTTGACCGAGTTCGCCGGTGTAGTCATGTCGCCCAAGCGGCGAGGCATCCCATTGGCACAGGTGGAATTCGTCCGCCTGGCCGAAAAACGCATCCTGCTGATCCTGGTCACCGCCGATGGCGATGTGCAGAACCGCATTCTGCTGACCGAGCGCGACCATTCCGCCAGCGAGCTGATCGAAGCCACCAACTTCCTCAACCAGCATTGCGTGGGCAAGACGCTGGAAGAAGTACGCGACGCCGTCTATCAGGATCTCCGCAATCTGCAGGGCAATATCTCCGCACTGATGAATGCGGCAGTCGAGGCCGGCAGCCAGGCCATGGCGGAGGAAGCCACGCCCATGGTGATCACAGGTGAAAGCAATCTGCTGCGGGTAGACGAGCTGTCAGGCAATGTCGAGCGCCTGCGCCAGTTGTTCCGCGTGTTCGAAGAGAAAACCGCCCTGCTGCAATTGCTGGATCACGGCCAGCATGCTGCCGGCGTACAGATATTCATCGGCCAGGAAGCCGGCATTTCCTCGCTGGACGAATGCTCGGTCGTCACCGCCCCCTACAAGGTCAACGGCCAGATCGTCGGCACACTGGGCGTCATCGGCCCTACCCGCATGGCCTATGAGCGGGTGATACCCATAGTTGATATCACAGCGCGGCTGCTGTCATCCGCGCTCTCGCACCACCACTGAGCCTGTCAGCCCGTCGCGCTACCGCGATAGGCTGGCATGCCGTGCCCACACCCACCGGATATCCTGTTTTGATCCTACGTTCGCTGCTGCTCACCCTCGCCGCCATCACCTGCCTCGCCGACGATGCGCCGCCCCCATCCGCCCCCGAGGCCACGCCCGCCTATTGGGAACGGCCCGATGTGCAGGCCTTCATCGACGAAATGGCCACCCAGCACGGCTTCGACCGCGCCGCGCTGGTCCAACAGTTCGCCCAGGTCACACTCAAGCCCAACATCCTGGCCGTGCTGGATAAGCCTTCCACCAGCCGCCCTTACCACGCCTTTCGCCCCGACTTCGTCAACGATACCCGCCTGCGCCTGGGCGTAGCCTATTGGCAGGCCAATGCCCCGCTGCTGCAAGCGGTGTCCGATCAATACGGCGTAGAGCCCGAATACCTGGTCGCCATACTCGGCGTAGAAACCCTCTGGGGCCGCAATACCGGCAGCTTCCGCGTCATGGATGCGCTTGGTACCATCGCCTTCGACTACCCCCGGCGTGCCGATTTTTTCCGCAAGGAACTACGCGAGTTCCTGCTGCTGGCGCGCGATGAGCAGGCCGACCCCTTTGAATTCAAGGGCAGCTACGCTGGCGCCATGGGTGCTCCCCAGTTCATGCCGTCCAGCTTCCACGCCTATGCTGCAGACTGGGACAAAGACGGACGCCACGATATCTGGAACAACCAGGGCGATATCCTGGCCAGCGTGGCCAATTACTTCGTCCAGCATGGCTGGCAACGCGGCGAGCCACTGCTGGTGCCTGCTACGGTGGAGGGCGAGGGCTACGCCCCGCTGGTCGCAGACAAGTTCAACCTGCATTACAAGGTCAGCGAACTGGCGGCCTTTGGCGTACGCCCCTCCGAACCGCTCAATGGCGACCCCCTGGCCGTGCTGGCACCACTTGAGCACGAGCCCGGCGTGACCCGCTACTGGCTCGGCCTCGCCAACTTCTATGCCATCACCCGCTACAACCGCAGCACCCATTACGCGATGGCGGTGCACGAGCTGGCCCAGCGCATCAAGGCTGCCTATCACGACCCCAGTCTGCTGCCCAAGGTCGAAGCGCCCAAGCGCAAGCCAGCCAAGCCCAAAAAGAAATCCGGCAAGCGACGTAAATAGCACGGCCACAGGCTCTTACGGCAAACCGATTGCCAAACCGCATCCGGGTCAGATAGCCGACAGGGCACCTGACCCGCTCATGCACCCATCAGGAAAATGATATCTGCACCGCCCAGGGTCTATGCTGATAGACAAGGCGCCGGGCAGGAGGAAAGCAGCGCCCATACACCGGTCAACAATAAACGGCTCCAATGTCCTTACGTACGTTGTTGCAGCGCATACCGCCTAGTCTCTACTACGTCCTGATCGCAGCGGCATGGATCGCCTTTTCCGATCGCCTGCTCCATGCTCTGGTCAGTTCGCCCACCCTGATCGCCACACTGCAGACCTTCAAGGGCTGGTTCTTCGTTCTGCTCACCGGCGCCGCTCTGCACTGGCTGATACAACGCAGCCGAGCCAGCAACCGCCTGGCCCACCACCGCATACAAGCACTGGCCGGCTTCTATCAAGCGGTCTCCAAGGTCGGCGATGCCGCCATGCGGGCAGAGCATAGCGAGCCGCTTTACCAGGCCGTCTGCGAGGCCGTCGTCAGCAATCCAGGGATACGCGTCACCGCCGTCACCCGTATCGATCCCGATAAAAAACTCCTCCAAAGCTGCTACAGCCTGGGCGAGGCCACCGCCATCTACGCAGAACCGCTGTCGCTGGACCCAGCCAGCTCCCGCGCCGCGCCGGTCTCACTGCGTGCCATCCAGTCCGGCAAGCCCTTCATCTGCAACGACATCGACAAAGACTACGCGTTTGCCCTGCAGCGGGAGCTGTACCGGGACCATCAACTCAACGCATTTGCGGCCTTTCCCCTGTTTGAGGAAGGACGCATAGTCGGCACCCTTACCGTCGCCAGCCAGCATGTGGGCTATTTTGATGCCGAGCTGGTCGAGGTCATCACCCGCCTGGCCGACGCCGTCTCCTTCGGCCTGGGCCACCTGCGCCGCCTCCGCCGGCTCAGGCTGATGGACAGGCTGATAGAACGCGCCAACGACGGCGTCATCGTCACCGACCCCACCGGCGTCATACGCGCCGTCAACCCCCGCTTTTGCGAGATCACCGGCTACACGGTGGACGAAATACTGGGGCAGACCCCCCGTGTGCTGCAGTCAGGCCGCCAGAGCGCGCAGTTCTACCGCGACATGTGGCAAAGGCTCACCCAGCACGGCCATTGGCGTGGCGAGATATGGAACCGCCGCCGTAACGGCGAGATCTACCCCGAATGGCTGACCATTTCGTCGGTCAAGAACGAACATGGCGAGACTGAAAACTACCTTGCCGTATTCAGCGACCTCAGTGAGCGCATCGAGGCCGAGCAACGGATACGCGAACTCACCGCAGTCGACACCCTCACCGGCGTACTCAACGCCGAGGTCTTCCGCGCCCGCCTGGCAGAATTCCTGCGGGATACCCGGCAACAAAAGCAGCGTGCCCTGGTGGCCGTGCTCAACCTCAATCGCCTGCGGGTCATCAATCAGGTGTATGGCCGCGAAAAAGGCGACCGCATACTCAGCGAGATAGGCGAACGCCTGCGCGCCCTGCAACTGAGCAATTCCCTGATGGGCCGGCTGGGCGGCGACGAATTCGGCATCGCCGTGGGCGGTTTGCACACACTGGAAGATGTGATGCGCATCGCAAGGCGGATAGGCGGCTGCTTCAACGCCCTCTTCGTGCTGGATGCCGACACCCTGCTGATACGGCCCAGCATCGGCGCCGCCTGCTTCCCCGAGCATGGCGAAGACACTGTCAATATCCTGGCCCACGCCACCGCCGCCATGCAGCGCTGCAAGCGCGAGGCACTCGACACCGTACGACTCTATACGCCCGACCTCTCCCACGAGGTCAACGCCCCGTTCGAACTCGAACAGGACCTGCGCCGCGCCATCGACAACGGCGAACTCTGGCTGTCCTTCCAGCCCCAGGTCGATATCCGCGACGGCAGGCCCATAGGCATGGAGACCCTGCTGCGCTGGAACCACCCCAGCCTGGGGCCGATTTCCCCTGCCAAGTTCATCCCGGTCGCCGAAGAATCCGGCCTCATCCTGCCCATAGGCGAATGGATATTGTTTGAGGCCTGCCGTCAGGCCGCACTCTGGAACCAAGGCCGGGCCCAGCCGCTGCGGGTCGCCGTGAACGTCTCGGCCGTACAGTTCCAGCGCCAGAACTGGCCCAGGCTGGTCGAGAAAGCCCTTGTAGCCAGCGGCCTGGATCCCGCCTGCCTGGAACTGGAGGTCACCGAAAGCGTGGTGATGCAGCATATCGACGCCGTCGCCATGCGACTCCGCGCCCTCAAGGCCCTGGGCGTACAACTTGCCATCGACGACTTCGGAACAGGCTACTCCTCTCTGGCCTACCTCAAGCGCCTGCCCATAGACCGGCTCAAGATAGACCAAAGCTTTGTGCGGGGCCTGCCCGGCGACGCAGGCGACACCGCCATCACCCGCGCCATCGTCGGCCTGGCTGCCAGCCTGGGTTTCCAGACCATTGCCGAAGGGGTGGAAACCCTGGAGCAGGCAACCGTATTGAGCCGCATGGGCTGCCCCGAAGCACAAGGCTGGCACTACGCCAAAGCCATGCCCGCCAAAGACTTCAGTGCCTGGCTGGAAAAACAGGACCAGCGCATCGCCACCAGCAATTAGCCCCCGCGCCTAGTCCTCCTGTCTCCCCCTACGGTTTCCATCAGCACACGCAACGGCCGGCATGGCGTCGGCGTATAATCATCCGCTTCGCCGAACCCACCCCATCCGCCGCTCGCCATGCCGCACTTGCTGCCCATACCGCCGCTGCCACCCGCCGGCCAACGCACCCGACTCGTATTGCCTGCCGGCTCCAGCGATGCCAGCTTGCTCGCCGCGATGGCAGACCAGGTCAAACCCCTGGCCATACTGGCAGCCGATGCCCAGACGGCAGCACGGCTAAAGGACGAGATTGCCTGGTTTGCCCCCGGCAAGACCGTCGTCCTCCTGCCCGACTGGGAAACCCTGCCCTACGACAGCTTCTCGCCGCACCACGATCTGATCTCCGAACGGCTGGCCACGCTGTGGCAGATACGCCAGCAACAGGCCGACGTCATCATCGTCCCGGTACAGACCGCGCTGATGCCACTGCCACCGGTCGAATACCTCACCGCCTACAGCTTCTTCCTCAAAGCCAAGACCCGGCTGGATGTTGAGAAACTCCGCAGCGACTTGGCCTTCGCCGGCTACAGCCATGTCACCCAGGTATATGGCCCCGGTGAATTCTCCATCCGTGGCGGCTTGATCGACCTCTTCCCCATGGGCTCCACCCTGCCCTACCGGCTGGACCTGTTCGATTCCGACATCGAAACCATCCGTACCTTTGATGTTGATACCCAACGCAGCATCTATCCGGTGCCCGAGATACGCCTGCTGCCAGCGCGTGAATTCCCGCTCGACGACAACGGCCGCGCCAAGTTCCGCTCGCGTTTTCGCGAGGTATTTGAAGGCGACCCCAGCAAATCGCGCGTCTACAAGGATATCTCCAGCGGCCTGATTCCCCCCGGCGTCGAGTACTACCTGCCGCTGTTCTTCGACCAGACCGCCACGCTGTTCGACTACCTGTCCGCAGACGCCCTGCTGGCACAGCATGGCGACCTGATGCAAGCCTGCGACCGCTTCTGGGCCGATACCCAGAGCCGCTACAAGATGTTGGCCGGCGACCGTGACCGCCCCCTGCTGCCGCCCAATGAATTGTTCATCGGCACCGACCGCTTCTTCGCCCTGATGAAGCCCTACCGCCGGCTGGAGCTCACCGCCGAAGCCCCAGCGGTAGAGGACGCGCGCGAAACCGCCTGGCGCGAAGCCAGCCGAGGCCTGCCCGATCTGCGGGTAGACCGCCGGGCCGACAACCCCATCCAGAAACTGGCCGACTTTGTCGATGGCTTCGATGGCCGCGTCGTCCTGCTGGCCGAATCCCTGGGCCGCCGCGAGACCCTGCACCAATACTTTGCCGAATACGGCCTCAGCGTCGCCGTAGCCGAAACCTGGCAGGACTGCCTCGCCAGCACTGAACGAGTACTGCTGGGCGTCTCGCCCCTGGCGGCAGGCTTTATCGTCAGCGGCATGGCCGTGATAACCGAGGCCGACCTGTACGGCCACAGCAGCACCCTCAGCCGCCGCAAGGCGCAAAAGCGCAGCAACGCCGAAGGCATGCTGCGCGATCTGTCCGAACTCAAGGTCGGCGACCCGGTCGTGCACGAACAACACGGCATAGGCCGCTACATGGGCCTGGTCAGCATGGATCTTGGCGAGGGCGTCACCGAGATGCTGCTGCTGGAATACGCCGGCAGCGACAAGCTCTATGTCCCCGTCGCCCAGTTGCACCTGATCAGCCGCTATGCCGGCGGTGCCGAAGACAGCGCACCGCTGCACAAGCTGGGTTCAGGTCAATGGGAGAAAGCCAAGCGGAAGGCAGCCGAACAGGTACGCGATACCGCCGCCGAACTGCTCAACCTCTACGCCCGCCGAGCCGCCCGCGAAGGTTACGCCTTTGGCTTCAAGCCGCACGATTACGAAGCCTTTGCCGACGGCTTCGGCTTCGAGGAAACCGCCGACCAGGCCGGCGCCATCGAAGCCGTGATCGCCGACATGACCAGCGGCAAGCCCATGGACAGGCTCATCTGTGGCGACGTGGGCTTCGGCAAGACCGAAGTCGCCCTGCGGGCCGCCTACGTGGCCGTGGCAGACGGCAAGCAGGTCGCCGTGCTGGTCCCCACCACCTTGCTGGCCGAGCAGCACTTCCAGAACTTCTCCGACCGCTTTGCCGACCTGCCAGTACGGGTGGCCGAACTCAGCCGCTTCCGCTCCAAGAAAGAAGTCGATGCCGCCGTAGCCGGCATGGAATCAGGCAGCATCGACATCGTCATCGGCACCCACAAGCTGGTGCAGGACGGCATCAAGTTCAAGAACCTGGGCCTCGTCATCATCGACGAAGAACACCGCTTCGGCGTCCGCCACAAAGAGCAGCTCAAGGCGCTGCGCAGCGAAGTGGATGTACTCACGCTGACCGCCACCCCCATCCCGCGCACCCTGGCCATGTCACTGGAGGGTCTGCGCGACTTCTCCGTCATCGCCACCGCCCCCAGCCGCCGGCTGGCCATCAAGACCTTTGTCGCCAACTGGAGCGACGGCGTCATCCGCGAAGCCGTCCTGCGCGAACTCAAGCGCGGCGGCCAGGTGTTCTTCCTGCATAACGAGGTGGACACCATCATCAATATGCACGAGAAGCTCGCCGCCCTGCTGCCCGAGGCCCGCATCGGCGTCGCCCACGGCCAGATGCGCGAACGCGATCTGGAACAGGTGATGCGCGACTTCAACCAGCAGCGCTTCAACCTGCTGCTGTGCACCACCATCATCGAAACTGGTATCGACATTCCCAATGCCAATACCATCATCATGAACCGCGCCGACAAGTTCGGCCTGGCACAGCTGCACCAGATGCGCGGTCGTGTCGGCCGCTCCCATCACCAGGCCTACGCCTACCTGCTGGTCCCCGACATCAAAGCCCTGACAGCCTCCGCGCAAAAGCGCCTGGAAGCCATCCAGCAGATGGAAGAACTGGGCTCCGGCTTCTATCTCGCCATGCACGACCTGGAAATCCGTGGCGCAGGCGAAGTGCTGGGCGACGACCAATCCGGCGAGGTGCAGGAAATCGGCTTCTCACTGTATTCCGCCATGCTCAACGAAGCCGTCAAAGCGCTCAAGAAAGGGGTGGAGCCCGATCTCAACGCCCCGCTGGGCGTCGCGACCGAAATCAACCTGCACAGCCCCGCCCTGCTGCCCAATGACTACTGCCCCGATGTGCACGAACGGCTGGTCATCTACAAGCGCCTGGCCAACTGCGAAACCAACGACGAGCTGGACGACATGCAGCAGGAACTGATCGACCGCTTCGGCCTGCTGCCGCCGCCAGCCAAGATCCTGCTCGACTGCCACCGCCTGCGCCTGGTGGCCAAGCCCATGGGCGTGCTCAAGCTAGATGCCTCCGAGATCGCCATCTCAGTACAGTTTGCCGCCCAGAACACGCTGGACCCCATGAAGGTCATGAAACTGATACAGACCAAGCGCAACTACAAGCTGGCCGGTCCAGACCGCCTGCGGGTAGAAAGCGCCCTGCCCGATCCCGCCATCAGGGCCGTGCGGGTGAAGGAGCTGCTGGCCGAACTCAGCTGACAGCTAATCACCGGCCCTGACGCCCTCCCTACAACATGCCTGCAACACAGGCGTGCGAGGCTAGTTCAATCAAAACAAGCACTTCGCGCCGGGTGGGAAAAACAACAATCCGCCATCCAAGCCTGTGCTTGTATGCCCCCATGTTTTTGACCACAATCAAATCAAACCGGAGGACGTAATGACAGCAGTACCGGCCCTCAGCCTGCCCATGACGGGCGACCAAATGTTTGACACGGCCCAACTGGCCGGCACCCCCTACGTTCTCTATTTCTACCCCAAGGACAACACCCCAGGCTGCACCACCGAGGGCGGTGATTTCCGCGATCACCACGCCGCCTTCCAGGCCGCCGGCACCCAGGTGTTCGGCGCCAGCCGCGACAGCCTCAAGTCGCACGAGAACTTCAAGGCCAAGATGGCCTTCCCCTTCGAGTTGGTATCCGACCCCGAAGAGCAGCTATGCGAAGCCTTCGGCGTAATGAAGATGAAGAACATGTACGGCAAGCAGGTGCGCGGCATAGAGCGCAGCACCTTTGTCGTCGATGGCAAGGGACAGATTGTGAAGGAATGGCGCGGCGTGAAGGTGCCGGGCCATGTGAGCGATGTGCTAGCTTTCGTGCAAACGATGAAATGACCGAAACGCCCGTCTCTGTGACGGGCGTTTTGCTTTGTGGAGCCGGATGGGCGCCGCGAACAAAACCCAACCTAGCACTGCTGGCCAAGCGTGCAGCAGGCGCGCGCAGCAGACCGTCCAGGCAGCACGGCCGGTCCGCACCGCAAGGCCAGCCGGGTTTTGTCAGCGGCACCGATTGGTACCGGTTCTCGCGACGTCGGCCACAAGCCGACCTATCACCTAGCCCGAGGAAAATATGGCCGCTGCCCGTAAAGCCAAAACCACCAAGCTCTTTGTGCTGGATACCAATGTACTGATGCACGACCCCACCAGTCTGTTCCGCTTTGAGGAACACGACGTCTGCCTCCCCATGGTCACCCTCGAAGAACTCGACGGCCACAAAAAAGGCATGAGCGAAGTCGCCCGCAATGCCCGCCAGGCCAGCCGATTCCTGGACGACATCGTCAGCGGCAAGGAAGGCGAGATCAACCAGGGCGTCTCCCTGAAAGACCCCTCCAAGGGCATGGCCACCGGCAGCCTGTTCCTGCAGACCCAGGCCACCCGCATCGAACTACCTGCTGACCTGCCCGTCGGCAAGGCCGACAACCAGATACTCACCGTCGTCATGCAACTGGCGCAGCAGCATGCAAAGCGCGAAGTTGTGCTGGTGTCCAAAGACATCAACATGCGCATCAAGGCCCGCGCCCTGGGTCTGGCGGCAGAAGACTACTTCAACGACCAGGTGCTGGAAGACACCGACCTGCTGTACACCGGCGTACGCGAGATAGACCAAGGCTTCTGGGAGAAAAACGGCAAAGACATGAAAAGCTGGCAGGAAGGTGGCCGCGCCTACTACCAGCTCAAGGGCAACGACTGCGCCAGCCTGCTGCTCAACCAGATGGTCTGGCAGGAAGCCGACAAACCCTTCCTCGCCATGGTCAGGTCGGTCGAAGGCAAGACCGCCGTACTGGAGTCACTCAAGGACTACAGCCACCCCAAGAACGCCATCTGGGGCATTACCGCCCGCAACCGCGAACAGAACTTCGCCATCAACCTGCTGATGAACCCCGATATCGACTTCGTCACCCTGCTGGGCCAGGCCGGTACCGGCAAGACCCTGCTGACGCTGGCATCTGCCCTGATGATGACGCTGGAGGAAAAACGCTACACCGAGATCATCATGACCCGCGTCACCGTGCCGGTAGGAGAGGATATCGGCTTCCTGCCCGGCACCGAAGAAGAAAAGATGGCCCCCTGGATGGGCGCCCTCGAAGACAACCTGGACGTACTGAACCAGACCGATGGCGAATCTGGCGAATGGGGCCGCGCCGCCACCCGCGACCTGATACGGTCACGCATCAAGATCAAATCGCTCAACTTCATGCGCGGCCGCACCTTCCTCAACAAATTCCTCATCATCGACGAAGCGCAGAACCTCACCCCCAAGCAGATGAAGACCCTGATCACCCGTGCCGGCCCCGGCACCAAGGTAGTCTGCCTGGGCAATATCGCCCAGATCGACACCCCCTACCTGACCGAAGGCTCGTCCGGCCTCACCTACGTGGTGGATCGCTTCAAGGGCTGGGGCCATTCCGGCCACATCACCCTGCAGCGGGGCGAACGCTCGCGCCTGGCCGACCACGCCGCCGAAGTACTGTAACCTCCCCCGCCCTGGCCAGCCTACCCATCAGGCTGGCCCAGGGCAGGCCCATCCCACCAAACCGCCCGGCCATCGCAGCAAGCCGGGCGTTTTTTCATCGCCATTGGCCATACGGCAGCTAAAATGATGGCAGACCAACGAGGCGAACCGCATGACCATCATTGCCGTATTCAATCAGAAGGGTGGCGTAGGCAAGACCACCACCACCGCCAACCTGGCCGCCGCCATGGCCCGCAACGGCTTGGCACCATTGGTGATCGACCTGGACCCGCAGGCTCACCTCACCAGCATGTCCGGCCTCACCCCCAAGGCCAGCCGCACGGTCTACAGCTTCTACCAGAACCAGACGCCCCTGTCGGAGCTGGTGACCGAGCTGGGCAACCAGGTCAACCTGATTCCCTCGCACATGGAACTGGCCAAGGTCGACATGATGCTGACCCAGAACCGGCGCGACTTGCGGCGGCTCAAGAAAGCCATGGCAGACGAAATGCTGGCCGATAGCGACACACCTGTACTGATCGACTGCTGCCCCATGATCGGCGTACTGTCGCTCTCAGCGCTGATGGCTGCAGATGTCGTACTGGTACCCGTCACCGCCGAATACCTCGCGATGAACGGCGCCCAGCAGCTCGACCAGACCCTGAAAGGCCTGGCCACCAAAGGCCTCTATCGCCCGCGCAAGGTATTCATCAACCGCTACCAGCGCGGCCACCCCACCTCAGAAAAAGTCTCTCACGAACTGACCCGCCGCTACGGCAAGGACTTCTGCCGCACCCGCGTGTTCGAGAGCCAAAGCATACTCGAAGGCGTAGGCAGCAATCAGGACGTCTTCAGTTTCGCCCCCGATTCAGAAAGTGCCGAGGACTTCAGCTACCTGTTGGACGAACTGATCGAATCCGGCTTCATCAAGGTGAGTTTGTGATAGTACGCATCCTGTTCGCACTCAGTCTCATGGCCTCGGCCCTGGCGGCCGACGTGGACAAGCTATGGGACTACGACAAACCAGCGGTATCGGAAACCCGTTTCCGCAAAGCCCTGGAACAAGCCCAGCAGGCCGGCGACGCCGCAACGGCAGGCGAACTCATCACCCAGATCGCCCGTGCCCAAGGCCTGCAGGGCAACTTCCAGGCCGGTAATCTCACGCTCGACAGCGTACTGCCCACCATGGGCCAGTTGCCACCCACCGTCAGCGTGCGCTACCTGCTGGAACGCGGCCGCCTGATCAACTCAGCCGGCGAGCCCAAAAAAGCCTGGCGGTGGTTCCGCAACGCCCTCTCCCTGGCACAGCGCCACAACCTCGACTTCTACACCATCGACGCCCTGCACATGCTGGGCATCGTCGATAGCGGCAAGGCCACGCTGGAATGGAACCAGCAAGCCATCCAGCTGGCCGAGAAGAGCAGCGACACGCGCGCCAAAGACTGGCTGGGCTCGCTCTACAACAACCAGGGCTGGACCTACCACGACCAGAAAGACCTGCCCAAGGCGCTCGACTACCTACGCAAGGCCCAAGCCTGGCACGAAGCGCACGGCAGCGGCAAAACACTGCTGGTAGCCCGCTGGAGCGTAGCCAAGGTACTGCGCGAAAGCGGCGAAGTGGAACGCGCCCTGACCATCCTGCTAGACCTGGAACGGGCCTGGCAGCGCCAGGGCGAGGAAGACGGCTACGTCTACGAGGAAATCGGCGAGAACCTGCTACTGACCGGCCGCCGCGAGGAAGCCCGCAACTACTTCGCCCGCGCCCTTGCCGTGCTGTCCAAGGACGAATGGCTGGTCAAGGCAGAACCGGCACGAATGCAACGGCTGCGCCAGCTGTCACAGTAGCGCCATGCCATATCGCAAGCCCCAAGCACCCTTGATACCGGTGGCGTCCGCAGGTAGGGCGGCCTGAGCAAAGCGAAGCCCGCCGCATGGGGCAGATTGAAATACCAGTCCCCTCAGCGTTCACGCCAACCTCGGCAGCCCCCCGCAAACAGCCCTAGTCGCGCGTAGCTACTTCAAATATCTCGCCACAATCGCCTGCGCCTCTCCGCTACGACTCTGCTCCACCAACTCCCTGTCCAGATCAGCAATAAAAGCCTTCTGTATCGCATCGGTCTCGCCTGGCCCAAAAACCACATGGGCCGATTCGCTGGAGAGCGTCAAGCTTTCACGCAGGTCCAGCGCCGCCATCGACGCCTTGGTGCGAGGGTCGCGCTGCAATCGCCTAAGGTTCCACAGGATGGAAAACCGATCATTGACATAGCAATGGGTCCTACCCGCCGCCAGCGCCAGCAGATTTTCCTCATTGCCTTTGAACTGCGTGACCCTGATCGCACCAGACTGCCGTGCCTGCACAAACACATCGCTCATGGCAAAACCCTGGTTGATGCCTATGCGCAGGTCGCCATAGTCCCGGGGCCAGTCTGGCCTGGGTGGTTGCAATACCTGCTGCCTGCAGAACACCGCGACATGCTCGTGCTGCAGCGGGGCAGAGTAATGCGTGATATAGGACCGCTCAGACCGACGGTAGGAAGCAAACAAGCCAAAAATCCGCCCATGCGCCAGCTCCGCCAAACCGCGCTCCCAAGGAATGGGCCGCAGCTCCACCTGGTATCGCTTGAGCCTGGCCACGGCGGCCCGCACCTGGTCTACATAAATGCCCTTTAAGCGCCCCCGCTCAACATAGGAATAAGGGGGAAACGCCTCATCCGCATACAGCACGATGGGCGCAGCCTGGCTTGCTGGCATGCATAGCAACGGCAACAAAGCCAGCATGCCGCGCCAGTGGCTCGCACCGCCCACGGTCGCTTCGTACAGCCTCAGCAACGCGCGACGGTCAAGCCAGCAGCGGCTGCTCGCCCTAGCAGCAGCGCCCTGGCACACCACTGCCCAATGGAATCGGCAAGAAAAAATCATTCCCCAGACGACCAGCCGCCACCTGGCAACGCCGCATTCTCGAAGCGCGACCAATGGCCCAGGAAGGTCAGCTTGACCACACCCGTCGGGCCGTTACGATGCTTGCTGACAATGATCTCGGCCAAGCCCTTGTCGGGCGAATCCGGGTTGTAGTACTCGTCCCGGTACAGAAACATGATCAAGTCGGCATCCTGCTCAATGGCGCCCGATTCCCGCAAGTCAGACATCATGGGACGCTTATTGGGCCGCTGCTCCACCGAACGGCTCAACTGCGACAGGGCAATCACCGGCACCCGCAGCTCCTTGGCCAAGCCCTTCAGCGAACGCGAGATTTCACCCACTTCGGTAGCACGGTTCTGATCCTTGCCCGAACCCGACATCAACTGTATGTAGTCGATCACGATCAAGCCCAGCTTGCCGTCAAACTGCCGCGCCAGGCGGCGGGCGCGAGCGCGTAGTTCCAGCGCCGTCAAGCCTGGCGTTTCGTCGATAAAGATATTGGCCTCAGAGAGCTTGCCAGCGGCATAGGTCAGCTTCTGCCAATCATCATCCTCCAGCCGGCCAGTCTTGATCTTATGCTGATCCAGCCGCCCTACCGAACCGATCATACGCATGGCCAGCTGCGCACCGCCCATTTCCATCGAGAAAATCGCCACCGGCAAGGCCGAATCGATGGCCACATTCTCCGCGATGTTGACCGAGAAGGCCGTCTTGCCCATGGAAGGCCGCCCCGCCACGATAATCAGATCACCGGGCTGCAAGCCCGATGTCTTGCCATCCAGGTCCGAGAAACCGGTAGGTGTCCCGGTCACCTCATCCGGGTTGTCGCGGCTGTAGAGTTCATCAATCCGCGTAACCACCTCTTTCAGCAGCTGCGGCATGCCCAGAAAGCCCTGCTTGCCACGGGCAGACTGCTCGGCAATTTCAAACACCTTGCCTTCCGCCTCATCCAGCAGCTGTGCCGCCTCGCGGCCACGGGGGCTATAGGCGGCATCGGCAATTTCGGTACCGATGGCGGCCAACTGCCGCATGATGGAGCGCTCACGCACAATCTCGGCATAGCGCTTGATGTTGGCAGCGCTGGGTACGTTCTGCGCCAGGCTGGCCAGATAGCTCAGACCACCCACATAGGCCAGCTGGCTGGCATTATCCAGCGATTCCGCCACCGTCACCGCATCCGCCGGGCGGCCAGTTTCCACCAACCGCGACACATGGCGGAAGATCACACGATGGTCGTCACGGTAGAAGTCCGGCTCGGTAATGGCGTCCGCAATCCGGTCCCAGGAACCATTGTCGATCAGCAGGCCACCCAACACCGACTGCTCCGCCTCCACCGAGTGCGGCGGTGTGCGGATGGCAGCTACCTGAGGGTCCAGCGACAACTCATGGTCGCCAAAATCCTGTATGTCTTCTTGATTGAATTGCATGTAACCCTGTTGAAACTTAGGATACGCGACCTTATGCCGCGAACTAGGCTGGTATTCTACCAGTCGCGATCACACCCATGCCCCAAGTCCGTAAATCTGTCCTCGTGCCCTACCCGGCCAAATTGATGTTCGACCTGATCGATCGGGTCGAGGATTACCCGCAATTCCTGCCCTGGTGCGGCCAGACCCAGATCCACCTGCGCGATCACGACTGGACCGTCGCCACCATAGGCATCGATTACCTGGGCCTGAAATCAGCGTTCACCACCGAAAACCGCAAGCAGGCCGATCTCATCAGCATGGAACTGAAAGACGGCCCCTTCCGTGCGCTCACCGGGGCATGGCGCTTCCATGCACTAGCGGACGACGCCTGCAAGATAGAATTCGAACTCGACTACGAGTTTTCCAGCCGCACGCTGGAAAGCCTGGTCGGCCCGGTATTCAGCAAGATAGCGGGCACCTTTGTCGATGCCTTCGTCAAAGAAGCAGACAGGCGGCACGGATGAGCACAATGATCAACATAGAAGTAGCCTACGCCCGGCCCGACACACAGGCCATCGTCGCCCTGAGCCTGCCCGAAGGCAGCACAATCGCCGCCGCCATCACCGCATCAGCCCTCGCCCAGCGCTTTCCCGAGCTATCGCAGGCCAAGCTGACAGCCGGCGTACATGGCCATGTCCGCGCGCTCGAAACCCCGCTACGGGAAGGCGACCGGGTAGAAATCTACCGCCCCCTGATCGCCGATCCCAAAGACGCCCGCCACCGCCGGGTAGCACTAGGCAAAACCATGAAGCGGGACGACGGCGCCTAGCAAGCCCAGCGGGCCGCGACAAGACAAAGCGACCTTGAACGGGCGCCAACAGCTCACCAGCGCCCTACCTACTCCACCTTGTGGGCGCGTAGAGCTGCTAACAAAACCCAGCGTAGCGGTTCTGGCTAGGCGCGCGCCGCAGACAGTACGTGGGTACGGCAAGCTCGCACAACAACGCCAGAAGGGTTTGGTTAGCGGCGCTTAATTACTGCCCTTGCACAACCGCTGCTGCGCCTTGGTATTCTCGGCAATCTTCGCCTGGCGCTCCGCCTCAGGCATCTTCACATTCTTGCCATCCGGCCCAGTGGTAAAGACTTCCTTGGCGCCCAGGGCCTTCAAGTTGGCATTGGCATTGGCGCACAACACCTTGGCCTCTTCCGCCGTCGGCACACCGGCCTGTATCACATTACCCTTGCCCGCTGCCTGGGGCGGCGCCACCTGTACCACGCCAGCCGGTGAGCGAAGCTTCATCTGCTCGCTCTTCACCATGGCCGGTGGCTGATCGCCGTACTGCACCTGGCCATTGGCGTCGACCCATTTATACACCTTGGCGTGCGCCAAGGTTGCTGCCAAGGCCACGCCTACCAGACACAGGCCACGTACATTCATCATGCTCATATCAATTCCTCACTACTGGCTGCCTCAAGCGGCAGGGTCTCCGTTGCTTCGTGCTCAAACCGTACATGCTCGATCTCGACAAAACGCTTGCTGATCTTCTCACTGCTGATCTGTACCTGCTGCGCATCCTCATGCGCCTGCCGGATATGCGTAGCCAGGTTCTTCATACGCGTATCAAACCGGCGGAAGTCTTCCGACAAGCGCGACAGCGCCGACTTGATAATATGCACCTGTTGACGTGTTTCCACATCCTTGATGACAGCACGCGCCGTATTGAGCACGGCCATCATGGTGGTCGGCGACACAATCCACACCCGCTTGCCCATGGCGTACTGCACCAGGTCGGGATGGTAAGCATGGATCTCGGCAAACACCGCCTCGGCCGGGATAAACATCACGGCACCATCCGCCGTCTCACCCGCCACAATGTATTTGTCGCTGATGGCGTCGATATGTTTCTTCACATCCGCCTTGAACTGCCGCTGCGCCAGCAAGCGTTCGGATTCCACACTGGTACCGAACATCCTGTGATAGTTCTCCAGCGGGAACTTCGAATCCACCGCAACCGTGCCGGTCGGCTCCGGCAGTTTCAGTATGCAGTCCGCCCGGGTGCCATTGCTCAACACCGCCTGCAACTGGTAGCACGAAGCCGGCAGCACATTGCTCACCAGATGCTCCAGCTGCACCTCGCCAAAAGCCCCGCGCGAACGCTTGTCGCCTAGCAGCTCCTGCAGGCTCACCACATTGCTGGTCAAGCCATCTATCTTCTTCTGCGCCTCATCTATCGTCGCCAGGCGCGCCATCACGCTCGCGAAAGTCTCATTGGTCTTCTTGAAGCCCTCATCCAGCCGCTCGCTCACCTTGCCCGAAATCTGCTCCAGCCGCTTGTCCACTCCCTCACTCAGCAAGCTAATCGACTGAGTCAACTGCTCGGTGGTACGGCGCAAGGTATTGAGCAACAACTCCTGCTGCGCCCGCCCCTGCTCACCCACCTGCTTGCCCACCGATTCCAGCACCTCAGCGCGCAAGGCATCCTGCTTTTGCTGCACAGTCTGCGAAATCTCAGCCAGCTGCTTGGCAATGGCCTCCCGGCTGTCGGCCAGGGCCTGGGCCTGCGTCAGCTGCATCGATTGCAAAGCAGCAGTCTGGGCAATCTGCGCCGCCTGCAAGGCCTCGGTCTGGGTCGCCCTCAGACTGTCCAGGCCTACCCGGGTGTCCTTCAGCTCAGCCCCCACCGATTCACGCAAGCGATCAAACGACTGCCCCACGCTATCGCGCAGGCGCTCGCCCGATTCCGTCACGCTATTACGCAAACGCTCGCTCTGCTCGGCAAAGCCATGGCTCAATGCCTCGGATTGCCGCTGCAAACCACCATGCAGGTCATTGAGCATGGCCCTGTGCTTCTCCTCCAGCTGGGCAGACAACAAATCCAGCGTGGTGCGCTGTGACTGGGCCAACTGCCCCAACCGCACCACCACCAGAATGCCCGCCAACAGCACAACCACCGCCACGATGCCAAACAGCAGTTCAACCATGTAGATATTCCAAGAGCATGTTCATTGAGCGCGATGATACGCCTAGTCAGGCCCGCCGTATGGATGACCGCACAGCCGGCACCGTCACAAAATTCCAAATAGATCTAAAAAAACAATTTCAAATTCCTGTTTGGAATTTTTCAACGCCGGCATCATGCCCAGCAACGGCACCAAGGGTACACATACTGTGCTTGATAAACCTTACCAAGGGCACTATCAGAAACCTCAGCGCGTCCACGGGGGCCGACCATCCACCGGCCTCCAGGCAAGACAAGAGCAACGCCGTACTGCGATAAAAGTACGGTTGCCAGAAGCGCCCCGCGCACAGCGTATCTGCCCAATTGACAGCCCATTTCGCTCACCCCCAACTCGATAGGCGAAGTCCATGCCCACCACGCCTCCCATAGTGCTGCACCCAGGCTGGCAAAATTCCGGCCCCGAACACTGGCAAAGCCACTGGCAAGCCAGCCAACCCGGCAGCAGCCGCGTCCCACAAACCGATTGGGACCACCCCGACCTAGACGACTGGATACAGACGCTGGACAAGCACCTGGCCCAGCAAGCCCAACCCGCACTGCTGGCCTGCCACAGCCTGGGCTGCCTCACCCTGCTGCACTGGCTCGCCCACTACCCACAGCATCACCACCGCATAGCCGGCGCCCTGCTGGTCGCCCCCGCCGACGTCGAGCGCGACAACGCCCCCGCCGAGATACAAGGCTTCGCCCCCATCCCCCGCCAACGCCTACCTTTTCCCAGCATCGTGGTCGCCAGCGACAACGACCCCTATTGCCAGTTGGCGCGTAGCCAGCAACTGGCACAGCACTGGGGCTCCGGCTTCTACCTGCTCACCGGCGCAGGCCATATCAACGCCCAAAGCGGCCTGGCCCACTGGCCCAAGGGGCTGGCCTTGCTGCAGGGGCTGGCCAACCAGCAGTCTGTTCTTGGGTAATGCGCTTCTTCATGCCTAATCTCCTTCGATGATGGGATTGGACGCTAAACCGTGGCGCTACTCAAATTCGGGGGGGGCGTCGAAGCCAGGGGAAGTTGCCCAGCCAGATCCAAGTGGACAATGGGCCGGAGTTCACCAGCAAGGCATTGGATCAGTGGGCATATGAACATGGTGTGCGACTGCAGTTCATCCGGCCCGGCAAGCCCGTGGACAATGCACATATCGAAAGCTTCAACGGTCGGTTCCGGGAGGAGTGCTTGAACCAGCATACCTTCCGTAGCCTGCATGATGCACAACAGAAGATCGAGGCGTGGCGTCTCGATTACAACGCGGCCCGGCCACATAGTGCGCTGGGCTATTTGACCCCGGCGGAATACCGGGAAAGGCATCACCCCCCAACCGCTCAGATTGCTAATTTATGCGTGGTAGACCGAGTCGGGTAAGGTCACAATGGGCTACGCACAAATGGATTGTCACGCAAAATACAAGACCCCTCGTCTTGCTGTATCCCAGAGAGGAATGTGGTTAACCTAGCTGTTGCAAACTAGCGGACGGGGCACCTAGGATTTGGGCGCCAACTTTGCGAACAAGTAATGCCTATCTAGGGTGCTACCGCAACTAGGGCAGTTAACCGACGGCAAACGAAGTGCATTCTTGTAGAGTACGTAACTATCCCCATACAGCTCGTATAGTGAGCTACTTCTAGCATAACAGCCCATCAAGGTGGAATGGCAATTACTGCAAACATACCTTTCCAATAAAACAGGCCATAAATTACTCTCCACCATCAAAAAGAAGTTAAAGAAATATTCCCCCTTTGGCCCTTCAAAGAAACCCAAATATAATCCGGGGAAAAAAATCCTCTCATCACAAGCACTTCGAGCAACCGCCCTCAACTCCTCCGACTTGTCAAGTAAGAAATTTCTCGCCTCTAATATTTCCCCCCCAGAATAAAAGTAATGTTTCTTACCAAACAAAAACATTGGCCGGCTAATCATTCACACCTACCTCCTTCATCGGGTATGCTACGCGAATAAAGTACTCATCCTCAGTACTTGTTGCAACAGGGGTTTTAACCAAAAAACGCCTCTGAATATCAGCATAATAAACCGCGCCATTAAATCCAGCAAATGACCTCGCGACTTCTAAGTTAGTAGTTACTGAAAACATCGAGCGAGGGGTAAAGGGAAACTCTGTCCCAGTCAAGGTCTGCGCTTGCGCCATCAACTCCTCAGAGCGAAAGCGGAATAACAATTCATAATGGCGTTTGGCACCCGCCGCCAACGCAGCAGCCAATGAAAAATCATTTTCAAAGAATCCCTCTCGAGCAGCATCACTCATCATGAATCCAGTGTACCGCCACGCGGAATTCTCCGAGCTTCTTGCAGTGCCACGATACACACGCAGCACTTCTGTGCCTTCAGCACTTGCTGCTCCTTGAGTAATTACATCACCTAACAACGAGCCAGCACCAAGTGCAGCAGCACTACCTAATAGATCATTACCACCACCTCTTCGTCCACCAGCTCCGCCTACGATGGAATTTTTCAGAACATCTCGAACTAAATTCGCAGTCCCCCCAGCCAAAATACGACTAGCATTCCCTTTATCTCCCTTGCTTGTATCGGCACTAGCCGTCCCAGAGCGCTCCAATGACGATGGTAGCTTTGCACCAGTAGCAATGATTGCAGGCCCATTAGCTCCACCACCTATCACAGTGTAGGTCCCATCCTTATCTTGCACAAAAACCAAACCACCGGCAGCGATGGTCTCTGCAGCCCCTTGCACCGACTTCAAGCCTTCGGGTGACAGACCACCAGTGAGACTACAGCCCGACCCGCCATCTTCCCTACCACCATCGGTATGGCTGCTTACACAGCCCGCAAACCCCGTCGGATCCGTCATATTCGTCGGATTGTTCCACACATACGTATAGCGGTTGTAGCTCTGGCTATGCTCCGGGTCCTGAATCAACGGGTCCGCCGACAGGAATCGCGCCACCAGCGGGTCGTAGATACGCCCGTTCATGTGCACCAAGTCCAGCTCGTCCAGCATCTCGTGGCCGGTAAAGCCCCGGTCGATGACCTTGCCGTCGCC